>NZ_UNRG01000004.1 GCF_900537115.1 Arthrobacter sp. Alg241-R88
CCCKGCGCACCGGCCGGACCCGCCGCAAACCCCATAACACCGGCGAACAGCGCATCTCCCGCTTTACGGACCCCATGGTCATGATCTCCGAACGACCGCCTGAGGTCGAGGACCGTGCCGTGCCCGGCCACTGGGAAGGCGACCTGATCACCGGGACACTAAACCAGTCCGCCATCGCAACCCTGGTTGAACGCACCACCCGGTACGTGATGCTCGTGCATCTGCCCGCAGACCACACCGCTGAAACCGTCCGCGCCGGCCTCGTCAAGACCATGGCCACCCTGCCAGCACACCTGCGCGGCTCACTGACCTGGGACCAAGGCGCCGAAATGGCCGGACACCGATCCTTCACCATGGCCACCGACATGCCCGTCTACTTCTGCGACCCCGCAAGCCCCTGGCAACGCGGCTCGAACGAGAACACCAACGGGCTGCTGCGCCAGTACTTCCCCAAAGGCACCGACCTGTCCGTCTACGGGCCTGAAGATCTCGAGCACGTCGCCCAGGAACTCAACGGCCGCCCACGCAAAACGCTCGGCTGGAAAACACCAGCCGAGCGCCTGCGCGATCTACTCTTGACTACTTAGCCACCAGCAGTGTTGCAACGACCCATGGAATCCGCCTTTCGAAAAGGTGACCG
This sequence comes from Arthrobacter sp. Alg241-R88, assembly GCF_900537115.1. Lineage (GTDB taxonomy): Bacteria > Actinomycetota > Actinomycetes > Actinomycetales > Micrococcaceae > Arthrobacter. The sequence continues at coordinate 641 of NZ_UNRG01000004.1, forward strand.
GCCGCCGTCGTTCCCCACCCGCCCCCTAGCCTCGCAAGCTCGGCCAGGGAACCCTGCGGGCGTGGGCCCACATATTAGGAGCCTTCGATGGCTGCTTTCGCCGTGGGGTCCGAGTCGTTCAGGAACTTCTCGATCCGTTCCGGCTCCTCCGCCTCACCAATCGCCGCGGCAGCGCGCCCGAGGGAGTACAGCGCGCGGAGGAAGCCGCGGTTGGGCTCATGCTCCCACGGGATGGGGCCTACGCCGCGCCAGCCGTTGCGCCGAAGCGAGTCCAGCCCGCGGTGGTAGCCCACGCGTGAGTAGGCGTAGGAATCGATGGTGCGTCCCTCGGCCCAGGCCTCTTCAGCCAGGACGGCCCACAGCAACGAGGACGTGGGGTGCTTCTCCACCAGGTCCAGGGCTTCCTGGCCGGCTTCCAGCTGCTGGTAGACCTCCGTCTCGGCAGGCAGGAGCGTGGGTTCCGGGCCCATCAGGTTCTTGCGGAACTCGTCCGACATCTAGAAGGTCTTTCCGGCCGAACCGAGCTGCTTAGTCGCTTCCACCACGCGGGCTGCCAGGCCGGCTTCGGCCGAGGCACCCCAGACGCGGGGATCGTACGTCTTCTTGTTGCCCACTTCGCCGTCGACCTTCAGGACACCGTCATAGTTGCGGAACATGTGGTCGGCCACCGGACGCGTGTAGGCGTACTGGGTGTCGGTGTCGATGTTCATCTTGATGGTGCCGTAGGAAACGGCGTCGGCGATTTCCTGGTCAGAGGAGCCGGAACCGCCGTGGAACACGAGGTCGAACGGGCTGTCCTTGCCGATCTTGGCGCCCACCTGAGCCTGGATGTCCTTGAGGATCTCCGGGCGGAGCTTGACGCCGCCGGGCTTGTAGACGCCGTGGACGTTGCCGAAGGTCAATGCCGTGATGTAGCGGCCGTTCTCGCCGGCGCCCAACGCCTCAATGGTGGCCAGGGCATCCTCGACCGTGGTGTAGAGCTTTTCATTGATCTCGTTCTCGACGCCGTCTTCTTCGCCGCCTACGGTGCCGATCTCGACCTCAAGGATCATCTTCGCGGCCGCGGTGCGTTCGAGCAGCTCGCGGGCGATGCGCAGATTTTCCTGCAGCGTCTCGGCGGAGCCGTCCCACATGTGGGAGTTGAACAGCGGGTTGCGGCCGGCCTTGACCTCAGCCTCGGACGCTGCGAGCAGGGGCAGGACGAAACCGTCCAGCTTGTCCTTGGGGCAGTGGTCCGTGTGCAGCGCGATGTTCACGTTGTAGTTCTTCGCCACTTCGCGGGCGAAGGCGGCGAAGCCCAGGGAGCCTGCAACCATGTCCTTGGTGGAGGCGCCGGACCAGTAGGCCGCACCGCCGGTGGAGACCTGAACGATGCCGTCGGACTCAGCTTCGGCGAAGCCGCGGAGGGCTGCGTTCAGCGTCTGCGAGGACGTTACGTTCACGGCCGGGAATGCGAAGCCGCCCGCCTTTGCGCGGTCGATCATCTCGGAGTAGATCTCTGGGGTTGCAATGGGCATGCTGACTCCTATGCTGAGGTTCGTCTGTGGGCTGGTAACCCTGGAGTACCGCTTACGGCTAGCACCATCCTAGTCATTACCGCGCTGGGAGTGCTGTGGGTTACGCCCCACCCGCACCGGCACGAGGGCTCGCAAGCGCGCCGCCCATCCCGTTTGCCCGCTACACGTGCTGGTTAAACACGTGCCGGCGTACCCAGGCGTGCATGGCAATTGCGGCCGCCGAGGCCGCATTGATGGACCTGGTGGAACCGAACTGCTCGATCGACAAAGTGGCGAGGGCCGCCTCGTGCACCTCAGGCGTGAGCCCGGGACCTTCCTGGCCAAACACCAGCACGCAGTCCTTGGGCAGTTCATAGGTCTCCAGCGGAACGGAGTCCGGGAAGATGTCTATCCCGATGATCGCCAGCCCCTCCCCCCGCGCCCACGCCACGAAATCGTCCACGGTGGGATGGTGGCGGACGTGCTGGTAGCGGTCGGTGACCATGGCGCCCCGGCGGTTCCACCGCCGTCGTCCGATGATGTGCACCTCCTTGGCGAGGAACGCATTCGCGGTGCGCACCACCGTGCCGATGTTGAGGTCGTGCTGCCAGTTCTCGATGGCGACGTGGAAGTTGTGCCGCCGTGAGTCCAGCTCCGCCACGATCGCGTCATGCTTCCAGTAGCGGTACTTGTCCAGCACATTGCGGCGGTCGCCGTCCGCGAGGAGGTCAGGGTCCCAATGGTCACCTTCCGGCAGCTCGCCTTCCCAGGGTCCGACGCCGACTTCCGGCTTTTCGCCCGGCGCCTCCGGGTGTTCCTGTCCAGATGCTGCAGGCGGTTCGGACGTCATACCGGGCGTTTGGTTCACCCCTCAACACTAGACTGGACCTTTCGGGCTTTCATCACCGGCGGAGGTAGGCATGGCAGAAGCGGACAAGGTCAAAGGGTCACCATCGGTGTACCGCAGCGGGCAGGACATCGAGTGCTGGCTGACGGACATGGACGGCGTCCTGGTCCATGAAAACCAGGCCGTGCCCGGCGCCGCCGAGCTGATCCAGCGGTGGGTGGACACGTCCAAGCGCTTCCTGGTGCTTACCAACAACTCCATCTTCACCCCGCGCGACCTTGCCGCGCGGCTGCGTGCCTCCGGCTTGGAGGTTCCCGAGGAGAACATCTGGACTTCGGCCCTGGCCACCGCCCAGTTCCTCAAGGACCAGGTGGAGGGTTCCGGATCGGGGAACCGCGCCTACACCATCGGCGAGGCAGGATTAACGACGGCGCTGCACGAGGCCGGCTTCATTCTCACCGACCAGGATCCGGACTTTGTGGTACTTGGCGAAACGCGCACGTATTCCTTCGAGGCCATCACCACGGCCATCCGCCTCATCCTGGCCGGGGCACGGTTCATCGCCACGAATCCTGATGCCACCGGTCCTTCCAAGGACGGCCCGCTGCCGGCCACCGGCGCCATCGCAGCGCTCATCACCAAAGCCACGGACCGGGCACCCTACATCGTGGGCAAGCCCAACCCGATGATGTTCCGCTCGGCCATGAACCAGATCGACGCACACTCCGAGACCACCGCCATGATCGGGGACCGGATGGATACGGACATCATCGCCGGCATGGAAGCGGGACTGCACACCGTCCTGGTCCTCAGCGGCATCACCCAGCGCGAAGAGATCGGCTCGTACCCGTTCCGGCCCAACCAGGTGTTGAACTCCGTGGCGGACCTGAAGAACCAGATCTAGGACCGGCGCTAAAAGACCGTCACGCGCGATCCGCCGCGGGGCAGCGGGAAGTTCTCGTCCAGGAGCTCTTCAAGGATGGGGCGGTAGATGTTCGGGTTCCAGCCGGGGCTGGCGTGGGCGGGTACGGCCCCTTCCGTCTGAAGCTCGCTGGGGACCATGTTGTTCTTGAAGGCAACTGCCCAGGCTCCCACGGCTGTCTGGTAGCGCACGGTGCGGTCCCGGGGGTTGCCGATGTAGGCCATCTTGGCGCCGCCTATTTTGTCCGTGAACCGGGTGCCGTCGAAGTGGTAAATGTAGGCAGACTCCGACTGGACGAGCAGGCTGGATGGCGCGATGGGCGAGAGCTGTTCGAGTGTCTGGTCAAGGATCTGCCGCCACGTCCGTTCGTCTTTGTGGATGACCCTCTCCCCCAGTTCGTACCCGCCGCGGAAGGTGGACGGGAACCGGAAACCCCTTTCGTACAGGAACACCACGCCGTCGAACCAGCTTTGGTCCAGGACGTCGTGCTTGCTGTACGGGCTCGAGTCCAACACGATGAATTCCACCTCCACCCCATGGAGCTCCAGCAGCCGTGCGGCCACCTGGGTGGCCACCATTCCACCGAAGCTGTGCCCATAGAAAAACAACTTGGTCAGCTTTTGGGCGCGGACGTGCTCGATGACGGCGATGACAATCTCATCGATGTCCAGGCCGAGGTTGGAATAGCCGACGGCGGCGAGCCTGGCGCGCTTGTTCAGCGTGCCCCGGAGGGAGTTCAGGATCCACTGCCCCTCCTCCCAGCTGGTCTTATAGCCGGGGAAGAGGAACCAGCTGGCGTCGGGGTAGTACACATCAGCGAAGTCGTCGGGAACAGGGAGGATCCGGTTTACCTGGCGGGCGGACTGAACTTGGCGGGTGACCAGCATGTCTGCAGCAAGCAGGCCTGACATGCCTGCCCCGGCCAGGAAGCCCCGGCGTGAAAACTGCTTGAGGGCAGCGGCCTCCTGCAGCAGCCGGGCTCCAGAAGCCCCGCGCCGGTCCTGCGGATTTACTTCCCCCTCATATGGCACACCACTACCGTAGGCACACTGGAAGTCACCGTCGCAAGAAGCCGCCGGTAACCTTTCAGTGACGCCGTATCAGCTGGCAGCCTGTCCTTCGGCTGCCGGGATTGGGGCCGCGGTGTCCTGCTGGCGGCGCAGCATCTCCTGCCCGATGTCGTCGTACCTGGCCAGCAGGTCCGATCCCGGGAAAGCTGCCGGGTTGTCCAGGAGAGTGAAGAGGGTGTCGCTGGCAAGCAGCAGTTCCTCATCCGAGTACTCCTGCAGCGTGCGCCCGCACAGCACTTCGAGCCCGGTCAGATCCAACGGCGGGATCCCGGCTTCGCCAGGAGCGGCAGCCGGGTAGCCAAGGGCGCTGATGTCTGCAACGGCGCCGACCGGAAAGCCGTCGAGGATTGTCAGGGGTTGGCCAGCGGAGCCTGAAGCTGCAGCCCATTCGTTTCCGGCGGGCGAAAGATCAAGGGAAACCCCTGCGCCGGAAATCCCGGTCAGGCTCCCGGTGTCGATGGCGTTGAGGTCACTGCGGAGGCCCGCCAGCGCCGAGGACTCCACCAAGGTAGCGCTGGAAAGCTCCACTCTGATGTGTGAACGGATTCCCATCCTCCTGATGCGGCGGATGATCTGGACAAGACCCGGACGGGAGTCCTGGTTCAGGCTCCCCTGGACATCGATGCAAACAATGTCGGCAGGGACATCAAGGTTAACGAGGGCGTTTAATGCGCGGTCCATAGGTACTCCAAAAAAGGGTGTCTATGGCCGACGGCTCAACCTCGGTAAGCGTAACCTCCAGCACGAGTCAGGCACAAGCCGTTGGTCACGCGGTTTGGCCGGCCTGCCGCTGCCCGGGCTCCTGGTAATGCGTGCGCGTACCCGCACCCCCGACCGAGTCCACCAAGGATTTGGCGATATCCCGCAGCTTTGTGTTGCTGTTGCTGGAGGCTTCGGTGAGGATGCTGACCGCCGCCTCCTGGCTGCACCTGTTCTGCGCCATCACAATGCCAATGGCGATGTCGATGATGGTCCGGGATTCCAGGGTTGCCCGGAGATTTGCGGCGCTGTCCGAGTGAAGCGAGAACCGCACCGCAAGCCTCAGTGCCTGGGAAATTTCCCGCGTATAGCCACGGGCCTTTGCGGTGGCACGGTCATCGAATTTATGGGGGACGTCGGAATACAGGTTCAGGGCAGCTTTCGCCTCGCCCTGCAGGTTGAAGGGCAGCGACAGAACTGACCGCAGTCCGTGCGATGCCACCGCTGACGCGTAGTCCGGTCCCCAGCGGTCTTCCTCGAAGAGGTCCGGAACGTGGACTTCGCGTTCCTCCTCTGCCGCAGTCAGGCAGGGGCCCTGGGACAAGGAGTACTGGATCTCGTCCACTTCCCGCGCAGAGTCGCTGCTCCAGCCAATCGTTGCCGCCTTGCGGTCCCGGAGCAGGGTGATGCCACAGAGTGCGTCGTCGCCGTCGCCAGCCATCTGATGAGCGGAGAACCGGGCCAGTTCGTTCAGGAAGTCCTCGAAGTCGGCACTTTCCAGAATGAGGTTCTGGATCTGGTCGGTCGCGCTTAAGGACTGTTGAGGGGGGAGCATCGTGCACGTTCTCCGTACAGGGGAGTTAAGGGGATAACGCAAATGATAGGCCAGCCCCGCCTCGCGCTCCAACATCAGGGCCCGGGCACAGTGTGCCCGGGCCCCGTGTCGATGGGTCTAGGAAAGCCCGAGCTCATCCTTGCTGAAGGCGAACAGGTAGGGGACGCCGGTCTCCGCTTCGATCTTTTCCTTGGCCCCGGTATCCCGGTCAACGATGACGGCGACAGCCACAACGTTGCCGCCGGCTTTGCGGACGCCTTCCACGGCGGCCAGGGCCGAGCCGCCCGTGGTGGAGGTGTCCTCCAGGACAAGCACCTTGCGGCCTTCCACGGACGGGCCTTCCACCTGCCGGCCCATGCCGTAGGACTTCTGGGCCTTGCGGACCACAAACGCGTCAACGGCCCGCCCGGCGTCTGCGGCGGCGCGCATCACCGCGGTACCAACAGGATCGGCCCCCATGGTGAGTCCGCCTGCGCACTCGAAGTCGATCCCGGCGTCGTCCGCCAAGGCCAGCATGACCTGGCCCACGAGCTTGGAGGCCTCGTGGTGCAGCGTAATACGGCGGAGATCTATGTAGTAATCGGCTTCCGCTCCGCTGGACAGGATGACCTTGCCGCGGACGACGGCGAGTTCCTTGATCAGTTCGAGCAGGCGGGCGCGGGCGGCTGCAGCGTCTACTGCAGTCTCACTGGGGGAAGTCATGGACTCCAGTTTAGTGGGGGCCGGCCGGTGTGGATGGTTGAGGCCGATTGACAGGTCTGGCTAGGCTGGACCACATGCGCGAACTCCAGGCCAGCATCATTGAAGAAATGGGCGTTCAGCCCCGGATCGACCCCTCCGGGGAGGTGCGCAAGCGCGTCACCTTCCTGAAGGACTACCTGAAAGCCACCCACACCAAGGGCTTCGTCCTGGGCATTTCAGGCGGCCTGGACTCGTCCCTGGCCGGAAAACTGGCCCAGCTGGCTGTCGAGGAGCTTGAGGCCGAAGGTGTGGACGCGAACTTCGTGGCCGTACGCCTGCCCTATGGAGTCCAGCATGACGAGGAAGACGCCCAGGCTGCCCTGGACTTCATCCAGCCCAAAACCGAGTGGACGTTCAATATCTCGGCGGCTGTGGATGGCTTCGAGGATGAGTTCGAGAAGACCGTGGGCTCGGAGATCTCCGACTTCCACAAAGGCAACACCAAGGCACGCACCCGCATGATCGCCCAGTATGCCCTGGCCGGGGAACACAACTATCTTGTCATCGGCACGGACCACGGCGCGGAGTCCGTCACCGGCTTCTTCACCAAATACGGCGACGGCGGCGCGGACATCCTTCCGCTGTTTGGGCTGAACAAGCGGCAGAACCGCGCCTTGCTGGCCGAACTCGGCGCTCCCGCCCGCGTCTGGGAAAAGGTACCCACGGCGGACCTGCTGGACGACAAGCCGGGCCGCACCGATGAGGACGAACTGGGCCTGAGCTACGACCAGATCGACGATTACCTGGAAGGCCGGGACGTCCCTGAATCCGTTGCCGCCCTGATCGAAGAGAAGTACCTGCGTACCCGGCACAAGCGCACCGTCCCCGTCACCATTTTTGATACTTGGTGGAGGCACCAAGGCCCCGAAGAGCCACGCGCAGGGCTGTAGGAAATTCAGCTGTGTAGAAATTCAGCTGGGAATTGAGGTCAGGGGCCGCTGAGCCTCCCCACTTTTGGGAAGCACGACGGCGCGTCGCACCGGAAAGGGCGGCGCGCCGTCGTCGTTCCCCCCGCAAAGGGGGGAGATTCAGCGCGGCCGGCTCCCCTTCCCGTCCCCGCTGAGCTGCTGGGTGATCCGGTGCGCCTCGGCCATCAGGAGCCCGCCCAGCTCCTCCTGCCGCTCGGGCTTGAAGCGCGGCTCTATACCGGTGAGGGAAAGGGCCCAGGCGGGCCTGCCTGAGGCATCAAACACCGCGGCGCCCATCCCCCAACTGCCTTCGAGGACCAGCCCCGGATTCACCGAGTAACCCAGCAGCCTGGTCTGTGCGAGGTTGGCCCGGACGAGTTCCTCCGTGTGCGCAGTGGCGAAAGCACCTGCGTGTCCAGCCCACCCCCTCAGCAAATCCTCCTGCTCGGCCTCGGGCAGGAACGCCATGATCGCGGTGCCCGCGGAGGCCACACCGAGGGGGAACCGGACGCCCTCGTGCAGCACAAAGGACCGGACCGGGAAGCTCCCCTCCTCACGCAGCAGGCATACCGTCTCGGAACCGCGGCGGATGGAGAAGAAGGCACTCTCGCCGGTGGCCTCGGCCAGCCTGCGGAGACTGGGCCGGGCAAGGTCCTCCAGCGGAAACCGCGCGGCAGCCACCGACCCCATGAGGAGCATCTCCGGGCCCAGCACCCAGTTCCCGCTGCCGGCGTCGTGATCCAGCAGCCCCTCCGATGCGAGGGAGGTGAGGAGTCGGTGGACGGTGGGCCTGGTAAGGCCGGATTCCCTCACCAGTGCGGACAGCGGCAGCCCCTCCGCACTGCGGCCCACAAGCCGCAGCAATCCGGCGATGCGGCTGACCACCTGGGCGCCCTGTACTGGCAAATTTGTCATTTATCCCTCCGGTTATCCACATTATGGACTCCGGCAACACTACCGTCCACACTGTAAAACCAGCAGTTAGAGCCCGAATTTGTGGGCTTGACAGGCCTTTCAGCGCGCCCGTAGTGTCCTTTCCCAAGCCCCGCGTCCACAAAATGGACCACCATCGCGGGATTCTCAATGAGGAGGCGCCATGTCCAAACTTCAACCAGCAGCCGCCGTCGCCCTGGAGGGCGCACTGCAGGACGGCATCACCCTTGCCGTGGGCGGATTCGGGCTGAGCGGAATTCCCGCGGACCTGATCGAGGCCGTCCGCGATTCCGGCGTGAAGGACCTGACAGTGGTCTCCAACAACATGGGGGTGGACGGGAAGGGTCTCGGCATCCTGATCGAAGCAGGCCAGGTCCGCAAAGTCATCGCCAGCTACGTGGGCGAAAACAAGCTCTTCGCCGAGCAGTACCTGGCCGGCAACCTGGAGGTGGAGTTCACGCCGCAGGGCACCCTGGCCGAGCGTCTCCGCGCCGGCGGCGCCGGCATCCCCGCCTTCTACACCAAAACCGGCGTGGGCACCCTGGTTGCCGAGGGCAAGCCGCACGAGGTGTTCGACGGCGAAACGTACGTCCAGGAGCGCGCCATTCGGGCCGACGTCGCGCTTGTCCACGCGCACACCGCAGACACGGACGGAAACCTGATCTACCGCTACACCGCCCGGAACTTCAACCCGGTGGTTGCAACCGCCGGCCTCCTGACCATCGCGGAGGCTGAGGTGATTGTGGAACCGGGCCAACTGGATCCCAACCACATCGTCACGCCCGGCGTGTACGTCCAGCGCCTGGTACAGGCCAGGGACCGCGTCAAGGACATCGAGCAGCGCACCGTGCGCCCCGCCGCACGCCGCAATTCCGAAACTGTTCCGGCCTAACCCCACTACTCATTCAAGGAGACCCCCATGGCCTGGACCAGGGATGAAATGGCTGCCATCGCAGCCGAAGAACTCAACGACGGCGACTACGTTAACCTCGGCATCGGGATCCCCACGCTGGTGGCCAACAACCTGCCCGACGGCGTCCGGGTTGTGCTGCAGAGCGAAAACGGACTGCTCGGCATGGGACCGTTCCCTTACGAGGGCGAGGAGGACGCCGATCTCATCAACGCCGGCAAACAAACCGTCACGGTGCTGCCGGGCGGGAGCATCTTCGATTCCGCCACCTCCTTCGGCATGATCCGGGGCGGCCACGTCAAGGTAGCCATCCTGGGGGCCATGCAGGTCTCCGGCAATGGCGACCTCGCCAACTGGACCATCCCCGGCAAGATGGTCAAGGGCATGGGCGGCGCCATGGACCTCGTGGCCGGGACGCCCCGCGTGGTGGTCCTCACCGAGCACAATGCCAAGGACGGCAGCGCCAAGATCGTCCGCGAGTGCACCCTGCCCCTGACAGGCCTTGCTGTGGTGGACCGGATCATCAGCGACCTCGCGGTCTTCGACCTCTACAGGACGGACGACGGCGGGCGGCAGCTCACGCTGACCCGCCTCGCCCCGGGCGTCACGGTGGAGGAGATCCGGGAAAAGACGGAAGCCGGCTTCACCGTGGCCCTGGACACGCCGGCACCGGCAGCTGCTGCCCTGGAAGGAGCCACAGCATGAGCCTGCAGGAACAGTTTGGCAGGGATGTCCTGCTGACAGGCTGGGGACACAGCCGCTTCGGAAAATTCACGGAGGAAACCCTTGAGTCCCTGATCGTCCAGGTTGCCACCGAGGCCATCGCGAACGCCGGCATCGAGCCCGGCCAGATCGACGAAATCTACCTCGGCCAGTTCAACTCCGGCATGATGCCGTTGGCCTTCCCGTCGTCGCTGGCGCTGCAGGTCTCGGCAGATCTGGCGAACGTTTCCGCCACCCGGGTGGAAAATGCCTGTGCCTCCGGTTCCGCTGCGTTCCAGCAGGGCACCAAGTCCCTGCTGGCGGGCACGGCGAAGACGGTGCTGGTGATCGGCGCGGAAAAGATGACCCACGCGGGCGCCGAGGTTGTGGGGGCAGGCCTGCTGGGCGCCGACTACGACATGGCGGGCAAGGCCTCCACCACCGGCTTCACGGGGCTCTTTGCCGAGGTGGCCAAGCACTACGGGAAGCGGTACGGCGACGGCAACCTGGGTGACGTCCTGGGCAGCATCGCGGCAAAGAACCACCGCAACGGCGTGGACAACCCCTACGCGCAGCTGCGCAAGGACCTGGGCGAGGACTTCTGCCGAAGGGTCTCGGACAAGAACCCCATGGTGGCCGACCCGCTGCGCCGCACCGACTGCTCCCCCGTGTCCGACGGCGCCGCCGCCGTCGTGCTGTCCACTTCCCCGACCGGCGGTGCCACTGCACCCGTACGGTTGGCAGGCTTTGGCCACGCCAACGACTTCTTCCCCGCATCCCGCCGGGACCCGGTTGCCTTCAACGCCACCCGGGTGTCCTGGCAGCGCGCGCTGACGATGGCCGGCGTCGGGCTGGAGGGCCTGGACTTCGCGGAAGTACACGACTGCTTCACCATCGCGGAGCTGCTGATGTACGAGGCGATGGGCCTGACGGAACCGGGCCAGGGTGCCCGGGCCATCGAGGAGGGCTGGGTGTACAAGGACGGCAAACTGCCCATCAACGTTTCCGGCGGCCTCAAGGCCAAGGGCCATCCCGTGGGAGCAACCGGGGTATCACAGCACGTCATCGCCGCCATGCAGCTGAGCGGGACCGCAGGCGGCATGCAGCTCGCCAACCCCCGCCGCGCCGCGGTCCAGAACATGGGCGGCGTGGGCATCGCCAACTACGTCAGCGTCCTGGAGGCTGTGTAACCCCTTGGAGTTTTTGTCCAGATATGCGGACTTTGACCGTCTCAAACCCTGCATATCTGGACAAAAACTCCTTGTCCTTGAGGCTAGCCGCGGGCGCGGATCAGGGTGGCGATTTCGCCGAAGCCCAGCCGTTCGGCGTTCTGCAGTGCGGTCCTCCCCTGCGGATCCCTGATGTTGGGGTCGGCGCCTGCTGCCAGGAGAAGCCGGACCACTTCCTGCTGCCTGGGCCCGCCGTTGTTCAGCAGGATGGCCTCCTGCATGGCAGTCCAGCCCAGGTTGTTGACATGGTTCACCGGCACTCCTGCGTCGATCAGGATCTGCACCGTCTCCACGTGGCCGTGTTCGCTGGCCGGAATAAGGGCGGTCCCGCCGTACCGGTTGGTGCTCGCGACATCGGCCCCGGCGGCCAACGTCAGCCGGAGCACCTCATTGAATCCTTCGGCACCTGCGTAGAGGAAAGCCGAATCCTGGATGGCGTCCTTGGCATTGACATTGCCGCCACGGGCGATCAGTTGGCTGATCAGCGGCGCGTTGTTGGCCTTGGCTGCGGCTATCAGGTCCTGGTCAAGCTGGGCCTGTGCTTCCGCAGAGAGCGCGGGCGGCGTGGTTGCCGGTGCAGCCGGTGCGGGGGACGCCGGGTCCCCCGCGGACGGTAGGGCGTCCGGAGTCGCCAGGGCCGACGGCGGAGGGGACGCCGCCTGCTGCGGCTCCCCCGGACCCGCCTGGCACCCGGTCAGGATAAGCACCACAATCAGGGCCCCGAACCACCTCATGCGCTTAGCCTACTTAGGCGCGCCGGCGGCCGCGATGGCGTCCGCACCGGCTGCAGCACAGGCCTCATCCAGCGCGCCATCAGGAGCACCGCCGACGCCGATGCCGGCCACCGAAACCCCGTTCACCTTCAGCGGGACGCCGCCGGCCAGGAAGAGGGTGCCGGGGAGGTCGGCGATGCTGGGGCCGGTTCCGTTGATTCGCTTTGCCAGTTCGCTGGTGGGGGTCCCAAAGGCGGCGGCGGTGTAGGCCTTCTGCTGTGCGGCTTCAATGGTGTGCTCGGCCGCATTGTCGCCCCGAAGCAGCGCCTGGACAGTCCCGAAGCGGTCCACCAGGGCCACCGTCACAAAGGGAAGTTTGTCAGCCTGGCATTTGGCCAGCGCCGCTTGCACCGCCTTGGCCGAGGCGCCCACCGAGATACGGTTCTGCTGTACCACGTTCTCCGGCACGGGCTGGATGTCGGCAGCAGGGACGGCAATGGGAGCGGAACCGGCGCCGGCATTGGCGGCAACCGTCACCCCGGCGGTGAGGGCAAGCGCGCTGGCGGCTGCGGCGGCAAGAACTTTCGTGGACTTCTTCATGCTGTTTCCTTTGCTCGGAGCCCCACAGTCGAAGCGGGGTTCGTTTCATCCCCAATCCTTCCGGGACTCCGGCTGCCTGCCATCGGGCTTTTGGCTGTGGCGTCCTGATCCAATAGGCCAGCCGTATCAGCCAAAAGGCTGAGAGACGGTGCACGGGCCGGGGCAATAGCATGGTGGGTAGCATTCCCCACTGGAACCGGAATTCCCATGCCTCCCTCCGCCAGCGCCGCGCAAGCCGCATCCGTCCCCGACTCGATCGCTCCCGGCGGGACCGGCGCGGACGGGACCAGCGCGTCCACCAGCCCCGCAGCCCGCTTCGGCAGCATTGATGCCGCCGTTCATGGTGGCTTCGCCGTCCTGCTGGTGGCGTCCCTGGTCCGGTACGTGATGCGGCACAGCCCCGCGGACAACGTCCTCGTCCTGGGGCTGGCGGCAGCGGCCTGCCTGCTGTACTTCGCCGTCGCCGTCCTTTCATCGCGGGGGAAACCGGGAGCGTTATGGGTATTCACCCTGGTTGCAGTGTGGGCCGTCCTGGTCATTGCGGCGCCGAGCTTTGCCTGGTGCTCGTTCGCGCTTTTCTTCGTGTGCCGCAGCGCACTGAGCGGTGCAGCCGCGTACGCAGCGGCGGGAGCCACCGCTCTTGCCACTGCGGCAGGGCTGTTCCGGCTGAGCAGCGGCACTGACCTTGCCATGCTCCTCGGCCCGCTCGCCGTGGGGCTGATGCTGACCTTGATCTACGACAGGATTCAGCACGACGCCGAGGAACAGCGCCGCCTGCACGCGGAAGTCTCCCTCGCCCAAGGGCAGCTGGCGGCCAGCGAGCGCCGGGCAGGAACCATCGCCGAACGGGAGCGTGTCTCCCGGGAAATCCACGACACCGTCACCCAGGGGCTGGCCAGCAGCCTGCTCCTGCTGGAGGCAGCCGGCCGGGCATGGCCCAGTCCTTCAGCCCACGCCGACCTCGGCCAGGCCACTGCATTGCTCCGGGGCAACCTGTCCGAGACCCGGAGCTTGGTCCACGAACTTGCCTCCCCCGGACTGGACGCGTCGCCCTTGCCTGAGGCCCTGCTTTTCGCGGCCAGGCAGTACGTCCCGGACGCCAGGCTCCTGGTCACGGGTGAACCGCGGCCGGTGCCGCCGGATGTGCGCCACGCCCTCCTCCGGGTAGTCCAAAGCGCTGCCTCAAACATTAAGCTCCATGCGGGCGCCGCCACCGCCACGGTAACTCTCGGCTACCTTCCGGACGCCGTCACCCTGGACGTCCACGACGACGGTGCCGGGTTCGATCCCGCGGCGGCAGCACCGCCGTCGGACGCCGGAGGGTACGGGCTGCGTGCCATGCGGCAGCGGGTGGAGCAGCTGGGCGGCGTTTTCTCAGTGGAAAGCGCACCTGGCGAAGGGACCATCGTCGCGGCCCAGCTGCCCGCGCCGGCGGAGCCGGGAAGCATGGACAATCCTGCATGAGTGCCATCACAGTGCTGCTGGTGGACGACCACCTGGTGGTGAGAAGCGGGCTGCGGGCTCTGCTGGGTACCCAACCTGATATCGCCGTCGTCGCCGAGGCAGCGTCCGGGGAGGAAGCGCTGGAACGGCTGGAACAGGACGCCGTGGCGGTGGTGGTGATGGACCTGGCCATGGGCGCGGGCATGGACGGGATCGAGGCCATCCAGCGGATCCGCGAGCGCAACAAAGGGCAGGCCATCCTGGTGTTCACCACCTACGACTCCGATGCGGACATCGTCCGGGCAGTGGACGCCGGCGCGATGGGCTACCTCCTGAAGGATGCCGCACCTGATGAGATTTTCGCGGCCATCCGCGGGGCAGTCCAAGGCAAGAGCGTCATGAGCGCCCCCGTGGCATCCCGGCTTTTCCAGCAGCTGCGCAACCCCGACGAGATCCTCACTCCGCGCGAGGCCGAACTGCTCAGCCTCCTCACGCAAGGCCTCAGCAACCGGGAACTCGGACAGCGCCTCTTCATCTCGGAGGCCACGGTCAAGACCCACCTCGCGCACATCTACGCCAAGCTGGGAGTGGAAACCAGGGCCGCTGCCATTGCCACCGCAATCCGCCGCGAGGGGATGCGCTGACGACACTTTAATGTCGTTACCCTTGCATGGTTGGCGTTGGCCCCGTACGTTGGGGACTGCGGGGGACGTTCTCCGCGCACCTCGGGCCGGTGGCCCGGGGAGAGAATCAGAGTCACACGAAGGAATGCAGCCATGGCAACAGGCACAGTTAAATGGTTCAACGCCGAAAAGGGTTTTGGCTTCATTGCCCCCGATGACGGGTCCGCTGACGTTTTCGCCCACTACTCAGCAATCGCCAGCAGCGGATACCGCTCACTCGATGAGAACCAGAAGGTTGAATTCGATGTGACCCAGGGTCCCAAGGGCCCGCAGGCAGAGAACATCCGCCCGCTCTAAGGCTTCGGCTTCCCTCCCGCACCTGCAGGAGGAATGTCGCCACAGCAGCGGCCTCCCCAACGTCAGTTGGAGGGGCCGCTGTTTTTGTGTCCCCTGCTTCTGCTTCGCGGATGACATTGGTGAACGTCGCGCGGGGCTTCGTGACCTGCCCCGTCCCGGTTCCCAATCCCTATCCCCATCCCCATCCCTGGGCGGGTACTGGGATAATTGGATTATGACCGGACAGCACCCGGACAACGTTCCGGGCAACGACCCAGCGAAGGATCCGTGGGAAGAGTTCGACAGGCTTCCGCCTGCCGCCCCGGACCGCGTTCCCGGGCAGCCCGGCGGGGAGCCGCACGGTTTCGGTTTCCGGACCGGCGTCCGCAGCGCACGCGTTGCCGTAGGATTTGCCGTTTACACCCTGGTGCTGGGGACATTGCTCGCGCTCGCAGGCTGCGTCGTTTTTATTGCCGAGGAACAATGGCTGCTTGTGGCGTTGATGATCATTATCGAGGCAGTCTTCATCTTCGCCTTCACGCGCCTCGTCGCCCAGGCCCGCGCCCGCTCGCCCCGCACCCGCCCACTGCGTAACCGATACCCCGGGAAACCTGCTTGACCTTGACGCTGCGTCAACCCCTACGCTCGGAGCATGGAAGCAACCGAAGCGGAGACGGCCACCGACTGGTCCATCCAGGATGTCGCCAGGATGGCAGGCACAACAAGCCGGACCCTCCGGCACTACGACGACATCGGGCTGCTGAAGGCCAGCCGCGTTGGGCGTAACGGCTACCGCTATTACAACGGGGCAGCGCTCCTGCAGCTGCAGCGGATCCTCCTGCTCCGGGGACTCGGGCTGGGGCTGCCGGCCATCGCCGAGGTCTTCCAGCACGAGACAGACGCGCTCAAGGCGCTGAGCCGCCACCTGGACTGGCTGCGGCAGGAGCAGGCGCGGCTGGCCCGCCAGGTTCTGTCCGTACAGCAAACAATCGAAACAGTGAAAGGAGGAGGCGAACTCATGGCCGAAAAGATGTTTGACGGCTTCGACCACACCCAGTACAAGGACGAGGTGGAGGAGCGCTGGGGCAAGGAGGCCTACGCCAAAAGCGACGCCTGGTGGCGGGGCATGGGAACGGAGCAGAAACAGGAGTGGAAGTCCCGCGCCGAAAAGCTGGGCAGCGACTGGATTGCAGCGTCGGGATCAGGACTCGCCGCCGACAGCCCCGAAGCGCAGGACCTGGCACGGCGCCACGTTGACTGGTTCACGTCCATACCCGGCACTCCCGCGTCCGAAAGCGGCGGGGACGTGAAGGGGTATGTCGTGGGACTGGCGGAGATGTACGTTGCCGACGCCAGGTTCGCGGCCAACTACGGTGGCGAAGCGGGCGCCGGTTTCGTTCGGGACGCGCTGCGGGCGTACGCCGAAAGGAACCTCTAGCAAATACCTGCCGGAACGACGGCGTGGCCCGGGATGTACGGCGTGGCCCCGGGATGTGCAGCCGCGGAAAGCTCCCCGCAATCAGCCCAGCCGCTTCCGCAAGGCCACGACAGCTCCCGTCAGTGCTGCCGCGCCCGCTACCATCCGCTGCGCCGTCCGCCGCCGCCCGTGCCATCCCCCTGTTGTGGCAGCCTTTCCGATGGATTGCGACGCCTGGTGAAGGTTTCCGGGAGTTACGGAGGTGGACCGCCACCGGGAGAGCTGGCGGTGGTCCACCTGGCGAGCAGCGGCCGCTTCCACTGCGCCTGGGGTGAACTTGTGCTGCAGCACCAGGAGGCGGCCCCCAAATCCTCCTGCGACGGTTTCCCGGCGCGGACGCGCTGCCAGCTTCACGACGGCTTTCGCCACCCGCTGCGGCGTGTAGACGGGGGGCATCGCCATCGGGCGGCGGCCGGTGAAGTTGGCTGCGTTCTGGTAAAACGGGGTGTCAATGGTGGCCGGGAGCACCGTGCACACGTGCACCCCGCTGACGCCTTCGCGGGCCAGTTCCGAGCGCAGGCTGATGCTGAGTGCCCGCACCGCGGCCTTGGAGACGGAATATGCGGCGGAGTAGGGCAGCGGGACTTCTGCCACGATGGACGAAACATTAATCAGGGTGCCCGAGCCTTGGGCTGTTTGGCGGGTCAGCGCCGCCCGGGCGCCATTGACATAGCCGGTGATGTTGACATCCAGTACCCGCTGGAACTCCTTTGGAGGGATCTCGGTGAGCAGGCCGAAGGCGCCGACCGCTGCGTTGTTGACCCACACATCCAACCGCCCGAATTCCTCGACGGCACGGGATGCCAGTGCCTCCACCTTGCCCGGATCGGTGACGTCGGTGGGGACGGCGATGGCCTTCGCACCGCGTTTCCTGCATTGTGCAGCCACGGCTTCCAGTGATTCCGATCCCCGGGCAGCCAGGACCAGCCGGGCACCCTTGGCGGCGAAGCGCAGGGCAGTGGCCCTCCCGATCCCGCTGGACGCGCCGGTGATCACCACCACCGAATTGCTGACGCGCATTCCGCCTCCCCTTTCGAACGAACACCCGATTAAACACTAAGTAGGCTTAGTGTTCGATGCTACCTACGCGGGGCCGGCGGGACAACGGTCCGGCACGACATCGGTCCGTCTGCGGCTTAGGTGAAGAAGGGGGAACTCAGGTGAAAGCGGATTTTCCGGTGACCGCCCTGCCCACGATCAGCGAGTTGATCTCGTAGGTGCCCTCGTAGGTGTAAAGGATTTCGGCGTCACCGAACAGCTTGCCCATTTCATAATCGCTGCTGATGCCATTGCCGCCCAGGAGTGAACGGCCCATGGCCACCGAGGCACGTGCCAACCGGGTGATGGTCGCTTTGGCCATGGCCGCCTGCGCCATCTCAAGCTTCCCGCCTTCCTGGATGCGGGCCAACTGCACCATCAGCGCCAAGGATGCGGACGCGTTGCCCAGGATGTCCGCCAGCTGCTGCTGGACCAGCTGGAATCGGGCCAGCTCCTTGCCGAACTGCCGCCTGCCCAAGGTGTAGGCACGGGCGACGTCGAAGGCCGCGAGCTGGATGCCGGCACCTTGCCAGCCGACCCAGGCCCGGGAGTCCCGGAGCAGTTCGTTGGTGCGGGAGAAGCTGGTGGCCCCGGGCAGAAGATTGCCTGCAGGAATCCTCACGTCCTGGAGCCCAATGTCCGCGTTCTGCATGAGTCGCAGCCCGATCTTGTTGGCGATCTTGGTGGCTGTATAGCCGTCACGGTCTGTCTCAACGATGAAACCCTTGATTTCCCCGTCCGCCTCGTCCCGTGCCCATACCAGGGCGAAATCGGCGATGGTCCCGGCCCCGATCCAGCGCTTGGCCCCGTTGAGGACCCAGGTACCGCCGTCGAGCCTGGCCGAGGTTTCCAGCCCGCCGGCGATGTCCGAGCCGTGCTCCGGCTCCGTCAGCGCGAAGGCTCCTAGGTGGCGGAAAGTTTTCAGGCCCGGCAGCCACCGGGCCTTTTGCTCCTCGGACCCCAGTTGGCTGATCATCCCGAGAATCAGCTCGTTGTGGATCCCGGCCAACGCAGACAGGGACACATCCGCCCGGGCCAGCTCTACGTACATCAGGCCCTTGAAGAGGGTGGAGCTGCCGTCCAGCTGCAGGGCTCCGAGGCCGTACGTTCCCATGTCCGCCAGCAGGCCAAAAGGGAACTCCTCGCGGTTCCAGTACTCAATGGAGGGCTGCCGGACGGATGCCTGCAGGAAGCGGCGGATGGTGAAGTACCTGTCCCGCTCAGCCGCCGGCAGGAGGTCCACGATGTACATCAGGTCGGCATCCGGAAACGGTGGTGCTCCTGCGTCATGTGCCGGGGGGTGCATCGGCGATCCCCCTCGCTCCCAAACTGCTGTACGAAACCATTGGATGTCCTAGTATATTGCACAGGTCCACCACTCACGTGAGGTACATCACTTGGCGAAAGGCTGGCTGTGGGCAGTCCGCTATCCCGCGATCCCATTGCAGATGCCCGCCGCAACTGGGAGGAGCGCGGCTGGGCGGACGTCGCTGCGCCGATGGCTGCCATCACGGCAATCATGCGGACCCAGCAGATCCTGCTGGCCAGGATCGAACTCACCCTCAAGCCCTTCGGGCTGACGTTCGCCCGCTATGAACTGCTCGCGCTGCTGAGCTTCGCAAGGAACGGGTCCCTTCCGATGAAGAAGGCGAGCACCCTCCTCCAGGTCCACCCGACCTCCATCACCAACGCGGTGGACCGGCTCCAGGACGCAGGGCTGGTGCGTCGCAGCCCGCACCCTACGGACGGGCGCACCACACTGGTTGAGCTCACCGACGAGGGGCGCACCCTGGCCAAGCGCTCGACCGCGGCACTGAACGCAGCTGTTTTCAGCGATCCCGGATTCGGGCCGGATGATGTGGACCAGCTGATCCGGATCCTACGGGACTTCCGCCGGAATGCCGGCGACTTCACTGATTCCTGAACAGTGCACCGAGCCGCTCCTGGACGCACTTCCCAACTGCCGGATCAGCGTGCGGCCTTCTTGCGCTTGATGCGCCTGACCACGAGCAGCACCACGGTTACGCCCACGGCGGCATAGACGGCGTAGTTCAGGAACCTGGAGTACTCCTCGATAATTCTGTACTGCGTGCCCACCAGGTAGCCCAGTCCCAGGAGTGCCCCGTTCCACAGCCCGCTGCCTGCCAGGGTGTAAAGGCTGAACGTTCCAAGGTGCATGGCGGAAGCCCCGGCAGGAAGGGAGATCAGGCTCCGCACGCCCGGAAGCAACCTGCCAAAAAAGATGGACGACCGTCCATGACGGCGGAACCAGCCCGCTGCATTCTCGAAGTCCTCGCGGTCCACCAGGGGCAGCCGGGATAAGCCGCGGATGGAACGCTCCAGCCCGAGCTTGGCGCCCAGCCAATACAGGAAAAGTGCACCCAGGTAGGCTCCCAGCGTGCTGGTGACAAAAACGAGGACCAGGTTCAGGGCCCCTTGCCTTGCAAGGTAGCCGGCCAGTGGCAAAATCACTTCGCTGGGGATGGGCGGCACCACGGTTTCAGCAAGGGTGAAGAGCCCGACCCCCCACTCGCCCAACTGCTCGATGCCGCGGGCAGCTATCCCCACGAGTCCGGTAAGGTTCTCGGTCGAGCCGCCTTCGTCCGCCGCCGTTCCCCACATACAACTCCCCCGTCCGCGTCCACGTTTGGTCTGCCCTGTCTACCTTACGCACCTGCACAGAGGCTGGGACCCTGGTTCAGGCGGGCTTTGCCCTGACATGCATCCGCTCCCCCTGCGTGCCGAAAAGGCTGAGGAATTCCACGGGCTTGCCGTCCGCGCGGCCGAACCAGTGCGGGACGCGGGTATCGAACTCTGCCGCTTCCCCGGCGCGGAGTACGAGGTCCTGGCTACCGAGGATCATTCGAAGTTTTCCGTTGAGGACGTACAGCCACTCGTAGCCCTCATGCACCTTCGGGCTGGGCTCCTCGAGCGGCCCGGCGGGCAGGATGTGTTTATAGGCCTGGATACCGCCCGGCTTCCTGGTCAGCGGAATGATCGTCATCCCCCTTGCCTTGATGGGACGCAGGTGGACACGCGGATCCCCAGTGGCAGGAGCACCGACCAGTTCATCGAGCGGTACCTGGTGGGCTTTGGCCAGCGGCAGGAGGAGCTCGAGGTTGGGCCGGCGTTGGCCGGACTCCAGCCGGGACAGCGTGCTGACCGAGATTCCGGTGGCCTCCGCCAATGCTGACAAGGTGATGTCCCTCGCGAGACGGAGCGCCCGCAGCCTCGGGCCGACAGCCGCCAGGACGTCATCCAGTTGTTCATCCATGGTCCAATCTTGCCACTTCAGCAAAAGCCTTTGCCAGCCGAAGGAGAGGCGCCAGATCATTGGACCTATGACAAAATCCAAAGAATCAATGCCTGACGTCGTGATTATCGGCGGCGGCGCAGCCGGGCTGAGCGCCGCGCAGATGCTGGGCCGCAGCCGCCGCTCCGTAGTGGTGGTGGACAGCGGTGAACCACGCAACGCCCCCGCCGAGGGAGTCCATGGCTTCCTGTCCCGCGACGGCATCAAGCCCGCGGACCTCCTCGCCATTGGCCGGGGCGAGGCCGAGAGCTACGGTGCGGCCATGGTCCGGGGCAGGGTGGTTGCCGCCCGCGGGGACGTGGACCAGGGCTTCGAAGTGATGCTCGACGACGGGACACAGCTTCGCGGACGCCGGCTCCTGGTCACCACGGGCCTGGACGACGAACTGCCGGGCCTTCCCGGTCTCCGGGAACGCTGGGGCAAGGACGTGCTGCACTGCCCGTTCTGCCACGGCTGGGAGGTGCAGGACCAGGTGATTGGCATCCTGGGGAACGGACCGTGGTCCGTGCACCAGGCCCTGCTCTTCCGGCAGTGGAGCAGCGACATCACGCTGTTCCTCAACAACAGGGTTGTCCCGTCCGACGCCGAAGCGGAACAACTGGCTGCCCGCGGGATCAAGGTGGCAGCCGGCGCGGTGGAATCGGTCCGGGTGGAGGAGGACCGCCTGCGGGGTGTTGCCCTGGCCGGCGGACCGGACGTTGCGGTGGAGGCCCTGGTGGTGGGTGCACGGGTGCGGGCACGGCTGGAAGCCTTTGCCGGCCTCGGGCTCGTTCCGTCCGAGCACTCCTCCGGAATGGGAACCTACCTTGCCACCGATGCGGATGGCGCCACGTCCGTACCGGGCGTATGGGCGGCGGGAAACGTGACGGACCTGAAGGCGCAGGTGCTTGCCTCCGCGGCAGCTGCCGCCTGGACCGCCGTCGTGATCAATAACCATCTGATGGCCGAGGAGATGGCCGTCGACCTGGCCGCCTACCGGGAGTCGCTTTCGCTCAGCGGTGCTTGAATTCGGGCTGGCGTTTTTCCGTGAAAGCCGCCATGCCTTCCTTCTGGTCCTCGGTGGCGAAAAGGGAGTGGAACAGCCTGCGCTCGAACAGGACGCCTTGCGCCAGCCCGGTTTCGAAGGCGGCGTTCACGGCCTCTTTCGCCACCATGGCCGCCGGCTTGGACTTGGCGGCGATCACCTCGGCGGCCTTCAGCGCTTCCTCCACAACATCCTCAGCGGGCACCACCCGGGACACCAGGCCGCAACGGTCAGCTTCCTCCGCCCCGATGAACCTTCCGGTCAGGATCAGGTCCATTGCTTTGGCCTTGCCCACGGCGCGGGTGAGGCGCTGGGATCCGCCCATGCCGGGCAGTACGCCCAGGTTGATCTCCGGCTGGCCGAACTTCGCGTTGTCCCCGGCGATGATGAGATCGCACATCATCGCCAGCTCGCAGCCCCCGCCCAGGGCGAATCCCGAGACTGCGGCAATCGCGGGTATGCGGAGCCTGGTGAAGTCCTCCCAGCCGCGGAACCAGTCCGCGGCGTACATGTCCATGTAACCCTGGGCCGCCATTTCTTTGATGTCAGCCCCGGCGGCGAAGGCCTTGCCTGAGCCGGTGATGACCACGGCCCCCACACCGGGATCGGTATCCATGGCGCGGACGGCGGACACGAGCTCCTCCATGGTGGCTTTGTTCAGCGCATTCAACGCCTGCGGCCGGTTCAACGTCACCAGGCCCACCCGGCCCCGCTGTTCCACGAGGATGTTTGTGTATTCCGTCATTCGGGGCTCCCGTCGTCCTGCGCTGCCTGTGATGCTGGTGGTGCCGGTGATTCCGGGGCTGGAACGCCGGCCGCCGGGTTTCCAGCCGCCGGCGATCCGGATGCCGCCACGTCCGCCGGATTTCCCTGGGCGTTCGACCTGTCCCGAATGTCCGTGATGATCCCGGAGAAATCCCGGCCTGCACCGCCTTCCGCGGCAAACGTATCGTAGATTTCAGCAGCCAGCGGGCCAACCCGGGCTGCAACTCCTGTACTGTGCAGTGCGTTGACGGCCAGGTTGAGGTCCTTGGCCATCAGGGCTCCGGCGAAACCGGGCTGGTAGTCGCGGTTGGCCGGGCTCGTGGGGACGGGACCGGGCACGGGGCAGTTCGTGGTGAGCGCCCAGCATTGCCCCGACGCCGCCGACGCCACATCGAACAGCGCCTGGTGGCTCAGGCCCAGCTTTTCCCCCAGCACAAAAGCCTCGCTGACGGCAATCATGGAGGCGCCCAGGATCAGGTTGTTGCAGATTTTGGCTGCCTGTCCTGCGCCGTGGGCACCGCAGTGGACAACGCGTTTGCCCATCACGTCCAGCAGCGGCAGGACTGCCTCGAAGTCCGCTTTATCGCCGCCGACCATAAACGTAAGGCTGCCCGCTTCGGCGCCCACCACTCCGCCGGATACCGGGGCATCCACCGAGCGGTGGCCGGCTTCAATAGCCAGCCTCGCTGCTTCCCGGGCTTCGTCCACGTTAATGGTGGAACAGTCCAGGAACATCGTTCCGGGGGCAGCCACCGCCAGCAGGCCAGGCCCGCCGGCTGTGCCCAGGTAGGCATCGAGCACATGCCGGCCGCCCGGGAACATGGTGAGGACCACGTCTGCACCGGATACTGCCTCACCAGCACTGGCCGCAACCGGAACACCATGTGTACGGGCTGCTTCAAGGGCTGCGGGCACGACGTCGAAGCCGGCTACCGTGTACCCCGCTTTGACCAGGTTCACCGCCATGGGTCCGCCCATGTGGCCGAGGCCCAGGAACGCAACGGTGAACTTCTCAGGCATGGTCCGTCTCCTTTAGCTGCAGGTCAAGTTCCTTGCTGCCCAGGGGCTCAAAGAAGCGTTCCACCTGCTGGGGCAGCACCTCCGCCAGGGTGGGCGGCCGCCAGTGTGGCGTGCGGTCCTTGTCCACTACCTGCGCCCTGATGCCCTCCCGGAAGTCCGGTGCTTCCAGGAACCGCAAACCTACCCGGTACTCCTGCGCCAGGGCCTCATCGAGGGTGAGGCCCTTCACGCGGCGGAGGGAGGCCAGCGTGACCTTCACGGCCGTGGGCGATTTCGCCTCGATGGTGTCGGCGGCAATCCGGGCCACTGCGCCGCCTTCGCCGTCGAAGCTCCGGAGGTGCCGGATAATTTCCCCGGCGTCATCCGAGGCGTAGCACCTGTCAATCCAGTCACGCTGCTCCTCAAGGGCCGAGGGCGGCGGCGCCTTGCTGTGCCGCGCGACGGCGGCTTCCGCAGTTTCGGTTTCCAGTGCCGCCAGGAGGTCCTCGAGCCTGTCCGACGGCAGGTAGTGGTCTGCGAGTCCAAGGTGCAGGGCATCCGCCCCGCTGAGGTGGGCGCCGGTCAGCGCCGCATGGGTACCCGCCTCCCCCGGCGCCCGGGACAGCAGCAGGGTGCCGCCGACGTCGGGCGCAAAACCAATGGTCGTCTCCGGCATGCCCATCCGGGTCCGGTCAGTCACCACCCGGACCGAACCGTGCGCGGAAATCCCCACGCCGCCGCCCAGCACCAGGCCATCCATCAGCGCCACATATGGCTTCGGGTAGCGGGAGATCAGGGAATTGAGCCGGTACTCCACCTGCCAAAAGTCCGCCGTCAGCCCGCCGCCGGCCAGCATGTCCTGGTAGATGGCCACGATGTCGCCCCCGGCGCACAGCCCACGGTCACCGGCGCCCCGCACCAGGACCGTGGCAACGCCGTCGTCGTCCGCCCACGCGGTGAGCTGCTCGAGCAGCCCATCCACCATTCCCGCGGTCAACGCGTTGACGGCTTGGGGCCGGTTGAGGGTCATGATCCCCAGCCTGCCGCGGCGCTCGAACAGCACCTCGGCCTGGTTGTCCGCAGCCGGCTTCGGGCTGTCCGTCATCAGCTTCCTTCCGGCATCACGAAGCTGGCCCCGTGACGTATTCCTGAGGGCCACCGTGTGGTGACCGTCTTGGTCTTGGTGTAGAAACGGAAGGCGTCCGCGCCGTGCTGGTTCAAGTCGCCGAACCCCGACGCCTTCCAGCCGCCGAACGTGTAGTACGCGATCGGCACCGGGATGGGGACGTTGATGCCCACCATCCCCACGTCAACCCGGGCGGCGAAATCCCGGGCTGCGTCGCCATCGCGCGTGAAGATGGCCACGCCGTTGCCGAACTCATTGCTGCTGCACAACTGCAGCGCCTCGTCGTAGTCGGACGCCCGCACCACGCTGAGGACGGGACCGAAGATCTCTTGCCGGTAAATGCCCATGTCTGGCGTCACGTGGTCAAAAAGCGTTGGCCCCACCCAGAAACCGTTCCCGTAGCCTTCCACCGTGATTCCCCGGCCGTCCGCCAGGAGCGTGGCGCCCTCGTCCAGTCCCGCCTGGATCAGGCCTTCGATCCGTTCCTTGGCGGAGGCGGCCACCACCGGGCCGAAGTCCGAGTCCCGGTCGAGGCTGTGGCCCACCTTCAGGCTCTTCACCCGGTCCTGGAGTTTGGCGACAAGCCGGTCAGCGGTTTCCTGCCCCACCGGAACAGCCACCGAAACGGCCATGCAGCGCTCCCCCGCGGAGCCGTACCCTGCACCGATGAGGGCGTCGGCAGCCTGGTCCAGGTCTGCGTCCGGCATCACCACCATGTGGTTCTTGGCTCCGCCGAAGCACTGGGCCCGCTTGCCGTGGGCGGCCGCCGTGGCATAGATGTACTGGGCAACAGGGGTGGAGCCCACAAACCCGATGGCTTTGACCCGGGGATCCTCCAGGAGGGCGTCCACCGCCTCCTTGTCGCCGTTGACCACGTTGAACACGCCGTCCGGCACGCCAGCTTCGGAGTACAGCTCCGCCAGGCGCAGCGGCACGGACGGATCCCGCTCGGAGGGCTTCAGGATGAAGGCGTTGCCCGCGGCCAGGGCCGGCCCGGACTTCCAGAGCGGAATCATGGCGGGAAAGTTGAACGGCGTGATCCCGGCCACCACACCAAGGGGCTGGCGCAGTGAATGGATGTCTATCCCGGGTCCGGCCTCGGTGGAGAACTCCCCCTTGAGCAGGTGCGGCGCGCCGGCGGCGAACTCCACCACTTCCAGGCCACGCTGGATGTCTCCTCTGGCGTCGGCGAGGGTTTTTCCGTGTTCCGAGGACAGTAGCCGCGCCAGTGCGTCCATGTCCCTGTTGACCAGGTCCACGAACCGGAGCAGGATCCGGCCGCGGCGCTGGGTGTTCATGGCCGCCCATTCCTCCTGGGCCTTTGCGGCGACAGCAACGGCATTGGTCACCTCGTCCCGGCCGGCCAACGGAACATGGGCCTGGACGGTTCCGGTGCAGGGGTCAAAGACGTCGCCGAAGCGGCCGGAGCTGCCGCCCGCATGCTGGCCGCCGACGTAGTGGGAAAGCTCGCGCACCATGGCCGGAAGCTCCTTCGCGTGTGACCCAGGTCATTTCTGGTTGCGAATATACTCGGACTTCCTACTAAACTCCACCGGACAGGGATCATCGCGGATGCGCCTGCCGGGAGCTTGCCCGGTGCCTTGCCGGAGCTTTACCTGGGCTTTACCCGCGGTGGCGCGGCCACGGTAAGTTAGGAACTGTGAAGATTGCTACCTGGAATGTGAATTCGCTCAGAGCCCGTGCCGACCGCGTGGAGGCCTGGCTGCAGCGCAGCGACTGTGACGTCCTGGCCATCCAGGAAACCAAGTGCAAGGACGAAAACTTCCCGTGGGAACTCTTTGAGCGGATGGGCTACGAAGTGGCCCACTTCGGCGTGAACCAGTGGAACGGCGTAGCCATCGCCTCCCGCGTGGGACTCGAAGATGTTGAGCGGACGTTCCTTGACCAGCCCGCGTTTGGCAAGACCGGCACGGAGCCCGTGCAGGAAGCCCGTGCGATGGCTGCCACCTGCGCCGGCGTCCGGATCTGGAGCCTTTACGTCCCCAACGGCCGCTCGCTGGACGACGAACACATGCCGTACAAGCTCAAGTGGCTGGAAAGCCTCAAAACGCATGCGCAGGGACTCGTCACGCAGAACCCTCAGGCACAGGTGGCACTGATGGGTGACTGGAACATCGCACCGTTCGACGACGACGTGTGGGACATCGATCTGTTCGTTAACAACAGGTACACCCACGTCAGCCCGCCGGAGCGTGAGGCGTTCCATGCTTTCGAGTCCGCAGGCTTCACGGATGTGGTGCGCCCGTACACGCCCGGTCCCGGCGTCTACACCTACTGGGATTACACTCAGCTGCGCTTTCCCAAGAAGGAAGGCATGCGGATCGACTTCGTGCTGGCCTCCCCGGCCCTGGCTGCACGGGTGACCGGCGCGTCGATCGACCGCGAGGAGCGCAAGGGCAAGGGCGCGTCGGACCATGCACCCGTGCTGGTGGAACTGGCAGACTAATGACATTGTCCTGGACCCATTCAAGGAGGCCGTGATGACGGGAAACCTCTACCGGGGCCAGGCAGGCCTGCCATTCTCCTCGACGCTCCGCGTCTACGAACCCCTGGACGCCTTTCCCGAGGAGCAGCGGCAAGCAATTGCCGCCGCGGGGGCGCAGACTGCTTCGCGCGCCGCCGTCGAAAACGCGGAACTGCTGGCCTCGCTGGGGCGGATCACCCGGTCCGGCGGTGACCCGTTCCCCACCGGACGAACCGACCTGGTGCGCGTCACCACTGCCCCGGCGGCCGGGGGAGGCACGTCCGACGACGGTGCTGACGCAGAGCCCGAACTGCTGTACTGTCCCAGCCAACTGGTACTGCGGGCCGGCCTGGCGGCGAACGCGCTGATGGAGGGAATCCACGGCCCGCTGGCTGAGCTGCTGATTCCTGAAGAGCAGCGGGACAAGCACCAGGAGCGGATCGACCAAGTGAAGGCGCGTGACGGGTCCATCCGGGTGCACACCAGGGCATCCACCTGGGGGATCCCCTTCAGCTGGTTTTCCCTGTTTATGGACTCAGACCATAAAGACGTGGTGGAGGCTTCCGGGCGGATCCTCACGGTCCGGGTGTGGGCACCCATCACGGAAGCCCTGGAGCGTGCGCGTTATGCCGTGGCCAACCTGGCACTGGCGGCACCGGACCTTGACATGCTGGACGATCTTGCCCAGCTCACCGAGTGGCTTGAACTCTTCCATGTGAACTCCATGGTGGAGCTGGACTACGGAGCTGTTGCCGACAAGGTGTACCCGGACGATTCGCCCATGGACATCAGGCTTGGAATCGAATGCCTGGCCGAGGGTGACATGACGGGCGCAGCCGCGGCGTACCGCCGCCTGGCTTCCCGATGGATTCCCATCCGCCAGCTGGCCCGCGCTTCCTGAGCTTGTGCCTGTGCCTGTGCCTGCGCCTAAGAACTCACGGCGCTAGGACTGGGGCGGCGCGGTGGTCCTTCTGACGATTAGTTCATGGGGCGCGACGGCGGACTGCACCGCTCCCGCGTCACCGTCCAGTTCGTCGAGCAGCATCTTGGTGGCTTGCTCGGCCTGCTCGTCAGGCCGCTGGCCCACCGTAGTGAGGCCCATCGCCTCTGCGAAATCGTGGTTGTCAATGCCCACGACGGAAAGGTCCTCGGGGACCCGGACGCCCATCCGGGAAGCTTCGAAAATGACGCCCATCGCCATCTCATCCGAGGCACAGAAAATTGCGGTCGGCCTGCCCCCGGGCTTGGACCAGAGCCGGCGGAAGGCCTCCTGCCCGCTGCGAACGGTGAAGTCCCCCCACTCGTCCCATTCCGGGCGGGTGGGCAGGCCGGCCGCCGTCATAACGTCCTTGAACGCGAGGAT
Organism: Arthrobacter sp. Alg241-R88; assembly: GCF_900537115.1. GTDB lineage: Bacteria > Actinomycetota > Actinomycetes > Actinomycetales > Micrococcaceae > Arthrobacter. The sequence continues at coordinate 29,238 of NZ_UNRG01000004.1, forward strand.
CCGGACGCGCGGGACATCAAAGTTAAGGTCTGTCTCGTCGTCTCCGTGCAGCAGGGCAATATCCCGGTGGCCCTGGTCGATGAGGTGCCTGACGGCCGTGGACGCGGCGGCGTAGTCGTCGATGCCGATGTAGGCGCATTCCTCAACATGGCCGCCAACCACCACCAGCGGGATATCGATCTTCTGCAGGTGGTCGAGTTCCTCGTGCGACAGTGCCATACACAGGACCAGCAGGGCGTCGATCTGCTTATAGACCATGGTCTTGCTGAACAGCCGCTCACGGTTGCTGCCATGGCCGCCCAGGTTGAACAGTGAAAGGTTGTAGTTCCGGGCATGCAGTTCCCGGTCGGCGCCCTCGATGGCCTTGGAGAAGAACCACCTGCTCACAAAGGGTGCCAGCACGCCAATCGTTCTGGTACGGCCGGTCGCCAGCCCCGAGGCGGAACTGGAGGCGACGTAGCCCAGGTTTCCGGCTACCTCGAGGATTTTCTCCCTTGTGGCCGGCGATACCCGGGGCAGGCCCCGGACTGCCCGCGAGACCGTGGCCGTGGATACTCCCGCCGCTGCCGCCACGTCTTCGATGCTGACACCACTGTGGCCGCCTCGTTGTGACCTTTCGCCTGCGCGTGCCACGGTGCCCCCTTATTTGTCCCTTGAGCGTTTCCGGCCGCCACTAAATGATGGCCCTTCCGGGGTTAGCAGGGCCGCAGCCGGCCGGCGTACCGGCCGGCCGCCCTGGCCCTGTCGGTTATTAGCCCTTGAGGCCTCCCGCGAGGAGTCCCCGGACGAAGTACCGCTGCAGGCTGAAGAAGACGGCCAGCGGAACGATGATGGAAACGAAGGCAGCGGCGGGATTCAGGTAGTCCCTTGCGCCACGGGTTCCTGAGATTTCCGCCAGGCGCTGGGTGATGGGGGCAACGTCCGCAGTTCCGCCGGAGAACACCAGCGCTACAAGAAGGTCATTCCAGACCCAGAGGAACTGGAAGATTGCCAGCGACGCAAGGGCGGGCACTGACAGTGGCAGGATGACCCGCCAGAAGATGGTCGTGTGGCCGGCGCCGTCCATTTTTGCGGCTTCAATGACCTCACCTGGAATTTCGGAGATGAAGTTATGCAAGAGGAAGATTCCGAGTGGCAGCCCGAAGATTGTATGGGCGATCCATAGCTGTGTGTAGGAACCTGGCGGAATTTGCAGGACTTGGGTGAACAGCTGGAGGAGTGGAATCAGGGTCATTTGCAGGGGGATAATCTGCAGGGCAAAAACGAAAATAAAGGCGGCTTCCCGGCCCCTGAACTTTCCCCAGGCAAAAATGTACGCGGCCATGGAGGCGAGTACCAGGACGAAGACAGTGACCGGAATGACAATTGCCAGGGAATTGGCGAAGTACTGCGTCAGGTTGGCCGACTGTGATCCCCCCGCGGCAGTAACGTCCGCGTAGTTCTTGAAGGTGAACTGCCAGTCGCCGAAGAAGTTCCACCATCCGTCTGAACGGGGCCCCACTTGCTTTGCGGCTGGACGGAAGGAAGACACCAGCAGGCCGAAAGTCGGAATAGTCCAGACCACTGCAATGACCAGGGCAGCGGCTGTCGCCCAGCGGGACGTCAGCTTGCTTTTGACCCGGCGCATTATCGGAGCGGAACTTTCAGCAGGTGCAGCCGTACCGCCCCCACGCGTGGCCGCAGTTCGTGTATTTGCCGCCTCATCCGGCGCTGGCATGACGGTCATCGGATTTCCTTTTGCTGACGAAGTACGCGGGCGTTGTAAACGACGATTGGCAGGACCAGAAGGAAGAGGATCAGCGCCAGGGCGGCACCCCTGCCCGGTTCGCCGGCACGGAACGCCTGGGTATACATTTCATTGGCAACCACGGAAGTTTCGTAGTTGCCCGCGGTCATGGTGCGGACGATGTCGAAGACCTTCAAAGTAGCGATGGTGATCGTGGTGAGCACAACGACGAGTGACCCGCGAATTCCCGGAATGGTGACGTTGCGGAACTGCTGCCATGGATTGGCGCCATCCAGGCGGGACGCTTCCACCAGTTCTGCCGGGACGCCCTTGATGGCCGCCGAAAGAATCACCATGGCAAACCCGGTCTGGATCCAGACCATCACAATAATCAAGAAAATGGTGTTCTCGGGAGCATCCAGCAGGAATTGCTTTGGCTCCATCCCGAAAGCGACACGCAGCGCATTCAGCACGCCGGTTTGCTCAATCTCGGGTCCGCGGTAGTCGTAGACAAGTTTCCAGATGATACCGGCGCCCACAAACGAAATGGCCATGGGCATAAACACGAGGGCCTTCAGTATCCGCTCGCCCTTGGCTTTGTCGATGAAGACTGCATAGGCCAAACCGAAAACGGTGGAAAGCAGCGGCACCAGCACAGTCCAGATAATGGTGTTTCGGAGCGTTACCAGAGCTTCTGGCTGCGTGAACATCCAGACGAAGTTATCAACCCCGTTTAGCTTGCCGCTGGCGTCAGTGAACGCGAGGAATGAGGTCTGCGCGGCGGGGTAAACCAGCCCTACAAGCAAAAGGATTGCTGCAGGAGCCAGGAAGCCGGCCACAGTGATTTTATCTTTGGCGGACTTTGGAGCCCTGTCCACCAACAGCATGATAAGTCCAATAATCGCAGCGAAAACCGCCAATGCGATCACGACTTGAAGGAATTTTCCTCCGATGAATTCCATTGCCCATCTCCATGGTTGTGGGTAGATCGAATGTGCAGGATGACACTGCGCCTCCGGCGTTGAAGCCGGAGGCGCAGAACCAGGGAGAGTTAGCTCTTAGGCCAGCTGCTTTCGATGCTGTCCGCAACTTCCTTAGACGGCGTGCCGTTGATCCATGCAACGACGCCCTTCCAGAACGAGTTGGAACCAACAGCGCCCGGCATCAGGTCCGAACCGTCGAAGCGGAACGTTGTTTCCTCATCCTGAAGCAACTCGATGCTCAGCTTGTCCAGTTCAGTCTGGGCATTTGCCGGATCCAGGCCCTTGTTTGCACTGACCACACCGCCCAGCTTGACGCGTTCATTGGCGAATTCAGCACTGGCCAGGTAGGCCTGGAAGGCCTGGGCCTCGGGAGTGTCCTTGTAGGCGCCAACCATTTCGCCGCCACCCGTAATGGCCAGGCCCTTGGAAGCGTCAACCGGCGGGGTCATGAAGGCCCAGACGTCGCCATCCTCGGCCACGACCGTTCCTTCAGGCCAGTTTGCGGCCTGGAAGTTTGCCTGGTGGTGCATGGCGCACTGCCCGTCGAGCACCGGCTGGCCTGCCTGCTGGAAGCCGGTGGTGAGAATGGAGCGAACGTCGCCGAACCCGCCGTTGACCATCTTGTCGTCAAGCAGGATTTCGCCGGTCTTATCCAGCGCTTCAACGATGCGGGGGTCGTTGAAGGGGATTTCGTGGTTGACCCACTGGTCGTAAACCTCAGGTCCCTGCGAGCGAAGCACCACATCTTCCACCCAGTCGGTGCCCGGCCAGCCGGTGGCTTCGCCGGACTCGAAGCCGGCACACCAGGGCTTCATGCTGCCGTCGTCGGCAATTTTCTTGGAAAGCTCCAGCATCTCGTCCCAGGTCTTGGGAACTTCCCAGCCCTTGTCTTCGAAGGTCTTGGGCGCGTACCAGACATATCCCTTGACGTTGGCAAGCATGGGTGCGGTGTAGAAAACGCCGTCTACAGTGCCGTACTTCTTCCAGTCCGCCGACCAGTTCTTGTCAACAGCGTCCGATACGGCCTGCGGTGCAGGCTTCAGGTTCCCGGCACGGGCCTGGTCTGCCATCAGGCCGGGCTGGGGGAAGATAGCAATGTCAGGGGCGTTGCCGGCCTTGGCCCGAACGCCAATCTGGGTCTCGAACTCTTTGCTGCCCTCGTACTTGACGGTGGCGCCGGTGCACTTTTCGAATGCGGCCCAGGTCTTCTCGAGGTTGGTGGCCTCGGTGTCCGTGATGGTCGAGTAAACGGAGACCGTCTTGCCGTCGTGCTTGCCGTAGCTTTCGAACTTGGAGCAATCGGCGGTGGCGGCCGGGTCAGTCGCGCTTTCTTCCGAGCTGCATGCGCTGAGGGAAAGCGCCAGGATTCCGGTCACCGCTACGGGTAGCAGGTACTTGCGATTTTTCATGCAGAGAACTCCTCTATGAGTTGCAAAATTACGTCCGCCAGGAACGATGTGATGACCATCACGGTAATCATTCCGGGTGCGATAGTGCAAGCGTTTACACGCTTTTGTTTCTGAACAGTAACTTAAAGGTTGCGTCAGCGCACGCGCTCAGCCCTGCTGAAGCGTGTCCGTGCACCTGCTCCAATGTGAATCAGCACGGGGATGTTCTTTCCCACCACCGTTTCCAGCGCCGCCACGAGGGCGTACACCTCGTCTGCGAGCAGGTGCGGGGCCACGCCCTGGCGCGGCAGGAGGCGCACCTTCAAGGCGGGCGTGCCTTTGACGTCGTAGGTGGCTACGGTTGCGCCGGCTAAATCGGGACGGTTCGCGAGGGCATGCTTGAGCGCCTGCTCGGCCACTCCCCCGCCGATCCTCACGTCGCCGGGGACATCGCCGGGATCGTATTCCATGGCCAGGAGGTTTGCCCGGCCCTTTCCCTGCTGGGCAACCCAGGCCACCATGAGTCCAATAAGCACCAGCAGGGCCAGCGCTACCAGGATCCACAACCAGCTTTCGGTACGCCCGGGAAACCTGGTGGCGTTAAAGGCCTCATTGACCCGGCTCCACGCGCCCGCAGACCAGGCATGCCACCACGAAGCTACTGCCGGCACTGCGGCCAGCAGCATCAGCAGGGCGCCCACTGCAAGAAGCGTCAAACCCAGGACCGCTATCAGTATGCGGTTGAGAAGGGTGGGGGTGCTGTTCATGCGCCGATCACTCCCGAATGTGCCACCTTGACGCGCACTTCAGGTGAAGGATCAAGTGCCATGGAATCGAGCTCGCTTTGGACTGCCGCGAGCACAGCGGCCTCGTCAACAGGGACTCCGGAAGTGGGCCGCACATTCACCTCTGCCTGCCGTTGCGAGACGACCACCATGACCTGTTCCGGCGTGACGTTTGCGGCGAGCCGGGCACGGCGCGCCAGGGAGGAAGCGATGACTTCATCATCCACCACCACAGCAGGACCGGCGGTGTCCCGGCCGCCACCTAGAAGGTGACGGGCCCGGCGCCCGGGCAGAACCCCATTGAGGAAAAAGACCAGCCCGAACATTGCCAGGACCCCTCCGATGGCGCCCAGCAGCAGCGGTGAAATCCCTGCGGGCAAGGCCACGAGGCGTTCAGCTGCCACCTGCGGCTCGATCAGCCAGGCAGGCTGCCCGATGGCATGGACGGCTGCCTCAAGGAGCCCGTAGGCAGCGAGCCCAATAACCAGGACCGCGGCCGCTGTGGCCACTACTGCACGTGAGGAATGCGTCTCCCGGTGCAGGATGCGGTCCATATCCGGGCCGCGGCTCTCCACCTGCCGGCTCATCGCACGCGTCCCCCTTCAATGGTCGTTGCTCCGCTGATCCTGATGTCCACCCTGCTCAGCCGTGCACCGCTAAGCTCCGTCACTGTCGCCAGGATACGGGCCTTTGCCTTGACCGTGCGGTCCCAGATGGAGCCGCCGGCGCCCTCCACGCGCGAGGGGTCACGGACCACGGCAGTCAAAGGCGGGATGCTGATCGGCGTGACGAGGGACAGCGCCAGCATGCCGTCGTCGTCCGTCCAGTCAGCCCGGACATCCTCGGCGTCCACGCCCAGGAACTGGGCAGCTGCGGCCTTGGCGAGGCTTGTCAGGGCCTGCGTGCTGATGCGGTTGTGGCCGCTAAGCTCCTGGCCCCGGACAGTCGGGACGGCGGAGCTCATGAGGACGAGCGCCGGCCGGTGATGGCGTCCAGGACGCCGCGAAGGTCCAGTTTCCCTTCCGCGGCACGGCCCAGGAGTGCCCCGATGGCCATAAAGAGGAGGGAAATCAGGAAACCCCACAAACCGAACTGCAGGGACATAAAGGCCACGAACGCGCCCATCGCTGTGCCGGCCACGGTGAGGTTCACAGCAACGCCTCCCTTTCTGCCGAGCCGGCAACGGTGGGTTTGACCGGAGGCGGCACGTAGACGTCAGTGACTTCCACGTTGACCTCGATCACCTGCAGCCCCACGAGTTCCTCGACAGCCCGGTAGACGGCCGCGCGGACCTCGTTGGCCAGTGAGTGGAGCGGCGTTCCGTAGCTCGCCACGAGGCTGATATCCACGGCAACTTGCGTTTCACCGACTTCGGCACGCACGCCGGCGGCATGGTCAGAACTGCCGACGGCGTCGCGGATGGCGCCGAGCGCCCGTGAAGGTCCTGAGCCGAGGGAGTAGACCCCGGGGACGGACCGGGCGGCAATTCCTGCCACCTTGGCGACGGCTGTCTCGGAAATCACGGTGCGGCCGTGGCTGGGTGCCGGCACAGGAACCGGCACGGCACGGCTCTGGATGCCTTGGCCGGGTTGCGGGTTCTGGTATTCCATCAGGCACTCCCCCTTCTGTTGATCCCAACCCTATCCCCGCCTGCGGTTTAACGGCAGGAGGCGGGGGACGGGTGGGAGCACGGGTTAAACAAGAAAAGCACCAGTTCCGAAGAACTGATGCTTCCCAGTGGTGGCTCCGACCGGCGTCGATCCGGTGACCTTTCGATTTTCAGTCGAACGCTCTACCAACTGAGCTACAGAGCCTAGGTGACTAGTCACCATGAGAGCCGGAATCTCTTCCAGCAATCAGAGCGACCCTGACGGGACTTGAACCCGCGACCTCCGCCGTGACAGGGCGGCGCGCTAACCAACTGCGCTACAGGGCCTTGCGTTTCTTGCTTTAGCAGTATCTCTACCGCTTTTTTCAAGGCTTCCAGCCTACCAGACATTTTTTGTCTGTTTGACCAGTTCCTTGCGTACCCCCAACGGGATTCGAACCCGTGCCGCCGCCGTGAAAGGGCGGTGTCCTAGGCCGCTAGACGATGGGGGCCAGAACCCGTTCGGAACAAAATAAAAGGCGTCAAGCGAGGCTTTCCGTCTTTGTCCTTTGCGTTTCTCCGAACTGGACTCTAAAACTATAGGGCCTAGGTAGGAATTATCCAAAATCGGCCAATTTCCCCGCCAACGGCGGGGAAGAACAGGTGAAGATGGACTGATGGACGCCGTTGCAGCACTGAACGAGATTGCCTTCTGGCTGGAGCGCGGACGCGCTGCCACCTTTAAGGTCCAGGCCTTCCGGAAAGCCGCCGGGGTGATCGCGCCGCTGCCGCCGGAAGAGGTGGCAGACCGGGTCCGGAGCGGCCGGCTGAAATCCATGAAAGGAATCGGCGACCGGACCTACCAGGTGATCCGGGAGGCGGTGGAGGGGCAGGTCCCGGACTACCTCGCCGACCTGCGGGAGAAGGGTGCCCAGCCCTTGGCTTCCGGCGGCACGGCCATCCGTGAAGCACTCCGCGGAGACCTGCACAGCCACAGCGAATGGTCCGACGGCGGGTCCCCCATCGAGCTGATGGTGGCTGCGGCCGGGGTCCTGGGCAGGGATTACCTCGCGCTGACTGACCACTCTCCCAACCTCACGATCGCTAACGGGCTCTCGGCGGAACGCCTCCTACAGCAGCTGGACGTCGTAGCGGCTATCAATGACGGCACCCATCCCGGGTCCGACGGGCAGCAGGACCAGCCGGTGCGGCTGCTGGCTGGCATCGAGGTGGACATCCTGGAGTCGGGTGAGCTGGACCAGGATCCGGAACTGCTGGACCGCCTCGACATCGTAGTGGCCAGCGTTCATTCCAAGCTGAGGTCGGATCGGAAAACCATGACCCGGCGGATGCTCCAGGGCATCGAGGATCCGCACACCAACGTGCTGGGACACTGCACGGGGCGCCTGGTGGAGGGATCCCGGGGGACGCGGCCGCCGTCGGAATTCGATGCCAAGGAGGTGTTTGCGGCCTGTGCCGAACACAACGTGGCAGTGGAAATCAATTCACGGCCTGAGCGCCAGGACCCACCGGACGCACTGATTCAGCTGGCACTGGACGCCGGCTGCATCTTCTCGATCGACAGCGACGCACACGCACCCGGACAGCTGGACTTCCTGCAGTACGGCGCCGAGCGCGCAGACCGGAATGGTGTTCCGGCGGACCGTATCGTCACCACCTGGCCGGTGGAGCGGCTGCTGGAGTGGGCAGGGACGCGCTAGCCTTACCTGGCTGCGTCCGGGAGTCTCATCTTTGGCAGGAACTTGGCTAGACGTGGCCGATTTCCGCCAGCCCCGAATCCCTGGCCACGGCTAGATTGGCTCCATGGCATCAAGCACCCCCACCAGCACAACGGCTCCCCCGCCCACACCCGCGTCCCGGGTCAAAGCCCTCGGCGTGACCGCAATGGCCATCACCGTGGTCCTCTGGGCGTCGGCTTTTGTGGGAATCCGCGCGATCGGCCCCCACTTTTCCCCCGGCTCCCTGACGCTCGGCAGGCTGGCGATCGCCGCCGTCGTCCTGGCCCTGCTGGTCCTCCCCCAACTGATGAAGAGCCGGCTCCTTCCCCGGGGCGGGGAGTGGTGGCCGATCCTCGCTTACGGCGTGATGTGGTTCGGCGGGTACAACGTGGCCTTGAACGCGGCGGAGCACGTGCTCGATGCAGGCACCAGCGCCCTGCTCATCAACGTCAATCCCATCCTCGTGGCAATCATGGCCGGTATCTTCCTCAAGGAGGGCTTCCCGCGATGGCTGATCATCGGAAGCCTGGTTGCCTTCGCCGGGGTTGCCCTGATCGCCGTCGGTTCGGCCCAGCCCTCTGCGCCAGGGGAAAGCCCGACGGCGGATGTGGCCGGCGTGCTGCTGTGCCTCCTTGCCGCTGTGCTCGCCGCAGTCAGTGTCATCATCCAAAAGCCGGTGCTGCGGAAGTTTCCCGCCGCCCAGGCGACATGGTTCGGGATCATGGTGGGCGCCCTGTGCTGCCTGCCGTTTACCGGACAGCTGGTTTCCGAAGTGCAGGCAGCGCCGCCCGAAGCGACGATGGGTCTGGTCTACCTTGGGATCTTTCCCACGGCGATTGCGTTCACCACCTGGGCGTACGCGCTCTCGCTGATCGAGGCCGGCAAGCTTGCAGCCACCACGTACCTGGTGCCCGGCACCACCATCCTGATCTCGTGGCTCCTCCTGGGCGAGATCCCCACCGCGCTGGGCCTGGTGGGCGGCCTGGTCTGCCTCGTGGGGGTGGGGCTCACCCGGCGCAGGACCCGGCCGGGACGCAAACCCAAGCGAAAGGTTCTTCGCTAAAGTCAGAGTATGCCAGCCACCCTCCCGCCGGGCCTGCCCATCGTTCCCGAGGGTCCCAGCGAGCCCCTTCCCTTCACCGGGCCCCACGGCTTCACCATGTCCGCAGACGAATTCGAGGCGGCGGTCCAGGATGCCCTGGACAGTATTCCGGGGAAACTGGCCAGGGCGATGGACAACGTGGCGGTGTTCATCGAGGACGACTACGTTCCGCGGCCCGGGGAGGACCCGGACACTGTCCTGCTGGGACTCTATGAGGGCGTGCCGCTGACCGAACGGGACTCGTGGTGGGGCGCGGGTTCCCTGCCTGACCGCATCACCATCTTCCGGGAACCGATTCTTGATATTTGCTCGTCACGCGAAGACGTCATCCACGAAGTGGCGGTGACAGTGGTCCACGAGATCGCCCACCACTTCGGGATCGATGATGACCGGCTGCACGAGCTTGGCTGGGGCTAGCCTTGTAGGCATGGGACACGACCACAGCCATACGCACGGCGTCACCGCAACAGGCCGGCACCGCAACCGGCTTGTGGCCGTCCTGGTCATCACGCTTGTTGTGGTCCTCGTCCAAGTGGCGGGGGCGGCCCTCTCGGGTTCACTGTCCCTGCTTGCCGACGCCGGCCACATGCTTTCGGACGCCGCCGGCGTGACCATCGCACTGCTGGCCGCCTGGATAGCAGGCCAACCGGCAAGCGACCAGCGGACCTACGGGTACCAGCGGGCCGAAGTCCTCGCGGCCCTGGCCAACGCATTGATCCTGATCGTGATTTCCGTAGTCATTTTTACCGAGGCGGTCCGGCGGATCGGTTCCGCGCCTGAGGTGCAAACGGACATCATGCTTTTTGCCGCCATCCTGGGCGCGGTGGCGAACCTGGTGTCGCTCCTGATTCTGCGGGGCGCCCACGAGGAAAGCCTGAACGTACGCGGCGCCTACCTGGAGGTCCTGGGCGACCTATTGGGCTCCTTCGCCGTTATAGCGGCGGCCGTGGTCATCATGGCGACCGGATTCCAAGCCGCCGACACCATCGCCTCTGTGGTGATTGCCCTGTTGATCCTGCCCCGTGCATGGCGCCTGCTGCGCGACGTTGTCGACGTGCTCCTCGAAGCCAGCCCGAAGGGCGTGGAGGTGCAGATGATCCGGGAGCACATCCTCTCCGTAGAGGGCGTCTCGGATGTGCACGACATCCACATCTGGACGATCACCTCCGGAGTGCCCGTCTTTTCTGCGCATGTTGTGGTGGAGGACGGCGTGCTGACTGCCCGCGGAGCCGACGAATTGCTGGACAAGCTGGTCACCTGCCTGGGCTCGCACTTCGATACCGACCACTGCACGTTTCAGCTCGAACCGGCCACGCACTCCGAACACGAGGCTCACCAGCACGCCTAGCCTGCCCGCTACTGATGGGAGCCTCACGAGCCCTCTAACCCCCTAACCGGCGACACGCCCGCATGCTTTCCCCCGGCATGACCCCGCTGTGGTTTATGTTATTGATGTGACCATTGTTGCCAAAGTGCAAAAGCTCACGTAGCCTCGGGTCTGCTGGGGAGCATGCCAGGGCATTGCCTTGCCGTGAACAGGAACTCCAGCCTGATCATTACGGGGTTTCTGCACATGGTTTTGACCGGATCCGGGCGCAAAGCGGCCGTGCTGTGCGCTACTGCCATACTTCTGGGAACCGTGGCAGCGCCGGCCGGGGCCGGCACATCACCGCTCTTGCCAGCCGTCTCCATTCCTGCAGCTCCTGAAACTCCATCCCCCGAAGACATCGCCGCAGCCAAGGCCAGCGAGGCCGCCACCGCGGACCAGGTCTCCACCATCGAACGCATCCTGGAAGCAGCGGCAAGCTCACAGCAGGCGGCCTTCGCCGTGTCGATGCAGGCCAACAATGCCTACAGCGAGGCCCTCGTAGAGCTGCAGCAACGATCGTCGGCGGCGGCTGTCGCTTCAGCCAAGGCAACGTCCGCGCAGGAACAGCAGGACGAGGCCCGGAAACTGGTGGGACAACTCGCGGGCGACCTCTACCGCCACGGCGGGCTCAACCCCACCCTCGGCACTCTTGTCAGCGGCAACGGTGAAACTCTTGAGCAGGCAGCCACGCTGCAGGCCCTCTCCGCCGGCAGAAGCCGCGCTTTCGAAGCGGCAGATGCGGCAGCCCAAGCCTCACAGTCATTGACCGCAGCTGCGGAAGATGCCACAAAAGCTGCCGACGACGCAGCAATAACGGCGGAAATCCGGAAGACCCAGGCGGAGGAGGCCAACGCAGCCCAGGCGAAGGCCGTTGCCGACGCAAGGGCCCAGCGCACCGTGCTGGTGGACCAGCTGGCCCAACTCCGGAACACCACCGTTGCCCTAGAATCGGCACGGGTGGACGCCCTCGACCGGCAACGCGAGGAGGCCCGGCTTGCTGCTGCACTGGCGGCTGCCGAACGGGGCAACCAGGAACAACCGTCTCCGTCGGCCAGCCGTCCTGCCGCGGTGGCACCTGCACCGGCCGCTCCCGCTCCCGCACCGGCCGCACCTGCCGCACCTGCACTTCCCGCAGCTCCGGCACCGGCCGCACCTGCACCGGCCCCAGCTCCCGCGCCGGCAGCACCTGCAGCTCCCGCGCCGGCCGCACCAGCACCCGCACCCGCGCCGGCCCCCGCACCTGTCCCCGCGCCCGCCCCTGTCCCCGCGCCCGCGCCTGCTCCCTCGACTGGGAGTGGAACCCATGAGGCCGCCATCTCGGTGGCACTCAGCAAGGTGGGCGCGCCGTTCCACTACCAATGGGGTGGCACGGGCCCTTACGGTTTCGACTGCTCAGGCCTGGTGCAAACAGCGTTTGCGGCCGCCGGGAAATATCTTCCGCGGACAGCCGCCCAACAGTACGCTGCGGCTCCCGTCCACGTACCCATCTCGCAGGCACGGCGCGGCGACCTGCTGGTGTGGGGGTCGCCGTCGAACTTCTACCATGTTGCCATTTACCTGGGCAACGGCCAGGTGGTGCAGGCGCTCAACCCGCAGGAGGGAATCGGTGTCACGCAGCTCAGCGCGATGGCCGGCATGCAGCTTCACCCATACGCTGCGCGCTACTAACGGGCAGGGACCGGCCTGCTCAGCTCAGCTGTCCAGCTCAGCACCTCTCAGCTCAGCACGTCCTTGGTGACGAAACGTCCGTAGGCGAGCGCCCCGAACACGGCCACGTACCCCGCCTGCAGCAGGGCGTTGCTGGCGAAGGAGTCCCACAGCACTGGTTGGCGGAGCAGGTCACCGAACCCCAGCCAGTAGTGGCTGAACAACCACGGGTGCAGCCACTCCAGCTGCGGCAACTGGTCAAGGACCTGGGACACCACGGAGACGACCACCGTGGCGGCCATGGCCCCCACCGGAACCACTGTGAGGGTAGACAGGAAGAGACCTATCGCGGAGAGCCCGGCAAGGGAAACCGACAAGTAGGCCGCGATCAGGAGGATGCGCAGTGCGGCCTCCGGCGCCTCGATCACGTCCCCGGACAGCAATGTCACCGGCCCCACCGGAAACAGCGCGGCCCCAATGGCGGCACCAGCAAGGCCCACCGTAACGGGCGCAGCCAGGCAGAAGGCCAGCGCCCCCGCGTACTTCACCAAAAGCAGCCGTACCCGGCCCGTGGGAGCAACCAGCAGGTACCGCAGCGTTCCCATGTTGGCCTCGCCTGCGATGGTGTCCCCTGCCACCACGCCCACGGTCAGCGGCAGGAACAGTGGAACAGACACCAGCATGGCGGTGAAGGCCACGAACAGCCCGTTCTGCGTGATGCGGTCAAGGAAAGCAGGGCCCCGCCCCGGGGGAACCGTTGAGGAGATCCTGACGGCCACTGCGACCAGCACCGGAATTGCGGCCAGCGCGAGCAGCAAGGCCCAGGTGCGCCGCCGTCCGAACAGCACCCGAAGTTCGGACCAAAGGAGGGAAAGCCCGGATCCGCGCGGCGCTGCCCCAGCCTCTGCGCCAGGTGTTCCGCTGGCCCCAAGCCGTGCGCTACTGGGCAACATCGAAACCCTCCCCCGTCAAGGCAACAAAGCGGTCCTCAAGGCTTTCGCGTTCCACCGCGAAGCCACGGACCCGGACGCCGGCCTCCACCAGGTGCGCCACAATTTCTTCAGGCGCAGGGTTCCCGGCAAGAGCCGCCGTCACCACCCCGCCATCCGACTGCGCGGCTGCCAGCTCCGGGAATAGCCCAAGGCGCGCCAGGACGTCCATGGCAGCCCCGGTGTCCGGTGTCACCAGCCGGATGCCGGTGGTTCCGGAGCGGCGCAACTCCGGAAGCGGACCCTGGGCCACGAGCCGGCCGGCACTCATGACTGCTGCATGCGTACAGATCTGTTCGACCTCGGCCAGCAGGTGGCTCGAAACAAAAACGGTGGTCCCGTCCGCCGCGAGGGATCGGACGAGGTTGCGCACTTCGCGTGTGCCCTGCGGGTCCAGGCCGTTGGTGGGTTCGTCCAGAACCAGCAGTTCCCGGGGTGACAGCAGGGCGTTAGCGATACCCAGCCGCTGCTTCATACCCAATGAATAGGCGTGGACCCGCTTGCCTGCGGCGTGACCCAGCCCCACCCGTTCCAGGGCCTCGCTTACCCGGGCTTTGCGGGTGGCGGGGGCGGCATGCCGGGTAGCGGCGTCAAGGCGGTGGAGGTTCGCGGTGCCGGAGAGAAAGGGATAGAAGGCCGGGCCCTCCACCAGCGCCCCCACGTGCGGAAGGACCTCCTGGAACTTGCCCGGCATGTCCATCCCCAGCAGGCGGACGGTTCCCGCTGAGGCAGCGGCAAGGCCCAACAGCATCCGGATGGTGGTTGTTTTTCCGGAGCCGTTGGGGCCCAGGAACCCAAAGACGGCGCCGGGAGGCACCGCCAGATTTATGTCATTCACGGCTAACTGCTGCCCGAAGCGCTTGGTCAGCCCCTGCGTCTCGATGGTCAGGCCATAAGCCCGGGAGCCGCGGCCTCCTGCGGCCCCGGTCACGGAGCCGTTGATGCGGCTTGCAGCCTCTCCGGCGGGACCATACCCGCGAAGATCCGGCCGTCGTCGGTGAGCAGGACGTTGAACAGCGAGGTGGAGAGCAACCGCCCGCCAGGGACGGCGACGGCGGCCTGGGCCAGCAGCGGATTCCGCGACAGCAAGGTGTTAGCGGCTGAGGCTGCCCCCGCCTCCGCCGGGACTTCCACCACCGTTTCCCAGCCTGTGCCGTCCAGGTATGGCCGGATCTTGGCCTTAATGCTCCCTGCCGGGTCATCCGGAGCCTCATGCATGCCGGGAGCGCCCGGGACCCCTGTGGGCGGCACATGTTCGGGATGGCGGAACTGCAGCTCCTCCACGGTGCTGCCGGGCGGCGGGACGAAATTGAACAGTGCCTCGTCGGGAGCATCCAGGGACAGGCTGGTGAATCCGGCGCTGAAGGCAGGTTGCGCTGCACCACGTGCCGTCACCGCCACGGACAGCGGCATTCCATTCGCTGCGTCGACGGCGATGGCCACCGACCCCACCAGCGTGCCTTCGGCGCGCGGCTCGAGGAGCAAATTGTAGGCAGGGCGTCCGGCGGCCTCCACCGCAGGACCCACGGACATTGCAGTTGAACTGTCAGCCGCGGCCAGGAATTTGTCGGCAAGCTCCTGTGGCGTGGGCGGGACCGGCATGTCCGGCTCGGGTGCAGCCGGCGGCGGCGTCCCGGTGTTGCCCGGGTCGGTCAGCGGAAGGTCACGGGCGTGAGCCGGCAGGGTCAGGTGGGCGGCGGAGTTGTCCTTTGACGAGTAGAACCAGACGTCGTTGCCGTGGCGAATGATGTCCCGCTCGGCGAGCCGGTCAACCACCTGGATGCGTGCTTTGGCCTTGCCGTCCATGTAGACCCTGGCGGTGTGCTCACCGGTGAGCAACTCCATGATGGATGCTGCACCGCCGGCAGATGCAGGGCCGGAGGTGGGACCCGTTGCCGGCAGTTCCGGCAGCCCCAGCTCCGAGGTTTGTTCGATGGTGCCCGAGAACGTGTGTGTCCTGTGGCCGGCAAGCAGGGCGATCACTTCGGCGGGGGTCTTGTCCGGCAGTGGATCGCCGGCGCGCGCCGGAATGGATCCCGCCAAAACCCCAGCGGCGATCACCGCGGGCACCGCCACTGCAGGAACCCACCGCAACCAGGCGCGGTTCATGCCGCCGCTTGCAACCCGGTCCATATCCGGGCCGTTCCTACTCCGGCGGTTCAAACTGTCGTTCATTGTCCGGCCGTCTCCGTCCTTGGAGCCCATAGTCCAAGGGTACGCCTCGGGACCACTCCCTACACCTGCCCGACACCTGCCCGCCGGTTCTCAGGGGTGCTACTCGGGCACAACGGTCCCAGCGCCGCCGTCGACCGTTATTCTTTGTCCGGTGGCAAGCCGGGCGGTGGCATCCGGAACCCCCACCACGGCGGGTATGCCGTACTCCCGCGCCACCACTGCACCGTGCGAGTTGGGCCCGCCCATTTCCATCACCAGGCCGCCAGCCGTCAGGAACAAGGGAGTCCATCCAGGATCGGTGGACGGTGCCACCAGGATTTCCCCGGGTTCGAGATGGGCACCGACGGGATCCAGGATGACCCGGGCAGGGGCCGTGACCGAACCTGCCGAGGCGGGGCTGCCGGACAGCGCACCGTCGGCCACCGCAGCACCTGCGGCATGCAGCACCTCAGGCTCGGTGCCGTCCGAGAGCAGGACCCTGGGGATGTGACGCCTGCCCAGTTCACTGGCATAGGCGGCACGGCGCTCCAGGACGAGTCCGTGCAGCCGCCGCAGCTGGCTCTCCCTCTTGGCGCTGCCTCCGCCCAATGCCTGCCGGGCTTCCTCGAAGTCGAGGAAAAAGATGTCGTCCGGGCTCTCCAGCTTGCCGTCCGCTGCAAGCACAGCTCCCACGTGGGCTAGTTGCTTCCGTACTTCAGCAAGGCCCAGGACCAACTGGTACTTGGGCAGTTCCCGCAGCCCGGCGAAAAGCCTGGTGCGGCGCAATGCCGCGCCGACCAGCAACGCACGTGCCCTGCCGCGGCTGCTCGCCTCGGCCACCAGCCGCTCCACTTCCGCCTCAGCCTCTGCATTCGCCCGGCTGAACTGCACCTCCGGCGCCATGGCGGGATCAGTGAGGCGCAGGTAGTTGGCCAGCACACCCAGGATGTGTGTGGGGTCGTCGGACCACCGGGGCAGGCCCACATCGATTTCGGCTACGGCCCGGTGCCCGTAGCGTTCGAGAAACCGCGCCAGGCCCGCGTGCAGGACAGGGGGCAGGCGCCCGGCGTCGAACTCCGCTGCCAGCACGGATGGCTCCAGTGTCTCCAGGGCCGCACGTGACTCGCGATCGTCCTTCATTGCTGAGGCCAGGCGCCACAGGTCGAGGTCCATCTCTGTGGTTGCGTTGTGCGGCAGGCCCCGGAGTACCTTCTGCAGGTCCTCTCCACGGCCCGGTCCGCCCAGCAGCTTTCCTGCCAACCACAGCATCGCGAAGCCCAGTGCGGGCAGGGGCAGGATGGCGGGCACAATCGCAAAGAGCCGGCCTCCCAGGAGCCGCTCTGCGTGGTCCAGCCGTTCAGCTGGCCCTGCTCCTGCCTCGAGCTCGAGGTCCTCAGCGAATTGCCGGGTGAAACGGTCCAGGCGGCGCAGGGCCGCCTTGGGCCTGAACAGTCCCCGGAGCACCGATTCCGGGACGCGGGCCCGCACCGCCGCCGGCAGGATATGGCGCACGAGCCCGAGCGGTGTCCTGCGGGTCACCGAGAACCGGGGATCATCAAAAACCTGGCGCAGCACCATGGCTGACCTGGCTTCCATCACGTCAAAAACCCGTGGAAGAATCCGGCGGCCCACGCTGCTCCTGACCGGCGTGGTGAGGTCAAAGTAGATGCGCTGTGCTGCCTCGGCAAACGGCGGCGGACCGCCACGGGGGTCGGGGACGGCGAAGCCCGCCGCTTTGGCTACTGAAGAGGCAACCAGCCGCAGCGACGCCAGTCCCATTGGCGTGAGGGGCCGGGTGAGGCCCTGGGCGAGGCTGAAGCACAGGTAGACCCTGCTTCCGGTTCCGGCGGAACGGCTCTCGGGAATCGGGTAGAGGGTGGTGATTGGCCGGGACTGGGTCAGCCAAAGGGCGCCGCCGGTGTCGATGGCCCATTCGGTGTCCTGCGGCGACCCGAAGTGCCGCTCGGCCTGCAGGCCGAGGGCGGCAAGCTCCAGGGCCTGCCCGTCCGTCAGACTGGAGGCCTCCGCGGAGCCGGCGAGGTCCTGCGTCTCCGTTCCGCCGCCCGGAAGCGGCCGCACCATAACGCGTTTGTCGCCCAGCTTCCGCTCGAGGATCCGGCCGTTTTGCGAATCCACGACGAAGTGGTCTGGATTGACGGCCCCGGAAACCACCGCTTCGCCCAGCCCCGGGGCGGCATCGATGACGGCCTCCCGGCGCCGGCCAGTCAATGGATTTGCTGTGAACATCACCCCGGCCGCTGCGGCATCAACCATCCGCTGGATGACGACGGCGAGCGCTACTTCGTGCGGCGCGATCCCCAGTGCCGCCCGGTAAGCCACTGCCCGGTCTGTCCAGAGGGAGGCCCAACAGTTGCGCACCGCCTCGAGTACGGCCTCGATGCCTACGACATTCAGGTAGGTGTCCTGCTGGCCCGCGAAGCTCGCAAACGGAAGGTCCTCCGCCGTGGCGGAGGACCTGACGGCCACCGGAGTCGCTTTCCCAAGCGCGGCGTATGCCTGCTCCACGGCGGCAACAATCCGGGGCGGAACCGGGATGGCGCGGATAGCCTCCCGTACCCTGCCGGCCACGGCGGCCAGTTCAGCGGCCTGGCCCGGGGTTCCCGGTTGCCGCACGGCTTGCAGGTTCCCCAGCTCTGCCAGCACCCCGTCCCGGACCGTCCCGGTGGTTTCGCGGTAGGCCTGGGTGGTGAGGCAGAACCCATCCGGCACCGGCAGGCCCGCTGCTATCAGTTCGCCGAGGTTGGCGGCCTTGCCTCCCACCAGGGGAAGCATGCCGCCGTCAACATGGCTGAGGCGAAGGATGAGGCCGGGGGCGGTATGTCCGTCCTGTGGACGGGAACCCTGCCCGGCCTTCCCTGATGGGTCGGCTGCCATGATCTCTTCCTGCCGCAGGATCTGGTCAGGCTGCGCCGAGGATCGGCCCGAAGCGGGCCCGGTCGGCCAGGCGCGGGTCCTCGCGGTCCGGAACCACCATTACGGGCCCCTTGGCATGATGGAGAACACCGTCCGATGTGGATCCCAGGAGCATCCCGGTGAAGCCGCCGCGGCCGCGGGTCCCGACTACCACCAGCTCCACATGCCGGCTTGCTTCCACCAGGACGTCAACCGGGGAACCGTCCATCAGCTCGGATTCTGCGGACAGGTTGGGGTAGTGGCTCCTCAACCAGGCCATCCCCGCATCAAGGGTCACCTGGATATCGGCGAAAAGCGCCTTTCGGTCCATCGGAGCAGGAACCCAGGCCAACGAGCCGCTGTATTGCGGAACCGCGCAGACAACCCGGAGCGATGCCCCCAGCCGCTCAGCCTGGTCCGCGGCTTCCAGCACGGCTACCCGTGCCTGTTCAGAGCCGTCCACACCGACGACGACCACATTCTCCACGCGCTGGTGCCCGGCCTTGGCCTGTTCAGCTTTCACGCGCCGGTCCTCGGTGGTTTCGCCCAGCCGGTCCGAGCAGACCAGCGGCACGGTAACCGTAGGGCATTTCGCGTGCGCAGGCAGCGCGCTGCTGACGGAGCCAAGAAGCCTGCCAACGAAGCCGCCACGGCCGCGGGTGCCGAAGACCAGGAGCTCTGCTGTTTGGGACATGTCCAGCAGCACACCGGAGGCATCCCCGTTTTCCACCGAGGCGCTCACGTCAATGTCATAGGCCGAGACCTTCTCCAGGGCCTGCTTGACCACCGCTTCGGCGCCTTCGCGGATGACTGAATCATCCACGGTGGCATATCCGCCGTCGAGGCCGGAGGCGGCGAAGATCGGCACCGAGTAAGCAGTGACGATGTGCAGCGGACGGCGGCGGCGCCGGGCTTCCCGGGCTGCCCACACCAGCGCACACTGGCCGTGGTCCGACCCGTCCACGCCCACAACGATCCCGTCGGGAGCGGCATGAGCGCCACCGCTGTCCCGCGCTGGGTCCGGATGCAACTCTTGTGCGCCCATTGGGCCGCCTCCTCGCGATACTGCCTGATATTGCGGCTATTCTGCCAGAAAGCCGGCCGTTCCCCGTGCACCCGTATCGCAGCCGCCGCTGCTCAGGAAGGCCCGCTTCCAGTTCTCACTATTCTCCGTCCACCGTTGCTTAGCAAGCCTGTTCAGGGCAGGAAACGGCGGTTATCCACAGGCTCGGCCCGGCAGGTTGGAAAGCGTGTTCACCAGCAGGCGAATCTTTTCGGATTGGGCTATCCAGCGCCGCGAATCTTCTGTAGTCTTCAGGACATTGTTGGTCCGGGCGCCTGCTGCATCTTCCAGTCAGAGCTGCCCGGCAACGCACTGCGGCCGGACTTTGGGGGTAACGGGACGCGCGCGGGCGACGACGCCCGCACCTGCCGAAGCTTCGAAGGAGGAAACTGTAGTGTCAAGCATGCCTGGGAATGCCGGGACCGAGCAGACCACCACTGTGATCATTGGCACGGGCTTGTCCGGCCTGGCCGTGGCCGCTGAACTGTGCCGCCGCGGGGTGGACTCGATAGTGGTGGACGGACTGGACATCCTGGGCGCCGCACAGCCGGCCAACACAGCGTCACTGCAGCGCTGCGACGCGGCGGACTCGGCCAACCTGCGGGAACGGAACGAAATCCTGCGGCACCTGCGCAACTATGCCGCCAGCCACGATGTGGATGTCCGCAACACCACCCGCGCCGTTCAACTGACAAAGGTTGATGCCGCATCGACGGGACGTGCGGTCCCGCAGTGGGAGGTACATACCCCCACCGGCATCCTGGTGGCGGACCATATCGTCCTCACGCGGTGCGCCCACAGCCAGCTGCGGCGGATGATTAACGACTTCGGCATCTCGGTGGGCCGCAACCTCGTTGCCGCCATGCGGGCCATCGGCATCTACCTGGTAGGCGTCGGGGAGCTGATCACCCCTTCGCCCAAAGAGGTCCTGCGCCAGGCCAAGACGGTGGGCCAGGCCATCTCCGCGAAGGTCAACCCGGAGAACCCGGCTCTCCCGTACACCGGAAGCCTGGCGATCCTGCCCTGCTAGTGCCGGTCAGCCCTCATCATCGGTGCCCGCCGCGAGCCTCCGGCGGGCCAGGATGGCGAGGGTGACAAGCAAGCCCACGGCGGCCGCTGCGAAAATGACGATGCTCCACTGGAACGGTTCCCCGGAGCCGGTGTTTTCCGGCGCCGCTGTCACTCCCGGCTCAGCGGTTCCCATGCCCGGAACGGTAGCGGCCGGCGTCGAACCCGCCGTCGAACCTGGTGCCGGAGCGGCCCCCTCGGCTGCCGAAGAAGCCGTGAATGTGAAGGTCCCCTCGATGGGATGCGAATCGGAGCTCACTACGCGCCAGGCGACCGTATATTGCCCTGCCGGTCCGCCCGCCTTGAGCTTCTGGCTGGCCACGTTGTCCACGATGTCCACCGGCCCGTCCGCCCACTCTGTGCCCGAAGCATCCTTGACGGAGAAGGATGAGCCAATACCCAACGGGTTGTTGCTGAGGGTCACCGATACCTGCTCCGGCGGCGCCGCCACTGTTGCGCCCTCGGCAGGGGTGCTGGATTCGACGGCGTCGTGTGCTGCAACCGGTCCGGCGAGGCCCAGGACAGCGGCAGCAAAAACAAAGGACCCGAGGACGAAGCTCAGTAAGTGGCGGATGGAACGCATGCTTGGACTGCTCCCTTGGTGTTGGCTTCCTAACAGACTAGGCGAAATTGACGGTGACCCTGCCGGAGCCCCCATAGGATTCAGGTATCCCCAAAGACTCCCCCGGAGGACTAATGCTTAAGCAAGGCTCTGCCCTGGACCGGTATTTCATGATCACCGAGCGCGGCTCCAACTTCTCGCGCGAGATCCGCGGCGGCTTCGCCACGTTCTTCGCCATGAGTTACATCGTGGTGCTGAACCCGTTGATCCTCTCCGGACCTGACTCCAGCGGCAACACACTCGGGTTCCCGGCAGTTGCCGCCGTCACGGCCTTTGTTGCGGGCATCCTCACCATCCTGATGGGAGCCTGGGCCAAGCATCCCTTCGCGCTGGCCACCGGGCTGGGCGTCAACGCGTTTGTGGCGGTCACCGTCGCCACCAATCCGGGCCTGACCTGGCCCGACATGATGGGCTTAGTGGTCTTGTCCGGCGTCACGATGCTGATCCTGGTCCTCACCGGCTTCCGTACCGCCGTGTTCCGGGCTGTGCCGGAGGGGCTCAAAACGGCGATTGTGGTGGGCATCGGGCTGTTCATTGCCTTGATCGGGCTGGTTAACGCCGGCTTTGTCCGCCGCATCCCGGACGTGGCCGGCACCACCGTTCCGGTGGGGCTGGGCTTTGAGGGCAAGCTCCTGGGCTGGCCCACCGCAGTGTTCGTCTTTGGCCTGATCCTGACCATCGCCCTGGTGGTGCGCAAGGTCAAGGGTGCCATCTTGATCGGCATCATCACGTCCACCGTCATAGCTGTGATCCTGGAAATGACGCTGCAGATCGGTCCGAGCGTCCAGCCGGGCAAACCTTTCAACCCGCAGGGCTGGTCCCTGGTGGCTCCTACTTTCTCTGAATGGGCTGCTCCTGATCTCTCCCTGATCGGCAAGGCCAACCCGTTCGGCGCCTTCGAGCACCTGGGCTTCGTGGCCGCCACGCTGCTGGCCTTCGTGATCCTGCTGAGCATCTTCTTCGACGCCATGGGCACGATGGTGGGCCTTGCGAACGAGGCCGGGACGGTGGATGAGCACGGCAACATTCCCAACGTCGACAGGGTCCTCCAGGTGGACGCGCTCGGCGCGATCGCCGGCGGCGGCGCTTCGGTATCCTCCAACCAGATCTACGTCGAGGCCGGTGCCGGCATCGGTGAAGGCGCCCGCACCGGCATCGCCTCAATCGTGACCGGCCTGCTGTTCCTGGTGGCCATGTTCTTCACCCCGCTGATCAACCTGGTTCCCTTCGAGGCTGTTGCCCCGGCCCTGGTGGTGGTGGGCTTCATGATGGTGTCCCAGGTGGGCAAGATCGACTGGCAGGACTGGGGCATCGCGATTCCCGCCTTCCTGACGTTCACGCTGATGCCGTTCACGTACTCCATCGCCAACGGCCTTGGCGCCGGATTCATCGCGTTCGTCCTGATCCGCACTGTGCAGGGCCGGATCAAGGACGTCCACCCGCTGATGTGGGCAGTGGCCGGGGCGTTCCTGCTGTTCTTCGCGATCGGTCCGATCGAGGCAGCCGTGGGCATGTAGCCTGCTGCCGCAGGCCTGTGGCGCCAGGCTGTCGGCCGCAGGCCAGGCGGGTGCACACCAGGCCACGCGGGCCAGGGCGGGTTACACGGGAGTGTTGGGAGCCAGCCCTTCGTCACCGGACACAGCGCGGGCCTTCTTCGCGCGGAGCTTGTCCAGCCGGTTCATAAGCGGCGAGGTGGTGGCGCCATGGATCACGATGGACAGGGCCACCACCAGGCCAACAAACGCCCACAGCCACTCCGCCTGGTCCGAAAACTGGCCCTTGCCCAGGGCGTAGGAGAGGTAGTACAGCGAGCCGATCCCGCGGATGCCGAAGAACGAGAGGGCGATCCGCTCCCTGGGCCCGGTTTTGCCGCCCAGCAGCCCCAGCCAGCCAGCCAGCGGCCGGACCACCAGCAGGAAGGCAAGCGCCACAAGCACTTCTGTCCAGCCAATGCCTTCGAGCAGCCCGCGCGCGATTGCACCGCCGAGCAGGACCAGGATCAGTACTGTCATGAGCCGCTCCAACTGCTCCACGTAGGAGTGCAGCACCCGGTGGTAGCCGTGCGTGTGCTCAGCGGCGCGGATGGTTACCGCGCACACAAACACTGCGATGAACCCGTAGCCCTCAATCATTTCGGTGACGCCGTAGGCCAGGAACGTGGCAGCCAGCGCCACGAAGCCTTCCGAGTGGTTGGAGAGCCGCAGGCTTTCGGTACGGGCGGAAAAGAATATCCTGGCCAGCACCTTGCCGGTGAGGAAGCCCAGGAGCAACCCGACGGCGAGCCGCCACAGTACGTCCACCCCAAACCATTCGGGGAACCAGGCCGACGGGGATGATCCCGCGATGCTGATGGCGATGGCAAGGTAGACAAAAGGAAAGGCCAGGCCGTCGTTGAGGCCGGCTTCGGAGGTGAGGCCGAACCGCACCTCGTCCTCTTTGTTGGTACCCTCCTCGTGGTCTGCCGGCTCGCCCACCTGCACCTCGGATGCCAGGACCGGATCCGTGGGCGCGAGGCTGGACGCCACCAGCAGGGCGGCGCCGAGGCCCAGTCCGAGGAACCACAGCCCCAGCAAGGTCAGGGCAATGATGCACAGGGGCATGGCGATCCCGAGCAGCCGCCACGTGGTGGACCAGCGTTTACGGCCCACAGGCCGGTCAAGGGCCAACCCCGCCCCCATCAGCGAGATGATCACGCAGACTTCCGAAATGTGCAGGACAAAGTCGGAATGGACCACCGGGTCGGGATCCGGAAGCGTAGGAATCAGGGCGAACGCAGCCATTCCCGCACCCAAAAAGACCATGGGCATGGAGAAGGGCATGTCACGCAGCAGCTTGGGAAGCACCGCGGCAATGAACACCGCAAGGCCAGCGGCCGCAAACAGGATGTTGGGGGCTTCAAACACGTTGCTGCTCTCCGGCTGGATCGTTGCGCCCTGCTGGCGCGGCAAGATGGCGTTAAGGTCCCGGGAAGGGATTGCTCCACAATAGCCCCTTCAGTGTTCCGCACGGTTTGTGGAGCTTCGGTCCGTGGAGGCTTCCGTTTGTAGCTTCGGACCTGTTTCGACATTCTGATTCTTGGATTCCAGACATCACGACGGCGGCGTTGCTGGTTTTGGCCGCCGGCATGCGGTGAGCTTGAGGCATGCCTGCATCAATCCCCGCCGTCGATGTCCCGCCGCAGCCCTGGAACGGCAGGTTTGACGGTGACGGCGCAGAGCACCGCCGCTGGTGGCAGGCCGTCACGCCCTACCAAGGCAACCCTGCAACAGGGGCCGCACCAAAACCCGCCGTCCTGCTCGGTTTCTGCAGCGACGAAGGAGTGCGCCGGAACAAGGGCCGGACGGGAGCGGCCGCCGCCCCCGCTGCACTGCGGGCTGCCCTCGGCCCGCTGGCGTTCCATCTGGACCGCCCTGTTGCCGATGCCGGGGATGTGGTGGTTGCCGGCAACGATCTTGAGGCTGGCCAGGCGCGCACCGGCAAGGCAGTAACGGCAATGCTCGACGGCGGGCACCTCACCGCGGTGCTGGGCGGCGGCCACGAAACCGCGTTCGCCAGCTACCTGGGCGTGGCCGGGTCCGCTGCCGTCCAGGGTGGCCGGCGGCTGGGCGTCCTGAACCTCGACGCGCATTTCGACCTTCGCGATGAGGAGCCCAGTTCCGGGACGCCGTTCCTCCAGATGGCCCGGGCGGAAGCCGCCGCCGGACGGGACTTCCGGTACGCCGTCGTCGGGATTTCCGAACCCAACAACACCCGCACCCTCTTCGATACCGCAAAGAAACTGGGCGTCCGGTACCTGCTCGACGAGGACTGCGGGGCGGAGCGCGTGCGGGACTTCGTGGCAGGCTTCCTCGCGGATATTGATGTCCTGTACCTGACCATTGACCTTGACGTACTGCCGGCGGCCGTGGCCCCGGGCGTCAGCGCACCGGCGGCGTACGGTGTACCGCTTGCCGTCATCAGCGCGGTGTGCCGCCAAGTGGCCCGCTCCGGCAAGCTGCTGCACCTGGACGTCGCAGAGCTGAACCCCGGGTTCGATATCGATGGCAGGACCGCGAAAGTCGCGGCGCGCCTGGTCGAGACCCTGCTGCGCTGAGCCCTCTGTGGCTGGTCCTTTCATGCGGCCCTATTCCACAAAAAGTAAGTAGGCTGTCTAATATTGGACTTTCTACCGAAGGAAGGGAGTAAGCGGAATGCGGCGCCGAGGAATGGTGGCAGGACTGCTGCTGGCCGTCCTGCTGATGCTCACCGGCTGCGCTGGCAGCTTCCCCGCCGACCCCCAGGGGACCCTGGAGAAAGCCCAGGGCGGAACCCTCCGTGTCGGCGCAAGCATGAACGGCGATTGGGTCCGGATCTCCGCGGATGCCAGCGGTGATGTCAGCAGCAGCGAGGTCCAGGGCACGGAAGCAGACCTGGTGCGGGACTTCGCGGCGAAGCTCGGCTCCGACGTGGAATGGGTGGCAGGAACCGAGCAGGTCCTGGCCGAAGAGCTTAAGCACGGCGGGCTGGACCTGGTGATCGGCGGGCTGGACGATAAAACACCGTGGGTGACGCATGCCGGCCTCACCCGCCCCTACTCCGAATCCCGCGACGAGCGCGGAAACCTCCACAAACACGTCATGTTGGTGCCGCTGGGCGAAAACGCCTTCCTGCTTGAGCTCGATAAGTTCCTGATGGCAGCGAAGGAGCAGAAATGACAAACATCGCCAGCCACGACGCCGTCCGGTTCGGGAACACCGAGTTGCCGCCCGAACAGCAGGAGGCGCTGCGCAAGGCCATCAGGGTCGAATGGGCCACCATGGGTTTCCTGGTGGTCACCACCACCATGGTGTTCCTGGTGTTGGGCAACTCGCAGGCCATGAAGGCCGCCTGGATCGAGGACCTGCTTTCCTTCCTGCCGCCCATCTCCTTCCTGGTGGCGGCCCATGCCATCCGCAAACCTCCGTCCGAGAAGCATCCCTATGGCTACCACCGGTCCACCGGGGTGGCGCACCTGGTGGCCGCCGTCGCGCTGACGGTTATGGGCGGCTACCTCCTTGTGGAGTCCGGGCTTGGCCTGCTCAAGGCGGAGCATCCCACCATCGGCGGCATCGAGCTTTTCGGCAATACCATTTGGCTTGGCTGGCTGATGATGGCCGTCATGATCATCACCTCAGCGCCGCCGGTCTTCCTGGGCAGGGCCAAGATGAAACTCGCCGAGAAACTGCACGACAAAGTGCTCTACGCGGATGCGGACATGAACAAGGCCGACTGGATGACGGCGATAGCGGCGGTAGCCGGCGTGGCTGGAATCGGCATGGGGCTCTGGTGGGCTGACTACGCGGCCGCGCTGATCATCTCAGCAAGCATCCTGCACGACGGCTTCAAGAACACCCGCGCCGCCGTTTCCGCCCTGATGGACAAGCGCGCCATGACCTACGACGACGGCAAGCCCCACCCGCTCGGGCGGCAACTGGATGAGTACCTCCGCAGCCTCGACTGGACTGAGGATGCAAAGTCGCGGATCCGCGACGAAGGACACGTGTTCCACGTGGAGTCCTTCGTGGTCCCGGCCGGCAAGGCCACGCCTTCCCTGGAACAGCTCGAAGCGGCGCGCGAGGCCTGCGTGGCCATGGACTGGAAAGTCCAGGACATGGTGATCGTGCCTGTGGCAGAGCTGCCCTCCGAGTTCCTTCCCGGCCCCACGCCAGGCGCCGAGCACTAAGGCGCCGGGTGCCGTTTACTGGCCCTTGAGGACGTAGCGCCGCTCCGGGCGCCCCACCCCGTACTTGAGCCGTACCTCAAGGGTCCCTTCATCATGCAGGTATTCGAGGTACCGGCGGGCGCTGACCCGGGACGTGCCCAGCTGTTCGGCCACCTCGGCCGCGGACAGATCGCCGTCGGCAGCGTTAAGTGTTGCTTCCACGAGCTTGAGCGTCTCGATGCTGCAGCCTTTCGGAAGCGGCCGCCCGCCTTGGGTACCAGCGCCGTCCAGGCCGAACACCCGGTTCACGTCCGACTGCTCCGCCACGTCCTTGGCCGAATCCAGCCCCTGGTACGCGCTCCGGTAATGCTCCAGGCGCTCCTGCAGGTCGGACTGCGAAAACGGCTTGATCAGGTAGTGCACGATCCCGCCGCGCAGGGCCTTACGCACGGTCTCAACCTCGCGGGCCGCGCTGATCACCAGTACATCCAGCTCCGGGGCAACGTCGCGCAGCCGGTGCATCAGGTCCAGCCCGTTGATGTCGGGGAGGTGGATGTCCAGCAGCACAAGGTCCGGCTGCAGCCGTTCCGTTTCAAGCACGGCTTGGGCACCCGTGTGGGCCACCCCCACAACGGAGAACCCGGGGGTCCGCTGGATGAACCCGGCGTGGACCTTGGCCACCATAAAGTCGTCATCGACGATCAGCACCTTGATCATGGCTGCGTTGTACCTCTTTTGAATCGTGCTGTGAAGACTGCCCCGTTGTCATTGGCCACTGTGAGGTCGCCGCCTGACCGCCGGCAGACCACCCGAGAGAGAGCCAGCCCAAAACCGCGGCCGTCTGCCGGTCCTGTTTCCTTGGTGGAGAACCCCTGCCGGAAGATCTCCTCCAGATCCTCGGCCGGGACGCCTGGGCCAGTGTCGCGGACGGTGACGGTGACGTAGTCATCGCTGTCCTCAACCAGCACCCGGACAGTTGCGCCCGGAAGTCCGGTGACGGCGTCGAACGCGTTGTCCACGAGGTTACCCACCACGGTGGTGAGGTCCCGGGACAGATCATCGCTGACCTGGCTCAGGGCGGAGTCGGGATCGAGCTGAAGGGCCACGCCGCGTTCGGCGGCGAGGCTGGACTTGGCGATCAGCAGTGCCGCGAGGGCAGGGTCCTGGATGCGGCTGGTCACTTCATCGTTCAGCCTGGTCCGGTCCACCGTGGCCCCATTGACGAACTGCACCACGGAATCATATTCACCGATCTGGATCAGGCCTGAGATGACGTGCAGCTGGTTGGCGAACTCATGGGCCTGGGCCCGCAGCGTGTCCGTGGCGGTGCGGGTGGCGCCCAGCTCACGTTCCAGCGAGGACAGCTCGGTCCGGTCCCGCAGGGTAGTGACCGAGCCGATGTCCCGGCCGCGGGAGCGGATGGGGACCCGGTTCGCCACCACCAGGCGCTCCCCCACCAGCACCAGCTGGTCCGGGTCCTGCTGCTCGCGGGTCAGGACCACCTTGAGCGCGGGGTCCACGGGCAGGGAGGCGAGCTTCTTGCCCACGCAGTCCTGCGGAAGCCCCAGCAGTATCCGTGCGCTGTCATTGGCCACCGTGATGCGCTCATGGGGATCCAGCGCCACCACGCCTTCCTTCAGGCCATGCACCATGGCCTCCCGGTTTTCCACGAGTCCGGTAATTTCGCTGGGCTCCATGCCGAGGGTCTGCCGTTTGACGCGACGGGCCAGCAGCAGCGACCCGGCCACACCCAGGACGCTCGCGACGCCGAGATAGGTCAGGAGGTTGGGAACCGCGTCGCCCAGCCGCTCCAGGGTGGAGGGGTAGTTGCGGCTGACGGAGGCGATGCCGATCATTTTTCCGGCGTCGTCGAGCACCGGCACATGGGCGGACAGGACGGCGGCACCACTGCCACCCACCACACCCGTCCAAGCCCGGCCTTCCATTACCCTGCTGGGGCCAAGTTCCAGGGGATTGCCCAGCAGGCTTGGATCGGAAGCGGCCACCACCGTCTGGTCCAGCCTTGCCAGCGCCACGTGCGAGGACCCCGACACTGTCCGGACGGATTCGGCCACTGCGGGCAGGGCGGCACCCACCCGCGGTTGCGCGTCGGGCAGCAGAGCCCGTACCGCGGGGTTGTTGCCCAGGGCTTCGGCCGCGGACAGCGCCCGGCGGCCCTCGGTGCGCTCGAAGGCGGCAGCAGACTGCGCAAGAGAGATGGCCACCACCGCCACCAGAACCGCCAGGACGATCAGCAACTGCAGCACAAGGTACTGTCCGGCGAGGGACATTCCTCTTCGTCGAGTCACTGCGTGGATTCCTTTAGTGGTGGTTGAAGTGCCGCGGGCACTGGTGCCCAGGGGCGCGCCGCCCGTCCCCTCCCGGCGTATCGGAACTATACCGCAGGGCATGTGGAAACCAGCGGGGACCGCCGTCGTGCCCGTCCCGGTGCCCTGTTGCCGGAGGCGGGGTGGGACCCCGGAAACGTGAACGCAATGAACTTAACTTTCTCTGCGTACACAAGAGTGATGGCCGTCACGGATGGACCTAGCATCGAAGCACAAGGTCAGGTTCGCTGATCATCCCCGTAGAGCATGCATCACTGAGAAGAGGAACACCATGCGCCAGATCCGCGCATTGCGAGTCGCCGCCGTCGCCGCCGGCATCGCCCTGATGGCCACCGGCTGCGGTGCCACCGGGAAGAGCTCCACCGGTTCGGAAAGCTCCGGCGCCGCTGCAGGCCCCATTACCGGACTGCAGATCATGGTCCCCAACACCCCCGGTGGCGGTTACGACACCACCGCCCGTGCAGCAGCCAAGGTCCTCGACGACGAGAAGATCTCCACCAACACCGAAGTCTTCAACCTCGCCGGTGCCGGCGGCACCGTGGGCCTGGCCCGCGTGGTCAACGAAAAAGGCAACGGCGACCTCGCCATGCTCATGGGCTTGGGCGTCGTTGGCGCCAGCTACACCAACAAGTCGGAGTCGAAGCTGACCGAGACCACTCCGCTGGCACGGCTCATCGAAGAGCCCGGTGCCATCATGGTCAGCAAGGACTCCCCCTACAAGACCATCGATGACCTGGTAACGGCCTGGAAGGCTGATCCCGCTTCCATCTCCGTGGGCGGCGGCTCCTCCCCCGGCGGCCCGGACCACCTCCTGCCGATGCAGCTTGCGGGTGCAGTGGGCATCGACGCGACCAAGGTCAACTTTGTCTCCTACGACGGCGGTGGCGACCTCCTGCCGGCGATCCTCGGCAACAAGCTTGGCTTCGCCGCCTCCGGCGCGGGCGAGTTCCTGCAGCAGATTCAGTCCGGCGAAGTGCGCGTCCTGGCCACCAGCGGCGAAGAGCGGCTTGAGGGTGTGGACGCCCCCACGCTGAAGGAATCCAACATCGACCTGGTGTTCACCAACTGGCGCGGCATCGTGGCACCTCCGGGCATCAGCGACGAGGACAAGGCTTCCCTGATCGCCGCCCTTGAGAAGATGCACGCCACCGAGGGCTGGAAGGAAGCACTGAAGACGCACAGCTGGTCCGACGCCTTCATCACCGGCGACGAGTTCGAAACCTTCCTCACCGACCAGGACAAGCGGGTGGCGGACGTCCTCACCAAGCTTGGGTTGGCGTGAGCTCCCTGATTTCAGGCCTGAAAGGCCGCGCCGAGCTGGGAGTTGCACTCCTGCTCGGCGCGGCCGGCGTCCTGGTCTTCCTGGACGCCAACAGGCTGGTGACCCCGTACTCCCAGTCGGATCCGGTGGGCCCCAAGACCGTTCCGTACATCGTGGCCGGCCTGTTGCTGGTCTGCGCGGTCCTGCTGGCCGTTAACGTCATCCGCGGCGGCCAGGGCGAGGCGGAAGGCGGCGAAGACGTCGACCTCACCCACCCTGCGGACTGGAAGACCATCCTGCCCCTGGCGGGAGCCTTCATCCTGAACATCCTGCTCATCGACTGGGCCGGATGGGTCATCTCCGGCACTGTCCTTTTTTGGGGCAGCGTCCTGGCGCTGGGCAGCCG
The DNA here is from genome assembly GCF_900537115.1 of Arthrobacter sp. Alg241-R88. Lineage (GTDB taxonomy): Bacteria > Actinomycetota > Actinomycetes > Actinomycetales > Micrococcaceae > Arthrobacter. The sequence continues at coordinate 60,069 of NZ_UNRG01000004.1, forward strand.
GCACTACATCCGTGACGGGCTCATCTCCGTGGCACTGTCCCTGCTGACCTTCTACGGCTTTTACCTCGGCCTCGGCATCGCACTGCCCGCCGGACTCCTGGAAGGAATCCTCTGATGGACGTCTGGTCCTCACTGATGGACGGTTTCGCCACCGCCCTCACCCCCATGAACTTCCTCTACGCCGTGATCGGCGTACTCCTGGGCACCGCCGTCGGCGTCCTTCCGGGCCTTGGCCCCGCCATGACTGTGGCACTGCTGCTTCCGGTCACCTACGCCCTGGAACCCACCAGCGCCTTCATTATGTTCGCCGGCATCTACTACGGCGGTATGTACGGCGGCTCCACCACCTCCATCCTGCTGAATACGCCCGGTGAATCGTCGTCGGTGGTGACGGCGATCGAAGGCAACAAGATGGCCAAGGCGGGCCGGGCTGCGCAGGCGCTTGCGACGGCGGCCATCGGCTCGTTCGTCGCCGGCACCATCGGCACCGCCCTGCTTGCCGTCTGCGCGCCGATCGTGGTCCAGTTCGCCGTCAGCCTGGGTGCGCCCAGCTACTTCGCCATCATGGTCCTCGCACTGCTGGCCGTCACCGCGGTCCTGGGATCGTCCCGGCTCCGGGGCTTTGCCTCGCTGGCCCTCGGCCTGGCCATCGGCCTGGTGGGAATCGACTCCGTCACGGGCCAGCGCCGCCTGACCTTCGGCCAGCCGCTGCTGGCGGACGGCCTGGACATTGTTGTGGTGGCCGTGGCCATTTTCGCCGTGGGTGAAGCCCTGTGGGTGGCCGCCCACCTGCGCCGCACCCCGCTGCACGCCATTCCCGTGGGGCAGCCGTGGATGGGCAAGTCCGACTGGAAGCGGTCCTGGAAGCCGTGGTTGCGGGGTACCGCCTTCGGCTTCCCCTTCGGCGCGCTGCCGGCAGGTGGCGCCGAGATCCCCACCTTCCTCTCCTACGTCACCGAGAAGCGCCTCAGCAAACACCCCGAAGAATTCGGCAAGGGCGCCATCGAGGGTGTTGCCGGCCCCGAAGCTGCCAATAACGCCGCCGCCGCCGGCACGCTCACCCCGATGCTGGCGCTCGGCCTGCCCACCAACGCCACGGCCGCGGTGATGCTCGCAGCCTTCACTTCCTACGGCATCCAGCCCGGCCCGCAGCTGTTCTCCAGCCAGGGTCCCCTAGTGTGGGCACTGATCGCCAGCCTGTTCATCGGCAACCTGCTGCTCCTGCTGATCAACCTGCCGCTGGCACCAATGTGGGCCAAGCTCCTGCAGCTCCCCCGGCCGTACCTGTACGCGGGCATCCTGTTCTTTGCCACGCTGGGCGCCTATTCGGTGAACCTGCAGGCATTCGACCTGGTGCTCCTGCTGGTCCTCGGCACACTCGGCTTCATGATGCGGCGGTTCGGCCTTCCCGTCCTGCCGCTCATCCTCGGCGTGATCCTTGGGCCCCGCATCGAAGGCCAGCTCCGGAAGACCCTGCAGCTCAGCGCCGGTGACCCCGCAGGTCTCTTCAGCGAGCCGATCGCCGTCGTTGTTTACATCATCGTGGGGCTCATCCTGCTGTGGCCGCTGCTCTTCAAGCTGTTCCGTAGGACGCGTCCGGCGCCCAAGACCGCGGTCCCCGCCAACTCCGGCGCAACCGTCCCCAGGGAGGTTGGCGGCAGCGTAAGCCACGGCAGCCACCGCGCCGACGGTCCGGCCGACGGCGACGGCGACGGCTGAGAAGCCGTCCTGCAGTTCCTCCCGGCATCAACTACCCTCCCCACGGACCCCCTAACCTCGCAAGCTCGGCCGGGGAACCCTGTCCATGTGGCCCCAGAACAACAAAGGAGACACCATGACCATCGTGGTGGGATACGTCCCGACCCCCGAGGGCGAAGCAGCCCTGACCCAGGCCATCCACGAAGCCCGGAAGAGCAACACCACCCTGCTGGTTATCAACTCGTCCAAGGGCGACGCTCTGGTGGACAACCGCTACGCCCAGGAGCCGGAGATCCAGAGCATCGAGGACCGGCTGGCCACCCAGGGCATCGACCACGTGATCAAGCAGCCGGTCCGTGGCCACGATGCCGCCGCAGAGGTGTTGGATGCCGCAGAGGAGAACAACGCCGAGCTGATCGTGATTGGCCTGCGCCGGCGTACGCCGGTGGGCAAGCTCATCATGGGCAGCGTATCGCAGCGGATTCTGTTGGAGGCGGACTGCCCGGTCCTGGCGGTAAAGGCCGGTTAGGCTAGCGGGACTGCAGCTGCCCCTGCGGCTTTTCCTGTTCCTGCGCCGCAGGCTGCCCGGTCCGGGGCTGCCCTGCACGGTAAAGTTCCTGGCGCTGGCGTCCCAGCCCCTCTACCTCCACCTCGACGACATCGCCCGGCTGGAGGTAGGGGAAGCGGCCGCTCAGCGCCACCCCCTCTGGAGTCCCGGTGAGAATCACATCGCCGGGCTCCAGTCGCATGTACTGGCTGCAGTGGTGGACCAGTGTGGGTGGGTCAAAAATGAGTTCCGACGTGCTGGAGTCCTGCCGCGCTTCCCCGTTAACCCAGCTGCGCAGCCGAAGGTTGCCGCCGTCGGTGTCGTCTGCCGGGACAAGCCATGGGCCCAGCGGCGTTGAACCAGGCAGCGTCTTGCCCTTGGTCCACTGCCCGGCAGCCCCCGGAAGCTGGTACTCCCGCTCGGAGAAGTCGTTGGCCGTGACGTAGCCGGCGATGCACTGCTGTGCCTCGGCCACGGACCCGAGGTAGCTGGCTTCCCTGCCGATCACGATGCCCAGTTCCACCTCCCAGTCATATTTACTGGAGTGCGGCGGCACGGGGGCGGGGTCGTAGGGCCCCGTTACCGTGTTGGCGGGCTTGAGGAACACCACAGGAATTTCCGGTGGTGCCGAGCCGGACTCAGCCGCGTGGGCGGCATAGTTCATGCCGATGCCCACCACTGCTCCCGGGCGTGCCAGTGGTGGCCCGATGCGCAGGGCGGCTGCTTCTGTGAGGACCGGCAAGGTACCTTCATCCAGTGCTTCCCGGATTTTGCCCAGCCCTCCCGCTGCCAGGAAGTCGCCGTCCACATCGCGGGTGAGGGGCAGGAGGCTGAAGTACCGTTCGGATCCGTCTGGGGCTGACACCAGGACGGCCGGCTCCTCATTGCCGGCGTCCCCAAGGCGCATGATCTTCATACAGGAATTCCTTCTTTCTGGAGCCGGATCGCAGGTGGACTACCACCATGGTGGCCGAGGCGGGTTGGCTTCCGCCACCGCACCATTTGTGACTGCACTTCCGCGTGTCTGTAGGGCTTCCCTTGCCCGCCCCTCTGGCTCTTGATAGGGCAGTCATCTGACATTAGGGCGCTCGGCCGGTAGACTGGGCAGGCCCTGGGGGACAAACCACAGAAAGTTCAGTACATGTCTACAGCCACTTTGGAACGCGTTCCGGCATCCGTATCCGCGGAAGAGCCGCTGAACCGGACCATCGACCTGGAGTTTTCCACTGCAGGCGAAATGCACGCTGGCCTGGAAGAGGCCGTTGCCGAGCTGATCGAGGTAGCTGCGAAGGACTCCTCCTGCGGAATCCTGGTTACCCGGCTGCACCCCGGCCGATACACGGTAGCGCTGGATGAATCAGTGCCGTTCGGCGAAACCTACGAGGCCATCGCTGCCTAACAGTTTGCGACAAACGCCTCTGCAGCGCAGCAAACAAAAGTCCCCGCCCTGCGTCAAGCAGCGGCGGGGACTTTTGTTTTGGAAATGCGAAGGCTGTCAGCCGCGGCGTACCTGCACGCCGTCGGACTTCAGAAAAAGCTGCTTCTCAGTTGGACCAGCCGGCACAAGCCACAGAACGTTTCCGCTCTGGGACACTTCTTCCACCTCGCCGGTGGCCACCACATGCGCCTGCTTGATGATCTCGACGCTTTCCCCGGCCTGAAGAGTCCTCCAGTCGGTAACCGCGGCGGAATGGGCATTGCGCCTCGACAGGACTGCCCCACGTGCTTTCATTTGAACTTCTACCCCTTTGTATATGTTCCGCGCCACAGCCTCTTTGATGTGACTTTCACTACACCTTCAGTTCTACTACACTCCCCGTCCGCCTGATGACCGTGTCGCCGGAAATTTCACCAGGCGGACGTTTTGTGCAGAAACGCTGAATAATGTTCGCGCTCAGGCCAAGGCGCCGACGGCCGATTCGGCTGCCCGGCGCACCTCCCCTGCTGCGACAAGGCTGTCCGCCGCCTCCAGCTCCGGTGAAAGGAAACGGTCCGTTCCCGGCCCCTCCACCACAGCGCGAAGCGCAGCGACAACGGCGGCGCCTGCCGGCCCCGGCGTCAGCACGCCACCGGAGAGCTGCGTGCGGATGTCCAGGGCTCGGGCTGACGCCACCAGTTCGATCGCCAGGACCCGCCGCAGGTTCTCCACTGCCTTCCGCAACTTGCGCGCCGCGTGCCAGCCCATGGAGACGTGGTCTTCCTGCATGGCGGAACTCGGGATGGAGTCCACTGATGCGGGAACAGCGAGCCGCTTGTTGTCCGATACCAGGCCTGCCTGCGTGTACTGGGCAATCATGAGCCCGGAGTCGACGCCGGGGTCCGCTGCGAGGAAGGCGGGGAGGCCGTGGGAACGGGCCGGATCCAGCATCCTGTCCGTGCGCCGCTCGGCGATAGAGCTCAGGTCGGCGACGGCGATGGCCAGGAAGTCCAGGACGTAGGCCACCGGAGCGCCATGGAAGTTGCCGTTGGAGCTGACCCGTCCATCGGGCAGGACCACTGGGTTGTCGATGGCGGCGTCCAGCTCACGTGAAGCGACCAGCGCTGCATGGTCCAGCGTGTCCCGGACGGCACCGGCAACCTGCGGGGCGCAGCGGAGCGAGTAGGCGTCCTGTACCCGCGAGTCCCCCACCCGGTGGGAAGCCACAATTGGAGAATCGGACAGCACGCGCAGCATGTTGTCGGCACTTGCGGCCTGCCCCGGGTGCGGGCGCAGCGCGGCGTGAAGTTCCGGCAGGAACACCTGGTCGGTGCCCAGCAATGCCTCGACGCTGAGCGCGGCGGTGATGTCCGCCGTCGTCAGGAGCTGGCGAAGGTCCGCGATGGCCATGAGGAGCATGCCCAGCATGCCTTCCGTGCCGTTGACCAGTGCCAGTCCTTCCTTTTCGGCGAGGGTGACGGGCTCGATGCCATGCTCGGCGAGAAGTTCGGCGACGGCGGGGCGGCCGGCAATGCCGTAGAGCTCGCCGTCGGGCCCTGCTGCTTCACCCTCCCCCATCAGGACCAGGGCGCAGTGGGACAGCGGGGCGAGGTCGCCGGAGCAGCCCAGGGAACCGAATTCGCGGACCAGGGGCGTGATGCCGGCGTTGAGCACGTCCACCATGGTCTGCAGGACCACGGGGCGGACACCGGTGCGGCCGGAGGCGAGGGTCTTGGCGCGCAGGAACATGATGCCGCGCACCACTTCACGTTCCACGGCCGGCCCCATGCCGGCGGCGTGGCTGCGGATCAGGCTCTTCTGCAACTGCGTGCGCAGTTCGTTGGGGATGTGGCGGTTGGCCAGGGCGCCGAAGCCGGTGGAGATTCCGTATGCCGGGACGTCGCTGGCAGCCAGGTCGTCGATGTGTGCCCGGACCTTGGCAGCGGTTTCCAGCGCTTCCGGGGAGATGGCGACCTTGGCGTTGTGGCGCGCGACGGCGACGACGTCCTCGGGCGTGACCCCGCTGGACCCGAGGGTGACGGTCAGCGGTTCGTGGGTTGTGAGTGTCACTTGTGGTTCCTACTTCTTTGCTTCTACGGAATCTGCTGATTCCTTCATGGGGATGCGGACGCCGCGTTCCTTGGCGACGTCGAGGGCGCGGTCGTAGCCGGCGTCGGCGTGACGGATGACGCCCATGCCGGGGTCATTGGTGAGGAGGCGCTCAAGTTTTTGGGCAGCGAGGTCCGTGCCGTCGGCCACGGAGACCTGGCCGGCGTGGATGGACCGGCCGATGCCCACGCCGCCGCCATGGTGCAGGGATACCCAGGTGGCGCCGGAGGCGGTGTTGAGCAGGGCGTTCAGCAGGGGCCAGTCGGCGATGGCGTCCGAACCGTCCGCCATGGCCTCGGTTTCGCGGTACGGGGAGGCGACGGAGCCGGAGTCCAGGTGGTCGCGGCCGATCACGATGGGGGCCTTCACCTTGCCTTCCTTGACGAGCTGGTTGAACAGGAGACCGGCCTTGTGGCGTTCGCCGTAGCCGAGCCAACAAATCCGGGCAGGCAGGCCTTCGAACTCCACCCGCTCCTGGGCGGCGTCGATCCAGCGGTGCAGGTGCTTGTTCTCGGGGAAGAGTTCCTTGATGGCCTCATCGGTGACCCGGATGTCCTCGGGGTCACCAGAGAGCGCGACCCAGCGGAAGGGCCCAAGGCCCTCGCAGAACAGTGGCCTGATATAGGCGGGAACGAAGCCGGGGAACTCGAACGCCCGGGTGTAGCCGCCCTTGCGGGCTTCGTCCCGGATGGAGTTGCCGTAGTCGAAGACCTCCGCGCCCGCGTCCTGGAATTCCACCATCGCCTGGACGTGGCGTGCCATCGAGGCCTGGGCCTTTTTGGTGAAGCCTTCGGGGTCTGCTTCGGCTTCGCGGTGCCACTCCTCCACCGAGATGCCCTCGGGCAGGTAGGACAGCGGATCGTGCGCGGAGGTCTGGTCGGTGACGATGTCCACCGTGAGCTCCCCGGCCTTGTGGCGGCGCAGGATTTCGGGGAAGACCTCGGCCGCGTTGCCCACGTAGCCCACGGACCAGCCACGGCGCTCTTCCTTGGCCTTGAGCACCTTGGCGATGGCGGCGTCGAGGTCTGTTTCCACTTCGTCGAGGTAGCGCTTGCCGGCGCGGCGGCGCAGGCGGGTTTGGTCGACGTCGACTATCAGGCAGGCGCCGTCGTTCAGGGTAACGGCCAGCGGCTGGGCGCCGCCCATGCCGCCGCAGCCGCCGGTGAGGGTGAGGGTGCCGGCCAAGGTACCGTTTTCGTCGCCGGTCAGTTTGCGGGCGATGGCGGCGAACGTCTCGAAGGTGCCCTGCAGGATCCCCTGGGTGCCGATGTAGATCCAGGAACCTGCGGTCATCTGGCCGTACATCATCAGGCCCTCGGCCTCGAGCCGGCGGAATTCGGGCCAGGTGGCCCAGTCGCCCACCAGGTTGGAGTTCGCCAGCAGGACCCGGGGCGCCCACTCATTGGTGCGGAACACGCCCACCGGCTTGCCCGACTGGACCAGCAGGGTCTCGTCCTTTTCCATGGTCTCCAGGGTGCGGGTGATGGCATCGAACGCTGCCCAGGAGCGGACGGCGCGGCCGGTGCCGCCGTAGACCACCAGGTCATCCGGGCGCTCGGCCACCTCGGGGTCCAGGTTATTCATAAGCATGCGCAGCGGGGCTTCCGTCTGCCAGGACTTGGCGGTGAGCTCGGTGCCGCGGGCTGCTTTGACCGGGCGGGCACCGGTGGTGAAATCGGCGGGTGCCATGGTTGGCTCCTTTTCGTCTGGTGTCTGTGGTGTGAAAGAGGTTCTGTATCAACTAAAGCCCTTGGCGGGCGGGCTTTACAGAGGTTTCAGGGGGGTGGTGTCCGGTATTCCAGACGATCCCACCCCTCCCGTTGCGCCATCACTTTTGGTTGCCAAAAGCCCCGGTTGGGGACCATAGGTGATAGGGCAAAAGCGGGGAGCGGGGGCGGTTACTTTCCGGGGCGGCCGTGAAGCCGGACGGACAGTTCGTCCGCTACCTTTTGGACCCGGCCAGCCAGCACCGGCCATTCCTGCGGGGGCAATTTGTCCTCAAGGAACGTCACGGCGACTGCCGCCGTCGGCCATCCCAGGTGGTCGGTGACGGCGGCGGCGATGGAGCCAAAACCGGGTGTGACCTCGCCGTGTTCGGTGGCGTAGCCGCGCTGCCTCACCTGGTCCAGGTGCGAGGACAATGCCGAGTACTTCATGATGGCGCCCTCCACCTCGTGCCGGGCGGTAAAGGCTGCGGCGTTCGGGTACAGCGCGCGCACCTGGGACTTCGGCAGGGCCGCGAGGATGGCCCGCCCGCTGGCGGTGAGGTGGCTGGGGAGCCGGACGCCGACGTCGGTCACCAGGGACGGGCGGTTCTTGGCCCGCTCCTCCACGATGTAGAGCACATCCCGGCCGTGCAGCACCGCCAGGTGTGCACTTTCTCCAAGGGCATCCACGAGGGAAGCCAGCAGTGGCCGGCCGAGCCGGGACAGTGGCTCCTGCCGGGAGTACGCGGAACTGAGCTCGAAGGCGCTGATGCCGAGTCCGTACCGTTGCTCCTCATGGAGGTGGAGCACAAAACCATTTGCCTCCATGACGCCCAGCAGGTGGTAAACACTTGAGCGGGGCAGGCCAAGGGAAGACGCAATTTGCGACGCCGCCATCGGCCCCCGGCGGGAAGCCAGCAGTTTCAGGATGCGCAGCGTGTTCTCGGCTGCCGGAACCTTCGACGCCACCCTTGATGCCGCCCTCGGTTCGCTGACCGCCTGCGGGCTTGCTTCTGTAGCCAACACCGGAATCTCCTTAGTTCCTCGCGGGATCTCCCGCTGCTATCCGGGATCCCGTACTTAAGCATGCGCCTCTGCCGGTTCTCGATTGCCATCTTGGACGCTCATCCTGTCTGGAGTACCAGACAGGAGCGAGGGAACGACCAGCCAGGTGTGTCGGGGCGCGTTGCGCATTGTTAGGGGCCACTCCTGGATGCCCGGGCCGTTGGCAAGACTTGCCTTGGGTATGCTCCCGCTATGGACGAAAAAGAGAGACTGCATCACTATCTGCGCGTCAGGCGGGACAATCTCCTGGGCAAGCTGGATGGCCTGAGCGAATACGACCTCCGCCGCCCGCTGACGCCTACCGGCACCAATCTGCTGGGCCTGGTGAAGCATGTGGCAAGCGTTGAGCTCGGTTACTTCGGTGAGGTTTTCGGCCGGCCCAGCGGACGCCACCTCCCCTGGCTGGATGACGATGCAAGCCCCGACGCCGACATGTGGGCGGCGGCCGGTGAATCCACGGACTTCATCATTGAACTGCACCGGTTTGCCGCTGCCCACAGTGATGCGACCATCGAGGCACTGCCGTTGGATGCTCCGGGTGTAGTGCCATGGTGGCCGGAGGAGCGGCGCCACGTCACCCTGCACCAGATTTTGGTCCATATGGTTGCAGAGCGGGCGCAACACCTGGGCCACGCCGACATCCTGCGCGAACTCATCGACGGCAGCGCCGGCCAACGGCCCGGAGATTCGAACCTGACCGTTCGGAGCGCGGAAGAATGGGCGGCCCACCGCGCCTCGATCGAGGCTGCCGCGCGAGCTGCGTCCAGCACTGAATAACGTCCCTTGGACAGAACAGGCACGCTGAAATATACGCTGGGCTTCAAACGTGGAGGACTGATTCCGGCGTCAGGAACAGCTCCCAGTCCGGCGTGAGCGCGGCAAGCTCGCCGTCCGTTCAGATCGTGACTACAACCTTGCCGCGGCTGCGCCCCTCGTGCAGGTACCTAATGGCGGCGGGAGCTTCAGCAAGGGGAAAAACCCTATCAACGGCAGGCTTCACGCGGCCGGCTTCGATCAGCGATGTGAGGGCTTCGAGATCCAGGTACGTTTCCTTCGAAACCAGCCCCTTGAATTTCTGCCCCGAGAACACTGAAGCAAACGGTGCGCCAAGGGACCGCTCAAAGCCGCCGGTCAGCTTGCCACCCCCTTCGCCTCCCACGATCACCAACGTGCCCTTCGGCGCCAGAACCCGCCGCAGGACGGACAGCGGGCGGTTGCCGGCCGTGTCCAGGATGACGTCGTACAGGACCCCGGATCCGGCAATATCGGACTTGGTGTAATCGATGACTGCATCAGCGCCAAGGGACCGGACCAGCTCCACCTTGCGGGTACTGCACACTCCCGTGACTTCTGCTCCAAAGGCCTTGGCCAGTTGGACCGCAAAGGAGCCAACTCCCCCGCCGGCTCCGATGATAAGCACCTTTTGGCCCACGGTGACCCCGCCGGCATCCCGGACAGCCTGCAGGGCGGTGACACCGGAGATGGGTGCAGCAGCCGCTTCCTCAAACGAGAGGTTCGCGGGCTTCCGGGCCACCTTGTCCGCCTTCGCGCAGACGTACTCCGCGAAGGATCCGTCGCACGTTCCATAGACCTCATCACCGGCAGAGAAGCGGGTTACTCCGGCACCGACGGCCTCCACAATGCCCGCCACCTCCCGGCCCCGCACGGGAACCTTGGGCCTCTTCAAGCCGTAACCGAAGAGCCGGATCAGATACGGCAGCCCGGTCATCAGGTGCCACACGCCCTGGTCAACGCCTGCCGCCCTCACGCGGATCAGTACCTCACCCCCGCGGGGCACTGGCGCGGCGATATCCCGCAGTTCGAGTACGTCGGCCGGTCCATAAACGTCCTGCACGATGGCTTTCATGGTCAATCTCCTTCAGGCTGCGGGTACTTGACCCCGTCCTCAAGCAGTTTCCGTCCAGCGTCATTCGCCGGGCTCAACAGCGGGCCCCTCAAACTAAGGAAAACCCCGCCATTGAGTCAAGGGTTGCACCGCGCGGAAACCGGAAAAGCTGAAACAGCACGTCGTCTGAAATCAAAGACACCAACGCCCCGTGAGACTCATCACGCCGCTTCCGAAAGTGGTCTGCTGGTTAGCGGCTCCCCTCCCAAAGACGAGAAGGTATTTGTATGCAACCACCACCCAGCCCTACCCGGACCAAAAGTCCGGCCGGACAACAGGCGGCCGCAGCCGCCGTCGGAAGCGTCCTCAACCGCGGACTGAACGTGCGCCACATCCGGTTCATGGCCCTGGGCTCCGCGATCGGCACAGGCCTCTTCTATGGTTCCGCCTCCGCAATCCAGAAAGCCGGACCAGCGGTCCTGCTGGCTTACGTCATTGGCGGCGCGGCAGTGTTTATGGTGATGCGGGCCTTGGGCGAGATGGCCGTGCGGCATCCGGTCTCCGGCTCCTTTGGCCAGTATGCGAGCCGCTACCTTGGTCCTCTGGCAGGCTTCGTCACCGGCTGGACCTATGTCTTCGAAATGGCCATCGTTGCCATCGCGGATGTGACAGCCTTCAGTATCTACATGGGCTTCTGGTTCCCCCAGGTGGAGCGCTGGGTCTGGATTCTGGCCATCATCTTCTTCCTCGCCGCGTTGAACCTCCTCAGCGTCAAGGTCTTCGGCGAGCTGGAGTTTTGGTTCTCGCTGATCAAGGTAGTGGCCATCATCGCCATGATCGCCGGCGGCGCAGCCATTATCGGGTTCGGCTTCCAGGCCGGCGGCTCAGGTGTTGCCCCGGGCCTTGGGAACCTTGTGGACCATGGCGGATTCTTCCCGTTCGGCTTCGAAGGCCTGCTGGCATCCTTCGCGGTGGTGATGTTCGCGTTTGGCGGTATCGAGACGCTGGGCATTACGGCGGGTGAGGCCGCGGACCCGAAGACTGTCATCCCCAAGGCAGTCAATACCGTCCCGGTGCGCGTCCTGCTGTTCTACGTTTTGACCCTCGGAGTGCTCATGAGCCTCTTCCCATGGAATGAAATCGGCAGCAACGGCAGCCCCTTCGTGCAGATCTTCAGCGGGCTTGGCATCCCGGCAGCGCCGCACATCCTGAACGCCGTGGTGATCACGGCGGCCCTCTCCGCCATCAACAGCGACATCTTCGGCGCCGGCCGCATCCTCTTCGGGCTCTCCCGGCAAGGCCACGCTCCCGCCGCCTTCGGCAAGGTTTCCAGGCACGGGGTGCCCTGGATGACCGTAGTGATGATGGCCGGGATCCTCCTTGTCGGAGTCATCCTGAACGCCGTAATTCCTGAGAACGTCTTCATCCTCATCTCCTCGATCGCCACGTTTGCCACAGTCTGGGTGTGGGTCATGATCCTGGCCTCCCATGTGGCCATGAAGCGGGAAATCGCGCGTACCGGCCTGCCGGCGTCGGAATTCCCGTCGCCTTTTTGGCCCGCGGCGTCCCTCCTCACTATTGCCTTCATGGCGCTGGTGATCGCCGTGCTGGGCGCATTCGAGGACACCAGGATCGCGCTCTACGTTGGCGGGGCCTGGCTGGCGCTTCTGGTCCTTGCCTACGGCCTGTGGGTCAAGGGTGACGGACGACGACGTGCCGACCTCGTGGACGAGACCTCGCCCCTGCCGGTGGTCACCGCAGTCCCCGGCAGCAAGTAAGTATCAGGACTCCGGGAGGCTAAACCATTGCCTGCCGGAGCTAAGATCAGGCATGGTTCCACTCTCGAACCTGCTGGCCTTTGCGCTTGCAGCCGTGATCCTCATCGCAGTGCCGGGCCCGAGCGTTTTGTTCGTGATTGGGCGGTCGCTGGCACTCGGGTGGAAGGGCGGCGTCCTCACCGTCCTTGGCAACGCGGCCGGGCAGTTGGTGCAAGTGGCGGCCGTGGCGTTGGGGGTGGGCATGGTTGTTGCCCAGTCCGTGCTCCTCTTCAGTGTGGTCAAGCTGGCGGGCGCCGCCTACCTGATCTATCTGGGCATCAAAGCCATTCGACACCGGCGGAGCCACCACTCCATGGAGGCCCGGCCCGTAGACGCACGCCCGCTGCGGCTGGTTGCTGAGGGCTTGGTGGTAGGCGTAACCAACCCCAAGTCAGTGGTGTTCTTCGTGGCCGTGCTGCCGCAGTTTGTCCACTACCCGTCAGGCGCCATCCCGTTCCAGTTGGCGCTGCTGGGGGTGGTGTTCCTGGTCATCGCACTGGTCTCGGACAGCCTGTGGGCAATAGCAGCAGGTTCCGCCCGCCAATGGTTTGCCCGGTCGCCCCGCCGGGTCTCAGCCATGGAGGCAACCGGCGGGGCGATCATGATCGGCCTGGGCGGGACCTTGGCGCTCACCGGCACCAAGTCCTAGTTGCCCGTAGGCAGCTCGCAGGCGGGGTGCTGCTACGCAGTGGCAGCGGCTGAACGAACCGCCTCTGCCAACGACGTGGCCGGGCGCCCAATCAGCTTTCGCAGGTCGCCCGAGCTCACCAGGAGGTCACCGCGGGCGATGCCCAGGTCGGAGTCGGCGAGGATCTCCGCGAACGCCTCCGGAACTCCGAAGCCGGTCAACATTCCGGCGTATTCCTGCGGCGGGAGGTCCTGGTAGGAAACGTGCGTGCCGGCCGCGGCGCTGATCTCGGCCGCAAGCTCAGCCATGGTGAACGGTTCATCGCCGCCCAGCTCGTAGATCCTGCCGGCCTGGTCGTTGGCAACCAGCACTGCAGCAGCCGCGTTGGCGTAGTCTGCGCGGGAAGCTGCGCTGACACGCCCTTCTCCCGCGCTGCCTGCGATGGCGCCCTGCGCGAGCGTGCCGGGCAGCTGGTCGGTGTAGTTCTCGAGGTACCAGCCATTGCGCAGCAGGACGAACGGAACGCCGGATTCCTGCAGGATGGCCTCCGTTGCCTGGTGCTCGGCTGCCAGCTTCATCCCGGTGGTGTCGGCGTTCGCGATGCTGGTGTACGCCACCAGCTCAACGCCCTCAGCCTTCGCCGCCTCAATGACGGTACGGTGCTGCTCCACCCGCTGCCCAACCTCGCTGCCCGAGATGAGGAGCACCTTGCGGGCGCCCTTCAAGGCCTCGGCGACGGACGCTGCATCGGAGTAGTCCATTGTCCTAACCTGGACGCCGCGTCCGGCAAGGTCTGCGATCTTTTCGACGGAACGGCCCGCGGCCACGATCTCCCCGGCGGGAACGTTCCGCTCCAGCAGGGCCTCGACGACGTGGCGGCCCAGTTGTCCGGTTGCTCCGGTGATAACGATGCTCATGATTTTCCTTTCATTCGGGGTCTGTCAGGGAGCACAACCACGCCCTTCCCCGATTACTTCCCGAAAGAGAGTACGCACTTTCAGGTAAGGTACTTACATGAAAGTTAGTGCCCAAGAGTTTACCGCCTCCGCAGCACCCCTTCCCGCCGCCCTTCCCGCCGCCCTTGCCGACGGCGTTTTCCCGGCCGGCTGCCCCAGCCGCACCGTCCTGGATCACATCACCAGCAAATGGGGTGTACTGATACTGCTGGCACTGTCCGAAGGCGAGCAGCGCTGGAGCGACTTGCGGCGGCGGGCAGAGGGCATCAGCGAGAAGATGCTGGCCCAAACCCTCAAGACCCTGGAGCGGGATGGCCTCGTCACGCGGACGGCCCAGCCCGTCATTCCGCCGCGGGTGGATTACAGCCTGACCGGGCGCGGCTATGAGCTGAGCGCGCTGCTCGTTCCGTTGGTGGCGTGGGCCTTCGAGAACGCTGACGACATCATCAAAGGGCAGCCTTGACCGAATAGCCGGAGCAACCCGAAGGGTTTACCAGGCACTCCTCAGGTAACCAACCGGAGCGAGTATGGGGGCCTCAGAAAAACGAGTACATGTTACTGGTGTGACTGATGTGAATAGCGCATAGCTTTGGCGTAAGGTGCCAGCCGGAATGGGAGGGCCGTCCTCCGCTGGGAGCGTTCCGGATTACCTGCACCGCCAGTGGGCGGCTTGCCGCCCGCAAGGAGTTGGTACGCATGGTCAAACCTCTTGTCCAGGACCTGTCCAGCATGGGACAGCCGGTAACCTTGGCCTCCGCCGCGGCGCAAACGTGGAGCCGCGTCGTGAAGCCCTTCGCCCCACGGTCCCCCTACAGGATCGGTGACGCAGTAGTGGCAGACGATCCCTTCAAGGGCCGCCGTGAGGGAGTGGTGGTGTTCCTGCAGGGCTTGTCCGCGGGGGTGGACACCGCCGAGGGCGTCTTCTTCTACGACCACCGGCAGCTCAAAAAGCTGGATTGAGTTTTTGTCCAGATATGCAGACTTCAGCGGCGTTCAGCCCTGCATATCTGGACAAAAACTCCGTGCCTCCAGGGCGGAACTACCGCGCCGACCAGCCGCCGTCCATGGTGTAGCTGGCGCCGGTCACCATGCCGGCGTGGTCCGAGGCCAGCCAGGCGACCAGGGACGCGACTTCCTCAGGCTCCACCAGCCGCTTGATGGCCGACTCGGTGAGCATGACCTTGGCCAGCACCTCGGACTCCGGGATGCCGTGCACCTGGGCCTGGTCCGCGAGCTGCTTCTCCACCAGGGGCGTGCGCACATATCCCGGGTTGATGCAGTTGGAGGTCACCCCGTGGTCCCCGCCTTCGAGCGCTGTGACCTTGCTCAGCCCTTCCAAGCCGTGCTTTGCCGAAACATAGGCGCTCTTGAACGGCGAGGCCCGGATGCCGTGCACGGAGGACAGGTTGATGATCCGGCCGAACCCGCTGGTGTACATGTGCGGCAGGGCAGCCCGGATCAACAGGAACGGCGCCTCCAGCATCAGGGCGATGATCCGGCGGAACTCCACCGGGTCGAATTCCTCAATGGGACTGATGCGCTGGATCCCGGCGTTGTTCACCAGGATGTCGCAGTCCAGGCTCAGGGTGGCGAGCGAGTCAACGTCCAGCAGGTCAACAGC
The DNA here is from genome assembly GCF_900537115.1 of Arthrobacter sp. Alg241-R88. Lineage (GTDB taxonomy): Bacteria > Actinomycetota > Actinomycetes > Actinomycetales > Micrococcaceae > Arthrobacter. The sequence goes on from NZ_UNRG01000004.1 coordinate 75,479, forward strand.
CCAGGAGGTGCCGCCCACCTCGTCGGCGAGCTCGGCGGCACCGTCGGCGTCGACGTCGGCCACCACCACTTTCGCTCCACGGGCGGCCAGTTCCCGGACGCAGGCGGCGCCGATGCCGCTTGCACCGCCGGTGACCAATGCCTTGCGGCCATTCAAAGTGTTTTCCATAGCAATCCCCTCGGGTGTTTCCCACTGAGTATTACTGCACAGACATGCACCTTCAATGACTAATCAAGCACCAAGTGCATGCAGAATTGCAGATATGAAAGCAAACCCCGATGACTTGCTCGTACTCCTCGCGGTTTCCCGCTCCGCCAAGTACACAACGGCGGCCCAGGCCTTGGGGCTCAACCACACCACCGTCTCGCGCCGGATAGCAGCCCTTGAGAAGGCGCTCGGCGGCCGGGTCCTGGCGCGTGCCACCGGCGGGTGGGAACTGACTGACCTCGGAACCCGGGCCGTGCAGGTCGCCGAACAGGTGGAAGCGGTGGTGGGCACGCTGGGAGCGGCCGGGAAGGCACCTGACCCGATTACCGGCGTCGTCCGTATGACGGCGACGGATGGCTTCAGCGCCTATATCGCCGCCCCTGCCGTCGCCCGGCTGCGCCGTGATCATCCGGGGCTGAGCGTTGAGGTGGTGACCATGACCCGGCGGGCACTGCAGCAGCGCTCCGGACTGGACATTGAAGTGGTGGTGGGCGAACCGCAGGTGCACCGGGCCGAGGCGGTGCGGCTGGGTGACTACATGCTGGGCATGTATGCCTCGCGCGCCTACCTGGAGGAGCACGGCACGCCCGCCACCGTGGCCGAACTCAACGAACACCCGCTGGTCTACTTCGTTGATTCCATGTTGCAGGTGGATGACCTTGACGCGCCCCGCCGCCTGGTCCCGGGGATGCGCGACGGCCTCACCTCCACCAACGTCTTTGTCCACGTGGAGGCAACCCGCGCCGGGGCCGGCATCGGTTTCCTGCCCTGCTTTATGGGCGACCTCCACGATGACCTGGTCCGCCTGCTGCCCTCAGAGATCGCCGAGTTGCTGCCGTACTGGATGGTGCTCCGGCCGGACTCGCTGCGGCGGCCTGCGGTGGCGGCGGTAGTGCACGCGCTGCGGAAACAAATGGCGGAGCACCGGGAAAAGCTGCTGGGCCGGGGTTCCGGTAATTGAGCTAGTTACCGGGCGGGTCGTGCCGCACCGGTGATCCGGCCGCAAAGGCCCGCACCTGGGAGTCGTCCCACAGGTGTGCCGGAACGGCGCCGCCCAGGAGCCGGCGCGCAAGTTGGGGGTCGTCAGCGAACGGGGTATCGCTGCCGGCCATGACCATGTTTCCGTAGCGGCGCCCCTTCAACATGGCCGGGTCCGCGAGGATCAGGGTGTGCTTAAAGGCAGCCGCGATGGTGGCGGCGTCCTGCCTGGCGTTCCTCAGGTCCGGCGCATCCCCGGAGTTCACCACGTACAGCCCGCCGGGCGCGAGGACCCGCCTGACATGCCGGGTGAACTCGGCTGTGGTCAGCGGGCGCGGGGTCAAAGCACCGGCGAAAACGTCCCGGATGATGAAGTCCCGTGTCTCGGCAGTCAGGGTCTCGGTGACCTCGCGGGCCTCCCCTACCCGCAGGCGAAGCAGCGGCGCCTTGGGCAGGTCGAACCAGCCGCGGACGTACTCGGCCAGCTTGCCGTCCAGCTCCACCACCACCTGCCGGGCGTCCGGATAGACAGCGTGGAAGTAGCGGGCCAGCGAGCAGGCGCCGCCGCCCAGGTGCAGGCCGCGGAGCTTCGGCTTGGTTTCCGACGTTCCCGACGGCGGCCAGCGCGACTCGATCAGCGCGGCCATCCAGCGCATGTACTCGAAGTCCAGGAACAGCGGGTCGGCGAGGTCGATGTGGGAACTCATCACGCCGTTGATCTTCAGGAGCCAGCCGGTGGAGTTGTCCTGGTCCGCGATCAGCTCGCAGTCCCCCGTGTCAATGTAATAGACGCCTTCAACTGGCCCGCTGGGCCGGGCTCCAGCGGGAACCTCCACCACTCCCGCCACCGGGCGCATGCCGTTCCGGCCACCAGACCTGCCGCGTTTTGCCATTACCCGTGCCGCGCTTCCGTCATACTGCAACCCTAATTGGTGCATCCCGGCACTCCGCACCTCAGTTGCCAGGCACAGCCCCTTCGCCCTCCCGGATCCGCTTGACCACGGCAGTGGTGGACCGTTCTGCCACGTAGTCCAGGATGGCCACCCGGCCGCCGTACTCCTCCACTGCCGGCGTCTCGGCGAGCATTTCCGGGGTGTAGTCCCCGCCCTTGGCATAAACCTCGGGCCGGAGCTGCGCTATGAGCGGGGCCGCGGTGGGAGTGTCAAAGACGGTCACGTAGTCCACGCAGCTCAGTGCCGCCACCACCGCGGCGCGGTCCGCCACCCCGTTGATGGGGCGGCCTGCTCCCTTAAGCTTGCGGACCGAATCGTCGCTGTTAAGTGCCACCACCAGCACGTCCCCCAGCTGTTTCGCCTGGTTGAGGTAGCGGGTGTGGCCGCTGTGCAGCACGTCGAAGCAGCCGTTGGTCAGCACGATGCGCTGGCCCTGGGCACGGTGCAGCTCCAACTGCCGTTGCAGCTCGTCCGCACCCAGGGCAGTGTCGGCGAAGGCCTTGAGGTACCGGCTGAGCTGGCCTGTACTGCAAACGGACGTGCCCGGCTGGTGCACCACCACGTCCGCGGCCGACTGCGCCAGGTCCAGGCTCGCCGTCAACGGCAGCCCGGCAGCGCGCGCCAGGGTCAGCGCCGCCACGAACGTGTCGCCTGCACCGGAGGCCTGCTTTTCCGCGGCCGGGCGGGCCCACGTTCGGTGCGTCACGCCGTCGGGCCTTAGCAGGACGGTGCCGTCGCGGTCCAGGGTGACCACCACGGCCCCTGCGCCCGTGGCTTCCAGCAGGGCATCGGCGTGTTTGCTTACCTCGGCCACCCTGTCCTGCCCGTCGGGAAGCCGCAGGTCCAGCATGCGCGCGGTTTCCTGCGCATTCGGGGTTACCAGGTCCGGGCGGAGCGGCGCCCAGGGCCGGGGGTCGTGCGAATCGACCACCAGCAGCGGACGGTCCCCGCCGGCAGCGGGGCCGGCGAGGGCATCCACCAGGCTGGCCCGGACCGGATCCGCCAGCACCCCGTTGCCGTAGTCGCAGACCAGCACGGCGTCCTGCTCTTCGACGGCGACACGGACGGAAGCAGCCAGCGCGGCCAGCGCCTCGGCCGGCACCGCCTTGGCGGAGTCGTCGATGCGGAGCATCACCTGCCCGCCGCTGCTGATGCGGATCTTGGTGGTGGTCACCATGTCCGGGTGGCTGTGCAGATGGCTGACATCGATGCCTGCGTGCACCAGCTGGCTGCGCAGGTCTACGCCGGCATCGTCGGTTCCGATGATGCCGGCCACGGAGACCCGGGCACCGAGGGCTGCCAGGTTCATGGCGGTATTGGCGGCTCCGCCGGGAACGGACTCCCGGGTTTGCACGTCCACCACCGGAGCAGGGGCTTCCCGGCACAGCCGTTCGATGCTGCCGCTCCACCAGCCGTCCAGCATCAGGTCGCCGATTACCAGGATCGCCGGCTCTTCCGCGGCCAATCGCCCTGGCAGCCATTCGGAGAGCGCCCGCTGGCTGGAAAGGTCCACGTCGGCAGGCTCAACCGGGAGGCCTGCAGTTTCGGCGGGCAGGTTCTCTGGTGACAGACTCATAACTCGTCCTGCTGTTCAGCCGCGGATTCCGCATCCGCCGCCGGGTCATGGGCTGCAGCCGGCGGCGCGGCAATGTGCACCACCTTGACCCGGCTGAACTCGTCCAGGAGTTCCGGGCCGTAGCCGAAACCCGCGCCGCTTTCGCCGCGCGGCTGGGCAGCACCGCCGGGTGCGCCACCGAAGACTTCGTTGATCTTCACCGTTCCCACCGGGAGGGCAGCGACTGCCCGCTGGATGTGGGCGATGTTGTTGCTGAGGACGGTGGCGGCCAGGCCGTACCTGCCGCTGCATGCCAGGCGGAGCCCGTCGTCGAACGATTTCACCACCTGCACGGGGGCAACCGGTCCAAAGGTTTCCTCCGTCATGACCTGCATCCGGTCCGTGCATTCCAGCAGCACGGTGGCGGGGTAGAAGGAGCCCGGGCCGTCCGGGAGGGCACCGCCCTCGACGGCGTGCGCACCCTGGTTCAAGGCGTCGCGCACCTGGGCGTGGACCTCGTCGCGCATCCTTCGATCCACCAGCGGGGCCACCGTCCCGTTGCCGTTGCGCATCGCTGCTTCGGTTTCCAAGGCTGCACAGAACTCTGCGGCGATATCCTCATGGACGTAAATCCGCTCAACGGCCACGCAGATCTGGCCGCTGTTGCTGAAGGCACCAATCGCGGCCTGCTCGGCAGCCCATAGCGGGTCAACGTCCCGATCCACCAGTAGCGGATCATTTCCGCCGTTCTCCCGGATGACGTGGGCTCCCGTCAGCGCTCCGGCCCTGGCGATCCGCGCGCCGGCAGCACTGGAGCCCACGTGCGCGATGACGTCCACCCCGGACTGTGCCAGAAGTGCACCAACGCCGGCGCCGCCCGAAATCGTCTGGAAAACGCCGGGCGGAAAGGCTGGCGCCAGGACGTCGCCCAGGGCCTCACCCAGCCGCGGGCAACGCTCGCTTGGTTTGTGCACCACGGTGTTGCCGGTGGCCAGCGCGGCGCCGATCAGGCCGCATGCCACCGCAACAGGATCGTTCCAGGGGGTCAGCAGGACGGCCACGCCGCGGGGCTCGGCCACGGTGTAATCGGAGGCGAGCCGGTTGCCCCGCAGGCTGTGCCCGCGGTGGACGGGCCCCAGCTCCGCGTACTGTTCCAGCGTGGAAACCCCTGCGCCGATGCCGGCGAGCGATTCCTCCACCGGCCGCCCCGTTTCACTGGCGTTGAGTTCCGCGAGCTCCGGGACTGCTGCAGCGAGCGCTTTTGCCGCAGCACGCAGTGCCGCACCCCGCTCGGCCGGCGCAGTGGAAGCCCAGTCAGCAGCAGCGCTCCGGGCCACCTCTACCGCCTGGGATACTGCTTCCGGTTCGGCCTCCGGCACAGTCCAAAGGACGTCACCGGTTCGTGGGTTCCGGATGGTGATGCCGTTGCTGTCGGCGGCTTCCGGGCGTGCAGTCGTTTCTGTGGCAATGCTGGGCATGAGATTCCTCCCGTCGGTTCCGGCCTGGTGGTATGTGTGGTTTAGGGCCAGGAGCCCTCTTCCTCGTGGCAAATCAGCATCTCGCGGACCTCGCATCCGGTTGGCTGGGACAGCGCGAAGAGGATGGCCTGGGCCACGTTGTTGGGGTCGTTGAGCCGCGAATCGTCCTGGGGCTTGTACTGCTCGGTGCGGTCGTCGAAGAAGCGCGTCTTCATGCCGCCGGGGATCATGGTGGTCACACCGATTTCCCCGCCGGTCTCGGCAGCCAGCGCGTGGCTGAATCCCACCACACCGAACTTGGATGCGCAGTACGCGGTGGCGTCGGCCACGGCGCGCTTGCCCAGGGTGGAAGCGACAGTCACCACCCGGCCGTGCGAGGACTTGAGGTACGGCAGGGCTGCGCGAACCACGGATACGGTGCCCATCAGGTTCACGCCGATGACCTTTTCCCACTCCGTGGCCTCGACGTCAGCGAGCTTGCCGCAGCGGTCGATGCCGGCGGCCGTGACCACTGCTTCCAGTCCTCCGAGGGATTCCGCGGCTTCGCGTACGGCGGCCTCCACTGCCTGCCGGTCCGAGACGTCCACTTCAAAGGCCTTCACCGCGGACACGTTGCTGATATCGCGGTCCAGGACCACCGGAGTGCCGCCCGCCTTCAGAACGGCGTCGACGACGGCGGCACCCAGTCCGGAGGCACCTCCGGTTACGAGCACGCGGCCGGGTGTGTTTGATTCTGCAGTCATGGTGTTCCTTTCAACGGGGAATACAAAACTTGGGTTGGGCGGGCACGACCAGGCGGTTTAGCCCACCCGGGTTCAGCTGACCTTTGCGAGGGCGTCGGCCAGGCCGGTGGTGGAACGGGCCGGGTGGTACGGCACGGTGAGGCAACGGCCGCCCCAGCTCTCCACCAGGCTGGCCTCGGGCAGGCTGGCACCCTTGTAGTCGCCGCCTTTGACCCAGATGTCGGGGCGAAGGCGTTCGAGGGCTGCCTCCGGTGTGTCTTCGTCGAAGACCATCACGGCGTCCACGCACTCCATGGCCAGGAGCAGTTCGGCCCTGTCGTGCTGGCCGATGATGGGACGCTCCGGACCCTTCAGCCGCCGCACGGAATCATCCGAGTTCAGGCAGACGATCAGGCAGTCCCCCAGTTCACGGGCGGCGGCCAGTGACCGGACGTGCCCGGCGTGCAGCAGGTCGAAGCAACCGCCGGTGGCCACTACCTTGCCGCCGTTTTCCCGCACGGCGCGGGCCAGCAGCAGGGGATCGTTGACCCGGAGCCTTGGCTGCGCGGGTTCCCCGCCGCTATCGGGAAGGGCGGACACCCCGCCGTTGGCGAGGAAATCGGCGGCGTCATGGACGGCAAGTTCCGCGGCTTCGGCAAGGTCCCGGCCTGCCAGAAGGTGCACGGCGAGGCTTGCTGCGAGCCGGTCGCCGGCACCGCAGGGATCGCCGGCTTCCACCCGGGGCGCGGGAACAGGCTGGGGGCTCTGGTCACGCCGGCACAGGACGGCGCCCTGTTCACCCTTGGTGACCAGGACAGCGCGGCTGCCCCATTCCTCGAGCAGGACCGCACCGGCCTCTGCGGCCGGATCGCCGGCAGCAGTGTTCCCGCCGTCCCGAGACGCGACATCCTGCGGGGCGCGGTTTTCTTTCCGGCCGCGTGACTGCACGGCTTTCTGGGCCTCGGCCAAGTTGGGCGTGACGACGGCGACTCCCGGCACCGGGTCCGGCCCGGCAGGATGCGGGTCCCAGACGATGGGCACGTGCCCGGCGAGCCGGGTTAGGAGGTCGCGGAGCTGCGGGTTGGCCGCCAGTCCCCGGCCGTAGTCGGCAACGATGATCGCGCCCGCCTTCTCCACCTCGCGGAGCATGGCAGGAATGACATCGGGGACAGGAGCCTTCTCGCAGCCCTGGTCGAACCGGACCACTGGATGCGATCCGGCGCGCACGCGGGTCTTGACGGGCGAGGCATGGCCGCTGGGACCTGCCACCAGCCGCACTCCGGCGAGGTGGGCCTCAAGCTGCCGGCCGGCGTCGTCATCGCCCAGGACCGTCACCAGCGTGACGGGCCAGTTGTCCCCGGCAAGCATCCGGGCCACCAGCCCGGCTCCGCCGGCACGGCGCTTGACCCCGGAAACATCCACCACCGGGACGGGTGCGTCCGGGCTCAGCCGCGTGGCCTCGCCGGACAGGTCCACGTCCAGCATCACGTCACCAACCACGACGATCCTCATGCCCTGCCACCCCCCTTCTGCAGGGCCAGGTTTTGCAGGCCCACAACATCCGTTGAGCTGTGCCGTGCTACTTCCAGGTCGAAGGCGCGGCAGATCGCGTGAAGGGCGATCAGGTGGCCCTCCTGGGCGTTGGCGTTGAGGGCGTCGATCATAACGGCCTCGTCGCAGGCGTCGGCCAACGGGTTGGGTCCGGCTCCCGTCAGTGCCCAGGTGGTCACGTTCAGGCGGGACGCAACCTCGGCGGCCCGCAGCAGGTTGGGGCTCTTGCCGCTGGTGGACAGCAGTATCAGCACGTCCCCGGACCGGCCATGCGCCCGCACCTGGCGGGCGAAGACGTCGTCGTAGCCGTAATCGTTGGCGATGGCGGTCACCGCTGATGACTCTGCGTGCAGGGAAATGGCGGAAAACGGAACCCGCTCGCCGTCGAACCTGCCCACCAGCTCCGCGGTGAGGTGCTGGGCCTCCGCTGCTGAACCGCCGTTGCCGGCGGCAAGCAGCCGCTGGCCGCGGAGCAGGCGCTGGGCCAGCTCCACACCCCAGGCCGCAAGCCGGCCGGACTGGCTCCGCAGCGATTCGAGCGCCGGTACCACGTTGTCCAGGTGGATACGGACCGCATCTGCACTGGCCGGGTCCACAAAGGTGGCACCTGGCAGCACTGCGGGCAAGGCGGAAGGCGTGGCCAAAGTTTGCAGGTCAGCCTCCCGCAGGGACGATTCCGGAGTCACAGTGCCGCTCCTTCCATCGGGACAATACCGGCGGCGGCACCGGCCATCGCCAGCTGATAAGCCTTTTCGGTTTCGGCCGCCACCCGGTCCCAGGAATACCGGGTGCGGGCACGCTTCTTCCCCGCGCTGCCAAGCTCCGCCCGCAGGATGGGATCCTCAAGCAGCAGGGCGAGCGCCGATGCGATGGCTTCCGGGTCCCGCGGGGGCACGTGCAGGCCTGTCCCGTGGTCCACCACAGTGTCCCGCAGGCCACCCACGGCCGCAGCGACGACGGGGACACCGCAGGCCATGGCCTCCAGCGGGACAATGCCGAACGGTTCGTACCAGGGTGCGCAGACCACGGCGTCGGCGCTGCGGAAGATCCCGGGCATCTCGCCGCGGGACACCTGGCCCTGCAGGCTCACCTGGTCCGAGACGCCCAATTCCGTTGCCAGGTCCATCAGGCGCCGCACCTCGGGGTCGGCGTGGAGTGCGCCGGAGTCTCCGCCACCCCCCACAATCAGGAGTTCGACGTCCTCAAAACCCGCCTCGCGGAGGTATGGGAGCGCCCGGATCACCAGGTCCACGCCTTTGCGCGGCACCAGGCGGCCTACGGAGAGGATGCGGTGGGTGCGTTTCCTGGCGGCGACAGGACCCTCAGCGGAAAAGAAGCCGAGGTCCACGCCGCAGGGCGCGATGGAGATCTTCCCCGTGGTGATTCCCATGGCCTTGAGCTCGAAGACCTCATCGGAGCAGGTGGCGACGATCCGGTCCGCGGAGCGTCCGACGCCGGGCTCCAGCCAGCGCCGCTCCAGGGGGCTGGTGTCCTCTGCGCCCTGGTGCCGCCGCTTGACGGTTCCCAGTGCGTGGAAGGTCTGGATGACGGGCACCCGGTAGCCCTGGTGCGGCCGCCGGGCTGCGTCCAGGGCGGCGACGCCGGACATCCAGAAGTGTCCGTGGACCACGTCGGGCGGCCGATGGCCCCAGTCGCGGGCCACGCCGTCGGCAAGTTCACCCATGTAAGGCAGCAGTTCGTCCTTGGGAACATGGCACGCCGGGCCGGCGTCCACGTGGACCACCTCCAGGCGGCGCCCCACGCGGACCCTTGCCGGAAGCTCCGTTGCATCCCGGCGCGTGTAAACGGTGACGTGGTGGCCACGCTTGGCAAGGGCTTCGGACAGCGCAGCAACGTGCACGTTCTGCCCACCGGCGTCCACCCCGCCCAATGCCGCCAGCGGACTGGCGTGCTCGGAAATCATGGAGATTTTCATGGGGTCTTCCTCTCTCCCGCCGGAACAAGGATCTTCCTGTCCAGGCGTTCGTTGTCGGAGTGCCGGAGCCGGCCGCCCAGGTCCGCGAGGAGCTCATCCCAGCGGTCCTGGAACCTGCCCAGGCTGTAGCGTTCCAGTGCCGCCTCCCGGGCGGCAACGCCCCGCCGTCGGGCTTCATCCGGATTGTTGACCAGCCGCCGCGCACATCGGAGCAGCTCGTCGATATCGGCGGAAACGGCGCCGGCCTCCGGCGGCACCGCCCGCGGCGCTTCGGTGGTTGCCAGGGCGACCACCGGCATCCCCAGGTGCATGGCTTCGAGCAGGGACAAGCCCAGGGAGGTCCAGCGCATGGGATGCACGTAGACGCGGCAGCGGGCCAGTTCCCGGTGCAGTTCACGGGTCTGGAGGTCGCCGCGGGCTGTCAGCCGGGACTCCTCGATCCCGGCGGCGGCGGCCAGGCCGTCGGTTTTCATGCCGAAGACCTGCAGCGGCGCTACGGAGGCGAAGGCGGGCAGCAGGTCCGTCCCGGTGACACGCCCCCGGCGGATGGGCTCGTTCACCACCACGCCCAGCTCCGGCAGCTCCCCTGTATAAAGCTGCCCCGGGTCCGGGATTCCGTGTTCGATCACCAGGCTGCGGGCTGACCCGTTGTCCCAGGCCAGTCTGTTGAAATGGGTGACATGCACCAGGGGGATGCTGTGCTGGTCCGCGAGCGGATGCCGTGTGAAGGGGAAATCGCCCTTGGGGGTGTTGTGCTCAAGGTACACAGCGGGCAGGTCAACGCCGGGCCGCCGGCCCAGCAGACGGGCAACTTCGTCAATTTCCTCGGGGCGTTGAAGAACGACGGCGTCAACTGCGTCGGCGTCCAGCCCCGCCAGGTCCACCTCCCGCACGGACGCCGGCCAGTCCCTGCCGGCACGGCCAAGCCCCCAGGCACCACCTTCCGGCAGGACGGGAAGGAGGTACTCATGACGGCCGCGGACAAACGCGTCCGTCCAGGAACCGTGGACATGCCAGAGCAGGATTCTCATCTGTTGCGGGCCTTTCTACGGGTACTGACGTGGGTGCTGAAGGAGCTGACTCCGCCGATCAGGCGTTCTACGGCCGCCACTACTTCCTCGGGTGAAACGGAGTCAAGGCAGGGGTGGCCAGGGACGGGGCAGACACGGGCCCGGGTCATCCGGCAGGCGGCGTTCTGGTCGCCGAGCAGCTCAAGTGATACTCCGTACGGCGCCCACCGGATGGCCGGCACTACCGGCGAAAAGAGGCACGCAACGGGCGTGCCCACCGCTGCAGCGAGGTGGGCGGGACCGGTGTTGCCGGTGACTACGGCGTCGGCCCCCGCCATGACTCCCGCGAGGGTGTGGAGGTCCGTCTGCCCGCCAAGGTCAAGTGCGGATGGACCGGCGACGGTGGCAGTCAGCGAAGTCTCGCCGGGACCGCCGGTCACCACGACGCGGTGGCCCGCGCCCTGGAGAAGTTCGACGGCGGCCGCGTGGTGCAGCGGCGGCCATGCCCTGGCGGGGACGGCGGCACCGGGGTGGACCACCACGTAGGGTTCCTCACCCACCAGTCCGCGGACGTTGGGGACGGATGTGAGGCGGAGTTTTCCGTCGTCGCCTGCAGGGAGTCGGAATCCTCCCGCCTCCGCGATGCCCAGCGCGCGTTCCGCCTCGGGCTGGTCCTCGGGGAAGTCTTCGCCCGGCTTAAGCCGGACATCCAGCAACGAGCCGGCGTAGTCGGTGGAGGCACCAGTGATTCGTTCGACACCGGCCAGCCGGAGGAGCAGGGCGAGCGGCAGGGGTGACTGGTGGAAGGAGGTGAGGATGACCGCTTCGGTGATCCTGGAATTCCGAACGTACTCGATCAGCCTGTCAGCGTGCGGGCCGGTCATCTTTGGCGCTGGATTCATGATCCATGGGCTGTCCCAGCTGTAGACCTCCGCGGCACCCGGCAACATGCCCGCCGCCGCCTCGCCCTGCCTGCCGCAGAGCATCACCACGTGGTTTGGCCGGCTGCCGTCCGGGATCCGTCCGTTCGCCACGGCCCGCACGGCGGGTCCTGCCAGGAGAACGTCGCCCATGCTGTCCAGCCGCGCTACCAGGACGCGGCCCATCAGGGCCGCTCCGACAGCAGCGAGACGGCCTCGGCCAGGTTCCGCGCCACGAGCTGGGCCTCGGCCACTTCCTCAGCCCGGGTCACCGGTGTTGGTACCAGGACCCCGGTTGCTCCGGCGGCTTCGGCGGCAAGGACGTCAGCACCGATGTCCCCGATCAGCGCCGCCTCCGATTCCTGGATGCCCAGCTTGCGGCAGGCGCTCTGCACCATCCCCGGCGCAGGCTTGCGGCAGTCACAGCCGTCCTGTTCGGAGTGCGGACACACCTCCCACACGTCAAAGGGGCCCAGGAGTTCTTCCACCCGGGCGTTGACGTCCGCCACGTTGGCGGCGGTAATCAGGCCGCGGGCGATTCCCGACTGATTGCTGATGACTCCGGTTGCTATCCCATCGGCACGAAGTGCATCCAGGACCGCCTTGGCACCGGGCATTGGTGTGACCAGGCTGGGGTCGCCGTTGTAGGGCACGTCGACCACCAGGGTCCCGTCCCGGTCGAACAGGACAGCGCGGAGCTTGGAGGATACGGAGCTTCCCATATCCTCCCTGTTCCCCACTGCTGCTGCTCCTAAACAGGGGCTGCGGCTTTTCTCGTCTTTCCGTCCGTGCTGGGTCAGGGGTTTGAACAGGCAAGATACCTCTGCTGATGCTGCAACCGGCCCGTCAGGAGCCTTCTCCCCGCGCCTCAGGACGGTTCTGCAGGGCTATCTGCTCCTGGCCCGCGGGCCGCTTCGGCGGGCAGCATTCTTGCCGGACGAGCCGGTGCCGGCAGCACGGCGGGCAGGGCCCACAGAAGCGGTGGACCCGGTGGGGCGCTCCTGCTCCTCACGGCCGCCGTCTCCCTGGGCACTGCTCAAAAGCCTGCGCTGGAGTTCAACGAGGACCCGTGCCAGCCGGCGCGAAACCTGCATCTGCGACATCCCCAGCCGCTTCCCCAACTGAACCTGGGTCTCCTCACAGAAATAGCGGCGGTAAAGCAATTCCCTGTCCGCGGCATCCAGGTCCTGCATGGCCTCCCGCAGGCAGGCCAGGTCCTCAAGCCGTTCCAGGGGCGTCTCAGGGCAAGCGAGCAAATCGCCAATCGAGGGAGCGTCACTGTGGACGTTCGCCGCGTCCAGGGAGTCCGGATGCATGCTGCTGGACGCCGAGATGGCTTCCTGCACCTCGGCGGCATCCGCCCCCAGCTCCATGGCCAGCTCGGCCACGCTGGGATTCCTGCCGAGGGACTGCACGAGCTCCGGCTCCACCCGGAACATCCTGGTGCGAAGGTCCTGGATGTGCCGGGGCGGCCGGACCACCCACGTGCGGTCCCGCAGGTATCGCTTCAACTCGCCTGCGATGGTTGGAGCGGCGTAGGCGGGAAAGCTCTCCCCCTTGGTCTGGTCAAAGCCGCGGGCGGCCTTGACCAGACCGAGATACGCCACCTGGTTTAGGTCGGCCCGTTCCCGGCCCCTGGCTTCGAAGCGGGCAGCCAGGGCTTCGGCAAGGTCCAGATAGCTCAGGACAAGGTCATTTTCGAAGGTTTCCCGCAACCGGCCCGCCTTGGCGGCGGAGCGGTTGCCCTTCGAAGGTTCCGGGCACGGCTCAAGGACAGGCGTAACGTCCACGGCAAGCGCGGCGAAAGATTCGGGCATTGTCGTTGGTTCCCTCGGTCTGGTTCCGAAAGCCTGCGGCAAGACTTAGCCATAGGAAATCATAAGGTTGCTTATAAAACAATCCTTCGCGGCATTAGGCTCGGCATGTAAGACGAACGCACGCCCCTGCCAAGGAGTCTTTGTCATGCGCATCGCCGTTATCGGAGCCAGTGGAAACGCAGGAACAGCCTTGCTGCGGAACCTGCAGGGCCAGCTGTCCAGGAAGCCGGAAAGCCTGCACCTGACGGGAATCAGCCGGCGCCTGCCGGACACGTCCCGGGCGCCTTATGCGGGCGTGGAGTGGCACACCTTGGACGTGGGGCTTGAAGGCGACCGCCCAAAGCTGGAATCGGCTTTGGCAGGGGTGGATTCCGTGGTGCATCTGGCGTGGCAGATCCAACCGAACCGGGACCTGGACCAGCTGTACCGGACCAACGTCACTGGAACGGCGAATGTGCTGGAGGCCGCGCGGAAGGCCGGGGTTAAACAGGTTGTCTGTGCGTCATCAATCGGCGCCTACAGCAAAGCCCCCAAGGACCGGCGCTCGGATGAGTCCTGGCCTGCGCAGGGTATGGCGGGCTCGCATTACAGCCGGCACAAGGCGGCGCAGGAAAAGCTGCTGGACGAGTTTGCGGCAGCTGAGCCAGGCATTGCCGTCGCAAGGCTTCGCCCCGGGCTCATCTTCCAGCGGGACGCCGGGAGTGAGATCGGCAGGTATTTCCTTGGACCCCTCATTCCCCGGCTCCTGCCAGGAAGGCCCTGGCTTCCGCTGCTGCCCGCTCCGGACAACCTGATTTTCCAGGCAGTCCATGCGGACGACGTGGCTGAAGCCTACTGGCGGGTCATCGACCAGCGGGCTTCCGGGCCCTTTAATATTGCAGCGGAGCCGGTACTCACACCGCAGGAACTTGCCCGGATTGTGCGGGCTCAAAGAATCCTCCCCATACCCATGGGCCTGCTCCACAGGGCCGTGGGCCTCGCCTGGCGGCTCCGGCTGCTACCGACCGACTCCGGCTGGGTTGAGATGGCGGCTGGGGTGCCAGTAATGGACACCGGCCGGGCCCGCCGGATCCTGGGCTGGGAAGCGAAGACTTCATCAGTAGAGGCTGTTCTTGACGTGCTGGACGGCATAGGAAAGGGGGAAGGAATTACTCCCTCCCCCCTCCTGAAACCGAGGCACGGCGGTGCACCTAAGAGCTAGGTGCTGCCCCGCCTAACGCCCTAGATGCCCGAACGCGGATTGTCGCGATCCAGATGCGAGCCGCCCTGGCCAGGATTGGCACCATCGTTGCGGCGGTCCTCGCGGGCGCCGTCGCGGGCTCCTCCCGCCCCGCGGGCAGTGTCAGCAGCATCGCGGGCCGCATTGGGGTGGTTGGTGGCGCCGCGGTTGGCGTCGCGGTCCCCCTTGATATCGGGGTCGAGCTCGTCTGCTTTCCGCGTCCGTTCACCCACGTCCTCGCGGAGCGACTTGGCCTCGGTGGCCTGCTGGTCCGCATGCTGGCTCAGCCGCGCTGCTTCGACCTGGGCCTGCTCCGCGTCCGCCCTGGCGCGTGCCGCCTTTGCTTCCCGTTCCCGGGCGTCAAGTTCCCTGTTCTCGGCCTCACGGCGAATTTCCGCGGCCTTCTCGCGGTTCGCGTTGTCCCGCTTTTGCTGAATCGCCTTCCGGCGCCGTCCTGTTGCGAGCAGCAGCAGCACAATCAGCACCACCACAACTACGGCAATTACCACCCAAACCCACGGAGCCATTTCCAAATTACCCACCACTTCCACTTCGATGTGACCGGGCCGGCGGAGGCCATTCCGGCTGACTTTTTGGAACCGTTAATAACTCGCTTAGCAAGCGTACTTACCTTTTATTAGTAATCATGCTTATTATTTTAGGGCCAGTATCGCTGGTTCTTGATCAACAACCGGCCTTCTTGGAAAGAGAGAGCGAAGATGACAGAGAACCAATGGCCCGAGGATCCCGCCTACACGGCTCCGCCGGCCTCTACAGGAATTCCGGGCGAGCGAAGCGCGAGCACTTTCCCCTCCGCCGCCACCCCCCAATATGGTGAGGCTCCAATCGGTGACGCCTCCGGGTCGTCCCGTAAGGAAGCAGCAAAGGAAGAAGCAGCTGACGTAGCCCGTACGGCGAAGGGCTCCGCGCAGAATGTGGCCCAGACGGCGAAGGAAGAAGCCGCCCACGTCGCGTCCGAGGCGAAGTCCAGCGCGCAGGACCTGCTGTCCCAGGCAAAATCAGGGCTTTCCAGCCAGGCCGGCACCCAGCAGCAGAAGGCGGCCGAAGGCATCCGCACCATTTCCAGCCAGCTGCAGAGCATGGCTGACGCCCCGGAGCAGCAGGGTATGGCCAGCGACCTGATCCGGCAGGCTGCGCAGCGCAGCGAGTCGGTGGCTTCCTGGCTTGAGAACAAGCAGCCAGGCGACTTGCTGGACGAGGTCCAGAGGTTCGCCCGCAACAAGCCCGGCACCTTCCTCCTGCTTGCCGCCGGCGCCGGCGTCCTCGCAGGCCGCCTGACCCGCGGCCTCACCGCAGGCACCACCGGAACTTCAGGCGCCGCCGGCAATGCGGGCACTGCAGGACTTTCCGGCCAGTACTCCAGCCCCTACGGCGACCAGTACACCGAGGGTTACACCCCTGCCGGCGGAACCGTCCCGCCTCCCCCGGTGCAGCTCCCCGGCCCGGCCACCACCACAGCGGGTTACGACGGCGGCGCCCCGGGTACCAGCTACCCGGACGCAGCACGCACCGCGAGCCCCCTGGACAGCCCCCAGCTGGTGGAAGAGGAGCCGTGGACCGGAACCCGGACAGCCGAGGACCCTCTGGGTGACCCCCGGCTTGCCGCTGATCCGCTGGATGATGATCCCCTCGCCCGTGACCGCCGCGCCGGCGGGCAGTCAGGCGGGTTCTGATGAGTAGTTCTATTCCGGAGCCGCCGCCGAGTGCGGCGCATGTGAAGGCGGACAACGCGTCGTTGGGTGAGTTGCTGGGTGATGTGACCCGGGATCTGTCCACCCTGATGCGCCAGGAACTCGAGCTCGCCAAGGCCGAAGCGAAGCAGTCCGCCACMAAGGCAGGCAARGGCGGCGGCATGCTCGCCGGAGCCGGCGTCGCCGGGCACTTCGTCCTGCTGTTCCTTTCCCTGGCACTGATGTTCGCCYTGGGCGCCCTGATGCCGCTGGGCTGGGCCGCCGTGATCGTCGCCGTGATCTGGGGCATCATCGCCGCGGTCCTGGCCTCGATCGGCCGCAAGGAACTCAAACAAATCAAGGGCATCCCGCAGACCAGCGAAACACTCTCTGAAATTCCCCCAACCCTAAAACCAGGTGAGGTAAACCGATGAGCGATAACCCGGACGCAATCCGCCAAGACATAGAAGCCACCCGCGCACGCCTGGGCACCAACGTGGACGCGGTCGCCGACAAAGTCACCCCCTCCAACATCGTCCACCGCCAGACTGACAAAGTCACAGAATCGGTGAAGGACGCCGTGACAGGGGTCAAGGAGAAAATCATGGGAGCAGCAGACTCAACCACCACCCGGGTCCAGGACAAGGTCCACTCCGGCACCAGCCACACCGGGGACGCCCTGCACAGCACCGGCGAATCCCTGCACGGCGCCAAGGACACCGCCGCCGCCAAACTCTCTGACGCCGGCACCGCACTCTCCCAGGCMCCGGACCAGGTCAAAGCCAGAACCCAGGGCAAYCCCCTGGCCGCCGGCCTGATCGCCTTCGGCGCCGGAATGCTCGTCTCGTCCCTGATCCCGGCCAGCCAMAAGGAACGCGAAGCAGCCCAGCAGCTCAAAACCGCCGCCGAGCCCCTCGCCACCCAGGTCACCGACGCCGCCAAGGACATGGTCCAGGACCTGAAGGAACCAGCCCAGCAAGCCATGGACAACGTCAAAGCCACCGCCACCGACGCCGCCCAGAACGTCAAAGCCGAAGGCCAAGGCGCCGTCACCGACGTCAAAGACCGCGCCACCGACGCCAAAACCAACGTCCAAAACACCTAGAGTTGCTTAAGCACGGAAAGGCCGGCTCCCGCAGGGGCCGGCCTTTCCGCGTCCTGGCGGTACCACCGCCGGGGATCAGTGTTCGATGGATGCCATGTTGGCCTCGTCATGACGTTCTCCCGCGGCCGGTTGGAGCGCGTTCAGCCGGTCGAGCTGGCCGCCGGTGAGTTCGATGCCGGCGGCAGCGGTATTCTCCTCGACCCGGGAGACCCGCCGGGTGCCGGGGATGGGGGCGATGTCGTTTCCACGGGTCAGCAGCCAGGCGAGGGCTGTCTGTGCGGGGGTCGCGCCGTTCTCGGCGCCGATAGCCTTCACTTCGTCGACGATCGCGAGGTTCCGGCGGAAGTTGTCGCCAGTGAAGCGTGGGTTGGTCTTGCGCCAGTCGTCGTCGGGAAAGTCGTCCACGGAGCGGATTTGACCGGTGAGCAGGCCGTGTCCGAGCGGTGAGTACGGGACAAAGCCGATGCCGAGTTCACGCAGCAGCGGCAGGATCTCCTCCTCCACGTCGCGGCTCCAGAGGGAGTATTCCGTCTGCAGGGCCGTGACCGGTTGCACTGCATGGGCACGGCGGATGGTCTCCGGGGACGCCTCGGACAGTCCGAAGTGCAGCATCTTGCCCTCGGCTATCAGGTCCGCGACGGCCCCGGCGGTTTCCTCGATTGGGATGTTCGGGTCCACCCGGTGCTGGTAGTACAGGTCAATGTGGTCGGTGCCGAGGCGCTTGAGGGAGCCTTCGACGGCGGTCTTCACGTTGGCCGCACTGCTGTCGATCACGCCGGGACCGCCGCCGGAGTGGGAGACCAGGCCGAACTTCGTGGCGATCCTGACCTGGTCGCGGCGTCCCTTGACCGCCTGGCCGACGAGCTCTTCGCTCAAAAAAGGACCGTAGACCTCGGCCGTGTCGATGTGGGTGACCCCGAGATCCAGTGCACGGTGGATGGTGCGGATCGACTCCGCATTATCCAGGGCGCCCTCGCTGGTGTAGGTGCCGGCCATGGTCATCGCGCCGAGTCCGATTGCAGAGACTTCGAGGTCTCTGAGGAGTGCGTTCTTCATAGTGTTTCCTCTTATCTGGTTTCAGGGCCTGGGAAGTGGGCGTGGCCCGCAGCTGACCAATGGAGGATCGGCGACGGCGGAATCGGTTTTCGGGCAGGCGGTGCCCGGGGGCACGGATTCCGGGCCAGGCTGAATCCTAGGTGGAGTTTTAGCCACGCTCGATGCGCATCTCTACGTCGTCGGGGAGGTTCTCGAAGACGCTCAGGTCCGAGGTGATCTCTCCCATTTTGGTGAGGGTTGGGACGGAGCTGGTCTCCTCGTAGATGATGGTGATGCTGTCGAGGGGGTTGTAGTAGACGATGTCCCCGGGTTGCACGTCCGTATAGAACGGGCCGGTCTCGGTCATTGGGGCGTTGAGTTCGGTGATGTACTCGATGCCCGCATTCCGGAACCAAGGCAGCGTGACCGGCAGGGTGGCGGCGAAGTCCTGGGCGGCCTTGGTGTCATTGAGGGTCGCGGTCACCATCACATCGCCGGCGGTGATGGTGATCGGGGTTCCTTCCGTGGAAGCCTCCGGTGGTGCCGGTGACTCGGGGGCGGGGGCAGCTGCCGGGGAGGTGGTAGCGGCGTTTTCGGTTGCCGGTGCGGAACATGCGGCGAGGGAGATTGCGGCCGTTGCGGCGATGGCAATGAGGGACAGGGGCTTTTTCATGATTTTCCTAAGCGTTGTCGAGGGCCATGGTGGAGGACAGGTCGCGGTGGGCTTCGACTTGGTCCAGGAGGAGTTGGGCCTTCTTCTCGACGCCGGCGACGACGTCCGCTCCGGCGACGAACCGCAGCGGCGGGGTGTCCATGGCGGCAATGGTGACAAGGGCTGAGCCGAGCTTGGCTGGGTCTCCGCCCTGCTGGCCGTTCATGGCCTTCCACGCGTTGATCGTCCGGCTGGTGCGTTCGGCGTAGTCGTTAATGGACAGCTCGGGCCAAATGGAGGATGCGCCCTCGACGAGGAGCTCCGTGCGGAAGAATCCGGGTTCGACGATGGTGGTGTGGATCCCGTAGGGCTGCACGTCGTACTGGAGCGATTCCATCCAGCCTTCGAGGGCGAACTTCGATGCGGCGTAGGCGGCGCAGAACTCCTGGCCAATGATGCCGGCAGCGGAGGTGATGGTGATGATGTGTCCGCGGTGCTGCTTTCGCATGACAGGCAGGATCGCCCGGGTGACGTTCAGCGGGCCGAAGAAGTTTGTCTCCATCTGCGCCCGGAACTGGGCGTCACTGATCTCCTCAAAGTAGCCGCCGTAGAAGTTGCCGGCGTTATTGACGAGGACGTCGATGCTTCCAAAGCGTCCGACGGCGGCCTCGACGGCGGCGGCCGAGGCCGCCGCATCGGTGACGTCCAACGACAGGGCGAGCAGGTTCTTATGCTCGCCGAGGGCCGCGGTGACTTTGGCGGCGTCGCGGGCCGTGGCAACAACCCGGTGGCCGGCGTCGAGGGCGGCCTTGGCCAGGTCGACGCCCAGGCCGCGGGCGGCTCCGGTGATGAACCAAACGTTGGTCATGATGATGCCTCTCTCAAATCCCAACCGGCCCGTCCGGGGCGGCTGATGATTCAAGTCAACCGGCCGGAGCGTGGGCCAACGAGACCCTACCTAGAGGTTCCCTGGCAGGGACCCGCTAGCGGGTCCGAGGTGGAGTACCTTCGAGACCATGGACAACCAGGACGACCTCAGCCAGTTCCTCGTCTCGCGGCGGGCCAAGCTGACCCTGCAACAGGCTGGCCTGCCGGACTTCGGCGGGCGGCGCCGCGTCCCTGGCCTGCGACGGGAAGAAGTGGCCCTCCTGGCAGGCATGAGTTCGGAATACTACAAACGCCTGGAACGCGGCAATGCCAAGGGAGCGTCCGAGGCCGTCATCGATGGGATCAGCCGGGCCCTCCAATTGGATGAGGCCGAGCATGCACACCTCTACGAACTCATCCGCGCAGCCAACGCCGGTGCCCACCCGCACCGCAGACGCCCGGCACGCAAAACTCAAATTAATCCAACCCTGCATCAGACCCTTGACGCGATGTCCACCGTCCCGGTGTTCGTGCAAAACGGCCGGCTGGACGCCGTGGCCGCCAACCGCCTTGGCCGGGCTCTATTCTCAGAGATGTTCGAGGACTCCCGGCAGCCAGTGAACGCAGCACGTTTCGTGTTCCTGAACGCCAGGGCACAGACGTTCTACCGGGACTGGGAATCGACCGCCCGCCAGGTCGTCGCCCTCCTCCGGGTCGAAGCGGGCCGTTCCCCCTACGACCGCCAGCTCAGCGATCTTGTCGGCGAACTTTCAACCCGCAGCGACCTCTTCCGGAAACTCTGGGGAGCCCACGACGTCCGGGACCACCGCACCGGCATCAAAAGCGTCCACCACCCCATCGTTGGCGACCTCGACCTGAACTACCTAGGCCTCGACCTGGCCTCCGACCACAGCCTCCAAATGCTGGTGTTCTCCGCGGAACCAGGCTCGGCGTCCCACGACGGGCTGCAGTTGCTTGCTAATTGGGCCGCTGCTAACAGCAAAGAGGTGAAATCCAACGACGAAGCAGCCACCAACCACATTCCTGGAAATTGATGCTGGGATCCGTACCGCTCCGTGCTGGTCTGTACAAGGAATACCGACGCACGGGAGACTGTCGCCATGCGTAACCTGACCTTTGGCATGAACGTGAGCGTGGACGGCTATATCGCCGCGCCCGGCGACGACCTCGGCTGGAGTGTTCCGAGCGACGAGCTGTTCCAATGGTGGTCCGACCGGGTGGGGGCGACGGGCCTGGCGCTGTACGGGCGCAAACTGTGGGAGACGATGAGCTCCCACTGGCCGACGGCCGACCAGCAGCCCGGCGCCACGCCTGCCGACATCCAGTTTGCCCGCCGCTGGCGGGACATGCCGAAAGTGGTGTTTTCCTCGACGCCCAGCACGGTCGACTGGAACACCCGCCTCGTCACCGGCGACGCGGTCACCGAGATCACCCGGCTCAAGGCCGATGACGGCGGTTTCATGGACATCGGCGGTGCCACACTCGCCGCGGCGGCCATGCGGGCCGGGCTGATCGACGAATACATGATGGTCAGGCATCCGGTCCTGGTGGGCGGCGGCACGCCGTTCTTCACAGCCTTGGACAACTGGGTGAACCTGAACCTGGTGGAGACCCGGAAGTTTCCCGACGGTGTGGTCATGACCAGGTATCAGACCAGGCGCTGAGTGCCCAATGTCGGATCAGCACAGGCTTCGGGCTAGCCGGAGGCTGCTCATTGAGACGCTTGTTCCAGCTTTCGTACGAAAGTGGCGGCGCCCTCACCTGAGAAATCTTCCCTATCGACGGGGCGGCCCGAGATAGCCATGAGAAGCGCCAACGAGGTTCCTGTGACCTGTGGCCCAAAGCCGTGCATAAACCTTGAATCGGAAGCTTGCAGACGAAACCCGGCTGCGCGTTCTTTGCCGCCGCCCAGAGAGATGCCGGTTTTGAGTTGATAACGCAAAGCCGGCTCGATCGACTCGATCGGGTAGGAGCGCAAAAGCCCCAGGGGACGCCGAATGTCCTCGCCATGCACGATTACTTCGACGAGTCGAGTTGCGAGCGCAGCAGGCGGTGTCTTGGTTGCTTCGCGGATGCGGCGGAACTCAGCCAGGGTAGCTTCCGGGGCCGGGGCACGTTCCCTGGTGATGCCGTTTGCGTTGTCTTTGTCGAAATCGAACTTCGCGGCGATCAGTCGACGGAGAAAGCCGAGCCGGGTTGTTTTCGCGGAATCCACAAGATGGGCTACGACGTCGTGAATTTCCCAGCCGGGGCAGAGCGAGGGCTGGGCCCATTGCGCCGGGGTGAGCGACTCAAGTTCTTTGATGAGGATGTGGCGTTCGCTGTGTACGGCTGGCCACACCGCGGCCGAAGGTCGGGAAAGCATGCGGCAATATAACCACGCGAGACGGCGGAAATGGCAATGTCCCAACGAGCAGAGGGCATGCTAAGGCCGGTGATTCAATGCCCCCAAGGCATTGAATCACCGGCCTTCAGTGGTTTCTATTTGCCTGCGCGGACGAAGGTGACGGCGCCCTTGGAGGTCATCCAGGTCAGGGGGTGCACAGCGGTTTCGTTCTTGCCGTTCAGGCCGGAGCTGAGGACCTGGCCGTTGCCGACGTAGATGCCCACGTGGCCGGACTGGACAACCATGTCACCGGGCTGGGGATCGGAGACGACGGTGCCGTAGTTCATGAACTGCATCGGGCCAAGGTCACCGACCGGGATCCCTGCAGCATTCAGGGCATTTTCGACCAATCGCGTGCAGTCCTGAATCATGCCGATCTGGGCGTAAGCGGAGGACACCATGGTGGCATTTACGCCTCCCGCTGCCGGGGCAGCAGCCGGAGCGGCAGCAGCGGGCGTGACGGTGACCTGGGCCTTGGCCGGCGCAACCGCCTGTGTCTTTACGGCGGCAGAAGCGGCAGGAGCGGCCGCTTTGGGGGCCTCGACGGTGACCGGCTTGGGTGCTTCCACGACGGGGGCAGGAGTGGTCTTGACGGCGGGACGCTCGAAGGCGATCTGCACGGTGGCGTCTGCGCTGAGCGGGGTTTGTACCTGGCTGGTGACTTCCAGGTTTGATGCCGGCTCGGCTTCGCGCTGGGTTGGGGCGTCTGCTGCCTGGGCGGCGATGCCGCTGGTCAGGACGAGGCCGGAAGCGGCTGCGATGACGGCGGCCTGACGGCCTACACCGCCGGCGTGGCCGGCGAATGATTTGGACAGGACCGCCAGGGGGCTGGTCTGGACGGGGACCGCGCGGCGGCGGCCGTGAGCTTTGCCATTGGGCATGAAAGGGCCTCTCCCACTGCCTGCGAGGTTAGCTGTCGGATTCGGATGGGAGACACCCGGCCGTGGTGATGCACGAAAGGCATCAGGCACGGCTTCACCCCAAGGCCCGCCGCAAGCAGGCCGATGTTGGGTTCCCCGTCTCTGCCGGACGATTTTGCGAACGGATCCCGGGCAGCGGCAGAGTTAGGCAAGTCTGCTCGGGAGTGCCGCGTTCGGAGAAACGGGCACGGTTTCAGACCCTACGTCACAGGAGCCCCATTTGTCACATTTGCATAACGCACTGCGGGCTGGAACTTACGTCAATCGTTCCCGTTCAACGGGGCGCAGCAACGATGTGAACCGCCGCCCCGCCCATCTGAACGCTGCCGTCGTGGGCAACCACCTGCAGAGTGCCCAGTAGCCCACCCCCAGAACGAGGGACCCGACAACCGCCAGGACCGGATTGACGGGAAGCAGCACCGGGTAGACCAGCCAGTGGGTGAGGTAGATATACAGGGACGCCGCCGCCAGCCAGCCGGTGACCCGGCGCAGGACCGCCGGCACCGGCAGGGCGGGCACCCACACCAGCAGCAGAATGCCTGCGGCGACGGTGACATCGCGGACTGTGCTGCCGAAGAACCCCGGCAGCGTCACCAGGGTGATGACCGAGACAGTGATCCTGTGGAAGTGCGTGCGGGCCCGGGCGAGCGCCCAGCCGAGCGCAAAGAGCCAGAACACCGGCGGCGGCTTGGGCAGGCCGGGATCCACGATGTCATACCGGCTCAGCAGCGCGATGGCCACCAGCCCCAGGGCGAAAGCGAACGGCGCACGGCGCTCCACCCGGTCCACCCAGGGCACGGCCATGAGCGCTGCCACCGCCAGCAGGATGTAAACCAGCAGTTCCACAAACCAGAAATGCCACTGCGTGGTTACTTGCTCGGGCCCAACCATGGCGTTCAGCAGGAAGATATTGGCGACGCTGTAGCGGTCCGTGAGCAGGTAGGCCACGGCGATGAAAGCGCTGGAGGGCAGAACCATCCGGGCGGCACCGCGGAGCTGGCGGCGCAGCCGCGGCAGCCGCTGGTCCGCCAGCTGGAAGCGTGCGAAGTTGTAGCCGGCCACCACGAAGAGCAGGTGTGCGGTCTGGAACATGATCAGCTCTACGTGCGTGGCCACAATGCACACGATGGCGGCGGCCCGGAGCACAATCGAGGTTTCCAGGAAGGAAAAGGGGCTACGGCGCATGGGCTTCCGGCGGCGCTCCAATTCCCGCACCGGCAATAGGTGCCAGTCCGAGGGAAGCTGTCCCAGGACGCGTTCCAGCTGAACCGAGACCGCCACGTAGGACAGCGAGTCACCGTCAAGGGAGACGAACGTGTCGTCGTCTCCCACAACGGGGCATTCCAGGGCCTCGGCGAAGATGCTTCGGATGTCGTTGGGGTTGCTGGCGGGGCTTGGGCCCTCCGGTGCCGGCCTGGCGGTTGCGGCGCGGGCGGTACCGACGGCACCCGCAGCAGCGGGCGCCGGAGCGGCAAGTGCCAGGACGGCCGGGTAGTCCACCTTGCCGGTGGTCAGGCGCGGGAGGGCTTCCACGGCATGGATCACGACGGCGGCGCGCGGCAGCCCAAGCGTGCCGGCCAGGGTCTTGGCGAGCAAACCGCCGTCGTGCCCGCCTTCGACAGCGACCACCAGGCGGTCATCGGTGCCGGCGGCGGCGGCGGTAATCCCCATGTCGGCGAAGATCCGCTCCACCTGGCCGAGATCCACGCGCAGGCCCACAATCTTCACGAACCGGCTGCGCCGCCCCACCACCTCGTACAGGCCATTCGGGTGCCGGCGGGCGAGGTCGCCGGTGCGCAGTTCGTGGACTTCCCGGCCCAGTGCCAGGTCCCCGGGGTGCTCGGCGTAACCGAGCATCACGTTGGGGCCGCTGTAGACCAGTTCCCCGTCTGCCAGGTCCTCCACCGGTTCGATGCGGAAGGATCCACCCGGTACGGGGACGCCGATGGTTTCGGCATGGTCGGCGGCCAGGTCAGGTGGCAGGTAGGCCATCCGGGCGGTCGCTTCCGTTGCTCCGTACATCACGAAGAGGTCCCAGCCGCGGCGCTGCCCGGTTTCCGCCCAGGAGCGCACCTTTTCCGGTGCCAGCCGGCCGCCGGCCTGGGTGACGTAGCGCAGGTGCGGCAGGTCCGAGTCCGCGAAGCCGACCCGTTCCAGGAGGTCGAAGGTGTAGGGAACCGCCGCGAAGGAGGTGGCCTGCCGTTCCCGGAAGAGATCCCAAAAGCAGGGATCCACCACTGAGAGGTCAGTGAGGACCAGCCCTGCGCCGCGGACCAGGTGGCTGTTAACAACTGACAGGCCGTAGCAGTAGTGCAGGGGCAGCGTGCTGGCGGCCCTGTCGTCCGGCCCAATGCCCAGGTACTCGGCGATGGCCTCGGCGTTGGCTGTGAGGTTGGTATGCGAGAGCCGCACCAGTTTCGGTGAGCCCGTGGAACCTGAGGTGCTGAGCAGCAGCGCCAGGTCAGGATGCAGGTGGTGCCGGGACCCGTCGCGCCGCTCCTCGAGCACGGGCACCCCGTGGCCGTCACCGGAGCGCAGCAGCACGTCGGGGTCGTAAGCGTCCATGAGGGACGCGAGGGCCTCCGGCTTGTCGGCCGGGGCCAGCAACAGGACATGGCCGGCCGACAACGCGGCGAGGTACGCCACCAGCGAGTCCAGGTCGTTGCGCGCTGCCAGCACCACCAGGCGCCGTGTTGTTCCTAAGCGGGCTGCGGCGTCGTCCACGCGGGCGGCAAGCTCCCGGTAGGACAGGACGCCGTCGGCGGTGAGTACGGCCGGGCGGTCGCCGTGGCGGGCGAGGTCGGTGAACGCGGCCCGGGCGAGGTCTGGCTGCGCGGTCAACGCGTCACCGGGGCGATACGTGGGGACATAAAACTGGCCTAACTTAGCTGGACGGGCTCGGGCGACCGCTGCTTCAATGAGCTGCCCGGGGGTGGGGATGTGATGGCATGGTCGCCCAGCAGCAGCGTGGGCGTGGTGCCTGCCGCTACGGTCACCGCTACCGCTGTTCCAACCGGATGGCGGACGGTGTGGGGCTGCCAGGAGCGCACTGTGCGTCCCGAGGCCAGCCGCACGTAGTGGAGGACGAAGGCGCCGTGGTACTCCACCGCGGACACCCGCGCCGGAGAGTCGGGGTCCGGGCGCAGCGCCACCTCGTGCGGCCGGAGCACCACGTCTACGTCCGCTTCGCTGTTGGCCCAGCCCGGAACAGTTGAAACGACGCCGATCTCGCACGTCAGCAGCGCACGGTGCACATGGGCCGGAAGGAAGTCCGCGTCACCCATGAAGGAGGCCACAAATCGTGTGGCCGGCTGCTCGAAGACCTTCTCCGGCGTGTCCGCCTGTTCGATGACGCCGCCGCGCATTACCACCACCCGGGTGCCGACGGAGAGCGCCTCGGTCTGGTCGTGGGTGACGAGGACGCCGGTGGTGCCGGCCTCACGCAGCGTTGCCACAGTGTCCCTGCGCACCTGCGCGCGCAACGACTCGTCCAGGCTGGAGAACGGTTCGTCCAGGAGGACGACGGCGGGGCGGGGCGCCAGGGCGCGGGCCAGGGCCACGCGCTGCTGTTCTCCGCCGGAAAGTTCGTGCGGGTACCGGCCCGCAAAATGGGCCAGCCGCACCAGGTCCAGGACTTCCCCGGCCCGGGCCTTGCGCTCACCGCGGCTTAGCCGGTCCAGCCCGAACTCGACGTTCTGGGCCACTGTCATGTGCGGAAACAGTGCGTAGTCCTGGAACACGAGCCCCACCCGGCGCTGCTCGGGTTCGACGAAGCGGCGCTTGTCCGCCACGACGTCCCCGGCCACCCGGATGGTGCCCCCGTCCGGCCGTTCCAGGCCTGCGGCGAGGCGCAGCGTAGTGGACTTACCGCAGCCCGACGGACCGATCAGGGTGACCAGCTCGCCAGCCGGCACTGCGAGGTCCAGCATATCCACGCCTACGGCCCGTCCGTAGTGCTTGCTGACGCTTTCAAAGACCAGCGCTGCCGGAGCAGTCTCCGTGCCCGCAGGACGATTTCCGTGTGCCATGCGCATGGTCATGCCGGGGCCTTTCCAGGGGTTTCATCGCGGCGTGCTTGCCTAACGAGGACCAGGACGGGGAGGACGGCGGCCGCGACGATCACCAGTGCGGGCAGCGACGCCTTTTCCCAGAAGTTTTCGCGGGCAAGTTCGTAGACCCAGACGGACGCCGTAGTGAACCCAAAGGGGCGGAGCAGCAGCACGATGGGCAGCTCCTTGACGGCGTCGATTGCCACCAGCATCAACGCCACGGCAATCCCGGACCGTGCCAGGGGGACATGCACGCGCGCCAGGATGCGCCGCGGGGCAGCACCCAGGCTAAGGGCCGAGAAAGTGAGGGTTGCCGGGATTTTCGCGAAGCTCGCGTCCACTGCCTGGTACGCGGGTGCGAGGAAACGGATCACGTAGGCGTAAAGGATGCCCAGGACCGAACCGGTGACCAATAGTCCGGTGCCGCCGGGAACGCCTGCAGCCTCGAGTGCATCATCCAAAGCCGCGAAGGAGATGAGGACGCCGATGCCCACGACGGCACCCGGCACGGCGTATCCGAAGGTTGTGAGCTGCGCCGCCGAGGAGACGAACCTGCCGCCGCTGAGGCGGACGCCGTGCCCCACTGCCACTGAGAGGAACACGCAGGCCGCGGCGGTGACCGCTGCGACCAGGAGGGTATTGACGATGTACTCACCGAAGCGCGGATCGGCGAGGAAGCCGGGATTCTTGACCGCCCCGCCCACGGCCCAGCCCAGCAGCTGGAGGACGGGGATCAGGAACCCTGTACTGACGGCAGCCGTACAGAGAGCTGCGGCGCCCCAGCCGCGGGCGCCGTGGAGCGTTTCCGGCTGCAGACCATGACCCCTCCCGCCCTGCCGGTGATAGCGTGCCCGGCCGCGGAGTGCCCGCTCCCCCGCCAGCACGGCGACGGCGAACAGCAGGACCAGGACGGCCAGCTGGGTTGCGGCGTGGAAGTTGAAGGTGCCCTTCCAGACCAGGTAGACACCCACGGAAACGGTCTGGACGTTGAAGTACTGCACCGTGGCGAAGTCGGTGAGCGTCTCCATCATCACCAGGGCCATGCCCGCGGCCAGGGACGGCCTGGCGAGCGGCAGCAGGACGCGCCGCAGTGCCCGTCCCCGCCCTGCACCGAGGGTCCGGGCAGCGTCGTAGGTGCCGGATGCGTGCTCAGTGAGCGCAGTGCGCGCCAGGAGGTAGACGTAGGGGTAGAGCGACAGCGACATCACCAGCACAGCGCCCGGCAGCGACCGGACGTCGGGGACCCAAACGTCCGTACCCAGTACCGCGCGCAGGGCGGACTGCACCGGCCCGGAGACGTCGAATACGGAGAGGAAGACGAAGCCCAGAATGTAGGCGGGTACGGCCAGGGGCAGGACGAGCAACCAGGCGAAGACATTGCGCAGCGGAAAGCGGTATGCGGTGACGAGCCATGCCAGGCCGCCGCCCACCAGGAGGGAACCCGCTGCCACTCCCAGCATCAGGAGCAGGGTTGTGAGCACCATGCCGGAAAGGTCCCGCGGCGGCGCCGTGCCGCCCATACTGCCCAGGCCATCAAGGACCACAGCGAACACGGGGGTGGCAACAACCACGGCCACCAGGACCACGAGTGCGGACCATGCCGGGCGTCCGGCACCGGCCGTCCGGCGTGGACGGCGCTTCGGCATCCCCGCTTCTGCGAGAACCGCCGTTTCGGTCATTTGTATCCGGCCTCGGCGAGCAGGTCCACTGCCCCGGCGTTGAGGTCGCCGTAGGCTTCGGCGTTCAGCGGCATCCGCTTGAAGTCACCAAAGCCTGCAATTACTGGCTCGGGTTTGACCGCAGGGTTGACCGGGAACTCGTGGTTCGCGTCCACGAAGGCGTTCTGGCCCTTGGTGGCGAGCCACTCGATGAGCCGCTGCGCGTCCCCGGCATTATCTGAGCCCTCCACCACGCCCGCACCGGAAATGTTGACATGCGTCCCGGCACCGTCCTGGCTGGCCCAGTAGAGCTCCGCCTTGAAATCGGGCTTGTCCTCCAGCGTCCGGGCCAGGTAGTAGTGGTTGTTGATCCCCACGTCGCAGGTGCCGGCGTCGATGGCTTCAAGCAAAAGCACGTCGTTGCTCATGATCTGTACGTCGTTGGCCACCCAGCCCTTGGCAATCTCCAGGGCCTTCTCCCGGCCGTGCAGGTCGATCAGGCTGGCCACGAGTGACTGGGTGTAGGACGAGGTGGCGTCCCGCATGCACAGCCGCCCCTTCCACTTCGGATCCGCCAGCCCGGCATAGGTGTCCGTGGCGTCAAATTCAGCGGGATCCACATTCTGCGGGTTGTAGGTAACGGTACGCGCGCGCATGGCCAAGCCGTACCAGCGCCCCTGCGGATCACGGAGGTCCTCGGGTACCGCTTCATCCAGGGCTGCGGAGTCGACGGCGGCGAGCTCATCCTGGCGCGCCGCATTCCACAAGTTGCCGGCATCCACCGTCATAAAAACATCAGCCGGCGAGTCCTCACCTTCAGCCTTCAGGCGTTCGAGGAGCTCGGCGTCGTCGCCGCTGATGAACTCCACGGAAATTCCCGTTTCGTCCTGGAACTGCCCGAAGGCGCCCTCCAAATCGTAGTGGCGGGCGGAATAGATCTGGAGGTCAGCGGGCTGCCCACCAATGATGCCGCAACCAGTTACGGCGGACGCCAGGATGGTCAGGCCTGCTGTGGCAGCGATCATGCTTCGACGGGACACTCGTAGCTCTTCTCAAAGGGGCAGTTCTTGGACCGCACGCGAATTGGGCAAGGTAAGGCTAACTTAATTACCCCGCTACACCCTAAGTGTGAAGCGGCCCCCAACCGGCGGAAGCCGCTCCGGGCGCCCCCCACCAGCTGGGCGTGGTCACCGGCTCCGGCTCAGTATGCGGCACCGGGCGATGCATGCAGAACTTGCTGGCCACGTCCGACGAATTCCACCTTTAGTGTTTGTCTAGCGCTTGCCCTTCTTGCGGGAACCCTTGCCCCGGCCCTTGTCCGGATTGGGGGCGTAGCGCTGGGCCACCTTGGGCGCCTTCTTGGTTCCGCTGCCGCGCCGGTCCGGTTTGGGTTCCTTCTTGGGTTTGACGGGCTGGGCGGAGGGCTGGCGGGAGCTCTGGGCGGTACGCCCCCGGACGATTCCGATGAATTCCTCGATGATTTCGTCCGTGGAATCGGCAGGCCAGGCCACAGCTATCTCGGTCGCGGGCGCTCCGGTGAGCCGCCGCGCCACCGTGTCTTTGACGTTGAAATGGCGGGCCACGGACATGGGCAGGATCACCAGGCCTGCCCCAGTGGCCACCACCTGCAGCGCAGCCTCCGGACCGCCCAGCGCAGCCACGTCCAGGAAGGCCTCCTGCTCCACATCAGCCAGCGCCACTTCCTCGAACACCGAAATCTCGTGGCCCTTGGGGGCAACCACCACGGGCTGCTCCTCGTACAGGGGAATCACGCTGAGGCCCTCGCGCTCCACCGGAAGGCGGACGAAGCTGAGGTCCGCGGACCCGTCACGCAGCACCTGGACCTGTGCGGCGTCGTCGGACATAAACGCCTGGAGCGGAATGTCCAGCACGCGTTCTTCCCAGCGGCGGATCCACTTGCCGGGCGTCACTCCCGCCACGTAGGCGACCCGGAGCATGCGGTGGGCATCCTGCCCGGCCGGGTCAGCAGACCCTGCGGGACCGGCGTCTGTCTGGGGGGCGTTGTCGGTGGGCACGTCTTCACAGTACCGCCCGCCCGGATACCCTTGAAGCATGACCTCTGCAAACTCCCAGTCCATGAAGCCGGCCACCGTTGCCAAGAAACTTGGCATCTACCTGCCCGCAACACCGCAGGAGTTCCAGGAATCAACCATCACCCGGGAAGAGTTCGCCGAACTCCAGGCCAACCCGCCGGAATGGCTCGCCGAACTGCGCCGCAACGGTCCGCACCCGCGTCCGGTCGTGGCCCAAAAGCTGAACGTCTCCATCAGCGGCCTGGCCCGCGGCGGCATCGACGAAGCCTTGACGACGGCGGAAATCACCGCGCTGCTGCAGGCTCCCCCGGCGTGGCTGGTCACCGAGCGCGCCACGCACGCCG
The DNA here is from genome assembly GCF_900537115.1 of Arthrobacter sp. Alg241-R88. Classification (GTDB taxonomy): domain Bacteria; phylum Actinomycetota; class Actinomycetes; order Actinomycetales; family Micrococcaceae; genus Arthrobacter. The sequence continues at coordinate 106,607 of NZ_UNRG01000004.1, forward strand.
CCGTCCGGGCCGAGGCCCAGCGGGTCAAGGAAGAAGCTGCCAAGAAGGAAGCCAAGCGGGCCCGCGCCTAGCGCCCAGGGGCTCCATCAACGAGGTTTTCTTTCACAAATCAAATTATTGTTCAACAATCCCTTGCCTAGATTGTTGAACAGTCTGTAGTGTTGCCGGTACATCCCCTCTGTGACTCCAGTCACCCGCACGTTTGGACGGATCTGTGGAAAGTACCGCAACACTGACATCGGGCACTACGAAGGCCGGCAGGCGTTCAGCCCTCCTGGGAGCCATGTTCCTCATGGCCACCAGCGCAATCGGCCCGGGTTTCATTACCCAGACAGCAGCATTCACAGTGCAGCTGGGGGCCGCCTTCGCCTTTGCCATCCTCGTGTCGATCCTGGTGGACATCGCCGTACAGACCAATGTCTGGCGGGTTATCGGCGTCTCGGGCATGCGTGCCCAGGAACTGGGCAACAAGGTGCTGCCCGGCATCGGCTGGTTCCTTGCCGGACTCGTTTTCCTTGGCGGCCTGGTATTCAACATCGGCAACATCGCCGGAACAGGGCTCGGCACCAACGCCATGATGGGCCTGGACCCGAAACTGGGCGGCGCGATTTCCGCCGTCATTGCCATCCTGATCTTCCTCAGCAAGCGGGCCGGCGTCGCCCTGGACAAGATCGTGGTGATCCTGGGCGCACTCATGATCCTGATGACGCTGTACGTGGCCATCGTCTCCGCACCGCCCCTGGGTGAAGCACTGCGGAACACGGTCATGCCGGAGAAGGTGGATTTCCTGGTCATCACCACCCTGATCGGCGGGACCATCGGCGGCTACATCACCTATGCCGGCGCACACCGGCTGCTTGACTCCGGCGCCACGGGAGTGGAGCACGTCCAGGAAATCACCCGGAGCTCGATCGTGGGAATCCTGGTCACCTGCGTGATGCGGGTGCTGCTCTTCCTGGCCATCCTTGGAGTGGTGGCCGGCGGCGTAGCGTTGGCCAACAACAACCTCGCGGCGTCCGCGTTCGAAGCAGCAGCCGGAGAAATCGGCCTGCGGATGTTTGGCGTGATCCTGTGGGCCGCTTCCGTGACCTCCGTCATCGGCGCTGCGTACACCTCAGTTTCGTTCATCACCAAATCCACCACTCCGGAGCGGACCCGCAACCTGATCACCGTGGGCTTCATCACCTTCTGTGCAGTTGCGTACCTGCTGATCGGGCAGGCTCCGCAGCAGCTGCTGATTTTCGCCGGCGCCTTCAACGGCCTCATCCTTCCTGTCGGCTTTGCTGTCCTGCTCTGGGTGGCCTGGCGCCGGCGTGACCTGATGCAGGGCTACGCCTACCCCAAGTGGCTGCTCATCATCGGCGTCCTGGCCTGGCTGCTCACGCTGTTCCTGGGCTGGAATTCGCTGGTAGGCCTGACCAAGCTGTGGGCATAGGAGGAGGAGCCATGTTCTTGTCAAAAAACCTGCCCGCAGGTGTCGATTTCCCCGCCAACCCTGCCGCCCTGGCGCCATCAGAAGCGCGGGCCCTGTTCCGCGCAGGACTGGTCAGCCCCACCTCAGGGTGGAGCGCAGGCTACGCCCAGGCGAACCTGATTATTGTCCCCAAAGCCCAGGCCTTCGACGTCCTGCTGTTTGCGCAGCGGAACCCGAAGCCGTGCCCGATCCTGGGAGTGCTCGACGCCGGCGAAACCAGCGGCGCCCTCCTCGCCGGCGGTGATGTTCGCACCGATGTTGCCCGCTACGCCGTCTACGTGGACGGCGTTAAGACGGACGAGCCAACAGATATCCTGCACTACTGGCGGGATGACCTGGTCACGTTCATCGTGGGCTGCAGCTTCACCTTCGAGGCTGCACTCCAGGAGAACGGAATCCGCGTTGCCCACATCGACCAGGGGGTAAATGTGCCCATGTACCGGACCAACGTCCGCTGTGAACCGGCAGGGGCCATGGCCGGGCCGCTCGTGGTGTCCATGCGCCCTGTTCCCGCATCCCAGGTTGCGGACGCCGTCCGGATAACATCGCGCTACCCGGCCGTGCATGGCGCCCCGGTCCATGTGGGAAACCCCGAACAACTGGGCATCGCCGATCTTTCCCGGCCCGACTTCGGCCACGCAGTGGACATTCCGGCCCATCACGTGCCGGTGTTCTGGGCCTGCGGGGTAACACCGCAGGCCGCCGTGATGGAGTCCCGGCCCGCCCTGGCCATCGGGCACGCCCCGGGCCACATGCTGATCACCGACGCCCGGGACAGCAGCTACCTGGTGCCCTAGCAGCACCTCAGCCGGGTTCCGGCGCAACATGCCCTGCGCGCTTTCTGCCCGCAGGGCATGTTGCCGTTCAGGACGGAATGATGCCCATGTGGGCCAGCAGTTCCTGTTCCGCGGCATCCAGGTAGCGCCGGAGCTCGGCGGCGGCTTCCTCACGCCGGCCGGAACGGATCTGGGCCACCAGCGCGGCGTTACGCTCCACATAGTGGCTGTGGAAATCAGGGGTGGTAGCCATTGCATGGAACACCAGGCGCATCTCGGCCAGGACCTTCTCCATCAGCTCGTCCAGCGATGCACTGCCCGACAGCCCTACCAGCGCCTTGTGGAGTTCCTGGTTGGCGTCGCCCATGCCCGTCACCGAACCAGTGGCCAGCGCTTCCCGGGCGCGGACAATGATGGCGTCCAGCTGGTCCAGGGCGTCGTCCGTGAGCTCCCCCCACAGGACGGCAGCCGGCTCGATGACCCGCCGCACGCGATAGATTTCCCGCACGTCGTCACCACCGGGGGCAGCCACGTAGACGCCCCGGTTGGGAATCCGATGGACCACCGACTCGCCGGCAAGGACGGTGAAGGCTTCCCGCAGGGTATTCCTCGAAACGCCAAGCGCCGCAGACAGTTTCTGCTCTGACAACTTGGTGCCAGGCGGGAGCTGGCCGGCCGAGATCCGGGCGCGGAGCACGCCCGCAACCCACGCGCCGGTATGGGCGTGGGTTGCGGGTGCACTCTCAGCGATCCCCTGCAATGCAGCGTTCATGGGCATACCCCCAATGTACCCAAGGCTGGCAGGGGCCAGCGCACGTGGGACGGACTTAAGCGGTGCGCCTCAGGCGATGCTGGCCAGGACGTCTCCGCGTGCGACGGCGGATCCTGGCTCCTGCGCTCCCCTTGCCACCGTTCCCGGCCGGTGGGCGGCCACAGTGGTTTCCATCTTCATGGCTTCCAGCACCGCGATGGGCTGGCCGGCTTCAACTTGGTCTCCCGAGTCCACCAGCCACTTCACCAGTGAGCCGGCCATCGGAGACACGAGCCTGTCATCCTGGCCGTCCGCCGCAGCACCCCGCGCGTCAACGGCAGCCGTCACGGAACTGCCACCGCCGTTGACCAGCGCTTCGTAAATCCGGGAGGGCAGCCCCAGCTGGACCGCCTTGCCGTCCAGCTCCACGGTGATGGTGTTTCGGGCTGACGCGGGGGCGGTGCGGGCTATCTCGGGAGAAGCCGCGAGGGGCTCAGCGAACTCGTTTTCAATCCAGGTGGTATGGACGCCCAACCGGTCTCCGGCGGTGAAGTCCGGGTGGCGCACCACTGCCCGGTGGAAGGGAAGCACCGTGGGCAGGCCCTTGATCTGCATCTCGTCCAGGGCTGCCCGTGCCCGGCGCAGGGCCTGGTTCCGGTCTTCCCCGTGCACAATGAGTTTGGCCAGGAGCGAGTCGTAGTGTCCGGACACTACGGAGCCGGAGCGGACCCCGCTGTCCACGCGGATACCGGCGCCGGTGGGCGGCTCGAAAGCCTCGACAATTCCGGGTCCCGGCAGGAATCCGCGGGCCGGATCCTCGGCGTTGAGCCTGAATTCGATGGCATGCCCGCGCGGTTCGGGATCCGCGGTGAGCGAGAGCGTGCCGCCGGCAGCGATCCGGAACTGTTCCCGGACCAGGTCCACGCCGGACGTTTCCTCGGTGACCGGGTGCTCCACCTGGAGCCTGGTATTTACCTCAAGGAAGGAGATGATGCCGTCCTTGCCGACGAGGTACTCCACCGTTCCTGCGCCGTGGTAGTCCGCTTCCCGGCAGATGGCTTTGGCTGACGCATGGATCTGCGCACGCTGGTCTGCTGTCAGGAATGGCGCCGGCGCCTCCTCGACGAGCTTCTGGTTACGGCGCTGCAGGGAGCAGTCCCGGGTGCCCAGCACCACCACGTTGCCGTGGGTGTCCGCCAGGACCTGCGCCTCAACGTGCCGCGGCTGGTCCAGGAAGCGCTCAACGAAGCATTCGCCGCGACCGAAGGCAGCAGTGGACTCCCGGACTGCCGAATCAAAGGCGTCTTCAACGTCTTCGAGGCGCCGGGCAACTTTCAGGCCTCGCCCGCCACCGCCAAACGCCGCCTTGATGGCCACCGGCAGGCCGTACTCCTGTGCGAAGGCGAGGACTTCGCCTGCATTGGCCACCGGGCCGTCACTGCCGGGAACCAGCGGGGCGCCGGCCCTGACGGCGATGTCCCGGGCGGTCACCTTGTTACCCAGTGCGCGGATGGATTCCGGCGTAGGGCCTATCCAGGTCAGACCGGCATCCAGCACGGCCTGGGCGAAGTCGGCATTCTCGGACAGGAACCCGTAGCCGGGATGCACTGCGTCAGCGCCGGAGCGCCGCGCCACAGCAATCACTTTCGCCATGTCCAGGTAGGTCTCGGCCCCGGTTGAACCGCCGAGCGCATACGCTTCGTCTGCCATCCGCACGTGGAGCGCGTCGGCGTCCGGATCCGAGTACACCGCCACGGATTGCAGGCCGGAGTCGTAACAGGCGCGGACGATGCGGACGGCAATCTCGCCGCGGTTGGCGATCAGGACTTTTTTCATGACGGGATTCTTTCGGAAATAGTGTCTTTGGCGGCTTGTGCGAGGGGTTCCAGCGTCGCGGCATCAACCACCGTGAACCGGACGTGTCCGCCGGGCGGGACCTGGGCGGCGGCGGGGAGGTCTTCGGGGATCACCACGGCGATCACGGGGTACCCGCCGGTTATGGGATGGTCAGCGAGGAAGATGACGGGATGCCCGCTGGGGGGAACCTGGAGCGCGCCGGCTACTGCGCCCTCGCTGGGGAGCTCCCCCGTGCGGCTGCGTTCGAGGGGGCGTCCGCGGCCGGGGTCCGGCACCAGGCGCACGCCGATCCTGTTTGACTGGTCCGAGACCTGCCATTGCTGTTGGGTGAGGACCTGGACAGCTTCCTCGGGGAACCAGTCCTCGCGGGGGCCCAAGGTCACCCTGAGTTCGGTGGTTCCGGCTCCAACCCGCAGTGCGGACGGCTCCGGATGACCCACCGACGTTCGTTCAGTTGCAGGAGCCACGCGCACCCGGGTGCCGGCTGCGAGTGGAGCAGGACCCAGTCCGGACATGGTGTCGGTGGAACGGCTGCCGAGGACCGACGGAACATCGAATCCGCCGCGGACGGCCAGGTAGGTGCGCAGTCCGAGGGCCGGCGCTCCCGCGGTGAGGCTTTCGCCGTCGAGCAGTGCGAACGGAGCGCAAGGGTCCGGCCGGCGCAGCAGGACGCCTTCGGCGGAGCGGACCTCGAGGGGGGCGGCGGCGCCGGTTACTGCTGCCACCTGGTCACCCAAGGCCCTTACGGTGAGCCCGCCGAGAAGATTTTCGACGACGGCGGCAGCGGGGCCGTTTCCCACCAGCCTGTTTGCCTGGCGGGCTGATTGCTGGTCGGCGGCGCCGGAGGCGGAGACACCGAGGTCCCCCAGTCCCGGCCGGCCCAGATCCTGCAGCAGGGACTGCAGGCCGGGCTGCAGGATCTCGAGTCCGGAGCGGACGGCATCGGGCCGGTCCGCATCCGTCTCCTCCATGGAAATAAGCGCGGCGCCGGCGGGCTCCGTCAACGAGTCAACGGCCACGTAACGGACTGTGTCTCCGGGCCGGATCAGCGCGGGCTGCTCCCGTTCCAGATCCCACATCACGGCGGAGGTGCGTCCGATCAGCTGCCAACCGCCCGGCGACTGCCGGGGATACACCGCGGAAAATTCGCCCCCCAAGGCAACGGAACCGGCAGGAACAGCTGTCCGGGGTGTAGGCCTGCGCGGAACGGTGAGGCTGTTGTTCCCGCCCACCAGATAGGCGAATCCCGGCGCGAAGCCGCCAAAGGCAGCCGTCCAGAGCTGGCCCGTGTGGGCGGCAACCACACCGTCCGCGCCGAGCCCGGTGAGGCGCCCCACCTCGGCGAGGTCTTCGCCGTCGTACACCACTTCAATGGTGACCTCCCGGCCCCCGACTTTCCGGGCGCCTTCGAGCTGGAACTGTTCGACGGCGGTACGTGCCCCCCGTGCCTGCGCCTGGCTGGCGAATTTCACCAGGACGGTCGCAGCTGCGGCAATAGCGTCCAACTGTCCCGGCAAGGGAGCCGCCTGGACACGCTGGTGGAAGGCCAGCACGGAGTTAAGGTCGGCCAGTTCCACCAGCAGGGCGCGGGGTCCGGCCCAGCGGATTCCGGTGATGCTCACGCAAAGCTCCGGACGGTGACACCGCTGGCCTCGAGCCCCGCCCTCACAGCTCCGGCCATCGCTACGGCACCGGGGGTGTCGCCGTGTACGCAGATGCTGTCCGCCTGGACGTGCAGGACGCTGCCGTCCCGGGCGATGATTTTGCCTTCGGTGGCCAGGAGCACCATGTTCCTGGTGACCGCTTCATTGTTGTGCAGCACCGAGCCCGGCTCCCGCCGCGATACCAGGGTGCCGTCCGGGTTGTAGGCGCGGTCGGCGAAGGCTTCCGCCCTGGCCTGGAGGCCCCGGGCCTCCGCCTTCCGCAGCGCCACCGATCCGGGGAGGAGGAGTAGCGGCAGCCCTGGGCTGAAGGCGTGCACGGCATCAACCACGGCCGCGGCATGGACTTCGTGGTGGACGATCGCGTTGTACAGGGCGCCGTGGGGCTTGACGTACTTGATCTCTGACCCAGCGGCGCGGGCAAGGGCCTGCAGGGCTCCCAGTTGGTAGAGCACGTCGTCGGCGAGTTCGGCAGCGGAGCAGTCCAGGAACCGGCGGCCGAAACCGGCCAGGTCCCGGTAGCCGACGTGCGCTCCGATGGTCACCCCGGCGGCCACGGCATCGCGGCAGGTCTGCGCGATGGTGCTGGGGTCCCCGGCGTGGAAACCGCAGGCCACGTTGGCGCTGGTGACGTGGCGGAATACAGCCGCGTCATCGCCCAAGGTCCAGCTGCCGAAGGACTCTCCGACGTCGCTGTTCAGATCGATGGATTGCATTGTGACCCTCGTCTCAGGTTGGCTTCTCCAACCATCATGCCCGATAGACCAGGATTGTTCAACAATCTTTGGGAGGCTGGTCGGGCGGATCAATCCGAAGTCAGTCTCCGGGGTCAGTCCTGATGGAGCTGGATGTAGTTGCCGCAGCCGTCGTCGAACACGGCGCTTATCCCGGAGGGGTCTTCCGCCGGTTCGCCGCGGAAGCTCACTCCCTCCCTGGTAAGCCGCTCGTACTCCGCCTGCACGTCCGGGACACCAAAAACAATCGCAGGCATGCCGGCCTTGTACAGTCCGTTCATGTAGTCCGCAGCAATCGGGTTGTCGCTGGGTTCCAGCAGCAGGCCCACTGAGCCCTGGTCCGCACCGGGGTCCTTAATGATGAACAGGTTGTACTCGGGCATGGCCATCAGCGTCTCGAAGCCGAGCGTCCCGGTGTAGAAGGTATGGGCCGCGGCGGGGTCCTGAACGTGGATGCTGCACATTTTGAGTCTCATGGTCCCAAGGTACGTGCCGCCGACCGGCCCGGAAAGCCCCGCCCTTGCCATGCGGCGGTCTGCCACAGCCATTGACCCAAGAACGGGAAGGGGCTGGAATGGAAGGACCAGCCCGGCGTTTTCCGCCCGGGCCTGTGGACGTGGAGGTGCAAGGTGGCAGCCATCGCAGAATCCCTGTTCCAGGGGGCGTGGGTCCTTCTACTGTGTGGATCTGTGCTGGTGGGCAGCGTTGCGGCCACCGTTTTCCAGGTACGTCGGCGTGCCCTCGCCGGGACAGGCACGGAACCTGAGCGTTCGGACCAGTTGTTCTGGGACCTGTTCCTCGGCGCGGCGGTGGCCCTTCCCGCCCTGCTCATCCCCGCCCTGGCATCCCCCTGGGCAGGGCTCGTCCTCTGCGGCGCGGCCGTAGCTTCCGGTGTCGCGGCCTACCGGGCCAGCCCGCGGATGGTGGCTTGGCTGTCCCTTCGGCGGCAGCGCCGGGAGTACCTGCCCCTGCACACGGCTGCACAGGCTGAACACAGCGTGCTGCTGGAGCGCTGGCGCCGGTACGAACTGGATCCCGCGTATTGCATCGACTACCCTGCCATGACCGACGTCCGGCTGCCCCAGACCGCCGCCGTTATTAAGGCCATGCGCGAGGCCGAGCAGCTCCGGGCCGCGGGGCACCATGGGTACCCGCCCGCCGTCGAGCGCTTTGGCCGCGCTCTCGCCGCCGCCGAGCAGGCGGCAGGAATCCCCGCCAGCAGACACTGACTGCCGGCCCGCGCATTAACTGCTGTGTCGCAGCCGCTGGAGTCCGGCGGCGCAGCGCCGTAGCATCCGAGGATGGAGCCCCAAGAAACGGAAAGCCGTGACCGGTTCGGCAGGCGGCTGGAGGACCGGGAAGTCTGGCGCCAGGCCATTACGCTGGAGGCTGCCGGTGAGCTGACCGCGCGCTGGCTGGAGGGCCACAGCGAGTATCAGGCCGCCACCTTCACTGCCACCTACGACGCCGAGACCGCAGCCATCGCGCCCGGGCTCGCTGCCCTGAACCGGAGCGGGGTATTCACGAAGGAATCACAACCGGGGCTGCGCTCAGCCGGCGTTGCCCAGCGCCAGTACGTCACCGGCTTTTGCAGTGCAGACGTCGCCGCGGAACTCCTGGCACTCTCCACCCGGTCCGAACTGGTCGCCGTAGTGCATGCCCCGAGCGAGTCAAGCAGTGCAGCCATCCCGGTCACCGTTGACGGCGGCGAGGTGGTGACCGTCCTTGGGTCCAGCGAGAACCCCGTGACGGAGGAGCAGATCCAGGACTGGGCCGATGAAACCAACGAAACGCTGGCGCTCCTGCTCGCGGATTCCTGGTACGTCGAGATCCTGGACCCGTCCTGGGGCCGGGACAACGTGCTGCTGCCCGCCGTCCTCGGCGCCCTGAACGGTCAATAGGACCTACAGCTCTACGGTGCCGCTTTCGCCCACGCTCATCCGGCTGTGGGTGACCTTGGACTTGACCCACTGGAACACCGTCGCGGCGGTCCCGCCGGGGCTGGTCCAGTACTCGGCGGAGTCGGAATCGACGCGGAGCAGGCACACCTCAGGAGTGTCCGGGCCATCCGGGAACCACGCTTCAACGGCCTGGTTCCACATCCCCCGGATCTTCTCCCGGTCCGTTACCAACTCAGCGGTTCCGGCAACGGAGACCCACTCAGTGTTCTTGCCAAAGGAAACGTTCACGCGCGGGTCAGCCCGGACATGGGCAACCTGCGAGGTGCCGAGGCCGGTGAAGAACCACATGTCGCCGTCGTCTTTTACGTCCTGGACCGCCAGCGGCCGGCTGACGAGGGCGCCTTCTTCATTGATGGTGGTCAACATTCCGATGCGGGAATCGTTAATGATGTCCGTGACCTTGCTGATGCTCTCGGTGTCAGTCATGTTTCACCTCGTTCGTCTGCATGCGGGGACGCTCCCCATCCGCCAGCCTATTGGTAAGCATGCTTAGATTCCACCCGGCGGGCTGTCTTTTCGCCGCCCGCCGGGCTGTCAGGGATGTCCGGGCTTAGGCAGGGACCGTCACGCGCGCCGCTTCGCAGATGCGTTCCGCGGTGCGGCGGCCCATCCGGATGGCGCCGTCAACGTGCTGATAGCCTTCGGCCGCCAGGTCCGAGGACGACCAGAAGATGGGCCCGACGGCGGCGTGCTGGTCTTTGCCGTAGCGGTGCAGGCCGCCGAGGTCGTAGCTGGAGGCGTAGGCGCCGCGGGTCCATTCCTCCGAACCCCAGTCCGACTCGTAATAGACCTCGGGCTCCAGCGCCTCGGCGCCAAGGAATCCGGCAATGGACTCCAGCACCGCGCCCTTGCGTTCTTCCGGGCTCAACTCGAAGACGGCGTCGGCCTTTTCGTCCGAGATAAAGCCCACCAGGGTTCCCCTGGTGTCCCCGAAGTTGGTGTTGTCGTAGACCTCCTGGACCAGGGATCCGGCGCCGAAGCAGGTTCCGGACAGGCCGGAGTTCCGCCAGAACGGGCGGCTGTAGACCGCGTGGACCTTGATGACCAGGCCCAGTGACTGGTGCTGGTGCATCTGGTGCTGGCGGCGGGGCAGCGGCGGGTTGAACGAGACGCGGGAATAGAGGTTGGGCGGCACGGCCATGATCACGAACCGGGCTTTCACAGTGGCCCGTTCCGAGACGACGGTGACGCGGTGCCCGCCCTCGGCGTCCGGCTCCCAGTTGATGGTGCGCACCGGGGAGTCAAGGACGACGTCGTCCCCCAGCTCCTGCGCGAGCAGCAGGGAAACCTGCTGCATGCCGCCCACGACGCGCCGGTCCAGGATGAAGTCCTCGTCGGTGAGGTGGGTGAAGGACCCGGCCGAGGCGGCCATCAGCACTGCCTGCAGGGCCGAGAAGGCGTGGGCCGGCTTGGTAAGCATGCCGCCGGCGATGAACAGGCCGATATTGTTGCAAGCTTCCTCATTGGCCGAGTTCTGCCGCAGCCAGTGGTGGAAGGAGACGGTGTCCAGCTCGCGTGCTTTCGGATGGGCCCACGGCTCGGTGGCGCCGATCTCGGCGGCCAGCGCGTCAAGCAGCCTGATCAGCTTGTCCATCTCGGCTTTGGTGTCCGGATCCACGGGGAAGGTGTCCCCTGTATAGCGGACGGGCACGCCGTCGGCTCCGATGTACATCGAGTCGCCGTCGCGGTACCGGGGATAGGTCTGCAGGCCGAGTTCGTCGAGCAGCTCCAGGAGCACGGTCTGGTCCGGCGAGACCCACTGGCCGCCGATCTCCAGCATGGCCCCGTCCACCGTGTCGGTCCAGGTGCGGCCGCCTACGCGGTCGCGCGCCTCAAGCACGGCGACGCTCAGGCCGGCCTTCTTCAGTTCACGGGCTGCGGTAAGTCCGGACGGCCCGGCTCCAACGACCACAACGTCGCGGTTCAGGTTCAGCATGATGTCCTCTCTTGGGTCCCCGCAGTGATGGGGACCACTAAATGAATGCCATTCATTTATTAGAACTATAGCGGCTCCCTGCACGGACCGGAAGTGCCGGATGGAATAATGCTGGAGACCACCAGAGAAAGGCCAGTAATGCCGGCAGTACCAGCTGTACAGGGACGCGCCGCCGGAAAACCCGGCACCGCCAGGCGGCGGGCGGGCCGGCCCTCGGCCGCACTGCTGGACAAAGCCGGGATCACGGCGGCGGCGCTGGAACTGATCAGCCGCAAGGGCTACGACGGCCTGACCATGGCGGGCCTGGCCAAGGAACTGGACGTGGCGCCGTCGGCCCTTTACAACCATGTGGCCGCCAAACGGGACGTCCTGCTCCTGGTGGAGGACCACCTCACCTCGCTGGTGGATGTGTCCGATTTTGGCTCGGCCCCGTGGGAGGAGGCGGTGCGCAGCTGGGCGTGGAGCTACCGCAATGTCTTCGCCGAGCACACCCCGCTGATTCCGGTGATCGCCGTCCTTCCGGTAACGGATGCGCCGCAGACACTGGCGATGTACGAAACAGTGAGCAAGGGCTTTCTCGACGCCGGCTTCCCCCAGGACCGCGTCGTGTCCTCCATCGTGGCGCTGGAGTCCTTTATCTTCGGCTCCGCGTACGACGTGACCGCACCCGAGGACATCTTCGAGGCGGGATCCATGGCCGGCACCACGCCGAACTTCACCGCAGCCGTCCGGAGCGCCGCCGCCCAGAGCGGTGCCCAAGGGCGGGGCCGGCCGGCGGACGTGGCGTTCGAGCTAGGGCTCGAGGCGCTGATCTCAGGGCTCGGTGCCCTGCGGGGCTGAGAGTCCCTAGTCTTCGGCGGCTGCAAGCTGGCCGCAGGCGCCGTCGATCTCCTTGCCGCGGGTGTCGCGCAGGGTGCAGGGCACGCCCGCGGCGCGGAGCCGCGCGATGAATTCCTGCTCCACCGGCTTATCCGAGGCGGTCCAGATGGAGCCCGGGGTGGGGTTGAGCGGGATTGGGTTCACGTGCACCCAGCCGCGGCCGCGCTGGTTGAGCTTCTTCCCCAGCAGGTCGGCGCGCCAGGGGTGGTCGTTCATGTCCTTGATCAGCGCGTACTCGATGCTGACCCGGCGGCCCGTCTTGCGGTAGTAGTCGTAGGCCGCGTCGAGCGCCTCGTCCACCTTCCAGCGGTTGTTGACCGGGATCAGCTCGTCGCGGAGCTCGTCGTCGGGGGCATGCAGGGACAGCGCGAACGTGACCGGCAGGTCCTCGTCAGCAAGCTTGCGGATGGCGGGGACAAGGCCCACCGTCGAGACCGTGATGTTCCGGGCAGACATGCCCAGGCCCTCGGGTGCGGGATCCACGAAGCGATGGAGCGCGGCCATGACGCGCTTGTAGTTGGCCAGCGGCTCGCCCATGCCCATAAACACGATGTTGGTGACACGTTCGTCGTCGTGCTCCTTGGGGCCCAGCTCACCGGCCGCTATCACCCGGTTCGCAGCGACCACCTGGTCAACGATCTCCGCGGTGGACATGTTCCGGGTCAGACCGGCCTGGCCGGTGGCGCAGAACGGGCAGTTCATGCCACAGCCGGCCTGGGAGGAGATGCAGAGAGTGATGCGGCCGGGGTAGCGCATCAGTACGGACTCCACCAGCGCTCCGTCGAACAACCGCCAGAGGAACTTGATGGTGTCCCCCTTGTCGCTGCGCTGGCGGCGGACCTCGGTGAGCAGCGGCGGGAACATCCGGGAGACGAGTTCCTCCCGGCCGGCCTTGGGGAGGTCGCTCATGGCTTCCGGATCAACGGTCCAATGCTGGAAGTAGTGCGTGGAGAGCTGCTTCGCCCGGAAGGCGGGGAGGCCAAGCTCCTTCATCTTCGCGCCGCGCTCGGCCAGGCTCAGGTCGGCAAGATGCGTGGGCGGCTGCTTCACCCGCGGTGACGCGAATTGGAGCAGCGGCCGGCCCTCGACGGTACGCGCCTGCTCCCAGCCTTCGGCAGTCGGGAGGACCTGCGGACGGGTGCTCTCCGGGGCCTCTTGACGGGCGCGCGCGGGAGCTTCGGAGGAAGAAGTGGGGGAAGTCATCCCCTCTATTGTCCCATGCCTTGTTATTGCTGACATAGGGCCCCGGCAACGCCGTGCCCGTCAGTGCATAAAGCCACTGCCGTCCCTGTCACGGTCGTACTTACCACAACGCGTGCAGCGCCTGTAACGGCCGCTGCCATCTTCCGCAGATTCTATGTGCCAGATGTGGCGCAGGTTCAGTTTGCACATGAGGATCCCGAGCATGGTGCTCTCCGTTCTAAAGCACGCTGCACCCGCTCATTGCGTTCGCTGCGTACCCCATAAGTTTATGCGGCGCCTCCTCGAAACTGATAGGCAAACGTGCCCCCCGCAGGGAGTGTGAGACCCATAAGCTGCGCGTAGTTGTAATACAAGTTAAGCACTTATAGAATAAGAAGGCGGGCGAAGGAGCCCAGCGCCGCCCAAAGGAGAAACCGTGAGTACCGTCGATCTGATCCGCCACGTCAAACTGTCCACCGCCCGGCTGCCCCTCGCTGTTCCCATCAGCGACGCCAAGGTCTTCACCGGCCGGCAGAAGCCCATGACCGAGGTGGTCTTCCTCTTCGCCGAGATCACCACGGAGCTGGGGCACACCGGCGTCGGCTTCAGCTACTCAAAGCGTGCCGGCGGCCCGGCCCAGTACGCGCATGCAAAGGAAGTGGCCGAGGGCATCATCGGCGAGGACCCCAACGACATCGCCAAGATCTACACCAAACTGCTGTGGGCAGGAGCTTCGGTGGGCCGCTCCGGCGTTGCCACCCAGGCCCTCGCCGCCATCGACATCGCCCTCTATGACCTCAAAGCCAAGCGGGCCGGCCTGCCGCTCGCCAAGTTCCTTGGCTCCTACCGCGACTCCGTGCAGACCTACAACACCTCCGGCGGCTTCCTCAACGCCACCCTCGAAGAGGTCAAGGCCCGCGCTACGCAGTCCCTTGAGGAGGGCATCGGCGGCATCAAGATCAAGGTGGGCCTCCCTGACAGCAAAGAGGACCTGCGCCGCGTCGCCGGCATCCGCGACCACATCGGCTGGGACGTCCCGCTGATGGTGGACGCCAACCAGCAGTGGGACCGCGCCACCGCGCTGCGGATGGGGCGCCAGCTCGAAGAATTCAACCTCATCTGGATTGAGGAGCCCCTGGACGCCTACGACTTCGAGGGCCACGCGCACCTTGCCCAGGTACTGGACACCCCCATCGCCACCGGCGAAATGCTCGCTTCCGTGGCCGAACACAAGGGCCTCATCAACGCCAACAGCTGCGACATCATCCAGCCGGACGCACCCCGGGTGGGCGGTATCACCCAGTTCCTTCGCCTGGCTGCGCTTGCCGACGAGCGCGGGCTGGGCCTTGCCCCGCACTTCGCCATGGAAATCCACCTGCACCTGGCAGCGGCGTACCCGCGCGAGCCCTGGGTTGAGCACTTCGACTGGCTCGATCCCCTGTTCAACGAGCGGCTCGAGACCAAGAACGGCCGGATGATCGTCCCGGACCGCCCCGGCCTGGGCGTCACGCTGAGCGAGCAGGCACGCGCCTGGACCACCGAGTCCGTGGAGTTCGGCGCGTAACCTTGTTGCCATGAGCCGGAACCTCACCGCGGACCTCACCGCTAACCTTCGCACCCGCATTGTGGACGGCGTCATCCAGCCGGGCGAGAAGCTCCCCAGCGAAAACACCCTTATCAGCGACTTCGGGGTGAGCCGTACCGTGGTGCGCGCCGCGCTGACCAGGCTGCAGGCCGAGGGCCTGGTCGAAACCGAACGAGGGCGAGGCAGCTTCGCCCTCACCCCGCCGTCGGACGGGCCCCAGGCAGCACCCGGGGCCCGTCCCGTCGCAACCATGGAGGACCGGCTCCACCTGCTCGAATTCCGGATCGGGGTGGAAGCTGAAGCGGCGGCGCTGGCCGCGCGGAACCACACCGAACGGCAGCTCAGGGCTGTTACGGCGGCACTTGACGAGTTCACATTGAGTGCCGGCCATCCGGCGCATGCCATGAAGTCCGACTTCGAGTTCCACCGGGCCGTTGCTGCCGCGTCCGGCAACCCCTACTACTCCGACTGCCTGGCCGCCCTTGGCCAGACCATGATCGCGATGCCGCGCACCCGGCTGATGACCGGCGCGGAACACTACGCGCGCGACCATTTCGACCAGGTGGTCCAGGAGCACCGCTCCATCTCAGACGCCATCGCCGACGGCGACGAGGCTGCCGCAGCCGCCGCCATGCGCAGCCACCTTGCCAACTCCCGACGCCGGTTCAAGTCTTCCGCACGGCCCTAACCTGAGCCGTTCCCGGCCTGCGCCCCGGCAGACAGGGATGCAGGCAGGCATTCGGCAGCAAAAGCAAAAGAGCCCCGGTCTATTGACCGGGGCTCTTGATGTGCGTGCGCGAGGGGGGATTTGAACCCCCACACCCTTTCGGATACTGGCACCTGAAGCCAGCGCGTCTGCCGTTCCGCCACTCGCGCGCAACTTCCTTCACAGAATCCCGTCCGGTTTCCCGAACCGCAACCCTGTAAAAGCAGCGAGATCAAGCATAACGGACATTGCCCGGAAAATACCAATTGGGGCACCGGGCCACCCGCAACCGCCCACGAACCAAGGCCAGGAACGGACCCGCAACACTGCCAACACCGCGGGCGACCAGGCACTGCAGACCATCGGAAACTGAACTTTTGGCAGCGCCCGGCCGTTGTGGATTAAGGTCATTCACGGGCCCGCCCAGTAGTATCGGATGTAGGAGTGACTGCTGCAGGCAGGCACACCGGCGGCTTGGGAACACCACTGCAAGTGAACTTACGGAACGAAAACTGCCCCGCAGCCGGGGGGAAAGGAGAAGAACCATGGGTCTGCTGGACAAAGTCGAGCGCGGCATCGAAAAGGCCGTCCGGGGCGTCTTCTCCACCGGCTCGCGCGCCCAGGTTGAACCCGTAGAAATCGCCAGCAGGCTGCGCCGGGAAGTGGACCACAAGTCCCTCACTGTCGCCGCGGGACGCACCCTGGTGCCCAACGTTTTTGATGTCCAGCTCAGCGATGATGACTTCAAACGCGCCCAGGAATGGGGCACCCCGCTTGCCGAAGAACTCTGCGATGTTGTGATCAACCACGTCCGCAGCCAGGGCTACACGCTTCAGGGTTCGGTGCGGATCTCCTTCCGCCGCGATACAGAATTGCGCGCCGGTGACTTCGAAATTGTCTCCTCAACCGAGAAATCCAAGGGCACAACAGGCGGTCCCCCGCCCCGTCCCAACTTGCCTGCCGCTCCCAGCCGCCAGCCGGTCCGGCTGCAGCCCGTCCTCGACATCGACGGCCAGCGGTACTCACTCAACGCCCCGTCCATTGTGCTCGGCAGGTCCTCGGAGGCCGACATCCTGGTCGAGGACACCGGCGTTTCCCGCCGCCACCTTGAAATCCGCACGGCCAATGGCGTCACCACGGCAGTGGACATGGGTTCCACCAACGGGAGCTATGTGAACGGGCACAAGGTCTCGGGAAGCACCGAACTCACCGACGGCTCCACCATCACCATGGGACGGACAAAGATTATCTTCCGCCTGCTTCCTGCCAGTTCTGGCGGCCACGCATGAGTGAACTCACCATCACCGCCTTGCGGTTCGGTTTCCTGCTGCTGCTCTGGGTGCTGATCTTCAGCATCGTCTCCACCATGCGCCGGGACCTTATGGTGGGCCGAAAGGCCGCTGCCGGCGCCCCAACGGCCCGGCAGATGCGCAAAAATCCCGAACTGGCCGAAGCCACGCCACAACCCGTAAAGCAGCAGGCCCGGCAACTGGTGGTCGTCGAAGGCCCACTCAAGGGCCGAACACTTCCGCTGGCAGCGAGCCCCATCCTTTTGGGCCGCGCGCAGGAGGCCACCCTGGTCCTGGAGGACGACTATGCCTCCGGCCGTCACGCCAGGCTGTTTCCGCAGGGCAGCCGCTGGTTCATCGAGGACCTGGGTTCGACCAACGGCACCTACCTGGCAGACCAGCAGCTGACCCGTGCCCTGCCCGTTGAGCTTGGCGTACCCGTGAGAATCGGCAAGACGGTCATTGAATTGAGGCCATAGCCGTGGCCGCCCCGGAAAGCCCCGCACCCGGCCACAAGCCGGTGGAGCGGCCCCTCATCATGCGCTTCGCGGCGAGGTCCGACGTCGGAAAAATCCGCTCGAAAAACGACGATTCCGCTTACGCGGGACGCCACCTGGCCGTAGTCGCGGACGGCATGGGCGGGCACGCGGGCGGCGACGTTGCTTCGGCCGCCACTGTTCTTGACATGATCCACCTGGACCGGGGTGATTACGCCGGCGATGCCGCCACCACGCTGGCCGATGAGATCCAGACCGCAAACTCCCTGCTGTCTGAGCTTGTGCATGTCAACCCCAAGCTGGCCGGGATGGGAACCACCGTCACGGCGCTCCTGCTTGCCGAGGGGAAGCTGCACTTTGCGCACATCGGTGATTCCCGGGCGTATCGCCTGCGTGACGGCGAGTTTGAGCAGGTCAGTGTTGACCACACGTTTGTGCAGCGGCTGATCGACGAAGGCCGGCTCCGGCCTGAGGAAGCCGAAACGCATCCGCACAAAAACGTCCTGATGCGTGTCCTGGGTGATGTCGATGCCAGCCCTGAACTGGACCTGGACAGCCTGGACGTGAAACCCGGGGAACGCTGGCTCCTCTGTTCGGACGGCCTTAACTATGTTGCCGGACATGCAGTTGAACGCACCGTCCGCGAGACCAAGGACCTTCGCGAGTGTGTGGAGACCCTCGTGGACCTCACCCTCGAGGCCGGCTCCCCGGACAACGTCACCGTTGTTATGGTGGAAATCGTTGAGGAAACGCCCGACGACGTCAGTACCGCCGCCGTCGACGTTATTCCCTCCCACGAAGTCACCAAAGCCGCTGCCGTGGCGAAGAGCGCGGGTGCCCTGGCCGTCGAGGCACCGGATGCGGTAGACAGGCCGAAGCCCGCCGCCGGCACCCCAGCAGAACCTCCTGCCGCCAATGATCCCAAGAACTCCAATGCCGCCAAGGAATCGGGGGAACCGGCATCGGCCAAAAACAGCAACAGCCCGGATAGCCCTGGAGCAGGAGTCACGGATCCGCACCTCGGCGAGCACCTCTCCGCCGAAGTGCTCCGTGACGAACTGGCCTCACGCCCGCACGAACTTGTGGGAGCAGCCGCAACAGCTGCGGAGTCCGGTTCCATTCCCACTATCGCCGGCCGCACTGTTGCCCGGCGCGCCGCCACCCTCCTCACGCACAAGGCCGAACCCCCCGCCGGTGACGACGACACAGTCGTGCCCCTCAAGCCACGGCGGTGGCTGACCTGGTCCATTGCCGCGTCCGTCCTGGTGCTTCTGACTATTGGACTCTGGCTCGGGTACGCCTGGACCCAAACCCGTTACTACGTCGGCGAGTTCGATGCCCGCGTTGCCATCTTCAACGGCGTTTCCCAGCGGCTGGGACCCATCCAGCTCTCCAGTCTTGAGACGGTCACCGAGATCCGCATGGATTCCCTTCCGCCGTTCTCGCAGCAGCGCGTTCGGCAGACGGTACCCGCCCAGGACCTCTACGACGCCCAGCGCATCGTGAAAAACCTCGAACTCACCGGCAGCACCTCACCTGAAGACGAGTGCGTGGCGCCCTCGGCTTCCCCCGGCGCCTCAACGGCTGCAACCGCTACGGCCACGCCCACCGCGACGGCTGCACCGGCGCCTGATGCTTCGGCCACCCCTGCGGTCCCGTCCCCCACACCCAGTCCCACAGTCACCTGCGAGGTGGGCCAATGAGCCAGCTCAGTACCACAACCAAACCCCGCCGCAACGTGGAACTTGCGTTGCTCCTGTTGGCCCTTGCGGTCGGCATTGGGGCCAACATGCTGGTGGGGGTGGACCAGGAAAAGGCGTTTGATTCGGACTTCTGGTTCCAGTCCAGCCTGCTCGCCCTGGCTGCCTTGGTATTCCACGGCGTGCTTCGGTTCCGCGCAAAATATGCAGATCCGGTAATACTTCCCCTGGTAGTGGCCCTCAACGGAATCGGCCTGGCCATGATCCACCGGCTCGACGCGCCGGGAGACGATACCGGCAACAACCAGCTCCGGTGGACCCTGATCGCCATGGCAGTCGCCATCGCCGTCATCTGGTTCCTCAAGGACCACCGCATCCTCCGCAGGTTCACCTTCATCTCCCTTGCCGCCAGCGCCCTGTTGCTGGTGCTGCCGCTGGTTCCCGGCATCAGCGCAGGCGAAATCCTCGGTGCCCGCGTGTGGATCCGGCTTGGGCCCATGACGTTCCAGCCGGGTGAAGTCGCCAAGATCACCCTCGCCATATTCTTCGCCGGGTATCTTTCCTCGAACCGCGACCTGATCCTGCTGGCGGGCCGGAAGATCGGCCCGCTGCAGTTTCCGCGGTTCAAGGACATGGGCCCCATGATCACTGCCTGGCTGGTGAGCATCGGCGTGCTCATCTTCCAGCGCGACCTCGGCTCATCCGTGCTCTTCTTCGGCCTGTTCATCGTCATGATCTACGTGGCAACCAGCCGTATCAGCTGGGTGGTGATCGGCCTGGCCCTCATTCTCGGCGGCGGCTTTGCGGCGTCGCGGGTCTTTTCCCACGTGGAACTCCGTATCAGCGGCTGGCTGAACGCCTTTACCCCGGAGGTTTACGACCGGGCTCCCGGTGGAAGCCACCAGATCGTGCAGGGACTCTTCGGCATGGCCAACGGCGGCCTCGTAGGGACCGGCCTGGGCCAGGGCCGGCCGGACCTGGTTCCGTTCGCCAACAGCGACATGATCATCGCCTCCCTCGGCGAGGAACTTGGCCTGATCGGACTCTTTGCCATCGTCCTGATGTACCTGCTGCTCTTCACCCGCGGCTTCCGGGCTGCCCTGGGCACCCGCGATGCGTTCGGCAAACTGCTCGCCTGCGGACTGTCATTCGCCGTGGCGCTGCAGTGCTTCGTGGTCATCGGCGGCGTTACCCGACTCATTCCGCTGACCGGTCTGACCACGCCCTTCCTGGCCGCCGGCGGTTCCTCCCTGCTGGCCAACTGGATCATCGTGGGCCTGCTCCTGATGATTTCCCACACCGCCCGCGGCCCGGTGGACACCACACCCCTGCCACCGGCCAAGGGCGCGGAATCCATGGGCATTGATACTCCTACCGAGGCGGTGAAGCACCTGTGAACCAGGCGATACGGCATTCATGGGTAGCGGCGATTGCGATGTTCGCGCTGATCTTCGGCGCCATCAGCTATGTCCAGGTGATTGGCGCCGAAGAGCTTGAGGCCAACCCGTGGAACCAGCGTGCCATCCTGCAGGACTACTGCAATGACCGCGGCGCGATCGTTGTGGCCGGATCACCGGTGGCCGAATCAGTGGAGAGCGGTTCGGAAACCTGCGCGTTCCAGCGGACCTACCCGCAGCCGGAGCTGTACGCAGGAATCACCGGGTACTTCTCGCAGAACTACGGGGCCACCGGCCTGGAGCAGGCCATGGGCGAGCAACTGGCAGGCAATTCAGACCAGCTCTTCCTGGATCGGGTGGGGCAGCTTTTCCTGGGCAGCCAGCCAAAGGGTGCGTCGGTGGAACTCACCATCGATCCGGAGATCCAGCAGCTCGCCTACGACCTCATCCCGGAAGGGCAGCGCGGTTCCATTGTGGTCACCAACCCCAAGACCGGCGCAATCCTGGCCATGGTGTCCAAACCCTCCTACAACCCCAACCTGGTTGCCACCCAGAATCCCACCGAAGAGTCGGCCAATATCAACGAACTGGTCAAAGTTCCGGGCATCAACCTGAACCCGAACGTCAGCGGACCCACCGGTGAACTGCTTGCCCCGGGTTCCGTCTTCAAACTCGTGGACACCGCCGCGGCCCTTGCGTCAGGCAAATACAACAAGGACAGCGAACTTCCCAATCCAGCTGAAATGCCCTTCGACGGCATCCAGTACAAGCTTCCCAACTACGCAGGCGGCAACTGCTACACCCGGGACACGGCGGACTTCGCCTTCGCGCTGCAGCAATCCTGCAACACACCGTTCGCCAGTATTGCCCTGGACTTGGGCCGCGACGCGATCGCCGAGCAGGCAAGGAAGTTCGGCTTCGGCGAGGACATGGGGGACCAGCTGAAGCTCGGCTACGCCCGGGACAACGGCTTCCCCGACGACCTGGATGCGCCGGGACTCGCCCAGTCAGCCATCGGACAGCGGGACGTCCGGGCTACGCCCCTGCAGGTGGCCATGATGACCGCGGCCATCGCCAATGACGGGGTGCAGATGAGGCCCAACCTGATCAAGACCCTGCGTTCCCCGGACCTTCGTGTCATCGACGAACCGCAGCCGGAACAATTGCGCACCTCAACCACCCCTGAGATCGCCAACCAGATCACGGAGTGGATGACCAGTGCGGTCAGCCAGGGCATCGCCAACAGGGCAGCGGTCCCGGGAGTCCAGGTGGCAGGCAAAACCGGAACTGCAGAGTTGGGCAATGGCGTGAACAACTCCTGGTTCACCGGCTTTGCCCCCGCCAACAACCCGCAGGTGGGTGTCACGATCGTTATGGAGGGCGTGGACATCACTACCGGCGCACAGCTAACCAGTCCGAATGCGAAGAGAATTTTTGAGGCGGTGTTGAATAAGTGAGGCCTACAACCGGAATCACCCTCGGCGGCAGATTCCAGCTGACCACGCGGATCGCGATCGGCGGCATGGGCGAAGTCTGGAAAGCCAAAGACCTCGTCCTGGGCCGCATCGTCGCCATCAAGGTGTTGAAAGAGGAGTACACGGGGGACCCCGGTTTCCTTCAGCGCTTCCGCGCAGAGGCCCGCCACACTGCCCTGCTCAACCACGTTGGCATTGCCAACGTCTTCGACTACGGCGAGGAAGAGGGCTCCGCCTACCTGGTCATGGAACTGGTCCCCGGCCAGCCGCTGAGCAGCATCATCGAGCATGAGCAGGTGCTGTCCCCGGACCGCACCCTGTCCATCATCGCGCAGACAGCCCGTGCTCTCTCCGTTGCACATGCCCAGGGATTGGTACACCGCGACATCAAGCCGGGCAACCTCCTGATCACTCCTGATGGACGCGTGAAAGTCACTGACTTCGGCATCGCCCGCCTTGCCGACCAAGTGCCCCTCACCCAGACGGGCCAGGTGATGGGCACTGCCCAGTATTTGGCACCGGAGCAGGCCACCGGCCAGACGGCCACCGGTTCGTCGGACATCTACTCACTGGGTGTCATTGGCTACGAATGCCTCTCCGGGCACCGGCCGTTCTCCGGCGAGTCCCAGATCGCCATCGCCCTTGCCCAGGTCAACGACGCGCCGCCGCCACTGCCGGAGTCGCTTCCCACACCGGTGCGGGCCCTCCTGATGTCCATGCTCGCCAAGGATCCCAAGAACCGGCCCGCGAATGCAATCAAGCTGGCTGAGGCAGCGGAGGCGATCCGGAACGGAGACGTCAGCGCCGCCCGTGCCGCCGTCCCGGGAATGCTTCTGTTTGATGCCGATACCGGTCCCATCACGGCACCGGTGGACACAACAACTGCACCCACCGGTGTTATCGGTGCCCAGCGTGACACTTCCGCCACTGCAACCTCTGCGTTGCCGGTGCTGGGTGCCGGTGCTGCCGGTGCCATGGCAGGAATGGCGGCCGGTACCGCAGGATCGGCTGCGGACACCGATGAGCCGCAGGGAACGCTCGCCCGCGCCAATGCCCTCGCCGCCGAGCGGAATTGGGTGCCGGAAGAAACAACGTACGACGACGAGCCGGCCGATGAGCCCGAACGCCGCGGCCGCAGCCCCTGGACCTGGCCGCTGATCGCCCTGATCCTGCTGCTCCTGTTCGCGTTGGTTGGCTTCTTCCTCAACCAGCAGGGCATCCTGTTTCCGTCGAGCGACCCCACCTCCTCCGCCCCTTCAAGCAGCACTCAGCCCAGCAGCGCAACCCCCACCCAGACAACGCAGTCGGCCACGCCGACACAGACCCGCGCCACACCCACAGTGAGCACGCCCCCGCCGCCGGAAACCGTGAACGTCATTCCTGAGGCCTACTTGGGGAAGGACTACCGGACGGTTCAGTCGCAGCTTTCCGCCCTTAACCTGGACGTCAGCGTGCAGCCGCAGGTTGATGCGAACTCAGCACCCAACTCGGTGATTGGGTTGTCGCGGTCGGGTCTGGTGGAAGTGGGCTCGCCGGTGACCATTACCTATGCCGTGGCACCGCCCGCCCCCACCACAACCTCTCCGCCGCCGCCGCCGTCGCCGACATCCACCACTTCCGCCGTGGCAGCACCCACAGCACAGTCGCCCCTCCCGGATTGCGCCGCCGGCGAGCTGCCGGGTCTGCCTCCGACCTGCAAGCCGTAACCGCCAGGACAGCCAATGAACGAGTCAGCGCGCACACCGTTGCACCGGGAGGACAGCCTCCCGGTGGATAGCCAACGTGTCCTGAGCGGACGGTACGAGGTGGGCAACCTTATCGGCCGGGGAGGAATGGCGGACGTTCACCGGGGCCTGGACACCCGGCTCGGACGCACCGTGGCCATCAAACTGCTGCGCGCGGACCTTGCACGTGATCCCCAGTTCCAGGCGCGCTTCAAGCGCGAAGCGCAGGCTGTGGCGGCGCTGAACCACCCGTCCATTGTGGCTATTTACGATACAGGCGAGCACCTCGTCCACGACGGTTCGCATGACAATGTCCGCGTGCCGTACATCGTGATGGAGTTCGTTGAGGGCAAGACCATCCGCGATCTTATCCGGGCCAACGACGTCACTATCGACCACGCTATCGATTACTGCCTGGGCGTACTCGGAGCCCTCGAGTACAGCCATAAGGCGGGGATCGTGCACCGGGATATCAAGCCGGCCAACGTGATGTACTGCCCCGGCAGTGACTCGGTGAAGGTCATGGACTTCGGCATCGCCCGTGCCATTGCCGATTCCTCGGCCACTATGACCCAGACGCAGGCCGTGGTGGGCACCGCCCAGTACCTGTCGCCTGAGCAGGCACGCGGTGAAACAGTGGATGCGCGCAGCGATCTCTACTCCGCCGCCTGCCTCCTGTATGAAATGCTGACCTCGCGCCCGCCGTTCGTCGGCGACAGTCCCGTGTCCGTGGCATACCAGCACGTGCGTGAAATCCCGGCACCGGCGAGCAGCCTGAACCCGGAGATTTCGCCTGCACTGGACACCGTGCTTGCCAAGGCACTGCAGAAGAACCGCGACGACAGGTTCCAGGATGCAGCAGCGTTCCAGCGTGCCCTGCGCGCCGCTAGGGCCGGCATTCCTGTTGCGGCGGCATCGCCCTCCGAGGCGCCCACCGATCCCAACGATTATGTCCCACCCGCTTCCTCTTCCCCCGCCACTGAAGCCTTTGCGGTTACGGGCGCGAGCTTCCTGGATGACGCTCCTACGGGACGGCTCGCTGCCATAAGCACACCGGCCGACGACGGCGGCAGTCCCGGTCCCGGTGCTTACGAACCTTCCACACGGGATGAGTTGCTCCTGGGCCTGCCTTTGGAACGCGAGCGAACCGCACGGCAAAAGTCCCGGCGTCGTGCGTGGATCACGACACTTGTGATCTTCACCGTCCTCGTCCTGGCCGGCGGCGGACTGTGGCTGTACAGCATCGTGAACCGCCCGGCACCGCCGCCGCCGAAGGTTTCGATTCCGGCGGTGGCGGCGATGACTGAGTCTGCTGCCCTGCAGGAGCTCTACGGCGCGGACCTCGTGCCCAGAATCGTCCGCGCACAACATGACACGGTACCCAAGGGCACTGCCATCGGAACGGATCCTGCCTCCGGCGTCGCCGTGGATCCCGGAGCCGAGGTGGTCCTGAATATCAGCGACGGGCCAAGCGCCGTCAAGATTCCAGACAGCCTGCCGGGCAAAACTGAAGCTGCTGCCCGGGACATGCTCCGCCAGATCGGGTTGATGGGCGCTCCCTCAACCACCACCGCCAACAGCCCCACAGTCCCGGCTGGCATCGTGATCACCACAAGCCCCGCCCCGGGACAGAGCGTTGGCGTGGGCACAAGCGTTGAGCTGGTGGTGTCCACCGGCAAGGTCGCAGTCCCCGAACTGCGCGCACGGACCCGGGAAGAAGCAGAAGCGGCTTTGAAGGAACTGGGTCTGGTACCCGCCGTGGTCGAGGCGGAGAACGCGCAGGTGGAACCAGGCAGGGTCACGGATCAGAGCGACGCCGCTAACGCCGCGGTGGAACAGGGCAAGACTGTCACCATCGTGGTTGCCAAGGCGCCGCCTCCGCCGCCAAGCCCCTCTCCGACCCCGACGCCCACGCCGACATCCACCAAAAAGGATGACGACTGAAGGGCAGGCCTCAACAGGTCAGTGCTGGATGAGCGGGCTCAGCTTGGCTGCCCGCGCAGCCGCACCCTTCATGCCCAGGGACTCGAGCCAGTTCCCCAGCATCTGGTAACCGCCCTCAGTCAGCACGGATTCCGGGTGGAACTGCACACCGCACAGGGGTGCGGTGCGGTGCTGGAGCCCCATCACCACGCCTGACGCGGTTTCCGCCGTTACTTCAAGGACATCGGGAAGCGTGTCCCGCACCGCAGCGAGGGAGTGGTAGCGGGTGGCCGTGACGGGGGAGGGGAGTCCCGAAAAGACACTGGTTCCGATGTGTTCCACCAGGGAGGTCTTCCCGTGCATAAGTTCCGGGGCATGGGTCACCTTGCCACCGAATGCCTCCGCCAGCGCCTGGTGTCCCAGGCACACGCCGAACATGGGCACGCTGTTCTCGCCGCACCATTTGATGAGTTCGATGCAGACTCCGGCTTCAGCCGGGTTGCCAGGGCCGGGAGAGATCAGCACGCCGTCGCGGGTGCCGGCCAGTTCGGTGGCCTCCGCCAGGGTGACGTCGTCGTTGCGGACAACTGTGGTCTCGGCGCCAAGCTCCTGGAGGTAGCCCACCAGGGTGTAGACGAAGCTGTCGTAGTTATCCACCACGAGGATCTTGGTTGTGGTCATGGCTGGCTTACGGAACCAATCGTTGAGTCGGTGAATTGGGTGTACTCGGACATCCACGGGAAAAGGAACTGAACCATCAATACCAGTGCGCCGGCGATCAGCACCAGCGAGGTGGCGATCCGCAGCCACAAAGGCCCTGGAAGATGGCGGAAAATCCAGCCGTACATGCTCAGCCCTTTCCAATCGCTGCGGCAACCTGGGCTGCGATTTCAACAGGCGGACCGGCTGATGCAGGGCGCCAGCTGTCCAGCAGCGCGTAGGCGATAATGCGTTCTTCCGCCCCGAAGCGGGGGTTGCAGCTGGTCATGGTGAGGAAGCTTTCCGTGGGGGTAACGCCCGGAAGTGTGGGCACGGGCTCCAGGACGTCCGTTCGCGACGGCATCACGATCTGGTTGTTGCGGAAAACATACACGTAGTATCCGTCCTTGGTCTGGACGTAGATCTTGTCCCCCGGAACCAGGGTGTGGATATTGTCCAGGACCGCACCATGAGTCTGGCGATGCCCCGCAACAGCGAAATTACCAACCGCTCCCGGCATGGCCGTGTTGGTGTAGTGCCCCAACCCGAGCGTGTCCAGTACGTCACTGGTGGTCCCCTGGACGATGGGCCGGGTGTAGTTTTCGCCGAACCGGGGAATGTACATGATCCCGATGGTGCCGGCGTGGCCGGGCGCTGCCGAAACTGCGGGCGGACCGAAATCTTCAGGGGCTGCCGGCGCGTCCGGGGCGGCTGGAGCGGCAGCACCGAGGTCCTGTGCAAACTCCTTGATGACTTCGCTCTGCTTGGCGTCGGACTCCACGTTGGTCCACCACAGCTGCCAGGCAACAAAAAGAAGAAGAATGATCCCGGCTGTAATAAGCAGCTCACCCACCACCAGGACTGCCCCGCGCAAAATGACGACGCCGGCAGCGGGCGCAGCAACGGGCCGCGCCTTCTCCTGCAGTACCACGGGTTCTCCTCCCGGCGGTTGCGATGGGCGTTGGTGACCCATGACTACGGCTAGAATTGGCTGCTAGTAAGAATCCAGATTTGACCAAGATCGCGCAGACCGCTGGCAACTTCCTTCTTGCAGGATATCAAGCCCGGAACGCCGAGCTTGCCTCAGCCCGCCAAGGAGAACCCGTGCCCGAGTCAAAGCCTCGCAAGAAGACCGCCAGCACCCCCCAGCAGGCTTCGTCGCAGGCCTACAAGCCCAACCCCGTCTGGTTCAAGCCGGTCATGTTCGGCCTGATGATCATCGGCCTCTTCTGGATCATCACGTTCTACATCAGCGAAGGCCAGCTGCCGGTTGCGGCGTGGGAATCGTGGAACATCGTGGCCGGCTTCGGCATCGCAATCATCGGCTTCCTCATGACCACCCGGTGGCGCTCCTAGTTCCTGGCGGCGGTCCAGCCGTCGGCACAACGGTGAGCGGTGGTCCAGCCTCTGACCGGCCTGCTCACGGCGGTGCAGTCGTAGGCGAGGACGGCCTCGCCCGGCCGGCGTGGGCATCCACTGACCCACTCCTGCGCGATTATTACGACAATGAGTGGGGCCTTCCTGTCATCGATGAACAGGGGCTCTACGAGCGTATCTGCCTGGAGGGGTTTCAAGCAGGACTTTCCTGGGCCACGATCCTCCGGAAGCGCCCTGCGTTCCGTGCCGCCTTTGCGGGCTTCAACCCGGATGCGGTAGCGCTGTTTACCGAAGCCGACGTCGACCGGCTGCTGCAGGATCCCGGCATCGTCCGGAACCGGTTGAAGATCCGGTCCGCGGTGGCAAATGCACAGGCCACACTCGCGCTGCGCCAGGAAGGCGGCCTGGTGGAGTTTGTCTGGCAGTTCAAACCAACAGACACACCCCGCCCGGCAGTCCACACCGACATCCCCACGCAGTCCCCGGAATCGGTTGCCCTGTCCAAGGCATTGCGGAAGAAGGGATTTTCCTTCGTCGGCCCCACCACCATGTTTGCCCTCATGGAAGCCATTGGCATGGTGGACACGCACCTGTTGGACAGCCACCGCCGTGGATCTTCAGGAATCTGGCCGCGGCCCCACGCCTGATTCCCTGGTTTTCCCCAACTGTTGGGAAAGTTATCCACACTGTTGAAAACCTGAGGGCACCAGTAGAAAGCCGGCCTCACGACCGCCAAGCAGCGGGAACGGGCCAATCATGCCACCCGGATGCAGTTATTAACAGTGTGGAAGACCTGTGGATAACCAGGCCCTCTAAGTAGGGCCTGCCTTAACGGTCCGGAGGGACGGCTAACGGTCCCGGCGGACGGGGTGGTGGCTGGTGATGGATATCCGGTTGAATGCGTTCATAGTGATCGCCAGCCAGCTGACAATCGAGAACTCCTCTTCCGTGAGGTGCTCGCGCGCGAACGCTTCCTCCTGGGCCTGGGCATGATGGTCCGGCAACTCGGTGATGCTTTCGGCCAGTGCAAGGGCGGCCCGTTCCTTTTCGGTGAAGAGGGCCGTCTCGCGCCACGCGGGGAGCACCGCCAGGCGCTGTCCGCTCTCGCCCGCCTTGAGGGCATCCCTGACATGCAGATCCAGGCAGTAAGCACAGCCGTTGAGCTGCGATATCCGGACGTGCAGGAGCTCCACTGTCTTCCCGTCCAGCCCGGCGGCCTCTGCGGCCTCCCGCACTTTAAGCCCCAACCCGTTCAGTGCCCGCCAGAGGACAGGATGTTGCTTGTCGAGGAAGATGTGCTGCGTGGTGGCGCTCAATAGGTACTCCTGGGTCGGACGGCAATGGCAGGCGCAAAAAGTGGCAGGCACCTTTGCGTTGAAACTGCGGACTGGCACCAAGCTTCAACTACCCGCGCCAGGTTGTCCACTTACCAACACAGCGATACCCACAAGTTATCCACAACTGTGGAAACTGTGGAAGCTGCAAGCGGGTCGTCACTCCTTTCGCACCGCGGTGCGGGCAATTACGGCCACGCGATTACACCGGTGTCACTTATTAACACTGTGCAAAACGCTGTTGAAAGAAGCCTACGCAAGCCTGGGATGCTGCCAATCTGGGCTGTCTTCCACTGTTTTATCCACAGACGGCTGCTTTTTCGGGCTTTTGTCCACTTAAGCACAGCACTATCCCCAAGAGTTATCCACAGCTGTGGATTGCAAGCCGTCCTGCTTCCCGGAATTCCCGCGGACTGGCGGGAAAACTGGTTTCCCGAGACGAACTACACGCATGTAAGTTACCAACACTGTGGATAAGTCCTGTGGATAAGAAAAGGCCCCGACATCGGTTATGTCGGGGCCCTCTTGAGAACGGGACGGCGTCAGCCCTTCGGGCTGCATACCTTTGTGGCTACATCGAGATTTTCACCCAGCTGGCGACGGCCAGCAGCAGCACGACCGCCACCAGGCCCGCTGCCTGGATGAGGCCCTGCCGCCGTCCACGCGGAGTGTAGGCAAGGATTGCCGCGCAAAGGGCACCCGTTACCAGGCCACCCAAGTGCGCCTGCCAAGCGATCTGGGGGATGAGGAAACCAATCACGCCGTTGATGGCAATCAGCACCCACAGCTGGCGGGTATCGCCACCACGGTGCCGCTGCACCAGCAGCATGGCGCCGAAGAGGCCGAAGATGGCGCCTGAAGCGCCCACAACTCCCACCAGCCCTTGTCCTGGTACCAGCACGGGATTCAGGAGCAGGTATCCAACGGAGCCGCCTACGGCCGAGATCAGATACAGCGCCAGGAAGCGGGCACGGCCCAGGAGTGGCTCGAGGGCCTGGCCGAAGATCCACAGCGTGTACATGTTCAAGGCGATGTGCAGGACGGAATCCGGCGAGTGCAGGAAAGCCGCGGTCAGCATCCGCCATGGCTCAAACGCCCCGTACTCAGGGGTAGCGAAGACGTTGTTGTAGGCGAACTGCTCGTAGACCACCTGGCCTGGGACCACCCATTGAAGCACGTACATCACCGCACAAAGGGCAATAATCCCGTACGTCACCACCGGTTTGCCGGACGCTACGGCGCCGCCGTAGACCGTCCGGACCTGGGGCGTCGTCCGGCTTGTCTCGTTGACGCAGTCAACGCATTGGAATCCGACGGCGGCCGCCCGCTGGCAGTCGGGGCACGCCGGCCGCCCACACCGCTGGCAGCGGACATAGGAAGGCCGGTCCGGATGCCGCGGGCACACCGGAACCTGTGCGGACGGCTCAGCCGACGGAACTCCGTAACTCATGGGTGGGGATTACAGCTGTTCGATGTCGATGCTGTTGATGGTGACGTCCTCCACCGGGCGGTCACCCATGCCGGTGCGCACGCCCTCGATGGCGTCCACAACCTTCTTGGATTCGTCGTCGGCCACTTCACCAAAGATGCTGTGCTTGCCCTGGAGCCAGTCGGTGGGGATGGTGGTGATGAAGAACTGTGAACCGTTAGTGCCCTTGCCCATCTGGATCCCGGCGTTGGCCATGGCCAGCTTGTAGGGCTGGTTGAAGCTGAGCTCAGGGTGGATCTCGTCGTCGAACCGGTAGCCGGGTCCGCCGGTGCCGCGGCCCAGGGGATCGCCGGCCTGGATCATGAAGTCCTTGATGATGCGGTGGAAGATGGTGCCGTTGTACAGCGGCGTGCCCGTCTTCTCCTCGCCCGTCTCCGGGTGGGTCCACGTCTGCTCGCCGGTGGCGAGGCCAACGAAGTTCTTGACCGTCTTGGGCGCGTGGTTGCCGAAGAGGTTGACGACGATGTCGCCAAGGCTGGTGTGGATGGTTGCTTTTGCGGTTGCGATTGCAGTCATAACGCCCATTCTTCCACGGCGGTCCGGGGTGGTGATGGCTGTTGCAGCAGTTCCGCGCTGGGTGAAATCCGCCTAAAATCCGCAGAGAGAATAGCCGGTGAAGACCAAGGCACGTAGGCTAACCACAGACCGTCACATTAATTCGGGAGGTAGTTGTGAAGAAATCGGATCGTATTGCCCGTGACCTTGAGCTGTCAGTCATTGGCGCCATGGAAAATGCCAAGGATTGGGCATCCCCCCGCGTGGAAGCAGCCGTGGACCGTCTGCAGCACAGCCTGGATACCGCATCTCCCAAGATCCAGGAAGGCCTGAAGACCGCGGCCCACAGGGCGGCGGACGGAGTAGCCGTGGTAACGCCCCGCATCCAGGACGGCCTGGCCCAGCTCGCTCCGCGGATCAACGATGCAGTGGACGGCGCTTCGCCGCGGCTGCATGAGGCCCTGGACAAGGCCACGCCCGTCATCCTTAATGCCCGTGACCGCGTGGTGGTGGAATACCTGCCCCGCCTGTCCGACCAGATCGGTTCGGCATCCAGTGTTGTGCACCGGACGCTGGAAAACACACCCGCCCGCGTGGACGCCGTTGCCCAGAAGCTTGGCGACGTGGGAATCATCCACGCCATCCAGGAGCAGGCCCTGGCCACAGGAACGCAGCTCAAGGCTGCGGCCAGCCAAGCCGGCCGCACGGCAACCGTTCAGCTCGCGGAGCCCGAGGCCCCGAAGAAGCGCGGCTGGCTGGTCTTCGGTGTCATCGCCGCGGCGGTTGCCGCCGGCGTGGCAGCCTGGAAAGCATCCAAGCCGGTCGAGGATCCGTGGAAGACGCCCTCACCTGTTGCAGGCACGGGCACGCCCGCGCCGGTTCCGGCCACCACAGTGAACGAGGTCCCGGAAGCAACCACCGGCTCCGCCTCCGAGGTGGCCGAGGCCGCCAAGGACACGGCGGGAGACGCCGCGGAGAAGGCAAAGCACGTGGCGGAGGATGTGGCTGAGGACGTTTCCAGCAGCACGGCATCAGTGGCCACCGATGCTAAGACAGCCACCAGGAACATCGCATCCAGCAGCAGCGGCGCGGACAAGGGCACCACCCAGTCCTAGCAGTCCGGCTGTCCGGTGAGGGGTCCTGCCTTTGAGGCGGGGCCCCTCATTCGTCTCCGGGCACAGCCGCCCTCCCGGGAGGCGCATCTGATCGATGCTAGATTTGGACTGATGTCAGCCGATCAATCCTCTGAGGATGCCTTGAACGACGCAGCAGAACTGCCCCGCGTGTCAATCGTTATCCCGGCATACAACGAGGAGAGCGTGATCCGGCAGTGCCTTATTGCTGCCATTTACCAGTCCGTCCCGGCCCACGAGATCATCGTGGTGGACAACCTGTCAAAGGACCGGACCGCGGACATTGTGCGCCAGATGCAGCTCGAATATCCGGAAAGCCCCATCGTCCTGCTGAGCCAGGACAAGGAACAGGGCCTCATTCCCACCCGGAACTACGGCCTGGACAACGCCACCGGGGACATCCTCGGCCGTATTGACGCGGACTCCGTGGTGGAGCCGGACTGGGTGGAACAGGTGCAGCGGGCCTTCCTGGACACATCCGTCCAGGCGGCCACCGGTCCCGTGGTTTATTACGACATGCCCATGCGCCGCTTCGGCCTGAAAGCTGACGACAAGATGCGCCAGCTAATGCTGAAGCTGGCCAAACACCAGTACCACTTCCTGTTCGGCTCAAACATGGCCCTGCGTTCCTCAGCCTGGCAAGTCATCCGGTCCGAGACCTGCCGTGACGAAAAGGACGAGATGCATGAGGACATCGACCTTTCGCTGCACCTGGCGGACCACGACCTGAAGATCAGTTATTGTCCGCAGATGGTTTCCGGCATGTCGGCCCGCCGGCTGGAGGACTCACCGCGGGACTACCGCTTCTACGTCACCCGGTTTGACCGTACCTACAAGGCCCACAACGTCAAGAAGATGGCGCTCAAAGCGCCCATGGTGGTGTTCTTCTCTGTGTATTTCCCGGCCAAACTCCTCCGGGCCATCCACACGGTGAATACGGCCCAGCCCGTGCGCCGCGGCGGCCAGTAGGACCCGTCGGCAGCTGGACCTGCACAGGTCAGTCCGTCCCCAGTTCCGCCAGGGGACGCTCCGGCGGCCCATCAGCATTGCCTGTTCCTGCCGCACGGCCACGCCGCCCTCCCCTTCCGGACTTTTGCCCAAGGACGACGACGGCGAGTCCCACCAGGATGAGCGCGAGCCCGGCGTACGTACCGGCGGGGAGCACCTCCTGCAGGAAGAACGCCGCGAGGAGGGCGGCTCCGGGAATCTCGAGCAGGATGATCATCGACACCAAAAGCGGACTCATGGTGGCCAGCAGGTGGTTGAACGCCGTGTGCCCGATGAGCTGCGCGCAGACCGTAATGGCTGCGATGCCCAGCCAGCCGGCCGCCTCGAAGCCCACCAGCGGTTGGCCGCCCAGCAGGGCCAACAAGGCCACCAGCGCCGCACACATGCCGTAGCACAGCGTGGTGTAGGTTCCGGTGCTCATGCTCTGCCTCGCCTTGCCTCCGGCCAGCGTGTACAGCCCGGCAAGGGCTCCGCCGGCCACAGCCAGCAGGTCCCCCAGCAGGGCTTCGGGTGACGTGCCCAGGTCGAAGCCGGTAATGGCCACCACACCGGCGAACGCGATGCCCAGCCCGGCCAGTACCTGCCACCGGTGCCTGGTTCCCCTGAAGAGCTGGAAGACGGCGATCCACGCCGACTGGAGGCAGACCAGGGCTGTGGCTGCGGCAACGGACGTCAGTTGCAGTGAGGTGATGAAGCAGGCAAAGTGCAGGGCCAGCGCGACGGCGGCCAGGACGGACCAGCGGAACTCCACCTTTGTGACCCTGCCAAACTGGGTTGGCTCCCGAATGAGGGTGGGTGCCGCCATGACAGCGGCGCCAATGGCATTGCGCCAGAAGGCTATGGCCAGCGCGCTGACGCTGGTTGCCCCAAGCGTTGCCGCTATCAGGGGACCGGACGACGCAACGCCCAGCACCCCCAGGGCCGCGAGAAAGAAGTTCACTGTCCAACCCTAATGTCGGGTACTGCGGGGCAAAGCAAAAGTCCCGGCCAGCGTTTCCGCTGACCGGGACTTCCTTATGGTGGAGGCACGGGGACTCGAACCCCGAACCCCCTGCTTGCAAAGCAGGTGCGCTACCAATTGCGCCATGCCCCCATAAGAAGCAACCCGTCAATCATACCCTAGAACCTCAGGGCTGTTGACCAGCCCCGGCACCGGGCGTCCGTCCTAGTCAACCGTGTCGGTTGACTTGCTCCAGACAGTTTTCCGGGCTTCGGATTCCTGTGCTTTCCGGTAGACCAGGACGCCTGCGATTGCGGCTGCCAGTACTAGCAACTTCTTCACATGCTCCCCGTTCCGGTCCGGCCGCAGTGATGCGAACCAAACCTCCACTTGAACCTGCACAGGTTCCGTGGGCGTACCAGGACTTGAACCTGGGACCTCTTCGTTATCAGCGAAGCGCTCTAACCGCCTGAGCTATACGCCCCGATACCGCATCGGGCCGAGACATGACTTTACAGCACATCCCGGCCCGATCTCAAATCGGGCGCTTTCACCGGGAACTGGCCGGTGAAAGCAAGGACCTAATCGTCGGTGAGGGTGACGCCGATGCCGCCCACCAGGGTGGCAGCGATGTTGTACAGAACGGCAGACAGCATGGAGAGGGCAGTCAGCAGGACCACATTCACTACGGCAATAATGGTGGCGAATGATGCCACCTGGCCGAGGCTGGCGACCTTCTTCAGCTCGAAGCCGCCGCCCTCAGAGCCGGCGAGCGTGCCCAGCAGGCTGTCCACCTGGTCGAAAATCCCCGTGAGGTCCAGAACGGTCCACAGGACGATGGCAGCGACTACGGTGACGATTCCCAGCGCCACCGACAGCAGGAATGCCATCTTCAGGACGGACCAGGGGTCCACCTTGCTGACCAGCAGCCGGGCACGCCTGACCTTGGCCTTCGGCGCCGGCTTCACCAATCCTGGAGTCCCCGCGGCGGGACGCTGGCCCTGCACCGGGTTTCCCGGTGCGGGCCGCTGGCCGGGCTGACCTTGCACGGGGCGCTGACCCTGCACGGGACTTCCCGGAGCCGTGCGCGGGGCCGGCTGTCCCGTCGTCGGACGCTCGCCCTGGGCGGGGCGCTGGCCGGGAACAGACGGGCGCTGGCCCGGGGCAGCTGCGGGAGCTGCCGGCCGCTGCTGGGGACGAACAGGAGCGTTCACGCGGGGCGCAGCCGAGGGCCGGCTTCCCTCGGGAACAGAAGTGTTCGGCTTGGGAAATGAGTCCGGATTACTCACTCGTTACCTCCGTGTTGTCTTCGTTCGGCTCAGCGTCGCCCGAGGCGTCCTCTGACTCAACGGCCGGTGATTCTTCTGCCACTGCTGACTCTGCGGCTTCCTCCGGGGAGCCGCCATCTTCAGCCAACGTTACGTCATCCTCAAGCGATTCCTCGCCCTCGAGACCGCGTTCGCTGTTGCGCGCCACCTCGATGATCCGGTCATTTTTGTCCGGCTTGGCGAAGATAACGCCCATGGTGTCGCGCCCCTTGGCCGGGACGCCGGCAACCGAGGAACGGACAACCTTGCCGCCTTCCATGACCACCAGGACCTCGTCCTCTTCCTGGACGATCAGCGCTCCCACCAGGTCACCGCGTCCTTCGGCCAGCTTGGCCACCTTGATGCCCAGGCCGCCGCGGCCCTGCAGCCGGTATTCCTCGACCGCGGTGCGCTTGGCGTAGCCTCCGTCCGTGACAATGAACACGAACGAGCCGTCGGTCACCACGTTGGCAGCGAGCAGTTCGTCCTCTTCGCGGAACTTCATGCCGGTGACGCCGGAGGTTGCCCGGCCCATGGGGCGAAGGGCGTCTTCGGTGGCCGTGAAGCGGATGGACTGGCCCTTGCGGGACACCAGCAGCAGGTCATCGGTTTCGGACACCAGCTGCGCGGATACGAGTTCGTCGCCGTCGCGGAGGTTGATCGCGATGACGCCTGCGGAACGGTTGGTGTCGTAGTCCTCCAGCCGCGTCTTCTTGACCAGGCCCCGCTTGGTGGCGAGAACCAGGTACGGCGCCTGCTGGTAGTCCTTCAGGTCCAGGACCTGGGCGATGTGTTCGTCCGGCTGGAACGCCATCAGGTTTGCCACGTGCTGGCCCTTGGCGTCGCGGCCGGCTTCCATCAGCTCGTACGCCTTGGCCCGGTATACCCGGCCAAGGTTGGTGAAGAACAGCAGCCAGTGGTGGGTGGTGGTGACGAAGAAGTGCTCCACCACGTCATCGCCGCGGAGCTGGGCACCCTTGATGCCCTTGCCGCCGCGCTGCTGGGAGCGGTAGTTGTCACTCCGGGTGCGCTTGACGTAGCCGCCGCGGGTGATGGTGACAACCATCTCCTCTTCGGGGATGAGGTCCTCCATGGACATGTCGCCGTCGTAGCCCATAAGGATCTTGGTGCGCCGGTCGTCGCCGTGCTTCGCGACGATCTCGCCAAGCTCGGTGCTGATGATCTCGCGCTGGCGCTGCTCGGAGCCAAGGATCTCGTTGTACTCCGCGATCAGTGCTTCAAGCTCTGAGTGGCGGTCCTGGATCTTCTGGCGTTCCAGGGCGGCCAGGCGGCGCAGCTGCATGTCCAGGATGGCCCGTGCCTGCAGCTCGTCGATGTCCAGCAATTCCATCAGGCCGTCGCGAGCCGCTTCGGTTGTGTTGGAAGCGCGGATCAGGGCGATGACTTCATCGAGCATGTCCAGTGCCTTGAGGAGCGCCCGCAGGATGTGGGCTTCTTCCTCGGCCTTGCGCAACCGGTACCGGGTGCGCCGGGCGATGACATCCATTTGGTGGGTCACCCAGTGCCTGATGAAGGCATCCAGGCTCAGGGTGCGGGGCACGCCGTCCACAATGGCCAGCATGTTGGCGGAGAAGTTGCTCTGCAGTTCGGTGTGCTTGTAGAGGTTGTTCAGCACCACCTTGGGGACGGCGTCGCGCTTGAGGACGATGACCAGCCGCTGGCCGGTCCGGCCGGACGTTTCATCGCGCAGGTCGGCAATGCCCTGGATCTTGCCGTCCTTGACCAGTTCGGCGATCTTAATGGCGAGGTTGTCCGGGTTCGCCTGGTATGGCAGTTCCGTGACCACGAGGCAGGTACGTCCCTGCAGCTCCTCCACGTTCACTACGGCCCGCATGGTGACGGAGCCGCGGCCGGTCCGGTAGGCATCCTCGATGCCCTTGTGCCCGAGGATCGTGGCACCGGTGGGGAAATCCGGGCCCTTGACCCGCAGCAGGAGTTCTTCCAGCAGTTCTTCGCGGCTGGCTCCCGGGTTGGCCAGGTACCACTGCACGCCGTCGGCTACCTCGCGGAGGTTGTGCGGCGGGATGTTGGTGGCCATACCGACGGCGATGCCTGAGGATCCATTGACCAGCAGGTTGGGAAACCGGGCCGGCAGGATGGTGGGTTCCTGGTTCTTGCCATCGTAGTTGTCCTGGAAATCGACGGTTTCCTCGTCGATGTCGCGGACCATCTCCATGGCCAGCGGCGCCATTTTCGTCTCGGTGTAACGGGGCGCAGCAGCTCCGTCGTTGCCGGGAGAACCGAAGTTGCCCTGGCCGAGGGCCAGCGGGTAACGCATGGTCCAATCCTGGATGAGGCGGACCAGGGCATCGTAGATCGCGGTGTCGCCGTGGGGGTGGTACTGGCCCATGACCTCGCCCACAACGCGCGCGCACTTGTTGAAGGAGCGCTCGGGGCGGTAGCCGCCGTCGAACATCGCGTAAAGCACGCGGCGGTGGACAGGCTTCAGGCCGTCACGGACGTCCGGAAGGGCGCGGCCCACAATGACAGCCATGGCGTAGTCCAGGTAGGACCGCTGCATTTCCGTCTGCAGGTCCACCTGCTCAACGCGGTCGATCAGCACATCGCCTTCAAGAACGGTGTCCGGGTTCCCGGCCTCGGGGACCGGGTTCTCGGGTGTTTCGTCGCTCATTTTCTATTTCCGTTTCAGGTATATGTCAGCTCTGGAATATTCGAAGGACGTGCGCTTAGATATCCAGGAACCTGACGTCCTTGGCGTTCTGCTGAATGAAGTTACGGCGTGATTCCACGTCCTCACCCATCAGCACGGAGAAGATCTGGTCTGCCGCGAGGGCGTCATCCATAGTGACCTGCAGCAGGGTGCGGTGGTCCGGGTCCATGGTGGTGTCCCACAGCTCCGTGTAGTCCATCTCGCCCAGGCCCTTGTAGCGCTGGATGCCGTTGTCCTTGGGGATGCGGCGCCCGGCCGCCTGGCCTGCGACAAGTTTCGCGTCGCGTTCCCTGTCGCTGTAGACGTAGTCGTGGGCAGCGTTTGACCACTTGATCCTGTACAGCGGCGGCTGGGCCAGGTAGACGTAGCCGTTTTCGATCAGCGGGCGCATGTAGCGGAAGAGCAGGGTCATCAGCAGGGTGGTGATGTGCTGGCCGTCCACGTCGGCATCGGCCATCAGGACGATCTTGTGGTACCGCAGTTTCGAGAGGTCGAAGTCTTCACCGATGCCGGTACCGAACGCCGTGATCATGGACTGGACTTCTGCATTGCCCAGCGCCTTGTCCAGGCGGGCGCGCTCCACGTTCAGGATCTTGCCGCGCAGCGGAAGGATGGCCTGGGTTTCGGGGTTTCGGCCGCGCTTGGCGGAACCGCCGGCGGAGTCACCCTCCACGATGTAGACCTCGCACTTCTCCGGATCCTTGGAGGAGCAGTCGGACAGCTTGCCCGGCATGCCGAAGGATTCGAGGGGGCTCTTGCGGCGCGCGTTGTCCCGGGCCTTGCGGGCCGCCATGCGGGCCTGCGCCGCGGAGATGGCCTTGCGGATGACGTCCCTGGCAGGGCCGGGATTGCGTTCCAGCCAGTCGCCGAGTCCGTCGGTAACGACGCGCTGGACGAAGCCCTTGACCTCGGAGTTGCCGAGCTTGGTCTTGGTCTGCCCTTCAAACTGAGGCTCGGCAAGCTTGACGGAAATGACGGCGGTAAGGCCCTCACGGATGTCATCACCGGTAAGGTTGTCGTCCTTTTCCTTGATGATCCCCTTTTCGCGCGCGTAGCGGTTGATCAGGGACGTCATGGCGGCGCGGAAACCCTCTTCGTGCGTACCGCCCTCATGGGTGTTGATGGTGTTGGCGTAGGTGTGGACGCTTTCTGAGTAGGCGTTGGTCCACTGCATCGCCATCTCCAGGGCGATCCGGCGCTCTTTGTCCTCGGTCTCGAAGGCGATGACGTCCTCGTGGACCACTTCCACCTTCTTGCCGGAGTTCAGGTGCTTGACGTAGTCCAGCAGGCCTTCGTCGTACTGGTAAACCACCGTGCGGTGCTCGGCGCTTACTTCGCCTTCGGTGACAACAGCATCGAGGTCAAGGTCGGCGTCGGCGTCGTTATCGCTGGCAGAGGTGCGTTCGTCAGTCAGCGTGATGCGCAGCCCCTTGTTAAGGAAGGCCATCTGCTGGAAGCGGGCGCGCAGCGTCTCGAAATCGAACTCCGTGGTCTCGAAGATCTCGGCGTCCGGGTAGAACGTCTGGGTGGTTCCCGTCAGGTCGGTTTCCTCACCCTTCACCAGGCTGCCCTGGGGCTTGCCGCCGTCGGCGAAAGACATCCGCCAGACGTGTCCCTGGCGGCGGACCTCTGTGTCCACCCTGCTGGAAAGGGCGTTAACAACGGAGATACCCACACCGTGCAGGCCGCCGGATACGGCATAGCCGCCGCCGCCGAACTTGCCGCCGGCATGCAGGATGGTCATGACCACCTCGACCGTGGGTTTGTGTTCGGTGGGGTGCATGTCCACGGGAATGCCACGGCCGTCGTCGACGACCTTAACGCCGCCGTCCGCCTGGAGCACTACCTCAATATGTGTGCAGTAGCCGGCCAGGGCCTCGTCCACAGAGTTGTCCACCACTTCGTAGACCAGGTGGTGGAGTCCCCGGGGTCCCGTGGAGCCGATGTACATGCCCGGGCGCTTCCGTACTGCCTCGAGGCCTTCAAGGACAGTAATGTCGCTGGCGCCGTACTCGCGTGGAGTGGCAGCTTCCCCCGGGGTGTCAGGCGTGCGGGCATCCTCGACTGCGGGCTCAGCTGCCAGAATATCTGTATTGTCGTTAGCCACAGGTGCTGTCGACTCCTCTGTTCTCGATGATGGCCGGCTGATTCTTTCCCCAGTTCCATCAGGAAAGTCATCTGCCAACAGGCACAAACTTATAGCGCCGGTTACTAGCTGATGGCGGAATCCGAAGTCCGCGTGCTGGAAGCGTGCGGAAAACGGACTCAGTCAACGTTTAACCCGCGCCCAGTTATCTCCAACGATTCTACCGCGAAACAGGCGGTATCCCCGCATTCCAGGGGCGTGGATGGCAGTCGATGTGCCCTTACAAGCCGTAGACCGCGCCTTGGGCGCTCCAACGGTCCGGTCTCCGGGTGCCTATACACCCTCCGGCCCTTCCAGGGCGCTACACGCCAATCAGGGGATTTTCAAGAGTTCGACGGCGGGCTATCCGTAGGTGTCCCGGGGCCCCCGGCCGTTGACGGACCTGCCGCCCTTGCGCCAGCTGGGCGCGGAGGGCCCCAGGACCTGGATGCTGGTGACCACTCCATCGCCGAGCTCCACCCGGAATTTCTCCAGCAGGCTCATGCTGAGGAGCCGCAACTGTGTGGCCCAGGCGGTTGAATCGCACCGGACGTGCAAGGTGGTGCCGGTGAAGCTTTCGGGCGTGCAGTGAGCGGAGATTTCCGGTCCCACCAAGGTGGCCCACTCTGCCATGACGGATCCCACTGCAACCGGCGAGGTCCAGCCACGTTCGGCCACCAGGCGGCCCACTACTTTGCCGAGGCCCAGGGGATCGCGGCCGGTGGCGTGGAACTGGCTGAAACCGCGGGTGTCGCGGATGCCCTTTTTGGCCTTTTGGGATCCGGGGCGCGGTGCGGCACGGCGGATTTCGCCCCGCGCGGCGGCAGCCTCCCGCATTCTGTTCAGTGCAGCCTGGGGTGCATCGATGCTGTCCGGGGTGCGGCCGTCCGCGTCGTGGCGGGGGGCTTTGCCGCCGGCGCTTTCGTCGTCCCTATTCATCGATACCTCCCGCGATGACCTTCACCCGCCGTCCGGACAGCTCTTCCGGTATATCGGCGTCGACGGCGGCGGTCACCAGGACCTGTTCCGCACCCGAGACTATTGCCGCCAGTTTACGCCGGCGCTGGACGTCCAGCTCGGCAAAAACGTCGTCGAGGATCAGGATGGGGGCTGAGCCTCCGGTCCTGGCATCGTCCAGCATCACATAGTACGAACCGAGCCGCAGTGCCAGGCACATGGACCAGGTTTCTCCGTGGGAGGCATACCCCTTGGCCGGTGCCTGGCCCAGGACAAGCTCCAGTTCATCCCGGTGCGGGCCCACCAGGGAAATGCCCCGTTCCAGTTCTTTTTTGCGCGCTTCGGCAAAGGCACGCACGTACCGTTCGGTTAGCTGATCCACCGTCAGCTGGCGCAGGTCTTCCACGTCTGCCGAAGTACCTCCGGCATTGGTGCCGGGAGTGCGCATCACGGGGGCGCCGTCGTCGTCCATCTGGTTCTGGAGGGTGGAGCGGTAGACGGCGTCAGCAGGCTTTGACCCGTCAGTCAGCTCAGCATAAGCACGCGCCACGTGGGGGCGGAGGCGCTCCACCAGTTCAAGCCGGGCGAACAGCAGCTCGGCGCCGGCCTTGGCCATGTGCTGGTCCCACACATCCAGCGTTGCCTCGTGAGCGGAGGTGAACTTCCCGGCGCGGGCGGACTTCAGCAGGGCGTTACGTTGTTTCAGTACCCGGTCGTAATCGCTGCGCGTGGCCGCGTGGTGCGGAATAAGGCTGGCGAGCAGCTCATCCAGGAAACGGCGCCGGTTTGAGGGTTCACCCTTGACCAGTGCCAGGTCTTCGGGGGCAAAGAGCACTGTCTGGCAGATGCCCAGCAGATCGCGGGCACGGACGGGATTACTGCGGTTGATGCGTCCGCGGTTCGCCCGCCCCGCGTTGATTTCCAGTTCCAGGACGGTGGTCTGTCCGCCGCGGACCAGCCTGGCCCGGACCAGCGCGCGGTCAGTTCCGAAGCGCAGAAGCGGCCCGTCCGAGCTGACCCTGTGGGAGCTCATGGTGGCCAGGTAACCGATGGCCTCCATGAGGTTGGTCTTGCCGATGCCGTTGTAGCCCACCAGAACCGTGACACCCGGGCCCAGGGCAAGGTCGACCTGCGCGTAACTGCGGAAGTCAGTCAGGGAAAGGTGTTCTAGGTACACGCGGTTTTCGGCAATTCTGGGAACCTCGCAGGTTCCCGGTGGAGGCTACTTGGCGGGACGGGTTGCGTGTCCGCCGAACTGGTGGCGCAGTGCGGACACCATCTTCATGGCCGGGGAACTGTCCTCGCGGGACTCGAAGCGCGCGAAGAGCGCGGCCGTGATGGCCGGCGCGGGAATCGCGTTGGCAATGGCTTCTTCCACGGTCCACCTGCCTTCACCGGAGTCCTCGACGTAGTCGTCGATGTTTTGCAGGCCCGGATCCTCATCGAGTGCCTTGACCAGCAGGTCCAGCAGCCACGAACGGACCACCGTGCCCTTTTGCCAGGCCCGGAAAGTGCCCGGCAGATCGGTGATGATGTCCTTGGAGGCGAGCAGCTGGTACCCCTCGGCGTAGGCCTGCATCAGGCCGTACTCGATGCCGTTGTGCACCATCTTGGCGTAGTGGCCTGCGCCGATCCCGCCAACATGGACAAAGCTGTCCTCGCGTTCCCCCTCCGGGCGCAGGGCGTCAAAGACCGGAAGTGCCCGCTCGATGTCGGCTGCGTCGCCGCCGGCCATCAGTCCGTAACCGTTCTGCAGGCCCCACACGCCACCGGAAACCCCGCAGTCTACGAAGCGGATGCCCTTGGCGGCCAGGAGTTCCCCGTGCTTCTGGTCTTCGGTGAAGCGGGAGTTGCCGCCGTCGATGATGAGGTCGCCCTGGTCAAGCTTTTCACTG
Organism: Arthrobacter sp. Alg241-R88; assembly: GCF_900537115.1. Classification (GTDB taxonomy): domain Bacteria; phylum Actinomycetota; class Actinomycetes; order Actinomycetales; family Micrococcaceae; genus Arthrobacter. The sequence continues at coordinate 149,565 of NZ_UNRG01000004.1, forward strand.
AGCTCCCTGATGACGGCGTCCGTGATGTCACCGGCGGGAACCATCACCCAAATCAGCCGCGGACTTGGAACAGCGGTGAGGAGTTCATCAATGGAGCCGGCATCGGTGACGTCCGGGTTGCGGTCATACCCGGTGACCTCTACACCACCCTTGCGCAGGCGTTCGCGCATGTTGAATCCCATTTTGCCAAGGCCGATCAGTCCGATGTGCATGGTGGAACCTCTTTCTGCGCGAGGGGTGGGAAAAAGTTACCCAACTAGGTAGCGGTAAGTGTCGTTTTGGGCGTCCAAAACGACAGTTGGCGCTACCTAGTTGGGGAGGCGGACCGGCATCACGAGGTAACGGTAGTCGTCCTGGTCTTCGCCATCGGCATCCGCCTGGGCGGTGATCATGGCCGGCTTCGGTGCCGTGGTGAAGGAGAAGCGAACGAACTTGGTCTCGATCACGCTCAGGCCCTCCACCAGGTAGTGGGGATTGAAGGCCACCGTGATGTCGTCACCGGAGAGTTGGGCTTCCAGCTCTTCGGAGGCCTGGGCATCTTCGCCGGTACCCGCGTCAAGGTTCAACAGGCCCTGGGTGAAGGCCAGGCGCACGGGGGTGTTGCGTTCTGCCACCAGGGACACGCGGCGTACTGCCTCAACAAGTTCCTGCGTCTGCACCGTCGCGTGGATGGGGGTTGAATCCGGGAAGAGCGAGCGGATCTTCGGGTAATCACCGTCCACCAGCAGCGACGTGGTGGTGCGGCCGCCGCTTTCGAAGCCGATCAGGCGGCTTTCATCATCCGAAAGGGCGAGGTGGATGTCGCCGCTGTTGCCGAGGGTCTTGGCCACCTCGTTCAACGTTTTTGCCTTGACCAATGCGCTGGTGGAGATTCCAGGAGTGACCGGCTTCCAGGGAACTTCACGCATGGCCAGGCGGTAGCGGTCCGTAGCGAGGAGCGTGATGAGGTCATCCTCGATCTCCATCCGAACGCCAGTGAGGATGGGCAGGGTGTCATCTTTGCTGGCAGCAATGATCACCTGGGAAACGGCCTGGGCAAACGAGTCGCCCGGAACCGTTCCGCTGACGGCCGGCAGGGCCGGAAGCGGCGGGTACTCGGCTTCGGGCATGGTGGCCAGGTGGAAGCTGCTTCGGCGGCAGGTCAGGGTGACTTTGTTGCCATCGGTTTCGACATCGACGGGAGCAGAGGGGAGGCTGCGGCAAATGTCCGCAAGGAGGCGTCCCGACACCAGGATGGTGCCTTCGTCCCGGATGTCAGCGGCGATTTCGAGACGCGCGGAGGTCTCGTAATCAAAGCTCGAAAGGCTGACCGTGCCTGCTTCAGCCTTCAAGAGGAGGCCGGAGAGGACGGGAACGGGCGGCCGCGGAGACAACGAGCGGGCTGTCCAGGTGACGGCTTCTGCCAGGACGTCCCGATCGACTCTGAACTTCACGGAAGGGTGCCGCCTTTCATTGCTGCTGCGATGGTGTTCCGGAAATTTCCCGCAGGAAGTTCCAAAAGGAGTTGCCCCGGCACCTGAACTTGCATGGTCCGTGCTGCCTGGACCACGCAGAAACCCAAGGATGGGAGCGCTGCTGACAGCTTAGCCGGAAGATCAGCGATTAACCCATCCCCAGCCGCCGGCGCCAGGTCCCTTTGGGCCGCTGGACCCTTCGTGTGGTGCTGGAGATCGAACTTGTTATTTGAGGGACTTCGAATTTTTGGGATTAGTAGTGTTAATAACTGCTGTGGAAACTGTGGATAACTGCCTCCGCCCGCATGATCCGGCGGTTGAGCCCTGTTCATGGACTGTGGGTGGAGCAGGTTTTAAACAGGGTGTGGATGGGGACAACATTTTTCGCGGTTTTTCGAATCCACAGGCGCCTTAAGGGTTTTAAGCCCATTAACCGCGGTTGTCCCCTTAAGTATCCACAGGCTTATCCACATGCACCTGTTAATAAGGTATAGATGCTCCGCTAGGAATCGCGCTGCTGCTGCTTGATCCGGTTGGTCAGCTCTGTCACTTGGTTGTAGATCACACGGCGCTCGGCCATCAGTTCGCGGATCTTGCGGTCCGCGTGGATCACGGTGGTGTGGTCGCGGCCGCCGAGCTCCTGGCCGATCTTGGGAAGCGACATGTCAGTCAGCTCCCGGCACAGGTACATGGCGATCTGGCGTGCGGTGACCAAGGTCCTGGTGCGGGATTTGCTGCAGAGCTCCTCCATGCTGAGCTTGAAGTAGTCCGCCGTCTGCGTGAGGATCTGGCTCGACGTAATTTCCTGGGCGCCGTCGTCGGTGATGAGGTCCTTGAGGACCATCTCAGCGAGGGCAACGTCCACGGGTTGCCGGTTGAGGCTGGCGAAGGCAGTAACCCTGATCAGGGCGCCTTCGAGTTCACGGATGTTGCTCGAAATCTTGGACGCGATGTACTCAAGTGCGTCATCCGGAGCGGAGAGGCCTTCGCTGAGGGCCTTCTTCCTGAGGATGGCGATTCGGGTCTCGAGCTCCGGGGGCTGGATGTCCGTCAGGAGCCCCCACTCGAAACGGGATTTCATGCGGTCTTCGAAACCGGCGAGCAACTTGGGCGGCTGGTCAGAGGTGATGACCACCTGCTTGTTGTTGTTGTGCAGCGAGTTGAAGGTGTGGAAGAACTCCTCCAGCGTCCGGTCCTTGCCGGCCAGGAACTGAATGTCGTCGATCAGCAGGACGTCCACGTTGCGGTACGTCGTTTTGAAGCTGGCGCCCTCATCGTCGCGGATGGAGTTGATGAAGTCGTTGGTGAACTCTTCCGAGTTGACGTAGCGGACGCGGATGCCGCTGTACAGCCGCCGGGCATAGTGGCCGATTGCGTGCAGCAGGTGCGTCTTTCCCAGACCGGAGTCGCCGTAGATGAACAGCGGGTTGTAGGCCTTCGCCGGCGCTTCGGCCACGGCGACGGCAGCGGCATGGGCGAAACGGTTGGAGGAACCGATCACGAAGGTATCGAAGACGTACTTCGGGTTCAGCCGGCCGAACTCGTGGGACGTGCTGGGCAGCATGGGCTGCGGCTTCTGCTCAATGAGCTGGTCCGGCGAGAAGGAAGGCTCGACGACGGGTTCGGGCTCTTCGTGGACAGGCACCAGATCGGTGTCCACGTCGATGGCACAGCGGATGTCTTCGGAAAACACGTTGTGCAGTGCGTCGTCCAGCGCGTCCTTCACCTGGGTCTGCAGCACTTCCCGGGTGAGCTCATTGGGAACGGCAACCAGCAAGGTAGAGCCGATCAGGCCCTGCGCCTGGGCGAGGATGACAAAGCCACGCTGCCGCGGTGTGACGCGGTGATCCTGCTCCAGCAGGGTGACAACCCGCCGCCAGGAACTTCCGACAGTATTGGCGTGGTTGGCTTCGTCTACTGTCATCAATCGGTTCCCTCAAAACTTGCTTTGCCTGCATTGCCTGCAGCCGCGAGTCTTGAACCAGGATGGGTTCAGCTTCATCCACAGGGTTATGCACAGCACGTGGATAATCGGCTACTGGGCAACTCTAGGGGATGAAAAGCCTAGAAGATAGCTGGCAAGTAGCTTGTGGATAATTACACCGTTGTTGTTCTGAAAGCAGCCCTGTGAGCCACTTCATCCACAGGCTGGAAGGGCCACTTGGCCACAGTTGTGGATAGCGCCTGCACCCTGCTCCGGTTTGACTCAGGGGCTTAAATTGCCCTAACGTTGTGAAGTCCTTTGTGTCCGCTTTTTGGCCCCATCTGAATCTCCCAGACGCAGTGCGTTTGGGCAGCCGGGGGAAGCGTGCATATACAAAACTTAGCGTCGGCCAGTTCTTCCCCTTTACTGATCGGGTGGGCGCACCTTTGATCCACTGGAGTAACTAACGTGAGCAAGCGGACTTTTCAGCCGAATAACCGCCGTCGAGCCAAGAAGCACGGCTTCCGCCTTCGTATGCGTACCCGTGCCGGCCGCGCCATCCTGGCAGCCCGTCGTGGCAAGGGCCGTACCGAGCTGTCGGCCTAAATACTGACTCGTCGGTAGACATTTCTTTGCGAGTTTAAGGTGCTGGCCACCCGCAACCGTTTGAGGACTGCAACCGATTTTTCAACAACTGTACGTTCCGGTGTCCGCAATGGACGCCGGAACGTAGTGTTATATACGGCAGCCATTGCTGCTGACGAACCCAGCCGGATCGGGTTCATCGTTTCCAAGGGTGTCGGGAACGCTGTGGTCAGGAACCTCGTTAAGAGGAGACTGAGAGAAGCAGGTGCTGCCTCGCTGCGCGAGTACGGTACCGGCTTTGCCATAGTGGTCCGGGCGCTTCCTGCGTCCGCGTCCGCAAGCTGGGATCAGCTGTTGTCGGATTACAACGCCGCATTGGCAGCGACGATGACCCGGCTGGCTGGCCGCCCTTCACGGGCTGCTGCCAACGGTTCGGCCGGTACAACACAGGAGGGGACACCGCGTGCGTAACGCCACCGCCGTCGTCGTCACCTATTTCCTTCCTGTTGCTGCCGCTGCCTGGAGGTTCCTCTGGAACCTGCCCCGGAACATCCTCATTCTTCTGTTGAAGGCTTATCGCAAGGTGATCTCTCCCTTGTATGGCCAGGTCTGCCGTTTCTTTCCTTCATGCTCGGCGTATGCCCTTGAAGCGATCACCGTCCATGGTGCCGTCAAGGGGAGCTGGCTTGCCCTCCGGCGTCTGGGCCGCTGCCATCCATGGAATGCCGGTGGCGTGGACCACGTCCCCGCCGGCCACCGGAAATGGCCGTTGAGCCAGACCCCCACAATTGTTGTGCTGAACAACCCGGACAAGTACCTGGCTGCTCGGACTGATGGAGAAGGCCGCACGGCGGCCTGACGAATAGGGATAAGTATGGACTTCTTTGAAACAATCATGTTTCCGTTCAAGTGGCTTGTGTCCATCATCATGGTGGGCTTCCATGAGGGCCTGAGCACCATTGGCATGCCTGAGGCCTCCGGCTGGACCTGGACTCTGTCCATCATCGGCCTGGTGCTGGTGATCCGTGCCGCCCTTATTCCTGTGTTCGTGAAGCAGATCAAGGCGCAGCGCGGCATGCAGCTGCTCCAGCCCGACCTGAAGAAGCTCCAGGACAAGTACAAGGGCAAGACTGACCAGCTGTCCCGCCAGGCCATGGCGCAGGAACAGATGGCTATGTACAAGAAGCACGGGACCAACCCGTTCTCCGCATGCCTGCCCATGTTGATCCAGATGCCGTTCTTCTTCGCGCTGTTCACGGTTCTCTCCGGGATCTCCGGAGCCGCCGCCGCAGGGAATGGAATCGGGGCCATGAGCCACGAACAGGTGGTTCAGTTCGATGACTCCACCATCTTCGGCGCCACGCTGTCTGCCTCCCTGCTGCATGGCGGTGAGGGAAACCTCACGGCAGTTTGGATTCTGTCCATTGTGATGATCCTTGCCATGACCGCCTCGCAGTTCATCACGCAGAAGCAGATCATGGCCAAGAACATGTCTGAAGAAGCCATGGCCAGCCCCTTCATGCGCCAGCAGAAGATGATGCTGTACATCCTGCCCATCGTCTTCGGTGTGGGCGGCATTAACTTCCCCATCGGTGTCCTGATCTACTGGACCACCACTAACCTCTGGACCATGGGCCAGCAGTTCTTTGTTATCCGCCGCATGCCGACGCCGGGATCCCCCGCAGCCAAGGCCCTCGCCGAGCGCCGGGCCGCCAAGGGCCTGCCGGCCCTCTCGATCCTGAGTGGTAAGAAGGACGAAGATGCCGACGCTGCCGCCGCAGCAGCAGCCGTGGCGCAGGCCAAGGGACAGCGCACTCAGCCGCAACGCAAGAACAGGAAGAAGAAGTAATGTCAGCCGAGAGTACCGAACACGCCCTTTCCGAAGAGATCATCGACGATCAGGACGAGTCCGCTGCCCAGGACAGCTCTGCCCCCAAGGCTTCCTCAGCCAGCCGACTCGAGGAAGAAGGGGATGTTGCCGCGGACTACCTCGAGGAGCTGCTGGACATCGCCGACATCGACGGTGACATAGACATTGAGGTCCGCAACGGCCGTACCTACATCTCCATCGTTACCGAGGAAGAGTCCGATAGCCTGGACAACCTCGTGGGCGAAGACGGTGAAGTCCTGGAAGCCCTGCAGGAACTGACCCGGCTCTCCGTCCTGTCCGCAACGGAGAACCGCTCCCGCCTGGTGCTGGACATCAACGGCTACCGGCAGGAACGCACTGGCCACCTGCAGAAAATTGCCGAAGATGCAGCCGCTGCCGTGAAGAAAACCGGCCAGGCTGTTGCCCTGGAACCGATGAGCGCCTATGAGCGGAAAATCGTTCACGACGCGGTTGCCGACTTGGGCCTGGTGAGCGAGTCCGAGGGCGAAGGCGCCGGACGCCATATTGTTGTATCCGCAGACTAGAGAATTGCGGATTCGCTGATCATGGTTGACATCACGGCAGCTGAGCTTCTGGCAGCTGAAAAGATTTTTGGCGACCGCCTGGATCTCGCCAAGCGCTATGTGGAACACCTCGCCACGTCCGGAACCGAGCGCGGGCTTATCGGCCCGCGGGAGATCCCCCGCCTCTGGGGACGGCATGTCCTCAACTGTGCGGTCATCGAAAGTGAGATCGCCCAGGGAAGCCATGTTGCCGACGTCGGCAGCGGTGCCGGACTGCCAGGCCTGTGCCTCGCGATCGCGCGTCCGGACCTGGAACTCACCCTGATCGAACCGCTGGAACGCAGGGTCATCTGGCTGCAGGAAGTAGTTGACGATCTGGGCCTGGATAATGTCACGGTGATGAGGACCAGGGCCGAACTTGCGGTTGGCCACGTGGAGGCCGACGTCGTGACGGCACGGGCCGTGTCCGCTCTGAGTAACCTCGCCGGCCTCACCATTCCGCTGCTGGGAGGCCACGGAGAAGTGGTGGCCATCAAGGGCCGCAGTGCGGCTGAGGAAATTGAGAAGGCAGCGAAGGTTATCCGCAAACTGGGGGGCGTTCAGACCTCTGTCATCACGGTTGGCGACAACCTTTTGGAAGAACCCACCACTGTAGTACGCATCGTCGTAAACAAGTCCCAAAAGAAGGCCTAGGGTAGGCCCGGCGGCCACAGTCTGCCGGGGTAAGCAGTTAGGCTAGTCAACGGCAGCAAAAATAGCTGAACGAGAGTGAGTGTGCCCCAGTGACCAGTAGCGAAGCCTCCACGCAACGGATACCGCCGTTCGTGTCATTGGGGTCAGCACGTTCTCTCGCTGGTGCTGTTTCGGCCACCTCGGGTTTACTCGGGAATCAACCGCGTCTGGTCTCAAACTCGTCTCCTGTCCTCGTTTCACGTGAAACAACTTCTGCGGGTAGGGCGAACATTATCGACGCAATTGATGATTCCAGTCCTATCGCCCGGGAATTGGCGCACGAGACCCGCCGGCGTGAGCGACTTGTTGGACGGCAGTTGCCGCGTCCCGAGAAGACGAGGGTCTTCACGGTGTCCAACCAAAAGGGCGGCGTCGGCAAGACCACCACAACAGTGAACATCGCGGCCGCCCTTGCCGCCGCCGGACTGAATGTCCTGGTGATAGACATCGACCCCCAGGGCAACGCCTCCACTGCCTTGGGCATTGAGCACCACGCGGACGTGGACAGCATCTATGACGTCCTGATCAACGACGTTCCCCTGGCCGATGTGGTCGCGCCGTGCCCGGATATCGACAACCTCATCTGTGCACCGGCCACAATCCACCTGGCGGGTGCAGAGATTGAGCTTGTGTCGCTTGTGGCCCGCGAGCAGCGGCTGCGCCGAGCCATTGATGTTTACGCAAAGGTTCGGGAGAAGAAGGGCGAACAACGCCTGGACTACATCTTCATTGACTGCCCTCCAAGCCTTGGCCTTCTGACGGTTAACGCCTTCTGCGCAGCGAGTGAAGTCCTGATTCCCATTCAGTGCGAGTACTACGCACTGGAGGGACTGAGCCAACTTCTCAAAAACATCGAGATGATCCAGAAACATCTCAACGCCGATCTCGTGGTCTCCACCATCCTCCTGACCATGTATGACGGCCGCACCAACCTGGCTGCCCAGGTCGCCGCCGAGGTGCGCCAACACTTCCCCGAGCAAGTATTGTCTGCGGTTGTGCCGCGCTCGGTTCGTATCTCCGAAGCTCCGAGCTACCAACAAACCGTGATGACCTACGACCCCTCATCCAGTGGAGCCCTGTCCTACCTGGAAGCCGCTGCTGAAATAGCAGAACGCTAAAATCTTCAAGAACTGCAACAACTGGAGTCCGGCAAGGCCGGGCTCTACCACTGGAGGGATTTACCCATGAGCGAGAAGCGAAGGGGCTTAGGCCGCGGTCTTGGCGCACTGATTCCAAGTTCCGCCGGTGCGAATGGGGCTGGCAACGGCGCAGCGGTTTCGCGTCCCGTCGATCTCTTCTTTCCCGAGGGACGCAGGAAGACTGTGGCGCCCGAGACGGCTGCTGACGCTTCAGAGGCAGAGGAATCAGCGCCGCCGATTGGAGCTGTCACTAAGTCAACGACTGCGCCGGATTCTGCGGCCAAAGCTACCAGTCCTTCGCGTAAGCCGGCTGCAGCGAAATCCTCCACGCGAGCAACTGAAGCAGCCGCTACCTCCAACAAATCAGGCAGCAGTTCTGCAACTAAGACCGCTGCGGGCACCAAGAACGAGCACAGGTCTACGGCCCAAACGGATGCCGAGCCGGCGGTGTCCGCCAACGAGGACGGGCAGGAAGTTCCGGTCAGCGGGGCTGACGATTCGTTTGATTCGTTTAAGACGGATACGGGCGTGGAACTGGTGCCGGTGCCCGGCGTTCGATTTGCAGAAATTCGCGTTTCTGATATTCATCCAAACCGGAAGCAGCCGCGCGCAGTCTTCGATGAGGACGACATGGCGGAGCTTGTACACTCCGTCCGCGAAATAGGTGTCCTCCAGCCAATTGTCGTCCGTAATTCAACTGAAGACGGTGGAGAACCGTTCGAGCTTGTTATGGGCGAGAGGCGCTGGCGTGCGGTACAGGCCGCCGGCATGGAGACTATCCCCGCAATCGTCCGGGACACCACCGACGACGACCTCCTGCGGGATGCGCTGCTGGAAAACCTCCACCGGAGCCAGCTGAATCCCTTGGAAGAAGCGGCGGCCTATCAGCAGCTGCTCGAAGATTTTGGTACCACCCATGAACAGCTGGCCGACCGCATCGGCCGCTCCCGGCCCCAGGTTTCCAACACCCTGCGGCTCCTGAAGCTGCCGCCGTTGGTCCAACGTCGCGTGGCAGCAGGAGTGCTGTCGGCAGGCCATGCGCGGGCGCTCCTGGCACTTCCTGATGCCGCAGCCATGGAACGTCTGGCACAGCGGATTGTGGCTGAGGGTATGTCTGTACGCGCCACCGAAGAAGCCGTGGCTATGTACCAGGACCCGGCTAAGCCGGCGAAGAACAACATTCCCCGTCCTGGTGCGCGGCACGAGCGCTTGGACTACCTGGCTTCATCGCTCTCCGACCGCCTGGACACCAACGTCAAGATCTCGCTTGGGGTCCGCAAGGGCCGGGTCAGCATCGAATTTGCCAGCGTGGAGGATCTTAACCGCATCATGGATGTGCTCGCGCCGGGGGCAAAAAACTAGTTAAGGTGCGGGAGGGTTTGTGAATGCCTCCCTTAGGTGCTTTCTTCCGCAGTAGACGTAATTTGTGCTGCCCAAATTTGAAGGGCTATGGCCTTTTTCCTTTGTGCCGTGAATTGGGAAATGCTGTTGAATCTATAGCAAGTGTGTTTCCGCATAAGCCAGGTTCGGCTACCTGGTACGAAGCCTCAGCTGCAATTGCCGTGGTCGCTTACTCGTAAGGCTGTCCCCGATTCGCACCGTTTGCTGCACGCCATAGCTCGTGCAGCTGTCCGCGGTTTTCCGCGGCCGCTGTTTCACGTGAAACTTCTCCATCCTTAGCGGATAGCTCGATCTGTGTCCATAGATGCACATGCCCGTCATACGAAGCTTGCCGCTGCAGGCTGTTATAGGCGTCTGCCTCACGCGGCTCCTGTCGCCGCTCTAGCCGTGCTTCTGGTAGCAGGTGCGTGGCGTCTATGAACGCAGCTCAGGTTCCAGCGCGCAAAGTTGGCGGACTATGTCGAATGTCCTATTCCTTGTTGCTTCGCTCCTTCCTTTAGTCCAGCGCTCGTTCGGGATGCGCTGTAGTCATAGAGCGGTCCTCCGTACCGCCTGTAGCTGCTGCCGGTTGTCCTATGGGATGTCTTCGTGCAAGAGAAGGCGTGCGCTTACCCTATTCAGCTATCGACAGCAACTTAAGGGTTTCCAGTTTCTCGAGGCCTATTCCGGCGTTGCTTCAGCGAGCGGCGGGCAGGCTCACAGCTTGTTTCACGTGAAACACCTTTGGCAGGCGCGGGAACAGCAAAGACTACCGTGCCCTGATAGCTATTGGCCAGATCCTTTCAGCCTGGTTGTCACTTCTCACAACAAGCAATCGTGAGAACCTCTAGAACACGGGTGGTGGAAGCATTGGCTTCCGGATTGCTGGTGATGCGCAGGAACTCCTGCTGGTCCGTGCACACCTCGCAAGCGGGCCGGAGAATACCGCTTTCCTAGTCCCTGAGGCTAGAACACATTGGCGCCGCTCCTAGCGTAAGGAGTGAGACCTGGTTCGTACTTGGCGAAGGTCCCCGTACCTCTGGGAACGTAGGCCCAGCCGGCTGTAAGAGGCAACATAGCAGCACGCGGATCCCCCGAGGTTCTGCTACAAAGCCGAGCAACTTGGCCCGCCCATAGGGACGTCAGCGACAGCCGGGGTATGACGATTGTCTCCGTGGCACTTCCGGTCATTGCGTGTTCGGTCATAGGACGCTGCAGCAGCTGCACCTAGCGCTTCTTGCACCAGGCTGACGTCCAGCATTGTCGGGAAGGATAGGGCGAGAGTGGGTCCTATTAGGATTCCTAGAGACCGTCAGGATAGCGGCCTGAATCGGGCAGATTATTGCCAACTGATTCGATTCTGGGATTGGGACGTGGGCAGTGTTTGATTCTGTTGGCGGGTGCCCCTTCCGTAGTCAGGCCGGATCAGCGCGTGCCGCGTCGTTCCCCATTGTTCTTCGTCCTCTTCAAGCTGCTGAGCTTGTCTTGCTTGCACAGGGATCGCAGGACTGTTTCACGTGAAACACGGACGACCGGTCTCCCCTGCGTGGTTAGTCCGACGGCGAAGGTCTGATCCGCCACGACGACCCATTATCGCTAGTACGACGGAGGCCTACCGCTGCCTCTTCCAAAGACAGGCGTAAAGATCGGCCGATGGTTTGGGTCGTAGTTAGTGGGGTGATGAGTTGTCACGTCAGCCCGCAGTGAAATCGATATAAGCCGTCGGTCTGGCCCAATCGAGCAGATGGCAGAAGCCTTATCCTCCTAGCTATCGTCTGTGCATAGCTCTGGTGCTGGTGGCCTCTCCCGACATGGAAGGCCGCAGATTTCGCAGCACCGGTCGAGCTTCCACTTTGCTTGGTTCCTGTGGAGATGCCCATATTGCCCACAGGTAGTAGCGAAAGGATCATCGCGATGCGGCGCGGCCAGCGAACTCGTGCTGCTCGTTCCCCTAACTCCTAAGGACGCACAGGATTTGTAGCAGGGTCGGCGTCAGCACGGGCGTCTCCATCAACGGCGCTAAGCCAGTTTCTACCTACTCCGCCTATAGATTCCCCGCGATGCGGCCATGGAGAAATGCGACGGGGCCGCCTCGATGCGGTGCATATCACTGTGGATAACTCTGTGGACAGATGCCCGGCGCCTTGTGGATGATTGTCGCGGTCGCCACGGTGTTTGTGCCCGTCGGCGTGGTGCTACGAGCCCTAGGTACGGATTCCCTCTGTGGGTGTTTCACGTGAAACACTAGGAGAACAGCGCAGGGGCGCGAAACTGCCTGGACTCGTCTAGAAAATCAACCAGTCTAGTATTGCAGCAGGTGATACTTTGCCGTTGAAGTGCACGAAGTAACGCATCCGGAGTCTTCCATCGCGTTTCGTTGCGCCAAGTAGGGCGCTATCTCTGCTGATGCTTACCTGGGGGCCGGGAAGTGGCTGCCTGTGAAGTGGCAGGAGAGCTGTGGATAACGCTGTTGACAAGCAGGATGCGGGCTGTGGATAACAATGGGGATAACGACGGGACGCGCGCGCTATAGGACAGCAGGTGACCACCTAGTCACTGCGCATACCAGGCGCGAATCGATCTGCCCATGTGAAGCAGGTAGCGGTAAGGAGTGTGGGGCTGTATCCTGGGCCGCCGTCGTGAAGACGCGGCCTTGAGGTTGGGCCGGCCACCGGTTAGGCACCCTTGCTGTGGCACATTCTATAGATCTGGTCCATCGGCAGGCCGTGGAGCAAGATCCGAAAGATCTGTTTCACTCTCGCGGACGTGAGAGCTGTGAGCGGCTCGGCAGCTGCTCTCTAGCGTGGGTCAGCAGCCGGAGAGACAGGAGTGCGAAAGGTGGAAAGCGGGTGCGGTGGGTGGGCAGCGCGTCCGATGTCATGTATCTCGCTGGTGGTGTGCGGTAGCCCTCCAGGTGACAGACTCTGGCTCCCCCAGCGGGCCTTACACGGACCACATCGAATTAGAAGGTTCCGCGGTGGTCGTAGGGGCATTGGTGAGAGGGAACCGGACAACCCCTATTTCTGTCCAACTTGGCAGCGTTCGTTTCTTGCCAAAGGGGCAGCGCGTGCCCCGAGCCCTTGAAAATGGTACATGTAAAAGCCCGCCGCAGGAGAGAAGGCGTCGTAGCTGATGTTTCACGTGAAACGTGCGGGTACACCTGAAACTTGCCGGGCGGGCGATGCGACATTCGAGTGGCACGCTTGGACGACGGGAAAGGGTGCATTCGGTGGTTCGTAGGAGACGAACGAACGCCGTTCGTGTCTAACCCAAAACTAGGATGATTTGCTCGGGGCAGGCGCCGCCGCCGTTTCACGTGAAACAGCGGCCGCTTATCCGCGATCATTTTAAAGTGCGCCTGCATCAGTCCGATCCTACAAGGGGCAACCTATTGAACGACTCCCCTAAGCACCCTGTCATGCCGGAAAGCATTTCACGGTGACCTCAGTAGTTGCACACGGTAGGCCGGCCCAGTGATTGCATGAATAGAAGCGGGGCTGGTTGGTGCCTTTCCGCGTTCGGCCTAATCAAATGACGGGTGGTTTGAGTACGGGAGCCATTTAGGTCACCGAACTGTGCCCTCTAACTCCAAGGCCAGGATGCGGATAATTGATAGCCACGGTGACATTAAGGACCCTTCTTGGACTGCACCTTACGTACTGTGGGCTGATAGCCTGTCCTCGCGCGAGCTTAGTGGGGATGTCGAAATTTCTCACTTTCGATCGTCGTTTCGAAAGCGGCCCTGCAGTCGGGTTCCAAAATGTGGGGGGTTGCTCGATTCGCCCCTCTCGCCAGAGGCTTTGATCAGCATTCACTGGCCCTATTGGCGTCGGTCCAAGAGGTGTCTCGAGGCAGGCACTGGCGTTACAGAGTCTATGCCTCGTTCGGACTCTGTCGAAGTGTGCCCTTGTACCGATTTGGTCAGTCGACATTTCCTGAGCAATCGTCTAGGGGCTAGTTGCCCTCTCGCACGATCGAAAGCCCATCTTTCGCACCTTCTGTCGACTAACGTCACAACGAACATTGCCGAAGACACCATTCATTGGGGTTTGGCTGTTTTCAGCCGTTGGCAGCACGGAACTCCATCTGGGGCTACAGCGGAGACATTATCCAATTCGCGCTCAAGCGCGTCCTTTTCCATGCATCTCCGAATAACGCTGAGTCGCAGGGTGCTTCCTGTACGACTGTGCATTCAGTCCAAAGGGTGGCTTCTTGTTTCACGTGAAACAGCAGGACCAGAGCAGTGAATAGCGAGGCTTCCGAGCTGATTGCCCAAGTCCCAGGGCCGAACGCTCTGTCGCAGGGTGGTTTGTACGTAATAGCGAACACGGCACAGGAATGCAGTTGGGAAAGACCGCGGGATGTTCTGCGAATAGCCCGTGATTCGCAGCGGCGACAAGGGGCAGCCGTGCGGCCTGGAACTGGATCTCCTCAGGGAAACTCTATAGGTGTGCGCCATGAACATTTACGAGAATATGAAGTGATCGGAATTAGCTGATCGTGCACTTCGGTGTTGGAACGCTGCCCGGTTCCAGTACTCCGCCATAGTCCTTCACTTCGCTTGGAGCCTTCGTGCCCTCCCCACGCGCGTAGTCGCGTGTGTTTCACGTGAAACGGCTCGGTTACCACGCGGTCCCTGGAGAGTTACGCCCCAGCCCGAGATCACACGATTGAATGCTGTAGCTGTACGTTTCCGTACGGTCCAGCGCTTCCCAGGCAATCCCGGTGCCTTTGGAGGCGTCTCCGCGAGCGAGACAGTGGAGACGCACGGAAGCACTGGAGCCAAAAAGAAAGTGGTCACCGCCCATGAGCGGTGACCACTTCTGTACTTGCAGGGCAAGAGCCCGGGAGTAACGACCTAGGAAAGGACGTCAGCAAATTCCTTCTCGAAGAACTGCTTCGGCTTTGCGCCGATGACGGTGCTCTTCACTTCCCCACCCTGGAACAGGTAGACAGCCGGAATCGATGTAATACCGTACTCTGCCGCGATGGTCGGGTTGTCGTCCACGTTCAGCTTCACAACGTCAACCTTTTCGCTGTACTCGACGGAAATCTCGTCCAGGATCGGGCCGAGCTTGCGGCAGGGGCCGCACCATTCAGCCCAGAAGTCCACGATAACCGGCTTATCTGAGGACAGAACGTCCGTGCCGAAGCTAGCGTCTGTGACGTCTTTTGCATTGCTCATAGTTTTATCTCTCTCTTCGTAGCGCTTACGGACTTAGGCTTGCAGGTCTGCGAGGTAGTGTTCGACGTCAATAGCGGCAACACATCCGGAACCGGACGCTGTGATTGCCTGTCGGTACGTGGGGTCGATGACGTCGCCGGCGGCGAACACGCCTGACAGGCTGGTCTTCGAACTCCGGCCTTCGACGGCAATAGTTCCCTCCGGCGTCAGGTCCAGGACTCCCTTAACGAGATCAGTCCGGGGGTCGTTGCCGATGGCGACGAATACGCCCGTAACCGCCAGATCAGAAATGGAACCGTCCACAAGGTTCTTCAACTTCAAACCGGTGACCTTTTGGTCTCCAACAACGTCGTCCACAGTGCTGTTCCAGATGAAGTTGATCTTCTCGTGGGCCAGTGCGCGGTCGGCCATGATTTTCGACGCCTTCAACGTATCGCGGCGGTGGACAACCGTTACCGATTTCGCAAACTTGGTGAGGAACAGCGCCTCTTCCATGGCAGAGTCTCCCCCACCGATGACCGCAATGTCTTGGTCCTTGAAGAAGAAACCATCACAGGTTGCACACCAGCTGACACCGTGCCCTGAAAGCCGCTTCTCGTTCGGGAGGCCGAGTTCACGGTAGGCGGAGCCCGTGGAGAGAATCACTGCCCGTGCCTGGAAGCTTTCGCCGGTGGCGATCGTGACAGTCTTGATAGGTCCTTCGAGCTGGAGCGACGTAACGTCCTCGAACTGAATCTCGGTGCCGAAGCGTGCTGCCTGCTTCTCGAAGCTTTCCATCAGGTCCGGCCCCATAATGCCTTCCGGGAAACCCGGGTAGTTCTCAATATCGGTGGTGTTCATCAGTTCACCGCCGGCAGTGACAGAACCTGCCAGCAACAGGGGCTTCAGGTTGGCGCGGGCAGTGTAGACAGCTGCCGTGTAACCAGCGGGGCCGGAGCCGACGATGATGACATCACGTACTTCTGACGTGGTGTTTTCTGCGATGGTCACTGAACGGTGAACCTCTTCCTTATTTGACGCGCCCCGCTTTGGAGGCCGGCCACATGGCACAACTGATACTGCAGGCTGAATATTCCGACCCCAGGGCACGGCGGATTACCGCGGACAGCAGTAAGCGAACTCCGCGAGACGCTCTTTCCAGATTACCGTCCCATGGCAAACCCAAACACAGTAAGGATTACAGCCCAACCAGTTTCGCCGAAGCGGCGCAGTGGCAGTGGGGGTTTACTGGACCTTGATCTCCGCCAACCGGAGGCCGTAGCCATAGCGCGTCTTTGGTGCAGCCAGCCGGGGAAGGGAGTTGATGGACACAATGACGTACTGGGCCTGGACCGGCTCCGCGAGCGGCATATTAAGATCGGTTGACGTAAAGCTGTTCGTCCCCACTGCCTTCGCTCCGTCCAAAGACGGCTGATCGTTGGTGTACACCGTGATGTTTCCACCTGAACCACCCAGCTGCGAAAGCGTCACTGAAGAAACCGTTGCCGGGTTCTCAAGCTTCACCACCAGCGGCACGCCCTGTGCGGCGAGTCCTCCCCAGTTTTCCGTGGCGAATTCCATGTCCGACCAGTAGCTGGCCGCGTTACCGTCGTATGCCCTGACCAGGTCACCGTCAAAGGTTGCGGCAAAGTCGAAGGTACCCTGCCGGCTGACGCTTTCAATGGCCGGCGGGACGGCGGGCGGGGCCGAGGTAGGTGCCTGCGTTGGCGCGGCAGAGCCTGCGGGAGCGCCATTGGCGGTGGCAGGAGCTGAAGGATTGGCCTGCGGCTCCGAGGAAAAGAGGCTGCCAAGGTTTGTCACGGCGAAAACGAGCCCGGCAATCAGAACGACGGCGAGCAGCCCGCCCACCAGCCAGCGCATGGATCGCGGTTCACGTGCCGGTGCATCCCGGTCGTCGTCATAATCGTCCTGATCAGCGTAGGAGGGGCCGGCAGGGGCGGCAGCGGCAGCCGGCCGCGCAAACACGGGAGACTTCTTCTTGGCCGGCTTTTCATCTCTAACCGGAGTGTCTTCGTACCGGTCCTGGTCTCCGGCGCTTGCGTAATCATCCTCAGACCAGAGGGACACCTTCGGCTTCCCGCTGCCGGCCGCCTCGGGCTGGTTCCTCTGGTTGGACTCGAAGCTGGCAGTTGCCGGATCTTCAGCAGGCCGGGTCGACGGGCCGGCGGGGCGAGCTGAAGCATGGGACGCCGCAGCCCCGGCCGCAGCCCCGGCCGCGCCGCCCAGAGCTGCTGCTCCCATCGGGGACGCCCCGGACGGCTTACGCCCGGCGGGTGAATTCGTCGGCCGGACAGGAGGCCTTGGCGGCACTGCGGGCGCAGCACGGAAAGGATCAACCTGGCTGGGGTGCGTATCGCCGTAGTTGATGTAGCCAGCGTCCACGTGATCTTCGTCGTCGTACGGCTCCGGCTCGTGGGACCGCGGCTGCCCAAAGATTTCACTTCCGAGCGTGTCCGTAAAGAAGGGCTCCACATAGGGAGGGTTGGATGCCACCACAAGATCCAGCAGGTCCGCCGCGGACGTGTGGTTGGTGATGAGGTAGGTGGCGGCCTCGGTCACGCCGAGGTCCAGAACCTGAACCGTGCCGGGGCGCTCACCTGTAGCAACCTCGCGTGCGCTTTGGGCAACCTGCTCGGTGTTCTCTGGTCCGGCAACCAGGATGCTGACAGGGCGGTTAAGCACCTGGTCCACACCATCCAGCACCAGATCGTGGTCGTGCGAGGCCAATACAGTGGCTGTGACCTTGTAACGGCCGCCCAGTACTGATCCGACATCGATCGGGTTGGACACGTGTTCCTCCTAGACTGTCCGGTATTGCCGGGACGGATGACGCAACCACCGTTCAAGGGGCCGCCGGGGAGGCTTGCCCTTGAATGCAACTACCCCTGTTCCCTATCGATCCTAGCCGATTGCGCCTTACGCACCGTGGACAAAGACAGCGGCAGACCGCGCCAACATCACTTTTTCGGCGGCCGCCGCGGCCTGAAATGGGGGTTCTCGCCGGCCTTACCCTGGAAGGTCCGGCGTCCGGGAAGTGGGATCTGATCGCGCAGCAGTCCGCCGCGCGCGGTGCTGGGCTGGTCCTCGCCGGGGAGGTACGTGCCGTCGCCGCCGGGGTGATGTTCGCCGTCGGCCGGTTCCCGGCGTCCTGTCCCGCGCTCGGGGACTGGACCGGCGCGGAAGGAGACGGCGTCAAACTCTCCAGAAATGCGTGGGATAAGCCCGGTATCCACGGAGGTGGTGGCGCGCTCGGGTGCGCGGCGCCGATGGTCATCCGAGCCTGCTCCAGGTGTATCGTCGGACGGCGGGGTCCCGTCTTCCTCAGCAGGCGCAGCAGTCCCGCCGCGCCCCAGCCTTCCCAGGAGGGGACGCAGCAGGTCGCGCAGTTCCGAGACGCGGAATAGTTTGAGCAGGACGAAGTAGGCCGCCAGCATGATGGGGCCCACCACGATGACTGTTATGAGCGCGCTCAGCCGATCACGCCAGGCGAATCCGTCCGGGCTGTAGCTGCCCATCAACCACAGCGCTCCCGCACCCGCAACCGCGGAACCAAGGGCGGCGTAGCCCATCCGGATGTAGGAGTTGGCGATCCGCGCGCCGTCCAGGTGCCCCAGGAGGCGCCGCAGGAAAAAGGCACTGATAACCACCGAGAGGATGTTGCCCACCATATAGAGCACCGCAATGGCGTAGATGATCTGGTTCACGGGCAGGAACTGGATGGCAAACGCCCCGGCCACGTAAACCACCGCCAGGAGCAGTTGGATGTAGAAGGGGGTGCGGGCATCCTCGTTTGCGTAGAAGACCCGGGACATCATGAAGTTGGCGCTCATGAACGGCGTGCTGAGCGCGAGAATGGTCAGCGTCTGGGCAAGCATCACGCCGTCCTGGCGAAGGCCGCCAGAGAAGAACATCCCCAGCGGACCGGCAAGGGCGAAGAGCGCCAACGCACCGAACACGGTGGCTACAGCCATGGTCCGGAGGCCATGCGAGAGGGCGTCGCGCAGTTCGGCGCGGTTGCCGTCCTGCGATGCGCGGGTCATGCGGTTGAAGAGGACCGTGGCGAGGGACAGGGCAATGATGGAGTGCGGCAGAAGATACAGCTGGCTGGCAACCTCCAGCACCGCGTTGCCGGGAAGCATGTACGCGGCAGGGTCGCCGGCCTGCTGGAGCCGGATACGCTCGGCGCCGGGAATGGTGGCAATGCGCATGACGTACAGGAAGGCGAGTTGCCCGACGGCGGCGGTCAGCAAGGTCCAGACGCTCAGCTTTGCTGCCTGGCCCAGTCCCACTCCCCGCCAGCCGAACCGCGGCCGGAGTCCCAGTTTCAGCCGGATCACGGGAATCATCAGGATGGCGGTCTGCGAGATGACGCCGATGGTGGAGAAGCCGGCCACCAATAGCGTTTGGGTGTCACCCCAGTTGTCCAGGGTGTGCGTATTGATCTCGTTTGAGCCGAAGATCCAGATGAACATTCCCAAGCCGGCAATGGCCACCAGGTTGTTCAGGATGGGCGCCCACATGGCCGGCCCAAAGGCGCCGTTGGCATTGAGGACCTGGGTGAGGAGCGCGTAGAGGCCGTAGAAGAAGATCTGGGGCAGGCACCAAAAGGCGAAGGCCACGGCCAATGCTTTTTGCTGCGGGGAGTAGCCCTGGGTGGTGAGTTCGATGACCCAGGGTGCTGCCAGCGTCACCAGCGCCGTTAGTCCCAGCAGGAGCAGGACAGCCAGTGTCAGCAGCCGGCTGATGTAGTCCGCTCCCCTGTCCGGAGCCTTGCTGGCCTTGATGATCTGTGGCACCAGCACAGCGTTGAACACCCCGCCGGCCACCAGCAGGAAGATCAGGTTGGGCAGGTTGTTGGCGTTGATGAACGTGTCATTAACGGTGGAACCGAGGCCGAGGGCCGTGCCCAGCATCCAGGTCTTGCCAAAGCCCAGGAAACGCGAAACGAGGGTTCCCGCGGCCATGATGGCGCTGGACCTGGTTTCACTCGCCTGCTCGGCGCCGGCTTGTCCGCCGTCCAAGGGAGAGCCGTCCACGGGTGCAGCCAGGTGCGCGGTTTCCACGGGGGCGCTGTCCTGCGTTGCGCTGTCCAGGGGTGCTGCAGCCTGGGGCGCGCCGTCCAGGGGTACACCGTCTGCAGGTACGCCCTCTGGAGCGCCGCTGGCCCGGCCGGCTTGATCGGAAGGAAAATTGGAAGCTGACATCGAGTTCATCGTCTCACCCGCAGCCGCTTATCACCGCAATACCGGCCCCGGCAATGCCGCCCTAAAGATGTTCTGGCAGGACTTCGCGTGCCAGGTCGGCGATGCGGCGCTCATTGGGAAAGGACAGTTTGCGGGCGAGTTCATGGATGGGAACCCACGCCACGTCCACTGCTTCCTGGTCCGGATCGTTCTCGATGGTCAGCTCGCCGCCGGTGGCCCGCAGGAGGTAGTGATGGACCGTTTTATGTACGCGGTGGCCACTGACGGTAAACCAGTAGTCGATGCTTCCCAGGGGCGCGAGGATGTCACCTTCAATGCCGGTTTCTTCGGCGATTTCACGGACCGCGGCCTGCTCGTTGTTTTCCTTGCCCTCCGGATGCCCCTTGGGCAGGCACCATTCCAGGCGTCCGCCGCGGTTAAGGCGGGCGATGATCGCCACCCTCAGTTCGGCGTCGGAGGTGTCCACGACGACGCCGCCGGCAGAGACTTCCTCGACAGTAGGCAGCGAAGCCGGTGCCGAATGCTGGGCAGGTGCAACGTGCGCACCGATTGCCGATGGCAACGGTGCGTTTGTCCTCCTGCCTGGAGCGCTCGGTACTGGATGGGCCATGGAGTCCACTCTAACGACTGTTGCCCGTTCGTGATGACCGGAACATGACATGAACATGGACTGCATATGACGCGCTTTGCAGGCGCCGCACGGAATGAGCAGGATCTTGACAGCATTTTGGCCTGCGCGCCCGCTGGTTTCTGACAAGCTTAAGTAACTATGGCGCACCCACATCACAAGACTGAATCCCACACCGTTGATTTCCAGGTGGACCCGGTGGTCCTGGAGCTCGGCCAGCGTTTTGTGGACGCAGGCCACGAGCTCTCGTTGGTGGGCGGTCCCGTGCGTGACCTTTTCCTGGGCAGGACCTCCCCGGACCTGGACTTCACCACTGATGCCACGCCGGACCAAACGGTGGCCCTGATCAAGAAGTGGGCGGACAACTTCTGGGAGATCGGCCGCGCCTTTGGCACCATCGGAATGCGCAAGGCCGGCTTCCAGATCGAAATAACCACCTACCGTGCCGAGGCCTACGATCCGGAGTCCCGGAAACCGGTGGTGGCGTTCGGCTCCTCTTTGACTGACGACCTGCTCCGGCGGGACTTCACCATCAACGCCATGGCCCTGAAACTGCCTTCCCTGGAACTGGTGGATCCGTTCGGCGGCGTACGCGACCTGCACGCCTCCATCCTGGCCACGCCGGGGGCTCCGGAAGCGTCCTTCTCGGATGATCCGCTGCGGATGATGCGCGCCGCCAGGTTCGCGGCGCAGTTGGGTGTCTCCGTTCACGATGACGTCCGCCAGGCCATGACAAGGATGGCCGAACGGATCACCATCATTTCCGCCGAACGTGTACGGGACGAGCTCACCAAGCTCATCTGCGGCCGCCGCCCCCGGGTGGGCGTGGACCTGCTGGTGGACACCGGCCTGGCCGAGTTCGTGCTGCCGGAAGTCTCCGCCCTCCGGCTCGAATCGGATGAGCACCACCGCCACAAGGACGTCTACCAGCATTCGCTGCAGGTGCTGGAACAGGCGGCGGAACTGGAAACGGACGCTGACGGCGCCGTGCCGGCGCCGGACTTTGTGCTCCGCTTCGCAGCATTGATGCACGACGTCGGCAAGCCGGCTACGCGCCGTTTTGAACCGGGCGGCGCGGTGAGCTTCCGGCATCACGACATGGTGGGTGCCAAGCTCACCACCAAGAGGATGAAGGCCCTGCGGTTCGACAATGACACCATCAAGGCCGTTGCCCGCCTGGTGGAGCTGCACATGCGCTTTTACGGTTACGGCGACGCGGGCTGGAGCGACTCCGCGGTTCGCCGCTACGTGACCGACGCCGGGCCGCTGCTGGAACGGCTGCACCGGCTGACCCGCTCGGATGTCACCACGCGCAACCAGCGGAAGGCCGAGCGGCTCGCTTTCGCCTATGACGACCTCGAGTCCCGGATCGCGTCGCTGCGGGAACAGGAATCGCTGGATTCGGTGCGCCCGGACCTGGACGGTGCCCGGATCATGGCCCTCCTGGACCTCAAACCTGGCCCTGTAGTGGGCCGCGCCTATAAGTTCCTGCTCAATGAGCGGATGGAGCACGGGCCCCTGCCCACCGAAGAAGCGGAAGCCAGGCTGCTCCGCTGGTGGGCGGAGCAGCCTGAATCTACACCTGCCGAACCTGGGGCCGGAACGCCTCCTGCCGCCGTCGACCTTTCCTCCAAGGAGTCCAAGTGACCAATCCTGCCCTTGCCCCCCGCCCCCAGCTTTGGATCCTCCGCCACGGCGAGACGGAGTGGTCCAAAAGCGGGCAGTACACGGGACTCACAGATTTGCCCCTGACTGTTGAAGGCGAGCAGCAGGCGGTGGAGGCCCGGAAGGTGCTGGACCCTGTCGATTTTGACCTGGTGCTGACCTCTCCCCTGAGGCGCGCCCGCCGGACGGCGGAACTGGCAGGCTTTCCGGACGCCCAGCATGAGCCCCTCGCCGTGGAATGGAATTATGGCGATTATGAAGGAATCAGCTCGGACTTGATCCGGAAAGACAACCCCGATTACCTGATCTGGACCCACGGCGTGCCCAACGGAGAGACGCTGGACGAGGTGGCTGCCCGGGCGGACAAGATCATTGGGCGCGTCCTGGAATCCGGCATGGACAACGTCCTCATTGTGGCCCACGGGCACTTCTCCCGGATCCTCACAGCCCGCTGGCTCGAATTGCCGCCCACCGAGGGGCGCCACTTTATTCTCGGAACCGCGAAAGTGTGCACCCTGGGCTGGGATAAGAGGACTCCGGCAATTGTCCGGTGGGGCCTTTAATAGCCTTTTCCGAGTTTCTTTAGAAAGTTTCACGAATTAGGTAGCGGTGCACTGTAATCGTGGTGTACTTTTATTCCTGACCCCAGAGCGTCCTGCCGGGGTCGTGGCGTTCGTTGCCAGGCCACTCAGCTGAAGCAACGGCAGAGCAGAAAAGGAGGTTGGGAAAAATGATTACTTTGACTAGCGGACGGAAGACAACCATCACCGCGGACCCGGCCTCTGATGCTTTTGCGCGCCCCTTTCCAGGGTTCGCCGGCTCTTAGCCGCCGCCCCTGCCGCCGGTGCTGAGACCGGCTGCGATGTTTCGGGTGCATCAGGCACCGTTATCCGCACCCTTGCATCTTTCACGGGATAACCAGCTAACCCATTAGCCCGGCAGTTTTCTTCTATTGCCATCGGCAGCTTATGGGCTTTGTGCTCCCTTCCCGCGGGTTCTAATTACTTATTCATTCCCGGGTATTCCTATGCCCCAAAACCGGACATTTCTTTATGGCGGGGATTGGGGGCTTATTTGTCGCGCCCAGTTTGCGGGCCAGTCAGTTCGAAAGGAGGTGATCCACAATGATCAAGAAGCTTCAGAAACTCCTGTCTCCTTCACGCGGGAGACGCAGCAGCCGCAGGCAATTCAACCGCCCTCTGCTGGAGAAACAACGGGAAGATGTATTCCTCCTGATGCACCAGCAGTTGGGCGGTATGCGCTAATGGCCCGCTTGATCTGCAGGAGAAGATATGGGCGCACATGAGTGCCAGTGCCGGAGCCCACGCGGCGACGCGTGGGCTCCTCGTGGGCACTCTTCCGATGGTGTCAGGCAGCAACGGTAAGCTCGATGCCATGGAGGAGACCCAGCCGCCGGAGCACCGAGGGCGGACGCGCCTCGTAGTTCCCAGCCGCAGTGATGTCCTGCTGCGCAACTTCACCGAAGCCATCGGCGGCCCCCTCGGAGCCAGGGCCGCACCGGGCATCGTCTCCCCCGGCATCTTCACCGTTGAACGTGTACTGATACTGCTCACGGTGCTGGCTGCCCTTGCGGGCATCCTGGTCAAAGGGTATTGCCGCGTCAACGGCTGGGAATCCCCCACGCAGTTCTACGCCACCTGCTATTCGGATTTCCCTGAGCTTTTTCGGAACCGTGGACTGGCAGAGGGAACCGTACCCGTCCTTGGTGCCGGGAGCCAGTTTGAGTATCCGGTTCTGATCGCCCTGATCGCGGGTGTCACGGCATGGCTCGTTCCCGGGGCAGGGATATCGGATTCGCGTGTCCTGGGCTACTTCGACCTCAATGTTGCCCTTCTGGCCGCAGTTACTGTGGTCACGGTCCTGGCCACCGCGAGAATGTCCAGCCGGCGGCCCTGGGATGCCGCCATGGTGGCCTTGGCCCCGGGCATCGTGCTGGCCGGCACCATCAACTGGGATCTGTGGGCGGTGGCCCTGCTCGCCCTGGGCATGTACTTCTTCTCGCGGGAGCGGCTGGTGCTTGCCGGGGTCTTCATCGGGCTGGGGGCGGCGACGAAGCTGTATCCGCTGCTTGTTATTGGCGCGTTCCTGCTGCTTGCCATCCGGACTGGACGGTTCCGTCCCTTGCTGGTGACGGCGGGCTCTGCCGCCGCCTCATGGCTTGCCGTCAACCTGCCCTTCGCCGCTGCCAACCCTGCCGGGTGGGCCTACTTCTTCCAGTTCAGCGTGGACCGCGACGCCGGGTACAGCTCGCCCTGGTTCGCCTACAACCTCGTGGCGAACCGGCTGCAATGGACGGAACTCAGCCCGGCCGCCGTCGACCTCTTGTCCCCTGGCCTTTTTCTCCTGTCCTGTGTGGCCATTGCAGCTGTTGCCCTGACCGCCGGCCGCCGCCCCCGCCTCGCCCAACTGGCCTTCCTGATCGTGGCGGCGTTTATCCTTACCGGCAAGGTCTATTCGCCGCAGTTCGTGGTGTGGCTGATTCCCCTCCTTGCGCTGGCGCGGCCGAGATGGCGTGACTTTTTGATCTGGCAGGGAATCGAGGGCCTGCACTGGGCAGCAGTGTGGATGTACCTTGGACAAGTGACCAGCGCAGGCTCTTCCCAGCACAACCTGGATATGCCTTATTACGTCCTCGCCGTCGCGGCGCACATGGCGGCGGTGGGTTACCTTATGCTGCGCGTGACCTGGGACATTTACAACCCGGACTACGACCCCATCCGCCGGCATCATCTTGATGATCCCCAGAGCGGCCCCTTTGCCGGCGCGCCTGACTGGCTCCGGTTGAACCTTAGAGGGCGATCTAACTCCGTACTGCCCTGGAAGGGTTCCAATGCCTGACGTAGCGGTAGTGGGCGCCGGGCCGAACGGGCTTGCAGCGGCGGCGGTCATGGCGCGGGCCGGGCTGTCCGTGGAGCTCTTCGAGGCAGGCAGTACCATCGGCGGCGGGACCCGGACCAGCGAACTGATGCAGCCGGGGCACTTCCACGACATCTGCTCCGCGGTTCATCCGATGGCAGTGGCCTCACCATTTTTCAAGGCCTTCGAACTGTCCCGCCGGGTAAACCTGATAACCCCCGACCTGTCCTACGGATCACCGCTGGATGGTGGCAGGGCCGCCCTCGCCTACCGGTCGCTGGACCGGACAGCTGACGGACTGGGCCGCGACGGTGCTGCTTACCGGCGGCTGCTGGCACCTCTCGTGGACCACATCGACGAGATTATGGACTTCACCCAGAACCAGCTGATCCGCGTCCCCCGCAACCCGTTGGCGGCAGGGCTGTTCGGATTGAGGACCGTGGAGCAGGGAACCGGACTGTGGAACGCCCGGTTCAAGGAAGACTTTGCACCGGCCCTGCTGGCCGGGGTTGCCGCCCATGCCATCTCCCACCTGCCCTCCCTCGCTGCGTCCGGCGCGGGGCTGATGCTGGGGGCGCTCGGGCATGCGGGTGGCTGGCCCATCCCGGAAGGAGGGTCGGCCGCCATAGCTGCCGCCCTGGCGGATGACATCCTCGCCCATGGGGGTGTTATCCACACCGATGCACCCATCGACCAGCTGGCGGATCTGCCGTCCGCGCGCACGACGTTGCTGGACGTGGCCCCGCAAGGGTTGCTGAACATGGCCGGTAACGCTCTTCCCGCCCGGTACCGGGGGGCGCTGGAATCGTTCAGGTACGGAAATGGCTCGTGCAAAGTGGATTTCATCCTCTCGGGACCCGTGCCGTGGACGGCACGGGAACTGGCCGACGCCGGAACGGTCCACCTGGGCGGTACCCGGGCCGAGGTGGCCCGCGCTGAGAACGAGGTCAGCGCGGGCAGGCACCCGGAGCGCCCGTACGTCCTGGTGGCGCAGCAGTCACGCTTCGACTCCGGCCGTGCACCCACTGGACACCACACCCTGTGGGCCTACTGTCATGTCCCCTCCGGATCGACGCGGGACATGACGGAAGCCATCACTGCACAGCTGGAGCGGTTCGCGCCGGGGTTCCGCGAGCTTGTAGTGGAGTCCAGGGCGATTACCGCTGCCGGGCTGGCGAAGTACAACCGCAACTACGTCGGCGGGGATTTCAGCGCGGGCACCATGGACATGCTGAACCTTGTCCAGAGGCCGGTCGTGTCGCCGGTCCCATGGCGTACACCCTTGCGCGGCGTCTATCTGTGTTCTTCCTCCACCCCGCCAGGGCCGGGTGTTACCGGCATGCCGGGGTACCACGCTGCGAAGTATGCACTTCAGGACATGTTCGGTCTTTCCGTCCCGGCACTCGGGCTGGCCGCAGCGTAGGCCTCCAGCTCCCGTCTCCGGCGGCTCGGAAGAACGCAACGTGCCAAAGTGACCCCAAAAGCGGGGGATAATGGCGCGATGGGGATATCAACAAAACTTTCTTTGGGCATCGCTGCCGTCATTCTCGGAACTTCGCTGGTTGCCTGCGACGACGGCAGGAGCGGAGCTGAAGCGGCTGCGGGGCAGTTGGCCGCGGCAGTAGCCGGACTGGATGTGGGCTCGGTGCCCTTCGATGGCAAGGATTCCGCAGCTGCAAATGACCAGCTGAAAAAAGTTTTTGCGGCACTGGATCCCCAGAAGCCCGCCGTCGAAGCAGGCGAACTGGCCCTTGACGGGGACAACGCCTCTGCACCCCTGAACTACACCTGGAACTTTGGCGGCGCCGAGTGGAAGTACTCCGTCTCGGCCAAATTCAAGAAGTCCGGGGACAAATGGCTGACGGTCTGGGATCCGGCCACCCTGGCGCCGGACCTGGCCGACAGCGAGATCCTGACTAAAGGCTCCCAGTCTCCGCAGCGGGCAGACATCCTGGGTGCCGGCGACGTACCCCTGGTGACATACCGTCCCGTGGTGAATGTGGGTATCGACAAGCCTCAGCTTGGCGCCGGGGATCCGGTTGATTCCGCCACCAAGCTTGCAGCGCTCGTCGGAGTGGACCCTGCCGCCTACGTCCAGCAGGTCCAGGCGTCGGGTGCCGAGGCCTTTGTCTCCGCGATCACCCTGCGCGAAGAAGGCCGCACCATCACCAATGAGCAGATTGCGGCGATTCCAGGGGCCCGTGCCATTCCGGCCTCCATGCCGTTGGCCCCCAACCGCACCTTTGCCCGCGCCGTCCTCGGCTCGGTGGGCGAGGCCACGGCCGAGCAGATCGAGGCATCCGGCGGCGAGCTGACAGCCGGTGACGTCACCGGCGTCGGCGGCCTCCAGCAGCAGTACGACGACCAGCTCAGGGGGACGGACGCCGTCGTTATCCGTGCACAGCGCGCCGACCTGACGAGGGAACAGATCCAGTCCGCCGCAACCGATCCGCGCCGGGTGCTTTTTGAGGTGAAGCCCACGCCGGGAACCCCACTGAAGACAACCCTGGATCCCACGCTGCAGTCGCTGGCCGAGAGCACGTTGGAAGGCGTGGAGCCGGCCTCTGCGATTGTTGCGCTCCGGCCTTCAACCGGCGCTGTCCTGGCGGCCGCCTCCGGTCCGGGGAGCAACGGCTACAACACAGCAATGCTGGGTCAGTACGCGCCCGGCTCCATCTTCAAGATGGTGGATTCACTGGCGATGTTCCGCAACGGGCTGACCCCTGAGTCGAAGGTCGAATGCACACCCACGTTGACGGTGGACGGACGGACTTTCAAGAACGCGGAGGGGTATCCGGAGGGCTCATTGGGTTCAGTGACGCTCCGTGACGCCTTTGCCCACTCCTGCAATACAGCCTTCATCGCCGCACGGGACACCGTTTCGCAGGGGCAGCTTGAAGCAGCCGCCATGGCGATGGGCCTCGCCGTTGAGGCACCGACTCTCGGCGCCGCCGCCTTCCTGGGATCCGTCCCCGGAGAGGCCGCGGGAACTGAGCACGCCGCTTCGATGATCGGCCAGGGAAAGGTGCTGCTGTCACCACTGGCCGCCGCCATGATGGCCGGCTCCGTGGCCAAGGGTGCGCCGGTAGCCCCGCAGCTGGTGTTGAATCCCGACGCCGGTGCCGCTGCCGAGGGAACGACCAGCGGCTCCACTGCGCCCGCGGCGCAGCCCTCGGCCACGGCCACCGCGGAGGCTCCGTCCCAGGCCTCCGAGAATCCCATCACGGCCGAGGAAGCGGCGTCCCTGGCCGATATGATGCGGGCCGTGGTGACATCCGGCCACGCAGGTTTCCTGTCCAGTGTTCCCGGTGCCCCGGTTGGAGCCAAGACCGGCACGGCCGAGTTCGGCAAAGAGAATCCGCCAAAGACGCACGCTTGGATTGTGGCCGTACAGGGTGATCTCGCCGTTGCAGTTTTTGTGGAGGATGGAGGCCTGGGGGCAACAACCTCCGGGCCGCTGCTGCAAAAGTTCCTGACCGCCGCGGGCTAGAGTTTTTGTCCAGATATGCGGACTTCCAGGCCGGGTAAGCCTGCGGATCTGGACAAAAATTCGGGTGGGCGCGCCGTGGGAAGATGGAATACGTGGCCCATATTGACGTTTCCGGTATCGATTACTTCCTTTCCGACGGCACCCAACTGCTGAACGGCGTGACCTTCAAGGTTCCGGACGGCACCAAAACGGCCCTGATAGGCCCCAACGGTACTGGCAAAACGACCCTGTTCCGGATCATCGCCGGGGATCTGGTTCCCGACGAAGGCGTGATCGGCCGCTCCGGGAACATGGGCATTATGCGCCAGTTCGTGGGCCAGGTCCGCGACGGCTCCACCGTCCGCGACCTGCTGGTCTCCGCGGCCCCGCCCGCCCTGGCAGCGGCGGCCCGCGAGGTGGACGACGCCGAGCTCGCCATGGTGGAGCACGACGACGAACCCAGCCAGATGCGCTATGCCCAGGCCATCGTCGACTGGGGAGACGCCGGAGGCTATGACGTCGAGACCGTCTGGGACGAAGTGTGCATGGCCGCGCTGGGACTCCCCTTTGACCGCGCCCAGCACCGCCCGGCGTCGAGTCTTTCCGGCGGTGAACAGAAGCGGCTGGTGCTGGAAGCGCTTTTTGCCAGCCCGGATGACCTGCTGCTGCTGGACGAACCGGATAACTACCTGGACGTGCCGGGCAAGCGCTGGCTTGAGGACAAGCTGAACGAATCGAAGAAGACGGTGTTCTTCATCAGCCACGACCGTGAACTGCTGAACAACGCAGCGGGGCGCATCGTCACGCTGGAGCCCGGAATCAGCGGCGCCGGAGCCTGGGTTCACGGCGGCGGGTTCGGCTCCTACGTGGACGCACGGGCGGACCGCAACGCCCGCTTCGAGGAACTCCGCAAGCGATGGGACGAGGAGCACATCAAGCTCAAGGAACTCGTCAACATGTACAAAAACAAAGCCGCGTTCCGCTCCGACATGGCCAACCGGTACCACGCAGCCCAGACCCGCCTGGCGAAGTTTCTGGAGATCGGGCCGCCCGAGGCACTGCCCATCGAGCAGAACGTGCAGATGCGCCTCAAGGGCGGGCGGACTGCGAAGCGCGCCATCGTGGCGGAGAAGCTTGAACTCACGGGGCTGATGAAGCCGTTCTCCACCGAGGTGTGGTTCGGGGACCGTGTAGGTGTGCTGGGGTCAAACGGTTCGGGTAAGAGTCACTTCCTCCGGCTGCTGGCCACGGGTGGCACCGACCCGGAGCGGGAGCACCTGCCCGTGTCCGACGTCGAAATCGCCGAAGTGCCGCACGAGGGCACTGTGAAACTTGGCGCCAGGATCCGCCCCGGGTTCTTTGCCCAGACGCACGTCCGGCCCGACCTGCTGGGCAAGACCCTGCTGGAAATCCTGCACCGCGGTGACGAACACCGGTCCGGGCTCGGCCGTGAGGCAGCAGCCGGGGCGCTGGACGGTTACGGGCTGGCGGGGCAGTCGGAGCAAAAGTACGAGTCCCTGTCCGGCGGGCAGCAAGCCAGGTTCCAGATCCTGCTGCTGCAGTTGAGCGGTGCCACCCTGCTTCTTTTGGATGAGCCCACGGACAACCTGGACCTGCACTCGGCCGAGGCACTCGAACGGGCAATTGACCACTTTGAGGGCACAGTCCTGGCCGTGACCCACGACCGCTGGTTCGCCCGGACCTTTGACCGCTTCCTGGTGTTCGGATCGGACGGCAAGGTGTACGAATCAGCCGAGCCGGTGTGGGACGAGAAGCGCGTGGAACGCGTCCGCTAACCGAACGCTCTCTCACTTCCTGCACGTTTTTGGCCAACGCTCTCGCACGGCTGGAAGAGCGTTGGCGGAAATGCCGCATTAAATGAGAGAGCGTGTTGATGTCACCAACAAACAGTTCAGCCCCGAAGAACAACGACGACTCGATGACAATTCTGTGGAAGTAGTGAATGTATGAGCTTAAATACCGGAACGGCACAGCAAGCTGGCCTGAAAGCAGCGGCAGTTGCCACGTTTGTTGTCTTCGGCATTAACGGCCTGGTTTTCGCCAGCTGGGCAGCCAGGATCCCTGCGGTCACCGAGACGCTGCAGATAACCTCCGGCCAAATGGGCACATTGCTGCTCTGCACCGCCATCGGCTCTTTGCTCGCCCTGCCTACGGCCGGCTGGGTGGTAGGCAGGATCGGCACGGCCAACACCGTGCGTTTCGGCGGGTTGGTGGCCTCGGTGGCCGGGGCGGCTATTGCACTGTCCCTTTCGATCGCTTCCATTCCGGGCACAGCAGTCGCTTTGTTCTTCTTTGGCATAGCCATCGGGCTTTGGGATGTGTCCCAGAACCTTGAAGGGGCCGACGTTGAACACAAGCTGCGGCGGACCATCATGCCCCAGTTCCATGCTGCATTCAGTGGCGGAGCTTTCGTGGGTGCACTGATTGGAGCAGGGCTGTCGAATCTGGACGTCGGATTGCCGGTGCATCTGCTGGTTATCGTGGGCATCGTGCTGCTGGTGACGATGATTGCTCCCCGCTACTTTCTTCCGCACATCACGTCACCAACACCGGCGGATGGCGAGGCTAAGCCTGCCAAAGGCCCTTCGGCCTGGCGGGACAGCCGGACCTTGCTCATCGGCGTCGTTATCCTTGGCGCCACCCTGACTGAGGGTGCGGGCAATGACTGGATTGCGAAGGCCTCCGTTGACGGCCTGGGGACGTCCGAGTCCACCGGCGCCCTGATGTTCGCCCTCTTTGTCCTGGCCATGACAGCGATGCGTTTCCTGGGCGGCCGCGTCATCGACAAATACGGCCGCGTTGCTGTGCTCCGGGCCAGCATGGCGGCAGCAGCCGCCGGTCTTTGCCTTTTTGTGCTGGCCGGGAATGTGTGGCTGGCTGCCGTGGGCGCGGCACTCTGGGGCGTAGGAGCAGCCCTGGCCTTCCCGATGGGAATGTCCGCTGCCGCCGATGACCCCCAACATGCGGCAGCAAGGGTTTCTGTTGTTTCCACCCTTGGGTACACCTCCTTCCTGGCCGGGCCTCCCCTGCTGGGATATTTGGGCGACCTGACGGGAATCCACTTCGCGCTGCTGGCGATCCTTGCACCCATCATCGTGGCGCTCCTGCTCGCCGGCGCCGCCAAGCCGCTGAAGGTCACGTAGGGTCCTCCCGGGAGTGCTGCACCCATCGCCGCCAGGTGCGGCGGCGGTAGGGTGAGGTCATGCAGAGGAAATGGCGCCGGGGCCATCAGTGGATCAGCCGCACGGACAAGTACCTTGTACGGCATGTATCAAAGCTGCCAGGTGGAAACCATGACGAGTTCTTCCGACGGCTGTCAGCATCTGCAAACCACGGAAAACTGTGGATGGGGATTGCCGCCGTCCTGGCCACCATCCCGGGCAGGCCGCGCCGCGCCGCACTTCACGGACTGATCGCGCAGGCAGTTGCCTCCGCAGTGACCAACGGAGTGTTCAAGACCCTGCTGCCCCGCGCCCGTCCGCTGCCGGAACACCTTCCTGTGTTCCGGTTCGTGCATCCGCAGCCGAAGAGCTCCTCCATGCCGTCTGGTCACTCGGCTTCAGCGGTGGCGTTCGCCGTAGGGGCAGGGCTGGTCAAGCCGTCACTGGGGGCGGCGCTGGCTCCTGCCGCGCTCGGGGTGGCATACTCCCGCGTCCATACGGGGGCACACTGGCCCTCGGATGTGCTGTTCGGTTCCGCGATCGGTGCCGGTGCAGCGCTGGTCACGAGGCGGTGGTGGCCCGTCCGCCCGTCGTTCCCGCAGACAGCAAGAACCTGGACCACTGCGCCCCAACTGCCCGAGGGGGAAGGGCTTGCGATTGTAGTCAATACTTTGGGTGGTTCCTTTACCAAGGAGACGGCTGCCGCGCTTCAGCAGGTATTCCCCAAGGCGTATATAAAAACCGTGCAGCCGGACGATGATCTCTGTGCCGCAATCAGCGAGACGTCAGATCGTCCCGGGACCCTTGCCCTGGGTGTCTGGGGCGGTGACGGAACGGTGGGAGCGGCGGCCACTGCCGCCGTCGAGCGGTCACTCCCGCTGCTGGTCCTGCCCGGCGGAACCATCAACCACTTTGCCCGGGACGCCGGAACGGGGAGCCTGAAAGAAGCCTTGGCAGCCGCGTCGAAAGGCGAAGCTGCCCTGGCGGACATCGGGGCCATCACCGTGGAGCGCGGCCTGGCCGGAAAACCCGAAAAGGCGGAAGTGACCATGCTCAACACGTCCAGCGTCGGCCTGTATCCCAACTTCGTCCGGCGGCGCGAACAGTTGCAGCCGGCACTGGGAAAGCCCCTCGCCGGAGTGGTGGCAATGTTCCGGACGTTCGCGGCGGGCACTCCCACCACCCTGACCGTGGACGGCAGGCTGCACAGAGTGTGGATCGCCTATGTGGGACGGGGCCGGTACTATCCCCGCGACCATGCCCCGTTGCTGCGGCCGGTGATGGACGACGGCGTCCTCGACATCCGCATGATCACGGCAGATGAGTCCTTCGCCCGGTTGAGGTTGCTCTGGTCCGTGCTGACCGGCACGCTGGCCACCTCACGCATCACCCATCTGTCCGAGGCCAAGGAAGTGCGTATCGAAGCGGGCGGAGCACCGATGGTGCTGGCTGTCGACGGCGAGGCGTTGGCCGGCGTCCGCAGTGTTGAGTACAGGGTGCGGCCCCGGGCTCTTGCCTACTACTCCCCCTGTCCCTGACGTCGCCATCCCCTGATGGTGGCCGCGCCTCATCCAGGGGGACTACCCCGGTTTACCCCTGAATCATCCCTGAGACCGGCGAAAACAGGCCTGCGCCTCGGTAGCGTGGTGGATAACGCAAGCGTCCCCGAACATCTGCCGCAGCCACGCGCTGCCGTCCGAAGGAACAATCAATGATTGAGGCAAAAGGCCTGACCAAGGTTTACGGCGGAAAAACCGCCGTGGCCGGGGTCAGCTTCACCGTCCAAGCAGGGCTGGTCACGGGCTTCCTGGGCCCGAACGGCGCCGGCAAATCCACCACCATGCGCATGGTCATGGGGCTGGACCGGCCGACGTCGGGCTCCGTCACCGTGAACGGCCTGCCGTACGCCCACCACAAGGCACCGCTGCACGAGGTGGGTGCGCTGCTGGACGCCAAAGCCGTGCACACCAGCCGCAGCGCCTACAACCACCTCCTGGCCATGGCCGCCACGCACGGCATTCCCAAGACCAGGGTCCATGAGGTCATCGAGATGACCGGCCTGGAGGCAGTGGCCCGCAAGAAGGCCGGCGGTTTCTCCCTCGGCATGGGGCAGCGGCTGGGAATCGCCGCCGCGCTTCTGGGCGATCCCCAGACGCTTATCCTGGACGAACCCGTCAACGGCCTGGACCCGGAGGGTGTCCTCTGGGTCCGCAACCTGGTGCGATACCTCGCAAACCAGGGCAAAACCGTCTTCCTGTCCTCGCACCTCATGAGCGAAATGGCCCAGACTGCTGACCACCTGATCGTCATCGGCCGTGGACGGATCATCGCGGACGCACCGGTCCAGGAGATCATCGCCGGAACCCGGCAGGCCAGGACCCTGGTCCGCACCAGCGACGCGCTGCAACTTTCTGCCCTCCTGGCAGGCGATGGCGTCACCGTGGACCACAGCGAGCCGGAAACCCTCGAAGTGACAGGGATGGATTCCCGCGGGATCGCACAGGTCGCGCTGGACAACGGTCTCCTGGTCTACGAGCTCACCCCGCAGATGTCCTCCCTTGAAGACGCGTACTTCGACCTCACCAAGGACGAAGTGGAATACCATTCGCACCTGACCGGCGGACCCGCAGTGGCCGCCCCGGCAGCGGCAGGAAAGTAAGGACGATGAGCACGATGACTGAAACCCGTACCGCCCCCACCGGGTCCTCTGCGGGATCGCGCGGTGTGACCTTTGGCGGCGTCCTGAGGTCCGAATGGATCAAGCTTTGGTCGCTGATGTCCACCCGCATCCTGCTTGCGCTGACACTGGCCGCCATCGTCGGAGTTGGCGCTCTGACTGTCCTGATCCGCTACACCTACCTGGACGAGATGATCCGAAACGCCAGGGAGCAGGGCCAGACGATGACCCCCGAAATGCTCGAGGCATCATTTCCTCCGGGCTCCGGCTTTGACCTCTACAACCTGCCGAACGCCGGCCTGCAGATCGGCATCCTGATCCTCGGATCACTGGCGGTGCTTTTTATGTCCTCCGAATACGCCACCGGAATGATCCGTTCCACCATGAACGCCGTGCCGCGGCGCACCCCCGCCTTCGTGGCCAAAGCGATCATCCTTGCGGTCATCTCCTACGTGATCACCGCTATCGCCGGAGCAGTAACCTTCCTGATCGCCATGCCGGTATTCCAAGGCATGGGCTTCGACCTGGACTGGTCCACCGATGGAGTGCTTTACAGTATCTTCACCGGCGGCCTCTACGTGGCCGGAGTTGCCTTGATCGGCCTGTCCCTGGGCACGCTGCTGCGCAACTCCGCCGGCGGCATCACCGTCCTGGTGGCCATGTTCTTCGTCCTCTCCATCGCTGCGGGCTTCATGACCCTTATTCCCGGTGAATTCTGGAAGTACGTTCCGCAGTACATCCCGAGCGAGGCCGGCGGACGTTTCCTATCCATCGGCCACACCGACGGCGTGATCGATCCCTGGCACGGCGGCCTGATTTTCCTGGGCTACGTGCTGTTGTTCCTGATCCCGGCAATGATCGCCTTGAAGAAGCGCGACGTCTAAACAGGGACCAAGAACCGCGACCATGACAGAAACGTCAGCTGGAAGGGACGCGCCGGCCGGACAGGCCGACGCGTCCTTTGCCGAGCT
The DNA here is from genome assembly GCF_900537115.1 of Arthrobacter sp. Alg241-R88. Taxonomy (GTDB): domain Bacteria; phylum Actinomycetota; class Actinomycetes; order Actinomycetales; family Micrococcaceae; genus Arthrobacter. Next base: position 185,031 of record NZ_UNRG01000004.1, read on the forward strand.
CACCGCCAGGCGCAGGGGGCGCATCCGCCGGTACCTGCACCGGCACCCCCTTGTGATGGACGCCGTGGTGGCCGCCAGCTACAGCCTGCTGGTGGCGCCCACAGTTGCAGACGCCGTCCGGTCCGGCAACTGGCCTGCCATCGGCCTGCTGGTGGCGGTGGCCGTGGCGCTGTTCCTCCGCCGTTTCCACCCGGTGGGCCTTGCCGCCTTTGTGGCAGTGGCGGAGGTGGCCGTGACGCTGCTGCACCCGTGGGGCTCCAATGTGTCGGCCGGCCTCTGGTTCTCGCTGTATGCCGTGGCAGTGGCCCACACCCGCCGCTTTGCGCTCATCACCATGGCGGTGGCCACGGCGCCGCTTGCCCTCCTTTACCTGCTGGCCGCCGTCGGGCCGATGGAGAACTCCTTCGTCCACGACACCGGGGTCAACCCCGGCGACTTCCACCTGCTGACCAGCATCGCCACCGGGGCCACCATCACCCTGTCCAATTTCATCGCCACAGGCATTGGCATCTCCGTCCGGCAGGGGCGGGAACACGAACTGGAAGTGGCCGCGTGGGCAGCGCGGACCGCCCGGCTCGCGTCGGTGAACGAACGGAACCGCATCGCCCGGGAGATGCACGACGTCGTGGCCCACTCGCTGACGGTGATGATCAGTTTGTCGGACGGCGCCGCCGTCGTGGTCCGGAAAAGTCCGGAGCGCGCCGGCGAGGTGCTGGGTGAACTGTCCCGGACGGGCCGGACGGCCCTCGCCGACATGCGGCGGGTCCTGGGTGTCCTCCGCGATGATGCCGGAGCAGCGGCCCCGCCGCTGCCGCTCGCATCGGGAGACACCCTGTCCAAGCTGTTGGAGGGGTTCCGCACCGCGGGCCTGCCCCTGCACTACTCCCACACCGGGCCGGCGCTGCCCGACGACGCCGCCTTCCAGCTCACCGTGTACCGGATTGTCCAGGAATCACTGACAAATGTGCTCCGTTACGGCCGTTCGCTGGGACGGGTAGACGTCTCGATTGTCCGCACGGGTTCAACGGTCACCATTGACGTGCTCGACGACGGGGCAGGACTTCCGGGGCATCCCGCCCCTGGCGACGGCGCGGCCCAGGCCCCGGGGCACGGCTCCTACGGCACCGGCCAGGGAATCACCGGAATGGCCGAGCGGGCACGGATCTACGGCGGCACGGTGGAGGCCGGCCGCGGCGGACGGGGCTGGCGGGTGCACGCCGTCCTTACCTGGCCTGGCGATGATGTTTCCGAATCCCACCGTCCCTACGAACTCCAAGGCAAAGCATGACCAATAATCCGGCCATAACCGTCCTGCTGGTGGATGACCAGCCGCTGCTCCGCATGGGCTTCCGGCTCATCCTCGAGGGCGAGGACGACCTGCGGATCGTGGGCGAAGCGTCAAACGGTGCCGAGGCCGTCCGCCGGGTCCGGGAACTGAACCCCGATGTGGTGCTGATGGACGTGCGGATGCCCCTGCTGGACGGCATCGAGGCGACGCGTGCCATCACGGAATCCGGGGCCTGCTCCAGGATCATCATCCTGACCACCTTCGATGTGGACGAGTATGCCTTCGCGGGCCTCCAGGCGGGCGCGTCCGCGTTCCTGCTGAAGGACGCCGCGCCGTCGGAACTGATCAACGCCGTACGGCTGGTGGCCAGCGGCGACGCCGTGGTGGCACCCAGGGTCACCCAGCGGTTGCTGGAGACGTATGTCCGCGGTGCCGCCAAGCCCGCACCGGCGGCTCCTGCGCCCGATCCGCTCCTGGCCGACCTGACGCCCAGGGAGACGGAAATGCTGCAGGCCATGGCCGAGGGGCTGTCCAATGCGGAGATCGCCCACCGGTACTTCCTGTCAGAGGCCACGGTGAAGACGCACGTCCGGCGCATCCTCACCAAGCTCCACCTCCGCGACCGCGTCCAGGCAGTGGTTTATGCGTACGAAACCGGCCTGGTGGTTCCCAGCAACCCGGACTACTGACGCACGCGCCGCCCAGGAAACCCTATGCAGGCGATGGGCGGGGCGGTTGGATGGATCCATGAGCAACCGTCTCCCCCATCCGAACCACGACCGGGGCCTCGAATTCGACCTTTCAACCATCATGAGCCGCCGGTCCCTGGGCATGTTCCTCGGCGCGGGCGGCGCCGCCGCTGCCTTGGCTGCCTGCACTCCAGGCGGGACGACCCCCAACGCAGGCCCTTCGACGTCGTCCGCCGGCCCGGCAACCGCTGCTTCGGGCGGTGCCGCCAGTTCGCCGTCGCCCGCCCTGACCCGGGCCATTGCTGAGTGCGGCGTGGAAATTCCGCAGGAAACCGCCGGGCCATTTCCGGCCGACGGCTCGAATGGGCCCAACCTGCTGCAAGCCTCGGGAGTAGTGCGCCGGGACATCGCATCCAGCTTCGGGACCGGGACCGCCAGGGCTGAAGGAGTACCGCTGACCTTCACCCTGACACTGCTGGATAACGCGAACGGGTGCGTCCCGCTGGCCGGGGCGGCCGTCTATGCGTGGCACTGCGACCGGGAAGGCAGGTATTCGATGTACGACCCGGAACTAACCAGCGAGAACTACCTGCGCGGCGTCCAGCAAGCGGACGTGAACGGCCAGGCCACCTTCACGACGATTTTTCCTGGCGCCTATTCCGGGCGCTGGCCGCACATCCACTTCGAGGTGTTCGAGTCCATGAACAACGCGACGGTGGCAGGGCAGGTGCTGGCCGTTTCGCAGATTGCGCTCACCAAGGCCTCCTGCGATGACGTTTATGCCTCCCCGGGCTACGAGACGAGCAGGCGGAACATGGGCCGCACCACACTGCAGTCGGACAGTGTGTTCAGGAACGACGGCGGCATCTACCAGCTCGCCACCATGACCGGATCAGCTGCGGCGGGCTACACGGCTGGGCTCAACGTCACCCTCTAGACTCGGGAGCATGCCTTCTTCATCCTCCGCTGCAGACCACATCCAGGACCTTGGCGACTACGTCAGCGCATCGCCGTCGAGCTTCCACGCCGTGCACGAAGCGGGCCGCCGGCTGCTGGACGCCGGGTTTGTCCGGCTGGATGAGTTGGAGCCCTGGGAGGGCGGCGCCGGTTCATTCTTCATCATCCGAGACGGCGCGCTGATCGCCTGGGTGGTTCCCGAGGGCGCCGGACCCACCACCGGGTTCAACATCCTGGGGGCACACACTGATTCCCCTTCCTTCAAGCTCAAGCCCAAGCCCACCATTGGTGCCCACGGCTGGCTGCAGGCAGGCGTGGAGGTGTACGGGGGGCCGCTGCTGAACTCCTGGCTGGACCGTGAGCTGCAGCTGGCCGGGCGGCTGGTCATGCTGGATGGCACCGAGCACCTCACGGCCACCGGTCCCATGCTCCGGTTCCCGCAGCTGGCCATCCACCTGGACCGCGCCGTGAATGACGGCCTCACGCTGGACAAGCAACGGCATATGAATCCCGTATGGGGGCTCGGCAACGCCGGGGATTCTGACCTGCTTGCCGTGCTGGCTTCCCATGTTCCCGGCGCTTCCGTGGACCCTGCCCGGATTGGCGGGTACGACGTTGTCATTGCCGACACACAGGCGCCTGCGGTTTTCGGGGGCAACGGGGAGTTCTTCGCGTCCGGGCGGCTGGATAACCTTTCGGCCACCCATGCGGGGCTGGTGGCGTTGATTGCGCATGCTTCTTCTGTTCGTGGCGCCGCCGGCGGGCCGGTGGCCGTACTTGCCGCCTTCGATCACGAGGAGATTGGCTCCAACTCCCGCTCCGGGGCCTGCGGGCCCATCCTCGAGGATGTGCTGGTGCGCATCTCGGACGGCCTCGGTGCCACGGTGAGCCAACGGCGGCAGGCGCTGGCGGCGTCGTTCTGCGTTTCGGCCGACGCCGGGCATGCCGTCCATCCCAATTACGCCGAGCGGCACGACCCCGCCAATCACCCAGTACTTAACGGCGGCCCGCTGCTGAAGATCAACGCCAACCAGCGCTACGCCACGGACGCCAACGGGGCAGCTTTGTGGGCCCGGCTTTCCGGTGAGGCCGGGGTGCCGTACCAGGAGTTTGTGTCCAACAACGCGATCCCCTGCGGCTCCACCATTGGTCCGCTGACTGCCACCCGCCTTGGGATCAGGACCGTGGACGTAGGCGTTCCGTTGCTTTCCATGCACTCTGCCCGGGAGCTGTGCGGGGTGGAGGACCCGCGGCGGCTGGCCGCTGTGACGGAGCTGTTCTTCCGGACGGCGGCCAACGGGTCCGAGTAACCGGTTCTCCAGGCAGGTAGGCCGGGCGACGTAACTTTCATATTCACGCTGTCTCTACTGGGGAATTGAACCATATAACTGGAGTTCAGCGAGCCGTAGACCCAAAATGCTGAACAATAGACCAGCGGCAAATACTTTCGCAATACAACCCCTGTACCTATTTCCCTGGAAAGCGCGAAACCCCCTATACCTAATCATCGGATTGGCCGATAACCCTATACCTAAGTACTTGACTGCACCGTAACCCCGCTACTTACGTAGGGCCAGGGGGTCTTGCCGGGAAAAGGGAGTACAGGCTACTCGTGACACCCCCTAGGGCGGACCGTAGGCTCTTTTGACACGGGCAGAGTTGATGGCTGAAAGAGCTGGGGCCACAGACTAGACCGAGACCGACAAGCGCTAGTGTCGCGCATTCATTAGAGCGACGTTGTCTCCTATTCGGTAATTGTCATGAAGTGGTGATGCATTTGTCTATTTCCACCCAGCTCCCAGTCTCCTTGTCCGAGCCGACCATCTCGTCACCAAGAGCGTCAGTAAGCGTTGTTATTCCAACCCTGAATGAAGCAATGAACCTTCCCTGGGTCATTCGCCGCATGCCCTCCTACGTGGATGAGGTTGTGATCGTGGATGGACGCTCCCACGACCACACCGTCGACGTTGCCCGTGCACTGCGCGTCGACGTTGTTGTGGTGGACGAGCAGCGCAAGGGCAAGGGCGTCGCACTCCGGGCAGGGTTCGCAGCAGCCTCCGGAGACATCATCGTCATGCTGGACGCTGACGGAAGCATGGACCCCCAGGAGATCGGGTGGTTTGTCTCCCCGCTCCAGCACGACTACGACTTCGTGAAAGGGTCCCGCTACGTCACGGGAGGCGGATCCGAAGACCTGACCTGGCTGCGGAGCGCCGGCAACCGTGCGTTTACGTGGATGGCCAATGCAGTATTGCGCAGCAACTATTCCGACCTCTGTTACGGCTATATAGCCTTCCGCAAGGAATGCCTGGAGGTTTTGCAGCTGGAATCAGACGGGTTCGAAATTGAGACCGAGCTGATTGTCCGCGCAGCCAGGGCTGGCCTTCGCATCGCAGAGGTACCCAGCATTGAGCTCGACCGCATCTCCGGAGCCTCGAATCTGCAGACGTTCCGTGACGGGTGGCGGGTCCTGGGGACGCTCACACGCGAATGCATGCTTTGGGAAGCGCCGACTGCCGGAGCCCGCCCCGAGGCCCTCCGGCGGGTGAAGTACGCATACGAAAACGTCAGGTTTCCGCGTACACCTACTGATCCGCAGAGTCTTCTTTCCGTAGTTCAAGGACTTTGAAATGCGCACCAATATCGAACCTCCGACAGTTTCCGTTGTCATATGCTGCTACACCATGGCCCGCTGGGACAGGTTGCTAGGCGTCATTGATTCCGTCCGTGCCCAGACCGTTGTCCCACACGAGGTCTTTGTGGTTGTCGACCACAACCAGGATCTCTACAAGCGCCTCATCGCCACTGTTGATGACGTGACGCTTGTGGAGAGCAGCGGAGCCCAGGGGCTCTCCGGAGCCCGGAACACGGGAGTAGGCCTCAGTACCTCCGATGTCGTGGCCTTCCTCGATGACGACGCCGAAGCGGCTCCGGATTGGCTTGAACGGCTGATCACCTACTACGACGATCCGGATGTACTGGCTGTGGGCGGGCGCGTTGAACCAGTCTGGGAATCCGGCCGTCCGTCGTACTTCGGCGAGGAGTTGGACTGGATCGTCGGCTGCAGCTACAGGGGATTGCCCAAGGTGGCCTCCGAGGTCAGGAACGTCATTGGTGCGAATATGTCCTTCCGGCTGGAAGTGCTCCATCAGGTCGGCGGCTTCAATCTTGACCTCGGACGCCAGGGGACAAAGCCCCTCGGCTGTGAAGAGACGGAGATCTGCATACGTTCGAGGATGGGCACACCGGGGTCACGCATCGTGTACGAACCCGCAGCCCTGGTACACCATCACGTTCCGGCCCAGAGGGGGACGTTCCGCTACATGTTGGCCAGGTCCTGGTCTGAAGGGATCTCCAAGGCACAGGTCAGCCAAATCGTGGGCCACAAACGGGCATTGGGCCCCGAACGCCGCTACGTCCGAAGCGTCCTGCCACGCGCCGTTGTCTCCGGAATCTACGACTGGGGCAGAAACCGCGACCGGGGAGGACTAGGGCGGGCAGGGGCCGTGGTTTCGGTTCTGGCCGTCACAGCCGCAGGCTATGTGCGCGGCCGGCGCTTGGCCCACGTCTCGCCGCTCCCGGGAAGCACAGCTCCCGTGGATGCTGCCTGGCGGGAAGTCCAGTGAATAAACGTACGAAGGAGCTGCTACGGGCCGCGGACGCCGCGGGTCCCGGAACTGATCCCGGGTATGGAGAGTGATCGATTGCCGGACCGGCCGGGGGCACGGTGGAGCGGCACTGTCAGAAGTTTTCAGTTTGAAAAGGTCGGGGAATGAACATGAATAACCAGATTGGGCGCGAGGGTACAGCTCCGCGCGGCTTCGTTGCCGGAGATGGTCTTCGTCCACGCGGGTGGCGGAAGCTGCGGCCACACTCACTGCTGGCAGCACTGCTGACGGCAGTGCTGCTTGCGGTGGGTGTTGTTGTGGTGGTGCCTCCGGCGTCGGCTGCCCTGCCTGATGTTGGAGTTGAGGGTCCGTCGCATACCGGGACAGGGACACCGACGGGCACGAAGCGGTCAACGAGCGGGCTGTGGTTTAACGACGGGACCTGGTGGGGAAACCTGTGGGACACCGCCAGCTCGGATTTCCATATTTTCCGCTTCAATGCCGCGACGAACACGTGGGTTGATACCCGTGTGGCGACGGATACGCGGGCGAACACCCACCATGACGTGCTGTGGGACGGGACCACGTTGTATGTGGCGAGCTATCGGTTCGTCAACGACGGCGTGCCGGCTGAGCCGAACTTCCCGACGACCATGCGCCGTTACAGCTACGACTCGGCTGCGAAGACTTACAGGCTGCTGGGTTCTGCCAACATCAATAACCACCGTGTCGAGGCCCTGGCCATCGATAAGGACTCAACTGGTCGGCTGTGGGCCACATGGCAGCAGGGGAACCGGATCTATCTCAACGCCACTAATGTCTCGGCTACCGGTCCGGATGACGTGACCTGGGGGACGCCGTTCGCGCACCCTGCGCCGTTGAGCAACGTGTCTGTGGACGACACGTCCGCTGTGATCGCGTTCGGCGGGAACAAAATAGGTGTGATGTGGAGCCGGCAAGTGGGTGACGCCACGGACGGCATGTACTGGAGCGTCCACGCCGATGGGGCAGCGAACAACGCCTGGACCGCACCTGTAGCAGCAGTTTCGGGGCAGCGCAGCGGTGATGACCACATGAACCTAAAGTGGCTGGACTCCTCGGGGGGAAGGGTTTTCGCCGCTGTCAAAACGTCGAAAACGGCATCGGCAGATCCGCTGATCCAGCTCTTGGCATTGAACGCTACGACGTCGGCCTGGACGGCGCACACGATCGCGACTGTGGCCGAGTGCCCGAACCGGGTGATCGTCCTGATTGACGAGAGCACGCAGATGCTGCGTACCTTCGCTACCTATCCGAAGAGTGGCACTGGTGCGACGAACGCTGGTGTTTGCACAAGTTCGGGGGGCGCGATCTACGAGAAGTCCGCGCTGGTAAGCAACCCCGGCGGGCTCGCCAGCGCGACGAAGACGCTTCGTATCATGGACGCCGACCAGTATGTCCACAACGTGACGTCGACCAAACAGAACATCAACAATACGACGGGTCTGTTGTTGCTCGCCGACGTGAACGCTACAAGCCGGTATTGGCACCATTACGAGCGCCCCGCTGGCGGTAGTGATACGACGCCTCCGACGGTGACGGCTACGTCGCCTTCCGGTAATGCGGTGGCGGTGTCGTCGAATGTGACTGGGACGTTCTCGGAGGCGATGACCGCCTCGAGTGTTTCGTCGAGCACGTTCACTTTGACGGGGCCGGGGACGACGACGCCGGTGTCGGCGGCTGTGACGTACGCGGGCAACGTGGCGACGTTGAATCCTTCTGCGGATCTTGCGGCGAGTACGTTGTACACGGCGACGATCAAGAGTGGCGCCAGCGGCGTGAAGGATGCTGCAGGTAACGCCTTGGCGGCGGACAGGACCTGGACCTTCACCACGGCGGCTCCGGCCGGCGGCGGTGATACGACGCCTCCGACGGTGACGGCTACGTCGCCTTCCGGTAATGCGGTGGCGGTGTCGTCGAATGTGACTGGGACGTTCTCGGAGGCGATGACCGCCTCGAGTGTTTCGTCGAGCACGTTCACTTTGACGGGGCCGGGGACGACGACGCCGGTGTCGGCGGCTGTGACGTACGCGGGCAACGTGGCGACGTTGAATCCCACAGCGGATCTCGCGGCGAGTACGTTGTACACGGCGACGATCAAGAGTGGCGCCAGCGGCGTGAAGGATGCTGCAGGTAACGCCTTGGCGGCGGACAGGACCTGGACCTTCACCACGGCCGCTCCGGCGGGCGGCGGCGGCACGACGGAGACCGTCACGCTAACTGCCACTGACGACAGTTATGTATCAAGCGGGGCGGCGACGACGAACAATGGCACGAGTACCATGCTGGGCGTCGACAACAGCCCAGTGGAGGCCACGTACTTGAAGTTCGACCTGTCGGCGTATGCCGGTAGGACGTTGCAGAGTGCGACGTTGCAGCTGCGCAGCGCCGGGAGCGGGTCCACTGGTACGCAGAACGTCAGGTTGGCCCTTAGCGACAGCTGGGATCAGAGCGTGATCACGTACAACAACCGCCCCGCCCTTGGCACCAGCATCCTCGGCAGTCTCGGCCCAACAACTACCAACACCGACTACCCCGTTTCGCTGAACGCCACAGCTCTGAACGGCGAGCTCGGCGGACCACTCTCGCTGGGTATCGACTCCACCAGCAGCGACGGCCTGGACCTCAATTCAAAGGAGGCCAATGGTGGATCGTTCGCACCCAAGCTGGTACTCACGCTGGCGAACTAGCCGGACGCCGTCGACACCCATCCACCAACAACACCATCCGACCGGCACCACCAACCAGCAACACCATCTCAGAAACACCACACAAACAGGGGACAAACCATGCACAAGCAGACCAAGACCAACACCAAGGCACTGCACTTCGACATCCATGGCCGCATCACGCTCCGCGTCGACGCAGCGGCGCCGTCAGCGCCGCAGCTCCGAAGCATGTTGGCGTGTTTCGCTACTGACACCGAACGGCCGGCCGACATCACGGTGGATGACCAACTGGAGCCAATGCCGGATGCGGGTCTGCTTGAGCACGAGCTCGCGTACACGGAAAACAGCGTGCGCTTCCAGGCCGAGCAGCTCCAGGTCGTGAGGGACGGAAACCAGTGGCGCATCCACGGCCCGGGCGAGCTGTTGACCTCCGTGGTCCCTGTTCTGGACGCCGCCATGGTCGCTCGAGGAGCGGGCATGATCCACGCGGCAACCATGGCGTACCGGGGGCACGCGATCGCGCTTCCGGCCGCCGGAGGGACCGGTAAGACGAGCACCGCCGCCAAGCTGATGCGGCGCGAAGGGTGGTCGTTCATGGGCGATGACTGGGCCTTCCTCGCCGAGGACGCCACGTTGCTCGGCTACGCGAAGCCGATGTTCATCAAGCCGCACCACCGGAACATCTACCCGCACCTGTTTGAAGGCGTCCGGAAGCCCCTCGTCCCGCCACAGCTCTCGAAGAGCGTCGGCCGCCTCACCACGGTGGTGCATCCGTACGTCATCCGTTACCCGCGCCTCGCGGACTTCTCCCGGCGGTGGTCGCCGGAGCACCGCATGGTGGATGCTGCGAAGGCGTTTCCCGGCCGGGAAGTGACCACAACGGCCCCGCTCGCCGCCGCCATCTACATCGAGCGTTACGAGGGCTCCCGGTCCCGGATTGTCGAGCGGACAACCGATTGGATGGTGGACCGGATGATCGGCAACTTCCACATCGAGATGGCGGGCTTCTCGCAGCATGTGGTGACAGGCCTGGCCGCCACGTCCGTCGTCCCGTGGCGCGAGCACTTCGCGGCGAAAGGTGTAGTGCTGAGCAAAGCGCTGGACGGGCGGCCCTGCCACCTGCTGCAGGTGCCTGCCGCGTACAGCGCGGACGAGGCGTCGGACGACATCGTCCGGTATCTCGAGGAGCTGTTGCCGTCGGTCCTCGACGAGCAGATCTGAGGGGGTGGACACAGTGGGTCCAAGCCCTTCCGAGGTCACCGCGGTGGTTCCGGCCCGCAACGCGGAGCTCATGCTCCCGCGCTGCCTGGAAGCCCTGCGCCAGTCCGGCGTCGCCGAGATCATTTTGGTGGACGGATGCTCTACCGACCGCACCGTCGAAATCGCCCTCGCGGCCGGTGCCCGGATCCTGAGTGACGAGGGCCGTGGCCTGCCGTGGGCCAGAACGCTGGGGGTGCAGAACAGCAGCACCCGTTGGGTCCTGCTCGTTGACTCCGACGTCGTGTTCGGGCCAACGGGGGTCGCTGACCTCCTCACGGAGCTGGTCGAAGGCGGCTACGACGCACTCCAGGCCGGTTTGGAGAGTGTCGCCGGGCCCGGCTACTGGGGCCAGGCGCTGGCACACCATCATCGCACCGGCCGCAGCCGCAACTGGTTCGGGCTCGTGGCGACGATCGTCGACCGGGAGCTCATGCTGGGTGTGGGTTTCGACGATAAGTTCAAGTCGGGGGAGGACATCGAGCTGCGTTGGCGGATGCGGCAGTCGGGGCTCCGAACGGCGGTGTCACAGCGGGTAGTTGTCGAACACCGTTTCGCCGCGGACGACTTCGACTTTGCGCTCGACCAGTTCCTTATGGACGGAACGGGACTGGGACGGATGATCCGCAAGCACGGCTGGCGGGGTGCGAGGTTGGCGCTGCTGCCCGCCGCTGCGGCAGTCCGGGGCAGCGCCCTTAGCCTCGCCTCGGGCCAGCCCCGGTGGCTGCGCTACTACCTCGCCTTCTGCTGGTACAACTATGCGGGCCTGAGGAAAGGTCTCGCGTCATGAGTGCCGAGGTTGGGACTGCCGTCACGGACCCTTCAGCCGTCCGGCACTCCGCCTTGCGCAGTTCCCTTGGCCTCATCGTGGGCAAGGGCGCCCAGATTGGCTGGGGTTTTGCCTTCTGGGTCGTGGCGGCGCGTGCGACGTCAGACCGTGAGGTCGGGCTCACCATGGCTGCGGTTGCGGCAGTGATGATCTGCACTCAGCTCGCCGTGCTGGGTGCCGGGTCGGCCGTAATTGTTGCTGTGGGGCGGGGAGAGCCGCCCGCGCGGGTGCTGGATGCGGCGTTCGCCATCGTGGGGGTAGCCGGCACCGTGCTGGCCGTCGGTTACCTCGTGCTGCAGTCGGCGGTGGCGCCGGAGACGGCGTCGGCATCGGTTCTCTTCTGGCTTACGTTCCTTGCGGCTGCCGTCACCGGCACCCTGGTGATCGTGCTGGACCAGGCGCTGGTGGCGTTGGGCCGCGGTGCCAGCGCGAGCTTGAGGTACGCGTTGGGCGGCGGGGTTTCACTCGGGGCGGCAGCGCTCGTGGCCTGGCAGGCTCACGGCGCCTCCGCCGATGTGGTGATGGCCTGCTGGACCCTCGGGAATACGGTGGCGTGCGTCGTTGGTGTGGTGCAGCTGCGAAAACTGATTGGCTACCGGCCGCGACCATCCCTGCGCTCGGCCCGTGGCCGTCCACTGCTGGCGGTGGGTATTCCATACCAGCTCCTCACCCTCACGGAGCGCGCCCCCGGGCTGGTGCTGCCGCTCCTGCTCGCCCACACGGTGGCACCGGAGACCGCTGCCTACTGGTATCCCGCATGGATGATGGCCTGGGCTGCCTACTCCGCGCCGATGCTGATGGGCATCGTCCAGTTTTCCGAAGGTGTCCGTGACCCGCACCGCCTGGTGTCGACAACCTGGGCGAGTCTGCGTTGGTCGCTCGCCGTGGGAGGCCTGGCCGCAGTCGTCCTCGTCCTCCTCGCTCACCCGCTGCTTAGTCTGCTGGGCGAGCGGTACGCCGACGCATCCGCTGACGCGCTGCGGTGGTTGGCGGCCGGACTGGTGCCGTACGCGGTGCTGCAGGCCTACAACGCCGTGTGCCGGGCCCTCGGCCGCTACACCGAGCCGATCGTGGTCGGCGTGACGATCGGAGTCGCCCTCTGCGTTTCAGCGTTGTTGGTCGCCGAAACGGGCCCCGGCGCCATGGCCCTTGCGTGGCTGGTGGTGCTCTCCATTGGGGCCGTTGCGGTCGGCCTACGCTTAGTCGCCGTTCTTCGGCGCATCACGAAGGAGTCAAGATGACCACCACAATTGATGCACCCAGCCGCATCCAGGCACGCTGGAAGCCCCGTGACGTGTGGTGCGCACTGGCGGGTGTAGTGTCACTGGTGCTTACCGTATGGGCGGCATCCACGGTGGCACTGCCCGTGAACAGCGATCTGGGGCTCGTCGCCGTCCTGCCCTACCCGTTCTGGGTGGGGCTTCTGGTCCTGAATGTCGCCTTTGTCGTGGCGCTGCGCGGAGATGCCGCGGGCCCGGCGAGCCGCCCGGTCATGTTGTGGCTGGTTGTGGTGCTGGTGCTCGTCCTCTTTGGGACCGCATCCTTCGTGACGGACGTACCGCGGGGTGAGGTCGCGTTCCGCCATCTGGGCATTGCGGACGCACTCACGCGCACCGAGGGGGTCAACCCGGACATCGATGCCTACTTCAACTGGCCGGGTTTCTTCGCCCTCCTGGCGACGGTGCTTAAGGCGACCGGACTGGACCCGGTGACTGTTGCCCTCTGGGCACCGGTGATCAACATGGGTCTGTGGCTCGCTGCCCTGAGTGTCCTGACGGGCTACCTGACGCGCGATGCGCGGCGGCGCTGGCTGGTGCTCTGGATCTTCTGCCTCGGCAACTGGCAGGACCAGGACTACCTGTCTCCCCAGGCCTTTGGCTTCTTCCTGTACCTCGTTGTGATCGCGCTGGTCCTCGGCCCGTTGGCCGCGCGCACCCCTAGGTTCCTCGGCTTCGGACGTGCCGACCTGGTGGAGTGGTGGCGGGGGCGGTCGCCCGCCGAGCACCGGCCGGGGCACCGGGTAATCGCCCTCGCGGTGACCCTCCTGCTGATCACGGTCATTTGCGCCAGCCATCAACTGACGCCGTTCCTGCTGCTCATTACCGTCACCGCCCTCACCCTGAGCGGACGTGTATGGCCCAGCCGTCTGCCCCTGATCATCGGGGTGGTGCTGGCGCTTTGGCTCGTCTACCCCGCCAGCGCTTACCTCGCCGGGAACCCACCCCTGGCGGAAGGAGGGCTGCTGGCCGCGATCGACGCCAACGTCGTCGACCGCGTAAGCGGAACTGCGGGCCACGTGCTCGTGGTACAGATCCGGGTCCTTCTCACGCTCGTGCTATGGGCGCTCGCCACAGCAGGGGCCGTCCGCGACTGGCGCAGGGGGCGCCTCGACATCCGGGTGGTCCTCCTCGCCATCACCCCGCTGCTGCTCTTCCCTGTGCAGTTGTACGGCGGGGAGATGCTCATCCGCGTCTCGCTGTTCGCGCTGCCCTTCATCGCCCTGCAGGCATGCTCGGCCCTGCTTCCGGCGGACGACAGCACACGCCCCTCCGCCCGTGCGGCGGGTGGCCTTGTGCTCACGTGCCTCCTGTTGGCCGGAATGACGGTAACAGGCAGGTTCGGGAACGCCCAGTATGACGTCTTCACCGACAATGAGATCGCCGCCGTCGCTGCTGCACAGCGCCTCGCGCCCCCCGGTTCGATGATGATCTCGGCGTCCACCCCGACGCCGTGGCGCAGCGAGGCATACCTCGAACACCGGTACCGGACGATCGACTTCATGTGCAAGTCCGACTTGTCGACGCCGACGTGCGGACCACTCGTCTACGAAAACGCCAGGGACAACGCTGCCGGTGCCGTCGTGTTGCTCACGCGCTCGTCGGAAGCGAGCCTCGTAGTCCGGGGCGTCAGCAACGAGGGTAATTTCGATGAACTGGAAGCGTGGTTGACCGCGCAGGAAGGTGTGGAGCTCGTGTTCAGCAACGTTGACGCACGCGTTTACCGGGTGACGCCATGATCACCGCCATCAACCGGCCCACCGCGGTACTCGGTGTCGCAGCCGTCGTGCTGTCGCTGGTGACGCTCATCGGGCTCCCGACACCGCTGCAGGCGGTCGCTGCGATAGCCGTCCTCATCCTGCTTCCAGGGCAGGCCCTGGCCCGACTCACGCCGGTTACCGACTTCGCGCTCAGCGCGTTGCTGGTCCTGGCGCTTGGCCTCGCCGCCCTCACGGCGGTGTCCACGGCGATGTTCTACCTCGCTGTGTGGTCGTGGCAGGCATGCGTTGTCGCGATGGGCGTCATCACCATCCTCGCGTGCGTAGCACGCGCACGCCAGGAGGCCGTGTCATGATCGATCTGTCGGTAATAATCGGGACGGCCGCGCTGGTCGTCACCCTCGCCCTGCTCGTTACCCTCGTCGGGCTCGAGGTCCGACGCGTTGGACCGGAAGCCGGGCAGCCCACAACACGTCCGACGCTACTCGGGAGGACAGTGAGCCGCAGGGTCGTAGCCGTCATGTGGATAGTGTCCCTGCTCTTCTTCCTGCCACGCGTGTTGGAACTGCTGGCGTGAGCCGCCCGGCCCGCTGGTGGCTCCTCAGCGACTTGCACCTGGGTATGTCCGACGACGACCCCCGGCGCCCCGGCACCGTGCTGCCCGGTTTCCTGCGCCGCGAGGTGCTCGTAGCCTCCGGTCTGCAGCGGCACGTCGTCTTTGTCGGTGACACGTTCGAGCTTGCGGGGCTCGACGAGGACGGGAGCCTGGCCCGGCTCGAGTCCATCCTGGTCCGACATCCGGACACGTACCGGGCGCTGGAGGCATGTGCCGCACACGGAGTGCAGCTGCACTTCGTGTGCGGCAACCACGACGTGGAGCTGGCACGGCCGGCGGTTGCCGCACGTCTGTCGGCACTGCTGTCGCCGGCCGAGACAACGCGGGTCAAGGTGCACCCGTGGTTCCTGCACGTGCCCCGCGTACTCGTGGCGGAGCACGGGCACCAGCACCACGCGCTGCACCGGATTCCCGAAGTACTCCGCGCGGCAGTCAACGGCACTGACGAACTGGACCTGCCACCGCTCGCAGCCTGGCACGCACATCCATCGAGGTCGCGCCTGAGCCGCGCCGGGGCGGTTGCCCGGGCCTGCCTGGCGTCCGAGCGGGCGGAACGCCGCGTCCGGGAGCCCGGGTACGGCGAGCTGCTGCAGACCGAATCACTGCGGCTCGCGCTCGATGAAGTGGCCGTTCGGGACCTGGCGCGCCTGTCCAGGTTCCGGACAGTGTCGGCGCTCCCGCGCACCGCCACCCGCATGGTCCTTGCCGCCGCCGGACGTCCAACCTCCGGGGATAAGGCTCCTGCTGCAGCGGGCCGGTTTGTACGTACCCTTGAGACTCATGGGTCCGGGGTGGCCTGGTACGTCTCGGCCCACACGCACCGGGCCCTTGAGTCGACGCTCGAGGGTGGCTCCGCCCGCTACATCAACACCGGTACGTGGAGTTCGGACGTCCGCGGCCGAGGACCGGACCAGTCGGACAGGCGGGTTTTCCCGTACGCCGTGGTCGACGTCGCTGCCGACGGCGCCACCAGCGGCGGTCTGCGGTTCTGGCGTCCGGACGGCAGCTGAGCCCGTACCGGGGTCAACGGGCGGGGGCGGGCGGACTTCGCGCGCGCCTAGAGAAATGCCTACGTGCGCCAGAACCTGTCGCCCGAAGTGCGCAGTGGCGCGCTCATCGTCCGTTACCGAACCCGAACGCGTCCTGGTCGATTTCATGGGCAGGGACGCCTGCCCAGGTCTCGCCGTCGGGCACGTTGCTGAGGACGGCGGCACCCATGCCGACGGTGGCGTAGGCTCCCACCGATGTCCGTTCCCTGACGCTGGAATTCATCCCGAGGTAGGCCGCCCGTCCGATCCGTACCCCGCCGCCCAGCGAGACGCCGGCGGCAAACGTGGCGAAGTCCGCCACGTCGTCGTCGTGCGTGAAGGTCACCGAGGGCATGGCCACCACATGCGATCCCAGGGTGACCGACGCTGTCAGGGTAACGTTCCGCAGCAGGATGCTGCCGCGGCCGATCCTGCACCCCTCGGGCGGCTGCACGGAGGGGTCAACTGCCGTGGCGTAGCGGGTCTCGTGCAGGCCCATGGCCGTCAAGCGCTCCACCACGGCCTCCCTCGATTTTCCGGAACTTATGCAGACGAGCACAAACGCGTGCGTGTACTTGCGGGCATCGTCGATGGTCCCCAGGACCGGCGCGCCGTCCACCGTGACGCCCGCCATCTCCTTGTCGTCATCGAGCAGGCCCACGACGTCGTATTGGCCGCTGCTGCGCACCATCGCCAGGACCTCGCGGGCAAGGCCGCTCGCGGTGATCAGGATGAGCTCGCTCACGCCCGGGCACCGGCGATGTACTGTCCCGCGGTCTCCCGTACAGGGTCCAGGCCAACAGGTTGTTCAGCAACGGATGCAACGGGCCAACCAAAGGCTGCGCGGTGCGACCGGGCAACTGGTACCCCTGCCATGATTACCCCTTCCCGCTGTGACCGCTCATTGTGCTGTGACGCTGATACAAAAATAGTCCTCCGAAGCCGGCTATAGCGGGGAAAGACAGGGCCTCTGTGGGTACCTGAAGGGAACAGTGTGGAAACTGCGGGTACCTGCAATGGCGCGGCTTTTTGCCTGGTCTTCGGCTCGCGCTTGCCTAAAGGACGGGCAGGACGTAGGGCTCCCGGGACGCGCCTTCCTTACCTGCTGCCAGTGCCGTCAGCTGGGCACGTGATTCCACGCCCAGCTTGCGGTAGATCGCCGTGAGGCGCACTTCCACGGTCCGGACAGACACGTAGAGCGTGGCTGCGATTTCCTTGTTCCGCATGCCTCTCGCCACCATTTTTGCCAGTGCCTGTTCGTGGTCTGCGAGCATCAGCATGGCGGGGTTGCCAGGGACGCGGACGGGTTCCACCCGCTCGTCCAGCAGCAGGGAATCCACGTGCTGGGTCCAGGCATCGGCCCCGGCTTCGTCGAACAGCACTTTCGCGCGCAGCAGTCCTTCCCGGGCTTCGCGCAGCCGGCCAAATGCACCCAGCCGCTCCGCAAAGCAGAGCGTTGTCCGGGCCCGCTCCAGCAGGGACTCGCGGCCGATCCTGCCCTCCAGCGCCTGGCGGAACAGCTGCAGGGACTGTTCGCCGTCGGCCAGCATCGCCCGGCTGCGGGCAATGGCGGACATGAGCCATGGTGAGCGCAGGCCCACGGAACGGCCTTCCAGGCGGAAGAGCACTTCCGTCGCTTCCCTGTGCCGGCCCAGCCGGACCAGGACCTCCACCAGGTCCGCCTCGCATCGCAGCAGGGCGGGGTTTCGGAAGGCCAGGCCGATCTCAGCAGCCCGGGACAACTGCGCGAATGACTCCGCGAGGTTGCCGCGCATGAGGGCAAAATGGCCCTGGCAGGCGGCCAGCTGGGCGGTCATGGCCGGGTGGCTTTCGGCGCCAAAGGAATGCTGCGCCTCGGTCACATAGACACGTGCCAACGCCTCGTCACCCAAAGCGTGCGCCCGCCATACCCGGAAGATGTGCCGCATCCCGCGATGGTATTTTGTCTCCGGCTCAGAGTGTTCCAGGTCTTCGATGAGCTTGATGGCCGTTCGGACATTGCCGGCGCGGATCTCGTTGTCCACTGCAAGGAAGTTCGCCGTTTCCCGCCAGTTGATGTTGCCCGCCTCAACGGAGTTCCGGACCATGGTGAACGCCTCCTGGGCGAGTTCATGGTGTTCGGAATAGCTCAGGGAGCGGCCCTGGACCACGAGCGCCGGCACCATGTCACGGCGGCCGGCCACATGCTTACGGCCGGCGTGTTCTGTGTTGCCGCCGATTACCTCGATCAGCTGCTTGGCACGCCCCACAACTGCCAGGCAGTCCGCGGACGCGGAATCCCTGAACTTCTCGATGTATTGCAGCAGGCTGACTGCGTCTACCAGCTCCCAGCGCTCGGCGTAGTAGAGGGAAGCCATGGCCAGCAGGTTGGAGGCGAATACGGGATCGTGCTGGCCGAATTCCCTGACCAGGCGCAACACCATGCTGGAGCGCACCGCTGCCCCTTGGATGAACTGGATCTCGAAGGCAAGTCCGGTCAGGCGCAGGGTCAGGGCTGGGTTGCTCGTCACCCGTTGTGCCCAGGCCAGGTAGCGCTTGGCATAGACAAACTCGGCCCTGTTGAACAGAAGTTCGGCCACAGCAGTGAGGCGGGCGGCAGTCTCGGGCTCCCAAGGGTTGATGGTGAGGGCGCGTTCGATGTATTCGACGGCGAAGGCGATTTCCCCGCTGCGGATAAGGTCAACGGCGAACCCAAGGAGGCCGAACGGCGTCTGCCGCTCCAACGCGGTAAAGCTCAGGTGCCAGCGCCGGGCATAGGGATCAGTGGGGTCGGCGGCTTCGGCCAAGGCACGGTGGTTGGCGGTCCGGACTGCCGGTGTCATGGCCGCGAAGACGTAACCGCGGAGCAGCTGGTCCTGGATCCGAAGGTGCGCGCCGGTCCTGCTGACCATGCCGGTGGCCAGGAGTTCGTCCGTCCCGGACCACAGCTGGCTGTACACCTTTTCCAAAGTCGCGATGTCGCTCCGGCAGGACAACGAGAGGAGGTCCAGGACGTGGCGTGCATCCTGGCTCAGCCCACCAACGGTCGCGGCGAACTCGGATTCGAAACTGCCCCTGCAGGGCAAAGGCACCGGAAGGGCATATTTCCCTTCAGCCTGCCGTTCAAGCAGGCAGGTGTAGAGCTCGACGGCGGCGAGCGGGTTGCCACGGGTTGCGGCGGCAACCACATGGACGGCCGCCGTCGCTGCCTGCCGAGCCGGTATCGACTCGAGCATCCGTATGGTGTCGTTATAACTCAGTGGCCTGAGTAGAAGGGTCGGCAGGCTTGCGAACATGCTGTCAGGGGTTTCTTCGCGCACGCTGATGAACAGCGCCATATCGGTTCGGGACAGGCGGCGCCCCAGGAATCCGATCACCGCCTGGCTGCTGGGGTCCAGCCGGTCAGCGTCGTCCACGACAATTACCGTGCGGGAGGACGAGCGCTCGTGAAGTGCGGTGAGGAGCATGCTGGAGACCATGGGAACGTCCATGACGCCGGTGGTATCGCGGAGCAACTCGTCCGCGAAGCGGTTGAGGACGGGATCGTCGATTCCGTCCAGGAGCGCTGTAAGACCGGAGAGCGGCCAGTCGTATTCTGATGCGCTTGCCCGCAGGAAGACAGTCCTGTAGTCGGAAAGCCTGGGAATCTCGGACAGCAGGGAGGACTTTCCTACACCTCGCTGGCCGACGACCCTCAATGCGGACTCATTGGGCCCCCGGATCACGGCAAGGATCCGGTCCAGCTCCTTGCTTCGGCCTACTAACGACATGGTGTCCCCATCCATCGAAGAAGGAGACCTGTATTCCTTTGTACTGTCCACATCCGCTCATTTGGGCCGCCAGCCGAATGCACGTCCAGCGGACCAAATGCCTGTCCGCTTGTTGCGTCCAGCACGGTACCCAGCCGATGGTTGCCAATATAACCCTGATCCATAACCCGCACCAGAGAGATCCGGGCCTTCAAGTACTCGTATTTGGTGATGCCCATGCTGGGTTGGATGGGCGCCCCGAACCCGGATACCGGCGTGAGCGGCAAGTTTTCCACATAGTCCCATCAGCGCTTTCCGTGCCACTGCCGGCCGCTTAGCTTTGAGTCAAGGGCGAATCGCCTATCCGGTCCAAATGCACTAAGATATTGAAGTCTGTGCTGCGTCCTGCCTCCGTTCCGGCGGCGGGGCATTGCATGGCATCGCAAATGAACCTCCTGTTACGGAAATGCCGTAACCGCTTAGCCCAAAGGAGGTGGGTTCACATATGCGTCCTTACGAATTGATGGTAATCATCGACCCCGAGGTCGAAGAGCGTACCGTTGAGCCGTCGCTTCAGAAGTTCCTGAACGTCATCACCAACGATGGTGGAACCATCGAAAAGGTTGACATCTGGGGCCGTCGCCGGCTGGCTTACGACATCAAGAAGAAGTCCGAGGGTATCTACGCCGTGGTGAACTTCACCGCCAAGCCGGAAACCGCCAAGGAACTTGACCGCCAGCTGTCTCTTAACGAGACCATCATGCGCACCAAGATCACCCGCCCCGAAGAGCAGAAGGTTGTTGCTGAGTAAGTTCAGCCCAATTTTCATTCTTTACCCCGCAGGAAACGCACTCTTCACCCAGGATCGAACAAGGAGGCAGTAGATGGCAGGCGAGACCACCATTACGGTCATCGGTAATCTCACCAATGACCCGGAATTGCGGTTCACACCGTCCGGTTCGGCAGTAGCGAACTTCACCATCGCTTCCACCCCCCGCACCTTTGATCGCCAGTCCAACGAGTGGAAGGACGGGGAAACCCTGTTCCTCCGCGCCGCTGTCTGGCGTGAAGCGGCCGAGAACGTCGCCGAGTCCCTCACCAAGGGCATGCGCGTGATTGTTACCGGGCGCCTGAAGAGCCGTTCCTACGAAACCAAAGAAGGCGAAAAGCGCACCGTTATCGAGCTCGAGGTCGATGAAATCGGCCCGAGCCTGCGCTATGCCAATGCCAAGGTCAACCGCACCCAGCGCTCCGGCGCCGGGGGTGCTCAGGGTGGCTTCGGCGGCGGCAACAGCGGCGGTGGCTTCGGAGGCGGCGCTCCTGGTGGAAACCAGGGCGGCAACTCCGGTGGAGGCTGGGGCGGCGGCAACCAGCAGGCTGCACAGGATGATCCTTGGGCAACGCCCGGTGTCTCCAACGCAGGCGGCTGGGGCAACGGCCCCGATTCCGAACCTCCCTTCTAACAATTAATTAAGGCCCGACGACGGGACCACCGGAACTGCCGCAAGGCACCAAGGTGATTGCCGCCGTCGGACCACCACCATCCCGTGGATCAATATCCACGGGCTCCCTAGAATAGGAGCTCCACGATGGCTAAGGCTGAACTCCGTAAGCCCAAACCAAAGTCCAACCCCTTGAAGGCCGCTGACATCACTGTCATCGACTACAAGGACGTAGCATTGCTGCGCAAGTTCATCTCCGACCGCGGAAAGATCCGCGCCCGTCGCGTCACTGGCGTCACGGTGCAGGAACAGCGCAAGATCGCACAGGCAATCAAGAACGCCCGCGAAGTTGCCCTGCTGCCTTACTCCGGCGCTGGCCGCGGCTAAGGAAGGGATTAACTAACATGGCAAAGCTCATTCTGACCCACGAAGTAACCGGTCTCGGTGCTGCTGGCGATGTTGTCGAGGTCAAGGATGGTTACGCACGTAACTACCTGCTCCCCCGCAACTTCGCCCTGACCTGGTCGAAGGGTGGCGAGAAGCAGGTTGAGTCCATCAAGGCTGCCCGCGCCGCCCGCGAGCACGCTTCCCTGGAAGATGCTCAGAAGCAGGCCGCTGCACTCTCCGCCAAGCCGGTCAAGCTCGTTGTCAAGGCTGGCGAGACCGGACGCCTGTTCGGCACCGTCAAGCAGGCCGACGTGGCTGACGCTGTTGAGGCCGCTGGCCTTGGCCGCATCGACAAGCGCAAGGTTGAACTGCCGGCACACATCAAGTCGGTTGGTTCCTACCAGGCCAACGTCCGTCTGCACGACGACGTTGCTGCTGTCATCGAACTCGACGTAGTGGCAGGCAAGTAGTTTCCTGACTGCGCAAAGACCCCCGTCGCCGGATTCCGGTGGCGGGGGTCTTTTCTTGCCCTCCCGCTCACGGGCTGTGAAGCTCCGCCATCACGTGGTGGTAACCCGTCCGCACCATCTCGGCGAGGACGTCGCGGTCAACGTCCTGCAGCTTGTTGATGTAGAGGCAGGACACCCCCGTCTTGTGCCTGCCCAGGGCCGGGAGCAGCCGTTCGGCGTCCGGGCCGTAGGTCAGTCCGTAGAGGGCGAGGTTGGCTCTGCGCGGAGAAAAGCCCACGGCAGCGGCATCGCCTTCCCGTCCACTGGCATACCGGTAGTGGTAACTGCCGAAACCAATGATGCCCGGTCCCCACATCACGGCCTCCTGACCGGTGACGCTGCCCATCAGTTCGAGCAGCTCGAAGCTGTCGGCACGGCGGCCAGGGTGCTCCACCGCCGCAAGGAACTCATCTACGGGTACCGCGGTGGGCTGGGTCTTGTTCTCTGCCATGGTCGTAGTGTCGCAGACCGGCCGTCCGCCTGCCAGCAGCCGGTGATAATCTGCACCGGTGAGCTCACCATCCCCGCGCAGCCGCCCCTTCCACCAGGTTGATGTCTTCTCCCGGGAGCCGTACCGCGGCAACCCCCTCGCCGTCGTCGTAGACGCCGAGGGACTGTCCGCGGAACAGATGCAGCAGTTCGCCAACTGGACCAACCTCTCCGAAACGACGTTCCTGCTGGCCCCCAGAGATCCCCGCGCCGACTACCGTGTGCGGATATTCACGGGCAGTGAGGAGTTTCCGTTCGCCGGACACCCGACACTTGGCTCGGCACACACCTGGCTGGAGTCCGGGGGCGTGCCAAAGTCAGACGGCTTTGTGGTGCAGGAGTGCGGTGCCGGTTTGGTCAGGGTGAAGCACGACGCCGGCCGGCTGGCCTTCGCGGCCCCGCCGCTCACCCGCTTCGGCCCGGTGGAGGACACCCTTCGGCGGCAGCTGGCAGCCGGCCTGCGGCTTCCCGAAACCGGGATCCTTGATGCGTCGTGGCTGGTTAACGGTCCGGAATGGATCGGTGTCCTGCTCGAATCTGCGGAGCAGGTGCTGGCCGTCCAGCCCGACTTCGCCGCGATGGGTGCGTTGAAGGTGGGAATCGTCGGAGCCCACAAACCCGGAGCCGATGCCGACTTCGAGGTGCGGACTTTCCTCCCCGGTGATGCCATCACGGAGGACCCCGTTACCGGCAGTTTCAACGCCGGAGTGGCGCAGTGGCTGATGAGCAGCAACAGGGCCCCGGCCGAGTACGTCGCCGCGCAGGGAACCGTCCTCGGGCGGGCCGGGCGCCTTCACATCAAGGCTGAAGACGCCGACATTTGGGTGGGCGGACATTCAACCACATGCATTCGGGGATCAGTGTTGCTGTAGACCGGGATGCGGGAATACCTGGTGAGATCCCGCCGTTCAGAAGATAGATGCAAACGCATGTATGATGGAATGAACGAGCAACAGGAGAATGCCATGGAGACCCGCCGCATCACAGTCCTTTCCGCCGGACTCGGCGTACCGTCGTCGAGCCGCCTGCTGGCGGACCAGCTGGCCGCCTCCGCTAAGCGGCAACTGCGTGCAGCAGGATTCAGCGTGCAGATTGACGTCGTGGAGCTCCGGGATCTTGCTGTGGACATCGCCAACAACTTTGTCACCGGCTATGCGGCCCCCCGCCTCGCCGAGGTGATTGCGGGCCTGGAAGCCTCGGAGGGCATCATCGCTGTGACACCGGTCTTCAGTGCCTCCTACAGCGGGCTCTTCAAGTCGTTCATAGACGTCCTGGACCCGAAGTCACTGGACGGCAAAGCTGTCCTGCTGGGTGCCACCGGCGGCACGGATCGCCACCAGATGGTTCTGGACTACGCCCTGCGGCCGTTGTTCAGCTACCTTCGGACGCGGACGGCAGCCACTGGCGTCTTCGCCGGCCCCCAGGACTGGGGCATGACGGACGACGACGGCTCCGGCCTTGCCGAGCGGATCAACCGGGCTGCCGGCGAATTTACGCGCCTGCTTGAAGGACCGCAGCCGGGGCGGAAGCCTGCCCCGATGGAGTCCCTGCCCTTTGAGCAGTTGCTGGCAGGCATCTCCGGATCACGGTAAGCCGGCCACGCCGAACTTTCGGGCGGCGCGGGACGTTGTGTGGGCATGAAGTGTCCTGTGGATTCAGTGGAACTGTTGATGACCGAGCGCAGCGGGGTTGAGATCGACTACTGCCCCCAGTGCCGGGGGGTGTGGCTGGACCGCGGGGAACTGGACAAGATCCTGGACCGGGCGGCAGATTCCGTACCTGGCCCTGCACCGGCACGCCCGGCCCCCGCGCCCGCGGTAGCGCCTCCGCCGCTGTATCCGAACTTTGAACCGCGCCGGGAACAGCAGCGCGGCTACGACGACCGCAGGTACGGCAAGCAGGACTACGACCGGGATCCTGACCGGCGGCGCCATAAGAAGAAGGAAGGCTGGCTGGGAGAGATGTTCGACTTCTAGGCAGGACCCACCCGGGCGCCAGGCTCCGCTGGGAAGGCGGGCGCGCCGTACGTCAGTCGTCCAGTAGTTCGATGAATTCCCTTGCCTGCTTCAGCGTGATGTCCGAGTGCCGGGTCAGGGCGGTGGCAGCACCTTCCGTGTCCCCGCTGCGGGCCAGCGTGCGGATCCTTCCGTAGATCTCGTCATTGAGCATGTTGCTGCTGACTTCCCGGGTCACATCGCCTTTGCTGGCAATTGCACGGTAGCGGTAGGGGAAGCGCTGCGGCTCCTCGTCCTCGTCGTCTTCAACAGGCGCAGGGGGAGCCTCCGTTCCCCGATAGGGTTGTGGATGGGCTGCCAGGGCCCCGACGGCGTCACGGGACGCCCGCAGGCCCTCTCCTGTGGCCTCGTAGTACAGCTTGATGGCCGCCATAGCCTGGCCCTGCGCGATCAAGGCATACAGCCTGCGGTGTTCCTCTTCGGAAAGTTTGGCGGCAGCCGTGCGCGCCAGCTCGGCGGGGGTAACGGCCGGTTCCGCCGGTTCGGCGCTGCGGGCGGCCTTCCGCCTGCTGATGGCGCGGGCAGCCAGCGTTACTCCGGCAATGACTGCCAGGAGGATAAGGACAGGGGCCACGAGCGATTCCATTGTCTAAAGCCGTTCTATGTGCTTCCTGGCAGCAGCCAGATCTGATTGCTTTGCCTGGGCGGTGTTCTGGCTGGGCATCGTATTCCGTTCCAGCCGGGCGCGGGCGGCGGTGGCAGCCGCGACCTGGGCTGCGTAATGCTGCGCCGAACGCTCCGCCAGGTCGCGCTGGTATTTTTCGGCGTCGGAGATCCCCGAGTCGCGCGGGCTCAGGGCCGTGAAAAGACCCCATATGAGCGCCACCAAAACAATCGCAGGCAACAGCATCAGCAGTAGTTCGCCCATGCATAGAGCTTATGCCAGATCCGGGTTATCCACAGCAATATTCGGCATCGTGCATAGAGGCGGGCAGGGGGACGGGTCAAATCGGCAGGGCGGAATATGATGATTGCCACAAGGCCGCTGGCAGTATCGGCCGGCGGCTCCCCGGGCGTCTCCCGCTGCCGGGGTCAGCGGTGCTGGCTGTGGATGAAATTCCCCAAAAGAAATATTTACTCCACATGCCGACGAAGGCGTTTCCGCAGGTCAGCGACACAAGCAGGTCCAAAGTTTTTTAGTTTCCACAGCTTTCCCCACAGACTGTGCACAAGCTATGCCCGGTACTGCACAGGTTATCCACAACCTCTCCCGCGTGCTGGCTTGGAGGCTGAACTCCTGGCGGCTAGCGTAGCGGGGTACCTGTTTTTCGGTGCCCGCTACGGCTGTCAAAGGCGCGGTGAAACGGTACAGGACGGACTCCTGCAACCTGCAGGGACGGCCAATGTGGAAAACCTGTGGATAGTGGGGATAACTCCCGCAAAAGCCCGCACCCCCGCGGGTTTGCGCACGATTGTCAGACCCCGCCGGTAAACCTGGACAGGTGGGCGCAGCTTGGGCGGCGCAACGCCTTTAGCAGGATGGTTAACCACCGGGCACTTCGGTCCCCGGTACACAGTGGAGGACGGCAGTTTTGTCAGTAGCGCATCTGGATCCGATCGAGGCCACCCGCGGATCGGACGTGAGCCGGAAGCCCCCGCAGGACATCCCCGCCGAACAGTCTGTTCTTGGCGGAATGATGTTGTCCAAGGACGCCATTGCCGACGTCGTGGAAATCCTCCGTGGCCAGGATTTCTACCGGCCCGCACATGAAACCATCTATGAAGCCATCATCGACCTCTACGGCCGGGGTGAGCCGGCTGACGCCGTCACAGTCTCCGATGAGCTCACCAAGCGCGCAGAGATCAACCGGATCGGCGGCCCGGCCTACCTGCATGAGCTGATCCAAACCGTTCCCACCGCAGCCAACGCAGGCTATTACGCAGAGATCGTTGCCGAACGGGCGGTCCTCCGGCGCCTGGTGAATGCCGGCACCAAGATCGTGCAGCTGGGCTACGGCTCGGACGGCGAGGTGGAGGACCTGGTGAACCAGGCCCAGGCCGAGGTCTATGCCGTGGCCGAGCGGCGCACCGCCGAGGATTACGTGGTGCTCAAGGACGTGATGGAGTCCACGGTGGACGAGATCGAGGCGTCCGGCCACCGCGGCGAGGGCATGACCGGTGTGCCAACCGGTTTCTACGAACTTGATGAGCTCACGCATGGCCTCCACCCCGGGCAGATGATCGTTATCGCAGCGAGGCCCGCAGTTGGTAAGTCCACCTTCGCCCTGGACTTTGCCCGCTCCGCCGCCATCAAGAACAACCTGGCTACTGTTATGTTTTCCCTCGAAATGGGCCGCAACGAGATCGCCATGCGCCTGCTCTCAGCCGAAGCCACCATTGGCCTGCAGGATCTCCGCAAGGGAACCATCAAGGATGAGCAATGGTCCAAGATTGCCACCACCATGGGCCGGATGAATGACGCTCCGCTGTTTATCGATGACAGCCCCAACATGTCCCTCATGGAAATCCGTGCCAAGTGCCGGCGGCTGAAGCAGCAGCACGACCTTAAGCTTGTCATCCTCGACTACCTGCAGCTGATGAGCTCCGGCAAAAAGGTGGAGTCGCGCCAGCAGGAAGTTTCGGAGTTCTCCCGCGCCCTGAAGCTGCTGGCCAAGGAACTCCAGGTCCCGGTTATCGCCCTGTCCCAGCTGAACCGTGGATCCGAGCAGCGCCAGGACAAGCGCCCCATGGTTTCCGACCTCCGTGAATCCGGCTCCATTGAGCAGGACGCGGACATGGTGATCCTGCTCCACCGCGAAGACGTTTACGACAAGGAGTCACCGCGCGCCGGTGAGGCCGACATCCTGGTGGCCAAGCACCGTAACGGCCCCACCAAGGACATTGTGGTGGCCTTCCAGGGCCACTATTCCCGCTTCGCCAACATGGCGGCCGACGCCGGCGGCGGAGGCTTCTAGGGCCGGCGCTCCCCGTGGGGCCGGGCCACTCCTGCGGACTTTTTGGGCCGCTGGTCTTCAGCCCTGCGCCAACAGATGGTTCGGCAGCCGGTTTCCCGGCGCTGTGCCCCTGATTTCCAGCAGTTCGCGGGCGTGGGCGTGGAGCCTCTTGTCCTCTTCGCTGACGGGCACCCAAGGCGGGACGGGCACGGAGTTGCCGTCGGCGTCGCGCGCCACCATCACGGTGAGGCAATAGGTGGTGAGGTTCAGTTCGCCGCCCTTGGGATCGCCGGAGCGGACGTGGACGGCGATGTGCATGCCCTTCGTCCCCGTGTAGACCAGGCGGGCTTCCACCTCGACCACATGGCCGATCAGCAGCGGGCGGTAGAACCGGACCCCACCGGAGAACACGGCCACGGTGTCCATCCCGCAGTAGCGGGACGCGCAGACGTAGGCGGCTTCGTCAATCCACTTCATCACGATTCCGCCGTGGACCTTTCCGCCCCAGTTCACGTCCGTGGGCGCGGCCATAAACCGCAGCGTCACCCGCTCGGCAGTGCCAGCATCCGTATATTCCTGCCGGTTCATGGCTTCAACGATCTGCTCGCGGATCCTGATGCGGGCAAGGGCGTGGTCCCGCTGCTCGATTTCTTCAGCCGTGCCAGGCTCGAACTGCTTCACCGGGATGGGCTTTCCGTCCTCGCCGACGGCCACAAAGATCACCATGCACTGGCTGCGCATGGTGGCTGGGCCACCCTTCGGATCCCCCGAGGACACCACGGTCCGGATATGCATGGATGAGCGTCCGGTGTAGACGATGGTCGCTTCCACTTCCACCATGTCTCCGCTGTTCACGGGGTCGGCGAAGTGGATGTTCCCCACATAGGCCGTCACGCAATAGGACTTTGCCCAGCCCACGGCGGCAGCGTAGGCAGCCTTGTCCACCCACTCGAGGACGGTTCCCGCGTCTACGGAACCGCTGTGGCCCACGTCCATGGGGGCGGCCAGGAAGCGTAGGGTCACGGAGTTGGGAGTACCGGTCTCAGTCATGGTGCGATCTTACTGACGCCACCGGTTACCCATCGGTTGGGCATGCAACATTCGAGCCAACAGCAATGCCCCGCCCGCCGAAGGGCGGACGGGGCACAGCTTGAACAGCTCAGTGCGATCGCGGCAACTTAGCCGGCGCGGGTGTACACAATGTCCGGCTGGGCAGGAAGCTCCATGCCTTCTCCGATGAAGAAGCCGGGGTGCGGCGGCTGGTTGTAGGCGATGTTCTCGCGGGCAACCGAGAGCCGGTACACCGGATCATGCATCAGGGTACGGAGCCGGACATCCGTGGCGGCGGACGTGGTGTAGATCCGCAGCTCCGTGCTGTCGGCCGAAGGCCACGCCAGTTCCTCCCGCCAGTCACCCAGGAGATCCGCCTGGATGGCAGGGTTCCCCTTGGTGCTGTTGTTGGTCTTGGCACCGGTTGCCGTCAGCAGCCTGTCGCTGGATTCCGTCTCCCAGTTCCACTTGGCGATGCTGGGGGTGCCCGTGTTGGTGGCGGTGTTCCAGTCGTGGTCCACGATTTCGCGCAGCAGGTCGCCGTCCCACCAGGCCAGGAAGTTGGCTGCCGGGATGTTGTTGGCAATCAGCTGGCCCTTCGCGGAGCGGAGCTCACCGACAGGGGAGTTCCAGGCCGCGTCGCCGCCGATGGCCCAGCCTTCGGCACCCGCATGGCGGGGGTCGATGTCTCCCGCTGCAGCGCGTCCGGTGTCCTTGGTGGCCGGAATGCTCCACAGCACTTCACCGGTCCGTGAGTCCCGGAATGTCGCACCCTTGTTGCCGCTGGAACCCATGTCCTCGTGGGCGGCGAAGGTCTCCAGCCCGGGGCGGGACGGATCGAGGTCGCTTGTGTGGATGGCGTCACCGTGGCCGAGGCCGGTGTTGTACAGCGGCTTGCCGTTATCGTCGATGGTCATGGACCCGAAGACAAACTCGTCCTTGCCGTCGGCATCAACGTCGGCGACGGACAGGTTGTGGTTGCCCTGGCCGCGGTACTGCGCCCCGGCAGCGTCCGAATCGAAGACCCAGCGCTTCACGATTTTGCCGCCTACCAGGTCGTACGTGGCGAGCACGGCACGGGTGTAATAGCCGCGGCTGAACATCATGGACGGGTGCTCGCCGTCCAGGTACGCGACAGCGCCGAGGAAACGGTCCACCCGGTTGCCGTAGGTGTCGCCCCAGGCCCCCACGTCGCCGCGGGGAGGATCGTACTTCACCGTGTCCATCACGGTGCCGGTGGCGCCGTGGAACACCGTCAGGAATTCATCGCCGGTCAGCACGTAGCCGGTGCTGTTGCGGTGGTCGGCGCTGGGGTTGCCAATCGCTGTGCCGGCCGCGTCCCGGGTGCCGTCGGCCGTTTTCATGGCCACCTCAGCCTTGCCGTCGCCGTCGAAGTCGTAGGCGAGGAGCTGGGTGTAGTGGGCGCCGGCACGGATGTTCGGCCCCATGTTGATGCGCCAGAGCCTGGTGCCGTCCATCCTGTAGGCGTCCACGTAGACAGTGCCGGTGTAGCCCGCCTGCGAGTTGTCCTTGGAATTGGACGGTGACCACATCTGGATGACTTCGTAGGTCCCGTCGCCATCCAGGTCCGCCACGCTGGAGTCACCGGCGGAGTAGCTGTAGGGCTGGCCGTCCTTGGTGTAGTCGTCGGCGGGCTTGTCGAGCTTGATGGACAGGTAGTCCTGGGCAAGCGGCGTGAACTCGGCCGTGAGCTGGTCCCCGCCGTTGCCCACGGTCTTGATGACGTACTTGGAGGATGATGTTCCAGCGGGATCCAGGTAGGTGGTGCTGCTGCGGATCGGCTCGTCCGTGAGCTGGACGCCGTCCCGGATCACATGGAAACCGACTTGCTCAGGGTCCAGGCCCAGCATGCGCCAGCCCACCCGTACGCCGTCACCGGTGAGCAAGGCCACGGGGGCCCGGTCCAACTGCTCCATTTGCCGGTTCACCACGGTGACCTTTTCGGTTCCCACCACGGGGGAGGGCACGGATTCGCCGCCCTTGTTCACGGTGGTAACGCGGTAGTAGTACTTGATGGTGGTCAGCACTGTGTAGTCGGTGTAGTTCACCTCGGTGGCACGGCCCACGTAGTCAAAGGGCTCATCGGGTGAGGTGGACCGGTAGACCTGGTATGCCGCAGCACCGGAGACTTTCTGCCACTTGAGCGTGACACTGGTCTTCTCCACAGCCTTCACGTCCACCTTGCTGGTGGCCGCCGGGACTGGTGTTTTGGGATCCACCAGGGCGGTCTCCACAGTATTGGAGGGGACCGATTCAAGGCCGGTGCTGTCCAGTGCGGTGACGAAGTACTTGTACTTCAGGCCGGCAAAGGCAGTGGTGTCCTGGAAGGACGCTGCCGTCACGTTTTCGGCGATCAGCTGTGGCTCAGCTTCAAAGGATGCCTGGCGGAACACCTTGTAGGTGGCGGCGTCTGCCACGGCATCCCAGGCGAGGTCAACGGTAGGCGGTTCTGCAGCGGCGTTAACCGCAACCGTGTGCAGGTTGGTGGGACCCACCAGCAGCGGCGTAACCTCCAGGCCGTTGAGCCGCTGGCCCGAGCCGCTGATGGACAGGTTGAGCTGTCCGTCGGAGACCAGGACCTGGTTGATGATCTTGGTTGCCGAGGATGCCCGGCTGGAAGACACCTGGCCGAAGGGAGTGCCCTCGGCCGCGACGTCCGTCCGCGTGGAGCCGATCCAGTCGCTGTGGTACGTCTTCAGGGCGTAGGTGCCGTTGGGAACGTCGAGCTGGAATTCGAAGCTGGAGCCGCTGAGGACGAAGTCGCGCAGCAGGTTGCTGGTCACCGCTCCCCGGTCCCGGTCGCTGAGCACCGAGATGTCCTTGAAGCCGAAGCCGCGCTGCGGGGTGTACGCCATGGTCCGGTTGACCTCGGTGTAGCCTGCCTCAAGCGGTGCCCCCGCCGGTCCAAAATCGAACTTGTACTTCGCCTGCTTGGTGGTCACGTTGAGGGTGTCGCTGGGTTCGGAAAGACCCTTGCCGTTCATGGCGGCTACCCGGACGTTGTAGGCGGTACCTTCAGCCAGCCCGCCCAGGTTGGCGGTGGGGACAGTTGAAGTGGTGGTGAGCTTGTAGGCGCTGTCCGGCTCGGAGGCCAGCTTGCGGTACACCTTGTAGATGTCCGCGCCTTCGACGGGCTGCCACTTCAGAAGTGCCCCGGCGTTGGAGACGCTGCCGGCCACCAGTCCCTGCGGCTTGGCAGGAACTGACGACGGCGGCGCTGCCTCTTTGACGCGGGCGGCCAGCGGTACGCTGAGCTCCTTGACCCCGCCGGCCACCAGGCGCGCGATCTGGATGGCGCCGTATTCCTGGAAGTGGGTGTTGTCCACCGTGCCGGTGGGGCGGTTGGGGTAGACGCCGGCGTCGACGTGGAGGAAGACGGACTTGGTGTCCTCCGGGCCGATTGCGTCGTAATAGGCGCGGCTCGAGGCGGAGAGGTCCACCAGGGCCACGTTTTCCTCAGCGGCCAGTTCCTGCATCTTGGCTACGTACTCCGGGAAGCTGACCCGGAACTTGCCGGTGGCCTCGTCGTAGTCCCGGCGTCCCACGGGGGTCACCAGGACTGGCGTGGCGCCGCGCTGGCGGGCGCCGTTGACGTACGTCCGGAGGTATTCCTTGTAATCGGCGGGGGAGGCATAGCGGTCATCGACGCCGACGGTGGCATCGTTGTGGCCGAACTGAACCATCAGGTAGTCGCCGGGGTTGATGACGCGCAGGATCTCGTCCAGCCGTCCCTGGCTGATGAAGTTCTTGGAGCTCCGGCCGCCGATGGCGTGGTTCTTGAAGGTGACGCTGTCGTCGAAATACCGGTCGATCATCTGGCCCCAGCCCGCTTGGGGGGCGAAACCCGGATCGTAGGTCTGCACGGTGGAGTCACCCGCGAGATAGACGCCGGGGTCAGAGGTGGCGGTGCGCGGAGCACGGGCCGCGATGACCAGGGAGTTGATCTTGGCCGCCGTACCGGTGAAGTCCAGGTTGAGCTGTCCATCCACCAGCGAGATGGGGAATTCCATCTCCAGGTACTGGCCGGCGGGCTTGTCCGTTGCCTGGACCTTGGCCATCTTCTCGGCCGTGATGGCGATGTTGGTGGCTTCCGTTGCGTCACCGGCGATCAGCTTGACCGTGTAGTCCCCATTGGGCAGGTCCACCAGGAACGAACTCCCCTGGGCCTGGACAAAGTCGGACCGCAACGGATCGCCCGTTCCGCGGTCCACGCCGGAGGTGACGGCGGTATCGGTGAAGCCGAACTTGGTGCCGGCCGAATACTGGGTGCCGGCGGCTACGGCCGTGTAGCCGTCCGCGGTGGCGCCGGGGCCAAAGTCGAATTTGAAGCCGCTTCCCACCGGGGGCAGGGCGGTATCCGCCTGGGCCGCCGGAAGCCCCGTCAACGCGATGGCGGCGGAGGCCACGGCTGCAGTGACTGCTTTCGCTGCGGCCGGGAGACTGCGCTGGCGGGGTGGCGGAGCTTCCTTGGAGAGTGGAGGCATTTGCGGGGGTGTATTCACGGACATCTCCTTCGATGAGCGGTGGCAAAGCGGTACCCAGGAAGGTTGGAACGATTCAAAGCAGGAGTGTGCTGGTGGCAGCGCATTTCAAGCTAAGGGAAGCCGGCGTGGCCGGCGATGGGGCTGAGACCTGGGTGGAGTGGTGCAGCTCTCACTGCAGCACTCATTGGTTTATCAGCCGCACCGGCACTCTGGCAAGCGTTTTCCGAACTTTCCCGTGAGTTTCTGGTGCCGGATGTTCCGGTTTGTTCCCATGGCCCAATGCTGCCGGCATAAGGGGCAGCCCGCCGCCCATGCAGCTCCGGCAATTAAACGCGCGACGGCGGATGCGCACCGAGGTGCCCATCCGCCGTCGCGGTTTCCCGGCTCAGGCCGGACGTAGTTGGTTAGGCCAGGACGGCCAGCCTTGAGTTGCTTCGGCCAAAGACGGCGCGGTCCACGGAGAGGCGGCCGGCGCCGGTGAGGGCCAGGGCGAAGGCTGCTGCCGCGAGGAGCAGGACCAGTTCGTAGCCGCCGTTCGCGGCGAAAACGCCGGCAGGGGCGTGGACCAGGAACAGGGCGCCGAGCATGTTCAGGGCCAGGAGTGCTGCAACCACGCGGGTCAGAATGCCAAGGATCAGGGCGATCCCGCCGGCCAGTTCAAGTACGGCGATGGCCGGCGCAGCAATTTCCGCTGCCGGGACTCCCATCTTGGCAAATGACGCCTGGGTGCCTGCGATGGTCCATTCGTTAAACTTCTGCCAGCCGTGGGCTGCAAAGAGGAAACCGAGGACGATCCGGAGGGCGGTAATGGCGGTCGTGGTAAGTCGTGACTGGTTCATGGGACTTAAGTCTTCCCGCTAATACTTGAAGTGTCAACTAATTACGTCACAATGTGGCGTTTGTCATGCACTCGTGGTCATACACGGAAGGCGCATTAAGCTGGCGGGGTGCCCCAAATACCTGCCCCGGCGGCGGCCGCGCCGCCCAAGGGACATGCCCGCGAAATCCTCCGTTTGGCTGTGCCGGCTTTCGGTGCGCTCGTGGCCGAACCCCTGTTCCTGCTGGCTGATTCGGCCATCGTGGGCCACCTTGGCGTAGCGCAGCTCGCGGGGGTGGGGCTGGCGTCGGCCGTGCTGCATACCGCCGTCGGCCTGATGGTTTTCCTGGCTTATTCCACCACTCCCGCCGTGGCCCGCGCCATTGGAGACGGCCAGCTGGGCAAGGCCCTGGCGGCCGGGCGCGACGGCGTCTGGCTGGCACTGCTGCTCGGCACCGTCCTCGCCGTGGCAGGCTTCCTGGCCGCAGACCCGTTGATCGGACTGCTGGGGGCGGAGGGCGAGGTGCGCACTTTCGCCGTCGACTACCTCCGCTGGTCCATGCCGGGGCTGGTGGCCATGCTGCTCATTTTTGCCGGCACCGGGCTGCTCCGCGGCCTGCAGGACACCCGGACGCCGCTGGTGGTGGCCACCGCAGGGTTCGCCCTGAACATCGTTCTGAACCTGTGGCTGGTCTACGGCCTGGGCTGGTCCGTCACGGGTTCCGCCGTGGGTACCAGCCTGGCGCAATGGGCCATGGCGGCCGTCTACCTGGTGATGGTGAAGCGGAATGCCCAGCGCAACGGCGTCAGCCTCCTGCCGAGCTGGCGTGGGATTCGGAGCATGACGCGCGTTGGGTCCTGGCTGATGCTGCGGACGCTCAGCCTGCGTGTGGCCATCCTGGCGACGGTGGTTGTGGTCACCGCGCAGGGGCCGGTCAACCTCGCGGCCCATCAGCTGGCCATGACCATCTTTTCCTTCCTGGCCTTCGCCCTGGACGCCCTCGCAATCGCCGCGCAGGCGCTGATTGGCAAGGAGCTGGGGGCCGCCAACCCTGCAAAGGCACGGCTCCTGACCAGGACCATGACCCGCTGGGGACTCGGCTTCGGCGCGGTCACCGGCGCGCTCCTGGCGGCGGCCGCACCCTGGGCGGGCTCCCTTTTCACCTCGGATCGTGAAGTGCAGAGCGTCCTGGCCGTCGCCCTGTGGATCCTTGCCGCCGGCCAGCCCATGGCCGGCTATGTCTTTGTCCTCGACGGGGTGTTGATCGGCGCTGGTGATGCCAAATACCTGGCACTCGCCGGGGTGGTTAATCTCGCCGCGTACTTGCCGCTGTTGCTCGCTGTAAGCCTGTCAGGTGCGGGGGGCGCGGCAGGCTTGGGCTGGCTGTGGGCAGCCTTCGCCCTGGGTTACATGGCGGCGCGTGCCCTCACGCTCGGCGCCCGGGCACGGTCCGACCGCTGGATGGTGCTGGGTTCGCCGTAGGGCGGTGCCCCACTAAACTGGACCGGTGACCCAACCGAGAACACCCGCAGGTACTGCTTCCGGAACGGCTCCCACGGGCCAGCTGTGGAAGCCGGTGCTGCTCCGTTCCGCAGCGGCGCTGGTCTTTGGGGCTGTGACCATCTTCTGGGCGGCGCCGTCCGTGGAGGTTATGGGCTGGTCGGGCGGGCTCTACCTGCTGGCCACCGGGCTGCTGCTGATGTGGGGTATTCCGGCAACCGGCTTCCAGCGGGACAGCAGGACGGGCAAAGTGCTTTCCGCCGCCGGTTCCGTGCTGGCCGGCGCGGGGTTTGCGCTGATAGTGCTGCATGGGGACCTGCTGTTTGGCGTGGTTGCCGCCCTGGGCCTGGGCGTGGCGGGAGCCCTGGAGCTGTATTGCGGGCTGGCATTCCGCGGCAGGCACGTGCTGGCCCGGGACTGGATTGCCTCGGGAATTATTGGCCTCGGCACGGCCATTATCCTGCCCTTTTTTATCAGCCTCGGGGCGCATGCACTGCTGGGCGTCGCCGGCGGCGGGGCCATCATCTCCGGCGTACTCTGGGCCCTTGCCGGGCTGACCCTCCGGCACGATGCCCGCACTGAAGCGGGAAACCCGTAAACTAGGAGATGTCCGGTTCTACTTCGCGTAGAAGACAGCCGGGCGTACTACCGAAAGACATTGACCCAGGCTGGCCGGCGCGCCGCCTGCAGGGAGGAATCACCGTGGCAGACCAGCAACCAGGACATCCGCGCAAGATGCGGACCTCGGTGAAGGGCCCGCTGATGTTCTCCGCATTCTGGGCCGCGATCGCCTTCGTCGCCGTCGTGATTTTCGCCTCCGGCGGCAGTGCGCGTGCCCCCCGCTTCGACCTGGCCTTCACCGCGGCCGGCATTGCCTTCATTGTCACTCTGGTGATTGCCGCGATGCTCGCCATGAGCCACAAGGACAACGCCGATTACCTGGGCAAGGGCTCGGGCGTGAACCTCAGTTCGGCTCCAAAGAAATCCCACGGCTTCGGTGCCCCGGGCCCGCAGGACCCGGCTTCCCCTGACGAATCCGGCAACCCGGGCCCCCGCTAGGCGCCTAACTTGTTGCGGCCTGGCGTGCCCGGTACGCCGCCACGTGGGCACGGTTGGCGCAGTTCCCGGTATCGCAGTACCGCTTTGACCGGTTCCTGCTGAGGTCCAGCACCGCAGCATCGCAATCCTCCGACTCGCAGATCCGCATCCGGTCCATCTCCTTCCCGCGGATCACGTCTGCCAGGGCCATGGCCGCTTCCGTGCTCATGCGGTCCACCAGCGGGGCCTCGGGAGTGGTGGCATGAAGGTGCCAGTCCCAGTCGTCGTGCTTAACCAGCTGCGGCAGGGCCCTGGCTTCCCGTAGCAGGCGGTTGACCGTCTCCACGGCGGAGTCTTCGTCCGCGGTCCACAGCGCCGCAAGCTGTTGGCGCAGTCGGCGCACGCTCGCAAGCTCGTCGTCGTCCCGGGTGCGCGATCCGCTGAATCCTTCCGCTGCCAGGAAGCGGTCCAGGTCCTCCGTAGATGCCAGTCCCTCGCTTCCGTTGGCCGCCGAATTGACCAGATTCACCACGCTGCGCAGAGCCACCTCCGTGTCAGGGGCAAAAACCATCTTGACTCCTTACAGTGCTGTCCCGTACTGTCATGACCATAAGCCCACTTTACTCCTGACAGGAGACAACGATGTCTGCCGCAAGCGACCGCACCCCCGGCCTGAGGGTGCCCGCAGAC
The DNA here is from genome assembly GCF_900537115.1 of Arthrobacter sp. Alg241-R88. Lineage (GTDB taxonomy): Bacteria > Actinomycetota > Actinomycetes > Actinomycetales > Micrococcaceae > Arthrobacter. Next base: position 222,071 of record NZ_UNRG01000004.1, read on the forward strand.
AAACGCAGCTTCCTCGCCTCCGGCCTTGGCATTGCGCTTTTCTCGTCTGCTGTTTTTGGCCTCTCCGGATCCTTCGCCAAAGCCTTGCTGGAAACAGGATGGTCGCCGGGAGCTGCGGTCACCGCCCGGCTCACCGGCGCTGCCCTGATCCTCGCCATTCCTGCGGTTCCCGCCCTGCGCGGCCGCTGGCACCAGCTCCGGGACAACTGGGTCACCATCCTGCTCTTCGGCCTGATCGGGGTCGCCGCCTGCCAGTTGTTCTACTTCAACGCCGTTGCCCGGCTTTCCGTGGGCGTCGCACTCCTGCTCGAGTACCTCGCTCCGGTGATCATTGTGCTGTGGCTCTGGGCGGCCAGCCGGAAGCGGCCGCGGGTGCTGACCTTCGGAGGAACGTTGCTTTCCCTCGCCGGCCTGGTCCTGGTCCTGGACCTCACGGGCGCGGTGAAGATCGACCTCGTGGGGGTCTTCTGGGGCATGGCCGCGGCAGTGTGCCTTGCCATCTACTTCTTCATCACTGCGAAGGAGAACGACTCACTTCCGCCCATCGTCCTGGCCTCCGGCGGACTCCTGGTGGGGGCCGCCGTTATGTGGCTGGCGGCGGCCACCGGCCTGCTGCCCATGGCTTTCAGCACGGCCAACACCAAACTCGGCCCATGGGTGACTCCTTGGTGGGTTTCGCTGGCCGGCCTGGTCATCCTGGCCACGGTGCTGGCTTACGTGTCCGGCATAATGGCCGCCCGGGCCCTGGGCTCGAAGGTGGCGTCCTTCGTGTCGCTGACAGAGGTCCTCTTTGCCGTGGTGTGGGCATGGCTCCTGCTGGGCGAACTGCCGGGCGCCATCCAGCTCCTGGGCGGCGCGCTGATCGTGGGCGGCGTCATCCTGGTCCGGCTCGACGAACTGCGGGGCCCCGCACCGGCGTCGGCCACAACCGGCGGGCCGGAAGAATCCAAGGCGGCGTCCCCGCTGGAGCACGCGAACGACGTCGAACCCGTGCCTTAGGCGCGGCTGTCGCCGGCGTTACTGTCGCCTGGGTTACCGTCGCCGGAGTTACTGTCACCTCAACAACCCCGGTTCTTAAATGCCAGGGCCCGGACACTCTCGAAAGTGTCCGGGCCCTGGCAGTGCTTCGGCTCCTTCGGGAACCTGCACCTGCTGCGGGACTAGCGGGAAGCCTGGTCCTGCTCTTCGGCGTTGCGCCTGGCCTTGTCGCCGGCTTCCTTGAGTGCTTCCGCCACCTTGGTCAGCATGGTGGTGTGGGTTCCGGACCACTCGTTGCGGAACTTGTCCGCGTCGGGGCCCTCCCAGTTGGTGCTGCTGAGGACCTTGGTGAGAGTGGACTTCTGCGTCTCGATCTCGGTCGCACCTGCCTGAAGCTTGCTGCCCAGCTGACGAAGCTGCTGAACGTCTGCACCCCAAATAGCCATCAGTTTCTCCTTGTAGATCGTGGATCCGAATAAGGTCGGCATCCCCAGCGGCCTCCCGGCTCATCCGGAAGATCCATTGCCTAAAACCTACCCCGCCCCGCAAAACAGTGTCGATGGGCACCCCTGCCCATGCCGCGCTCCCCATGGACGCGGGCGCGTAAACACTGCGGGGAGGGGTCGATCGCAGGCGCTCCAGAGCCTAGCATGGCTGTATGTGCCGGAATATCCGAACCCTTCACAACTTCGAGCCGCACGCCACGTCGGAGGAGGTGCACGCCGCAGCATTGCAGTATGTGCGCAAAGTCAGCGGAAGCACCAAGCCGTCCAAGGCCAACCAGGAAGCCTTCGAGGAGGCGGTCCACGAGATTGCCCATATCACGCAGCATCTCCTGGACTCGCTGGTGTCGCAGGCCCCGCCCAAGGACCGGGAGACGGAGGCCGCCAAGGCCAAGGCACGTGCCGCAGTGCGCTACGGCGCCGCCTGAGGCCTCAGCTTTAGGGCTGAACCCTACGCCTTCTTTCCGAAGCTCCGCAGCCGCAGCGAGTTCGCAACCACCAGGACCGAGCTCGCCGCCATCGCGGCGCCGGCGATCATCGGGTTGAGCAGCCCCAAGGCTGCTATCGGGATGCCCACGGCGTTGTAGAAAAACGCCCAGAACAGGTTTGTTTTGATGGTGGCCAGCGTCCTGCGGGACAGTTCGATGGCCTGCACCACCTGGGAGAGATCATTGCCCATGACGGTGAGGTCGGCAGCCTCGATGGCAACGTCGGTGCCGGATCCCATGGCGATGCCAAGGTCAGCCTGGGCAAGCGCAGCAGCATCGTTGACGCCGTCCCCGGCCATGGCCACGGTGGCGCCGCTCGCCTGCAGCGCGCGCACCACCTCCACCTTGCCCTCGGGCAGCACCCCTGCGTAGACGTCTGCGGGATCGATGCCGACGGCGGCGGCCACCTGGGCAGCTACGGCAGCGTTGTCACCGGTCAACAGAATGGGCCGCAGGCCCAGGGATTTCATCCGTCCGACGGCGGCCGCAGAGCCGTCCTTGATGGTGTCCCGGAGGTTGATGATGCCCGCCGCAGTACCGTCCACGGCGAGCCAGATGGCGGTGGCGCCGGCAGCTTCCGCCTCTGCAAACAGCTTCAGGTGTTCCGGCGTTATGGCAATGCCGTTTTCCTGCAGCCAGCCGGTGCGCCCGGCGGTCACCAGCCGGCCCTCGACGGCTCCCGTGACACCGCCGCCAGGAGCGGAACGGAAGTTGTGCACGGATGGCAACCGCGCGCCGTCGGGCGCTGTTTGTACGGCTTTCTGCGTTTCCTGGGCAACTGCCGCTGCGGCAATGGCCCGGGCAATGGGGTGCTCGGACGCCGCTTCCACAGCGCCGGCCAGCCGCAGTACTTCATGCTCTTCGAACCCGCCGAAGGCGAGCGTGGAGTCCACTGCCAGCATTCCGGTGGTGACGGTGCCGGTCTTGTCCAAAAGAATGGTGTCTACGGTGCGCGTGTCCTCCAGGACCTGCGGGCCCTTGATCAGGATTCCCAACTGCGCGCCCCTGCCGGTCCCCGTAAGCAGGCCGACCGGCGTGGCCAGCCCCAGCGCGCACGGGCAGGCGATCACCAGGACCGCGACGGCGGCGATAAAGGCCGAACGCAGCCCTCCGCCTTCCGCCCCTGCGAAGAGCAGCCAGAGCACAAAGGTGAGGGCGGCAATTGCCAGGACCACCGGAACAAACACAGCGCTGATCCGGTCCGCGAGGCGGGCAATGGGAGCCTTGCCCGTCTGCGCCTGGGACACAAGCCGCGCCATCTGCGCGAGCGTGGTCTCCGAACCCACCCGCGTGGCCCTGACCAGCAGGCGGCCGGAGGTATTGATGGTTGCGCCGGTGACGCGGCTGTCCGGGCCAACCTCAACTGGTACTGATTCGCCCGTGACCAGTGAGGCGTCCACGGCCGACGTCCCTTCGATCACCACGCCGTCGGTGGCGATCTTCTCGCCGGGCCGGACTATCAGGACATCGCCTACCTGGAGCCGGTCGGCAGGGACCCGGTGTTCGGTGCCATCGCGCAGAACGGTGGCGTCCTTTGCGCCGAGGCTGAGGAGGGCATGCAGGGCGTCTCCCGCCTTCTGCTTGGCGTTGGCTTCCAGGTAGCGCCCAAGAAGAAGGAACGTGGTGACCACGGCCGCGACCTCGAAGTAAAGGCCGCCCTGCTCCATACCTTCCATTCCAGGGTGCTGGGCCATCAGGGGATCCGAGAACAGCTGCCAGGCTGAGAAAAGGTATGCCGCGGCAACGCCGATCGATACCAGTGTGTCCATGGTTGAGGCGAAGTGGCGGGCGTTGATGGCCGCTGCCCGGTGAAACGGCCACGCCGACCATGTGACCACCGGCAGGGCAAGTACCGCCGCCACCCAACCCCACTGCGGGAACTGGAGCACAGGGACCATGGAAATCAGGAACACCGGCACCGTAAAGGCGGCGGCGAGGATCAGGCGCGGGCGAAGCAGGGACGCGGCACCAGTTGCACCATCATCGGTCAACCCGATCCCGCCGGCGACGGGTTCGTCCTCCACCACTGGAGCACCCTGGTGGACCTTTGCTTTGTACCCGGCCCCGTTGACGGTTTCTACCAGTTGCTCATCGGTGATTCCTGCCGGCACTGTCACGTGGGCGGATTCCAGGGGCAGGTTGACCAGGGCCTGTACCCCGTCGAGCTTGCCGAGCTTCTTTTCCACCCGGTTGACGCAGGAGGCGCAGGTCATGCCCTCGATGTCGAGTTCCACCACCCTGGTTTCGGGCTGGTGGAGAAGTTCCTGGTTACTCATGCGGCTCCCCGGGTTGGTGGATCTAGGCTTCGTTTGCTACGACCAGGTAACCGGCCTCCGCTACGGCTTCGCCGATTTCCGAAGGTGACAGTTCAGTGGTGGAGGTGATGGTGACGGTGGAAATCCCGCCGGCGTTGAGCTCGACGTCCACCGCCTCTACGCCCGCGAGGGCTTCAAGTTCCTCGCTCACGGCCGAGACGCAGTGCCCGCAGGTCATTCCCGAGACGCTGACGGTTGTTGTGGTGGGAGAAATGGTGCTCATGTGCTGCTCCTTGTTGTGGGGAAGGGGTTGATGATGGCGCCCGGCGGCATCCGGGGAAGGTGGGCTGCTACCGCAGGAGCCGGCCGATGGCGTCGGCGGCTTCCTTGACCTTGGCATCGATGGCTTCTGCGCGCAGCTCGGGGTTCGGTTCAGAGGCCGCACCAACCACGCAGTGGCCGATGTGCTCCTCGACGAGCCCCAGACTGACCGCGTGCAGCGCCTTGGTGACGGCGGAGACCTGGGTGAGGATGTCGATGCAGTACTTGTCCTCATCCACCATGCGCGCGATTCCCCGCACTTGGCCCTCGATACGTTTGAGCCGGCGGAGGTAGGCATCCTTGTTCCCGGTATAGCCGTGCCCCGGCGCCACCTGGTCTGGGGTCACCTGGTCCGCGGTAGGCTCTGTGACTGCTTCATCGGTTGCGCTCATACTTCCACGGTATACCCCGCCGGGGTATCAAGGCAAGTACCCCTAGGGGGTATTGCTACCGCCGTGCCATGGTTTTTGGGCAACAAAAAGCTCCGGAGTGCGTTATTGGGGGATACGCACTCCGGAGCAGCTTTTGGGCAAACCTGGCTTCCACGTCTGTGGAACCGGCCTGCTTGAATCAGCTTACTGGCTGGTAGTCCATGACGCCAGCACCCGGAATAACTACTTTCGCTTTACTTTCCCTGCCGTAATTTCTGCGCATCTGCGAGGGTCTTTTCGCAGCTCAAGGCCGGTCCTCGTGGGCAGCCCTGCGGTACGGGACGATGAGTACAGGCCTGCTCTGATGGTGCGTGAGCCAGGCACCTACCGACCCACTGAGTGCCTCCGCCAGGCGGTGGGAGAGTCCCCGCTCAGAGGTTCCCACAATGATCATCGGCGCGTTGGTTTCCGCGGCAAGTTGGGCTAGGGCACGGGCAGGATCGCCCGTGAGGGTCTCAAGGGTCCATTCCGCAGCCGCCGTGCCAGGCGGCACTCGGGCCACCGCAGCTTCGATCGCAGCCTTAAGCTCCATCGTCACGCCGCCGATGTTCTCAGCATCAGCGTCCGGGTGGAGCGAAAGCCGGTGGGCGGACCGGGCCGGGTCCCATTCCACCAGGTAGCTGGCCTCGTCAACGTAGGCACAAAGCAAGCGGGTCCCCAGTTTCGCAGCGAGGCCGGCGGCGGTTTGCAGGACCTCCGGATGCTGCCCGGGGGCCACGCCCACCAGCAGCGGAGAAGTACCGCGCAGATGTTCTGACATAGTTTATTCTCGGCCTCCTTGGACCCTCTTGAACAGCACCATTCCGCCAGTGAACGTCAGCCGGTGACGGGCGAAGCCGTGACCACCACGTTTTTGCCCCAGGGATCTTCGGTAAAGCAGCTGATCAGGACCAGCCGGTTGGGCATGATGTCCCAGATGGGACTGTCCTTCAGGTTGGACTTCAGGTACGTCGTCACACTGGCCACTTCGTAGGCAATCGTGCCGGTTGTGGTGTCCACCTCGAATCGATCGCCCACGGTTGCCGCTGAGCTCAGATGGTTGAAGGGTGCCTCCGCGCCCTCCCAGCTATGGCCGATCACGTACGTGGTGTTGGCCGAGCCGTGTCCCGGGGTGCCGAATGCGGTCAGCCAGTAACCGTCCTTGGTGGCAGGCGGAACGATTGTTTGGCTGGCATGTGCGGAGTCGTCCAGCTCCAGCGCATGCACGGCCACATCGAAAGCGGCCGAGGCGTAGCGGATCCGCACTGGTTCCGCCGCTGCGGGAAGGGCAGGAGCCGCAGCTTGCTGTGCGGGGGAATCGGCGGGGGTTGACCTCCGCCCTTCCGGTGGGCCCGTGACCGCCATCGGCGCCGGTTCTGCGGAGTTGATGACGGCGGGGGTTGATTCGGTCACCGTCCCGCTTCTCCCGGCAGGGAGTTGCGCCTGCTGGAACAGGGGGGCGCCGAACGTGATGAGCACAAAGGCCAGGACACCGCACAGGAGAATGGCCAGGTCGCCGCGGTTCCAACGCCTCCACCCGCGCGCTTTCCGGTCCGCGTGCCGGCTGCGTTCCTTTGACATGCTGCTCCTCACCGCTGGTGCCGGGGTAGGAAGGAAGGCGCCCCGCCGGGCACTGGCGGAACGCCTTCCTCGTCAGGTGGGCCGCGGTTGCTGCCTGGCCGGCGTCAGTCGGCCAGGTGCGCGGTGTGGGACTTGCGCCGGACCATTACTGCCGCTCCCGCTGCAAACAGTGCACCCAGGCCGGCCAGCCAGGAGGGTGCGCCGTCAGAGCCGCCGACGGCGGTCTGGGCGTTGTACCCCTGGTTGGTTCCCAGGCTTGTGGTGGCAGCGGGCACCGCGGCCGCCTGCTGCGGAGCAGCAGCCCTCGGCTGGGCTGCCGCCGGCTGTTGGGGCACGACGACGGTCGCTGCGGGAGGCGCGACGGCCGCCGGTGGGACAACAGGAGACTGCTCAACCACCGGTGTTACAACCTGCGGCTCGACGACGGGCTGGTTAACACCAGCCGGGTTCTCTACCGGAGGGTTGCCGGCAGGCGGGTTCTCCACGGGTGGGACCACGACCGTCGGGACCTTGCACCCATTGGCGTGGGTGGCGCTGCCAGCGGCCCAGTTCTGCCCCTCTTCCATGCCGTCATGGGGCGGGATGATGTCTGCGCTGTGGTCGGCATGGCCGTTCAGCCCCGGGAGGGCAACCATGTTCTCGGTGAAGTGCCCGGAGTTGGAGCCCGATCCTGCGTGGCAGATGACAATCTTGTCGTCGTCGTCGGATCCACGGTCCGCTACCGCCGGAGCCGCGACGGCAAATGCCGCCAGGCCCAGCACCCCCAACGTTGTGATGGCTCGTTTCATGATGATTCTCCCCAGTTGTCGATGTGAAACGGACCATGGCGAGGAGGATCAGCGAATGCGCCGAATGCCCCAGCAGCACGGTCAGCTTGCTTGAGTTTTCAGGCTAGGGCGGGCCACTGTTGCCGGTCGCGAGTAGGGAGTACTCGTCTTTCAGGGGCTCCCGGCGGCCCGGTTACTTGCCGGTACCCGAAAAGATAGAAGCACCACTCGGTGCAGCCGCAATACCTTGTAGCGGGCGTTGACCGCGCCTACCGTTGAAGCAGGCGACGAAAGGGCGTGGAGGGCATGGAAATTTTCATGTGGTGGCTTGACCTGGACCTTGCAAGCAAGGAATGGCTGCGGGAGAACCTTCGGGCCGAGGAGCTTCCGCTTCCGGTGCTGCAAGGCATTGCGGAGGCAGGCGGACCCCATCCGGACAACCCCGCGGCAGCCTTGACGGCGGCCGACTGGGACTTCATCGAAACCCAGTCGGAGTTCGTGGACTAGCGAAACCAGGCTTTCGGCGATACAGAAGAAAACCGTTGCGGGCTGCCCGGGGCGGTGGTTGCATGGTGGGCATGACAACCGCAAAGAGTTTTGTCTTAGCGATCGGCACTAAAAAGGGCCTGTGGATCGCAACCAGCCAGGACAGGCGCGAATGGTCCTTCACTGGCCCGCATTTCCTGATGAGCGAGATCCCCAGCATTGGGATCGACACCCGGAACGGCCGCACACGGATCATGGTCGGTGTCCGGAACGAGCATTGGGGGCCAACCGTGGCCCACTCGGATGACCTTGGCGCTACGTGGTCCGAGCCTGAACAGGGCGCCATCAAGTTCCCGGAGGACACCGGCGCCGCACTGGAGCGGATCTGGCAGATCTATCCGGACGCCGAGTCCCGCCCGGGCGTCGTTTGGGCAGGGGCGGAACCCATCTCGGTCTGGAAATCCACTGACGGCGGCGAACACTTCGAGCTTAACCGCGGCCTGTGGGACCACCCCCACCGCACCGAATGGGGCGCCGGCTACGGCGGCGCCGCCGCCCACTCGATCGTGGTCCACCCCGCCCGCGAAACCGTGCACGTCGCCATGAGCACCGGCGGCGTCTACCGCTCGCTCGACGGCGGCGCCTCCTGGGAGGCGCGGAACCGGGGCATCTCGGCCTACTTCATGCCTGACCCCAACCCGGAATTTGGCCAGTGCGTGCACAAGATAGCCGCGGACGCCGCCGTCGACGGCCGCCTCTATGCCCAAAACCATCACGGCGTCTACCGCACGGACGACAACGCGGAGACCTGGAACTCCATCGCTGAGGGCCTGCCCGCCGACTTCGGATTCGTGATGCTGACCCACCCCCGCCGGGAAGGTACCGCCTGGGTTGTCCCGCTGAAGGCCGACGGCGAACGTATCCCGCCCAACGGCGAGCTGGCAGTCCACCGCACGGACGACGCCGGCGGCTCCTGGAAGAGGCTCAGCAACGGACTGCCAACCGGCGAGTACAACAGTGTCCTGCGGGACGCCGCCTCCGTGGACACCGCGGAACCGGCCGGCGTTTACTTCGGCACCCGCGGGGGCACCGTTTACGCCAGTGCGGACGAGGGGGAGACGTTTACCGAAGTGGCAGCCCATCTGCCGGATGTGCTGTGCGTGCGGGCGGCAGTGGTTGCCGGTGCCTGACAGCACTTTGCCGGGCAGCGCGCCGCCCCAGGGCACGATGGCGACGGCTGGTGACAGAGGGCAGGCCGCAGCGCCCAGTATCACCGTGGTTCTTCCCAGCATTCTTCAGCCCCTGGCCGGCGGGCAGTCCATCCTGACTGCGCCCGCCGATGGGCCCGTGACGGTTGCTGAGCTGCTGGATGCCGTTACCACGGACTTCGCCGTGCTGGCCCGGCGGCTCCGGGACGAGACGGGAGCGTTGCGGCGCTTCGTGAATATCTATGTGGACGGCGATGAAGTTCGGCGGCTGCAGGGACTGGAGACCGAAGTGTCACCCGGCCAGGAGGTGCTGGTTATCCAGTCAGTGGCCGGAGGCTGACGCGCCTCTACGGGCGTGGTGCTTGGCGGTGGCGGGCAGTCCTTACTGACTACACCCGCCCTCGCGGCGCTAATTGTCGGGGAAGGCACACGTGAACAGGAGCATGTGTCAAGCGATCCGCCACACGCTGCATTCGTCCGTATTGACGGCTTTCCGCAGGCCGGTGATCCGGTCCAGAATCCATACCACGCCGATGCCGGGCGCTGTTTCCTGCACACTGCCGCGGCGGATCACTACGTCATCGTAGGAAGGGCCCACCGAGAGCCGGGCTTCAATTTCATCACCGCGGTGGAGCTGGTCCAGGGCGCGGACTCTGGTTACATTGGCTGCTGCTTTCTTCAACATGGCGGGGCCTCCTGACTGGAGCTGGTGCCGGCTCTTGCCTGCACTACCAAGTGTGCTCGGCCAATGTTGCGCGCTGGTTTCCTCGCGGTTAGGCGCCGGTTAGTTCTTGAAGCCGGAACTGTTTCCCGACCGCGGTCTGCAACGACCGGACCTTAGGGTGGTGCCATGGAGATCGTCGACGGGATCTGGGCAGCCCTGCTGGGTGCGGCGGCGATTGCGCCGCTGGCAACGTTCGGGGTGGTCCTGGTGGCTTACCTGACCTACCGGCAACGGTCACGCGCGGACAGGAGGGACCAGTGGTGGAAGCGGGCGCAATGGGCCATTGACTCCGCACTGAATGACGCCGACCCGCAGCGCCGCCTGGCCGGCTTGAAGGTGCTGGTCCAGCTCATCGGCAGCGACCTTGCCACCGCCGAGGACGCGGAGCTGATGAGCGCCCTGGCCGTCGGGATACGCGACCAGGAGCAGGACGGCCGGCGGACGGTAACGGTGTCCCCTCCGGTAAAAGAGCGGATCCTGGCGGAAGCCGAACGCCTGTTGCAGGCGGCTTCCACCCGCTGACGGTGTCCAAACTGCCGTCCTAACTGTTGCCCGGCAGCCGAGCGGCCGCCCGTTTGTACCAGGCACTCAAGGTGCCAGCCGGTCCCCTTTTCCGTGCACCCGGAACCACCGGTAACCGTAACGTCCCAGCCCAACGGTGAAGCCGCCGTCGGGCTCCAAAGCCGCATTGTCGCCGTCGAACAGGTCCAGCAGGATCGCGTCCTTGAACGTTTGCCGTGGCCCGTCCTCCGCGCCAACCTTCCCGGCGACCTTCACCGGCTCCTCGCCGAGGTTGTGCAGGAGGACCAGGGTGCCGCCGTCCGAGCTGCACGTGTGCGCGAAGACCGCCGGCTCCGGCTGGTCGATGATGCCGAACTTGCCCCACCCCAGCTCCGGGGATTCCCGGTAGCGCCCGATCAGGGTCGCCATGAAGTTGAACAGCGAGTTGGGGTCGCGTTTGGCGGCCGCGGCATTGATATTGTCCGGGCCGTACTCACCGCGGACCAGCGGTACTACGAGGTCCGCTGCCTTCGCGCTGGAAAATCCCCCATTCTTCGCGTCGCTCCACTGCATGGGGGTGCGCACCGCGGCGCGGCTTTTTTGCCGGAGGTCCTCGCCCATGCCGATTTCCTCGCCGTAGAACAGCACCGGTGTGCCGGGGAGGGAGAACATCAGCGAGTAGACCAACCGGAGGCGTTCCGGATCACCGCCCAGCATCGGGGGAAGCCGGCGGCGCAGGCCCCGCCCGTAGATCTGCATGTTCTTCTCCGGCCCGAAGGCGGCAAAAACCTCACCGCGCTCACCGTCGCTGAGCTTGTCCAGGGTGAGCTCGTCGTGGTTGCGCACGAACATGGCCCACTGGTTGTCGGGATGGAGCGCCGGACGGCTCTTGAGCGTCTCCGCCAGTGGCCGTGCATCCTGCCGGGCCAGGGACAGGTAGAGGTGCTGCATGGTCATAAAGTCGAACTGCATGTTCAGTTCGTTGCCGTCCGGGCCGCCGAAGTACTCCAGCTGTTCCTTGTATGGCAGGTTCACCTCGCCCAACAGCACCGCGCTGCCGTTCCGGCGGCTGACGAAGCTCCGTAACGCCGTAAGGTAGCCGTGCGGATCGAGGTTGGCGGCCTCGTCCTTGGGCTGGCCGCGGGTTTCCAGGAAGAAGGGCACCGCGTCCAGGCGGAAACCGTCCAGCCCGAGTTCCAGCCACAGGCCCATCGCCTTGGCGATTTCATTCCGCACCCCGGGGTTGGTGACATTCAGGTCCGGCTGGTGCTTGGCGAACATATGCAGGTACCACTCCCCGGTGGCGTCATCCTGGGTCCACAGCGAGGTTTCCTCGCCGGGAAACACCACCTCCGAGGACGTGTCCGGGGGAGTGTCGCTCCGCCACACGTAGAAGTCCCGGTACGGGTTGTCCGTGGATTTCCGGGCCTCAACGAACCACGGGTGCTGGTCCGAGGTGTGGTTGACCACGAAGTCCGCAATGACCCGCATGCCGCGGTCCTTGGCCGCCCGGATGAACTCCACCAGGTCACCCATCGTGCCCAGCCGGGGGTCCACGGTGAAGAAGTCCGTCACGTCGTAGCCGTCGTCCCGGTCCGGCGAGGGGTAGAACGGCATGAGCCAAATGCAGGTCACGCCCAGCGCGGCCAGGTAGTCCACGCGCTGGGTGAGGCCGGCGAAGTCGCCCGTTCCGTCGCCGTCGTCGTCAAAGAACGTCTCAACGTCCAGGCAATAGATGACGGCGTTTTTCCACCAGAGGTCCGAGGTTTCGGCGATCCTCATGCCGGGGCGCCCGACGCCGGTTCGGCAGCGGAGGTGACAAGCTGCGGCTCAGCGGGGGGACCGGCCGTGGTGCTGCCGGGAGTGCGCAGCTGCGGGAGGACCTCCGCGGCGAACGCGTCGATGAAGGGACCCTGCTCCTGCCCCACGTAGTGCAGGTAGAGCTCGTCGAAGCCCAGGTCCGCGTACCCGGCGAGCCAGTCCACGTGCTGTTCCAGGCTGGCTGAAATGTTGACTGTAGTGCGAACCTGGTCCTCTGTCACGTGTTCGCCCACGAGGTCGAAGTGTCCGGCCGTGGGGAGGTCCCAGGGGATGGGCGGACCGTAGGTGTTGGTCCGCCACTGGTCGAGGGCAACGGCAACTGCTTCGTCCTCGTTTCCGGCCCAGGACAAATGGACCTGCAGGGCAGCCTTGCCCCGCCCGCCGTTGTCCCGGTACGCAGCCAGCATCTCCCTCAGCTTGCCCGGCGGCTGGTTCACGGTGACCAGGCCATCCGCCCAGGAGGCCGCCCGGCGCGCGGTGTCCACGCTCACCGCGGGAGCAATGAGCGGCGGTGGACTGTCCGGAACGTCCCAGATCCGCGCCTGCTCCACGGTGACCAGGCCACGGTGGCTGACCTCCTCGCCGCGGTGCAGCCGCCGGATCACCTCAACGCATTCCTCCAGCCGGCGCTGGCGGATGTCCTTGGCCGGCCACCCGTCGCCCGTAATGTGCTCGTTCATGTTCTCGCCGCTGCCCGGAGCGAACCAGAAGCGGTCCGGGAACATGCTGGCAAGGGTGGCCGAAGCGTGCGCGATGATGGCGGGGTGGTACCGCTGGCCCGGCGCCGTCACCACGCCAAATCGGAGATTGGTGGTTGCCAGCGCGGCACCCAGCCAGGACCAGGCGAACCCGGAATGGCCCTGGCGTGCGGACCACGGCTCAATGTGGTCCGAGCACATCGCCGCGTCGAAGCCGGCGCGTTCCGCGTGCTGGACGTCCTTGAGCAGCTGGCCGGGACTGATCTGTTCGTGGGAGGCGTGAAAGCCGACAGTAACCATCGTTAACCTCTACCGTCCGGCGTGGTGCCGTGTCGAGGTTTTTCTGGCCTGCGTCGCCGGGCCGGTCTTGGCATGCCGGCAGCAAGCCACTTGTCAGATAAGTTTGTAACTTGTAGTACTGCGCTTCCCGGAACTCCTGCGCAGGCGGCGGAACTGGAAGGAAGTACCACTCGTGGGCGGTGTGCTGATCGGGCTGGCGGTGATCGGCGTCGTGATTGCAGTGGGGTACATCGCGGCACGGTGCGGGCTGGGCGGGGAGCCAACGGTTTCCGCGCTGACCCGTACAGCCTTTTTCATTACCAACCCCGTCCTGCTGTTCACGGTGGTCCTGGAATCGGATCTCTCCGTGGTCTTTTCCGCGTATGTTCCGCTGGCGCTTATGACCGCGGTTGCCACAGCCCTGTTGTATGTACTGGCCAGCCGGCTGTGGTTCCGGCGGCCCCTCGCTGAGACCACGATCGGTGCGATGGCCAGTTCGTACGTCAACGCCAACAACATCGGCATTCCCATCACGCTGTACGCCCTGGGTGATGCAACCCCCGTGGCCCCTGTCCTGCTGGTCCAGCTGCTTCTGTTCGCCCCGCTGGTCCTTACCGTGCTGGATCTCTCCGAGGCCGGCCGGTTTTCGCCCCGCCTGCTGCTTACGCAGCCGTTCCGGAACCCCATGATCATCGCCTCCCTCCTGGGCGTGGTGCTGGCCGCGTTCAACGTGGAACTTCCTGATCCGGTGATGGCGCCGCTGACACTCCTGGGCGGCGCGGCGGTTCCGGTGGTGCTGCTGGCCTTCGGCATGTCGCTGCACGGTGCACGGATGCTGCAAAGCGGCGGGCACACGGCGGAAATCCTTACTGCCACGGCGCTGAAGTCCGCGGTGATGCCGGCCCTGGCGTTCGTCGTCGGACGCTTCCTGTTCAACCTGGACCAGCACATGCTCCTGGGCGTGGTGCTGATGGCGGCGCTTCCCTCGGCGCAGAACGTGTTCCTGTTTGCCGGCAAATACGGGCGCGGAGTGGCGGTGGCACGCGAAACGATTCTCCTCTCGACGGCGGCAGCGGCCCCGGCGCTGATCCTGATCGTCTGGTTGCTGGCCGGGTAAGCCCGGACTTCCCCGTGGGGCGTGTGGGGTTCCGCGAGCGGCTGCCTCCGGGCAAGAATGGGCACATGGAACTTCCCGTGATGCCGCCCGTCCCGCCCATGCTCGCCAAGGCCGTCAGCGGCATCCCGGAAGGTGACCTCAGCTATGAGCCAAAGTGGGACGGCTTCCGGTCCATCATCTTCCGCGACGGCGACGACCTGGAGATCGGCAGCCGCAACGAAAAGCCGATGACCCGCTACTTCCCGGAGCTCGTGGCGGCGCTGAAGGAAAACCTGCCGCCGCGCTGTGTGATTGACGGGGAAATTATCCTGGTGGGCGCCTCGGGGGACCGGCTGGATTTCGATGCCCTGCAGCAGCGCATCCATCCCGCCGCGAGCCGGGTTAAGCTGCTCGCTGCCCAGACACCTGCCTCGTTTGTGGCGTTCGACCTGCTGGCCCTGGGCGACGACGACTATACGGACCGGCCCTTCACTGAGCGGCGGGCGGCGCTGGAGAAGGCCCTCGCTGCGACCCAAGCCCCCGTCCACCTCACAGCCGCCACCACGGACAAGGACACGGCCGAACAGTGGTTCCGGCAGTTCGAGGGGGCCGGTTTGGACGGCATTGTGGCCAAGCCGCTGGAGGGCCGGTACCAGCCGGACAAGCGGGTGATGTTCAAGACCAAGCACGAGCGCACCGCCGACTGCGTGGTGGCAGGCTACCGGCTGCACAAGAGCGGACCTGACGCCATCGGCTCGCTGCTGCTCGGTTTGTACAAGGACGACGGCGGCCTGGCCAGCGTCGGGGTAATCGGCGCCTTCCCCATGAAGCGCCGGCAGGAGCTGTACGAACAGCTTCAGCCGCTGGTCACCGACTTTGAGGGCCATCCGTGGGCCTGGGGCAAGCAGGAGGAAGGGGAGAGGACCCCGCGCAACGCCGAAGGCAGCCGCTGGAGCGCCGGCAAGGACCTCTCCTTCGTGCCGCTGCGCCCGGAACTGGTGGTGGAGGTCCGGTACGACCACATGGAGGGCGACCGGTTCCGCCACACGGCGCAGTTCAACCGCTGGCGGCCGGACCGGGACCCGGAGTCATGCACCTACGCGCAGCTTGAGGAACCCGTCAACTTCGATCTGGCATCGGTGCTGGAGACCGGCCGCCCCTAACGCGACTACGGCTTCGCCACGTCCAGTACGCTCCACAAGCCGTCCGCGCGGCACGGAATCGAGGCCTCAACCAGCGCCTGGCTGTGCGGGTGCCGCGGTGCCGCGAAGAAGTCCTTGGTTTCCGCCACCTCCACGGCGCGCCCCTCCAGCAGGACCGCAACGCGGTCGCACATGTAGCGGACCACATCCATGTCGTGCGAAATGACGATGAGTGACAGGTTGCGTTCGCGCTGCAGGCGCAGCAGCAGGTTCAGGATGGTGCGCTGGGTGAGGGCATCCAGCGCCGAGGTGGCTTCGTCGCAGATCAGGACCTGGGGTTCCAGCAGCAGGGCCCGCGCGATCGTGGCGCGCTGGAGCTGGCCGCCTGAGCACTGGCCCGGCCGCTTGTCCAGCAAGGCCGCATCCAGCTCCACCTCGGCCATCACCGCCGCAATCCGCTCGTCACGCTGTTCGGGTGAAAGATCAAGGCGTGGGCGCAGCGGCGCTTGGAGGCTGGTGCGCAGTGTCATCCGCGGGTCAAAAGCGCTATGGGGTTCCTGGAATACGAGCTGCACGGCGGTGGCCTCACGCGGTCCCGCAGCGTCCAGCTGCCGGGAGATTGTGCCCGTGCTCGCCGCTTCCAGCCCCACGATGGCCTTGGCCAGGGTGCTCTTGCCGGACCCCGACTGGCCCAATACACCCAGGATCTCCCCGCGCTTAAGGGTCAGTGAAACGTCCTGCAGCGCGGCGTGGCCCAGCTTCCGCCGTGATCCGAAATGCTTGCCAACGCCGTCCAGCACCAGGATGTCGCGCTCCCGGGAAGGCGGACGACGGCGGGACTCCGGCGCCAGGCGCGCCGCCGCCAGCAGCTCGCGGGTGTAGTCGGTCTTGGGCCGGGTGAGCAGCTCACCAACGGGACCCGCCTCCACAATGCTGCCCGAGTTCATCACAAGCACCCGGTCTGCGAACGCGGCAACGGACGCGATGTTGTGGGTGATGTAGAGAATGCCCAGGCCTCGTTCCCGGCGCTCCCTGTCCAGCAGCTGCAGGATCTGGCGCTCCAGCACCTTGTCCAGCGCCGACGTCGGCTCGTCCGCCAGCAGCATCCCGGGCTGCCCGGCCAGGGCCAGGGCCGTCATGGCCCGCTGTGCCATGCCGCCGGAGAGCTGGTGCGGATAGGCCCGGATCCCCTTCCCTGGATCCGCGAAGCCCACCTCCTCGAGCAGCTCCAGCGCCTTGCTGCGCGCCTTCGAGCCACGCAGGCCGGCATGCAGGCGCAGCGGTTCCTTGAGGTGCTGCTCAATGGTCCGGTTCGGGTTGAACATCCGCTTGGGCTGCTGGAACAGCATCCCCAGCCGTCCGCCGCGCATTGAGTTGAGCTGGTGCTCGGAGGCGCGGGTCAGGTCCAGGTCCCCAAGCCGGACGGAACCACTGCTGATGGCCAGTCCGGGCGGCAGCAGCTGCAGGCAGGACATCGCCGTCAGCGTCTTGCCGGAGCCGGAACTGCCCACCAGGGCCACAAACTGACCGGGCTCCACGGACAGGGAGACATTGGAAAGCAGGGGCTTGCCGGAAGTCCCGGCGTCGGGGGTCCTGTGGCTCACCTGCAGGCCGTCCAGAACCAGGTGTGTGTTCACGGGGCTCATTTTTCCGCCATCTGCGGCATGAGCAGCGGCGCCGCGGCCATGTGGGCTGCCCGCTGGCCGATCAGGGTCACGCAGAGGGCAACCGTGAAAATGACCAGGCCCGGGGCGAGGATCCCCAGCGGAGCGCGGTCCGCGAACGGTTGGGCCGCCGCCAGCATGGAGCCCCAGTCCGACTGCGGCGGCTGGACGCCCAGGCCCAGGTAGGAGAGGGCGCCCACGCTGATGAGCAGGTGCCCGAACCGCAGCGTCGCCTGGCCCAGGATCGGGGCGGCGAGGTGCGGCAGGACGTGCCGGAAAATAATGAACGACGGCGTGCAGCCCACCACGCGGGCAGCGTCCACGAAGCCCCGGGCCGAGACGTCGTAGGCCAGTGTGCGGGCGAGCCGCGCGAAGGGCGTCCACCCGGTGACCACGAGCGCGAGCAGCAGCGGCCCGAAGCCCGTGCCCAGCGCCGCCACAATGAACAGCGCCACCACCATCTCGGGCAATGCAAGCAGGACATCGTTGGTGCGGGTCAGGAATTCATCCACCCATCCCCGCCGGCGCGCGCTTAGGATGCCGATGCCCACGCCCAGAAGGCAGGTCAGCAGCGTGGCCAGCGCGGCCACGGACATGGAGAACCTGCCCCCTTCGAGGATCCGGCTCAGGGTGTCCCGCCCGAGGTTGTCCGTTCCCAGCCAATGCCCCGCTGAAGCTGGAGCCAGGCGTTCGGCAAGGTTCTGCTCCGCCGGCGGGTAGGGCGAGATCCACGGGGAGAGCAGGACCGCCAGCACAATCAGGGCAAGTACTGTCGCGGCCAGCGTGGTGACGTTGAACCATTTACGCAAGGGAGGCTCCCACCGTGCGGCTGAGGAAGCGGTGCACAAAGTCCGCCAGCGTGGTTACGCCGACGGCGAGGGCCACCACTACCACCACACCGCCCTGGGCAAGCGGGATGTCGCTGTTGACGACGGCGTCGAAGAGCAGCCGGCCCATGCCGGGCACGGCGAAAATGACCTCCACAATGACCGACCCGCCCAGCAGGCCGGCGAACCATACGGCGAACAGGGTGGAGAGCGGCACCAGCCCGTTCGGCACCACGTGGCGGAGTACCGCCTGGCCCTGGCTTAGGCCCCTGGCGCGGGCGGCGGGCACGTGCTCGGCGGCCGCCGCATCGATGATGCCGGCCCGTACCGCTGAGGTAAAGAAGCTGATGGGACGCAGGGCCAGTGTCAGCGCGGGCAGCACGGCGGACGAGAGGTCGTTCCATCCAGCAGTGGGCAGGACGGACAGTTTCAGGGCGAAGACCAGCACCAGCACGGGGGCAACCCAGTATTCCGGCATGGCAATAAGCGCCTGGGTGACGGCGGTGATGGCCTTGTCCGCGGTGCTTCCGGGCCGGAGTCCGGCAATGATCCCGAGGGGGAGCGATATGGCTGCGGCCAGGACCAGCGCCATGGTGACCAGGCTGAGCGTGACCGAGAGGGCCGGGAGCACCTGCTCCGCCACCGGCGTGCGGCTGACAAAGGACAGTCCCATGTCACCGCTGAAGAAGTCGCCGAGCCAACGGAAGTACTGGACCGCCAGGGGATCGTTCAGGCCAAGGCTCTCGCTGAGGCCCTGCACCGCGGACTCGTCGACGGCGTCACCCGCCACCCGCGACCGGATGATCTTCCGCACCGGATCACCCGGTGTGAAGTACGGGATGAGGAACACCGCAAAAGAGGACACCACAACGGCGGCCACCAGGGTGGCCGTCCGTTTCGTAATGAACTGCAGCATGTGCGGCGGGTTTCGGGTTGGCTTAGGACGCGGCCTTGCCCGTCTTGGCCGTCAGGACGTAGCGGGACAGCGGGTCCTGGACGTAAGACAGGACGTTGGTGCGGATCGCGTCGGTGGCCTGTTCATTCACGAGCCACGCGTTGACCGCCTTGTCCTGGAGGATCTGCCCGGCCTTGGCGTACAGCTTGTAGCGCTCGTTCGTGTCAACTGTTGTGGCGGCTTCGGCGATGATCCGGTCGTACTCGGGGTCACAGAAGTGGCTCAGGTTGTAGGTGCCCTTGCAGGTGTAGTCGGCGGTGAGGAACCCGATCGGGTCGGCGATGTCGATCAGCCGGTTCCGCTGGCTCAGCAGCATGTCGTAGTTGCCGGCCAGGACGTCAGGCTCGGCGGACGCGTATTCCTTGGACTGGATGGAGACGGGGATGCCGATGTTCTTCAGGTTTTCCTGGACGACGGCGGCAACGTCGGCGAATTCGGCCCGCTCCACGATGGCGATGATTTCCAGGGGGCGGTCGGCGCTGTAGCCGGCACTGGCAAGCAGCTTCCGGGCTTCCTCAAGGTTCTGCTGCTGCTTGTCCTGCTTTTCGCCTGCCCAGGGCTCGGAGGGAGCGAAAGGCCCGGTGGCAGGGAGGGCGGCACCTTCGTAGACGCTGGCAGCGAGGGCGTCGAGGTCGAGGGCCTCCCGGACCGCCTTGCGGACGTCGACGTTGTCCAGCGGTGCGCGGCCGTTGTTCATGTACAGCGTGGCAGTGCGGGGGGAATCGGCACCTAGCACGGAGACGCCGTCGTCCGCCTTCAGCGCCGCGAGGCTCGCGACGGGGATGGAGAGCGAGATGTCAGCTTCGCCGGTCTGCACCTGAGCGGCGCGGGTGGCGCCGTTGGTGATGAAGCGGATCTCGGCGCCCGCGAGCTGCACGTCGCCGCCCCAGTAGTTTTCGTTGCGGTCCAGGGTGAGGGACTGCTTTGCCTTCTCAGAGACGGGAGTGAAGGGACCGGTGCAGTGGCCGAACGGGTCCAGGCCCTCGGCCTTGTAGGCGGCGGGTGCCAGGATTCCGGTGTTGACGCTCGCCAGCCGGTACGGCACCAGCGGGTTCTCGGCGGGCGTGCTGACCCTGACGGTCTGGGCGTCCACCGCGGTGACGCTGCTGATCATGGTGCGGTTGAAGGCGCGGGCCGGGACCTTTGCATCCAGGACGTGGTTGAGCGCTGACACCACGGACTCGGCGGTGAGATCGGTGCCGTCCTGGAACTTGACGCCCTGGCGGATGCTGAAGTCCCAGTCCAAAGGTGAGGTTTGCTTCCACTCGGTGGCCAGCGAAGGCAGCACCTTGCCTTCGGCCTGGTTGTAGGTGGTCAGGGTTTCCAGGCAGCCGGACAGTGACAGGATGTAGGCGGCGTCGGACTCGACGGCCCAGTTGGCTACCGGTGCCCGGAAGTTGTCCACAACAATCCGCTGGCTGGTATCAGCCGCAGCGCTCGGCTGGGTGGACTGGGTCTGGGTGCCGCTGAAGCCGCAGCCGGTCAGGGTGAGGGCAGCGGCCGCGGCCAAAAGGACGCGGGGCCGGAGGAACGTACGCACAGGAAACCGCCTTGCAGGGCTGCCTCGGGAAAGGGCAGAAATAAAAAAGGGGACGACTTAGGGTAGCCTTCCCTTCCGCAAATGCGTGAATTGATGACTTTGCTGCTCAGCGCCGGGGAGACAAGCTGCGGGCCTCCGCCGGGTACCCGCCGTCGTGATTTCCTGCCCGCGTGCTGTCCAGTTTTGTCAGCGCACGGGAACAACACCTGTTACGCCGGCGCGTAACCTCCTCCAACGCCGATACCGCGGCCCCAGGTCAGCTGGCCTCCCTGAAAGTACTGGACGCACCCGGTGCCGTCGAGACTGCAATACTCAGGGCTTGTGGGATATCCCAGCGAACCATTTTCTGCTCCGGCCGACCTCCACCTGGTTTCCATGCCTCCGCGGATGGGCCAGGCGCCGACTCCCGGAGCCCAGTACATCTTGCCGTAGGTGAACTGCTGCAGGCAGCCACCGGATCGCAGCCCACACATCTCGCGTGATGTGGTGGGCCCGCCCAGGTAGGTGGAATAGCGTTCGAATTTTGCCCCGATTGCGCCAGCTGTGAGGTGGGTGCCTGCACCAGGACTCCACACCAGGTAGGCGCCGCTGTGGAACCGCTGATAGCAGGTGCCTGCGTAGCAGATCTCTTTGAAGAGCGGGTATCCAAGGGCGCCGCTTTCCGCCCCTGATGAGGACCAGGCACTGAGTATGCCACCGCTGATCATCGAGGGGCCCACCACAGGGGCCCAGTATGCCCGGCCCGCTTCAAGCTGCTGCCGGCAACCGCCGCCGGCCAGGCCGCATTGTTCCTCAGACGTGGGCCACCCAAGTTCGGGCCCCGGATAGGTAAGGTAGAAATCTTTTATCGCCCCCGTCATGGTGAACGTCCCGAGCCGGGGAGACGAGAACACTCTGCCGCGGTCGAAGGCCTGGGTGCATCCGCGGTCGGAACATTCGGGGACGCCGAACGGTCCGCCCAGCGCTGAGGCTTTGTCTTTGTAGTAGGTATAAATATCGCCATATGTCACGGCACGATGTTCATTTCCGCGCGTGTAGGACAATCCGCGCTCGAACGTCTGGCTGCAGATGGAAGCTGAGGAGCACGTGGGGTCCGCCAACGGCCAGCCAAGCTCGTTCGCGTGGGAGTAGATCGAATCCTTCCCGGGGACCACGATCGCAGGGCCCGTGCTCTGGGCGTAAATGGTTCCATTGTGAAACCGCTGCTGGCAGTTCAGGGCAGCATCACAATCCATTCCCGCAACAGGCGACCCGACGGTGTCCCTGAAAAGTCCGCCGAGAGTATTCCACTTCAGGTAAATGGCCCCGGAAACAATAATCGGCTGCCGGGCGGCGCCAAGAACATAGATTCCGCCAGTAGTAAACGTTCGCCAGCAGGGATAACTGTCCGTGCGGCATTCGGTGATCCCGGCGGGTTCACCGAGGACAGCGCTATTCTCCTTGTAAGCCTGTTCAATGGCTGTTGTTGAGTACTGAAGCGGCGTTGTAGTTGGAGGTGCAGAGGCGGCCACAGCGCTGCGGGCGCTTGGCATGACGACAAATAACGCGCATGCGAATGCAGCCAGAAGGCTCCGAAGCCAGACCCGATAGGACGCCTTGTGCGCAGGTCGAAATGACAAGTTTTTATTGTGCTTCACAAAGCCCCCAATTAGGGGGACTCCCCCCAGCGTCTACAGAACGCTAAATAGTCTCATGAGAACAAAGGGGCCGTCCACGCATATTCATCCGAACGTTATACGCAGAGCAAAAAACTGCTCCCCGGTTCGGAACTCAATATCGGAGTCCGAGTGCCGGGGAGCAGTTTAGGAGGGATATTTGGCTTTCACCGTGCACCCGGCGAGGAGCCAACGGCGCTCCCGGGAATTACTTCAGGCCGAGCTGCTTGGTGGGAACCTTGAACGTTTCCTTGGCGGTCAGCGCGGAGATGGCTGCCACTGTGCAGATGACGGCGGTGAAGATGCTGATCTGTACCCAGCCGCCGGCCTTGATGCCGCCCATCGCTGCAACGATCGCGGGTGCGAAACCTGCCATCAGGAAGCCCAGCTGCGTGCCGATGGCCAGGCCCGAGAAACGGACCTTGGTGCTGAACATCTCGGCGTAGAAGGACGGCCAGACGGCGTTGGAGGCTGCGTAGCCGCAGGAGAAGAAGCCGATGGCGGCCAGGAACATCAGCGGCACGCTGCCTGATTCCAGGCTGAGCAGGAAGACGGGCGTCAGGGCGGCGCTGGCAACGGCGCCGTAGATGAAGACTGGCTTGCGGCCGATCTTGTCCGCCAGCATGCCGAACAGCGGCTGGGTGCCCAGTGCCACAAGGTTTGCGCCCACCACGAGCCACAGGGTGGTGGTGCCGTCCACGCCTGCCACGGTTTTGGCGTAGCTGATGGCGAGGGTGCCGAAGACGGTGGAGACGGCGGCGATGAAGGCGCAGCAGATGACCCGGAGGACGTCGCGCCAGTGGCCCTTGAGCAGGTCGGCGACGGGGAGTTTGGAGATCTGTGCGGTCTTCTGGGCTTCCTCGAAGGCCGGCGGCTCGTGCAGTGTGCGGCGGATAAAGAACGCCACCACAACCACCACGGCGCTCAGCCAGAAGGGGATCCGCCAGCCGATGCCGTACTTGATCTCGTCCGGAAGTGCGAGCACCGGAATAAAGACGAGGGCGGCGAGGATCTGGCCGCCCTGGGTGCCGGTGAGGGTCCAGGAGGTGAAGAAGGAGCGGCGGTTGTCCGGGGCGTGTTCAAGCGTCATTGAGGATGCGCCGGCCTGCTCGCCCGCGGCCGAAAGGCCCTGGCAGAGCCGGGCCAGCACCAGCAGGGCTGGCGCCCACCAGCCAACGGTGTTGAAGTCCGGGAGGCAGCCGATCAGGAAGGTGGAGGCACCCATCAGGAGGAGGGTGAACATCAGGACCTTCCGGCGGCCAACCCGGTCGCCGAAGTGGCCCAGGATAACGGCGCCCACGGGGCGGGCCACGTAGGCGAAGCCGAAGGTGGCGAAGGACATGATGGCCGCGTTGGCGTCAGCATCCGGGAAGAAGACCGTGGGGAAGATCAGGGCGGCGGCGGAACCGAAGATGAAGAAGTCGTAGTATTCGACGGCGCTGCCCAGGAAGCTGGCGAGGGCTGCCTTCTTCGGCGTCCCGGCCTGGGCAGCGATGCCTGGCTCGGCGGACGGAAGTATCTGGCTCATGGAGTTCCTTTGATGTGACGACTTTGTCGCGGATGGATCAGGGGCTCGCAGCCGGCGCTGCCGGGGGTGGTGGCCTGGCGCGGCACGGCTGGAGGTGCGGGAAAACCCGGACAGTAGCCACATTGTGGGAGCTACTTGTGCGATACAGCAATAGTGGCTGTGAGGGCAGTCACTTGTCAAGAAAATAATCATTCGCTGGCAATAGCTCTCACATTGTGGCAACATCGAGGTATGAGTGTGAACCAAGACACAGCGCCCAATGATGTTGCCGCTGACGAAAGCTCCCTGAAGGCCGGGCGGTCCGACCGCACTGACATGGTGGGCAAGGCCCTGGGCCTCCTGGTCCTGCTTGGTGATGAGCCGCGCGGCGCCAGTGCGGCAGAGATCTCCCGGCGGGCCCAGCTGCCCTTCAGCACCACCTACCGCCTCCTGGGCTCCCTCACCAGGGACGGCTTTGTGGACTACGAGGCCGAGGGCCGCCGGTACCATCTGGGCTTGCGGATTTTCCAGCTGGGCCAACGGGTCTCCAACCACCACGGCTTCGCGGGGACGGCAATGCCGGTCCTTCGCCGCGTGACCGAGCAAACGGGGGAGGCCACTATCCTCAGCGTCCGCGACGGGCATCACCACCTCACCGTGAACAAGGTGGATGGGCCGCAGATGTTCCGCGTGACCAGCGACCCCGGGCACCTCGGCTCCCTTTCCACCACCGCCGTGGGCAAGGCGTTGGTGGCGTTCGCCGAAGACTCCGAGCGCGAAAAGCTCCTGGCGGAATTGCCGCTCGAGCCGCTCACGCCGAAGTCCATCACCGACAGGGACGCCTTCCGTGCCGAAGTTGAGCTGATCCGGCGCCGAGGGTTCGCGGTGATGGATGAAGAGAACGAGACCGGGATGCGTGCCGTGGCTGTCCCGCTCTTCAATGACCAGGGCTACGCGTTCGCCTCCCTGGCCACCGCGGTTCCCGTCTTCCGCCTGAGTCTTGAGGACCTGGAGGCACACGTTCCCCTGCTGCAGGAAGCGGCCGCAGAACTTGCGGCCAGGCTGCCGCAGCGGTAGCGGCCCTACCTGAGGCACTCAGTGCTTCAGTAGTTCGCAGGGCGAACAGTAGTGCGGAAAGAGAACAAATGATGTACCGTAATTTCCATCACCCGGCAGCACGCTCTCCGCGAGGAAGCTGCCCGGTGCCGTATCAAAGGAGCTGCACGGATGAGTAATCGAACTGAGTCCTACCTGGTGGGACTGGTCGGCGATGGCGTGATGCCGTCACTCACCCCTCCCATGCACGAACGCGAAGGTGATGTGCAGGGTCTGCGCTACCTTTACCGCCCCATCGACTTGCTGGAACTGGGCTTGCCGGGCGAATCCGTGGGGCAGCTGCTGCAGAGCGCGCGCAGCCTCGGCTTCAATGGCCTGAACATCACCCATCCCTGCAAGCAGCTGGTCCTGCAGCACCTGGATGAGGTGTCCCCGGACGCTTTGCGGCTTGGTGCCGTCAACACCGTGGTGATCCAGGATGGCCGGTTCGTCGGCCACAACACAGATTTCTCGGGTTTCGCCGCCGCCCTCGCTTCCGGTCTTCCCGGTGCCCGCTTGGACCGCGTGGTGCAGCTCGGGGCTGGCGGGGCGGGCTCCGCCGTCGCCTATGCCCTGCTGAGCGCCGGGGTCCGCCACCTGGACCTCGTGGACATGGACGCTGCCCGCGGCGCAGCCCGGGCGGAGGAGCTGGCCGGCTTCTTCCCGGACAGCACCGTCACGGCGCGTACGACGGCGGAGCTGCCGCAGCTCATGCCGCTGGCCGACGGCCTGGTGCACTGCACCCCGGTGGGCATGGCCGCCCACCCCGGCGTCCCGCTGGATCTTGGCCTGCTGGAATCTCGGCACTGGGTGGCGGATATCGTCTATCGCCCCATTGACACCGAACTCGTCCGCAGTGCCCGTGCCAAGGGCTGCGAAGTCCTTGATGGCGGCCGCATGGCGGTGGGCCAGGCAGCTGACGCCTTCCGGATCTTCACCGGCCTCGAACCAGACCCGGACCGCATGCGGTCGCACTTCCTGGAACTCGTGGCAGCCGAGGAGGTGGCTGCCTGATGCGCACCGGAATCGCCACTGTCTGCCTTTCCGGCACCCTGAAGGAAAAGATGCAGGCCTGCGCCATTGCCGGCTTCGACGGCATCGAGATCTTTGAGCAGGACCTGGTCACCTCACCCCTGGGCCCCGAGGACGTGAACACCATGGCCGCCGACCTTGGCCTGGGACTGGACCTTTACCAGCCGTTCCGGGACTTCGACGGCGTGACGCCTGACCTGCTGAAGGCGAACCTCCGCCGGGCGGAGGCTAAGTTCAAGCTGATGTCCCGGCTGGGCATGGACACCATCCTGGTCTGCTCCAACGTTGCCACCGCCACCATCGACGATGACGGTCTCCGCGCCTCGCAGCTCGCCGAGCTCGCGGAACTGGCCGGGGACCACGGCGTCAAGGTCGCTTACGAGGCCCTGGCCTGGGGCAAGTACGTCAATGACTACGAGCATGCGTACCGCCTGGTGGAGATGGTGGACCACCCCAACTTCGGCACTTGCCTGGACTCGTTCCACATCCTGTCCAGGGACTGGGACACCGCGCCCATCGAGAAGCTCAACCCGGAGAAGATCTTCTTCGTCCAGGTTGCCGACGCCCCCAAACTCTCCATGGATGTGCTCTCCTGGAGCCGCCACTACCGCGTGTTCCCCGGTGAGGGCCAGTTCGAGCTCGCCAAATTCATGGGCCATGTGGTCCGTGCCGGCTACACCGGGCCGGTGTCCCTTGAGGTCTTCAACGACGTCTTCCGCCAGTCCGACGTCGAACGCACCGCCGTGGACGCCATGCGCTCACTTATTTGGCTGGAGGAACAGAGCGCCAAGTGGCTTGCGGGCAATCCAGCGGAACCCGAAGGCGCCCGCAACGCCGCCTCCAGCCGTCGTTATCCCATGGAACTGGCCACGCTGCCCAAGGTGAGCGAACCGGCCGGGTTCAACTTTGCAGAAGTGAAAGCCGATGACACCGCCCGGCTGGAGAAACTCCTGGGCCAGCTGGGCTTCGCCTTCGAAGGCCGGCACCGCACCAAAAACGTCCAGTTGTGGACCATGGGCCAGGCCCGGGTGATCATCAATGAACAGGCGGCGTCACACTCGGAACCCTCTATCGCCGCCCTGGGGTTCGACGTCGATTCGCCGGTGATTGCCTCCGCCCGGGCCCAGCAGCTCAAGGCGCCGGTGGTGGCCCGCAAGGTCCAGGCCGACGAGGAGGTCTTCCAAGGCATCTCCGCGCCGGACTCGACGGAGATCTTCCTGTGCCAGGGCAGCCCTGACGGTACCGCCGCATGGACTGCCGAATTTGGGCAGGAGGGCGAGTCCGGCGAAGGGCTGGAACACCCGCGGCAGGCAGGAAACGCGGTCATTGACCACGTGAACCTGGCCCAGCCCTGGCAGCACTTCGACGAAGCTGTCCTCTTCTACACCAGCGCACTCGCCCTCGAGCCGCAGCCCTTCGCGGAGGTGCCCAGCCCCAGCGGGCTGGTGCGCTCGCAGGTCATGCAAACCTCCGACGGCGCCGTGCGGCTGGTCCTGAACCTGGCGCCCAACCAGCAGGCCCCGGCGCAGCAGGCGCACAAAACGTACCAGGAACACATCGCATTCGCCGTGGATGACCTCGTGTCCGCTGCCCGGTCCGCCCGGGACCGCGGCCTGGAGTTCCTGCAGATTCCGGCCAACTACTACGAGGACCTGGACGCCCGCTTCGACCTTGACCCGGGTTTCCTGGCCACCCTCCAGGAGCTGAACCTCCTGTATGACCGGGACGCCGACGGGGAATTCCTCCATTTCTACACGGCCACGGTGGGCAGTGTGTTCTTCGAGATGGTGGAACGCCGCGGCGCTTACGACGGCTACGGGGCGCCGAACGCTCCCGTGCGCCACGCCGTCCAATACGACTCGCTCCATCGCCCCTAAACCACATCCACGCCAGAAACCACCAACGAAAGGAGCCAGCCGTGCCGCAGGACATCAACGCCCAGCTTGAAGCCGACGAGCTCGTACCGGCCGCCGAACCCCACGCAGCGCACCTGCCCCTACACCGCGCCGTCGAGACCCAGGCTGACCTCAGTGCAGAGATCAATGGCCTGGCCGACGCCTACGCGCGTGCCCTCAAGGACGGCGCTCCGGCCGAGACCCAGCCGCGGCTGGACTACCCGCCGTACCGCAGCAGCATCCTGCGGCACCCCACCAAGAGCCTGCACCACGCGGACCCGGAGACCATCGAGCTCTACTCCCCGGCGTTCGGCCACCAGGACGTGCACGCCCTGGAATCGGACCTGACCATCCAGCACAACGGCGAGCCGCAGGGCGAGCGGATCATCGTGGCGGGCAAGGTGCTGGACGGCAACGGCCGCCCGGTGGCAGGCCAGCTGGTGGAGATCTGGCAGGCCAACGCCTCCGGCCGCTACATCCACAAGCGCGACCAGCACCCCGCACCGATCGACCCCAACTTCACGGGCATCGGCCGCTGCATCACCGGCCCCGACGGCTCCTACCGTTTCACCACCATCAAGCCCGGCGCCTACCCGTGGAAGAACCACCTCAACGCCTGGCGGCCGGCCCACATCCACTTTTCGCTGTTCGGCACCGAGTTCACCCAGCGGATCATCACCCAGATGTACTTCCCCGGCGACCAGCTCTTCCCGCTGGATCCGATTTACCAGACCATCGTGGACCAGGACGCCCGCGACCGGCTGGTGGCCAACTACGACCACAACCTCACCGAGCCGGAGTGGGCGCTGGGCTACAACTGGGACATCGTCCTGACCGGTCCCAAACGGACCTGGACCGAAAACGAGGCGCTGGGCGCAGAAGGTGATGGAGAGTAGAAGATGAGCACCAGACTGGTACCCACCCCCGGCCAGACCGTTGGCCCGTTCTACGGCTACGCGCTGCCCTTCGAGAAGGACAACGAACTCCTGGCCCCCGGCTCGCCCGGCTCCATCCGGCTCCAGGGCACCGTGTACGACGGCGCAGGCGAGACCGTTCCGGATGCGATCCTGGAAATCTGGCAGCCCGACGCCGAGGGCAACATCGTCCAGAAGACCGGGTCCCTGGTCCGTGACGGTTACACCTTCACCGGCTGGGGCCGCGGCTCCGTAGGCTACTCCGGCGTGTACACGTTCACCACGGTCAACCCCGGCCCCACCAAGCAGGTCCCCGGAAAACCAGCGGCGGCGCCCTTTATTTCCGTGGC
Source organism: Arthrobacter sp. Alg241-R88 (assembly GCF_900537115.1). Taxonomy (GTDB): domain Bacteria; phylum Actinomycetota; class Actinomycetes; order Actinomycetales; family Micrococcaceae; genus Arthrobacter. The sequence goes on from NZ_UNRG01000004.1 coordinate 250,763, forward strand.
GGTCTTCGCCCGCGGCCTCACCAACCGGCTCTTCACCCGCATTTACCTCCCGGAGGACGAGGAAGCGCTGGCCAACGACCCGTTGCTCAGCTCGCTGGAACCGGAGCGCCGCAAGACGCTGATTGCCCGGCGGGATCCCGACGGCGGACTCACCTTTGACATCCGCCTTCAGGGTGAGGGCGAGACAGTCTTCCTGGACTTCCAGTGACTGAAGCAGTCCCGGGCAACTTCGGAAGCGGTGCCGATGGCGACGTCGGCCTGCTCAGCCCCGTCTCGGCGTCGCCTTTGGTGGTGGCGCTGACGGGGGACCGGGCAGTGCTCGCGGCGATCCTCGCCGTCGAGTCCGGCTGGGCTGCCGTGCTGGAGAAGGCGGGCCTGGCGCCCGCCGGTTCCGCCGCCGTCGTCGCCTCTGCTGCGGAGGCCAGCCGCTACAACCCCGCCGATATCGCCCGCCGCGCACAGGGCGGCGGCAACCCCGTGATCCCGCTGCTGGCCGACCTCCGCAAGCACGTGGCGGTGCTGGACACGCAGGGCATCGGGGCCGGGAAGGCCGTCCACACCTCGCTGACCAGCCAGGACGTGCTGGATACGGCGCTGATGCTGGTTGCCCGGAACACCATCGAGGCGCTGCTGGCTGACCTGAAAGGCACGACGGCGGCGCTCGCCACCGTGGCGGAGCGCCACGCGGACACGCTGTGCGTGGGCAGGAGCCTGACCCAGCATTCCCTGCCGTTCACGTTCGGGCTCCGGGCGGCGCAGTGGTTCCACGGCATCGCTGCCGCGGGACGGCTGTTGGAAGGGCTGGCGCTTCCGGTCCAGTTCGGTGGTGCCGCCGGTACCCTGGCGGCGGGAACCGTCCTCACCTCCGGTGCGCCGGCAACACCCTTCAGCCTTGCCGACGCCCTGGCCGCCCAGCTGGGCCTCGCCCCCGCGCCCGTTCCCTGGCACACCAACCGCTTGGCCATCACGTCATTGGGGCATGCCCTGGCAGCCGTGCTGGATGCGTTCGGGAAGATCGCCGCGGATGTCCTGTTCCTGAGCCGGCCCGAGGTCGGCGAGCTGGCCGAACCGCGCGCGGCGGGCCGCGGCGTTTCCTCGGCCATGCCGCAGAAGCAGAATCCGGTGCTGTCCGTGCTGGTACGCAGCGCCGCGCTCCAGGCACCCCAGCTGGTGGCCCAACTGCACCTGGCCGCCGCGAACTTCAACGACGAGCGCCCGGACGGTGCCTGGCACAGCGAGTGGCCCGCACTCCGGCAGCTGTTGGCCCTGGCACTTGGCGCCGCAGGGCACGCTAGGGAGCTCGCCGGGGGGCTGCAGGTTTTCCCGGACGCCATGCGCCGCAACCTGGACCTCGCCGGTCCACTGCTCCTGGCCGAAGGCGTGGCCGCCGCTGTGGCACCCCTGCTGGAGGACAAGGACGGCCGCAACGGCAAGCAGCAACTGCAGGCCATAGTGGACCAGACCCTGCAGGCACCACCCGCGGACCAGGCCGCCACGTACCGCAAGCTGCTCCGTGAAGCCGTCCCGCCCGGGGCGCTTCCCGATCTCCGGCTCGAGGAACTCCTCAACCCGGCCAGCTACCTGGGCGAGGCCGCTGAAATCGTCCGGCGCATCCTGGCCGCCTACCCGGAATTTTCCCCTCCAGCATCTGCAGAAACCGACGCGAACGGAGCCCACCGTGGCTAAACCTGCCTTGAAAGCCGCCCTGCTGTCGCCCCAGCGGGTCCTGGGCGAGCACCCCCTGCTGGTGGTGGGCCCGTCCCTGGGCACCTCCACCATCCTGTGGAACAGGACTGCCTCCTTGCTGGGCAACGACTTCGACGTCGTGGCCTGGGACCTGCCCGGCCACGGGGTCTCACCGGCGGCCACCGAGGCGTTCGACGTCGCGGCGTTGGCTGATGCCGTGGTGGACCTGATCGACTCCATCGCCCCCGGCGAGTCCTTCCACTACGCCGGCGTCTCCCTCGGCGGAGCCACCGGCCTGCAGCTGGGCATCAAACACGGCGAACGGCTCAAGAGCCTGTCCGTGCAGTGCAGCGGCGCCAAACTGGGCACGCCGGAAGGATGGCTGGAGCGTGCCGAAACCGTCCGCAGCCAAGGCACCCCGGTGATGATCCAGGGCTCGGCCCAGCGCTGGTTCGCCCCCGGCTTTATGGACCGCGAGCCCGAGCTGAGCAGCAGGCTCCTCCACGCCCTGCGCGATGCCGACCGCTTCAGCTACGCGTTCTGCTGCGAAGCGCTGGCGGCCTTCGACGTGCGCGGGGAACTCGGCTCCATCCGCGTCCCCACCCAGGTCATCGCAGGGGCCCTGGACGGTGTGGCCCCGCCGTCGTTCGCCGAGGAAGTGGCAGCGGGCATCACCGCCGGCGGCGGCACCGCCACCGCCGTCACGCTCGAGGGCGTGGCCCACCTTGCTCCCGCCGAGGCGCCGGCGCACGTCGCCGAGCTGATGCGCGGCCTGCTCTCCTGGGCTGAGTCACGGGGAGCAAACGCATGACCGGCCTTCAGCCCGGCGGTGAGCGGCACGGCGTGGTCCAGCCCGATGCCACCAGCCAGGAGATTTACGACGGCGGCATGAAGGTCCGCCGCGAAGTCCTGGGCGACGCGCACGTGGACCGGGCCAACGCCAACAAGGACGGCTTCACGGAAGACTTCCAGGACATGATCACGCGGATCGCGTGGGGTGGAATCTGGACGCGCCCGGGCCTGACCCGGCAGATGCGCTCCGCCGTCACCATTACCGCGATGGTGGCGCACGGGCACTGGGAAGAGCTGGCCATGCACATCCGCGCGGCCCTCACGAACGGCCTCAGCAGGGACGAGATCAGGGAAATCCTGCTGCAGGCCGCCATTTACTGCGGAGTCCCCTCCGCCAACACCGCCTTCAAAACAGCGCAGCAGGTGTTCCATGACATGGACAGCACCGCCCCTGACAGCACCGCCCCTGACAGCGCTGCCCCTGACAGCGCTGCCCCGGACACGACCCCCACCGACTAGCCCCGTCCCACCCAACTAGGTAGCGCGAAGTGTCGTTTTGAGCCCCCAAAACGACACTTAGCGCTACTTAGTTGGGATCACCAGACAGAATTCGAGGAATGATGAATCAGGCTTTTGTGTACGACGCCGTGCGCACCCCGTTCGGGAAGTTCGGCTCCGGCCTTGCCGCCGTGCGCCCGGATGACCTGGCCTCGCATGTGATCAGAGAATCCGTGAAGCGCGCGCCCGGGCTGGATCCGGAGCGGATCGATGAGGTGGTGTTCGGCAACGCCAACGGCGCCGGCGAGGAAAACCGGAACATTGCCCGGATGGGCACGCTGCTGGCCGGGCTTCCGGTGTCGATTCCCGGCACCACGGTCAACCGGCTGTGCGGCTCGTCGTTGGATGCGGCGATCATCGCCTCACGCCAGATCAACGCCGGTGACGCGGACCTGGTGCTGGTGGGCGGGGCCGAGTCGATGTCCCGGGCGCCGTGGGTGCTGCCGAAGACGGAGAAGCCCTACCCTGCCGGTGACATGACCCTGGCGTCGACCACCCTGGGCTGGCGGCTGGTGAACAAGGCTATGCCGAAGGAATGGACCATCTCGCTGGGTGAGGCCACCGAGCGTCTGCGTGAGAAGTACGGTGTCACCCGGGAGCAGCAGGACCAGTTCGCCGCGGACTCGCACAACCTCTCCGCCGCCGCGTGGGATGAGGGCTTCTACGACAATCTGGTGGCCCCGGTGCCGGGGACGGACCTGGTGCGGGACGAGGGGATCCGCCCCGGTTCCACGGCTGAGAAGCTGGCTGCCCTGAAGACGGTGTTCCGCAAGGAACCCGAGGGCGCCGAAGTGGGCGGCACGGTCACGGCCGGGAATGCGTCCCCGTTGTCCGACGGCGCCTCCGCGGCCTGGATCGGCAGCGAAAGTGCCGCCGGGCTGCTGGGGCTGGAGCCGCTGGCCCGGATCGCAGGGCGTGGCGCGTACGGCAACGATCCGCAGTACTTCGGGTTCGCCCCGGTGGAGGCGGCGAACAAGGCCCTGGCGAAGGCTGGCATTGGCTGGGACCAGGTGGGCGCCGTCGAACTTAACGAAGCCTTTGCCGCGCAGTCCCTGGCATGCATCAACGCCTGGGGCATCGACCCCGCCATCGTGAACCGGCACGGCGGGGCCATCGCGATGGGCCACCCGCTCGGTGCCTCCGGAACCCGCATTCTGGGCACCCTCGCCCGGTCGCTGCAGGCCTCCGGGGAGCGCTGGGGCGTCGCGGCGATCTGCATCGGCGTCGGGCAGGGACTGGCCGTGGTCCTTGAGAACATGACCGCCACCGGCACCAACACAGGAAAGGCCTAAGCCATGTTGAACTTCGTAGATTCGGTCCAGGAGGCCGTGGCTAGGATCAAGGACGGTTCCACCGTGATGATCGGCGGGTTCGGCAACGCCGGGCAGCCCTTCGAACTGATTGACGCCCTGATGGACTGCGGCGCCACGGACCTGACGGTGGTGAACAACAATGCCGGCCAGGGTGACCAGGGCCTGGCCCTGCTGATCAAGGAAGGCCGGGTGCGGAAAATGATCTGCTCCTTCCCGCGGCAGTCCGACTCCTGGCACTTCGACGCCAAGTACAAGGCCGGCGAGATCGAACTCGAACTCGTGCCGCAGGGCAACCTGGCCGAGCGGATCCGGGCAGCCGGGGCCGGGATCGGCGGGTTCTTCACCCCCACCGGGTACGGCACCATGCTGGCCGAGGGCAAGGAAACCCGGATCATCGACGGCCGCGGCCAGGTGTTCGAAACCCCCATCCACGCCGACGTCGCACTGATCAAGGCACTCAAAGCGGACGGCAAGGGCAACCTCGTCTACCGCAAGACCGCCCGCAACTTCGGGCCCATCATGGCGGCCGCCGCGAAGCACACCATCGTCCAGGTCTCCGAGGTCGTCCCCACCGGTGCCCTGGACCCGGAGAACATCGTCACCCCCGGAATTTACGTCAACACCATTGTCCGCGTAGCCGGCAGCACCGCAGAGAAGGTGGCCTGAAATGAGCACCGCAACGTCCATCCAAACCTCCGCCACACCCCTGGGCCGGGACGATCTCGCCCGCCTGGTGGCCCGCGACATCGCCCCCGGATCCTTTGTGAACCTTGGCATCGGCCAACCCACCCTGGTCTCCAACTACCTCACCGAAGAGCAGAACATCACGCTCCACACCGAGAACGGAATGCTCGGGATGGGCCCCGAAGCCAAGGGCGACGAGATCGACGGCGACCTCATCAACGCCGGCAAGATCCCCGTCACCGAGCTCCCCGGGGCGGCGTACTTCCACCACGCCGACTCCTTTGCCATCATGCGCGGCGGGCACTTGGACATCTGCGTGCTGGGAGCCTTCCAGGTTTCCGCCACCGGTGACCTCGCGAACTGGCACACCGGGGCACCAGGTGCCATTCCCGCCGTCGGCGGTGCCATGGACCTCGCCACCGGCGCCAAGGACGTCTTCGTGATGATGACCCTGCTCACCCGCGAAGGTGCCTCCAAGATCGTGGAAGCCTGCACCTACCCGCTCACCGGCGTCGGCTGCGTCACCCGCGTGTACACGGACAAGGCCGTTTTCCTGACCGGACCCGACGGCGTTACTGTCCGCGAAACCTTCGGCTGCACTTTGGAGGAGCTGCAGGAGCTGGTGCCCGTCCCGTTGAAGGCCGCCACGGCTTCCTGAGGTGGCCCCTAGGATTGGTAACCATGACCGACGCAGCAGTAGCGGGTGCCCCGCAGGCCAGTGACCAGTACGTCCAGTCGCTGGCCCGCGGGCTCGCCGTCATTCGCGCGTTCGATACCGACCATCCCGTCATGACCCTGACCGAGGTGGCAGCCCGGACCGGCCTGACCCGCGCTACGGCGCGGCGCTTCCTGCACACCCTGGTGGAACTGGGCTATGTGCGGACCGACGGCAAGACGTTCGCGCTCACGGCCAAGGTCCTTCAGCTGGGGTACGCGTACCTGTCCGGCTTGTCATTGCCGCAGCTGGCGCAGCCGCACCTCGAGGAGCTCTCCCTGAAGCTGGGGGAGTCCACGTCCGCCGCGGTACTGGATGGCACGGACATCGCCTACATCGCGCGGGTCACCACCCGCCGGATCATGAACGTCGGAATCACAGTGGGCACGCGTTTCCCGGCCTATGCCACCTCCATGGGCAGGGTGCTCCTCGCCGGGCTGCCGCCCGCAGACCTGAAGGCGTACCTGGCGGCCGCGGACATCAAACCGTTGACCCCGCGTGCCCTGGGCACCACCAAGGAGCTGCTGGCCGTCCTTGAGACTGTCCGCGCCCAGGGCTGGTGCCTCCTGGACCAGGAACTGGAGTTGGGCCTGATGTCGGTAGCTGCACCGGTTTACGACGGAACCAAGGTGGTGGCTGCGGTGAATGTGTCACTCCAGGCGCAGTCCGTGGCGGCGCAGCCGGACCCGGACGCCTACCTGGCGTCAGTGGCGCAGGAAATCGTAGCGACGGCGAAACTCGTCTCCGCAGACCTCAGCGCCCGCGGCTAAGCGCCTTTGATGGAGTTTTTGTCCACATATGCAGGCTTCAGAGGCGCTGAAGTCGGCATATCTGGACAAAAACTCTTTGGTCACGGCGGGTCTTGTCCGACGGCCGCCGCGCAGGCAGACTGTGGCACATGGCCACCGAGGATGACGTCCGAAAAGCTGCCCTGGCACTGCCCGGCGTCACCGAGCGGCCGAGTTGGGGGCAGCCGGCGTGGTTCGCCAAGACCCTTATGGCCCGGATCTGGGAGCCCGGCGTCCTCACGGTCAAAACGGAGGAGCGCGAGGCCCTGGCGGGAACCGAACCGGAAACCTACTTCTGGACACCCCATCACGAGCGCTCTCCCCAGCTGGTGCTGGTACGGCTGGACCGGATCGACGACAAGCTGCTGGAAGAACTGCTGCAGGACTCCTACCGGCTCGCGGGAGGGGAGCCCAAGCAGCAGCCGGGGAACCATTAAGGTAACTGTTTGCCACCCAAGCCAGCCGCCCTACTCCCGCCGCAGCGGTGCGGGCCATAGACTCTAGCCAACTACGTGCAGCAACGCCGCTCCGCGAAGCTCTCTGATCCAGACGGACACGGCCCGGCAGGGCGGCGTTGCCGCACCCGTGCAGCGAGGGGAGTCGGGTGAAACTGGGCATACCGCGGGAACGCCGCGAGGGTGAACGGCGGGTGGCCGCCACACCGGAGACGGTGAAGCAACTGGCGGCCCTGGGCGTGGAAATACTTCTTGAGGCGGATGCCGGTGCAGCCGCCGGCCACCCGGACGCGGACTACCGCCAGGCCGGAGCCCACATCGTCCCGCTGCTCGATGAAGCCCAGCTGGATGTCCTCACCCACGTCCGGCCACTTGATCCGCACACGGCGGGGTCCCTGAAAAGGGGAGCCGTGACCGTGGGACTGGCATCGCCGTCGTCGGAATTGCCCACCGTCCAGGCACTCGCGGACGCCGGCGTCACATCCTTCGCCCTCGAGCTCGTGCCCCGCATCTCCCGGGCCCAGTCCATGGACGCCCTCAGCTCCCAGGCCCTGGTGGCCGGCTACCGCTGCGTCCTGGAAGCCGCCATCCGGCTGCCCCGGTTTTTCCCGCTGTACATGACCGCCGCCGGCACCGTCCCGCCCGCCCGCGTCCTGGTGCTCGGAGCGGGGGTGGCCGGGCTGCAGGCCATCGGCACTGCGAAACGGCTGGGTGCCCGGGTCTTCGCCAACGACATCCGGCCCGCCTCCGCGGACGAGGTGGCGTCCATGGGCGGCACCTTCATCCGGCTGGACCTTGAAACCGCCGAGGCAGCCGGAGGCTACGCCCGCCAGCTCAGTTCCGACGCCGGGACCCGGCAGCGGCAGCTGCTCGCCCCGCACGTTGCCCAGGCCGACGTCCTGATCACGACGGCGGCCGTCCCCGGCAGGCGCGCCCCCCTCCTGGTCACCACTGAGATGGTGCAGGGCATGCGGGCCGGGTCCGTCGTCATCGACCTCGCCGCTGAGTCCGGCGGCAACGTGGAAGCGGTGGTGCCAGGGCAGGACATTCCCGTTCCCACGGCCAACGGCTCTGGCTACGTCACCCTGGTGGGCCTGAAGGACGCCCCCTCCGCGATGGCGTCCGACGCCTCCCGCTTGTACGCCAAAAACGTCGCCAACCTGTTGGCCCTGATGATCCGGGACGGTGCCTTGGCGCCCGACTTCGACGACGAGGTGCTTGCAGGATCCTGCCTGACACACGACGGTTCGGTCCGGCACCAGCCCACCGCGGAACTGCTGGCGGCCAGGGCCGGCAGCTGGCGGGAAGGAGTTCTCTGATGGACGGGATGAGCCTGCTGACCATCACGGTCCTGGCGGTGTTTGTCGGCTTTGAGGTGGTTTCCAAGGTTTCCAGCACCCTGCACACGCCGCTGATGTCCGGCGCGAACGCCATCCACGGGATCATCCTGGTCGGTGCCATTATTGTTGCCGGCCAGGCGGCCGACCCGTGGCTGCTCGCAGTGGCCCTCCTCGCCGTCGTCCTGGCCACCGCGAACCTCGTGGGAGGTTTTGTGGTGACCGACCGGATGCTGCACATGTTCCATGCGCGCAAACAAGTGGCGCCTAAAGAGGGCGCCGGGAAGGTGGAAGGCAGGTGAGCCTCCTCGACCCCGTGTGGACATCGCTCCTGTACCTTGCCGCCGCCGTCTTTTTCATCCTGGCGCTGCGCGGCCTCAGCTCACCCCGCACCGCCCGCCGGGGAAACCTCATCGGCGCACTCGGTGCCCTGATCGCCGTCGTCACCGTCTTCCTGTCCTCGCGGCTCGAGAACATCCCGTGGATCCTGGCCGCGATAGTGGCCGGATCAGCGGTGGCTGCGCCTGTGGCCCGACGGGTCAAAATGACGCAGATGCCGCAGCTGGTGGCACTCTTCAACGGCGTGGGCGGCGGTGCTGCGGCGCTGGTGGCGCTCCTGGAACTCAGCCATACGGACGATCCCTGGGTCCGCCTCGCAATTGTCTTCACCCTGCTGGTAGGTGCCGTTTCCTTTGCCGGGTCCGGGGTCACCTTCGCGAAGCTGCAGGAACTGATGACCACACGGCCCGTGGTGTTCAAGGGGCTTCCGGCCGTGATGGGAGTGGTGCTGCTCGCGGCGGTGGCGGCCGGCGCCGCCGTCATCCTCACCGGTTCTGCCGCGCTCGCGGTGCTGCTCCTGGTCCTGGGGCTTGCCGCCGGGGTCCTCCTGGTGCTGCCCGTGGGCGGCGCGGACGTCCCCATCGTGATCTCGCTGCTGAACGCCTTCACCGGTCTGGCCGTGGCGGCGTCGGGTGTGGTGCTGGGCAATGTGCTGCTGGTGGTGGCGGGCACGCTGGTGGGCGCCTCGGGCACCATCCTGACCCGCGCCATGGCAGCGGCGATGGGCCGCAGCGTTGCCGGCATCCTGTTCGGCGCCTTCCGGGGAGGTTCGACGGCGGGATCCACGGCCGTGAGCGAGCGTCCGGTGCGCTCTTCCAGCGCTGAGGACGTGGCGGTGCTCCTGGGCTACGCGCAGCGCGTGATCATCGTTCCCGGCTACGGCCTGGCCGTGGCGCAGGGCCAGCACACGGCGGCAGAGTTGGCCCAGGCGCTGGAGGCCCGGGGCATCGAGGTGGATTTTGCCATCCATCCCGTGGCCGGCCGGATGCCCGGGCACATGAATGTACTGCTGGCCGAAGCCAACGTGCCCTACGAATCGCTCAAGGAGATGGGCGAGATCAACCCGCAGTTCAAGACCGCGGATGTTGCGCTGGTGGTAGGTGCCAATGATGTGGTCAACCCCGCGGCCAAGACATCCTCGGGGTCGCCCATTTACGGCATGCCCATCCTGGAAGTTGCCGATGCCCGGCAGGTGGTGTTCCTGAAACGGTCCATGCGGCCGGGATTCGCCGGGATCGAGAACGACCTGCTGTACGAACCCCAGACCTCCCTGCTCTTCGGGGACGCCAAGGACTCCCTCGCCCAGGTTCTTGGAGCAGTAAAAACGCTGTAGCCGCCAGGCTGATGACCTGCTCTTGGCAGGCAGGCTAGTCTTCTGTGAGAAGTAGCCTTTCCATTCGCCACCGAAGGACGCCATGACTGCCAACTCCACTGCCCCTCAACGCGCAGCCATCATCATCAATCCGGCCAAGACGGTGGACATCGATGTGCGCGAACTGGCAGCCAAGCACAGCGCCGAAAACGGTTGGGGCGAAACGCTCTGGTTCGAAACCACCAAGGAGGACCCCGGCGTCGGCCAGGCGAAGGAAGCCCTCGCGCAGGGGGCCGACATCGTCATCGCCGGCGGCGGCGACGGGACGGTCCGCTGCGTGGCCGAAGTACTCTCCGGGGGAGATATCCCCATGGGCCTGCTTCCCTTGGGCACCGGCAACCTGCTGGCCCGTAACCTCGGCATGGATATCACGGATTACGACGGCGCCATGGCCGGCGCGTTCGCCGGCACCGAGCGGAAGATCGACGTCGTCCGTGCCCGCCGGAGCGACCCCGAGAAGGAGCAGCTCTTCCTGGTGATGGCCGGCGTGGGGTACGACGCCACCATCATGGCCGACACCGACGAGGAGCTGAAGCACAAGGTGGGCTGGCTGGCTTACGTGGATGCAGGCATCCGCAACTTGCCGGGCAAACCCGTTAAGGCGACCATCGTGATCGACGGCCAGCAGGCCGTGCGCCGCGGGGTCCGCAGCGTCATGGTGGGCAACTGCGGCAAGGTGCAGGGCGGCCTGGAAATTTTTCCGGAAGCCAAGATGGATGACGGGTTGCTCGACGTGGCGGTGCTTGCTCCCCACCATGGCCGGCTGGGCTGGCTCTCGGTGGTGGCCGGAATGATCGGCAAGGGCCGGGGCAAGGACACCGCCGTGGAGTACTTCCAGGGCAAAACCGTGGAAATTACCCTGGAGCACAATGACGACTACCAGCTGGACGGCGACCACGAGGGCCAGGGCAGGCACGTCCTGATGTCCCTGGACCCGGGCGCACTGACCATCCGGATGTAACTAGCGGGGTGTGCCGGCCGCCCGCTGATGCGACAGGATTTCGGCCAGCTCTGCGAGCCGGTGGGCCCGCGCTGATTCCGCCGGCGTGAACGGTTCCCCGGGCCGGGTGAAGATGACGGGGCCGTGCCAGGCGGTGGGGATCTTGAGCCGGGTGCCGGCGTCGTCCCTTTCCAGGGCGGCCGCCGCCGGCGTGAGGATCCGCGCCCCGAGCAGCTCCGCCACCGCCAACGGAAGTTCGTCCGGTGCGTCCGCGATCCGGGCCGCAAGGCTTAGGGCCCTGGTCTGTCCGTCCGCCATGGCCAACGCGGTGGTGGGCCAGACGTGCGAGCGGGTGCCGCCGCCGTCGTGCAGCGCGTCCAGGAGACCGCGCTCGCCGAGGTGCCCCGGGGCTGAGAGGACAAACTCGTCCAGCACCCCGTCCGCCGCCGGATGCACGTGGATGCTCAGGATGTTGATTCCGCTGCGGGCCAGCGCCTGGGTGACCTTCTGCAGGGAACCCGGTTCATCCCGCAGGACGGTGCGGGCGCGCCACAGCGCAGGTGCCGCCCCCAGTTTCCGTCGGTGGCGCAGGGCCGGCGCGTGCAGCCAGCCGCGGAGGATCCGGGCAGCCGACGGCTCGGCCACCCAGATCACCAGGACCGTGGCGGTCAGGGTGAGCACCAGGACCTTGGCCACATAGGGCAGGTGGGTTTCGACCACCAGGGCGTGCACCAGGAGTTCAATGGGCAGCATCACGGCCACGTTGGCCAGGGTCAGCCGCGCTTTGGGAGGTTCGGGCATCATGCCGCAGACCTCGCAGCTCAATTCAGCCGCGGGTGTGTTCGGTATGGGAGGCTTCATGCCTCAAGCATCAGGGGGAGCTGTTTCAGTGGTGTTGCCCGGCGGTTCCATTCATGGGAACGCGCCGGCCGGCTTTGGCGGGCCGCGACGTAGGATTTAGCAGGAACGTCAGCGCGGCCGCCCGTCAGAAGTCCACCCGCAGGAAGGCGTTCCTTTCGTGAAGATGCTCGCTGAAATGTTCAGCATTGGTCCCGGCAACAAGGACCACCACCCCGCAGTGAGGTGCGCCGTGGGCGTCTTCGTTCCGCTCTTCACGCTGGTGCTGCTGGGCCGGCTGGACCTGGCAATCTTCGCGTCCTTCGGCGCCTTTACCGGAATTTACGGCCGCGGCGAACCCCACGGAACCCGGTTCGCGCTCCAACTGCGGGCCGGACTGCTGATGCTCGCAGTCATCCTCCTGGCTACCCTGGCGGCGAGGGCAGCGGGGGCCTTTGAACTGGACGGCAGCGGCACGGCCTGGCTCCTGGTTCCCGCCACCACCCTGGTGGCAGGCGCCTGCTCATTGATCATTTCCTGGTGGCGGATGCGTCCCGCAGGCTCGCTGTTCCACATCTTCGCGTTCGCGGCGATCGCTTCCATCCCGAACCAGCCTCCGCTGTGGCAGGCCATGCTGGTGGCAGTCCTCACCACGGTGTTCTGCCTGCTGGTGGGCTTCTCCTCCAGGATCCTCCCCAGCCACCGGACCCCCTGGATCCGGCCAAGGCCCGTCCGCCGCACGCCCAACGAAAAGCGGGCCGCCTGGCTGGAGGGCCTGGGCTACCTCATCGCCGCCGGGCTTGCCGGGACCTTGGCCACTTGGGCCGGCGAGCTGCTGGGCTTCGGGCACAACTACTGGGCCATGGTGGCGGCCGTTGTCCCGCTGGTGGGACACACCACCCGCCACCGCATCCGCCGTGGCGTCCAGCGCATCATCGGCACCGTCCTGGGCCTGGTGATCCTGGCCGGGATTGTGCTGCTGGACCTGGAACCCTGGCAGACGGTGCTGGTCATGGCGCTGTGCCAGTTCGGTGCGGAAATGTTCATCATTCGCCAATACCTGCTGGCCCAGCTTTTCGTCACACCCCTCGCCCTGATTTCCACCCTCCTGGTGGTTCCGTCCCCTCCTGCCATCCTGCTCCGGGACCGCATCATCGAAACGGTGATTGGGGCCGCCGTCGGCATTGCCGTGGTGCTGGCCCCGGAGGTTTGGCGCCGCGTCCGTGAACGGACGACGGCGGAAGTTTAGCGGGTGCGCCGGCCCAGGCGGGTGCCACGGCGGTAAGCTGGGAAGGTCCCATTGAACGGAAGCGGGGGTGTGGTGGCCAATTCCGCGTCAGGTGATTCGGTAGTGGACAGGATCGTCCGCCTGATCGCCGCCTTCCCCCAGGATGTCCACGCCCTTCAGCTCTCGGAACTTGCAGAGCGGGCAGGCCTTCCGCTGACCACCACCCACCGGCTGGTCCGCCAGCTCGCCGGCCACGGCCTCCTCGAAGCTGGACCCGGCGGCTCGGTGCGGCCCGGACTTCGGCTGTGGGAGCTGGTCAACAGGACCTCTCCCACGCTGGCGCTCCGGCAGGCGGCGATGCCTTTTATGGAGGACATCCAGCAGGTCCTCAATCAGAACGTGAACCTCGCGGTGCTGGACGGCTGGGAGGCGCTCTTCGTGGAGCGGCTGTCCCGGCGGGGCTCGGTGGCCAACCGGGCCCAGGTGGCAGGCAGGATGCCGGTCCACATTTCTTCTGCCGGGCTGGCGTTGGTGGCCCACCAGGACAAGGCCCTCCAACAGCAGTACCTGGACCAGTTCGCCGACCCTGACGGGAAGGTCGGCCCGGACGATGTCCGCGGGCTGCTGGCCGAAACGGCGCACCAGGGATTCGCCCAGCTGAAGGGCGTGGTGGACCCGGACACTTGGGGGATCGCTGTCCCCGTGCTTAACCGCCGGCAGCGCGCCGTGGCGTCGCTCGGCGTCGTGGTGCCCCTCCGCGAGATGCGCCTGCAGGCGCTGGTGCCGGCGCTGCAAACCGCCGCCCGCGGCATCGCCCGCCGCCTGGCCGATTCCTGATACCTCTACCATTCAACGGAATCGATGTGCCGGCAGTCACTCCCCGTGGCGCACACTGGGTGCCAGACCAGGAAACCCGGCACCGCCTCCGCGGAGCCCGCAATGAAGCGAGACAGCGCCATGGCAGCACGAAAAATCATCACTACCCAGGTGGCCATTATGGGAGCCGGACCCGCCGGGCTGATGCTCTCCCACCTGCTGGCGAACGCCGGTATCGAGTCCACGGTGATCGAGGTCCGCAGCCATAAGGAGATCTCCGAGACGGTCCGCGCCGGCATCCTGGAGCACGGCACCGTCAACATGCTGGTGGACAGCGGGGTCTCGGACCGGGTGCTGCGTGACGGCGACCGGCACGACGGCATCGAACTGCGCTTCAACGGCGAGAGCCACCGCGTCGACTTTAAGGAATTGGTGGGGGAGTCCGTGTGGCTGTACCCGCAGACGGACGTGTTCCTGGACCTCGCCGCCCGCCGGAAGGCCGACGGCGGCGACGTCCGCTACAGCGTCACGGACACTTCCGTCCACGACCTTGAGGGCAAGCCGAAGGTCCGGTTCACCGACGCCGACGGTGTGGAGTACGAGATCCAGGCGGACTTCGTGGTGGGTGCTGACGGCTCCCGCAGCCACTGCCGGTTCCAGATCCCGGAAGCGCACCGCAAGTGGTACTTCCACGAATACCCCTTCGCCTGGTTCGGCATCCTGGCCGAAGCCCCCCGCAGTTCCGACGAGCTGATCTACGCCAACTCTGCCAACGGGTTCGCCCTGATCAGCCAGCGCACCGAGACGGTCCAGCGGATGTACTTCCAGTGCGACCCCAAGGAAAACGTTGCCAAGTGGGACGACGACAGGATCTGGGCCGAGTTCCGCAGCCGGGTCAACGGCAACGGCTTCGAGCTCAACGAGGGGCCGGTCATCGAAAAGATGGTCCTGCCGTTCCGCAGCTTCGTCCACACCCCCATGCGCCACGGCAACCTGTTCCTGGCCGGGGACGCCGCCCACACCGTGCCGCCCACCGGCGCCAAGGGCCTGAACCTGGCGATCCATGACGTGAAAGTCCTCTTCGAAGGACTCGACAGCCATTACAACTCCGGCTCCGGCCGCTTGCTGGAGTCCTACAGCGACCGCGCCCTCGAGCGGGTGTGGAAGGCCCAGCAGTTCTCCTACTGGATGACCACCATGCTGCACACCCCTGCCGATGCCGATGACTTCTCCCGCGCCCGCCAGCTCGGCGAACTGCATTCGGTCGTCTCCTCCCGCCACGGCATGGCCTACCTTGCCGAGGCATACACCGGCTGGCCCGGCCAGGCCTGACAAGCAGAGTTTTTGTCCAGATATGCCGACCAAAAGTGCTATTTGCCCTGCATATCTGGACAAAAACTCCGGGGGATACGAGGTGGCGAAGGACGACTTAGGGTGCCAGCAGCCGCCGGACTGCCGCGGCAATGGCTGCTGCGTCAGGCTGCTCGTCCCGCCTGACCGTGAGCAGGTGGAGCAGGACGCCGTCGCCGTAGTCCGCCACGTCCCGGGCGCGGGCGGGCGCATCAGCCATGCCCAACCCGGCGAGGGCCTGTTCGAGGCCGCCCACCAGCCGAAAGTGGCCGGCTGTTACTGACTCGGGCTGGTCCAGCGAGAGGGCCAACCGGGCGCGGGTGAGGCCGGCATGCTCTCCGGCCAGGGCCAGCACCAGGGCGGCAAGTTGGGCTGCCAGCTCCTCAACGGTCTGCGGCGGGCCGGCCGGTCCCTGGTCCTGGAGGAGCGTGGCGTCCAGCTCCAGCAGACGGTCCAGCACCGCTTCGACCAGGGCCGCGCGGTTCCGGTAGTAGTTGGAAGTGGTGCCTTGCGGCAGTTTGGCCGCTGCATCAACCGCCCGGTGGGTGAGGCCCTTCATCCCCTTATCCGCCACGACCTTCAGGGCGGCATCCATCAATTCTCTGCGGCGGTGAGGCATGGGCCCAGTGTATGGCCCTTCCCATCTACTACAAAAGTAGTAGAATCGCCCCCATGCAAACAATCTCGATTGTTGGCGGCGGCATTGCCGGCCTGGCACTGGCCTCCTGCCTGGACCCGGGCCGTTTCGACGTGACCGTGCACGAGAAGCGGCCCGGCCAGCCCACCGTTGGCAACGCGCTGGGAATGTGGCCGAACGCCCAGCGTGCGCTCGCCCGGATTGGGGTGCTCGAGGAGGCGCGGGCCGTCAGTCCCGTGATCGGCAGCGGGTCGGTCCGCAACGCCGCCGGCGAGCCCTGGGTCACTGTCAAGGGCGGGGATATGTTCGCGATTTCCCGGGTTGAGCTGCTGCGGCTGCTTGATGCGGCCGTACCCGGGACGGTGCGCCGGGTGACGGGCAATGTCCGGGCGCTTCCGGCCCACGACGGCCTGGTGGTAGGGGCGGACGGCGTGCACAGCATGGTGCGCCGGGAGGTGTGGGGTGCCCGCAGCGCTGCCAAACTGACGCCATACCTTGCCCTGCGCGGGACTCTCCCTTCCCGGGTCAACCCGGACGCGGTGGGCGAGTACTGGGGCCGCGGGGACTTGTTCGGCCTCGCCGCTGCCCAGGATGGATTGTTCTGGTACGCCAGCTATCGTTCCGCGCTTGGCCCCTATGGAATTGACGCTGCGTCAGCCTTGGAGCAGGCCCGGAAGCGCTACGCCGGGCATGCGCCGGCCATACGCCAGGTGCTCGCTGCCGCTACGCCTGACGGCATCCTGGTGCAGCGGATCTGGACGGCTCCCCGCCTCAAGTCCTTCGTTCGCGGCAGGTTTGTGCTCATCGGCGATGCCGCGCACGCCATGGCCCCCAGCCTGGGCCGTGGCGCCTGTGAGTCGTTGGTGGACGCGGTGACCCTGGCTGATCTCCTCAATACACTGCCAATGGATGAGGCACTCCTGGCCTACGACCGGCGGCGCGTGCTGCGGACCGGCGCCTTGAGCCTGGCGTCCTCGGCGCTGGTGCGCGTCGCCCTGGCGGATGGTGCCCAACCGCTGCGTGACGGCCTGCTAAGTCTTGCCCGACGGCGGAACCAGCGTAGCGCCGCCGGCAGCAGTTCCGGCGGCTGATCAGCGAACGGCAGCTGCCGGTTGGGTGGCGTCTTCACCGGGCACAGGGGCGCCGGAGAGGGTGGGCCCGGCAACGGGTGCAGCAGGCGGGATGCCCGGCAGCCGCTTCTTTGTTGACCCGCGCAGGCGGGACCGGCCGTAGACGAGATACATCGTCACGCCGGTGATGACCATCAGGAGTACGGTGTAGACGAAGGTATTGGCCACGCCTTCCACGCCCTCGGCCCCGTCCGTGTTGGCCTTGATGACCAGGCCGAGGGGCTGGACCAGCGGGTGGGCAAGGAAGATGGCTGTGTCGTAGTCGTCCAGCAGGCTGTTGAAGTTCAGGGCCGTGATGGCGGCGGCTGCGGGCAGCACCAGCGGCAGGAGGATCCGCCGGAACACGTAGAGGGTTTTGGCGCCCATGATGGCTGCCGCTTCCTCAAGCGACGAATTAACCGAGGCGAAGGACGCCTTGAGCATGCGAAGCGTGAACGGGATCTTTACGGTGACAAAAGCGATCAGCAGAATCACAGTGGTTCCAGTGAGTACGGCCCCGCCCACCAGCGGATTCGGATGGTCGTAACTGATGATCAGGCCCAGGGCCAGAAGGGCCGACGGCAGGACCCAGGGGATGTGCAGCAGGTATTCGAAGACAGCCGACACCCAGTTCCTGTACTTCTGCAGCAGCCGGGCAACGAAGAGCAGGCCGCCGACGGCGATCAGGGCGGCCAGCGCGCTATACACCACACTGACGACGAACGGACGCAGCCCGGACTGCTGGGTCAGGACCCGGACATAGTTGTCCAGCGTCAGGTTTCCCGGCGTGAGCTGGCCGGTCTGGATGGCGGCGCCGTCGGCGAACGAATACACAACGATCAGCACCACCGGCAGGGTGTACACGGCAAAGAGCAGGTACGCCACGGCGTGGACCGCCGCGTTGGCCACCGGGTTGGTGATGGACTGCTTCTCCAGGGCGGATGAAACCTTTGACACCGAAAAATACGTGCCGCCTTTTTCGAGGCGGGACATCACCGCGAGCATCAGGATGGTGGCCACGCCCAGGATGACTGCAAGCAGTGCCGCCAGGTCGCGTGAGGTGGGACTGTTCGTAAACGTCAGGATCATCGGCGTGATCGTTTGGAAATCCCGGCCGCCCAGCACCTGCGGAGCGCTCAGCGCACCCAGGCCGGTGAGGAAGGAGAGGATGGTGACGGCGAACAGCGTTGGCTTGAGCATGGGCAGCACAACCCGCCGCAGGATGGTCCAGGTTGAAGCGCCGAGGTTCCTCGCTGCCTCAATGGTCTGGTAATCGATGCCCTTCAGCGCGTTGGCCACGAAGAGCATGTGGTTGGTGGTGGTGGCAAAAGTCATCACTACCAGGACGGCGAAGAACCCGGAAAACCACCCCGGGTCCATGGCCGGGAAAACCTTCACGAGCAGGGACGTGACGATTCCTTTGTCCCCGTAGATGAACTTGTAGCCGGCGGCCAGCACGATGCCGCCGTAGATGAAGGTGGAGGCGTAGCCGAGGAAGAGGATCCTTGATCCCCGGATGCGGAAGTAGTGCGTCACCAGGACAATAAATATGCCCACCAGGTTCACGGTGATGGACAGGGCGACGGCGAGCAGGAAGCTGTTTCCCAGGGCTTTCATGGCACGTTGGGAAGAGAAGAGTTTTTCCGCAGCGCGTCCCGAAAAATCGCCGTCCGGGAAGAAGGTGGCGATCAGGACGTTGACGTTGGGCCACACCAGGAACGCAGCGATGAACCACGTGAGGACAGCCCCGACCACCAGGACGAAGGGGGAGCGGGCCATGCTGCGGACCGGTGTCCCGCCCATCACAGGGATACCGCCTGGTCTTCCTGCTTGAGTACGGCGCCGGTCCCGGGATGGTATTGCAGCACGTGGGCGGGCTGAAGGTAGATGGTGGTCTCCGTGCCCGGCTCAGGGTGGGCGCCGCCGTCTTCCTTCGCCAGCAGGCGGATGTCCGCGCCATGGCTCCGCACCACGTAGCGGCTGTGAAGGCCGTGGTACGTGCGGGACGTCACCGTTCCGGGAAGTCCGACGGCGGCACTCCCGTCCGCCGCCGGGTTCAGCGACGCTTTCTCCACCCGGAGATAGGACTTCGCGTCCGTGCTGAGCCCCGCACCTGACAGCCGGTTCAGTTCCGCCACGAAGTCAGGCGTGAGGGCGGAGCTGTCCCCGATGAAGTTGCACACGAACTCGGTGGCGGAGTGATCATAAATCTCCTGCGGGGTTCCCACCTGCTCCACTACGCCTTTGTTGAAGACTGCCACGCGGTCGCTCATCGCCAATGCCTCGTCCTGGTCATGCGTGACGTAGACAGTAGTAATCCCGAACTCGCTTTGCAGGTCCTTCAGTTGCTGCCGCAACTGATGCCGGAGCTTGGCGTCAAGGTTGGACAAAGGTTCATCCAGCAGCAAGATCTTGGGCCGCAGCACGAGTGCCCGCGCCACCGCCACCCGCTGCTGCTGGCCGCCGGAAAGTTCAGCCACGTTCTTGGACAACTGCTCATCGCTGAGCTCCACCCGTCCGGCAATGTCCCGGACCAGGCGGTCACTGTCCGCTGGTTTCTCCTTCCGCACCCGCAACCCGAAGGCAATGTTCTCCCACACACTCATGCTGGGGAACAGGGCATAGTTTTGGAAGACCATGCCCACCTGCCTTTTGTCGCTGGGAAGCCGGGTCACGTCCTTGCCATCCACCTGGACTGTCCCCGCCGAGGGCTGGATGAAACCTGCCAGGGTGCGCAACGCCGTCGTTTTGCCGCAGCCTGAAGGCCCCAGCAAGGTGAAGAACTCGCCAGGCCGGACGTGCAGGTCCAGATGCGGAATAGCGGTGAAGTCACCAAAGGATACTGTGATGTTGTCCAAGCGGATCATGGCAAAACCTGTCTGGTAAAGCGGGTGGGAGGGACCGGAAACCGCGGGCTACGTCATGTACTCGAGCTCGATCTTCTCCACCCAGGCACCCATGTTCTCCTGCACGAACTCCCAGTCGATATCCTGCTGCTTGAGGTCCGCGAAAAAGTCCACCACCTCGGCGTTGGCCTTCGCTTCCGCAGACTTGTTCACCGGCATGGAATTGAACTGCTGCGCAAACTCGCCCTGGACTTGGGCGCTGCCGAACCAGTCGATGAACTTCTGGGCCTGTTCCTTTTTCTTGGTCCCCTTCACAAGCGCCACCTGCTCCACGGCAAGCGGAACACCGACGGACGGGATCACCGTTTCAACGTTCACCTTGAACGACTTTTCACGCTCGGCGATGATCGACGACGGCATCTGGCCCATGTCCACTTCGCCCGATGCGATGCGGGCAAAGAGGTCGGTCTTGGCAACCGCGGGGCTCCCGTTCTGGAAGTACTGCTCCACCTGCTTCCAGCCTTCATCAGAAATGCCCAGGTCGCCTGAGTCATCCCGGTAGCGGCTCAGGATTCCGGCGAAAACCAGTTGCGCAGTGGCAGTGCCCAGGCCGGTGACACGCTCATAGCGGGCCTTGAACTCGTCCTTCGTCCAGAGGTCCGTCCAGTCCTGCGGGGCAGCGTCCTTGGCAAACTTGTCGGAGTTGTAGCCCAGGAGGATGGCCTGCTTGACCAACGGCCAGTAGGTCTCGCCGTCGCCCAGTTCCTTGTCCACCTCGCCGGCCCAGGCGGGCTCGTAGGGTTCAAGGGCGCCTTCGGCTGTGATCTGGGAGAAGTACATGTTGTTCAACCCGAACGCAACGTCAGCGATGGGGTTGTTCTTCTCGGCAATAAGCTTGTTGGTGGCGTCTGCGCCGCCGGCACCGACAATCTCGATCTTGAAACCTGCCTCCGCTGCTTTTGTGGTCAGCCACTCGCCGCGGCCTTCACCGTTGGAGTTCGTATAGACAACCAGGGTCTCCCCTGAACCGCCCGCCGGGGCCGAGGAGGCATCACCTGAGGCCGCAGGTGTTGCTGTGCCCCCGCCGCATCCGGCGAGGAGAGTGACGGCGACGGCGGCGGCAACCAAAGTCTGCAATTTACGCACGATCAGGACTCATTTCTGGACTGGAATCGGAGCATGTCCGGCAAGCCTATAGCCGGGCATGGCGAAAGTCGGGCGTTATTGCTATCGATTCGATAAACCGCCCGGCTGTCCACCGTGGTCCAGCGAAGGAAACGCCCAGTGCCGGTCGGGCAAACCTGGGATTAACGTTTGCCTGCCCGCCGCTGCCGGTTGTCCAGAAGGGCAGGGTATGTGGGACGGCAGTCCTGCTGTGCCCAGTCCTGCTTATGCGTCAGTCCTGCTGGAGGGTGTCCGTGAGGTGATGGGTGGGGATCCGGTCCCTGTCATAGGTTATTTCGGTGTAGCCGTGGGGCTCTGGTTTGCCGGAGGCGTTGAGGTTCACGAAGACGATCTCTTCGATGGTGAGGATGCTCTGGCGGGTGATCATGTTCCGGACTTCAGCGCGCATCGTCAGGGAGGTTCGGCCGAACCGTGTGGCCGTCAGCCCCATCTCAATCAGGTCGCCCTGCACTGCGGAGCTGACGAAGTTAATTTCCGAGATGTACTTGGTGACGGCGCGCCCGTTACCGAGCTGGAGGATGGCGTAGATGGCCGCTTCCTCATCGATCCACTTCAGCAGGCTTCCGCCGAAAAGGGTGCCGTTGGCGTTGAGGTCCTCGGGCCGGACCCACTTTCGGGTGCGGAAGGTGATGTCTGCTGATTCCATAGCCCGAGGTTAGCCGAGCCGTGCGGGCGGCACCGAGTGTGACGGATGCCCGGTCGGGCCTCCTTCTCCTGCTACGCCATGGCAGTATGAGCAGCACTGCGGGCATGGATGCTCTTGGCATAGCAGTAGGAGTGCGCAATGCCAATGTAGGCGCCAAAGTTGGGTACCGGCTCGAAGCCGGAGTTCTCGTAAAAGTTCCGTCCATCAGGCTGGGCGGAACCGGCTTCCGCTTTGATGCGGGTGATTCCCTGCTTGAAGGCCTCGGCTTCAAGCGCCGCCAGAATGGAGCTCGCCACTCCTGATCCACGGGTGTAGGGGAGAACGTACAAACGCTTTATTTCTGCTGTCCTGTCATCGAGGAGCCGTAAACCGCCGCACCCCACGGGCTGGCCGGATCCCTTGTCATAGGCCACCAGGAACACCGCGCAGTCAGCGCCCGACGGCGGGGTGCCGGGTTCGTGGTCAGGGGTACCAAAACGGGCATCGAGTTCGGCTTGTTGGGCGCGGCGCAGGTCCGCGCCCACCGGGTTGGACCAGGTGACCTGCCGGATGTTCAGGCGCGGGTTGGTCTGCATGTCTTCCTCGATTCGCCGAAGGGATATGCAAATCAAGGCTAGGAGGCTCTGGTTACGCTGGTGTTTCTCCTCGGTAAGCACTCGAATAACCCCACGGCCACACTCGCTTGCCTGTCTAGATACCAGCTGATCTAGAATGTTTGCATGCGTTCCACCGGTAATGAAGGCTCTGGCTATTGGTACGGCCCTGACGGCCAGCTGGATTACGGCGCCGCCGTGCTGAAGTCCCTGCGGGATTATCGGGCCGCTGAGACGACCGTCCGGCGTTCTACCCGTGACTCCATGGGGATGGGTGAAACTGACATCCTCGCCCTGCGCTACCTCCTGCGCGTCCAGGCTGCAGGCGAGGCGACGGCACCAAAGGATCTAAGCCAGTTCCTGGGAATCACCAGCGCGTCCACTACCACGCTGATAGACAGGCTTGTGCGGAGCGGACACGTGCGGCGGGAAGCCCACCCTACGGACCGGCGGTCCGTGGTGGTGGTTCCAACCGTAGAGTCGGACAAGGAAGTCCGCGTGACCCTTGGTGCGATGCACCGCCGCATGATGGCGGTTGCTGAAGGTTTGAGCGCCGACGAGGCGCATGTTGTCATTGACTTCCTCCAACGAATGACTAACGCCTTGCAGGACGTTGATGAAGGGCGCGCGCAGAAGTAACTAGCCGGACTAGCTAGATCGACTAGTAATATGTATGCTTACGATCAATCCTGAAATTACTTCGGCTGGAGTCGTGAGTGCGTTGGCAACTTTTACTGACCTTGGTGCCCTGAGTGCCTGCAGCAACAGGCCGTCGCTGGACCCTGCAGGGCAGGTGAACAGCGCGTGGCAGGGAGCTCCCTTGCACTGCGGAACAACCATGGAACTGGTGACGCCTGCTGTGGGGCCGGTCGCCGTCGGCTACACCTTCAAGCCGGACGACGGCGGTCCCGTCCAGCTTCCGCCTGTCTGGCGCTGCGGGTGCGGCTTTCAGCTCGACGCCTGGATCCGTTCCCCCTACGCTTCCCGGGAGCAGTTCGGTGATCCGGGAGCAGCCCATACCGCGGCGCTCTCCGCATGAGTTCCGCCGCAGCAGCGCCACTGCAGAAGAGCGCGCCCCTTCTGTCCGGGACGTCCCTGGTGGCGGACCGTTACCACCTCAAGGAACGCTTGGGCCGGGGCTCACTGGCTGAGGTTTTCCGCGCTGCCGACCTTGCGGGCGGTCCCGATGTCGCCGTCAAGGTCGCCGTTGGCGGCTCCGAGAAGCACTTCGGGAGGATCCGCAATGAAGCAGAAATCCTGGCCGCACTGAAACACCCCTCCGTCATCAGGTTCATCGCCCAGGGCGTGATGCCCGCCGGGACGCAGCTCGGCGGCCGCCCATTCCTGGTTGAAGAACTCGCCCTTGGCGCAAGCCTCGCAGAGGTAGCCCGCACCCGCCGCCCCAGCGGTGATGATGTTGCCGGTTGGGCATGCGGTCTCTTTGGAGCTCTTGCCCATCTGCATGGGCAGGGACTGGTCCACCGCGATATCAAGCCCGCCAACCTGATGCTCAGCGGCTTGCGGAGGAGTCCAGTACGCATCATCGACTTCGGCATCGTGGCTGCCACCGGCTCGGCTCCGGAGCCGGGCATCTCGTCAGGAACCGTGCATTATATGAGTCCGGAGCAGGCAGCGGGCGGGTCGGCCCGGCCCTCGTGGGACGTCTACGCCATGGGCCTGGTCCTGTTGGAGCTTCTCACGGGGTCCAAAGCCTTTCCCGGCACGGCCATAGAGTCCCTGGTGGCGAGGACCCTTCGCAGCCCGGTCATCCCGGATTCCCTCGGTCCCGGATGGTGCAGCTTTTTGGGGGCCCTAACGGCGATGGACAGCGATGCACGGCCGACGGCGGCTGAGGCTGCCGTTATGGCTGGACGGCTTGTGCCCCTGCCACTCGCTGTTGAGGGCACCAGTAAGTGCCGAAAAATGGCCGTGTTCCCGGCCCGCCGGATCAGGCAGCTGGTCTAGGGCCCTTCCACATTGCGTCCGGTAGGGTCTTCAGCTGTGGGATCGGCAAGTGCCAGGCCGCCCACCGGGCTGCCGTCCCAGTGGATCAGCCTCCACCCGCTGTCCGGATCCCCCTCGAGCGCCACAATCCCGGTGTTGGCCAAAGCATGTTTGGCGGCGAACTCGTGGTCTGCGTCCTCGGCCCGCCGTCCGGCCCAGGTGCGGATAGCCGCGCCGTGGCTTACAACTGCTGCCGTGGCCTGACCCCCGGATGCACGTTCCAGAACCCGGGCGATGGCTGTATCAAACCGTTCGAAGAAGTCGTGGCCGTCAGGCCCGGCCGGCATCCGCTGGTCAAGATCCCCGGCGGCCCAGGAAAACACCGTGCCCATGTACCTTTTGTGGGACTCGTGGTCGGTCAGCTTTTCCAGTGACCCGGCCTCGATTTCGTGGAGGCCATCCATGACTTCGACGTCCAGGCTGTGCAGCCGGCCCAACGGTGCCGCGGTGATCTGGGTTCGAACCAAGGTGGAGGCGTAGAGGGCCTCGATCGGCTCGTTCGCCAACGAACGGGCCAGGGCTTCCGCCTGCCGCTCACCCAGTTCAGTAAGCCCGGGACCTGGGTGGGCAGTGTCCAGTTGGCCAAGCACGTTGCCCGGAGTTTGTCCGTGGCGGATCAGGAGCAGCTTCATTCCTCCAGTTTCGCACCTTGGAGCATGCCTCTGTCCCGGCCACAAAGGGGCAGGAATGAAGGAAGGCGCCGGGCCCTCGCAGGCCCGGCGCCGCCGTCGTACTTTTACTTCAGGTGGTCCACCAGTTGGTCCGCGATGCCGGTGTACTTCCCGGGGGTCAGCGCGAGGAGCCGCGCTTCGGCTTCGGGGGAGAGGCCCAGGCCTTGGACGAATTCCTGCATGCGGGCGGCGTCAACACGCTGTCCGCGGGTGAGATCCTTGAGCCGCTCGTAGGGGTTCTCCATGCCTTCAACGCCGGCGATCGCCTCTGCCCGCATGACCATCTGGATCGCTTCGCCCAGGACTTCCCAGTTGGTGTCCAGGTCTCCGGCCAGCACGTCCTCGGCAACGTCGAGGCGTTCCAGGCCCTTGGCCACGTTGGAGATGGCCAGGAGTGAGTGGCCGAATGCCACACCGATGTTGCGCTGGCTGGAGGAGTCGGTGAGGTCACGCTGCCAGCGGGAGGTGACGAGCGTGGATCCCAGGACGTCCAGCAGCCCAGAGGAGATTTCCAGGTTGGCCTCGGCGTTTTCGAAGCGGATGGGGTTCACCTTGTGCGGCATGGTGGAGGACCCTGTGGCACCGGCCACGGGGATCTGCGCGAAGTAGCCGATGGAGATGTAGCTCCAGATATCCGTGCAGACGTTGTGCAGGATGCGGTTGAAGCGGGCGACGTCGGCGTAGAGTTCAGCCTGCCAGTCGTGGCTTTCGATCTGGGTGGTCAGCGGATTCCAGGTCAGTCCCAGGGCCTCCACAAAGGATTTGGACACCTGCTGCCAGTCCGCACCGGGAACCGAGGCAACATGGGCAGCGTAGGTGCCGGTGGCGCCGTTGATCTTGCCCAGGTATTCGGTTTTGGCGATGCGATCGAGCTGGCGCGTGAGGCGGTGCGCGATGACGGCCAGTTCCTTGCCCAGCGTGGTGGGGGTGGCGGGCTGTCCGTGGGTGCGGGACAGCATGGGGACGGCGCGGTTGTCCTGGGCCATCTTACTGATCTGGGCCACCAGGGCGCGCGCTGCCGGAAGCCACACGTCCTCCACGGCACCCTTGACGCCCAGCGCGTAGGAGAGGTTGTTGATGTCCTCGGAGGTGCAGCCGAAGTGCACCATGGCTGTGAGGTTTTCGACGCCGATGGCCGGGAGGCGCCGACCGATGTAGTACTCCACGGCCTTTACATCGTGGACTGTCACGGCTTCGATATCAGCCAGCTCGGCCACCGATCCGGCGTCGAATTCGGTGACGATGGCGCGGAGTTGGTCCTGCTGCGAGGGGGTCAGGGGACCTGCGCCGGGAAGCACGTTGTTGCTGGTCAGGTGGATGAGCCATTCAACTTCCACGGCCACGCGGTCCCGGTTGAGGGCTGCCTCGGACAGGTAATCCACGAGCGGGGCGACGGCGGACTGGTAACGGCCATCCAGCGGGCCGAGCGCGATTCTTTCCGGGGACGCGGCGAGGGCCAGGCGTCCTGAGGGCGTACGGGTGTCGGCTGTGGCGGCAGTTTCAGGCATGTGCTGATTCTTTCATGAACTCCTCCGCCAGCTTGAGCCGTTCCCGCGGGATTACTTGTCCACATAGACGACGGCGGTGGTTGGGCCGGGTGGTTATCCCTCCGTAGCGTTCACTTCAGTAGTTCCAGGGGCGGGCGTCCGGGGTGCTGGACAGTCCGGGAAAGGGAAGGGCAATGAGTAGTGAGCCGGCAGGCGCCAACCTGCAGCAAGACATGGTGCGCGCTTCCCAGGTGGAGCAGTTGGCTGGCCGCGTGGCTTATTGCGTGAGTCGCGGAGAGGACGTCCTGGCAGGCTTCAGGGATATTCAGTTGCTGGAATGGGAGTCGCCGGCCGGCCGTGCCTACCGCGAAGCGGTATCACTGCAGTGTGCTGCCATCCGGCGCGCGCTTGAGGCGCTCGTTGAAGCAAAGGCTGCCGTGGAGCGGCATGCCCGCGAAACCTTCACCGCTGATTGCACTTATCCGGGCGGGCCATGATGGCCGAAGATACGCCGTCCGGGAGCGGCTCCATAAGGCTGTACGGTCCTCCCGACGACGGGCCCCTTGCCATCCGTGGCGGTGTCGGCGGCATCAGTTTCCAGTTGGAGGAACTGGCCGGAGGCGCCGAAAGGGTGGAGGACCTCGCCGCCAGGCTTTCCGAACTGGAGGTTGAGGTCCGCCGGATCTGGGAGGACCTCGTTCCCTTCCAGAACCTGCCCCGGTGGTCCGGGACCATGGCCCTAAGCGCGGTTGGTGAGTCCGAGCGGAGCCTTCAGGCAGTGCGGACCGAATTGCAGCACATCAGCAGCCAGGTCCGCGCCTGCAAAAGGGAGTACGAAATGGCGGAGACCGTGGCGGCCGCTGCCCGCAGTATTGGCATTCCAAACCTTGAGGCTGAGTGGGAAAGGCACGCAGACTTTTGGAGGACTGGCTTCCTCAACAGAAGCGCCCTCGAAAACATGACTGCAGGGGCGGTATCGGCCACTCCTCTGCTGAAGGCGCTGGTGGAGGGTGCGCTGCCAAGCATGCGGTCCCGGTTGGTGGAGGTCAAACGGGAGGAGAGCATTTCCATTGACCTCGATCCTTCTCCTGCAGGGCTGCTTGAACGCGTACAGCTGATCGATCAGCGTGGGGCGGGCTTCATCGAGGTCATAGAGATCGATCACGGCGGGCAGAAGGTTTACGTGGTGGTGATCCCGGGGACCCAACTGGATGGTGGAGTTGCGAGCGGGAATCCATTTGGCCTGAGCGGAATAGCCGAAGGGGTAGGCAGCAATTCCAAGAATGTCAGGACGGCAGTTATGGAGGCGCTGACGGCGGCTGGAGCCCAAAGGGGAGCAACTGTGGTGGGCGTTGGATACAGCCAAGGAGGGATTCACGCCATGAACCTGGCGGCAAGCGAGGAATTCCTGGCGGACTACGACCTCAAGTACGTTCTCACGGCAGGGTCGCCCGTCGCCGGAATCACGCCGAATCCGGACGTGAGCACACTCCATCTTGAACACCGGACCGACTGGGTGCCGGGCACCGACGGCGCACCCAACCCGGACGCCAGAAACCAGGTCACGGCCACGATGACGGATAACCTGTACGTGCAGACGGGGGAGAACGTGGGCATCGGTCCAGGCCACCAGCTGAGCGGCTACCAGGACGCCGCGCGGCTAGTTTCGGCGAGCAACGATCCCTCGCTGGCCGGGTCCACTGCCGCGCTGGGGGCGGTGCTGGGAGCCGGCGGGGCAGCCACCGCTACCCGCTTTTCCCTGGCCCGGATCAAGGCTCCCACGCCAAATCTCCATGCGGCAGACACCCGCAGGCAGGAGCGTGGCTATGGCGGACGCTAGCCAGGCCGGGAAGCGACAAAGTTCACCTGCAGTGCGCACAGCGCGCCCCGGGAATTCAGCTACCTTCGGGTTCCAGCAATCCGGCCGGCCACCAGTGAGATCAGCGTGATGATGATCGCCGCGAAAACAGCAGTCCAGAAAAAGGAGTCGATGGTGAAGTGCACCGGCGTGTAGCTGCTGATCCAGGAGGTCAGGTAGAGCATCGCCGCGTTGATGACGATAGTGAACAGGCCGAGGGTCAGGATGGTGATGGGCAGCGCGAGGAGGCTCACCAGCGGGCGTACCAAGGCGTTCACCAAACCGAAGATGGCGCCGATGAACAAGTAGGCGAGGACTATCCCAGCGGTGTCCGTCCCCTGCGTCACGCCGGTTTTTGCCACTGCGTCCGTGGCTGCAGAACTGGAAATCTCCAGCCCAGGCAGGATCCAGCTGGCCACCCAGAGGGCGAGGGCGTTGATCAGTACCCGGGCAATCAGTCGCATGACCCAATGGTTGCACACCGCGCTGAAGGCCCCTGCGGGGGTAGCACCACAGCTTCGGCCCGTTCAGTGGGTCAGGCCCCGGCCGAGTGAAAGCGGGCGCGCGCGTGACGCCCTTCGAAAGCGTGTGTCAAATATCAACTGACCCTTGACAAGAAGAAAGCGTTTTCCGGATAGTTGAGAAATCGCTTTCTGACGCGCTGGCGGTTCGAGGCCGGCGCCGAAGCGTGGTTCATTCCAATGGAGGAAGAGAGATCATGCGCAAGAAGATGCCCTTCGCGCCCGTATCGGTCGCCGCGGCCATCGCCGTATCCCTGCTCGCAGCCCCTGCCCATTCATTAGCATCTCCATCCCCGCAGGCGGATCCAACAGCCCAGACCGCACGCCAACCCCTTGAACGCCAAGTACTTCCCCAGAACGATGGCTGGGCAGCCTCGGGGGCCGGAACCACTGGCGGCTCGACCGCTGGGGAAGACCGGATCTACGACGTTTCCAACAAAGGACAACTCCTCGCGGCCCTCGCCACCGGCACAGAACCCAAAATCATCCGGGTCCACGGGGACATTGCTGCGAACGCCGGCGCGGACGGCGCACCGATCAGCTGTGAAGACTACGCCAGCGGTACCGGCTACTCGCTGGCCCAGTACCTCCATGATTTCGACCCGGCCCGCTACGGAACCGCGAAAAAGCCGGAGGGCGCGCAGGAGAACGCGCGGCGACTGGCCGCATCCAAGCAGGCGGCCGCCATCCGCTGGGACATCCCCAGCAACACAACGATCGTGGGAGCCGGCCCGGACAGCAGCATCACCGGAGCGGCCCTGAGGATCAGTGGCGCCGAAAACGTCATCTTCCGGAACCTCACAGTGCGGGATGCCGCCGACTGCTTCCCCTCGTGGGACCCTACGGACGGTGCCACCGGCAACTGGAACAGCGAGTATGACCTGCTCCAGATCATCAACGGCTCGAAGCACGTGTGGGTGGACCACTCGCACTTCACGGATGCCCCGAACCTGGACAGCGCCCAGCCCAGCTACTTCGGCCTGCCGTACCAGGTCCACGACGGAGCGGTGGACGTCACCAACGGTTCCGACCTCGTCACGATGTCCTACAACCGGTTCTCCGAGCACGACAAGCTGCTGCTCATCGGCTCGACGGATTCGACCACCCGGGGAGACGCCGGCAAGCTGCGGGTGACCATCCACCACAACGTTTTCGAGAACGTAGGCCAGCGGGCACCCCGGGTCCGGTTTGGCCAGGTGGACGTCTACAACAACCACTTCAAGACGACTCCGGATTCGGATATCCCGTATGGCTACACCTTCGGTGCAGGTGTTGAATCCCACCTGCACGCCGAGGCCAATGCCTTCACGCTCCCCGCGGACATCCCCGTGCAGTCCCTGATCTCCTACTTCAAGGGGAAGGTCATCACCACCAGCGGAAACGCAGTCAACGGCAAAATCATCGACCTCCGCGCCGCCTATAACGAAGCTGCGCCTGCGGACAGGCAGTTGAGCGCCGATGACACCTGGACGCCGGTACTGCGGACGCACGTCAACGCCGCCCAGGCCGTTCCCGCACTCCTGGCGGACGCCGTCGGGCCTGTCTTCACGGCGGGGGATGCCCGCTGATGCGGCGCTTCCAACCCACGCGCCGCTCACTGCTTGCCGCAGTGGCCGCCGGAGTCGTCACTGCGGCCGCGGGGCTTGCCGGGCCGGGGGTTGCCCGCTCAGAAGCCGCAGTCCGTGCCGTGGCCGTCCCGCCGCAGGCAAGAACCAAGCCCGTGATCTTCGTAGTGGGCGATTCCACGTCCTCCGCCTACCAGCACTCCGAGCGACCCCGGGCGGGCTGGGGGCAGGCCCTCCCGCTGCTGTTGGGGCCACAGGTTGACGTCTTCGACTACGCCTGGTCCGGAGCTTCGTCCAAGAGTTTCGCCGACGCCGGCCTGCTGGACGAGGTGGTGGCCTTGCTCCAGCCGGGCGACTATCTGCTCATCTCCTTCGGGCACAACGACGAGAAGGTGGAGGACCCGGCCAGGGGAACCGATCCGCAGACCACCTTCAAGGAGTACCTGCAGAAGTACATCGACCGTGCCGCCGGCCGTGGCGCGAAGGCCGTACTGGTGACGCCGGTGGAACGCCGCCGCTTCAGCGCCCTTGGCATGGCGCAGGACTCGCACGGCGCGTACCCGCAGGCCGTACGCGAACTTGCGGCGGCCACCGGGACGCCGCTGGTGGACCTCACCGCCTCCTCGAAGGACCTGTGGCAGAAGCTCGGGGCCGAGGGAACCAAGTCCCACTTCCTCTATGCCTCGCCGGGCCAGTATCCGCAGTATCCGCAAGGCGTGACCGACAATACGCATTTCCAGGCGGAAGGCGCCCTGGCCGTCGCCCGGCTGGTTGCGTCCGAACTTCGGGCACAACAAACCCTGCCGCCCGGGTACTTCCAGCACCTCGACCCCGGGCTGGATGCTCTCACTGGCATCTACTGGCCCAGCGAACGCCCCGTGGACAAGCCCACGGTCCTGGAGGTAGGCAGGGGCCAGGCGTTCCCGTCAGTCCAGGCAGCCGTGGACGCGGTGCCCACAGGCAGCACCCGCCGGACCCTCATCCGGATCCAGCCGGGCGTCTACCGGGAGGCCATCAGGGTGCCGGCCAACAAGCCAAGAATCTCGTTCCTCGGGTTGGGGGAGAAAGCGGAAGACGTGGTCCTGGTTTACAACAACGCCTCCGGCACTCCTAAACCGGATGGCACCGGAGCCTACGGGACGGGCGGAAGCGCAAGCGTTCGGATTGACGGGCCGGACTTTATGGCTTCAAACATCACCTTCAGCAATGACTTTGACGAGGCCGCCAACCAGGACATAAAGAACCGCCAGGCGGTGGCGCTCTTCCTGACCGGAGACCGTGCCGTCCTTAACAACGTCAGGTGCCTGGGCAACCAGGACACCCTGCTGGTTGATTCCCCCTCCCGCGGGGTACAGTCGCGCTTCTTCTTTAGCGGCTGCTACATCGAAGGCGACGTGGATTTTATCTTCGGTCGAGGCACTGCAGTCTTCTCCGCAAGTGAAATCCGCTCCCTTGACCGTGGGTCCGACAGCAACAACGGCTACGTTTCGGCAGGCAGCCTGAATATCGGGATCAAGCACGGGTATCTGTTTACCGGCTGCCGCTTTGTGTCGGACGCTGCTGCCGGTTCAGTCCATTTGGGCCGCCCCTGGCATCCGAGCGGGGACGTGGACGCCATCGCGCAGGTGCTCGTCCGGGATTCCTGGCTGGGCGCGCATATTTCCGGCGCACCTTGGACGGACATGAGCGGATTCTCGTGGCGGGAAGCCCGCTTCCATGAGTTCAACAACAACGGCCCGGGGTCCCGCATCACCCCGGAGAGGCCGCAACTTGATCCGGGGCTGGCACAAGAGTTCACGCTGGAGGCGTATCTCCGGGGAACCGACGGTTGGGCTCCCCAGCTGGCGGGCAGCCGGTCCGACAGCACTTCACGGGTGTAGGGTCCACCGAACAGGGAGCGGAGAAGGAGCAGGTGGCCGGACGGGGCCGCGCTTGGCGCCCATCCGGCTGCCCGTCCCACTAAGGCAGCGGGTGCGACCCTGCCCGGATGCCGCCTTCCGTCCCGCGGCTGGAGAAGTAGGCTGGTTTGCATGACTTCACCAGATACCCTCGCCGGGGGCATCCAGCCGCGCCCTGTGGTGGCAAAGCTGCCCCGCTACGCCGCTGGCAAACCCCCCGTCGCCGTGGACGGACTGACCAGTTACAAGCTGTCTTCAAACGAAAACCCCTTGCCCCCGATCCCGGCGGTCATTGAGGCGATTGCACGGCAGGCGGACTTCAACCGCTACCCTGATCCGCTGAGCAGCAGGCTTCGCACAGAACTCGCCGCGTTCCTCGATGTTCCCGCCGAAGACATCGTCACTGGCGCCGGCAGCCTGGGCGCCCTGAACCAACTCCTGGCCGCGTTCGCCGGGCGGAACGAAGACGGCAAGCCCGATGAAGTCATCTACGCCTGGCGCTCCTTCGAGGCCTACCCCATCAGTGTTGGCCTCTCCGGCGCGGAAGGCGTCCCGGTTCCGCTTGCTGCCGGCGGCCGCCACGACCTCAAGGCCATGGCGGCGGCAGTCACGGCCCGCACCAAGGTGATCCTCCTGTGCACCCCCAACAATCCCACCGGTCCTGCCCTGGCTGCGGCCGAAACAGAAGCGTTTATCCGGTCCGTCCCGTCTGACGTTGTGGTGGTAGTTGACGAGGCCTACCAGGAGTTCGTGCGGGCGGCTGATGCCGTGGATGGGATTGCGCTGTACCGCAAGTACCCCAACGTTATTGTGCTCCGGACCTTCTCGAAGGCACACGGGCTTGCCGGCCTCCGGGTGGGCTACAGTATTTCCAATCCCGTGCTGACCCAACACCTTAGGGTTGCAGCCACACCGTTCGCCGTGTCGCAGATTGCAGAAACTGCCGCAATTGTTTCGCTGCAAAATTACCCGCAAGTTGTGGAGAGGGTACAAAGACTGGTGGACGAACGGGAGCGCGTCACGGCAGGCCTGCGGAGCCTCGGCTGGAGTGTTCCAGATGCCCAGGGCAACTTCGTCTGGCTGGATCTTGGCGCTGACAGCGCCGGGTTCGCCGAACTGGCTTCCACGCAGGCTTTGTCCGTAAGGGCCTTTGCCGGCGAAGGCGTTCGCGTCAGCGTCGGGGAGGAAGAGGCCAATACGCGTTTTCTCGCTCTGTGTGCGAACTATACAAAGGCCCCGCGCGCTTCCTAGCACTTAACAAGTAGCCCCGCGATTACTTACTGAAGATAAAGTTAGGATCAGTAAGCCATATATATGCCGCCGGAGGAATCTATTCCTCTTGAGGCATATATCCCAGCGACATTGCATTGCATCCGGATGCGGCAAGCAAGGAGACGGTATGGGCACACATCTGCCTGCCACCGAGTTCGACGGAACAGCTGTAGACGATCAGCGTGAGGCTGATGCCGAAGCCGTGATGGGAGAGCCTCCGGCGCAGATGGTCCAGCTCCTCGGCCCCGACGGGAAACTGGGTTTTGATCCGGTCTTCACCGGCTACGCAGAAAAGCTCACCGCGGAGAAGCTCCGCGGGCTCTACGCGGACATGGCCGCAATCCGCCGGTTCGACGTCGAAGCAACAGCCTTGCAGCGCCAGGGCCAGTTGGCGCTCTGGGTTCCGTTGACCGGCCAGGAAGCCGCCCAGATCGGTTCTGGCCGGGCCAGCCAGCCGCAGGACTACATCTTCCCTACGTACCGGGAGCATGGCGTGGCCTGGACCCGCAATGTGGACCTGGCCGAGCTGCTGCGCCAGTTCCGCGGCGTCTCCAACGGCGGATGGAACCCGAAGGACACCAACTTCCACCTCTACACCCTGGTCCTGGCGGCCCAGACGCTCCACGCGGTGGGCTATGCCATGGGCATTCAGCGGGACCAGAAGCTTGCAGCCTCCAGTGCCGCGGTAGTCCGCTCCGACGGCCAAGACAACGGGGCTGCCGCCCCGGACGCCGCGGTGATCGCCTACTTCGGCGACGGCGCCAGCTCGGAGGGTGACGTCCACGAGTCCATGGTGTTCGCCTCCTCCTACAACGCGCCGGTTGTTTTCTTCTGCCAGAACAACCACTGGGCCATCTCCGTCCCCACCAACGTGCAAACACGCGTGCCTCTGTCCAACCGGGCCAAGGGGTACGGCTTCCCTGGCATCAGGGTGGACGGCAATGACGTCATCGCCGTCCATGCCGTCACCGAGTGGGCACTGGAGCACGCACGCCAGGGCAAGGGCCCGGTCCTGATCGAGGCCTTCACGTACAGGGTTGGTGCTCACACGACGGCGGACGACCCCACCAAGTACCGCGAGTCGGAGGAGGAGGACGCCTGGCGGGCCAAGGATCCGCTGAAGCGCCTGGAGAAGTACCTGCGCGCCGAAGGCCTGGCCGACGAGGCGTTCTTCGCCAAGGTGAAAGCCGACGGGGACGAGCTCGCAGCCTACGTCCGGCGCACCACCCATGACCTGGAAACCCCGGATATCCGGTCCGCCTTCGCCAATACTTACGTGGAGGCCCACCCGCTGGTGGCAGAGGAACTGGCCTGGTTCGAGGAGTACTCAGCGGGTTTTGCAACTGAAGAAGAACCCGCCCGGCAGGCAGTAACAGCCCAGGCATCCCAAGAGGCAGGCCACTGATGACCACCATGACCATCGCCAAGGCCATCAATGAGGGCCTTCGCACCGCACTCACTGACAACCCCAAGTCGCTGCTGATGGGAGAAGACATCGGCGCCCTGGGCGGTGTGTACCGTGTGACGGACGGCCTGATCGGCGAGTTCGGCCCGGACCGCGTAGTGGACACCCCGCTGGCCGAATCCGGCATCATCGGCACGGCCATCGGCCTCGCATTGCGCGGCTACACCCCGGTTTGTGAAATCCAGTTCGACGGATTCGTTTTCCCGGGTTTCAACCAGATCACCACCCAGCTGGCCAAGATGCACGCGCGCAGCAACGGCAACCTCACCGTTCCCGTGGTCATCCGCATCCCGTACGGCGGAGGCATTGGCTCTGTGGAGCACCACTCGGAATCTCCCGAAGCGCTTTTCGCCCACACGGCTGGCCTGCGGATTATCACCCCGTCCAACCCGCACGACGCCTACTGGATGATCCAGCAGGCGGTCGACTGCCAGGACCCCGTGATCATCTTCGAGCCCAAACGCCGTTACTGGCTCAAGGGAGAGGTCGACGTCGAGGCACCCGGCCTGGCGGAGGACCCCTTCAAGGCCCACGTGCTCCGGGCCGGGACGGACGCCACCATCGTGGCCTACGGACCGCTGGTGCCCGTGGCGCTGGCCGCGGCGAACGCCGCAGAGGAGGACGGACGCAGCGTTGAGGTCATCGACCTGCGCTCCATCTCGCCCC
Source organism: Arthrobacter sp. Alg241-R88 (assembly GCF_900537115.1). Classification (GTDB taxonomy): domain Bacteria; phylum Actinomycetota; class Actinomycetes; order Actinomycetales; family Micrococcaceae; genus Arthrobacter. Next base: position 286,396 of record NZ_UNRG01000004.1, read on the forward strand.
TGGACTTCGATACCGTCACAGCCTCGGTGAAAAAGACCGGACGGCTCATTGTGGCCCACGAGGCACCCACCTTCGGTGGAATCGGCGGCGAAATCGCTGCCCGGATCAGTGAGCGGGCGTTCCATTCCCTGGAGGCGCCGGTGATCCGCGTAGGAGGCTTCCACATGCCCTATCCGGTTGCCAAGGTGGAGGAAGACTACCTTCCGGACATCGACCGCATCCTCGAGGCGCTGGACCGCGCCCTCTCCTACTGAGCCGCCGCATCCTTTCCGCCCGCTTCCGTTTCCCAACAGCAGCCGGGCTTCCCGAACCGAGGACACCATGACTCTCAACAAGTTCAACCTGCCTGACGTCGGCGAGGGCCTCACCGAGGCGGAAATCGTCTCCTGGAAGGTCAAGCCCGGCGACGCCGTCGCCATCAACGACGTTCTGTGTGAGATCGAGACGGCCAAGTCGATTGTGGAGCTGCCCTCGCCGTTCGCCGGCACCGTCAGCGAACTGCTGGTCCCCGAAGGGGTCACCATCGACGTCGGCACGGCCATCATCAGCGTCAGCAGCGAGGTGGCCGGTGATCCCACGCCGGCTGACGTCCGGGCTCCCGAGACGCCCGTGCAGCCGCTCTACGGAACGCTTCCGGCGTCCGACGGCGGCACCTCTGAAAGTGCCTTGGCAGGCGGTCCGCTGGTGGGTTCCGGCCCCAAGGCTGACGCTGTCAAGCGCCGTCCCCGGAGTTCGGCCAGCTCAACCACCGGTGGCGCAGCAGGCGCCATCACGGTTAACGCCCCGGAAGTGGAGCCCGTCCAGCCGCTTACGCCGGCCGCCGTGACCGCCGAACCGCCGGTGGGCACAGCAGGTGCTGTGAAGGAGGCTCCGGGCCAAAGCGCCGGAGACGTCGTCGACAACCGTCCTACCTTTGGCGGCACCATCACGGGCCTGGTGAACAAGGTCCTGGCCAAGCCCCCGGTCCGGAAGATTGCCCGTGACCTTGGCATCGACCTGGCAGACGTGGTGGCCACCGGTTCGCGCGGCGAGGTGACACGCGAGGACCTTGTCAGCTACCAGGCCCAGCGGGACGCCGAGCTGGACAAGGCTGACGGCTTCTGGGGCAAAGCCGGAAAGCCGCAGGACCAGCGGGTGGAGCGGATCCCCGTCAAGGGCGTCCGCAAGGCCACGGCGAAGGCGATGGTGGACTCGGCGTTCTCGGCACCACACGTCAGCATTTTTGTGGACGTGGATGCCAGCCGCACCATGGAGTTCGTCAAGAGGCTCAAGGCCTCGCGTGACTTTGAGGGCATCCGGGTATCGCCGCTGCTCATCCTCGCCAAGGCCGTGATCTGGGCGGCTGCTCGGAACCCCAGCGTCAACGCCACCTGGGTGGACAACGGCGAAGGCAGCGCCGAGATCCAGGTTAAGCACTACATGAACCTGGGAATCGCAGCGGCAACCCCGCGCGGCTTGATGGTGCCGAACATCAAAAACGCGCAGGACCTATCCTTGAAGGAACTGGCGCTGGCCCTGAACAACCTGGCCACCACCGCCAGGGCCGGCAAGACCCAGCCCGCGGAAATGCAGGGCGGGACGCTGACCATTACGAACATTGGGGCTTTGGGCATCGACACGGGCACGCCGATCATCAACCCCGGCGAGGTGGCGATCGTTGCGTTCGGAACCATCAAGCAGAAGCCCTGGGTCCTGGACGGCGAAGTGATTCCCCGCTGGATCACCACCCTTGGCGGGTCGTTCGATCACCGGGTGGTGGACGGCGACCTGTCCGCCCGGTTCATGGCCGACGTCGCCGCCATCCTGGAGGAGCCAGCGCTGCTGCTGGACTAGGAACTGACAGCAGTGGTCATTAACGCCGGTCGTATCCGTGCCAAAAACCGGGCAGCCAGATGGATCACGGAGCTGTTGCAGCCGCCAGCGGTGGTGAGTGTGCAGTTGTTGATCAGCCCCCTGACGCAGGCCGGCTTCCCCGGAACGATGGCCTACGGCGCCCTGGCGGCGCTGTTCGTCTGCGTGATCCCGCTGGTCCTGCTGCTGGTCCTGGTGAGGCTGGGCAAGGTCACCGACCACCACGTGAGCGACCGCCAACAGCGGGCGCCCGTACTGCTGATGGCGCTGGCGTCGATTGTTGCCGGGCTTCTGGTGCTGTACGCGGCAGGAGCTCCTGAGAGCGTCGTGGCCATGGTCCTGGCCGTGGTGGCCGGGGTGGTTGTGCTGGCGGGCGTGAGCCCATTCTGGAAGATCAGCGGGCATGCTGCCGCAATTTCGTCTTCTGCAGTGATTGCCGTGCTGATGCTCGGAGCCCCGTGGCTTCCGCTGCTGCTGCTGATCCCCGCTGTGGGCTGGTCGAGGGTGGTGCTGCGCGCCCACACGCTGGCGCAGGTGGTTGCCGGTTCATTCTTCGGCGGGGCGGTGATGGCCGGAATCTGGTGGGCACTGCAAGGCTGGATGGTGCCGTAGGGACTGCCTCAGTAGATGGCGTAGGCCGAGAGCATTTCAACCGCGGTGGGGTCCGCCATTGTTCCAAGGGCAACCGCTGCTGTCACCATCAGCGCGCCCATTCCCGCAGCCACGGCCCCGCAGACCGTCAGAATCTTCCAGTCCTCGCGCATCACGCTGCCCACTGTGGCGGGAAGCTCCAGCCCCGGGGCGATTAGGTTCGGCGCGCTGTCCACGGTCCCATCGTCCAGCAGTGCCACCACCCTGCCGTTGCTGCGGTCGACGCGCATGGAGCAGATGTGGTTTCCGTGTCGGGCCAGGAGGATGTCGTGGCCTACGAGCTGGCGGCGCTGGAGAGTGATCAATGGTGCCCCTTGGATAATCGTGGATGCTGGGTGGCCACTCCATTGGGGGCTTATCCAATTTTATCGTTGCGTTCGAGGCCTCAGTGGTGTAACTGGCGTGAGAACAGACACTCCCCGTAGCGACCTTTGCCACCACGGGGAGTGTCCGGGGTAACGATTAGTCGGCGTCGTACGTGTTGGCAATGTAAACGTCGCACGGTGCATTGTGGGCAACGCTGTTCGCCACGCTCCCGAGCACGCGCCCAATGCCCTGCATCCTGCGGTTTCCGACCACAATAATGCGGGCTTCCATCCGCAGCGCCTCCTTGATCAGGGCGTCGGCCGGGCGGCCACGGGCAGCCGAATAGGTCACCTTGATGTCCCGGCCCAGGGATTCCGCCACGGTGCGGGCCACGTGCTCAGCGGCGTCGGCGTCGGAGACGATCCACTGGTCGCTGCCGCTGCCGAAGACCTCCGTGCGGTCGCTGTCGAAGGCTGAGACGACGTGAAGCGAGGCGCCCAGTGCCACGGCGAGGTCCCGGGCGGACTCCGCCGCCTTTTTGGCTGTACCGCTGCCGTCAACCCCTACAACGATGATTCCGCTCATGTGTTGCTCCTTTGCTTGGTTAATGCGGCGTAAGTCAGTGAGCCCAAGGCTACAGTCCGGCGATGGCTTCCCGCAGTACCGGCGCCAGCCGCCGCACGCCTTCCGTGATGGCCTCCGGCGGCACCGCACTGAAGGCGAGGCGCAGCTTGTTGGACGGCTCGTCCGACGGCGTGAAGGCGGCGCCGGGGATAAACACCACTCCGGCGTCGATCGCCTTGTGCAGCAGCGGGTAGGTATCCACTCCTTCCGGCAGGGTCACCCAGACGAAGAATCCGCCCTCCGGGCTGGTCCAGCTGGTACCGGCGGGCATGTGCGCCTCCAGGGCAGCGAGCATTGCCCGGCAACGCTCCGCGTACAGGCCACGGTACGTTTCGATCTGGCCCCGCCAGTTGTAGTCGCGCAGGTAGGCGGACACCAGCATCTGGTTGAGGGCGGGCGGACAAAGGGTTACAGCTTCGGCCGCAAGGTAGTACCGGCGCTGCAGGTGTTCGGGCACCAGGGCCCAACCGATGCGGAGTCCGGGAGCGAAGATCTTGGAGAACGAGCCCATATAGATCACGTCCGCAGGGTTGTCGGCGCGAAGGGGCGGCAGCGGTTCTCCGTCGAAGCGCAGGAGTCCGTAGGGGTTGTCCTCGAGGACCAGAATATTCGCATTGCGGCATATGTCCACGATCTTCTGCCGCCGCTCCCGGGCGAGGGTAATTCCGGAGGGATTGTTGAAGTTTGGGATGGTGTACAGGAATTTGACGCTCTTTCCGGCGAGCTGGAGAGCTGCGATCTTGGCCTCAAGAAGGTCCGGAACGAGGCCCTCCCCGTCCATCTCCACCGTTTCCACCTGGACCTGGTACGCCTCAAAGGTATTCAGCGCGCCCACGTAGGTTGGGTCTTCCACCAGCACCACATCTCCGGGGTTGCAGAAGACCTTGGTGGCAACGTCCTGGGCGGACTGCGAACCTGCTGTGATCACCACGTTCCGGGGGAGTGCGTCGAGGATGCCCTCAGCGGCCATCACTTCGCAAATCTGGGTTCGCAGCTCTTCGGTGCCCTGGCCGCTGCCGTACTGGAGGGCCGCCAGCCCGTCCTCGGCGATGATGGTTGCGGCAGTGGCGGCCAGCCGGTCAAGGGGGAGGGACTGCAGGTAGGGACTTCCACCCGCGAGGGAAACCAGCCCGGGGCGCAGGGAGATATCGAAGACGTCCCTGACGGCGGACTGGCGGATATTGGCGGCGCGCTCTGAGAAGAGTTCCTCATGGCGGTGGGCGGACGTTGCCGCCCGCTCGATGGCATCAATGGCTTCGGCAGGCAGCGTCTGTGCTGCGGCGTCGAGTGTCTCGTGGCTCACATGAATCAGGATACAGCCGAGTGTTGCTGGATAGGCAACACTCGTTGAGTAAAGATGTACCGGAGCGGCCACCCGCCTGTTAGTGCTGCCGCAACGCCTCGGCCAAGGTGCGCCCGTTGATATGGATCTCCGCCCGGATAGCTCCAACTGCCGAGACCGCCGTCTGTGTCAGCTGGGCTTCCACCCGCGGGAGGTCGCAAACACCTCCCATGCTGAGCGTCCCGGCGAGGTACACCGTGACGGTGGTGCCATCGAAGCTTCCCGAAAGGAACGTCAGATCCGAGCCCTGGAGCGCGTTGTACACCTCCGGAGACGGCCGTGACGGGGCTGCATCAGCCGGCGTCTCCAGCAGCGCGCGCACGGCGGCGGGGAGCGGGTCCTCTCCGGCGGAACTGGTATGGGCTACGCCCACCAGGCTGTCATTGCAACCGAACCGCACGCCGTTGCTGCCGCCGTCGTCCAGGAGCACATAGTAGGCGGTCACCGTCTGCAGGGCGGCCGGACTGCCCGAGGGAACCGGCTCGGATGGAACGGGGTCCTCGGACGGTGATACTTCCGGCGTTTGCGAAGCCGCGGGCGTGCCCCGGGGGGTGGTCCTGGCCGGGCCGGGCGGGACCACTCCCGGCGTCACCCCGATTGTGCCTTCAGGAGGCGGAGACTGCGGCTGGGGAGCCGGCGCAGGGGGAGCGGGTGCAGGGCTGGGGGTGACGCCGGCTCCGAGCAGGGGTTCCGGGGAAGGCGGCGGTGTTTGTTGAGGGGGCGGACTGACGCAGGCGGCGGCCCACAGCGGAAGCGCCAGTGCGGATGCTGCTACCAGGGCGCGCGCACCCATTATCCGCTTTCCAGCAATCGGCCCTCTTGCCATCCCTGCACCGCAATCCCGTCCCGGTACGTCCGTGGATTAACGTTACGGCTGGCCCGTCTGCCAAAGAATGTCCACGAGGTACCGGTTGGGATAAGAGTTGATCACGGCACGGGAGGCCGGAGGGGGCTGGGCAGGCTCCGTTCAGGATCCCGGGCGCCCCGGCCATTCCCTGCCCGCCCAGGGGTCGTAGTCGGCGATGAGTTCCTCCTGCGGCGGCCGCTCCGGCTCGGGAACGTGCTGCAGGTTCACCCTTACCCGGTACCAGAGCGAACTCGATCCGCGCATTCCGTCCACCAGCACATCTGCAGGGTGCAGGGCCGGGACGAGGTCCGGATGCCGGGACTTCCATTCGTCGAGCGCCGCGAGGGCCTCAGGCTTGGTTTTGGTGCGGGCCACTTCGATGAGCGGCATCACCGACTGCCGGCGGCCGGAGCCGTCACCGCTGCGCGGCGCTTTCTCCGCAGGCCCCAACTCCGCTGCGAGGGCCAGGAGCCTGTCCAGTTTTCCTGCGGCCTTGTCGATCCCTGCATGGGGGTCACCCACGTCCTTGAAGCGGCCGGGCACTGTGAGGACCGTGAACTGGTCGGGACGGGCGGAGCGCACCTCATCCCAGGACAGCGGCGTTGAGACCCGGGCGTCGGGGAGGGGCCGGACGGAATATGCAGATGCCACCGTGCGGTCCTTGGCGTTCTGGTTGAAGTCCACGAACACGCTCTCGCCGCGCTCCTCCTTCCACCACCGGGCGGTGGCGAGCCCGGGGGCCCGGTTTTCGACTTCGCGCGCAAGGGTCTCCGCGGCGAGCCGCACGTCACGGTAGGACCATTCCGGCGCGATGCGCACCAGGATGTGAAGTCCGCGGGAGCCGCTTGTCTTCGGCCAGCCCACCAGTCCCATGTCCCCGAGTACCTCCCGTGCCACATAGGCGACATCCACGATTTGTGGCCAGTCCACGCCCGGCATGGGATCGAGGTCAACCCGAAGCTCATCGGGATGCTCGAGGTCCTCCGCCCTTACGGGATGCGGGTTGAGGTCCAGGCAGCCAAGATTCACCACCCACGCCAGTCCTGCGGCATCCCGGATTACAGCCTCCTCGGCCGACGTGCCGGACGCGTAGTGCAGGGTGGCCGTGTCGATGAAGTCAGGGCGGTTCTCGGGCACGCGCTTCTGGAAGAACGGCTCAGCGTCAATGCCCTTCGGGAAACGCTTGAGCACCATGGGCCGCCCGCCGGCGCCGCGGAGCGCGCCATTCGCCACCGCAAGGTAGTACCCCACCAGGTCCAGCTTCGTGACCCCGGGCCCGGGGAACACCATTTTGTCCGGGCTTGAGATGCGGACCTCAGCGCCGTCGATGTCGAGGATCTCGGCCGGGGTCTTCGAGGGCGTCATTCCGTCACGCTAGCAACGATTGGATTTCCCAGCCAGAGTTCGGCGGGACGCAGTGTGCCGGACGCACCGGCGGGGTGAACGCAGCGGCGCAGCTTAAACAGCTGTGCCCGGCGCATTATGCACCGGGCACCGCGGAAGGCTGGTTATGCTGCAGGCTGGGAAGCTGCGAGGGCATCAAAAACGCCCTTAATCTGCTCCACAACCTCTGCATCGTCCTTCGGGTGGACTTCGGCGAAGCGCACCATTGAACCCGGCACTGCGAGCTTAACGTCCTCGAGGATCTGGGCGCCGGCGATTCCTGCTGCCTTGCGGGCCTCGTCCTGGGCCCAGACGCCACCGTACTGGCCGAAGGCAGTGCCGACGACGGCGGTGGGCTTACCGGCGAGGGCTCCGGCACCGAAGGGGCGGGACAGCCAGTCGATGGCGTTCTTCAGTGCTGCGGGTACAGTGCCGTTGTGCTCCGGGGTGACCAGGAGGAGCGTGTCGGCGTCGTTGGCTGCGGCGCGCAGGGCGGCAGCAGCGGCAGGAACCTGGCCTTCGACGTCAATGTCTTCGTTGTAGAAGGGGATGTTGCCAAGGTTTTCGTGGATGACGACGTCCACCTGCTCCGGCGCGTTCAGCTGGATTGCTTCAGCCAACTTCTGGTTGGTGGATTCGGCGCGGAGGCTGCCGACGAGGGTGAGTACGGTGCTCTTGGTCATGGGAACTCCTGGGGTAGGGGCGGCGGGAGGGGGCCGCCGGCCGGGTAATAGCTGAGGCTCTTACTGCCTTCACCCATCTAAACGGACTGCGGTCCGGTTCTTATTCCCGAGGTCTAGAATATGGAATGTGAGCTTCATCCCATTGCGTCCGCGACTATCGCCGGGCGAGGCGGTGGAACGCAGCGATGCCGCGCGGAATCGGGAGCGCCTGCTCGACGCTGCCCGGGACCTCATCGGCGAGTGCGGGGCAGAAGCACTGACCATGGACCGGCTCGCCGAGCACGCAGGGGTGGGCAAAGGCACCGTATTCCGCCGCTTTGGCAGCCGTGCCGGGCTCATGCTCACCCTCCTGAGCGAGTCCGAGGCCGCCTTCCAGGCCCGCTTTATGTTCGGACCTCCACCCCTGGGCCCCGGCGCGCCCGGACTGGAACGCCTGATTGCTTTCGGCGTGGAGCGGATTGCCTACGTGATGGAGTTTGGTGACCTGGCGCTCGCGGCGGAGAACTCCTCCCGGGGCCGCTTTGAAGTTCCCGCTGCTGCCCTGTGGTACCGCCATATCGAGGTGCTGCTCAGGGAGGAGGGGTTCGCGGCCGACCCTTGGCTGATGGCACGCTCGCTGGGCGCCACCCTGGCACCGGACCGGCTCCTAAATCTGGTTCGCGTGCATGGAGTGAGCAGTGACCGGCTCAATAACTCGTGGCGGGAGCTTGTCACACGGGTTGTCACCGCTTCCTAGACTTAGCCCCTCATTGTTCCTGCGCCGTGTCACACCAAATTTACAGAATTATTCATAACGATCTGATACGGGCAGGTGGGTTTGCCCACAACCAGCCCTTTTTGGGGAGCGGCTTGTGATAGTTTCCTCTGGAATGTGACCCGCGACATAGTCCACCAGGGCTAGGCCTGCAAAGGCTGCGGGAGCCCAGCTACCGCTGGCAGAGGACCCGATGAGGCGGCACAACCCCCGCTGATCCGGGGATAACGGAAGGATCCAGCACGTGATTGTTGATTTGCCCAACAGCCTGGCCCGCCTGCTGACACCGCGGGTTTTTACCGTCCAGCTGCCGGCGGCGAAGCTGAACTAGCGCCATGCTCAGGTACCTCGCCAAGCGCGGCATCACGTACGTTTTTATGATCTTCCTGACCACGTCGGCGGGATACTTCCTGGCGGTCAGCTCCCTCAAGCCCGCGCTGCTGGAGCAGGAACGGATACCCCGTCCCACCCCGGAGCAGGTGGCAAACTCGATGCGCCTCAAGGGCCTGGACCCGGACCTGAGCCCGTGGGAGCGCTACGTGGAATGGCTGACTGCCATCGTTACCCGCTGGGACTGGGGCCGCAGCCCCAACGGTGCGTACATCAACGCCGAGTTCGGGGACCGGGTATGGATCTCCACCCGGCTCTTCCTGGCCTCCATCATCCTGACGCTCGTCATCGGCGTGGCACTCGGGGTCTATTCGGCAGCACGCCAGTACAAGTTCCAGGACCGCGCCATCACGTCCTACAGCTACCTCGCCTACATCGTGCCTGCCCCCATTGCGTACTTCCTGGTGCAGCTGGGCGCCATCAACATCAATGAAACCGTGGGGGAGCGCATCTTCTTTGTCACGGGCATTTCCACGCCCGGAATTGAGCCGGGTTGGGCGCAGTTCGTGGACATGCTGGCGCACTACGCGGTTCCGACCGTCGCCATCACGCTGGTGGGGTGGGGTTCGTACCAGATTGCGCAGCGCCAATACCTCCTGGACAACGTGAACGCCGACTTTGTCCGGACCGCCCGGGCCAAGGGGCTGACCCGGAACCAGGCGATCTCCCGGCACGCTTTGCGGGTCTCGTTCATTCCCGTGGCCCAAAGCATCGCCTTCACCATCCCGGCCATCTTTGCCGGCGGCTTCTTCGCGGAGAAGATCTTCGCCTGGCCCGGTGTGGGCTCCTGGAGCATCGACGCCATCTCGCTCCAGGACGTCAACGCCGCCACGGCCACGCTGGCCTATGGTTCCGTTATTTTCGCCCTGGGGGCCATCCTGGCGGACTTCGCCACCACCCTCGTTGACCCTAGAGTGCGGGTGCAGTAGCCATGACCAACCTCAACGCCGTTGACCCGGCCGCAATCGCACAGGACGCGCACCTGGAAAACGCCGATGTCATCATCGGCAAGAACACCATCATCTTCCGCCGTTTTATGCGCAACAAGACGGCCGTAACAGGCCTTGCCATTTTCCTGGCCCTGACCGTTTTCTCCTTTGTCGGTGGCTACTTCACCCCGTGGGACAAAGAGACCATCGATCCCTTCAACATCGGTATGCCTCCCTCCGCCGAGCACTACCTCGGAACATCCCAGGCAGGCATTGACCTCTACGCCATGACGGTCGAAGGCACCAGGATCTCCATCCTGATCGGCTTGATCGTGGGGCTTGTCTCCGTCCTCATTGCCGCCGTCTATGGGTGCACCATGGCCTACTTCGGCGGCAAGGTGGACAAGGTGATGCTCTTCGTCCTTGAAGCGCTCATCATGATGCCTGCACTGCTGGTGGTAGCGGTCGCCACCAGCGGGGGAGGGGAAGGGCTGAAGCGGGACCTGCCCTCCTGGCTGCTGCTGATCATCGTGCTGCTGGTCTTCAGTTGGATGGGCACAGCCCGGCTGATCCGGTCGCTGTCCATGTCCCTGATGCAGCGGGACTACGTCAAAGCCGCCCAGTACATGGGTGTCCCGCCGCGCCGGATCGTCTGGCGGCACCTGGTTCCCAACATCGGGTCCCTGCTGGTCCTCGACATTACCCGCGGCGTCACCGGCGCCATCCTTGCGGAGGTGGCCTTCTCATTCATCGGCATCGGCATCAAAGTTCCGGACGTCAGCCTGGGGGTCCTCATCGGCGCTGCCACATCGCAGGTACAGACCTTTCCCTGGATGTTCTGGGTGCCGTTGACCGTGATGTTCCTGCTGACAGGCTCTCTGGCCATGATGAACGACGGACTGCGGGACGCCTTCGATCCGAGCTCCAGCTCAAGCGGCAGCGCCAAAAAACGCAGCGCCCTGAAAACCCGTGTTAAGGGGAAGTCCTCATGAGCAGCGAAATTGCCGCCGGCCACGCCGAACAGCCACAGTCAACAGTGGAGCGGCTGCACGTCGCCGGCCTTCACGCGCCAACGGACGCAGTCCTCTCTGTCCGCGACCTGAACGTCCGTTTCAACACAGAGAACGGCGTCGTCCACGCAGTCCGGGGCGTTGATTTCGATCTCCTGCCTGGAAAGACGCTGGGCATCGTGGGTGAATCGGGCTCCGGCAAATCGGTTACGTCCCTGGCCATCATGGGGCTCCTCCCCAGCACGGCGGAAATATCCGGGTCCGTCCGGCTCAAAGGCAAGGAATTGCTGGGCCTCAGCGATAAAGCCATGTGCGAGTACCGCGGCAACGAACTGGCGATGGTCTTCCAGGACCCGCTGTCTTCCCTGACACCGGTGTACACCGTAGGCACCCAGATTGTGGAAGCGCTCACCATCCATAACCCCACGATGAGCAGGCAGGCAAAAGAAGCCCGCGCCGTCGAACTCCTGGCCATGGTGGGCATTCCGAGCCCCAAGGACAGGCTGAAGGCCTTCCCGCACGAGTTCTCCGGCGGCATGCGCCAGCGGGTGATGATTGCCATCGCGATCGCGAACAACCCGCGCGTCCTCATCGCTGACGAGCCGACGACGGCCCTGGACGTCACCATCCAGGCGCAAGTGCTGGAGGTGCTGCATACCGCCCAGGAGGAGACGGGCGCCGCCGTCGTGATGATCACGCACGACCTGGGCGTGGTGGCCGGGATGGCCGACGACATCATGGTGATGTATGCCGGCAAGCCCGTGGAGACGGGCGCGGTGGATGACATCTACTACAACCCGCGGATGCCCTACACCATGGGATTGCTCGGTGCCGTGCCGCGGGTCGACGTGGCGGAGAAGTCGTCCCTGGTGCCCATTGAGGGCATGCCGCCCAACCTGATCCACACACCCACCGGCTGCTCTTTCGCACCCCGCTGCCCACTGGCCACCGACGCCTGCCTGGACGGTGAGCCGGTGTTGGCGGCGGTACCCGGAAGTGCCCTTCACCGCGCCGCCTGCATCAAGTCCGGGTCCCTGGGCAGCGACGTCGACGTCCACGACGTCTTCTCGGCCCCGCCGGTGGCGGTGTCCCGCTTTGATGCCATTCCGCGTGCGGAACGCTCCACGGTCCTGCAGCTCAAGGACGTGCGCAAGCACTTCCCCCTGACCAAGGGTGCGCTGCTGAAGCGCCGGATCGGCACGGTCAAGGCCGTGGACGGTGTCAGCTTCGACATCCGCGAAGGTGAGTGCTTCTCGATCGTGGGCGAGTCCGGTTCCGGAAAGACCACCACCCTGCTGGAGATCATGGAGTTCCACAAGGACCAGGACGGCGAGGTGACGATTGGCGGCATCAGCAATAAGCAGGCTGCCGATGCCCGGACCAAGAGTGCCATGCGGCGCGAGATGCAGATGGTGTTCCAGGACCCCACCGGGGCGCTGGATCCGCGGTTCACGGTCTACGAAGTCCTCGCCGAGCCGCTTCAGAACGCCGGCATGGACAAGCAGGCCATCAGGACACGCATCATGGAACTGATGAAGCTGGTGGGCCTGCAGCCGGACCACGTCAACCGCTTCCCCAACCAGTTTTCCGGCGGACAGCGCCAGCGCGTCGGCATTGCCCGTGCCCTGGCCGTGAATCCGAAGCTGGTGGTCCTGGACGAACCTGTCTCCGCCCTTGATGTTTCCGTCCAGGCCGGCGTGATCAACCTCCTGGACAAGCTCCGTGCCGAGCTGGGCCTCAGCTACCTGCTGGTGGCCCATGACCTTTCGGTGGTCCGGCACATCTCCAACCGCGTGGCTGTTATGTACCTGGGCAAGATTGTGGAGATCGGTGAAGTGGACCGGGTGTTCGACAACCCCCGCCACCCCTACACCCGGGCCCTGCTCTCGGCCATCCCGGTGCCGGACCCGCAGGTGGAGAAGACCAGGGAGCGGATCATCCTGCGGGGCGACCTGCCCTCCCCGCTGGACGCCCCCAAGGGCTGCAACTTTGCCACCAGGTGCCCCGTCTTCGCGGCGCTGCCCCCTGCGAAGCAGGAAAAGTGCCTTACCCTGGAGCCCCCGCTGGAACCGGTGGCACCCTCGGCAGCGGCCCAGGCCCTGGCCGCCCAGCCACTGCCGGCCCTGGACCAGCGCTTCGCCTGCTTCTTCCCGGACGGGGAACTGGACGAGGACATGCTGGTAGTCCACGAATCATCGGACCACCATGCACCGTAAGTTTTTTCGACCCATCACCAGCATCACCACCTGCAACAACGAAGGGAACACCATGAGGAAACTGAACAAGATCGGCGGAGCGGCGGCCATTGCTGCTGCTCTGGCGCTGACTGCCTGCGGCAGCGGCGGTGGCGGGGCCACCGGGCCGGAAACGGCAAAGGGGCAGGAAGCAGGCAGCGACCTGTCCAAGCTCATCAGCGTTAACGAAAAGCCCGCCGCAGATCTTGAACAGGGCGGCAAGGTCACCCTTCCGCTGGGCAACATCGGCCCGGACTTCAACGGCTTCTCGAACAACGGCAACAGCGCAGACAACTCGGCGCTGCAGATTCCCATGAACCCTGTCGCGGTAAACAGTGGCGGCATTGGCGGTTGCTGGAAGCTTGACTTCGAGGGCAAGGCGTCGCCCAATAAGGACTTCTGCGAGGAGGTCACAAACGAAGTCAAGGATGGCAAACAGACCATCACCATCAAGGTCAACGAGAAGGCCACCTACAACGACGGCACCCCCATCGACGTTAAGGCCTTCCAGAACACCTGGAACATCCTGAAGAGCCCCGATGCCGGCTACGACATCGTCTCCTCGGGAGCGTACGAGTTTGTTGAATCCGTCGAGGCCGGCAGCAGCGACAAGGAAATCATTGTCAAGACCAGCCAGCCGGTGTACCCGCTGGAGGACCTGTTCTTCGGCCTGATCCACCCCGCTGTGAACACTCCGCAGATCTTCAACGAAGGCTTCAACGGGGAACTGCATCCGGAGTGGATGGCAGGCCCGTTCAAGCTGGACCAGTACGATACCGCAGCCAAGACGGTAACCCTGGTGCCCAACGATAAGTGGTGGGGCAACAAGCCGGTCCTGGAAAGCGTAGTGTTCCGCCAGCTTGAGACCAGCGCCCAGATCGCTGCCTTCAAGAACGGCGAGATCGACGCGATGTCCGCCAACACCGTCTCCTTGTACAAGCAGCTGGACGGTACTAAGGACTCAGAGGTCCGGCGCGGCCAGCGCCTGTTCGCCGGCGGCTTGAATCTCAACGCCCAGCGCATCACCGATGTTGCTGTCCGCAAGGCGATCTTCGCGGCAGTGGACCGTGAGGCCCTCCGCAAGGTGCGGTTCAACGGACTGAACTGGGAAGAGCCCAGCTCCGGCTCCATGATGCTGCTGCCATTCTCCGAGTACTACCAGGACAACTATCCCGTGAAGGAAACCGGTCCGGACGCCGCCAAGAAGGTGCTCACCGATGCCGGCTACACTGCCAACGCCAACGGCATCATGGAGAAGGACGGCAAGCCCGCCGCGTTCAAGATCAGCAACTTCGGTGACGACCCAACGACGCTGGCCGTCGCGCAGACCCTGCAGAAGCAGCTCCAGGCCGGCGGCATGGATGTTGGTATCGACCAGCGGGCCTCGGCCGACTTCGGCAAGGTCCTGGGCTCGCGTGAATTCGACCTGAGCATCTCCGGCTACACGGTCGGTCCGGACGCCACGTCCGCCGTCAAGCAGTACTACGACTCCAAGACCAACGAAAACCAGCTGGGCGATGCCGAACTGGACAAGAAGATCGCCGATCTCGCGTCCATCGAGGACAACGCCGAGCGCAACAAGGCGGCGATGGAAGTTGAAAAGGAGCACATGGCCAAGTACTACTCCATGGGCGTAGTCTTCAACGGCCCGCAGATCTCCTTCGTCCGCACCGGCCTGGCCAACTACGGCCCGTCCCTGTTCCAGAGCCTGTCCCAGGTTCCGGACTGGACCACCCTCGGCTGGGAAAAGAAGTAGCCCCACCCCCGGGACGCTCTCTCACTTAATGCGGATTTTCCGGCAACGCTCTCTCACTTTCTTTGAGGAAGTGAACTGCTCCCCGGAAGTTGGACTGAGAAATTCAGTTCCGACTTCCGGGGAGCAGTTTTATGCGTGCAAGTAGTTCATTATCTGAGGCGCAGCGTGAGGCGGCTGTAGCGTTGTTTGAGAGGGGTATCGGGTATCGGGCGGCGGCTCGTTTGCTGGATGCGCCTTGGGTGCCGGTCAGGGCACTGTATGGGCGGTGGAGGATTCATGGGCAAGGAGTGCTGGTGAGCAGGCCGGCGAAGTCGTACTCGTTCGAGTTCAAGCTGGCCTTGGTGCAGCGATTCCTCGCGGGCGAGCCCGGCCCGGAGCTGGCGGTGGAGGCCGGTTTGGCCTCCCGTGAGCTGCTGCAAAAGTGGGTCAGGGCGTATCGTCTGGAGGGTGAGGACGGGTTGCGGCCAAAGCCCAAAGGCAGACCCCGGAAACCTGATGCCCTGCCACCTGCGGAGCTGCCCGAGCTTGAGCGGTTGCGGCGGGAGAACGAGCGGCTGCGCGCCCAGGTGGCGTACCTGGGAAAACTGCGGGCCTTGAGGGAACAGGGACGACGGTAAAGGTTCAGGCCGTCGTTGCCCTCAAGGCTGACTATCCGCTTGGCGTCCTGTTGGACGTCGCCGGGCTGGCGAGATCCACGTTCTTCTATCACCAGCTCCGGCTCTATAGGCCCGATCCGAAAGAGAAGCTCAAAGCGGCGGTCACGGAGATCTTCGAAATGAACCATGGCCGGTACGGGCATCGGCGGGTCCATACGGAGCTACTCAAGCAAGGGTGGACGGTCGCGAAGAAGACCGTGTTGCAGCTGATGCAGGCACTCGGGTTGGCCTGCAAGGTCCGGCGCAGGAAGCGCTACAACTCCTACCAGGGCGACCAGGGCGCGGTAGCGCCCAACGTGCTGAATCGGGAATTCGAGGCTGATGCACCGAACCAGAAGTGGGTAACCGATGTGACGGAGTTTCACGTCGGTGACCGGAAGCTTTACCTCTCACCGGTCATGGACCTCTTTGACCGGCAGATCATTTCTTACTCGCTGGGCTTGTCCCCGAACCTCGCGCTCACCAACGATTCACTGCGTGAGGCCCTGACTTCTCTGAAGCCGGGTCAGCAGCCGCTGGTGCACTCGGACCAAGGTTTCCAATACCGTCACGCCTCTTGGCGCACCCTCATCGAGAACGCCGGCGCGGTCCAATCCATGTCCCGCAAGGGCAATTGCTACGACAACGCCGTGATGGAGAACTTCTTCGGCCACCTGAAGGAAGAACTTTTCCACCACGTCCGCTTCCTCAACACCGACGCACTGGCACCTGCAATAGAGGAATACATCCACTGGTACAACAACAAAAGAATCTCCACAAAGCTCAAGGGCCTGAGCCCGGCGCAATACCGGGCCCAGACCCTTGCAGCCTAGAATCCCATTTAGCCAGTCCAACTATCGGGGACCAGTTCAAAGTGAGAGAGCGTTGGCCTTTAAGGGGCATTAAGTGAGAGAGCGTGCCGGAGTACCGTAGCCCTATGACTGACTCCGCCGCTCCACGCACTATCCGCACGGCCGTCGTCGGCTACGGCCTGTCCGGCAGCGTCTTCCACGCGCCCTTGATCGGGACGGACGCGCGCTACTCGCTGGACGTCATCGCCACGTCCAACGTGGAGCGGCAGAAGGCGGCCACTGCCCGCTACCCCGGCGTGAGGACAGTGCACGACGGCGATGCTGTCCTGGCGCGCGCTGCTGACCTTGACCTCGTGGTCCTGGGCACCCCGCCGGCCACGCATTACCCGCTCGCCAAGGCAGCGCTGGAAGCCGGCCTGGATGTGGTGGTGGATAAGCCATTTGCGGTGACCAGCGATGAAGGACAGGAGCTTGTTGCCCTCGCCCAACAACGGGGCCGGGTGTTGACGGTGTTCCAGAACAGGCGGTGGGACGGGGACTTCCTGACGCTCCGGAAACTCCTGGCGGCGGACGCCGTGGGGAAGGTGACTAGGTTTGAGTCGCGGTTCGAACGGTGGTCTCCCGCCATCGCCAAGGCGTGGAAGGCGCATGCCACCGCCTCGGACGGGGGCGGCGTCCTGTTCGACCTCGGCAGCCACCTGATCGACCAGGCGCTCCTGCTGTTTGGTCCCGCGATGGTGGTCCACGCCGAGCTGAGGGCGCGGCGCGTGGACGAGCGGGCGGACGACGACGTCTTCCTGGTGCTGCGGCACACCTCCGGAGTGCTGAGCCACCTCACAATGAACATGCTCTGCGCGCAGCAGGGCCCGCGGTTCCGGGTGTTGGGTTCCGTTGGCGGCTTCACCAAGAACGGCGTGGATCCGCAGGAGCCGTACATCGTTGCCGGCGGCAGCCCCCTGGACGCGGAGTACGGCGAGGAGGCACCGGAGTGGGCAGGGCTCCTGGGCCGCGACGGCCACCTGGATGCCCTCCCCACCGAGCGGGGCGCCTACCCCGAGTTCTACCGGCTCCTGGCGGACAAAATCCTCGACGGCGGAACGGCCTCAAAGCTGCCGCTCCCAGTAGACCCGGCAGACGCCGTCGAGGTCCTCAAATTAATAGAAAAGGCACGCGAACTGGCTTCGGCGAGAAGTTAACTACGAGCGCTGAACGACAGACATCCGGCAGCGTGCGTCAGAGCGACGAAGGAGCAGCACGCCGAGGATGTGTGTCGTTCAGCGCAGCGGGACGAGTTAGACCTACGCAGAAACCAGTTCGTGCCAGTCCGCTACGAGGGGCAGGTGGTGCGCTTCGGATACGGAGTGGTGTGCAACGTGGCCAGCCGCGATGTTGAGGCCTGCGGCGAGGGCGGGGTCGCGGTCGAAGGCGGCCTTGACGCCGAGGTTGGCCAGGGACACGGCGTACCGCAGTGTCACGTTGGTCAAGGCGTAGGTGGAGGTGTTGGGCACGGCGCCGGGCATGTTGGCCACGCAGTAGAAGATGGTGTTGTGAACCTTGTACGTGGGTTCCTGATGCGTGGTGGGACGGGTGTCCTCGAAGCAGCCGCCCTGGTCCACGGCGATATCCACCAAGACTGAACCGGGCTTCATGCGGGCAACCAGTTCGTTGGTTACCAGCTTGGGGGCCTTGGCACCGGGGATGAGGACGGAGCCGATTACCAGGTCGGCGTCCACGACGGACTTTTCGATCTCGTAGGAGTTCGATGCCACCGTTTTCAGCCGGCCCTGGTACTGGGCGTCCAGCTCGCGCAGGCGGTTGATGTTGATGTCCATGATGGTGACGTCGGCGCCCAGGCCCAGTGCCATGGCTGCCGCGTTGGTTCCGGCCACGCCGGCGCCCAGGACAACTACCTTTGCGGGCCGGACGCCGGGCACGCCGCCCAGCAGAACGCCCTTGCCGCCGGCGGGGGCCATCAGCGAAGCGGCGCCCACCTGGACGGAGAGCCGGCCTGCTACCTCGGACATGGGGGCCAGCAGCGGGAGGGTGCGGCCTTCCTGGACGGTCTCGTAGGCGATGGCGGTGACGCCGGAGTTGATGAGCTCGCGGGTAAGTTCCGGCTCGGCGGCGAGGTGGAGGTAGGTGAAGAGGATCAGGCCCTTGCGGAAGCGGTGGTACTCGGCCTTGATGGGTTCCTTGACCTTCATCACCATGTCGGCACGTGCCCAGACGTCGTCGGCGTCGTTGACGATCTCGGCGCCGGCGATGGCGTATTCCTCGTCCGTGATGCCCGAGCCCAAGCCTGCGCCGCGTTCCACCAGCACGGTGTGGCCGTGGGTGCGGAACTCGTGGACACCGGCGGCGGTGATGGCCACCCGGAATTCGTTGTTCTTGATTTCTTTGGGGACACCGATGATCATCGTGGGCTCCAGGTTCTCGGCTGGTAAGCCGGAAAGTGCGGAAGATTGTGTGTTTCCACGATAAATCCGATTGTGAGCCAGCTGACATGGGAAGCGACGGGTGGTGAAGTAAAAACCGCGTCATTCCGGGGATCCAAGCGCAAGCGGATCGACATTTGTCCAGCCCTAGGGCGTCAGGTGTCGCCTCGTGTCCGTTCGTCCCGGCCAGCGCAAAGGCAGTAGTGTTGGGCCATGCAGCAGGGCGTGGAGCAACTGGTTGAGCAGGTGGCGCAGAAACTGGGCCGTGGCTTGTCCCTGGAAGACCTGGACGGCGTGCTGCTGGCTTACAGCTCCAACCAGTCCCACGCCGACCGGGTCCGCGTGAACTTCCTGCTCAGCAAGAAGGTACCGGCCGATGTCAGCGCATGGCAGCTGTCCCATGGTATTGCCACGGCCGTCCGCCCCGTCGCGGTTCCCGCAAACCCGCACCTTGGGATGCTCGGCCGCGTCTGTGTCCCGCTGATGGTCCGCGGCTTCCGGGTGGGTTACCTCTGGGTGCAGCAGGACTCCGTGGAGGAGAATCCGACGTCGATCCTCACGCAACTGCCGACGGTCACCAATGAGCTCGAGATGCTCTCCGGTCTGCTGCTCGATTCGAACACCGCCGAGTCCGAATTCCGGCGCGGGCGGGAGCGGGAATTCCTTTCAGCTTGTGCGGGGGAAGCAAATGCGGTGGCGGCGGTGGCCGGCTGGAAAGAGGTTCAGGGCCGCGGGCCGTGGCAGATGGTTACAGTGCTCGACGCCGACGGGTGGGCGGGTGGGCCGGATCCCATCGCCTCAACCCTGATCCACCGTTCGGCAGCGCTCCAGGCAACGGTGGGTGTTGATGCCGCCCTTTTCAGCGCCGGGACGGAGACCCACTCC
This sequence comes from Arthrobacter sp. Alg241-R88, assembly GCF_900537115.1. Lineage (GTDB taxonomy): Bacteria > Actinomycetota > Actinomycetes > Actinomycetales > Micrococcaceae > Arthrobacter. The sequence continues at coordinate 305,923 of NZ_UNRG01000004.1, forward strand.
GTGGTGCTGTTCCGCGAGTCATCGGGCCGCGCAAACCACGCCCAGGTCCTGGTCCACTACCAGCTGGAGCTGGCAAAGCGCTCCGGACGGCCGGTTCACCGCATCATCTTAGGGATCAGCGAAGGGTTTGCCCGGCCGCGGGAGCTCGCCGAGGCCTACCGGCAATCCAAGCTCGCCGCACAGGCCGCCGCAGTGGACGCCCAGCTCGGGGAACTCGTGGACTGCCGGTCCACCGGCGTCTATCAGCTGCTGGCCTCTGCCGGGGGCGGTGCGGGGGCATGGGCTGACTCCGGGTCCGTCTACTTCCGCATGCTTGAGGACCACGACCGCAACGGCGAACTGATCCCGGTCCTGGAACTGCTGTACGACAACGACGGTTCCGTCCAGGACGTTGCCGCCAAACTCCACCTGCACCGCAGCAGCATCTACAACAGGCTGGGCCGGATCCGGCAACTGCTGGGGGTGGACCCGCTGAAAGGTATGCCCCGCCTGGAACTCCACGCTGCCCTCAAGATGCGGCGCTGGGCCCTTCGCCCCCGGATCTGACGTCCCCGTCAGCCTGGTCCGCGGCCGCCTTTTTCTGCCGGTCCTTCTTCTGCCCCTCCAGCCACGCCATGATCGCCGCAAGGGGAATCCGCCGGTGGCTGCCCCGGTATTCCACAGGAATCTCGCCGCGGTCCGTCATGTTGCGCAGGTAGGTGTGCGAGATTCCCGCCAGTTCTGCAGCCTTTGACGTGGTCAGCATTTCCTCCACGCTGCTGACGGTCACAGCCTCGCCGCGGCTGAACCGCTGCAGGAGGTCAACGACGGCGTCCCTCGCCAGGGGCGGCAGGCGGTGGACAGTGCCGTCCACGAAAACGGTGATGTCGTCGCTGCCGGCCAGGGCCTGCTGCAGCTTTACGGCGTCTTCGGGCGGAAGGGCGCCGGCCATCCTGGGAGCAATCAGTGCCATGGCCCCAGCCTACCGGTGGATCACCGGCCTGCCGATGTGACCGGTCCACCGTGCGACCCGGCCTGCCGGTGCCTTTCGGGCTCCGGCGGTATGCTCGGCTGATGGCATTAACTGGTGGCCGGGACGTTGAATCCGGCGGTTTACAGGGAAGGCTCTATGCCTCCGTCCAGCCGGCAGAGTTGGGAGCGCGGCCCACGTATGTGCTGCTGCACGGCATCGGTGTCTCCCACCGCTATCTGGCCCGGCTTCACGAGGAACTGGCAAAAGCAGCGGACGTCTACTCCTTCGACCTGCCCGGCTTTGGGAAGTCGTCAAACCCCGGGCGCCAACTGCAGGTTGAAGAGTTCGCTGCCTTCGTAGGGGACGTCCTGACGGAGTCCGGGGTCCACAATTACGTGCCGGTGGGCCACTCGATGGGCACCCAGTTCGCAGTCGAACTGGCCCTGCAGGAACCCGAACGGGTGGCCGGTGCCGTGCTGATGGGTCCGGTGGTGGAAACCAGCAGGAAGTCGACGGCCAGGCAGGCGGTGGCACTCACGCGCGACGCCATGTTCAGCGAGTCCCTGACCTCCAACGCCATCGTGTTCAGCGACTACCTCCGGGCCGGCCCGCGCTGGTACCTGACAGAACTGCCAGTAATGATGGAATACCCGTTGGAGGAACGGCTGGCCGCTGTCAGCCAGCCCGTGCTGGTGCTCCGCGGCACCCGCGACCCAATTGCCCGCCGGCCCTGGTGTGTGCACCTCGCCGAGGTGGCCCAGCAGGGAACAATGGCCGAGATTCTGGGCCAAGGCCACGTCTTTCAGCACACTGCCCCCGAGATAGCGGCCCAGGCCATCAGTGGCTGGGTCCGGGCCGTGAACGGGTTCGGCGTTACGGCCTAGCAGGCCCCCGCCGGCAGGGCGGGGGCCAGCCGGGTCAGAGCCCCAGTTCCTCCAGGACGGGCAGCTTTTCGCGCACCCACGCCCGCGCCTCAGTCGCGCTGGGGGCGGACAGGGCAAGCTTGGCGAGCTGCTGCGCTTCCTCGAAGGTCACCGTCTTCAGCACGGCTGCGACAGCGGCGAGGGAGCGGGCCGTCATGGACAGCGTGCTCACGCCGAGGCCGGTAAGGACGACGGCGAGCGCCGGGTCCGCGGCTGCCTCGCCGCAGACGCCCACGGGTTTGTTGTTGCCCTCGGCGCGTGATCCCTCCACCGTCAGCCCCACCAGGCGCAGGACGGCCGGCTGCCAAGGGGTATTGAGGTTGGCGAGCGGGCCGAGCTGGCGGTCCGCGGCCATGGCGTACTGGGTGAGGTCGTTGGTGCCAAGGCTCGCGAAGCCCACTTCGCGGAGGATGGCTTCCGCCGTAAGGGCAGCGGAAGGAACCTCCACCATGACGCCGGGGGTCTTGATGCCGGCATCAGCGCACATGGAGGCAAAACGGGCAGCCTCTTCCGCCGTCGAGATCATCGGGGCCATGACCCACACGTCCGCTTCGGACTGCTTTTCCGCCAGCGCGATGGCTTCCAGTTGGCGGTCCAGGACGCCGGGGGTGGTGAAGTCGGTGCGGTAGCCGCGGACGCCGAGGGCGGGGTTGGGTTCGGTGGAGTCGGTGAGGAAGGGGAGCGGCTTGTCGGCGCCGGCATCGAGCGTCCGCAGGACCACTTTCTTGCCCGGGAAGGCATCAAAGACCTTCTTGTAGGCAAGGGCCTGCTCTTCAACGCTGGGTTCGGTGTCGCGTTCCAGGAAGCAGAACTCGGTGCGGAACAGCCCCACGCCTTGGGCGCCGAGCTTGGCTGCCGCCTCCGCGTCCTTGCCGCCGCCCACGTTGGCGAGCAGCGGGACCAAGTGGCCGTCCGCCGTCGCGCCCGTGCCGCTGAACTCGGCCAGCAGGGAAGCCGTGGCCGCCCACGCCTCTGCGGCTGAGCGCAAGGCTTCGTCCGGCTCGGAGGTGACAGCGCCGGCGGCGCCGTCCAAGTACACTTCCGTGCCGTCCGGGAGTTCGTCCACCCCTACTGCCGCGACGACGGCGGGCAGGCCGAGGGAACGGGCGATGATCGCAGTGTGGGACTGGGGCCCGCCGCCTGAGGTCACCAGGGCCAGGACCTTGTTCGGGTCCAATGTGGCGGTGTCCGCCGGGGCCAGGTCCTCGGCCACCAGGACGAACGGGGTGTTTGAACCCGGGATTCCGGGCGCGGGCACGCCCCGCAGCTCGGCGACGATCCGCGCGCGCACGTCGAGGACGTCGGTGGCGCGCTCGGCCATGTAGCCGCCCAGGTTGTGCAGCATTTCGGAAACGGAGGAGCCGGACTCCCAGATGGCGCGTTCGGCCGATGTTCCGCGGGCAACGAGCTTGGCGGCGCCCTTGATCAACATGGTGTCCTTGGCCATCAGTGCCGTGGCTTCCAGGACTGCCTTGCCGTCCCCGGTGGCATGGGCGGCGCGCGCTTTGAGCTCATCGTGCACGGCCTGCGAGGCCGCCTTCAGCGCTGCTGTGGCTTCCTCGGCGGTGGTGCCTGCTGCCAGCTGCTCGCCGGCCGGAGGCTCGCTGATGGGTTTGGGCATCTGCCGGACGGTGCCGATAACGCGGCCTGGGCTGACGCCTACTCCTGGGAAGTTCTGCACTGAAGGTCCTCATTCTCTGCCGGTTGCCAGGCTCGCCGGTATTGTCCGGCGCCATGCCGGTCCGCCGGAGGACTGCTACGTCCGGAGGCGGGAAACGTGCCTGAAAAAATTGTATGTGATTCAGTTCATATAGCATTGCTATAGGTGCTAGGGTAGCGGTTATGAGTTTGGATGGCCAGCTTCCCCCCAAGATGCGGCTGCTGCGCGCAGCCGCCGAGCTGCTGGCAAACTCTGCGGGAGCACCGGTTTCCACCCGCCAGATCACCCAGCGGGCAGGGGTGACGGCTCCCACGCTGTACCACCACTTCGGTGACAAGGAAGGGCTGTTCGACGCCGTCGTCGCCGCAGGGTTTGAAGAGTATGTTGCGGGCGAAAGGGATTTCGCCCCCTCCGGACAGCCGCTTGAGGATATCCGGAGAATGTGGGACAACCACGTGCAGTTCGGGCTCAACCAGCCGGAGCTGTACCTGGTGATGTTCGGCAACATCCGCCCGGAAAGCCGCCCCGCCATCGTTGCCGATGCCGAGGCGCTGATGGAGGAGATGCTGAACAAGGCAGCGGTGGCAGGCCAGCTGAACGTCCAGCCCCGGGAGGCGGCCAGGTCCATCCTGGCCGCGAACGTGGGTGTGACGTTGATGCTGATTGCGGAGCCCGCCTCCGACCGGAACCTCGAATTGTCCACCATGACCCGGGACGCCATGATTTTCGCGGTGTCCGCCGAGCCGGCCAGCGGCGCGGCCCCGGGTGACACCGGGAAATCATCGGTGGTGGTGGCAGCGATCGCCCTGAACGCCGCACTTCAGGCCTCGCACTCAGACCAGCTCTCCAGCTCGGAACTCAAACTCTTCCTCGAATGGCTTCACCGCATCTCCACCAGCCCGGCCGGCTGAAAAGCGCCAAACAGTTCCATCAGTACGTCGTCGTAAGTATCGGACCATCCTGCGGAGCAGCGGGAATGACGGTTAGGAAAGCACATGGCAACAGAGACAGTTGCAAAACCCCGCACCAGCATGCGGGTTGGCGTCCAGAAATTCGGGACGTTCCTGTCCGGGATGATCATGCCCAACATTGGCGCCTTCATCGCCTGGGGCATCATCACAGCCCTCTTCATTGAGAAGGGCTGGCTGCCTGTTCCCCAGCTGGGCGGCTTCGGCGAGACAAACGGGGTGCCGAACACCGGCCTGGTGGGACCAATGATCACCTACCTGCTGCCGCTGCTGATCGGCTACACCGGCGGCAAGATGGTCTACGACGTCCGCGGCGGCGTGGTGGGCGCCATCGGCACCATGGGTGTGATTGTGGGTGCCGGCATCCCCATGTTCATCGGTGCAATGATCATGGGCCCGCTGGGCGGCTGGACCATGAAGAAAATCGACTCGATCTGGGACGGTAAGATCCGCCCCGGCTTCGAGATGCTGGTCAACAACTTCTCCGCCGGAATCTGGGGCGGACTGCTGGCCATGCTGGGCTTCTATGGCATCTCGCCGCTGGTTTCGGCGTTCAGCACCGGCGCGGGCAACGTGGTGCAGTTCCTGGTCAACAACGGCCTGCTGCCCCTGACCAGCATCTTCATCGAACCGGCCAAGGTGCTCTTCCTCAACAACGCCATCAACCACGGCGTGCTCACCCCGCTGGGCGTTCAGCAATCGCTGGAGCAGGGCAAGTCCATCCTGTTCCTGCTTGAAGCCAACCCCGGCCCCGGCTTCGGCATCCTGTTGGCCTACATGTTCTTCGGCCGCGGTGCCGCCAAGGCCTCCGCTCCCGGTGCCGCCATCATCCACTTCCTGGGTGGCATCCACGAGATCTACTTCCCGTACGTGCTGATGCGTCCGCTGCTGATCCTGGCTGCCATTGCCGGCGGCATGACGGGCATCGCCACCTTGGCCATCACCGGTGCAGGCCTGGTGGCTCCGGCCGCCCCGGGTTCCATCATCGCCGTTCTCGCCCAGACCTCCCGCGACAGCTACGTGGGCGTCATCCTGGCGGTCCTCCTGGCCACCGCGGCGTCCTTCCTGGTGGCCTCGGTCATCATGAAGACCACCAAGCACAGTGATGAGGGCGACCTCAGCGCGGCCACGTCCCGCATGGAGCAGATGAAAGGCAAGAAGAGCTCCGTGTCCTCCACCCTGACCGGCGCAGGTTCCGCTGCCGGTGGCGGCGGGGTTGCTGTTCTGGCCGGACCTGTCCGGAACATCGTGTTCGCGTGCGACGCCGGCATGGGCTCCAGTGCCATGGGCGCCTCGGTGCTGCGGAACAAGATCAAGGCGGCCGGGTTCCCGGACGTGAAGGTCACCAACGCCTCCATCGCCAACCTCAACGACGACTACGACGTTGTGGTCACCCACCAGGACCTGACCGAACGCGCCAAGCCGGCCACCTCCAGCGCCGTGCACTATTCCGTTGACAACTTCATGAGCAGCCCGCGCTACGACGAAATCGTGGAGCTGGTCAGGGAGAGCAACACCGACGGTTCCGCTGCAACGGAAGGCCCGGACGCCGGCGCGGGAACACCGGGCGGAGCGTCCGCATCCGGACCAGCGACCGGAATAGCGGCTGGAACTGCAGCTGGGGGAGCCGTCGGAACGTCCGAAGCCGAACCCGCAGGGACCGGAACGTCCGAAATCCTGGCCCGCGAGAGCGTAGTGCTCCGCGGAACAGCCACCACCCGTGATGCCGCCATCGACGAAGCCGGCCGGCTCCTGCTGGCCCGCGGCGCGGTGGATGAGGACTACGTCAGGGCCATGCACGAGCGGGAGCAGTCGGTGTCCACCTATATGGGCAGCTTCCTGGCCATCCCGCACGGCACCAACGCGGCCAAGGACCACATCCGGAAGTCCGCGGTGTCCGTCATCCGTTACCCGGAGGGCATCGACTGGAACGGCAAGCAGGTCAAGTTCGTGGTGGGCGTTGCCGGCATCAACAACGAACACCTGCACATCCTGTCCTCCATCGCGAAGGTCTTCACCAACAAGGAACAGGTGGCCCGGCTGGAGGCCGCCACGTCAGAGGACGAGGTCCTGGAGCTTTTCGGAAAGGTCAACGCATAGTGAAGGCGGTACATTTCGGGGCCGGAAACATCGGGCGCGGCTTTGTGGGCCTGCTCCTGCACAACGCAGGCTATGAGGTGGTGTTCGCCGACGTAGCGGAGGACCTCATCGCCGAACTCGCCAAGGCCGAGAGCTATGCCGTGCATGAAGTGGGGGAGAACCCTGCGGTGCGGACGGTGAGCAACTTCCGGGCGTTGAATTCCACCACGCAGGAGGCCGAGCTCGTTGCAGAAATTGCGACGGCGGACATCGTCACCACCGCGGTGGGCCCGCACATCCTGAAGTTCGTGGCGCCGGTAATTGCCAGGGGCATCGTTGTACGGGGGGCAGAACTGGCTCCGCTGCAGGTCATGGCCTGTGAGAATGCCATCAACGCCACGGACATCCTGGCCAAGGAAGTGGCCTCACAGCCGGGGGCCGCCGCCGGGGCGCTCGACGGCAAAGCGGTGTTCGCGAACACCGCAGTCGACCGCATCGTCCCTAACCAGGAAGCCGGCCAGGGACTGGATGTCACGGTGGAGACGTTCTACGAATGGGTCATCGACCGTACCGCTTTTGCCGGTGCCGCCCCCGCGATTCCGGGCGCCACCTTTGTGGACGATCTCTCGCCTTACATCGAGCGGAAGCTGTTTACGGTGAACACCGGCCACGCGTCGGCCGCCTACTTCGGGTTCGAGGCGGGCCTGGAGAAAATTTCCGACGCCATGGCAGACCAGGACGTTGCCGAGGATGTCCGGGCGGTGCTGGAGGAGACCAAGCAGCTCCTGGTTTCCAAGCACGGTTTCAGCAACGATGAGCAGGAAGCCTACGTCCAGAAGATCCTGGTCCGGTTCTCCAACCCGTACCTGCCTGACACAGTGCACCGGGTGGGGCGTGCCCCGCTGCGAAAGCTGAGCCGGCACGAGCGGTTTATCGGACCGGCAGCGGAACTGGCCGAACGGGGTGTGGTGCCGGAGGCGCTCCTTGGCGCCATCGCCGCTGCCCTCCGCTTCAACGATCCCGCCGATACGGAGGCAACAGAGCTTGCCGGGATTCTTTCCTCGGCCAGCCCGGCTGATGCCACAGCGAGGATCACAGGCCTGGAGCCCGCCCATCCGTTGTTCAATGCAGTCTCCACCCTGGTGGAGGAACGCCAGGCGGAGCTCGCCCAAACCCCCGCCTAGACGCTCTCTCACATCCTGCGGGTTTTTCGGCAACCCTCCTGCAATCACGACGCCGGCACTCACCTGAGTGCCGGCGTCGTTCTGTGTGATCTCTCCCACTTATGACTCAAACTGCCGTTCCCGCTTTGAAGTTAGCCTTCCCTTACTTATAGGCTCTGGATCATTAGGCAACGAAGTTGTGACGTATTACCCGAGCGGAGAAAAACGTGAAGAAGAGGCTGTCAAGCTACCTGGGGGCACTTGCGGCGGGAGCGGCGCTTCTGACCGTCACCGCTTGCGGAGGAAGCGCGACGGCGACTCCCGCTGACGAAGCAACCACCATCACCGTGGAGCACGCACAAGGCAGCACCGCCAACGTCCCCGTGAATCCGGAGAAGGTTTTCACGTTCGACCTCGGCGTCCTGGACACGCTGGATGCCCTCGGCGTCGAGCCCGCGGGCGTGCCGGAAGCCGCCTACCCGGAGACACTCAGCAAGTACGCCGACGCGAAGTACAGCAAGATCGGGTCCCTGAAGGAACCGGACTTCGAGGCCGTCAGCGCCGGCGAACCCGACCTCATCATCATCTCCGGCCGCACTGCGGGAGCTTATGAGGAACTGAGCAAGATCGCTCCCACGATCGACCTGTCCATCGATGCTGCCCAGCCGATGGAAAGCTTCAAGGCGCAGACCGAAAAGCTGGGAACCATCTTCGACAAGGCGGCGGACGTGGAAGAAAAGCTCGCCGCAGTGGACGCCACCATCTCCGACACGAAGGCCAAGGCCGCCGACGCCGGCAAGGGCCTGATCGTCCTGACCTCCGGCGGAGAGTTGACCGCCTACGGCGCCGGCTCGCGCTTCGGCATCATCCATGACGTCCTGGGCGTCCCCACGGCAGCAGACGTCAAGGTTGACGGCAGCCACGGCGAGGCAATCTCCTTCGAATACATCAAGCAGGCCAACCCGGACATCCTCTACGTCATCAACCGCGACACGGCGGTAGGCAACGAAGCTTCCGCCGCCAACCCCATCCTGGACAACGAACTCGTCCAGTCCACAAACGCCGCCAAGAACAACAAGGTCGTCAACCTGGACCCCGCCGGCTGGTACGTCGTGGGTTACGGCCTGAACAACATCAAGGCAATGGTGGACGCCGTCGCCGAGTCCGTGGCCTAACGCCACCCAACTGAGAACCGAGCTCCATGACCGCCACCGCCGTGCGCCCGCTTGCGCCGGCAACCCGCAGCCAGGCCCGCCGCAGTGCAGGCCTGGCTGCGGCCGCAGTTGCCGTCCTTGCCCTCGCGGCCGCCAGCATGTTTGTGGGCGTCAGCGACGTCGCACTTCCGGCCCTCCTGTCGGGCGAACCGGCCACGGTGGAGGTCTTCTGGATTTCGCGTGTGCCACGGACCCTGGCCGTGGTGCTCGCCGGCATGGCGGTGGCTGTCGCCGGCCTGATCATGCAGCTCATGGCCAGGAACCGCTTCGTGGAGCCCTCAACGGTGGGAACGGTTGAATCCGCCACGCTCGGGATCCTGGTGGTTACCGTCTTTGCCCCGCAGGCCCCGGTACTGGCCAAGATGCTGGTGGCCAGCGCCTTCGCCATGCTGGGAACCGCGCTCTTTTTGGCCATCCTGCGGCGGCTCCCGGCCCGCAATACCCTGCTCATCCCGCTGGTGGGAATCATGCTGGGCGGGGTGATTGCTGCCGTCACCACGTTCTTCGCCTACCGCTACGACCTGCTGCAGACCCTCAGCAACTGGATGATCGGCGACTTCTCGGGGGTCCTCCGTGGCCGGTACGAGCTGCTCTGGATCGTCGCTGTCCTGATGCTGCTGGGCCTCCTCGCCGCCGACCGTTTCACCGTGGCGGGAATGGGCCAGGACTTCACCACCAACCTGGGGCTGAACTACGGCCGGACCATGCGGTTGGGACTGGTCATCGTCTCGCTGATCTCGGCGGTGGTGGTCACCACCGTGGGCGCTGTCCCCTTCCTGGGGCTCGTGGTGCCCAACATCGTGTCCCTCGTCTTCGGCGACAACCTGCGCCGGGCCGTGCCGTGGACCGCCCTGTTCGGCGCCGCCTTCGTGCTGGTGTGCGACATCATCGGCCGGACCATCCGCTACCCCTACGAGGTCCCCGTGGGAATGGTGATGTCCGTGCTGGGCGCCATTCTCTTCCTCGCCCTGATCCTGAGGAAGCGCAATGCGTGAGAGCACAACGCTGCTGCCACCCGCCCAAAAGCCTGGCATTGTGAAGGGGCGGGCCGCGGGGGCAGCGCCCAAACTCAAAGCCGCCATCCGTAATGCCTCTCCCCGCCTGGTGCTGGGGGTCCTGCTCGCGGCCGCGGCCGCCGTCGTCTGCCTTTTCCTGTTCTTCGAACTCAAAGGCAACATCGGATACATCCTGCCGCGCCGGGCCATCAAAGTGGCCGCGATGCTGCTGGTGGCCGTTGCCGTAGGGGTGTCCACCCTCCTGTTCCAGACCGTCACGGCCAACCGGATCCTGACGCCGTCAATTATGGGCTTCGATTCGCTGTACATCCTGGTGCAGACGGCGATGGCGTTTACGCTCGGGGCCGCCGCGGTGGTGGCCGCCCCGCCCACGCTGCAGTTCGGCGTCGAAGTGCTGCTGATGGTGGCGTTCAGTGCGCTGCTGTACCGCTGGATGTTCACCGGCGCCACCCGCTCCCTCCATCTGCTCCTGCTGGTGGGCGTCATCCTGGGCAGTTTGTTCCGCGGCCTGTCCTCCCTGCTGCAGCGGCTGATGGAGCCGAGCGAATTCATCATCCTCCAGGACCTGTTCTTCGCCAGTTTCAACAACGTGGAGCCCGCGCTGCTGGGTGTCTCCGCGGTCATCGTTGCGGTTGTCTGTGCGGTTGTCTGGCGGGCGCGCCACACGCTGGACGTGCTGGCGCTGGGGCGCGACGTGGCCATCAACGTGGGTGTCGACCACCGGAAAATGGTGATGCGCGTCCTGCTGGGGTGCTCGCTGCTGGTGGCGGTGTCCACAGCGTTGGTGGGGCCCGTGACGTTCTTCGGGCTGCTGGTGGTGAGCCTGGGTTATCAGCTGTGCCGCGGCTTCAGCCACGCCTGGCTGCTGCCCATTGTGGTGCTGATCGGCGCCGTGGCCCTGGTGGGCGGGCAGTTGCTCCTGGAAAAGGTGTTCGGCTTCGGCACCGCCCTGAGCGTGGTCATCGAATTCGCCGGCGGCATCCTGTTCCTCTACCTCCTCCTGAAAGGCTCGCTGAAATGACCTGCCCCCGTCCTGGTGCCACAACCGCAGGTACGCTGCCATGATCGAGGTCCGGAACGTCTCCAAGAGCTACGGCGGGCAGGCGGTCCTCGACGACGTCAGCTGCGTGATCCCCGAGGGTGGCATCACCTCGATCATCGGCCCTAACGGGGCGGGAAAGTCCACCCTGCTCTCGCTGATCAGCCGGCTGCAGCCGCTCGAGGCAGGCGCCGTGTCCGTTGCCGGCCTGGATATCGCCGCCACGGACAGCCGGGAGCTGGCGCGGACCATGGCCATCCTGCGGCAGGAAAACCACCTGACCATGCGGCTCACCGTCCGGGACCTTGTGGCTTTTGGCCGCTTCCCCCACTCCGGCGGCCGGCCCACTGTGGAGGACCTCGCCAAGGTGGAGGAAGCCATTGTGCACCTGGACCTGACGCCGATGGCGGACAAGTTCGTGGACGAGCTCTCGGGCGGCCAGCGCCAGCGCGCGTTCATCGCCATGGTGCTTGCGCAGGACACCCGGTACCTGCTCCTCGATGAGCCGTTGAACAACCTGGACATGAAGCACTCGGTGGAGATGATGCGGCTCCTGCGCAGGCTGGCTGACGAGTTCGGGAAAACAATCGTCCTGGTGGTCCATGACATCAACTTCGCGTCCTGCTACTCAGACACCATCCTGGCCATGAAGGACGGGCGGTTGGTCCATCAGGGCAGCCCCCGCCAGATCATGCAGCAAGCCATGCTCCGCGACGTGTACGACATCGACATCCGCATCGAGGACATCGACGGCAACCGGATCGGCGTGTACTTCGCCTGACGTTTCCCAACGCTCTCCCACTTGATGCGTCCTTTCCGGCGACGCTCCTTCACTTGATGTGGGTTTTCCGGCGACGCTCGTTCATGTTCTGCACGAAAAGCCAAGACCCTCCCGCACATGGGAATGTGGGGGAGGGTCGGCCGTTGGGCTGCCAAAGGTGAAGGAGCGTTCCGTAAAAACGCCCGTTAGGTGAGAGAGCGTCTAGCCCTTGGCGGAGCCCTTCGCCACAAACAGCGTCTCCGCCTGCTCCAGGGACATCCCGTTGGTCTCCGGCACCTTGAACATCACAAAGAAGAACGACGCCGCAGCGAACAGTGCGTACATGGCGTACGTCAGCGGGAGCGAACCGGCGGCCATGACCGGGAAGCTGAGCGTGATGGCAAAGTTCGCCACCCACTGCGCAGCGGCGGCAAGGCCAAGGGCGCGGGCACGGATCCGGGACGGGAAGATCTCGCCCAAGAGCACCCACACCAGCGGGCCCCAGGACGCGCCGAAGCTGACCACAAACACGTTGGCCGCCACGAGGGCCACCGCACCCCAGGCTCCGGGCAAAGAAATCTCGGTGCCGGATCCAACCGCGGAGGCGAACGCCAGGGCCATGGCAGCCAGGGACACGGCCATACCCACCGAGCCCGCCAGCAGGATGGGCCGGCGGCCGATGCGGTCCACCAGTGCGATGGCCACGAGGGTTACCAGGATGTTGGTGACGGAGGTGGCTACGGAGATCATGAGTGAATCTTTTTCCTGGAAGCCCACCGCCTTCCACAGCGTGGTGGAGTAGTAGAAGATCACGTTGATGCCCACGAACTGCTGCAGGACGGACAGGATGATGCCCACCCAGACAACCGCCTGCAGGCCGAAGGTCTTGCCGCGGAGCGAGCCTTTCTGGCCCGCCAGCTTGTCCTCTTCGATCGCTTCACGAATTTCGCGGATGTGCCGGTCGGTGTCCTCGGCCGGTGCGATCGAGTCAAAGACTTCGCGTGCTTCGTCTTCCTTGCCCAGGAACACCAGGAACCGCGGCGACTCCGGGAGGGTGTAGGCCACCCAGCCGTAGACCACTGCCGGCAGGGCGGCGGCCAGGAACATCCAGCGCCAGGCCTCGATCCCCAGCCAGAAGGCCTGGTCGGCGCCGCCGGCGCTGGTGGCGAAGAGCGCGTCCGAGAGCAGCGCCGCGAAGATGCCTGTGGTGATGGCGAGCTGCTGCAACGACGCCAGGCGGCCGCGGACCTTGCGCGGCGAAATCTCGGAAATGTACGCAGGGGCGATGACCGAGGCAAGGCCGATGCCCAGCCCGCCCACCAGGCGCCAGAAAATCAGGTCCCAGACACTGAAGGCGAAGCCGGTGCCGAGGGCGCTGACCAGGAAGAGCAGTGCGCCCAGTTTCATAGCGGGGATGCGTCCGTACCGGTCGGCGACTTTTCCGGCCAGGTACGCGCCGGCAGCACAGCCCAGCAGGGCGATGGCCACGGCGAAGCCTGTGACAGCCTCGGACAGGGCAAACTCGTCCTTCATGGCATCCACCGCGCCATTTACCACGGACGAGTCGAAGCCGAACAGGAATCCGCCCACCGCACCTGCGAGCGCCAGCCAGATCACCCGCCGCGGTATCTTGGCTGTTGTCTGCTCCTGGGCAGTGGGCATGGTTCTCCCTTGGTTCGGGTTCGGGTGGATGCGGTGCGGACGTCGTCGGCTGCGGAACCGGCCACCTGGCCGGCGCACACGCGCTAAACAGTGTTCCACGCCACCGCGGACTGTTCCAGTCGAGGGGTGCCAGGAGCCTGCTTGCCCCGAAACAGAGGACGACGACGGCGGGAGGCGCCCGCCGTCGTCGTCACATGGTGGGGGAGGGCAGGTTAGTGAACCGCGGCGGGCTCCTGCGGAACCGCCTTGGGGTCCGTGAGTTTCTTGTTGGGCAGCGCGAAGCTGATCAGGAATGCGATGCCGGTGAGCACGGCTGCCGTGAGCATCACGGCGTCGATGGCATAGGCGAAGCCCTCGGTGATGGGGCGGGTCAGCGTGCTGTTGGCGGTGTGAAGCCAGCTGGTGTCGTTGAGGGATTCGTTGGAGGCGCCGTCCCGGAAGAACTCGTACAGCTTGGCGTTGGCGGGGTCTCCGGCCACCGCAGGATCCTGAAGGACTGCCTGGTACTCCGCACTTCCCATCGCGGACTTCATGGTGTCCGCGATCCGGGTAGCGGCCAGGCTGAACAGCATGGAGATGAAGACGGCGGTGCCCACTGCGCCGCCCATGGAGCGGAAGAACGCGGCGGAGGAGGTGCCCACGCCCATGTCGCGGCGCGGCACGGACACCTGCATGGCAAGGGTGAGCGGCTGCATGCAGAAACCCAGGCCCATGCCGAAGAAGACCGCGATCACCCCAGGGACCCACAGGCCGGTGTCCACGCCCAGGGACAATCCCATCACCAGGGCGGCGACCGTGAGGATGGCCGTGCCCATGATGGGGAAGATCCTGTAGGTGCCGGACGCCGAGATGGTGCGGCCGGCCGTGATGGAGCCGGTGAGGATGCCAACGGTGAAGGTGATCATCATCAGGCCGGCCTCGGTGGGGGTGAGGCCCTTGACCAACTGCAGGTACATCGGGAGCATGGCGATGGCCCCGAACATGCCGATGCCGATGATGAAGTTCAGCAGCGATGACAGGCCAAAGGTCGCGTTCCGGAAGAGCCGCAGCGGGATCAGTGCGTAGTCGCCGGCACGCTTCTCGGCGAGCAGGAACCAGACAACGCCCACCACGCCCAGGCCGTAGCAGAGGAAGGAGTTCAGGGACGCCCAGCCCCAGCTGCGCCCCTGCTCCGCCACCAGCAACAGCGGCACGATCGCCAGGGTGATAGCCGCTGCGCCCCAGTAGTCGATCTTCTGCTTCACGTGCTTGGCCGGCAGGTGCAGGAACAGGAACACCACTGCCAGTGCGGCGAGGCCGATGGGCAGGTTGATAAAGAACACCCAGCGCCAGCCCTCGAACCCCAGGATGTTGGCGGAACCGGCGAAGGCGCCGCCCACTACGGGGCCAAGCACCGAGGAGACGCCGAACACGGACATGAAGTAGCCCTGGTACTTGGCGCGGTCCTTCAATGAGACGATGTCGCCGATGATGGTCAGGGCGAGGGCCAGCAAGCCGCCCGCCCCCAGGCCCTGAACGCCGCGGGCAAGGGCCAGTTCGGTCATGGAATGGACCGAGCCTGCGTACAGGGACCCCGCCAGGAAGATCACAATCGCGGTCAGGTACAGCGGGCGGCGGCCGAAGATGTCGCTGAGCTTGCCGTACAGCGGGGTGCTCACCGTGGACGTAATGAGGTAGGCGGTGGTGGCCCAGGCCTGGAGCGAGAGCCCGTCCAGGTCATTCGCGATGGTGTAAATGGAGGTGGACACAATCGTCTGGTCCAGTGATGCCAGGAACATGCCCAGCATCAGGCCCACCATCACGGTGACGATTTGGCGCGGGGTCAGGGTGTCTCCTGCGGCGCGCGCGGCAGCGGGTTTGGGCATGGGTGCTCCAGGGGAAGGAATCAGGCGGATAGTTGCTTTCAGTAACTATGTTACGCGCAGGTCTATTCCCCGGGGCCAGAACTTTCTGCTGACGGGGCTAGCGTTCCACGAGGATGCCGTCCGGGTCGCACCAGATCTTGGTCCCGGTCCGGATGGTCACGCCGTCGATCACCAGGTCCACGTCCACCTCGCCGGCACCGGCCTTGGCACTCTTCCGTGGGTTGCTGCCCAGGGCCTTCACACCGAGGTCCAGCCTGGCGATCGCTTCACGGTCACGGATTGCTCCGTTGATGACGACGCCGGCCCAGCCGTTTGCCACGGCGCTTTCGGCAATCATGTCCCCCATCAGAGCTGTGCCCAGCGAACCGCCGCCGTCCACCACCAGCACGTTGCCGTTGCCCGGGGTGGCCAGGGTGGACTTCACCAGCGCGTTGTCCTGGAAGCAGCGGATGGTGCGCGCCTGTCCGCTGAAGTGTGAACGGCCGCCCAGTGACTGGAACTGCAGTGATATCGAGGCCAGTTCCTCGCCGCGCTCGTCGTAGAGGTCCGCGGTGTCGACGGCGGTGCTTTCCGCCGGAGTGGACGCTGCGCTCATGTGGTTCTCCTTGATGCTTGGGCTGACGTTGCAGAATGGTATTCCGCCATCGGACACGGCGGAGTGGTACCGCCCACGATAGTCTGATCCCGTCGCCTATCAGCCGTCCCCGGGGAGCACGTCATGAGCCTGTCAGATACTCCCGCACCGCTGGATCAGGGAGCCGGGGCGCAGGGTACGACGGCGGCGCTCGCCGAGCCGACGGTGAAGGTCACCGCGCGGTGGGTCACGGGGCTGGTACTGGTCAACGTTGGCATCAACGCCGCGTTCTTCGGGCCCATCAACATCTTTATCGCCGAGCAGGCCATTGGCATCGACGAAACAAACAAGGAAGCCATCGCCTCCCTCGTACTTGGGTGCGGTGCCGCCGTATCCCTGGTGGCCAATCCACTGTTCGGTGCGCTCTCTGACCGGACGGTCTCGGGTTTCGGCCGGCGTGCCCCCTGGGTACTGGGCGGTGCCGTCCTGGCCACGGCAGCATTGCTGGCGTTGTCCGGGGCCACGGCTGTTGCCCTGATGGTCCTGTTCTGGTGCCTGGTCCAGCTGGGCGCCAACGCGGCCTATGCGGCCATCACCGCCGCCATCCCGGACCGGGTGCCGGTGCTGCAGCGCGGCGGAGTGGGGGGACTTGCGGCCCTGGGCCAAACAGCGGGCATCCTCCTGGGCTCAGTCTTCGGGGCGGTGGTGTCGGGAAACTACATGGTGGGGTACGCCCTGTGTGCTGCCGCCCTGATGTTCTCCGTGCTGCCGTACCTGTTCCACCGGAATGACCCGCCGCTGCCGAGGGCGCTCCGCCCGCCTTTCTCGTGGCGCAGCTTCCTCCGCGGCTTCTGGATCAGCCCGGCCCGCCACCCGGACTTCGCCTGGGCCTGGCTCACCCGCTTCCTGGTGAACGTCTGCAACCAGCTGACCATTGTGTACCTGATCTTTTTCCTCGGGGACGTCCTCAAGCTTGAGAACCCCGCGCTGGGAGTCCTGATCCTGACCGGCATTTATGCGGCGCTGGTGATGGTTACTGCGGTGATCGCAGGGCCGTGGAGCGACCGGCTGGGCCGGCGGAAGCCGTTTGTGATCGGATCCTCAGTCCTCATTGCCCTCGCGGGCCTCACTATGGCGTTTTTCCCAGTATGGACCGGCGCACTGGTTGGCGCCGCCATCCTCGGCGTGGGGTTCGGCGCCTACCAGGCCGTTGACTTTGCGCTGCTGACGCAGGTGCTGCCGCAGGCCGCCGACCGTGGCAAGGATATGGGGGTCATTAACGTGGCCGCCTCGCTGCCGCAGGTGTTCGCGACCGGCCTCGCGTTCCTCGCGGTGACGTACTTTGGGGGGTACTTCACGCTGTTCATCACTGCGGCTGTCATGGGCCTCCTGGGTGCGGTGTTTGTCGTCAAGATCAAGGGCGTCCGCTAACCGGCTGAAACCCCGGAAGCTAAGGCAGGCTGACTAATTACGGCACAGTACCGTGCCGTATAGTTGAACCGGATTGCAGGCGGTCCGGGATGGGGACGCTCCTGGCTGCTGCACCGTCAAACACAACCCCGGAATACTGATGCCTGAGACCTTTCCAGACCATCCGCCCATGGCTGCCATGCCCTCAGCTCCACGCCAGCGCCTGCGCTATTCGCGCATCCTCGAGGCTGCCGGCGGCTTTGCCCGCAAGGGCCTGGACGCCGTGGAACTGCCTGAGGTGGCGGCGAAGGCCGATGTACCCCTGGGCACGCTGTACCGGTACTTCCCCACCAGCACCCACCTGATGCTCGCGCTCTACCGCCACCAGCTCGGGGAGCTGCAGGTTGCCGGGCGGACCACTGCGGCGCGGTTCCGGGGCCGGGCGCTGGGTGGACTGGTGATGGAGATCTTCCACATGCGCGTTATGCAGCCCGCCGTTGAGCAATG
The DNA here is from genome assembly GCF_900537115.1 of Arthrobacter sp. Alg241-R88. GTDB lineage: Bacteria > Actinomycetota > Actinomycetes > Actinomycetales > Micrococcaceae > Arthrobacter. The sequence goes on from NZ_UNRG01000004.1 coordinate 323,715, forward strand.
CTTGAGCCGAGGCGTCTACCTTCCGGACAGGGACACCACAGCCCTCCTGCGCGAAATCGACGCGCTGAGTGAAAAGGCCGTGGCCAATGCCTGCGGCGACGCCACGGCGGCCAGGGTGCTCCTGCTGACGGTCACTGGTCTGGTCCAGTCCGTCCGGAACCGCCGCCTTTCGCTTTTCGAGGCCGAGGAGGACCTAAAGAAGGCCTCCGCACGGCTTGCCCCGGCCGCCGAAGGCACCTACACACTCCATCAAAGTGCGTAATCGGTCTAGACCAATCAGCCGTTAAATCGGCCTTATTGCCGTGACGTGGGTCACAAGAGTAGTTGCAGAACCGTTTTGGCACGAGTTCCGGCAGTCAAATCGCGCACAAGCCCCTTCCGCCGCTGCCTACCATGGTCGAAACGGAGCAGCAGGGCGCATCCCCGACGCTCCTTCCAGACCCGCCACCCTTGGGTTTTCCGCCGCACCACTCCGCCTTAGGCCTATTTGGGCCTGGGCCCCACGTGCCGTGTGCCCACGGCGAGCACCAGGAGACAACGACGTGTCCATTGACGCAATTGCAGCCACTGACAATTCCGCAGCCACCGCGCTGAGCGAAGCCGAGATCTTCGAAGCCCACCAGGGCGGCAAGCTCTCCATCGCCAGCACCGTGCCGCTGTCCAACAAGCGTGACCTGTCCATCGCCTACACCCCCGGTGTGGCCGAGGTCAGCCGCGCCATCCACGCCAAGCCCGAACTCGCCCGCACCCTCACGTGGGCCGAGCGCCTGGTGGTCGTCGTGAGCGACGGCACTGCGGTCCTTGGCCTGGGCAACATCGGCGCCAGTGCCTCCCTGCCCGTGATGGAGGGCAAGTCCGCACTCTTCAAGACCTTCGGCGACCTGGACTCGATCCCGCTGGTGCTCAACACCACGGATGTGGACGAAATCGTGGAAACCCTTGTCCGCCTGCGCCCCAGCTTCGGCGCTGTCAACCTCGAGGACATCTCCGCCCCCCGCTGCTTCGAGCTTGAGGAAAAGCTTATCGAGGCGCTGGACTGCCCCGTGATGCACGATGACCAGCACGGCACCGCCGTCGTTGCCCTCGCCGCGCTGACCAACGCCGCCAAGGTGACCGGCCGCGGGCTGGAAACCCTGCGCGTGGTGGTCTCCGGCGCAGGAGCGGCAGGCATCGCCGTCGCCGAAATCCTGCTGGCAGCCGGCATCACCGACGTGGTCCTGCTGGACTCCCGCGGCATCATCAACAGCACCCGGACGGATCTGGCCGCGGACCAGGCCAGCAAGAAGGCTGACATCGCCGGCCGCAGCAACCCCCGCGGCCTCAAAGGCGGCCCTGCCGAGGCCCTGGCCGGGGCGGACGTCTTTATTGGTGTCTCCTCCTCGAAGCTGGACGAGGAACACCTGGCGCTGATGAACCAGGACGCCATCGTTTTCGCCCTCTCCAACCCGGACCCCGAGGTGCTGCCCGAGGTCGCCGTGAAGTACGCCGCTGTGGTTGCCACCGGCCGGAGTGACTTCCCGAACCAGATCAACAACGTCCTGGCCTTTCCGGGTATCTTCCGCGGTGCCCTGGACGCCGGGGCGCGCCGCATCACCCCGGCCATGAAGCTTGCGGCTGCGTATGCCATCGCGGAGCTCGCGGCGGAGGACCTCGCGGCCGACTACATCGTGCCCAGCCCGCTGGACCCCCGGGTGGCCCCGGCCGTCACAGCCGCTGTCGCAGCCGCCGTGGAAGCGGAGTAGCCTCCTTTCCTTGCGCAAATTACGACGGCGGTGCCTCCTTGAGTTCTAGCGGTCGTTGCAACACCCAATGATTTGGGAGTTGCAACGGCCGTGCCGCGTTTAAGCGCTGTTTCATCAATACCTCGGAAGTATGCAAGATCGACTGTTCAGCAGAAGGAAGAGTTCTTCCGTGTTTTTGATCGATTGGGGAACGCGACAGAGGCCGCGGCAGAACTGGGTTTGAACCGGAACACCTGCTACCAGTGGATTAGGAAAGCCGGCCTGGCTAGGAAGCGTTCGGAGAGACCTACTCGGGAGGACTTCTTCCGGCTTCGCCAGTCCGGCGTTTCCCGCCGGGATGCTGCCAGTACCTTGGGAATTCACCGTACGACTGCCGATGAATGGGACACGGGTATCCGTAGGACTCAGAACGGCAGAATTTACCCCGACGGCAGGGCGGTGGATTACAACAATGGGGTGACCACCACAACCCCAGCCACCAGAACGGGCATGGTTCCGTTGCCTGCGTTGGAGCAGGCTATTGATGAACGCTTCCTCTCGATCAAGGAACGCGAAACGATCCGTGACCTGCTCCAGGCCGGGAAGTCCCGGCGGAAGATCGCCGAGGCCCTGGGCCGCCCGGCCTCGACAGTAAGCCGCGAGATCGCCCGTAACAGCATTCCCGATGGCGGGTACCACCCGTACGCGGCGCATCGGGCAGCTGCCTCCCGCCGGCCACGGCCAAAGGACAGCAAGCTCGCAGCCGAGGGCCGGCTGTGCAGGTATGTGAAAGGGAAACTGGACATACGCTGGTCTCCGGAACAGATCAGCCACACCCTGATCAAGGAATTTCCCGATGATCCGGAGAGATGCGAGTGAGTCACGAGACGGTCTATCAGGCCCTTTACGTCCAAGCCCGTGGAGGGCTGAAACGCGAGGTCCAGACCGCTCTGCGCACTGGCCGGACCCGCCGGAAGGCGCGCAACAGCGGTGAGCAGCGCCGATCCCGGTTCTCAGATCCGATGGTCAACATCTCGGAGCGACCGCCAGAAGTGGAAGACCGGGCCGTGCCCGGGCATTGGGAAGGCGATCTCATCACCGGAGCCTACAACCAGTCAGCGATCGCGACTCTCGTCGAACGCCAGACCCGGTACGTGATGCTCGTGCACCTTGAAGGGAACCACACTGCAGAAACTGTCCGTGACGGGCTGATCACCACGATGAACACGTTGCCAGAGCATCTGCGCGGCTCCCTGACCTGGGACCAGGGCTCAGAAATGGCCGCCCACAAATCCTTCACCATAGCCACCGACATGGACGTGTACTTCTGCGACCCCGCCAGCCCTTGGCAACGCGGTTCAAACGAAAACACCAACGGACTGTTGCGCCAATACTTTCCCAAAGGAACCGACCTGTCCGTCTACGGCCCCGAAGACCTCGAGCACGTCGCCCAAGAACTCAACGGCCGACCACGTAAAACGCTCGACTGGGATACCCCAGCCGAGCGTCTGCGTGATTTACTCTTGACGAACTAACCGCCAACGGTGTTGCAACGACCCCCTGAATTCGCCCTCCCGCGCAGGGGAGGCACCGCCGTCGTTCTCTCAGCGGGCCCAACCATAGACTGGGTCCATGAACTCCGAGAGCGTGGTGACCGTCCTGTGCGGCCTGGCAATTCTTGTAGGCGTGGCAGGCACGGTTATCCCGGTGCTTCCGGGCAGCATCCTGATCGGAGCAAGCCTGCTGGCATGGGCCATCTGGGGCGGAGCGGGCACGGCGGGCTGGGTGGTCTTCGCCATCGCCATGGTATTCGTGGTTGCCGGTATGGCGGCGGGCGCCGTCCTCACGGGCAGGAAGCTCAAGGAACACGCCATACCCAGCAGGAGCATCGCCGCCGCACTGGTTACGGGTGTGGTGGGAATGTTCATCATTCCCGTGGTGGGACTCTTCGTCGGTTTCGCTGCCGGCCTCCTGCTCAGCGAGTTCCTCCGCACCCGGAACATCAGTACGGCGGCGACCTCCAGCTGGGCCGCCCTTAAAGCAACCGGGCTGGGCATGCTCGTCGAGTTCGGACTGGCGTGCCTGGCCGCGAGCACCTGGGTGGTCGGCGTGTGGATCGCCGCCAACAGCTAAAGCGCTTGCGGGCCGGATGCGCCAGGGCGTACAACGGCACCATGACTGAGCGAAGTTCAGCACGCGAGCAGGTGTCCGCGTGGATGGAAAAGTACCAGGCCGCATGGGCCAGCAATAAAACCGAGGACATCCGTGCACTCTTCACCGAGGATGCACGGTATGAGACGCGGCCCCATGACCCCCAGGCGTGGCACGGGCAGGATGGAATCGTGGACGGCTGGCTCGCCGCCCGCGATGAACCCGGCGACTGGACTTTCAGCTGGGAGCTGCTGGGTACGGACGGCGACACTGCCTTTATCCAGGGGGTCACCACCTATTCGGGCGAACGCCCCACCTATGACAACCTCTGGGTCCTGCGCCTCGACCAGTCCGGCCGGGCTTCCGCCTTCACTGAGTGGTTCATGGAAAGGCCCTGAGCTAGAGGCCCAGTCCTCCCAGTTTGTCCCCGAGGCCGCCGGGAAGCTTCCCCAGCAGATCGGCGGGATTGATGCCCAGCTTGGACAGGAGTCCGGCGTGCTGGTCGGTGTCCACCTGGTCCGGCAGCTCGGACTCGGCCTGGGCTGCCTTGTCATTGTCTCCCTGGTTCCTGAGGAGCTCGAGGATCTGGGACTTGTCGATTTGCACGGCATTCTCCTTTTCTGATGAGGAAACTGCTAAGGGTGGTTTCCACCCTTACGGAAATATCGGGACCGGGCAAGGGCCGGCGGGTCGTCCCGTCCCGGCGCGGCCGTCTCCAGGGGCCGCCCGGCTGTCAGAAGTCCCGGTTAGCATGGAAAGATGACCGCCGGGGATACTGCACCGATCTATTGGGACAGGCGCGACCTCACGCCCTTCGGCCAGCCCCAGCTGCGCACGCCCGTCCATGACCTTGCCGGGGGAGTGGGTGGCCTGCTCACCGGCGTGCTGGGCGGCCGCAACCCGGCGCTGCTCTCTGTGGACGGGGAGGTTCCGCGGCTGAAGCGGATGCTGCCCAAGCCGGCCAGGGCGGTGCACGAGGCAGTCTTCACGAGCCGCCAGCCCGAACAGCTGATCACGCTGGCGCGCGCCTACCCCGGGTGGGCCGGCCTTTGCTACCTCATGTCCGGGCTGCTGGTCTACAAGCAGGGCGGCTACCTGCGCGCTTCCGAGCTCCTTCAGCGCGGGCTGACCACCAGGAATGAAGACGAAGCCAACCGCTATTCCTCCACCTACCTCACCAGGATCGTCACCCGCATCGAGCTGGCCGAGCGCGTGGAGATCCCTGTCCTGTTCAGCGAGGAGTCGGTGTTCCTGGCACTGGCGCACGCCCTGCGGGAGACGGGGCGCACTGAGGCGGCGCTGGACGCCCTGACCGGGCTGCCGCCGTCGCTCCCCATGGCCTTGGCGCGCTGCTCGCTCGCCCTGACCCTGGGCCGGAGCCGGACGGTGATCGACTGGACCGACGGGCTGCTCAACGCGGATGACCTCTCTGCCGCGCTGTTGCTGGTGCGTGCCCGGGCCCTGCGGCGCGAGGGCCGGCTGGATGCGGCGAACCAGGCCCTTGCAGAGGTCCTCCGACGGCGGAAGACCCACCTCACCCTGCGGAACGACGCCCTCACGGACCGGGCACTGCTGCTTCTTGATTCCAGCCGCAGGTCACTCAATCCGCGCGACTGGGGACGGCGGCACGAGGATCCGGTGCCGCAGCGGGAAATCGCAGCGCCGGTTCCCATCCGCAAGGACGAGGAGATGCGCCGGATCTGGGAACAGGATTGGAAGAAGCTCAGCGACGAGTAGGTTCGCTCTTGCTAGCTTCCTGCGAACCGGGCTCCGGAAAACATCGGCAGGAGCTGTTCGCCGAGCAGTACGGCGCCAAGCGCCACCATGATCACCCCGCTGGCCAGCGTTACCATCCGGGCGGCTTCCGGCCTGCTCTGCAGCAGGGTACGGGACAGCAGGGCGACGGCGGTGTACACGAGCCCTGCGAGCAGCACGAACGTCAGGCCCAGCAGGCCCGACTGCACCGGGACAGGCAGGGACGCCTCCGCGCTCACGAACTGGGGAACGAGCGCCACATAGAAGAGCAGGCCCTTAGGGTTGATGCCGCTGGTTCCCATGCCCTGCAGGAACGTGCGGAGCCGGGTGCTGCCGTCATTGCCGGCCCCTGCCGAAAAGCTGGCTGCGCGCCAGGAACGAAGCGTGCTCGCCCCCAGCCACATCAGGTAACCCGCGCCGGCCAGCGTGATCCAGGCAAGGACGCCAGGCATTCCCGTGAGCAGGGCAGCAAGTCCCGCCACCAGTAAGGCTGTGTGCAGGACGTATCCGCTGCACAGCCCTGCTATCGCGGGCACAAAGCTGCGCTGCCTCAGGCCCGCAGCGATGGAATATGCCCAGTCCACGCCGGGCGTACAGGCCAGGGCCGCGGCCACCAGCACAAAGGCTATAAACAGCTCCGCGTTCATTGTTTCTCCTGCCAGGTGGTCTGTCAGGAGAAACCTTAGATACTTTTGCCGCGGAAGTGCTTTCCCTTTTCGCGCGTAAGGCGGCGAAAGCGGTAAGATTTTTGCGTGATCGACCATATCGACCGTAATATTTTGCGCCACCTCAAAGAGGACGGCCGCATCACAGCCACCGCACTTGCCGGCAAGGTCGGTCTAACTGTTGCCCCTTGCCACCGGCGGCTGCGCGATCTGGAGCAGTCGGGCGTCATCCGGGGCTATCGGGCGGACATCGATCCATCGGCCGTGGGCCTGGGGTTTGAGGCGATCGTGTTCGTGACCTTGCGGCAGGTGGACCGCTCCACGATGGAGGTCTTCGAAAACCGAGTCGCAGACAACCCGAACATTGTGGAGGCCCAGCGGCTTTTCGGTTCGCCCGATTACCTGTTGAAGGTTATCGCCGAGGACCTGCCCGCCTACCAGCGCTTTTACGACGCCGAACTCACGTCCCTGCCGGGCGTGGAACGGCTCACCTCCACCCTGGTCACGAAGAACCTGAAGTCCAACGCGGGTCCGCCGGTCTAGCCGTCAGTTGTTGAGCAGGCCCGTAGTGCGGTAGGGGATGACTTCGCGGAGGAACATGCTGGTGGAGGTTCGCACAATGCCCGGGCAAAGCCTGATTTCCTCCGAGACACGGTAGAGGTCATCCGGGCTTGTCGCGACCACGCGGATCAGCAGGTCCGTGTCCCCGGCCGGCGCGTGGCATTCGAGCACCTCGGGAATTTCGCGCAGCGCGGCAATGGCCTCGTTGAGGTGGCTCTGGTCCAGTTCGGCGCTTACGGCAGCGGCCACTCCGCGTCCCAGCGCGGCGGGAAGCACCCTGCTGCTGTTGGGGCGCAGGGCTCCCGATGCCGTCATTCGTTCGAGCCTGCTTTGCACCGTTCCGCGGGCCAGGCCAAGCCGCTGTGCCAGGACCATGATGGGGACGCGCGGATCTTCGTCCAGGCCCTGCAAGATGCGCTTGTCGGTGGCGTCCAGTTCCTGCACAGCCCGTCCTTCCCTTCAGGATTCAGCACCGTAACCCCGGTTCAGGAGCGGACAAAGTCAGCTGGCCCAACTGTATTAGCCGGAGGCCACCAGGCCCAGCTGGCGGGCAATCACTACGGCTTCGAGCTGCGAATGGACTCCCAGCCGGGAGTGGATGGCCTTTACATAACCACGGCAGGTGTTTTGGGATATACCAAGGGTCTTGGCGTTCGATCGCACGTCCTTCCCCTCCGCCATCAGCCGCAGCACTTCCATCTGCCGCCTAGTCAACAAAGGCACGGCTGACACAGGGGCTGGTGGCTGCGCCTGTTCTCCGAAAGAAGCCAGGATCTGCGGATCGACTTCGATTATCCCGGCATGGGAATGCCTGACGGTGGCAAGGAGCTTGGTAAGGGGCGTGTCCCTGGCCAGGAACGCGGAGGCACCGGCAGCGGCCGCCTGCGCCAAGCCCTGTCTGGTGGGCTCGCTGGCCAGCATCACCACCCGTATTCCCGGCAGTGCAGCGACGATTTCTGCAGCAATTGCGGTGCCCCGGTGGTCCAGCTGGCCGCAACCCATGACCACGACGTCCGGCTGAAGAGTTCGGCACATATGGAGGCCGAGCGATGCGTTCCTGGCGTAACCCAGGCCCTGAAGGTCCGGTTCACGGTCAACTGCCAACGTCAGCAATTCCGCAAATGAGGTGTGGTCATCAATTACGAGGACAGTCGTTTGGGATACGCCGCTGTCAAGAGCTTCTGCCGTCATTGCCATTTTCCCCAATCACCGGTTTATACGCGCCCCGTTGCGCACTAAGTACCCGGTTCCCGTTATGCCAAAGTATGCGCCGTTTCCAGCCTCGGGGTATAGGTGAATGACCCCCTTCCTGAGGGCGGAAACCCCCTATTTTGGGGGTCCGCCTAACTAATCTGGGGACTGTCTGCCGATCCTGCGCAGGGGGAAGCTTAGAGCACTGGCAATGAGGCCACCACCCTGCAGCTTGGATGAGCGATGACCGGTTTATTTGCACGATGGAGTTTCCAATTTCGGCTGCTGATCCTGGCATTGGCTGCGGGAATAATAGCGATGGGATTCTGGTATTTTCCCAGGTCCTCAGTAGACGCGTTGCCCGAATTTGAGCCTGCCCAAGTTGAGATCCAGACCGAGGCCTTGGGACTGTCCGCCCTCGAAGTCGAACAACTGATTACTTCACCGATGGAAGTGGACCTCCTTAATGGAGTCGCGTATCTGGATGAGATCCGGTCGCAGTCGGTTCCGGGCCTTTCCTCCATCCAGTTGCTCTTCGAGCCGGGGACGGACCTGCCACGGGCGCGCCAACTTGTTGCCGAGCGCCTGGTTCAGGCCCACTCGCTGCCGCGGGTTTCCTCACCCCCCGTTCTGATGCAGCCGAAGTCCTCCACCAGCAGGGTCATGATGGTCCGGCTATCGTCGTCAGACGTTCCGCTCATCGACATGTCCGTCCTTGCCAGATGGAATATCAGGCCACGCCTGATGGGTGTTCCCGGGGTTGCCAACCTTTCAATCTGGGGCCAGCGTGAGCAGCAGATGCAGGTGGAAGTGGACCCTCAAGCGCTTCAGGCGCGGGGGGTAACACTCAACCAGATCATTCGGACAACAGGCAATGCAGTGTGGGTATCGCCACTGACGTTCCTCGAGGCCTCAACACCGGGAACGGGCGGCTTCCTGGAAACGGATAACCAGCGCATTGGGATCCAGCATGTCCTGCCGATCACCACCCCAAGCGACCTGGCGCAGGTCAGCGTCGAAAACGTGACAGGCGCTCCGCTGGTACTGGGTGATGTGGCAACAGTCAGGGAAAACCACCAGCCGCTCATCGGTGACGCTGTGGTGGATGAGGACCCCGCCCTCATGCTGGTCATAGAGAAGTTTCCTGAGGCCAACACGGCCGAAATCACAGCAGCGCTCGAAGCGGCTTTGGAGGACTTGAAGCCTGGCCTTTCGGGAATCAACGTGGACACAAGCGTCTACCGGCCTGCAACTTTCCTTGAGTCCGCGGTGCAGAACCTGAGTACGGGCTTCATCGTCGGCCTGTTGCTGGCGGCCCTCCTCCTGGGACTCTTCTTCAAGTCCTGGCGGATGGCCCTTGTGGGTCTGATTGTCCTGACAGTATCCGCGGCGGCAGCTTTGCTCATGCTGTTCGTGCTCGGAATCGGGCTGAACGTCATGGTCTTCGCCGGGCTGATTCTGGCTCTAGTCGTGGTTGTGACCGACCTCGTGACTGACCTGAACGGGCTACGCCGGCGGCGGGAGCTTTCCGCCCCGGGTACCGGCCGGCGGGCTGCGGCTGCAACTTCCACTGACGCCGCGGATGGCGGGAGCATGGACGGCGGCCCGGCGGAGCCAGAGGTGAAGGCGGAGCCACGGATGGCACTCATTACTGCCGCCCTCCAGCAGACGCGCAATGCAATCATCTTCGCCGGACTTACCATGGCGCTCGTCCTGCTGCCCGTGCTGTTCCTGACAGGGTTGAACCAGGCCCTTTTTGTTCCCTTGGTCCTGTCCTTCCTGCTGGCGCTCGCGGTCGCCCTGGTGGTTGCATGGCTCCTGACCCCGGCGTTGGCCCTCACCTTCATGGGGGGCGAGGAGCGCTCTCTACAGCTCCCGGGCAAAATCAGGACAGGCATCCGGACAGCATTCGAACGGAGCGCCGCGAAATCCCGGTGGGTGTTGGCGGCAGGTGCTCTGCTCGCGGTAGCTGCGGTAGCGGGCGTTCCGCTCCTGGCTGCCGGGCAACCCTCGGTAACTGCACTTCAGGACCGGATCCTGCTGGTGCAGTGGGACGGGATGGCAGGGACGTCGAACACCGAAATGAGCCGGATATCCGCACTTGCCAGCAAGGAATTGAAGAACGTACCCGGAGTCGCCAGCGTGGGCGGGCACGTGGGCCGTGCCATCACCTCCGACCGGGTAGTCGGGGCAAATTCAGGGGAACTTTGGGTAACCATGGAGGCGGACGCCGACTACTTGAATGTGGCCGAGGCTGTGCAAGAAGTTGCGGCAGGCTACCCAGGGATCAGCGGCAGCGTCGTCACATATGGTCAGAACCGGCTCGATGCCGAACGCAGCCGGTCAGAACATGAGTTCTCGGTCAGGGTCTTCGGGGTAGATCCCCAGGTCCTGCGGGAAACGGCGGAAGACGTCAGGGAGATGATGTCCACCACGCCAGGCCTGGTTGACCCGCAGTTGTCCCTTCCCCAGCTCCAGCCCATCGCCGAGATCGAGGTTAACCTGGACAAGGCACAGGAAGCCGGCATCAAACCAGGTGATGTGCGGCGTGCAGCAGCCACCTTGCTGCAGGGTGTGGACGTCGGCTTCCTTTTCGAGCAGCAGAAGGTCTTCCAAGTGGTGGTGAAGGGAACTCCGGCGACCAACTCGAGCCTCACCAGCGTTCAGGAGTTGCTCATTGACAAGCCTGGCGGTGGCCATGTTCGGCTCGGGGAGCTGGCGGATGTCCGCATTGCGCCCAACGAATCGGTGATCACCCACATCGATACCTCCCGCCACATCGACGTGGTAGCCCAAGTGGACGGCAGGTCCACCGGGGACATCACGTCAGATGTCAACGCCAAGCTGGCCAACCTTGATTTCCCCATGGAGTATCACGCACAGGTGCCGTCCCAATACTCCGAGCGGCAGGACACTATCCAACTGGTCCTGGCCGTCGCCGGGGCAGCCCTGATCGGTGTCCTGGTCCTCCTCCAGACCGCGCTGGGAAGCTGGCGCGTGGCACTGGTTGTATTCCTTGCGCTGCCCCTCGCCCTGGCAGGCGGTGTCTTGGGCGCATTCATCACAGGCGGGATCGGATCCCAGGTGACTCTCCTTGCCTTCGCGGCGCTGTTGGCCATGGCTGTGCGTGACTCCATCCTGCTGGTCCGGCGCGCCCAATCGCCGGGCGCTGCCGACACCGCGGCAACTGTTGAGGCGCGGGAGGAAGCCCCCGTACAGGGTGGTTCGCGCTCCTCCATTTTGCAGGCGGCCCAGGAACGCGTGGTCCCGCTTGTGATTGCTGCGGTTATCAGCGCTGCATTCCTGATCCCCTTGGTGGTACTGGGGGGAGTGGTTGGCAGGGAAACCATCCTGCCCTTGGCCGTCGTGGTATGGGGTGGCTTGGTGACACATGCCCTGCTTGTTCTGTTTGTCCTTCCAACCCTCCTGATCCTGTTTGGCACTGGCGCCCCGGAGGATCCCCTGAAGTCACAAGGCCCCACCGACGCCGCGGGGCCCCCTGTAAGAACGGAAATATCATGACGACTGCAAACGTGCCTTGGAAGCGCCACCTGCTTGGTGCCATGGTTATGGCTTGCCTGGTCTGTGGCCCCGTGGCCGCATGCGGGGAAGTGCCTGAGGCGGCGCCGGCCGCAACCGGGCTGGAAGCGGCCACCTTGGAGGAGGTTGACGGGCAGGAAGTCAGCCGCATCACCTTGACGGAGAAAGCTGCAGAACGGCTGGGGGTGGCTACAGGCGCGGTGGAGACCGTCGAGGGTAAACTCCAGGTTCCCTACTCGGCCCTGATCTATGACGCCACTGGCGGCACCTGGGTCTACACCAACCCTGAGCCGCTGGTGTTTGTCCGGGCGCCCGTGGCGGTTGAACGGATCGAGGCTCCCGCCGTGAAGTTGACCAGCGGGCCCCAGCCTGGCACCAGGATCGTAACGGTAGGGGCAGCCGAACTCCTGGGTGCTGAACTGGATACGGCGCACTGACCAGCTATGCGCAAGCTTATTGCTTTCAGTCTCAAGTTCCGCTCGGTGGTGGTAGCGCTCGCCGTCGGCATCATGATGGTTGGTGCCGTCCAGATCAGTTCAGCTTCGGTGGACGTGTTTCCCGAGTTCGCACCGCCCCGGGTGGAAATCCAGACCGCCGCCCTGGGCCTGACCGCCGCGGAAGTGGAGGAGCTGGTCACGGTTCCGCTTGAGGACGCGCTCAACGGCTTGGAGGGGCTGGACGAGCTGAGGTCAAAGTCGGTTTCCCAGCTGTCCTCAGTTCTGATGATTTTCGATCCCGGTACTGATCTGCTGAAGGCGCGGCAGCTGGTTTCGGAAAGAGTCGCAACGGTCACGCCGACGCTGCCCAGCTGGGCCACGCCACCGGTGATGCTGCAGCCCTTGTCCTCCACGAGCCGGGTCATGAAAATCGGCTTGTCCTCGGACGAGCTGAGCCTGATCGAAATGTCCATGTTGACCCACTACAAGCTGCGGGCACACCTGCTCTCCGTTCCGGGGGTGGCCAACGTTGCCATCTGGGGTGAACGGAAGGAAACCCTTCAGGTGCGCGTTAAGCCTGACCGGCTGCTGGCCGAAAAGGTTTCCCTGGAACAGGTGATGTCAACCACCAATGACGCCATGCACGCCGGACTGCTCAAGCACTCCTCCGGCAACATGGTAGGCACCGGCGGCGTTGTTGAAACGCCCAACCAGCGCGTTGGCATTTCGCACGTCCTGCCAATCAAAACCCCTGAGGATCTGGCCAAGATCACTATCCAGGAACGCGACGGGAACCCCCTGCGCCTGGGCGACGTGGCCGACGTCGTGATGGACCATAACCCCCTGATCGGTGACGCCGTCATCAACGACGGTGAAGGCCTGATGCTCATCGTGGAGAAGCTGCCGTGGGGCAACACCCTCGAAGTGACAAGGGGAGTGGAGGAGGCGCTGGAGCAGATGGCTCCGGCACTGTCGGGAATCGACGTCGACACCGCCATTTTCAGGCCGGCCACCTTCATAGAGCAGTCGCTGGAAAACCTGAGCCTGGCTCTGCTGCTGGGCATCGTGCTGGTCATGATGGTGCTGGGAGCCTTCCTTTTCCAGTGGCGGACGGCCCTCATCAGCCTGATTGCCATCCCCTTGTCCCTCATCACAGCAGGCGTGGTCATCATGTTGACCGGCAGCACGGTGAACACCATGGTGCTGGCCGGCCTGGTCATCGCCGTGGGCGTTGTGGTGGATGACGCCATCATCGATATCGAAAACATCATTCGACGGTTGAGGCAGCATCGGGAAAGCGGAAGCGGCCGGTCCACCGCATCCGTTGTGCTGGAGGCTTCCATGGAGGTCCGTGGGCCAATCGTGTACGCCACCCTCATCATTGTGGTGGCCGCGGTACCCATCTTCTTCCTTGAAGGACTCACCGGGGCTTTCTTCCGTCCGCTGGCAAGCGCCTATACGCTGGCGGTGTTCGCATCCATGCTGGTGGCGCTCACGGTCACTCCAGCCCTTGCGCTCATCTTCCTGCGCAAGGCTCCGCTGGATCCGCGGGACCCGCCATTGGTCCGGGTCCTCAAGCGCGGCTACCACAAGCTCATGTCCCGGGTTATCCGGCGCCCGGGGCCCGGCTACCTCGCTTTTACCGCCCTGACGCTCTCCGGCGTCCTGGTGGCCCCGTTGCTGGGCCAGGCACTGTTGCCTTCGTTCAAGGAGCGCGACTTCCTCATGCACTGGGTGACCCAACCGGGCACGTCCCTGGCCGAGGAGGTCCGCATCAGCGAACGGGCCTGCAGGGAGTTGCTGGCGGTAGAGGGAGTCCTGAATTGCGGCGCCCACATAGGGCAGGCGCTGGCGGCAGATGAGGTGGTGGGGGTGAACTTCGGTGAGAACTGGATCAGCGTGGATCCCTCGGCCGATTACGACAAAACCCTGGCCGCCGTGCAGGAAGTAGTGGACGGATATCCAGGGATCCACCGCGACGTGCAGACTTACTTGAAGGAGCGGATCCGTGAGGTCCTCACCGGCGAAGGCGACGCGGTTGTAGTCCGGGTATACGGCGATGACCTGGAAACTTTGCGCGAGCTGGCCAAGGAAGTCGAGGAGGTGATGGGAGGCATAGACGAGGCCGTCGAGGAGCACGTATCGCTGCAGGTGGATATTCCGCAGGTGGACGTCGAGGTCAACCTCGAGGCGGCAAAGCGCCATGGCATCAAGCCCGGCGACGTCCGGCGGGCTGCGGCAGCTATGGTGGCCAGCGAGGAAGTGGGCGACCTGTGGCGGGAAGGCAAGGTCTTCGACGTCCGCATCTGGAGTTCCCCGGAGACGCGTTCAGACGTAACCAGTATCGGCAACCTGCCCATCGATACTCCGTCCGGAGTGCCGATCCGGCTCGCCGAGGTGGCGGACGTGAGGGTTAGCGCAACTCCGGGCGTTATTGACCGGAACAACAATTCACGCAGGATCGACATCAGCGCCAATGCGGCGTCGGATGGGGAACTGGGTGCCTTGGTGACGAAACTGCAGGAAGAGCTCGCCGAGGTGGAATTCCCCGCCGGCTACCACGCCGAGGTCCTTGGGGAGTTCGCGGAACGCGAAGCCGCCACCCGGCAGCTCCTGACCTTCGCCGCGGTTGCTCTCCTGGTCATTTTCCTGCTGCTCCAGGCATCATTTGGCAGCTGGCGGCTGGCTGCGCTGATCATGTTTACACTCCCTGTTGCGCTCGTCGGCGGAATGTTCGCGGCCTACCTGAGCGGCGGCGTTCTCTCGCTCGGCTCGATCGTAGGGTTCCTGACGGTCATGGGTATCGCGGCGCGCAACGGCATCCTCCTCATCAGCCATTGCCAGCACCTTGAAAAATACGAAAATGAAAAGTTCGGGCCTGAACTGGTGCTGCGGGGCGCGGGGGAACGGCTCTCGCCCATCCTGATGACAACGCTCGCCACCGGGCTGGCGCTGGTTCCGCTGATCATGATGGGCACCATCCCCGGCCATGAAATCGAGCATCCCATGGCTGTAGTCATCGTCGGCGGACTGGTGTCCTCAACGCTCCTCAACCTTTTCATCCTGCCGTCCCTGTACCTGCGGTTCGGGAAACGGCGGACCAAGGCTGAGCCACCCGCTGCCCCGGTGCCCGCACCGGTGGGATAGGCCGCTGGGCCGAAATGGAAGCATATCGATCAATCCGCATCCCGCTCGCCGTAAGCCGTTGGTCAAACTGATCAATGAAAACAGTGCCTGTTGGTCCTCCCTGCCTGTTTTGTGCTCAAATAGTGGCAACGAAGGCAAAAGCTACCGCTGATTCCCTCAGGCTTACAGGCTCCCGGCACACCACCCGGAAACTGGACACCGCTTCCCGCAAGGAGGCCGCCGCTGATTGACACTTGTTCACACCACGGTCATTCTGCAAGCACTTGCAAGAGCCCCTGAGCTACCGACGTCGGATTTTTCGAAGTCAGTAGCTGAGGGGCTCTTGTGCTGTCCGGGCACATTCCCTTCCCGCATAGGGTTGACCCATGACCTCCGCAGGCCGCTTTGCCCCCAGCCCCTCCGGTGACCTCCATGTAGGGAACCTTCGGACGGCAATCCTTGCCTGGCTGTTCGCCCGTTCCACGGGCCGGAAGTTCCTGCTCAGGGTGGAAGATCTCGACCGCGCACGCGCCGGTGCAGAAGCGGGCCAATTGCGGGACCTGGAGGCTATCGGTATTACCTGGGACGGTGACGTGGCCCGCCAGACGACCCGTGGACCTTACTACTCCGACGCGATTTCCCGTTTGCAGGCTGCCGGACTGACGTACGAGTGCTTCTGCACCCGGCGGGAAATCCAGGAGGCACCGTCCGCTCCGCACGCGCCGCAGGGCGCGTATCCCGGGACCTGCCGGCGCCTCGGCCACGCGGAGCTTGAGTTCAAGCGCTCTACGCGGCCGGCCGCCATCCGGCTGCGCGCCGACGTCGCGCAGCACACCGTCCGCGACTTGCTCCACGGCACCTATACCGGCGTGGTGGACGACCTTGTGCTGCGGCGCAACGACGGGGTGACGGCCTACAACCTCGCAGTAGTGGTGGACGACGCTGAGCAAGGCGTTGATCAGGTGGTCCGCGGCGACGATCTCCTCCCGTCCACTCCGCGGCAGGCGTTCCTCGCCGCGCTCCTGAATATTCCTTCTCCGGAATATGCGCATGTTCCGTTGGTGGTGAATGCCGACGGCGTCCGGCTGGCGAAGCGGGACGGCGCAGTGACGCTCCGGGATCTGGCAGATGCGGGAAGCCCTGCCGCTGCCGTGCGGGACCGGCTGCTCGAGTCGCTCGGACTGCCTGCCGGTCCGCTTGAGAAGGCCCTGGCGGCCTTCGACCCGTCCACCCTGCCACTGGAGCCGTGGGTGTGGAGAGGGCTCGGGACTTCCGGGCGCTGATGCCCGCTCTCGCCGACGGGATGCGCGCCACGACCCTTCGTCAACTCTCGTTGACACCTCGAACCTAGTCAACTAATGTTGACGCATGGAGGTGGATCGCATGAAAACGCTGGTGGGATCAATGGACGGAATGGGGCCGGCAGAGGCGCTGCACGCCGTCTCTGAGCTGCAGAAGGAAGTGAGCAGGACAGAATCCTCGCTTGTCCGGAGCGCAAGGCAGGCCGGATTGTCCTGGGAAGCCATTGCGCAGTGCCTGGGGGTGAGCAAGCAGGCGGTTCATCGGAAGTACGGCAAGCAGTAGGCGCACAGACCGGTTTTAGCCGGTTGAGCCCAAGCTGCCTGTTCAGCCTAGGCTTAGGGCATGTCAGACCAGCATGCCGCGGAGCAGAGCCCGGCGCCCAGATTCACGGTTGAGACCGCAAAGGTGCTCGCCGAGGTGGCCCACAACCGGCAGAAGGACAAGCTGAAGCGCCCGTACCGGGAACATGTCCTCGCTGTTGGCGATGCCCTCGCCGATTTCGACGACGACATCCGGATCGCCGGGTACCTGCACGACATCGCCGAAGACACTCCAATAACCCGCCAGGCGCTGCTGGACATGGGCGTGTCCGAGCGGGCTGTGGAAATTATCGAACGCGTCACCAACCGGCTGCACGAAAACCCGGACGACTACCAGGCCGGCATCCGCGAGATCGCTGAGGACCATGATGCTGCGTTGGTCAAGATTGCCGACAACGCCCACAACTCACTGCCCGACAGGGTCCAGGCGTTGGCGGAGAAATGGCCGGACAAACCGCCTGTCACCAAGTACCGTGATGCCCGTCCGGTGCTGTACGCCGCCGTCGAGGTGGAGGAGGTCCGGAAGATTCTTGCCCGGGTCAACCCGTGGCTTCTGGAAGAGCTGGACAACCAGCTGGACGAGGAAGACACCACGGACTACGAGAATCTGTCCTACGGGGAGCCCGATGCCGCCGGCGGGGCGGCCTTCGACGCTAGGACGGCCGGGGAGCAGTAGCCTCGAGCTTCTCCAGGGCGTGGTGCAGCCGGTCGGAACCGCGGCGCTCATCGATGACGATCGACATGCCGAGCGCCAGCACGATCAGCAGCAGGCAGACCGGGACCGAAACCCCTGCTGCCGCCATGCCGACTGATGCGGCCAGCGCCGCCAGTACGCCTGCCGCCACGGTGATGACTGTCCGGTCAGGGCCCACCATCACGCTGTACAGCCAGGTCAGCGAGCCCTTGAACAGTGCCACCGGAACGGCGATGCTGGCCACCGCAACGGCGCCGCTGATGTGTGCCTCGTGGTCGATGAAGTACGCCGCCACGTGCAGCCCGGCGCCGGTGGCGGCAATCGCGGCGAAAATAGGGATGTGGCCGTAGCCGAACAGGAATGACCGGTGGCGCCGCAGGTGCAGCGCGCGTCCGGCGGGAAGCATGAAGTAAATCCACCACATGCCGAAAGCCAAGGCTGTGCCGCCAAAGCCAACCAGTGCGGCGTCCACGCTCCAGCCGTGGTTGGCCACGATGGCGCGGAGCGTCTCGATCGCACCGATGAGGCATTCACCCAAAGCGATGATGGCCAGCAGCCCGTACCGCTCGGCAATATGGTGGGCATGCCACGGTGTCCGGGCTTTGCGCTCGGCGGCGTACGGGGTGGCCATCTCCAGGACGATCAAGGGCACAATCATGAAGAATGTGGTGGGAACGTCCGCCTCGATGATCAGTACCGCAATCCAGCCGAGCTGCACCAGCGCCAGGTATTTGGCGTAGCGCAGGCATGTCTCGCGGCGGGCAGGATCCTGCCTGGCTGCCCGAAGCCATTGGGCAACCAGTGCCAGCCGCATGATCACGTAGCCGCCCACGATCACCGCGTTGTCTACATGCTTACCCTCCACCAGGGAATGGAACATGGGCTCGATTCCCATGGCAAGGATCAGGACGCCAACGATCTGGATCATCGTGACCACACGGAAGATCCAGTCATCGGTGTCGTAGGCGCTGGCGAACCACGTGAAGTTGATCCATGCCCAGATAACGGCGAACATCGCGAAGGAGAACCCCATCAGCCCGGCAACCAAGTGCGCTTCGGCGATCTCATGGGCGAACTGGCTGCCGGCAACGCCGAAGGCGATCACAAAAGTCAGGTCGAAAAAGAGTTCAAGCGGTGTGACGGCTCGGTGCTTTTCATGCGGATCGCGGCCGCCCATGCGCGCCATGGCATGCCGGAGGGGGTTGGAGGACATGCATCAAACGTTACTGCCTTACACGCGCCCCAGGGCGTCGATGTCCTCCAGGAAGTCCTGGTGCACTTCGGCACTGACCGTGGTGCGGGTATCACCAATGGCGTCAAGGTAGTCCTGGGTGGAGGGCCCCTTCCGCACCGCCTCCCGGACTGAAAGTGCGCCGCCGGAAGCCAGCCCGCCGTCGCTGTCCCTGCCGTAAACAACGTTTTCCAGTGCACGCTGGGAGGCGCTCCGGGCGGCATACTCGATGTCCGCGGGGGAAAAGCCCTCGGTTTTGTCCACCAGCAGTTCCACGTCCACGTCATCCACCACCGGGGCGGGGATGAAACGCTGCCACATGGCCTCGCGGGCCTGCCGGTCGGGAAGGCCGATGGGGATGACGTAGTCGAACCGGCCGTGGCGCAGGAAGGCGGAATCCAGGGCCCGGATGAAGTTCGTGGCGCACACCAGCAGCCGGCCCGGCTGTTCCCGGAAGGCCGGGATGATCTTGAGCAGCTCGTTGGTGACGCCCTGCAGCGGCGACGGCGGCTCCCCCGAGCGTTGGGAGGCGATCTCCTCCACCTCGTCGATGAACACCACGGCGTGTTCCAGCTCTGCGATCTCCAGGAAGGTCTCGCGCAGCGCCCCGGCCAGGCCCTGCGGGTCCGCGGCAAGCCGGGAGGGGAACACTTCCACGAAGGGCCATTCCAGGCGGGAGGCAATGGCTTTGGCGAAGGTAGTTTTGCCGGTGCCGGGCGGGCCGAAGAGCACCACGGCGCGGGGCGGGACGACGCCGAATTCGTCGGCGAGGTCGGCCTCGGCCAGGGGGAGGACCAGGCGGCGTTCCAGCAGTTCCTTTTCCTTGCGCATGCCGGCCACGTTTTCCCACAGGTCGCGGGCCAGGACGCGGCCGCCGAGCTGGCCCAGCGCGCCGAGCTCCTGCCGCTGGACGGGGATGGTCCGCTCGAAGTAGCGCAGGTTCTTCTTCAGTGCGAAGCCGCGGCCCAGGAAGGCCTCCACCCGGGTTTCCGATTCCGGCATGAGTGCGGAGAGCTTGTTGAGCCCGTGCGGCGCCATGCGGTTTTCGACGGCGGCCAGCAGCGAGGTGCCGATTCCGCGGCCGCGGTATTCAGGCAGGGTGGCGAGGAAAACGATCCAGCCTTGGTCGTGGGCGGCGCGCCCGACGGCGGCACCCACCACCTGTTCTCCCTGCACCGCCACCACGGCGTGGTCCTTTTCGCAGGATGCCAGGACCTCGGAGAGGGCATAGACGGGTTCCACGTTGTGGGACTTGAGCGTTTCCCAGAGATGCAGGATCCCGTCGAGGTCGGCCGAGTGGAAGTCCCTGATCCGCCAGTTGGTCATACTGTCTCCCGGTTGGTTCGTCGTTGAACTGCTCGATACGCCACCCCTGCGGGCGCCGGCGCCAAGGGGCACTCTGCTGAGCATAGGGGATCGGCTCCCGGCCCGGAGTCGCCGGGGCGTTGCGTTACGCCAGGAAGGTTCAGGCGGCTAGAGCTTGGCGGCGCCCTTGTCCTTGGAGCCTCTCCAGAGATGGTGGTGGCGATGGGTGCTGTCGGCATGCACCACCAGGACCGGGCAGGCTGCGTGCGAAACGCAGGCTGAGCTCACCGACCCAAGGTGCATACCAATGAAGCCGCCGTGCCCGCGGCGGCCCACCACGAGGAGCGCGGCGTCAGCGCCGGCTTCGACCAGTTTGGCCGGGGCTGGGCCGCGGACTATGGCCTGGGTAATCTCCACGGGGGCATCCGGCCCGAACGCTTTGCCGAGAGCCTCGGCCAAGGTCTGCCTTGCGGCTCCTTCAAAGGCGTCGAAGTCGGGCGGAACGTAGCCGGCGTAGATCTGCGGAAAATCCCAGCACGCCATCGCATGGATGCGCGCGTCGAGTGCGGGCGCCAGCTTGGCCGCCAACCGCAGGGCATGCACAGAGGAATCAGAGCCGTCCACACCTACAACAATCTTTGCTTCCAGATTGTTCATCACGGTCCTCCTTGACCGGTACGCTCCTGGACAGTCCTGCTGCAACCGCTGACGGGGCTCCGGACAAGCGCAAAAGGCAGCTTGATGTTGCCCCTCGCAAGCCGTTGAAGCGGCAGGATGGGCTGAGGATAAACCCGGGCCGGGTGCGCGTCAAGAGGGGTAGGCGCAGCCGTTGAGAGTAGATGGGGCGAGGAGTAGCGTGTGATTCACCTCACTCGAACCCATTCAGGAGCAATCATGCCACATCTGGGACGCCGGGTAGCTGCCGGTACGGCGGCGCTGGCGATGAGCGTGACGACCGGAGTATTGGTAAGCCCGGCCTCTGCTCATTCATGGGAGGCCGACGACTCCCACAAGGAACCTGTTGCCGAGGGGTACGGCGGAGCTGTCAGCACCGTTGACTTGGACGCCTCGGCGGCGGCCATCGAAGTCCTTCGCAAGGGCGGCAACGCGGTTGACGCCGCTGTCGCCGCGGCAGCCACCCTCGGCGTGACCGAGCCCTACAGCGCCGGCATCGGCGGCGGTGGCTATTTTGTCTTCTACGACGCGGACACGGGCAAGGTCAAAACCATTGACGGCCGGGAAACCGCCCCTCAGGCGATGCCCAAGGACGCCTTCATCAACCCCGCCACCGGGACGCCTTATGACTTCAAGAAGCAGGCAACCAGTGGAATCTCGGTCGGCGTGCCGGGTACACCGGCAACCTGGGAGCGGGCGCTGGACCGCTGGGGCAGCATGAGCCTCGGGGAAGCCTTGGAGCCTGCCATTGACGTGGCGGAGGATGGCTTCGTGGTGGATGAAACCTTCCGCCTCCAGACGCTGGAGAACAGGGAGCGTTTCCTGCCATTCGAGGCGACGAGGGAGCTTTTCCTGCCCGGCCCGGAGAACGATGCACCCGCAGTCGGAGCCGTTTTCAGGAACGAGGACATAGCCGAGACATACCGGCTCCTGGGGCAGAAGGGTGTCGACGAGTTCTATGAGGGCCCGCTGGCGGAAGAGATCGTGTCCACCGTGCGCAATGCCCCCAGCAGCCCGGGCCAGAGTGCGTTGCCCGGACCTGCGGGCGTTATGACCACCGAGGACCTGGACGACTACAAGGCCCTTGACCAGGACCCCACCCACGTTGAGTACCGCGGGTACGACGTCTATGGCATGGCGCCTTCGAGCAGCGGCGGCACCACGGTGGGCGAGGCACTGAACATCCTTGAGGTGTTTGACCTGCCGTCCCTTCGGGAGGACAAGCCAAAGGTCCTCCATCATTACCTCGAGGCCACCGCGCTCGCGTTTGCCGACCGTGGAAAGTACGTGGGTGACCCGGCATTCGTGGATGTCCCCACTGAGGAATTGCTGGACCCGGTGTTTGGAAAAGAACGCGCCTGCGCCATTGACCCCCACCGGGCGGCCACAAAGCCTGTGGTTGCAGGGGACGTGGGGTCATACGACGGCGCGTGCCCGGCCGAACCAGCGGCGCTGAACCACGCATCGGATACGGAGAACATCAACACCACCAACCTCACGGTTTCGGACAAGTGGGGCAACGTGGTGGAGTACACGCTCACCATCGAGCAGACCGGCGGCTCCGGCATTGTGGTTCCCGGCCGCGGCTTCATCCTGAACAATGAGCTGACGGACTTCTCACCGGTTTACAGCGAAACTGACCCCAACCGCATCGAGCCGGGCAAACGGCCGCGTTCGTCCATGTCGCCCACCATCGTGCTCGAGGACGGCGAACCGTTCCTGGCGCTTGGTTCCCCGGGCGGTTCAACCATCATCACCACGGTGCTGCAGACACTCATCAACCGGATCGACCTCGGCATGAGCGTTGAGGAAGCCTTGGCGGCTCCCCGCGCTTCACAGCGCAACACCGCAAATGTAACTGCTGAGCAGGCGTTCATCGACGCGCCGTATGGAAAGGACCTTGCCACACGGTACGGCCACAATTTCGCCGCTGCAGGTATGCCGGGTACCTCAGCCGCGGAAATCGGCGCAGCCACTGCCATCGAGTTCCTCGATGACAACAAGGTCATTGCTGTGGCCGAACCGGCCAGGCGTGGCGGTGGTTCGGCGATGGTGGTGAAACCATCAGACTAAGCGGGAGTTGAACAACAACTAACGACGGCGGCACCCCAGGTTCCCGAATTCAAGAACCTGGGGTGCCGCCGTCGTACGCCGTGGAGCGGGATTACTTCTTGAAGGTGTCCGCTGGCGGGTTGGCGATGACGGGGGCGGTGCCGGTGAAGCCTTCGCGGGTTTCGGCGATGTCGCGGATGCGTTTGCGGCAGGCGTACCAGCCGAGGACCATCAGGATGGAGGCGATGGCGGTGACGAGCATGGTCAGGGGGGATTCGATGAAGACCATGATCAGGACCCCGGCGAGGAAGAGGATGGAGAGGTAGCCGGTGTAGGGGGCGCCGATCATGCGGAAGGAGGGGCGTTTGAGCCAGCCTTTGTTGGCCCAGCGGTGGAGTTGGATCTGGCACAGGACGATGGTGGCCCAGGTCATGATGATGCCGACGGAGGCGACGTTGAGGACGATTTCGAAGGCGTCGGCSGGGACGAGGTAGTTCAGCGGGACGCCCAGGAGGGAGACGCCGGCGGTGATSGCGATGCCGCCGTAGGGGACGCCGGCTTTGTTCATGCGGGAGGCGAATTTGGGGGCGGAGCCGTTGACGGACATGGAGCGCAGGATCCGGCCGGTGGAGTAGAGCCCGGCGTTGAGGGAGGACAGGGCGGCGGTGAGGACGACGAGGTTCATGATGACGTCCACGCCCTGGATGCCGATGGAGCCGAAGAAGGTGACGAAGGGGCTGACGCCTTTTTCGTAGGAGGTGTAGGGCAGCAGCAGGGC
>NZ_UNRG01000005.1 GCF_900537115.1 Arthrobacter sp. Alg241-R88
ATCCATCCTGGTCGCCACCTGGCACATCCTCCAAGACCCCGACACCAGGTTCCAGGATCTGGGCCACGACTACGTCCATGCCCGCACCAACCCGGACGCCAGGAAGCACAACCACATCCGCCAACTCGAAGCCCTCGGCTACACCGTGACCCTCACCCCGGTAGCCTGACAACCACACATACTCGCATAAGCCCAAACGTGGCCCGAACGATCAACCACGCCCAACCAACAAAGCCACGTCACCCCATTTTCGGACTAGCGCCAGGTGTCGTTTTGGAGGTTGAAAACGACACTTGGCGCTACTTAGTTGGGGGGCCAGCTGGGGAAAGCTATCCCGCCAGGCCGGCGAGCAGGAAGATCACGGCGGCGATGGCGAAGCCCATCACGCCGATGAGGGTTTCCATCACGGTCCAGGTCTTCAGGGTGGTCTTGACGTCCATGCCGAAGAAGCGGCCCACCAGCCAGAAGCCGGAGTCGTTGACGTGGGAAACCACCACGGAGCCGGCGGCCACGGCGATGACCAGTGCGGCGACCTGCATGCCGTTCAGGCCTGCCAGCGCAACAGCCGGAGCGATCAGTCCCGCGGTGGTGGTGAGGGCCACGGTGGCGGAACCCTGGGCGATGCGCAGGATGGCCGAGATCAGGAAGCCGGCCAGGATCAGCGGGATGCCCAGGTTGCCCAGGACGTCGGCGAGTGCGGCGCCGATTCCGGAGGTGCGCAGGACGCCGCCGAACATGCCGCCGGCACCGGTGATCAGGATGACGGAGCAGACCGGGCCCAGGGAGGATTCGAGCAGTTTCTCCAGTGCGCCGGCGTCCTTGCCGCGCTTGGCGCCCAGGACGAACATGGCCACGATCACGGCAATCAGCAGTGCCACCGGCGTCTCACCGATAGTGCGCAGGACCTGGAACCACTGCTCGTCCTTGACGCCTTCGCTCAACACGCCGGAGGAGGCCAGCGTGTTCAGGCCGGTGTTCATGAAGATCAGGACCAGCGGCAGGAGCAGCAGCCCCACGATGGTGCGGAAGCGCGGCGGGTGGGACTCGGCTTCGGCGCTCGCGTGGCCCAGCAGTTCCGGAACGGGCAGGACGAGCTTCCTGCCGGTGTAGAGGCCGAAGAGGTAGGCGGTGACGTACCAGGTGGGGATGGCGACGATGAGGCCGGCGATGGTCACGAGGCCAACGTTGGCGTCAAAAAAGGCGGACGCGGACACCGGTCCCGGGTGCGGTGGCAGGAAGATGTGCATCACGGAGAACGCGCCGGCGGCGGGCAGGCCGTAGCGGAGCACTCCCCCGCCCAGGCGGTGGGCGACGGCGAAGACGACGGGCAGCATGACCACCAGGCCGGCGTCGAAGAAGATGGGGAAGCCGAAGATCAGCGAGGCAAGGCCCAGGGCGAAGGGTGCACGCTTCTCACCGAAGATGCCGATGAGGTAGTCGGCCAGGACCTTGGCGCCGCCGCTGGTTTCGACGATGCGGCCGAGCATGGCGCCCAGGCCCACGAGGAGTGCCACGGTGCCCAGGGTTGTGCCGAAGCCGTTGATCAGTACGGGCACCACCTGGTTGGCGGGGATGCCGGTGGCGAAGGCGGTCGCGAGGCTGATGACGATCAGGGCGAGCAGCGCGTGCATGCGCAGCTTGATGATCAGGAACAGCAGCGCGACGATCGCGGCCGCAGCGATGAGCAGCAGTGGGCCTGCACCCATCGTTTGAGTCCATCCTTCGATGGTCATGGTTCTCCTTTGAAACAGGGTTTTGTTGGGGTTTGGGGAATCGAAAGTGCTTAGGACGCCTGGCCGGCGGAAAGCTTCAGCGAGGCGATAATGGTTCTAACCAGCTCTTCCGGGGACTTGGAGATGTCCAGGCGGAGGCTTCCGGCTGCCAGTTCCTCGTCGCTGAGCGGTTCCAGGGTTGCCAGCTGGCTGGGCAGTAGCGTGGGCGGCATAAAGTGGCCCTCGCGGCCCTGCATGCGCTGGCCAATCAGGTCCGCTTCGCCGTGGAGGTGCAGGAACAGGACGCGGCCCTCCGCCTGGGCAAGCAGCTGCCGGTAGCTCTGCTTGAGGGCGGAGCAGGTCAGAACGGTGCTCTTGCCGGCCTTGGCCTGGGCGGTCATCCAGTTCTGGATCTCCTGGAGCCAGGGCCAGCGGTCCTCGTCCTGCAGGGGAATGCCCTGGCTCATCTTCTGGATGTTCGACTGGGGGTGGAACTCGTCCGCTTCGGCGCAGGCCCAGCCCAGCTGCTGGGAAAGAGCTGCCGCAATGGTGGACTTGCCGGACCCGGCAACCCCCATCACCACCAGGTGCGTGGCGGGATACTGCATGTTTTACCTCCGAAGAAGACGCCGTTGGCTTAGTGAAGAAAGCTCGTCGCGCATCCCGTGAGGAGGTGCGCTTGGAATAAGGTAGCACCTTTTTGCACGACAGATACTATCTTTCCGTGTCACAAGTCATACCTTTAGGACTTTTTCAGTAAGCTGGAAGAGCGCGCAGGCGCAGAGGAAGGCAGGAAAGATGTCGACGGCGACACCACAGGACGCGGACAACGCGCACGACGGCGGGGCCTCCCCCGCCATGCATGAACGCGTTTTGGAGGCGGTTGGCGTTGCCATTGCTTCCGGCGAATTACCGCCCGGAAGCCGGCTCACCCTGGAGGGGATCCAGCAGGAGTACGGCATTTCCCGGACCGTGGCCCGCGACACCATGAAGGTCCTTGAGTCCATGAACCTGGTGTACTCGCGCCGGCGGGTGGGCATCGTGGTGCAGGAGCGCCGGCTCTGGAATGTTTTTGACCCGAAGCTGGTGCGCTGGCGGCTCGCCTCGGACCGGCGCGAGATCCAGTACAGCAGCCTCACGGAGCTGCGCATCGCCGTCGAACCTATTGCTGCTGCCGGCGCCGCGCGCCGGGCGAGCGCCGCTGAACGGGCGAAGCTGACGTCGCTCGCTGCCGACCTGCGCCGGCTCGGCGAGGCCGGGGAGCTTGAGGCATTCCTGGCGGCGGACATCGAATTCCATTGCCTGCTGCTGGAGAGCTGCGGCAACGAGATGTTCCTTGCGCTGGAGGGGATGGTTGCCGAGGTGCTCACCAGCCGCACCAAGCAGGGGCTGATGCCCTTCAAGCCGCGGAGCGAGGCGCTGCAGGCGCACGAGGATGTTGCTGCTGCTGTCGCTGGCGGCGACGCTGTTGCTGCCGAGAACGCGATGCACCACATCCTCGATGAGGTGCGGAACGCGATGGGGCTGCACTAATCAATGCAAAAAGCAGGGCCGGTCGGTGACCGGCCCTGCTTCGTTGCCAGGTGCTTGGCTGCAGCCGGCAGATTAGCCGGCTACCCGCCGTCGTACGCGCGATGCCTGCACCTGCCGAACACCATAGTCACAGCAGCGACGCATAGGACTCGCTGGGAAGGTTGCCTGCCGCCCACGGCTTGGTGGAGCGGAGGTCGTCCGTACGGCCGCGGTGTTTCCGGCCGTCTGTCAGGACGGTGGAAACGGTAGAGATGAGAACCCAGAGAACAAATAGCAGCAAGCCGATCAGTTCCATTGTTTTGTGCCTCTTGTGAGTGTGGCGGATGTGGTGATTTGAGTGTGTGCGGCGGGCGTGTGAGCAAGCGTGTGAACGCCGCAGACGCCGGGAGCGGCCGGCGGTACCATGAGCCGTATGGCCGAGAATTGGATTCGGCTCCTCGGGCCCCCTGCCATCGAGTCATCCGGCACCACTCACCTGCAGCCCAGAGGCCGCAAGGCCTGGGCAGTGCTTGCCTACCTCGCGTTGCAGGCCGATGGCACCGGCAGGTCCCGCACGGCGTCGCTGCTGTTTCCGGATGCCGCCGATCCCCTCGGTGCCCTGCGCTGGAATTTGTCCGAGCTGCGGCGCGCCCTCGACGGCGTTACGGTGGCCGGCGATCCATTGCGGCTGGAGCTGCTGCCGCCATGGCGCTGCGATGCCCTGGAAGTGGTGGACTCAGCCGCCAATCCTGCCCTGGAGCCCCGCAGCTTCACCGGCCAGTTGCTTGAGGGGTTGTCCTTCGCTGACTGCCCCGTCTTCGATTCATGGCTGGCGGACCAGCGTTACCGCCTCGATAACGTGGTCCAGTCACTGCTCTACGAGGCAGCGCTGGCAGCTCTTGCTTCCGGTGCTCCCGGGGAGGCTGCAGAACTGGCGACCCTGGCTTTGGAGAGAAATCCCTTCCATGCAGACAGCAACGCCGTCCTGGTCAAGGCGCTTGTGGCGTTGGGAGAGCACCGCCGGGCCCGTGAGCACGTCACCAGGTCCGGCGACCTCTACCGGCAGGAGCTCGGCCTGCCGCTGCCCTCGGAAATCCGGCGGGCACTCTCCGCTGCGGCCCCGGAAGCAGATCCCGGAGTGCCGGCCACCGAAGCCACCGTGCGCTCCTATCTCGACGCCGGCGGTTCGTCGCTTTGGGCCGGGGCCGTGGACCGGGGGCTGGAACAGCTGCGGCTCGCCGTGGTACTGGCCCAGCGCACCGGCAACGGCCATCTGCTCGCCGAGTCCCTGGTGACGTTGTCCGCGGCGCTGATCCACCAAGCGGGCGGCCGCGGCGCTGAGGTGGCTGATTTCCTGCACCGCGCGCTGCAGGCGGAAGGGCCCGACGGCGTCTCCCGGACTTCCGCTGCCGCATACCGGGAGCTGGGCTACCTGTCCGTGCAGCGGGGTGTGCCGGACCGCGCTGCCGGCTGGCTGGACCGGGCGATGCTGGCGGCGGAGGGATTCCCCGATGAACAGGCAAGAATCCTGGCGATCCAGGGCATGTTGGCCTCAGACACCGCACGGTACGGGAATGCCGTGACCGCGCTGACGGAGTCCGGAAACCTGGCCAAGGCTCTGGGTAACCGCCGGCAGCAGGCGTTCAGCGAGGCGCTGCTGGGCCGCGTTCGGTTGCTTCGCGGGGAGCTGGAGCAGGCGGCCGACTCCCTGGACCGGACACTGGTCTGGATCGCGGAGGAACACTGGACGTCGTTCGAGCCGTTTGTGGCGGGGGTGCGAGGAGAGACCTACCTGGCCGCCGGGGAACTGGAGCAGGCTGCTGCCATGATCGACCGGTCCTGGGTGATGGCTGATTTGGCCGGGGACCACTGCTACATGGCTTTGGCCGCCGGTGCCGAGGCTCGGCTGTTCATGGAGCACGGCGATCTCACAGCCGCCGAGCACTGGATAGACCGGGGCCTCGAACCCAAGCCGTGGTACCTCTGGTATTCGGCCCGGCTGCTGGATACGGCGGCGGAAGTGTCCATTGCCAGCCGGTCACCGCGTGCCGCTGCTTTTGTGGAGCGGTTGGCAGAGCTGGCGAGCCGGAGCGGGATGCGGGAGTTCGTGGTGCGGGGGCAGTCCCATCGGGCCGTGCTCGGTGACGAAGCGGCAGCACAGGCAGTTCCCTGGCTGGCGAAGGACATCGACAACCCTGCACTGGCCGAGTTCCTGGCGCAGCGGCACCACGGCTGAGCCGGAACCAGCACACTCGGGTTAACAAAAAGCAGGGCCGGTCAGTGACCGGCCCTGCTTTCAAAATTTGAAACCCTTAGGCCCCAGTTTCTCTAAAAATTAGAGGGACTGGATGTTTACGGCCTGGGGACCCTTGGGGCCCTGCTCGGTTTCGAAGGAGACCTTCTGGTTCTCTTCGAGTGAGCGGAAGCCGGAGGAAGCGATCGCAGAGTAGTGTGCGAAAACGTCCTGTGAGGAGTCATCGGGGGAAATGAAGCCGAAGCCCTTTTCAGCGTTAAACCATTTGACGGTACCAGTAGCCATTATTTTTGTCCTTCGTGAAGGTGGAGGAAAAGTCCCGACTTTCGGGTCCTCCGGTGTGGGGTGTTCAAAACCGCTACTTCAGAAGAACGAGGACTTTCGACCCCGCGTACTGCCTGAACTACCAACTGCATAAACACAACAACAGGATCAACCCTACAGGAGATTTGGAGCACCAATTACCACCGGCTTCAGCCGGCACATCCTGCCACCGAATTCGCCCGCCACTCCCCGGGCGAAGTGCGGACCAGACCGTCCCTTTCGGGGCCTCGGCTGGGCCTCGTTTATAGGCTCGCCACGGGGCTGTCAGGAACAGCCGGACCGGGCGTATGGTTCGTTTATGGATCGGATTCGAACCATTTTGCTTCCGGGCTCCATTCTCCCGGCCCAGCCAGCGTACGAGGCCCTGATTGAAGCCCTGGGACCCGAGGTACAGGCAGTCGCCAAGGACCTGGAGCTCTATGCGGGCGACGAGCCTCCGCCTGGCTGGAGCCTGGACACAGAGGTTGACGGCGTACTGCGCCAGGCCGACGCCCTCGGTTGGGAGACCTTCCACCTGGTGGGATACTCCGGGGGCGGCTCAGCTGCCCTGGCATTCGCCGCCAGGCACCCCGACAGGCTGCTCAGCCTGGCGCTGCTTGAGCCCGCCTGGGCCGGGAACTGGGACTGGAGCCCCGGGCACGCGGAACTCTGGAAGAAGTACGGGCAGCTGGAAGCACTCCCTCCGGAGCAGTTCCTGCCCGCCTTTATCAGGCTGGGAGTCAAGCCCGACGCCGTCCTTCCGCCAACGCCGCCAGACCCCCCGCCGCCGTGGATGGCTAAACGGCCCGCGGGCATCAAAGTCTTCCTGCGGTCCTTCAAGGACTACGACTTGGAGAGGGAGCGGCTGGCAGCGTTTCCGCGGCCCGTGTTCTACGCCTTGGGCGGCCTGAGCAACCCGGATGCCTACGGCGAGATTGCCAGCCGGCTGGCAAGGGTGTTTTTCCCGGACTTCCATCTGGAGGTGTTCCCCAAGCGCCACCACTTCGACCCCCCGCACAGGATCGAACCCGGGCGGCTGGCGGAGTTGCTCCGGCGGCACTGGGAGCAGGCGGAAGCCAGCAAGGCCGCCGGCCCTACCGCGGTCCCCCTGCGAGGGTCGCACTGAGCCGTCGCCGTCCAAGTCCGGGCTGGGCAGACTGACGGCGGATGAGGCAGGGCTTACGGCGGCACGTGCCGTACGCCGCCGGCCCGCTCTTCAAATTGCTCCAGAAATTACCCATCCGAAGTGCGATATTGCCCGAATAGCTGGCATAACCCCTTGGGGTTGGCAGGCATAACCACCTGATCCAGACACACATATCGCATTCAGGAGATCACCATGGCAACACACACAAACACCGGCATGGCCACCCGCACCAACGTGCAAAAGGCATCGATGGCAGTGGGCGCAGTGTTCCTGCTGGTCGGCGTCCTGGGCTTCGTTCCAGGCATCACAGCCAACTTTGACCAACTGCACTTCGCCGGCCACCACTCCGAGGCCCTGCTGCTGGGCCTCTTCCAGGTCTCGGCCCTGCACAACATCGTCCACCTGCTCTTCGGCGTGGCCGGTATCGTCCTGGCCAAGACCGCTGGCGGCGCCCGATCCTTCCTGCTCTACGGCGGCATCATCTACCTGGTCCTCTTCGTCTATGGCCTGGTGATCCCGCAGGATTCGGCCGGAAACTTCGTCCCGCTGAACGGCTTCGACAACATCCTGCACCTGCTGCTCGGCGTCGGCATGGTGGCCCTGGCGCTCGTCCTCACCAAGGGGCACACCAAGGCACGCGCCTAGGGCGTGTCTCCTAAAGCTGTCAGCCAAATGCTGATTGCCCGCAGGACTGCTCCGCCACGATAGGTGAGTGCGAGTTTGTCGTAGCGGGTTGCCAGTGCGCGCCATTGCTTGAAGATATTGAAGTTCCGTTCGACGACGTTCCGGCCTTTGTAATCCTCTCTGTCGAAAGCCGGAGGTCTGCCGCCCGTGGATCCACGTCGTTTTCGATGACCGATTTGGTCGGATGGTTGCGGGATAACAGCGACGATGCCGCGGTCGCGAAGGTGGGCTCGGATGGCTTTGGATGAGTAGGCCTTGTCGCCGCGGACTCGGTCTGGGCGGGTGCGTGGCCTGCCCGGACCGGCCCGGTTGATCTTCAGCTGGTCCATCAAATGGGTGAACATGGGTGCATCTCCGCCTTGGCCGGGGGCAACCAGAAGCACCAGCGGCCTGCCTCTACCGTCAACCAAAGCGTGAATCTTTGTGCTCAAGCCACCGCGGGACCGCCCAATGGCGTGGTCGTCCGGTTCAGCAAACAGATTCATGTAATTCGAGCGGGCCCCCTGTGGTGCGCGGAAGGTTGGTGCCGTGCTGGTGGGCGCGGTTCACTGTCGAGTCAACCGAGACCGACCAATCCACTACACCGCGGGCATCGGCCACCGTTAGCAGCGCTGCCAGGATGCTGTCCCAGGTTCCGTCTCCGCTGTAGCGGCGGTGGCGCTTCCAGATGGTCTGCCACGGACCGAACTCGGCCGGCACATCCCGCCAGGCAATCCCGCACCGGTACCGATAGATGATTCCCTCGACCACTCGGCGGTCGTCCCGGAAAGGACGGCCCCGGCGGCCAGCAGAAGTCGGCAGCAACGGCTGGATGCGGGCCCACTGCCCATCAGTCAATACAGAAGTGCGAGACACCCCTCAAGCATCGAGGCCGAGGCGCACAGTATTTAGGAGACACGCCCTAAGCGCCTCCATCGGCGCTAACAGCCCTCGGACCAGCGCAATGGCCCCGAACCACAGCTTCGGCTGTGGTCGGGGCCATTGTCACGTCCCGGGGAAGCTAGGGGCGCGGCCGGTTACGGTGAGCCGGACGGGCCCGTCCGGCTCACCGCTCGCTGACGGCGTCGTCTGCGTCCACGCGGCCGTGCTCCCAGTAGGTGCCAGTGCCTTCGATCGGCTCGGCGGTGGATTCGATATCTTCCCGGACTGACTCGTTGGTGGTGCGGGGATGGGAGCTCCAGACAAGTGCAGCAACACCGGCAACGATCGGTGAAGCCATGGACGTTCCACTGGCAAGGTCATAACCGGTCTGGCTGCCGCTCTGGATGCCCAGCAGAAACGGATGGTTGGGGAACGTTGAATAGACGTCGACACCCGGCGCCGCCACGTCCACC
Source organism: Arthrobacter sp. Alg241-R88 (assembly GCF_900537115.1). GTDB lineage: Bacteria > Actinomycetota > Actinomycetes > Actinomycetales > Micrococcaceae > Arthrobacter. The sequence goes on from NZ_UNRG01000005.1 coordinate 8,947, forward strand.
CACTCTCCATGGGTTGAGAAGGGTGCTTTCAGATCATTATTGTCGGTTGCCGCCACGGCCATGACCTTTGGATATGCCGCCGGATAGATCTGGGCCTGGGTACCGGCATTTCCCGCTGCGGCCACGAGGACCACGCCCTTGTCCCATGCGTTCTGGATGGCGGTTTCGAGGGTGCGTGACGGAACGGACTGCCCCAGGCTCATGTTGATTACCTTGGCCCCGTTTGCCACTGCCCAGTCGATGCCCTCGGCAACGGCTGAGCTGGAACCGGCCCCGTTGTCGTCGAGCACTTTGACATCCAGGATGGTGCAGTCAGGGCATACGCCGGCGACGCCTGCGGAGTTGTGTTCGGCGGCAACGATTCCGGCGACATGGGTGCCGTGGCCGTACCTGTCGTGGTCCGCGGGTTCATCGATGATCGTGGTGCTGAAGTTGGCCCGCGCAACCACCTTGTGCGAGATGTCCTCGTGGTCTATCGCCACCCCTGAATCGATGATGGCCACCCTGGTACCGCTTCCCCTGGTGACGTTCCACGCTGCGACAGCGTCCACGTCGGCGTCCCTGGTGCCCGCCGGCACAGTAAGCGTGCTGGCGGTATCCGTGAACGACTGCCCAACGTTGTGAAGAGCGTACTGGCGTTCAAAGTAGGGATCGGCTGTGGTGGCAGTAACCACCTCATCCGGCTCGGCATACTCAACGTCCGGATTGCTGCTCAACTCCTGGATGAGTTGTGCTTTTTTCCCACGGGGCGCTTTCACGAGGACGGCGCCGGTGCTTCCGATGGTCGCGCTCGAGTTAAGGCCTTTCTGGCGAAGCAGGCCTGGTGCAGCAGCATCGTCACGGAATTTGACCATAATTTGCCCCGCGTCTGGGGATGAGCCAGGCGCTGCATTGCCGGGGGATGCCAGTGCGATTCCGCCAAGCGACATCATTGCCGCTGCGAAGCTAGCCACTATACGTCGTTTCATTTCGCAATTTTGCCCCTACCCGGACCGGCCGGGGTAGGGGAGTTCGGCTACTCCCCTACCTAATCCCGCCCTAACCAGGTGCCATTGTGCGGCCTAAGGGCAAACGCTACGATGCTGCCGGGGAGAGGTCCTGGTCTCGCATAACGACCATGAGGTGCCCATGACCGACTTCTTCACCATGCAGCCCGGCGAGACCGCGGCCCCCGTCCCACCGGGGCCCGTCCTGTGCACCGGGACGGCGGGCATGCGGCGCATTCACCGCGTTTTCCTTTGGGCCTATGAGGAGGCCCCCGGCCTGGTGCGTTCCGCCGCTCCTGGCGACACCGCCCGCGCCGCCTACGTGGGCGAAGTGCTAAGCAACTTCGACAAGCTGCTCCACCTCCACCATGAGAGCGAGGACGAGCTCATGTACCCGCAGCTGGCCGAACGGGCACCGGCGTGCGCCCTTCACGTGGGCCAGATGCTCGAGCAACACCGCCAGGTCACACAACGGCTGGAGAACATCGAACCCGTCCGCCTGCGCTGGATGGAAACGGCAGACGCAGCGACCGGCCAGGAACTGGCTGAGCGCTACGAGGACCTGAAGGCTGTCCTCAATGTGCATCTGCGCCGGGAGGTCACCGAGGTGATGCCCGCCGTGGACAAGGTGATGACGCAGAAGGAGATGAAGGCAGCCGCGGAGCACGGGAGCAGCCAGGTCAGCAACAAGTTCCTGGTGGGCTACCTCGGCATGGTGCTCGCCACGAATCCGCCCGCAGACCGGAAGGAACTGTTCAAAGAGATCCCCGTGCCGGTCCGTCTGGCCTACCGTCTCGTCGGGCGCAGGATGTACCGGAAGCAGTATTCGACGCTCTTCCCGGGACGTCCGGTTCCCGAGACGCTTTAGTCCGGGCTGCGGGTTTGCGCAGGCTCAAGCACCAGGCCAAGGGCCGGCTGCCGCCGCCGCGCCCTTGGACCTAAAGGACGACGGCGGCGGTCGCCTTGCTGTTCTACGTCACCGCTGCTTCGTCTGCCTCGTCCAAGGGCTGGGCGGCGGGTCCTACTACTGCTACGGCGCGGAACGCGTACCCGAGTCCGTGCCCTGCCCCGTCGTTGGGACGAAGTTCCAGTCAAAGGACCCGTCCTCCCGCAGTGTCATCCGAAGGAACCCGTGCGTGTCGCTCAACCGCTCCTCGATGTACGACGGATCACTGGCGAAGGTGCGCAGACCGATACCTCCCGTGGAAACCTGGAACGCTGTCATCCCATCTTCGACGCACTCGTCCTCGTTGTTTACCGGGCATGACCGTTCATAGTTGTGTTGTGACCCTGACAGGGTCAGCCGGACCCGGTGCTTCCACATCACGTCGATCCACGGCTTGTGGTTCTTTGCCCGCTCATGCTCTTCCGTGTTCGATGTGAAGTACGGTTCGTGGTACACCACTGCCAGGTGCTTTCCGGCCGCCTTGGCAGCGGCAAGGTCCTCGTCCAGCCAGGTAGTCGTCTCCATAGCCTTCGTGGTGTCATAGCGCCACTGCGCGGAGGACAGGAACGCGAAGTGCCAGTTCCCGAAGTCCTTGGAGTACGGTTGCCCGTTCTCGATGAACCCACGCTCCTGGTTGATCGCAGCCTTCGCGTCAGACCCCGGGCATTCGCCATTCATGAAGTTGTCGAGGTCTTCGTTCCGGCCGGGCCTCCAGTCATGGCTCGGGCCGGACACCCAGTACAGCTTGGGCATCGTGCCACCCCACAGCCGCGCCCAGTAGTCCACGTAGTCCTCGCAGCGCGCGATGTCGTACTGGAAGTCCCCGAGCCCCAGGAAAGCGTCAATCTCGTTGTTCTGCACGAGCCGGGTGATCGCCGCGCCGTTCATGCCGGACGGGCTGTCAGTCTTAGTGGTCTTGGGACCGTTCATGTCACCGACAGCAGCGATCCGAACATCACCAGGGGCCGGTGGCGGACCCGTCGTAGTCGCCGTTGGGGACGGCGGCTCAGGCGGCTCCGGAGGGCTTGTGCAGCCCGCGGCAGAGAGCGCCAGGAAGGCAGCGGCGGCTGCGGCCACACTGCGGAAGGATCTGTGACGAGGGAGTGCTGCATGCATCCGATACCCCTTCGAGAAGCCGGACCGCAGGCCGGCTTCCAAGACAGCCAAGCTCCGCGGCACCTTGATAGTCCGTCAGGCCGAGACTGCTGTCAAGGGCGCGCGATGCCCTGACCTGCGACAGCAGGACGCAGGGGCACTTTGCAGCAGAATCCACCCCTGATCCCAAGGTTTTTACAGGGTGCAGTCCTAGTCTTTAAGCAGCGTGTATTTCGTCTCCGGTGAAGAAGGCGGGCCCTATGCGGGTGCTGATGGTCGAGGATGAACAGATGCTGGGTGAAACGGTGCGCCGAGGCCTGTCCAACGAGGGGTTCGTCGTTGAGGTCACCCATGACGGCGTCAGCGGGCTGTGGGCTGCGACGGAGAACATCTACGACGTCATCCTCCTGGACGTCATGCTGCCGTTGAAGAACGGTTATGAAGTCTTGAAGGAGATCCGGGAACGGAGAATCTGGACCCCGGTGCTGATGCTGACGGCAAAGGACGGGGAATACGACCAGGCCGATGCCTTCGATCTCGGAGCCGATGACTACCTCACGAAGCCCTTCAGTTTCCTGATCCTGGTGGCCCGCATCCGCGCCCTGATTCGCCGTGGTGCCCCAGAACGGCCTGCTGTGCTGTCGCTGGGGTCACTGGTCCTGGACCCTGCGCGGCGGACGGTCTGCCGGGGTGACCGCGCCATCGTACTGACCGCCCGAGAATACGGACTGCTGCAATACCTGATGCGGCGCCACGACCAGGTGGTATCCAAGGCGGAGATCCTGGACAACGTGTGGGATCCGGCCTTCGAAGGCGGCGACAACGTGGTGGAGGTATACATCGGCTACCTCCGGCGGAAGATCGACATTCCGTTCAATCTGCATACCTTGGCCACTGTTCGGGGTATGGGCTACGTCCTCACCGCGGACGCAGCCTCACGGCGGACTTAGCTTTGGAAGCGGAGACGGCAGCCGGTCACCACGATGATGGTCCGGAAGCCCGACTGGATCGGCCCGCGGGAAGACGAGCTCGAACCGGCACTCGCCAGCAGGGCTTTCGGTAGCACTGATGGTGCCGTGATGTGCCGCCATAATGCTTTCCGCGATGGCCAGTCCCAGGCCGCTGCCCCCGCTTCCGCGCGTCCGGCTTTCATCCAGCCGGACGAAGCGGCCGAAGATCCGGAGACGGTCGCCTTCCGGCACGAGGTCGCCGTCGTTGTCGACGGCGAGGACGGCCTCGCCGGGGCGGGTGTCGAGGGTGATCCTAATGCGGGAGCGGGCATGCTTGTCCGCGTTGTCCAGCACGTTCCGCAGCACCTGCCCAAGCCGCATCGGGTCACCCTGGATCCGCACCGGCCGGAGGTCCGCCTCAATGCGGTGCGCGCTGGTGGCCCGCAGGCGGCGAATCTCATCCTGCACCACATGGTCCAAGTCGACGTCCGTCACGTCGATCCGTAGCCCGCCGTCGTCGGATTTGGCCAGGGTCAGCAGGTTTTCGACGAGATAGCGCATCCGGGCTGTTTCATCGGCAAGGACATCCTTCAACTCGTTCCATGTTGCGCCGGTGGAGTCCGCGGAAGCCACCTCAACCGCAGCACTGAGGGTTGCCAGCGGACTCCGGAGCTCGTGGCTGGCGTCGGAGACAAACCGCCGCTGTTCCTGTTCGGACGCCTGGAGCCTGTCCAGCATGCTGTTCATCGTCAAGGCCAGGGCAGTAATTTCATCAGCCGTCGGCGGCACGTCCACCCGTCCGCTGAGCCTGTGAACGTTGATACGCGATACTTGGCGCCGGATCCGCTGCACCTGTTGGAGGGAACGCCCCACCAGCTCCCACACCAGGAGGCCAACAGCCGCGAGCAGCACCGGCGTCAGACCCAGCATGAGCCACGCGACGGTTGAGACGGTATCCGCCTGGACCTGGACTGTGGACGCAACCGCCACCGTGTAGGTCTTCCCGCGTACCGGGACCCCCTTGGCGACGACAAGGAAATCATCGCTGTCGCCCAGTTCGGGCAGTCCGGGCACTTTCTGTGTCAGGACCTCTCCCGCTGATGGCCGCAAGGAAGTCACGGGCTGTTCAGCTCCGGCGGAATCAGAGGACGCGAAAACAGTTCCGGCAGGCGTCAGGATCTGCACGTATTGTCCGGCGTGAGCGGTGGTCATGATGTACTCGGCCGCTTCTTCCACGTCATGGTCCGCCATCTGGGCAATCACGTCGTCAGCCTTGCGCAGGGCGGCCGTCTCAGTGGATGCGCTGAGATACGTCTGCAACAGGATCAGCAGGATGGACCCGGCGACGAGGAGCGCGCCTGCCACCACCACCACCGCGCTGGCCGTGGCACGCTTGCGGACGCCCCAGCGTGTCCTGCCGGGACGGAAGCGCTCCGCAAGGGAGCGGGGACCCGTGCTTTCGGGATCCATGCCTTAAGAATGGTCCGTTCCGGGGCAAGGAACAAACCCCCTTCCGCAGGGTGCGGGGAAGCCGGCTTTCGGAGGTGAATTCTCAGCTTCCTCTTATCCAGCACGGCGTACCGTCCTCTTCATGACGGACATGGCGATTCAGGCCACCGGCCTGGTCAAGCAGTACGGCGGGAAAACAGCACTCGACCAGCTCACGCTCTCCGTCCCCCGGGGTGAGATCTTCGGGCTGCTCGGACACAACGGGGCGGGCAAAACGACGACGGTGAACATCCTGACGACGCTGCTGCCGCCCAGCTCGGGAACGGCATCGGTAGCCGGGCGGGACATTCGGACGCAGCCGGCACAGGTCCGCCGGGTCATCGGTTACCTTCCGGAAAACGTCCAGTTCTATGACAACCTCACGCTGAATGAGAACTTGATGTTCTTCGCCCAGCTTTCCGGTGTGCAGCATCCAGCCGCCAGGATCCGCACGGTGCTGGACATTGTCGATTTCCCCGGCCACGAACGTGAGCACATGGGAACCTTCAGTAAGGGCATGCGCCAGCGTGCCGGCATAGCCCAGGCCATCCTGCATGAACCGGCGGTCCTGTTCCTCGATGAGCCGACGTCCGGCCTGGACCCGCAGGGCGTGGCCACTCTGCGGAACATCATCATCCGGCTCAACCGGGAACTGGGGGTGACAGTCTTTATGAACACGCATCTCCTGGGGGAAGTGACGCGCACCTGCACGAGCATCGGCATCCTTGGTGCGGGCCGGCTCATCTACCAGGACTCCATCTCCGCGACTCTGGATTCCTTTCCCGGGCAGGACTCCCTTGAGGAGATCTACCTGTCGATTGCAGCCGGAACCCCATCATGAGCGTCTGGGCTGGCACCATCAGGCAGGAGACCGTCGCAGCCAGGCGGGAACGGCTTCCCCAGTTCCTGCTGGTGGTTTTTCTGGCCATGGTCGCGGCCTCGGCATTTATCGGTTCCGCCGCAAAAGGCACCGTCACAGCGGTGTACCAGGAAGCCGTGAGGGAGGGACTGACGTCGGCTCCGAATCCGTTCACAACAATCTCGCCCTTGTACTACGCCAGGAACACGGTGATCTACATCATCCTGATCGCCGCCCTGCTGGCCATCGTCATTGGTGCCCAGTCCACCCTGCGTGACCGCCGGGCCCGGACCATTGACCTGGTGCTTTCCCGGGACGTACCCCCCGCCAAATACCTCGCGGCCAAGCTGGCCGGAACCGGTTTGCTGCTGCTGTTCATCCTTGCCGTTGCCGCCCTTGTGAACCTCGCCTGCATTGCCGTCGCCACCGGCTCCTTTCCCACGCCAGCACAGGGCGCCCGCATCCTGGCCCTGTTCGGGGTGGCGTGGCTGTTCCTGATTCCCTTCGTCACCCTCGGAATGCTCAACGGCATCCGCTGCGCCACCGCAACCTCCGGGCTCCTGGTCCCTATCGTGGTCTGGAGCATCGTCATCTTTATCCTGCCCCTGCTGGGCACCGCCGCCCATCCCGTCTCCCTGCTGAACCCGGTATCCAAAGCTGCGCCCGCGGAGTCAGGTTTTTTCGAACTGACCAGCGCGGTGACGGGTCCGTTGTCCCTGGGTGAACAGTTCAAAAGAACCACAGCGCTGATCCTCGAAGATCCCCAGTCAGGTGGCACTGCGGAAGGCGGCCTGCTGGTGCTTCTCGGTTTCTTTTTCGCAGCCTGCCTTGCCCTGCTGGTAGCGGGTCCGAGCCACATGAGGAGGGAACTCCATGGCTGAGGTCGGAGTCCTTTGCCGGAAGGAGTTGAAGGACCTTTCGCGCAGCAGGGCAATTGCGATGCTCCTTGTTTTCCTGAGCGCGGTCATCCTCCTCTCGGTGCTGGTCGCGGCCGCGGACTACCGCGTGAAACTGGCGGAGTACACCGCCTATGCTGACGCCCTGAAGGCCGCAGGTGGCTCCCCCACCCCTCCGCCGAACCTCTTCCCCCTGCAGATGCTTCGGGCCGGCATCGAATACCTGGAAATTGTTGGCAGCCTTTTCGCGGTAATCCTCGGCTACGGGCTCGTGGCGAAGGAGAAAGGCAGCAACACACTCCAACTCCTCTTTACGCGGCCGCTAGGCAGGCACGCCTTTGCGGGAGGGAAAATCCTCGCAACAGTCATCGTCTGGCTCGTGGTGGTGGCGGCTCTGTTTGCCGTGGTCGCCTTGGCAGTCCTGCTGGCCGGCCGGGCACAGCTGGCGGGCCAGGACTTCCTCCGCCTGGCCATCGCCGCAGCGCACACCTGGGCCTACTTCATCATGTGGTCACTCCTGGCCCTTACTCTGGCCTCGCTCACCCGCCAGCCAGCCAGCGGGCTGGTCCTGGCCCTCGTTCTCTGGCTCGTTATCGTCCTGGTCATCCCGCAGATCGGAGACACCATGGACCCGGACAACCAGGTCCCCGGCGGCCTCTTCACCAGCCTGCAAATCGACAGGACGAACGAGAAGGCGCTCCTCACACACTTCGCCAGCTATGAAACCGGGCGCGATTTCGTGGAGCAGACGTCCGCCACCAAGCAGTACGAGCGTGCCGTCTTTGCCTACCTGGGAGTCAAAACCCAGTACAACCAAGTGCCCCTCGGCGCCGTCTGGGACGCCACCTCCCACAACAGCCTCTGGCTGTTGACCACCTCCGTCTTTACTGTGGCCGCAGCTTTCCTTTCCACCACCCGCGAGACCCTACTGAGAAAGCTCCCCTGATATGAAAAAGCTCCTTTCCCTGGTATTCATCCTTGCGGCAGCCCTCATCGGCCTCGTAGCCTGCGAGGCGTCACAGGGCAGCGGCAGCGCGCCGCGGACGGAATCTCCCGCCGCCTCCGGTGCCGCATCCGGCCCGGCTGTCCTGCCCGTTACAAAGAACCCGATCACCAATACCGGCACAAAAACGGGCCTGGCCATCAGCGAGACCATGGTGGAGAACAACATGGACAAGGCGTCAGGCAAGGAGGTCAGCGACAGGCTGCAGTTCACCCTTAAGAACTCCTCTGCCGAAGAGATCACCGGGGTGGAGGTCTACTACACGATGACCGAGACGCCGAGCGGAAAGACCGAGTCCTACTACCAAAAGCTTGAGGGGCTGACCATCGCCCCCAACAAGGAAGCAACGGTCTACTTCGACAACGAGTCGGGAGAAGGCCACTACCCGGAGAACAAGTTCAGCATCTACCGGACTTCACCCGAGGAAGTGAAGTTCGATATCGAGGCCAGCGCCCCGGGATTCGCGGCCGCACGGGGAACGGCCGTCAAGGAGGCAGGCCTCGAGGAAGCCGACTAGAACTGAGCCGCCGCCGTCAGGCCCCTGGTTGCTGACGAAGCTCGTTGCTGATGAAGCTCGCCCGGCGAAACTTAGCCCGACGGCGGGTGGCGGCTTTACTTATCGAAAGTCGACGCTGCTGTCTTTCGCTACCTCAAGCAGCGTGGCCTGGAAGGCAATTTCAGCGGCAGCGCGGACCCGGTCATGTCGGTGCGCCAGCAGCACCCGACGCGACGGGGCACTGGAGCCCAGGGACACAATGCTGACGCCGGGATGTTTGTTCACAACAGCGGTCCGCGGGGCCAGGGCAACGCCCAATCCCACACTGACCATGGCTTGGGCTTCCTGGTAGTCGTTGGCATGGAATGAGATTCGGGGCGAGAAACCTGCGGCCTGGGCGCTGCGGTGCAGCACCTCGACCACCGGGTGTTCCTCCTCCCGGACAATCCACTCCTCGTCGGCCAGGTCTGCCATGTCCACCTGCTTGCGCCGGGCAAGCCTGTGGTCCTTGCCCACGATCAGGGCTGTGGCATCCTCAAAGACAGTGGTGAGGGCGAAGTTCTCGGGGCTGATCCGGTTCCACTCGTAATCCCACAGCAGGGACATCCCCACCTGCCCGTTTTCCAGCATTTCAATTAGGTCGTTGAAACGGCTGCTGCGCACGTGCAGGTTTATCGCCGGGTACTGGGCCTTGAACCTGCTGATCACCAACGGGAGGAATGACCCACCCAGAGTGGGAAAAGTCCCCATGGTCAGGCTCCCCCGGTTGAGGCCCGCAATTTCGGCCAGATCCGCTTCGGCCGCTGCCATCTGCCGGAGGATCCTGCGCGTGTGGGCTGTGAGGACATGCCCGGCATCTGTGGGCACCATCCCCCGGGCCGTGCGCTGCAGGAGCGGCTGCCCAACCTCAGCCTCGAGCCGCCGAAGCTGCTGCGAGACACCCGACGGCGAATAGACGTGCTTGTCCGCCGCGGCCGTGATGGAACCAAGTTCCACCACGTCCAACAGCAGTTCCAGCCTTCTGACGTTCAGCACAGCGTTCCTCCCTGAAGGTTTCCTTCAACCCCCCTCACAATTCTAGGCATTGACTTCACACAGCGCGCCACTCCAGCGCAGTCGCCGCGTTGATTTCACCGCCTTGCCATAGAAGGCCCGCAAAACGATCCAAATCCGCACCCACGTTTGAAGTAAAAGTGCATACTCCTGCAGTTTTTAGCGTTTGTAATTCATATGGGAGCGGCATCACACTGGGTTATCCGAGGTGGCCAGTAACCCCCGATGAGGCCTCCGGGAAAGGTGTGGAAGCAAATGTTAAAGATCCCTGCCGCGTGGATGCGCGGAGGCACCAGCAAGTGCTGGGTCTTCGAATGGGACAGCCTGCAGGTTCCAGGAAAGACCGTGGATGAGGTACTCCTGCGTCTGTTCGGAAGCCCGGACAACCGCCAGATCGACGGCGTCGGCGGCGGTACCTCCACCACCAGCAAAGCCGTCATCCTTTCCCCCTCGATCTCGGACGAAGCGGATGTGGATTACACGTTCGCCCAAGTGGGCATCGAGGAACAGCGCGTGGACTGGGGCAGCAACTGCGGCAACTGTTCCGCCGTCGTCGCACCCTATGCCATCCAGCGCGGCTGGGTGGCCGCCGGCCAGGACAGTACCGCCGTCCGGGCACTGAATACCAACACCAACCAGCTCATCCTGCAAAAGGTCTCCACCCCCGGCGGCGTACTTGCCGACTCCGGAGACCAGATGATCCCGGGTGTTCCCTTCCCCGGCCTTGCGGTGGGGATGGGCTTTTTTGACCCTGCCGGCAGGACTACGGGCCGGCTCTTCCCTACCGGGGAACCGGTGGACAAGGTGACCTTTGACGGACGCCTGGTGACGGCAACCCTCATCGACGCCGGCGCACCGGTGATCGTGCTGGAGGCTGAGGCCGTTGGCCTGACCGGGCACGAGACGGCAGCGGAAATCGACGGCCGGGCAGATCTGCTGGTGCATCTTGATGATGTCCGGAGGGACGCCGCCGTGCGCATGGGCCTGGCGGAAAGCCGGGCGGACGCCGAGCGTGCAATCCCCAAACTGGCCCTGGTGGCCAAAGCGGATGAGGACGACGACGCCGACGTGGTGGTCAGGATGCTCTCGATGGGCCGGCTGCACCCGGCCCTCGCCATCACGGGAAGCGTTGCCCTGACCATGGCCGCCCAGCACCAGGGAACTGTCGTCGCGGACCTCATCAGTGGCGACGTCGCCGCAGGGGTCACCATGCGGACGCCTGCTGGCCTGGTCCAGACCTGGTCCGAAACCAGGGACGGAACCCCCGTCGTCGGCGCGCTCCGCAGTGCACGCCGGCTTGCCGATGCAGAACTCCTGCTGCCGGACACCTGGTAGCGCCAACCCACAGCACGCCGCTTCCGGTGACACCCGTACACCGGCACGGCACAACCGAAGGACACCTCAATGACGAGTCAAAAGTCTTCCCTGGAGCCTCCCCTGGGCTTCGAAGAAGCAGCGGCTACCGAATTGCCTGATCCGCCGCAACACAGCCGCCGGACCGTGCTGGGAGCAGTCGCTTCGTTCGCCGTTCTCGGCCTGGCCACCACCGTCCTGGGCGAGGGCCTCCTCAACCCGCCGTCCAGCACCGAAGACGGGAACTTCAGCGGTGAAACCCTTGAATTCCTGATTCCCCTGGCCTCCGGTGGCGGCACGGACACCTGGGCACGCTTTATCGGCACCGAGCTGACCAACTACATTCCGGGCCGTCCCGGCTTCGCCCCCGTCAACGAACCCGGCGGCGAGGGAATCTCAGGCACCAACAAGTTCGCCCGCTCGGCGAAGACCGACGGCACGGAGATCCTGGTGGGAACCGCCTCTACCGTGGTGCCGTGGGTCCTGGGCCGCTCCGCGGTGAAGTATTCGTTCGAGGACCTGAAACCGGTGGTAGTTAATGGCACTGGAGGCGTCATTTACGCCCGCACCGAAGCGGGGGTCAACGGTATCGGCGACCTCGTCAACAGGGACAAGCCCCTCGAATTCGGCGGCATCAGCGCCACCGGCCTGGACATCACCACCCTGGTCGCCTTCGACCTGCTGGAGGCCGATGTAACGTCCACCTTCGGCTTCGAGGGGCGCGGCCCGGTCAACCTGGCACTCCAGCGAGGCGAAATCGACCTGGACTACCAGACCACCTCCGCTTACGGCTCCGCCGTCGAGGGCATAGCCAAAGAAGGCAAAGCAACTGTCCTGATGTCCTTCGGGCAACTGGATGGGTCAGGGGACGTAGTCCGCGACCCGAACTTCCCTGACGTCCCCACCGTTCCCGAAGCCTACGAGCAACTGCACGGCAAAAAGCCTTCCGGCGAAAAGTTCGAGGCCTACAAGACGCTGCTCGGGCTGACGTACACCTACCAAAAAGGGCTGTGGGTCCCGCAGGAGACTCCCGAGAAGGCTGTCACGCTGCTGCGTGAATCAAGCGAGAAGCTCGGTACCGACAAGGAATTCCAGACCAAGGCCGGCAAAGTCCTCGGCGGCTACCCCCTCGTAGCGGACGCAGAAATGGCTGACCGCGTAAGGGATGCCTACACCGTCAGCAACTCCGTCAGGTCCTACGTCAAGGAACTGCTGGAGACCAAATACAACATCCACGTTGAATAAGGACCATCATGCTTGACTCCGCTATGGCAGCGCTGGCATCACTCGCTGACCCGTCCCTGCTCCTTATGCTCCTGATCGGCACCGTCGCCGGCCTGATCATGGGCCTCATCCCCGGCCTCGGCGGCACCGGCGCCGTCGCCATCCTGCTGCCCATCACCTTCGGCATGGAACCGCCCCAGGCCCTGGCGCTCCTCATCGGAGCCCTCGCCGTCGTCCATACTTCAGACACCGTCTCGGCCGTCCTGCTCGGCGCCCCCGGGTCAGCCTCGGCCAGCGTGACAATGCTGGACGGCTACTCCATGGCCAAGAAGGGCCAGGCGGCCAGGGCGCTGACACTTGCCTTCCTGTCCTCCATGGCGGGCGGCATCATCGGTGCCGTCGGCCTGACGCTGGCCATCCCGCTGGCCCGCCCGCTGGTGCTGTCCTTCGCGAGCCCGGAACTGTTTATGCTGACAGTCCTCGGTGTCGCCTTGGCAGCCGTTCTCTCCCGCGGCAACATCATCAAGGGCGTCTCGGCGGGCCTGCTCGGCCTGGTCCTTGGCATGGTTGGCACCTCGCCGACGACGGCCGAGGAGCGCTTCACCTTCGGCAGCCTGTTCCTGGGCGACGGCCTCTCACTGGTGGCTGTGGCCCTGGGTATCTTCGGCCTGGCCGAAATCGCGTCCCGCGCCAGCCAGCGGCGCGGCCAGACGGAAAACATCACCCTCGGCGGCGGCTGGGGCAAGGGCATCCGCGAATGGCTGTCCCACTGGACGCAGGTGATCCGCGGCGCCCTCATCGGCATCTGGGCAGGGGTCCTGCCCGGCGTCGGCGCCACCGCGGGAACGTGGCTGGCCTACGGACAGGCAGTGGCCACGGCCAAGGACAAGCGGCAGTTCGGCAAGGGCGACCCCCGCGGCATCGTGGGCCCGGAAAGCGCCAACAACTCCGTCGAAGCCGGCGACCTGATCCCTACCCTGCTGTTCGGCATCCCCGGCGGCGTTCCCTCGGCGATGCTCCTGGGCATGCTGCTCACTTACGGCATCCAGCCGGGCCCCTCAATCATCACCGAACACCTGGACCTGATGTACCTGATCGTGTGGTCCTTCGCGATCGCTTCGATCCTGGGCGCCCTGTTCTGCTTCCTCAGCGTCAAGCAGCTCGCCAAGCTCACCAAGGTTCCCTTCGCCGTCCTCGCCGCAGGCCTCGTGGCCGTGATGCTCCTCGGATCCTTCCAGGAGGGCGGCCAGCTCGGCGACCTCTGGGTCATGATCATCCTCGGCGTCTTCGGCTGGCTCCTGAAGTCCACCGGGTTCCCCCGGGCGCCGTTCCTGATCGGATTCGTCCTGGCCATCCCACTGGAGCGCTACTACTTCCTGACGGACAGCCTGTACAACGGGCTGGACTGGATGGCACGCCCCGGGGTGCTGGTCTTCCTCGCGATCCTGGTCCTGCCCATCCTCTGGGCCTTCATCAAGTTCATCCGTGCCCGCCGGAACACCAACCTCGACGACGGCCACCGCAACGAGCGCCCGGAAGATGACGAGAGCCCGCTGAAGAACTCCACCTGGTCCGTCGCTGCAGCCGGAATCTTCGCCGTCGCCTTTGCCGCGGCACTGATCTCCTCCGCGCAATTCTCACCCGAGGCACGCCTTGTGCCGCAGCTGGTGAGCATCGGCGGACTGGTCTTCTCCGGGATCCTGCTCTTCACGGAGATCCGGACACGGCTCCGCGCCAGGACAGCCTCGGCCGGCTGGACACTCGATGCCGGCTTCGCCATGAAGACCTTCCTCTGGATGACAGGGTTCCTCGCCCTCACGGCAGCATTCGGCTACCTGATTGCCGTGACGGTCTTCATCCCGGCGTTCCTGCTCATCGTCGCCAGGGCGCGCCTCAAGGTGGCCCTGATTTACACAGTGGCGCTGTACGTGGTGCTTCTCGCGCTCCCGTCACTCCTTCCCATCGACCTGCCGCAGGGCTGGCTGAACACGCTTGTCTAGGCGCCCCATGCCTCCAAACACCACAGGAAAGAACACAACCATGACGGTTCTCGTTGCCTATGTCCCTTCGCCTGAGGGCCGTGAAGCCCTTAGCCAGGGCATCACCGAAGCAGTCCTTCGAACCTCGGACCTCCTGATCGTCCACGTTGGCCGCGGCCATCACGGCCTCGAGCCCGCAGAAATGAAGGACATCGAAAACCAGCTGCAGGCGGCCGGGCGGGAGCTGACCATTGAGTCCTCCATCCTCTCGGACCCCGGGGACGCGGTGATCCAAATTGCGCAAGACCGAAACGTGGACATGATCGTCGTCGGACTGCGGCACCGCTCCATGGTGGGAAAACTCATCCTGGGAAGCACCGTGCAGCGCATTCTGCTGGACGCCACCTGCCCGGTCCTTGCGGTCCGGCCGGACCGGCTCAACTAGCCACCCAGCGGGACCGGATCTGTCCTGGTCCCGCTGTGGCTGCCGGCCTCCGCCGGCAGGCGTGTCCAACCCCGCATTCCATCGCAACAGGAACCCCGAAGGACGGGCGCGGGACGGGACCACGCACAAGAAGGAGGCAGGGGAACCCCGCGGTCCCCCTGCCTCCTTCCCGACGGCCAGCCCTCTTCCTGCGCAGCGACGGCGTCACGGTTTACCGGCGCCCGAAGACCGGCGCCACCACCTGAACCCCTGAGGAAACCCATGATTAAAACGGCACAACGCACCACGGCCTCCGAAGCCGGGACCACGAGGCAATCTCCCCCGCGCAGTCCGCGCCGCCGTATCCTACTGATTGCGGTGGCCGCTTTTGTGATTCTGAGTTTGGTCGCCCTCGTGCTGGGAGGGAGCCTCTTCACCCCGGCGGCCGCCACGACCTCGGAGCCGACCTTGACCGCCACCCAGATCATCCCGCTCGTGATCCTCGTCCTGATGTTCATCATTGCCACGAAATGGCCGCTGAACATCGGCGTGATGGGCCTGGTGGCATCCTTCGGCGTCGGCTACTTTATGCTCGGGATGACCGACCGGGAGATCCTGGCAGACTTCCCCGCCAGCATCGTGCTGACAATCATCGGTGTCACTTACTTCTTCAGCATGGCCCAGAAGAACGGCACCATCGACATCATCGTCCAAGCCTGTGTCCGTCTTGTCAGGGGCAAGACGATGGTGCTGCCCTGGGTGTTCTTCCTGCTGGCCGCCGCACTGACGTCGTTGGGCACTTTCTCGCCCGCCGCCGTCGCGCTGCTCGCACCGGCGGCCATTGGCTTCGCCTACGAATCCCGCATCCACCCTGTGGTGATGGGTGCGTTCATTATCAACGGAGCCCACGCCGGCGGCTTCTCGCCGCTGTCCGTGGCCGGTGTCCTGGTGCACAACATCGCCGAGGAGAACGGTTTTCCCATTTCCCAGGGCGGACTCTTCGTCGCCAGCTTCGCCGTTAACTTCATCCTGTCCGTCCTCACCATCGTGGTGTTTGCCCTGCTGGGGCGGCTGCGCGAGGGCGGAACCGGTCAGCTCATTGACCTGGATATTTCGAAGACCACCCGTCCCCACGGGCAGCAGATCCTCACCCTGGTGCTGATCCTGACCATGCTCGTGTGCACCCTGGGCTTCCACATGCCCATCGGCTTCGTCGCCCTCTCCGCCGGACTCCTGCTGGCCCTGATCAACATCAAGGAGCACCAGACCTTCATCGGCGGCATCTCCTGGTCAACGGTCCTGCTGGTGGCCGGCATGATCACCTACGTGTCGCTGCTCCAGCATGTGGGCGTCATCGACACGCTCGCTGAGCAGGCCCTCGCCCTCGGGGCTCCGCTGCTCATCGCCCTCGTTCTCTGCTACGTGATTGGCATCGGTTCTGCCTTCGCCTCCTCGACGGCGTTGCTCACCGCCTTTATCCCGCTGGCCGGCCCGCTCCTTGCCACCAGCAGCCTCAGCGCCTCCGGAACCGTAGCCGCCCTGGCCATCGCCGCGACCGTCGTCGACGTTTCCCCCTTCTCCACCGACGGCGCGCTGGTGGTGGCCAACGCACCGGAAGCAGACAGGCAGCGCGTGTACCGGCAGCTCATGTTCTACGCGGGTGCCATCGTCCTGGCCGCCCCGGTACTTGCCTGGGCGCTGCTGGTGCCCACGGACATTATGTGACCCTCGCCTTTTTCCGCAGAGATTGGGGAACGTCCGACGGCGGGCGGCCGGCTTTGGTGCCGGCCGCCCGCCGTCGGGCTTTAGGACAGAGCCATCCGCTGCTAGAGGCAGGTGGGCCGGTAGGCGGGGTCTGCCGGGCCGGAAGGATTGCCGAGGGCATGGGCTACGATCTGATGCACTACGGGATCGTTCGGCGTCTGGTCGTGTTCAAAGACATCTGCCGGGCACTTGTCCTGGATGGTGATGTTGGTGACCTGCCGGGCCGGACCTGCCAGGAACTGGCTGTTGTAGGGAATGACCACTTCGTCGTAGATCGTGGAGATGACTGTGTAGGACGGTCCTCGCACTGTGTCGCCGATGGAGTTGAGCTTCTGCATAAAAACGGAACCGGCCTGCTGGTCGGCACAGGCAGCGCAGCCCAGACCGGCGAAATCGGGATCCTCGATAAAACTCGGGGGCGGGACGATCACGCCTTCCGTGCCGTGGTTTGAAGGGGCGATGCCGACGAGTTGATTGACGTACATCGCGCCGCCGAGGAAGCCCATGTAGTAGCGGGGCATCATGCCGCCTTGGCTGTGGCCCACCAGGTTTACCTTCTTGGCTCCGGTCGCAGTACGGACCGCATCCACGAATGGGGCCAGTTCCTGAGCTGATTCTGCCACCGGCGCGGTGGCGTACACACCGTTCGTCTCACCGTAATTGAGCGCGAAAACGCAGTAGCCGGCGCTCTTGAGGTACGGAGACAGCGTTGACCAGTTCTTTTCCATGCTCTCGAAGGTTCCCGGCACCAGGATGACTGGATAAGGATGCGCGGCGCTGGGTTTGCAGGACCAGTCGTTGGCTCCCGGCGGGGAAATCTCGATGGCCTGGGCGGGAGCCGCAACCACGGATGTGGCAAGGACGGCGGCAGCGGCAGCGGACAGGACCCGGGTGAGCAGTGACATGGAAACCTCTTTGTTTATGTGCCAACAGGGGCGACCGGTGCTGATGGACTTGTAGCGCCGTAACAGCACCGGCCGGGTTTTCCATGCTGGCAGCGCCGCCGCTGAAGTGGGCGTGGACTGCACAAACGTGCGGCGAAATTTGTCCCAGGGGCCCGGCCTCCCCCTTTTGGTACTCATAGCAACCGGGCGCATTGTTACTGGTGAGTAGCCGGGTGGCCGGTCAAAGGCGCCCGGAAAAGCTCTCGCGGAGCCTGCACGAACGTGCTGCATCCGATCCGGCAGCGCCGAGCGCGTGTGGCACGCCCTTATCCGGTCAGTTTTTGCGCGTTGTGCGCATGTGGGGTTGCGCTCAACGCGCAGGTTCTTTATGATTTTAATCATGATCGGAGCCTGGCGGCTCGGTCCCCTCCACCTTTCCCTCCCCCAACAATGAGGTTGATTGATGTCTCTTCCAATCAAGGCCACCATGGAAAAAGTTCCCGGTGGCATGATGTTGATTCCCCTGCTCATCGGTGCCATGCTCGGCACCTTCGCCCCGGATTCCGCAAAATTCTTCGGCTCCTTCACCGGTGCACTGTTCACCGGCGGCACCACCATCCTCGCCGTGTTCTACGTCTGCATGGGTGCCAGCATCGATATCAAAGCGACTCCGTACATCCTGAAAAAGGGCGGCGTCCTCTTCGGCACCAAAGTCCTGTTCGCCGCCATCATCGGTGTTATCGCCGGCAGGTTCATGGGTGAGCTTCCCATCGACGGGGGTCTGCTTGCAGGCCTGTCGGTCCTGGCCATCCTGGCAGCCCTGAATGACACCAACGGCGGAATGTACATGGCACTTATGGGCCAGTACGGCAAGCCCAAGGACGTGGCAGCCTACTCCGTCATGACGCTGGAATCGGGCCCGTTCCTGACCATGGTCACGCTGGGCATCGCCGGCCTGTCGGCTTTCCCGTGGCAGACCCTGGTGGGCGCCATCATTCCCCTGCTCCTCGGAGCCGTGCTCGGCGCCCTTGACCCGGCCATGCGCAAGTTCCTTTCCTCCGCGGCCCCTGTCCTGATTCCGTTCTTCGCCCTCGCCCTTGGCTTCGGCCTGAACCTCGGACAGGTTGTTAATGCAGGCCTGCTGGGCGTGGTTCTTGGCCTGTTCGTGCTGATCGTCGGCGGTACGGTGCTCTTCTTCGCTGACAAGCTCACCGGAGGCACAGGCCTCGCCGGCCTGGCTGCTGCCACCACTGCGGGCAACGCCGCCACGGTTCCCATGCTTGTGGCCACGGCCAACCCTGCATACCTCCCCGCTGCCGGACCGGCCACCGTCCTGGTTGCCGCGTCCGTAGTGGTCACCGCCATCGGCTGCCCGATCATGGTCGCCTGGTACGCCAAGCGCCTTAAGAACAAGGAAGCCGCCGCGTCACAGGAGGTGTCCGCAGCGGTATGAACACCAACGCAGCCACGCGCTGGGCAATCATCGCCGACGACCTGACGGGAGCGGCAGATGCGGCCGCAGCCTACGGTCCCACGCACACCAGTTCCGTAATCCTCGACGTCGACTGCACCTGGCCCGAGGCCGAGATCCTTTCGATCAACACCGAGAGCCGCTACCTGGCGGCGGAAAAGGCTGCCTCGGCTGTCACCTCCGCCGTGGGGCGCGCCTTGGCCCAGGACCGCCGGGTCTTCAAGAAGATCGACTCATTGCTTCGAGGCAATGTCGGAGCCGAGGTCGCGGCAACACTGGCGGGGATCACTCAGGGCCGCGGCAAGGGCCTCGCCATTGTGGCACCGGCCTTCCCGGCCACGGGCAGGACCACCCAGGGCGGGATTGTCTACGTGGGCGGTGTTCCGAACACTGAAGGAAGCTTCGGCGGCGACATCGCCGGAGCACTTGCCGACGGCGGCCTCACCGCCGAAGTGGCGACCGGAACTTCCGGACGCACCCCGGAGGAACTCGCGGCGCACCTGCGGGACGTGCAGGAACTCGGGATCAACGCCGTCGTACTGGACGCCTCCTCGGACCATGACCTGAAAGTTATCGCGGCGGCTGCGAAACTGTTGGACTTCCCCGCGCTCCTGGTCGGCTCCGGCGGACTGGCCGGGCACATCGCTGCACGCGAAGAAGGAACGGGTGCGCGGAATGCGCAGGTGCGGCCAATTAGCCGGACCCTGACCGTGATCGGCAGCTACTCCAGCCTTGCTCGGCAGCAGACCGGGGAACTCGTCGCCGCCGGCGCTGAGCACATCACGCTGGACCACGACGCGCTGGCCGAGCCGGCGGTTGCCCGCCAGGTTGCAGAAGCGATGACCCGGAATGATGTGGTGCTGACGCCGGATCCGATGGGAACCGTCGACAAGTCACAGGCACTCGTGGTGGCAGAGGCTTTGGCCCGTGCCACCGCTGCGGGCATCGGCCACTGTGATGCACTCGTCATGACCGGCGGGGAAACCGCCACCGCGGTCTTGAAAGCCCTCGGCGCGGGCAGCTTCACCGTCCTGGGCGAGATTGAGCCCGGCGTCGTGATGAGCCTGCTGCCCGAGCCCCTCCCCCTGCTGGTCACCAAGGCCGGCGCGTTCGGAGACGCCGGTACGCTGGCCCGGACCACACAATTTCTCACTGGCACTACGACTGAAATGAGTATCAAATAATGGGACGCCCGATTGTTGCCATCACCATGGGCGATGCGGCCGGCATTGGCCCGGAAATCATCGTCAAGGCCCTGGCCGACGCGGAACTCCGGTCAAAGGCCCGCATGCTCGTCATCGGGGACCTCCGCCGGCTGCAGCTCGCTGCGGACGTCGTCTCCAGCACGCTGACCCTGCGCAAGGTCACGGACCCGTCCGAGGCGCTGTTCGAAGAGGGCACCATCGACGTGCTCGACATCGACTGCATCCCGGAGGACCTCGCCTGGGGCGAGCTCTCGGCCGCGGCTGGACATGGCTCATTCCTCTTCATCGAGAAGGCCGTTTCCCTGGCAATGGACAAGCAGGTGGATGCCATCTGCACCGGGCCGCTGAACAAGGCAGCCCTGCACGCGGCAGGCCACAAGTACCCCGGCCACACCGAACTCCTCGCCGAACTAACCGGCACCGAGGAAGTTTCCATGATGCTGACTGCCCCGAAGATGCGCGTGATCCACGTGACCACCCACATCGGCCTGATCGATGCGATCGCCAAGATCAACGGTGACCTGGTTTACCGGACCATCAAGCGCGGGCACGAACTGCTGCAGGCCTCGGGCATCGAAAACCCGAAGATCGCGGTGTGCGCCATCAACCCCCACGCTGGCGAAAACGGACTGTTCGGCTATGGCGAAGAAGCCGAAAAGATCCAGCCTGGCATCGAGAAGGCGCAGGCTGACGGCATCAACGCCTTCGGCCCGCTCCCGGCCGACACCCTGTTCTTCCTGGCCGGCCGCGGCGACTTCGATCTCGTCGTAGCCCAGTACCACGACCAGGGCCACGGCCCGGTGAAGGTCCTTGGCCTGGAGAACGGCGTGAACATCACTGTGGGCCTCCCCGTGGTGCGCACGTCCGTTGACCACGGCACGGCCTTTGATATCGCCGGCAAGAACATCGCCGACCACGAGTCGCTTCTTGAGGCTCTCCGGCAGGCAGTGGACCTGGCGCCGGTGCGCGAGGAAGTCCTCTAGGATCACAAGCAGAACGGCCGGTCAGCGTAGAATTGCTGACCGGCCGTTGCCGTCTCCGGCCCCGGTGGTTGAGCCTCTTGAACCCCGGGCCGGAACTAGCATGGTTACCACTGCCACGGGAAGGAGACTGGGAATGCTCAGCGCAAACGCGCGGCGCGAGGAGATCTACCACCTTGCCGTGACCACCGGCCTTGCTTCCGTGGAGGAGCTCTCCGCCCGGTTCGAGGTAACAGCCTCCACCATCCGCCGCGACCTGGCGCTGCTGAATGGGCAGGGCCGGCTGGCCCGCACCTACGGCGGCGCCATGGCCCTCGGCGCCCACCCGGAAGCATCGCTGCGGCAGCGCACCGGCGAGGCGTTCGAGCAGAAGCACGCCATTGCCCGCTGGGCGGCATCCGTGATCCGGCCCGGCGAGAACATCCTGCTCGACGCCGGCTCCACCGTTGGCGCCCTGGCCCACGAACTGCGCGGGTTCGAGACGCTGTCCGTGACCACGCCGGGCATCAACACCATGCAGGAACTCGCCGAGTCCGAGGGCATCGAGGTGGACTGCCTGGGCGGCCGGCTGCGGAGTGTTTCGCAGAGTTTTGTGGGCCCGCTGGCCGAGGCGGCGCTGGAGCGGATGAGCTTTGACCGCGTGTTTTTGGGCGCCGACGCGGTCACCGCCGAGGACGGCATCTGCGAGGCCAGTCACGAGCAGACCCGCCTCAAGGAGCTCATGGCCCGGCGCGGCAATGCTGTGTACGTGCTGGCGGATTCCTCCAAGCTTGGGCTCCGGCCGTTCCACGCGTGGGCAAGGCTGGCTTTGCCGTGGACGTTGGTGACGGACGACGGCGCCGACCCCGTCCAGGTGCAAAAGTTCCGGGACGCTGGGGTTGAGGTTGAGGTGGCTGTAGTTAAGGGATAAGTACCGGCTTGCTGAGCAGGTGTCGGGAGACCCTCTGGACCTCAAGCACCAAGGGCTATAACAACCACCTACTAACGTGAAACCCGCAGATCAAACCGCGTGAAGCCCTCGAGCCATTCGGCAAAGTCCAGCGCCAGCGCATCTGCCCCCGGCCGTGCAACAACCTGGACAGACAGCGGCAGGCCCTCGGAGGACAACGCAATGGGCAGCGAAACAACAGGTGCGCCAACCATGGTTACAGCCCTGCATTGGCCCATGATGTCCCAGCCAAAAATGGCCTGCCCGTCAATGTCCAGCTTTCCGGACACGTCGCAAGCAGGACCGCCGGCCACCGGCAGGAGGACGATGTCAGCGGTATCGAACACCGCTAGGTCCCGTCTTCTTGCCTGTTCGGATTCCGCAACGGCCGCTTCGAGTTCCCCCGCGCCGGTTTGCATGGAGCGCCGGATGACGTCGAGGTTCGCAGGGAGAATCAGGTGCTCCCGGCCGGCGACTGCCGCGGCATGATCAACCATCGGATCAATAGGGCGGAGCCGGTTATAGGCCACCAGTGACCCCGCAAATAGGTCCGGTACATACGTCAGGGTCCGGACCTCCGGCGCGATCTGCTCCGCCAATGACGCGATCATCGCTGACACTTCATGCCGTACCGGCCCCAAGGCGGAACCATCACTCCATGCCACCACAACGTTGCCGGGGACAGCCCCGGCAAGTGAAGTCCGGACCCCGGGGCGTAGATCCGTCAGCACTGCGAGCGCCGTCCGCAGGTCCCGCACGGATCGGGCGAGCGGGCCAACGACTTGAGTGGCGGCCTGAAGGCGGGCACCGGGCGGGGACGGGTTGGCGCTCCCGTACCAGCCGCCTGCTCCCGGAACGATTCCCAGGTCAGGAACTGAACGCGGGGTGGGCCGCAGTGCGGTGATACCCACACATTGCGCCGGCCACCGCAGTGATCCGCCGTAGTCGGTGCCCAGGCCGAGTGCCGAAATGCCGGCAGCGACGGCGGCAGCCTCGCCCCCGCTCGAGCCACCCGCCGTCGCACCGGGAAACCGGGGGTTGAGCGTCCGGCCCCCGACGGCGCTCTCGGTGATGGCACCGAAGGCAAACTCGGGGCAGTTGGTTTTCCCAATCACCACGGCCCCGGCCTCCTGCAGCCGCCGCACAGCAGTGGCAGTGAATGAGGCAACATTTCCGGCGTATGCGGCACTGCCGCCGGTCAGCTGCAAACCTGCCACAGCGATGACATCTTTGACGCTGAGTGGAACACCGGCCAGCGGCCCCAGATCCTCCCCGCGGTTCCGACGGCGGTCCACCTCCCTCGCGGCAAGGGCAGCCCCGTCCCAGTCCTCCTGGATGAAAGCACAAAGATCGGGGGTTGCATCGGCCCGTGACCGCGACTCCGCCAAGATGCTCCCCGCGGAGGCTTCACCGGTACGAACCGCGGAGGCAAGCGCAGTGGCGTCGCGGAGTGCAGTCTTCATGAAGCGAACGTATCAGGACGATGTCCGCCCGAAATCACTCGCCCGCCTGACTGTACGATCTTGCTAGTCCAGTAGGGGCGGCAGATTTACGAGCTGAAGGATCATTGGGGGAAGTCTTAATGCCGGAACTGAAACGCATCTATTGGACCCGCACAGGTTTGCGGCTGGCATACTTGGGCGTCATGCTGTGGCTGGTGTCTGCAGCCTTATTGTCGCTCACGTCCAACATGCAGCCCGGCGCGGCGCCGCGCCCATCCTCCAGCTCAGGCGTAGGTGTGGTCCGCGAGGTGGTCAGCGACATGTTCGACGGCGTCTTGGCCGCCATAATGGCACCGGGCCTGTTCGCCGTCGCACTGGTCATCGTCGCCGCCGTCGTGAATGCCCGGGACACCCGGCGCCGGGATCCGGTGCGTCGATTCACTCGCCAGCAACGCCGGGAGGGCATGGCCCGGGCGAACGGACTGTGCGAGATGGAGGCAGGTTTGCGGCGGCGATGTTCCCGCCCCGCTGAGCACGGCGACCACTTCTATCCCTGGTCCAAGGGCGGGTCCACCAGCCTGCAGAACTTTGTGGCCGCGTGCGCCAGGTGCAACCGCGCCAAGGGCGCCCGGATTCCCACCCCGGGCCAGCAGGAAAGGCTGGAACGACGACGGCGGGACTACCTTGCGCCGTCGGCTTCCGTCAGCGTCGGTGAAAGGCAGCCGCTCCCCTGACTTCAGTCTGGCCGGTAAACCTGGCGGCGTGCCTCCGGATGGCGGACCAGGTCAGGGTTCCAGCCGCCTGCGCAGGAGGCAGAACTCGTTGCCCTCAGGGTCGGCCAGGACGTGCCATTGCTCGTCGCCCGTCTGCCCGACGTCGGCCGGGCGGGCTCCAAGGCTAAGCAGCCGTTCCAACTCGGCGTCCTGGTCCCGGTCCACCGGGTTGATGTCGATGTGCAGAAGGAGGCGCCCGGGCCGCGGATTGCTGCTCGGGCTGAGGATGATGGTCGGCTGCAGACCACCGAACCCGGCGTCCGGCGGGCCGATCTCGATGGCTCCGTCCTCCCTGTCCAGCTCGACATACCCGAGAACCTCGCTCCAGAACCCTGCCAGCAGTTCCGGGTCGGCGCAGTTGAGGACCAGTTCGCTAATTCGGGAGACCATGGACTCCAGTGTACGGAGGCCCTGCCCGAACGGTCAGCAAACTGAACGGTCACCAAACGGAGGCTTGTCCAACAAACCCGTTACACCGGTAGGCTGGAACTTCCAAGACCCACAAAGCGAGGCATAACGTGCACCAGGACGCCGCCCGGTTCCTGTCCCAGCCGGTGGCCGCCCAGCCCGGCTCACCCCTCCGCGTCGCGGTGTACTCCCGGATCGCCGAAGCCATCCGCAACGGCCTCCTCACGCCCGGCTCCATGATCCCCACCGAAACCGAGCTCGGTGCCGACATGAAAGTCAGCCGCACGGTGGTCCGTGAAGCCCTCATGCTGCTCGAGGAGGACGGCCTCATCAGGGCGCGGCGCGGCGTCGGACGTTTTGTCTCGGACACGCTCCCCCGCATCGGCATCGAACGCATCCGCCCCTTCGAGGAAGTCCTCGGCAGCCCCGGCCAGCAGCTCGAGGTCAAGCGCATCCAGGTGGTGCGCCAGCCCGCGTCCGAGTTTGCCGCCCCCGGCGTCGGCGTCGAACCGGGCACCGACTGCTGGCTCTGGGAATCGATCCTGATCCGCGACGGCGAGGCCATCGCCCATCTCCAGGAAAACATCTCTGCCCAGCCCGTCAGCCTCGGCAAAAGCGCCGCCGCGCCCCTGGACATAAAGGACGACGGCGGCGCCACCTTGCTTGCCGCGCTCAACAACCAGCTGAGCCGGCTGCCCGGTCCGGGCGAGTGCCAGATCAGCCTCAGCCAGGTGGGTCCCAGCCGTGCGAAGCTGCTGGACCTGCGCCCGTCCGACCCCGTGCTGGTCCTCACCCAGTACGTTCGGAACGGCAACCAGCCCTTCTACCTGGCCAAATGCCTGATCGCCGCCAGGGCCGGGCACCTCTCCGTGATGCAGTCGCTGCAGTCCTAATTCAGGATCCGCCTAAGGCCGTACGCAACCGACAGCGTCGCAGGCATTCACGCGACCATGCGCCCACTGGGTACCGGTGCCTTTGATCTTTTCGGCCGATGTTTGGACCTTCTCCCGGACGGACGCGTTTGAGATGTCGGGAGCTGTACTCCAGACCAGCGCCGCAACAGCAGCAACAATGGGCGAGGCCATCGAAGTGCCGCTGCCGATGTCGTACCCCGTGGACCGGTTGTTCTGGGTGCCCAGGACGAACGGGTGGTTTGGGAAGGTTGAGAAGACACTGACGCCTGGCGCGGCCACATCCACCCACTTGCCGTAGGTGGAGAAGGATGCCTTGGCGTCGTTGTTGTCCGTTGCGGCAACGGCAATAACGTTCGGGTAAGCGCCCGGGTAGATCTGGGCCTGGGTGCCGCCGTTACCGGCTGCCGCAACGATCACCGCACCCTTGCTCCAGGCGTTATTGACCGCAGCCTCTAGGGTGCGTGATGACACGCGCTGTCCGAGGCTCATATTGATTACCTTGGCACCGTTGCTGGCCGCCCAGCTGATGCCGTTCGCAATGACTGAACTGGAGCCGGACCCGCTGTCGTTGAGGACCTTGACATCCAGGATTCCGCAATCCGGACACACACCCGCAACACCAATCGAGTTGTTCCTCTTGGCGGCAACGATGCCGGCAACGTGCGTGCCGTGGCCATACTTATCCTCCGGATCGGCTTTGGGATCCTCTTTAGTGTCCCCACTCACGAAGTTCGCGTAACCAACAACCTGCGGCGCGATGTCGTCGTGGACGTTAGCAACACCCGAATCCAGCACGGCAACCTTGATGCTGCCGCCGGTGCTGTCGAGGCCGGTGGTGGTGCCCCAGGCTTCGACGGCGTCGACATCAGCGTCCGGCTTGCCCCCGGCAATATCGGCCCGGGGGATGTACGGATTTGTGCCGGGCTCGGTGTAGTTGTTGGTGAATGATTGGCCCCCATTGTGCAGTGCGTATTGGCGGTCGAAGTAGGTGTCATTTGTAGCGGCGGTAACCACATGGTCCGGCTCGGCATACTCAACCACGGGGTTCCGGCTCAGCGCCTCAATGAGCCGAAGTTCCTTACCTTCGGGCACTTTGATGAGGTGCGCCCCTGTACCCCCGATGTCAGGGCCGTCCGTGAGCCCATGCTGCCGCAGCACGCCGGCCGCGGCGCGGTTGTCCCGGAACTTCACCATGATTTGCCCTGTGATGTGCGATGGATCCGGCGCCGCGTTTCCCACAACTGCCGAGTTGATTGCCCCAAACGCCAACATTGCCGCTGCGAAGCCAGCCATAACGATCTTTTTCATGGGGGTCATATTGCTCCAACCTGCACTGCCTGGCTATAGGAAACCGGCAACCTCCCATAACAAGTCTTAATCGAGGGAGGCGTGCTTCTTCCGCGGCCGCGGAAGAAGCACGCCAGCCCATGGAGGTCAAGTGGTAGTGCCGATGTCCCTCTTGCGCCCACCCAGGCCCAGCATGGTCATGGCAACAGACAGGACTAAGCCGGAGGCTATCAGCGGGGTGGTTTCCTTGTTCGGGTGCCGAAAAGGACTCCAACGTGCTCCGCTCCACACGCTGCCAAGGATGTAGAGGGCAACGCTTCTGGCCACAGACCGTCCCCGGAGTTTTTGTCCAGCTATGCCGACTTGAACCGTCCGGAACCCTGCATAGCTGGACAAAAACTCTTAATGGGTGGGCCGGGCGTCAGGCGAGTGACCCTGCCGAGGCGAGTGCCGCCGTCGTACGCTGCTCGAAGCCAAGCAGCGTCTCCACCAGGTGCGGCGCGAAGTCCTCCTCGAGTGACAGCACCACACGGCACCGCGCCCCCGCCACCGGAGGGTAGCCCTTGTACAGGCCCCGGAGGTCGCAGATGGTCTGCCCGCGGCCAGGCCCGTGGGAGGTGTCGACGGCGGCACGCACCACGGGTGCGACAGCGGCCCTAGCAGCGCCAACAGCGAGCGCCGCCGCCAGCGGGTCGTGCATGGCGGAGCAGGGCCGGCCGTAAATGTCCTCGTAGAACCGGAAGTAGTAGCCGAGCATCTCCCCCAGCGCCTGCGGCACCGGCGACGATGACTTCAGCAGCGCCTGCCGGTGGGTCTCCTCGAGGACAGAGTTCATGGTCACGTCCAGCGGCACCAGGGTCACGTCCCAGTCGGCGGCCAGCACCAGGGCGGCGGCCTCGGGGTCGTTGAAGATGTTGGCCTCCGCCACCGGCGTGATGTTCCCGGGAGCCAGGGCCGCCCCGCCCATCACCGTGACCGACTCCACCAAAGACGGCAGGGAAGGCTCCAGCCGGAGGGCCTCGGCAATATTGGTCAGCGGACCAATCGCCAGCACCTTCAACGTGCCCGGGTACGTGCGGGCCAGCCGCACCAGCATCTCAGCCGCGGACTCCCCCACGAGGGAAGCAGCCGCCGTCGGAAGCGTTACCCCGCCGATCCCGTTCTCGCCGTGCACCCACGGCGCCCCGCCGCCGAAGGACCCGGCAAGGGGGTGGTGCGCACCAAGGGCCACCGGCACATCATCGGAACTAGCAAGCGCCAGCAGGTCCAGGGTGTTGCGGGCGCCAACGGCGGCACTGACGTTGCCGCTGACGGTCCCGATCCCGACCACGTCAGCAAGAGGTGAGGCCAGCAGGTAGGCCAGGGCGAGGGCGTCGTCGATGCCGGTGTCGCAGTCCAGGTAGAACGGGGAGGGCGTGGTCATGGTGGTTCTCCTACGGTAAAAGGGGGTTAGACGGTCTCGCCCTTGGGGGCGGCGACGAAGAGGCTGACGATGAACGCGGCGGCGGTGATGGCCACCGAGATCCAAAGGGCGGTGGCGTACCCGGCGGCGGTGGCCTGGGCGGCGAACGGTGCCACGAGGACGACGCCGAGGCTCGCCCCGATGCCGAAGGAGGCACCATTGATGCCGGGCAGGGCGGCCGGGGCTTCCTTGGGTGAGAGCAGCACCGAGAGCCCATTGATGGCGGTGAGGAAGAAGCCGTTGTAGAAGATGCCCAGGGCCGCGACGGCGATCAGCACCGCCGCCTGGTTGTCCGAGAAGGTGGCGGCGGCGATGGCGCAGGCCAGGCTGAGCCCCGTGCCGAACCGGAGGGTCTTGATCCAGCCGCGGCGGTCGGCCAGCCAGCCCGCCAAAGGCGCGGCAAACACGCCAATTAAAGCGGCGGGGGTGAGGAACAGCAGTGCTGAGATGGAGGCGGTGAGGCCGAAGCCGCCGTCGGGGTCCTGGCTGAGCAGCACCACGGTGAAGTTGATGATGGCGAAGATGCCGGCCAGGGTGAGGACGGTGGTGGCGATGACCGGCCACACCTGGCGGGAGCGCAGGTGGTGGACTGTGATCAGCGGGTGGCTGCGGCGTTTCTCGATGATCCAGAAGGCGGCGAAGGACGCGATGGTGCCGGCGAGCAGGGCCAGGGTGGACGGTGCGGTCCAGCCTGCGGCCGAGCCGCCGGAGACGAAGTAGGTGGTGAACACCAGGAACAGCGAGAGGGAGCCGGCACCCCACCAGTCCATGGCGCCGCGTACGCCCTGCGGCCGTCCGGCCGGGACGATTTTGATGATGCAGGCGGCGGCGATGGCGGTGAGGACGAGCACGACGACGAAGATGGACCGGAAGCCGAGGGTCTCGGCCATGAGCCCGCCCACGTAGCCGTCCACGCCGCCCACTCCCCCGTTGATGGCGGCGATGATGCCCACGGAGGTGCCGAAGACTTTGGCGTGCAGGTTTTCGCTGAGCACGATGTAGGCGAGGGCGAAGACGGCGCTGGAGACGCCCTGCAGGAACCGGCCGGTGACCAGCAGCGGCAGGGTGGGGGCGGTGATGCAGAGGATGGTGCCGGCGCCCATGATCCCGAGGACCAGGAGCAGGGCGGCGCGGCGGCCGATAAAGTCGCTCCACCGGCCGATCACGGGCCCGGCGATGGCGCCGGCCAGGAAGAACATGGACTGGACGGGCGCGGCGCTGTCGGCACCCTGGCCGAATTCGGCGGCGATCTGCGGCAGTGCGGGGGTCACCATGCTGGCGTTGAGCTGGAAGGACAGCACGCCCAGCAGCAGGGTGGAGATCAGCAAGGCGGCGCGGCGGCCGGCGAATTGCGTTTCTTTGGGAAGTACGACGGCGGAGGCGGCTTCCGCGGAAGGCGCGGCGGCCGCCGGGGTTGGGGTGTTCACATTAAACGCCTTTGTTCTGCAGGCGGGTCCTGCGCTTGGGATGTGAGTTGTTATACAACCACGTATGACGCACAAGTACAACCATGGTCTACACTATTTCTCAATCCGGCCGCTTCCGGCCCCTCCCCCGTTAGGACTTCCCATGAGCAATCGACCTTCTGCCGTCACCGTTGTCGGCAGCATCAACCTGGACCTCATCGCCACCGCCGATCGGCTGCCCACCGCGGGTGAAACCATCGGCGGCGCGGTGCTGTCCGAGCAGCCCGGCGGCAAGGGCGCGAACCAGGCCGCGGCAGCCGCACGGCTGGGCGGCAGTGCCCGGATGGTCGGCGCCCTCGGCAGTGACGTGAACGGGCAGCGGATGCTGGACGCGCTCTCGGCTGCCGGTGTTGATACTTCTGACGTGGCCGTCCTGCCGGAGCCGACCGGGACGGCGCTGATCGTGGTGGACCGCGACGGCGAGAACCAGATCGTGGTGTCTCCGGGCGCGAATTCGAGCCTGTCGCTGGGCGGCGTGGAGTTCGACCCGGACGAGACGGTGCTGTGCCAGCTGGAGGTCGGCCTGGCCGTGGTGGTGGAGGCCGCCCGGCGGCACACTGGACACTTCGTGCTGAACGCGGCGCCGGCAATGGACCTGCCGGCGGAGTTGCTGGAGCGCTGCGACCTGGTGATCGTCAACGAAAGCGAGTACGACCTGATCCCCGCCCTTGCGGAGGCGAGGCTGGTGGCGGTGACGTACGGCGGGGACGGGTCGGCGATGTTCGAGCACGGCCGGAAGGTGGCCGAGGCGCCGTCGGCCGCGGTGACGGTGGCGAACACCGTGGGGGCGGGTGACGCGTTCTGCGCCGCCCTGGTCCTGGCGCTGCGGCACGGGTTGGACTACGAGCGGGGGCTGGCTGTCGCGAATGCTGTGGGCGGGGACGCGGTGGGCGATCCGTCCTCGCAGCCGGATTTGGCACAGCTGGGCTACTACGTTGAGCGGACCGCCGCCGCGGAGAACGCGCGGTGAGTGTCGGGTTCAGGCGGGCGGCGCCATCGGACTTTCCTGAGGTCCGGCGCATCACCCGCGACGCCTACCTTCGTGCCGGTCACTTCGCAGCGGACCATCCGTACATGAGCGTACTGGAGGACGTGGAGCACCGCGCCGAGCATGCGCAGGTGTGGGTGGCGGAGGCTGCCGGGCGGGTGGTGGCAGCGGTGACGCTGACGTTCGCCGGCCAGCCGTACAGCGAGATCGCCGCGGACGGCGAGCTGGAGTTCCGGATGCTGGCCGTCGATCCCGCGCACCAGGGCGGCGGCGTGGGCCGGGCGGTGGTTGGTGGAATCGTGGAGCACGCCCGCGAGCTGCCCGGCATCGGGGCGATCAGCATCACCAGCGCCACGTTCATGGAACGGGCGCACGGGCTGTATCAGTCCCTGGGCTTCCGCCGCGCGCCGAAGCGGGACTGGTACGTGCCCGGCGAGGACGTGCTGTTGTGGGTGTTTCGGCTGGAGTTGTAGGGGTGCACTTCCTCCGCCCCTGGAACCAATATGTCGTTTTCCTTGTGCTCGTGCTGTCATCAATCAACACCGGCGTTCAGCGTTGAATTACACCGTAAGGGCAGTTGGGTCGATTAACGTGATGACAATAATGGATATGGCCATGAGCCCGAACGATGGGAGTCCCACGACCCAGTTACGATGCCCGCGGACGATCGGAACCAATCGGTCAACGTGCCCTGGGCAGAGTCCGTCAAGCTCCGGCCCTCATGGAAAACCTCCCCGTGGACGTGAAAGACAGCGTCGAATTCTTCAAGCTCTAGTCGCGAAGCCACCGTGCGGCGGGTAGTTCAGTCAGCCATAACATTGGCCGAAACCGAAATCGGAACAACATGGTGCCTCGCACCATGTTTGTTCCGAGCCGAGCGAAGCTGTGGACTTACCCCCGTCGGACCCGATGGGTTCTTTAGGCAGTAGGTCCGGAACGATAACCCGCCAATCCTGATCACGTGCTCGTTAACAGGGCTGGTTGAGCAGCTAAAGGTCGAAGATGTCGTCAATGAGGTCCTCTATGAAGGCGGACGAGATCGACCCGTCAGGTCCGTCCGTGGTTACTATGAGTTTGCCATCCGGGTCCTCCTCAGCGCCAAGGCCGCGCGTATGGATCCCGTGGGAGATATACCATTCTCGTTTCTTCTCCCATTTCCTTTTGTAGGAAGAGTTATTGAGCATGCCTAGATGTTCCCAGTAGTAGGTATCGCCTGTGTCCGGATCCTCGATCGTGAAGTCCGGAAGCCGGGTCGTGCCATCTCGTGTCAGTTCTTGCTCGTAGGTGAAGCCGATTCCTTTGGAGTACAGCAGGTCAGCGATAATCACCTCGGACTTGGATCGAACATGGACTCCATTCCTAGCTCGGTGGATAAGCCCCTTTTCCATAAAGCGCCCGTCGATCTCGACAACGTTGGGATTACTGAAAAGATTGGTGAGACGGGCAGCGGTCTGCGAGTACTTGGGCGAGGAGTACCCGCGCAGCTCGCTTAGATCCCCCTGCAACAACAGCACCACCCGATTCTGGTGCCTGGTGAGAGCAGTGTAGAGGAGCTCTCTAGTGAGCAGCCTGCACGGGCTGGGTATAACGACGAACGTAGTGCCGAACTCGCTGCCCTGGGATTTATGAACGGTGAGGGCGTAGGCGAGCTCGAGGAACGGGCTTCCCTCGTCGTCCCCTAGCTCCGACCGCCAGAATTTGTAAGCCACTCCCGGCTGCGTGGAAAATTCGACCTCCCACTGGTTAAGCGAGATTTTGGAACCGATTTTTTTGAATGGGCCCACGACGACCCCGATCTCCCCATTCGCGACGTAGGCAAGCGCGTCGTCATTCTCGGGCCAGAAACGAGTCCTTGCCTTATTGCGGACGTTGATGACTTTATCCCCATAAACAATCTCCTGCGGCCCAACCGGCTTGGGAATCTTGCGCTTCCACACGACGGGTTCTTGCGCCAAATTGCGCATGGATGCGCGGTAAGTGTGCTGTATCAAACGGTTCAGCTCATTGACGCCACCGACTACGCTACGGACCGGTGAGAGAATCTGCCAAGCCTCCACCAGTCCAGCACTCCCACGGTTGAAGTACACGTGCTGACCACTGACGTTGCCGCCATACGACGCCTGGAACCCCAGCTGATCGTCACAATCTGACATCTGCTCGAGAGAGGCCGCAAGTTCGGTCTTCAGGAGTTGGTGCAGCTGCGCTGAGGTGGACCACTGGCGGACCGCGAGGGTGCCCAGATCAGAGTGACGATTGAGCTCGTCCCAGACGCTGTCAGCTCCAGGCGGAACACCAACGCCTGAAAACCAATCGGCTAGGACTAGGTCGGGTCGTTCGGAATTGGCGGCTCCTGTAAAAAGTTGACGTCGCCTGACCGTAAGTTCGGCGATTGACGGGCCGACAAGGGGGAAACCTGCTACGCCTCCTTCGGCCCGTATGTGTTCTACGATGTCCACGAATGGCCGACCGACGCCGATAGGCGGAAGCTGGCGAGGATCACCAACAAGGATCAGGCGTTTGTGGCCTTCAAGACCGTCCAGCAAAGCGTCTAATTGCTCCTCCGTAAGCATTGAGCACTCATCGACAATGACGGTTGAGAAACCACTACGTCGCGGTTCGTCGGATCGCTGGTATCGCCCGGTGTCAGGGCTGTACCGTCCCGACGGGACCAGTAGTTGCGCCAGTGT
The DNA here is from genome assembly GCF_900537115.1 of Arthrobacter sp. Alg241-R88. Taxonomy (GTDB): domain Bacteria; phylum Actinomycetota; class Actinomycetes; order Actinomycetales; family Micrococcaceae; genus Arthrobacter. The sequence goes on from NZ_UNRG01000005.1 coordinate 42,358, forward strand.
CTGCGCAGGTATCCCGATTGCCGATTGCATGCGCACCCGGGCTTTGCCAGTCGGGGCAAGGAGAAGAACACCTTCTTCCGCGACTTGAGGTAATGAACACAGGGCGCGCAAGAGGGTCGTCTTGCCGGTGCCAGCAGGCCCGACCAGGACCGAGAGCCTCGATTGGGCCAACGTCTCCAGCGCCGCAGCCTTTTCGATGCGTGCTTGGCTCTCGTCAGGGTCGTCTAAAGCCGACGTTCTCAACAGGGCACCAATCACGTCCTCCCAGTTGGCTGTTACAGGCAAGGGTTTCGCCTTCATACGTTTGCGGACCAGTGTCGAGATCCTGTCCCGTGCGTGGTGAAGCCGTAGTAATTGGTAGGCGGGCTGCCCATCGGCCATCGAAGCTTGTTGAATTTCGGCAGCAAATTTCCCTTCGGCTACGGCGATGATGTCATTCGTCAGCGGACAAGGTGGGTCAAGAGGTTCATCTCTGACGGCCTGCACGAGTTTGTTTTGAGACATGAGGGAATGCCCTTCCTGGGCTGCCCGCTCGAGCAAGCCGACGCAGATAGCGCGCACGCGACGTTCGTCCAGGGCGTCATCGATGCGGCTGCGTACCGGAAGTGGAAAGCTATTGCGAAGGGTCTCGATGGGGAAAACGCCCCGATCGATAATGGGAAGCGCTGTGGGATCCGGCCGAAAACGGTCGGCCTCAAAGAAGCGGTAGGGGTTTTCAATCAACTCGTCATCGCTGACCTCGACGCCTGCCTTAATTCGTTCGGTTTCAACGAACATCCGCGTGGCTTGTTCGATCGTGAAATCGAATCGGGAGATCAACGTGAGCAGTTCGCGCCGGGGTTGCTTCAGGGCTGCCCACGTCTTACATAGCATTGGCCCCGGCTTGGGTCTTAGGTCAGGAAAGTCTGATGGGTTGCGGAAAATACGATCGACGACGTCCCACGGGTTGTCGTCAGTGTTGGACGTCATACCGCGAATCGCATAAGCAAGCAGAACCCCTTGTGTTATGCCGAACGCAGTCAGTGCCGATCCAAGGCCAGGAAAAGCGCCCCGGGCCTCCCAGGCCTCGGCGATACGTTCGCTCAGCCATGCACGGACGCGGTCCCAGTCGCCGGGAACTACGGCGGAGAATTTCTCTACGCTTTCAGTCAACAGGAGTAGAAGGCTCAGCGCGGCATCGTGGCTGACGTGCTCTGTGGCATAAGAGAATTGGCTAGTTAGTTCCTCCGGAACCATCACTACATAGTCGCCGGGATCTAAATCCCTATCCTCCGCTAGTTCCAGCAGTTGGTGGTACGGCAACAGGAATCCGTCCTCCATCGTTGGTCGGATTGAGTGCTGGATCGGGGTTTCCCAGGTAACTGATCCGAAACCGCTTCCACGATTTCCGTAAGGTCGGCTCCTGGATTTTCCTGTTACCCGCCCGACACCGACGAGAACCCGCCTAGGATCATCTGACAGCGGGGTGTCTTTGGCATAGATGAACACCAAGGAGGCGCCGGGCTCAACGGCCGAGAAGAACGCGTCCAGCATCGCGCGCTGATTCTGCTCGTGCTGAATCCAAGCGGGATCCTTCAGCTTGGCTTCTCGATCAATTTCTTCTTCGAGCCGGTGTTCGTAGGCGAGTCCGTGGGTTTGAGACAGACTGTCAGCGTTCTCTCGCAACATCCACCGAAATGGGACACAATCTGCGGAGTAAGCAGGTAGATCAAGCGAGACCGGCTCGAACTTCCGATAGACGTCGTTCCAGTCGGAGTAGGGATGAGCCTTCACTATCCGACGCGGCACCGGTGACATGAATCCCGCCCGTTCAAGGTGGCACGGCGGCAGCTCATCATCAGCCAGCTCCGCCCAGGGTCTGCCTGCCATCGCAACTTCGAGCCTGTCATTGCGGTCCTCAGCAATGCGCGTCAGACGTATACAGGAACCGTTTTCGATAGGGTTTGCGCATATGGACCCGTTCCAGCCTGAGTCATGCCAGGGTACACGGAAGGAAAGATGTCTGTATGGCAGTGCCCGTGCTGTCACTGATTCCTTCTCTCGATCTGGTTCCGCTTTGAGGTGCTTGGACAAGGTTAGCGTTGCCTGTGCGACATATCTCTGATTTGAAGCCACCTAAACGAACCGACAATCCGCTTTCGTACTGGTGGCGCCCCGGCATCCTGTTCAACCTCATAGCCGCACCCTCGATGCACCGAACTTTTAGCCAACACCCAGCTGCGAGCGGACCCTCCATAGCCCTATCAGAGAGCAGTTTGTTCTCAAGGTACTGCGTGAAGTCCACCCAAGAGCGAGAGCACGACGCGGCACGCGAGCCTTCACTTATGCCTAGCCCCCGTACAGGCGGGGAAAGCTTCGACGGCGGCGTCCTGTCGGAGTATTCCGGCAGCAAACGGCCAAACATGCAGCGGTGGCGGCACGGCTGGGCGCCAGCGCCCGTTTGCTCGGTGCCGTGGGCACGAAAACTTATGCTGAACGCCCTTGCGGGTGTCCAGCTCTATTCCGGTCGCTCGAATTGCCGTTGAGACAATCCCGTCTGTTGCGTTACCTGAGCACGCCACCGTTGTACGGTCATAAAATGCACGTATGACCGACGAACCCAAGAAGCACCGCTTCCTGACCATCGCGCAGGCGGCAGAAGAGCTCAATGTAAATCAGAACCAGATCCGGGCGCTGCTTCGGACCGGGAAGCTTCGCGGGATCCAGGTCGGCGGACGTGGCATGTGGCGAATCGCGTCCAACGACATTGAAGACTTTATCGCCGAGGCTTATCGGCGGACCGCCGCACGTATAGTAGCGGGCGACTTTGAAAATGAGGAGGAACTGGACACGCCCGTGAGCATGTAGATGGACGACTAGAACGACACGCAGTTGTACCTCGGGCGTAGGGCTCGGGTAGCCACTTACGCAAAAAGCCGGCCTCCCTCAGCCGCAGCTACGAGTTCAGCGTTTCACCGGATGCGAACAGCTCCGCCTGCTCCAAAACCAATTCGATCGCCTTCGCCTCGACGTCCGGGGGGTAGTCGTAGCGAGCAAGCAAACGGCGGACCTTGGACCGCATGGCCGCACGCACTGAATCCTTGAGGTTCCAGTCAATCGTGGCAGACTCACGCACAGTCGTCACCAGCTTCCGCGCAATGTCTTTGAGTACCTCGTCACCGAGCTGGAGAACTGCCGAATCGCTCTGCAAAATGGCGTCGTAGAAGGCCACCTCGTCCTCACGGAGTCCGAGGTCGACGTGGCGCTTCTGTTCCTCACGCACCTGCTTCGCGAGAGTGATCAGCTCCGCGATGATCTCTGCCGTGGTGAGCGACCGGTTGGTATAGCGGTTAATGGCCTCGTCTAACAGCTCGGAAAACTTTCGGGCTTGCACGAGATTCGTGCGACGCACTGTTCGGATTTGATCGTTGAGTAGGCGGCGAAGAAGCCCCATCTGCAGGTTGGGCTTTTCCTTATCGGCGAGGGAGTCAAGGAACGCATCCGAAAGAATAGATAGCTCCGGCGTCTCGACCCCCGCGAGCCTGTAGATGTCGACGACCTGATCCGCAGCGACCGCTTCGTTCAGCAACTGGCCAAGCGCTGTGTCAATCTCGACTGCACCGGACCCGCCTCGTCCTGAGTCGGGGTTCTGAATCTTTAGAATTGCTGCGCGTACATCCGTGAAGAGCCGCACGTCGTTACGGACTACGGCAGCCTCGTCGCGGGCACCCGCTAAGGCGAAGGCCTTGGCAAGTGCCAGCACTTGATTATTGAAGCGGCTCGTCCGGTCGGGATCGACCATAACGAAGTCGAGCACCTTCGCGTACTCAGCGAGACGCTGGGACGCGGAGAGACCAGGCGAGGAGTCGTACTGAACGCCGTGCAGCAAGCCGCGCACAATGTCGTGCTTCTCCAGCATCACCGACACCATCTCGTGAATCGGCACACCGGCTTGATCGCGGTCTGACGGCGAGTACTCGGCAAGTGCTGCCTGAAGGTTTGCAAAGACCCCTATGTAGTCGACTACGAGGCCGCCAGGCTTGTCCCGGAAGGTGCGGTTCACACGGGCGATGGCCTGCATCAGGCCCGCACCTCGCATTGTCTTGTCAACGTACATCGTGTGCAGCGATGGGGCGTCGAAACCGGTCAACCACATGTCCCGCACTATCATAAGCTCCAGCTCATTGTCGGGGTTCTTGGCACGGAGTTTGAGGTCCTTACGGACATCTTTCGAGTGGATATGTGGCTGGAATTCAGCAGGGTCGGAGGCAGACCCAGTCATGACGACCTTGATCTTGCCGCTTGCCGGGTCGTCCGAATGCCAGTCCGGGCGCAATGCCACGATCTTCTCGTAAAGCTTCACCGCGATGCGGCGGCTCATCACCACGATCATGCCTTTGCCCAATAGCGCTGCACGGCGCTTTTCCCAGTGGTCCACGATGTCGTGAGCGACCAAGTCAAGACGTGAGTCCGCACCGACGATGGCTTCCAGGCGCGACCAACGCGACTTAGCTGCCGTAGCAGCATCTTCCTCGACGGTCTCAGTGATCGCTTCGGCCAATTCGTCAAGCGCCTCGAGATCTTGATCAGAAAGGTCAATCTTGGCAAGCCGCGATTCGTAGAAGATCTTCACCGTCGCGCCATCCTTGACAGCGCGGGTTAGGTCGTACACGTCAACGTAGTCGCCGAACACTGAGCTCGTGCTCTTGTCATTTGACTCAATCGGGGTACCGGTGAATCCAAGGTAGGTCGCAGAGGGTAGGGCATCGCGCAGGTGTTTCGCCATGCCAGCCTTCAGCCTGCCATGCCGGTCGAGCTTCTCACTGAAGCCGTACTGAGATCGATGCGCCTCATCCGCCACTACAACGATGTTGCGGCGGTCAGTCAGCATCGGATCGACATCGCCATCTTCCCCAGGCACGAATTTTTGCAGCGTCGTGAAGACTATTCCTCCTGAGGCGCGCTTCAACTTCGCACGAAGATGGGTACGCGTTGCCGCCTGCACAGGTTTCTCTGGAAGGATTCGCGCGGGCGCGAAGGTCTCGCCGAAGAGCTGGTCGTCTAGGTCGTTGCGGTCAGTGATGAACACCAAGGTTGGATTCGTCATGCGCAGATCTCGCATTATCTTCGCGGCGTAGAACAACATTTCGAAGCTCTTACCAGAACCTTGAGTGTGCCAAACCACGCCACCGCGGCGATCACCGTCCGGACGCGATGCGCGCACGGTCGACTCAACGGCTGCGTTCACCGCCCAGTACTGGTGATACTTTGCCACACGCTTCAGCAGAACACGCGTCGGCTGACCTGTCGTTTTGTCTGTTGCGGTTTCGTCGCTGAAAACCACGAAGTTCCGCAGGATATCAAGGAACCGCTTCGGCTCGAAAACACCCTTTATAAGTATTTCCAGGGCAGGAAGACTCCCGACAATCTCGGGCCCCCCGATCGTCTTCCATGGCGCAAAATGCTCGAAGCCGCCGGTGTACGAGCTCATCGATGCAGAAGTACCGTCGGCGAGGATGGTAACAGCATTGGGCACGAACACCGACGGAATGTTTTGCCGGTAAGTCTGTACCTGATTCCAGGCCGACTTTAAGGTGGCATGCTCAGCAGCCGGGTTCTTCAGCTCGAACAGTGCGAGCGGCATGCCATTTACCATCACGAGCACATCGGGGCGTCGGCTCTTCCCGTTTTCCATGATCGTAAACTGATTGACCGCTGCCCAGTCGTTGTTCCATGGTTTCTCAAAATCCACGAGCCACACCCGTGAGGTGCGCAGCGTTCCGTCCGCCGCACGGCTCTCCACCGGCAAGCCCTCGGTGATGATCTTGTGAAGGCGATAGTTCTCATCAATCGGACTCTGCGATTCAGCTCGCTGCATGCGCTTCAACGCTTCGTCAGCGACGGCCGCCGTGATCTCGGGATTGATCCGCCGAATGGCATCCTGCAGTCGTCCCCACAGGAAGACATCCTCGTAAGAGTTGCGCTCTGCGGCAGGTTCGCCCGGCGCAATGTCCGGGCCATGAAGCCGCTGAAAGCCAAGTTCTGCGAAGTACTCGAGTGTCGCGAGCTCAATGATGTTCTCTCTGAAAGAGCTCACACAGATTCCCTCTCTGCAGAGGCCAGGTCAAGTGACTCGCGTAGAACCTCCTGCACCTTTCGCATAACGTCCTTTGTTTGGTCCGTCTTTGCGGCCGCTCTTGACACATCGCTCATAATCCGCGAAGTAAAAGTTGTCCTCTGCTGCCAATCGAGCGGGAGATTAGTCTCGGCATCGGCCAGTCGCCGTTCGAGCTCCTCTATAAAGCTTGGATCTGCGCCATCTCGTATAGGCTCCATTGCTCGACGCCAGTTGAATGTTGAGTCACTAGTGAGCCCCCTTGCGGGTCGCACCTCGCTCGAACCAAGCAAACGATCTCGAAAGGCGAAATCCGATGATTGAATGCCGCTACGAGCGGAGGCCGACAGGATAAGTCCTTCTACATCCACGGCGGCAGGAATAGTAGCCCCGTCAAGAACCAAAGCAGCTTCGAACTTCGATCGTCTTAAATTCAGCCCAGTGCTGGCGTCCAGATGATTCGCTACAACTTCGTAAGAAAACCGAGAGTCCGAGAGATCAACCTCGCCGCTCGCGCCAGACAGGTTGAGCAGCGGGCCTGATGACAGATTTCTAAGTGTAAGCTTCGAAAACGCAGCATCCGCGAGAGAGAGCGAGGTCTGCTCGCCGTTCACGCCGAACGCTGTACTCAGGGCCGTAGAACCTATGCGGATCTCTCCTTGTACGTTCGCTGCATCCAGCGTTACATCGCATTCGAACTCTTCAAAGGCGAGTGAGAAATCCCCTCCAGCCCGAAGGTCAGAACACTTCAAGTCAAGATCCAGCAACTCGCCGGAAAATACGATAGATCCACCTACGGCTGCCGCTGAAAGGTCAATCTCATCTCGAAGTTCAGCCTCCCGCTGTTCATGGGACTTCGTCCACTCAACGGACAAATCGCCGTCACAGGTCAAACCTGCAAGCTGGGGCACCTCATCGCTCGCCCGTCTCGAGAGTGTCAAGTCACCGAGGATGCGCGCCTCGCGGAAGTCAAGCACGGAGAGTCCCCTAACTTCCGTTAGATCTACATCTCCAAGAACTGCACCGCGGAAATCACCAGCCCGGACATCCCATCGACCTTCTAATTCGGAGAGACGCCTGATCACCTCGCTCGTAATTAGACGAACTTCTTCACGAACACCATAGGAACTTCCCGCTTCATCATCGAACGAATGATTCTCCCGCAGTCCTCGAAGATGCGAGACGAGCACATCGAGACATCGCTGCACTCCGCGTTTCCACTCATCACCAAGCGCGAGAATCAGGTGCGCACCCGCGATTCTCGAGATCGCATGGTTCGAAGCAAGCAACTCAACGCCCTTGGCGAAGCGCTCTATAAGTGCCACTTCCAGATCGCTCCGGTGTTTATCATCTGCCCGTGAATCACCGCGAGCGTCAATTTTCCCCTTCTCCTCGGCCACGAGGTGAGCCCTCAGCCGCAGAACGGCATAGGCCGCAGTGAGACCACCAGCAACCAACGTCGCTGCAACCAAGACCGGGTTGGATACGTTGGCAGTGGCCGGGAGCTTGAAGTCGGGAGCATCGAAAGCGAGCAGCATCAGGAGAGAATAAATCGAGATGAGGCCAAGCAGTACAGCCAGGACAAGCCAGAGCAGCGGCGCGCGCAGCAGCCATGGCTCCTCTGACTTCCTCCGCGCGGCAACCATTGCCGCAATGGCAACGAACAATAACGAGCAGATGGCGCCTAATGCTGCGACTGCTCCAGTTACCGGCATCAGGCGCGTACTTCTACTGGGAGGCCAATGCGCCTGGAAACCAGTTCAGGAAGAAGCGTGTCGCGAACGGCTTCAAGTCGCGTAATCTCAGCCTCAAGTTGCTGGGCCCTTTCCTCAATTGCATACAGGTCGACAGACAGACCATTAAGCTTTCCACCCGGAATGTAGACCGGGAGCGACCCCAGCCGAGCGGGGCTGAGCTCAGTCTGCCCGGTACTGCCTGTGGCAAAGTCCTCGATATCCGCCTGGCGACCGAACAATGCGTAGGCCAGGATGACTGGCTCAACTTGGCTGGGATCGGGCTTAACTACCGAAACGTGACTATCGACGAAAATGTCGCCGCTATGCCAGCGAGCAAGCCGACCTAGTGTACCGGTCCCCGTAGAGTTCACCAAGATGTCGCCACTCCCGGCACGTTTCGTGACGGGCACATCGCGCGCTTGCATCTGACGAGCCGGTCCGAGCGAAACCCATCCGTCCCGGATACACTTCTGGTTGATCACGAGAGGAGCCAGCGGCTCCCCATCAGCGTATTTGGGTGTCACGCCACGAGTTATCGAGATCGTCAGGTCGTCCAAGACCTTCGTATGGCTCTCGTGTTCGACAGCTTGCTGGAACCTTGCGCGTCCAAGCTCACGCAGCAGCGCGCGCAGACGCCGGTTCGACTCAATCTTGTCGTCGAGGGCGCCTAGCGTCCCGGCGATATCGCGCTGCTCCTCGATCGACGGCAGGTCGATCTTAAATCGCGCCAATGAGTCGTGTTGGACGCGTTGCCGTCCAGAACTGCCATTCATTGAACTGATTGCGTGCTCGCGCACTTCCGGTGACGTGAAGACGTAGTAGGCGAAGGTGCTGTCCGAAACTCCTTCACGTCCACGAATCACGATGAATTCAGTCGAGCCAAACGCTGGGAGACCCTCGGCTTCTGGACTGGCACGGTAGATGGAGGTCTTACCGTTCTCGAGCGACGGCGTAATTCTCGCCATCAAGACGTCGCCATCCATGAACTTCATCCCGCCCGAGTAAGGCTTCGTACACGCCGCCCTCACATCGCGTGTGAAAGGCGCAAGAGACGCCATATCGACGAAGGGCGCCGCAATTGTCCTTCGCAGGGCCACCGGGGGATTCATTAGAAAGGCATCCTGAATCGACATCACTGTCACGCCTGTATACCCCCTAGACGTTCGCGCACGACCTTCTCGAATGCCTTGCCACGATCGAACTCGTCAAATAGTTCATTCGTTAGGCGCTCAATTTTTTCGTCGATCGGCTCGTCGTCGGCTTCCACTTTCCCGGCACCAACATATCGGCCAGGCGTAAGTACGAAGTCTTGTCGTCTGATCTCCTCCAATGACGCCGCCCTAACGAACCCGGGTACGTCCTCATAACCGCCCTCATGGTTACGCCAGGCATGGTAGGCGCCGGCGATCTTCTGTATGTCGCCTTCGGGGCCATCTGTCAGTTCACGCAGCCTTCGGTTCACCATCGAGCCCAGCTTGCGCGCATCTATGAAAAGCACTTCGCCTTCACGTCTGCGGTAACCGTTGCCATGGCGGTCCTTTGAGACAAACCAGAGCGAGACGGGGATACCTGTGTTGAAGAAGAGCTTGTCGGGCAAGGCGACAATGCAGTCGACGAGATCAGCCTCAACGACCTTGCGACGGATTTCGTCCTCGCCGCCGGTCTTGGAGCTCAGCGAGCCGTTGGCGAGCACGAAACCCGCTGTGCCTTTCGGCGCGAGATGATGGATGAAGTGCTGCACCCAGGCGAAGTTGGCATTGCCCTGGGGTGGGGTGCCGTACTTCCATCTGGGATCGTCCGCAAGCTTCGGATCCCACCAATCGGACACATTGAACGGCGGATTGGCGATGATGAAATCGGCCCGTAGATCCTGATGTAGATCCGAAAGGAACGAGTCTGCGGACCGCACGCCAAGGTCGGCTTCGATGCCCCGCAGGGCGAGGTTCATCTTGGCAAGCTTCCAGGTGGTATCGGTGAACTCCTGTCCGTAAACGGAGAGATCGGTTCGCTTGCCACCATGGGCCTTCACGAAGTCGGCTGACTGCACAAACATGCCGCCCGAGCCACAGGCAGGGTCGTAGACACGACCCTTGTAGGGTTCGAGCATCTCAACGAGTAGTTTAACCACCCATCGAGGAGTGTAGAAGGCTCCGGCGTCTTTGCCCGTTTCCTTACCCGCAAACTGGCCGAGGAAGTACTCGTAGACCCGGCCGAGTACATCGTCAGCTCCGTGGTCGTCTGTCGTCGTGAAGCCGATCGAGCCTATCAGGTCGACCAACTCACCGAGGCGGCGCTTGTCGAGGCCGTCGCGGCCGTAGTTACGGGGCAGCACACCGCGGATTGAGGGATTCTCCTTCTCGATCAAGTCCATCGCCTGATCGATATGCTCGCCAACATGGGGCAGCTTTGCTATGGACTGGATGTAGCCCCAGCGAGCAAACTCAGGCACCCAAAAGACGTTGTGACTAGCATACTCGTCCCGATCCTCCAGGAAAGATACAAGCCGCTCGGGTTTGATGCCGTCGGCGGTCAGCTCGGCTTCAAGGGCCTGCCGGCGCTCTTCAAACCGGTCGGAGATGTACTTGAGGAATACGAGCCCAAGCACCACATGCTTGTACTCGCTTGGCTCCTGATTCCCGCGCAGCTTATCGGCAGCTTCCCACAGGGTCTGCTCTAGCGACTTTGTGCGTTTCGGTTTCGGTGTGGGTCCCACCATATGCGTTTTTCTCCTCCGCGCCTGAGCGCGATTTCATTCCTACGTAATCTTGTCCGACGATATAAGCGGCCGCTGGAATTACCGCAATGCCGCGCCGCTGGCCCCGGGTGATGCTCGACTCGCGCTAAGCAGAACGACTCACCAGACACTGAGACATACGCCCTTTTCGTATGTTATGCGATCTCGTTCAACAGCGATGGCAACATTTGCGCGAGGCGTGCATCTTCCTGGAACCTGGTCCAGGTCAGCGGGCCTGGTTGCGAAATCATCTCGGTTGGCGCCTCGGGGGGAGCTGGCGTACGCTGCGGGGTTCCGAATCGGGATCTTCCCGCTGGGCGCGAACGAGCGTCGGCGCCTGTTCTGCAGGTGCCAGGCCGCGTGGACGAGGAGTAGGCGGACACAGCTGTTGCCAGTTTCGTTTTTGAACGCGCAGCAACAGGAGGTTCCTGGTCGTTCAAGGGGAGTGTTCAGATGCACACTGCTCGTTAATCCGGTGAGCTCGGTCCCAGTCAACCTGGCGTCGCCAATCCTGAGACAGGGTTCTATTGTTCTCTCATAGGCTTTCAAACATTGGTAGGGGTTCTGATGGGGGACACCAGCAAACGGTGCTTGGCCCATTTACGGCAAAACGCTGTGCAGACTTTCAATGGTACTAGTGGGACGTTCGCTGCCTTGCCGGTGCTGGACCATTGACAACTATGTTGCAACTTGATCAGGCCTTTCACCTTCACCGTTGGTTGCTTCGAGTTGCGGAACAGAATCATCTTTAATTCGAAACCACAGCAGTCCAGCCTGCGCACCGCCAGAAGACTGTGCTAGAGCTGGGAAGCGCTAGAGGCGGACATGCTCCAAACACCTAACCAGGAGCAGTGATTGCGAATTGCTATTGAGCAATTGCCGCTGCAGTCGCAAACACATCCGCCGGCATTGGCCGGTGCAGCTTCCATGTGATCGCAATCGGTTTCTCCCCAGAGTGCTGAACGTAGTCCACCTGGCCCAGGCAAGTGTAGGGGACTGTCAGACCGGTCTCATCGTCCGCCGTGTCCCGCGTGAAGATCAGAACACTCGTACCATGTGAGGCCCGGTCCACGTACCGCCGCCCTGTTGGACTCTTTGGAGACGTGGCGTTCTGCGATTCCCAGTGGAACAGCTCGGGGCTGATCGCGTAGTCCTTGTACATCGTCGTCGCCGAGTGCTTCTTGTCATCCTTGTTAAGGGTGACAAAGAAGGCATCGGTGGAAGTTGCAGGGCACCAAGCGACGCCCTCCCGGTGCTGGACGTTCTTGCCCTGTTCCAGCGAGCCGTACTGCAACGCGGCCAGAACCTCCTCGCGCCGGTAGGTGGCGTGCGAGAGCAGCGGAATGTGCTGCAGACCCGCGCCGAGGCTCTTCGCCGCATGCTTCGATGCCGCCACTCCAAGCTTCACGACCTCGCAAATTTCGCGGCACACAAACTGGTAGCCGCGCAGGTGGTCCAGGCCGTCGTCGTACGTTGTGAATCCGCCGCCGTCATCCCACAGCGTATAAAAAAGCATGCGGGCAAAAGCCTTGTCGCGTATGCCAAGCTCCGCGTAGCGGGGCGCGTCGGGAACCACCAGCATCGAATAGGCGGCGGCGCGTTCCGGATCGTCCACGTGAATCAGCGCGGCCATGCGGCCCAGCAGTTTCTTCTCCTCCGCGTCCGACAGCTCCTCGAGCTTCCCCCGCAACACGGTCTCCAGCGGTGAAAGCCCCTCGATGAGCCCTGCCTGCCGGAGGTAACCGGTCCATGAGTCCTTGGTGGAACGGTAGATCGTCTTCACGTCGTTGCCGGACCGCTCCAGATAAGCCTCCAGCTCAATCTCGGCGTACGAGGCAATGTCCCGGACCAGCTGTGGCCGGTTGAACCGGAGCTGTACCTTGATGCTGTCCAGCACCACCTTCTGCGCCACCCGGTCCAGCACGATGTGCGAGCCGGAAGGCAGGTACGGGAATTCGTCCTCGACCGCCTTCTCCAGTTCCTTTCGGCCGTAGCCTGTCAGCGCGCGGTAGCGCAGATCAAAGCGGAACTCACGGCGCTGCTGGCCGATGAAGTCCAGGACCGTCAGCACCGCCTTGCCGTCCGCACGCCGCAGCCCGCGTCCCAGCTGCTGGAGGAACACCGTGGCGCTCTGCGTGGGCCGGAGCAGCAGGATGGTGTCCACCTGCGGCAGGTCCAGGCCTTCGTTGAAAAGGTCGACGGCGAAGATGCAGTTGATCTCCCGTTGCCCCAGGCGCCTGAGGGCATCCTCGCGGTCAGCATTGTCAGTCGTGCCGTCGACGGCCACGGAGGCAATGCCCGCCCGGTTGAAGACCTCAGCCATGTAGTGCGCGTGCTGCACCGAGACGCAGAAGCCGATGGCCCGCATCTGGTCGGTGCTGGTGACCTTGTCCCTGAGTTCGCGGATTACTTTCGCAGCACGGGCGTCGTTTCCCGTGTAGAGGGCACTCAGCTGGGTGGTGTCGTAGTTGCCGCGTTTCCATTCCAACTGGCTTAGGTCGACGTCGTCCGAGACGCCGAAGTAGTGGAAGGGCACCAGCAGGTCGGCGTCCAGGGCGTCCCATAGACGCAGTTCGCTGGCGGTTCGGCCGTCGAAAAATTGCTTGGCGACGTCGACGCCGTCCCCGCGTTCCGGTGTAGCAGTGAGCCCGAGGAGTTGCTGCGGCTTGAGGTGGTCGAGCAGGCGGCGGTAGGTGGGCGCCATGGCGTGGTGAAACTCATCGATGACCACGATGTCGAAGAAGTCCGATTCAAGCTGCTCTATGCCAAGGGAAGACAGCGACTGGACCGACGCGAAGATATGCTTCCACGCTTGCGGCTTGTGGTCCCCTACGTAGAGTTCACCGAAGGCGCCGTCCTGCATGACGTCGCGGTAAGTGCGCATCGCTTGCTTCAGGATTTCCTGCCGGTGGGCGACGAAGAGCAGCTTTAGGTCTCTGCCGGCAGATTCACTCAGCCGCTTGTAGTCCAGCGCTGCGATGACGGTTTTTCCGGTACCGGTGGCGGCGACCAGGAGGTTGTTGTTGAAGCCCTTGAGGCGCTCTGCTTCCAGGTCCTCCAGCATCTCCTCCTGATGCAAGAACGGCTGAACCTCAAGCCCAGTGGGAGCGTCCGGGGCCGCGGTGCGACGTCCGCCATTGCGTTCCAGTGCAGCGTCCAGCTTCTCGCCGTCGCGTTCTGGATCGTAGCTCTGGAAGGCCCGCTGCTCCCAGTAGCTGTCGAAGGTAACCTCGAACTTCTGCAGGAGGGCAGGCGTTGCGACGGAACTAAGGCGGACGTTCCATTCCAGCCCGTCGAGCAGCGCGGCCTGACTCAGGTTGGAGCTGCCTACGTAGGCGGTGTCGAATCCGGTGTTACGGCGGAACAGCCAGGCCTTCGCATGCAGCCTTGTGGCCTGGGTTTCGTAGCTGATCTTCACCTCGGCCCCGTACCTGTTGACGAGCACGTCAATGGCGCGGCGTTCGGTGGCGCCCATATAGGTGGTGGTGATGACGCGAAGTTTCACGCCGCGGCCTCTGAGCTGCTCGAGTGCCGGCTCGAGGAGCCTGATGCCGGTCCAGCGGACGAAGGCGCAGAGGAGGTCGACGCTGTCCGCCGATTCGATTTCTGCGCGCAGTTCTGCTGCCAGGTTTGGGTCCTCGTTGCTGTTGGTCAGGAGCGCGGAGTCGCTGAGTCTTGTCGTGGGACGGCGGAGCTGGCGACGCTTGAGCGCATCCGGGCGGTGGAGCGAGTGGAGCACCGTGGGCCCGTCCGCGATGCGGTCATTCTGCTGCAACGCTTCGAGTAGCCGGTTGGCCAGGGCAACCCTGTCCGCAGGGCGTGCGTCAGCGAGAGCGTCGCGAACGGCGTCGGCGACATGACGGGAGAGGATATCAGGAGTGTCTTCGTCTTCCACGTCCGCGAACACGGGCTGGAGTTCTGCAGCGCGGCCCAAACGCTGACCAAGTACGTCCGTATTCAATAGTTCGTACAAGCCTTCGGGCAGCTGCCCTGCCGCTGCCACTCCCCCAATGGAATTAGTCACTTCGCCAGGTTAGCGTGCAAAACCGCAATCGATGCGGAAGACCATTCAAGCGTCGTGCACTCAGGATTGCACTGGGTGGTGGTCTAATGATCCTTGGCCGGATCGGGCCGTTACATGAAAACAGGAGTTCTCGAGGCATGTTGTCAGAAGAGGTAGATACCCCGAAACAGAACTGGTTCGTCGGAGCGTTTTTCTCGGATCGGGACCCCCAGGACCAAACAGGCCCTTCGCAGATGAGCATGGTTAGGGTCGTCTGAGGCTGACGCCGTAGTTGTGCCGCTTATAGTGCGGCGTGGTGCGGGAGGAATGACGCCACGGCCTCTTTGAATCGGCAGCGACCAAGCAACCAATAGCCAACGATCCGGTTTGAATACAGGTCCTTGATCGCGCCAGGTAGAGCTTGCCCTCCGTAGTGGGGTGCTCGGTGATGTCCGCGACCCACTTCCTATCCGGTGCAGCGGCGCTGAAGTCCCGCTTGAGCAGGTCATCGTGGACCGGCGGACCAGCCTTACGACCTCCGACCCGTTAGCGGTGGTGGATGACCGAAAGGATGCCATTAGCCGAGCAGAGCCGCCAGATCCGGCGTTCGCTGGCCACCTTTTTATCGCCGGCGTTGAGTTCGTCGGCGATGAACCGGTAGCCGAATGCCGGGTCATCGGCGTGGACGTCAATCGCAGCGTTGATGAAATGTGCTTCCCCCCATCCCGAACCGAGACGGGGTTGGACTTCCACTTGTAGAAGGCCTGTTCGGAGAAGTTCAGTACCCGGCAGGTCACCGCGACGGGAACACCGTCAGCGGCATAGTCAAGGACCAGCGGGAACATCATTTTGGGTTGATGACCCTGGACAGATACGCAACTGCCCGGCGCATGACTTCGGCTTCCTGTTCCCTTGATGCGCTTCTCGGTCCGTGCGGAACAAGGCCGCCAAATGGGTCTTCGAAGCCCTCGAACACGTCACCGCGGTGTTCCCCTTCCCCATCATCGGGATCGACTCGGACAACGGCTCCGAGTTCATCAACGACCACCTTCTCGCCTACTGCCACGCGCACCAGATCACCTTCACCCGCTCACGGCGGGGCAACAGAAACGACGGCGCCCACATCGAGCAGAAGAACCGGGCACGAGTGAGGGAACTCGTCGGCTACCTCCGCTACGACACCGCCGCGGAACTGGAGAAACTGAACGAGATCTGGGAACTGGACCGCGTCTTCACCAACTACCTTCTACCCCGGCAGAAGCTCCTGGAGAAACGTCGGCACGGTGCAAAATCACCAAGAAACACGACGCACCCGCGACCCCGCACCTGCGGGCGATCCGCCATCCAGCCACGCGTAAACGCCCGACCATCGGCATGAACGCCGCCTTCAAACGCATCAAACCCGCAGCCCTCTCACGGCAGATCCTCGCACTAACAGCCCAGCTCGAAACCCTCTCCCGGGCAAAACAGCCCGCCGCCGTCAAAACCGTCAACAGGGCCTGGAACAACTGACCTTCCCGGAGGCTTTTCAATGAGGCAACGAAGCAGCCATCCGGAGGTTTTCGCATGAGGCAACGAAGCACTTTTCCCGGAGGTATTGCAATGAGGCAACAGGCCAAACCTTCAGCAGTCCCAACATTGCTCGCGGCAAGTACGAAGGGTTCAATCTCTCACTCGCCCCGCCAGTAGAGATGAGCGAACGACGCAAAGCAGCACTCAATGCGTTTGATCGGGAACAAGTCAGCTTGGGCTCCAAGGTCTACACGCACTAACGGCTAGACCCCGGTGGGGTTGGACTTGAGCCAGCCCCATCGGGCTGCATATTCCCCTCGCACCTTTGGCATAGCGATAAATATCCCCCCGCGTTCCTATTTCCACGCCTGGGATTTCTGCGACCCTGCCTGAGGAGACTAGAGGAGCGTTTGGCGGTCAGGATTGGGGTCCCTGAACGTCTCCCGGAAAACCATGGACCTTCATCGGCAAGCGGCATGACTTTCCCCGACAAGCGCCGAGTGAGGTCTTTTAAGGATCCGGGACGGGGGGCCAATCCTGCGGCTCAACATTTGCCGGCTTCAACGTCAGATCCTTGTTCCAGTCAAAGGTAGGAGCTGGATCCCACGTCTTCGGTTTCTTAAAATCGACCTTGCCACCGCCAAAATCCACTTTTACAAACAGAGTGTTCTCTCCGGTGAAGCTCGCTCTGTTGAACCCGGTGTTCTTCCCGGTGAAGCTCGCCTCGTTGAAGCCAGTGTTCTCCCCGCTGAAAACCGCCCAGTTGAACCAAGTGTTCTCCCCGCTGAAAACCGCCCTGTTGAACCAAGTGTTCTTCCCGCTGAAAACCGCCTCGCTGAACCCGGTGTTCTCCCCGCTGAAGATTGCCTTGTCGAACCGGGTCTTCTTCCCGCTGAAGACCGCCTCATTGAACCAAGTGTCCTTCCCGCTGAAGATTGCCTTGTTGAACCAGGTGTTTTCCCCGCTTAAAACCGCCTTGTCGAATCGGGTGTTCTCCCCGCTGAAGCTCGCCTCGTTGAACACGGTGTGCTCCCCGCTGAAAACCGCCTTATCGAATCGGGTCTTCTCCCCGCTGAAAACCGCCTTGTCGAACCAGGTGTGCTCCCCGCTGAAAACCGCCTTATCGAATCGGGTGTTCTCCCCGCTGAAAACCGCCTCGCTGAACCCGGTGTTCTCCCCGCTGAAAACCGCCTCGTCGAACCGGGTGTTCTTCCCCCTGAAAACCGCCTTGTCGAATCGGGTGTGCTCCCCGCTGAAGCTCGCCTCGCTGAATCCGGTGTTTTCCCCGCTGAAGATTGCCTCGCCGAACAGGGTGTTCTTCCCGCTGAAAACCGCCTTGTCGAACAGGGTGTTCTCCCCGCTGAAGACCGCCTCGCTGAACCCGGTGTTCTCCCCGCTGAAAACCGCCTCGTCGAAACGGGTGTTCTCCCCTCTAAAGATTGCCTTGCGGAACAGGGTGTTCTTCCCGCTGAAGACCGCCTTGTCGAACAGGGTGTTCTCCCCGCTGAAGACCGCTCCGTCGAACCAGGTGTGCTCTCCGCTGAAGACCGCCTCCTTGAACCAGGTGTCCCCTCTGAAGATTGCCTGGTCGAACTGGATGTTCTCCCCGCTGAAAACCACCCTGTCGAACAGGGTGTGCTCCCCACTGAAAACCGCCTTGTCGAACCAGGTGTTCTCCCCGCTGAAGGCCGCCTCATTGAACGAAGTGTCCTTCCCGCTGAAAACCGCCCCGTCGAACCGGGTGTTCTTCCCGTTGAAGACCGCCTCATTGAACGAAGTGTCCTCCCCGCTGAAGACCGCCCCGTTGAACCAAGTGTCCTTCCCGCTGAAGACCGCCCCGCCGAAATCAGGCTCTTCAAAATGTGACCCGGTGAAGTCGAAGTCGTTAGAGGACCAGGAGATGGTTGCCCTCTTTTGCAGGTGTGCCGTAATGACGCGCACGACGGTCTTGCGTACTTCCTTGTCGTTCTGGCGGTACTGGAACCGTAGTTCCTCCTCCAGGCCTCCAACTCGAATCACCGGCATTTTTAGTGTGCGGCCAGACTGATGGTTGTTTCCAAGCTCCGGAGAATAAGGCAACCGGAGATAACCGCACAGCACATCTATGCACTGCTGCCGCTGGAGCTTGGATGTTTGGTCGGCAACACCTGCCATCGCGTAGACGCCGGCCATTCTCACTGCCACGTCGGCATTCCCGAGCTGGGCGGCTGCTGCACCGAAACGTTCAACGAATCTGCCCTGCTCAAGATCGCGTTGCCGCCGGTACGCCACAACAAGGGCGACAACGCCTCCAACACCGGCAGCAATTGTCAGTGCGATCTTTGTCAGATCTACTGGCGGCGTTGCTTCATTGCTCACGTTCAGCAGAGGTGCTAAGACCTTTGCTGCGAGAACAGCGATACCAATGGCTCCAGCAAGAGAGAACACCGTGGCCAAAGACAGATTTATGTTCCGCATCCTTAGCGCTTTTAACCAACCGTATACGCGCGGAAGATGATCTCTCCACAACTCTCGGCCCTTATTCAACCAAGTCCGCATGCGCCCCTCATGATCTTTCCGGTTGCAGAATTTCTAATGGGGACTGTAAGAAAAACGGTGTGTGAGGGTCCGGCCTGATCCGACCCCACACACCGTTTTTCTTACAGTCCCTTCTAATGCGGAAGTCACGCGTCCCCCGATTACAGCGTTCTGAATCCCCAGACTAGCGGTTCGATGTCTTAACTAACGGTTACGCTTCAGCGCGTGGTGAGGCATAACGTGGACGCGGTAAGGCTGCTGCTGGGGATACTGCGGCGTCACATTGAAGCCCGACTCGGGATGATTCTGACGCGACAAGGCCTTGGATAGGTGAGAGCCAGCTAGGCAAGCCCGTCGCTCTGGAGGCTGGAGCCGAACTACGAGAACCGGCCGCACAGCATGAGTCGGGCCACTGAGATGCGACCCCGCCAGTTACTCTTCGTGCTGGCGCGGGCTTGTCGTGTTGCGATACTCATCATTGTCTCGACCAGCTGCGATATCGAGGCTAGTGAGGCGGTAGGTCTCGGCGACGAATTGCTCCAGATCGCAGGCAGCGACGCGTCACAGTCTCCGCCCGCCGATCTAGATTGCGCATCCATACAAGGATTTAGATAAGGCTCAGCGCCAAGTCAAGCAAATCAGGCGGGCTATGGATGAAGGGCGGAACATATCCGAGGTTTCATTTGGCTTCTGGCATCAACTTGTATCCAAAAAGCAAAAGTTTTTGTGGCCCGACCTTGTGGGGGCGTTCCCCCAAATGCCAGGACGGCATCAAACCCCAAACAGCGACCTCGTGGGATCACTGCGTTTGTCCCGAAACCGGATAGGGCATCACCACCGGATCTGGTCCGTTGACATCGGAGCAAAGCAGCGCGAGATCCTGAAGCTCGCAGGCTATATCGACCTCGAGCTAGCCTTGTGGATCAAGGACAGCAGTCGCGTCTACGAAGTACTCTCCCGCCGACCAGTAGCTTGATTACCGGCTATGGGCCGTTAGCATCGACGGCGTTACGCGCACCCACATCCCAGCTGCAGCGAAGTGACCCGAGCAAGGCTAGTGAACTCCAGGGTTACCATCGGAGCATGGATTCTGGTCTTCTTACCGCAGCCATTACGGCTTCTTTTGCTCTAGCCGGTTCTCTTTTGGCGTCATTGATAGCCGCTGTGGCAAGCCTAAAGACGCAACGAGGCCAAGCCAAAAATAACGAAGAGTTGATACTTCTGAAGAACCGCCTAGACACGGACAGCAGAGATCGTGAGCGGCAGTTATCGGGGAAAGCCGAACTGGACAAACTTCGGGAGCCCTTACTGAGGGCAGCAGAGGATCTTCGCCAGCGGATTTGGAATATCCGCGAAGATAACTTCCTGACTTATCTTCATGGCGCCGACGCGCATCGAAGAGAACTTGCCCTCTTGGGGACGATGCACCGTTTTGCTAGGTATTGGGCGTGGCAACAGCTTCTTTATAGCCGCGTGCATCTCCTTCAGTTCGAAACTGACCAGGACACAAAAAACGTGGGGAAACTCGTCGGATCCATAGCAAGCAGCTTCGCGACCGACAGGTATTCTGACGGCCTCTACCTTATTTTCTGGCGAGAAGAACAGCGAGCTGTGGCAGAACTAATGGTCAATACACAGACAGATAACTCTATCCCCGAGGTAACTGAATTCGCCTCCTTTGCTCGGCGTTACAAGGAAGACGAGGAGAGGGAGTCCCAGGTTGACTTCGCGAGATGGCTTTCAACATTTTCAGAAGACCTCAAATCGGAAAAAGTCATGAAAAGTCAGCGATTGAGCGAACTCGAAGCGAAGCTGACCCGCTTAGTCCAAGAACTCGAGACGGGACGCACGGGCAGCTTGCGACCGGAAATCAGTGACCAAAAACTGCCGGACTTGATTCAGTAAGCGGTTATATGGCGGACGGTAGAGGTTGAGACCACCGAAGCGTTTTCGGTAGCACTTAGGTCAGAAGGCGGTACAAACTGTTAGGGGGTTTGCGGCGTCGACTACGTCGGCTCCCGGCCGGCCCGACGAACATGAGCCGCAGCCTGTGCTCCATAGGTGGCCAGCCATCCTAGCCAGTCCCTCATCAATAGAGACAGCAGGCGTCCAGTCCAAAAGTTCCCGTGTTTCGCGCTGATCAAACCAATGCGCACTGGAGAACTGCTCGGCGAGGAACCAGGTCATCGGCGGCTCCTCTTCGCGTCCAACCCAGCTCCACAGCTTCTCCACTACCGCTCCCGCCGTCCGTGCCGCCACGCCGGGCAAGGGCCACCACGGTGCCGGGATCCCACCCGCCGCGGAGATGCCTGCCAGCAGTTCGCCCACCGGGCGCGGCTCACCGTTACTCACTACCAGGGCTCTGCCGTGGACGTGGTCCATGCGGTGCAGTGCGACGACGATGGCCGCGGCGGCGTTGTCCACATAGGTGGTGTCAATCAGGGCCGCACCGGCGTCGAGCAGCGGCAACCGGCCGCGGTTGGCGCGGGCCAGGACTTGCTCCACCAACTGCGTGCCGCCCGGGCCCCAGACGATGTGGGGGCGCACCGCTGCCACCCTGAACTCCGGACCGTCCGCCGCCAGTGCCAGCAGTTCACTCTCAGCCACGGAGCGGGAATAGGAGCCGTGCGCGCGCTCGGGGTCCGCGGGTTCGACGCCCAGTCCGGCGATGGCGGCGCCGGAATTGGCCACGGACGGCAAAGACACGAACACCACGTCCCGCACCCCGGCCGCGCGGGCGCAAAGAAGCAGGCAGCGGGTCACCTCGGCGTTCACCTCGCTAAGCTGCGAAGCGCGGCCCGCGAAGGAAACCTTGGCTGCCAGATGGATGACCCCGTCGGCGCCGTTGACTGTTGCCCGGGCGCTTCCTCGTCGGTGACGGACCACCGGCGTCCGTGGCGCCGTCGACCCCTGAGGGACGACGCTGGAAGGTGGTGACATCATGGCCCTGGCGCACCAGCAGCCGGGCGATTTCTGCCCAAAGCAGGCCGCTGGCGCCGGTGACCAGGACCCTCAC
The DNA here is from genome assembly GCF_900537115.1 of Arthrobacter sp. Alg241-R88. Classification (GTDB taxonomy): domain Bacteria; phylum Actinomycetota; class Actinomycetes; order Actinomycetales; family Micrococcaceae; genus Arthrobacter. The sequence goes on from NZ_UNRG01000005.1 coordinate 63,970, forward strand.
GGCTTACCCGGCCGACCGCCGGCCAGCACCCGCGAAGCCCAGCGGGACAGTCGGGACCTGTAAATCTTCGCGTTGTGCCGGATGTCCGTGGGGTCGGGCGGGGACTACGAGGACAGCGGAGACATGAACTCCTGCGCTTAGGGCCGGCTGCCGTACCTTCCCGGCAAGCTGCGGCGCGGCAGGGCCGGCCTTCCGGACAGGAGGAACGGTCTCGACGACGGCGACCACTGCCTGGGTGCCTGCCGGTCCGAAACCGGTGGCCGCGGCCAGCCCGACGCCGACCGTGCGCTCGATGGCCCGCTCGGCGCCGACCGGCGTTACAGCAGCACCAGGAGCGGTGACCACGTGGGCGAGGCACCCCTCTACCCAAAGCCGTTTTCAGGCCACTACTTCGCCCCTACAACCTTCTTTGCCGGAACATCGGGAACGACTCCCGCACCCGCTCTATGGTTTCCAGCGAGACCTCTACCGTCCGCACACCAGCGGCCAGCCCGAGGTCAGCCTCAATAACCCCCATGGGATCCACCAGCACGCTCCGGCCCACCGACGCCGGCGGTGCCTGGCACACCCCCGCCACGTACACGCTTTTCTCGATCGCACGCGCGGAGTTCAGCGCCAGCCACTGCTCCGTCTTGTGCTCGCCCGGCACCCAGGACGAGCACACCAGCAGCACCTGGGCGTCGGCCAGTGACCTGGCGAGCTCGGGGAAGCGCAGGTCGTAGCAGGTCATCAGCCCGAACCGCACTCCCCCATGCTCGAAAACCACCGGGGCGGTGGACTCGCCCGGCTTGATGAACTCCGACTCCCCGAAGCCCTGCGCGTCGAAAAGGTGGATCTTCCGGTAGAAAGCCAGCCGGCCGCCGTCGGGCCCGAAGGCCACCAAAGTGTTGTACGCCCTGCCCGGCTCGTCCGATGTTTCCACCACGCCCGCCACCAGCGCGATGCGGTGGCGTTGGGCGATCACCGAGTTGACGGCAGACTGGCCCGTCCAGCGGCTCGGCCGCCGCCGGAAACGTCGCGTCCACCTTCTTCTTCTCGTAGGTGGAGTACTCCGGGAAGGCGACCAGCGCGGCGCCATCACGCACTGCCTGGGCGGCGAACCGGTCGATCGCAGCCAGGTTGGCCCGGATGTTGGCACCCGACTCCAGCTGCCCCATCGCTATCCGCACAACTATTCCCTCCCTCGGCCCGGCGGCCAGACTACAAGCTGGCAAGTGTCGGGCGGCTGCCTCGGCCGTCGCCTTCTCCGTGGCCGTCATCTCCGGTGGCGAGGCCTTGAACCCGCGGGTGATCAGGGCCAGGACCACCACGCCCAGCACCAGCCAGGACACCCCCAGCGTAATGGCGTTGCTGTCCAGCCGGGAGAGCAGGTAGGCGCAGATGACGGCGCCGATCACCGGGACCACCACGTAGGACACCGGGTTCAGCTGCTGGCCGGCCCGGCGCCGGCGCACGTAGTGGAACACCACCGAGGCTTTCACCAGCGTGAAGGCGGTGAAGGCACCGAAGTTGATGAACGACGTCGAGGTGGCAACGTCCAGGAAGATCGCGATCAGGCCCACGATGCCGGTGACCACCAGGTTCGCCACCGGTGTGTGGAACTTCTCGCTCAGCCGGCCGAAAACGGCCTTGGGCAGAACGGAGTCGCGGCCCATCGCGTAGAGCAGGCGGGAGGCGCTGGCCTGCGCGGCGAGGCCGGAGGCGAACTGTCTCACATGCGCTCGTCGCCTGCCGCACCGAGCGCCGCCTGAAGATCGATCGCGTGCCTACCCGTGAAGCGGACTTTGACGCGCTTGCCGTTCAAAATCAGCGGAATCTCGACGCCTCCCTGGCCCTCCTCTATCTCAGTGTTGGCCAAAGCATCGAGAAGTACCTCATTCCTCGTTTCGCGTGCGTACTTGTAAAGCGCTGCACACAGCGGGCACAGCGCCACTGCATTGGCCATGTGGACCTGCTTGCGGGCGTTTACAAAGCGGATAGCTTCGAAGTACCACTGACCGCTTACTTTGAATGGGAGCGGCTTGTGGCACGTCTGGCAAAACATTTCGCCTTGGTCTGTCGTGTACTGCCCGCGCAGGTATCCCTTAGATTCGACAGCGGCCTGACTCTGCCCATCAACAACGCTTCGCAACCGCAATTGGGTCTGGTGATCGGGGGCACCGATGGCGTCTTGCGCAGCCACTGTTGACCGCCGCCTCGGGTCGTTGGAAGCCGATTCAGGAAAGCGTCGGGACGCCGCCCGCTCCCTGATGAGGTCCCTGAGTTCGGAGCTAGTCAGTCCTGCCTCTTTGGCCTCACGCAGGACGTCGATGCCGTCGTCTGCGAGGCCTTCTTCCCGGAGGAAATCACTGACGCCATCGGCCTTCTGGCGCTGCTGGACGGCATCGGCACCAAAGTCGAGTTTATGCACAAGAGAACTTGTGCTTGGCCGTTCCCAATCGCCAGGAAGGTCATCAATCGCCACCTCTCTGGGGAATCGCAAGTCGCCGTTCTTATCGAGCACCCAGGCTTTGGACTTTAGTCCCTGCGCCAATTGGGATTCGAAGGTATAGCGACGCGTGCTGTTGTTCGCTCGGTAGACTGCTCCAGCCTTTTCCCCTTTGGCATTTACGACCGTGTGCCAAAGTGTACGGATCAAGTCGTGGTCACCTGACTCGACTATCTTGTCGAGGCTTTCGATGTCCCAGTCCACCTTTTCGGTATAGGCACTGTGGCGGTTGTTGATCCACCACTGCCGTTTCAGCTGCGGGTTCTTGAACACATCACAAGACGTGATGCTGATGCCAACGATGGAACCCGCGAGGTTTAGGAAGTCCTCGAACCCTTCGATTTCGAGGTAAAAGCCGGCGACTGGGTACGGTTTGCGGAAGTAGGTAAATTCACCAGTGGACGGGTAGAACAGCTTGACCCGCGGGTACAGTGACGAGAGCCCAGTTGTCCGAAAGGGAACGTCAAGGTAGGTCTCACGAGGAGAGACCCACCGTACTGAATCGTCGGGCTGAGGTGAGGCGAGAAAAGGCACGTTTGCGAATAAGCGTCGAGCAGAGTCCCGGTTTGAAAGGGCGTGACGTGCGAAAGCCCTGACATCGTCGAGGTGCTTAGTAATCCTATCTCCGTCCGGCGTGGGGCGGTTTGGTGTTTTGTATGCGTTCAGTCGAGCCTCGATCCTCGCGGTTTCGTCCCACCTGCGAACGCCGGCGGCGTTGTAGAACGCCTTCAAGTTAGTAGAGCGTGCTTGGTCTTCGTCGTCGTCGAAGTACGCGAGTTCAGTTGGAACGCGAGCCTGGACGTTGTCGTTGCGGCTAGAAGGGAGATATGTGTCGGGACCCTTTACATGCTCGGTCTGACCGCGGCGCACTAACCGGACAAGCGGGATCGTTTCTAGCCCGCTCAGTTGACACAGAGAATGTCCTCGCCCCAGTAGTTGGTAGAGGTTCGCCACCGCACCGTCGCTTTTGGCTTCCAGCCACTGGAGCCATTCCTCTACCAAGGAATCGTCTGGGCCGACGTCATCGATGAGGCTCAGCGCGTCATCCAGCTCGGACCAGTTGAACTCGATAGAGTCAAGCCCTGCAAGGAACTTTCCGGCACGACCGTCGCGGTCACGTATCCAACGCAGTACTTTGTTAGTCGCGATTCCGGCCATCCAGCACAGAAATGACAGATCATCCTCGGCCAGCCAGTTTCTGAACTCGCCGGGACTGGCGACGAGTGACCTAGCGGGCGCATACCCACTACCGCGCGCAGGGGTGATCTCGAGTTCGTTAAACGCTTGCACGACTGCGTCCCGGATGAGGTCATAGGGGTAACCGACTGGGTCGTCATTGTTGGGTAGTGTTGCAAGAAAGCTGTCCTCGATCAGGCCCTGACTACACAACCACGGCAACGCGTCGACGACCAGCGCCGCAATGTCCTTAACAAGCTGGATGTTCTCGGGCTCATCGCGAACGCTGTCGCGGGCCACTGTGGAGGCGAATGGCGCATGAATGTGGAACCTCAGGCCGGACGATTCCTTCACGGCCGGGAAATAGATCGATACGTCGCCTTGGTCGAGGGGTACTATTCGGCGAGTCGGCGTGCTTTTCGCGTCCTTTCCATCCTTCGGATTCCCGCGCTTCGGCTTCACCGCTGCGGCGGGTTCAAGTCGGAACGCCGCTGCTACGGAAAGTGCGTTGGAGTGGTTGTGTTCAACGCTCGCCACGCCGACGAGGCGCAACCATTGGGATTCGGCGAAATTGTCACCTTCGGACTTCAGAATTTTGATGACATGGTCATCGAGATCCTGGCGTTGGATGATTCCGGGAGATCCGTCGGGAAGGGTGTAGGTCACCGTCGTAATGTGGTTGAGGAAGAGCAACGTCTTCTCGTCAAGTTCTTCAAGCCCCCGCGTCACCTCTTCAACGGCAACATTGGCTGGCTTCTCTTGGCGATTGAATGGAAATTGGAAGCTGGTCCAACCTAGCGGGGCGTGGCCGTCAATCCGCTCGTTTACAAAGAGGTCCTCGATGGCAAACGAGTACGTACCAGATCTGATTTCGGGCCGACTAGTGTACGAATAGACCGCTTTGAAGCCGACTCCGAACTTGCCGATCTGGGTGGGGTCATCCTTCTTCGTGGAGTCACCGATATTCGTGATCGAGTCGATGTCGTTCAGTGAGAAGGCTCGTGAGCCGTTGTGGCGCACTTCAAGACCCCAGTCATGCAACTCGAATTCGACGACGGTTGCATTCGCATCCTCGGCGTTTTGAAGCAGCTCGTATATGAAGTGGGCGTTGTCAGGGTACAGCTCCGAGAGCAGCCGGCGAATGCCCGCCTCAAAGCCCTTCTTCTTCTTGTGAGCCTCAACTATGGCGCGCCCAGCGGCCGCAATACTCTCAAACGTGGGATCAGGCACCACTAACGACCTCGACGATCCCAGAGCAGAGGAGTGAAGTGGTGACATCGCTCCGTTGGATGCCTATTTCGAGCTTCTTACTGCGGGTTTGAAAGTCATCTTCGAGCGAGCGTAGTTCCGACTCCCGCATCCGGCGAATGTTGTCGTGAGACGCCTTTCCGATCTGGTCCTCAAGGAGTTGGACTCGGGCAAGGTGAGTCGTAGTCAGCGATGCCAGCTGGTTCTCGATATGCCCGCGTGTTCGATCCAAGTGCATCGCTCGTGAATCAGTCCACGCCTGGTAGTGCCGTTCATCGAGGTCAGCAGCAGCATGCGAGGCTGCGGACGAAGATGAGTCCACGGCCTCTACCAGGAGACGAGTTAGCTCCTCGGAGAGTGTCTGATCGGCGGTGGTCACAACCACTTCGAAGTCATCGCGCGCCCCTAGGTATGTCCAGGCATGAATAGCAAGCGGGTAGAACCCGGAGGGGACAACCGTCGACTGCACACGCAGAGCCACGGTCGTCTCAGGGGCAAAGCCCTCCTGCTGAGCTGCCGCCGCACGTACCAGCTCGTGCACTGGCGACAAGAGTTCAACCTGGTCGCTGTCAGCCAGACTCGGGTCGAAGGTGAGTCTCCTCGACTGATCTGTTCCCAGGCTCAGCCATCGTTGCCACTGCGAGCCACTCTCGGATGCGATCGCCCGGGCATCCTCCAACAGGATGGAGCGGACATCCCTGTTTGGGCGTAGCAGTGCCACCGGACGCTCAAACAGCGAGTCCGCTCGGTCGTAACCGAGGTCATGTAGGTACCGCTGCACCAGGCGGGCCAGCTGACCAGACGCGAGCCATGGGCTGGCAGCCTGCTCAACGCCCTCGGCATCGAGCTTCCTCAACGGGAGACCGAAGAGGGCACTTTCGCGCTCCTCCAGCTCCTCTTGCTCCTGAATTCGGCCGATTCTGTTGTCCGCGAGCTGTTGCAAGCGGGCCTCGCGCTCAGGCTCAGACAGCTTCAGATCTTCGCCGATCTTCCGTATCTCCCGCGTGAGCTCGCCGAGGATCGCTTCGCTGCCGCCGAGGGCCCGCTGGAATACGCCGATCCTTGCTAGGCACCGCTCGAAAATGAGTGCATCGACGGTGCCGCTAACAATCAAGTTCTTGATCGCGATCGATTCGCTCCGCTGCCCACGGCGATCAATACGGCCGATGCGCTGCTCAATTCGCATCGGATTCCACGGGAGGTCGTAGTTCACGAGGGCATCACAGAATTGGTAGTCCAAACCTTCAGTGCCAACCTCGGACGACAGCAGAACATCGAGGGCATCGGGTTCGCCTTTGTCCCTTGCGAAGCGAGCACGGAGATCGCGTCGCTCATCGTCGGGGACTCCGCCATGAACGAGCCCTACCCGGGCGCCCGTAGATTCTAAGTGAGCGAGTAGGTAACGGAGAGTGTGCCGGAAGGTGCTGAAGACCAGAAGCTTATTGTTGGGCAGCCGTTTCTTTTCTTCGACGTAGCTCAAGAGTCGTTCGCGCTTTGGGTCGTCCTTCAAGGCCGCAGCGCGCGCAGCGATCCCCCTGATCTCAGCTACGAACGACTCCAACATGGACGAGTCCAACTCATCTACTTCGACATCGGCCTCGCTCAGCTCCTCCGCGGAAAGCTTGCGCTGGAGGAGGTCCTCGACGAAAGGCGCCAGCCCGTTTAGACAACTGGCCGCCTGCCGTTGCAGGGTCGAAAGCACGAAGTCAAGTGACTGACCATGACCCTTGCGTGTCGAGATGCGTCCGGCAAGGTCCAGCAGATCCCCGTGAACTCCTGCTTGATCGGGCGTAAAATCAACTTCAAACGTTTCCGACTTGCGCGTTGTGAAGGAACCAATATCCCGGCGACGCGTTCGGTTGATGAGACCGGAGAACGTGTTGAGTGACTGCGCGAGTCGCAGAGCTTTGACGCGCTCGTGGTCCCCGACGTGCTCTTGGTCCAAGAGGTCGCGGATTTCCTGTGTCCGAGGGTTCGTGCGCAGGACTCGGCTTCCCCACGGTGTCTCAAGCGCCCCCGCCAAGGCATCCAGCGCATCGTTCTGCCAGTCGTCCCCCGCGATCCTTACAACGCTCTCAACCTTAGCGAGGTGGGCATTGGGCTCGCGCATCAGGTCAAACGTCTGGTTGTCGACAAACGTGTCTGGCCGGAGCAATCGTAGAAGGGTCCGCAGATCCTCGCTGCCTGTCTGGATCGGTGTCGCGGAGATGAGAACGGCCGCTTCTGCGGAATCAAGAAGATGTCTTACGACCCTGTGACTCCAGGTGTCACTGTTCCGAACGTGGTGCGCCTCGTCAACGATCACTAGGTCGAACTTGACCGGAGGGAGGAGTGAAACCAGCCCTGGTCGAGGCCTTCGCCGCGTTTCATCGCCGAGGAGGAGTTTCTCGTCAAGCAACGAGTACGGGAGGATTGCTTTCCTATATCGCGCGGGCCAACGGCCCTCAGCTCTGGTTTCATCGATGCAATGGCGCAGCATCTCCGTGTCTAGGTGCGCGAAGTCCTCGTCAAACCGCTTCAGCTCGGTCCGCCACTTGTTCTCCACGACCAGCGGCTTGGGGCAGATCACCAAAATCGAGTCGAGCCGCTGGCGGGCCTGCAGCTCCTTGATAATTAAGCCCGCCTCGATCGTCTTGCCGACGCCGACGTCGTCCGCAATGAGGAGGCGCGGGCGGTCGGCGTTGATCAGCTTCATGACGGGTCGGTATTGATAGGGCTCGTACTCAATGCGGCCAGTGTTGAGCGAGTAGAGCCTGTTTACTGAGGGATGTAGAACATGAGCTGCTGTAAGCCGTGCCGTGAGCTCCTCGGCCCCGATATGCTCGCCCGATTTCGTTACAACGACTTCCACCTGTGATTCGAAGTAGGTCTGCATTATCTGTCCGTGGAAAACGGTCAGTCGGAGTTGTGGGCCTGTGTTGTCGACATGGGTCACCACACCTGTCAGTTCCGGCCGCGCCTTGACCCGGACGATGGCTCCCGGCGCGAATCCCAACAGCAAGGGTGGCTCGGCGGCAGGTGCGGAGTCGGACGCTACAAGCGGTGCAGGAGCGAGTCGCGTCAGGGCTGTAGTCCTGGCGCTCGCGAGTCGCTCGGCCTCTGAGCTTCCTGGGTCAAGAGCATTAGCTAGGAGCGCGAGTGTGTCCAGGTCTCTGTAGGCGCGATCCAAGCTGGGCTCGCGACCCGGTGCATCGTGGGCCCAGCGATTTCTGACGCTGGAGGCTTCCTTCAACCAATTACGGTCGTCCCATTTGACTAGGTTCTTCCCTTTAAACAGGTCCCAGTTTTGATCCACAACCCGGAGCACGGCTGCGACATCGAGCTCCGCCAGGCTCGACCAGCCGTTCTCATCCACCAATGCTCGTTGCTGATACGTCAGTCTGGTTAGGACGCCCTGATTCCACCAGTCCGGCCCCAGAGCGGGGAGCTCTCGCTCCAAAAATCTGCGCACTAGGACGCCAAGTGTCGCCAAGTGTTCACGCACGTACTACCCCCAAGCTAAAGTCAGCAGTCGGCACAAGGTTAGCGATGGTGAGGGTTAGCGACAGGGGCCGACACGCAGATGAAGGCCGCCGAGCCATATTGTGTCAAGTTGGCGCATACGGCTGCGGGTGCCCAAGAAGTAGCCGCAATACACTGGGCTGTTTCAGGTTAGCGCTGCCATCGGGTAATTCAGAAAAGCGCAGACGTCCCCGCCAGGGCTCGACCACCGACCGGGCACCCTGCAACCTTCCGTGTCTGCGTCATCTGTCCGGCTGCTCTCGACCATCACTGTCGCTACAGCCGCCGCTGCCGGAAAATCGGGAACGATTCCCGCACCCGGTCCACCGTCTCCAGCGAGAGTTCCACCGCCCGCACGCCCGGCTCCAACCCAAGATCAGCCTCAACCACGCCCATCGGATCCACCAGCACGCTCCGGCCCACGGACGGGCGGTGCCTGGCACCCCTGCGACGTAGACGCTGTTCTCGATAGCCCGGGCCGCATTTAGCGCCAACCACTGCTCCGTCTTATGGGTGCCCGGCACCCAGGACGAGCTGACCAGCAGGACCTGCGCGCCGGCGTCGGCCAGCGACCTGGCCAGCTCCGGGAACCGCAGGTCGTGGCGGCCCTCCGCGTCCGCAATGCTGAGGAGGCCTTGGAGGTCTCCCGGAGGCACGTGGGCATCCTGCACCGGACGACGTTTGAGGGGCTCGTCGAGGCGGAATCCAAGCCGCGACGTTTGGACTGATAGCCCGCCGCGACTACCGTCATCTCTCCACAAAATACCCAACGCGAATATCACCAGAAACTCGGAGTGAAGAACCCAGAAAGCATCAACAAAGGATCAAGATTAGTGATCGATAATCAGGATTCGCGCAGTTTTATCCCAGAAAACCAGAATGCGGGCGTTTTCTCAGATGTAATGAAATGACTTTGACGCTGTTGGGGGAAGCGAAGATGTTGTGTCTGTCGGCTGGACCGGTTTACCGCTTTTGCGGCCCGCGCTCCATGCTGGATTTCCTCCATGCGCGTCCATCACCGCACCCACCCCGCACGCTTCGCTTCGCACGTCGGTCAGGTGTCCTATGGAAGGACTCTCATGAGCCAGCAACCCTACACCGCCCCTTATCCTTCGAACTACGGCTATGGTCAACCGCCGGTAAGCAACAAATCATTCCTGGCGGCCTGGCTGCTCTCGCTGCTCCTTGGCGTCCTCGGCGTTGATCGTTTTTACCTTGGCAAGGTGGGAACCGGCATCCTGAAGCTGGTCACACTCGGCGGCTTCGGTATCTGGGCAGTAGTTGATCTCATTCTGATTCTCACGAACAAAATGCGGGACAAGCAGGGTCTTCCGCTGGAAGGTTACGACAGGCACCGGAAGGTCGCTCTGATTGTCACCGGCGTCGTTATTCTCCTGAGCATCGTCGTCAACTCGGCCCGGGCGGGCTCTGCCCCTTCGTCGGCGCCCGCTGCATCAACTCCCAAGGTCGCAACTGCAGCTCAGACCGCCTCTGCCGCACCCACCAAGGACCCGGCCGTTGTGGTTGCAGAGGCTGAAGCCTCTGCAAAGGCGAAGGCTGAGAAGGATGCTGCGGCTAAGGCAAAAGCAGAAGCCGACGCGGCTGCTAAGGCTGAGGCGGATGCTGCAGCAAAGGCAAAAGCAGAAGCCGACGCCGCCGCTAAGGCTCAGGCTGAGGCCGAAGCCGCCGCCAAAAAGGGGACCATCAGCCAGCAGAGCGCCCAGCGAAAGGCCGGTGACTACCTCAAGTTCACCGCTTTCTCGCGATCTGGCCTGATCGATCAGCTGGTGTTCGAGAAGTTCTCTGTGGAGGACTCAACTTGGGCCGTGGACCACATGACTATCGACTACAACGAGCAGGCAGCCAAGAAAGCCAAGGATTATTTGAAGTTCAGCTCCTTCTCGCGTCCCGGGCTGGTCGATCAGCTGCTCTTTGAGGGCTATACGCCAGAGCAGGCTGAGTATGGAGCCAGCACGACAGGCCTCTAAGGGCCGGGCAAGGTTTCTAGCTCAGGCTGGAAGCCGATCCCGCCATCGCAAATTGGGCAACCGAAACATCCACTGTACTTGTGCTCGGGGTCCTCTTGGACGCTGTCCGGGAGGACCCTAGCGGACAGGTAGTTCCGATCTTTGACTTCCGACTTTTCGCGGGGTGGCCCAAAGGATGCCAGGAGTGCGTCGACTCATAATCGAGCCGCAACTTGACATCCAATTGTCGAAACACTTACGAAGGGAAATTAGTTTGAAATTCATCGCATCTTTGGCCAGCGGTGCGCTCCTGTGCTTCGCCCTCTCGAGCTGCGCGGGGTCCCCGCAAGCAGTTCCCACTGTCACGCATACCGTGACTGAGACGGCCACGGCAACAGTGACCGTTACAGCGACCGCCACGGTGACCGCTGAGCCCGTTGCTCCTGCCGTTGTCGCGGCGCCAGTGCCGGCGGCTCCTGCTGCTCCAGCGATCGCCGTGATCCCGGCCAACGCTGCGGGAATGAATGCGGAGGCACTTGATGACGAGCTATCCGCTTTGGGATTTAAAAAGATCGTTTATAACGCTGACACTGGCAAGACCGTGCTTCTGCTCAGCAACTGGACAGTTACTGGAATCGACAACGCCGGAGCGGAACAAGCCGTAGACAAGGCAGTGGTCGTTCACGTAACGAAATGATTTTTGTCGCCTTACCGCGACCTCTCATGTGCTTGGCAAGAAACAGTGACATCTTGTTTTGACAAAGACAACAGGGCCCGAAACATACGAAGGATGCAGAGGTCACTGGACCGCAGACTAGTCGCTGCCTGTGAGTAAAGAGCCGCGTCACTCAGGCTCCGCGACAGAAGCGGGTCCCCGGGTAGGCTGCCGTAGGGGAACTCGAGAGGAATAGTCCGAATGGAACAAGCAACGGTCACACATTATGAGCTGCTTGGAGTACCAACGACGGCCGACACAGCCGAAATCAAAAGGGCATACCAACGTAGGCTCAGGACGTCACACCCGGACATGGGCGGCAGCACAGGGTTATTCCGACTCGTCCAGGAAGCCTACGAGGTGCTTTCTGATCCAGCCCGCAGAGCCGCCTACGACCGCGCTCCCAAAGACAGAAACTCCGGGCACGCTGGAGGTAGCAGTAACCAGGGGCCGCAACAGGAACGGTCGCAGTCCCAGTCGGACCCATCTCAACAGAAGCCGGAACGAGCCTTCGCTGAAATGGAACAGCCGCCCACTCCAATTCCGTGGACCGGACCTGCCGTAGAATACCGGCCACCGCTTGTCCCGCCGTCGGGCAAACCCCAGAAGATCCGCCGACCCGCACCTCTTTGGACAAAGACTTGGCGCACCGTCTTGTTTGTCTTGGGCAGCGTCTGCACTGTTCCACCCCTATTCAGTACCATCTGGTACTTCAGCACTACGCAGTCCAACCCCAACTGGTTGGTCATGGGGTTAACCTGCCTACTGGCCACCGGTCTAACTGCCGGGTTCTGGTTTGTGCTCGCCATGCTCCCAAAGTGGTGGACAACCAGGAAGCGCCCCGCACCGCCCACCGTCCTCGCTAGCGCGTATCTGGTTGAGGAGATTATTGGCCGCCCAGTCCATGGTGAACCCGGTCGGGGTTTATCCGTGGGGCGCTTCGGCGAGAAAGCGGAGATTGGAGCAGAAGGCGAACGTCGAACCGCACGACTCATCACCGACTCGGTCCTACCTGCGATCCCCTCCGCGCGGCTCATCAACGGTCTCCGGTGGCCCGGTTCCGAACACGCAGACCTCGATCACGCAGTTATAGCCGGAAACAGAATCGCGCTGATCGATTCCAAGATGTGGGCGGATGGCGCCTATTGGTGGGACAACAAGCAGCTTTTCCGCAACGGCCGGGAGCTCAAAGCCTTCAGGTTGGGAGCCGGTGTTGAGGCAATTCGTACAGCCTATCCCGGCTTCGTCGTTGAAGGGTGGGTAGTGCTGCATTCGTCATCGGGCAGCCTCACCATGCCGTCAGTAGAGCGTGCTGGCATGTTCCCGCTTCCCGGTAGGGCGCCCGTCCGGCTGGTCACTCCACTTGAACTTGTCTCGGAGGTCCATGCCTTCTTGGTGCAGGGCGATGCCCCACATGCGGTCCAGGTTCCTGCTCTGGCCGCACTCCTCCGCTCGATGTTGTAGGCGTTCGGGCGCTGGCTTGATTGCACAGTTAGGCGTAGGCGGGCAGGCCAGGGGTGGGTGAGGCAATTCGGCCGTAGTTATGGGAGTCTCCAGGTGTCGTATTCACCCCTGAGCAACACCTGGAGATCCACTGCTTAGGTCAGGTCTACCCTCCCTTGCCGCCAATCTGCCACTGTCCCGAGTGAGAGGGCGAGCGGTTACTACAGCCCCACCTGGTCCGCGGCGTACGAGGCTTGCTCCTGTGTGAACTGGTTGCCGAACGAACTGGTTAGCTGGTCAATCAGGCTCTGGCGGGAGAAGCCCATACCTGAGTCCATATAGCCCTTCGCCGCCTTGACGGCCTGCTCGTTCCAGTCTGCACCGGAGTTGGTGACAGCGTACTCGGCCTGCTCCTGCGTGAATTGGTTGCCGGAGCTGGATGTGAGCTGCGCCGTGAGCGAAGCCTGCGAGAAGCCGAGGCCCGTGGTGAGATATCCCTTCGCGGCTTTAAGGGCCTGCTCGTTCCAGTCTGCACCGGAATTATCGACGGCCCACTGGGCGTCAGCTTGCGTGAACTGATTACCGTAGCTCGACGTCAGCTGCGCGATCAGTGAAGCCTGAGAAAAGCCAATCCCAGTTGTCAGATAACCTTTCGCCGCTGCCAGGGCCTGCAATTGCGCAGCTGTCCCGCCTGGCTCGTTTGGTGCAGGAGGAGCGGGTGCAGGCGGAGCCGGCGCGGGAGGAGCTGCAGCTGGTTCGCTAGCGGGGGCAGGAGTTGGCGCTGCCGTAGACGTAGGTGCCGGATCAATGGAGGAGCCGGATTGCTGCCGGCTTCCACTGGTGCACGAAGCAACAATAAGAAAAAACGCAACGATTGCAGCCGGGATGATGAATCGCTTCTTTTTCCAGAGCGGCTTTTTCTGTCCTTCGCCTACCGGTGGGTTACCGGGCGCGGGTTGAGGTGTACTAGCGGTGCTCATCGTGCTCCCCTTTCACACGAACTTTGACTACCTTGTCACTCTCAGCGATTTAGCCTCGATAGTTGAAGTTTAGATCGAAAATGTCACCACTTGGAGAGGTCTTGTAACAAGGGGAGCCCCGTCTCCGACAGCTCGGCAAGCGCCCGAAATCCCACTTATCTTTCCCAGGGTTCCAGCAATGCCACCACCGTTTGCACCGGAGTCCATGCCGGCATGCAGCGAGGGGCGCGCCCGGCCAAAGCCGGACACGCCCTCAGCACGTGCGGAACCCGTAAAAGCGGCCCCGCAATCCTCATTCAGTCGATGAGCACCGGCTGCTTGTCACCGTCCGAAGATTCGACGCCCGGCCGGGCGTCCCGCTTCCGGTGGTTCAGCCAACACCCCACAGCAAGAACCGCCACGAGTCCGAAAGTGCTCAGGAGCTGGGGACGGGAGTCCTCGCCGATGAAGCCCACCGTGAAGATCGCCGCGAGGATGAGCAGGCCAAAGCACGTGAGCCACGGGAAACCGGGCATCCGCAGGGGAAGCTCTGTTCCCTCCCGGTCGGCGCGGAGGCGCAGCGCGAGCTGGGCCAGGAGCGCTGACGTCCACACCAGCAGGCAGGTGGAGCCCACGATGTTCAGCAGGACGCCAAGGACCATCTCGGGGAAAGCCAGTTCCAGCACCACCGTGACCACGCCAAATGCGACACTGGCCAGGACTGCGACCACCGGCACCCGCGCCTTGGACACCGAAGCAAGCAGCCGTGGTGCTTCGCCCCGCTCCGCGAGGGAGTACGCCATCCGGGAGGCACCGTAGAGGTTGGCATTGAGCGCGGAGAGCAATGCTGCGACAGCCACCAGGGTGATGGCGGTGGCTGCGCCGGGCATTCCGGCGGCCTCCAGCACGGCGGCGAACGGGCTCTTCAGCCCCTCCGAACCCACCGGAACCACGGCCGCGATGATGAAGATGGCACCGATGTAGAACACCAGGATGCGCCACAGCACCGTCCGGACTGCCTTCTTCACACTCCGGGCCGGCTCAGCGGTCTCGGCTGCCGCCACGGACACAATTTCGGTGCCGCCGAACGCGAAGGCCACCACGAAGAGTGCCGTGGCAATCCCCGCAAATCCGCTCGGCGCGAAGCCGTCGCCCATAAAGTTGGACAGGCCCGGCGACTGGACGCCCGGCAGCCAGCCGAAGAGCAGGGCAGCGCCCACAGCCAGGAACGCGACGATTGCCGCCACCTTGAGCAGGGCGAACCAGAACTCGAACTCCCCGAAATTTTTCACACTGGTCAGGTTCACGGCGGTGAGCACCACAATGAACACGAAGGCCATCAGCCACACCGGCAACGCCGGGAAGATGGTGGCCAGCAGGCCTGCCGCACCGAGCGCTTCGGCCGCGATGACCACCACGAGCTGAATCCACCACAGCCAGCCCACCGTGGCGCCGGCCACCGGCCCGTAGGCCTTGGCGGTGTAAACGGAGAAGGCACCACTGTCCGGGTTGGCGGCGGCCATCTCGCCGAGGGCCCACATCACCAGGATGATGAGCGTGCCGGCCACGAGGTAGGAGATCAGCACGGCCGGGCCGGCCGCCTGGATGCCGGCCCCGGAGCCGATGAAAAGGCCCGCGCCGATGGCGCTTCCGAGGCCCATCATCGTGAGCTGGCGGGGTTTGAGGGCCGCGCCGAGTGCGCGGGCAGACGTCTTTGTCTGTTGTTCCATGGGGATTCCTCTAGTTAGTAGGTGGAACGGAGTAGTAAGGGATCAGAGAATGGTCAGGGATGCGTGGGCTTCCAGGAGCCGGAGCACGCGGTCGTTTGAGGCGGCGTCGGCAACGGTGATCCGCACGCCGTCGTCCTGGTACGCCCGCACCAGGATGCCCGCGCCGTCGAACGCGTCGACAAGCCTTGCCCGGAGCTCGTCATCGGCACGGATCCATAGAAAATTGCCTTGGCTGGGCTGCAGTTTCCAGCCCTGGGCTGCCAGCTGCGAGGCCATCCGTTCGCGCTCCTGCTTCACGACGGCGACCCGCGCCTCCATCTCCTCCCCCGCGTCCAGCGAAGCGACCGCAGCCTTCTGGGCCAGCGCGCTCACCGAGAAGGGCAGGGCGGTCCGGCGCAGCCCCTCAGCAATGGCCGGCGCCGCCACGGCGTACCCCACGCGCAGCCCGGCGAGCCCGTAGGCCTTCGAGAAGGTCCGCAGGATGCAGACGTTCGGGTACTCGCGGTAGAGCTCCAAGGAGTCGGGCCCGCTGCCCGCTTCGGCGTACTCCACGTAGGCCTCGTCGATCACCACGAGGATGTCGGAGCGGACGGCGTGCAGGAAAGCCTCGACGCGGTCGTGGCTGATCGGCACGCCGGTGGGATTGTTGGGGGTGCAGAGCAGGATGACTTTGGTGCGCTCGGTGACGGCCGCGGCCATGGCGTCGAGGTCGTGGCCCTCGGCGTCGTCCAGCGGGATGCGGACCGGCCGGGCCCCTGCCAACTCCACCAGGATGGGGTAGGCCTCGAAGGAGCGCCACGCGAAGATCACCTCATCCCCGGCGTCGCACAGTCCGGTGATGATCTGCTGGAGGACGCCCACGCTGCCCGGTCCCACCGCCACCTCCCCTGCAGTGACGCCGAGGTGGCTGGCAAGCCGTTCGCGGAGTTCGACGGCGGCCGCGTCAGGGTAGCGGTTCATGCTACCGGCTGCTGCGGCCACCGCGGCGGCGGCAGCGGGCAGCGGCTCGTAATGGCTTTCGTTGCTGGCGAGGGCTGCGATGTCCGTGCCGGCGCTGCGCCTGCCCGGGACGTAGGACGGAAGGCCGGTCACCGCGTCACGAAGGGTGGGGCGCGCGGTGTCCGGTGAAGTCCGGAACTGAGTGATGATCATGAGGACCGATCATGATTGTGATCCGGCGCACATTGCAAGATACGCTCATGCCATTGGGACTTCTGCTCAACTTCTACTGCTTGTGGTGAAAATATGACCATCGTGAACTCTCGTACCCTGGATTCCCTCGACGGCCGGATCATCCTGGCCCTCGACAAGGATCCGGAAGCCAGCGCCCTGGCACTCTCCCGGACGCTCGGCGTCGCACGGAACACTGTCCACGCCCGGCTGGCACGGCTCGAGCGCAGCGGCGCGCTTCGCTCCTTCAGCCGAAGGCTGGACCCCGCCGCCCTCGGTTATGACCTGATGGCCTTCCTCTCGCTGGCCATCAGCCAGACGCGGGCGGGTGCGGTGGAAGACGGACTCGCGGCCATCCCGGAGGTGATCGAGGTGCACGCCACCACCGGCGACGCGGACCTGATGGCCAAGGTGGTGGCCCGGAGCACGGCCGACCTTTACCGCATCACCAACCAGATCCTAGCCATCGACGGGATCCAGCGGACCAGCACCGCCATTTCGGTGGTGGAACTCATGCCGCCCCGCTACGACGGCCTCCTGGCCCGGCTGTCCCAGCAGGAATCCCAGGCTGCAGATGAAACAGCGGGTGACGCACGCCACAAGTAGGCACATTTTCAGTTCCTCCTGCTCTCACTGCCAAAAATCCCACTCCAGGACAGCTCTATTGCTTATCTGAGCCGCGGCTCGCAAGCTTCCTGCATGACCACTCTCACTGTCTCCGGCCGCGTGGCGCAGGTTCTCAGCAGCTACCTCAGCGATGTCTTCGGCGTTATGGGCAACGGCAACGTCTACTTCCTGGACGCCGCCGAGAAGTTGGGCCTCCGCTTCTCCCCCGTCCGCCATGAAGGCGCAGCCATCGCCGCCGCCGACGCCTACTACCGGACATCCGGACGGCTCGCAGCGGGCACCACCACCTACGGCCCCGGCTACACCAACGCCCTCACCGCCCTCGCCGAGGCAGTCCAGGCGCAGATCCCCGTCGTGCTCGTCACCGGGGACGCGCCAAGCAGCGGCGCCCGGCCGCAGGACGTGGACCAGGCGGCCATCGCCGCCGGCCTCGGTGCAGCCACCTTCACCGTCACCCGCGACGCCGCAGGCTCCATCACACAGCAGGCGGTGGAGTACGCACTCACCAAGCGCACCGCCGTCGTTATTGCCATTCCCTACGACCTCGCGGCTCTCGAAGCTGCGGACGAGGAGCTCCCCGAGCTGCCGGCAGCAAAGGTGACGGACGACGTCGACGGCGGGCTTGGGCAGGCAGCCCGCCTGCTGGCCGGGGCGAAGCGGCCGCTGATCCTGGCCGGCCGCGGTGCGCACCTCGCCGGCGCCGAGCCGGAGCTCCGGAAGCTCGCCGACCGGCTCGGCGCACTGACCGCCGGAACCGCCCTGGCGCTCAACCTTCTCAATGGCGAGGGGTACCTGGGCGTGGCCGGCGGTTTCGGCACCGACACCGCGGCGGGCCTCATGGGCGAGGCCGACGTGGTCCTGGTGGCCGGGGCGAGCCTGAGCCCCTTCACCATGCGGTTCGGGCACCTGCTCGGCCCGGACAGCACGGTCATCCAGATCGACACCGCCCTGCAGCCGACCAACCCGCGGGTGGACCTGTTCGTCAGCGCGGACGTGAAGTGCGCTGCGGAACGTCTCCTTTGTCTTCTGGAAGACAGGGCTGCGGCGGAAGGCTGGCGGGCGGAAGCCCGGAAGCGCCTGGCCGAAGGATCGGCCCACCACCCGGGCTCGGACGAGACCCCGGACGGCCGGCTGGATCCGCGCTCCCTCGCCACCGCACTGAATGCCGTGCTGCCGGAGCGCCGCACGGTGGTTCAGGACGGCGGGCACTTCATCGGCTGGGCACCCATGTACTGGAACATCCCGCGGCCGCAGGACCTGGTGATGGTGGGGACCGCCTTCCAGTCCATTGGGCTGGGACTTGCGAGCGCCGTCGGGGCAGCCCGTGCATTGGAGGACGGCCGCACCCTGGTGCTGGCGTCCGGCGACGGCGGTTTCCTGATGGGCCTGGCCGACCTCGAATCGCTGATCGGCACGGCGAAGAGCGCCGTCGTGGTGATCTACAACGACGCCGCCTACGGGGCGGAGATCCATCAGTACGGTTCCCAGGGCCTGACCGAAAAGCCCATGCTGATCCCCGAGGTGGACTTCAGCGGCGTCGCCCGGGCACTGGGAGCTGAGTCGGCAGTCATCCGATCGCTGGCGGACCTGTCCGCGCTTACGGAGTGGATCGACGCCGGCGCGAAGGGAACCTTCGTGGCCGACTGCCGGATCACGTCGAGTGTCCGTGCGCCGTGGCTCAGCGAGTGGATGAACGCCAAGGAGGCGGCGAAGGTGGCGGTGGCCGGCTGACCTCCACCCAATCGGACCCAGGCCGCGGGCCGTCGCAACCGGCCGCCACAATTCCCTGCTGCACAAGTGGACTCTTCACAACAACAAAGCCCCCGGCGTAAGCCGGGGGCTTCGTACTTTCGCGGTGGGTATTACTGAACGGCGACGAATACCTTGTCGCCGAGCATGCCCGGCCTGACGGCGAGAACGCCCTGGCCAGCTGTGGCGGTCGGAACTGCGAAGGCAATGTTGCCGGTTGTGGTGCCGTTTGTGTACAGCGTCCCCGTGGAGTCGAAAGCCTCGGGTGCAACAGCAATCCTGTCGAATGTATTCACCGTTGTGCCCTCTGCTGTTACGTATTCGACAGACACGAAGCCTGGCGTTTGCCCGTTGGGGTCATCGCCAATGTAGGTAGTGGAGTAGTTCACGAGAATATACTCCGAACCATCACCGGGCGGATCGTTGAATTGATTTACCGCCACAACCGCATCCGTGGCAGCGAGGGTCACCGAGTTGATCACAACGCGCCAGTCGTCAGATTCGATAACCGAGCCAATTGGGTGGGGACTTTCGCGGGTTCCCGCCGCTGCGGCCGCGGAGTTATTCTCCGCTGCCGCAGGTGAGTTGTTGGACGGCTGGGCAACCGTGGTGTCGCCGCTGCCAAAGGCGTTGTCGAACGACGTCGAGACGACAGAAAGGAACACGAGGACTCCTACGATTGTTCCCACAACCGAGAGGATCAGGGCGGTGATGCCCATTCCTTTGGGCTTGTCCTTGAGGAACAGGGAAACGAGAGCCAGGATAAATGCGATCGGCAGGAGTATCCAACCAACGATCAAAGCTCCCGGAACACAGGCGAAGATGAACCCGAGCACCGCAGTTATGAGCGCGATGAGCCCTAGGACATTGCGCGGTTTTTTCGACTTCGTGGGCTGGGGCAGTAGCGTCTGTGTCGGCGCTCCATAGGCAGGCTGCGTGAGAGGTGATTGATTTGGCTGATGGGGCGCAGTCTGCTGTGAGCTCGCCCCAGGAAGCTCTGGTGTTGTCATGGGTAAAACTATGACAGATGGAAAATTCCCATTTTTATTGTTGCAGCATCCTCAATTATGTGCTTTTGCCCGGAAATCTCCCGGATAACCGGGAATGTGTTCAAACCGTCCGTTTAGCCGGCCAGATTATTGGGGGAATAATATAGGAAGAAACTGTGCATTTCTTGATCCTATCTTCAGGCTCTTTACGGGAAAGCGCGTTTTCGCTTGGCATATGCGATGCGGGCAGCATGCAGGAAAACCGATGCTGAAGGATTGGGCTTTAGCGGTGCCCAGGCACGGAACGGGACCATCGACCTGGACGTTGACTTGGGTATGAGGAAGCGCGTTGTGGTCCCGGCCGTGCTGCTCGTGGCTGTCATCGCATTCGCTGTGGGACTGTACCTGTTCCAGCCGTGGCGCATCTTCACCAGCTCAACCGTGGTGGAGGATATTCCAGCCGTTGCCACGCCTGCAGCCACGCCTGCCATCGGGTCGCTGGAGCCCTCGGCAGCGCCTCCCGCCGTCGCCGTTCCGCGTGAGCTGGCAACAGGCCAGCTCATCAGCCATGAACATACCAGCTCGGGAGCGGTGAAGATCCTCGAGCTCCCCGACGGGAGCCGGATCCTCCGGTTCGAAGGCCTTGACACGTCCGATGGTCCTGACCTCCGCGTTTGGCTGACCGATGCTCCGGTTATTGAGGGATTGGCGGGCTGGCAGGTGTTCGATGACGGCGCCTACCTCGACCTGGGCGCGCTCAAAGCCAACAAAGGTGATCAGAACTATGACATCCCGGCCGCCACAGTGCTGGGAGACTACACCTCGGTCAGCATTTGGTGCGCCCGCTTCACTGTGTCCTTCGCCGCTGCCGAGCTGAACACCTAAATCGCGCTGCGGCTGGTCTTAACCGGCGGGCCGCCGTCGTAAATTTGCGACGGCGGCCCGCTGGCCGGGTGCCAAACTCCCCTACTATCCTGGGGCTTTACTGTCCTTATAATGAGCCATGCCTGTGACCGGCCGAGTCGTTTCTGCCGCGGTGCTGCTCGTCGTTGGGGCAGGACTGGCGGTGTTGGCGGTGATGGTCCACTACGAATTCATGAGAATTTACGGCGATGTGAGCGGTACCGCGTTGGAGGGTCTCACGTGGGGGCTCACCGCAGGACCCGCCGGATTGGGGCTCGGCCTGGTCGCGGTGGTTGCCATGATCGGCTTCATGATCTCGACACGACGGTGGATGCGGCTGACAGCCGTGGCCATCCCGGTCCTCATGCTGATCGGGATGTTCACTGTCACACCCGCAGCGCTGGGGCAGAAGTTGGAGAACCAATATGTTTCCGCTCCCCAATGCGTGGCCGAGAGCACGGCGGAGCCCATGGCCAGCGCAGACCGTGAGGCCCAGCAGGCGTTCGATTCCATCAGCCATATCGGCCATTTCAGCGGCGGCGGCATGAGTGGCGTCGGCGGTTGCACCCGCTGGTTCAAGCTTTCTGGAGGCGGCGATGTATTGCAGCACTATCGGGCGGCACTGCCAGCGGCGGGCTGGGAAGTGGTGGAGGATGACGGGCGCCACCTGAGGGCGCATCTTGATGGCCGGGCGTTCGACGTGATGCCCTGCCCCGGAGGCGGTGTCACCTGGGCGGGAAGCGACGACCAGCCTTCATACGGGCAGGGAAGGCCTGAGCTGACGGGCAACGAAATCTGTCCACACGACCTCTGAACACAACATTTGGGTCGCCGGTTTGGGAAAAAGACCTTCCGCAAACGCTTAGGCTCTTCGCGAGCCGCAGCCGAAACCGGCTTGATAGCCGGCGCACCTGCCCGTGCGATGCGCCACTTCCCGTCCGGATCCGGAATAGCGATGCTCGGCCATGCCGTTGTGGAAGGCATGAAGGCAATCACTTACAACTCATACGGGAACCCGGACGTCCTCGAATACGGCGATCAGCCGATGCCAAAGGTCGGGCCAGGCATGGTCCTGGTAAAGGTCAAGGCAGCAGCAGTGAATCCGGTGGACTGGAAGATCATGGCCGGTGGCCTGGACGCCGTCATGGACCTGCAGTTTCCCGCCATCCCTGGCTGGGACGTAGCCGGGGTTGTGGAGTCGGTGGGGATCGATTCCCGACAGTTCAAACCGGGAGACGAGGTCATTTCCTATGCCCGCAAGGACTACGTCCACGGTGGCAGCTTCGCGGAGTACATCGCGCTGCCGGAGCGG
This sequence comes from Arthrobacter sp. Alg241-R88, assembly GCF_900537115.1. Lineage (GTDB taxonomy): Bacteria > Actinomycetota > Actinomycetes > Actinomycetales > Micrococcaceae > Arthrobacter. Next base: position 85,947 of record NZ_UNRG01000005.1, read on the forward strand.
CTCCTGGCGCGGAAGCCTGCCTCGCTCGGGTGGAACGAGTCAGCGGGCCTGCCGCTCGCCGGCCTGACCGCCTACCAGGTCCTCAACCGGCTGGGCCTTGCAGCTGGCGAAACTGTGCTGATCCACGGTGGCGCCGGAGGCGTGGGCTCGATTGGCGTCCAGATCGCCGTGGCCATGGGCGCCACCGTCATTGCCACCGCCTCCGAGAAGAACCACGAGTTCCTCGGTTCCGTGGGTGCGGAGCCGGTTGCCTACGGAGACGGGCTCGCAGGACGCGTCCGTGAACTGCGCCCTGACGGCGTGGACGTGGTTGCCGACTTCGTGGGAGGAAACCTCGAGGCAACGCTGGCCGTGCTGGCCGAAGGAGGCCGGCATGCATCCATCGCCGACAGTGACGTCGAACAGCACGGTGGGGACTGGATGTGGGTCAACCCGGTGGGCGCTGACCTGCAAAAACTCGCCGACCTGGTGGACAGCCGGAAGATCCGCGTTGAAGTTGCCGGAGTCTTCCCACTGGAGAAGGCCGCGGATGCCTTCCGCAGCAACATGGAGGGCCATACCCGCGGCAAGATCGTTGTAGCCGTAGACCAGAACTCCTAACAGGCAGCTGGTTGACGAAGTACCTTCCCGCTTTACATCACCGTCGGCTTCCCCGGCCGGCCCTTGTGCTCCGCTCGTGCGATCTCGAAACTGCTCTCGAACGGAAGCGTCTCCACATCCAGCAACGGGTTGTTGTCCTGCGTCGCCACCAGCTTCTGCGCAGCCTCAACAGACTCCACGCTGGGCATGGACCCGGGCAGGTGGCGCCCGGCCGATTCGGGCAGGAACCGGATGGCCACGGCGGCAATGGCGGCCACAGTAATGAGATAGTACCCAATCGCCATGTCGTCGCCGGTCAGCTCGATCAGGGCCGCGATGATAAACGGTGCCGTCCCGCCGAAGATGGCCACCGCCAGGTTGTACGCGATGCCCATGGCGGAATACCGGTGCTCGGTGGGAAACAGCGCCGGCAGCGCCGACGCCAGGTTCGGCACCGAAAACGCCACCGGGAAGGCGATCAGGGCCAGGCCCAGCAAAGTCATGGGGACGCTGCCCACCGCTATCGCCAGGAACGCCGGAACCGCGAACACCACCGTGCTGAAGGCCCCGATCCACAGCACCCGGCGGCGGCCGATCCGATCCGAAAGCAGCCCGGTAAACGGGATGCACAGCGCCATGGCCACCAGCACCGGGATGGTCAGCAGCGTCCCCTCCACCTCGCTGTAGCCCTTGTTGCTGGTCAGGTATGTGGGCATGTAGGACGTGAGGGCGTAAGCCACGGTGTTGGCGGCTGCCGCCAGGATCATGGCCAGCACGATGGGCCGCCAGTGTGCCTTCAGTATCCCGATCGGGCCCACGGGGCGGAGCTCCTCCCCGGTCTCGGGATGCTGGGCCGCCACGGCTTCAGCCTCCATCGTGGCCTTGAAGGCGGCGGACTCCTCGATTTTCATCCGGAAGTAGACAGCCACGGCGCCCAGCGGACCGGCCACCAGGAACGGGATCCGCCAGCCCCACGCCTCCATCTGCTCCTGGCCCAGCGTCAGCTGCAGCGCGGACACCACCAGCCCGCCCGCTGCGAAACCGAGGTAGCTGCCCATGTCCAGGAAGCTGACGTAGAAGCCCCGGCGGCGGTCCGGTGAATGCTCGCACACGAACGTGGTGGCGCCCGAGTACTCGCCGCCGGTTGAAAAGCCCTGCACCAGCTTGAGGACAACCAGCAGCACCGCCGCCCAGATGCCCAGCACCGCGTACCCAGGAAGCAGGCCGACGGCGAACGTCGCCACGGCCATGAGCATCAGCGTCATGGCCAGCACCTTCTGGCGGCCGATCTTGTCGCCCAGCCAGCCGAAGAAGACCCCGCCCAGCGGCCGGGCGATGAACGTGGCGCCGAAGGTCCCCAACAGGAACAGGTTCTGCACCGCTCTGTCCGCCTCAGGCAGGAACACCGGCCCCATGGTGGTGATGAGGTAGCCGAAGACGCCCACGTCGTACCACTCCATCGTGTTACCCACGATGGTTCCGCCCAGTGCCTTCCGCAGGGTGCGGCGGTTTACGACGTTGACGTCGGATACCTGTAACCGCCGCTTCTGCCCGCTGTGTTGTGTCATGGCCCGCTCACCGTGCCTCGCTTACCAAGCCGGGCACACGTCGTCGTTCTTCTTATCCCCTTGACCGGCAGCAGCCGGCTCTAGGTGAGGGGAGGATCTACCTTGTTTCAGGCCGCAGGTTTGATGTTCTGGTTGACATGGAACAGGTTGCCCGGATCGTACTTCGCCTTGATCCTGGCCAACCTGGCGTAGTTGCCGCCGTAGTTGTCCTGGATGCTGGACTGGTCGTCGGCATCAAGGAAGTTAACGTAGCCCCCGCCGGCTCCGTAAGGACGCAGGGCCTGGTGGTAGTCCCTGACCCACCTCGTGTTGGCCGCGTTGTCCTCCGGGGACTCCCACATTCCGGCGATGGCTACGGAGAAGTTGGCATCCCGGTACGGAAAGGCAGTCTCCTCCTGTCCCACGCGTTGGGCCGCACCATTGATGGGGTAGTAATGATTGGCGGTTTGGGGACTGGGCACCCGGGCTCCGAATTTCCGGGCAACACCGATCACGTCGTCGCTCAGCTCCGGCAGGAACTCCGCCTTCCAATATGCTTGAAGGCCCTTCGGGAGCATCGGGTCGAACAACGTGTTGAGCATCGGGTACGGGATCGGGCCGACAAACGACCCCGCAACTGGGGCGACATCCAGGAACTGCTGCCATTGCCGCTCGCCTTCATCGTGGGGACCGGTCCAGCAGCCCACCACAACCACCACGGGTTTACCGTGGTGCTCCTGCGGCAGGAAGGGTACCGGTGGGCCCTGGTGGAATCCGAGGAAGATTCCCATGTCTTCGGGAGCTGTGGCGATGTAGTCCCGGTACAGCTGCCCAACAGCCTCAACCTGCTCGAGCAGGTAGATCACCACACCGCCGTAGACCACGTCCACCGGATGCAGGGTGAATTCCAGGGAAGTTACCGCGCCGAAGTTTCCTGTGCCGCCGCGTAACGCCCAAAAGAGATCGTCATTCTCGGTGGCACTGGCCGTGAGGAACTTCCCGTCCGCGGTCACCACATCCGCGGATATGAGGTTGTCGCAGGACAGGCCGTGCTTACGGGCGAGGTAGCCAATGCCGCCGCCGAGCGTCAGTCCGGCCACACCCGTGGATCCGATAATGCCGCCGGTTGTTGCCAGCCCGAACGCGTTTGTTGCGTGGTTGAAGTCGGCCCAGGTGGTGCCTGCCTCAGCTCGGGCGGTCTGGGCAGCCGGATCGACGCGGACGCCCGTGCGGTCGGCGAAGTCCAGCACGAGCCCACCGTCGCAGGTCCCAAACCCCGGGGCACTGTGACCCCCACCCCGAAGCGCGAGGTCCATACCGTTGTCGCGGGCAAAATTTACTCCTGCGATGACGTCCGCTACCTGCGAAACCCGCAGTACGGCTGCGGGACGTTTGTCGATCATGCCGTTATAGACGGACCGCGACGCGTCGTAGTTGGGGTGGCCGGGGGTAATGATTAGGCCCCGGACATTCTCCTGCAGGGCCTGAAATCCATTGTTGTCCATGGTGACTTCCATTCGCCCCGAACATGACCGATCGGGGACTACGCGCAGCCTTCCCCCCGGCCGTGCGGGACCTTCATGATGCAGCCGCTGCGGGCCCGGGAAGAACCCGGCAAGTGGCCGGACGGCCTGTTCCAGCGGCGGAGACCGGATGCGCCGGTGCTGCATGTGTATGGCATGTAGCACCGGCGTGATTCTCGAGTATGCACCTGCCGGCGACGCTGCCGGGCGAAGCTTTGGACACCCTTGGGCCAACCGACTAACCGTAAGGTACGCCTGCCCGTTTTCAAGGTCAAGAAGCGGTTGGAAAGGCACGCCCAGCAGCCAGCGGGCGCCGTCGAAATTCACGACGGCGGCCGCTCACCACGGTGCCAAACTCCCCTACTGTCCCGGCGATTTACTGTCCTGGCGCCCGGTAGGATGGCGTCTTCTTGGCGGCTTCGTCGAGGTCTTCGACTGTGAGGAGCGGCTTCAGGCGGACGTTGACGTTCCCCGACGAATTGATCAGCAGCGACAGTGCTGCAGCACTTGCATCGTCCGGCGCCTCGAATACGCCAAGGACGTCGTAGTAGCCAAAAGCGTAGTAGAAACTCTCCAGCGTTCCTCCGACGGATTTCAGTGCCTCGGTCAGGGCGTCACGGCGCTTAGTGCCGCCCTCCTGCATGAGCCCCTGGATTCCTTTGCCCACGTAAGTCGCTTCAAACAAATACTTCGGCATGGCCTTTCCTTTCCTCACCTGGCTCCATCGCGCGGTGCAGGAGCGGCCCAGATCCGGCCCCTCATTCCGTGGAAGCGGGTATGTGACCCCGCTACCGCAGAAACTATTCCTCCGGCTAGAGGCAGTCAATAGGCCGGGGAAACCCTCCCGCACGGGACAAGTGGGCGCTTCTCCCCTGTGCACCTCCCGACGCAGGGAGTAGCCTGATCCGCACCACCGTCCACCGCCGTCGAGGAGCCATCATGGCTGGGTTTTTTCAGATAATCGAATTCAGGACCTCACGCATCAAGGAAATCGAAGAGCTGGGCCGTCCCTCACGAACCGAGGGAAGCAATCAGCCCACTTTCCGCCGCATTGTGGCCACGGCGGACAGGGACCACCCCGGGACCTACTTCACGATCGCCGAGTTCGAATCCTATGACTCGGCAATGGAGAATTCGGGCCGGCCGGAAACGTCCGAGTTCGCCGCAAAAATGGCGGCGCTCTGCGACGGACCTGTCATCTTCCGCAACCTGGATGTGATCTGGGAGGACACCGGAAACGGTGCGGGCCGCGGCTAGGAACAGGCCATGGCTTCCGCCCGCCGGGCTTTAGCGCGGCGCCCTGGACCGACCGGCCTAGTCAGTCAGCAGGTTCATCGGCCTGTGCCTCACCATCATCTGCGTGTGGCTTGTCGTGAACCTTTTTCGGGATCTTACCCTCAACGTCAGCGGGCACTGGAGGGTCCTTCTCATCATCGGTAGACATAGGCCCAGCCTAGGTGTATTGACCACGGACACCTAGGCTGCCCCTGACTGCCTTTCGGCAGGACCTTCCGCAATGCCGGGAGGGGTGGCATCATGTGTGTGCCGCCACCTACGGGCAGCATGGCCGTCGTCGTCGTGGCGCCGTTGTTGACGGACTCGCATGTGCCGCGTATCCGGTGTACGCGTTCCCGGAAACTCCATCCCGAGGAATCACCATGAAGAGGCTGGCTACAGGCGCAGTCCCACCAGACGTTGGCGCGAACCGCCGCAAGCAGAGCTCACCCGGGTCCGTCCGCCGCGAATGGTGGCCATGGATCTGGCTTGTCGTCGGAACCGCACTGCTGCCTTTCGCCAACCTCCAGACGCTCATTCCGATGGCGGCCTGGCTGGCGCCCGTCTTCCTGCTGCGTTTCACCCGCAGCCAACGGCTGCTGGTGGGGTATCCGGTCCTGGTGCTGGCGATGTCGGGCGCGCTGTCCATCGGGCTGCGGGGTGGCTTCTTCCCTGTCGACGACGGCCCCGGATACTACCTGTTCATCGCCGCCCTCGGACTGGGCGGCGCGCTGCCGTTCGCCGTGGACCGTGTCCTGGCACCACGTCTGGCCGGCATTCCCCGCACCTTGGTGTTTCCTGCGGCGGTGACAACCATTGAGTTCCTGGGCACGATCGGCAACGCGTTTGGGACCGCCGGCAGCACGGCGTACTCGCAGTATGCCGGGCTGCCGCTCCTGCAACTGGTGTCCGCCACGGGCATTTGGGGCCTGACCTTCCTGGTCAGCTGGTTCCCGCCGGTGGTCAACGAGGTGTGGGAGCGAGGATGGTCCGGCTCTGGCGTGATGTCCCCGGTCGGGCTGTTCACGGCCGCCACCGTCGCCGCGCTGTTATTCGGTGGAGGCCGGCTGGCCTTCACCGCGCCCGGCGCGGAAACCGTCCGCGTCGCTGCCCTTGCACCCGACCGGGAACTGTCCGAGCTGGCTTACAGCGCCCCCAACCTCCGTGCAGCAAGTCCTGCCGAACGGGCCTCGGTGCGGGACGAGCACTTCACACCAGTGCTTGATGAGCTGTTCGACCGGTCCGAGCTGGAGGCCACCGCCGGCGCTAGGATTGTTGCCTGGTCTGAGGCCGCGGCCCGGACGCTGGAGGAAGACCAGGCCAACGTCGTCGCCCGGGCTGCGGACCTGGCCCGCGAGCACGGCGTCTACCTGCAGGTCTCGATGATCGTGCAGTTGGCCGGTGGCTCGAATGACGGCGGACCGGTCAACGAGAACCACGCCGTCATGCTCGACCCAACCGGTGCGGTGGTCTGGGACTACCAAAAGGCCAAACCCACGCCCGGCGACGGACAGGGCCCTGGCCCGGGCATCATCCCGAGCGTCGACACGCCTTACGGTCGCCTCGCGACAATCATCTGCCAGGACGACTTCTTCCCGGACCTTGTCCGCCAGGCGGGAGCCGCACGGGTGGACATCCTCCTGCTGCCCTCCAGCGACTGGGACAGCATCGCCGCCTGGCACGCGCAACAGGCACCGTTCCGTGCCATCGAGAACGGTACGGCCGTAGTCCGCCCCACCCGCCAGGGCATCTCCCTCGCCACGGACTCCCAGGGCCGCCTCCTGGGCCACAAGTCCGACTACTTCGTAGCGGAGGAGCAAACCCTGGTGGCATCCGTGCCCACCGAAGGCACCAGCACTTGGTACCCGGTGGTTGGTGACACGTTCGCCTGGGCGAGTGCTGCCGGGATCCTGGTCCTCACCGCCGCAGCATTCCGACCAAGACGGCACCGCGGGACCAGTGACGGGCACGCCGGTTCAGGTAACTCCGCCGCCCGTCCAGACGGAGACCCTTAGGGTTACCGCTCCTCTTCCCCGGCGGCGGCAGCCTTCACAGCGTCCTTCTCGGCGCGCAGGGCCTCGGCGACATGCTGTTCCTCGGCCTTTTCCTGGTGGATGACCTCTGCGAAAAGCTTCTCCATCTCCTTGGCCACGCCGGCAGCCGACGCCGGGTTTTGACCGGTCACCAGCCGGTGGTCAACCACCACCTTTTCCTCGAAGACACCGGCGGAGACGTGGGTGGCGCCCTGTTCCTCGAGCCGGTCTGCCAGGAAGAACGGGATGACCTTGTCCTTCCCTGCGGCAACCTCCTCGTCGTTGGTGAAGGCGGCCACCCTCCGGCCCTCGACGAGGCGTAGCCCGTTCTCCAATTCAACGTTCAGCAGTCCGGCCGGTCCGTGGCAGACCGCGCCCACCAGTCCCCCGGCGTTGTAGACGCTGGCCACCAGGTTCTGCAGGCCTTCGCTGTCCGGGAAGTCCCACATGGTGCCGTGGCCGCCCACGAGGTAGACGCCGTCGTACTGGTCCGGATCCACCACGTCCACCCGGGCAGTGTTGTACAGGCCGGCACGCGTGGTCTCGTCCTCGGTGAAGGCGACCTGGATGGGGTCTTTCGAGTCCACCTCGTCGCGCGGCGGCTGGCCGCCCTGGATGGACGCAAAGTCGACGAAATGCCCGGAATCCTTGAACACCTTCCACGGGTGTGCAGCCTCGGCCACGTTGTAGCCGGTCTTCTCTCCCGTATCGCCGATCTCGGAAACGCTGGTCAGTACCATGAGGATTTTCTTCATGAAGTGCTCCTTTCGTCCACGTCCCACCCTACGCGCAGCCTAAGCCGGGCCCTCCGCGTCGTGGATGGTGAACTGCCGGGTCACGCCGCTGAAGGTATCGGCACGGAATCTGCGGCGCTGCCCCATCCGGCCAGCAGCGCCGGAGGCACAATCATGCTGCCAGTGTGGGCGTGCCTCAGGGTGTCCAGCATGGCGCCCAGGGCGCCGTCTTTCGGAAGGAATCCGCAGATGCCCGTGCGGGCGGCCTCACTGAGGGCTTCCTGGGACGGGTTTCCCGTCAGCATGATGATCCTGGTCTCCGGCGCCTCCGAGAGGATGCGCCCGGCAGCGTCGAGCCCGGTTCCGTCGGGGAGGTGCAGATCCATGATGACGACGTCGGGCGCAAGGTCCCGGAACATCGTCACCGAAGATTCCACGGACTTCGCCGCCCCTACGCTTTGCAGGTCCGGCTCACGGTCCAGCGCCCCGGCCAACAGCTCGGAAAACGTGGTGTGGTCATCAACGATCAGGATGCGCAGGCAGTCCGTTGGCTTTGTGGCCGTCGCGGCCACGGGACGATTTTCCGTGACCGCGGGACGAGGGCCCCCGAACGATGCAGGACCTGACGATGCGGTGCTCCTCAGGAGTCTTGCCTGTGCCTCCCTTAGCGTGGGAGCGGGGGCGCAGCCCAGTTCCTCATCCATGACCCTGCGGCAGCGGTCGTAAGCCCGCAAGGCTTCCGTGCTCTCGCCATTCTGCTCAAGGCCAAGGATTAACGCCGTCCATGCCCGCTCGTTGAGGGGATCCTCCTTGGCCGCCGCCCCGGCCCAGGCAATGGCCTTGCCCGTTTCTCCCACGGAGAGCGCGATGTCCGCAGCCGCAACGCGTGCCAGGCCGACGCGCGCTGCGTGCGCGGCGCGCTCCTCCTCGGCCCACGCCGGCAGCAGCTCGTCTCCCAGCAGTGGAGCGGAAGCCAGGTCCAGTGCTTCGGTCAGCAGTGCAAGCGCTAGGCGGGGCTCGGCCTTGGACGCCTTTTTGGTCAGCGTTTCGAAGCGGTCCAGGTCCAGTTCCACCAATGACCGGTCGATGGCGTAGCCGCCGGTGACCGTCCGCAGGGGACCTGTCCGCCCGGTACCGGGCTGCAGGTTGCGCCGGAGGACGCTGACATAGCTTTCAAGGGTGGCCAGTGCAGCGGCCGGGTGGTTCCCGCCCCACAGCAGATCCATCAGCCGGGACTTCGACACTGCCGTGCCAAAATTCATCAGGAGAATTTCGAGGACCTGGCGGGGCTTGGGCCCGCCAAGGTCGTTGGCACTCAGCTCGATGTCGCCCCGGCGGATGGTCAACGGGCCGAAAACCGAAATCGAAAGCGCCGGCGTCGTTGTCGGCATTTCGGGAACGAGGCTCGCCTGGCCGGTTTTGTTCGGCAGTTCCAAGGTAATCACGGTGGTATCCCCCAAGTAGTCCTGTGCTGCGTGGTTCCCATTGAAGTGGCGGGTATACGCACAAACCACAGTGCTCAGTACTCGCTTTTTTGTGCCGGCTTTCCGTCGAGTACTTGCTTCAGGGCACAGCTACGCAGAAATTGTTGAGCGGACACGCAGCGAAGAATCGGGGAAAGTGAGCTGCCCGGAAGCCGTTTGCGCTGGTGAGATCCCGGATCATGATCCATGCCGAAGGTTGGAAAAACCTAGGTAGTGCCACGGGGGCTCCTCCTGGCGGGCAGCCAGCCGTTGGCGCTCATTTTTTGGGAAAATTCCGAGTCGAACACCACGGCGCCCGTAAGTTACGGAATCACTGCGCCCGCTCGAGCGCCCGCCCGACCACAGGTCAGGTGCCAGAGGTTCGCTCATCAATCATGCGCTGCAATTCCGCCTCATCCGGACACGGATGCTTGTCGACAGGGCACTGCCGGTCCCCGGGAAGCACACCCATTCGTTCAGCAGCCTCGATGCACCCCGTGCACACGATATCCGAGTCATGCAGCAGTGCCGGCTCGTTTTCAATGTGGCCGCAAAGGGCCCGGCGCCACTCCGCGTCCCGGCAACACACCAGGTGATCCAGTTTCCCTGGTTGCTCGATGAGATTGGACGCAGCTCCCCGCGCAGGGCCGCGACCCAATTCCACAGGCCCGGCTTTCCCAGCTGCATTCGGATTTACCGCTGATGTCCCAGTCATCGCTCCCCGATGGAAATTATTCAGATATTGCTCGCCCCATTGGACGACATCGGTAAACGATTGTAAACCCTCGCTCCTGCTCCTGAATGGGACCGATAGTGATCGGCCAGCCTTGCCAGCCCCTCATCAATCGAGACGGCGGGCGTCCAGTTGAGGAGTTCCCGGGTCTCGCGCTGGTCGAACCAGTGGGCGTTGGAGAGCTGCTCGGCGAGGAACCTGGTCATCGGCGGCTCCTCTTGCCGCCCTGCCCGGGTCCAGAGCTTTTCCACCACGGCTCCTGCAGCCCGTGCCACGGCACCCGGCACAGACCACGACGGCGCCGGGACGCCGCCCGCAGCGCAGATGCCCGCCAGCAGCTCACCCACCGGGCGCGGCTCGCCGTTGCTCACCACCACCGCCCTGCCATGGACGTGTTCCATGCGGTGCAGGGCTGCGACGATAGCCGCGGCGGCGTTGTCCACGTAGGTGGTGTCGATCAAGGCCGCGCCGGCGTCGAGCAGCGGCAGACGACGGCGGCTGGCGCGGGCCAGGACCCGTTCCACCAGCTGCGTGTCCCCCGGACCCCAGACGATGTGCGGGCGCACCACTGCGACCTGGAAGCCCGGAGCGTCCGCCGCCAGCGCCAGGAGCTCCGCCTCGGCCTTTGTGCGGGAGTAGTCCCCGTGTGCGCGCTTAGGGTCCGCCGGCTCCGCGCCCAGCCCGGCGATGGCGGCACCGGAATTGGCCACGGACGGGGAGGACACAAACACCACGTCCTGCACCCCGGCCGCCCGCGCGGCTTGAAGCAGGCGGCGGGTCCCTTCGACGTTCACCTCATCGAACTCCGCGGCACGGCCCGTGAAGGAAACCTTCGCGGCCAGGTGGATGATTCCTTCTGCGCCTTCCACTGCTCCCCGGAGCGCTTCCTCGTCGGTGACGGACCCGCAGAAGTCCGTGGCGCCGTCGACCCCCGATGGACGGCGCTGGAAGGTGGCCACATCATGGCCCTGGCGGACCAGCAGCCGGGCCACTTCTCCCCCGAGCAGCCCGCTGGCGCCCGTGACGAGGACCCTCATGGCTTTCCCGGCCGGCCGCCGGCCAGCACCCGTGAAGCCCAGCGGGACAGGCGGGTCCTGTCGATCTTGGCGTTGTGCCGGATGTCCGTGGGCTGTGCGGGGACTTCGAGCACAGCGGAGACCTGGACGCCGGCCTCGCGGGCCGCCCTGCGGACATCACCGGCGAGCTGCGGCGCAGCAGGGCCGGCTTTCCGGGCAGGAGGGAGGGTCTCGACGACGGCGACCACCGCCTGGGTGCCCGCCGGTCCGACGCCGGTAATCGCCGCCAGCCGGACGGAGTCCAGCCGTTCGATCGCCTGTTCGGCACCCACCGGCGTCACGACGGCACCGGGCGCCGTCACAACATGGGCGAGGCGCCCCTCCACCCACAGCCGGCCGGCGGCATCGAAGTGCCCCACATCGCCGGTGCGGTGCCATCCAGGCAGGCCGGCGCTTTCCTGCTGCGTCAGCCACAGCCTGTCGTACGCTTCCTTGACGTGCGGCGCGCTGACCAAAATCTCCCCCGTCACGCCGGGCTCGGTCACGGGATGGGACCCGGGTGCGGTGCCGTCCGCGGCCAGTGGGACGATGGCCACTCGGGCGCCATGCACCGGCAACCCCACACACACGCCGTTGCCAGCTCCCGCAACAGCGCCGGCGGGATTCTCAGCGCCGGCGGCAGCGTCGGCGTCGGCGGCCTGGATTTGTTCGAGGCTAATGTCGGTGACCGGCAGCGCCTCCGTCATCCCGTACGGGGTGTGCAGCGAGGCCCGGGGCAGCAGCCGCTGCACCTCGGCCAGCAGCGGTTCCGGAACGGGGGCGCCGGCAGACAGCAGCAGCTCCACGCCTTCCAACGCCTTACGCCCTGCGGCACTCAAACCGTCCCGGGTGGCCAGGACGTTGCGCAACGCGGCCGGTGAGGCGAAAACCACCGTGGCGTCTATCGCCGCGGCGGCATCGGCGAGCGCACCGGCCGTCAAGGTGCGCGGCGCGGTGACGTCCATGGCCGGCGTTACCGATACCGCTCCGAGCGCCGGTCCCAGCAAAGCGAAGGGTGCAAATCCTGCCACCAGCCGTGAGCCCGGGCGGATCCCGAAGGTGGCGGCCACCGTGTCCCGCATCGCGGCCAGCTGCCGGTGCGTATAGAGCACGCCCTTCGCGGGGCCGGTGGAACCCGAGGTGAAGAGGACGGCGGCAGCCGCATCCGGATCCACCGTGTCCGCCACCTGTCCTGAACCATGTCCAGTGCCGGAACGGGCCAGGGCCTCGAGGGAGGCCTCGACGCCCAGCATCCGACTGCGGGCGGCCGGAAGATCGCACACACTGATTCGCCGCCCGGGCCAGCCCAGCACGGAGGCAGCCGCGAGCGCCTTGTCGATGCCGATGAGGAAGTCGGGGGTGGCGCCTTTGACGGCACGGCTGAGGCCCTTGGTTCCCAGTCCGGCGTCGGCCACCACCACCACGGCGCCCAGGCGCAGGCAGGCGTAGAGGGCGACGGTCAGGTCCACCCCGGGCGGAACCATCAGGCTCACCCGGCTGCCGCTTCGCACGCCGGCTTCCTTCAGCCCCGCGGTGAGGTCCAGGATGTTCCGGTCCAGCTGCTGCCAGCTGAGCGAGCGGGCAAGCGTACCGTCCGGCGCCATTTCCGCGACGGCGGTCTCTCCTCCTGCCGGCCCTGAAGCCTGCTCGCCGAGCTGGTCCCACAGGGGCCGGAAGGTTGCCGGCTCCGGTTCTGCCGCATCGGCCAGCGCTTGGCTGCCGGGCGTTAGGTGCTCCGCTCCCGGGGAATCACTTTGGCTGCCACCGACGTCTGCGGCGAGCCACTGAAAGACCGGTGCCGTGATGTTCCGGTCCTCCGCCACAAGATGGCCGGCGCCTTCGAAGCGGTGCACGTCCGCGTGCGGAAGCCGGCCGATGAGGTCCTTGAGGTACCGGTCGGAAAAGATGGGATCCCGCGGGCCCCAGAGCATCAGCGCCGGAACCTTCAGCCCGCGCAGCCCTTCCGCCACCGAGGTGAGCGTCGAAAAGCTGGGGTGGGAGGCGTCCACCGGAATGTCCGCCACAAAGTTCCCCACCCCGGCCCGGTGGTCGGCACCGCGGTACGGCGCCATATAGGCGTTCCGGACATCGGCGGGCAGCGGCGGGTGGGCCAGGGAGTGAGTTACCCGCAGAAACGCGTCCGACGTCGTTGTTCCCCACGTGTGCAGGGCGGGGTGCAGGGCCAGCCGCAGCGCAGGCGGGATACCTGAACCGGCAGGCTGGTGGACGGCCGTGTTGGTCAGCACCACACCAATGAGCTGCTGCGGGTGCGCCAGGGCCCAGCCCAGGCTGATCACCCCGCCCCAGTCGTGGCCCACCGTCACCACGTTCCCGTCCAGGCCAAATGCGTCCGTCAGGTCACCTAGGTCGTTGATCCGGTCAGCCAGCCGCCGGAAGGTGCCGGTGCGCTCCGAGTAGCCCATGTCCAGCTGGTCCACCGCCACAACGCGCCACGGGTGGGCCGGATCCGATCCGGCAGCCAGCAGCGTCCGCCACAGGTATGACCAGGTGGGATTGCCGTGCACGCACAGCAGGGTACCGGCGGGAGTCAGGCCCAGGCGGGAGAGCTGGGCGCCGTTGTCCAGCAGGTGCCAGCGGCGCACTGTGCCGGGCGCATCGGCTCCAGACGTGGACACAACCTCGACTTCGCGGGACCATTCCGGGTCCACGCCGGGCCAGTCTGCGCCTACCAAACGATTTCCATCATGGCGGTGTTCAGCCCGGATCCGACGCCCATGCAGAGGACCCGGTCCCCGGTTTCAAGGGATTGCGCTTCGGCCGCGAGGGTCATGGGCAGGGACGCCGGGCCTACGTTGCCCCAGTGCGGGAAGGTGATGGGCACCTTGGCAGGGTCCAGGTCGATGGCGTCGATGATGGCCTGCGTGTAGGCATTGCTCACCTGGTGCGTCACGTACCGGTCCATGTCGGCCCAGTCCCACTCCGGCCGGGCTTCATGCCAGGCGTCGACGACGAGCTGGAGGCCGCCGTCGAGCAGGCCTTTTGTGTCGGTGGCCATGCCGTCAATGCCGCCCACGCACAACTCGTGGTGTTCGGTGCCGGCACGCATCACACCGCCAACGATCCGGTGCGCACCCGGGTGCTGGTCTGCCGGGCCCAGGACTGCGGCGGCGGCGCCGGAGCCCAGGGTGAGGGTGGCGAACTCCCGGTTGAAGTCCTCGCGCGTGGTCTCGGGCCGCTGCAGACGGGCAAGCGTGGCTTCCTGGGTGGCCTCGGCATCCTCGGCGTTGACGATCATGGCGTACTTGATCTGGCCGGAGTCGATCATGTTGGCGGCCAGGGTCAGGCCGTTCACGAATCCCAGGCAGGCGTTGGCCAGGTCGAAGTTCATGGCCGACGACGGCAGGCCGAGTCCGTGGTGGATCTTCACCGCGACGGACGGTTCCAGGTTCCGGCGCGTGACGGAGGTGTTGATCAGCAGTCCGACGTCGGAGGCTTCAACGCCGGCCTCTGCCAGGGCCTTTGCACCCGCTTCGGCGGCAGCGTCATCAAAGGACGTCCCGGCCGCCCACCAGCGGCGGTGCGTGACGCCGGCAACGCGCTCAAGCAGCCGGGGCGGGAACTTCAGCCGCTGCAGGGTGGACGCCAGCCTGCGGTCGAAATCCGTGGAGCTCACGATCCTCGGAGCCTCCACACTGCTCACCGAAAGCAGCGCGGTGTTGCTATGCCGGAAGGTTGCATTTCCTGCCAATTCGAGCCCCTGTTCGTGTCCGTCCTGCAGCCATGCGCTGACAGTACGTTAGCCGACTGACCGGAGACGCGATGGTAAGCATGCTTAGGATATGTTACAGGTGCAACCCCGGGCCGCCAACCGGAAGAGGAAGCAAAACGGAATGGGGCGGCGCGCCTGGGCATGGCTTTTTATGATGCCCGCGGAGCGCGCCGCGACGTGAATGCGTATCAAGGAGTGGCCCGAAGGCGCATAGTTGGACGATGACAGGTCCTTACACCCGGGGCGACTCCTTCAGTTGCGGGGCTTCCCGGGAACACATCCAACAAGCGCTCGTGGACTCCGGGGCGACGGACGTTCTGTTCAGCCAGCGCGGGAACCGGAGTGCCATCGCCTTCAGGGCCAGCGGAAGGCAATTCCGTATCGTCGTTCCCTTGCCGCATCCTGATGGTGCCTTGACAGGTTCCGGGGACACAGCGGAGGGCCCCATCCGCGAAGCGAAGGCAAAAGAACTGGAACGTGCCACCCGCAGGTTTTGGCACGCCCTGTCGCAGTCCATAGACGCCAAACTCCGGGCGGCTGCGGCAGGCATCGCCACCCTTGAATCCGAATTCCTGGCCCATGTGGTCCTTCCAGGGAACCGCACAGTGCTGGACGAACTCGAACCCGTCATCGACTCCGCTTACCGGTCTGGCCGGCGTCCCTCGTTCGGTGATTCGGACCCGGCTCTTCGGCTAAGCCCTGCGGAGCAATGACGGCGTAGACTCCCAACTTCCGCTGTAGGGCAACACAGCGGAACTGCTTCTGGTGGAGGACACCCAAAGCTGTGGCCTCCTGGCCGCGGCAGTGCCAGTATGTGGAGAACCAAGTTCACCCCGGCGCCCCTCCCGGGCAGCAAGGACGCGGTCATGACCTATATCAACGACTTAAGCGATGTGGGGCCAGACGACGTCGCCGTGGCTGGCGGCAAGGCCGTGGGTCTCGGTGGCCTGATCCGCGCCGGGCTGCCGGTCCCGCCGGGGTTCGTCCTCACCACCGATGCTTATTCGCACTTTGTGGATGCCAACCACCTCGCAGCGGACATCCAGGACATCGCCACGCTGCCACCGCAGGCGGAGCCGCAGGCCTACGAGGATGCCTCCCAGCGAATCACCGCACTGTTCAGGACCGGCACCATGCCCGCCGAAATCGCAGCCGAACTCGGCGCCGCCTACGGGCATCTCGGCAGCAGAGAGGCGGCGGTGGCCGTGCGCTCCTCTGCCACAGCCGAGGACCTCGACTCCGCCAGCTTCGCCGGCCAGCAGGAAACCTACCTGAACGTGCGCGGCATGGTGGAGCTGTCCACGGCGGTGATCGACTGCTGGGCTTCCCTTTGGACGGCGCGGGCCATGGCCTACCGTGCCCGGGAAGGTGTGGGACCGCAGGAGGTGCGCCTCGCCGTCGTCATCCAGCAGATGGTGGAGGCCGAGGCAGCCGGGGTGATGTTCACCGCCAACCCCTCCAACGGCCGGCGCGACCAGACGGTGATCAGTGCTGCATGGGGCCTCGGCGAGTCAGTCGTCAGCGGCATAGTCACCACCGATGACCTGGTGGTCGACGCCGGGACCGGCACCGTGGTGTCGCGGCGGACAGCCGACAAGGACGTGATGACGGCCTACGCGGAGAAGGGCACCCGGGAGCAGCCGGTGGCGGCAGCCCGCCGTCGTGAACCCGTGCTCGATGACCGGGCGGCGGCGGAACTGGTCCGTCATGGACGGCGGGCAACGGATCATTTTGGCGCACCACAGGACATCGAGTGGGCACGGGCTGCCGGCAGGTTCTTTATCCTGCAGTCCCGCCCCATCACGGCGCTGCCCGAACCGGCGGCTGACACCCCGGACACCTGGCCCCTGCCCTATCCGAAGGGGCTCTACTTCCGGGCGAGCATCGTGGAACAACTCCCCGACCCGCTGTCACCACTGTTCGCCGACATGATTGACGGTTCCGTGGCGAGGTCGCTGACAGCCTTGCTGGCCGAGGCCCTGGGCAAGAACGTCATCCGCGACGGCGACGTCAGAATGCCCACCATCAACGGCTACGCCTACTACTATTACCGCACTTCCGGCATGTGGCGGATGATGGGCAAGGCTCCTGCCGCCGTGGGCGCGCTGGCCCGCGGCAAGGCGCACATGGGGGTGGCCGGCTGGCGCGAGTTTTCGCATCCCCGGTACCAACGGGTGATCAAGGATTGGCATTCGAAGCCCCCGGCGGAGCTCACCGGCGGGGAACTGCTGGAGGGCGCCCAGGCATTGCTGGACGCCGGGACCGTGTACTACACCGCCGTGCAGTCGATCATTCCGCTGGCCGCCACCAGCGAGCTCTCCTTCCGTGCGTTCTACGACAAGCTGGTCCGGCGCGACGGCGATCCCCCGGCCCAGACGTTCCTCCTCGGCTACGACAGTGAACCGATCCGGGCGGAGAAGTCACTGCATGACCTGGCCGGCTGGGCCCGCAGCGACCCCGGGCTGACGTCGGCTTTGCTGGAACGCCCGACGGCGGCGCTCGCCGAGTGCCAGCGCACGGGTTCCGCGCCCGCCGGTGTGGACAATGCGCTGTGGCAGGAATGGCGTTTCGCCTTCCAGGAGCATCTGGACCTCTACGGCCACGCGGTCTACAACCTTGATTTCGCCAGCCCCGTGGCCACCGACGACCCGTCCGCGCTCTTGGAGACGGTGAAGTTCTACCTCCGCGGGCAGGGCACCGACCCGCATGAGCGGCAGCGGCTGCTGACCGAACGCCGGGAGTCGCTCACTGAACAGATGGCCGGCCGGCTCGGGCCGCGCCGGCGGGCAGCCTTCCTCCGTCTGCTCCGGTGGGCCCAGGAGGTGGCGCCAATCCGTGAGGACGCGCTGGCCGATGTCGGCCTTGCCTGGCCGCTGCTGCGGCGGATGCTGCTCGAACTCGGTCAGCGGCTGGTGGATTCCGGCGTCATCGCTTCGCCGGATGACGTGTTCTGGCTGCGCTACCAGGAGCTGCGCAGCGCCGTCGATTTTGGCCTCGCCGCGCCTGGGGTGCGGGCCGCCGTCGTTATTTCCGGTGCTGCCCGGCCTGTCCGCGCGGCCGCCGTCGAGGAGCGGAGGATGCTGTGGCGGGGCCAGGTGAAGGCCGCCGCCCCGCAAATGCTTCCCGAGAGCCGGTGGATGGAACGGGCGTTTGGGTCGATGATGCCGGCCGGCTCGCAGCACCAGCGCGGGGATGTCATCAAAGGCGTGGGGGCCAGCTCGGGCCGGGTCAGCGCTCCCGCCCGCGTCCTGGCCGGGCCGCAGGACTTCGGCCAGATGGAACCCGGAGACGTCCTGGTGGCCCGCATCACCACTCCCGCCTGGACGTCGCTGTTCGCGATGGCCTCGGCCGTGGTGACTGACGTGGGCGGCCCGCTCAGCCACAGCTCCATCGTGGCCCGCGAGTACGGCATCCCTGCCGTCCTCGGCACCGGAGTGGCCACGCAGCGGCTTGCCACGGGCCAGCAGATCCTCGTGGATGGCGACGCCGGCACGGTCACCATTGAGCGGCCGGTTGGTGCGGATGCCACGCCAGGAGGGGACGTCGTCGGCGTCTGAGGGTTCAGCGAGGCCGGCGGCCGCGGTCAGCTTTCCAAAGGCCAGGCGTTCCGTGGGACCTCTTGCCTATCGCTTGCCAGGACCAAGTGGAGTACGTTGAGCCTACGCCGTACGAGTAGGTGCTGCTGGGCACTGTCATTCCGGCCACCACCGCCTGGACTCCCACCGCCAGCCCGGCTTGAACAACGATGTCCGTGCCAGGGCAAAAGCTCAGCCACTTCAAAGAGGCAAACCCATGACAGCTGCAACCATTCCCCGCCCCCGCCCAAACGCCAAAACCCGGTGGCTCGTGCCCGCCTCCCTGATCTTCCTCAGCCTCGTGCCGATCATCGCCGGGGCTGTCCGCCTGACGGACCTCACGGGAGGCCAGATAACGCCGGATAATGCGCGGTTCTTCGATTCGCCTGTCCCCATGCTGATCCATATCCCAACGGTCACCGTGTACTTGGTGCTGGGCGCTTTTCAGTTCGTTCCCTCGCTCCGCCGCGGTAAGCGGGGCAGGGCAAGCTGGCACAAAATCGCCGGGCGCATCCTTGCGCCCACCGGCCTGCTGGCTGCCCTGTCCGGTTTATGGATGGCCGTTTTCTACGACCTCCCACCCTTGGACGGGCCGCTGCTGCTCATCCTCCGGCTGGTGTTTGGGTCTGCGATGGTGGCGTTCATCGTCCTGGGATTCATCGCCGTGCGGCGCCGGAACTACGTCCGGCACGGCGAGTGGATGTCCCGGGCGTATGCCATCGGCATCGCCCAGGGAACCATCGTTGTGGTGACCATCCCCTGGATTGTCCTGGTGGGTCCGGTGGACGAGCTGACCCGTGCCCTGCTGATCGGGGCGTCATGGGTTCTGAGCCTGGCGGTGGCCGAATACTTTATCTACCGCCGGGCACATGCTTCAGCACGGAAGCCCCGCCCCGCTATCCAGCCTGCTTAGGTTGATCGCGTGGAACGAGCCGGTAGGCGAAGCGACTGTCCAGGCCGCCGGGGCCCATCCTGAGGTCTACTCCTTCGGTGGGCAGCAGCACGGGCGCCTGGAACACCTGCCCGCTGCAAGGGACCTGCACGGGGGCGAGAACTTGAGCACCACCCCAGGAGGAGACGGACAGCTCAGCCACCGGCAGTCCGGCGCAGACGAAGTGCAGCTCGTACTGGCCGGGTTCGGCCGTCAGGCTGGCCGTGGTGGTGGTTTCCGCGCTGCTGGTGCCACGTAGTTCACCCGGTAGGTGCGGCTGGAGCTGCTGTGCTGCCCACTCTGACACGTCCTCCAGCTCCGAAGCCCTGCGGTCCGGGTTGGTCTGCACTTTGACGCCCGTGGCGGACGGTTTGCCCGACGGTGGAACCGCGCTGATGGTGATGGGCCCGCCGTCGTGCCTGACAAAGCGGTCCAGCGTGGAGGTGCACTCAAAATTAGACGCCTCCGGAACGCCGTCCGCCTTCACAATGGTGAGCTTGGCGCCGTAAACCCCGGCACAGGCGCCTGTGACCATGTAGTCTCCGGGCGCCAGGACAACGGACAGCTTCCCGGCGGGTTCCGCCTCTGACGGCATGCCGGGGTCGGCGGGGGAAGCCTCGAGCAAACGCGCCACTTCACCGACGTTTTCCTCAAAGGACCGGGGCTGCGGTGTTGCCGCCGGCGGGGATGTTTGAGCCGGTTGTTCGGACGGGCCGCTGTACTCGCACCCGGCAACTGAAATCACCATGGCGGCTGCAGCGAACAGAACTACTCCGCGCCGCGCCGGCATCCCCCCAAGAGCTGACATGGCTCCGAGTCTACGGCCTCCCTCTTCTGAGCCGGACGTTACGTGGCGGCGGGTGGGAGGTCCTGGTGAAAGCACCTAGCCTTGGAACATCGGTTGCAAAGCTCAGCTGTTCGATGGCTCCCTGTGCCGGTCAACATTCTTGAGAACCAGCACGGAAAGGTGCGCACCTATGCGGATACTCGTCGTCGGAGCCGGAGCCACCGGAGGGGCGTTCGGTACCCTCCTGCAGGAAGCGGGACGGGATGTCACGTATCTGGTGCGGCCGCGCAAGCAGGAGGCCCTTCGCCGCGACGGGCTTCGCTTCATCTCCCCCACCGCTGACCGGACGCACGCAGTGAAGACCATCACTGCCGCGGACGGGTCAGGGCCATTCGATCTGATCCTCGTCACGGTCAAAGCCACCGCGTTCGAGGGCGTCCTCGGCGAGATCGGGGCTTTCATCGGGCCGGGAACCACCATCGTTCCCATCCTCAACGGCATGGCCCACGTGGACCGGCTTGAGCAGCAGTACCCGGGGCAGGTGCTGGGCGGGCTGGCGCGGATTGTCGCCACGCTCGACGGCGACGTGGTCCGCCAGCAGGTGCCCCTCACCTCCCTCATGGTGGGCGGGCTGAACGGAAACCCTGTCCCCGCGGATGTTTCCGAAGCTCTGGACGTGCCCGGCGTCGACTTCTCGGTAGTGGACGACGTAGTAGGCGCACTGTGGGATAAATGGGCGTTCATCGCTGCCGCAGGGATCATCAATTGCCTGTTCCGGGCGCCGGTTGGCCGGATCATCGCTGCCGGCGGGCGGTCCAAAATTCTGGCGGCCATCGATGAAACTGAAGCGGTGGCGGCGGCAGCAGGACATTCCGTTTCCGACGCCGCTCATGCACAAGCGATCGGAATCCTCACTGAGCCGGGATCGGCCTTCACGTCCTCCCTGTACCGCGACCTCAGCGCAGGGCTCCCGTCGGAAGCCGAGCACATCCTCGGTGACCTCGCCCGCAGAGCCCGGAACCTCAACGTCCCGACGCCCCTGTTGGACCTCACCCTCATCCAGGTCAGGGCCGCCGTTCAGCCCTGACCATGTTCGGCAGCCCCGGCCGGGCCTGCACGTGCGTCATCAAGCCACGCTGATTCGGGGAGCTGAGCCTCGCTGTGATAATCCGATAGGTATGTCTTCTTTATCCCAACCGTCCACGTCGGCAGTCGCCGCCGAAGAACGCAGCGCCCGCATCGCCGTCACTCTCTTTCCCGTGCTGATCCTGGCCGGAGGAGCCGTAGCGCTTGCCGCGCCGGCAGCCTTCACCGGGCTGGGCCCGTGGATCAACCCACTTTTGGGCGTCATCATGTTTGGCATGGGGCTGACACTTACGCCCCCTGACTTCGCCGTCATTGCCAAGCGTCCTGTTCCGGTGGTGATCGGCGTCGTGGCGCAGTACGCCATCATGCCGTTCCTCGGCTGGCTGGTCGCGGCGGCGCTGGGGCTGCCTCCGGCACTGGCCGCGGGCGTCATCCTGGTGGGCTGCTGCCCCGGTGGAACTGCCTCCAACGTGGTCTCATACCTAGCTAAGGGTGATGTGGCCTTGTCTGTGGCGATGACCTCCGTTTCAACGTTGATCGCTCCGCTGTTGACCCCGGTGCTGGCACTGTGGCTGGCCGGCCAGTACATGCCGGTGGACGCTGGTTCCATGGCGTGGTCCATCGTCCAGATTGTGCTGTTCCCCGTGTTGCTGGGATTGGTGGTCCGCCTCTTCCTGCCGCGCCTCGTGGACAAGGCATTGCCTGCCCTTCCCTGGATTTCGGTACTCGCCATTACGGCTGTGGTGATTGCGGTGGTAGCCGGAAGCGCGAAGGCCATCTTCGCTGCCGGGCTGCTGGTTCTCGCAGCGGTCATCCTGCACAATGGCCTGGGCTACGCCCTCGGTTACGCTGCGGCCCGCCTGTTCCGGCTGCCGATTCCCGCCCGGCGCACCACTGCGATCGAGGTTGGTATGCAGAACTCGGGGCTTGCAGCAGGGCTGGCACGCCAGTACCTGACTCCGGAAGCAGCCCTGCCTGGCGCTATTTTCTCCGTGTGGCACAACGTTTCCGGTGCTGTCCTGGCCGCTTATTGGCGACGCCGCAGCACTCCTGCTGTACGCGACGGCGAACCGGTTCCCGCGGCAATCACGGAGTAAGCGTAGTTCCAGCCGAAACCCGGATTAACCGCCCACACCAAAAGCGCCTGCCGCCCCTTCTTCCGGAAGGGGCGGCAGGCGCTTTGTTGTTTTGCGTGAGTTAGCCGACGCGCGTGTAACTGATTTCCGTCTTATCGGCAGGAACCGAGTGAAGGGTCACGTACGTGCCCTGGGCTTTGTTCGCATTGCCGGAAAGGACGCCGGGCAGCGAAACGTAGTTTCCCTCGACGCGGCGGAGCGGAACTTCCCGGTCTGCAGGGAGGCTGACGTAGCTGCCGCCACGCGGTGTGCTGTTTTTGGTGGTCGTTTGGGTTTCCTGGGCTACGGCCAGTTCGGGCTGCAGAGTCATGTGATCTCCTGTGGTTGTGGGGGGCCTGGCGGCGTCGCCGATGCTGGTGCAGTACCACCTGCACGCCACTGAAGAAGGGGGCGCGGGCTCAAGCATGGGCGGTCAGACGCGGCGGCCGACTGCCGGCACGCGGGGACGTTAACCCTGCGGCAGCACTGAAGGGCTTCGGCGGCCTGGTAACAAGTCTACGGAATTAATGTGAGTAACTCAGAATAAGGTGGGCGATCTCACGGGACTTCGTCCGTCCTTCGCACGACAGTCACAAGTGTTTGTTTTCCGTTGGGCCAGGCCATACCGTGAAGGGACGGTCAGCCGAAGCAGGTGCAGCCATGCGGACTATCTCGTGGTCAACGCGCTGCCTGCTGGTGTGCTTCCTCCTGGCAGGAACTCTCGGCGCTGCCCCTCCCGCGATGGCATCCCCGGCAGCCCGCGCGGCCGCTGATGCAACGCGCGCTGATGCCGCGGGTACTGAGCAAACCTACGCGGCTGTGGACTCCTTCCTGCGGGAGCAGATCGAAGTCCTGGGGATTCCCGGTGCCGCCGTCGCCGTCGTCCGGGATGGAACCCAGGTGCACTCCGCCGCTTTCGGCCGCGCGGACCCCTACGGGCGGCCGATGACCGCCCAGACGCCCGTTCTGCTCGCTTCCACCAGCAAGTCTCTGACAGCCATCGCGGTGATGCAGCAGGTGGAGGCCGGGCGCCTGCGGCTGGATGAACCGGTGCAGACCTACCTGCCCTGGTTCACCATGGATGACCCCCGTTCGTCGGCGATCACCGTCCGGCAGCTGCTCCACCAGACCAGCGGCATGTCGGCCAGGGACACCGCCTTCGAAGCGTCCCTTGCACAGGACCCGGGAGCCCTCGAAGAAGCAGTCCGCGCGCTCGCCGACTCTCCGCTGGCGGGCGAACCGGGGCGGCGTTTCCACTATGCCAGCGCCAACTACAACATCCTGGGCGTCCTGGTGGAGACCGTCTCAGGCCAGCCCTTCGGGGACTATCTGAAGCAGCACGTCTTTGGGCCCCTGAACATGGTCCACAGCCATCCCACCCGCGCCGCAGCACGGTCGGACAACGCGGCCGCCGGGCAGTCCCGCTGGTTCAGCTCGTTCTGGCTTCAGACCGACGTCCCGGCACCCACCGCCGGAATGCCCTCCAGCACCATGCACTCCTCGGCCGAGGACCTGGGCCACGAGCTGATTGCCCTGCTCAACGGCGGCCGTTACGGGGGTGCCCGGATCCTAAAGCCTGAGAGTGTAGCGGCGGTGTTCGAGCCCCGGACCCGGGTGGACGAGGCAAAGGGCTACGCTATGGGCTGGTACACGCGGCCGCTCGTGGAGTCAGTCGATCCCGCAGCCCAGCCAGCTTCGGAGGACTTGCCGCTGCTGCTCGAGCACCAGGGGGAATGGGGCAACAGCCACACTTACCTGGCCATGGTTCCGGACTCAGGCCTCGGCGTCGCCCTGGTCATCAACGGCAACGACACCGCCGCCCCCTCCCGGCTCAAGGCCATCGACACGAACATCCTGCGGATCCTCCACGGACAGCCCCCGGCGCCCGCCGTCGTGTATGAGGACTGGCTGCAGCAATTCAGCTGGGCGGTCTCGCTGGCCTTGCTGCTGGCGGAACTGCTGAGCCTCTGGCTGGCGCTCTCGGTCCTGCTCCACCGACGGTTCGGTGCCGGCAAACGCTGGACTCACCTGGTGTGGGCCGGTGGCACTTTGGCGCTCGACGCGTTCGCCCTGTGGCTGTGCCTCAGCTACGCACCCGCCCGGTTCGACACCGATCTCCTGGTGATCATCCGGCAGTTCCCTGACGTCGGCGTCTCGCTGGTGCCCGTGCTTGGGCTGGCTGTCGTGTGGTCCATCCCGCGGACGGTGTGGCTGCTCGTCACCATGCGGTCAACGCCTTGACCACCGTCAGCGAGCGCGCGGCTTACTCCCCCATAGCGGGATGAACCGGGACGAAATCAATCGTGTTGCCGGAATTTGTTCGGCCCGCAGTCATCCTGGAGTAACCCTTCGCATCAAGGCCGTTCTTCGCACGGAATTCCGCGAGGGCTGCATCGTAGGCGTCGTTGAGGGTTTTCCCTGAGAACTCACCGGTGCTGCCGTCGGTGAAAGTGATCTTAATGCGGACGCTGGCCGGGTAGTGCCGGTTCATCCGGATGAAGCCTTCTGCGTCCTGCTGGAGGGTAATCAAGGGAATCTGCTTTCGTTAGGGGCCAAACTCCAAGTGTGGCGCAGATTGCGCGGCACAGATACCGGCTCCGCCGCTTTGAAAACACGCCGCCCTGCACGTACGCACTTAGTTCACCGGGTAAACTTGGTGGAGGAATTGTTGGGCCAGCAGCGCCAGGTTCCGCTCCCCTCCCCCTTGAATGGAACATCCCTCATGTCCTCCGCGATTTCCGCGCCGGCTCCCCAGCGTTTCCCGCTGGCCGCCATGATGGTCCTGGCCACCATCGCCTTCACCGCCATTACCACCGAACTGCTGCCGTCCGGCCTGCTCCCGCAGATCAGCACCGGCCTGAACGTGTCCGAGCCGGTGGCGGGGTACCTTGCCGCCGCTTATGCCGCCGTCATTGTGGTCACCGTGGTGCCCGCGGCCCGGCTGCTGGCCAATGTACCGAAGCGGCCCTTGCTGGTGGCCCTTGTCCTCACCTTCGCGCTCAGCAACGCCTTGGTGGGCCTCGCGCCCGATTTCACGTTCGCGATGGTGGCACGGCTGGTGGGCGGCCTGGCGCACGGACTGCTCTGGACCACGATGGCTCCCTACGTGGCCCGCGTGGTCCCGGCCGACAAGGTGGGCAAGGCCCTGGCCATCGTCTTCAGCGGCAACAGCCTGGGCCTGGCTATTGGTGCCCCAATCGGGACGGCCTTGGGCACGGTCCTCGGCTGGCGTGCGGCTTTCCTTGCCCTCGCCGGATTCGGCGTGCTCCTCGCGGTTCTGGGCTTTTTGTTCCTCCCGTCCGTGCGGCGCAGCGCCGGCGAGGTCCGCCCGTCGATGCGCGCAGCCATCGCCCAGCCTGGCGTGAAGCCCGTAGCCATCGCCTGGCCGCTGCTGGTCCTGGCCCACTTCGCGCTCTTCACCTACATCGCCCCATACATCCGCGAGGCCGGCCTGCCCGACTACGCCATCAGCCTCTCCCTCACCGTCCTCGGCGTGTCCGGCCTGCTTGGCATCTGGATCGCTGGGCTCACCGTGGACTCGCACCCGCGCCGTTCGCTGCTGATAACGACGGCGGCAATCGCCACTTCGATGCTCGCGCTGCCCTTCGTGGGTGGAAACCTGCCCATCGCCCTGGCTTTGATGACCGTGTGGGGCGCGGGGCTGGGAGCCATCGGCATCTACAACCAGTCGGCCATCCTCCGGGCCGGCCGGGAGAACAAGGACGCTGCCAACGGGCTCACGGTGCTGACTATCCAGCTGGGCATCACCATCGGCGCCCTCTACGGCTCCGCTGCCCTGGTAGTGGCCGGACCTCTCCTGGTCCCGGCCGCCGCAGCCCTGCCGGTGATCGCGGCCCTGGTCATCACGTACGCCGGCCGGAAGGCCGCCTACCCGCCCGGTCCGCGCGAGTCCACGTGGAAGCGGCCCCGGCCGGTCGGCGAGCGCGAGAGCAGCCACTAATCGGCGATCCGCTTCCTTTTCAGCCAGCCGCTTTCAGCACGCCTGGCTGAGCGCGCTCACCGCCACTTCTGACATCTTCAGCGATTCCGGATCCTCAAAACCAACCAGCTCGGGCTTCCGTGCGCCCGCCACGGCCATGGCAATCTGCCGCGATCCATCGGCGCTGATCAGCGCCAGGGCAGCGTATCCCTGCACCACTCCCAGGTGGCCGAAGTAGTCGTTATTGGAGCAGGGGTCATAGCGGCGGACAACACCGAGCCCGTACTGCTGGTACTTGGGATGGTGCATTTCCGCCACGCTTTGGGGAGTCAGCAGTGTCCCCTTCTGCAGCGCGGCGAAAAACGTATTGAGCTCGGGGACAGTTGAGATCATTCCGGTGTCCGGGGAACCGCTGTGGAATGGAGCCAGGGCGTTGTCCACCAGCTCACCGCTTTCCGCCTTCGTGTACCCGTGAATCAGGTTCTGCGAACCAGGCTCGTTACCCGTCATGTGGGTGCCCTGAAGCCCCAACGGCTCTACGGTGTCCGTGCCGATGACCGCACCGATGTCCTGGCCGCGCAGCTTCTCGACGAGCAGGGCCAAGGCCGAGTAGTTGCTGCCTGAGTAGCTGAAAAGGCTGCCCGATCCTCCCGTCCAAGGTTCAGCGGCGGCGGCCAAACGTTCCTTGTGGCTGCGCTTGCCATCCGCCGGATCGCCGGCCCTGAGGAGGCTTTCCCAGTAGCGGGGGATGCCGGACCGGTGGCTGAGCAGACTGCGGACGGTGATGGGTCCCGGCGGCTTGATGATGCTCTCGAAGTCCGGAACGTGCTTCTGGACAGGATCATGCAGCTGGATTTTCCCTTCCTCCACGAGCTTCATCACGGACACCGCCACCATGGTCATGGTGATGTCGCCTACGTGCGTTTGATCGGTCAGCTGGACGGGCTCATTGGTTTCCAGGTTCCGGACTCCCTCCGCCGAGGACCACTCACCCAGCCGCGACTTCACCTGGATAACGACGGCGGTAGCTCCCCCGGCGCGGATGTCCTTGCTGTACTTCTTGAGCACGGCTGCGAAGGCCGGCGCAGTTGCGGTTGCAGAGGCAGTAGCGGTGGCACTGGCGGACGCCGATGTCGGCGTCGACGTTTGTTGGTCCGGCGCGGTGGGCGCCCTGGTGCAGCCTGCAACTCCAAACAAGACGAGCGCTGCGGCGGCTGCGGCCGCACCGTGGAGCGGGGTGAAACGTCCTGACTGCATCTCAAATCCCTTCGAGACGCCGTACCACAGCTGGACCCCTGGGAGACCGCCAGTTGCACCGACACCTCCGATGTTCCTCAGCCCGTGAAAGGGTGTCAAGGCCGGCGCGAAGCCCAAGGTGAACGCCCGGAACAGCGCCGTTAACCCGCCCTCCAACTCCCCGCTTCAAAGACGCAACCTGCCCTCCCTAGCGTTGACGGGTCACCGGCCAACAGCCGGTCCCCGTCATCCCAGGAGGAACCACCCATGCGCCAAGTCCTGACTGCCGCTGCAGCCGCCGCCCTGATCGCCGCCATGGCGAGCCCCGCCGTAGCCGCCCCGGAGAACGAAGCCGGCACGCCGTCGTCGAACGCTGCCGGAGCCGCCACGTCCGCCCTGAAGGTAAACGAGCGCAACGGCTCCTTCGACCTGCAGAGCCACCGCGGCGGCCGCGGCGAGTGGACCGAGGAGTCCCTGGCCGCGTTCGCGAACTCCCTGGCGCTGGGCGTGACCACCCTGGAGCTGGACACCCACCTGACCGAGGATGGCAAGGTGATTGTCTGGCACGACGACACCATCCAGGCCGCCAAGTGCGCGGACACCGCACCCGCCACTGCCGGCGACCCCGAGTTCCCGTATGTGGGCGACCGCGTAGCCGAGCTTTCCCTGGCGCAGATCAAGACGCTCAACTGCGGCTTCGTGCAGCTGCCCGGCTACCCCGAACAGGACGTCATCGAAGGCAACCGGATCGCCGAGCTCAAGGACGTTTACCAGCTGGTCCGCGACGCCAACGCCGGCAAGGTCCGCTTCAACGTGGAGACCAAGGTGGAGAGCAGCGAGGTTGGCGGCGCCGGCATGGAGTCACTCACCCGGGCCGTGGTGGCAGAGATCCAGGCTTCCGGCATGGCGGACCGGACCACCCTGCAGTCCTTCGACTGGTCCTCGCTGAACCTCACCAAGGAGATCGCGCCCGAGCTGCCGCTGGTGGCGCTCTCCAGCGGTGACGCCTGGATGGGCGTGGGCCAGCCGGGCGCCAGCCGCAACCTGGGCGGCATCGACATCGACGACTACGACGGTTCCCTTCCCAAGGCGGCGGCTGCCCAGGGGTACGACGTCGTCTCCCCCACGTTCCGCTCGGTCACCCCGGAGATGATCGCCGAAGCCCACCGCCTGGGCCTGCCCGTCATCCCGTGGACGGTGAACACCACCGCCGACATGGTCCACCTGATGGACCTGGGCGTGGACGGCATCATCACCGACTACCCCACCCGCCTGCGTACCCTCATGGAGGAGCGGGGCCTGAAGCTGCCGAAGGCTTACGCAGTCAAGGGCTAACTTTCCCTGCGTGTCTGGCCCGGCGGCAGCTTACTCAAAGCTGCTGCCGGGCTTTTCCATTCGGTAGTGTCTGTTCATGGACAGCGACACCCTGCTCGATTTCCTGTTGGTCCTCTTTTTTGTGCTGCTGGGCGGGGTGTTCGCCGGCACGGAGATGGCGCTGGTTTCCCTCCGCGAGAGCCAGGTACGCCGGATGGAGAAGTCCGGAAAGCGCGGCGCCCGAATCGCGGCGCTGGCCGGGAATCCCAACCGGTTCCTCTCAACGGTCCAGATCGGCGTGACGCTGTCCGGCTTCTTCTCGGCTGCCTACGGCGCCTCCACCATCGCGCCCGATGTCGAACCCCTTCTGGAAGGCATCGGTTTCGGTGCCTCTGCGGAACCGATCGCTTTCATCGGCATGACGCTGCTGGTCGCTTACCTCTCCCTGGTCCTCGGCGAACTGGTGCCCAAGAGACTGGCCATGCAGAGCGCCGTCGGATTCACGAAAGTCCTTGCCCCTCCCCTGGGCGTCCTCTCCGAAATCATGCGGCCCGCCGTCTGGCTGCTGTCCGCGTCCACGGACGCGGTCGTGAGGCTGTTCGGAGGTGACCCGAATGCCAAGCAGGAGAGCGTCAGCTCCGAGGAACTGTGGGACATGGTGGCCGAGAGCGAGGTACTGGAAGAGCACAGCCGCAGCATCCTCTCGGACGTCTTCGGCGCGGGAAACCGCTCGCTGCAGGAGGTAATGCGCCCCCGCACCGAGGTGACCTTCATCAATGGCAACCTCAGCATCGCCGAGGCGTTCAGCATGGTCAGGGACGCCCCCTACTCGCGCTATCCCGTGATGGACAAAACGCCCGACGACGTCCTTGGCTTCATCCACGTCCGTGACCTCGTGCCCCGGGACGGGAAGCACGACGACGGGCACGTGCGGGACATCGTGCGGGAGATCCTTCCGCTGCCGGGGACCAACAAAGTGCTGCCCTCCCTGCAGCGGATGCGCAGGCTGGGCCAGCACATCGCGCTGGTTGTGGACGAATACGGCGGCACGGACGGCATCGTCACTCTTGAGGACCTGGTCGAGGAGCTGGTGGGCGAAATCTACGATGAGTACGACGCCGGTGTGGACGCCGAGGACCGGGTCACCAGGGCCAACGGATCGCTTGACGTGGACGGCGGGCTCATCCTTCAGGAGTTCGCCTCGGCGTCCGGCATAGAACTGCCGGAGGGGCACTACGAGACAGTCGCGGGGTTCGTCATTGACCGGCTGGGGCGGCTGCCGCGGACGGGTGACAGTGTGGAAGCGGACGGCCATGTGCTGACCGTAACGGCAATGGACCGGCTGCGTATCGCTCGGATCCGGGTGACGCCGGCGGACGGGAAGGAACCGCCGTTGACCGGGAAGTAGACCGGGAAGCCCGTGGCGCTGCCTCCCTCCACTTCTTCATTGACAGTGATCCGAAGCGGAGATGCAATTGAATTGGCTCCAGCAGTCGGCCGGAGCCAGTCCACGAAGCGGCCTCCGCTTCCGTGAGGCCGCCCAAAAATTGGAGGTCCCCAATGGGACAGGCACGCGAAGTCATGGATCGCCTCACCACCGCCATGAATGACAAAGACAAAGATACGCTGGCAAGTTGCTACGCCGCAGACGCCGTTGCCTACACCCCTGACGAAGGGGAACTGAACGGCCGGGACGCCATCACCAACTACCTCTTCCACTTCTGGGAAGCCCTGCCCGACGTGCACTACGAGTACGCGGAGAGGCACGAAGCCGGGAACGTGGCGATTGACGAGGGGTTTGTGGTCGGTACGAACACCGGACCGCTGCGCATGCCCTCCGGCGAAGCCCTCCAGCCCACCGGCAAGCAGGTCAGGATCAGGAGCTGTGACATCGCCAGGGTGGAGGGCGGGGAGATCGCCTCCCACCACTTCTACTTCGATCAAGTGGAGTTCCTGGCACAGCTCGGACTGATGCGCGAGTTGTCTTCGCACTGAAGGACGCCCGGCCTGCCGTCTTAACTAATAAGCCGTGGATACCTTGAAGGAAAGGTACCCACGGCTTAGTCACGCACGCCTATTTGCAGGCAGTTCCCGCGGGTAGCCGTACGGAAAGTGACGCGGGCGGACGTTGGCGAGCGCCGACGTCGTACGTTCCTTCGGTCAGGCGCCCTGACGTGTCCGCTCAGATGCTACGTGCGCTGGGTGATATTGAGAATGTTCCTCTCGCTGTCCAGGAACCAGGCGGACTTTCCCCAGTCGTCAGTGACAAGGCCGTTCTCCGTCTTCAAGCCGGGCTGATCGTAATCCTCAAAAACAACGCCTCGGCTCCGCAGTTCCTCCATGTCGCGTTCGATGTTGTTTGATTCCCAGCCCATCTGGGTGTTCTTTGCTGTCCCTGCGTTGTCCGTCTGATAGATGAGGAAGCTCGTTCCATTGCCGCAGCGGTACAGCAGGCTGTACTCCTCCATGGCTTCGGAACTTTCCAAACCCAGCTTGTCCCGATAAAACTCCTTGGCCCGGTTGATGTCCTTCGCGGGCAGGACAGCCATGATTGCTGAGTCCTTGAGCATGATGAATTCCTTTGTGCATTATTCGCGTTGGCGGGGATGCTCTCCCCTCTTACGTCCCCGGAGTATTCCCTATTCCGAGGCCGCGTGGCCACCCGTTCCGCCATAACCGGCCAGCCACCTGGGACCCTGCTGCGCCCCCCAGCGATGATCGCCGCAGAGTCCCCGACGCCTACGTGGCCATTATCGAACCGAATTCCCTCTACGGAAATAGGCAATTCATTGTCCCTATGCTTGCTTCAAGCCCTTGGCGTACGCGGCTTGCCCCACGTGCTGCAGGCAGTCCGCAAGGGTGCTTACCAGCCGGACGCCGAGGGTGACCGGCGGGTCCCACCGGGTGTCCACTATGCGGTCCAAATCCTCATCGCCGAGCGTGCGCACAAACTCCACCGTTTGCCGGTGGACAGCGTCGTAGTAACCGAGCAGCAGTTCCGGCGGCGCCTGTACCGCGGCCACCTGGTCGCTTGAATGGCCGTAGCCGGTGTCGTTCCGGGACAGTGGGAGGCCAAAGCGGCCCACGAAGTCCTGCGCGGTCCACACTTGGTCCAGTCCCCCGGCGTCGGCCACCTGCACATCCTCCACCCGGGCAAGGTGCCAAATCAGCCAGGCGATTGAGTTCCCAGTGCCACCGGGCCGCCGGGCCAGGGACCCGTCGTCGAGCCCTTTTAGTGTGGCTTCCACCGTTTCCCTGATTCTGCTGAAGGAGTCCAGCAGCAGTTCGTTGGACTTCATTGGTGCCCCCTCGTCGCTGCAGGCCTGGGGAAGACCCGCTGATTAGTTCTCCTGGCCGCCGTTTTCGTCGTCTGGCTTGTCGCGGGCCGCCCGCAGGCGCTGCTCCAACTTGGACTCTGCATCCCTTCTGCGGTAGCCGATGGAGCGGACCTGCTCAGCCGTGGGATGGCGGTGCTCCCGCTCCCACGCATGGTCGTTTACCCCCGTTACAGGCACAGCGGCCTCGTCCGGTTTGTTGTTTTCACCCATACCGGATGGTCTCACACCAGGGGGTGGGGCAACAGGCCCAGGCCCTCCTGCGGGACACGTGATGGCGGTCTGGGCAGTCGTTGGGAATCCCATCAATGCCTTCTCCTCATCGGTTGTTCACCGCGCGTTTGGAACCCGGACGCCGGGGCTTTCTACTGTCGCAGGAACGGCGGCCTGAAGCGTGGCCGCGAACCATGCAGGAAGGCAGCCATGACCATCAAAATCCACCAGCCCAGCTTCAGCCGGCGGGCCGCTTTGGCAGCCGCCGGAACCCTGGGCGCGCTGGGAGCCACAGTGGCCGCGGGAACCGGGGCCACGGCGACGCCGGGCGCGAAGGCCCCCAAGCCAACCCTCGCGTTCCGCCCTGACGGCCGGTTCAAGGTGGTCCAGTTCAACGACACCCAGGACGACGAGCAGACGGACCGCCGCACCATCGAACTGATGGACCGCACGCTGGACGCGGAGAAGCCGGACTTTGTGGTGATTAACGGCGACGTCATCAACGGCGGCTGCGATACGGAGCTGGAGGTCAAGCAGGCGCTGAACCACGTGGTCCAGCCGATGGAAAGCCGGAAGATCCCGTGGGCCATCACGTTCGGCAACCACGATGAGGACTCCGTGGCCAGGACCGGGATGACCGAAGCCAGGATGCTCCAGTTCCTGCAAACCTACGAATACAACGTTAATGGCGACACCACCGACGGCGTCACCGGAACGTCCAACTCGCTGCTGCTGGTCCAGTCCTCCAAGTCCAAGGACCCTGCCTTCGGCCTGTGGCTCATCGACACCGGCCGCTACGCCCCGGACAGCATCAACGGCCAGGACTTCGAGGGCTACCCGGACTGGGACTGGGTACGGATGGACCAGGTCACCTGGTACCGCAACCTCTCGATCGCCACCGAGCAGAAATACGGGAGGAAGATCCCGTCACTCATGTGGGGGCACATCGCCCTTCACGAGCACCGCAACATGTGGTTCGCCAGCATCGATTCGCGGACGGACGCGGACCACCAGCGCGCCGTGAAGAAGCACAGCATCACGGGCGAGCGGAACGAGGACGAGTGCCCAGGCCCCTTCAACTCCGGCCTGTTTAACGCTTTCCTCGAGCGCGGCGATGTGCGCGGCTACTTCGTGGGCCACGACCACGTCAACACCTACGTGGGCAACTACTACGGCGTGGAGCTTGGCTACGGTCCCGGGACAGGGTTCGGCGCTTACGGGCTGCCGGGCGCCGACCGGAACCGGCTCCGCGGCGCGCGCGTCTTCGAACTGGACGAGAACCACGCGCGAATCTACAAAGAGACCCGGCTCGTTTTCGCCAAGGATGTGGGCATCGACCTGACAGCGAATGACCAGCCGATCACGCCCCTGCCCCTGGGCCCGGCGCAGCTCTAGCGGCTATCCCCACACTTTTAGAAAGTACGGCGGCGGGACCCGGCTTCCAGCGCAGGCCTCCCTTTGGGCGCGGGGTCTTGCCCGCGGGGACCGCCCCTTCCGCTTCCAGGCGGATCGGGGAACCATAGGTTTGGGAGAAGGAGTTCACCGGTGAGCTATAAAAAGGACCCTCGCGTTGATCACTATATCGACGCGCTCCCGCCCTGGCAGCAGGACATCTGCCGGCAGGTCCGGGACTTGGTGCACGCCGCTGATCCCGCCGTCGAGGAAACCATCAAACGCACCGTCCAGCCGTACTTCGTCCTGCAGGGCAACATCTGCGCGCTGCTCGCGGCGAAGGACCACGTCAACGTGTTCCTGTACGACGGCGGCATCACCCCTGACCCGCACAGCATCATCACCGGGGGCCACGGCAACAAGACCGGCCGGATGATTTCGTATTACGAGGGCGAGCCGATCAACGAGGAAGCCCTGGTGGAGATGTTCCGTGCGATCATCGCCAACAACCGGGCCGGGGGCTGGCGGCGGATCAAGGCTGGGCAGTAACAGACCGCCGCTTTCCCCATAAACCAATCATGACAAGGGGGTCTGACATTTTCCGTCGGCCGGCTCCCGTCCGGATTCGCAGTGGCGGATAGCTAGTCCGGCGGCGCCTCGGCCAAGGACAGGCTGTTGCCGTCCGGATCAAGGACGACGACGTGGCGCACCCCGTTGCCGTAGGTTTCCACCGGATCATGGTTAACGCCGCGGGCGGCGAGGCGGGAAAGAATGTCATCAAGGCCTTCCACACCGAGCGTCAGCAGCGCGCCGCCTGCCCGGTCCGGCTGCTCTGCAACGAAGAGCCAGGCGGTTTCGTTGACCTCCCAGAGCGCCTCGTCGCCGATGATTTCGTCGGCCGGGCGCCCGAAAAACGCCGCGAACCACTCAAGTGCCCTCGCCTGGTTTGTCACCGGGACACCTGCATAGAGGTATGACATCGAGCCCATGTCGCCTGATCCTAGTCCCGCACCCAGCCGATTTTCCTGAGCCAACCGGTCAGGATGGGGAGCACCACCGAACTGTGCATCGCGCCAAGATGGTCCAGCCCGGGAAGGACCTGCACGTCCCAGCCGGCGGCGGTGAGCGCGTCGCGGTGCCTGGCCAGCGGCTCCCCGATGCTCACCCGGACGCCGCCCCACTGCGGGCTGTAGTCGATCTGGTCCTCGGATCCAGCAAAAGCCAGCCGGAACAGGCCGGGCGGCAGTGTGGCGGCGCCGTCGTCGAAATCCTCAAGCCCCTCGTACAGGGTGACGAACTGCCGTGTCTGCGCCTCGGTGGCCTGCACGGACACCGAGTCCCAGTCCCCCGGTTCGGCCTCTTCGACTGCGACGGCGGACGGGTCAGGTGGTTGCGTGGACGCGGCGTGGGCCGCCCGGCTAACCGCCAGCATGCTCCGGTACGGCCCGTCCCGGGGCGGGAAACCACCCATGGCCAGCGCCCGGAGCCGGTCAGTGCGCAGGGCCAACTGAAGACCGGCAAGGGCCAGCCAGGAGTAGCCGTAGTAGCCAAAGGCGCCGGCGCCGCCCGCATCGGCAATGGCCAATAAGTCGGCAGAGAGGTTCTCAGGAGTGAGGGTCTTCGCCGCGGGCTGGGCCATCCGGTGGCCTTCATAGTCGGCAACGATGAGCCGGTTCGAGCGGGACAGCCCTGCCACCAAAGCACGCCCCAAGTCAGGATCGCCGCCCCACTTACGCATGGTCTCCGCCTCCTCCGGCGGATGCGGGGCGAGCCGGACCGGCAGCAGCAGCGCAGGACCGTCGCCATGAACGGAAACAGGAATGACGGTGCCGTCATGAAGAACAGCCTCAGCGGTAGCAGCCATAACAGGCCCCTTCAGTGGTCGCGCCCAACCCGGACCATCCGCAACTCGGGCACGCTTTCCCACTCAGGCGGCAGCAGGCCCCGCTTGCCGTCGGGGCGGAAGCCGTGCCGGCGGTAGAAGGCCTGGGCCTTTGGGTTGTCCGCCAGCACCCAAAGGTACGCCGGTGAGTCCCCGATCGCGGCACCCAGCAATGCTGCTCCCAACCCCATGCCCTGGGCACGGCCGAGGATGTAGATCGAGTACAGCTCCAATGGAACGGGACCATCCTCGTCGCGGCCTGGACCGGCGTCGGCAAATCCCACCACTTCATTGTTGGAATCCACGGCTAGGATCCGCGGGTCAGGCCCGTCCAGGTGCTTCCGACGGCGTTCCACCCGTTCCGGAATCGCATCGCGGCGGGCGGCGAAAAACTGCGGGGACAGGAGGTGGGGGTAGCACTCCTCGTGGGACAGCGTGTGCATCAGCACCACCGCCTCGGCATCTTCCGGCGTAGCCCGGCGCAACTGATAGTCCATGCTTCAGCCTAACGAAGCGGCACGCAACGTCTCCGTCCCGGAAGAAAAGAGCCCTTCGTGCCGCCCGGGTGATGCATATCAACCTCCTAAGCCTTGCCCTTCCCTGGGGACCGCAGCATACTTATTAGCAGGACTAATTAGCAATGCTAAGCATCTTCAGGAGGCGCAACGCAAGCGTGACCACCACCAAGCCCGAGAACACTGAAACGGCAGAGTCCGTCAGCCCCGACAGCCTGGCCATAGATCTTCGCACGGCAGTGATGCGCACATCCCGCCGGCTCCGTGTCGAGGCAACGGGCGACGTTATCACTCCCGGCCAGTACACCGTCCTGGCCCAGCTCAATGGGTACGGAGCGCAGACCCTCCGAACCCTCGCCGACCGGGAGCATGTGCAGGCTCCGTCCATGACCCGGATCGTCAATGCCCTGGCCGAGCAGGGTTTCGTGTCCAGGGCTGCCAATCCCGACGACGGGCGGCAGGTCCACGTGGACATCACCGACGCCGGCCGGGCCGTTTTGGCGGAGGCCAGGAACCAGCGGACTGCCTGGCTGGCACAGCGTGTGGCTGGGTTGAGCGAAGAGGACCGGCTGGTGCTGAGCCGCGCGGCGCACATCATGCAGGAGATGAGCGGCAAATGAGTGCGATGTTCAGGGCCCTGGAAAACCGCAACTACCGGATCTGGGCTGGCGGTGCGCTGGTGTCCAACGTCGGCACCTGGATGCAGCGGGTGGCCCAGGACTGGCTGGTCCTGACCGTCCTTACCAACCATTCCGGCGCCGCCGTCGGCATTACGACCGCCCTGCAGTTCCTTCCCATGCTGCTGCTTGGCCCGTACGGCGGCGTGCTGGCGGACCGCTACCGCAAGCGGGTGATCCTGCTGTGGACGCAGGTGGCCATGGGCTTGACCGGACTGGTGCTTGGATTGCTGGTGGTTACCGGCAGCGCCCAACTGTGGCACGCCTACCTGGCCGCCCTTTGCCTGGGCATCGCCAGCGCCATCGACGCCCCCGCGCGCCAGTCCTTCGTCTCCGAGCTCGTGGGGCAGGACAACATCTCGAACGCGGTGGCGTTGAACTCCGCGTCCTTCAACACCGCCCGGCTTACCGGCCCCGCCGTCGCCGGTGTGCTGATCGCCTGGGTGGGCACCGGGCCCGTCTTCCTGCTCAACGCTGCCAGCTACGCCGCCGTCATCATCTCGCTGTTCCTGATCCGCACCTCGGAGCTGGCCCCGGCCGCCCGGGCGGGGCGCGGGAAGCACCAGGTGGCTGAAGGCGTCCGCTATGTCCGGCAAAGGCCTGACCTCGTGCTGATTATGGTCCTGGTGGGCATCCTGGGCGCCTTTGGCATGAACTTTCCCATCATCAACGCGCTGATGACCACCACCGAGTTCGGTGTGGGTCCCAGCGAATTCGGGCTCCTCGGCTCCATCATGGCCGTGGGAACACTGGCTGGCGCCCTGCTGGCGGCGCGGCGGGCCGGGCCTAGGCTGCGGTACCTGCTGGGCGGTGCGCTCGGGCTCGGGTTCTTCACGCTCCTTGGCAGCGTGTCGCCGTCGTTCTGGCTGTACGCCGCGGTGTTGATACCTGTCGGCCTGGCATCCATCACCTTCCTGAACAGCTGCAACACCAGCATCCAACTCTCGGTGGAACCCCAGTTCCGGGGGCGCGTGCTGGCCCTGTACCTGGCGGTCCTGCAGGGCGGAACTGCAGTTGGGGCACCACTGATGGGGTGGATCGGCTCAGAGTTCGGCGCGCGCTGGTCCGTGGCTGCCGGGGGTGCGGTGGTTTTGGTGGCCGCCCTGGTTGCCGTGATCGTGGTCAGCAGGCGGAATCAGCTAACGTTCCGCGACAACCTGCGAACCGTGTTCCGCAGGCGGCGCGAGCCCGCGGTGTAAGCACGAACCGTTGTGTTCACGTTGGCGCGTCGCACGTACCAGGAGGCAGCCCCGTCGTCAGCTCTTTCTTGCCGCCACAGCCTCGGTGAGAGATTTCAGCCCGCGCTCAAAGTCCGATCCCACCAGCTTGTCCATGTTCATGAAGAGGGCGAATACCTTGGCGGCACCCTTGTTCTCGCCGGTCATCCTCCACGTCACCTCGGTACCGCCCGGCACTGGGGTGAACGTGAACGAGGTGGGGTTCAGCGCCTTGAAGGGTTTGGTGAATTGCAGGCGGACCTTGATTTCGCTTGAGGGCACCGACTCAACGATTTCCATCGTTCCGCTGCCGGCTTTGCGGTTGCCGCTCCACTCGTAGCCGGCACCCACGCCGGCGTCGCTGCCAAAGTAGCGGCGGTCCATGCCCGGATCCACCGACTCCCATGGAGACCACTTGGTCCACTCATGGAAGCTGTTGACCAGCGGAAAGATGTCTTCGGCGGGGGCAGGAATGACCGCGCTGCGGCGGACCTCATAAGTGGACATAGGCCCAGCTTAGGAGCCGGGGCCGTGCCCGAGCAGGCAACACGGGGTCTCTTTTGGCCCAATATGCTCAATTATTGGGCAAGGAGTGACCCCGCGTTGCAGTAAGCCGCGGATGTTAGCCCCGGGACGAACCGCCCAGCACCACGTTCACCGGGTCCTTGCCTTCGAGCAGCAGGCCGATCTGCTGCCTGATCAGCCGGACCATCCGTGGGAACATCGCCGAGCTGGCCCCGCCAACGTGCGGGGTAATCAGCACGCCGGGAGTGCTCCACAGCGGATGGCCGGCCGGCAGTGGCTCAGGGTCCGTAACGTCCAAAGCGGCACGCAAACGGCCGGACGACGTCTCCGCCAGCAAAGCGTCGGTGTCCGCCACGGGGCCGCGGGCCACGTTTACCAGCAGGGCACCATCGGGCATCGCGGCCAGGAATTTCGCGTCCACCAGCTGCTGCGTCTGCTCGCTGAGGGGCACGCTCACCACCACAATCTCGTGCAGCGGCAGCTGTTCGTACAGCGAGTCGATCCCGAAAATCTTCCCGGCTTGGTCCTCACGCTCGCGGCTGGCCATCCGGGTCACGTGCGCCTCGAACGGCAGGAGCCGCGCCTCAATCGCCTTGCCCACTCCCCCGTAGCCCACCAGCAGCACGCGCCGGTCCGCCAGGCTGGGCCGCTGGCTGTTGTCCCACGTCCCGCTTGCCTGGTTCCGCACGAAGTCGGCCATGCCGCGCTGGCTGGCGATCATCATCCCCAGCGCCAGTTCAGCCGTCGAGGTCTCGTGGACCCCAGCCGCGTTGGCGAAAACGCAACCCTTGGGCAGGACATCCGCGACGCCGTCGTACCCAATCGACTGGCTCTGCACCAGCCCAACGTCGACGCCCTCCAAGGCAGCCAACGCCGCCGGCTTCCCCATATAGGCCGGTACCAACAGGTCCAGGCGGCCTTCCGGAGCAGGTCCCGTCAGGTCCCAGAGAACGAAGTCGACGCCGTCGATCGGCTCCAGCGCATCCAGCAGCTTTTGGTCGGGCAGGCACACCCGCAGCCGCGGGCTCATGCCGCCACCACGAGCTTGAGTGAGGAATTCATAAAGGTGATCCTAGTGCGCTGTCCGGCGGAAGAGCAGTTAGATGACTCCTCCGCCAGCCCGCTTTATGCGAGCACCCGGGCCGTTGCCAGGACGATGTCCCGCTGATCTGCGTAGTGGCCGGCCAGGGAGCCGTTCAGCTCCTTGAGCCAGCCGTTTCCGGCCGAGTCCAGGATAGTGGCGTCCAGGTCCTGGACTGCGGGTGCCTCAAGGATGTGCTGTGCTGCAAGGGCTGCGCGGTGCAGCAGCAACTCCGCCATACCCACCCCATGCCCGGATTTTTGCCCGTAGCCCATCAGGAACGCTTCGAGGAGTTCAGGGTGCTCCGGGCTGGCCGGGCAGGTGCCGATCAGGTCCCGGACCGCCGAGGCGACATCGGCGGCGGCGGGCATCACGCCGGATTCGTCGAGGTCGAAGTAGGTTGCTTTACCTTCCGACCATCTCAGGTTGTCGAGCTCAAAGTCCCCATGCCCCATGACGAGCAGCCCCGGCTCCAGGCTTTCTTGCAGCCTGTTCAGGGCGTGGGCAGCGTCCGCAAGGTCCTGGTTGGCGTGGGTACCCAGGCGGGAAAACACGTCCGCTTGCTCCTGGCGGCCTACGGGTTCCACCCGCCCAGCTGCCTGGTGGAACTCCGCAAGCGCTGCACCCCAGGCGGCGGCAGCGCCGGCGTCGAGCCCGTCCACGTCCAGCTCCTCGCCGTCCACCCTTCGCACCACGCACGCCGCCATCTCGCCGAGAGGCGTGTGGATTAGCTCCACCGCCCGGCCCACGCGTGACCCCACCAGGTCCGCCACGGGTGCTCCGGCGTCGTGGAGCCGGTCATGCAGCTGCGCTCCGCGCTGCAGGCGCGCTCCTGCCGTGGACCCGGCCGGAGCGAAGCGCGCGTAGAGCACTCCACGGGCATCCCCGCCAGGCGGCACAACGAACACGTGCGCCGCCGAGGAACGCCAGTACCGCAGGCCACCGGCGGGAATGTCCCAAGCCCGGCCGACCGCGTCTGCCACCTGAGACCGCCACTCGTCGTTAACGGTGGTTCGCAACGCGGCGATCTGAGTTAAAGGCAGCATGGGGCCATCCTGACACGCACCACGCCCAAGTCCGAGTCAATTTCGACCCCTCCCCACGAACTTGGTACAGGTTAATAAATGCACGACCTACTGAATCCCGCCATGCCCCTCATTGCCGTCACGCTGGCAGTGGCCGCAGGCCTGGTCCTGTCCTGGCTGCTGCGCAAGCTCGTCCTGCGCCTCAACCGCAAGCGTCCGGAGCTCCAGGCCACCTCGCGGGTGGCCCGGCAGCCGTTGCGTTTGGCACTGTGCCTGATCGGCGTCCGTACCGCGCTGGGACTGACAGCCGCGGACGAAAGCTGGCTTCCCGCCGTCGACCATTTGCTCCTGATTGCCCTCATCGGTTCCCTTGCCTGGCTCGCCGTGGCAATACTGCTGATCATCGAAGCGGTGGTCTTGGGCCGGTACAGCGTTGACGTCGCGGACAACCGGCGTGCACGGCGGCTGCGGACCCAGATGATCCTGGCCCGCCGGATCGGGGTGGCGCTGGTGGTGGTGCTCGCCGCCGGCTCGGTGATGCTGACCTTCCCGGCCATCCAGGCCCTCGGCGCCGGGCTCCTGGCCTCCGCCGGCGTGATCTCGATCGTGGCCGGCCTGGCCGCCCAGACCTCGCTGGTGAACGTCTTCGCCGGCATGCAACTGGCCTTCACGGACGCCATCCGCGTGGACGACGTAGTAGTGGTCCAGAAGGAATGGGGCCGGATCGAGGAAATCACACTCACCTACGTGGTGGTCCACATCTGGGACGACCGCCGCCTCATCCTGCCCTCCACCTACTTCACCACCACGCCGTTCGAGAACTGGACCCGCCGCCAGTCCGAGGTGATGGGCACCGTGGAGTTCGACCTCGACTGGCGCGCCCCCGTGGAAGACATGCGCGCCGAACTGCGCACCGTTCTGGCCGGCACGGAGCTGTGGGACGAGCGCGTGGGCATCCTGCAGATCACGGACGCTACCGGCGGATTCGTCCGGGTCCGCATCCTCGTCAGCGCCGCGGACAGCGCTGCGCTGTTCGACCTGCGCTGCCTCATCCGCGAGGCCATGGTCAGCTTCCTGCAGCGGGGCCATCCCGAGGCCCTTCCCCAGCAGCGCTGGACCGAGGCAGCGTCCGACGGCGGTGCCTCCTCCCACCGTCCCCAGCCACTGCGCGGGCTGGGAACCTCTGCCCGCGAGGGCTCGCGGCCTCCCGCTGAGCCGCAGGAGTCCCAGCTTTTCACAGGTTCGATCGAAGCCGTCCAGCGCTCCCGGGCCTTCACCGGTCCGGGCGAGGATGTGTTCCAGGACCGGGACCAGACGCTGGCGTCCAGAAACTGAAAGACCTTGATAGGTGACCATATGGTCACCTATCATTGGTCCTATGGATGCCGTGTTCAAGGCGCTTTCCGACCCCACCCGGCGGGAGCTGCTCGACGAGCTCTTCCGCGAGGACGGCCAAACCCTGGGCACCCTCGAAGGACGCTTCGACATGACCCGGTTCGGGATCGCCAAGCACCTCAGGATCCTGGAGGAAGCCGGGCTGGTGGTAACCCGGCGCCGGGGGCGCGAAAAGCTGCACTTCCTGAATCCGGTCCCCATCCGGCTCGTCCACGACCGCTGGGTGAGCAAATACGCAGAACCATGGGCCGCTGGCCTCAGCGACCTCAAATCCAGATTGGAAAGTCCCATGGAAAAAATCTTCGAGATCTACATCAAGACCACGCCGGAACGGCTCTGGGAAGCCATCACGGACAGCGAAATCCGCAGCAAGTACCAGTTCGGGAACACCATCGAAACGGACTGGACCCCAGGCAGCAGCTTCACCATGAACAACGTCAAAGCAGGCGCGCCCCTGGGTGAAGGCGAGAACCTGGAAGTGGACCCGCCGCGCCGGCTCGTCCAAACCATGCGCGCCCTCTGGGGCGAGGACGTCAAGGCTGAGGGGACCTCGAAGGTCACCTGGGA
This sequence comes from Arthrobacter sp. Alg241-R88, assembly GCF_900537115.1. Classification (GTDB taxonomy): domain Bacteria; phylum Actinomycetota; class Actinomycetes; order Actinomycetales; family Micrococcaceae; genus Arthrobacter. Next base: position 128,427 of record NZ_UNRG01000005.1, read on the forward strand.
CATCGAACCCGTGGGTGACTCCTGCCGGCTCACCGTTACCCACAGTGACCTCCGGGAAGGCGCGAACGAACAGCTCTACGGCGGCTGGCCAATGATCCTCTCCGGCCTGAAAACCTGGCTGGAAACCGGCGAGAAACTCACCACACCCGGCTCGCTGATGTACACCTAAGTCCCTCGCTGCAGAGCTGAGAAACGGACGACGGCGGGAGGCGGCCGGGTGCCCCCCCCACCGTCGTTTCCGAAACAGGCACGCCTCCGGCGTCTCCCCCTTTAGTGTTGTTGAGGCAGATCACGTAACCGTTTACGTAAACCGTTTGCGTACCTGCCAATAAACAGCAGTAAAGCCAAGGAGAACCAGTGGTCACCATCAGGGACGTCGCCATGCACGCCGGCGTATCTCCCGCCACCGTCTCCCGGGTGGTTAACGGCCTCGTGGGCTACTCGGAAGAGACCCGCGAGCGCGTGGAGGAGGCGGTGCGCAAACTCAGCTACGAAACCGACTCCCTCGCCCGCGGCCTGAAGACCCGGCAGACCTCGGTCATCGGGCTGCTCGCACCAATGGTGTCCGACGCACTGGCCTCCCAGGTGATGCAGGGCGTGGAAGAGGAGGCCCAGGAGCGCGGCTACGCGGTTATGCTGGGCCGCACCGGCGCCAAGTCCGCCTACATCGCAAGCTACCTGCGGACCCTGCGCACGTACCGGGCTGCCGGCGTCATCCTGGTATCAGCAGTCATCAAGCCCGAAATCCGGCAACTGCTGGGACCCGCCATCCCGGTGATCTCCGTTGCCATCAGCGACAAGTCCGGCTCACCCAGCGTGGCCATCGACGACGAAAAGGCAGCATATGACGCAACCCGTCACCTGCTGAAACTGGGCCACCGCCGTATTGGACTGCTGGCCGGCAATCCGGACTCGGTCTTTGTTGCCCAACCCCGGCAGCGCGGCTACCTGCGCGCGATGACCGAGGCCAAGTGCGAACCGGTCACTGCCTCGGGAAGCTTCTTCTATGAGAGCGGCGCGCCCGGCCTTAACCACTTGCTGGAACAGGACCCCGGCCTCACAGCCATCTTCGCCGTCAGTGACGAAATGGCCGCCGCCGTGGTGAACGAACTCCAGAAACGGGGCCGCCGCGTCCCGGAAGACGTGTCCGTCCTCGGCTTCGACAACACCTCCACCGCCCTGCACGTCCATCCGCCGCTGAGCACCATGGCACAGCCGCTGGAGGAGATGGGCCGGATGGCGGTCAAGAAACTCCTCCGCTCCCGGGACCTCGGGCCGCGGATCATGCCGCACAAACTCATCGAACGTGGCTCCACGGCCCCGCCCCCTCCAGCGTCCCACCAGCCCTAACCCCGACCCATCCCCCAACCCAAGGCGAGCGCCGGCACCTCCCCGTGCCGCCGTCGTCGTGATTCCCTGCGCCCGAAAACAGGCCAGAACCCACCCAAAGGAGCAACACATGAGGCAGCGTCGCCACACCTGGCAGACACTCATCACCACCACCGCACTGGTGACGGCCGCCGCCGTCGGCCTGACCGCCTGCGGAGGATCCAGTGCGGAACCAAAGGCCGCGCAGAGCGCCCCGGCCTTCGAAGGCAAGGGCCCCATCAACTACGTCTCCTCCCGCGACGCTTCCGGTGCCGCGAACAAGAGCATCGAGGAGTGGAACGCGGCGCACCCAGAGGAGAAAGTCACGTTCATCGAACTGCCCGACTCCGCCGACCAGCAGCGCCAGCAGCTCATCCAGAACGCACAGATCAAGTCGGACACCTTCAGCGTCCTGAACCTGGACGTGGTGTGGAACTCCGAGTTCGCCGCCAACAAGTGGGTCCTGCCGTTGCCGGAGGACGCCATCTCCACGGACAAGATGATCCCGGCCACCGTGGACGCCGCGAAGTACCGCGACACCCTGTACGGCGCACCGTACTACACCGACGGCGCGCTCTTCTACTTCCGCCAGGACCTGCTCACAGCGGCCGGCATTGCCGCCCCGCCCAAGACCTGGGACGAAATGAAGGCTGCCTGCGAAAAGGTCCTGGCCCTCCCCGACGCCGCCGGCATGTCCTGCTACGCCGGCCAGTTCGACAAAAACGAGGCCCTCACCGTGAACTTCTCCGAGGCCGTCGCCTCAGCCGGAGGCACCGTGGTGGACGCCGAGGGCAAACCCACCGTGGACACTCCCGAAGCCAAGGAAGGCCTGAACCTGCTGGTGGACGGCTTCAAGGAAGGGCTCTTCCCCTCCGACGCCATCACCTACCTCGAAGAGCAGGGCCGCCGGGCGTTCCAGGACGGCAAAGTGGTGTTCCTGCGCAACTGGCCGTTCCTCTACTCCTCGCTGAGCGCCACCGACGGTTCCAGCAAGGTGGCCGGCAAGTTCGGCATCACCTCCATCCCGGGAACCGACAGCACCGGGGTCTCCACGCTGGGCGGCCGCAACCTGGCCGTCTCCCCGTTCACGCCCAACAAGGCCACTGCCCTGGAGTTCATCAAGTTCTTCACCAGCGAAGAACAGGCCCGCAAGCGCCTTGAGCTCAGCTCCCGTGCCCCGGCCTACGCCGCCCTCTACGAGGACCCCGCCGTGGTAGCCAAGCGGCCGTTCTTCCCCACCCTGCTTGAGTCCCTCGAAAACGCCCAGCCCCGCCCCAAGGTGGTCCAGTACGGCGCCACCACCAAGGCCATCCAGGAAGAGGCCTACGCCGCACTCACCGGCGAGAAGGACACGGACAGCGCACTGAAGGACATGCAGGCCAAGCTCGAGGAGCTCTCCGCCAAATGACCACCGCCGCAAACCTGGACCATAAAGCCGGCAGCCCGCCCGGCCGTTCCTCGGGCAAGCACGGCTCCGCACCCAAGACCGCCACCAAGAACGCCGGACGGACACCCGGTGAAGGCCGGATGGCTGCCCTGCTGCTCTCCCCCACCCTCCTGGTCCTGGCCCTGGTGATCGCCTACCCGCTCATCTCGGCCATCCACCAGTCCCTCTACCGGGCCCAATCCGGCCTGGACGCGGACGGCTTCGTCACCGAAGGCGAGGCTTTTGTAGGCCTGGCCAACTATTCGGACCTCTTCGTGGGCGAATCCGGGCAGCGGTTCCTGAACGCCTTCGGCAACACCACGTTTTTCACCGTCACCACCGTGCTGCTGGAGACCATCCTCGGCCTGGCCCTGGCGCTGGCCATGAACCGTGCCTTCAAGGGCCGGTCCTTCCTCCGCGCCAGCATCCTGGTCCCCTGGGCCGTGCCCACCGCCGTCTCGGGCCTGCTGTGGCGGTGGATTTTCCAGTCGGACGGCATCGCCAACAGCCTGCTGGGCAGCGAAATCCTCTGGACCGCCGAGGGCACCGCGTCCAAGGTGGCGGTGATCGTGGCCGAGGTCTGGAAGACTGCGCCGTTCATCGGCCTGCTGGTCCTGGCCGGCATGCAGATCATCCCGGAGGAGGTCTACGAGGCAGCGAAGATCGACGGCGCGGGCTGGTGGCGCCAGCTTGGCTCCATCACCCTGCCGCTGGTCAAGCCCACCCTGCTGGTGGCCGTCCTGTTCCGCATGCTCGACGCCCTGCGGATGTTCGACCTGCCGTTTGTCCTGATCGGCCCGGGCAAGGAATCGGTGGAGACCCTGTCCATGCTCGCCTGGGACGAGTCCAACCAGCTCCGCTACGGCTCGGCGTCGGCCTTCGCCGTCGTCCTGTTCCTGTATGTCGCCGCCGTCGCCATTGTGTTTGTGAAGGTGCTGGGTGCGGATGTGACCGGCGCCCGGCAGCTCGGCGCCAAACGCCGGGAACGCAAGGCAAACCGCACCCAGAAGGCTGAGGCCACCCGATGACCATCACCGACCTGCGCGGCCTCGCCGCTTCCGATCCGTCCAAGCGGGGTTCGGGCTCCGGGGATTCCGACGCCCTGCTGCACACCAAGCAGAAGCGCACCTGGCGCTCCTATTCGGTCTACGCGGGCCTGGCACTGATCTTCGTTTACTGCCTGGCTCCTTTCTACTGGATGATCGTCTCCAGCCTGCGCCGCACCGCCGACATTTTCGACAACACCCTGTTGCCGGCCCCGTTCTCCCTCGAGAACTACGCCAAGGTATTCGACGGCTCCACCATGTTCGGCCAGGCATTGCTGAACAGCCTGATCGTGGCCGGCGTGACCACCGTGGCCGCGCTGGTGCTCGGGATCTTCGCCGCATACGCGATCTCCAGGCTGAACTTCCGGTTCAAGTCGGTGATCCTCGGCGTTATCATTGCGACGTCGATGTTCCCCGGCATCTCGGTGGTGGTGCCCCTGCTGCGGTTCTTTACGGACCTGGGCTGGATCAACACCTACCAGGCCATGATCATCCCCAACCTGTCCTTCGCCATCCCGCTGGCCGTCTGGAACCTGACCACGTTCATGAAGCAGCTCCCGTTCGATCTCGAAGAGGCTGCCATGATCGACGGCTGCACCAAGTGGCAGGCGTTCCGGAAGGTGCTGCTCCCGCTCGCCGCGCCGGGGGTGTTCACCACCGCGATCCTGACGTTCATCCACAGCTGGAACGAGTTCATCATCGCGCTGTCCATGATCAACGACCCCGCGGTCCAGACCGCCACCGTGGCCATCTCCAAGTTCACCGGCGCCACCGAATTCCAGGCACCGTTCGGTGAGCAGATGGCCGCCGGTGTCATCGTGACGGTCCCGCTGGTGATCATGGTGCTGGTCTTCCAGCGGCGGATCGTTGAAGGCCTCACTGCGGGGGCGGGCAAATGAGTGCTCCGGCGCCTGCAACGCACGACGGCGGCGCTCCCCTCCCGGGCCCGGCCACCGCCGAGTGGTGGCAGTCAGCCGTGATCTACCAGGTGTATCCGCGCTCCTTCGCGGACGGGAACGGCGACGGCGTGGGCGACCTGCCCGGGCTGATTGCCCGGCTGCCGTACATCGCGTCCCTGGGTGTGGACGGGATCTGGATGACGCCCTTCCAGCCCTCGCCGCAGGTGGACCAGGGCTACGACGTCAGCGATTACTGCGGCGTGGACCCGCTCTTCGGCACCATGGAGGATTTCGACCGCCTCCTGGAACTGGCGCACTCGCTGGGGCTGCGCATCCTGCTGGACGTGGTGCCCAACCATTGCTCGTCCGAGCATCCGCTGTTCCAGCAGGCCCTCGCGGCAGGACCCGGTTCCCGGGAGCGGGAGTTGTTCCACTTTGTGGAGGGCCGCAGTTCCGGGCCGGAATCTCCCAGCGACCTGCCGCCCAATAACTGGCAAAGCGTCTTTGGCGGCCAGGCCTGGTCCCGTGCAACTCCAGATTCGGACACGGACACGGAGTGGTACCTCCACCTGTTCTCCGCCGGCCAGCCGGACTGGAACTGGCGAAACCCGGAGGTGGGTGACTACTTCGAAGACGTCCTTCGCTTCTGGTTCGACAAGGGCGTGGACGGCCTCCGGATCGACGTCGCCCATGCACTTTTCAAGGCCGAGGGGCTGCCAGATGCCCCCTCTGCCAGCCCTGTGGTGGACGGGCTGCGGTCCAACCCGCTGGTCTCGGACCAGGAGGAGGTGCACGAGGTGTACCGCCGCTGGCGCCGGCTCGCGGAGCAGTACCAGCCGCAGCGCCTGCTGGTGGGCGAAGTGAACCTTGAGCCTTCCCGTGCCGCCCGCTACACCCGCGGCGACGAAATGCACCAGGCCTTTGCGTTCGCCTTTGTCCGGCTTGGCTGGGACGCGGTGGCGTGGGCGGCAGTGGGCACCGAGCTTGAGGCCGCCCGCACGCTTCACGGCGCGGCCCCCACCTGGGCTTTGGAGAACCATGACATCGTCCGCTCCGCCACCCGCTTCGGCGGCGGCCGACTGGGGGCGCGGCGCGCACGCGCGGCGCTTGTGGCACTCCTGGGCCTCCCCGGCTCCGCCTACATCTACCAAGGCCAAGAGCTCGGGCTTCCCGAGGTAGACGTCCCGGTGGACTCCCGCGTGGACCCGATGTGGGCTCGCGGCGGCGTCACCCGCGACGGCGCGCGTGTCCCGCTTCCCTGGGCGGAAAATCCAAGCCTCACACACGGGTTCTCGGAGCGGGAGGCTGCCGGCCCATGGCTGCCGGTCCCTGAAGGCTGGGGCGATTACGCCGTCGAGCGCCAACAGCAGGACCCGCATTCCGTGCTTCATCTGGCAACGCAGGCCATCGCCCTCCGCCGCCGGCTCTGGGATGAAGGAGTGTTCACCGCGGACGACGGCGGGACCTGGCGGGTGGAGGAGGGGACCCTGCTGCTCTGCGAGCGCAGCCCCGGCTTCCTGGTGGCCCTCGCGATGGGGGCCGAACGCGTGAAGCTGCCCGCCGGCGTCGTACTTTTCAGCGCGTTTCCGCTGGCGGAAGACGGCTGGCTGCAGCCCGACAACGCCGTGTGGATCCGGCGGGACTAGCAGGCTGGGACCTTGCTGAAGGGGGTGGGCGCACTATCCGGCCGGCGGCCGGTTGGTGCCGTCCCATCCCCTGCGCCGCAGGTTGCGTGTGGCCACCAGCGACCCGCCGATGAACAGCACACCCAGGACCACGGTGGCAACGCCCACGTAGAACCAGCCGCCCCGGCCGAAGATCATCAGCGCGGCACCGAGAATGCACAGGCCTTTCGCCGTGATATCCAAGTACAGCTGCACCTTTGGATTGTCCATAGCTCCACGATAAACCCCGCGCCGGCAGCCCGTCCCGGACCCTCCAGGCCCGGCCTTATTCCGCGCGCTGCCGCCACAGCAGGAACACACCGAACGTCACCAGGCACAGGACCAGCATGGCCAGCACCATGCGTGCCCAGCTTTCCTGGTCCACGCCACCGGCCGCGAAAACGCCGATCATCACGGTGGCGGTGATGGCGCCAACATACCGGCAAGTTTGGTAGATGCCTGCCGCGACACCGCGTTCCTGAGGCCGGGTGGAGACAAACATGCCCTGGTTCGTGGCAATACTTACAGTTCCGTAGGGGACGCCCATCAGGGCAGTCAGCACCGCCACCAGCGGGATCACGAGCGTGCCGGTCAGCAGCCACATAAGCGCGGCCGCCGCGGCCAGGAGCACGACGCCGGCAATCAGCACCCGCCGCACGCCGAACCTTCCCATCGCCCTGACTGCCCACGGCGTGGCGACCACCGACATCGTGGCCAGCGGCAGCATCAGCAGGCCAACGACGCCGGGATCGTAGCCGCCCGCTTCCTGCAGCAGCTGGGGCAGGCCGAAGAACACAAAGTAGTAGACGCTGCTGAACACTGCGAAGCCCAAGTAGACCAGCATCAGCGGCCGGTTGCGGCCCAGCAGCCGCAGGTCCAGGAAGGGCCGGTTGAACCGCAGCTCGCGCCAGGCGAACAGCGCACCGATCACAGTTCCGGCGGCCAGCATCCACCAGCGGTAGCCGGGCGCCACGTTCAGCGCAGCCATCATCACCAGGAGCAGGGCGGACACGAACCCCAGGATTCCCGGGATGTCCGAGTCCCTGACAAGTTCGGCGACGCTGCCTCGTTCCCGCGTCTCATCGTGCGGCGCCGCCTGCCTGACGATCAGCAACGCGGCCAGCGCCAGAGGCACGTTGATCAGGAACAGCGCTTCCCAACCCACAAAGCTGACCAGCAGGCCGCCCACCACCGGGCCCACGGCCGCCGCCGAAGTGTTGGCCATCTGGAGCCGGCCCAGCGGGCGCGCGGAATCCACCTTTGCCCGGTGCGCAACGGCTCCCACCATCACCACCGCGCTGGGATAAGCGGTGGCCGTGCCCAGAGCCATCACGGCCCGCGCCACGCAGAGCAGGGCGAAGTTCGGTGCGAGCGGCGCCAGCGCGCAGGTGACGGCAACCAGTGCCATACCCAGCATGAACATCCGGCGCGGTCCGAACCTGTCGGCCAGCCGGCCCATTACCGGCTGCCCGGCCGCCGAGGCGAGGTAGAACGAGGTGACCACCCAGGTGACGGCGGCGACGTCGAGCCCGAAGTCTGCGCGGAGCACCACCAGGGCCACAGCGATCATCGAGGAGTTGAGGGGGTTCAGTGCCGTGCCCAGGCTGAGGCCGGCGACGGCCAGGGCAGTCCGGGGTTTGTTGCTCACGGAAACAGTCTGGTGCACCCGAACCGGCATGCGCGACTTTGATGACCTAACGCGCCTGGCCGCCGGGCTGCACGGGCGGGAACAGCGACTCTTCAACCAGGCCCGTGAGCTCGCGGATGACGTCAGCCTGCCCCGGCTCTCGACTGCCCCCGGGATTCTCGGTGTAGACCACCAGCACAAACGAGGAGCCGCGGTACGTCAGGACCGCCGCGTCGTGAAGTTCGCCGCCAAATTCCCCGTACTTATGAAACACCTCGACGCCGGCCTGCGACCCGGCTGGAATCAGTTCCTCGTTATTGGTGTCCTGCATGTAGCCGAGCAACTGGGCGGTGTTCTCCGCGTTCAGCAGGTCCCCGGCGTAGAGCCGCTTGAGGACCAGTGCCATTTCCGCAGGAGTCAGCAGATTCTCCTCGGGATCGTAGGCGACGCCGATGGAGGCGGCATATTCAGTGAGCTGCGGGTAGCCCACTGCGTCCATCAGCAGCAGCCACGAATCGTTGTTGCTTTCGTTCACCATGGCTTCGAGTTGGAACGCCGCGTCGTAGTCCCCTAACGGCTCATCCAACGCGGCCTCGCCGTTTTCAACCTGGTGGTAGTACGCCGCCGCCGTGATGATCTTCGCGGTGCTGGCGGCCGTAAAAGCTTCCTGGTCGCCGAAGGTCAGCGCCGCATCTCCGGACACGTCCGCCAAAGCCAGCCCGATCCTGTAGTCGTCGTTCTCCTCCAGGACGGAATTGATGCGGTCCTCGAGGGCATCGGGGGCCACAGCCACGGGGGCTTCCGGAACAGCGGCGGGGACTGGACCGGCTGCGCCCGCCAACGGCCCGGACCGGACGGCTGCGAAGACAAGACTGGCCCCAATGACCAGCGCGACGGCAGAGAACAACAGCGCCAGCAGCAGAACTCTTCGCCCTTTCCGGGACGCTCTGAAGTGACGCCCCGCCGGGCGCAGCGCTGGGTCCGCCGACATAGAACTCCTGCAACTCGGATGATCATAAAATCACATCGGGTGCCCAGCGCACACCGATGCTAAGGCTGCTGATTAAATCACACGAGCTTGGGAGTTGCCTGAACGTCCGAGACCCGTCAGCGGGCGCGTGCCGAGAGTGCCGTGTCCAGGAACTCGAGGTGGGCTGGAGCGGTGCGCACCGTATTGCCGTCATACTCCGGGTGTTTTGTCAGGAACTTTTTGATGTAGGGGCACACGGGAACGATGCCCCGCCCGGCGCCCACGGTTTCATCCAGGGCCGCCGTGGCGAGCTGGCCTGCGAGGCCCTGGCCGCCGTATTCCTCGTTGATCACGGTGTGGTAGAAAATCCGCTGGGGTGAGGCGCCGCCGTCGTAATCCTTGTAGGCTGCCTTGCCGATCACGTTGCCGGCGTCGAGGATTTCGAAGCGCTGGCGGTCGGGGTTGTGGCGGACGGTGATCTGGCTCAAGGGAACTCCTTCAATGCGGTTACGTTGCTGCCCTTGCAAAGCCTAACCCGGGCAGGGCAGCCCTTATTTCCGCATTGATTTTCCCGGCTGGACCACCGCCCGCCGTGACGCCTTAGCTCAGGTAACCGTTCGGGTTGAGGACGTACTTCGTGGCTGCGCCGGCGTCGAATTCCGCGTAGCCCTTGGGCGCCTCATCCAGGGTGATGGGCTTGGCGTTAACGTTCTTGGCGATGCTCACCCTGTCATGCAGGATGGCCATCATCAGTTGCCGGTTGTACTTCATCACCGGGCATTGGCCCGTGGTGAAGCTCAACGACTTGGCCCAGCCGGTGCCCAGGCTGAGGCTCAGCGCGCCCTTCTTGGCGGCCTCGTCAATCCCGCCCGGGTCACCGGTGACGTAGAGGCCTGGGATGCCCAGGGCGCCGCCCGCCGCGGTGATGTCCATCAGCGAGTTCAGTACCGTGGCCGGCGCCTCCTCTGCGTCCTTTCCGTGGCCGTGTCCCCTGGCCTCGAAGCCGACGGCGTCCACACCGCAGTCCACTTCCGGTACGCCGAGGATCTGCTCGATCTGCTCCGCCGGGCCACCCTTGGTGAGGTCCACCGTTTCGCAACCGAAGCTCCGGGCCTGCGCCAGCCGGTCCTCGTTGAGGTCACCAACAATCACGACGGCGGCGCCCAGCAACTGCGCGCTGGTGGCCGCTGCGAGGCCAACCGGGCCCGCTCCTGCCACGTACACGGTGGAACCGACACCCACCCCGGCGCTGACCGCGCCGTGGTACCCGGTGGGAAAAATGTCCGAAAGCATGGCGAGGTCCAGGATTTTCTCCATCGCCCGGTCCTTGTCCGGGAACTTCAGCAGGTTCCAGTCGGCGTACGGCACCAACACATAGTTGGCCTGGCCGCCCACCCAGCCGCCCATGTCCACGTATCCGTAGGCGCTGCCCGGGCGGTCAGGGTTCACGTTCAGGCAGATGCCGGTCTTGCGTTCCTTGCAGTTCCGGCATCTGCCGCAGGCAATGTTGAACGGCACCGAACAAAGGTCTCCGACTTTGATGAACTCGACGTCGCGGCCCACTTCCACCACCTCGCCGGTGATCTCGTGGCCCAGCACCAGATTGGGCGGTGCGGTGGTGCGTCCGCGCACCATGTGCTGGTCGGATCCGCAGATGTTTGTGGCCACGGTCTTGAGGATCACGCCATGGTTGACGGCCCGCCCCACGTTCGCCGGATTCACGCCCGGCCCGTCTTTCAATTCAAAGCTGGGATAGTCGATGTCAATAAGTTCAACCTTGCCTGGCGCTTTGTAGGCAACGGCTCTGTTCCCTGTCATCTGTTTCTCCTGAAGTCAGGCCGGCCCGGTGGGGCGGCCGTAGTTTTGGGTAGGTGTAGTACCCCTGCAGGCAGGGCCCGGCCTGATCAATCTGGCGCCTTCTTTGGTGCCAAGTGATCGCTGCTGACGCTCCTGGCCTGAGGTTCGGCCAGTCTAGGCGGGGCTTGATGGCAGTTCCAGAGCCAGCCGGGAGGGAGATCTACCCTGTTTGGGATTAGGGGTTTTAGGGACCCCATGACTTCCGTTGCGAAGCCTTGTAGTGTCGGCACCGGAAAGCAGCCACTCAGCAGCTGGCCCGATACTCACGACAGGAGCGAACCATGGCAGTCAGTGACGAAGAAGCACGGGTACTGGACCAGTGGAGCAACCGGCTTGCCCAGGCGCTGCAAATTCTGGATCTGGACGTGGACAACGAGTTACTCCTTGACCTGGCCCGCCGGTCAGCGGACTCGATAATCCACCCCGCCGCCCCGGTCACCACCTTCCTGGTGGGCTATGCCGCCGGGCTGGAAGCCGGTACCGGCAGCGCAGGGACCCGGGAGGCCTCCAGCGCGGCGGTGGCCAGGGCTGCCAGCGTCGCTTTCGGGCTCTGCGACGACGGGCACGACGGCGGCCCCGCCAGCAAGGGCTGGGCCGACACGGCGCAGTAGGCGGACACAGCCCAGTAGACAGACACCGCGAAGTAGCTAGGCACAGAGCAGTAGCTATCCCGCCGCCGTCGGCTCCTCTTCAAGTACCGGAACGGGTTCCAGCCGGACGATCACGGCCTTGGATACCGGCGTTTGGCTGCCCTCGGCCACGCTCTCCAGCGGCACCAGGACATTCGCCTCAGGGTAGTAGGCAGCCGCGCAGCCGCGCGCGGACGGGTAGGACACCACCCGGTAGTTGCGAAGGACCCGCTCCACGTTGTCCGGGTATACACCGCGGACGTCTACGTGCTGCCCGTCCTCAAGCCCCAGCTCCACCAGGTCCGCAGGGTTCACAAACACCACCTCGCGGCCCTTCTTGATGCCCCGGTAGCGGTCGTTGTGGCCGTAGATGGTGGTGTTGAACTGGTCGTGCGAGCGCATGCTCTGCAGGATCAGCGTGCCCGCGGGCCGTTCCACGTGCTCAAGTTCGTTCACCGTGAGCATGGCCTTGCCGGTGGGGGTGTTGAACGTGCGTGAGTCGCGGGGCCCGTTGGGCAGGACGAAGCCGCCCTCCTGCCGGATCTTCCGGTTGTAGTCCTCGCAGCCCACCACCACGTGGGAGATGTGCTCCCGGATCAGGTCGTAGTTCTTCTCGAAGCCGGCCCAGTCGGCCGCAACCCGGTCCCCGAGCACCCGCTGTGCCAGCCGGCAGACGATGGCCACCTCGGAGAGCAGCCCCGGCGCCACCGGCTCCACCGTGCCGTGGGAGGCGTGAACGGCGCACACTGTGTCCTCCACCGAGACGAACTGCGGACCGGACTCCTGCCGGTCGATCTCAGTGCGCCCGAGGGTTGGCAGGATCAAGGCCGCGGCGCCGGTAACGGCGTGGGAGTGGTTGAGCTTGGTGGAGATCTGGACTGAAAGCTCGGTGTTTTCCATCGCCGCTTCCGCCGCATGGGTGTCCGACATGGCGCCCACGAAGTTACCGCCCAGGGCGATGAACACCTTGATGCCGCCGTCGCGCATCTGGCGGATGGTTTCCACCGCGTCCGCGCCGTGTTCCCGCGGCGGTTCGAAGCTGAATTCCTTGCCCAGCGCGTCCAGGAACGCCGGCGGCATCTGCTCCCAGATGCCCATGGTGCGGTCCCCCTGGACGTTGCTGTGGCCGCGGATGGGTGAGGCGCCGGCACCGGGTTTGCCGATGTTCCCGCGGAGCAGCAGCAGGTTGATCATCTCTTTGATGGTGGCCACAGCTTTTTTGTGCTGGGTAATGCCCATGGCCCAGGTGATGATCACCTTTTCCGCCCGCAGGTAGCGGTCAGCCAGTTCGTCGATCTCCTCGGAGCGCAGCCCGGTGGCCTCAAGGACGGCTGCTTCATCCAGCGTGGCAAGGTGCGCCCGAAGTTCCTCGAGCCCGAGGCAGTGTTCCTCGAGGAAGGCGTGGTCCAGCACCGTCCCCGGCGCAGCGGCCTCGGCATCCAGGACCCGTTTGGATACGGCCTGCAGCAGCGCCATGTCCCCGCCAATCCGGATCTGGAGGAACTGGTCAGCCAGGTCGGTACCGCGGCCGATGATTCCCTTCACCCGCTGCGGGTTCTTGTAGCGCATCAGCCCCGCCTCGGGCAGCGGATTGACGGCCACGATGCTGGCCCCCGCTTCTTTGGCTTCTTCCAGCGCGGTGAGCATCCGTGGATGGTTGGTGCCGGGGTTCTGGCCCATGATGATGATCAGGTCGGCTTTGGCGTAGTCGTTATAGGAAACCGTTGCCTTGCCCACGCCAATGGTCTGGCCCATGGCCCAGCCGGAGGACTCGTGGCACATATTGGAGCAGTCCGGCAGGTTGTTGGTGCCGTACCCGCGGATGAACAGCTGGTACAGGAAGGCAGCCTCGTTGGAGGTCCGGCCGCTCGTGTAAAACGCTGCCTGGTCAGGGCTCGGCAAAGACTTCAGTTTGTCCGCAATGATGCTTAACGCTTCATTCCAGCTGACGGGCTTGTAATGGTCCTCGCCCGCGGCTTTGTACACGGGTTCGGTGAGCCGGCCCTGCATGCCCAGCCAGTACTCGGACCGCTCCCTGAGCTCGCTGACCGGATGCTCCGCCCAGAACTCCGAGCTGACCACCACCGGGGTGGCTTCCCAGGTGACTGCCTTGGCACCGTTCTCACAGAATTCGAACGTCTTGCGGTGGCCCGGGTCCGGCCACGCACAGCTCATGCAGTCGAAGCCGTCCTTCTGGTTCAGCGCCAGCAGGGTTTTCCGCGTCCTGTCCACGCCCATGTGCTTCAGCGCAGGCTGCATCGAGTAGTAGACGCCGGGCACTCCGGCGGCCCAGGACTTGGGGTGTCCGGTCACCTCAAGCTCGGACTCGTCGGCTTCTTCGACCTTCGGGTTTTCGCGCGTCACGCTGCACACTCCTTGCTTGTCCTGGCCCAAAACTTCACAGCTTCTGCCGGCGGACCAGTTCCTTCCACAGTTGTTCAGGGTGGCTGGGAAGTCAAGGATGGGGCGCCCCGTATGTGGACAACGGGAAAGAACCGGAGTGCGGGCTTGTCCACGTGGCAGATGGACCAGGACGACGCCGGTCCCGGCCCGCGCTAGGCTTGATACCTCGGCTGAAGCAAGCGGCCGCAGGACCCACTGTGCGGAGCCGCTCCCAAATGTCCGACGATCTTGCCCTCAGCGCCCTTGCGGCGTCCTCCTTTTCCCTGCCCCACCTGCGCGACGGCCAGCTGGACGGAATCCGCGCCCTCGTTGAAGGCCGCGATGTCCTGGCCGTGATGCCCACCGGCTACGGGAAATCCGCCATCTACCAAGTGGCCGCCCGGCACCTTCACAACACAACGGGACACCCCGCCGTCGTGGTTTCCCCGCTCATTGCCCTGCAGGAGGACCAGCTGGACGGGCTGGCCGACGAGCTGGGCGACGGGGCCGCCGTCGCCGTCAATTCCGCCCGCAGCGATGGCGAGGTGGAGGCCGCCTGGCAGGCGGCTGAGGCGGGCGAAGCCACTTTCCTGTTCCTCGCGCCCGAGCAGCTGGCCAAACAGGAAACGGTGGACCGCATCGCCAAACTGGGCATCTCCATGTTCGTGGTGGACGAAGCCCACTGTGTTTCCTCATGGGGCCACGACTTCCGGCCCGACTACCTCAACCTCGGCAACGTCCGTGAACGGCTGGGCAACCCGCCCGTGGCTGCCCTGACCGCCACTGCCTCGCCTCCTGTGCGGGACGAGATCGCGGAGCGGCTGGGCATGAAGGACCCGCTGGTCCTGGTCCACGGCTTCGACCGGCCAAATATCTCCCTCGATGTGGTCCGCCACCAGGAGGACAAGGGCAAGCGCAAGGCCGTGCTGGAGCAGGTTGCGGCGCTGGCCCGGGGCGACGGACAGGGGCTGCTGTACGCCGCCACCCGCAAGGACACAGAGAAGTACGCCGCGAAGCTCGACAAGGAAGGGCTGCGTGCGGAGGCGTACCACGCGGGCCGATCCGCAGGAGACCGCGAACGCATCCATGAGCAGTTCCTGGACGACCAGCTGGACGTCGTGGTCGCCACAACCGCCTTCGGTATGGGCATTGATAAACCCAACGTGCGGTTCGTGGTCCACGCGGACATCCCTGAGTCCTTGGACGCGTACTACCAGGAGATCGGCAGGGCGGGCCGTGACGGTGACCCCGCTTCCGCGGTGCTGCACTACCGTGCCGAGGACCTTGGACTGCGCAAGTTCTTCGGCACCCACTCCCCCGATCCGGACTCGCTGCTGGCGGTGTTGAAAGTCCTCAAGTCTGCAGGCGGACCCGCGCCGAAAACCTCCCTGGCGGAGCTCACCGGCTTCCCCGTCCGGCGCATCACCGGACTGGTTAACCAACTGGAGGAGACCGGCGCGGTCACCACCGGCAAGCGCGGCATCCGCCTCACCTCCAAGGCCAAACTGCCCTCCCTGGTGGACCGCGCCGTCGAGCTTGCCGAGGCCAGACAGCGGGTGGACCAGTCGCGGCTCACCATGATGCGCGCCTACGCGGAGACGGACAGCTGCCGGCGGCAGTTCCTGCTGGGCTACTTCGGCGAGGACCTGCCGGAACCGTGCGGCAACTGCGACGCCTGCGCGGATGCTGCCAGCCGTGCGGATGCTCCTGCCCATGCTCCTGCCTCGGGAACAGGGAGTCACGACGACGGCGGCCCGGAGTCCGCGGAACAGGCGGCACCAGGTGCGGGGGACCCGTTCCCGCTCCAGTCCTCTGTAGTCCACAAGGAGTGGGGTCCGGGGCTGGTGATGCGGCATGAGGACGACGTCATCACCGTCCTTTTCGAGCAGGAGGGATACAAGACCCTGTCCCGTACCGCCGTCGTGGAGCACGAACTCCTGAAGCCCGCTTAGGTGCTGCCGGCTTAGGTACGCTGGAAGGACACCCCGACGAAAGGCCCGCCGCGTGGAAGTACCTTCTTATGTCTGGACCCTGACCATTGCCGGAATTGTTGGCCTGCTGGCCTTCGACTTCTTTTTCCACGTGCGGAAGGCCCACACGCCGTCGCTCAAGGAATCCGCCACCTGGTCCGCCATCTATGTGGGTATCGCGCTGCTGTTCGGGCTGGGTGTGCTGGTTTTCGGCGGGCCCACCATGGGCACGGAGTACTTCGCCGGATACGTGACGGAGAAGGCACTGTCCATCGACAACCTGTTTGTGTTCCTCATCATCATGGCCAGCTTCAAGGTGCCGCGTGCGGACCAGCAGAAGGTACTGCTGTTCGGCATCGTCTTCTCGCTGATCGCCCGCACCGCGTTCATCTTTTTGGGCGCCGCGCTGATCAACAGCTTCGCCTGGGTGTTCTACATCTTCGGGCTCATCCTGCTCGTCACCGCCGGCAACCTGCTCCGTCCCAACGCCCACGACGACGAGTCCGAAGGCCTGGTGGTCCGACTCGCCAAGAAGTTCCTTCCGGCCTCGGAACACTACGACGGCGACAAGCTGTTCACCATGGAGAACGGCAAGCGCGTCCTCACGCCAATGCTGCTGGTAATGGTGGCCATCGGTGGCACCGACATTCTTTTTGCCCTTGATTCCATTCCCGCGATCTTCGGCCTGACCCAGAACGTGTTTATCGTCTTCACGGCCACCGCTTTCTCCCTGATGGGCCTGCGGCAGCTGTTCTTCCTGATCGACGGCCTGCTGGACCGGCTGATCTTCCTCTCCTATGGCCTGGCAGCAATCCTTGGCTTCATCGGCGTGAAGCTCATCCTGCACGCCCTCCACGAGAACACGCTTCCGTTCATCAACGACGGCCAACACGTCAACGTGGTGGAAGTCAGCACCCAGGTCTCCCTGAGCGTGATCCTCGGCGTCCTGGTGGTCACGGTCCTGGCCTCCATCTTCAGCCCCAAGGGCAAGGCCAAGAACGCTGTGTCCGGCGCGAAGCGCCACGCCAACGAGTACCTGGACCTCAACTACGAGACGGACATGGTGGAGCGGGACAAGATCTTCGCAAAGATGTGCCGGGAAGAGGACCAGATCCGCAGCCTTCCCGAGAAGTACAAGAAGCTCATCCGCAATGAGACCGAGTTCCTGGACCTGCTGCGGAAGGCCCACATCGAGCACGACAAAGCCCAGGTGCGCGCGGACGCAAAGGGCTGACCCGGCCGTATTGTCAGGGCCCCTTGCTAGGTTGGAGTCATAGCCCGGGGAACCTTCCTTAGGCTTATGATCACAGCCCGGCTGTCGATGGGGAGGCCCCGTGTTTTTGCTCGAAGCTGCAGAGGCCGGCGCGCCGCCGGACCTGGTGTTTTCCGCCAGCGACCTGGTGTCGGCCAGCGAATGTGAGTACCGCACGCTCCGGATCCTGGACGAAAAGCTGGGCCGCACGCCTAAGGCGGAATTTGCGGCTGACGAGATGCAGGTCCGTGCCGGCGAGCTTGGTGACAGGCACGAGCAAACCGTCCTGGCCAGCCTGATCGCCAAGTACGGAGAATGGGATGCCAGCCGGGCTGCGGGCGTTTACTCCCTGGAGCGAGGGCAGAACCTACGCGGGGACCTGCAGGCAAAGCACGCCGAAACGGAGCTCGCCCTCCGCTCCGGGGCCGACGTCGTTTTCCAGGCCACCTTCTTCGACGGCGAATTCCTCGGGTACGCGGACTTCCTCGTCAACGAAGCCGCCGGCACCGGCAGCCCGGGGCGTTATGAAGTCTGGGACACCAAGCTGGCCCGGCACGCCAAAGTGGGCGCCCTGCTGCAGCTGGCGGCGTACGGGGACCAGCTTCTTGGGATGGGACTCGAGCCCTCCCCAACAGTCACCCTGGTGCTCGGCACCCGCGTGGGCGACGACTGGCTCCGCAGCAGCCACTCCCTTCCGGACTTGCTGCCTGTTTTCCGGGAACGGCGACGCCGGTTCCGCGAGTTGACGGGCAGGCACCGGGCCACCGATGCCGCCGTGCAGTGGCAGCAGCGGGGAATCGTCCACTGCGGCCGGTGCGACTACTGCGCCGAGCAGGTGCAGGTCCACCGGGACCTGCTGATGGTGGCCGGGATGTCCGTGGTGCAGCGCAGGAAGCTGAATGCTGTAGGCATCCATACCATCGACCAATTGGCGGCCATGCCCGCCGAGGAAGCCAGAAATTCGGTGGTCCGGCTGCGGGCACAGGCCCGGATGCAGCTGGGCCTGGACGCCCCGACCGGATCCCGGACCTTCACGAAGGACGGCCAGCCGCATACGGTCTCGTTCACGGTGCTGCCCGAGAACACCATCGGGCCCCTTCCCGATCCCAGCCCTGGCGATATCTTTTTCGACTTCGAGGGCGACCCCCTCTGGCAGGACCCTGCCACCGGAGCTTGGGGCATTGAATACCTGTTCGGAGTCATTGAGGCTCCGGTTCCGGGCAATCCCGGCAGCCCTGTTTTCCGCCCCTTCTGGGCCCACTCCCGCTCTGAGGAGCGGCGCGCCTTCCTGGACTTCCTGGAATACGTGGAGGAACGGCGGGCACGCTACCCGGACATGCACGTCTACCACTACGCCGCCTACGAAAAGACGGCGCTCCGGAACCTCTCCCTTGCCCACCAGGCCGGCGAGGACACTGTGGACGCCTGGCTCCGGGAAGGCCTGCTCGTGGACCTTTACGCCACGGTCCGGCAGTCCCTGCGCATTTCCGAAGCGTCGTACTCCATCAAAAAACTCGAACCGCTGTACATGGGGAGCAATCTGCGCTCCGGGGACGTCAAGGACGCCGGGGCCTCCGTCGTCGCCTACGCCGCTTACTGTGCAACCCGGGATGCGGGGAACGACGCAGAGGCGGAAAAGATCCTCACCTCGATCTCGGACTACAACCAGTACGACTGCCTTTCCACACTCCGGCTGCGGGATTGGCTCCTGGAGGTTGCCGGGCAGCCGGCTCCGGGTGCAGCCCCGGAAGCAGAAGAAGTGGGACGACGCCCCGAGGCCGCACCGGCGGAACGCCCGGCGGCCGCGGAAGAAATTGCCGAGGAGTCCAGGCTGCGCGAATATCTCGCCGGGCTGCCGGACAACCGCCCCTGGACGGACGACGAACGCGCCATCGCCATGGTGGCCGCCGCTACTGGATATCACCGCCGCGAACGCAAGCAGTTCTGGTGGCAGCACTTCGACCGGGTGGAAGCGCCGATCGAGAACTGGTCCGACCAGCGGAACGTGTTTGTGGTGTCTTCGGCGGAAGTGACGTCCGACTGGGCCCTTGCCAAGCCCCGGGAACGGATGCGTACCCGGATACTGCGGCTTCATGGCACCATGACGGAGGGATCGGATTTTCGAGCGGACTCCAGCTGGTGCCGGCTCTATGATGCACCGCCGCCGGACGGCATGGCCGATCCCGACGCCGCTCCCGGCACCCGGGCGTTCACCTTCGGGACCAGGATCAGCGAGGTTGGGCCGGCACCGGACAACCCTGAGCACACAATCATCACCATCGCCGAGCGTGAGTCCGGCAAGGTTGCCGCCTACCCGCACCTTCCCGTTGCCCTCACGGAGGACCAACCCCTGGCCACCGCCAGCATCGAAGCTGCCATCGCGGAAATCGCCGGCTGCGTCGGCGCTTCCGTGCCGCACCTGCCTGCCCAGCCGGGACTGGACATCCTGCGGAAACAGCCCCCTCGTTTCCGCACCCTCCAGCGGCCAGTCGAGGTCACGCACGGGCCGGACTGTTCCGCCGATTACGCCGCCGCGATCACCGATTCCGTCCGGGACCTCGACCGTTCCTACCTTGCCGTCCAGGGACCGCCCGGGACGGGAAAGACGTACGTCGGTGCCCACGTCATCGGCCGGCTCATTAGTGAAGGCTGGAAGATCGGGGTTGTAGGCCAGTCGCATAACGTGGTCGAAAACCTGCTCTGCTGCGCCATCAAAACCGGCGGCGTGGATCCGGCTCTGGTGGCCAAGAAGCTTGCGTCGCCGCACGACGTTCCATGGAAGTCGTCCGCAGATGGTGACGTCGCCAGGCTGTTGGCTTCTCCCGGCGGCTGCCTCGTAGGCGGCACCGCCTGGACCATGACGGGCAAGGAAGTTCCTGCCGGCTCCCTGGATCTGCTGGTCATTGACGAGGCGGGGCAGTTCTCACTTGCCAACACGCTGGCTGTCTCCCGCGCGGCCAAACGGCTCCTCCTGCTCGGCGATCCGCAGCAGCTGCCGCAGGTCTCGCAGGGCGCGCACCCGGAGCCGGTGGACGAATCGGCTTTGGGCTGGCTCGCCGCAGGGCACGCCACCCTACCTGCCAACCTTGGTTATTTCCTGGCCGACAGCTGGCGGATGCACCCGGATTTGTGCCGTGCAGTCTCCCGGTTGAGCTACGACGGGAAACTCCACGCCGCCCCTGCGGCTTCGCAGCGCCAACTTGAGGGACTGCCTGCAGGGGTTGAGACTGTCTTCGTCAACCACACTGGCAACACCACCGCGTCGAAGGAGGAAGCCGCCGAGGTGGTGCGCCAGGCGCGGCGGCATCTTGGGCTGAAGTGGACTCCCGGTGCGGATGCAGAGTCACGGCCGCTTGGACAGGAAGACCTCTTGGTGGTGGCCGCGTACAACGCGCAGGTCCACCTGATCCGGAAATTCCTCGAAGAGGAAGGCCTGACCGGGGTCCGGGTGGGGACAGTGGACAAGTTCCAGGGCCAGGAGGCACCGGTGGTGCTGGTTTCGATGGCGTGTTCGGCCGTCAGCGAGGCGCCCCGCGGGGCGGAGTTCCTGCTGAACAGGAACCGGATCAACGTGGCGGCATCGCGCGGGCAGTGGCGGGCTGTCATCATCCGCTCCCCCGGACTCACCAGCTACATGCCGCACCGGCCCGCCGCGTTGGAGGAGCTCGGTGCCTTCATCGGTCTCAGCCCGCGGGAGTGAGGGGGCCTCGGGTTGAGGGGGGCCGCGGTTTGAGGCAAATGCCGCGAGCGACTGCCAAGCCTGCAGGTGGCCGCTCAGCGGGCCCTGAAACTGCGGAAGCTGCCTTCAGCCGGTGACAGCGAGTCCTCTACGCGCTCCACCCGGCCGGGCGTGGCATCGGAGTTCAGCCACGCACGGAGCTCGTGGATGTTCCATTGGGGCCCCTCGGCCACCAGGGCCACCGAACCGTCGGCGAGGTTCTTCACCTCACCGGTGAGGCCCAGCTCCTCCGCCTTGCCCATGGTCCAGAAGCGGAAGCCAACCCCCTGAACGACGCCGAAAACGCGGGCAGTGAGCCGCACGGCCTCAGCATCCGACGGATCGGAAGAGGAACCTTCGTGCCTGGCCATGGTGCCTCCCTCAGCTAGCCCACCAACTGTTTGGCGCCGTCCGATCCCAACCAAGTAGCGCTAAGTGTCGGTTTGACGCTCCATAACGACACATCGCGCTACCCAGTTGGGCGGGCGGCGGCGCTTAGTTGATGGTGATGTCGCGGGTGCGGTGGTCGTAACGGATGGTGACCGTGCCGCCGTCGTGGTGCAGCTCGTGGTTGGGACCGTCGAACGTGCCGAACGCGCCGTAGTTCTCGTCCCAGGACCGGTTCAGGGCGATCTTGAAGGTGTAGTGGCCGGCCGGCAGTTCGGCGCTCTTCTTCCAGAGCTGGTCCAGGAAGTCGAACTCCATCTGCGCTTCGTCGTACTGCGGAGCCCAGTTCTCGGGTGCACCAAGGATGGTATTGAAATCGCCGGCGACGGCTACCGCTTCGGGCTGCGGGTGCGTCTCGACGTCCGGGTCCTCGAAGGAACCGACAGCAGCAGGTGCTGCGTCCTCAGTGGTCTTGGCCGGAGCCTTGCCCTTGCGCACAGCCTTTACAACGGGCTCGACGGCGTCCTCGAGCACCTTGGCTGCCTTGCCCACGGCTGCAGCGGCCTTCTTGGCAGGAGTCTTCTTCGCTGTTTTCTTGGGCTCCGTCGCGGCGGCGGTCGCCACCGGCGCCGTGGTTTCGGCGGTTGCGAAGGTCGGGCGGACGAATCCTGCGGGAGCCGTGGGAACCGGGGTCTCGGCAGGAACGGGGGTGCCGGCGTCGAGCGCGGAGGCGAAGGACACCGGATCCGGGAACGCCACCGTGGCGCGCATGCCGTCTTCGGTGATGGTCCAACCGGAGCGGCCCTTGACCAGCCAGCCGGCCTTGACCAGCTTGGCGGTGGCTGACGTCAGCGTCTTGTGGCCGCGGGGAATGCCGCCGCTGAGCAGCTCGCGCTCGTGGTCGTTGAACGGCACCCGGGCGGTAGCCTCGGCGAGGACCTGGCCCGCGTTCAGTGCCTCACCGGACCACACGCCTTCGGTCAGGACATCCAGCACGGTCTTGAGTCGAAGGAAGGTGTTCTCTGCGGTGGACTTGGCCATGATTCCCCTTTTATAAAGCGATCGGTCTTAGGCATCATGCCAACTGCCCGTTAAATCGCGCGACTTGAAATGGTTAACTCTGCGTGTCGTGACCGACTATGAAGCGGACATTCCAACAAGTGAGTCTGGAGTATCGGGTATAGGGCTGACTGCACAACCCCTGAGCGCTGGCATGAGTGCCACTCCGCACCGTCCCAGATACGCCTGCGGCACCAAGTTTAGCGGTATCAGGGCAGGGACGTTGCGTGAGACACAGCAGGCGTCAGTGCATTACTTCGCCGCCGTTCAATTCCTCCAGCAGCTCCGCCTTCCGCTCCTCCGAAGCGAAGGACGAATGGATGGAGTTTGCGGCAAGCCGGGCTTTGTCGAAATCAGAGAGCTCGAACACCGTTTCCAGCTGGGCGAAGTTGTCGTCCACGTAGCCGCCGAAGTAGGCGGGATCATCCGAGTTGACCGACACATTGAGCCCCGCCGCGAGCATTGCGGGCAGCGGGTGGTCGGCAAGGGTGTCCACGGCGCGCAGCCGCACGTTCGAGAGCGGGCACACCGTCAGCGGGATCCGGGCGTCAACGAGGCGCTCCACGAGGTCCGGATCGTCCATGCAGCGAATGCCGTGGTCAATCCGCTCCACTCCGAGGATGTCCAGGGCTTCAATAATGTACGACGCCGGTCCCTCCTCGCCCGCGTGGGCGGTCAGCCGCAGGCCCGCTTCGCGCGCCTTGTCGTAAAGCCGCTCAAACTTCGACGGCGGATTGCCCACCTCCGCCGAGTCCAGCCCGATCGCACCAATGGGGGCATTCATGGCCAACAGTTCGCCCAAGACTTCCAGCGCTGACTCCTCCGGGAGGTCCCGCAGGAAGGCGGCGATCAGCAGGGTGGAGATTCCGAAGTCCTCCTCGGACGTCGCCAGCACCGATGCGACGCCGTTGACGCAGGTTTTCAACGGGATACCGCGGGAGAGGTGGGCCTGGGGGTCCATCATTATTTCGGCATGCCGCACGCCGGCAGCAGCGGCCCGCTCAAGGTAGGCGTAGGTCATGTCCGCGAAGTCTTCCTCCGTCTGCAGTACCGCCATGTTGGCGTAATACAGGTCAAGGAACGACTGCAGGTCCGTGAACTCGTACTTTTCGCGAAGTTCGTCCAGCCCGCTGTAGGGCAACACGATGCCATTCCGCTCCGCCAACGCGAAGATCAACTCCGGCTGGAGCGTCCCCTCAATGTGGAGGTGCAGTTCCGCCACCGGAAGGAGCCTGCCAGGGACCTCAGGCTCAATTGCAACGGGTTCGGTTTCAGGCGCGGCTGTACCGGCCGCAAAGTTTTCCATCCGGTCAGGATAATGCCCTGCACCGGATTCGCCACTAGAGTCGAATCAATGCAGAACACCCAGCACGCTGATGACCTGCAGTATCCGCCTCCCGCCCACGCAACCGACGGCTTTGTCCGGGTGCGCGGAGCCCGCGAGAACAATCTCCGCAACGTGGACGTTGATGTTCCCCGCGATGCAATCGTGGCGTTCACCGGGGTATCCGGCTCCGGGAAGTCATCGCTTGCTTTCGGCACGATTTACGCAGAGGCCCAGCGCCGCTACTTCGAGTCCGTTGCGCCGTACGCCCGCCGCCTCATCCAGCAGGGGCACAATCCCAAAGTGGAGCTGATCAGCGGACTGCCGCCCGCCGTCGCGCTTCAACAGCGCCGCGGCGCACCCAGCAGCCGGTCCACGGTGGGTACGGTCACGACGCTCTCCAACTCCCTGCGGATGCTCTTTTCCCGCGCGGGCACGTACCCGGCCGGCAGCACGCAGCTGGACTCGGACGCTTTCTCTCCCAACACAGCCGCCGGGGCGTGCCGGGAATGCCACGGCCTGGGGATAGCCCACACCGTCACTGAATCCTCGCTGGTCCCGGACCCGTCATTGAGCATCCGTGATGGCGCCATCGCTGCCTGGCCTGGCGCGTGGCAGGGAAAGAACCTGCGGGACATCCTGGCGCACCTGGGTTACGACGTCGACGTCCCGTGGCGCAAGCTGCCGAAGAAACACCGCGACTGGATCCTTTTCACCGAGGAACAGCCCGTGGTGGAGGTGACTCCCCAGCGCGACCGCGTGGCCAAACCGTACAAGGGGCGCTTCTGGAGTGCCAGGAGCTACGTCCTCCATACGCTGGCCGATTCGCAGAGCGCCGCCATGCGGGAGCGGGTGCTGGCGTTTATGGAGTCCGGGCCGTGCCCGCTCTGTTCAGGCACGGGGCTGACACCGGAGGCCTTGGCTGTGACGTTTGCCGGCAGGACAATTGCGGAACTCAACCGCCTCCCCATGGCGGACCTTGCGGAGATCGTCCGCCCCACGTCGGAGTTGCACGACGCCGGCACGGCCTCACGCACGCACGTTTCCGGTGAGTCGAACGAGGTCGCGGTAGCGATTACCCGGGACCTGCTCCAGCGCATCACCGTCCTGCTGGACCTCGGGCTCGGCTACCTCGCTCTGGGCCGGCCCACGCCCACCCTGTCACCGGGTGAGATGCAGCGGCTGCGCATCGCCACCCAATTGCGCTCCGGCCTCTTCGGTGTCATCTACGTGCTGGATGAACCATCCGCTGGACTCCATCCGGCCGACGCCGAACCCCTCCTGGACGTCCTGGAGCAACTGAAGGCATCCGGCAACTCGGTGTTCGTGGTGGAGCACAACATGGACGTGGTCCGCCGGGCCGACTGGCTGGTGGACGTGGGCCCGCGGGCCGGTGAAGGCGGCGGCGAGGTGCTCTACAGCGGGCCTGTGGACGGGCTGGCCAGCATCGAGGCCTCCGTCACCAGGCCATTCTTGTTTGGCGAAGCCATGCCGCAAGTGCCCGGCACTGTTCGCAAGGACCAGACACGGGAACCGGCTGGATGGCTTCAGCTGACGGACGTCAGCCGGCACAACCTGCGGGGACTGAATGCCCGTTTTCCCCTCGGTGTCCTGACTGCCGTGACCGGAGTTTCAGGCTCGGGAAAGTCCACCCTTGTCAGCCGGGTGCTTGGCGAGGTGGTTGGTGCCGGCGTCAAATCGTCTGTTGAGCTCGAGGAGTCCCCGGAGCCCCTGGCGCTGGGTGGCGTCATGGGAAGCGACCACATCGACCGCCTGGTGACCGTGGACCAGAAACCCATCGGGCGGACGCCGCGCTCCAACCTGGCTACCTACACGGGACTTTTTGACGCTGTCCGCAAAGAATTTGCTGCCACCGAACAGGCTAAGCTCCGCGGTTTCAGCGCGGGCAGGTTTTCATTCAACGTGGCCGGCGGGCGCTGTGAGACCTGCCAGGGCGAGGGCTTCGTCGCAGTGGAGCTGCTCTTCCTTCCAGGCAGTTACGGCCCATGCCCCGAATGTGCCGGTTCCCGCTACAACCCGGAAACGCTCGAGGTGGAGTACCGGGGCAAGAACGTGGCGGACGTGCTGGCCATGACGGTGGACCTCGCCGCGGAGTTCCTGGCCCACGTCCCTGCGGCCGCGCGGAGTTTGAAGAGCCTGCAGGACGTGGGGCTCGGCTATCTCCGGCTCGGGCAGCCGGCGACGGAGCTCTCCGGCGGAGAGGCGCAGCGCATCAAACTGGCCACTGAACTTCAGCGGGCGCAGCGGGGGCACACCCTGTACCTCCTGGATGAGCCCACCACCGGCCTGCACCCCGCCGACGTGGAATTGCTGATGGTTCAGCTCCACGGACTCGTAGACGCCGGAAACTCGGTGGTGGTTGTTGAGCACGAAATGGCAGTGGTGGCCGGTGCGGACTGGGTAATCGATCTGGGGCCTTCGGGCGGGGACAAAGGCGGGCAGGTCATGGCAACCGGAACACCCGCCGTCGTCGCGCAGTCTCAAAAAAGCCGCACAGCCCCGTATCTGGCCGCGGCCCTCGGTCAGGAAAGCACCAGCCAACGTCCAGAAAAATCTCGATTTGATAACGGCCGGTTGATGTCCTAGCGTGAAGTGCAAGCCCACGAGTGTGGGCGCATGAATGCCCGGTGCTGCCTCCACCAGAACTGCCCAGCTGGCAGCCACCGAACTTGACCTCTATTTGTCAGGGGTGGGCAGTGGCGCGATGATCTCCGGGGACGGAACCAGCGCAGGTGGCCTTCAGGAGCATCACCATCATGAAAAACACCACTTTCCGTACTGCCGCGCGCCGCGGAGCAACCGTGGCTGCCATTTCGGCTGCAGGTATTGCGCTTTCCGCTACCGGGGCCAACGCCGCCACCAGCACGTCAACCTGGGATGCCCTCGCCCAGTGCGAGAGCGGCGGCAACTGGGCCATCAACACAGGCAACGGCTACAGCGGTGGCCTGCAGTTCAGCCCGAGTACCTGGGCAGCATACGGCGGCACGGGATCAGCCGCTGACGCCAGCCGCGAACAGCAGATCGCCGTGGCCGAGCAGGTCCAGGCGTCGCAGGGTTGGGGCGCCTGGCCGTCCTGCGCTGCGCAGCTCGGCCTGAGCGGAGGCGCCACCGGCGTTGCGCCGCAGAGCGTTCCCGTCCAGAGCGCGCCGGTCCAAGCTCCCGTCCAGGCCGCGCCCGTCACCTCGGCGCCGGCTGTCCAGGCACCCGCTGCCAAGCACGTCACGGCTGTTGCCCTGAGCGGCGAGACTTACACGCTGCAGGCCGGCGACACCCTGAGCATTGTGGCCCAGAAGCTGGGCATTCAGGGCGGCTGGCAGCACCTTGCCGACGCGAACCTGGACACCATCTCTGACCCGAACCTCGTCTTCGAGGGACAGGTCATCCAGCTTCCCGCGTAAGCGACGGCACGTTAGTGCCCGGGTCCCGCACCGGGCTCCCTAATCGGTCGGCGATAGACAAATTCCGTTGACCAAAGAACGACGCCGGCACGCCCCCACAAGGGGCGGGCCGGCGTCGTACTTTTTGAGTGGTGTAGCCGGAAGCCTTAACTGACCACGGGCAGTTCGCGGACGATCCGGACCTTCCAGGCAGAGTCGTCGGTGGTGTCCAGGAGGGCAACGGTGCCGTGGGCCAGATTGAGGGCGACGCGCTTGGCGGCCAGGAGCTCCAGGTAGAGGTGCTCATTCATGCGGCTGGGGGTGTCGATCATGTACTTCACGGCGTCGCGGACCTTGCGGTAGTTTGCGCTGCGTTCGCGGTGCAGGTGCAGCTCCAGCGCCGACTGCTGCTTGAGCCGGGGCTCGTGGCGGTTCAGCCAGGTGACTGCGGCGTGAACGCCGACGACGAGGGTGAGCGAGACGGCATAAATCCACCATCCGCTGGAGAGCAGGAAGATCGGCAGATTGGCAATGGCAACGATCGCGATGACAACGCGCGCGGCTGCGATGCGGCGCATGGTGGTGGCGACGGCGGCCATGCCGGCGCGGAAGCCGTGCTGCTCCTTGCGCGCGGCCTCAGGGTCAAGGGTAAATTCATCGAGGACCAGGATGCCCTTTAGTTCCGGACTCAGCATCTGCCCGTAGCGGGGCACGAAGGAGTGGGCGTTTCCGGTGGTTTTTTCAACTGAAGATGTCATGAGAAGGCTTCCAAAAGGCTGGGGTGGTTGCGGTGATCTTAGTGGTTCCGTGCATCCGGTGTATGTATAGGTCCACGATGTGAACACTTTAGTGCCGGGTCTGTGGCGCCGGGCACTGCAATTGGCACATTGGCCCGCTGCCGTCAGACTGAAGGGATGCAAACTTTCCTCCCGTACCCCGATTTCCAGCAGAGCGCCGCCGCCTTGGACACTGCCCGGCTCGGCAAGCAGCGCGTCGAGGCGCTGCAGACGCTCCGGTCCCTGGTGATTCCCGGATACGGCTGGCAGACCCACCCGGCGATCCGGATGTGGATGGGCTACGTGCCCGCACTGACCATGTACGGGCTGGCGATGGTGGACGAGTGGACCAAGCGCGGGCACCCCGACAAGACCCGCGAGAACATTATCGAGTTCGCCCCGCAGGCCGCCCACCCGGACTACGCCTCGAAGATTCCTATGCCGCCGTGGCTTGGAGATCCGGACTTCCACCTCAGCCACCGCTCCAAGCTGGTGCGCAAGGAACCCAAGTTCTACAGCTCCGTCTTTACCGATGCGGTACCGGACATGGACTACCTCTGGCCTGAACCCAAGCACGAGTTCCTGCCTCATGAACCCGAGGGTGACATTCTCTGGATCCTCCGTTCGCCGCATGCCGACGTCGATCCCCACACGTTGAACACCGTGGCCCTGCCGCCCGTGCATGGGTTTACCGCTGCCGTGGCTGCTGACTCCGATGACGATTACACCCCGGTGTACATCGAGGACGGATCCCGCCGCCCGTCGAAGCAGCCCCGGAAGGCCCCGCCGAAGCAACTGGTGAAGAAGCCCACCCGCAAGCGCCTGGCGCAGGAGGAGGCCTTCTCCACGCTGCCCGGGAAGACGCCCGTGGCCGTCCCCTTCGAACACGGTGCCAAGTTTGCCGTGGGACAGGTGGTGGGCCGGCCCATCACGCTCGACGACGGTAGGTTCGGGCGGAACTTCACTGTCACGGAGATCATTGACCGGTCCGCTTTCGCCTATCCGGCACTCCTGCAGGACCCGCGCGTGTTCTTCCCGGTGGAGGCACCGTAAAGCATGACAATCCTCCTGGCCGGCTGCGGCGATCTCGGAACGGAAGCAGGACTGCGGTTCGCGGCCCAAGGACACCGTGTGGTTGGCTGGCGCCGCTCGCCCCAGAAACTGCCGGCGGCGATCGAAGGTGCGGCGGCTGACCTGAGCGCAGCCGACCTGCCGCCGGTCCCGGCCGACACCACCGCCGTCGTGATAGCCGTAGCTGCCGACTCACCAACGCAGGAGGCCTACCGGTCCGCGTACGTGCAGGGCGTCGCCAACGTCCTTGATGCGTTGGAGCGCGACGGCGTGACGCCGGAGCGGGTGCTCTTCGTCTCCTCTACCGCTGTTTATGGCGACGCGGGCGGTGGCTGGGTTGATGAGGGCACGACGGCGGTTCCCGGCGGCTTCTCCGGGCGGGTCCTTCTGGAGGCCGAGGAACTCCTGCAGGCCAGGTTTGCTGGGACAGGAACCGAGGCGGTCGCGCTCCGCCTGGGTGGCATCTACGGCCCCGGCAGGACTCGGTTGATCGACCAGGTCCGCAGCGGTTCAGCAATCATCCCGGAAGACCTCCGCTACACAAACCGCATCCATCGCGACGACGCTGCTGCTGCCATCGTCCATCTGGCCACTCTGCCTACAGCGCCGGAACCCGTTTACATCGGCGTGGACGACGACCCCGCCGATCTCGGCGCCGTACTCCGCTTTCTTGCCGCAGAGATGGGTTTGGTTGAGCCTCCCGTTGGGATTGCGGGCCCGGCCCGCGGGGGCAACAAGCGCTGCCGCAACGCTCTCCTTCACAGCACTGGTTTCGAGTTCGTCTTTCCGTCGTTCCGCGAGGGCTATCGGGACATTCTCGCCGGCAACGGGGTCCGGCACCCATAGCTCAAAGCCCCTCCCCCGGCCTGCCAGCGCTTAGGCTGTCCCCTGGACGGCAGCAACTTTGACCCGACGCGCGTGAGGAAGGCAGCTTTGGATCTTCGGCACATCATTGAGACAGTCGGAGAGTTCGTCGACTTTGCCGGGGTGGCTGTTATGGTCATCGGTGCCCTGGTTTCCATTCCTCTGGCACTCCGCGGGCACCAGCCTCGTAACCTGCCCGCTGGGGCTGAAAACCTCAGCGTTTACCGCCTCTACCGACAGCTGCTAGGCAGGTCCATCCTGCTGGGCCTCGAACTCCTGGTCGCCGCCGACATCATTCGCACCGTGGCTGTCACTCCGACGTTCGAAAGCGTCGGGGTTCTGGCCATCATCGTGCTGATCCGGACCTTCCTCAGCTTCTCGTTGGAGCTGGAAATTACGGGCCGGTGGCCGTGGCAAAAGGAGCCACGCGCCTCGGATTCCGCGGAAGCCCCGGGGCGCTGATTTCTTCACCGCGGCCTCAATGTAGGTTTTCCACATAGCCGCTCCTGGAGGCGCTTCTGTCAGTGGTCTTTGGCAGAGTTGTCCTATGGAAGCCAGTGGGGATCAGCTTGCGGAGTACGGTGGTTCTACCGCCGTACTGACGCGGGCTGGCAGCGTCTCCTCCCGTGGTTCTAAGGCGTTCGACGGCGACCCGGACTTGGGTTTTGCCGGCCCGCTGCGTGCCGTTCCCGGCCCGGTCGAGGCCGACGCGGCTGAGCCCCTTCCTGCGGCGGGGCATGCATCGGAGATCCTCCCGCCGGACAGCCCTTCCAGTCCGGATCAGCCGCTTGCTGGGGCGCCCCTCCCGTCGGACAGCCCTTCCAGTTCAGATCAGCCGCTTGTTACGGCGCCCCTCCCGCCTGGCAACCCGTCCAGTGCTGCTCAGCCCTTTGCTGCGGCACCCCTCCCGCCGGACAACCCGTCCAGTGCTGATCAGCCCCTGAGCCTGAGCGAGATCGGCAGACTCCTGGCTGCTGCCGCGGCTGCTGCCCCCAGGATTCTCGCGGCCGCTGACTACGTCGAGGCCGCCCATTATGCCGGGAAGGTCGAGGACCTCTCCCGGTCCGTGGAGTACCTGCAGGTCCTGGCCGCCGGGACGGTGGACCGCACCCGCACGCAAGCCATTTCCGCGGCGGACGCCGCCAGGGCCAGCCGCTCCCGGACAGGCAAGGGCTGGGTCACCGGCTGGGACAACGGCGTGGAAACCCTGAACGAAACAGCAGGTTCCAGCCGGGTAGTCACCTCGCCGGCCGATGACGGGTGCGCGAACACCGCAGAGTTCCTGCGGCAGCGGCTGCGGATCGGCAAGAGCGAAGCCCACCGCCGGCTCGCCCTCGCAGCGGACATCCTGCCCGCAACTACCCTCACCGGCGACACCATCCCAGCCACCCGCGAACACCTCGCCGCCGCCCTCACACCCACACCCGCAGCCCCAGCCGCCGGCAACCTCCAGGACACAACCGACACTGAGAACACCGCCAGGGACGGGGGCGAGGAAACACCAGCTGCCTGCAGCGCCGCCAGCCCGGTGGTCTCCTCACGGGCCGGGACCATCATCGCCCTGACCCTGAACAGGCTCGGCCACCTCGTCACACCCGAACGGCTGGAACTGATCGAGGAAAACCTCACCACCACAGCCGCCACCGCCGACCCGGACTTCCTCGCCCGCGTCGCCCGCCGCTGGGCCGACACCATCGACGCCGACGGCACCGAACCCAGCGAAGAAGCCCTCCGCCACACCCAAGGCGCCTTCATCCGCAAACCCCGCCACGGCCTGCACCACATCGAAATCTTCGCCACCACCGACCAGTACGAACACATCCTCACCGTCATGAACACCGCCACCAACCCCCGCACCGCCAGTGCAGGCACCACCGCCCCTGGCGCTGGTACGGGTGCCGGCACCGGTGCCGCTGGTGCTGGTACTGGTACTGATCCCTGGCGGGACGGCGACGTGGACCTGGACCGGCGCACCCGGCCGCAGAAACAGCTCGAGGGAATCGTCGGCGCCGTCAAAACCGCCCTGGCTACCAACACCCTGCCCGCCACCGGTGGCAACCGCCCCCAGATCATCGCCACCATCAACTACCAGGACCTCCTCCCCCACCACACACGCCCCAGTGGTACGGCCACCGGCACCGGGAACTTCGCCTTCACCGGCCCCGTCGCCGCCGCCACAATCCGCAAAATCGCCTGCGACGCCGACATCATCCCCGCCCTCCTCGGCACCCACGGCGAAATCCTGGACCTCGGCCGCAAAACCCGGCTCTTYACCCCCGCCCAACGCCAAGCCCTCAACRCCCGCGACCAAGGCTGCACCTTCCCCAACTGCACCGTCCCCGCCCCCTGGTGCGAAGCCCACCACATCACCTACTGGTCCCGCGGCGGCCCCACCARCACSGACAACGGCGCGCTCCTCTGCTCMGGCCACCACCACCTGATCCACAAAGAACAATGGACCATCACCATCATCAACAACACCCCCTGGTACACACCCCCAAAACACCTCGACCCACACCAAAAACCCCAACAAAACACCTACTTCAAACCACCACCCCCACCAACACCCTGGGAATGAAAGCGCGAAATGGGTTAACGCGAAATGGGTTAACGCGAAATGGGTTAAGGCGAAATGGGGGTAACACGAGAAAGGGCGGACACTAGAGAGGCGCTGGTCAACACTTGCCCTCAACAACCGTCCTTCGGCGCAGTGGCCTGCTGTTACCGCCGGGCTCCATTAGGCTTCACAGCATGACGGAAACCATCAATGCCAAGGCCGCTGAGCTTCTCCGACTTCACCAATCAGATGAGATCCTCCAGGTGATCAATGTCTGGGATGCCATCACAGCGAGAGTTATCACCGACGTCCCGGGCACCGTGGCTCTGGCTACGGCAAGCCATTCCATTGCAGCCTCGCTGGGCTACCCGGACGGCGAGAACATCCCAGTGAACGAAATGATAGAAGCGGTGGGCCGCATCGCCGCGGCTACACACTTACCGGTGAGCGCCGACCTGGAATCCGGCTACGGGGACCCGGGCGAAACAACGCGCAAGGCTATCGGCGTTGGCATTGTCGGTGGGAACGTCGAAGACCAGATGCGCCCGCTGAAAGATGCGGTGGAACAGATGTCAGCTGTAATTAAGGCTGGAGCGTCCGAAGGAATCGACTTCGTGCTGAACGCCCGGACGGATGCCTTCCTTAAAGGCAAAGACCGCGATCCCGCCCACGTTCTGGTCGACGCCATCGAACGCGGCAGGGCATTCCTGGATGTTGGTGCCACCACCGTCTTTGTGCCCGGCCTGCTCGATGAACCCTCGGTGGTTGCGCTGGTGGACGGAATCGGCTGGAACAAGGTTTCCGTCATCAACGTCCCGGGCTCCCTGCCTCCGGCCAGACTGCAGGAACTGGGAGTCGCACGAATTTCTTATGGCCCATGGACGCAAAGGATTGCGCTGACAGCACTGGCGGACGCCGCGGCCACCCTTCTAGGCGGCGGGGAGCTTCCCGCCGGTACCCGCGCCCTGAATTAGCAGGAGCGGGCGGTGAATCAGCACCAGGACATGGCGGCACGGTGGCCACTGCCAGAGGAACTGCCTCTTCCTGTCATCATGGATCAGCGCTGGATGGACGCCGTTTTTCTCCATTGGCGCATTCCGGAATCTGTTGCTGTCCGCTTTATGCCCCGGGGCGTGCTGCCAGACACCTTCGACGGAAGCTCATGGGTTGGCCTCATCGGCTTCCGCATGAAGGAGGCAGGGATTGGACGCGGACCAGGCATTCCGTACCTGGGCAGCTTCAATGAGGTCAACGTCCGCCTTTACTCCAGGGAACCTGACGGAATCCGTGGTGTCGTATTTCTGAGCCTGGATTCAAACCGGCTGCCCGTGGTCCTGGCCGCCCGGGCGGCTGGCATCCCTTACGTATGGTCGCGGACGGGTTACGAGCCGCCCTCAGTCCGGACCCCGGTCACCAGCTACTCCGTCCGCAGGTTCCGGCGGGGCGCCCACAGCACCTTTCGTGCTGCTGCGGATCATGGCACGCCGGTTGAGGATCCCCTGTCAACGCATCTGACTGCCCGATTCGGGCTGCACAGCGTCTTCAGGGGCCAAACAATCTACATCCCCAACACACACCAACCCTGGCCCCTTTACGCTGCAGACCTGCTCACGCTGGACGATGAATTGGTGGGAGCCGCGGGGATCACAGTGGATGGCCCGCCTGAGTCCGTGTTGTACTCCCCCGGTGTCCGGACCCAATTTGGCCGGCCCCGTTTCCTCGGGCACTAACTGGACCTGAAGCGATGTCCTAAGCGTCCTGCCAGCCGCTGCCCTCGTTGAAAGTGGCAACGAGGGTTCCGACTCCAGCGTTGAGGGAGTTGGACGGGTCGAAGTACAGGGACGCTTCAGAGGCACGGCTGTGGGTGATCAGCTGCTCCGCTTCCAGTTTTGCCTCGGGAACGGTAGCGCCAATGATGCCCGTGCGCGCCGGGAGTTCGGGGGTATGCACCACATCGGCATCTGTCTGGGTCAGCGGGATGGTAGTACCGGAATGGATCTCGTCATGCGGAAACTCAAACTCGGCATCGTTGGCGGCGGCAGGGATGGTGTACTCCAGGAAATAGGTCATGAATCCACTTTTGCAGAAACCCATCGCCATCGAAAGTGTGGCCAAAGGTCTGGGCATGACGTATCCCCACGTCAAGGGCCCCCTCCTATACTTGCGCCATGACCATGTGGCTATGGTTCGGCGTCGTAGCAGCCAGCGTTGTGCTGTCGTTGGCGTGGGCCATACCGCCGCCGCAGCCGCACCTACGACATCGAGCCAGCCGACTGGGCTACTTACCCAGGCCCGCCTTCCGCAGCGCCTCCGCCATGGCTGTGTTCACCGGGGCGGCCTGAGGAGCAGAGGTGCGGCCCGGCGTTGGCGCGTTGCGCGTCGGCTTTCCACCCGATCGCCCCTGTTCCTGCTTCCCGCCACGCTCCGGAACTTGGGGGCCACCTCGTCCGGTACTGGGGCTTCCGCCGCGCCCGCCACCTTGGTTCCTGCCCCGCTCTTGGTTCTGTGGCCGACCGCCGGATTTCCCTGCCGATGCGGCACCTGAACCTGCACCGCCGGAGGAGGGCTCGTCGTCGAGCCGCAGCGTCAACGAGATCCGCTTCCGCTCGGGGTCCGCCTCCAGGACCTTCACCCGGACTACCTGCCCTGACTTCACCACCTCGCGCGGATCGGAAACAAAGCGGTTGGCCAGGGCAGAGACATGGACCAGTCCGTCCTGGTGTACGCCTACATCCACGAATGCGCCGAACGCCGCGACGTTGGTCACGGTCCCCTCGAGGACCATCCCCGGCTTGAGGTCGGAAATCTTCTCGATGCCCTCCGAGAAGGTGGCAGCAGCGAAGGCGGGGCGTGGGTCCCGGCCCGGTTTGTCCAGCTCCACCAGGATGTCCTGCACCGTGGGCAGCCCGAAGGTGTCATCCACAAAGTCACGGGGGTCAAGCGAGGAAGCAGGCGCAGAACCAGCGGCAACGAGGATCTTGCGTGCCACGGCGTAGGATTCCGGGTGCACGCTCGAGGCGTCCAGGGGTTCCGCTCCCCCGGTGATGCGGAGGAAGCCCGCGCACTGTTCGAACGCCTTGGCACCGAGCCGCGGCACCTTCTTGAGGTCCGCGCGCTTGGCAAAGGGCCCGTGCTCGTTGCGGTACGCCACAATGTTTTCGCTGAGCAGAGGCCCGACGCCGGCCACCCGGCTGAGCAGCGCGGGCGAAGCAGTGTTGACGTCCACACCCACGGCGTTAACGCAGTCCTCCACCACGGCGTCCAGGCTGCGGTCGAGTTTCGACGCCGTCACATCGTGCTGATACTGGCCCACACCGATGGACTTCGGATCGATCTTCACTAGCTCCGCAAGCGGGTCCTGCAGCCTGCGGGCGATGGAAACAGCCCCGCGGAGGGACACATCCATACCGGGCAGTTCGGCTGCAGCCAGAGCGGAAGCAGAGTAGACGGATGCCCCGGCTTCTGACACCACCAGCTTTTGCGGTTTCCGTTCCACGTCCGGCAGCCGTTTGATCAGCTCGGCGGCGAGCTTGTCAGTTTCGCGGGATGCTGTTCCGTTGCCAATGGCCACGAGCTCGACGGAGTGCTGCCGCGCCAGCCGTACCAGGGTGGCCAGCGCTTCGTCCCACTTGCGGGCCGGGGCATGCGGGTACACCGTGTCCGTGGCCACCACCTTGCCGGTGCCATCCACTACAGCTACCTTCACGCCGGTTCGAAGTCCGGGGTCCAGGCCCAGCGTGGCCTTGTTCCCGGCAGGGGCGGCCAGCAGCACGTCGCGAAGATTCGCAGCGAAAACACGGACCGCCTCATCCTCGGCGGCTGCGAACATCTTGCCGCGGAGGTCGGCCGTCAGCCGGGCCAGCACGCGGGACCGCCACGCCAACTGTGCCGTTTCCATTAGCCAGTCATCGGCGGGACGCCCACGGTCCGCAACCCCGAGGCACCTGGCCACCGCCGACTCATAGCGTGAGCGCGCGGCCGCAAGGGCGCCGTCGTCCGTGGGGTCTGCTTCGGCGAGGTCGAGCTCAAGGACGCCGTCCTTCTCCCCCCGCAGCAAAGCGAGCACGCGGTGCGACGGCATGCCGGCCGGCGCCTGGGCAAACTCGAAGTAGTCAGCGAACTTCTGGCCTTCTGCCTCCTTCCCCTTCTTGACGCGCGACACCATGCGGCCCTGCGTCCAGAGGCGCTCGCGCAGGGTCGCAGCGAGATCGGGGTCCTGGGCGACGCGCTCAACGAGAATGGCGCGGGCACCCGCGAGCGCGGCGGCGGCGTCACCAACGGCATGTTCAGGGTTGAGGTACTTCGTAGCCTCGCGCTCCGGGCTGAGCTCGGGGCGCTTCAGCAAAGCGTCAGCCAGCGGCTCCAGGCCGGCTTCGCGCGCTATCTGCGCTTTGGTACGCCGCTTTGACTTGAACGGCAGGTAGATATCCTCAAGCCGCGACTTTGTGTCAGCAGCGAGGATCGCTTTTTGCAACTCGGGCGTTAGCTGGCCCTGCGCCGCAACAGCGTCGAGAACCGTACGACGGCGGTCCTCCAGTTCACGGAGGTAGCGCAGGCGTTCGTCGAGCTCGCGGAGCTGAGTGTCGTCCAGCGTTCCAGTGGCTTCCTTGCGGTACCGGGCGATGAACGGGACGGTAGACCCACCGTCGAGCAGCTCCACTGCTGCCTTCACCTGCCAGGCTTTGACGCCCAGTTCGGTGGCGATCTGGCTGTAGATTCCGTCCTCCCTTTTCGTGGGCGCGGACGGAGCAGGGGAAGGGGCGTGCGGCAGTTGAGTCACCAGAACATCTTGCCCTAAGCGGTTGCCCGGCTCCACTGCCGTGGCAGTCAAGGACGTTGGGCAAGGGTATTCCGCTGCCGCCCGCAAAGTGCTGTAGTTGAAATGCCGTCACAGGCACCGAACGCTCGAGGAAGAGGGCATCATGCGGGAACTGCTTATTGTGTTTCAGGAGGGGTTCGAGGAAGCAAACATCACCGTGACGGTGAACGGCAAGCAAGCGCGGCGGGACCTGGACGTTTCCACCAACCCAATCCTCGGCATCGCATCCGAGGTATCCGTAGAGCTGCCGGCGAAGGGCGCGCAAGTGGGTGTCGAGGTTACCAACCGGGGCCTGAAAGCGATCAAGAAGGTCAGCGGAAAGCCCAAAAGCGTGCTCGTATCCATCGAGGACGGCAAGCTGGTCATGACGGAAGGAACCGGCCGGGAGGCACTGCTCTAGCCCGCCCGGCAGGTGCCGAAACGGACTCTAGTAAATCTCCATTTGATGGAGTAGCATCTGATCACCGCCGGACCCCAGAGGAGCCCGGTGGGCCAACTTCACCAGCCGAAGGCCGTCGGATGACCTGAGGCGCCCGCTGCCGGGACAGCACACCGAGCAGCAAACGACGACGGCGGCACCCAAAGCCGGGTGCCGCCGTCGTCGCTATTTCGTGGTTGCTGTTTGGAAGGGGCTTTTAGCCGGCGTAGGCCGGGTAGTCCGTGTAGCCCTCGGCCCCGTCGGCGTAGAAGGTGGAGGGGTCCGCTTCGTTCAGCGGCAGGCTCTCGTTCCAGCGCCGAGCCAGGTCCGGATTGGCGATGGCGGGACGGCCCACCACTACGGCGTCAGCATGGCCGTCGGCCACCAGGGCAACAGCTTCCTCGCGGGTGGTGACCACGCTGAATCCGGTATTGACCAGGAAAGTGCCGCCAAAGCGGGTGCGAAGATCCTGGACCAGTTCTCCACCGGGTTCGTGGTGCAGCATGCTGAGGTAAGCAAGGTTCAGCGGGGCGATGCTGTCCACCAGAACCTCGTACGTGGCCCGAACATCAGCTGCGTCAGTCTCGGCAATGCCCTGGACGTTGTGCTCCGGGGAGATGCGGATGCCCACCCGGTTGGCTCCGACCGCTGCCACTACCGCGTTGACCGTCTCGATCACGAAACGTGCCCGGTTCTCCGGGGAACCGCCGTAGCTGTCCGTGCGGACGTTGGAGTTTGGCGCCAGGAACTCGTGGAGAAGGTAGCCGTTAGCAGAGTGAAGTTCGACGCCGTCGAAACCGGCTTCGATGGCATTCAGCGAGGCGGCGACGAATTCCTGGATCACCAGCGGCAGTTCGTCAGTGGTCAGTGCGTGCGGCACGGGGTACGGCTGCTTGCCGGACGGGGTGCGGACTTCGCCCTCGATGGCTACCGCGCTGGGTGCGACGATGGTGTTGCCGCCCGTGATGTCCGGGTGTGAGACCCTGCCGCCATGCATGATCTGGGCGAACATGCGGCCGCCTTCGGCGTGCACTGCGTCGGTGACCTTCTTCCATCCGGCCACCTGCTCTTCCGTGACGATGCCGGGCTGGCCGGGGTAGGAACGACCAGCAGGGCTGGGGTAGGTTCCTTCGCTGACGATAAGGCCGAGGGAAGCACGCTGCCGGTAATGCTCAGCAAGGAGCGGGCCGGGGATGCCTTCCTCGCCGGCGCGGAGCCGGGTCAGGGGTGCCATCACCAGCCGGTTGGGGAGCTCGAGTTCGCCAAGGGCCAGAGGGGAAAACAGCATGCGCGTCCTTTCGAAGTTTTCAACGTTCTGTCTGGCCCAACTGGGAGGCGCGTGCAACTATTCCGAATGCGGCGCGAATCACATCACGCTTGCACGGCGGGTGCTCTCCTGTGCTGTCATCACGACTGCTTAGCGCGTTGCCCCAGCTCCCGGGCAGCCCTGTCCCTGGGGGTTTGCATTGCAGTCGTCGGCATAGTTGCGGGTGAGCGACCGCCAGACACTTATGGTTTGTGGCGGAGCGTTGAATTGGCCCTGGCCAGGGATGGGCAGAGGTGGCCCGGCATTGACGGAGTACGTTCCTTGGAAGGATGTGGTCAACACGACCTGGAAGTCACCCGTGGTTCCGTAGGCGTGACTTGTCCTCGTCTTTTCACCCCAGCGGTCCTGCGGCAGCGGGCCTCCCATCGACGGCTGGGGACCGAAAACAGTTCCATCGCCGTAGTTCCAGGTGTATTGAACCGGCGTCGCGACAATGTGCACCTGCTGGCCGAACATGGTGACATCGAACTGCTGTTCCACGGCCTCCGCGTAGAAGTTGGTTTCAGCGCCCCGGAGCGTGTGGGGGCTGGGCTGGGCCACGACTGTTCCCGCGTTCACCGGCAAGCTTTGGAACTGCCGCTGAATGTCGGCGGCGATGCGGGGCAGCAAGTCCTCGGGCCGGGCGTCGTAGAGGCAGGTCGGGCCCGAATGGTGGGCCCAGACCGCACCGGGAACTCC
This sequence comes from Arthrobacter sp. Alg241-R88, assembly GCF_900537115.1. GTDB lineage: Bacteria > Actinomycetota > Actinomycetes > Actinomycetales > Micrococcaceae > Arthrobacter. The sequence goes on from NZ_UNRG01000005.1 coordinate 167,913, forward strand.
CCGGGGCCTTGATAGCCAGGTGACAGGGATGCCCTCTTCACCGTCAGGGCCGTCCTTGCATTCGATTTGCCGGGCAAGGCAGGGAGTGTCGAAGTCGCCCCCGCCAAGGTGGCACTGAAGCTCGTACTTGTACTCGTTGGGGTCGGCATTCACGGAACCCGGTTGAGCACGGATTAGGTCGCCTGTGGTTTCGTCAACCACCCATTGATCTGCACCGATTCCGAGCCCTTTCTCCTCATAGCCCAAGGAGATGTCAGCGAACGCGAGCGTGGGAGTGACAACCAGCAGCGCCCAGGTCACACACATGACTTTTAGCGGGCTTGACTTCATCCTCTTTACCTAATCAGGCCAAGGTCAGTCATCGTCCAACCCGTTGAGCCAAAAGTAGCCGCGGCACGACTTCCGGTATTAGTGGCGGCTGTAGGAGCCTGGAAAAGACTCCCATCAGGTTTTCTAATTTCAATCGTTTCCTGTAGCACCTGAACGACGGCGTGTGGTTCTACTCCTGGTTCGAATTTAACTGAGATGGCGGGAGTTTCGATTTTTCCTCCCGACACCCAGCGGCCGTCGCTCCATGCTTCTGCCACTCCATCTTGTAGTCCGTGGCAGAAAACACAACTAGGTCCGCTTATTTCTACAAGCTTCTCGGTTTTACCGGTCTCAAATGCGTAATTTAGCGTGGCGTACCAATACCGCACGAAAGCTTCCAATCCTTCCTTCGTCTCCGTCTTCGCCACGTCGGGCAGCACGGGGACGGGAACATTGCGGGCGGGGCCGGATGCGTCGGCCGGTTTGTAGGCCGCGCTGTTCGTCGGCGTAGGGGTGGCCGAAGGACTGGGGGAGGTCGACTCTGTAGCTGTCGGGGATGCCGTTCCTGGATCTGCAGGTGCTCCACCTGCGCAGCCAGCCAACATCACCACAGCAGCAAGGAGGATGGCTACACCGCCGGAGCGGATGAGGCGAGACGTGAATACGTTGTGCGATGTCATGGGCCGCTAATCCCCCAGTAGTTTCAAGACGGCATGTTCCGGACAGTGACTTAAGGGTAGCCCAGGTCACATTTCAGCGATCAAACTTATCCACAGGCAACCCGTCCTTGGTCTTATCACCGAGGCGGAAAATTGGAAAGTAATAAAGCAGGCCGGCAACTAAGAGCGCGCGGCCCGCATCGCGCATAAGCAAGAATGCAGGGCGCACCAACAAACTGCCCCTAGCGCATTTCTACGTAACGTAGAAGAATGGCAGCATGATGTTTGAGCACACAGATGGAAATCCGGTCCTGGAACTCAGTGACGAGCAGTCCTGGCGCCTGTTGGAGGGGACCAAGCACGGACGGCTGGTGGTCTCGGTTGCCGGGGAACCGGATATCTTTCCCGTCAACTACGTCAGCTCGAGCGGCAAGCTGTATCTGAGGACTGCCCCAGGCAACAAGCTCGCCCAGCTGACCATCAATTCGGCGGTGCTCTTCGAGGCTGACGGCATCCTCTCGGACGAGGCGTGGTCCGTGGTCCTTCGGGGAAGAGCCCGGGTGCTGAGCAACTCGGCCGAACTGGCAGAGGTGGAGGAACTGGGCCTGAAGTCGTGGGTACCAACGCTCAAGGACTTCTACGTCGAGATCGAGCCCGTTGCCATTACCGGGCGCCATTTCCAGCTTGGGGACCAGCCGGAGCGCGGTTTCTAGGAATCTAGACTGAAAGCATGGCGGATAAGCTGAGCCCGGAGCAGCGCAGCTGGAACATGTCACGGATCCGGGGGAAGGACACCAAGCCCGAGCTGCTGGTGCGCAGGCTCCTCCACGCCAAGGGGTACCGCTACCGTCTGCACGGGAGAACCGGGGGCACGCGGCTTCCGGGCAATCCGGATCTCGTCTTCGCCGGCCGCCGCAAGGTCATTTTCGTCAACGGATGCTTCTGGCATTTCCATGACTGCCGGGTGGGCCAGCACGCCCCCAAAGCGAACGCTGAGTTTTGGGAGGCAAAGCGCTCACGTACCAAGGAACGCGACGCCGGCCAGCGCCGCTTGCTGGAGGAAGCCGGCTGGGAGGTGCTCACCGTGTGGGAATGCGAGCTCAAGGATGGATCTGCACTAGAGGCGCACCTGGTGCAGTTTCTGGAAAAAGAACCCCACGCTTCCAGTGGGGCCCCAAACAGACAGCATTCTTGAGGCAATCTTTAGCCTCTCCCACAGCAACCCTTGATGTGGGTCCGGAAGGATGACTGCATTGTCCCGTTTGGAGGACTGCAGCACAAAGAGTCCGGAGCACCAGCATCCCCTTTCGCCAGCTAACTGCGCCGCGCCAAGAGCGCCGCATTCAAGGCAGACGCCGAGGAAGGACTGCTGTTGATGCGCCAGTCGGCCTCCTTCTGCAAGTGGAACCAGACGAACCCCATAACATCGGGCTGGGCGGCAAGGTAGGACACCAGGCTGGTGTTCCATTCGGCTTTCGAACCGCCGGCCTCGCTGGACGCCGTCTCGGCAATCAGGATTGGTTTACCCGGCGCGAGGGTTCGGAGCGCCGCAATGCCCGGAGCAAAGAGATCCTGGGGCGAAACCCAGCTGCTCCATGCTGTGGACGTGCCCCAGTTGTACCCGTCGAGGGCCACAACATCCACGTAGCCCGCGCCCGGATAAAGCCCCGCCAGATCCGTAGAGCCCCAGTAGGGAACATTCGGAGACCACACCCATTGGACGTTGCTGGCTCCGGTAGAGGCAACGACGTCGTGGACGTGCTGCCAGGCCTGGACGTAGTCGCCCGGCTGATTGCCATTCGCCGATTCCGCCCACGGATACCAGTTGCCATTCATCTCATGGGCAAAGCGGAGCATCACCGGCTGGCCCCAGGCAGCAAGGGACTGGCCCCACTCCCGAAGGCGGCCATCAAAGTCGCCGGCGGTGATCCGGTCAAGGGCATACGCAGGCTGCTCAACGCCACCGCCCCAAGCCCACGGCTCCCACGTCACAAGCGGGACGGCTCCGCGGGCGCGCACCGCGTTCAGCTCCGTCAGTGGAGGCGACTGAAGAAAGTCTTTGTAAATGAGGACCATGGAGGGGCTCTCCCCCGCCAATACAGATACTTCGTCGAGTTCCGCGGCAGCCAGTGCTCCGCCAGGAGTGGCCACTCCAAAACGCAAGGAGTCCGTGCTGACGGTAGGCGGCTGGGGCGCCGGGGCGGCCTCCACAACGAACGGAGCGGAGGCTTTGATGGACGACGTCTTGGCTGTGACTATGACGGGGCCGCTGGATTCAGCAGGGATGGTGATGCCGGTACTGAATGCGCCCGTAGCTGTGGTTTTGAAAGGAAAGGTCGTGGAACCCACAATTACCGTCCCTGTTGTTGATGCCTTAAATCCCGTGCCGGAAACGGTAACAGCAGAGCCCGCAGGCCCGGATGAAGGACTCAAGGCGATCTGGCCAGCCGGGGCAGCATGTGCAGGTTGGATAAAGGCCACAGCCATTCCGGCTGCCACCACAAAGGCTATAACAAAAGTTCTCAGCGACCTCAACACAACAACTATTCTCCGCGTCTCCATGCGGCCCGCTGCCGCTGATCTTTTTATACGAAATGCACTGGCTCAAGTATTGGACGTAAAAACCTGCAGTCTCATCAAGAAACACACAATTCTGTTCGGAAACCACTCCCGAGTATGCGCAGCAGCCCTAACCTGAAGGGGCGTTGATGCCCCGCCTACCCCCCGGTTTCCGGAGTGGAAGACCACAGCCGAAAGGACAATGATGACCCCGTCCAATGATGCCGGTCGCCCACTGGTGGACCAGGCCGTCCTGGACCGGCTGCGTGAGGAACTCGAGGAGGACGAGGGGTATTGCAGGGTCTTCGTGGGGAACTTCATTGACTACCTCCCGCATCGCATCGGGCGCCTGCGGTTGGCCCTGACCAGCGGAGACCTGGACGGGTCGGTGGACGCCGTCCTGAGCCTGAAGACATCCAGCCAGATGGTGGGCGCCCAGCGGCTCGCCAGCCTGGCAATGGCCCTGGAAGGCGAAATCCGGACCGGAGGGCCGGACGCTGACGCCGCCGTCGTCCTTCCCAGGCTCGCGGCCTCGTTCCTGAGGCGGATCAGCCAGTGCAGCCGGCAAACGATGAGCAGGCTGCAGGATCACTGTTCGCCGGGGGCGAGCCTGTAACCTACGCCGCGAACCGTCTGGAGCCAGCGCGGCTTCTGCGGAGAATCACCAAGTTTCTTGCGCAGGTTTCCCATGTGGACCTCGACTGACCGCTCGTCAGCTTCGCTGATGTAACCCCCGACGTCGTAATCCTCGTCCCGTAGCCGGCGCACCAGGTCCGATTTGGTACGGACAGTCCTGCCTGCCTCCAGCAGGGCGTGCAGGAGTTCGAACTCGGTGCGGGTCAGGTTCATCTCGGCGCCGTCCACGGTTACCGTGCGGGAGGCATAGCTCAGCTCCAGGCCGTTATGGCTGTAATTTCCCCGCTCGGGATGCGCCTGGCCATCCGCGGACGCCTCGACTCCGGCAGCTTCCGCGGCGTCGGGAACGGTACGGGGGCGGCGCATCATCGCAGCGATGCGGGCGCGCAGCTCCCTCGGGCGGAACGGCTTTGTAAGGTAATCGTCCGCTCCGGACTCGAGGCCTATGAGGGTATCCAGCTCTTCAGTCCGGGCCGTCAGCATCACGATATAGGCGTCAGAAAACTCGCGGATCTGCCGGGAGACCTCAAAACCGTCGATGTCCGGCAAGCCAAGGTCCAGGGTGATGACATCCGGATTGAGGGTCTTCGCAGTAAGGACACCTTCGGCGCCGCTGCTTGCCACGGTCACGTCAAAGCCTGCCTGGGTCAGCACAGTCCGAACCAGTTCCCGAATGTCGTGGTCATCCTCGATGACCAGTCCGACACGTGCATCACTCATAGTGCCCCCTCAGCAGCCAACGTCAGAAGTATAGCTGGCTGCGGATATCCTGCTGATATGGCCTCGCACACCTTGTCCCGTAAGTTTCTGCGCCATGACTAACCCTGATGCGTGGTCCTCTGGCCGGGTAAGGTTCTTTCGGCGTCCTTTCCATGAGTACCGGCTGACGGACCGGGTGGCGCTCAGCCAGATGCCCCTGTTTGTGACGACGATCCTGACAGCCTTCCTGATCTGGGCGTTCTTCCCGGCCACCATGAACAATCCGCTTTTTGTCGCGTTCCTGGTGTCGCAGGCCGCAATCATGGCCCTCTGCTACCTGGTTCCCTGGGAGCGGTTGCCCTACACGAGCTTCCTGATTCTTCCGCTGCTGGATTTCGTCTCCATTGCCCTCGGCAGGGAAGGCGGGCAGGAAAGCCTGACGGGTATCAGCCTTCTTGCCGTGTTCCCGGTGATCTGGCTCTGCGCCTCCGGCTACTACCCGAGGGCTGCTTTGTGGCTGTCTTTCCTGGCGCCGCTGGCAATCATCTGGGTTCCGCTGCTGATCAAAGGAAGCTTTACGGCGCAGGATTTTGCGCGGTCGTTGCTCCTGCCCGTCATGATGCTCGGCATCGGTGTTTCCGTAAGTGTCCTGACGCTCAGCATGATGCGGCAGCAGCGGGAACTGGAGGATAAGGACGCGCAATTGCAGGCCAACCTGCGCACCAGCCAGCGCCAGGAAGCGCTGTTGAACACCGTCCTGGACACTGTCCATCTGGGCGTCCTCGCCGTGGACGCGGATGGGCATGACGTGCTGATGAACCGGAAGCAGCGGACCAACCACGAACTGGCGCGGCCCAAGGAGATAGCTGACCCTAACGAGTCCCAACTGCTCGTGTTCGGGCCGGACCGGAAGACGTTGGTTCCAGTGCAGGAACGCCCGGTCCGCCGTGCCGTCCTCGGGGAAACCTTCACGGATTACCTTGTGTGGCTGGGCTCGGGCAAGGAGCAGCGGGCTTTCGTGACCACCGCCCGGGCCATGAAGGACGCTGAGGGGAAGTTCTCCGGCTCCGTGATTGCCTTCAGCGACGTTACGGACCTCGTCAACGCCCTGGCGGCAAAGGATGACTTCGTCTCCAGCGTCTCGCATGAATTCCGGACACCCCTGACGTCAATTCTTGGGTACGTGGAAATCCTGCTCGAAGATGAGCCGGCCGAGTCGCAGCGGGCCATGCTCGAGATCATCCGCAGGAACTCGGAGCGGCTATTGACGTTGGTCAGCGACCTGCTTGCCAGCCGCCACGGACAGCTGATTGTCACGCCCCACTCCGTCGACGTGGCCGACCTGGTGCGCAGCAGCGTTTCCTCGGCCATGCCCAAGGCGGCCGCGTCAGGAGTGGTACTGGCCGCGGATACCCCGGAGCGGCTGGAGGCCCACGTGGACGGCCCGCGCATTTCCCAAGTGCTGGACAACCTCGTGTCCAACGCCATCAAGTACTCCCCCGACGGCGGCAACGTGCTGGTCACCCTGGCGCAGGAGGACGGCCACCTTACGTGCCGGGTCAGCGATACCGGCATGGGCATGAGCGCCGAAGACGCCTCGGAAGTGTTTGCCAAGTTCTTCCGCACCAGCAACGTCCGCAGGACAGCCATCCCTGGCGTTGGTTTGGGCCTGCCCATCAGCAAGGCCATCGTTGAGGCCCATGGCGGGAACATTGAAGTGGCAAGCTCGCTGGGCCAGGGAACCACGTTCACGTTCCGGGTCCCGGTGTAACAAGGCCAGCGCGTACGACGGCGGCAGGCAGTCCGAGCGTTAGGCGCCGGTGCGGGCCTAACGTGGGCCAACGTACGACGGCGGCAGGGCAGCCCCAGCGTTAGCCCGCGTTCCGGGCCTGCCCTGGGCCCACGCCCGCCGGGTTCCCTGGCCGAGCCGGGCCCACGACCGCAGGGTTCCCCGGCCGAGCTTGCGAGGTCAGGGAGCGGCCGGGGAGGTTAGGGGGCGGGTGGGGACTTCGCCCCAGGACTGGCGGGCGAGTTCCGCAATCGAGGCGAGGATTTCCGACGGCGGCCTGGACAGGTCCAGCGGGAACTCCACAATGTCGATGTCTGTGTTCAGGATGCGGCGCAGCTTGACCTCACCGGATCCAGCGTAGACCAGCCAGGCCGTGGGCACCGCCAAAGCGGTGCAGTGGGCGAGCATTTGGTAATGGTCGGCTGTGAGCGAGGCGCCGAGGTCGGACGCGGCCTTGTACTTGGCGTTGTAGACCACCACGGGCCGTCCGCCCAGCAGGTGCACGGCATCCGGCCGCACGGACAACCGGTCCGCGTCCCGCACCGCCTCGCTGAGGAGCGCGTTGTACTGAAGCCGGAGCTCTCCCGGGTAGGCAGCCATCGCCTCCCGCAATGCCGTGCCGACAAAATCCTCAAACACCTGGGCCATGTCCACTACGAACGCAGCCGTCTGCTGCTTGCCCTGGCCCGCTTCAGCCGAGGCGTTCCGGAGAATGAGTTCCGCCAGGCGGAGGACGGAGTGGTAGCGGAGGTTCATCCGGCTGGCCGTCCACGGCGGCAGCGGCGCGCCGGCGGGAAGGCGGGTGACGGCGTCGAGCTTTCCCTTAAGCTGGCGCAGCCGGCTCAGCACCTCGGGACGGACCCGCGGCACCTGGCTCATCCGCTCCAGCGCGGCACGCAGGATACGGTTTTCGGCGATGTCCTCGCTGAACTCGTCGTAGGACACCTCGAGGGGCACCAGCATGCCGGGCCGCCGGGAAATCTGGTCCGAGATGCGGATGCGTCCCTTGACGGTGCGGAGCGCCTCGTCCACGGTGCGGTACCCCTGCAGCACACCGCGTCCCAGAGCCCGTTCGGCGAGCTGCGCCAGCGACTCAGCCAGCGCGCTCCAGAGCTCCCGGTCCTCCATGGCAGCGACGGAGTCGGGGCGGAACCCCTGGTCGCCCGCATAGCTGAGCAGGAACAGGAGCCGGCTGAGTCCCAGCCGGTCCTTGGGCCGGACGTCCAGTTGCACCGTGGGAGTCCGCACCGAGCCCACCTTGCCCACGGGCTCGATCCGGTACAGGCCGAGGCCCATGGGCGACGCCTTGGCGAGGCCACTGGCGTTCAGGAACGAGGCGCTGGCCGGATCCAGCCGTTCCACCATCCCGCGGGACATTTCGTCCAGCACCAGGTGCCGGACAGATGCGCCGGGGTCAACGGCCTGCAAGGCGTTCCAGCAGCCGGTCCAGTCCGAAGCGTTCCTCGAGCTGGGCCCGGGTCAGCTGGCCGTGGTAGTGCTCCTCGAGCAGGGGCATCAGCTCGTACTTCCAGATCCGCCGCAGCCCGGCAGGGGTTTGGGCTGCCGGCTTCATAAAGTACGACGGGCCGATCATGAGGTCCCGGTCCCACTCGTCGATGGCGGCGTTGAGGGCGTCCAGCAGCAGTGCCGGGGTGGTGTCCAGCTGCCGGGCCTCGAGGAACCGGAGCAACGAGCCCTTCACCGGTTCGGTCTGCGGGTGCAGCTCGATGAAGGCAAAACGACGGCGGATGGCGGCATCCATCATGGCGATGGACCGGTCGGCGGTGTTCATGGTGCCGATGATGTAGAGGTTGTCCGGCAGCGTGAACGGCTCATTGGGGCTGTACTGCAGATAGATCCGGTCATCGCGGTACTCCAGCAGGAAGTACAGCTCGCCGAACACCTTGGCGAGGTTGGCGCGGTTCATCTCGTCGATGATGAGGAAGTACGGCTTCTTCTCGTTGCCGGGCTTGGCCGCTTCTTCGGCGAGGCGGCGGAGCGGACCGGCCACGAGTTTGAAGGACACCTGCCCTTCGTCTGTCTTGTCCGGCCGGTAGCCTTCGAAAAAGTCCTCGTAGGCATACGAAGGGTGGAACTGAACCAGTTTGACCCGCTCGTCCGTGGTGTCGTCCGCCAACTCCGCCGCGAGGTGCTTCGCCAGGTAGGTCTTGCCGGTGCCCGGCGGACCGTACAGCACCAGCTGCCGGTTCTCCTCCAGCAGTTCGGCGATCTCCTGGAGCGGCTCCAGCTCCATGTGCAGGGAATCCGCGAACTCGCGCGTCAGCGGACGGAAGCCCTCCTGGACGAGAGGGACGACGGCGGCCGCTTCAGCATCGCCGTCGGGCTCTGTTTCCGCTTCTGCGGGCAGCAGGCCCTGCAGCGCCTGCACCACTCTGGTCAGGTCAACAACGATCCCGGGTGTGGCCAGCTGCCGCTGCACGTGGCGGGGAAGGCTGGTGGTGGCGTGGCCTTCGTCGAACCAGCGGACCTTCCGGCGCAGCCGCCGGTTGTCCTCGTTGTGTTCGGGCTCCCCCAGTACGACGCCGAGCCGCACCTTTCCGGCGTGCTGGTAAAGCGCCAGGTCCCCGGGCTTCATCACGGTCAGGAACGCAAAAACAGCGGTCTTGGTGTCCTCGCGCTCCACATAGCCGAGGTGCTTGTAGTCCTCGTCCACGGCATGCTGGACCACCCCCGCCGTGACGCCGGGGCCCAGCAGGCGGAGATGTTCGACGTCGAGCGTCACCTTTTCCTCGCCCTGCCAGGCGGTGAGCAGCTCGGTGTTGTCGCTGTGCGTGCGCAGCAGCCAAGCCCGGCGGCCGGGGTCTCCTACCTTGCGCCATTGGCTGACCAGCTGGCGGGCATACCAGTCGATGCGTTGCCCGGCCTGCTCATCAAGGTGCAGGCGGATGCGGTGGATGTCTGCGGTGATGTCCTCTTCCGCGTCGCCTTTTGCGCCGCCCACCAGCGAGGCGAAGGCATCGCGGATTTCCTGGCGCTCCACGTCCGCCACTACGGGCTCGAAATAGCTGGGCCAGGTGAGGAATTCGACGCTGCGGCGGATGGCGGGCTGGTCCCCTGGAGTGGCAGCGGCGAGGCGGTGGAACTTCAGCGGGTCCTGCAGGGCTTCGGCAATGTCCGCCGTGGTCTGCTGGTCCACCTGCTGCACAAAACGGCAGAGCCACCCCAGGTGGTCCCAGATGGTCCAGTTGAACTCGGCCGTCCGGTCGCGGATGACGCCGTGGTCCGTGAGGCCCTGGTACAGCTCCTCGGGCAGCTCCAGCGGAGGCTCGAGCCAGGAAGCAGCCTCGGCCACACGGGCGCGCTTGACCTTCAGCGACTTCACCTCGTGGGCCAGGGGCAGCGACTGCAGGAACAGCAGTTCCACGGCCAGCTGCTTCGCTTCCCGGGACGCACCGTCGAGGTTCTGCCGAAGGTTGGTCATCATAGGTGCCTTCGGATCCGGGGTACCCCGTTCCAGCCTGTCCAGGAGCTCCGCCGCCGCCTCCGACGTCCACGTCATGGTGCGTCCGTCCAGCGCAGACGGCTTCCCGAGGAGCCCAGGGCCAAGCACGAACCACGCCGCCTCCTCAATTTCCCGGGAGACACCGAGGGCACGGGAGACACCGAGGGCACGGGGCATGGCAGCAGTGGAGGCGGGGGTCATGGATTCAAATTTACAGGGTGAAGCTGGATGGGCGCTCAGAGCTGGTGGGCACCCGGTGACTCCTGGCGCGCTACGTCCCCGCTCCCGGCCTCTTCCGGCCGAACGTAAAGTAGCCCACCGGTCCGATGAAGTTGATGAACGATGCCGCCCGCCAGGCAGCCTTGGGACCGTTGATCATCGCTGCCGGGCGCTTTGAAATGTCCCGCTGCGCCGCCACCAACAGGGACACCTGTGCGATGGCCACCAGTATGGTGCCGGCCTTTGCGGACGGGGACATTTCCTTCCAGGTCTTTTTCTGGGCCATGCCTATTCCTCCTTGGTTGGGGTTCCTAGTTTCCGGTGCAGGCCGCTCCTGCGCAACGGGCTGCACCGGCCGGAGCGCCTGCACCTTCCGTTCAAACAGTGAATGGTGCCAGCCGTTCCTTTTGTTCAGGCGTGAGGCGCTGCACCCGCCCCGTGGCTTCGTGCACGAACGCCAAATGACTGCTGGCCTTGACGCAGTCCTCCCGGGTGACCGGGTCCTGGACCAGGTAGTGGATATCGAAGCTCGCTCCCTTGACGGCGCCGATCCACACCTGGACCACGGCAGGGACGTTCCGGTACTCAAGTGTCCTGACGTACCGGATCTTGTGGTCCACCACCAACGCCATGGTTCCCTCCGGGACGTCATTGAAAAGGGAGACGTGCGGCTCGACGCCGGGCAGCCCTGCTCCCCGCGGCGGTCCGAAAGCGGCAATTCGCGCTTCCTCGAGCATCCGGACGATCTGCACGTTGTTGATGTGCCCGTACGCGTCCATGTCGCCCCACCGCATGGGAACCAGGACCTCGATCCGCCGGCCGCCCTCGCTCAGCGGCTTCAACTGCGCGTCCTGCTTCAACTGCGCGTCCTGCTGCGCTGTACCGTCTTCCTGCGCCCCGCCGTCCTGCTGCGCAGTGTCGTCCTCCTGCGCCCCGCCGTCTTCCGGCAATGAGGCGTTCTCCTGCACCGGAGCCTCCTGCGCGCTCAGCTGTGCACCGCCGTCGAATCATCCACCGGCAGTTCCCCGGCGTCCGCACCCGCGAACTGGGACATGTACAGCCGGTAGTAGGCGCCTTCCGCAGCAAGGAGGACCTTGTGGTTCCCCTGCTCCACGATCCTGCCGTTCTCCATCACCAGGATGGTGTCGGCATCGCGGATGGTGGAGAGCCGGTGGGCGATCACAAAGCTGGTGCGGTCCGTGCGGAGCGCTGCCATGGCCTTCTGCACCAGCAGCTCAGTACGGGTGTCAACGGAGCTGGTGGCTTCATCGAGGATCAGCAGCGACGGATTTGCCACGAAGGCGCGGGCGATGGTGATGAGCTGTTTTTCACCGGCGCTGACGTTGTTGCCTTCCTCATCAATCACGGTGTCGTATCCCTCTGGCAGGGCGCGGACAAAGCGGTCCACGAAGGTGGCTTTGGCGGCTGCCATGACCTGCTCCTCGGTGGCGTCCAGATTGCCGTAGCGGATGTTGTCGTAGATGGAGCCGCCGAACAGCCAGGCGTCCTGGAGCACCATGCCCACCTTGGAGCGGAGCTCGGACCGGCTGAGGTGGGTGATGTCCACTCCGTCCAGCGTGATGGATCCGGAGTTGAGTTCGTAGAAGCGCATCACCAGGTTGACCAGGGTGGTCTTCCCGGCTCCGGTGGGCCCAACAATGGCCACGGTATTTCCCGGTTCCGCAGTGAAGGACAGGTCTTCGATCAGCTTCTTGTCCTCCGTGTAGCTGAACGTGACATTCTTGAACTCGACGTGCCCGTCCGTCTTGGCCGGAAGGTGTTCCGTGGCCGTCTCAACGTCCTGTTCTTCGGCATCCAAGAATTCGAACACCCGCTCGGAGGACGCTACGCCGGACTGGAGCATGTTGGCCATGCCCGCCATCTGGCCCAGTGGCTGAGTGAACTCGCGGGAGTACTGGATGAAGGCTGTGGCATCGCCCAGGGACATGGAACCCGAGGCCACCCGGAGTCCACCCACCACGGCAATGCCCACGTAGCTGAGGTAGGAGACGAACTGCATCACCGGGAAGATGATGCCCGAAACAAACTGTGCCCCGAAGCTGGCCTTGTACAGGGCCTCGTTGCGTTCCTCGAACCGTTCCAGCATGTCTGCGTCCCGCCCGAAGACCCGCACCAGGTCATGGCCGGAGAACGATTCCTCAATCTGGCCGTTCAAAGCACCGGTGTTTTTCCACTGCGCCGCAAAGAGCTTCTGGCTGCGCGAGCCGATGATCCCGGCAGCGACGCCGGACAGCGGAAGCGCCACCAGGGCAATGAGGGCCAGCTGCCAGGAGACGATGAACATCATGATCACAATGCCGATGACCGTCAGCAGCGAGTTGATCAGCTGGGCGAACGCCTGCTGCAGCGCCTGCTGGATGTTGTCGACGTCGTTTGTCACCCGGGAGAGGACGTCGCCGCGCTGCCGGGTGTCGAAGTAGTTCAGCGGAAGCCTGTTGAGCTTCTTTTCGGTGTCATCGCGAAGCCTGCGGATAACCTTCATCACGATGCGGTTCAGGACGTAGCCCTGCAGCCACAGGAAGATGTTGGCAACGAAGTACATCAGGAGAACCACGGCAATAAGGAAGGACAGCTTCTGGAAGTCGATGCCGCTTCCGGGCACCAGTTCCATCTTGGAGATCATGTCTGCGAAGTTGTCCTGCCCCTGCTGGCGCAGTCCCGCCACGAACTCTTCCTTGCTGGCGCCTGCCGGGAGTTGCTTGCCAACCACGCCGCCGAAAATCACGTCCATCGCCTGGCCCAGGATCTTGGGGGCAATAACGTTCAGGACCACCGCGACCACCACCATCGCAACCACGGCGTAGATGCCCGCAGCCTCCGGCTTCAGCAGTCCCATCAGCCGCTTGGCGGACGGCCAGAAGTGTTCGGCCTTCTTCGCCGGCATGCCGCCGAACATGTCGCCGTCGGCTTCGGAAGGCTTGTATTCCTCTTCGAAGAATTCCTCGTCCTCAACCGCGCCGTCCTCCACCAGGCCCGAGTCAGCCTGGTCCTGGGCGCCTGTTGTCTTTTTTATGTCGGTGGAGTCTCTCTTGCGGGGGCTCATGCCATTTCCTCCACGCTCAGCTGGGATTCAACAATTTCCTGGTACGTGGGTGAGGTTTCCAGGAGTTCCTCATGCGTTCCGCGGTCCACGATGCGGCCGTTGTCCAGGACCAGGATCTGGTCCGCTTCGGTGATGGTGGAAATGCGCTGGGCCACGATGATGACCGTGGTGTCGGCAGTGGTGCGCTTAAGCGCCGCACGGAGGCGGGCGTCAGTGGCGACGTCAAGGGCGGAGAAGGAGTCATCAAAGAGGTAGACCCGGGGCTTGGTGACCAGTGCGCGGGCGATGCAGAGGCGCTGCCGCTGGCCGCCGGAGACGTTGGTCCCGCCCTGTGAAATCCGGGAGTTCAGCCCGTTCTTCTTGTCCCGGACAAAGTCGGCGCCCTGTGCCACCTCGAGTGCGTCCCAGAGCTCCTGGTCCGTGGCTTCGGTCTTTCCAAACCGCAGGTTGTGTTCGATGGTGCCGGAGAAGAGGTAAGGCCGCTGCGGGACCAGTGCCACGCGCCTGGTGATCTCCGCGCGGTCCAGGTTGTTGACGGATACGCCGTCCAGGAGCACTTCGCCCTCGGCGATGTCGTAGAGGCGCGGCAGCAGGGACAACAAGGACGTCTTCCCTGCACCCGTGGAACCGATGATCGCGATGGTCTGGCCCGGCTTGGCTGTGAAGCTGATGTTGCTTAGCACCGGCGACTCGGCGCCCGGGTAGGCGAACGTGACGTTCCGGTACTCCACCACGCCGGCCAGTGCAGCAGGGGTCTCCGGACGTTCGGGATCGTGGATGGATGGTTCGACGTCGAGCACCTCGCCGATGCGGTCCGCACATACCGAAGCGCGCGGAATCATCATGGCCATAAAGGTGCCCATCATCACGGCCACCAGGATCTGCAGCAGGTATTGGAGGAACGCCGTCAGCGCCCCCACCTGCATCTCGCCCGAATCCACGCGCTGCCCGCCGAACCACAGCACGGCGGCGGTGGACAGGTGCAGGATCATGCCGATGGCCGGGAACATCAGCACAAACAGGGCGCCGATCTTCAGGGATACGTCCGTGAGGTCCTTGTTGGCTTCGCCGAACCGCTCAGTTTCAAAGGGTTCGCGGACAAAGGCCCGCACCACCCTGATGCCGATGATCTGTTCGCGCAGGACGCCGTTGATGCGGTCGATCTTCTTCTGCATGGCGCGGAAGAGCGGCATCAGGCGGACCACCAGGTAACCCACCACCACCACCAGGACGGGCACGGAGACCCAGACCAGCCAGGACAGGTTGATGTCCTCCCGCAGCGCCATGATGATGCCGCCGATGCACATAATGGGAGTGGCCACCATGAAGTTCAGCCCCATCAGCACCAGCATCTGGACCTGCTGGACGTCATTGGTACCGCGCGTGATCAGGGTGGGCGCACCGAAGGTGTTGACGTCCTTGGCGGAAAAGCTGGTGACTTTGCGGAAAACCCCGCGCCGAAGGTCGCGCCCCACCGCCATGGCGGTCTTGGAGCCGTAGTAGACGCCGGCGATCGCCGTTCCCACCTGGATGAAGGCGACGAGGAGCATCACCCCGCCTGTGCGCCAGATGAAGTCGGTGTCCCCGCGGGATACCCCTTCGTCGATGATCTGGGCGTTCAGGCTGGGGAGGTACAGCGCAGCGATGGTTGACGCCAGCTGGAAGACGATGACGGCCACGATGTATGGCATGTACGGCCTGGAAAACCGCCGTATGAGGGTGAGGAGCATGCCCACGGGTCCTTAGGAAGAGTTCGCGAAGTGGTGAGGGTTAAGTAGTACCAGCCGGGGCTGACATCCTTAGCCTTCCCACTCTACGAAACTCCTTCCGGGGGTGAAACAGCCCGGCGAAAGATCATCCGGGAGGAGTAGTGCCCATGGCTTAGCGGGCAGCGGAGGCGGGCTCCGCCGCGGCGCTTTCCTTCTGCGGGGCCGGCTCCTGCGCAGGCTGGATGTCAACGGTGCGCCGCAACGGCTTTTCCTTGATGAACAGCACCGATACCAGCGCGACGACGGTTACCGCCGCGGAGATCAGGAAGACTTCCGCGGTGGCATCTCCGTAGGCGGCGCGCATGATGTCCCGCACCGGTTCCGGCATGTGGGCCAGGTCCATGCTGGAGCCGGCTGCGCCGCCCTGCACCGGGATGCCGGCCGCTGCGAGGCCCTTGGTGGCAAGCTCGCTGACCCTGTTGGCCAGGATGGCGCCCAGCACGGCGACGCCGATGGCGCCGCCCACGGACCGGAAGAACGCTACCGAGGCGCTGGCCGTTCCAATGTCCGCGGCACGGACCGTGTTCTGCACGGCCAGGACGAGGTTCTGCATCAGCATGCCCAGTCCCAGGCCGAGCACCGCTGTGAAGACGCCGGCGTGCCACAGTTCGGTGGTGTGGTCCATGGTTCCGGCCAGTCCCAGTCCGCCGATCAGCAGGATGGAGCCGGCAATCAGGTAGCCCTTCCATTTGCCCGTCCGGCTGATCAGCAGGCCGGATGCCACCGAGCCGGTCAGGTTTCCGGCGATCATTGGCAGCGTGAGGAGCCCTGCCTCGGTGGGGGTCGCGCCGCGGGCCACTTGGAAGTACTGGCCCAGGAACGTGGACGAGCCGAACATTGCGATGCCCACCGCCACCGAAGCAATGATGGCCAGTGCCGTGGTGCGCTCAGAGATGATTTTCAGCGGGATGATGGGCTGCTCAACCTTGGATTCCACCAGGACCAGCAGCGCCAGCAGGACGATACCGCCACCCACCATCAAAGCCGACTGCCAGGAAACCCAGTCGTAGTAGGCGGGGTTGCCCGCGAACGAGACCCAGATCAGGAGCAGGCTCACGCCGGACGTGAGCAGGATCGAACCGAGCCAGTCGATCCTGGCGGGCCGGCGGACATGGCTAATTTTGAGCGTGACCTGCAGCAGGATGAGTGCGACGACGGCGAGCGGCACGCAGACGAAGAAGGTCCAGCGCCAGCCCAGCGGGCTGTCGACGATGAAGCCGCCCAGCAGGGGGCCGCCGGCGGTGCCGACGGCCATCACTGCGCCCATGTAGCCGGAGTATTTTCCGCGGTCGCGCGGCGGAATCATGGTGCCGATGATGGCTTGGGCAAGGGCGGTGAGGCCGCCCATGGCGACGCCCTGGATCACCCGGGCCCCAAGGAGCAGGGGGATGGTTTCGGACAGGCCGGCCATCACGGAGCCGGCCACGAAGATGACGATGCTCAGCTGGACCAGGACCTTTTTGTTGAAGAGGTCCGCGAGCTTGCCCCAGATCGGCGTGGTGGCGGCGTTGGCCAGCAGCGCAGCGGTGATGACCCAGGCAAAATCTGTCTGGGTGCCGTGCAGGTCGGACATGATGGTGGGCAGCGCGTTGGCCACGATGGTGCTGCTGAGGATCGCCGTAAAGAAGGCGGCGAGGAGTCCGGTGAGGGCTTCCATGATCTGGCGGTGGGACATCTCGGGCCGTGCCCCCGCCGGTGCGGTGGATATTTTGGCCGGGGCGGCGGGTTGGCTTGCCGCAATGTGGGTTGCCATTGGGTTCAGCTCCTAGGAGGTGTGGGTTGTGATGGTGCCGGCCGCCTTTGCCCGGGCTGATTGCTTAAGTGAGTCGGTGAGCTTGTGCAGGATTCTTGCCGTATTGCCGGCGTCTTCCTCGCTCCAGTCGCGCAGGTAGTCCTGCAGGGCCGCCGCACGCTGCTCCTCGATGGAGCGAAGTTTCTCCGCTCCCAAGGGTGTGAGGGCAACCAACTGGGCCCGGCCGTCGTCGGGATCCTGCCTGCGGATCACCAAGCCATGCTCTTCCAGGTCCGCGATGTGCCGGCTGAGGACCGGGGCGCTGACGCCCAGCCGCTCGGCGAGCCTGGTGGCCCGGGACTCCCCCTCCCCCACGAAGCGCAGGACACCTTGGAGCGCTACTCCGGTGTCCTGCCCACGAACGCTGGCAGTGGCGATGCACCGCACTGCGCGCTGGAGATCGAAGATCTGGTACACGAGATCCGCTGCCGTATCCGGTGCTACTGCCATGGCTCCAGGCACTCCTTAATTGTTTGCCTGAAGCAACTATATCCGAAGTTGGTTGCTTTGGGAAACTAAGTGCAGGTGCGGGTTGGCCAAGGCTCGCAGAAATCGGGCGCAACTCCCCGCGAACAGAACCGGTCGCGGCCGCAGCTTGAAACGTAAGCATGCTTTCTATTACTCTGGTTTCAGCTACTCCGCTTGTCCCCCATCAGGCGGAGCGGTTGCCAAAAAGGCCCCGCAACACGGACTCGTGCTGCGGGGCCTTTAGCTTTCTGTTCCGGCGCAAGACCGGAGCAGTTATGCGGGCAAGTGGGTGGGCGCGAACATCTTCAGGAGCGTTTCCACCACGACGACGTTGGGCCCGTCGGTTGCGAAGCCCGCCTTCAGCGCCTCCCCCACATCCTCTGGGGCCACTTTTGTGGCAGGCACGCCGAACGCTTCGGCGAGCTTGACGAAATCCGGCCGGGCGAGTTCGGTGGCGGTGGCCTTGCCGAACGCCCCCACCATGTATTCGCGCAGGATGCCGTAGCCGCCGTCGTCCACAATCAGCCAGGTGACCGGGACGTTGTGCTGCTTGGCGGTGGCGAGTTCGGAGATGGAGTACATCGATGAGCCGTCGCCGGATACGGCAAGTACCCGGCCGGGCCTGCCCACCGTTTCCAGTCCCACTGCGGCGCCAATTGCTGCCGGGAAGCCGTAACCCAGCCCGCCGGCACCTTGCGCGGAATGGAACTGGCCCTCCCGGGCATCCCAGCAGCTCCAGCCCCAATATGCGGAAATCGTCATGTCCCAGAAGGTCTGCATGTCCGCGGGGACGGCTTCGCGGATGTCGGCCATGAACTTCAGTTCCTTGCCAAGGTCCTGGGATTCCAGGCGTTCCCGGACCTTCGCCAGCGATTCCTTCACCAGGTCCTCCGGCGACGTGCCGTGCCAGTTCGGCCTGCTTTCGGCATGCTCAACCACCAGTGCTTCGTCCAGGGCGGCCAGCGCCTGGCCGGCGTCGGCACGGATGCCCAGCCCGGGCCGGTTGGATTCCAGGACCCGCGGTTCGGCGTCGATCTGGATGATCCTGCCGCGCGGCTCAAAGGTGAAGTAGTTGGAGGTGACCTCACCCAGGGATGAACCAATCACCACCAGGACGTCCGCGTCCTCCAGTACATCGGTCATGTGGCGGTCCTCGATCCAGGACTGCAGCGACAGCTCATGGTTCCAGGGGAACGCACCGTTGCCTCCCGGGGTGCAGATCACGGGGGCGCGAAGCTTTTCTGCGATGGAGAGCAGGGACTTCTCTGCCCGGCCCCGGCGGGTGCCGCCGCCGGCAATGATGGCCGGACGTTCCGCGGCCTGCAGCCATTTGACCGCTTCGCGGACCAGCTCCACCCGCGGGGGGTTGTCCGCCGCTTCTGCCAGCGCGTCCTCAACGGGAGGCACCATGATCGGGTCCAGCAGGACGTTTTGCGGGATCTCGATCCACACCGGCCCCTGGGGAGACGAGATGGCTTCGGTCCAGGCGTCCTGGATGGCTGACGGAATGCCCGATGCGTGCTGGATCAGCCGCTGGCTCTTGGTGACGTTGGCGGCCGATGCCTTCTGGTCGTCCAGCTGGTGCAGCATGCCCTTGCGCCGGGCGCCCAGCCCCTCAAGCGGGATCTGGCTCGCCACCACCACCATGGGAACGCCGGTGGCATACGCTTCCTGCAGCCCGGCCAGGGACGTCAGGGCGCCGGGGCCGGTGGACAGGAAAAGGACACCCACCTCACCGGTTGCCCGTGAATACCCGTCAGCAGCGAACGCGGAATTGTTCTCCACCCGCGATGACACGAACTGCAGGTTGCCGCGCCCCATCGCGTCAAAGAGCCCCAGGGCATGCTGGCCCGGGATGCCAAAGACGGTTTTCGCGCCCAGGGCTTCCAGCGTTTCGACGACGAGGTCCCCGCCATTGCGGGCACCCGTGCCTGCACCGTCCCCTGCGGGCGCGGCGGTCGTTCCCGGGTCGAAATCGATCATCCTGCTACTCCTTGCCGGCCGCGGCGAAGCCTGCCGGGCGGCGGACTTCCTGGCCGAGGGCCTGTGCTGCGTAGCCCGTGGCTGCTCCGAAGCGGTCCCCCGCCACGGCATTGTCTGCCATCAGGGTGACGAGTTCGAAGGCCACGTGGCTTGCGGCCACGCCGGTGATTTCGGCGTGGTCGTAGGCGGGGGCAACCTCCACGACGTCGGCGCCCACCAGGTTCATGCCGCGGAAGCCGCGGATGATTTCCAGCAGCTCGCGGCTGGTGATGCCGCCGGCTTCGGGTGTGCCGGTGCCCGGGGCGTGGGCCGGATCCAGGACGTCGATGTCCACCGAGATATACAGCGGGCGGTTTCCGATCCGGTCCCTGACCTTGGCCACGGTCTCCAGGACGCCCTGGTAGTAAACGTCCGCGGAGGTGACGATGCCGAATCCAAAGCGATGGTCGTCGTCGAGATCCTTTTTGCCGTAAAGGGGGCCGCGGGTGCCGATGTGGCTGATGGCCTCCGTGTCCAGGATTCCTTCCTCGACGGCGCGGCGGAACGGCGTGCCGTGGGTGTACTCGGCGCCGAAGTAGGTGTCCCAGGTGTCCAGGTGCGCGTCGAAGTGCAGCATCGCGATGGGTTCGCCGGCACGCTCGGCGGCGGCGCGGAGCAGGGGCAGCGCGATGGTGTGGTCACCGCCCAGCGTCACCAGCTTGCTGCCGCCGGCGGTGAGGTCGAGCGCGTTCTGCTGAACGGTCTCGATGGCCTCGTTGATATTGAAGGGGTTGACGGCCATATCGCCGGCGTCGGCCACCTGGATGTTTTCGAAGGGGCTGACGTCCCAGGCAGGGTTGTACGGGCGCAGCAGCCGGCTGGCTTCCCGGACGTGGTTGGCTCCGAAGCGGGCACCGGGGCGGTAGGAGACGCCGGAGTCGAAGGGAACACCCACCACCGTGACGTCAGCCTTTTCCACCTGGTCCAGGCGGGGAAGGCGGGCATAGGTGGCAGCCCCGGCGTAACGGGGAATTCGGGATGAATCGATGGGGCCAAGGTTGCCGTTGGCTTCGATGCGCAGCTCTTCCAATGGAGGCCTCTCCTTCGAGGAGTTGAGGGACTGATGTGACTGCCATCATACAGCTTGTTTCCCTGTGTGCACCAGCTGTTTACTTTCAGGTCGGTTCGAGGGCGCGGGCCAGCCGGGCAGGAGCCGGATTAGGGCAAGGTCGGCTTGGGGTCAGCGACTGGCAGCCGGGACCAGGACCCAGAGGACTTCCACCGGCTTGTCGGTGGGGTTGATCCAGGTGTGCGGCTCCCGGCCAGGGAAGGTCACGGTATCCCCGGCACTGAGGTCGTACTCCTCATTGGTGAGGATCAGCCTGATATTGCCCTTAATGACATGGAGGACGTCCACGTCGCAGTCCACGGCGTAGAGCTCGGTCTCGCCGCGGCCGTGCGGTTCGATGCAGGCCTGGATGATCTGGATGCGCCGCTCAGAACGGGCGGTGAGCAGGCGCTCCACGATGCCCTGGCCGCCCAGCGAGATCCGCGGCCCGTCATTGCGTTTGGTCAGGTGGGTCTCTGGAGCAGCAAAGAGCTCCCCGATGGAGATCGAGAGAACCTGGCAAAGCGTCACGAGGGAAGCCACGGAGGGGGACGTCAGGTCGCGCTCCACGCGGCTAAGGAATCCCTTGGTCAACCCGGTGGCGTCAGCTACCTGTTCAATAGTGAGCCGCTGGGACTGCCGCGCGGCCCGGATCCTGGAGCCGATGGCAACAGGTACGTTGCTCGGCTCAACTGGCAGTGCCTTCATCTGCGTACCTTTCATGGCCGGCCGCCCGGCCCCACTCTGGAGCAATACTAATGGCCAGCCGCGTCTATGACGCCTGCGTGGCGCGCGTGGCTGCCGGCAGCAGCACCCCCTTGACTGTTACCACGGTCACAGCCTACTCTTTGGAAAACACTTGTTGCCTATAAGGCAATATCTGAGAACTTACTCTCATCCCACCCCTCGCGCAGCGGCTTCCGGCTTCCCCACCACTTCCCGGAGACCACCCCGGCTGCCAACAGCTCCAAGGAGTCCAACGTGGACGCAAATGTCATCAACATCGCCATCGTGGTGGTGTACCTTCTCGCCATGCTGGCATTCGGCTGGTGGGGCAAGTCCCGCACCAAGAACAACAGCGACTTCCTTGTCGCCGGCCGTCGCCTTGGCCCCTTCCTCTACACCGGCACCATGGCCGCCGTCGTCCTGGGCGGCGCCTCCACAGTGGGCGGCGTAGGACTCGGCTACAAGTTCGGCATCTCAGGCATGTGGCTGGTCGTCGCCATCGGCGCCGGCGTCCTGCTCCTCAGCCTGCTGTTCGCGGGGACCATCCAGAAGCTGAAGATCTACACCGTCTCCCAGATGCTCACCCTGCGCTACGGCAGCAGGGCCACCGAGGCATCGGGCATCGTGATGCTCGCCTACACGCTGATGCTCTGCGCCACGTCCACCGGCGCCTACGCCACCATCTTCGTGGTGCTCTTCGACTGGGACCGCGCACTGGCCATCGCCGTCGGCGGCGCCATTGTGCTGGTCTACTCCACGGTGGGCGGCATGTGGTCCATCACCCTGGCGGACCAGGTGCAGTTCATCATCAAGACTGTTGGCATCTTCTTCCTGATGCTCCCCTTCACCCTCAACGCCGCGGGCGGCATCGACGGCATCCGCAGTCGGGTTGACGAGAGCTTCTTCCAGATCGACGGCATCGGCCTGCAGACCATCATCACCTACTTCGTGGTGTACACCCTCGGCCTGCTGATCGGCCAGGACATTTGGCAGCGCGTTTTCACGGCCAAGACGGCCAAAGTGGCCCGGTGGGGCGGCGCCACCGCCGGCATCTACTGCATCCTTTACGGCGTTGCCGGCGCGCTGATCGGCATGGGCGCCAGTGTGGCCCTGTCAAACATGGAGATTGCAGCCAAGGACGACGTCTATGCCGAAGTGGCCCAGACCCTGCTGCCCGTCGGCATCGGCGGACTCGTCCTGGCAGCAGCTGTTGCTGCCATGATGTCCACCGCTTCAGGCGCCCTCATCGCCGCCGCAACCGTTGCCCGCGCCGACGTCCTGCCGTTTGTGGCCAGCTGGTTCGGCAAGACCATCAACACGGAGGACACCGACAACCCCGAGCACGACGTCAAAGCCAACCGCATTTGGGTCCTGTCCCTGGGCATCATCGCCATCCTGATCGCGATCATCACCAAGGACGTGGTCGCAGCCCTGACCATCGCGTACGACATCCTGGTGGGCGGCCTCCTCGTGGCCATCCTCGGCGGCCTGGTCTGGAAGCGCGGCACCGGTGTGGCCGCAGCCGCCTCCATGGCTGTGGGCTCGGTAGTGACGCTGGGCACCATGATCATCCTTGAGATCAACGCCAAAGCGCCGCTGGACGGCATCTACGCGAATGAGCCCATTTACTACGGCCTGCTCGCCTCCGCCGTGGTGTATGTCGCGGTCTCCCTGCTGACCAAGCCCACCGATCCCCAGGTGATGCGCAACTGGCAGCGCCGGGTCGCCGGGCAGGAAGCCCCTGAGGCTCCGGCGGAACCGGTGTCCGCCCCGTAGCAGCAGCTACTGCCTTCACGACGGCGGCACCTCCCCTTCGCATTCCATGGAAGGGGAGGTGCCGCCGTCGTTCGTCCTATTCCGTCTCGCGGACCTCGTCCGGGTCCAGCGGGACCGGGCGGTCCTCGGCGTCGATGACTATCGGTGCCGGCTGTACCACCGGCTCCTCTTCGTCCAGGAGATCATCCTCGGTGTCCCAGTCGTCCTCATTGACGGGTGCATCCTCTGCGTAGTCGTAAGCAGGGTCCGCTTCGACGGCTTCCAGGTGCGGCATGTCCGCGTGCGGTCCGGTGGTGCCCATGATCCAACCTCCGTTTGTTCGCCTGACGTGCTCTTACAGGGCGCTGGCATACGCCACAGTTTCATCACAGCACCGCCGGGAGCCGTGGTCAAGGGTGTGCTGCCTGCACCAAATGCCTCCGGAAGCCCCCTGAATTTAAGGGTCACCGAAACTCCGGAGTGAGGGAAGCCAGCCGAAAAACCGCGGATTTCCTCTGTAAGCTGGCGGTGCAATGGGGCCGAACCATGCCCCATCCAGCCCAGGAGTTTCCGTGTCCCAGCACGCCAATCCAGACCACCACCGCGACTCCCCTGCGGGGTCCCTCCCCTCAGATCCTGTCCCGTCGGTTCCCGCTCCGTCCCAGCCTGAGGCGGCAGGCCGGCCCGCAGCGCCGCCCACGTCCGCGGACATCCGGCGCTGGCGCCAATACCTGGCGGACGAGCGCGCCGAAGCGGCCGTCTACCGGGACCTGGCGCAGAACCGGCAGGGCGAAGAACGCGACATCCTGCTGGCCCTGGCCGAAGCGGAGGGACGGCACGAAGCCCACTGGTTGGGCCTCCTCGGCGACCACGCCGGCAAGGCCCGCCCGGCGTCAATCCGGAGCCAGTTGCTCGGTTTCCTGGCGCGCCACTTCGGCTCCGTCTTTGTCCTGGCGCTGGCCCAGCGCGCAGAAGGCCGCTCCCCCTACGCCAAGGACCCCAACGCCACCGACGCGATGGCTGCCGATGAGCAGATCCACGAGGAAGTAGTACGGGGGCTGGCCACCCGCGGCCGCAACCGGCTGGCGGGCACCTTCCGCGCCGCCGTCTTCGGCGCAAACGACGGCCTGGTCAGCAATCTGTCCCTGGTGATGGGCATGGCAGCGTCTGGCGTGGCCAGCACTGTGGTGCTGCTCAGCGGCATTGCCGGGCTGCTCGCCGGCGCGATGTCCATGGGAGCCGGCGAATTCATCTCGGTCCGGTCCCAGCGCGAGCTCCTGGCGGCAACCCGCCCCACCCAGGTTACCCTGGCCGCGGCGCCAAAGCTGGACCTTGAGCACAATGAACTGCTGCTCGTCTACCTGGCCAGGGGAATGTCCCAGGAAGCGGCGCAGCACCGTGTTGCCGAGCGCATGGGCCTCCTGTCCTGCGACTGCGATCCCAGCCTGTCCCTGCAGCCGGAGCTTCCCGAGGCCGAGGACCAGCACGAGGCCGTGGGCACCGCGTGGGGCGCAGCGCTGTCCAGCTTCTGCTTCTTTGCCTCGGGCGCCATCGTCCCCATCCTCCCGTTCCTGTTCGGACTGACCGGAGTGGCTGCCCTGGTGGTGGCCGGCGTACTCGTGGGCCTCGCCCTGCTGGTGACCGGCGGCATCGTGGGCCTGCTCTCCGGCACTTCGCCGCTGACCCGCGGCCTGCGGCAACTCGCCATTGGCCTGGGCGCCGCCGCCGTCACGTACCTGTTGGGGCTGGTCTTCGGCACTGTCGTCCACTAGCAGTAGGGTTTCACTGGCAGCAGTGAATAAGCGGGGGACAGAAATATGGGCATGCAGTAGTGGAGGGGCAGCCGCCGCGTCACGCCGGAAGGCGGGCACGCACTGGAAGTACCGGCAAGGCCCTTCGGTTCGTGCTGACAGGCGCCCTGTTCTCCGCAGCATTGGTAGGGGCAGCGCTGGTGCTTGACGATCCGCGGTTCAAGGAGCTCCTCGATGTCCGCCTTGGCCCGGGTCCCGGCGGGCAGGTCACCGGCGTGCAAGGAGGCGGCGGACCCCAAGCCGGGACTGCCGGGGAGGCCGGAGGGCAACCCCCTGCAGAGGCACGGACGGGAGCGCCGCCGGTGGGAGTTGGGGAAAAGGATGCTCCCCTCGGCCAGCCCACGCCACCTGCAGTGGGCAGTGACGCGTACCGGTTCCTGGCAGTCAACGGCGACGGCAGCCCAGTGGGTTACTCCCCGTGCCGGCCACTGCACTATGTGGTTAACGACGCCCTCGCCCCGGCGGGGGCGCAGCAGCTGGTCGCGGACGCCATCACTGCTATTTCCGCCGCCACCGGCATCGCCTTCGTTGACGATGGCACCACCACCGAACAGCCGTCGCCCCAACGGCCCCCGTACCAGCCTGATGCCTACGGCGAGCGCTGGGCACCGCTGCTCATCGCGTGGACCACACCGGAGGTGGCACCGCAGCTGAAGGGCAAAGTGATTGGCACCGGCGGCAGCACCCACTACAGCTACGGCGACGGCCCCAAGACCTTTGTTACCGGCGGCCTGGACCTGGACGCACCGCAGATTGCGGACGAACTTCTGAACCCCGATGGCCACCTCTACGCCACGGCAGTGATCCTGCACGAACTCAGCCATGTGATGGGCCTTGACCATGTGGCAGACCCCACCCAGCTGATGTACCCGGAGATCGGTACTCCTGAGGGGCTGTCCGCAGGGGACCTCAACGGCTTGTTCGAACTCAGCAAGGCCCAGTGCCGAAAGGATCTCTGAGCAGCCTTATCCACGCCGATTTCCCTGGCTAGCCGCGGAGGACGGCCACTGCCTCGTCCACAGTGTCCACCAGGAAGATCCGTTCGGCCATGGGCCTGCCCTCAGCCAGGCTGCGGAGCATGGGCCACGCCGGATACTGGTGTTCCCAATGGTTCCTTCCCACCAGCACCATGGGCGTAATTTTTTCGCGGGCGCCGTAGTAGTTCTCGCAGGCGTCCTGGAAAATCTCCTGGACCGTCCCTGCGGCTCCCGGCAGGAAGATGATGCCGCCTTGGCAGAGCTCGAGCAGGATGGCTTCGCGGATGGCGTTGGCGAAGTACTTGGCGATGTGGGTGGCGAAGTAGTTGGGCGGCTCGTGTCCATAGAACCAGGTGGGGATGCCAAGCGACGGCGTTCCGCCCGGAAAACGTTCGACGACGGCAGCGGCCGCCCGCGCCCACGCGGACACCGAGGGACGGAACCCCGGGACGGAGGCGAGGCCCGCCAGCGCAGCCTGCAGCCCGCCGTCGTCCGCGTTGCTCAGGTAAGCGCCCAGGTTGGCTGCCTCCATGGCTCCCGGTCCCCCACCGGTCGCCACCACATGCCCGTTTCGGGCAAGCAGCCAGCCGAGCCGTGCGGCCTGGGTATAGTCAGCGGTCCCCCGCTGGGCCGCATGTCCGCCCATCACGCCCACCACGGACCGGGCTGCGAACGGCCCCGAATGGAGTGCCTCCTCGAGGGCATCGCCGATGGCGTGGTCGTGCAGCGCTGACGCGAGGGTGGCGTCAAGCCGGTGCCGTTGCCCCGGTTGAATGCTCCACTGGTAGATGCGGGCGTCCGGCAGTTGTTCGTACGGCGCATCGGTGAGCCCGGCGTATAGCTCTACGGGCGAATACAAACTGCCCCGGTAGGGGTTGAACGGAACGGACTCGAGGCGCGGGAAGATCAGGGCGCCCCGGCGGCGGAGGGCATCCTCCGTCCCATCGTCAAAGGTGCAGCCAAGGAAGATGGCGCCTGCAACGTTCACCTGCTCCAGGACAGCCGAGCGCCCGCGGAGGTCCAGCGACTGCGCGTGCCAGCCTTCCAGGTCCGCACTGCCTGCCCTGACCAGGCTGTCGAAGGTGACGAGGTCGTCCACGTCAAGGCTTCGGGGGCTGGGGCCAAGGTTTCCGGAGAGATTCATGCGTACCTTCCTCCCACGCTGCTCATTTACCCAGCGTAGGGCACCATCCAAAAGCAACGCGGGGTCAGACCCTGCCTATCCGGAACTCCGGAGAGGGCTGGATCTGACCCCGCGTTGCCTGAAGGCGTGGAGCGCCGCTTACACGCGGACCGGTGCCACGCCTTCCCGGAAGTGCGCTTCCAAATCCTCGAGCGAGTGGCCCTTGGTTTCGGGGACGAACTTGGTGACGAAGGCGAGGGAAGCAACGTTGACCAGGACGAAGAGTCCGAACGTGCCCGTGGATCCCAGCGCTTCGACGACGATCGGGAACAGGAAGGAAATAGCGGCGTTGACCGTCCACAGCGCGAAGACGGCGACCCCCATCGCAAAGCCGCGGATGGCCAGCGGGAACATCTCCGAAAGGAGCAGCCACACGCAGGTACCAATGAAGCACTGGACGAAGGCAACGAACAGCATCATCGCGGCGAGAATGGTGTAACTGGCCAGGTCAGACTGGGGAAGCAGGAAGACCACTGCCAGCAGGGCCTGCGAACCCACCACCCCGGAGAAGCCAATGATCAGCATCTTCCGGCGGCCGATAAAGCCCAGCAGCCAGATTCCAAGGATGGTCATCAGGACCGACGTCACGCCAACGCCGATGGTAGCAACGAGGGACGCGCTCACACCCAGGCCGCTCTTTTCAAGAATGGTGGGGGCGTAGTAATTCACTGTATTGATACCGGTGGCTTGCTGGACTGTGGCAAGGCCAATGCCGATCCACAGCAGCCGGCGCATCCACGGGTTGTCCCGAAGGTCCCGCCAGACGTGGCCGCGTTCCTTCTTCGCAGTTTGTGCGGTCAGGGCGATTTCTTCGAATTCGGCGGCTGCCTCCTCCGGCGTACGGCTCAAATTCAGAACGCGCCGGCTGTCCTCGAAGCGACCGCGGATGGCGTACCAGCGGGGAGATTCAGGCAGGAGCAGCATGCCTGCCAGCAGTGCGAGGGCGGGCAGCGAAGCAATGCCGAGCATGGTGCGCCAGACTTCCGTGTCCTGGATCAGTGCATCCAGGAGGGCGTTGATGGCGAAGGCCAGCATCTGGCCGGTCACAATCATCAGCTCATTGATGGTCACCATCCGGCCGCGGAGGTGGGCGGGTGCCATCTCTGCCAGGTACAACGGGCAGGTGACGGCTGCAGCGCCCACGCCGAGGCCCAGCAGGATGCGGGCTGCGATCATGAAGGTAACAGTGGGGGCGATGGCGCAGCCGATGGCGCCGAAGAGGAACAGGAGCGCGCAAACCAGCAGGGAGCCGCGGCGTCCGAGTTTATCGGCCATGCGGCCGCCGGCCAGGGCGCCAACCGCCGCGCCAGGAAAGAGCAGCGCACTCACCACTGTTGCTTCTTCAACGGAGTTCATGTTCAGCGAGTCGTTCATGTACAGGAGCGCGCCGGAGATAACGCCTGTGTCGTAGCCGAAGAGCAGGCCACCGAGGGTGGAAATCACTGTCAGCCGCGCGAGGTAGCCGCGGCTCCTGGTGCCAGGGGATTGGTTCTGCAACAGCATTGTTGCCTCTCAGATTCTCTTAGGGACGGTTGACCCGATCCGGAATGTGATGCGTGCCACTGACTTTAGAGCGCTCTAATAACATTCGTCAAGGAAAAGTCTTAATGTCAGAACAATTTGCTCCGGGTTAGGGGTGCCCTTGGGCCCGCCCCACCTCTTGACCCGCCCCGCGCGCCTGCTACGATCAAAGGCGAAAGTATGTCCTATCAAGAGAACATATGATGGCAAAGCAGCCGCTTCGGCCTTAGGGGGCCGGGCTGGGCCGCAACCAGGAACAGGAAACAAGACGTGGCGAACAACCTGGGTCTCAGCATCGACCGATCCTCTCCCGTCCCCCTGTACCACCAGGTGGTACAGGGCATAGAAGCAGCGATCTACAGCGGTGTCCTGGAACCGGGCAGCCGCCTGGACAATGAGATCGACCTCGCGGCCCAGCTGAACCTTTCCCGTCCTACTATGCGCAAGGCCATGGATGAGCTGGTCAGGTCCGGGCTCCTGGTGCGCAAAAGGGGTGTGGGAACGCAGGTGGTGTCGAGCCAGGTGCGCCGTCCGCTGGAGCTCTCCAGCCTCTACGACGACCTCACCAACAACGGCAAAAAGCCCACTACCGAGGTCCTGAGCTTTTCCCATGTGGAAGCCGATGACGCCATCCTCGCTACCCTGCAGCTTCCTGCCGGATCCAAGGTGTACCATTTCACCCGGCTGCGGAAAGTGGGCGGCAAACCACTTGCACTCATGGAGAACTGGGTGCGGGATGACATTGCCGCCATGGACGAGGCAATGCTCGCGGCCGAAGGCCTTTATGCAATCCTCCGCAGGGGCGGAGTCAACTTCCGGCTGGCCAACCAGCGCATCGGCGCCATGATCGCCAACGATTACCAGGCCTCCATGCTCGACACAGCTGCCGGGTCCGCCCTGGTCACCATGGAACGCACGGCCGTGGACGATACCGGCCGCCGCGTGGAAACCGGGCACCACGTGTACCGGGCGGATTCCTACAGCTTTGAAATGACACTCGTACAGCGCTAACACAAAGGAGCCACCTCCATGACCAACTGGGTCTACCCGCTCGGCACCGCCACTGACGGCACATGGGATGTCTCGATCGGAACCTCCGACTCTTCTCTCACCGTGGACGGGTGGGCACACACGGGCCTGAAGGTCGCCACCCTTACGGCAGGGGCCGACGTCGTACTCCCAGCTGCCGCTGAGGAACGCATCGTTGTGCCGCTCAGCGGCTCCTTCACCGTTACCGTGGCTGGGATGGAGTGCAAGCTGAACGGCCGCCCGTCCGTGTTCCACGGACCCAGCGACGTCCTCTATTCAGGAACGGGACGCGACGTCACCATCAGCTCTGCCGACGGCGGCCGGGTTGCCGTTGCCACCGCCCCGGCGGGCGCCTCCTACCCCACACGGTTGGTGACGGCGGCAGAAACGCCGGTGGAACTGCGCGGGGCCGGCAATTGCTCCCGCCAGGTCCACAACTTCGGCACCCCGGCTGCACTCGAAGCCGACCGTTTCATTGTGTGCGAGGTCCTCACCCCGGCCGGCAACTGGTCTTCCTACCCTCCGCATAAGCACGACGAGGAAAAGGACGGCGAAACCCACCTCGAGGAAATCTATTACTTCGAGACGAGGGTTGCCGACGGGTCTGCTGCGCCTGCCGACGCCGACGCCATCGGCTACCAGCGCGTCTACGCGTCCGATGAGCGGCCCATCGACGTCTCTGCCGAGGTCCGCACGGGCGATGTGGTCCTGGTCCCCTACGGCTGGCACGGCCCGGCCATGGCGGCGCCAGGCTATGACCTCTACTACCTGAACGTGATGGCCGGCCCGGGTCCGGTCCGTGAATGGCTGATCAGCGACGACCCGCACCACGGCTGGGTGCGTCAAAGCTGGGACGCCCAGGACATTGATCCGCGGTTGCCGTTCGGATCCTAGGTACCCCGCTTTCACTGGCATGATGGAGTCTTGTGAAGCAGACTCCCGCCGCCAACCGGCCCGTCACCATGGAGGATGTCGCCCGTGAAGCAGGCGTAAGCCGGGCACTGGTGTCGTTGGTCATGCGTGACTCGCCAAAGGTCTCGCCGGGCAAACGTGCCGCCGTCCTCGAAACGGCCGACGCCTTGGGCTATTCCCCCAACCGGTTGGCGAGCCGCCTGGCCAGCCACCGCACCAAAACTTTGGGCGTCCTCTTCCTCGACCTTCACAACCCGGTTTTTGCTGACATCTACGACGGCATCGCTGAAGGCATCGAGGGCAGCGGCAACCAAATGATGGTCGCCGTGGGCTCGGCAGATCCCAGGACAGAACTGGAGGCGGTCCGCTCATTCGTGGATCTCCGGGCGGACGGCGTCCTCCTTGCCGGTTACACCGGTTCGGAGGGAGATCTGGCATCGGCCCTCCGAGGGACTCCCGCCGTCGTCATCACACGGGAGTTGGATGCCGACGGCGTTGATTCTGTCCTCACTGACGACTTCCAGTCCGGGGTACTTGCCGTGGAGCACCTCCATGAACTGGGACACCGACGCATCGCCCACGTAGACATCTCCGACTGGCTTCCCTACACCGCCCGCAGGGAGGGCTACCTTCACGCGATGGAGCAGTTCGGTTTGGAACCAATGCTGGTCCACAGCGACATGACCGAGCGCGGCTCACGGGAGGTGATGGAGAATTTCCTGGCTACCGGCACCCCCTTGCCCACAGCGATTTTTACCCACAATGACCTCACCGCAATGGGCGTCATGGAAGCCCTGCACGCCCACGGCCTGGCGGTTCCGGACGACGTGGCAATTATCGGCTGCGACAACATCGAAGTGGCAGCCTCGCCCCTGATTGGGCTCACGTCCATCGACCAGCACGCCCGTGAGCTCGGCCGCTCCGCAGCAGAAGTCATGCTGGACAGAATTGCGCAGCCAGGCGGCCCCGCTATCACCCGCAAACTTGAACCAGCCTTGATGGTCCGCAATTCCACCGCCGGGAGCACCAAGCAATAACTGCCCGGTGGAACCCCGCCAACTCATTGACACGGGAATTAGAGCGCTCTAATCTGAGGGATAATCCTCCGCACTTCAGAAAGCCGAGCCATCCCATGCCTGAAAACCACATCAAGCTAGGCGTCTACACCGCCATCCTGCACCAGTACGGGTTGCCCGAAGCCCTGAAGACCATCAAGGATCTTGGGCTTGACGGCGCGGAGATCAATGCCGGCGGCTTCATCGGCACCCCGCACCTGCCGGTTGAAGACATCCTCTCGTCCGATGCCGCCGTCGACGACTACCTCGGGACGTTCGCTGAAGCTGGCATCGCCCTCACCGGACTGAACGTCAACGGCAACCCACTCCACCCGGACACGGAAGTCCGCGAAAAGCACAGTGCGGACCTGCAGCGCTCCATAGAACTCGCTGCCCGCCTCGGCGTGAAGCGCATCGTAGCCATGTCAGGGCTCCCGGGCGGCCACCCGGGCGCGACAGCGCCCAACTGGGCCGTAAACCCCTGGGACAGCGCCTACCTGGACATCCTGGACTACCAGTGGGACATCGCCGTGGACTACTGGAAGGACGTCAACGCCCGCGCTGCGGGCCATGACGTCAAGGTGGCCATTGAAATGCATCCCCAAAACCTCGTCTTCAATCCGGCCACGATGATCCGCCTCGTAGAGCGGACCGGAGCGACGCATGTTGGCGCTGAGATGGACCCGAGCCACCTTTTTTGGCAGGGAATCGACCCGGTCGCCGCCATCAAGCACTTGGGCCCGCTCGTGTTCCATGCGGCCGCGAAGGACACCCGGATAAACGAAGCCTGCAAGATTAACGGGGTTCTGGATGACCGATTCCGGCGCCTCTCCCCCGACGAGGAGCGCCTCAACATCGGCGGCCGCTACTTCGTCAACGAGTGGCCCAGGAACTCGAGCTGGGACTTCGTCGCTGTCGGCCGCGGACACGACGTCGAGTTCTGGCGGGACTTCCTGGCCGCCCTTGCCGACGTGGACCCGGGCATGGCCGTGAACATCGAACATGAAGATATGGAACTGGGCCGCATTGAGGGCCTCCAGGTCGCCGCGGCAATCTTGAAGGCAGCACTCTAGAGGCCGGCGCGCACCTCACGCACTGCAGGCTGGGCTGGGTCGGCGGGGGAATCTGCAGCATTGCCTGACCCGCCGGCAACTACAGCTGACCGGCGCGCCTTGGCTGCCGCCAATGCCATGACCACCAATCCCACCAGTGTGATGCCGGCACCTGCCCAGATGGGTGAGGTGTAGCCGAGCCCTGCTGTGATGGTGACACCGCCCAGCCAGGCACCCAGGGCATTGCCCACGTTGAACGCGCCGATGTTGGCACCCGAGGCCAGGGTGGGTGCGCTGCTGGCGTACTTCATCACCCGCATCTGCAGGCCGGGAACAGTGGCGAAGCCGAAGCCGCCCATCAGGACCAGCGATGCTACGGTCACTGCCTGATTGGCGGCAGTGAGCGCGAAAACCACAAGGATTGCAGAAAGTGCAGCCAGCACCACCAGCAGGGTCCGGTCCACGTTGCGGTCAGCTGCCCTGCCGCCCAGGGTGTTGCCGGCGAAGAGGCCCAGGCCAAAGATGATCAGCAGCCACGGAACGGTGGTGGAGGCGAAACCGGAGACTTCGGTGAGGGTGTAGGCAATGTAGGTGAAGGCGCCGAACATGCCGCCGAACCCAAGGATGGTCACCACGATGGAGAGCCATACCTGCCCCGAACGGAAGGCCTGCAGCTCGCGGCGCAGCCCACCGGCGTCGCCCTTTGTCCCGGCATTGCCGGGGACCAGCGCCAGGATCCCGGCGAGCGCCACCACACCGATTACCGTGATGGCCCAGAACGTGGCGCGCCACCCCGCAGCCTGGCCCAGCAGGGTTCCGAACGGAACACCCAGGACGTTTGCCGCCGTCAGCCCGGTGAACATCAGGGCGATGGCGCCCGCCTTCTTTGCCGGGGCAACCATGTCCGCGGCCACGACTGCACCAATGCCAAAAAATGCTCCATGGGCGAGTGCCGCGATAACCCGCCCCAGCATCATGGGCCAGTAGTCTGCGGCTGTGGCGGACAGCAGGTTGCCCACGATGAAGAGGACCAGCAGGCCGGCCAGCACGGGTTTACGGTCAAGGCGCGTTACCGCTGCCGTCAGCCCCAGTGCTCCCACCACTACAGCCAGCGCATAACCGGAAATGAGCCATCCTGCCGATGCTTCAGTGACACCGAAATCGGCCGCCACTTCAGGGAGCAGCCCCATAATGACGAACTCCGTCAATCCAATTCCAAACCCGCCGAGGGCGAGGGCAATGAGGCCGATAGGCATGGGGGTGCTCCTTTGAGCTGTACTCCGTAGGGAAAGGCGTCTAGAATAGTTGCAGACGCGCGGTATTTATTGTTGCACATGCAAATATCCCGCGCAAGCAACTACTAATCGATGCAACAGGTGTACCTTGTGGGGCCGCCTCTGAGGAGTAATGTCATGGGCATTAAGGACGACGCTGTCGAGGTCCGCGCGCAGGGCTGGCGGACCTTGGCGGCCCTTCACGGCCTGATCGAGAACCAGCTGGAGCGTGCCCTTCAGGCTGGCTCGAAACTGTCAGTTGTGGAGTACACAGTCCTGGACGCCCTCAGTCGGCAGGACGGCTGGCACATGCGGATGCAGCAGCTGGCCCGGGCCAGCGCCCTCAGCCCCAGCGCCACCACGCGTCTGGTCAACCGGCTGGAGGACAGGGGGCTCCTGACCCGCATTCTTTGCGACGACGACCGGCGCGGCATCTACACGGAACTGACCCCGAGCGGCATCAGCCTCCTGGAGGAAGCGCGGCCCGTTCATGACGCCACACTGGAGCGTGCCCTGGACGAGGCCCAGGGCATCCCCGAACTGGCCACACTCGTGAACGCGCTGCCAAAGCTACACGCCCGGACGTAGCCACGAAATGATGCCCCCTTGAGACAGGCTCAAAGGGGCATCATTCGAAGGTGTTCTGCGGTGGAGACTGACTAAACAATGGGGCCCGTGGCTGCGCCGGCCTTCGTTCCCGCCACATTCTTGAAGTAGTGTTCCAAGTCCTCAAGGCTCTTGTCCTTGGTTTCCGGAACGTACTTTGCGGCGAAGGCAATAGCGCCCACTCCCAGTACGGCGAACACGAAGAACGTGTTGGACAGCCCGATGGCGGCCAGGAGCTGCGGGAAGCCGAAGCCCACCAGGAAATTCACGATCCACAGCACGAAGGCGGAAGCGCCCATTCCCAGGCCGCGCATCTTCAGCGGGAAGATTTCTGACAGCATCAGCCAGGTCACTGGTGAGATGGCCCCCTGCTGGAACGCGAGGAAGGTGACCGTCAGCGCCAGGATGACGAAGCCGCGGGCGGCGCCCTCGGGCAGGATCAGCGAGAACAGGCCGATCAGCAGCAGGGCCGACGTCGTTCCCACCTGCCCCGTGATCAGCATCCGCCGGCGC
The DNA here is from genome assembly GCF_900537115.1 of Arthrobacter sp. Alg241-R88. GTDB lineage: Bacteria > Actinomycetota > Actinomycetes > Actinomycetales > Micrococcaceae > Arthrobacter. Next base: position 202,823 of record NZ_UNRG01000005.1, read on the forward strand.
CCTGCTTTGCCCAGCAGCCAGATGCCCACAAACGTGGCGAGCACTGAGATCACGCCGTTGGCGATGTTGGCCGTCAGCGCTGCTTCCCGGCCGAAACCTGACTGCGAGAGGATCTGCGTGCCGTAGTACATGATGGAGTTCACGCCGGTGATCTGCTGGATCACGGCAAGGCCGAGGCCCACCATAAAGATCCGGCGGAGCCACGGGATGTTCAGGTCCTTCCACGAGCCCATCTTGGACTTATAGTCCTCCACGGCCATCGCCTTGACCTCTTCGAACTCCGTCCGCGCCTCGGCGTGTGACCGGATGCGCTGCAGCACGCTGAGCGTTTCGCCGAAGCTGCCCATCGACGCCAGCCAGCGCGGGCTCTCCGGCATAAAGTTCATACCGATCCACAGGGCGATGGCCGGAAGCGTAGCGATCACCAGCATCCAGCGCCAGATGCCGCCGGCTTCTCCGAAGGTATTGCCGAGGTAAGCGTTGAAGATGAACGCCAGCAGCTGCCCGGTGACGATCATCAATTCGTTCTGGGTGACGATCCGTCCGCGGCGTGCGCTGGGCGAGACCTCGGCGAGGTACACGGGCACGGTCACGGAAGCGCCACCAACAGCCAGGCCCAGCACGAACCTGGCGGCGATCATCACCTCGGTGTTCGGTGCGAAGGTGCAGGCGAGCGTGCCCACGAGGAAGATGACCGCAAGGACCATGATCATCCTGCGCCGGCCGTTACGGTCCGCGAGGCGGCCGCCAAAAAGGGCGCCGAACGCTGCGCCGAACAGCAGGGAGGACGTCACCAGCCCCTCGGTCAGCGGCGTTAGCCCCAGGTCCTCCTGCATGTAGGGCAGGGCACCGTTGATCACGCCGGTGTCGTAACCGAAGAGAAGGCCGCCGAAGGTGGAGATGATGGTGACGGTACGGAGTGCCTTTTGATGGTTGCCCGGCTTCGCCCCGGTTTTCGCAGGAACAGGGGCACTCATACGCTGACCTTTTGCACGTACTGCTTCATCGTCTCCAGCTGGTACCGGGAGACGTCCTCGGCGTGCTCATCCTCCGCAAAGACGCTGGACACCATAACGGTATTATCCCGGTCCAGGAAGCCGATCTCCTTCAGGCCGCCGAAAAACTCGTCCCAGTTGACGTCGCCGTCGCCGATCTTCAGGTGCTGGTGGACGCGCACCGGATTCCCCGGCGGGTTGGTGATGTAGCGGAGGCCGTGCGAGGCATGGTGGTTCATTGTGTCGGCCACGTGGACCAGGCGCAGCCTGTCCCCGGCAGCCCGCATAATCTCCAGCGGCTGGTTCTTCATGTGGAAGCTGTGCGACGCCACGTACACCAGGCCCACGTTCTTCGAGTTGAGCCCGCGGATGACGCGGATGGCTGCGAGGCCTTCCTCCACGAAGTCGTCCGGGTGCGGGTCGATCAGCAGGTCGATGCCCTCGCGCTCGATGATCGGGAGCAGTTCCTCCATGGACCGGTAGAAGGCCCGCTCGGATTCCTCGGCCTTTTCCGGCCGGCCGCTGAACTCGGTGTTGATGGTGCCGACGCCGAGGTCAACCGTAATCTGGATGGCACGCTTCCAGTAGCGAACTGCCGCTTCGCGGGCGTCCTCGTCCGGGCCGGACCAGCGAAGGACCGGCAGGACGGAGGCGATTTCGATTCCCGCATCCCGGCACGCCTTGTTCAGCTGGCCCACCAGTTCATCGTCCGCTTTGGGGTGGTTATAGAACGGGATGAAGTCCGCGTGCGGAGTCATCTGCATGTACTTGTAGCCGAGGTCCGCGACCACTTTGGGGAACTCAAGCAGGCTGTGCGTGTGGTGGAACGGGGTGGGGTCAAGTGCGATTTTCACGAAAAACACTCCATTGTGGATCAGTAAGGCTACCGAGGGAGTTTTTGTCCAGATATGCAGGGCTGGGAGGCCTGGAAGTCGGCTTACGTGGACAAAAACTCCCTCGGAAGGGCTTTAGCGGTAAAGGTCGGGCTTTGGCGCGAGCTTTACCGCCACCTTTTCGCCGTTCTTCTGTGCCTCGACGCCGGCCTCACAGCATGCCGCGGTAGCGTAACCGTCCCAGGCAGTGGGACCGCCGATTTCGCCCTTGAGCGCCGCGTCCACCCAGGACTGGATTTCGACGTCGTACGCCGCTCCGAAGCGCTCTTCGAAACCGGGGGTGACGTTGCCGCCCCAACGGCCCGCGCTGCGGGTGTAGGGACCCCTGTCCCCGCCGATGCTGACGATACCTTCTTCGAAGGAGGCCTGGGTGGCCACTTCGTAGCCAAATTTTGCATTGACGTAGATCTCGACGTCGGCCAGGACGCCGGACTCGGTCTCGAGCAGGACGTGCTGGGGATCGTGCTGGCCGGAAGGTGCGTTTTTGGTGGCCTTGCCGAGGCGGACCTGGACGCTGGTAATCTCCTCGCCGGTGAAGAAGCGGATGGCGTCAAACTCGTGGACTACCGAGTCATTGATCAGCATCTCGTTCGTGAAGCCTGCTGGAGTGGTGGGGTTGCGGTGCTGGTGGTGCAGCATGAGCAGCTCGCCCAGTTCATGGTCACGGATGATCTTGCCCAGGGAGGCGTACTCTGCGTCGAAGCGGCGCATGAAGCCCACCTGGATGCGCTTGCGGCCCAGGTCAACCTCGGCCTGGACGATCTTCCAGGAGGACTCCGCATCCGGTGTGAGGGGCTTTTCGCAGAGGATCGGGATGTCCTTGGCGATCGCCTTCAGCAGGATGTCCTCGTGCAGGAAGCCGGGGGTGGCGATAAGCACGGCGTTGACATCGCCGTTGTTGAGGGCTTCCTCGGCGTCGGCGAGGGCGACGGCACCCGGGATTCCTTCGATAGCGGCCTGTGCACGCGAGAGGTCAACGTCCACGACGGCGGCAACTTCGGCTCCGTGGATCCGGGTGTGGAGACGCTGGATGTGGTCGGCGCCCATACGTCCGGCACCGATGACGGCTACGCGGAGGGTTTCAGTCATTGTTTTGTCCTTCGATGGCTGGAATTGATGAGGTTAGCTGACGGCGGTACGGGAACCGCAGGACAGCAGGTAGTTGCGGGTCCGCTTGGCGATGGGCATGGGAACGTCGAAGGCGACGGGGTACATGTCCTGCTCAACGATTCCGAAGATGGGGCGGTCCAGGGCTTCCACGGCTTCGATGACGGCGCGGAGGTCCGGCAGTCCGTTCGGCGGCTCGGTCATAACGCCGGCCAGGTTGGCGGCGGCCCAGGTCATGTTTTCCTCATTGACCTTCTTGAGGATCTCCGGGTTGATCTGCTTCAGGTGCAGGTAGCCGATCCGGTCCGGGTAATTCTTGATGAGGTCCAGGCTTGAGGCGCCGCAGTATTCCGCGTGGCCGGTGTCGAGGCACAGGTTCAGGTACTGCGGATCCGTGGCGCCTAGCAACGTCTCGATGTCCGCCTGGGCTCCCACGTGGGAGTCGGCGTGGGAGTGGAACTGCTGCTTCAGGCCGAAGTCCTCCAGCAGGGTCTTGCCCAGGCGGTTGTGCCCGGCGAACAGGTCGCTCCAGGCCTTGTCGCTGAGCGTTCCGCTTTCCACGGCTTCGCCGGTGACGTCGTCACGCCACATGGCCGGGATGACCACGATGTGCTCGCCGCCCAAGGCTGCCGTCAGTTCAGCCACCTTGCGGGCCGGCTCCCAGGCGGCTTCCCACTGGTCCAGGCCGCGGTGGAACGCGGTGAACACTGTGCCGGCGGTGACCTTGAGGTCGCGCTGCTTCAGTTCCTCCGCCAGCCGGGTGGGGTCGGTGGGAAGGTAGCCGTAGGGTCCCAGCTCTATCCAGTTGTAGCCCGATTCGGCCACCTCATCCAGGAACCGTTCCCATGGCGTCTGCTTGGGATCGTCCGCAAACCACACACCCCAGGAGTCCGGAGCGGTGCCGATGATCAGTTTGTTCTCAGTCATGACAGCGTTGTCTTTCTCTTCGTTGGCAGGGGCCACGACCCCTTGCCTGGCTGTGGAGCCACATCGGCGAGGGTCCCTGCTTGAGCTTGCGAAGGTTGGGAGCCGATGGGGACTTGCGAGGCAAGGGTGGCGTTGGGGATCAGTTCGACGGGAAGTCGTAGGAGGCGCCGGAGGCGTGGTGGGTTTCGGGCCAGCGGGAAGTGATGACCTTGCCGCGGGTGTAGAACGATACGCCTTCGGGGCCGTAGATGTGCTTGTCGCCGAAGAGCGAGGCTTTCCAGCCACCGAAGGAGTGGTGGGCCACCGGTACCGGCAGCGGCACGTTGATGCCGATCATGCCCACGGAGACGGAGCGCTGGAACTTCCGGGCTGCTGCGCCGGAGGAGGTGAAGATGGCGGTGCCGTTGCCGTAGGGGTTGGCATTGATGAGGTTGATGCCGTCCTCGAGGGTGTCGACGCGGACCACAACGAGGACGGGGCCGAAGATTTCCTCGGTGTAGGCGGTCATTCCGGTCTTGACGTGGTCGATGACGGTGGGACCCACCCAGAAGCCGTCTTCGTGGCCGGGGACCACCAGGTCGCGGCCGTCCACCACCATCGCCGCGCCTGCGGTTTCGGCTTCGGTGACGATCTTGACGATGCGTTCCTTGGAGGCCGGGGTGATGACCGGGCCCATTTCGGCGTCGGGGGCGGTGCCGTTGTTGACCTTCACGGCAAGGGCGCGTCCTTCGACCTTTTTCACGATCAGGTCCGCGGCGTCCCCGACGGCAACGGCGACGGAGATGGCCATGCAGCGTTCCCCGGCGGAGCCGAAGGCGGCGGCGGCGAGGTGGTCCGCGGCGTTGTCCAGGTCGGCGTCGGGCATGACGATGGCGTGGTTCTTCGCCCCTCCCAGGGCCTGGACGCGCTTGCCGTGCTTGGTGGCGGTTTCGTGGACGTACTGGGCGATCGGGGTGGAGCCGACGAAGGAGATGCCGTCCACGTCCGGGTGGGTGAGCAGCCCGTCGACGGTTTCTTTGTCGCCGTGCAGGACCTGGAACACACCGTCCGGCAGGCCGGCCTGCTTCCACAGCTTGGCCAGCAGCATGGAGGCGGAGGGGTCGCGTTCGGAGGGCTTGAGGATGAACGCGTTGCCGGTGGCGATGGCCATCGGCGCCATCCACAACGGCACCATAACGGGGAAGTTAAAGGGGGTGATGCCGGCGACCACGCCGAGGGGCTCGCGGAAGGAGAAGACGTCGATGCCGGTGGAGACCTGGTCCGAGTAATCGCCCTTGAGCAGGGTGGGGATGCCGCAGGCGTATTCGATGACTTCCAGGCCGCGGCCGATCTCGCCCTTGGCGTCGGAGAGGACCTTGCCATGCTCGGCCGTGATCAGGGCGGCGAGCTCGTCCACATGGGCGGCGACGAGTTCGCGGAACTTGAACAGGACGGCGGTGCGCTTGGCCAGGGAGATGTCGCCCCAGGTGTCGGCGGCTTTGCGGGCGGCGGCGACGGTGGCGTCCAGGTCGGCGCGGTTGGCCAGGCGCAGCTCCGCACTGACCTGCCCTGTGGCCGGGTTGTACACGGACGTGGTGCGGTCGCCTTCGCCGGCGGTTTCGGCGCCATTGATGAAGTGGTTGATGACGGTGGTCTGTGTATCGGTGGTCTGGGTGGTGGTGGCAGTCATGGGGACTCTTCCTTGAGTAAGAGGTGCGGGGTCAGCCGAGCAGTTTGCGCTGGCGGTTCTTTTGGTCGGTGTAGGTCTGGAAGGCTTGCTTCGTGGAGTCCAGTTCGGAGACCTGGGAGACGGGGACGTCCCACCAGGACTCGGAGCTGGGGGCGTCCAAGAGCGGGTCGGATTCGACGTGGATCAGGATTGGTCCGCCGCGTTCCGGTGCTGCTTTGGCGTCGCGGATGGCCTGTTCGAGCTCGGCAATGACCTTCTCCCCCGGTTCGATCCGGATGACCTTCACGCCCAGGGACTCGGCGTTCAGGGCCAGGTCCACGGGGAGGGTTTCGCCCTCGTCGAAGCTGTGCTGTTCCTCGTTCAGGGCACGGTACTGGGTGCCGAAGCGCTGGGAGCCCAAGGATTCGGAGAGCGAGCCGATGGAGGCGTAGCCGTGGTTCTGGATCAGTACCACGATCAGCTTGATGCGTTCGGCGACGGCGGTGACCAGTTCGGTGTGCATCATCAGGTAGGAGCCGTCCCCTACCATCACGACGACGTCCCGCACCTCTGAGGTGCCCGTCCCGCCGGTGCCGCCTGCCGCCGTCGTGCTTGCTGCTTCGGCGAGGGCCGCGCGCTTGACGCCAAGGCCGCCGGGGATTTCGTAGCCCATGCAGGAGTACGCGTATTCGACGTGGTAGCCGAACGGGTCCCTGACCCGCCACATCTTGTGCAGGTCACCGGGCAGCGAACCGGCCGCGCAGATCACCACGTCCTGGGCGTCCATGGCCCGGGAGGTGGCCCCGATGATTTCGTTCTGCGCCGGCAGCGGGGTGTAGCGGGTATCGAACGCCTCGTCCACGGTGGCGTCCCAGCGCTGCTTCTCGGCAACGACCTTTTGCTCCAGGTCGGCGCCCACACGGTAACCGCCCAAGGCTGCGTTGAGCTTGACCAGTGCCTTGCGGGCATCGGCCACGATGGGAAGCGTGGTGCCGTGCTTGTACGCGTCGATCGGTGCGACGTTGATGTTGATGAACTTTACGTCCGGGTTCTGGAACGCCGTCCGCGACGCCGTAGTGAAGTCCTCATAACGGGTGCCGATCCCGATGATCAGGTCCGCCTCCGCGGCGATGGCGTTCGCCGCCGTCGTGCCGGTGGAGCCAATGGCGCCGAGGGAGAACTGGTGGTCCCACGGCAGGACCCCCATGCCGGCCTGAGTGTTCCCCACCGGAATGCCGGTCACCTCGACGAATCTGGCGAGTTCTTCGTTTGCGTAGGCGTACAGGACACCGCCGCCTGCGATGATCAGCGGCCTCTTTGCGGCACGGATGGCGTCAGCGGCGCGGCGGATGTCGTCGTCGTCCGCGTCCGGGCGGCGGATCCGCCACTCCCGCTCAGCCAGGAACTCCTCGGGAACGTCGAAGGCCTCGGCCTGGACGTCCTGCGGCAGTGAGATGGTCACGGCCCCGGTCTCAGCCGGGTCGGTCAGGACGCGCAGGCCGTGGTGGAAGGCGGAGAACAGCTGCTCGGGCCGGGTGACGCGGTCAAAGAACTTGGACAGCGGCCGGAAGGCGTCGTTGACAGTGATGTCGTAGGCGTAGGGCTGCTCCAGCTGCTGCAGCACCGGGTCCGCGGCACGGGTGGCGAACGTGTCGGACGGCAGCAGCAGCACCGGAAGCCGGTTGGTGGTGGCAAGCGCGGCGCCGGTGAGCAGGTTCGAGGAACCCGGGCCGATCGAGGTGCTGACCGCGAAGGTCTGGCGGCGGCGGGTGTGCCGGGCATACCCCACCGCCTGGTGGACCTGGGCCTGTTCGTTCCGGCCCTGGTAGTACGGCATGATCGCCGGGTCCAGCTGCTGGTACTGCTTCAGGGCCTGGCCAACACCGGCCACATTGCCGTGGCCGAAGATGCCGAACGTGCCGGGAATGAGACGCTCACGGTACTCAGTTCCGCCGATGGAATCGACCGTGTACTGCTTCGAAAGGTACTCGACGACGGCCTGCGCCACCGTCATCCTGCGTGTTCCTGTTGTTGTTCCCATGGAAAGCTACTCCGATACTTCTGCGGTGTGGTGAAGAAGGGAAGCGGCCGCGGCGACGGCGCCCGCGACATCGCCGTCAGCCGGATAGAGCAGGGTGCGGCCCACGGTGAGGCCCTGGACGCCGGGCAGGGCCAGGGCGGCCTGCCAGCTGGCGAAAACCTCGTCCTGGGTACCGGCCGGGTCCCCGCCCAACAGGACTGTGGGCATGGTGGTGGCGGCCATCACCCGTTCCATCTCCGCCACCACGGGCAGCTTCATCCAGGTATAGGCGCTGGTGGAACCAAGGCCTTCGGCAATCGCGATGGACTTGATCACGGCGTTGGTGGACAGGTCGTTGCGGACCCTGCCGTTTTCCCGGACCGACAGGAACGGCTCCACCATTGCGATCAGCTTGCGCTCCGCCAGGGAATCGATGGCCTTGGCAGTGGCCTCCAGGGTCACCACAGTGTCCGGATCACCCAGGCAGATACGGGTCAGCATCTTCCCGCCATCAGCGCCCAGTGCTTCCAGCGCCGCAGCGGTGTGGCCGGTGAAGCGGTCATCGAATTCGTTGACCAGTCCGGACAGGCCGCCGCGGTTCATTGAGCCGAACACCAGCTTGCCGTCCAGGGCGCCCAGCAGGAGCAGGTCGTCCATGATGTCCGGCGAGGCCAGGACACCGTCGACGGCAGGGTTCGCCAGTGCTATCTGGAGCCGGTCCAGGAGTTGGCGGCGGTCCGCCATGGCCACCGGATCATTTCCGACGGCGAGTGCACCGCGGGCCGGGTGGTCTGCCGCGACGATGAAATTTTGCTGCCCGGCCTTGACGCCGGGGTGGCGGCGCCGCGATACCGCTGCGCGGGCTACAGCTTCCGGGTCTTCGAGCCGGATGCTGCTCAAGTGCTCATACCGGCGGGGATCGTCATCCACCTCGAAGGCGAAGGCGGCAGTTTTGGGGCTGCTCTGGCTGGTGTTGGAAACGTTGATGCTCACAGTGCTGCTCCTTCGGTGGCAAGCTGCGGAGCGATGCCGGGAATGTGGCGGCCGCGTTCAGCGAGCAGCGAGGTGACCTCTTCCGGCGTCGGCATGGCATCGGCGCACGAGAGGCGGGAAGCGACGATGGCGCCGGCGGCGTTGGCGTAGTCCAGGACTTGGGCCAACGGCCAGCCGGACAGCAGTCCGTGACAGAAGGCGCCCCCAAACGAGTCGCCTGCTCCCAGGCCGTTGAGGGTTTCCACCGGAACCGGGGCGGAGACAACGCGCTCACTACGGGTCTTGGCCATCACGCCTTCGGGGCCAAGTTTGACGACGGCGATCTCAACGCCGGCGGCCAGCAGCCGGTCCGCCTGCTCATCGGGAGTGCCCTCGCCTACGGCTACGGCACATTCCTTGTCATTGCCGATGGCGACGGTGACGTGCGGCAGGACCTTGGCCACCTCAGCCCGGGCCTCTTCCTCGGAGGCCCAGAACATAGGGCGGTAATCCAGGTCGAGGATTGTGAACTGACCATCGGCCAAACCGGTCCGGGGGCGTGCCTCGTGAGCCCTGATGTGGGCCTCACGGCTGGGCTCCTGGCACAGGCCGGTTACGGTGGACCAGAAGATCCCCGCCTCGCGGATGGCGTCCAGGTCAAGTTCTTCGGCCTTGATCTGCAGGTCCGGAGCGGTGGGAAAGCGGCCGTAGAAATACAGCGGGAAGTCTTCCGGCGGCTTGATCGCGCAGAACGTGACCGCCGTGGGGTACTCCTTCACAGGGGAAACGAAGGCGTCGTCGACGCCGAACTTGTGCAGTTCCCGGTGCAGGTACTTGCCGAAAGCATCATCGCCGGTGCGGGTGATGACGCCTGCCCGGCGGCCGTGCCGGGCAGCGGCTACCGCTACGTTCGAAGGGGAACCCCCGAGGTATTTCCCGAAGGACGTGACGTCCTCCAGGTCCACCCCGATGTCGTTCGGGTAGATATCAACGCTGATGCGCCCGATCGTAAGAAGCTCGTGGGTCACGATAATCGTGGACCTTTCTGGTGTGGAACTCGGGACCTCTGAACTGCAGGTACTCCGGGACTGGCAGGCCGTGGTGCAGGCCACAGGCACTACTTTGCCGTAGATTACATGTCCTGTCAAAAGTTTGTACTGACATACTTACAACAACTTTAGAGCGCGCTACTTTTGGCACATGGCGGGCAGCCCCTACTTCCGCGGTACGGCCAGTTCCCCGGTCACATACTGGGCCCGGCCGAACCCGAAGGACCAGTCACCGGCAGTGTTTTCCACGTAGCCGATGAAGACATCCTCGCCGGCAACCCCCACCCCGGACAGCTTCTCTGCCACAGCCGCGAACAGCCGCTGCTTCGCCTCCTGCGTCCGGCCGGCCTGGGTAAATATCTGGATCATTACCACTCCCCCGGTCCGCTCGAACCCGAGACCGGCGTCCTGGGCGAAGATCTGCCCCTGCGGGTGTTCGGTAAGGATATGGAAGTAGTCCCGCTCGGGGATGCCATATTCGGCAAGGATTGCGTCATGGACGCCCCGGCTAAGCCGCTGCAACTCTTCTGCGCTGCGGCCTTCATTCACATCAATACGTACAAGTGGCACTTTCGGTCCTCCTCGAGAGTTTGTACTGACATACTAACAAAGTTAGGCTCTGCGAAACAAGGGTCGAGGGTCTTGAAGTCGATGGCAAACAGGCGTAGTCTTAAACAATCAAAAGGTTGATAAACAATTAGATTGAATAAGAAGGCCGCGATGGACACCGAGAGCATAGCGCTGGACTCGGCCTTTATGGCCCTGGCCGACCCCGTGCGGCGGAGCATCATCGCCCGGCTCTGCCGGGGACCGGCCACGGTAAATGAACTGGCGGAACCATTCGAAATTTCCAAGCAGGCAGTTTCGAAGCACATCCAGGTACTCGAGCAGGCGCAGCTGGTCACCCGCACCCGGGAGGCCCAGCGCAGGCCCGTTCACCTGAACCCCGCACGGCTGGAGGCACTCACCGCCTGGATCGACCAGTACAGGTTGGTCCGCGAGGAACAGTTCCGCAGTCTCGACGCCGTGCTTCAATCCAGCGCCGGGCATGACGGCGCCAAGGCAAAGGAAAAACAATGACCAACGCACTGAAGCTCTCGGTTCCCGAAGGCCTTCCCTATATCGACTACGAGCGCGAGTTCGATTTCCCCGTCGCGGATGTTTTCCGGGCCCACAAGGAACCGGACCTGATCGTCCAGTGGCTTGGTCCGCGGGGTTACAAGATGGATATTGACCACTACGATTTCCGGACTGGAGGCAGCTACAGCTACCTGCATACCGGACCGGAGGGTGTCCCCTATGAGTTCAAGGGCATCTTCCACACGGTGCGCGAGAACGAGTTCGCCATCCAGACCTTCGAGTTCGGCGGGTACCCGGATGTGGTCAGCCTGGAATTCATGACGTTTGAGGACCTCGGGAACGGCCGGACGCGGCTGCGGGGCCACTCCGTCTACCCCTCCCAGGAGGCCCGCGACGGGATGGCGCAGTCCGGAATGGAAGGCGGCATGAGTGAAGGCTACGAGCGCCTGGATGAGCTGCTCACCGGCGCCAAGGTCTAGGAGGCAGGAGTACGACGTCGTCCGGTCACCTCCCAGGGGAAGGTGACCGGACGACGTCGTACTTTAAACAGCAACGCGGGGTCACTCCGTGCCCATCCACGCGTGTGGAAAGGGCGGGAAGTGACCCCGCGTTTGTTCTAACTGAGCTGTTAGAGGGCTGCGAAAACCTCGCGCAGCAGCTTGGCGGTTTCGGACGGCGTCTTGCCGACCTTGACGCCTGCAGCCTCAAGGGCTTCCTTCTTGGCTTGGGCGGTTCCGGCAGAGCCGGAGACGATGGCGCCGGCGTGGCCCATGGTCTTGCCTTCGGGAGCCGTGAAGCCGGCGACGTAGCCAACAACCGGCTTGGTGACGTTGGCCTTGATGAAGTCCGCCGCACGCTCTTCGGCGTCGCCGCCGATTTCGCCGATCATCACGATCGCCTTGGTCTCAGGGTCGGCCTCGAACGCGGCCAGGGCGTCGATGTGGGTGGTGCCGATGATCGGGTCACCGCCGATGCCGATGGCGGTGGAGAAGCCGAGGTCGCGCAGCTCGTACATCATCTGGTAGGTCAGGGTTCCAGACTTGGAAACCAGGCCGATGGGGCCCTTGCCCGTGATGTTCGCCGGGGTGATTCCCACCAGGGCTTCGCCCGGAGTGATGATGCCGGGGCAGTTCGGGCCGATGATGCGGGTGACCTGGTTGCCCTCCGCGTCCACCGTGGCCTGGGCGAGGGCCCAGAATTCGGCGGAGTCCTGGACCGGCACGCCTTCGGTGATAACGACGACGAGGCCGATGCCTGCCTCGATGGCTTCTACGACCGCGCTTTTGGTGAATGCCGGCGGCACGAAGACGATGGAGACGTCAGCGCCGGTTTCTGCCATGGCTTCCTTGACGGTGCCGAAGACGGTGATTTCTTTGTCGCCGTGCAGGACCGTGGTGCCGGCCTTGCGGGCGTTCACGCCGCCGACGATGTTGGTGCCGGCCTTCAGCATCAGGGCGGTGTGCTTGGTGCCTTCGCCGCCGGTGATGCCCTGGACGATGACCTTGGAGTCTTTGTTCAGATAGATAGACATGTGGCTGTCCCTTTACTTAGCTGCGTTGGCGAGCTCGGCGGCCTTGTCGGCGCCCTCGTCCATGGTTGCGGCCAGGGTAACCAGCGGGTGGTTCGCCTCGGCCAGGATGCGGCGGCCTTCCTCAACGTTGTTGCCGTCGAGGCGGACTACCAGCGGCTTGTTCGCGTTGTGGCCCAGCTCGGCCAGCGCACCCACGATGCCCTTGGCGACGGCGTCACACGCGGTGATGCCGCCGAAGACGTTCACGAACACGGACTTGACCTGCTCATCGCCCAGGATGACGTCAAGGCCTGCGGCCATGACCTCGGCGGACGCTCCACCGCCGATGTCCAGGAAGTTGGCGGGCTTGACGTTGCCGTGGTTTTCACCGGCGTAGGCAACAACGTCCAGGGTGGACATGACCAGGCCGGCGCCGTTGCCGATGATGCCCACTTCGCCGTCCAGCTTGACGTAGTTCAGGTCCTGCGCCTTGGCCTTGGCCTCAAGCGGGTCAGCAGCGTCCTTGTCCTCGAGGAGTGCGTGCTTGGCGTGGCGGAATTCGGCGTTTTCGTCGAGGGTGACCTTGCCGTCCAGCGCGACGATCTCGCCGGCGCCGGTCTTGACGAGCGGGTTGACCTCAACGAGGGTGGCGTCTTCCTTCTTGAAGACGTCCCAGAGCTTGAGGATCACGGCGGCCACCTTGCCGCGGAGTTCCTCAGCGAAGCCTGCGGCTGCGACGATTTCGTCGGCCTTGGCCTGGTCGATGCCCACGGCGGGGTCGATGGCGATCTTGGCGAGCGCCTCGGGGCGTTCGACGGCGAGCTGTTCGATTTCCATGCCGCCTTCAACCGAGCACATGGCCAGGTAGTTGCGGTTGGCCCGGTCCAGAAGGACGGAGAAGTAGTATTCCTCGGCAATGTCGGCACCCTGGGCGATCATCACCTTGTTGACGGTGTGGCCCTTGATGTCCATGCCCAGGATGTTGGTGGAGTGCTCAAGTGCCTCGTCCGCGGACTTTGCCACCTTTACGCCGCCGGCCTTGCCGCGGCCGCCAACCTTGACCTGTGCCTTGACGACAGTTACGCCGCCGATCTTATCGGCAGCTGCCTTTGCTTCTTCTGGGGTGTGCGCCACGATGCCGGCAAGCACGGGTACACCGTGCGCCTCGAACATATCGCGCGCCTGGTATTCAAACAGGTCCACGGTTTAGTGTCCTTCTACGTCGAAGTAGTTTCTGTACAGTCGGACACCATCGAAGACGATGACCGGGCTGCGGAATTGCACGCACCGGCGGCCTGTTGGAAACGAGCCACGCGGCGTGATGCTCCACTGGGAACTCTAGTCCTTTGAAGGGACCGGCCCGTCCAAGACTACCGCTTATGTGAGTAAGGACACTATTCTATGGAGCGTAGAAAAACCGCGGAATTACGGGGTTTTTGAGGCCTCCGGCGGTGCCGGGGAGGCACTTTCGGCGGACCTGGAAATCAACTCGTAACGCTCCGGTGAAACAAAGAATCCGACTCCGGCGGACACGTTTCCGCATGCCACGCCACCGTTGTAGGCCGAACAGCGAAGTCCGTTCCCTTCGAGGTTCTGCCCCTCCCCCAGCACCTGCAACTGGGCCAGGGGACCGGCCTTGCTGCCGTTGGGGCCATACGTTGCTTCCATTTGTGTGACGCCGGAACGGCATTCTCCGTAGCGTGCGCTGTCCGGGGCCAGTACCGCGACGCCGCCCAAATAGCCCAGGTTGGTTCCAGCACAGTCGTCCTTGGCGTCACCCTGCTCCGGCTTGGGGTACCGGGCGAGTTCACAATGCGCCACGGGCACGGTTGCGAGCTTGTTGTTGGCGGTATCGCTGAAGTTGTTGGGCTCGTAAGGGAGGTTGACGTGCTCACCCCGGGCCGACGTGAGGGAACAAGCCACGCTGCGGTCTTCCGTGATGAAGGAGATAATCCCGTCACCGATCGAAAATCCTTCGGGGCTCACCAGCGCCGCCCGTTCCAGCTGTTCCAGCGGCGGCAGCGGTGCAGGCGGGACGTAACCCGGATCTTCGATGGTGATGGTGCAGGCCGTGGCCGCCGTCAAAATCAAGGCGGCGAAGATCCCCAGAACAGTCCGTCGCATGGCCCCCATTATGCTGTATGGCGCCGGCTCACCTGGAGCAATGGGGCCTTCGCGGTTCCGCTTTCGCTGCTAGGCGTCGAGCTTGGTGAGCGGCGCGTACCGCAGCAGCAACCGCTTTTCACCGACGTCGAACTTTACCTTTGCCACAGTCTTGTCCCCCGCTCCCTCGAGCGCCAGGACGGTTCCGTTACCGAAGCTCGCGTGGTTGACCTTGTCCCCCACGCTGACCGCAACGATCTCCTTCTGCGGCTGCACCCGGTTCCGGGCAATGACGGCCGGGACATCTGCGTTGAACCCGGCCGACGAATCAGCCGCTGCCCCTCGGGCTGTTCCGGCGCCCCAGAAGGATCCGCTGTACCGGTTCGAACCGATGGATCCGCCGCCCCAGCCGCCGGCCTGCCTGCTGGTTCCTTCACGCTTCCATTCCACCAGTTCGGCGGGGATTTCCTCCAGGAATTGGCTGGCGGGGTTGTACTGGCTCTGACCCCACATGCTCCGGACCTCGGAACGCGTGACATAAAGCCGTTTGCGGGCCCGGGTAAGGCCCACATAGGCGAGCCGGCGTTCTTCGGCCAGTTCCTTCGGGTCCGTGGCCGAGCGCTGGTGCGGGAACAGTCCATGCTCCATGCCGGTAAGGAATACCACGGGAAATTCGAGCCCCTTGGCGGTGTGCAGGGTCATCAGCGTGACCACTCCCAGCCGCTTGGCCTCCGCCACGGCGGCAGCAGTGTCCTCGGCGTCACCACCGGGGGCATCGGGGATCTGGTCGGCATCCGCCACCAGTGAGACCTGCTCCAGGAAAGCAGACAGAGACCCTTCCGGGTTCTCCTGCTCATACTCACGCACAACGGCCACGAGTTCCGCGAGGTTCTCCACCCTGGACTCGTCCTGGGGATCAGTGCTGGCGCGCAGCGCGGCCAGGTAACCGGTCTGCTCCAGGACTGCTTCAAGGGCCGCTGCGGCGCCTGAGCCCGCGGCCACTTCAGCGAGGTCATCCAGCAGCTTCACAAAGCCGAGGACCGCGTTGACGGAACGGGTTGCCATCGCCGGCGCCTGCTCGGCACGGCGGGCTGCTGCCATGAACGAAATGCGCTCACGCTGGGCGAGGGCGGCGACAGCTCCCTCGGCGCGGTCTCCGATGCCGCGCTTAGGTTCGTTGAGCACCCGGCGGAGGTTGACGTCGTCGTCCGGGTTAACCAGGACGCGAAGGTAGGCGAGGGCGTCCTTGATTTCCTTGCGCTCGTAGAAGCGCGTGCCGCCCACCACCTTGTACGGCAGGCCAACCCGGACCAGAACGTCTTCGATGGAGCGCGACTGGGCGTTGGTGCGGTAGAAGATAGCAACATCCCCCGGGCGGAGGTTGTCCTCATCCTGGAGCCGGTCAATCTCCTTGGCGATGAACTGGGCCTCGTCGTGCTCGTTCTCGCCCACGTAGCCGATGATTTTGTGGCCATCACCTTCGGCCGTCCACAGCCGCTTCTCGGGGCGGTTGGGGTTTCGCGAAATGACCGAGTTGGCCGCGGTGAGGATGTTCTGGGTGGAGCGGTAGTTCTGCTCCAGCTTGATGGTCCGTGCCTCGGGGTAGTCCTTTTCGAACTCCACGATGTTGCGGATATCCGCGCCGCGGAAAGCGTAGATGGACTGGTCCGAATCGCCCACCACGGTAAGCTCGGACGCTCCCGGGCCTTCCCCCACGATTTCCCGGACCAACGCGTACTGGGCGTGGTTGGTGTCTTGGTATTCATCTACCAGGACGTGCCGGAACCGGCGGCGGTAGGACTCGGCGAGCGCCGGAAAGGCACGGAACATGTAGACGGTCTCGGCGATGAGGTCGTCGAAGTCCATGGCGTTGGCCTGGCGCAGCCGCTGGGTATAGCCCTTGAAGACCTCGGCTACGGCCTGTTCGAAAGGATCGTTGTAGTTCGCGGCGGAGGAGTACGAATCGGCATCGATCAGTTCGTTCTTCAGCGCGGAAATCTTGTGCTGGATGGCCTTGGGCGCAAACTTCTTGGGATCCAGGTCCAGCGCTTTGGAGACCTGCGTGACCAGCCGGAGCGAGTCTGCGGAATCGTAGATGGAGAAGTTGGATTTCAGCCCGACGTTGGCGGCTTCCTGCCGGAGGATCCGGACGCAGGACGAGTGGAACGTGGAGATCCACATGATCTTGGCGCGGCCGCCCACCAGCACTTCAATGCGTTCCCGCATTTCAGCCGCGGCCTTGTTGGTGAAGGTGATGGCGAGGATTTCACCGTGGTGGGCCCGGCCGGTGGCGATCAGGTAGGCGATCCGGTTACTGAGCACCCGGGTTTTGCCCGACCCTGCGCCAGCCACGATCAGCAGTGCGGAACCGGCGTGTTTGACCGCCTCCTCCTGCTGCGGGTTCAAACCCTCCAGCAGCTGCGCCGCATCCGGGCGGTGGCTGCTGTGGCGGCGCACCTGTCCCTGCTCCCCCTCCTCCTGCCGGCTGCCAGGCAACCCGGGGCCCGGCTGGCTCTCCCAGGGCAGGCCACCGCCGGGACCGGCCGAGGTTACGACACCTTCCGGGCGGGCCTTGGTGCGGGCAGCGGCCGCGGGAGCGGCCTTGAAAGGTCCGTCAGAGTACGGGTCAAACAACATATCCATGGTGCCTACAAGTCTAGGCGGTGGGACCGACACCTCCTTCCAGCCTGTGGATTACGTGTTCAAGCTGGCGCCGGTTTCTAGGCCACCGAGCCGGACTCGAGCGCGGCGCGCAACTGGCGCACCGCCGTCGTGCCGCCTGCCATAAACCATTCCAGGCCGTTCACCCGGACAGTATCCACCGCACCGCCGGCCGCACGGACGATTGCCTTTCCCGGCAGCCAGTCCCACTCCGGGCAGCTGTGCTGGAACCAACATCCGAGCTGCCCGTCAGCTACCCGGCCGAGGTCGCAGGAGCCCGAACCGAGCATCCGCAAGGCGGCGGCAGAGGTGGCAGCCGCATGCCAGGGCATGGCGCAGAGTGGGTCCATGAGCCAACTGGGGTGGATGTAGGTGGCAGCCCCGAGCTCGGCTACGGCAGTGCCGTTGCGCGCCCCTCTGTCCTCGTGGAACACCGTCAGGGGTTCGCCATTCAGGGTGGAAGGATGCGCCCTGCCGCCCAGCCAGAGCTTGTCTTCCTCCGGCTGGAAAATGGCACCGAGCACCACGTCGGAGGAATCCTTCAGCGCGATGGCCGAGCACCAGTACGTGGATCCATGCAGGAAGTTGTAGGTGCCGTCCACAGGGTCGATGACCCAGGTGCGTCCGCTGGTCCCGTGCACCGAGGCGCCTTCCTCCCCGAGGATCCCGTCCGCGGGACGGCAGCGCTGCAGCTGTTCCAGCACGTAGGCCTCGGCGGCGTGGTCCGCAGCGGTCACCACATCCGAGATGGACGTCTTCTGCTCCGACTGCAGGCCTGCCATCCGCATGAGCAGCGCCAGCTGCCCGGCTTCGCGGACCAGGGCTGCAGCCAGCTGGTAGTCGTCCAAGGAGGGGTCGAGTTCAACAGCACTGTGCCGGCCAATGGTCATGGCTTCAGTTTATGGGGCGGGATAATGGTGCCATGGCCAAAACCCCTGCCCAGCGGATCAAGAAGCACGGCTCCAAGGCGGCTGTCCCGCAGCACCACCTCCCGCCCGTGGTCAATCCCACCACGGCACGCACGCCGCAGAAGGCCGAAAACAACGGCAACCTCATCCTGATCGCCGGCGTGGTGGCCAGCCTGTTCCTGTTCTGGTACCTCCACCTGCTGACGCTTGACCAGCTGCGGCAGCTCTCCGGCGGCCTGGCCATGCCGGATTCGCTGGTCGGCGGGTTCGACCCGGCCTACATCAACCAGCTGCACCCGGCCATGAATGAGGAAGCCCGCGGCCAGCTCAACTACGTCCACAAGACGGCCGGCACCCTGTTCCCGCTGATCTTCGGGTTCACCTGGCTGCTGCTGATCGGGACGAGCGTGGCCAGGAAAGCCGTGCGCTGGGCTTTGTGGGCGCTCCCCCTGCTGTTTGTGGTGGCCCGGCTTTGGGGCAACGCCGCCATCGACGGCATGCTGGCAACGGAAACGCCTGACGCCGGCCAGGTCGCCCTGGCCTCAGGCCTCACCGTCGCCGGCTGGGTCCTGCTGGTCCTGAGCCTGCTGGCCGGGGCTGCGGCGGTGCTTCTGCGGGCGCGGAAGCCCAGAGACCACGAAGCCTAAAGCCGCTGGCCAACTGCGGCAGCAGCCCTGACCTGCTTCCGGTGCCGATGCACCCGCTGCGCTATAACCAAACCGGCGGTGGCCATCCCCACGGTCACCGGGTAGCCCATAAGCCGCTCCAGGGTGCCTGGTTCCGGCACATGCATGCCGGTCAGGCCGCCCGTTACCAGGGCGGCAGCGGACACGGTGCCGCAGGCCAGGATGAACCAGGCCATCGCTGTCTTCCGCAGCCAGAGGAAACCCAGGACCAACAGGGCGACCGCCCCGGCAATGAAGTACATGACTGCGCCGGCCATGTGCCAGCCGGAGCCAACATCCTCCGGCACCAGTCCCACAATCACCGTTCCGGCTCCCGCCGTTCCTGTCAGCACCCGCACGGCCACCGCGGCCAGCCAAGGTGCCCGACGGCCCGGCCGGACCCGGGCGCCGGCCAGGGCAGCCACACACAGCAGCCCCGAGCTCAGGAGCAGCGCCCCCAGCAGCATCCCCAGCCCCTGGACCACGAACGATGCGTTCATCAGCCAGTTCAGCGGGGAACACACCTCCCGGCCGTCAAAGACGCCGCAGTTGATGGCCCCGAGGTCGCTGATGTAGCCGGTGCGCAGGTCATAGGGCCGGGGACCGGCCCAGGCGCCAATCACCGCCGCCTCCGCCGCAAAATACTGCAGCACGCTGAGCACGGACCAGGCACCGATGTACTGCCGGGTGGAGGTGGTGTCCGGGATGAACGCCACGGATTGGGCGGCGGACGGCGCTGAACTCATGCTTTGAGCGTAGTACGGCTCCGCACCTTGTATGCTTGTATCCGTGTCCGGCCGGACCGGCCTTGCCGATCCATCGGATGCCCGCCCTCGTAGCTCAGTGGATAGAGCACGGCTCTCCTAAAGCCGGTGTCGTTGGTTCGATTCCAATCGAGGGCACTTGAACTTTCCTTCTTCTGCGGAGTTCAATCTCCGCTCCTACCTGCTCGGCCGAACGGCAAATGGGCACGCCGGGCAGTGGACCGTCCAGCGGGACCTGCTGGACCGGACGAACGGCACCCGCGGAACCTTCTCCGGCGTCGTGCATTTTGTCCCCACGGACGACGGCGGCCTGGCCCTCCGGGAGGAAGGCACCGTGCGCTGGCCCACCTTCACCGGCCCCGCCTCCCGGGAATACCTGTTGAAGACCACGGACCGGCCCGATGCCCTGGACGTACTCTTCCCGGACGGACGCCCTTTCCACACCATGAGCTTCACGCCGGAGGCCAACCTGGACCAGCACTGGTGCGCTCCCGACACGTACCGCGTAACGTACTCCTACGAGGGCCCCCGCAGCTTCAGCTACAGCTGGGACGTGCAGGGGCCGCGGAAGGACCTCCTGCTGAGCTCGCGCCTGGTGCGGCAGGAGCAGGACGCATGAAAAACCGCATCGTGGTCTCCGCCGTCTGCGTCTTCGACAACGCCGGCCGCCTCCTGACCGTGCGGAAGCGCGGCACCTCCATGTTTATGCACCCCGGCGGCAAGCCCGAAGTTTGGGAAACGGCCGTGCAGGCTGCAGCGCGGGAACTGGCCGAAGAGGTGGGCATTGTCCTTGATCCAGCCGACCTGCAACTGATGGGCGTCTGGATTGCGGACGCCGCAAACGAGGCCGCCACGGACATCGAAGCCACCGTGTTCCTGGCGCCGGGCACATGGGACGCCCATCCATCCGCCGAGATAGCGGAGATCCGCTGGCTGGAACCCGGCGGCGAACTGCCGCAGGACCTCGCACCGCTGCTGACCGAGCACATCCTGCCGGAACTCGCGGCCAGGGCTCACACCGTGTGGACGGAAGGCTAAAACTCGGGAACTGCTTCCTGGGCCACTGCCGTGGCTTCGGCAAACTGCGTCCGGTATAGCTCGGCGTAGCGGCCGTCAGCGGCCAGGAGTTCGGTGTGGGTGCCCCGCTCCACAATCCGGCCGTCCTCCACCACGAGGATTGCGTCAGCGGCACGGACAGTGGACAAGCGGTGTGCGATGACGACGGCGGTGCGCCCCTCGAGTGCGGCGCCCAAGGCAGCCTGCACGGCGGCCTCGTTGGTGGAGTCCAGCGCGGCCGTCGCCTCATCGAGGATGACCACGCGGGGCTGGGCGATGAGCAGCCGGGCGATGGTGAGCCGTTGCCTTTCGCCACCGGAGAGCCGGTAGCCGCGTTCACCCACCACCGTGTCCAGTCCATCGGGCAGGGAGCGGATCATGGCTTCAAGCCGCGCCTGCCGGATGGCCTCCCACATGTCCGCTTCCGTGGCATCGGGCTTTGCGAGCCGGAGGTTGGAGGCGATGGTTTCGTGGAAGAGGTGGCCGTCCTGCGTCACCATGCCCAGGGTGTCCCGCAGCGAGTCAAAGGTGGCGTCGCGCAGGTCCAGCCCGGTTCCGGCAGTGGTTCCGCCCAGGCGCACGGCGCCAAAGTCCACGTCGTAGAGCCGGGCCAGCAGTTGGGCGATAGTCGATTTCCCGGCACCGGAGGATCCCACCAGTGCCACCGTCTGGCCTGGTTCGACGCGGAAGCTGATGCCGTGCAGCACTTCCTCCCCGCCGCGGGTGTCCAGCGTGGACACCTCCTCCAGGGAGGCCAGTGAAACCTTGTCAGCGGAAGGATAGGCGAAGCGGACGTCGTCGAACTCCACCGAGACTGGCCCGGGCGGAACAGCTACAGCGCCGGGTTTCTCCTGGATCAGGGGTTTGAGGTCCAGGATTTCAAAGACCCGCTCGAAGCTCACCAGGGCACTCATGATCTCCACCCGGGCATTGGACAGGGCCGTCAGCGGGGCATACAGCCGGGTGAGAAGCAGGGCCAGCACCACAACGTCGCCTGCCGCCAGCTGGCCGGTAATGGCGAACCAACCACCCAGCCCGTACACCAGGGCGAGGGCGAGCGCGGAGACCAGCGTCAGGGCTGTCACGAAGGTGAACTGCAGCATCGCGGTCCGGACGCCGATGTCGCGCACGCGGCCGGCGCGGACGGCGAACTCGCGGGATTCCTCGTCCGGGCGGCCGAAGAGCTTGACCAGGGTGGCGCCGGGGGCGGAGAAGCGCTCCGTCATCTGGGTGCCCATGGCTGCATTGTGCTCTGCCGCCTCTCGGCGCAGGTCGGCGAGTTTGGAGCCCATCCGCCGCGCGGGGATGAGGAAGACCGGCAGCAGGAGCATGGCCAGGAGTGTCACCTGCCAGGACGTGCCGAGCATAACGATGAGCGTGAGGACCAGTGCCACCACGTTGCTGACCACGCCGGAGAGGGTGCCGGCGAACGCGGACTGGGCGCCGATGACATCGTTGTTCAGGCGGCTGACCAGGGCTCCGGTGCGGGTGCGGGTGAAGAACGCGATGGGCATCTTCTGCACGTGGTCGAAGACCCGGGTGCGCAGATCCACGATCACGCCCTCACCGATGGTGGAGGAGAGCCAGCGGCTTACCAGGCCAAGGCCTGCTTCGGCTACAGCCACGACGGCGATGAGCACGGCAAGGCGGACCACCTCCTCCGCGGCGGCCTTGGCCACGATCGCGTCCACCACCTGCCCTGCGAGGACGGGGGTGGCCACAGCGAGGACTGCCATCACAATGGACAACGCCACAAAGGCAAGCAGTTTGCCGCGGTGCGGCCGGGCAAATCCGAGGACACGCTTCAGGGTTGCCTTGGAGAACGGCTTCGAACCGCTCTTGGCCCGGGTGATCTTGTACAGGGAGTTCCAGGCCACCCCTTCCATGCTCATTGCTGCTGCTCCTCTACCATTCCGTTCCCAACATGCCAACGTACATCCAGCCGCACGTTCTCCAGCAGCCTCCGGTCGTGCGTCACCAGCAGGAGGGCGCCGTCGTAGCTTTCCAGCGCCTCCTCGAGCTGTTCGATGGCCGGAAGGTCAAGGTGGTTTGTCGGCTCATCCAGGACAAGCAGGTTCACGCCGCGAGCCTGCAGCAGTGCCAGGGCAGCCCTGGTCCGTTCGCCCGGCGACAGCGAATCGACTGTACGGGCAGTGTGGTCCGCCTTGAGGCCGAACTTCGCAAGCAGGGTCCGGACGTCTGCCGGGTTCAGGTCCACCAGGACGGCCTCAACGGCGTCCGCCAGGGCAAGATGGCCTGCAAGCAGCCCGCGGGCCTGGTCGATCTCGCCGACGGCCACCGAAGCGCCCATGGCAGCGCTGCCGGACTCCGGTGCGAGGTCGCCCAAAAGAAGGCGCAGCAGGGTGGACTTGCCTGCGCCGTTGGGACCCGTAATCCCGATCCGCTCCCCCGCATTGAGCTGGAGGTTGACCGGGCCGAGGGTGAAGGTGCCCTGCCGGACCACCGCGTCGCGGAGGGTGGCCACCACGGCGCTTGAACGCGGCGCCTTGCCGATGGAGAACTGGAGCTGCCATTCCTTCCGGGGCTCGTCCACCACCTCCAGCCGGGCAATCCGGGATTCCATCTGCCGCACCTTCTGGGCCTGCTTCTCGGAGGACTCGGAGCTGGCGGCGCGGCGGATCTTGTCGTTGTCCGGGTTCTTCTTCATGGCGTTCCGGACGCCCTGCGAGCTCCATTCCCGCTGCGTCCTTGCCCGTGACACCAGGTCCGCCTTGGTGGCGGCGAACTCCTCATACTTCTCGCGTGCGTGGCGCCGGGCCACTGCACGTTCTTCGAGGAAGGCGTCATAGCCGCCGTCGTAAACGGCGACGGAGTTCTGCGCCAGGTCCAGTTCCACTACCGTGGTGACGCAGCGCGCCAGGAACTCCCTGTCGTGGCTCACCAGGACAACGCCGCCTCGCAACCCGCGGACAAAGTCCTCGAGCTTCGCGAGTCCGGCAAGGTCAAGATCGTTGGTGGGCTCATCCAGGAGGACCACGTCGAACCGGCTGAGCAGCAGGGCTGCAAGCGCCACCCGCGCTGCCTGGCCGCCGGACAAACCTGTCATTTCAGCGTCTGCCCCGGTCTCCAGGCCCAATTCGGCCAGTACGGCGGGGATGCGGTCGTCAAGGTCAGCAGCACCGGAAGCCATCCAGCGGTCGAAAGCCCGCGCGTAGGCGTCATCGGCACCGGGCGCGCCGGAGCCAAGCGCCTCTGCTGTGGATTCCATCTCCGCCGTGGCCTCGGCGCAGCCGGTCCTGCGGGCAATGTACGCGGCAACTGATTCACCGGGGATCCGCTCGTGCTCCTGGGGAAGCCACCCCACGAAGGCGTCGGCCGGAGCAAGGCTGACATTGCCGTCCTGCGGCTGGTCGACGCCTGCGAGGAGGCGGAGCAGGGTGGATTTGCCGGCACCGTTGGCACCCACCACACCTACAACATCGCCGGGGGCAACGGTGAGGGAAAGTTGGGAAAAGAGCAGCCGGTGGTCGTGGCCGCCGGAAACATCCTTTGCCACAAGGGTCGCAGTCATGGTGTCCATCCTTTCGCCGGAGCGCGCAGCAGTTCTGGCGCTTCCCGGCCCGCAAAGCCTCTCGCATTCCGGCAGGAGGACGGCGCCCGGAGCCCGGACATAAAAGAACCCGCTGGTCCGGACTTGGGGGGTGTACGGACCAACGGGCTCGACCATCAAGCATAGTCGAAACATGCAGGCGGGTAAAATCGGCGTCGGTGACATCAGGCTAAAATCGACAAACCACCCGTTCTCCAGAGAGCCCCCTATGACCCTCCCCGCCAAGGCGTTCCAGCGCTGGCTGCAAGGCATTGCGCCGGACGCCAGCACGGCAGACGTCTGCAGGATTTCCGGGATCAAGCGGACCACCCTGGCCCAGCAGCTTGTCCGTGGAAAAGTCTCGGTAAGCACAGTGGTCAGCATCAGCCGCGCCTACAACATCAACCCGGTTGCGGCTTTGGCTGACTTCGAGCCCTACCGGGAACTGGCCGGTCCCCAGCAGCCGCCTACGCGCTGCGAGCTGGTAAGCCAGATCTCAACTGCCGACCTCCTGCGCGCTATGCTGGCGCGTCCGGGGATGGACCCGGCCGGGCCACCGGGCGGTGAAGGGCCCGTACTGTCGCCGGCGCCGCACGCCACGTCCGTCAGGAACTGGGTTGATGCCATTGACGACGGCGAGCTGCGGCACCGTGTTTCCGCCGCCACCGGCATCGCACCGCAGAACTATTCCGCGCAGTTGTCCGCCAACCGGCTGTCAGCCGGGCTGGCGGTTGCCACGGCTGTCGCAGCAGGTGTTGGCCTAACCGATGGCCTGGTGGCCACGGGCCTGGTTACGGAGGAAGAGGCAGGGTGGCTTCCGGGCGCACGGCAGGCAGCACTGGACAGCCTGTCCGATGGCGACCTCGCGGTCCTGGCCGGCGACAGGCTGCAGGCACTGGGCAAGGTGCTGCGGCGCCAGGAGCAGGACCAAGCGCAGACGGAAAAGATTTGGGAGAACCTGGGATGATCGAAACCCTTCAGTGGTCAACGCTGGCCATCTGCGGCCTAATTGCCGCAGCCCGGGTGCCCAGCGCCGTCCGGGGAGAGAACAGGTCGCTTTTTTACATCTTCGCCCTGATGACCGCGGCCATCCTTCTGAGCATCGAGGCTCCCTACGTCGCCATTGACACGGCTTTGGGAGGCGTCAACCTCGCCAATCTGCTGTTGCGCTTCATCATTTTCGCGGCCATTTATTTTGTTGGCATCCGGGTCACGCGCGGGTTCGGAGCCGAGCATGGTTATCGGCTCATCACGGGAAGGATTGGCCTGGCCGTCCTGCTGGTGGTTTCCCTGCTGATGCTCGGTGTCTTCTTCCTGATGGACACTGCAGGTTCCTCCGCCGGTTTGGGGGCCGTCTCCGCGAAGGACCACCGTCACGGTGTCCTGGTGGAGTACTACGGTGCAGCCGGACGGGCCTATCCCTCGTATGTCTCCCTGGTGCTGCTTCCAGCGATGGTGCGCGCAGCGCAGAGCAGGCTGCCGGTTCTGGTCCGGCTAGCCGCCGCGCTTTTGGCCGTAGGTGGAGTTGCTATTGCCCTGACCCTCCTGTTCCCCCTGGTGCCGGTGGAGTGGTCTGCAGGCAAATTCATCGTCAACTACACAGCAGTGCTCTGTTTCGTCCTCGGCCTGGCGCTGATCTGGGTAGCCAGGGTTAGAAGCAGCAGGAACAACAAGCCGAAAAGGACATCTACCGAAACGTAACCTTTTCGGCTTTCACAAATTCATTAGAGTGTGAAACAATCATGAATGTGTGAAGGTGGGAGCCCGGGGCGTTTTCGAACGGGGATACTTTCTTGAACGATGTGGCTCCCGGGGGCCTTTGCATGCTTTGGGGGGATGAGTGGTGGCGGCCGTTGGGGACCGCCCCCACTCAGCCATTTAAGGGCCCTTTCTGCCCTTTTCCAGAAAGCACGAGGCTAAGCCGGGATGCTAGGCGCGAGTGCGCACAAACCGCAGCGTGACCAACTGGAACGGCCGCAGGAGCAGCTCCGTTCCCTCGGGCCCGGCTTCGACGCCGGACGCCTGCACGGGGCGCTCCAGCAAGTCGACGGCTTCGACCTGCTGAACCGGGAAGTTCGCTGCGAGCCGTCCCGCCGAGCGCTGCCCCAACGACTCGTACAACCGGACAACCACATCCCCGGAGCCGTCCTCCGCCAGCTTTACCGCCTCGATGACCAGGGCAGGGTTTGACACGGAAAACAGCGGCTCCACCGGCGCGGCGCCAGTGACGAGCCGCGGTACGAGGTTCGTCCGGTAACCTTCCTGGACGGCGTCGGCGATGTCAGCACCCGGCCGGATAGTGACTGTCAGCTCGTGGTGTCCGCGGTCTGCGTCCGGATCCGGGAACTTCGGGGCGCGCAAAAGCGACATACGCACGGTGGTGGTGGTGCCGCCGTCGGCCTCCCTGATGCTCCTGGTGACGTCATGACCATAGGTGGACGAGTTCGAAACTGCGACGCCGTAGCCCGGCTCGGCCACGTGGATCCAGCGGTGCGCGCAGATTTCAAACTTGGCCGCTTCCCAGGACGTGTTGATGTGGGTGGGGCGGAAGACGTGCCCGAACTGCGTCTCCGCCGCCGACCGGTCCGCCCGTACGTCCAGGGCGAAGCCAAGCTTCAACAGCTTTTCCCGCTCCTGCCAGTCCACGGAAGTGGTGATGGAAAGCGAGGGGCTTCCGGCGGCGAGGCTGATGCGCTGGGTAATGGCAGAGGATCCGGCCATCCGCTCCACCACAACAGCAGCTTCACCGTCGTGCTCCGCGAGGCGCACCGACTCCGCGCAGGTCAACGCTGTGACGTTGCGGCGGTAGAACTCGTCAATGTCCCAGGCGTCCCACTCGTTGGGGGTGTCACGGTGCAGTTCCAGCAGGTTGCCGCGCTCCCCCGGGGCAATCGCCTCACGGCCGCTCGCGTAGTCCCGAAGCGAGGTGAGCAAACCGTCCGCGTCCAGCACTGCCCGGATGATGCCGTTGTCCAAAACGAAGCCGGCGTCCCGGGCTGCGGCACGGGCCGGTAGCGGTGACCCCACCGGCTCGCCCGCTGCCAGTGCCGGCACGCCGTCGCGGGCATGCGGCGCGGCGTTCAACAGGAACTGCCGCTCCCCTGTGCCTAGGACTGCCCTGGCAGCCTGCGCGATCAAAGCTTCGAGGGCGGATTCGATGGCCTGGTAATTGCGTTCGGCGTCCTGGTGGACCCAGGCGATGGAACTGCCGGGAAGGATGTCATGGAACTGATGCAGCAGCACCAGCCGCCACAGCCTCTTGAGCTCGGCAGCGGGATAGGCAAACGAGCCTTCTGTCCGGACTGCGGCCGTGGTGCACCACAGTTCTGCCTCGCGCAGCAGGTGTTCACTGCGCCGGTTGCCCTTCTTGGTCCTGGCCTGGCTGGTGTAGGTGCCGCGGTGCAGTTCGAGATACATCTCGCCCACCCACACGGGCAGGGAGGAATATTCGTCCTCAGCCTGCCGGAAGAAGCTCTCCGCGGATCCGATCCTTACCTTCGGCGAGCCTTCAAGGTCCGCTGTCCTGGCAGCCGCAGCCAGCATTTCCCGCGTGGGGCCGCCGCCGCCGTCGCCGTAGCCGAAGGGCACCAGCGACACCGAGCCGCGGCCATGGTCACGGTAGTTCCGCTCGGCGTGGGCCAGCTCGCGTCCGCTGAGCTGGGAATTGTAGGTGTCCACCGGCGGGAAGTGGGTGAAGAGCCTGGTGCCGTCGATTCCCTCCCAGTTGAAAGTATGGTGCGGCATCCTGTTGGTCTGGTTCCAGGAGATTTTTTGGGTGAGGAACCACCGGCTGCCGGCGGACTTGACGATTTGCGGCAGGGCCGCCGAGTATCCGAAGGAGTCCGGCAGCCAGGCTTCCCGGCAGTCGACGCCGAATTCGGCCAGGAAGAAGCTCTTCCCCTCCACAAACTGCCGTGCCATGGCCTCGCCGCCGGGCATGTTGGTGTCAGATTCCACCCACATGCCGCCAACCGGCACGAATTGCCCTGCACGCACCTTTTCCCGGATCCGGCCAAAAAGTTCAGGGTAGAACTCCTTGATCCAGGCGAACTGCTGGGCAGATGAGCAGGAGAAAACGAAATCGGGGTATTCATCCATCAGGGCAACTACGTTGGAGAACGTCCTGGCGCATTTGCGGATGGTTTCGCGGACGGGCCAAAGCCACGCGGAGTCGATGTGGGCATGCCCGGTGGCAACGAGCTGGTGGGCGGAAGAATAGGCCGGCCTGGCCAGCACCTCGGCGAGGGCTTCGCGTCCGGCTGCGGCGGTCCCGGCAACGTCGTCAGGGTCCATCACATCCATCATGCGCTCAAGTGCCCGGAGGATCTCGTGCCGCCGCGGCAGCTCCCAGGGAAGTACGGCCATCAGCCCGGACAGGGTCCAGATGTCCTGCTGGAGTTCCCAAACGGTCTGGTTCAACTCCGCGATGGAGATGGTTCCCAGCCTGTACTGCGGTGCTGTTCCGGCCGTTGACTTGTCCCCATAGGGCGTAGGCGCGAAAGTCCAGCCTTGGGCGACATCGGGGTTGGCGGCGGCCTCCACATAGAAGTCCACCGCCATGCCCCCTCCCAGGAGCTTCAGCGGGATGTACTGGTTCCGGGGTGATACGGCCTTGATGATGGTGCCGTCGGCGCGCCAGGCGATTCCCTCGCACTGGAAGCCGGGCACTTCGATGGTGAAGCCGAGGTCAACCACCACTTCGATAGTGGTGTCCGGCCCCGCGCCCCAGAACTCGGGGACTTCGCCCTGGAGGCGGAGCCACTTGGTACCCCAGGGCTTTCCCCAGGGAGCACCGTGTTCCTGCGGCTGGAACTTTTGCCGCATCGCCTCGAGGGCCGGCACCGGTTCGTCCGGCACGTCCCAACTGCTCAGCGTCAGGGGAAGGCTCCGGCTGTATACGGCGGGACTGATGCGTTCGCGGACGAACCTTTCGAGGCGGACTTCCGTGATCCGGCGGTCGTCATGCAATGTTGGCCCTCTTCAGCGCTGGAAACGTGGACCATGGTGTCCATTCGGTGGATAAAACTACCCGCTGGTAGCTTACTCGCGAATCGCTGCGGATGACATCCCTGGAAAAGCGGTTTCCGAAAAAAGTGGGGCCTGTGGCGCAATCCGGTGGTCAGCTCCGCGCGCCCGCGGGAGCCTGGGCGACGGGCCGGACAATACGGTGGTCCCCCGCGTAGATGTTGAGGCTTGTTCCCCGGCTGAACCCGGCGAGGGTCAAGCCGCTGGCCTCTGCCAGTTCAACAGCGAGGCTGGAGGGAGCGCTGACGGCAGCCAGCACGGGAATTCCCGCCAGGGCCGCTTTCTGTACTAGCTCGAAGGAGGCCCGCCCCGATACCTGGAGGACGGTGCCGCGCAGCGGGAGCAGTCCTTCACGCAAGGCCCAGCCCACAACCTTGTCCACGGCGTTATGGCGCCCTACGTCCTCGCGGAGGCACAAAAGCTCTGCGCCGCCGTCGTCCTGGATCCTGAACAGCCCGGCCGCATGTACCCCGCCCGTATCCTCGAAAAGGCGCTGGGACTTCCGCAGCAGGCCCGGCAGGGATGCGAGGAGCTCCGCGTCGATGCTCAGCGGATCGGCGGCGGGACTGTAGTGCGAGGACTTCTGGACGGACTCCACTGAATCGGTCCCGCAAATGCCGCAGGAGCTCGATGTGTAGATGTGGCGGCCAATGGACGGAACTGTGACGTCGGGCCGCAACTGGACCTCAACCACATTGAACGTCTGGACGCCGTTTTCATCCTCGCCGGCGCAGAAACGCAGTGACACGAGCTGCTCCGAGGTCCAAATGATGCCCTCCGACACCAGGAACCCGGCCACCAGGTCAAAGTCGTCCCCTGGCGTCCGCATGGTGACAGAGAAGGAGAGCTGGCCCAATCGGATCTCCAGCGGCTCCTCCACAGCGAGGACATCTTCACGGTGCCTTACCGGGAACTCCAGGGCCTTCGGAGAACCGTCGAGTACATACTTGTGCACCTTGCGGCGCTGGGTCACGCGGCCCATAGCCACCCCTGCCTTTTCATAGGTCCATCATGACAACTGCCGGACCGGGATACCAGCAGAGTGCGGTCTGGCCACCGAGCGTAGTCAGCCAAGAAGCGCGCTCCAGTCCACGGGGCCGCTGGACGCCGCTTTGCCGGCCGTCCTGCCTGGCCGCGCCGGGTTCCTCGGCTTGGCTTTGCCCGCAGTCTCCGGAACCGCTGGGATGGGTGGCCCCCAGGGCAGCGCAAACGCCGGCACCGGCTCGCCGAACTGGACCCCGTGCGGCGGCACCACCATCACGCCGGCGGCCGACGCCAACCCGCGCATCATGCCCGGGCCGGTGTGCTGCGCCGGAGATGCCATGCCATAGAGGAGTCGGAACGGCATCAGCCGGGTGCGCCCCGGATCGGGTTCGATGGCGCTTCCGCAGGGCACTTCGTGGATTTCGGGCAGCCTGCCGTGACCAAGCGCGGCGAGCAACGGTGCCCCCACGGTGCACAGCGCCATCATTGCGGCGAGGGGATTCCCTGGGAGGCCGAGTACAAAGCGGCCGTCCGGCAGTTCCGCCAGGACAGCAGGGTGGCCTGGCCGCATCGCGATCCCGTCGATGACGAGCCGCCCGCCCAGTTCCGCCACCGCCTGACGCAGGTGGTCCGTGCCTGAGCGGCCTGTCCCGCCAGTGGTGATAACGACGTCGGCCGGCAGGTCCGGAGCGTCCGGCGCCTCCGGCACCACGTCTTCCAGGGCGGCGAGCCACTCGCCATAGGAGTCCCCAATCCGCTGCTGTCCCCCCGCTATTCCTCCCAGCATGCCCACGACGGCCGGTAATTGTGGACCGAAGGTATCCCGCACCTGGCCGGGATCTGGAACACCCTGGCCTATCACCTCACCACCGGTCAGCAGGAGCCGGACCAGGGGTTTTCCCTGGACCTGCAACTCGTCGTAGCCGGCAAGGGCAGCCACTGCCAGATGGGCAG
The DNA here is from genome assembly GCF_900537115.1 of Arthrobacter sp. Alg241-R88. GTDB lineage: Bacteria > Actinomycetota > Actinomycetes > Actinomycetales > Micrococcaceae > Arthrobacter. Next base: position 233,694 of record NZ_UNRG01000005.1, read on the forward strand.
GGTTGAGTTCCACTCCTGCCTTGACCAGGATGTCCCCGGCAAGCGCTTCCTCGCCGGCTTTCCGGATGTGCTGGCCGTTCCGCGGCTCGCCAGGCCTGGCCCTTCCTCCGGTCATCAAGACAGGCAAGCCGTCATCGTCCTTGCCAAGCACCGCGCTCTCACTGCGCAGCACCGCTTTTGCCCCGGGAGGAATGAGCCCGCCGGTGACGATCGGACTGGCCTGGTGCGGGGCCAGCCGGGTGCCTGGTTCCGCCAGGATCCATGGCCCGGTCCCGTTGACCGCCCAGCCGTCCATGGCCGAGGACGCGTAGTGGGGCATGTCCTGCAACGCCACAATGTCCTGCTCCAACGTGCGGCCGAGGGCCAGGTTCAGGGGAACCGGCCCGGCAGGGATCGGCGTTGCTGCGTCAAAAGCTGCCTGCCGGGCTTCTTCCCACGTATGGTCCAGGTGCTCCGGCGCCTCCGGCAGGTCGGTTGAACTCCGTTCTTCCCCGGGTTCCCCAGTCATTCGCCGGGAGTCCCGGCGGCTTCAGCATCGTAGTCCGCAGCCAGGGAACGTGCCACATCCAAAGCGCCTTCCATCGACGCGGCATCTGTGCTGCGTCCGGACGCTGAGGCTAAACCGGCGGCGTAGCCGGCGATGAAGGTGGTGAGTGGCGCCGCGGGCCGCACAACGGAGTGGGCGGCTACACCCGCGAGGGCGAGGATGGCGTTGACGTCCACCTGGACGTCCTCAAGCTCGTACGCCTGGAGCAGGGACCTGCACCATTCCTCCAGCGTTTCATCCTGGCTTTTCACGAACTGCCTCCCAATTTAATTGCTGCCGCGCCGGTCCTGGCCCTCGTCCCGGCTTCCGGCGTCAACTCCAAGTGCGGCGGCATCATCCCAGGTATCCACATCGGCCGTGGAACCGGCCGGGACGGTAACAAGCTGCACGTCAAGACTAGCAAGGAGCGCCCGCATGGAGCTGTTGTTTAGGGCACCCCGTGAGGCCAGTTCCCTGGCGGCCCTTTTTAACACGGCCGTGCGGTAAAACCCGGCCAGCTGCTGGGCCCTGCCGTCTTCGGCGCATGCGATGATTGCATCGGCCCCCGGGTCGCCTGCCAGTGCTGCCGTTAGTGCCTCCACCGCAGCCGAGACCTTCGGCATGTCGCACGCCAGCACCAGCGTGTAGGTCCGTTCGCTTCCGGCCTGGGCCAGTGCCTCCAGACCGGCAGCCACCGCGGCGGCCGGCCCTGCAAACTCCGGCTGCTCGCGGCAGGAGAGCACCCCTGCGGGGAGCGCGCCTGGGTCCGGACCAACCACTACTGTGCAGATCGCCCCTGACGCGGCAGCCAGCGACCGTTGCAGGAGGGTGTCACCGTGAAAGACCAGCCCTTGTTTGGGTACGCCGCCCAGCCTGGATGACCGGCCACCGGCCAGGATCAGGGCATTGAACTCCAACCGGTCTTGTTCCACTCCCCCAGCCTAGTCCCGGGACGGCGGGGGCACCCTATCCGCTGGATCAGGCAGCGCGCTCGGGCAGCAGGAACGGATCCCACGCGGGTGTTGGCTTCTCGAGTTCCTTGATCTGCCACATGGTGCCGTGCGGCGGCTCAGGGACAAACCGCAGCTTCCAGCCCATTTCGGCCGGGGTGTGGTCGCCTTTGAGGTTGTTGCACCTCAGGCAGGCAGCCACCAGGTTTTCCCAGGAGTCCGCACCCCCGCGAGACTTTGGGTGAACATGATCGATGGTGTGCGCAGCTTTTCCGCAATAAGCACACTTGTGCCCGTCACGTCGAAGTACCCCCCGCCGGCTGACAGCGGTGGACTGGTTATATCTGGGCCGGATGTAGCGGTTCAGGAGGATCACGGACGGGCGGCCCAGGATCTCCTGGGGGCCCACTACGGGATCGTCCCCTTCGGCCACAACGCTCGCCTTGCCCGTGAGCACAAGCACCAGCGCCCGGCGGAAAGTAATAACCGCCAGCGGTTCATATCCAGCATTCAGAACGAGAGTGCGCATGCACGTACCTCTTCACGGCCGCACCCGTCAGGGGCACGAGGGCCGGCTGCCCTCGGCATGTCCGGGCTATGGATCGACACCACAAGAGTAAACAAAGAAGTGCACTATCAGCTAATGCTGGAGCACGCGGTGCCGTGTCCGGGCGGAATTCGTGAACTCCTGCAGCTCGCCCAGATGGCTGCTTGCAGTGGTACGGAGTTATAAGCATGCCGGGAGTTAACGGACAGGACCCCCGCCACAAGGGCAGGGGTCCTGTTCAGGGATCAGACGCGCATCCGAGGCCGGAGAGCATTAGCTCACGCGGATGAACACCGGGCCGGAGCCAACGTTGGCACTGAAGACAACGGTTTGGTTGCCGTTGTAGCCGCCGTGCACTGCCTGGCCGTTACCGGCGTAGACAGCCACGTGGGCCATGCCGGCGCCGCCATCGGCGTAGTAAATCAGGTCGCCCGGCTGGGCTTCAGCAGCGCTCACGGTGCGGCCCAAGGAGAGGTAGCCTGCGGGCCAGTCGTGGAAGTTGATGCCCACGGCAGCCAGGGAGTTGGTCACCAGCATGGTGCAGTCCTGCATAACACCAAGCTGGGCGTAGGCTGCGGACAGGATGGCTGCACCCTTTCCACTTGCCGAGGCAGGAGCGGCGGGGGCTGCTGCAGCCGCAGCCGTAGCGGTCACCTTCGCAACAGCGGCGGTCCTTGCGGCCGGAGCAGGCGCCGGAGCGGCTTCCTGGACCTCCACCTCGGGCTCCGGAGCTTCCACAACGGGGGCCGGCGTGGTGGTTACAGCAGGCTTCTCGAAGGAGATGGCAATGGTGGAAGCAGCGGAGATCGGAGCCTCAACCGTTGATTCAACTTCCAATGTGGAGGCGGGAGCGGAGTCACGCTGGACGTTGGCGTCAGCAGCGTTCGCGGCGAGGCCGCTGGTCAGGACCAGGCCGGAAGCGGCTGCGATAACAGCTGCCTGGCGTCCTACGCCGCCGGCGTTGTCGCCCACAGCCTTTGCAATGATGGCGAGCGAGTTGGTCTTGGTGGCCTCGGCGCGGTGCCGTGCGGTTGCACGAGTAGTCATCAGTTCTCTCTTTCGATTCCTTCAAAGCCGCATGTGGGCGGCCAAAGGTGTTTGGACGCGCCGGCATCTTGGGGGTACGCCGGCACGCCCCGAACGGGGATGTGTGGTGATTTAGCGAAGAGCGTGTTTGGGCAAAGAAAAAGCCCTTGGACCGTGGGGTCGAAGAACTAGTTCATAGTGAAGAAGGCTGAGGAGCCGGTAGCAGCTACCGAGTGCAGCAGCGTTCCCTGGGAGGGGTTCAGGGCGCTGATCATCATGCCGTTGCCGACGTAGATGCCAACGTGCGCTCCGCCGTTCTGCATGACCAGGTCACCCGGCTGCGGCGTGGAGGTGGGCTTCATTGCAGTCCACGCGTTGACGCGGGGGATGCTGATGCCGGCCTGGGCGTAGACCCACTGGGTGAAGCCTGAGCAGTCCCAGCCGTTGGGGGTGGTGCCGCCCCAAACGTACGGACGGCCGATGCCGGTGTAGGCGAGGCCCGCAATTCCGGAAGTGGACGCCGAGGCAACTGTCTCCACGGCCTTGTCCGCAACGGAGCCGGCCGATGCGGTGGAAGCAGTGGTCACGCCCTGTTCATCGTCTGAGTCCGTGGACTGCGCAACTACCCGCTCAACAACAGGTGCCGGAGTGGTCTTGACCACGGGACGCTCGAAGGAGACGGTAGCCGTGGGCGCCGCGGTGACAGCGAGGGCGCTTTGTGCCGATCCGGATTCCGTGGAAGCGGAGACGCCAGCGGTGGTGTCCGCTGCATTGGCCGGCAGGCCCATGGTCAGGATGAGGCCCGAGGCAGCTGCGATGACTGCAGCCTGGCGACCTACTGTCCCGGCATTGGCACTAACAGCCTTGGACATGGAGTCCAGGGGGTTGGTACGAACCGGTTGCGCACGGTGGCGCGCAGAATTATGGCGTGAAGACACGAAGGTAGCCTCTCCCAATGCCTACGAGGTGAGCTGTCGGATTCGGATGGGAGTCACCCGGCCGCGCGGCTTCCTGGGAAGCTTTTGCGACTTAACCCCAAGGCCTTCAAAAAGCTGAAGACCAAAATTGGTTCCCCCGCCCCTGCCAGACGATGAAATGCGAACGGACCTTGAGCGGTGGCAGAGTTAGGCAATCCGCACAAGAGCGTCAACTTCGGAAAAGTTGACGCGAGTTAGACGGTACAGCAGTTTTGCGTGAATGTCACATTCAGGTCACGGCAGGTCAAGTTCATTCGATAGCTCACCGTCACTTGACTACAGCCAGCCAGTGGGGTCAACAACTTCGCCGTTGACCTGGACCTCAAAGTGGAGGTGGCAGCCGGTGGAGGCCCCTGTGGTCCCGCTGAGGGCCACAACGTCCCCGCGGGACACTGTCTGCCCCTCCTTCACACTGAAGGACGACAGGTGGTTGTAGGTGGTTTCCAGGCCGTTGCCGTGATCCACTACGACGCGGTTGCCGCCACCGTACTGGTGCCACCCAGCGAAGGTGACGGTTCCGGTGGCCGCGGCCAGAACGGAAGTGCCGCACTGGGCCACATAGTCCTGTCCGCGGTGGAAGTCACCGGATCCTCCGGTGATCGGGCTGACCCGGTAGCCGAACGGTGAAGCAGTGCTCAAAGCGGCGAGCGGCGCACCAAGGCTTCCGGCGGAGGCGGCGCGGGTGATGGCGCCGGCGGACTGGGCACTGAGCAGCTGTTTCAGCTTGCCGTCAGGGTCTGCCTGGGTAACCACAGCAGAGCGGCTGAAGTCTATCTGGGCGCCCGCTTCCGCGGAAACCTGCGGCTGGGGCACAACAGCGGACGCCGCGACAGGAGTGGATCCGGAGGCATCCGTGGCCATTACTGGACTGGTGGCCGGCACGGTCACGGTGAGCACAAGTCCGGTGGCGGCCAGGGCGATACCGGCCTTTTGGCCGATGCCGCTGGCAGCAGCGAACTCAGTGATTTGGCGGAAGGGACCCCGACGGCGGCGCGCATCACGGTGCGGATCGCGGGGGCGTTCCGAGGTGATGACTTCGACAACGCGCGGTGTCGAAGCAGGGACCGCCGCGCGGCGGCGTCCCCTGGAATTCTGCATGGTCAAGAAGGGTTCCTCTCTGGAAAGCCTGCGAAGTTAGCTGTCGGATTCGGGTCAGAGAGTTCAAAGACCCGGTCCGCCGTAAGCAAGCTTCGGCACAGAGATATCCCCGGAGGAATCCTTCACTGGAAGAGGCTTGCTGCTGACGGACTTCACCCCAAGGCAGTCCCCCGCTGCCGCTTGTGGTTCCCCCGCCTCTGCCAGTTACGACTCGTGCTCCTGATCCGCTGGCAGAGCTCGGCTCCAGATCAGGTAACGCTTTAATATCAACGCTTGGTTCAACTATAGATGCTTAAGCCCGAAAGTAACAATTCCGTTATCTTTGCGTAACGCACTTCACACGGGGTATGGCATCCGCTCTGCCTCTTCTAGCGGATCGCCACGAACACGTGCGCGGCAACCTCCGGGGGCAGCTCCAGCGCACCCTCGATCCCCGGAACCCGGACCGAGATATAGTCGCCCACCCGCTCCAGTGACACAGCCGCACCCGGCCGGATGCCGCCTTCATCAAGCTGGGAGAGCAGTTCAGGCTCTACCTGGATGGGCTCGGCGAGCCGGCTGATGGTCACCACCGAGGCAGGACCGTACGACTTCATCGCCTCCAAAAGGCTAATGGCGCCGTCCGCAAAACCTATTGACGGCACGCCGCCCAGGGCAGCAAGACCCGGGATCGGATTCCCGTAGGGGGACTCAGTGGGATGGTTCAGCAGTTCATAAATGCGCCGTTCCACCCGCTCGCTCATAACGTGCTCCCAGCGGCAGGCTTCGTCGTGGACGTATGCCCAGTCCAAACCGATCACATCGGCGAGAAGGCGTTCAGCCAGGCGGTGCTTGCGCATTACTTCGGTGGCACGCTTCCGGCCCGTCTCGGTCAGCTCAAGGTGGCGGTCGCCGGAGACAACCACCAGGCCGTCCCGCTCCATGCGCCCGATGGTTTGGGAGACGGTAGGCCCGGAGTGGCGCAGCCGCTCGGCGATCCGGGCGCGGAGGGCAATGATGTTCTCTTCCTCGAGCTCCAGAATGGTCCGAAGGTACATCTCCGTAGTATCGATCAGATCCGTCATCCAGCTCAGCTCCTCGAGCACAGTACCTAGCGTTGTCCCACCGTATCGCCTTCACTGCGACGTAGTCCGTGGAAAAGCTTAGCCTATTTTGACTTTGTCCGAATAGTTCACCGGGACGCGGGCGGGGCGTCTCATTGGCTGGACTATGACGGTTCCGGTTCCCGCCCATAGTGCGGTTCAGGCAGAATAAGGGAGGCCCTGGTTGCAGCCGTCACCGGCTGCCGGCCACCAACACCCGTCCGGATTAAAGCCATGTCCAGCCCGAAATTGGAGCACCCGTGAGCGAAACCAGCATCACTATTCCTGCCGACCTCCTGCCCAAGGACGGACGGTTCGGCGCCGGGCCTTCCAAGGTCAGGCAGGAGCAGATTGATGCGCTGTCCGCCGCCTCGAAGAACATCCTTGGCACCTCCCACCGCCAGGCACCGGTCAAGAACCTGGTTGGCTCCGTCCGCGAGGGTCTCAGCCAGTTCTTCCGCGCCCCTGAGGGCTACGAAGTGGTCCTGGGCGTGGGCGGCTCCACGGCTTTCTGGGACGTGGCAAGCTTCGGCCTGGTTGAAAACAAGGCCCAGCACCTTTCCTTCGGCGAGTTCGGCTCCAAATTTGCCGCAGCCACCAACAAGGCGCCCTTCCTGGACTCCTCGTCCATCATCAAGTCCGAGCCGGGCACACGCCCTTCAGCCAAGGCCGAAGCCGGGGTGGACATCTACGCGTGGCCGCAAAACGAGACCAGCACGGGGGTTTCTGCCCCGGTCAAGCGTGTTGCCGGAGCAGACGAAGGGGCCCTGGTCCTGGTGGATGCCACCTCTGCCGCGGGCGGGCTGGACGTGGATGTAGCGGAAAGTGACGTTTACTACTTTGCGCCGCAAAAGAACTTTGCGTCCGACGGCGGCCTCTGGCTGGGATTGTTCTCCCCCGCTGCACTGGAACGTGCAGGGCGGATCAAGGCGGGCGGCCGCTGGATACCGGATTTCCTGGACCTGCAGACGGCCATCGACAACTCGCGCCTGAACCAGACCTACAACACTCCGTCACTGTCCACGCTGGTAACGCTGGACGCCCAGGTGCAGTGGCTGAACTCCAATGGGGGCCTGGACTTCGCTTCTTCGCGCACGGCAGACTCCGCCGGCCGCATTTACAGCTGGGCAGAGGCCTCGGAGTTCGCGACCCCCTTCGTGACGAACCCGGAGGAGCGCTCAAACGTTATTGCAACCATCGACTTCGATGAGTCCGTGGATGCCGCAGTGGTCGCCAAAGTCCTGCGCGCCAACGGAATCGTGGATACGGAGCCGTACCGCAAGCTCGGCCGCAACCAGCTGCGCATTGCAACGTTCGTGGCCATTGAGCCGGCAGATGTTTCCGCCCTGCTGGCCAGCATCGATTACGTGGTGGGCGAACTGCGCAAGTGACCGGAACCGCGCAGGCCATCCGGCTGACATAACGCTCCAGCCTTAACGTACGACGGCGCCGCCCGGGTTCTGCCCGGTCGGCGCCGTTTGCCCGTCTTAGCTCAGTTTCCGTGCCTGGGCGCGGTATTCCGTACCTTAGTCCGTCCCGGCGTCGTGGCCTGAGGGTTCTTCCGGCTCGTGCGCGGCTTCTATAAGCAGGGCTTGGTCATCCCGGGAGACGACGTCCAGGGCTAGAGCGTCCAGGGCTTCATTGTCCAGGGCGCCAGCATCCCCGTCAGCAGGCCGTGCGGTGGCGGGCTCCGTGGTGGCGGGCTCAGTGGTAGTGGGCTCGATAGCGACAGTTTCCGGTACCTCGGCCTCGTCCGCGCGTACACCGGCCTGCTGTGCACCGGCATCGGACATGCCTGCTTCCGGCGCGTGCGCCCGATCTTCGCCGGGCTCCGATTCCTGTTCCTGCTCATCCTCAGGGCGCACCCGTTCCGCCCACGGAACCCATTCGGGTGCCAGGATGGACTCCTCGGACGGCAAAAGGCCGAGCTCGTTGACGGTGACCACCTTGGACCGCGAATTCCGGGTCAGCACGGCGAACCACTGCCACCCGGCGTAGCCGGGCAGCCTGCATTCAAAGAGGTGGGTTACCAGGCGGTCGCCTTCGCTCTTGGCTGCCAGGTGCTGCCCAACGTCCGATGCCGCGGTGATGCCCTCAATGGCGGTCCGTGCCGTGTCCACGGCAGCAGCAAGGAAAGCGTCCGGTTTGCCGGTCCGCCACACGGGCACACCGGCGCGGCGCTTGGCTGCTTTTGCCGCCCCAGGCGCCTGGCCGGCAGGCACAAGGCCGGCAGTGGCCGCGGTACCACCGGCGGCCCCGCCGGCTGCGGCACCTGCCTGCGGCTGCGCCGACTCCAACGACACCGGGTCCATCGATTCGTCCGGTGACTCCAGACCCTTCCCCAAGGGCATTGACTCCGGATGGAGTGACTCCAGGTCCTGCTGATCAGCTTCCCGGTTCATCAGGGCCTAAACGTCCAGCTCGTCGGCAACCTTACGCAGGGCGGCGGCGATGGCCTTGCCCTTATTGCCTTCCGGGTACTTGCCTTTGGAAAGGGTTCCGGACAGGTTGTCCAAAACAGTCACCAGGTCCTGGACCAGCGGCGCAAGGTCCTTCGCACTGGGCCGTTTGGCCTTGGCGATGGACGGCGTCTTGTCCAGCACACGCAGGCCCAGGGCCTGGGCACCCTTGCGGCCGTCAGCCACACCAAACTCGACGCGGGTGCCGGCCTTCAGCTCGGTTACGCCCTCAGGCAGCGACGATTTGGGCAGGAAGACTTCCTGGCCATCTTCGCCCGCGAGGAATCCGAAGCCTTTTTCCTTGTCATACCACTTGACCTTGCCGGTAGGCACGTAATCAACCTTCTTCGTTCTGCGTCTTGAGACACGGCCAGCCGTCACCGCATCCACATTGTTGTGCGGGTCCAGGGTATGACGGCTAAAGACCGTGTTGGTCTGTATCCCTCAAGGTTATCCTGCCCGGTGCCGTAATCCTGCTTTCGATGCCTCTCCCCAGCGCCACCCTGCACTCATTCCGGGACTGTCAGACCGGGCTGTTAGCGTTACGTCCATGACACCCTCGCGTTACCGGCGTCCCCTGACGATCTTCGCCGCAGTTATTGCCGTGCTTTCGCTGGTGGCGGTGGCTGCCGTTATGGCATTCGCCTTCGCCGGTTCAGTTGCTCCTGCCTGGGTCACTTACACCGCCCTGTACGGCCTGCCGCTGGCGTTCCTTCTGATGCTGTTCCTTGTTCTGGACAGTGTGGCCGGGCGCCGCCGGGCAGGAAAACCGGGCGGGCGGTAACGTTGGACTGATGTCCCTTATTCGCGCGCTCAGCAAGGACCTGGAGGCCCGCAGCGACGACTCGTTGCGGGCGCTGTTCGACGCGCGGCCAGACCTTATCTCACCCGCCGTACCCGACTTCGCCGCCCTCGCGGCCAGGGCCAGCGGGCGCGTGAGCGTCCAGCGCGCCCTGGAGCGCCTCAACCGGCCACAGATGCAGGTCCTGGAAACCCTTCACCTGTGCACCAACACGGATACCGAGCACAGCGCTTCCGCCGCTGGGTTGCGCAAACTCATTTCGGGTTCCACGGTTGCCGCTGTGGAACGTATCCTGGCGTCCCTGCAGGAACTCGCGCTGGTACACCGCGCCGAACCTCCGCACGGAACGCCCGCCATCGGCAACAACAGGCAGCGCTTCTACCTTCCCGTTGGCAGCCTCAAGGACGTGGTGGGAATCTATCCCGCGGGGCTTGGCCGCAGCTATACGGAGCTGGTGCGCCTCCAGCCGGCGTTCGCGCAGCGGGCGGTCCAGCTCGTTTCCGAACTTCACCGCAGCGGCGCAGCCATCCACGGAGCCACAACGCCCATGGAGGCGGCGCTGGCCCTGCAGCACTGGACGTCCTCCCCGGATGCCCTGCAGGACCTTTTGGCCACGGCTCCGGAACGGACGGCGGCCCTGCTCGCCCGGTTCAGGAACTGGGCCATGGGGGCTGTTCCCCAGGCGCAACGAAAGGCGTCCATCACCACCGAGGGATCCGACGTCGGGCCCATCGATTGGCTCCTGGCACGGGGCCTGCTGGTGCCGCTGGACGCCGCCCATGTGGAGCTGCCCCACAGCGTAGGGCTCTCGCTGCGGGGCGGCGCCATCATCGACGACTTCAGGCTGTCACCGCCGGTGCCGGAACTCGGCCGGACCAGTGCCGCGTTGCGGCGCAATGCTGCCCTGGGCGCCATTGGCGAGACGCTCCGGTTGGTGGGTGAAGTACTCCATGCTGTGCGCGAACAGCCCCTGGCCACACTTCGCAGCGGCGGCGTGGGTGTCCGTGAGATGAGACGGCTGGCCGAGATGCTACGCATCGACCAGCCCCGGGCCGGGCTGCTCCTGGAGCTCTGCGGGCTTGCAGGGCTGATCCGCCTGGATGTCGACTCATCATCCTGGGTCCAGCCGCCGGAGCTGGAGTGGCTTATCCTGCCCAGGCAGGAACAGTGGCTGTGGCTCGTCAACGCCTGGCTGGGCAGCGAGCGCGTACCGTCCATGGTGGGGCAGCCGATCAACGGAACCCCGGGAGCGGCAGCGCACCGGGCTGCTTCCGGGAGCACCATCATCGCGTTGTCAGCCGAAGCGCAACGGCCCGACGCCCCCGTGGTACGCAAACGGATCCTGGAGATCCTGAACGAACTCACCCATGAAGCAGCAGCCCCTGACGGAACTGCGCCGGTCCTGGACGCGCCAGCGGTACTCCAGCGTGCAGAATGGGCCCAGCCGCGAATGGCCCGGCGGTTCAGCTCCCTGATCCGCGGAGTCCTGGCCGAAGCCGAAATACTCGGACTGCTGGGCTCCGGGGCCTTGAGTCAACTGGGAAGCGCCATCGCGGACGACGATCCCGAGGCCGCCCTCTCCATTCTGGGCGAGCACCTGCCCGCGGAACTGAACCACGTGCTGCTCCAGGCGGACCTCACCGCCGTTGCCCCCGGCTACCTCGCCCCGGCACTGACCGAGAAACTGCTGCTGATGGCCGATGCCGAAGGCCAAGGGCCGGCCACCATCTACCGTTTCTCGCCCGACTCCATCCGGCGTGCACTTGATGCCGGCCACGACGCCTCCACGGTGCTGGAGTTCCTGAAGGAACACTCGGCCACTGCTGTACCCCAGCCGCTGCAATACCTCGTGGAGGATACGGCTGCCCGGCATGGCCGGCTGCGGGTGGGTGCGGCGGCCAGTTTCGTCCAGAGCGAGGATGAGGCTGCCCTGCTGGAGCTGTTGGCCGGACCTAAGACGGAGGGGCTGGGGCTGGTACGGATTGCGCCCACGGTGCTTATCTCTTCGGCGCCGCCGCGGGAAACAGCGCAGGTTCTCCGGAGCCTGGGCCTGTCCCCGTCCTTTGACGATTCGGAGCCGCCGGTGCTCCGGCTCCGGCGCGTTCCGGCACCCCATGCCCCGTCCCGCCCCATCTACACTGCGCCGCGGACAGCTCCGCCGGCGGAGGAAGTGCAAGCACAACTGGATGTGCTGCGCCACCGTCCTGCCGCCGTCGGGATTCATCACGGCGCGGACGCAGACCACACCGGTGAGGCAGCCACGCAGCTTGGCCTGGAGGCGCTGCAGCGGGCCATCCGGCTCAAGCAGCGCATCAGCATGAACGTAGTGGACGGCCTGGGGAATGCCAACCTGGAAGTTGTTGTTCCCCTGTCAGTAAGCGGCGGAAGGGTGCGGGTCTTCGACCCCGCGAAGGACACCGAACGGGTGCTGTCCATCCATCGCATCATTGACATTGAGGCAGCAGAGGAACTGCGCCAGTGAAGGACTCCCCCGCGTGAACGACGGCCCCTTGATAGTCCAGAGCGATAAGACCATCCTGCTCGAGGTTGATCATGAGCTCGCCACCGAAGCCCGGCATGCCATCGCACCGTTCGCCGAGCTGGAACGCGCCCCTGAGCACGTTCACAGCTACAGGTTGACTCCCTTGGGCTTGTGGAATGCCCGTGCGGCCGGTCTGGACGCCGAGAAGGTCCTCGACACCCTCCTGAAGTATTCCCGGTTCCCCGTGCCGCATTCGCTGCTGATCGACGTCGAGGAAACCATGTCCAGGTACGGCCGGCTGCGTCTGGAAAAGGACCCGCAGCACGGGCTGGTCATGCGGACTGACGATTACCCGGTCATTGAGGAAGTAATTCGGTCCAAAAAGATCCAGCCGCTGCTGGGACCGCGCATCGACGGTGAAACCGTGGTGGTGCACGCCTCCCAGCGTGGACAGCTTAAGCAGCTTCTGCTCAAGATTGGGTGGCCGGCAGAGGACCTGGCCGGCTACGTGGACGGCACCCCGCACCTGATCGCGCTGAATGAGGACGGCTGGAAACTGCGGCCGTACCAGCAGATGGCCAGTGACAACTTCTGGGCAGGAGGCAGCGGGGTTGTGGTGCTGCCCTGCGGGGCGGGTAAAACCCTGGTGGGTGCCGCAGCCATGGCCACCGGTTCCACCACCACGCTGATCCTGGTGACCAACACGGTGGCTGCCCGGCAATGGAAGGACGAGTTGCTCAAGCGCACGTCCCTCACCGAGGACGAGATTGGCGAGTACTCGGGGGCTGTGAAGGAAGTACGGCCGGTGACCATTGCCACTTACCAGGTCCTCACCACCAAGCGCGGCGGCCTGTATCCGCACCTTGAACTGGTGGATGGGCATGACTGGGGCCTGATCATCTACGACGAAGTCCATCTGCTGCCTGCGCCGATCTTCCGGATGACCGCGGACCTGCAGGCCAGGCGCCGCCTTGGCCTGACAGCAACCCTGGTGCGGGAAGACGGCCGCGAGGGCGAGGTATTCAGCCTGATTGGACCCAAGCGCTACGACGCGCCATGGAAGGACATCGAGTCCCAGGGCTACATCGCCCCGGCAGACTGCGTGGAGGTCCGGGTGGACCTGCCGCGGGACGAGCGGGTTGCCTACGCGATGGCGGACGACGCTGACAAGTACCGGCTTTGTGCAACCTCCGAGTCCAAAACGCAGGTGGTGGAACAGCTCGTGGCCCGGCACAGCGGGGAGCAACTGCTGGTCATCGGCCAGTACATCGACCAGCTGGACGACCTCGGCGAGCGCCTCGGGGCGCCGGTCATCAAGGGCGACACGTCCGTGAAGGTACGCCAAAGGCTTTTTGATGCCTTCCGTGCCGGCGAGATCCAGGCGCTCGTGGTCTCGAAGGTTGCCAACTTTTCCATCGACCTTCCCGAGGCCTCGGTGGCGATCCAGGTTTCCGGTTCCTTCGGGTCGCGGCAGGAAGAAGCACAACGGTTGGGCAGGCTGCTGCGGCCCAAGAAGGACGGCCGGGCGGCGCGGTTCTACTCGCTCGTGGCCCGGGACACCCTGGACCAGGACTTCGCCGCCAAGCGCCAGCGGTTCCTTGCCGAGCAGGGTTACGCCTACCGCATCATGGACGCCAAGGACGTGGAAACGGCCGAATAGCCGGGCCTCCCGCAGGGCCGGTCCCTTCCAGTGGGAACCGGTCGCCCGTGCATCTGAACTGGGCGCCCGTCCATCGGGCACTGGGCGCCCGTCCAGTGCGAACCGTACGGGCGAGGCGCACACTGGAGGCATGCGTTCCGAGAGAAGGCCCGTCATTCCCCTGCCAGGACAGGAATCAGTGTGGGACTATCCCCGCCCGCCGCGCGTAGAGCAGAGCCAGGAACGGATCCGGATCTTTCTGGGCGGCGAACTCATCCTGGAAACCACAGATTCGCTCCGTGTTCTGGAGACGAGCCACCCTCCGGCCTACTACCTGCTCCGGTCAGACTTCCACCCGAATGCACTGAAGCCTGCACCGGGAAGCAGCTTCTGTGAGTTCAAGGGCTCGGCGCGGTACCTTGATGTCCGCGGCGGCGGGAAGCTCGCGGAGGGGGCGGCGTGGTTCTACCCGGAGCCCGTTGCCGCTTACGCTGCTCTATTGGACCGCGTTGCGGTCTATCCCGGCAGGATGGACTACTGCGAGGTGGACGGTGAGCGTGTGCTCCCCCAGGCCGGCGGCTACTACGGTGGCTGGATCACCAAGCGGATAGTCGGCCCCTTCAAGGGTGAACCCGGAACGCTGGGGTGGTGAAACACCGGCGCACCCCGCTCACAACAACCATCCAGACAACTCCCAGATTTCGGGAGCATCATGGAAGCATGAACAAGAACGGCCCTGAGGCAAAGCTCCTGGTAGTGGATGACGAACCCAACATCCGGGAGTTGCTCTCGACGTCCCTTCGGTTCGCCGGGTTCGACGTCGTCTCCGCAGCAAATGGACGCGACGCCCTTGCCGCTGCCGACCTGCACGCACCGGACCTTGCCGTTCTGGACGTTATGCTCCCTGATATGGACGGGTTCACCGTCACCCGCCGCCTCAGGGCTTCAGGGAAGCACTTCCCCGTTCTGTTCCTGACAGCAAAGGACGATACAGAGGACAAGGTGACAGGCCTCACTGTCGGCGGGGACGACTACGTGACCAAACCATTCAGCCTCGATGAAGTAGTTGCCCGGATCCGTGCCGTCCTGCGCCGAACGCAGCCCCTGCTCGACGACGACGCCGTGATCCGCGTCGATGACCTGGAGCTCGACGACGACGCCCACGAAGTGCGGCGCGGCGGCACCGTCATCGAACTGTCCCCCACGGAGTTCAAGCTGCTCCGCTACCTCATGCTCAACCCCAACCGGGTGCTGTCCAAGTCACAGATCCTGGACCATGTGTGGGAGTACAACTTCAACGGTGATGCCTCCATCGTGGAGTCTTACATCTCCTACCTGCGCCGGAAAGTCGACATTGACCCTGCAGCTCCTGCCCTGATCCAGACCAAGCGGGGCGTGGGGTACGTGCTCCGGACGGCAGAAAAGCGCTGACCTTGCTGCAGCGGTGGAAGTCGTCCTCGCTCAGGACGCAACTGGTGGCCATGATCATGGCGCTGCTCATTGTTGCCCTGACAGTCACCGGTGCAGGCACGCTTGCCTTGCTCCGCAGCTACCTTCAGGCCCAGGTGGACGACAAGCTGTACGCAGCGGTGGACCTCGCGAAGGAGCAACAGTCGTTTACGCCGCTGCAGGCACGCAACCCCATGGTCCCCACCGACTATTCGCTGATTCTCTTTGTTCCGGGACAAAAGCCGTATCCGTTCGGCGGCGACCCTGACGACGGCGGCCCGGAGATCCCTGCCATCACCGTGCAGCAGGCCCGGGACCGCGGCGCGGTTCCCTACCAGGTCCGCGGCGATGACGGCCAGAACTGGCGGGTAGTAGCGGTCCCTGTGCAGACGGAGGAATCCGAAGCAGTAGTGGTCATCGGGCTGCCGCTGCAGAGCGTGGATGATGTGCTGAAACATGCCAGCCTGGTGGTTACCGGGGTGGGCCTGCTGACGCTCCTGCTGGCGTCCATGATCGCAAGCTGGACTGTCTCGCGCTCCTTCCGGCCGCTGGCACGGGTGGAAAAGACGGCCGCCGCCATTGCTGCCGGCGACCTTTCCCGCCGCGTGGACGTGGAAAATCCCGGTACCGAGCTGGGCCGGCTCAGCAGCTCCCTGAACGCGATGCTCGCCCACATCGAGACGGCCTTTTCCGCACGCACGGCGTCTGAGGCGAGGATGCGCCGGTTCGCAGCCGATGCATCCCATGAACTGAGGACTCCGCTGGTGACCATCCGTGGTTTCTCCGAGCTGTACCGGCACGGCGCCCTGGCCACGGACGAGGACGTGGCCACTGCCATGGGCAGGATCGAGAGCGAAGCCAAGCGCATGGGCTCCATGGTGGAGGACCTGCTGCTGCTGGCCCGCCTGGATGAGCAACGGCCGTTGCAGCAAAAGCCCGTGGACCTCCAGCTGATCGCCCACGACGCGGTGGTGGACACCCAGGCCAGCGCCCGCTCACGGGTGATATCGCTCACCGGGCTCGACGGCGGCCCGGCAGCGCCCGCACCCGTGCTGGGCGACGAAGCCAAACTTCGCCAGGTGGTGGGCAACCTCGTAGGAAATGCCCTGCGCTACACCCCCGAGGACAGCTCCATCGAGCTGGCTGTAGGCGTCCGCGCCACAGAGGGCGGGCAGCTCAGGTCAGTCATCGAAGTCCGCGACCACGGGCCCGGGATCTCGGAGGAGGACGCCTCCAAGGTTTTCGAACGCTTCTACCGGGCAGATACCTCCCGTACAAGGGAGACGGGAGGCAGTGGGCTGGGACTGGCCATCGTCGCCGCGATCGTGGGCTCCCACGGCGGTTCGGTCCGGGTGGAACCTACCGACGGCGGGGGCGCAACACTGGTGGCCACCCTCCCGCACCGCGATGACGCACCGGAGACGGAAGCAGCGGACGGCGAGGAAGCAGAAAGCCTGGGCTCGTTTCCCAGGCCCGCCGGCAGCGCCCGGGGCAGCGACGGCAGGGTTATCCACATATAGGTTCCCGGTGATGGCAGCGGCCCCTCCGCTTTCCTAGGCTCGAGGCAGTAGCCCGGACAGCCCGGGCGCGGGAGCAGAAGTTGCCCGTTCCAGCGAAAGGCCCTGCCATGAGCATCATTTCAGTCGACACCGAACTCCTCCAGCTCAAGTCCGCCAACGTCCAGGCAACCGTGGACCGGATCAGCGCCGATGTCCAAGCCATGAAGCGCGGGCTTGACGAGCTTCAGGGCTCCTGGCGGGGCTCCGCTGCCACCAACTTCCAAGCACTCATCACGGAGTGGACCATTACCCAGGGAAGGGTGGAGGCGTCTCTGGCCTCAATCAACATGGCCCTCGCTTCGGCTGCCGCCACGTATGCGCAGGCGGAGCAGGGAAACACTCAAAGATTCAGCTGATCTTGCCCTGTTTGCAGTCCTAGGCTTCCGGGGTGCCTTGATGGAACCGCAGCCGCCAGCGGCCGCCATCCAGCACCCACAGCGAGCTCCTGAGCGTGGTGCCGGAGCGTGCGTAGCTCCGGTACGTCAGCAGGACAGCGCTGGTGCCAATGCGGTCCGCGCCGAGGATCTCGATGTCGGTCCGCTCGCCCGGGTCTTCTTCGAGTGCCATCATCATGGCGTCCCGCGTCCAGACCCTGCCCGAGCTGCCAATTTCCAGAAAGTCCGGGTGCAGCAGGACAGCTGTCCTGCCGATGTCGCCGCGCACCAGGGGGCCGAGCAGTTCACGCTCCAGCTCTTCCACAAGCGCTTCTGGCGGGGCTGTTTCCGCCTGGCCTGCAACCCCCGCCAGGTCAAAAGCGCCGTCCAGCTGGGCAAAGTCCAGCTGGGTAAAGTCCAACTGGGCAGCTTCCCCTGCGGCCGATTTCTCCAGGGCGGGTTCCTTCCGGGTGGTGTCCTGCCGCGTAACTCTGCGCCGTGTGCTCTCCGGTTGGGCGGTCGCCGGTTGGGTGAGGTCCTGCTGGCTGAAGAGGTCAGGTACGCCGGAGGCGGCTTCCGGGCGTTCACCGGCGGCAGGGGCTCTGCCGGCTCCCTGCGTAACGGAAGCGGGTGCATGGTGGGCGCCGGGAAACCCTGGTCCCGATCTGGCCGCCACCCCTTGCTGGTAGGCAGTCGCAGCGGCCCGCGCCCGCTCATCGGCGGCTTCGTTCAGGTCATGGCCGGCGTGCCCCTTGACCCATTCAAACCTGTACTTCCGTCCCGCGAGCTCCCGGTCCAACTCTTTCAACAGATCGACGTTCAGCACCGGTTTGCCGTCCGCCTTCCGCCAGCCTTTGCGCTTCCACCCCGGCATCCACTTGGTAATCGAGTTGATGACGTACTGGCTGTCGCAGAGGATGTGCAGGTCCTCGTGGCGGAGGTGCGCCGTGGCCCGGAGCAAATCCAGGACAGCCATCAGCTCGCCCTGGTTGTTGGTGCCGTGTGGCCAACCGCCGGCTCGCCAGCAATCGTCATTCACGTACCAGGCCCAACCGGCCGGGCCGGGGTTTCCTAAAGCCGAACCGTCGGCCGCTGCAGTAATTGTCACCGGTCCATCCTGCCAGAAGTCGGTGGCAATCCGGTGATGCCGGTAAGAGCGTCCCCCGGAGGGCAGCAGCGTCATCACAGCTGCCGCCGCGCCAAAAGGCGTTTGAGAAAGCAGGAGGAAAGCGTTTGCCCCAACCTCTTGACGCGGGGATCAAAGCAACGGCACAATCGGACGTTATACGAGAAAGCGCTTTCTCATTATCTATCCAAGGGGCAGATGCCGGACGGGAAGCCCGGGGGGAAGCGCGTTTCATCAGAACAAGGAAGGCACATCAATGACGATTCCAACCGTTAGCCGGAGGAAATTCCAGCTCGGCGCGGCAGCCCTGGCGCTCTCCCTCCTCGCAACCGGCTGTGGTGCGTCCACCAGCCCCAGCAGCAACGAGGAAGTGACCCTCAGATTTGCTTGGTGGGGCAACGAGTACCTCAATGCGCAAACCGAAAAGGTCATCGACGCTTTCGAAGCAGAGCACCCGAACATCAAGATCGAGTCTGAACCCGGCGAGTGGGCCAGCTACTGGGACAAGCTTGCCACCAAGACTGCAGCCAACGATGCCCCTGATGTCATCCAGATGGACCAGAAATACATTGCTGAGTACGGCGGCCGCGGAGCCCTGCTGGACCTGTCCAAGCAAGAGGGCATCGATACCTCCAAGCTGGACAAGGAAGCTCTGGCCTCGGGCCAGTACGAGGACGCCCAGTATGGGCTGAGCACGGGCCAGAACGCCTATGTCATCATGGCCAATACCAAGGTCTTCGAAGCCGCCAACGTGCCCCTGCCGGATGATACCAAGTGGACCTGGGATGAATTCATCGAGACCGCATCCAAGATCAGCGCCGCAGGAGACGGCAAGAACTACGGCGCGGCCTACGGCAGCAACGAGGCGGACCTGATCATCTGGCTGCGCCAGCACGGTGAGAACCTTTATTCCGAGGACGGCAAGCTGGACTTCGACACCAAAACGGCCGCCTCCTTCTGGGAGCGCCTGAAGGAACAGCGCGATTCCAAGGCGAGCCCGCCGGCGACAGTCGCCACGGAGGACTCCGGTGCCGGCCTTGAGGAGAGCCTCTTCGGCACCAACAGGGTGGGCATGGCGTGGTGGTGGACAAACCAGCTCGGCTCATTGGAAGCCACCACCGGCAGCAGCATCAAGATGCTCCGGGCGCCCAGCAAGGACGGCTCCGCTGCAGATAACGGCATGTACTACAAGCCCACCATGTTCTGGTCCGCTTCTTCGCGGTCCAAGCACCCTGAAGCCGCGGCCACCTTCATCAACTATCTGGCCAACAGCCCGGATGCCGGAGCCATCCTGATGACCGACCGGGGCGTGCCCACCAACACGGAGATCGTAGAGGGCATTACGCCCTCCCTGAAGTCTGCCGACACCACAGTGGTGGGCTTCCTGAAGGACATCGCCCCCGACATGGAGGAAGCGCCGCCCGTTCCCCCGGTAGGCGCCGGCAGCGTGCAGAACGTCATCAAGCGGTACACCGACGAGGTCCTCTACGACCGCCTCACGCCGGAGGCGGCTGCCGAAGCATTCAAGAAGGAAGTTGAAGGAATGCTGGCCGGCGCCCGGAAGTAGCACTGTCCGCAGAAACCCCGACCCACGCAAAAGCGGCCCCCTCAAACGAGGGGGCCGCTTTTGCGTGTTTACGTGCGGGACAGGCCCGGCGGGAAGGCTAGAAGCCGCCCATGCCGCCCATGTCGTCGCCGCCGCCAACCGGAGCAGCATTCTTCTCCGGCTTGTCGGCCACAACTGCCTCGGTGGTGAGGAACAGGCCGGCAATGGAAGCCGCGTTCTGCAGGGCAGAGCGGGTTACCTTGACGGGGTCGTTCACACCGGCGGCCAGCAAGTCGACGTATTCGCCGGTTGCAGCGTTCAGGCCGTGGCCGGCGGGCAGGCCGCGGACCTTGTCCACCACAACGCCCGGCTCCAGGCCGGCGTTGAAGGCGATCTGCTTCAGCGGTGCGTCGATGGCAACGCGGACGATGTTCGCGCCGGTTGCTTCGTCGCCGGACAGCTGCAGGTTGGCGAATGCCTTGGCACCGGCCTGGATGAGGGCCACGCCGCCACCGGCAACGATGCCTTCCTCAACAGCAGCCTTTGCGTTGCGCACTGCGTCTTCGATGCGGTGCTTGCGCTCCTTGAGTTCAACCTCGGTTGCGGCACCGGCCTTGATGACTGCCACGCCGCCGGCCAGCTTGGCCAGGCGTTCCTGCAGCTTCTCGCGGTCGTAGTCCGAATCGGAGTTCTCGATCTCGGCGCGGATCTGGGATACGCGGCCGGCGATCTGGTCGGCGTCGCCTGCACCCTCGACGATGGTGGTTTCGTCCTTGGTGACAACAACCTTGCGTGCCTTGCCCAGGAGTTCCAGGCCGGCGTTCTCCAGCTTGAGGCCAACTTCCTCGGCGATGACCTGGCCACCGGTGAGGACGGCGATGTCGGCAAGCTGCGCCTTGCGGCGGTCACCGAAGCCGGGAGCCTTGACGGCGACGGACTTGAAGGTGCCGCGGATCTTGTTGACGATCAGGGTGGCAAGCGCCTCGCCCTCGATGTCCTCGGCGATGATCAGCAGCGGCTTGTTGGACTGCATGACCTTTTCGAGGACAGCAACCAGTTCCTTGACGTTGGAGATCTTGGAGTTGACGATCAGGATGTACGGATCCTCGAGGACCGTTTCCTGGCGCTCCGTGTCGGTGACGAAGTAGGCGGAGATGTAGCCCTTGTCGAAGCGCATGCCTTCGGTGAGCTCAAGCTCCAGGCCGAAGGTGTTGGACTCCTCGACCGTGATGACGCCTTCCTTGCCCACCTTGTCCAGGGCTTCGGCAATGAGGGCGCCGATTTCCTCGTCGCCGGCGGAGATGGACGCCGTAGCGGCGATCTCTTCCTTGGTTTCGATTTCCTTGGCGGAGTTCAGCAGTTCGGCCGTGACGGCCTCAACTGCCTTCTCGATGCCGCGCTTGAGGGACAGCGGGTCGGCGCCGGCCGCAACGTTGCGCAGGCCTTCCTTCACCAGTGCCTGTGCCAGCACGGTAGCCGTGGTGGTGCCGTCGCCAGCGACGTCGTCCGTCTTCTTGGCAACTTCCTTGACCAGCTCGGCGCCGATCTTCTCGTAGGGATCGTCCAGCTCGATCTCCTTGGCGATGGAAACACCATCGTTGGTGATCGTGGGGGCGCCCCACTTCTTTTCGAGGACGACGTTGCGTCCACGCGGGCCGAGGGTGACCTTAACGGCGTCGGCGAGGATGTTCAGGCCCCGCTCAAGGCCGCGGCGTGCCTCTTCATCAAATGCAATGATCTTGGCCATAACGGCAATAGTCCTTTCGGGACAGTCGTTAAGAATGAACCTTCGCTGCAGTGCCCGCGACGGACGATCCTTTGCCGTTGGCCTCTGTATGCCTCCGGCTGCGGATCTCACTCCAGTTAGGTGTTTCTTCGCTCCTCGACCGGTGCCGCGCGCCGCAGGCCGGAACCAGCATTGCTTTAGCAGTCGGTACGTCAGAGTGCTAACTCAATAATTAGCACTCCCCACGTGAGAGTGCAAGCGAAAGGGACGGAAAACAGTACCTTCCGCCAGCGGCGGCAGGGTTCAGTTCGAAGCCCGTCCCGCCCTCTCAAGGCCGCTAATGACGGGGTTGTTGTCGGCCCCATAGGTGAAGACGGTGAAGGTGGCTGCCGTGACGTCCCCGTTGGCGTCGAACGCAACCGGCCCGGACTCGCCGTCGTAATTGGCATCCGGCCCGGACTTCAAACGTGCCAGGCAATCCTTGTAGGACTGGCACGCCTCGGCGGCAGCGCCGCCCGCTGATCCTTCAGCCATGCCTCCCGAAACAGCGATCAGGTTGGCGGCAATAGACCGGCCGGCGTCGTCCTGCGCCCTCGCAGCAGCCAAGGCAGCAACGGTCACGGCGTCATAGGCTTCGGCGGCGAAGGACACGTCCTTCAGGCCCGGGTCCACTGTCAGGAGCCTTGCCTGGAAGTCGGCATCGGGAAGCTGTCCGGGAACCACCGCGCGGGCGCCCTCCAAGTAGCCGGTTGCCACTCCTGATCCGTAACGGCCGAAGGCACCGTCACTGAGGATGAGCAGTTTCCCGTCAACACGTGAATTTGCCAGTTCTGCCAGCGCGCCCTGCGCTCCATCACGGGCGATGACAATGACGGCGCCCGGGCGCGCGTTGGCGGCAGCATCGGCCGCGCTGCCGGCGTCGCCCGGCGTAAAGGCGGCAGTGGACAGCACTTCCACGCCAGCCTGCTCGGCAGACGCGGCGACGGCGTCGGAAAGGTCCTTGCCGTAGGAGCCCTCCTGGTACATCACCGCAACTGAGGTGGCGCCGGCGTCCTTCGCCATCTTCACCAGTACCGGGCCCTCTGCGACATCGGCCGATGCGGTCCGAAAGTAATAGCCACCGCTACTGATATTGCTCAGCCCGGCGGCCGTGTTGGCGGGTGAGATAAGCGGAGTCCGGGCGCGGGAGAGGACGTCGATGGCCGCTGCGGTATGGCTCGAATCGGTGGGGCCGATGACGACGTCCGCTTTTGCGGCAACCAGCGCCTGGGCCTGCAATGCCGCATCCTGCCCTGTGTCGGTGGGCAGGAGCTCCACCGGCCTGCCTTTGTGTCCGCCGGCGGCATTGATCTCCTGCACGGCGAGCTTGGCGGCGGCCAGTTGCGGGGCGTTGAGGAAGCCGTTTTGGCCGGTGTTGTCCAGGATCAGGCCTACGCGCAGGGTACCGTCGCCGGAAGCCTCTGCGGCTTCCACCCGCGCATTACCGGTGACGCCGGAACAGGCGGTCAGTACCAGGGTTGAGCAGGCGGCCGCCGTGACGAGCGTCCGGCGGAGGATACCGGGACGGAGGATCAGATGGTTCACTCGGCCGGCCGGACGCTTTCCGCCTGCGGGCCCTTCTCGCCTTCGCCGACTTCAAGCTCCACGCGCTGGCCCTCGTCGAGGGCCCGGTAACCTTCACCCTGGATGGCGGACCAATGGACAAAAATGTCATCGCCCGAGCCGTCGACGGTGATGAAGCCGTAGCCCTTTTCAGCGTTGAACCACTTGACGGTTCCCAGTGCCATGCTGACCACTCTTTCCGTTGTTTCCGGACGCCCCCGCCGCTGTGTGCCGGCCGGCATGAACGGACCCTGAAAACTCACTCTAGTCAATCCAGTGCCGGTGGCGCCGGGATGGCTTTGGCCGGTCCTCAATAGTTATTGAGGCGTAACCGCTGCAGTTGGACAGCGCTAAGCGGCGCACCGCTTAGCGGTAGCCGGGCCCCAAGACCACAACGAGCGGTACCTGGAAATCCGTGCTGTTGACGACGGTGGGAATACCCAGAAGGGCCGCAAGGGCCTGGGCGCTAGGCAACTGGTCTGCCCCCTGGTAGAAGATGACGGAGGCCTGCTGCGGGGAACCTGCCCAGTTACCCACCTGCCCCAGCGTCCAGCCGTCCGCCTGGACCGTCCCGCCAACCCGGCTGGCCAGCCCTGCCGTCCCGGCGGCGTTGTAGATGGCGACGCTTTGCGTCTTGTCGATAAACACGGGAGCAGGGTCTGAAGCGCTTGGTTCCGGTTCGGCTTCCGCGCTGGTTTCGGGCTCACCGGATGCAGAAGGCAACGCCTCTGCAGAGGGTTCCGGAGAAACGTCCGGAGTGGCGGAAGGTGTGGAACCGGTGCCGGCCAGCGGGGATGCCTCCTGGCTGCTCGAAGCGGCCTGGCTGCCCGGCGCACTGAAGCCGAGCTTTGGAAGGATCAGGAAGGACACCAGTCCAATGGCCAGTGCGGCCACGCCCACCGCAAGAATGGGCCAAAGCCGTACCCGTGACGGGGCGGAAGCCGTGCGGTGGACACCTTGTCGCGACGCGGCCTCAGGGACCTTGTCGAATTCATCGCGGGCGTATTTGGTCATGATGGAACGACATCCTTGTTGATTGCTGCTGAAGGCTCAGCGTGAGCGTCTTACGCGTCGGACCCCAGGCGCCGTGCGGTACGTGCACGGTGACGCGACGTACGTAGTCTACGCAACCGCTTGACCAACATGGGGTCGTGGGCCAGCGCATCCTCGGTGTCGATCAGTGCGTTGAGCAGCTGGTAGTAGTGGGTTGCGGAGAGGTCGAAAAGCTCCCGGATGGCCTGTTCCTTGGCGCCGGCGTACTTCCACCACTGCCGCTCCAGGGCAAGCATCTGCTGGTCCCGCTCGCTGAGCGGCGACTCCCGGAGTTTGAAGTCGGCCAGGAGGGACGGCCGGGGTTCCTGCTCCGGCAGGTGCTCCCGGGCTGG
The DNA here is from genome assembly GCF_900537115.1 of Arthrobacter sp. Alg241-R88. Lineage (GTDB taxonomy): Bacteria > Actinomycetota > Actinomycetes > Actinomycetales > Micrococcaceae > Arthrobacter. The sequence goes on from NZ_UNRG01000005.1 coordinate 258,049, forward strand.
TTCCGCCACGGCGTACTCCTTAGCTGGTTACGAAAAATGTCTGACCCCTATGCTACGGACGAATAACAGCATTGTCATTTGGGCTACGAAAGGCGCGGCTGCGCCCGGAGGGGCTGCCCTGCAAGAATGGGACCGTGTTTGAATCAGATGCCTTGTTCGAACTCGAGCGGGAGCCGGCCCAGGGTGCCGGCTTCGGCGAGTTGGCGCAGCTCCCGTTGGACGAGCTCATGGCTCCCGACTGGGCCGCTGCCCTGGCGGGCGTCGAAAGCGATCTTCGGAAGGTGCTCACCTTCCTTGCCGACGAGGTGGCAGCCGGGCACCAGGTGCTGCCGGCGCCGTCGACCGTCCTGCGGGCCTTCCGGCAGCCCCTCGCCCAAGTGAAGGTCCTGATCGTAGGCCAGGATCCCTACCCGACGCCGGGGCACGCGGTGGGATTGTCCTTTTCCGTGGATCCGCGCACCCGGCCCATCCCCCGGAGCCTGGCGAACATCTACCGGGAGCTGGAGTCTGATCTCGGGTTGCCGGCCAGGGTCCATGGCGACCTTTCCGCCTGGGCTGACCAGGGCGTGCTGCTCCTGAACCGCGTGATGACGGTGCGGGCGGGCTCCGCAGGCTCGCACCGCGGCAGGGGCTGGGAGAAGATCACGACGGCGGCGGTCTCGGCGGTCGCCCAACGCCGGGATGGGAGCGGGTCCCGGATGCCGCTGGTTGCCGTGCTGTGGGGAAAGGACGCCGAAAGCGTCCGCCCCCTCCTGGACGGGGCTCCTGCCGTGGCCAGCGCCCACCCCAGCCCGCTGTCCGCATCCCGCGGCTTTTTTGGGTCCCGGCCCTTCAGCCGGGTCAACGAACTCCTGATTGGGCAGGGTGCCCTGGGCGTAACCTGGGAACTCCCTGCAGCACCCTAGCTTAGGCTTGCCTTATGAGCACCCTTCCCGCCGCTACCAGCGCCACCAAGAAAAGCCGTCCGCAGATCAACCTCTCCGTGCTGCGCAGGGAAGAACTTTCCCCGCACATGGTTCGGATTGTGGCCGGCGGGGACGGCTTCGCGGACTTCGTGAACAACGGTTACGTCGACCGCTACGTCAAGATCGTTTTCCCCCAGCCCGGCGTGGAGTATCCCTCCCCGCTGGACCTGTGGAGCATCCGGGAGACCATGCCCCGGGAACAGTGGCCCTTCACCCGGACCTACACCCTTCGCTGGGTGGACACTGCGGCCCGTGAGCTCGCCATCGATTTTGTGGTCCACGGTGACGAAGGTCTGGCGGGCCCCTGGGCTGCGAAGGCCCAGCCCGGCGACGTGCTGACCTTTACCGGCCCCGGGGGCGCCTACAACCCGGCGCCGGACGCAGACTGGTACCTCTACGCCGGCGACGAGGCTGCGCTGCCTGCGATTGCGGCATGCCTGGAGTCCCTGCCGCCGGAAGCGGAAGGGTTGGCCTTTGTGGAGGTGGATTCCGACGCCGAGATCCAGTCCATTGCGGCCCCCGCCGGAGTGAAAATCCACTGGCTCACCCGCAATGGTGTCCCGGCCGGCGAGAGCGGCCTCCTGGTGCAGGCCGTCGCGCAGGCCGAATGGCCCGCGGGCCGGGTGGATGTTTTCGCCCACGGCGAGCGGGGCTACATGAAGGCACTGCGCGGAGTCTTTTTCGACCAGCGGGGCCTGGACCGCAGCCAGGTCTCCCTCTCGGGCTACTGGGCCAAGGGCCGCGTGGAGGATGTGTTCCAGGCCGAGAAAAAGCTGCCGGTGGGACAGATCTAGCCAGGACAGACCCGGGCAGGGCAGGTCCAGCCAGGGCAGCTCCAGCCAGGGCAGACGTGGCGGCGTTGGTCCACCCCAGCGCCTTATCTCGGTCTCAGCGGCGGCGGGCGCGCCGCCGCTCATTGCTCGCCAGGCTGCGCGTCAGCGGCCGGGCAAGGGTGTCACCGAGGACAATTCCGCCCGCTGTACCCAGCACGATGGCACCGGCGTTGAGCATCCCGCCGGCGCCGAGCAGGATCTCGGCCTCCTCGATGGTAAGCACGTACATGGACCGGAAGATGGTGAGGCCGGGCAGCAGGATCAAGGCTGCGGGCACGGCAACCACCAGTTGCGGGGCGCCCATACGAAGAGCGACCACACGCCCCAGCAGCCCGATGACCACGGCGGCCAGCGCCGGGGAAAAGCGGTCACCCACGCCGAGCTGGCCGGCCGCGAGCAGGACGAGGTAGCCGGCCACTCCCACGGCGGCTGTGGGCAGGAGGAGCTGCCAGCTGGTCTGTTCGGTGATGCCAATCGCCATCACGGCCACCGCCACAAAGATCACCAGGACCCACAGGTCATAGGCCGGCGGGAAGGTTTCGGTGACGTCGATGCGCTGCATGCCGGTCAGCTCACCCACGACGAAGGCGACGGCGATACCGGCAACGATGGCGCCGAAGGTCAGCAGAGTGGACAGGAAACGTCCTGCTGCCGTCACGGGGAAGCCGTTGATGGCGTCCTGCACCGACGAGACGAGGCGTCCTGTCGGCAGGAGCAGCAGGATGCCGCCCACCACCACAATGGCCGGGGATGTTGTCAGCCCGAACTGCCATAGCACCAGGGCCAGCTGTGTCACCACAAAGGAGCAACTGGCGGTGATGAAGAAGTCCGGGACGCGCCAGCGGCCCAGCTGGCGGGCCAGCAGGCTAATGCCGATGTTGGCCACGAAGGCGATGGCGGAGGACACCGGTCCGCCGCCCAGGACTCCCACGAAGACGGCCGCGAACGTACCGAAGGCCACGGTGACCATCCAGCGCGGAAAGGGCTTGGGGCTGGTGATGGCCTCATCAAGCCGGCGGATCGCCTCGTCCCGGCCTACTCCCCCGGCCACAATGTCCGTCACCAGCTGGTGAACCTTTGCCAGGCCGGCGTAGTTGTTGGTCCAGGAACGCACCACCCGCAGCAGCGAAATGGGCGTCTGGTCCTTGGGCGCGTAGTTGATGCCGACGGACTGGTTGGTGATGTCCACTTCGATGTTCTTCAGGCCCAGCGCCGCGGTGACGGCGATGATGCTTGTTTCCACCTCGAGCGCCCCGGCTCCGTACCGGAACATGGTTTCGGCCAGGTGCAGGGCGAAGTCGAGGGTTTTGCGGGCAGAGGTGTCAACGCCGCCCACCTGGATCATGGGGTTGGCGTAGGGACTCCCCGTCAAACGGTCCACGATGCTCATCGGCGCGGTGGGCGGGTTTTCGCCCTGGACCAGGCGCCGCAGCATTCTTTTGGCTGCGGCGTTCTGCCGGACCTGGGCGGGCGTCAGCGGCTCTGTTTTGGGCAGGCCGTCAGTGTGCGGCCGGCGCCCGGGACGTTCGGGCCGGTCAGTCATGGTTGCCTCCTCCCGGTGCGGTGCTCTGGTTGGTATTTCAGGCGGAACGCTTCAGGGGCAGCTTGCCGAGCAGGGTGCGGGCAGCGGCGGCTGCCGCGCGGGCCAGCCTGTTGGCGTGGAAGACGGCGGGGCGGACCGGCATCACGAAGTCACCCACCAGCTGGACCACCTCTCCCCCGAAGCCCTTTTTGAACGCATACCCGCCGTGGCCTTCCTCGTCCTGGCCGGAGATGCCGAAAGTTCCGTAGAAGTTGTACCGCGGGTACCCCTTCTCCAGTGCGTGGAGCATCATGCCCCAGTACAGGGAGGTTGCGCCGTTGAAGTAGATGTAGTCCTGCACGGTTCCGCCGATGACGCAGACCACCTCGTCCCCGTAGCAGACAAAGTGGATCGCGGCCACGGTGGCGACTCCCACCGAGTCGGGGAACCGCTCTATGTCCTTCAGGCTCCGTTCATAGCTGTCCACAAGGTCCTGGACCACCTTGAGCCGGTTCGCCTTTTTCTTGCTCCCGGTCTCTTCCACCTCGCGGCGCAGCTCCGCGGCCGTCGCGGATTCCGCCTCCAGCCGCTCGGTGATGGATTTCCGGTAGGCCGGGATGTCGATCTTGGCCATCATGAGTTTCGTGAACTCTGGCGAGGTGGTCCGGAGCAGGTGCTCGTAGTAGGCACGTTCGCGGTAGACGAAGCCCTTTTCGTCCCCGGCCTTGCTCAGGGCACCGTAGAAATCGTCAAGGGTTTCCAGCGTGGCCTGTTCCAGGAAGACGCCGTTTTTCTCCGCTTTGCGGATGGCCTTGCGGGTCCTGTAGCTGGTGCCCATGATGAGCTCTTCGGCATCGCTCACGCCGGCAAGGCTCTTGATGAACATCCAGTTCACGTTGACGAAGTTCATGTCCAGTCCCTGGTGCTGGAATCCCAGCCCCGAAAGCCGGGCCACCAGCTCCCGGTTGTCCTCAACTTCGGGGTGTTCGGCGCCGTCGGCGTCGCGGGCGATGTACTTGAGGTTGGGCGAAATCCGCAGCTCGGCCGCTTTGCGTTCCGCGGCGCGTTGGCGGAGGAGTCCGACGACGGCGCGCACCAGGTCAGCGTCCGTGTAGTCCATCAGGGGTCCCTTGGCGCATTCACACACCGTGTAGCCCAGGCGGGTGGTGGTGTAGTTCAGTTTCCCCGCAGCCACGAGTTCGCCGTTGCGGCGTACGCCGAATAGCTCCACCTGCTGGCCGCGAGCGCGCTGGAATGCTGCGAAGTCAACGGACTGGAGAAAGCTGTTTTGCGGGTGCTTCAGGGCATAGGCCTCGAAGTCCGCGTCGGTGAGGAGGGCAAATTCAAGATCGGTGCCGGTGGTGACTGGATTCAAGGGAGTTCCTCATTCGCTGTTGTGCGGCCTGGCAGTGGCAGGCGCAGGGCAATGACGGGCAGGGGGCCGGCCAACCGGCGCGGGCGGCTGGTCCGGGCGTAACAGGTCAGTAGAACTGTTGGCCGGTCCGGGCGGTTTCGATCCGGCGGAAGACCCTTTCGGCGCCTTTGACCCACAAGCGGTGCTTCAGGGGAGCAAGGACGTAGTCGTGGCACCCTACGAAATCGGTGACCGTTTTGGTGAAGCTGGTCTTGAACATGCCCATGCCGTACAGGTTGTGGGTTTTGTCCTTGATCCGGGCGGAGGGCGGCGTGCCGCAGAAGTCGTACTCGGTACACCCCAGTTCCTGCATGCGCCGGATGGCAGCCCACTGGACCAGGTGTGAGTCGCCGTACTGCTTGCGGTTTTGGGTGGAACCGCCGTCCTTGTAGGTGGCTTTGGCCCCGTAGTTGATGACGAAGGCACCCACGCTGGGTTTGCCGTCCTCATAGACGAAGAAGAAATTGCCCTGGCCGCGGTTGCAGAACTCGTCCCAAAACGCGGCGTAGTACTCATAGCTGCGCAGGGGCATGGAACCCTTGGCGCTGACGGTGTCCGCCATCAGGTCGTAGAGTGCCCGGTAGGTTTCCGGGCCGTGTTCCTTCCGGAGCACTTCGCAGCCTTCCCGCTCTGCGCGGCGGATGGCATTGCGTGCGCGGGAGGAGATGGCTTTGAAGACCGCTTCCTCCGGGCCGGAGATGTCCAACAGGGCGGTGGAGTCGTTGGACTGGATATTGGGGGCCTTGACCAAACCGGCTGTAGCCAGGTGCGCCTGGGCTTCAGCCGAGTCCACGATGTCCGGTTCAATCTTGATGGTGAAGACGTGGAGCTTCCTGGCACGGGCGAAGTCCGCGCAGGCTTGAAGTGCTGGCTTCAGGTCTCCGGCATCGGCGAGGTCAGGGCCCTTGATGAGGTACCAGAGCCGGCCCAGCACCGGGAACTTCTTTTCAAGTACCAGGTTGTAGCTGGCGGTGCCGGAGCTTTCCAACACCAGGAACCGGACCTTCCAGCCAGTGCCGTTCTTTACCGACGCGTATGCCGCAGACTGCAGCATGTTGCCGCCGTTCGGGTTGGCCGTGACGTGCTTGTCCCAGTTTTCAATTTCCTCGGCTGTGGCAAAACGTGCGGTGAATTCTCGCAAGGGGGCCGTGTCCAATCAGGGGTTGTGCGCGGTTCTGTACTCGTGGCTGCGTGCGGACATGCAGCCTCAAGTCTAAAGCCTGGCGGGGCGGGGGCTTTCCAGCGTGGCGGGCCGAAGCCATGCTGCCGACCCCGCCGGAGATGCCAAAGCCCCTCAGCCTTGACTCGGGAAAGCGCTCTGGCAAGGGTTGAAGCATGCAGCCGTATCCCGGACCTTTGAGGCACCAGCAGGATCAAAGTGTTGAGCGGCCGGGGCTTGGCAGGCAGGTCGTGGCCTTGGCTGTGTTCCTTGCCGCGTCCTTCCTCGTTGCCGGGCTGGGTGCCCTTGCCACGGCGGGCAACGTGGACGGGTGGTACACCACTGCGGACAAGGCCCCCTGGTCGCCGCCCAACATCGTTTTCGGGCCGGTCTGGACCATCCTCTACACGGCGATGGCGGTTGCGGCCTGGCTGGTGTGGCGGAAGCAGGCGCCAGGTACCAGGCGCGCCATGACGACCTACGCGGTCCAGCTGGCGCTGAACCTGGCCTGGACCCCCGTATTTTTCGGACTTTATCCCGCCATCGGGACGGCTGCCCTGTGGTTGGCGCTGGTGATCATTCTCGCCCTCATCGCCGCCGTCTCGGTGACGGTCCTGTCCTTTGGCCCCATCAGCCGGGCCGCCGGGCTGCTCCTGCTGCCGTACATCACCTGGCTGGTGTTCGCAGCCACACTGAACGTGTGGGCTGCCATCCATAACTGACGTCAGGCGTCACGCCTGCATGGCAGCCACCGTCAGCATTCGACGACGTTGACGGCGAGGCCGCCCATGGCCGTTTCCTTGTATTTGGAGCTCATGTCCTTGCCGGTCTCGCGCATGGTCACGATGACCTCGTCCAGGGAGACCCGGTGCGAGCCGTCGCCCCAGAGCGCCATCTTCGCCGCGTTGATAGCCTTCGCAGCGGCGATCGCGTTGCGTTCGATGCAGGGCACCTGCACCAGCCCGCCGATCGGGTCGCAGGTCAGGCCCAGGTTGTGCTCCATCGCGATCTCCGCGGCGTTTTCCACCTGGGCAGGGGTTCCGCCCATCACCTCGGCCAGCCCGGCCGCGGCCATCGACGACGCCGAGCCCACCTCGCCCTGGCAGCCCACCTCGGCGCCCGAGATCGACGCCTGCTCCTTGTACAGCACCCCGACGGCAGCGGCGGCGAGCAGGAACTTCACCACCACGTCGTCCCGGTCCTCCTGGCCGGCGTTCTCCATCCCCGGCGCGAAATGCAGCGCGTAGTACAGCACCGCCGGGATGATCCCGGCAGCCCCGTTGGTCGGGGCGGTGACGACCCGGCCGCCGGAGGCGTTCTCCTCGTTCACGGCAAGGGCGATCAAGTTAACCCACTCCTGCCAATACTTCGGGTCGTGGAAGTCCCCGTCCTGGCCATCACCGTCAGGGCGGGAACTTTCCTTCTTGAGCCGCTCGTACCAGTCAGGGGCACGGCGCCGGACCTTCAGCCCGCCCGGCAGCACGCCTTCACGCTTCAGGGACGTGGCCACGCAGCCCTCCATCACGGAGTAAATGTGCAGCAGGCCTTTACGGATTTCCTCCGGCGTGCGGCTCTCTTCCTCGTTGACCCGCATCACCTCGCTGATGCCCAGCCCGGTTTCCCGGCAGTGCTCCAGCAGTTCCGCGGCCGTCCGGAACGGCAGCGGCAGTTCCTTCTTGGATTCCTCCAGCTCCTGCTGCGCCGCGTCCTCCTCACCCTCCCGGACAATGAACCCGCCGCCGACGGAGAAGAACGTGGCGGTGTGCAGGATCTCGTCCTCCGCATCAAAGACGGTGAAGGTCATGCCGTTGGTGTGCCGGGGCAGGATGGTCAGCGGCCGCAGCACCATGTCCTTCACCCCATACGGCAGCGGCACGGCACCGGCCAGCTGCAGCGTCCCGGTGTCGGCAATGGCGGCCAGGCGTTCCTCCACCTCGTCCGGCAGGATCAACTCCGGATGAAACCCCTCCAACCCCAGCAGGATCGCCGTCATGGTCCCGTGGCCGTGACCCGTCGCAGCGAGCGACCCATACAGGTCAACCCGCAGCGACGCCACACGGTCCAGGGCGCCGGAGGATTTCAGCTCCTCCGCGAACACGGCGGCAGCCCGCATCGGCCCCACAGTATGCGAACTCGAAGGCCCGATTCCGATGGAAAAAAGGTCAAAGACACCAACAGCCATGGCCGTTTCCTCACTAAAACTTATTGGTCCGGCAGGTAGACCCGCCGGAAGCAGTGGTAGTCCTACAGGACCCCGCCGTTTTTGGATGCGTATTCCCGGGCGGACAGAAGGGCAGGATCATCCATAACTCCAGTATTGATCTCCACCACCTCACTCGTCACGAGCGAGCACACAACCGGGACAGACTTCGTCGATTCCATCTGTCTTTCCTTGCTCTTGAAATTTGTGGTGCTACGTAGGCCCTGGCTGGGTTGGGTGGAGGGACCCCGGCATCCTCTGCATGCTGCTCCTTCGTCGCTCTGACGCATGCTGCCGGATACCGCGGCCCCTCCCGCGCCAGCCTTCAGTTTGGAGGCCAACAGTTCCGCGAAACACAACCACTCACCAAAGTGCCGAGCGGCTTCCACAGGCCCAAGCACCGGCAGTCGGTGACCGGTCCGGCCCCTTCGGGTGCGGCCTCCGGCAGCGTGCTCCCCACCGTCTCCCTAACCTCGCAAGCTCGGCCAGGGAACCCTGACGGCGTGGGCCCAGGGCACGCAGGTGTGCTGACCGCAAGGGCCCGGCGGAGCCGGGCTTTTCGAAAGCGTGCTCCCCACCGTCTCCCTAACCTCGGAAGCTCGGCCAGGGAACCCTGACGGCGTGGGCCCAGGGCACGCGTGAAGAGTCCGGTCCGGCGCGCCCGGACTTAAGCCGGACCCGACGGGCAAGAGGTGACCACGAAAGCCCTACTTGGCGCGCTTGTAGAACGGGAGATCAACTACTTCGAACGGCTCTGCCTTGCCGCGCAAATCAACCTCCAGGGCAGTGCCGACTTCGATGAATTCGACGTCGACGTAGGCCATGGCGATCGGGTAGCCAAGGGTGGGGCTGGGCTGCCCGGAGGTGACTTCGCCAACGATATTGCCGTCCTTGAGGACCGGGTAGTGGGCGCGGCCGGCGCGGCGTCCGAGGCCCTTGAGCCCAACGAGCCTGCGGCCGGACGAGCTGCCCGCGCCGGCTTCCTTTTTGGCGGCCAGCGCGGCCTTGCCCACGAAGTCGCCTTCCTTGGAGAGCGCGACGACGGCTCCCAGGCCTGCGGCGAAGGGGTCGCCCTGCAGGGACAGCTCGTTGCCGTACAGCGGCATGCCTGCTTCAAGGCGGAGCGAATCGCGGGAGGCGAGGCCGGCGGGAGTCAGCTCCCCGTCGTCCGCGATGGCAACGAATGCTTGCCAAAGGCCAGCGGCGTCGTCGTTGGACACAAAGATTTCAAACCCGTCCTCGCCGGTGTAGCCCGTGCGGGCGAGCAGGAGGTCCAGTCCGGCGCCGCCCACCAGGATCGGTACCACCACGGCGGCGTAGTACTTCAGCTCCGTCACCAGGTCGTGCTGCGCGGCCGGGACCAGGCGCAGCAGCAGCTCCTGCGCCTTGGGGCCTTGGACGGCGATCAGCGAGGTACTGGCGGAAGCGTCTTCGACGTTGACGTCGAATCCGGCGGCCCGCTCGGCAAGGGCGGCAGCAACCACCGAGGCGTTGCCTGCGTTGGGGACCACCAGGAAAGCGTCGCTGCCGCCTTCTGAGGCGCCCTCACGTGCAGGGCGGCGGTAGGTGATGAGGTCGTCAATGATGCCGCCGTCCTCGCCACAGATCAGCGAGTACTTTGCCTTGCCCACGGGCATGGCGGAAATCTTTCCCACCAGGGCGTAGTCCAGGAAGGCTGCGGCGTCCGGGCCGGTAACCCAGACCTCGCCCATGTGGGAAAGGTCGAACAAGCCTGCGCTCTGGCGCACGGCGTGGTGCTCGGCCAGCTCGGAGCTGTACTTCAGGGGCATCTGCCAGCCGCCGAAGTCGGTGAAGGACGCGCCCAGTTTCTTGTGCTCGTCGTAGAGGGCGGTGTATTTCTCAGTCATGGCGCGGCCCCTTAGTTCTCAAACTCGGAAAGCGGCGGGCAGGAGCAGATTAGGTTCCGGTCGCCGGCTGCGCCGTCGATGCGGCCCACCGGCGGGAAGTACTTGTCCTGCTTCAATGACTTCACCGGGAACACGGCCTGCTCGCGCGGGTAGGCGCGGTCCCAGTCACTGCTGATGGCAGCCGCGGCGGTGTGGGGAGCGTTGCGGAGCGGGCTGTCAGTAACGGTGAAGTCCCCCTGGGCCACCTGGTCGATTTCGGCGCGGATGGAGATCATGGCCTCGATGAAGCGGTCGATCTCGCCGAGGTCCTCGGATTCCGTGGGCTCCACCATCAGGGTGCCCGCAACGGGGAACGCCAGGGTGGGGGCGTGGAAGCCGTAGTCGATGAGGCGCTTGGCCACATCCTCAGCGGTGACTCCGGTCTTGGCCGTGAGCTCGCGCAGGTCAAGGATGCACTCGTGCGCTACCAGCCCGCCTTCTCCGGTGTACAGGACCGGGAAGAAGTCGTTCAGGCGGGCCGCGATGTAGTTCGCAGCGAGCAAGGCGGACTTGGTGGCCTCGGTGAGGCCCTGCCCGCCCATGAGCTTCACGTACGCCCAGGAAATCGGCAGCACGCCCGCGGAACCGTACTTGGAAGCGGAGATGGGGACATCGTTGCCTTCAGTCCAGGTGGCCGCGTTGCCGGGCATAAAGGGTGCCAGGTGCGCCTTGGCAGCAACAGGCCCGACGCCCGGTCCGCCGCCGCCGTGCGGGATGCAGAAGGTCTTGTGCAGGTTCAGGTGCGAAACGTCGCCGCCGAACTGGCCTGGCTGTGCCAAACCGACGAGGGCGTTGAGGTTGGCGCCGTCAATGTAGACCTGGCCGCCGGCGGCGTGGATGGCATCGCAGACTTCGCGCACGTCGGCGTCATACACGCCGTGCGTGGACGGGTAGGTGATCATGATGCAGGACAGCTCGTCCTTATTCGCCTCGATCTTGGCGTACAGGTCGGCGTGGTCGATGGTGCCGTCGGCAGCGGTGGCCACCACCACCACCTTCATGCCCGCAAGAACGGCCGAAGCGGCGTTGGTACCGTGCGCCGACGCCGGGATCAGGCACACGTTGCGCTGCTGGTCGCCGCGCGAGTGGTGGTAGCCGCGGATCGCCAGCAGGCCGGCGAGCTCGCCCTGGGAACCGGCGTTGGGCTGGATGGACACCTGGTCGTACCCCGTGATCTCGGTGAGCTGCGCTTCCAGGTCCGCGATCAGTTCGCGCCAGCCTTCAGTCTGTGAATCCGGAGCGAACGGGTGGATGGAAGCGAACTCGGGCCAGGAGATGGCTTCCATCTCGGCCGTGGCGTTCAGCTTCATGGTGCAGGAGCCCAGCGGGATCATGGTGCGGTCCAGCGCCAGGTCCCGGTCGCTGAGCTTGCGGATGTAGCGCAGCAGTTGAGTCTCTGAACGGTAGGTGTTGAACACCGGGTGCTGCAGGAAGTCGGAGGAGCGCTCGACGGCAGCATTCAGGCCGAACCCGTCCGCCACCTCAGCCAGCCCGGCACCAAAGGCGGCCAGGACGCCGTCGACAATGTCCGGGGTTGTCGTTTCATCGGTGGAGACGCCCACGGTGTCCGCGTCGATGCTGCGCAGGTTGATTCCCCTGGCCTCTGCTGCGGCGATGACGTCCGCGGCCTTGCCCGGCACGGAGACCGTGACGGTGTCGAAGAAGCTGGTGTGCAGTACCTCGAGGCCGGCGGCCTTGAGCGAAGCGGCAAGGGTCCTGGCGTGGGCGTGGGCGGACTGCGCAATCGCCTTCAGCCCCTCGGGTCCGTGGTAGACGGCGTACATCGAGGCGACGATGGCCAACAGGGCCTGCGCGGTGCAGATGTTCGACGTGGCCTTCTCGCGGCGGATGTGCTGCTCGCGGGTCTGCAGGGCCAGGCGGTAGGCAGGAGTTCCCGCGGAGTCCTTCGAGACGCCCACCAGTCGTCCGGGCATGGAGCGTTCAAGGCCTTTCTGGACTGCCATGTAGGCGGCGTGCGGGCCGCCGTAGAACAGCGGGACACCGAAGCGCTGTGCCGAGCCGACGGCGATGTCCGCACCCTGCTCACCGGGAGGCGTAATGAGGGTCAGCGCGAGCAGGTCGGCCGCAACGGTTACCAGGGCGCCGCGTTCCTTGGCATCGGCGATCACCGCGGTGTGGTCAAACACCCGGCCGGAAGCCCCGGGCTGCTGGAGGACCACGCCGTTGATGGCGCCGTCGGGCAGTCCCGTGGAGAGGTCCGCCACCTCAACCTCGAAGCCGAGCGCCTCGGCGCGGCCCTTTACGATGGCGATGGTCTGCGGCAGGCAGTCGGCGTCCAGCACAGTCTTGCCGTCGCGCACCTCTTTGTTTTTATTCGCACGGCGCATCATCAGCACGGCCTCGGCCACTGCCGTGGCTTCGTCCAGCAGGGAAGCATTGGCGATGGGCAGGCCCACCAGGTCCTGGACCATGGTCTGGAAGTTCAGCAGCGCTTCGAGCCGGCCCTGGGAAATCTCCGGCTGGTACGGGGTGTACGCGGTGTACCACGCCGGGCCTTCGAGGATGTTGCGGCGGATCACCGGCGGCGTGACGGTGTCGTAGTAGCCCTGGCCGATCATCTGCACGGCGGTCTTGTTTTTGGCCGCCAGGCTGCGCAGTTCGGCGAGCGCCTCCACCTCGCTCAGTGCGCCCGCCAGTTCCAGCGCGGAGTCCTGGCGGATGTCCTTGGGGACGGCGGTATCCACCATTGCGTCCACGGTGTCGTACCCCACGGCCTTGAGCATGGTGTCGACGTCGGCCTGCCGGCGGGCGCCGATGTGCCGGTCAACGAAGGTGGCAGCAGCCGGGGCGGCAACAACCGGAGAGGCGGGGGCCGGAGATACAGTCACGGGGAACTCCATAGCTAAGGCGGCATCAGGGTACGCCGCATCGAATCGGGTTCCTCCCCGCTCTGTATTGGACCTGAGAGTTTCCGCGTTGCCTGCATCCGCTGGCCCCGCTTGCACCGTCGGTGAGCACAACAGTCCAGGTATCCGGGGAACCGGATGCCAGGCGGACAGCCTGCTACTTTCCAGAGTTGCCTCGCCGCGGCGGTACATGGGCCTGTGAGATTCCTGGGGAGGTATTGCTCCTACGGCGCCTGCTTGTACCTTCTGGCAGAACTCTCCCGCCGCAGATCAAAGGCTATTCATTTGGGTTTTCCTGGTGGCCGGTGACGGCCCACACATGCACTAATTCTCCTATGCCGCGGGCTCAGGGGCAAATACCGGCTAGCCCCTGAGCCTCTCGACGGCGGCCAGGAGTTCGTCGACCTCAGCCTGCCTGTCGCCGGCGTTTCCGGACGGCCCGCTTTCCCACATGGCGTTGAAGTACAACCCGTCCCCCATGTACAGGACGGCCTTTGCCATCGCCGCACCCACGTCCTTGCCGATCAGGTCCAGCCATTGCTGCTGGATGACTGCGAAGCGGCGGCGGGCATCCTCGTGGGCCACCTCGGCGAGTCGCGTCACGGCGACAAAAGAACGGTCCATGGGGGTATCGGACCAGAGGGATGACCGGATGAAGTAAGCCGCGGCCCCCTCCGGTGCAGCCGCCATGGCGGCGAGGTCTTCTCCTGCCAAACGGTCCAACCGCTCCAGGGTGGCAGTGATCAGCGCTTCCTTGTTGGGGAAGTGGTACAGCAGGCCGCCCTTGGAGACGCCGGCCCGTTTTGCCACCGCATCCAGCGTGGCGGCCCTCTCCCCCACATCGATCAGGAGTTCTTCAAAGGCATCGAGGACTGCATCTCGTGCTACGGGTTTTCGGGGCATGCTTCCCATCATGCATCGCAGGCCGCGGATTTCTTAACTACACCGTCTGGACGGTATAGTTATTTCATGACACCGTCCACCGCCTCCCAGCAAGCCCTCACCCGCACTGCCCTGAACACCCCGGATCCCGCAAAGGGCACGTGGCGCGACTGGCTTGCGCTCGGGCTGCTGATGTTCCCGGTCCTCCTCGTGGCCGTGGACAATACCGCCCTGACCTTCGCGCTGCCGGCTATCGCGGGCGCGTTGGGCACCTCGGGAGTGGAGCTGCTGTGGATTGTGGATGCCTATCCGCTGGTGCTGGCTGGATTGCTGGTGGCTATGGGGAGCCTGGGCGACCGGATTGGACGCCGCCGGCTCCTGATCATCGGCAGCATTGGCTTTGCAGCCGTATCAGCAGTAACAGCCTTCGCTCCCAGCGCCGCCTGGCTGATTGCCGGCCGCGCGGCCCTGGGTTTCTTCGGCGCCATGCTGATGCCCTCCACGCTGTCCCTGATCCGCAACATATTTGTTGATCCAAACCGCCGGCGGCTGGCCATTGCCATTTGGGCAGCAGGCTTTTCCGGCGGCGCCGCCCTGGGCCCGATTTTTGGCGGGTGGCTCGTTGAGCAGTTCTGGTGGGGAGCCGTACTCCTGGTGGCCGTGCCCATCATGCTGCCCCTGCTGGCCTTCGGACCCGCATTCATTCCGGAGTCCAAGGACCCAACACCCGGCCGGGTGGATGCGCCGAGCATCCTGCTCTCGCTGCTCACCATGGTTCCGGTGGTCTACGGCATCAAGGAATTCGCCACCGAAGGTGCCGGACCGCTTGCCCTGGGCAGCCTGGCCTTCGGCCTGGCAATGGGTGCCGCTTTTGTCCGGCGGCAACAGCGGCTGAAGAGCCCGCTGCTGGACATGTCCCTGTTCCGCAACCGGGTGTTCAGCATGGCCATCACGGCAAACGTCCTGGCCCTGTTCTCCTTCAACGGCTTCATCCTCTTCCTGGCCCAGCACCTACAGCTCCTTGAGGGCATGTCCCCTTCCGCTGCGGGAATGGCAATGATTCCGGCGCTGGTGGCAACCGTTGTGGCGGGCCTTGCGGTGGTGCCGGTAGTGCGGAAGGTCCGGCCGGGTTTCGTGGTGGGCACCGGCCTGGCCATGAGCGCCGCAGGCTACAGCATGGTGACGTTCGGCAGCCATGCCGACGGGCCGGCACTGCTGCTCGCTGCCCTGCTGGTCCTGGCCCTGGGCGTGGGAACGGCCGAAACCATCTCCAATGACCTCATCCTCGGCAGCGTCCCGGCGGAAAAATCGGGGGCAGCCTCGGCCATCTCGGAGACCGGCTATGAGGTGGGCGCCCTGCTGGGAACTGCCGTCCTGGGCTCCATCCTCACCGCCTCTTACCAGCAGAACCTGCAGCTTCCCGCCGGGGCGGTCGAGGCCGCCGCCGGCCAGGGCACTGCGCATGCCCGTGAAACCCTGGCCGGAGCCCTGGAACTTGCAGCCGGGTTGCCGGCGCCCTTGGCGGACGCCGTCAGGCATGCCGCCGGCTCTGCTTTCGACTCCGGCGTGCACGTCACCGCGGCGATCGGGCTGGTGCTGATGGCGACGGCGGCAGTCCTGGCCGCCGTCGTGCTCCGGAAGGTGCCCAAGGCGCAGTAGGGGCGCAGGCTGCATAAGAGGCTCGCTCAGGCAGGCATAAAAACAGCGCCCGGCTCCGGACTTCGTGTCCGGGCCGGGCGCTGAAAGGCCGTGCGTGGTGCCCTGCCGGCTAAGCGTCAGGCGCCGTGACGCTCGCCGTCGGCTTCATGGTTTCGGCGTTCACCATCCAGGCGAACTGCTCGAACTTGGCGATGAACTCGTGGAGCAGGTCAGCCGACGTGGGGTCTTCCTCGTCTACTTCATCATGGACCTTCCGCATGGTGCCTACGGCAGCTTCCAGGGCTGCGACAATCCGCTCGATGGCATCCTTGGTGCTGATGAGGCCCTCAGGAAACGGAGCGAGGTTGGTGGATTCCGCCACGGTGGAGCTGCGTCCGTCCGGGAGGGCATGCAGCGCGCGCATCCGCTCGGCGGTATCGTCGGCAAACTGGCGGGCGGCGTCAATGATTTCGTCCAGCTGCAGGTGCAGGTCGCGGAAGTTCGTACCCACGATGTTCCAGTGAGCCTGCTTGCCCTGGAGGTGCAGCTCGATCAGGTCCGTCAGCACGGCCTGCAGGTTGTTGGTCAGTGTCGGTGAAGCTTTCATGCGTCCTCCTCGATTGGTCCAGTAATCCCGACGCTACCAGCCCGGCACCGGGCAGAGGACGGTACCTCCGGGAAATTTCTCAGTGAGCTTACTAATTCCTTTTTCCCGACATAAACGAACGCGATTCATATTTCCCCTTGCATCCGGGGCGATGGAACCGCATACTAAATGAACGTCATTCATTTAGTGACCGTCGTCTCACTGGAGTAGCACACATGATTGAAATTTCCTGCCTCGATGCACCCGCTTCCCTGGCCCGGACATCGCCGTCCAGCCGGAAGGCCCTGCGCGTTGGCGTTGTCCAGCACCGATGGCAAGCTGACAGCGCCGCTGTGGAGGCCGAACTCAACGAGGGCATCAGCCGGGCCGCCGCATTGGGAGCCTCGGTGGTTTTCCTGCCGGAGCTGACCCTGTCGCGCTACCCAGCCGACACGCGGCCGCACAACGATCCGGCAGAGGGCACAACCCGTTCCCGGCCCTCGGACATCGCCGAAGACCTGATGACGGGGCCCACCTTCCGCTTCGCCGCAGACGCTGCCCGCCGTCACGGGGTATCCGTCCACGCGTCCCTGTACCAGCGGGCCGAAGACCCGGACGGGCAGGACGACGGGCTGGGCCTGAACACGGCCATCCTGGTCTCGCCGGAGGGCGAACTCCTGGCACGGACCCACAAGCTCCACATCCCCGTCACCGCCGGCTACTACGAGGACAAGTTCTTCCGCCAGGGCCCGGCAGCGGCTGACGCCTACGAAGTGCATGCCCCTGCCGAACTCGGCGGCGCCCGGCTGGGCATGCCCACCTGCTGGGACGAATGGTTTCCCGAAGTGGCCCGGCTGTACTCACTGGGCGGTGCCGAAATCCTGGTCTACCCCACGGCCATCGGCTCCGAACCGGACCACCCCGATTTTGACACCCAGCCGCTCTGGCAGCAGGTGATTGTAGGAAACGGCATCGCCAACGGGCTGTTTATGATCGCACCCAACCGCTGGGGCAGCGAAGGCACCCTGGACTTCTACGGTTCGTCCTTCATCTCCGACCCCTACGGCCGCATCCTCGCCCAGGCGCCCCGCGACGCATCCGCCGTCCTGGTGGCCGACCTGGACCTGGACCAGAGGAAGGATTGGCTGACCCTGTTCCCCTTCCTGGCAACGCGCCGTCCGGACACCTACGGCCGCCTCACCGAGCCCGTCCGCCCGAATGAATCCATCGGCGGCGAGCGCGGGTTCGCGGAGGTGTGCTCGTGACCGCCCCCGCCGCGCAGCAGGACGCGGCTGCCCTGGTGCAGGCCGAGTGGCGGATGCCCGCCGAAACAGCCCCGCAGGAACGGCTCTGGATGGCGTTTCCCGCCGGCGGCTACACCCTTGGCGAGTCCGCTGAAGCTGCCCACGCAGCCAGGTCCACCTGGGCTGCCGTGGCGAACGCCGCCGTCGAATTCCAGCCCGTCACCATGGTGGTGGATCCCGACGACGTCGAAACGGCCGCCGCCTACCTCCACCCTGAGGTTGAGGTACTTGCAGCCCCGCTGAACGATGCATGGATGCGCGACATTGGCCCCACGTTTGTCCTGGACAGGGAGGGGAACCTTGGCGCCGTGGACTGGGTGTTCAACGGCTGGGGCGGACAGGACTGGGCGCAGTGGGACAAGGATGCCCTGGTCGCCGGCGAGGTGGCCGGTCGGTCGGGCGCACACCACATCGTGTCGTCGCTCGTCAACGAGGGCGGCGGCATCCAGGTGGACGGACAGGGAACGGTCCTCGTTACGGAAACAGTGCAGCTGGATCCGGGGCGCAATCCCGGCCTCAGCCGGGCCGACGTCGAGGCGGAACTGGCCCGCACCATCGGCGCCACCCATGTGGTGTGGCTTCCCCGCGGCCTGACCCGGGATTCCGAGCGCTTCGGCACCCGCGGCCACGTGGACATCGTGGCGGCCATCCCCTCACCCGGCACGCTGCTGGTCCACTCCCAGGGGAATCCCGAACATCCGGACTTCGAGGTCTGCCGGGAAGTCATCGACTTCCTGCGCGGAACCACGGACGCCGCCGGCCGACAGTGGAACATCATCGAAGTCCCCGCCCCCGAAACGCTCCGGGACGAGGAAGGCTTCGTGGACTACAGCTACATCAACCACGTGGTGGTCAACGGCGGCGTGATCGCCTGCAGCTTCAACGACCCCCAGGACGACAAGGCCCTGCAGATCCTTGCCGAGGCCTACCCCGGACGGCGTATCGTCGCCATTGACGCACGCGAGCTGTTTGCACGCGGCGGGGGTATCCACTGCATCACCCAACAGCAGCCTGCTGCCTCCCAGAAAGTGGTGTCATGACAGAAACCATCCGCACCGGCACCACCGCCGCAGGCGGGGCAGGACAACATGCTCCGGGTACTGCCCACGGGATTACCCCGAAGGGCCTGAAGGGCGGGCAGCTGGGACTCCTCGCCGTCGTCGTCCTTGGCATTTCCACCATCGCACCGGCCTATACGTTGACCAGCGCACTGGGCCCCACCGTCAATGAGGCCGGGCTCCAGCTGCCGGTCATCTTCCTCATTGGGTTCATCCCCATGATCCTGGTCTCGCTCGCCTACCGGGAGCTCAACGCCGACTCCCCGGACAGCGGCACCACCTTCACGTGGGTGACCAAGGCTTTTGGCCCCTGGGTCGGTTGGATGGGCGGCTGGGGGCTCCTCGCAGCAAATATCATCGTGCTGTCCAACCTGGCCGGCGTCGCCGTCGACTTCTTCTACCTGTTCCTCTCGCAGCTCACAGGCCAACCGGAGCTGGCTGACCTGGCGGCCAATAAAGCCTTGAACGTGCTGACCTGCTTTGTGTTCGTGGCCCTGGCGGTCTGGGTCAGCTACCGCGGGATGCACACCACCAAGCTGGTGCAGTACGGCCTGGTGGGGTTCCAGCTGCTGGTCCTTGGCCTGTTCGTGGCCATGGCGTTCGCCAACTGGTCCAGCTCCGAAACGGCCATCCCCTTCAGCTGGGAGTGGTTCGATGTCACCAAAATTGAAACCTTCGGCCAGATCGCCGCCGGCATCTCGCTCTCCATCTTCGTGTACTGGGGCTGGGACGTCTGCCTCACCGTGAACGAGGAAACGGCGAACGGCAAGAAGACCTCCGGCCTGGCCGGCACCCTCACCGCCGTCATCGTCCTGGCCATCTACCTGCTGGTCAGCATCGCCACCATGATGTTCGCCGGCGTCGGAGACACCGGCAACGGGCTGAACAACACGGAAATCCACGAGAACATCTTCACGGCCCTGGCCTCCCCCATCATGGGCCCGTTCGCCATCCTGATGTCCCTTGCAGTGCTCTCAAGTTCCGCTGCCTCCCTGCAGTCCACGTTTATGTCGCCCTCGCGCAGCCTGCTGGCCATGGGCCACTACGGTGCCCTGCCGAAGCCGTTCAGCCGGATCAGCACGAAGTTTGCGACACCGGGCTTCGCCACCGTCGCGGCGGGCGTTATGTCCGCGGGGTTCTACGCCGTGATGCACGTGGTCAGTGAAAACGTCCTCAATGACACCATCCTGGCCCTGGGCCTGATGATCTGCTTCTACTACGGCCTGACCGCCCTGGCTTGCGCCTGGTACTTCCGGCACAGCGTGTTCACGAGCGCCCGCAACTTTGTCCTGCGGCTCCTGTGCCCGGTACTGGGCGGGGTGGGCCTCTTCGTGGTGTTCGTGCAGACGGCTGTGGACAGCTGGGCGCCTGAGTTCGGCAGCGGCTCTGAGGTCTTCGGCGTGGGGCTGGTCTTTGTCCTTGGGGTAGGCATCCTGGCCCTGGGTGCGGTGTTCATGCTCATCATGGCCCGGTTGCACCCAGGCTTCTTCCGCGGCGAAACCCTCAAGCGGGATACTCCGGCCCTGGTTGTCCCGGAGTAGCCCCTCACAGCAGCGCACACAAAAGGTGCCGCACCCCCGATCGTTGGGGGTGCGGCACCTTTTGGGTTGTGTCACCAGAAGTGCGCCACGTCCACAATCAGCCGTGAGCCGGATCCCGGGCCATCGAGCGTGAACACACGGTAGGGCAGCCGGGCGCGGACGCCCAGACCGATGGTTGTGTAACCTTCAAAGCTGCCCGCCCAGGCGAGTTGACGGAAGGTCTGGTAGCC
This sequence comes from Arthrobacter sp. Alg241-R88, assembly GCF_900537115.1. Classification (GTDB taxonomy): domain Bacteria; phylum Actinomycetota; class Actinomycetes; order Actinomycetales; family Micrococcaceae; genus Arthrobacter. Next base: position 278,155 of record NZ_UNRG01000005.1, read on the forward strand.
GTTGACGTTGGACAGTTCGGCCTGGTTGGCCGGGCTGTACGTGGCTTTGCCGTTGTCGTCGTAGGACGGGGCGGTCACGGTGACCTGGAGGAAAGCCTGCCCCCGGAGAGGAACGGGATTTCCGGAACCGTCCTGTGCCACCGTGTGGACGTAGCGGGCTTTGTAGCCGGCAACATCACCTTTAAGGTCAATCACCATCCGGTCGAAGCAGTAGTGCTGCCCGGTCCTGATGTTGGTGACGGCGGCGGCGCTCATGGTTTCAACGGCTTTCGCCTTCGAACCCCATTGAAGACCGCAATACGATGTGGTTGCCGAGGCGGGCCCCGGAACCAGAATTCCCAGCCCCACAGCCATTAAGAGCGCCGTGAGCCAGATGAGGAGCTTTTTCATTGTGGTGCCATCCATGTTTGGTGGAGCGGTTGGATAGCTCAAGCGTAGGAGCGCAGCACCGCCGAAACGAGGGTTGTGGCCGCTTCGGCGCGCAACCGTGAGGAAGCCAGGAAGCGCATCACGCCGCAGTAAATCCGGGGCCTTTTTGCCGCCGTCCTTAACCGTTCCGGTGCCGTTTCTGGACCCGCCCGTTATGCCGGATAACGGTGCCGGAAAGACGAAACAGCGCCGGACACCCAATGGGGTGCCCGGCGCTGTTTTTCGTACGGTGTTTCAGCCTTCGCAGTCGCGGCAGTACTTCATGCCGTTCTTCTCGCGGGCTACCTGGGACCGGTGGCGGACCAGGAAGCAGGAGGAGCAGGTGAACTCATCTGACTGCTCCGGAACAACGATGACTGTCAGTTCCTCGTTGGAAAGGTCGGCGCCGGGCAAGTCGATACCCTCGGCCGTGTCGTTTTCGTCGAGGTCGATCACTGCGGTCTGTGCGTTGCCGCCACGCGAGGCCTGCAGTGCCTCCAGGGAATCCGCGGGTGACTCTTCTTCTTGCTTGCGTGGAGCATCGTAATCGGTAGCCATTGCATGTTCACTTTCGTTGCTGCACAGCGCCATTTCAGGCACCTCAGTGAAGCAGTTTAGGTCATTATGCACTCACCCGCGCAATAGTGTGTTCAACCAGACATTCCGCCTGGTTCCGCCGCGGAATCCAGGTGCTTTTCCCGCGCCTGGTCTGCTCCGACAGCTACGCCGCTGAGGGCCGGAAGCCACCCCCACCGCGTCGCATCTGCCATGGCATCTGCAGCCTGGCCGGGGGTGTCGCAGTAAAAGGTGTCCGCGAACCAGGCCCGGAGACGGGCCGGAAAGTGAGCTGTCATGCCCCCGACCGTACGCAGCCAATGTTGTGGCCGCGTTTCGTCCCTGTCTCGCGGACATTAATCCCGTTCCTGTTGAAAGCGGATGCCGCCGTGAATTCGGGCCAGCAGCGGCCGAAAGAAGAAGCTATTGACCGGCCCGCGGAACTGCTCCTAAACTCCGGGCATCGGGATCCCCTGTGAATAGTTTTCGCCCTTTGACCCGGAAGCATCAGCGATGGCCACAGTTCATCACCACGATCCGGAACGAGACGTCCAGCAGGCACTGCAGGAGTTGCGTGGCCGGCTGCAGGGGCCCTTGATCGAGCCACAGGATCCGCTGTACGAGGAAGCCCGGGCCGTATGGAACGGCATGGTCGATCTCCGCCCACGAGCTATAGCAAAGGCTGGGGCAGTCTCGGACATTGACGTTGTTCTGGATACTGCGCGGCGCAGCGGGCTGGCGCTGGCGGTCCGCGGCGGAGGGCACAACATTGCCGGCCACGGAACCGTTGAGGGCGGCCTGGTGCTGGACCTGGGATCACTCCGGGCTGTTCAGGTGGACGTTGAACGGCGGCTCGTCACCGTTGAGCCGGGAGCTACCCTGGCTGATGTGGACCGGGCAACGGCTTCACAGGGGCTGGCTGTTCCGCTGGGGGTCATCAGCGGAACAGGGGTGGCAGGACTCACCCTTGGCGGCGGGGTGGGCTGGCTGACCCGAACCGGAGGCCTGAGCCTGGACAACCTCGAAGCCGCGGACATCGTCACCGCCGCAGGCGAACACCTGCACGCCAGCGCGGACGAAAACGCGGAACTGTTCTGGGGGCTGCGCGGCGGTGGCGGAAACTTCGGCGTCGTATCCTCTTTCACTTTCCGCGCCCATCCCCTGCCGGCGGCCCCCTTGGGCGGCAACCTCTTCTACCGGCAACAGCACTGGAAGCACGCCCTGCTGGCCTTCGATGCCTGGACCCGGGACCTGCCTGATGAGATGAACCCGATCATCTCCTTCCTGGTCTTCCCGCCCGATTTCGGCATGGGCGACGAGCCCTGGATGATTCTTGGATTCGCCTGGGCCGGCGAGGACCACCAGGCCGGCCTCAACCTCGTTGACCAGCTCCGGGCCGATGCGCCGCCTGACGAGGAGGAAGTGGGGCCGGCGTCGTGGCTGGACTGGCAGAGCGCCATGGACGCCGTGTTCCCCAAGGGCTCACGCGGCTACTGGAAGAACGTTTCGTTTTCGCGGCTGGACGAGGAGGTGGCCGACGTCGTGGTGGGTTTCGCCTCCGAGCTGGCGTGGCAGGGAACCGGTATTGACATCCATCACCTGGAGGGCGCGTTCGGGCGGGTCCCGGAGGAGGCAACAGCGTTTCCGAACCGGTCTGCGCGTTATTGGCTGAATGTTTACGGCTTCTGGCGTGACCCCGCCGAGGACGAACGGCTCACCGCCTTCGCCCGCAAGGCCTACGCCCTGATGCAGCCCTTCGCGGAGCAGGGGGAATACGTCAACTTCCTCGGGGCGGAGTTGGGGATTAAGGAGGCGGACGCCGCCCGGAGCGCCTACGGCCAGGATAAGTACCGGCGCCTCGTGGCACTCAAGGACCGCTATGATCCGCAGAATCTCCTGCGCCTGAACCACAACATCCCGCCGACGCAGGCGTGAAACGTCCCTCGGGACGGAGAGCCAATCGGAGCCCCCTGTCGGATTCGAACCGACGACCCCCGCTTTACAAGAGCGGTGCTCTGGCCAACTGAGCTAAGGAGGCGCGCCCTTGCGGGCGGGCGCCTGGACGGCGCTAGATAAGGTTAGCCCAAGTCCTCCCGGTGGTAAAAACGCCGCCTCGGTTCGGGCACGGAAGAAGCAGGCAAAGGAAAAGCCCGCCTCCGGAAACGTTCCGGAGGCGGGCCCTGATGTTCGGAAGAGACCGTTAGGCCTTGGCGTCGATGGCTGCCTGGATCTCGGCGTTCAGGTCGGTTGCGCCGTCCCACTGCTTGCCGTCAATGAAGACGGTAGGCGTACCGGTGATGCCTGTGTTCGCTGCCAGCTCCGTGGAGTACTTCACGTAGGGGCGGAAGGTCTTCTCGTCCACGCAGCTGTTGATGTCCGCACCAATGTCGCTGGCAAGGGACTTCAGCTTGTCGTCAGAGAGTCCCGCTCCGCCTTCGGCAGGCTGGTTGGCAAAAAGAACGTCCACGTATTCGGCGTACTTTTCCGGTGCCTTGTCGGCTACGCAGGCCGCAGCATTCGCGGCGCGTGAGGAGTAGTTGGTGCTGGACTGGCGGTCCAGGAAGCCCAGCGGGCGGTACTCCATGCTGATCTTGCCTTCATTACGGAGCGTGGTGAGGGCTTCGTTGTAGGTGTTTTCAAACCGCAGGCAGACCGGGCAGATGAAGTCGATGTAGGCAATCACCTTGACGGGCTGGCCGGCTTCGGCCTCGGCACCCGGTGCCACCACCGGGCTGGGCTGCGCATCAGGCTTCGCCGGCAGGTTGGCCATGTCCACGGTCGCCGCGTCTGTCTTCTTGACCTCGGTGTTGGCCAGGAGGGTCACACCACCGTTAACGTTGGCGCTGGCAGGCACCGGGCCCTGGTCTGCGATGGGGGTGTTCTGCCGGATGCCCGTCGTCACCACCAGCGCGATCACCGCCAGGATGGCCACAACGGCCACCACAATTCCCCACCCGATCAGCAGCTTGTTGCGCTTGTCCTTTTTCAGCTGGGCTTCACGGATCAGCCGCGCTTTCTCGCGGGCCTCCGCGGTTCGCTCAGCTTTGGACTTACGTACTTCGTTTGCGGGGCTCATGTGTTCCTTGGGTCGATTGACGAGGGGGACCAATTCGTGGCAACCCCATTATTTTAGGGGAGAAAGCTGAGAGCTTGCCTTTTCAAGTATTCTGCCGGATTGACCAACGGACGAATAGCATGGAAGATTCCGTCCCGTTAGGGTGGGCTGAGAGGCACAAGCAACCCCAGGGGGCCGCAATGCAAACACCCGTCCAGGAAAAACCTGCCACCGCAGCCGGGTCCGGCGCCGCCGGCTCCGGCGGGAAAACGAAGTACGACTTTATGGTGGTCTCGAACAGGCTGCCTGTTGACCGCTGCGCCCCGGGCGACAGCGGTGACGACGGCTCCGGGTGGCGCCGGTCCCCCGGCGGCCTGGTGACCGCACTGGCGCCGATGATGACCAAGACCGACGGCGCGTGGGTGGGCTGGCACGGCGCCCCGGATGAGACGGTGGAACCGTTCAGCCACGGCGGCATGGACCTGGTTCCGGTCCAGCTGAGCGCTGACGACGTAGAGCTCTACTACGAGGGTTTCTCCAACGCGACGCTGTGGCCGCTCTACCATGACGTCATCGCCCCGCCGGAATTCCACCGGACGTGGTGGGACGCCTACCGCACGGTCAACAGAAGGTTCGCCGACGCCGTCGTACGCCATGCTGACGATGGCGCCACAGTGTGGATCCAGGACTACCAGCTGCAGCTGGTGCCCCGGATGCTCCGGGAGGCGCGGCCGGACCTCCGGATCGGCTTCTTCAACCACATCCCGTTCCCCCCGCCGGAGATCTTCGCCCAGCTGCCCTGGCGCCAGGCCATCATCGACGGCCTCCTCGGCGCGGACCTGGTGGGCTTCCAGCGGCCCAGTGACGCCGGAAACTTCATGCGCTCCGCCCGGCGCTTCCTGGGCGCCAGCGTCAAGCAGCAGCAGGTGCACGTTAAGGGCCAGGACGGGGAAATCACCCACATCGCCCGCGCCCAGGCGTTCCCCATCTCCATCGACGTCCAGCAAATCACCGAGTTGGCCCAAAAGCCCGAGATCATTGAGCGCGCGCGCCAGATCCGCCAGGACCTCGGCAACCCGAAAACCATCCTGCTTGGCGTGGACCGCCTCGACTACACCAAAGGCATCAGGCACCGGCTGAAGGCGTTCGAGGAACTCCTGGCGGACGGCAAGCTGTCCGTTGGTGATGCCACGTTGATCCAGGTTGCCAGCCCCAGCCGCGAACGCGTTGAACAGTACCGGCTCCTGCGTGAGGAGGTTGAGGGCACGGTAGGCCACATCAACGGCACTTACGACACCCTCGAGAACACCGCGGTCCGCTACCTGCACCACAGCTACCCCGTGGAGGAGATGGTGGCCCTGTACCTGGCCGCGGACGTCATGCTGGTAACCGCCCTGCGGGACGGCATGAACCTCGTGGCCAAGGAGTATGTCACGGCCCGCACCAACAATGATGGCGCCCTGGTGCTCAGCGAGTTTGCCGGCGCGGCCGACCAGCTCAAGCAGGCGCTGCTGATGAACCCGCACGACATCGATGGCTTGAAGAGCGCGATTATGCGGGCTGTGGAACTGCCGCCCCGGGACGCCTCCCGGCGGATGCGGGCCATGCGCAAGCAGATCCTTGAGCACGATGTGGACTACTGGTCCGCCGAGTTCCTCCGGGCCCTTGAGGAGAAGGCGGTCCGTGATGACTCCTGACGGCCGCGCCGGCAACGGCAAGTTGGCACTGACGCCGGAGCTTCGCGAGGCCCTTCGGCGCGTCGCTGCGACGGATCACTTGCTGGTGGCCATGGACTTCGACGGCACCATGGCTCCCATCGTTGGCCACGCCGACGACGCCCGCCCCCTCCCCCGCGCCGCCACGGCGTTTGCCGGCCTCGCCGTGCTGCCCAGGACGACGACGGCGCTCATCTCCGGGCGCGCCCTCGCCAGCCTGCGAAGCGTCGCGTCGCCGCCGGTGGACACCCTCCTGATTGGCAGCCATGGGGCAGAGGCATGGCTGGGGCCGGGATCGACAGGACTGACGCTCGATGAGGAGCAAAAGGCCCTGCTTGCCGAGGTCCGCAGCATCCTTGCGGAAATCGTCGAGGAGGCACCGGGCACCATGCTGGAGGACAAGCCCGCCGGGGTGGTCTTGCACACGCGCCTGGCGGACGACGACGTGGCGCAGGACGCGGTATCCGCCGCACGCTCGGTGCTGCAGGACCGCAAGGGGGTCTTCCTCAAAGACGGCAAACGCGTCCTTGAAACCTCCGTGGTGAACGCCTCCAAGGGCGAGGGCGTTACCTTCCTTCGCCAGGTCACCGGGGCCACGGCCGTCCTGTTTGCCGGCGACGACACGACGGACGAGGATGCGCTGGCCCGGCTGGAGCCCGGGGACGTGGGCGTGAAGGTGGGCCTGGACTTCACCCAGGCCCAGTACCGCGTGGAGGCGCCGGTGCACGTGGCGGAGATGCTGGAAGTGCTGCTTCAGGAGCGGAGCCTTGCTGTTGCCGAGGAAGACCAGCAAGGTTTTCACGGCAGAAGTTGACCAAGGTCATATGTGACGTCCGTAACATTTGCGACTAAAAGCACAACATCTGACATACTCTTGCTTGTGATGTGGCGCACAAGCACCGTGCGGCGTCACTCGACGCTCTCCGACCTTGGTTGAGGAACGTCTGCAGCACAAAACTGAACAAACATGAACCATTCACAACGGATCGTCCGGCACGTACCTGCCGGTGAAGGGATTGATAACTGTGGCTACAGTTACTTTTGATAACGCTACGCGTCTGTACCCGGGCACAGAAAAGCCCGCCGTCGATAAGCTCAACATCGACATCGCCGATGGCGAATTCCTCGTCCTCGTTGGACCCTCCGGTTGCGGCAAGTCCACCTCCCTGCGTATGCTCGCAGGCCTTGAGGACGTCAACGCAGGCCGTATCCTCATCGGCGACCGCGACGTCACCGACGTTCCGCCGAAGGACCGCGACATCGCGATGGTTTTCCAGAACTACGCGCTGTACCCGCACATGACTGTGGCCGACAACATGGGCTTCGCCCTGAAGATCGCCGGCGTCTCCAAGGAAGAGCGCGCCGAGCGCGTCCGTGAAGCCGCCAAGCTCCTTGACCTCGAGCCCTACCTGGACCGCAAGCCCAAGGCACTCTCCGGCGGCCAGCGCCAGCGTGTTGCCATGGGCCGCGCCATCGTCCGTAACCCGCAGGTCTTCCTCATGGATGAGCCGCTTTCCAACCTGGACGCCAAGCTCCGTGTGCAGACCCGCACCCAGATCGCATCCCTGACCCGCCGCCTGGGCGTCACCACTGTCTACGTGACGCACGACCAGGTCGAGGCAATGACCATGGGCGACCGCGTTGCTGTGCTGAAGGACGGCCTGCTGATGCAGGTGGACACCCCGCGCAACCTGTACGACAAGCCCAAGAACGTTTTCGTGGCCGGCTTCATCGGCTCCCCCGCCATGAACCTGCTCGAACTGCCGGTCGTCGACGGCGGCGTGCAGTTCGGCGGCACGGTTTACCCGGTACCGCGCGACGTCCTCCAGGAGGCACACGGCTCCACCGTGACGCTGGGCTCCCGCCCGGAGGACCTTGAGACCGCTCCGCACGGCGAAGGCCTGAAGGTAGAGGTCGACGTCGTCGAGGAACTGGGTGCCGACGCCTACGTCTACGGCCACACCACCCTTGACGGCAAGGACCACGACATCGTGGCACGCGTCGACGGCCGCCGCCCCCCGATGAAGGGCGAGTCCATCTACGTCCGTCCGCAGTCGGGCCACGTGCACCTGTTCGACACCAAGACCGGCCTGCGCCTGGGCGACTAATCCCCACCGGCACCCTAGCCTCGCTCCGCTTCGGCCAGGGAACCCTGCCGGCGTGGGCCCATCCACCGGCACCCTAGCCTCGCTCCGCTTCGGCCAGGGAACCCTGCCGGCGTGGGCCCAAGGTAAGCACCGCATGAAACTGACGGCGGCCCTCCTTTACTGGACGGCCGCCGTCGGCCTTAACCGTGCCGGCAGAAGAATTAGCTGGCCACGCCTATGTACGGAAGAATTGACCCATGACCGAGGAATACAGCGCCCAGTGGCACGACGAACCCACCGACTATGCGCAGGTGGGGAAGCTGCCCCGGTTCGTGGCGGCGAGCGCGGACGACGGCAAGCTCGCTTCGGTCTCCAGTTCACTGAACATTACGGCGGCAGCGGCTGATCCTGAGCTGCTTGACCTGCCGTGGCACATCGCGCTGGAGGACTGGCCGGCGGAGAACCTGGCCGCCCTCCCCCGCGGCATTTCCCGGCACATCGTCCGCTTCGCCCACCTCGGCGGCTCGGTGATCGCCATCAAGGAAACCTCCGAGCACGTCGCGCGGCATGAATACCACATGCTCCGCAAACTGGCCCGGCTGGACGTGCCCTGCGTGGAGCCCGTCGCCGTTATCACCGGCCGCACCACCTTGGACGGCAGGCCGCTGAACCCGGTGCTGGTCACCCGGCACCTGAAGTTCTCAATGCCGTACCGCGCCCTGTTCTCCCAGATGCTCCGCAAGGACACACTCACCCGACTCATCGATGCGCAGGCGCTGCTGATGGTGCGGCTGCACCTGATCGGCTTTTACTGGGGCGACGTTTCCCTGTCCAACACCCTGTTCCGCCGCGACGCCGGCGCCTTCGCCGCCTACCTGGTGGACGCCGAAACCGGTGAGCTGTATCCGGACCTGTCCACCGGCCAGCGCGAGTACGACCTGGAAATCGCGCGGGTGAACATTGCCGGCGAGCTGATGGACTTGCTGGACGGTGGGCTGATCGAGGAAAAGGTGGACCCCGTGGCCACCAGCGAACTGATCATGGACAGCTACCGCCGCCTGTGGGCAGAGCTCACGGAGAAGGAGTCCTTCGAACTCGGTGAGCGGTGGCGCGTGAGCGCCAGAATACGACGGCTCAATGAACTCGGCTTCGACGTCGAGGAATACGCCATCAAGACCACCCAGAACGGGTCCACTATCCAGCTGCAGCCCAAAGTGGTGGACGCCGGACACCACCAGCGGCGGCTCCTGCGGCTTACGGGTATCGACGCGCAGGAGAACCAGGCCCGGCGGCTCCTTAATGACATGGACTCTTTCCGGGCGGACAACAACCCGGACATGGACGAGGAATACAGCGCCCACCTCTGGGTGAGCCAGATCTTCGAGCCGATCGTCAGGTCCATCCCGCGGGACCTTTCCGGGAAGCTGGAGCCCGCCGAAGTGGTGCACGAGGTCCTGGAGCACCGCTGGTACATGTCCGAAAAGCAGGAGCGGCACATCCCCCTGGCCGAGGCCGTCCAGTCCTACATCGACTCCATCCTCCGGCACCGCCGGGACGAGGCCGCGATCATGCTCAACCCGGACACCGGGCTGCTGAAGATCCTCGAGGTGGAAACTGAGGAGTCCCGTTACGGCGAAGACGAGTCGATTGACGAATACCCGGATTCGGACGACTAGGGCTAGATTGCCTTGCCGGGATTCAGGATGCCGGCAGGATCAAACAATTCCTTGATCCTGCGCTGGAACTCCCGGACCGGTTCCGGCTGCTCCTGGCCCAGCCACCGCAGTTTGTACTGCCCCACGCCGTGTTCGCCGGTAATGGTTCCACCCATGTGCAGGGCTGCGGTGATGGATTCATCAAGGACCTGCTGGAGCCTCGCCATGGCGGCGGTATCCACCACGCTGTCCTTCCGGTCTATCCAGAAGGTGGGGTGCAGGTTGCCGTCGCCCGCGTGGGCCACTACCTTCAGGTGCACGCCGTGGCTGGCGGCCATGGCCTCCAGGGCAGCGACGTAATCAACAAGCCGGGAGCGGGGCACCGCGACGTCCTCTCCCACCCGGTACTCATCATCCACTTCCACGCCCCTGCTGTGCCGCCTGAGCTCCACCAGGCGTTCTGCCTCTGCGCTGGCTTCCGTGGTGACAGTTGCCCCGCCGGCCTTCAGGACCTCCCGGACCACTTCCGCTTCGGCGGCAGCACCGAAGCCGTCCGTCTGGACCAGGAGCAGGGACTTGCCGCGTGCCGTAAGGTCCGATCCGTGGATCTCATCCAGCTGGGCCAGCGTACCGCCGTCGAGCAATTCCATGATGGCGGGCTGCACCCGTGCCCTGCCCACTGCAAGGACCCCGGCCGCGGCGAGACGGAAGTCGGGGTAAAAAGCGGCAACGGTGTGCACTTTCCGGGGAAGATACTTCAGGCGTACGGTCACGCCCACCACGATGCCAAGTGTTCCCTCCGAGCCGACAAACAGGCCGGTCAGGTCATAGCCGGCTACGCCCTTGAAGGTCTGGTGGCCGGTATGGATGAGCGAGCCGTCAGCCAGCACGACGTCCAGCGCAAGGACAGAGTCCCTGGTGACGCCGTATTTGGCGCACCGCAGGCCGCCCGCATTGGTGGCAACGTTGCCGCCGATGGTGGAGGTGCGGAAGCTGGCTGGATCCGGCGCGTACATGAGTCCGTGCACCACTGCCGCCTCATTAAGCACGGCATTAATGACCCCCGGTTCCACCACGGCTGTTTCGTCGTCAGGGTTCAGGTCCAGGATCCGGTCCATGCGTTCGAGGGACAGGATGATGCAGCCCTGGGTGGCATGGGCACCGCCGGAGACTCCGGTCCCGGCGCCCCGGGGCACGATTGGCACTGCACTGTCCGCACAGATCCGTACCACAGCCTGTACGTCCGGCACTGACTCCGGGAACACCACCGCCAGCGGGAGCTGGTAGTCAAGGATGGGCGCCTGGTCCACCGCGTACCGGCTGAGGGTAACTTCCGCCCGGTCCACCTGGCCGGCTGCCAGCACGGTCTCCAGCTCCTCAACTACGCTTCCCACGAAGCCTCCATCCGTCGTCGCACACGTCCCACCAGTGTAGGACGGTGCTGTGGGGCGGCAGCGCGAAGGGCTCCGCTGGCGGCAACGAGTGTGCGGAAAACTTCTGCAAGCGCTTCCAGTCCCTGACCTGCGGAAAGGCTGATCTCGGCGAGTTTATTTCTATTGCTAGCTGTGGAAGCGTTTCCATTCCTAGCGTTAGAGCGTCTAAGCTTGCTTCCATGTCTGTCGAAACTGTGACGCTCACCACCACTCCCCAAACCGGGCCGTCGACCCTGGTCCACCAAGAGGACAGCCAGCCCGGATGGTGGCGCTCCGCCGTGATTTACCAGGTCTACCCCCGCTCGTTCCGTGACCTCAATGGCGACGGCGTGGGCGACATTGCGGGCATCACAGAGGAGCTGCCGCACCTGGCGGACCTTGGAGTGGACGCTGTATGGCTGTCCCCCTTCTACCGCTCTCCTCAGCGCGACGCCGGCTACGACGTCAGCGACTACTGCGACGTGGACCCCATCTTCGGCACCCTCGGTGACTTCGACGTTATGATGGCCGAATCCCACCGGCTGGGCCTGCGCGTCATCGTGGACCTGGTGCCCAACCACTGCTCAGACCAGCACCAGTTGTTCCAGGCAGCCCTCGCGGCGCCGGCCGGCAGCCCGGAACGGGAGATGTTTATCTTCCGCGACGGCCTTGGGCCTGGTGGCCATGAACCGCCCAACAACTGGCAGTCCCACTTCGGCGGACCAGCCTGGACCCGAGTGACCGGGCCGGACGGCCAGCCGGAGCAGTGGTACCTGCACCTTTTTGATTCATCCCAGCCCGACTTCAACTGGGACAACCCCGCCGTCCACACCGAATTCGAACGGATTCTCCGGTTCTGGCTGGACCGCGGCGTTTCCGGCTTCCGCGTGGACGTGGCCCACGCGCTGGTCAAGGCCCCGGGGCTCCCCGCGTGGGGAGGTCGGGCCGACGGAGGAAGTTCGGACGGCTTCCCGGGACATGAGGCACCGATGTTCGGCCAGCCGGCCATCCACGGGATCTATCGTGAGTGGCGCAGGATACTGGACCAGTACGGCCCGGATCGGATTCTTTGTGCAGAGGCCAGCGTTGACCTCCCCCGGCTTGCGCAGTGGGTCAGGCCGGACGAGATGCACCAGGCCTTCAACTTTCCGTACCTGCACGCAGGGCTGGATGTATACCGGCTGCGGTCGGTCATTACGGACTCCCTGACGGTTTTGGACGCCGTTGGCGCTCCCAGCACCTGGGTGCTTTCCAATCACGACGTCGTGCGGCACGCCAGCCGCTTCGGCTATAACGGGCATGGGCCCCGCGATGGTGACGGCATCGGACCCGCAGATCCGCAGCCGGATGCGGCCTTGGGCCGGCACCGGGCGGCTGCTGCCTCGCTGTTTATGCTCGGGCTTCCGGGGGCGGCTTATGTCTACCAGGGTGAGGAGCTTGGACTGCCGGACGGCATCGACATCCCTGAGCACCTTCGCCAGGACCCCACGTTCGCCAGAACGGGCGGAGAACGGCTGGGCCGGGACGGCTGCCGGGTTCCGTTGCCCTGGCGCGCGAATGAGCGCCACCTTGGATTTGGTTCCGGGAGCGACCCATGGCTGCCGCTGCCGTCCTCGTTCAGCGGACTGGCACGGGACGTGCAGGCTGAATCGCCGTCGTCGCACCTCGCCCTGTACCGGCGCATGCTCGCCGTCCGCCGCGAGCTGGATCTGGGCCGTGGGTCATTGGCGTGGGCGGAGGATTGGTGCACCGGTTCATCCCTGGCGTATGTCAACGGCACTACGCTGGTGCTTATGAACCTCAACCACGAGCCGCTGGAAATGCCTGCCGGCCAGGTCCTCGTCCGCAGCGCCTCAACAACCTCAGCAGCCTCGGGCAGTCTCCTTGCTTCCGGTGAAACCGCCTGGATCAGGATCGGATTGGACACCCCGGCAGAGTGAGCATGGCGGGCATCAAGGATGTTGCTGACAAGGCGGGCCTGTCCGTAGCCACCGTTTCGCGGGCACTAAGCGGCAAACCGAATGTGTCGGCCAAGAGCCGGAAACTGGCGCTGGAGGCGGCGGGGGAACTGGGGTTTGTCCCGTCCTATCACGCCTCCAGCCTTGCCTCCGGACGGAACCACAACATTGGCCTCGTGATTCCCGCCATCCACCGCTGGTACTTCTCGTCGGTTCTTGAGGGTGTATCTGAAGTCCTTTTGGAAGCCGGCTTCGACCTGACGCTCTACAACGTGGGCCACGAGCCGGAGCACCGTCACCGCGTGCTCAACGATTTCCTGCTCCGGAAACGCCTCGACGCGGTAATCGCCGTGGCCCTGGTGCTCAGCGATGCGGAGATCCAGCAGCTGCTGGCCGTCCATCGCCCCATTGTGGGCGTTGGCGGCACCTTGCCCGGTGCTTCTACCATCAGGATCGACGACGAGCGGTTGGCCGGCATGGCCACCGACCACCTGGTACGGCTCGGACATACCCGGATAGCCCACGTCACCGGCAACGCGGCCCTCGATCAGGACTTCAAGCTGCCGGGTATCAGGCACGTGGGCTACCAGAAAGCCATGGCGGCCGCCGGTTTGGAAGTCCGCCCTGAATGGCAGATCGCCGCCGACTTCACTGTCCAGGGCGCCTACACGGCTGCCCGCAGGCTACTAGGCACAACTGCGGAACGTCCCACGGCGGTGTTCGCTGCCTCCGATGAGATGGCCGTGGGAACCATCCTCGCCGCCCGGGACTTCGGTTTGCACGTTCCGCGGGATCTCTCGGTGGTGGGCATGGACGGCCACGAATTGGGTGAAACGTTCGGCCTGACGACCATCGACCAGGACCCCCGCGGACAGGGCGCTTTGGCCGCCAGGACAGCCCTGCAGTTGCTCGAGTCCAAGAGGGAACCCGACGGCACACGGGTAGCGCCGGATGCCGACCAGGAGTTCCCGACCCAGTTCGTCATCAGGGCCAGCACGGCGGTGCCGCCGGCCTGATACGGGACCGCCTCAGCCTTTCGCGTCCCCGGCTTCCGGGACGCCCATAAAGCGGCGATACTTGGCAAGAATCAGTGGCCAGGCAGCGAGGTACCGTGCGCGCTCTGCGGACGGGTTCTCGGCCCCTTCCCAACCCTCGTGGAACACCCTTACTTCCGTCCCGTCCGCCATTGCCCTGAAGACCACCAGCAGTTCGGTGGACCACAGGGCGCTGGAGCCGGGGTGCCACGTCGCATGGAAGGACAGCGGCGGTTGCCAGTCGTCGAGGGTGCCCCAGATACTGGTCCGGCCGTCGTCAGCAGTTTCAAGGATGAGGTTCTCCTCGAACTCTACATAGGACCCCGAGCCGTATACGCCAAACATATCCAGCGGCCACCAAAGGTGCGTATGGTCGGTGAAGCCGGCGAAGGCGTGAGACACGCTTCCGGGCACAACCACTGTGTTGACCACAGGGTCGAGGAGCTCGACGGGACTCTTGTCATTGCTTCCGAAGGGTTCGTTGCCGTGGCTGAAGAGGCTGTCCATGGTGTTCAACTCTACCCGCGACGTCCCTCCGGGAACGCGCCATCACATCCTGCGCCCCTCCCTGCGACGCCCCACCACCTCCCGCAGCTTTTCGCCGGACGCTCTCTCACTTGATGTGGTTTTTTGGGTGATGCTCTCTCACTTGATGTGGCCTTTCGGAGCGACGCTCTCTCAGTTGGCGGTGTTCCAGGTGTTGCTCTTCCGTGTGATGGCCGACGACGACGGCTGGTTTGGGATGCTGCCGGCTGGGCCTTAACTCCTGGGCGGGTGAGGGATCGTTTGGTTGAGAACACGTCGAGTGAGAGAGCGATCGGAAAAAGCCCGCGTTAAGTGAGAGAGGGATCGGGAAAAGGCCGCGTTAAGTGAGAGAACGACCGGGAAAAACCCGCACTAAGTGAGAGAGGGTTCCGGGTGGTGTTTTKGTTGTTAAATGTGGGAGGCCCCAACCTGGTGGTTGGGGCCTCGACCTAATGGTTGTCCGGCGGTGACCTACTCTCCCACACCCTCCCGGGTGCAGTACCATCGGCGCTGTGGGTCTTAGCTTCCGGGTTCGGAATGGGACCGGGCGTTTCCCCCACGCTATGACCGCCGTAACCCTTCTACCCGTCCCCCGGTGCGGGGGTGGGAAAACTGTGGTTACAACATTGTGGTGTTGTTATTCAGTTGTTTGTTCCCTGCAACGTACCGGTTTGGTTTGTTGTTTGGGAACCACATAGTGGACGCAAGCAGTCTTATTTATCTTTTTACCAGTGCTTGGTGTGAACGTCTTTTGAATGCCGTTCACGCAGTGGTGTGTGGTGTAAGTTATCGGCCTATTAGTACCGGTCAGCTTCACGAGTCGTTAGTCCTCGCTTCCACATCCGGCCTATCAACCCAGTGGTCTGGCTGGGGGCCTCTCACACACAAGGTGTATGGAAATCTCATCTTGAAGCGAGCTTCCCGCTTAGATGCTTTCAGCGGTTATCCCATCCGAACGTAGCTAATCAGCGGTGCACTTGGCAGTACAACTGACACACCAGAGGTTCGTCCGTCCCGGTCCTCTCGTACTAAGGACAGCCCTTCTCAAATTTCCTGCGCGCGCAGCGGATAGGGACCGAACTGTCTCACGACGTTCTAAACCCAGCTCGCGTACCGCTTTAATGGGCGAACAGCCCAACCCTTGGGACCTACTCCAGCCCCAGGATGCGACGAGCCGACATCGAGGTGCCAAACCATGCCGTCGATATGGACTCTTGGGCAAGATCAGCCT
>NZ_UNRG01000006.1 GCF_900537115.1 Arthrobacter sp. Alg241-R88
GCGTGCTCACTTCCTGCAAGCGTTTCTTCCGGTTTCCCTCTGCGGGAATCCGAACGCAGCACACCAGCTCGGCCTTGCCGATATCCAGTGCAGCGACCCTGGCAATAATCTCTTCCTCATCTTGGGACTCAGCCAGCATGGACTCCGTCATCTCCTCCCGAACGCGCCCGCCGAACATAACAGCGGCCGCCTGGGGAATCACGAGGGAAAGGAAAATCTAGTCCTCGTTCTCAACAACGGAAACAGTAAAGGGCTCACGTCATGATCCCCAACACCTGGCTACCTAACGGCCTCAAGGAACCAAAGAACCACGGCTTCGACAGGCGACCACACGCACATTTTCAGCCCGGAACGGGCGCCCCGCAAGGGACACAAAGGCTACCTACTTGGGGCAGGGAGGGGTCAGAGGGCGCCGCCGGCAGCTTCCGGGGCGGAGGAGTCACGGCCGCCGTCGCCGACGGTTTCGCGGGCAATGAAGTTCTCGATGTCGAACAGGTTGTCCGCGCGCTCGGCGATGTTCAGCAGCGTGGTCATGGACGCGACTTCCTCCACCTGCTCCTTCAGGAACCAGAGCATAAACTGCTCGCCCAGTGCATCGTTTTCGGCGCGGGCGGCCCGGAATAGGTCCTCGATGTTGCGTGTGACTTCCTTTTCCTGCTGCAGGGCCAGGGCCAGCGGCTCGGTGACCGACGTGAAGTCGTTGCGGACGGCGGGGACGCCGGGAATGGTGAAGGCGATGTCCCGGTCCAGCATGTACTGCACCATCATCATGGCGTGGTTCCGTTCCTCCACAGACTGGCGGTAGAAGTACCTGGCCAGCTGGGGGAGGTCCTGGTTGGCGAACCAGGTGGCCACGGCAATGTACTGCTGCGATGCCGTGAATTCGTTGGCGATCTGGGTGGACAGGAGCGCATTGAATGTTGAAGTGGTCATAGCCCGAGTCTAGGGACGGCCGCGGGGAGCCACCAGTGTGGAAAGGCTCTGCTACCCAAAGGCGAGGCTGTCCTATTCCGCGTGGGGCTCATCCTCCACGGGCTCATCCTCCACCGGGTCGATCGAGACGACGGCCAGGAAACCGCGGCCCAGGACCTCAGGGGTGTCGACGTCGGAGCCCACCACGGCGTCGTACCGCCCCAGTGCCTCGGGTTCCTCGGTTCCTTCGGCTGCCGTGGCCTGTCCCTGGAGCAGGATCCCCAGCTGCCCTTCGAAGATGGGCTTGGCACGCTTTTTCGAGAGCTCGATGATAGACGTGAAACCCTTGAAACGGCCTGACCGCGTGATGACGTTGAGGCCCCGGATGTCGCCCGTCGGAAGGGAAGCATGCGTGCTGGCCCCGCCCGGAAACCGGAACGGACGGTACTTCTCGAGGGGATGTTCGGCGCCGTCCACGGACAGCAGCAGGAGCTCTCCCTCGACCACCGTCAGCACCCGCTCCATCCCGGGGAACGTGGAGAAGTCGCCGGCCTTGCTGACATCAGCGATGCTGACCCGCCAGTCCCAGGCCTCGTCCTGCGTGGAAGCTGTGCCGGGGTGGCTGGCCAGCTGGCGCGTCACTCCGCCGCCGTTGCGCCAGGGTTCGGGCTTGAGCTCTGCAAAGCGGATGATCTCCATCTGCCCAGCCTAATTCCCCCGCGTACATCCCGCGGCCAGCCTTCCTGCTACTCTCCTCCGGGGGGATAACACAAAAACAGCCTCAAGGAGCCGGGAATGTTTGTAAAAGTGTGTGGTCTCAGTACGCCCGAATCCGTCCGTGAAGCGGTAAGTGCCGGGGCGGATGCCGTGGGTTTCGTCCTCACCGCCAGCCCCCGCGTTGTCTCGCCGTCCCAGGCCTCCTCGTTGCTGGCGGAGGTCCCCGCGGGAGTCGCGCCCATCGGAGTATTCCGCCACGAACCTGTGGCCGACGCTGTGGCGATCGCCCGCGTTGCCGGGCTGGAATGGATCCAGCTTCACGGCGCGCGCACCCGCGAGGACGTCGCTACCGTGCACGACGCCGGCATGAAGCTGATCAGGGCAGTCACCATGGAAGCCGCTCCGGAGGAGTTCGAAGACTGGGGCGAGGATCTTCTACTGATCGACGCCGCCGTACCCGGCTCCGGGGAGGCATGGGACTATGCTTCCGTGGCCGCCCTGCCGGTTCTTCAAGGACGGCATTGGCTGCTCGCCGGCGGGCTAGACCCCGCCAACGTCGGTACCGCCTCTACGGCAGCCCACGCCTGGGGCGTCGATGTCTCCTCCGGCGTGGAGGCATCCCGGGGCGTGAAGGACCTGGCCAAGGTGCGTGCCTTTGTGCAGGCAGCGAAGGGTGCTGCCGCCCCGGCCTAGCAGCCGGGTTAAGGGGCCGGTCAGGGCAAACCCCCATCCTTTTGTCAGAGCCCCCGGGGCACAATGGATGAATGAAGACACTGCTCAACATCATCTGGCTGGTTTTCGGGGGATTCTGGCTTGCGCTGGGCTACTTCCTGGCCGGCGTCATCTGCTGCCTGCTCATCATCACCATCCCGTGGGGCATCGCCTCCTTCAGGATTGCGGCATACACGCTGTGGCCGTTTGGCCGCACAGTGGTGGACAAGCCCGGCGGCACAGGGGTGTTCTCCCTGCTGGGCAATGTGATCTGGCTGCTGGTGGCGGGCATCTGGATTGCCATCGGCCACGTGGTCACGGCCTTTGCCATGGCCGTCACCATCATCGGCATCCCGCTGGCCATCGCGAACCTGAAGCTCATCCCGGTGTCCCTGATGCCGCTGGGCAAGCAGATCGTGCCAACCAGCGCGCCGTTCGTCACGGCCTACCGGTAACCCGGCTCCCCGCCCCACCGCCGAAAGCAGCCCGGGAACGGATGAGCTGACGCGACTCTACTCCGTCAGCTCATCCGGCCGCAGCGCCCGCAGGACGCAGAACTCATTGCCGTCCGGATCAGCCATTACCACCCAGGTGACCTCCGGGCCCTGGCCCACGGAAACGCGTTTGGCGCCAAGGCCTTCGAGCCTTGCCACCTCTGCGTCGCGGTCCTCCGGCCGCAGGTCCAGGTGAAGCCTGTTCTTGACCTCCTTGCGCTCGGGCACCTTGAGGAAGAGCAGGTCCGGGGATACCCCGTCCTCGGGGCTGCCGGCCGGCGGCTCGAGCACAATCTCGTCGTCCGCCTCGTAGGTCCGGCGCCACCCCAGCGCCTTCTCCCAGAAGTCCGCGGGCACTTTCGGATCGGTCGAATCAGTGCAAAGGGACTGGATGCGCAGGGTCATCCGAGCAGTGTTGCATCCCCCAACGTGAACCGTAAAGGTCCGGCTGGCGGAAACCATCCACTGGGTACGGCCGGACCAACAGGGCGCCGGGTCCTTCAGCGGGGGCTAAATGCCCCGTTTACCAGGAGGGCCACGGCTCCGCTGTCGTCCAATTCCGCGGCTATATCCACGTCGCCGGCATAACCGGCACCGGCCAGCTCGCGGCCGCTTGAACACCCGTGCAGCATTTCGCGGAGCCGCGGTTCCGCCGCCTCGAACACCGCCATCGCCGCAACGGCTTCCGGTGAGTAACCGTGCCTGCCGTCTTCGGCCTCGTAGCCGCCCTTGCCGGCAGCCACCAGGCCCGCCACAAATGCGCCTGCGCCGATCTGGTCCTCCACAGCAGGGCGGAGGGTGCCGTCCGGCCAGTGTTCGCCGGCGGCAATCACCGCGATCACGGCACCTTCATCGAAGTTGGCCATCACCCAATCGGCTGTTGCCGCCGCATTGCGGAGCGATACCGCAGCCACCAGCGGGACCTCGTGGGCCAATTCATGGCAGAGAGCGGAACCGTTTGGCGACGGCAGGACCACCCGTTCCAGGGACCCTGCAGCCCGGAGACTCGCGGGAGAGAGGCTCAGCCCGCCGCCGTTGCGGGGCCCTGCCAGTTGGGCGCCGTGGCGGGCGGCGAAGTCCTCCGCGCTGGTGTCCTTCCAGGGAAACGGAAAGACGACGGCTCCCCGGTCCAGGGCGACGCTGACGCAGGTGCTGAAGGACAGGACGTCCACCACCACGGCGAGGTCCGCCCCGGACGTTACTGTCCTGGCGCCGTCGAGCCCCCATTCCAGCCGCACTGTGTAGGGCAGTTGCCGGTGGGCGGCACTTGCCGTCAGCGTGTGGCGGGGGTTTGAAGTGGGTGCGTTCACGCCAGTTCGCCTTTCAGGTTCCGGTGGGCGGCGTCCAGCCACAGCTCCTGCGCCCGGCCGGTGTGGAACAGCGGGTCAAGTTCCAGCAGGTGGCGTACGACGGCGGCGCGCCCGGCTGCGAAGTCAGCGTCGCCAATGTGGGCATAGTCCTGGCGGACGTCGGCCACGTACCTCGCATACTCGTCAGGTTCGCCGCCCAGGACGGAAAGGTCGGCATCGCAAAGGAGGGCGCCGTCGTCGTCCCCCGGCCCGGGGCGATGGTCCGATGTCAGCCGCACCAGCCGGGCCACCTCCGCAATCTGCGCCCCGGGAAGGCCGGCCGCGACCAACCGGTCCTCCGCGAGGCGGGCCGAGTCCTCTTCGTCCTGCCCCGCCACACCTCGGTAGACGGCGTCGTGGAACCATGCGGCCAGCAGCACCGTGTGCGGCGGGTCAACGGGATCGGTGAGCAGGTCAAGCGCTTCCAGTACCGACAGCAGGTGGGTGCAGCCGTGGTACCGGCGGTGCGGCTCGCTCCAGCGGTCCAGGAGGTCCAGGAACAGCGCGTCGTGGCCGGGCATGATGGCGTCCCAGCGGTTGAACAGCGGGACCTTGAGTGACTTGTTCCGTTGCCGGGCAGGGATCCGCAGCCCGCTGCCGATCAGCTTGCGGACCAGGATCCGGGCCTCCACGGGAATTGCCCCTGCCGCAACCAGCTCATCGAAGCGGCGCTCCGCAACGTCGTAATGGTCGCCGTCGAAGGCCCGCTCCGGAATGCCGGCGGCAGCGGCGAATTCGTGCAGTTCCGCCAGTGACGAGTCAGACACCAGATGAGAGAAGTGGGTCCCGTGGGCAGGCCAGAGCGGCGGATCGATGTAGATGGCCATGGAGGAAGTCTAGTTGGGGCGGGTGCACGGCGCGCTTTGCTGGAATACGCCGATACCAACGGGGAGATATTCGGGCCGTTACCCGAGAATGCGGCACAGATCTCGGGTTCTTACCGCATCTGCGTCTTACACTGGCCCTATGACCATTATTCGCGTTGCTGAGGCTGCCCGCTTCCTTGGTGTCAGCGACGACACTGTGCGGCGCTGGTTGGACAACGGGTCGCTCACCGCCATTAAGGACGACGGCGGCCGGCTTGCCGTGGACGGGCTGGAACTGGCCCGGCACGCCCGGAAACTCGCGCAGCTTCCGGACGATCCGCACCGTACCGGCAGCTCCGCGCGCAACAGGTTCGTGGGCCTGGTTACCGGCATCACGGCGGACAAGGTTATGGCCCAGGTGGAGCTGCAGTGCGGGCCGTTCCGGGTGGTGTCGCTCATGAGCAGCGAGGCCGTTCGGGAGCTGGGGCTGGAACCCGGCTCCGTGGCCACCGCGGTGGTCAAAGCCACCACGGTCATCATCGAAACGCCGCAGGGCAAGGCGCTGTGAACAAGATCCACGAGCTCACCGCATTGCTGCTGGCAGTACTGATGGCCGCCACGCTGGCTGCGTGCACCGGCAAGGGCGATGCGGCCGCCAACACCAGCGGCGGGGTCCTGACCGTGTTCGCGGCCGCGTCCCTCAAAACCAGCTTCACGGAACTGGCAGAGATGTTTGAAGCCCGGCACCCCGGCACCACGGTCACCCTCAGCTTCGCCGGGTCGGCAGACCTTGCCACCCAGATCAACCAGGGCGCGCCGGCGGACGTCTTCGCCTCCGCAGATACCAGGAACATGGAAGAACTTCAGGAGACCGGGCTGGTGGACGGTGAACCGCAGATTTTCGCCACCAACACGCTCGCCATCGCCGTCCCACCGGGAAATCCGGCCGGCATCCGTTCTTTCGCGGACCTCGCCAAAACTGGAACCCGTCTGGTGCAATGTGCCCGGCAGGTTCCCTGCGGTGCGGCCGCAGCCACCATCGAACAGCAGACCGGAATAGACCTGAACCCGGTCAGCGAGGAAAACTCCGTGACGGACGTGCTGGGCAAAGTCGTCTCCGCGGAAGCCGACGCGGGGCTGGTGTACGTCACCGACCTGAAGTCCGCAGCAGGCAGGGTGGAGGGCGTTGCCTTTCCGGAAGCGGCCGGTGCCGTCAACAGCTACCCCGCCGCCGTCCTGTCCAACACCAAAAACAGTGCGAATGCCCGCGCCTTCCTCGAACTCATCGGCAGCCCCGAAGGCCAACAGGTACTGTCAGACGCCGGTTTCGGACCGGGCTCCCCGTGAGCCACCAGGTTTACAGCGGCGTTCCGCGTTGGATCTATGCCGTGGCGGTCCTGGCCGCCCTGGTGGTCGTCCTGCCGCTGATCGCCATGGTCGCGAGGGTCAACTGGGCCAACTTCCTGCCGCTGGTCACTTCCGAGTCCGCTGTGTCGGCCCTGGGCCTGAGCCTCCGGACTTCCGCTGCCAGCACCGTCCTGTGCATCCTCCTGGGTGTACCGCTGGCCCTCGTTCTGGCCCGGGGCAGGTTCCCGCTGCAGGGCCTGCTGCGTTCGCTGGTGCTGCTCCCGCTCGTCCTGCCGCCAGTGGTGGGCGGCATCGCGCTCCTCTATACGTTCGGCCGGCAAGGCCTCCTGGGCAGCACCCTGGAAGTCCTCGGCCTCCAGATTGCCTTCTCCACCACCGCAGTTGTCCTTGCACAGACATTCGTGGCACTGCCGTTTTTGGTGGTGAGCCTGGAGGGGGCACTGCGGACCGGCGGTGAACGGTACGAAGCAGTCGCAGCAACGCTCGGCGCTTCGCCGGGACGGGTCTTCCGCCGCGTGACGCTGCCGCTGGTGCTGCCCGGGCTGGCCTCCGGAGCCGTGCTTTCCTTTGCCCGGAGCCTGGGCGAGTTCGGTGCCACCCTGACATTCGCGGGCAGCCTCCAAGGGGTGACCCGGACGCTGCCGCTGGAAATCTACCTGCAGCGTGAAACGGACCCGGATGCCGCCGTCGCCCTCTCCCTGGTGCTGGTGGCCGTGGCGGTGGCCGTGGTGGCGCTTGCGTACCGGCGGCCCGGCGGGCGTGCCGGCAGGGCGTCGCAGCGGACGACGGCGGCGGCCGCCCCGGTGAGGAACGCCGCGTGACGTTCACATTTGAGGCAGCTGTGGCCGGGCGGGGGTTCGACGTTGCCCTGACGGTCGGTCCGCGAGAAACGGTAGCGGTGATGGGGCCGAACGGGGCGGGTAAGTCCACGCTGCTGGCCGTGATCGCGGGACTGCTGCGGCCGGACAGCGGCCGGGCCGAGCTCAACGGGCGGACGCTGTTCGACCTTTCGCCGGGCAGGAGCAGATGGACTCCGCCCCATCACCGGGGTACAGCACTGCTCGCCCAGGAACCCCTGCTGTTCCCCCACCTCAACGCCCTGGAGAACGTTGCCTTCGGTCCGCGGAGCGCCGGGGTGGCGAAGCGCCAGGCGAGGGCCGATGCCGTTCGCTGGCTGGCCGAGGTGGAAGCGCAGGAGCTCCATGACCGCCGCCCTGCCGAGCTCTCCGGCGGCCAGGCCCAGCGCGTCGCGGTGGCCAGGGCGCTCGCGGCTGATCCGGGACTTCTCCTCCTGGACGAGCCCATGGCAGCGCTGGACATCCATTCCGCGCCGCTGCTCCGCCGCCTGCTGAAACGGGTCCTCGCAGACAGGCCGGCCATCATCATCACCCACGACGTCCTGGACGCGCTGATGCTGGCGGACCGGGTGGTCATCCTGGAAGGCGGCCGGATTTCAGAGGAAGGCCCGACCCGGGAGGTACTCGAGCGGCCCCGCAGCACCTTTGCGGCCGGGCTGGCGGGGCTCAACCTGATTCCTGGAACCCTCGCGCGTGACGGGCTCAGGACTTTCGACGGCCGGACCGTCGCCGGCCACGCGGAGGAACCCGGCCCGGCAGGCGAGGGTGACCTGGCAGCGGTGGCCGTGTTCCCGCCGTCGGCCGTTTCCGTGTTCCTGGACGACGCCCACGGCAGTCCCCGCAACTACT
Organism: Arthrobacter sp. Alg241-R88; assembly: GCF_900537115.1. Taxonomy (GTDB): domain Bacteria; phylum Actinomycetota; class Actinomycetes; order Actinomycetales; family Micrococcaceae; genus Arthrobacter. Next base: position 8,064 of record NZ_UNRG01000006.1, read on the forward strand.
TCGAGGTGACCATCACGGACCTCGAGCCGCACGGCGACCTCATCCGGGTGCGGGCGGGAAGCCTGGCGGCGGACATCACTCCCGCCGCTTCGGCAGACTTGGGCCTGGTCCCCGGCCTGCCCGTGCACTTCGTCGTCAAGGCAACGGCCGTGGCAATTTACCCGGCCTGACCGGCCGCGCCTACATCCCCGGCAGGTCCAGGGACTCGTAGACCTGGATACTCGCGCCGGGCATCATGAGGTGCGGGTGGCCGTCGAGCAGTGCCTGGGCGCCGGCGAGGTCGTCGGCCTGGAGGATCCCATAACCGGCCACGCCGGTGCTGCTGTCTGACGTGCCGGTTGCCGTGATTTCCTTTCCGGCGCCCAGCGGGTTCCCCAGGTCCACGATCCCGTCACCCGCCCGCTGAGCCCATTCCATCCAGGCCTTCATGCCCTCCTGGGCTGCTTCCGGCGAGCTTTCCTGCATCTGCTCCTGGGCTGCCTTGGGTCCAAGGTAAAGAACAATGAACTTCTTCATGGACTGTCCCCTCTCGAATGCGCCGGCGGAACGTCCTCCGCGGTCACACGCCCGATCCTAGGGGTATCTGCAGGTTAGGGGAACAACCGGGTGGACGTTCGCTGTAGGAAAACAGGTGCCTGCATTCGGAAATAAAGAGTCCCAATCCAAAGTTGAGCGTAGTAGACTCAACTTAGAAAAAACTGCCCCTGAAAGGAGCCCCCTTTGGACGTCAAATTCACTACGAAGAGCCAGGAGGCGCTCTCGGCTGCGGCCATGAACGCCTCCACGGCAGGTAATCCGCAGGTGGAACCGGCCCACCTGCTCAAGGCGCTGATGGACCAGCGTGAAGGCGTCGCCGTGGCGCTGCTGCGAGCCACCGGCGCGGACCCGGATGCCGTGAGCGTCCAGGCGAGCAGTGCCATCAAAGCGCTGCCGGCCACCTCCGGCGCTTCCAGTCAGCAGGCCCAGCTGTCCCGGCCTGCCCTTCAGGCCATCCAGAATGCCAAGGAGGAAGCCGACCGGCTGGGCGACACTTTTGTGTCCACCGAAGTGCTCCTGCTGGGGCTCTCGGCGGGAAGCGACGCCGCGGCCCGGTTGCTGCGCGACGCCGGTGCCTCCCACGAGGCCCTGCTCGCCGCCCTGCCCGGTGTCCGCGGCGACCGGAAAGTCACCAGCCCGGACCCGGAGAACACCTTCCAGTCCCTGGAAAAGTTCGGCACCGACCTCACCGCCATGGCCCGGTCAGGCAAGCTGGACCCGGTGATTGGCCGCGACACTGAAATTCGCCGCATCGTGCAGGTCCTGAGCCGCCGCACCAAGAACAACCCCGTGATCATCGGTGAACCCGGCGTGGGTAAGACCGCCGTGGTGGAGGGCCTGGCCCAGCGCATCGTGGCCGGGGACGTGCCGGAAAGCCTGCGCGGCAAGACCCTGATCGCCCTGGATCTTGCCTCGATGGTGGCCGGCGCCAAGTACCGCGGTGAGTTCGAGGAACGCCTCAAGGCCGTCCTGGAGGAGATCAAGAACTCCGAAGGCCAGATCGTCACCTTCATTGACGAAATCCACACGGTGGTGGGTGCAGGTGCCACCGGCGAGTCCTCCATGGACGCCGGGAACATGCTCAAGCCCATGCTGGCCCGCGGTGAGCTGCGGCTCATCGGCGCCACCACCTTGGATGAGTACCGCGAAAACATCGAGAAGGACCCGGCCCTGGAGCGCCGTTTCCAGCAGGTGTATGTGGGGGAGCCGAGCGTTGAGGACACCATCGGCATCCTGCGCGGCCTGAAGGAACGCTACGAGGCGCACCACAAGGTGGCTATTGCCGACTCTGCCCTGGTGGCTGCTGCAACGCTTTCGAACCGCTACATCTCCGGCCGCCAGTTGCCGGACAAGGCTATTGACCTCGTGGATGAGGCAGCGTCGCGGCTGCGCATGGAAATTGACTCCGCTCCGGAGGAGATTGACCAGCTCCGCCGCGCCGTAGACCGGCTCACCATGGAGGAGCTGGCCCTGGAAGGCGAGACCGACGCCGCGTCCGTGGAGCGCCTCGCCGCCCTCCGTGCGGACAAGGCTGACAGGGAAGAGGAACTCGCCGCCCTGAACGCCCGCTGGGAGGCTGAAAAGGCTGGCCTCAACCGGGTGGGTGACCTCAAGGCGAAGCTGGACGAGCTGCGCAGCGCCGCTGACAAGGCATACCGTGAAGGTGACCTGGAGACGACGTCGCGCATCCAATACGGCGAGATCCCTGCCTTGGAACGCGAGCTCAACGCTGCCGCGGAGGCCGAAGCCGCCGTCACGGACAAGTCCGCGCAGATGGTGGCCGAACAGGTGACGGCCGACGATATCGCCGAGGTTATCTCCGCTTGGACCGGCATCCCTGCCGGCCGCATGCTGCAGGGCGAAAGCCAGAAGCTGCTGCATATGGAGGAGGAGCTCGGGAAGCGCCTGATCGGCCAAAAGAAGGCTGTCACCGCGGTCTCCGACGCCGTCCGCCGTGCCCGCGCGGGCATCAGCGATCCCAACCGCCCCACGGGCTCGTTCCTGTTCCTGGGCCCCACGGGCGTCGGTAAGACGGAGCTCGCCAAGGCCCTGGCGGACTTCCTGTTCGACGACGAACGCGCCATGGTGCGGATCGACATGTCCGAGTACGGCGAGAAGCATTCCGTCGCGCGGCTCGTGGGTGCGCCTCCCGGGTACGTGGGCTACGAGGAGGGCGGCCAGCTCACCGAGGCTGTGCGCCGCCGCCCCTACTCGGTGATCCTGCTGGACGAGGTGGAGAAGGCCCATCCCGAGGTCTTCGACATCCTCCTGCAGGTGCTCGACGACGGCCGGCTCACCGACGGCCAGGGCCGCACCGTGGACTTCCGCAACGCAATCCTGGTCCTGACGTCCAACCTGGGCAGCCAGTTCCTGGTGGACCCCTCGCTGGATGCCGAGGCCAAGCGGAACGCCGTGATGGCTACCGTCAACGCCTCCTTCAAGCCGGAGTTCCTGAACCGGCTGGATGAAGTGGTGCTGTTCGATCCGCTGTCAGTGGAGGAGCTTGCCCGCATCGTTGAACTGCAGGTGGCCGAACTCGGCCGGAGGCTGCACGAGCGCCGGCTGACCTTGGATGTTACCGAGGGCGCGCGCGCGTGGCTGGCGATGTCCGGCTTTGATTCGGCGTACGGTGCCCGGCCGCTTCGCCGGCTGGTCCAGCGGGAGATTGGCGACCGCCTGGCCAAGGCCATCCTGTCCGGCGAGATCGCTGACGGGGACACCGTGCTGGTGGACACGGCCACCGACGTGGATGAACTCACCATCGAAGGGCTGGAGGCTCTGTCCGGTCCCAACGGCGGAGCCGTCCCGGGAACAGGGCTGGTGGTCCGCCGGAAGGACTAGGTCCGGAGGTTGGTCACAAGCGTGCTGCCCTGGCGCTCCCAGCGCTAGGGCAGCACGCTCGCGTTGACGTTGTTGCCGCCGGGGGAGGTGACGTAGCAGTGCAGTCTGCGGTCCCCTGCGCCCCAGCTTGTGGAGCTGGGAAAGCTGCGCTCAAAGGTCAGCGTGTACTGGTTGGCGGCTGGGCCCAGCTTTGCCGCCTGGCATGCTTCCAGGGCTTTGGCTTTGAGTGCTTCCGCGCCCGGGTAATCCTCGCCCTCCGGATAGTGGAACACGGCAACCAGCTGTGCGGAATGGCCGGTGTCACACGGCACCACGGTGGTTTTGAGCGCCTCCGGGTCAAAGTCCTTGAAGCAGTCGCCCAAGGCGTAGGCGGCAGGTTCCGCCTCGCGGGGGAGCGGCAGCGGGGTAGCAGGGGGCGTGACAGCGGTTTCGAGGATCCCGGGAACCGAGCCTGCGGAGGCCTCCTGGTTCCCGTTGGTGTTCAGCCACAAGGCAAGCCAGGCCAGTGAGCCGATGACGGCTAAGAGGACGACGACGAAGAACGCCTTCCACAAGGTCTGCTGGCTGACGCTGCCGCGGCCGGCTTCGGGTCCGTCAGGGATAACCGCATGGTCCTGCTCGAACGCCTCGCCCAGGTCCCGCTCCTGGTCCTTGTTGCTTGCCGGCGGTTCGGCTGCTGGGACTCCGTACTCTGCCGCAGGAACCGTGGGCAAACCGGCGGTGGGCGGCGAAGCCGGTTTGGGCGGAACGTCACGGTGGTTCACTGGGCGCCTCCTCCTGCGTTTTCTCCCCATGGGCAGCCGGATTCCCGGCCATTGTCAGTAGCTGCTGAGTCGACTCTACCGAAGAAAAAAGCCGTAATCTGGCCTTGGAAGGGCAGGGATGGTACCCGGCGTGGCCGCAGGGAGCTGTTGCTGGCAAGCAGGGCCCGCAGAAAGCATGTAATCTAGGTGTACGACAAATTGACCAAACATTCCGGGGCCTCACCTACGCCAAGGTGACCACCTCCGGTCCAAGTACAAAAGGGGGTCACGCCATGGGGCGCGGCCGTCAAAAGGCAAAAGCTACCAAGCAGGCTCGGGATATCAAGTACTACTCCCCGAACACTGACTACTCGGCACTTCAGCGTGAGCTGACGGGTCCAGGCAGTCGTGCCACGAGCCATTACGCGAATGAGCCGGTTGAACCGGACTATTCGGCTTATGTGGATAAGTACGCGGATGATTTGGAAGAAGACGACGACGAGGTAGACACCCGTCGGATCGGCTAGTTGTCGCAAGGTGCTGTTGCCGTAATCGGGCAGCCCTGTGACGCCGCAGCACAAACGGATGCAGCAGGCAGTTCTGCAGTTTCCAGCTTTTAGTGCAGCGCTTCTTTTTTGGCACCCTTGATTCAGTGGATCGTCGGTGCTGACTCAGTTATTGAGCCCGCTGCCTGCACCGGAATACCGGTGCAGGCAGCGGGCTTTTGCTGTCCGCGGCCCGGGTCACGGGCTCCCCGACAGCGCTCCATCCGTTCTGCATCAAATCGGGAAACGCTCCATCACTTCTCGGCGCGGGCGGCAGCCGGGTTTCCCAGCCTCCCGGGCCGTGCCGCCCCGGAGCCGCTCCCTGTGCCCGCGAGGCTGACGGCCAGAACCGAGGCCAGCACCAGTGCTGATGCCGGTGCCAGGACCGCCCACGGTGCCCGTTCCACGTAGCCGATGCCCTCGGCCAGGATCAGTCCCCACTCCGGCGACGGCTGTTGCGGCCCCAGCCCCAGGAAACCGAGCGCCGCGAGGGCGAGGGCGACTCCCGGCAGCCGGAGCATCGCGTGGCGCAGGAGCGGACGTGCCACCGCCGGCAGGATGTAGCGGAGCATAATGCCCGCTTTTCCTACCCCCAGCACCGGGAGAATCTGAATATACGGTTGTGCCCGGGCCTCCTGGGCCAGGGCGGCCGTGTGGGCGGCAAGGGGCGCCCAACTTACGGCTGCCACAGCCAGGGCGGCCCCCTGTGCGGATGGGCCGGTGATGGCTGCGACAACCAGTCCGGCGAGGATGGGCGGCGCGGCGTTGGCCACCTCGAGGGGCCCGGTGGCAGCCAGCGGGAAGAGGCCGACGGCGATTCCCACGGCCAGGCAGACGAGCACCACTACCAGCGCGGTCCCGAGCGTCCCCACGGCGCCGTGCCCCACCCGGGCCAGGAGGTCGCGCCCGCTGGCGTCCGCACCAAAGGGCAGCGACCAGGTGGGCGCTGCCAGCCTCTGGTGTGCCGAGGCGTAGGGGTCGCGCAGCAGTCCGGCGCCAATGATGAGCAGCAAGGCCGCAGCCGAAACTGCCGGCACGGCCAGCTGACGGTGGACCGCTGAACGAGGGGGCTCCGCAAGCGGAAGTGTGCCGAGCCGGACTGCAGGCCCGATCAGCAGGTACCGGGCCGCCGTCGTCAGCGTTCCCACCAGCAGGGCTAGCCCCATCAGTGCCAGCATGCCGGCCTGAAGAGTGGGAATGTCCTGCGCGCTGGCGGCTCCCAGCAGCGCCCGGCCGAGCCCCGGAATTGCGTACACCTTCTCCACCGCGACGGCTCCGCCGGTCAGGCCGATGAGGACCAGCCCGAGCTGAGGCAGCACTGCCGGCAGGGCGCGCCGCAGTACCGCCAGCGCTAGCTGGGCGCGCCCTGCGCCCGCCAGCCGCCACGTGGCCACCCACTTTTCCCCGTACGCGGCGCGGATGGCGTCGGACAGCAGCAGCCCCATCAGGCCACCCGCCGGGATGCCGAGGGCGAGGGCCGGCAGGACGGCATGCTCCGGGCCCTTCCACCCGAACGGCGGAAACCACTGGAGCCAGACGCCGCCCACCACCAGCAGCATGGCCGAAAGCAGGAACTCCGGCAGGGAAGTGAGCGCAGCCGGCAGGGCTCCGGATGCCTGCCCTCGCCGCTGCCGAAGCCCATCCCGCACTGCGGGCACGCAGATCAGCAGGACTATGATCGCCGCTGCCACAATGGCAAAACCCATCAGGGTCACCGAAACGCCCAGCGCAGCCCCGATGCCGGGACCCACAGGAGTGCTGTTGATCCAGGAGATGCCCAGGTCGCCCGCGAAGACGCCTTGAACCCAGGATACGAACATGGCCAGCGGGCCCTGCTCGAGCCCGAGTTCGGCCCGGATGGCAGCCAAGGCTTCGGGGGTGGGCTCCCGGTCCGAGTACTTGGCGCGGAGGATGGTGTATTCAGCTCCGCGGCCTGAGAGCCACGGCATCATTCCGACTAGCACCACCAGTCCGGTGAGGGCGACGATCCGCGAGGCAGTGACTTTCAGGAGCGCCGTACCGGTGGGGATCACCCTGCGGCGCCTGGGGCGCTGGCGATCCCTGTACTGCTGGTGAACCCGGTCTTGCCCGTGATCAGCGCCCGCTCCCGCGGATCCCGCTCGACATTCCGCACCCGCCCCGATTCACCCTGGATGACGCGTTCGTGAAGCAGCGGGATGGCCGCGTCCCGGGCCAGGATGAGGCTTTCGGCGGCGGCAATGGCAGCCCGCCGTTCGGGGCCGGCGGGGATGCCTGCGGCTTTGGCCAGGGCTTCGTCTACGCCTGGATCACAGAACTGGGAGATGTTGAAGGAGCCCGCGCAGGAGAAGTCGCTGTAGAGGTAGGCAACGGGGTCACCGGAGTCCAGGACGGTGGCCCGCGACAGGATGAAGGCATCAAACTTTCCTGCCAGTGCGTCGGCCTCGATGTGCTGGTACTCGCGGACGTCCTGTTCCACCGTAAAGCCGGCGGCCTCCAGCTGCTGCTCCAGTTGAACCGCAACTTCCGGCAGTTCGGCGCGGTCGGTGAAGGTTCCAATCCGGATGGGAGTCCCGTTGACGGCAGTTGCGGCCACCCGGGTGGCGAGGTTTGCGGCGTAGCCTGCGCTGCTCCGCTCGTCCGCCGCCCATGGGAGTGCAGGGCCGAGCAGTCCGGCCGCCTTGTCTGCGCGCCCCTCGTAGACACCGTCCACAATGGTGCCGGCATCAATCGCCCCGCGGGCTGCGGCGCGGACTGCAGGATCAGCGAAGGGGCCCCACGCAGTGTTGAGGTACAGCGTATTGGTCCGCGGCATCGGCACCTCATGCACCAGCGCCGGGTCGATCCGCGCCACCTGGCCCACCGGGATGGCTTCCACGATGTCCGCGTCACCGGTCCTGAGGGCAGCTGCCCTCGCGGTTCCGTCCGGCACGAACTGGACGTCGACGCCGTCGGCTTGCGCCTTCTCGCCCCAGTATCTGTCGAAGCGGTCCAGCCGTGCTGATGAGGTGCCCTCCACCGAAGCCAGTCGGTAGGGCCCCGTACCGGCGTTGACCGGATCCACGACGCCGCCCTCCTTGTACGCGGTGGCAGCAAAAACGGCCAACTGGGGACTGGACAGCCGCTGGGGGAGGAGGGGATCCGGCGTCGCCGTCCTGGCGATCACACCGCTCAAACCGTCAGCCTGGGCGGTAAGTTCCACGCCGTCCAGGATCCTCGGTTTGGGGCTTGCCTTGGCCGCGGCGGAGAGGGAGGCAACAACTTCCGCTGACGTCAGGGACGTACCGTCGTGGAATTCGACGCCGTCACGCAGGGTGAAGCGCCACGAGGTCTGGTCAACCTGCTGCCACCCGGTGGCCAGCGCAGGTTTCGCTTCCCCCAGGTCGTCCAGCACCACCAGGGTCTCGGCGGTCTGCCACCGCGAGAGTTTGAAGGCGTCGTCGCTTAGGGGTGACAACCCGGACCTCGGCGGCTGGAGCATGGCCAGCCTGATCCGGCCGGCACCGTTGCCGCTTTCCGCCACCTGACCGCCTCCGGCGAAACAGCCGGTCAGGCCGGCCAGCAGCAGGGCCGAGATGGCAATAACGCCTGTTTTTGATCGCTTTTTGGGCATGTTGGTACCTGTTTCCGAGGTCGGTGGTGAAGGGAAATGCCGGGTCGGGCCGTTGGCTGTTTTACGTTTGGAGGCTTAGCGCTTGGCAGGCAGGAGCCGTGAAAGTCCGACGGCGGGAAGCACCGTGAGTGCCGCCATCACCGCCCAGGGCCAGGCGGCGTCGGGTCCCGGCTGGGTGGCTCCTGAGTAGAGCGGCCCAAGAACGACGTTGCCCAGCAGCACCGCGCAGCCGCCCATGCTCGCGAGGAGCCCGTAATAGATGCCCGTCCGCCGGCCGCGGGCAAAGTCGAGGACCAGCGGCATGGCCACCGGCCCGATGCACATGTGCCCCAGGCACAGCCCCACCACGAGCAGCAGCGGCGGCAGGAGCTGCAGTGTGCCGGCGGCCGGAACCTGGGCGAGCAGGGCCATGGTGGCGAAGGCCAGGCCCTTGAGGAGGAAACCTGCCATCAGGGCCCGGCCCGGGCCGATCCGGGTTGTCAGCCGGGAAATGGGCCACTGCAGCGCAATGGTCAGGACCGAGGCGACGGCAAACAAGCCGGCCAGCGCCCCGGGGCCCGCGCTACTCCTGGTCAACTCGATGGGAAGGCCAAAGTACAGCTGGTTATAGGCCAGCAGGTTCACGCTGTAGAGGGCAGCAAAGGCCACAAAGCGCTTGTCCCGCAGCATCACCGTGATCCCCTCGCGCCGGGTAACGGAGGAAGGCGGCGTGGAGGAGGACGCAGTGCCGCGCAGCCGATTCGGCGCTCCGGCGGGCACGCTGCGCCACAACACCCCGGTCATCACGGCAAAGACCGCTGCTCCGGCCAGTGCTGCCCAGCTGAAGGAGATGCCCAGCAGCAGGGCGCCCACCAGCGGTCCGGCCACAGCCCCGATCTCTCCGCAGATGGCCAGGAGCGCAAACAGTGCGGGCGCTCTCCCGCTGGTGTCCCGCCGTCGTTCTTCCGCCTGCCCAACCAGGGACTCCAGGGCGGGTGAGAACAGCGCGCCGCCCATCCCGGTGAGGACCGCGCCGAGGAGGAACAGCGGAAAGCTGCCGGCAAGCGCCAGGGTGAGGTAGCCGCAGATGCGGACCAGGCAGCCCACCAGCATGGCGGGCCGCGGCCCGAATCGGTCCGTGATGATCCCGCCCACCAGGAAAAGCCCCTGCTGGCTGAAGACGCGAGCGCCCAAAACCACGCCAACCGCTGTTGCCGTCATGCCGAAGTCCTGGGTCATGACCAGTGCCAGGAACGGCACCACGGCGTAGAAACCGATATTGAAAACAAGCTGGCTGGCGAGGAGGAGGCCCGGGGCCGGACGCGGGTTCGTTGCTGTCCGCTCTGCGGCGTTGAGGGCGGTCACAGGGCAACCGCCTGGAGTGGGGCGGGGAGCTGCAGGCCCCGCGACGCCTGCACGAGTGCGACGGCGGCCGGGCTGGCGGGGCTTTCCAGCAACTGGCCCGTTGGCGCCTGTTCCACGGTGCTGCCTCCGGAAAGCACAGCGGTGGTGCCGCACATCCTGGCAGCGGTGGTGAGGTCATGGGTCACGAGGAGCAGGCCCAGGCCTTCGTGCACCAGGCCGTCCAGCAGTTCGAGGACTGCATCGCGCAGGGGCAGGTCCAGGCCGCTGACGGGTTCATCAGCCAGCAGGTACGTCGGCTTCACTGCCAGGGCGCGGGCGATGGCCACCCTCTGGTTCTGGCCGCCGGACAGCTCGCCCGGCCGGCGGTGCATCGCCCGGGCAGGCAATTCCACGCGCTCCAGCGCCTGGGCCGCCAAATCCCGGTGGTTTCCTTCCACGCGGAGCTGCCGTAGCGGTTCCATCAGCAGTTGCGATACGGTCATTCGCGGGTCCAGGCTACCCGCGGGGTTCTGCGGAATGTATTGGACTGCGCGGCGGTACCAACGAAGGGTCCGGACAGGGCCGGGCGCCACGTCCCGCGCCCCGAGGCTCACCGTGCCGGTGGAGGGCTTCGCCATGGCGAGCAGAATCCGTACGAGGGTGGACTTCCCGGAACCTGAACTTCCCACCAGGGCGGTGCTGGTGCCGGGGGAGATGCGGAGGCTGACGTGTCGGAGCGTTTCCGCCGGTTGCTTGTTGCGGAATCCGCGCGTGGGGTAGGCGAAGGAGATGCCCTCCGCGGCCAGCGTGCCGGTCACGCTGCCACCGATGTTCTTGCGGCCGCTTTAAGCAGCGCCGCACCCGAGGCCGCGTGGACCAGCCGGCGGGTGTAGGGGTGCCGGGGGTTCAGCAGCAGCTCAGCCATCGGGGCATCTTCCACAACGTGCCCGCCTTCCATCACGAGCGCACGGCTGCACAGGGCCGCCGCTGCTGCCAGATCGTGGGTGATGAAGAGCAGGGTTCGGCCCTCGGACACCCAGCTGTGGAGGCTCGCAAGGACGGTGTGCCGGGTAACCGCATCGAGGGCCGTGGTGGGTTCGTCTGCCACCAGGACCTCCGTGCGGCATGCCAATGCCAGGGCAATGCACACCCTCTGCAGCTGCCCGCCCGACAGCTCGCCGGTGTAGCGGGGCAGGATCGCGGCAGGGTCCTCGATCCCGGCCTGGGCCAGGAGGAGCACCGCCTCGCGCCGGGCTTCAGTGCGACTGAACCCTGCCCGGCGGTGCGGGATGAGCAGTTGTTTGCCTACCGGCACCAGCGGATTGAGGGAGGTCTGGGGATCTTGGCTGACCAAGGCTGCGCCGGCAATGCCCTCCGCGCTTCCGCGGTCGCCTGGCCGGAAAGCAGTCCCGAACGAAATTTCCCCACTCGCCGTGATTCCTTCCGGCACTGTCCCCGTGAGGGCGGATGCTGTCAGCGACTTCCCGGATCCTGAGGCTCCCAGAAGTGCGACGCTCTCAGCCCACTGGATGGAGAACGTCAGGGGGTGCACCAACTGGCGCCCGGCGTGCGAGAGCACGAGGTTCTTCACGGACAGGGCGGGCGCAGGCATCGGAACGTCGTTTCGTGGCAGGACTTCGGGAACGAGTTCATCCTAACAAGAACCGTTCTCAATTACGCAACTATGTCCAGGGGCCTGCACCTCTGGCTGATCCCAAGGTGATGGAGGGTTGCCTGATGTTTTGCAGGAGGCGATGGCGGGCTTGAGATCGTGGCACAAAAAAGCCGGCGGGTGCTCAAGGCACCCGCCGGCATTCCGCACAATCTTAGGCGTAGGCGTTGACCAGGCGGACCGCGCCGCCGTCCACGCCCTTGGCGCCCTGTACGTAATCCGGGCCGGACTTCAGGATTGAGTCCGAGTCCTTGGTGACGGTGCCCATGATCCATGACGGCAGGCCGCGGTCGTTCAAGCGGGAGACCGCTGCATCAGCAACGTCTGCGGAGACGATGGCCACCATGCCCACGCCCAGGTTCAGGGTGCGCTCCAGGTCTGCCAGGGGCACGTTGCCCAGTTCGGACACCAGCTTGAAGATGGCCGGCAGCTCCCAGGTGGAGCGGTCAACGGTGGCCACCAGGCCCTGGGGGAGGACGCGGGCCAGGTTGGCGGCCAGGCCGCCACCGGTCACGTGGCTGAAGCCGTGGACTGCAGATTCACCGGTGACGGGGAAGGTGCGGGCAAGGTCCAGGCAGTCCGCCGCGTAGACACGCGTGGGCTCCAGGAGTTCCTCGCCGAGGGTACGGCCAAGTTCGGAGACCTGGCGGTCCAGCGCCCAGCCGGCGTGGTTGATCACGCGGCGCACCAGGGAGTAGCCGTTGGAGTGCAGGCCCGAGGAAGCCATGCCGATCACGACGTCGCCGGCGCGGACGCGGTCCGGGCCGAGGAGGTGGTCGGCCTCGATGATGCCGGTGGCTGCGCCGGCAACGTCGTACTCGTGCTCACCCAGCAGGCCGGGGTGCTCGGCGGTTTCGCCGCCCACCAGCGCGGTGCCGGCTACGGAGCAGGCTGCTGCGATGCCGCGGACAATGTCGGCGATGCGCTCGGGCACCACCTTGCCGCAGGCGATGTAGTCCGTCATAAAGAGGGGTTCTGCGCCTACCACGACGATGTCGTCCACCACCATGCCCACCAGGTCGAAGCCGATGGTGTCGTGGATGTCCATGGCCTGGGCAATGGCCACCTTGGTGCCTACGCCGTCGGTGGACGTTGCCAGCAGCGGCTTCTTGTAGGTGAGGAGCTTAGAGACGTCGTAGAGGCCGGCGAAGCCGCCCACCCCGCCGATCACCGAGGAGTTGTGGGTGGCCTTGATGGCACCCTTCATAAGCTCGACGGCGCGGTCGCCGGCTTCAACATCGACGCCCGCGGAGGCGTAGGTGATGCCGGCTGTGTTCCCGGCGGTGTTGCCGGAGGCGGGGGCAGCGGAAGTCATACGGACTCTTTCTTGTCAGCGTCGGGGGTGGTGAGTGCGTGATGAATCTCTGGCACAAGGTCGGCTTCGGTCAGCAGGTTCTCAAACTCCGAGTCCGGTCCGGGATCGCAGCCCGTGGCGCCCGACTTTTCCGCCGGATCCACTGCCGGGTCGACTGCAGGGTCCACGGCAAGGGCGGCAGTCCGGCCCGGAAGGGCGGACGGCGAGGGCTTCAGGCCACCAAGGTCCGTGCGTTCCAGCAGGTTCTTGCCCAGCTTGTCCGAACCCGGAAGCTCGATGGGGTACTTGCCAGTAAAGCATGCGGTGCACAGGCGCTCCCGGGGCTGCCGGGTGGCGCCGATCATCCCGTCCTCAGAGATGTAGGCCAGCGAGTCTGCACCGATGGCCTGCGAGATCTCCTCGATGGTTGCGCCGTTCGCAATGAGCTCGGCGCGGGAGGCGAAGTCGATGCCGTAGAAGCAGGGCCACTGCACCGGCGGGGAGGAGATCTTGACGTGGACTGCTGCGGCACCGGCTTCGCGGAGCATCCGGACGATGGCGCGCTGCGTGTTGCCGCGGACGATGGAATCGTCCACCACCACCACGCGCTTGCCGCGGATCACGGACTCGAGGGCGTTGAGCTTGAGCCGGATACCCAGCTGGCGCAGCGTCTGCGAAGGCTGGATGAAAGTACGGCCAACATAGGAATTCTTAACGAACCCGTGGGCGAACGGGATGCCGGATTCCTCGGCGTAGCCCACGGCGGCAGGCGTGCCGGACTCGGGAACAGGAATCACGATGTCCGCTACCTGCGTGTTTTCACGGGCCAGCTGGCGGCCCATCTCCACCCGGGACTCGTACACGGAGCGGCCTGCGATGGCGGCATCCGGACGGGCAAGGTAGACGTACTCGAAAACGCAACCGGCCGGCGTCGGCTCCGCAAAACGCTGGGAACGCACGCCCTGCTCGTCGATGGCGATGAACTCGCCGGGCTCGATCTCGCGGATGAAGCTGGCGCCTACGGTGGCAAGTGCGGACTGCTCGGACGCGACCACCCAGCCGCGTTCCAGCCGGCCCAGGACCAGCGGGCGGATGCCGAAGGTGTCGCGGGCCGCGTAGAGGGTGCCTTCGTCCATAAAGACGAAGCAAAAGCCGCCCTTGATCTTGGGCAGCAGTTCGATGGCAGTCTCTTCGAGGGACTTGCCCGGCTCGCCCTCCAGGAGGGCGGTGACCAGGGCGGTGTCCGAGGTGTTGCCCTGCTTCATCTCGCCGGTGAGCTGGCCGCCGTTGCGTTCCTGGATCATGGCGTTGAGCTCGGCAGTGTTGGTGAGGTTGCCGTTGTGCGCCAGGGCCACTGTCCCGGTGCTGGTGGCGCCGAGGGTGGGCTGGGCGTTGGCCCAGTGGCTGGCTCCGGTGGTGGAGTAGCGGCAGTGGCCCACGGCAAGGTGCCCGGTGAGGGTGTTCAGGGTGGTCTCGTCGAAGACCTGGGAAACGAGTCCCATGTCCTTGTAGACGTTGATCCGGTTGCCGTCGCTGGTGGCTATACCAGCGGACTCCTGACCGCGGTGCTGCAGTGCATACAGCCCGTAATAGGTTAGTTTTGCTACTTCTTCACCTGGTGCCCAGACTCCGAAAACGCCACAGGCGTCCTGCGGGCCTTTTTCGCCAGGGAGAAGATCATGGGAAAGTTTTCCATCGCCGCGTGCCACTGGTCGATTATCTCACGACATGGGGTAAGACTTTTCCGGCCGCCCGTTTATGACCGGGGCTAGGGCTGCGGGTCCGTATCCGGTTCAGAGTCCGGGACGGACTCCACGACGGCCCGCTGCTGCCGCTTGACGCTGCGCCGGTCCAGGATGAGCGCCACTACGGCACCCAGGACCGCGCCGGCGGCGGCGAACAGCACCAGGAAGAATCCGAAGACGGAGCCGGCGTCGAAGCTTGGCGTTTCCGGCAGGCCGTAGGCCACCACTGCCGCAGCGGCGATACCCACCAGTGCGCCCAGAATCAGGAACGGGACGTACTTGGGCGCACGGCGGACTGTGATTTCGCGGCGCTCGGCGGAGGGTTGTTCAGAAGGCATGCATCAAGCCTACATTTCCGCCGTTGACCTATCACTTACGGTTGCCAAAACCCCGGAATGGGGACCATAAGTGATAGGGCAACGGGGTGGGTCAGCTGCCGCGGTAGGTGGAGTATGCGAACGGGCTCAGCAGGAGGGGGACGTGGTAATGCTCGGGGCCTGTGACTTCGAACACCAGGTCAACCTCCGGGAAGAACGTGGCGGTCTGCAGTCCGGCGTAGTAGCTCCCGGTGGCGAAGTTGAGCTTGTAGTGTCCGGGTTCCAGCTGCTCCGGGCCCAGGTCCTTCGCACGGCCGTCGGCGTCGGTAGTGGAGCCGGCCAGTTCCTGCCAGCTGCCGCCGTCGTTCTTGTACAGCACGACGGCGACCCCCGCCGCCGGGCGTCCGGCGCCTGTGTCGAGGATATGGGTGGTGACGTGGGAGACGCTCATTCGGTGATCAGTCCTTCGAGCCGGAGTACGGCGATCTCGCGCAGCTGCTGGGCCACGATGGTGTCTTCTTCGGCCGGGGAGTTTTCCAGCCGCTCCTTCAGGGACTGCAGGATTTCCGGGGCTGTGCGGCCGGCGGCGCGGATCAGGAAGACGCGGCCAAACTTCTCCTCGTAGTCCCTGTTTCCCTGAGCCAAGGCCTCTGCCAGCGCGGTGTCCGCCGGATCTACCCCGGCCTGCTCGGAACGGGACATGGACGCTTCGGTGGTGGCCGCCGTCGGCCGTTCGCCGATCCGCGGGTGATGCGCCATGGCGGACTCAACCTCTTCGGATGTGAAGGGGTTGGCGGCAACGGAAGCAAGTGCGAGCAGGGCTTCCTTGGTGGGGAAAGGCCGGGCGGCGGCAACGGTGTCCACCCAGCGCTGGACGTCGATGCAGGGCCTGAGGGTTTCCGCAGTCCTTGCGGGGTCCGCGGTATTGAATTCGGCAAGCTTCATGCTGGCTGGTTCCTCGGTGACAAATGCTGGCATCCATGGTGACGGCTATGCGGAGGCCGGATCTCCCGGCACCCAAAGCTGCAGCAAAATCGGCTTTGAGCTTCCGCATCATGGAACTGTTATTTCAGCATACGTAATATTCAAGTTGACCGTTGGGGTGGTGTCAAGAGACTACCGCAGGCGTCTGGCCGGACGGGTATCATCGCGGAAGAGCTTTCGGCTCGACGATGATGCTGGGGGCTCAAGAAGAATATGGACGCGACAGCTATGCAAATGCTGACCGATCAGGATCCGCGGGACCTTGACCTGCGGGATTATGGGCTGCTCCCTGACACTGCGGGACAGATTCCGGAACTGGTTGACGAACAGGCCCGTGGTGCCCTCAATAACCTGGTGCGCCTGGCCGCCTCGCTCTGCGGGGTGCCCTACAGCGTGGTCAACATCATCACGTCCGGCCATCAGCTGCAGATCGCCGCCTCCGGGACCGATGCCGGCATTTGCTCCCGCGAGGACTCCATGTGCGCCAGCGTATTCCTTGAACCAGGAACCACAGTGGTGCGGGATGCCTCGCAGGACCCCCGGTTTGCCGCAAACCCGTTCGTGACCGGGGAGATAGCCGACGTCCGCTTCTACGCCTCCGTGCCGCTAAGGACCGCCAGCGGGCTGGTGCTCGGCTCGCTGTGCGTGTTCTCCGAGGGAGCCGAACTTCCCAGGCGCGAGCAGATTGATGTGCTGGAGGTGCTGGCGCAGCAGGTAGTGGAGCTTCTCGAACTGCAGCACCGCACCCTGCAGCTCAATGAGGCCCTGGCCGAGCTGGAGCGCAGCAATGCGATGCTGGCCGAGTTTGCCGGCCGCGTCAGCCACGACCTCCGTGCTCCGCTCACCACCATCCTTGGTTATGTGGAGCTGGCCGAGGATGATCCCGAAATTCCCCAGGACCATCCGGTTAAGGAGTACCTGCAGCTCATCGGCAGCGGCGGGCAGCGAATGCTGGGCACCCTGCAGGACGTGCTGGACTACTCCCGGGCAAACGGGCAGCTGAACCGCGAACGGGTGTCACTTCTGGCTGTGACGGCAGAGGCGGCCCAGGACCTTGGTGTGAGCCTCGGCCTGGGCAGCGGCATCCTGTGCGAGGATGCCCAGCTGTATGCCGACCGGTCGCAGCTGCGCACGATGGTGCAGAACCTGCTCGCCAACTCCCTGAACTACCGTGACCCCCGGCGGGACCTTCGGGTGGCTGTCACCGCCACAAGCTGCCCCCGCGGACTCACCGTCCACGTCGCCGACAACGGCAAGGGCATCCTCCCCGCCGACCGGCCCCGGGCCGTGGAGCCTTTGGTGCGGCTGAACCGGCCCGGCGACGGTCCCGGGACAGGGCTGGGCCTGGCCACGTGCCGCCGGATCGCGCAGGCGCACGGTGGCGAGCTCACTATCAGCGACACTCCGGGCGGCGGGGCCACTGTCTCGGTGACCTTCCCGAACTAGCGCCACCGCCCCACCCGGAGTTTTTGTCCAGATATGCAGGGTTCCGAGCGCCGGAGGCCTGCATATCTGGACAAAAACTCCGCTGAGGGTTCTAGTCCTGCTGCGAGGTCCGCGACAGGACCCAGGTGTTCGTGCCGTCCTGCCGCTCGAACGTGACCGTGGTGACCAGGGCTTGGATCAGCGCCAGCCCCCGGCCGGACTCGGCCTCCTCGCCCGGCCTCGCCGGTTCCATCGGGCCGAACGGGGGCTTGGCGTGATAGGCGCTGACCCGCGCCTGCAGCAGCGTTGGCCGCACTTCGATGTCCACGCCCAGCTCCACCGGCTCCTGCCCGGCCGGCTCTGCATGCTGGACGATGTTCGACGCCGACTCGATCACCGCCGTCGTAAACGTCATCTGGTCCATGTCCTGCACGAAGGGGACGTCAAGCCACAGGCTGTCGAGATCATTGTGGACGGACTCGATGGCGTCCCCGGCAGCCAGCCCGCGGAAGCTGCGGGATGCCAGGACCTCAGTCATTGCTGAACGCCTCTTCGGCTGATCCGTAGGCCGTGAGGACCTTGTCCATGCTGGTCAGCTGCAGGACCATTTTCACCTGCGGCTGGACCGCTGCGATCCGCAGGTCCCCGCCCGCCTGCCGTGCCGCCTTGAGGCAGCCGATGAGCGCGCCGAGGCCGGAGGAGTCCATAAACGCCGTGTTCTCCAGGTTCACCACAATGCGGTTGGATCCGTTGGCGATGACGCCGGTAACAAACTCGCGGAGCTTGGGGGCCGAGACCATGTTCAGCCGCCCCTCCGCCTTGACCTCCGCATACGAGTCCTTGACCTCATAGCTAAACTCCATCGGCATTCCTCTCTGTAACAGCCGGCTCTGCGGCCGGTTCATAACCCTTGTAAAGCACTGCGCGCACCAGGATGCTCATGACCACCAGGTCGAAGATGACCCAGGCGACGTTCACCAGGGTGCCCAGCGGTTCGGCAAGGCCGTTCGCCAGCCGAATGATTCCGACGACGGCGGCCACGGCCAGCAGCACGGACACCACGATCTGTGGCTGGATCAGGCTCCAGCCGGGTCCGCCGCTCTGACGGGCCTTGGGGGTGACGGCAAACCCGAGGGGACGGCGGAACCAGACGTTGCGGGCCGCCGTCGAGCACGCCTTGATCCAGGTGGGGAACAGGGCGAGGCTGTACTGCTGGCCACGCCAGGTGGGAATGCCCCGGCCGGCGACGGCAAACAACAGCTGGTTGACCACCATGAACGGAATGAACCGGACGAAGAAGTCCCAGCTCAGGCTCGTGACCGGCAGGATGCCCAGCAGCAGGTAGATGATGGGGGCGGCGAAGTAGATGACCGCCGCGTAGCCGCTGAGGTAGGTCCACATGGTGGCGAAGTACATCAGCCGCTGGCCCAGCTTCAGGCCCTTCTGGACGAGCGGATTTTCGCGGAGCAGCACCTGGATGGTGCCCTGCGCCCAGCGGAGGCGCTGGGTGAGCATGGTCTTGAGGTCCTCCGGTGCCAGGCCGTACGCCAGGACCTCGTGGTGGTAGACGCTCTCCCAGCCCATGGCGTGCATGCGCATGGCAGTGGCCATGTCCTCGGTCACGGAGATGGTGGCCAGCGGCATGACCGGCTGGGCTTCGTCGTTGCGTTCCACCGAGAGCGCGTCCAGGACTGCCTGCACGGATTCCAGGGCTCCGAGCGGTGACCAGTCGCGGGCGGACATGCGCTGCACGGCGTCGTCGGCCACGACCGGAACGCCGGACTCGCCCACATGGGCCAGTTCCATGGCGGCGATTTCTTCGAGGTCGGCCTGGAGCGCTTCGACGTCGGCCATCACCAGGGTCTGCACGGCGGCATCCACACGGCGCCGGACGCGGTACGTGATTTCGCTGAGCGGCTGGCCGGCGTCCAGTTCGTGCTGCGCCTCCCGCGTGGCTGCCTCCACCTCATCGAGCACCTGGACCACCAGCGGAGTCTCCACGTCCGCAGACTTCCGGGCCTGCTTGATGGCGGAACGGGAGGCGGACAGCGCGCGGCGGATGCTCTTCTCGGTTTCCTTCACGTAGCCCACAAGGCCCAGCTGCATCAAAGCCTCGCGGCGCAGGATGGCGTTGGAGCCGCAGAAGAAGGCGGCGTTCCAGCCGTCCTTGCCCTGCTGGATGGGGCCGTAGAAAAGCGGTGCCTGGCTGCCCAGGGGGTCATCGGCGGGCACGTTGCTGAAGTACTGCGGCGTCTGGACCAGCGCCACCCGGCGGTTGTTGAAGTACCCCAGCGTTTTTTCGAGGATGTCCGGCTCAGGGATCTGGTCCGCGTCCAGAATCAGGAGGAACTCGCCGTGTGTTTGCATCAGGGCGTTGTTCAGGTTGCCGGCCTTCGCGTGCCGGGGGACGTTCGAGGTCCAGTCCTCGCTGCGGGTGACATAGCCCAGGCCGTGCTGCTCGGCGAGGGCCTTCAGCTCGGGCCGAGCGCCGTCGTCGAGGATCCAGGTGCTGTGCGGATGCCGGACCTTCTGGGCGGCGAGTGCGGTGGTCATCACCATGTCCAGGTCTTCGTTATAGGTGGTGATGAAGACATCCACGGTGGCATCATGCGGGGGCGGTGGCGCGCCCTTGCGGATCTTCAGCTTCCAGACGGTCATGCCGAACAGCATGACGTCGATCAGGCTGTAGGTTTCGGCGACCACCAGCGGCACGGCGATCCACCACGCATCCCAGTTGAGGGAGGCCACCCAGCGCCAGGCAATGTAGTTGACACCGGTAATGACCGTCAGGACCACTACCAGGCGGGTCAGGAAGCGGGTCATGCGGTTGCGTCTTCCGGCAGCCGGCGGACCACCACTACGGTGACGTCATCCTCCGCGGTTTCGGCCGGGGCTAGTGCCATGATGGCGCTGCTGGCCGCCTGCGACGAATCGCCACTTTGGGCGGCGCGGCCCACGGCTTCGGTGAAGTCCTCCACGGAGCCGAAGACGTCCAGCACACCGTCACTGACCACCACCAGCGAATCTCCCGGGGCGAGCTCCAGTGATGATTGCGGCCAGGAAGTCCCTTCCCAGGCGCCCACCGGCGGGCCGCCGGAAGGGAGCCGGTGGGCCGTGCCGCCGGGCCGAACGTGCAGCGCAAGCCCGTGCCCGGCGTCGACATAGCTGACCGTTCCGGAGGCCGCGTCCAGCCGCGCGTGGAACAAGGTGGCAAAGGAGTTGGAGGAGTCCAGGTCCGTGGCGATGGCCTTGCTGGCGGTGGCGAATGCCCCGTCCAGGTCCTGCCGGTGACCGGTGGAGCGCATGACGGCGCGCACTGTTGCTGCGATGAGCGCGGCTCCCATGCCCTTGCCCATGGCGTCGGCGAAGGTCAGGTGGAGCCCGTCCTGCGTCTGGTACCAGTCATAGAAGTCGCCGCCCACGCTGCGGGACGGGCGGAACATGCCGGCCACGTCGTAGCCCTCCACGCGGATGTCCTCCTTGGGAAGGAGGCTTTGCTGGACCTCCGTGGCGCGCTCGAGGTCATTGCGGGCGGCGGAGTCCGCGGCGGCGGAAGGCCTGCGGCGGAAGAGCGCGTTGATCCTGGACTGCAGTTCCCGGGGGCTGAACGGCTTGCTGATGTATTCATCAGCTCCGTTGTCCAGGCCGGTCAGCTTGTCCAGTTCGTCCGCGCGGGCCGTGAGCATCACAATGAAGGCATCCGAGAATTCGCGGAGCATCTTGCAGACTTCCAGGCCGTCGATGTCCGGCAGGTTCAGGTCCAAAGTGACCAGATCTGGCTTGCGGCGGCGGACTTCCTCCACGCCGGGCAGGCCGGCGTCGGCCTCGGTGACGTCGAAGCCCTGCTTAACCAGGACACGGACCAGCAGGCCGCGAATGTCCGGGTCGTCCTCAATAACAACGGCACGACGGATTTCAGGGGGAGAGACCATAGCTCTACTTCTACCGTATTAACCGCTACCGGCGGTGTCACAGCGCTTCGCAGGCTTGGATTTCGTGGTTGTTTCCTTGCTCACGCCGGGGCGACGGCGGCGACGGCGGCGCGGAGCCGGCCGGACGGGGAGATCTTGCGTCAATCTTGGGACCCGCTTGCCCGGACGTTGAGGAAGGCCCGGGACACTCGAAGGGAGGGAGCAGCTTCTTCAAGTACGAGGGTCAAGGACGATCCGTCCGGAGGCTGCACGGCTGGCAGGAAGGCGGAGCAGCCATGGGACAGATCAATAAAAAAGACCGGACGACGGCGGGCGGCCCTGTCGCGGAACCGGCCCGTGCAGTGCCGGCTGGTTCAGAGCTGGACTCCCTGACATCAGGAGGGGAAGCGGTGCCCGGCGACCTGTTGCAGGCAGCTGTGGACAAGGGCAGGGCGCTGCTGCGTGTCTACTTCCACTCACGGAAAGTGCGTGCCGCCGCCAATGCTCTGGCCCAGGCGCTGGCCGAATCGCGCGAGGCGTCCAGCTGGCCGGGCGATCGGCTCCCGGTCGGCGCGGAGATGTCCGTGCAGGTGGAGAAGCTGACGCGCCGCCTCAAGTTGGAAACCGAGGCGCACAACAGGTTGGAGGCACTTTTCAAGAGTGTGGATTTGGGGCGTTCCGCAGCGGCGGCTTAGGTGCCACACTTAGGAGCAATCGAGTGGCTGGGGGTTACCGGGTCAGGAGATTGTTATGGGTTGGTGGACAGGTTGGGCGTACCTCATTGCGGGACTCATGACGGTCGACGCTCTGCTTCTGGCATTGTGGGCCATCGACGAGGACTGGCCCGGCAAATGGTGGAAAAAGCCCTGACCCGCTGGTCCAGGACCATCAACCTCCCAAGTCCAGGCGCATCAGGACCCGCGGGAAGCCGTTGAGGATTGATTCCGTGTCCGCGGCCTTCGTGAAGCCGGCGTCCTCGAAAAGCTTTCGGGTGCCCACGTAGGCCATGGTGAGGTCGACTTTCCGGCCGCCGTTATCCACTGGGTAGCCCTCCACGGCTGCTGCCCCATGGCTCCGCGCCAGTTCTACGGCACCCTTCAGCAGGTGGTGGGAAATGCCCTTACCCCGATGGCCCGGCCGTACCCGGATGCACCACACCGACCACGCCTCCAGATCGTCCACGTGCGGGATCTTCCGGTTGACGGCGAAACTGGTGTCGGCACGGGGGTGGACTGCTGCCCACCCAACTACCTCGCCGCCGTCGTACGCCAAGACACCCGGCGGGGGATCCTGGGCCACCAGCTCTTTCATCAGGTCCCCGCGCTCCGTCCCATGCAAGGCCTGGTTCTGTTTGGACGGGATTCGGTAGCTCAGGCACCAGCAGACGTTGGCGTCGGGCCGCTTGGGCCCCACCATCGTCCTGACGTCCTCGAACTCGGTGGCCGGACGGACCTCGATCGCCATGCGGCCATCCTGTCACCGGACCCCGGAAGGGGCAACGGGGGCTCTTAGTCCACAGCAACACGTCCGATGCTCCACGCCGCGACTTTGCGGAGGTCAACCCTGGTGGCTGGCATACGCACGTGGACTCCCCCTGAAAGCAGTACCGGCTCAAGGAAGTGGATGTACCGCTCCTGCCTCGTCAACCCCACGGTCGGCTCCAAAGATTCGAAGGCGTCCGCGATGGCAGGGCTGCCGATGCGGATCTGGTCATTCTGCCGCTGCACCCATGCCTGCTCCGAGACCACGGACCCGGAGATGACGGTGCCGTCAACTACAACGGTGAGCTCGATGGTGGCGTCATGGGCCGCAAACAGCCGGGTCAACAGCAGCGCCAGGCGGTGGTCGATCCCGTACCAGGACTGCTCTGCACCCACTGTGGAGAATGCTTCTTCCATCGGATCGTCCGCCATGGTTCGTCCTTTCGTGGCCGGTGGAGCTGAATGCCCTCCTTTACGAGCTTAGTTTCCACCCTGTCGGCTCCGGTCAGTCCTCACTACACTGGGACGCATGACCGAGCAGGAACCGGCCCGGGGCAGGGCTGCTGCGGCTTCCGACGGCGGGGCGGGGCTTGGCGAGGATGTGGCCCTCGCCTCCACCCCTGGTGAGGACGGGGAAGCCCCGCACCTGGCGGACCCGGACGCCGTCGACTCCTCCGTGCGCAGCCCGGCGGAAAGGTCCCGCACCTTCACCGGGATCCTGGTGAACACCGCCCTCGCCAACATCACCACCAGTTACCTGTGGTTTGCACTGACGTTCTGGGTGTACCTGGAAACGCGCAACGTAATCGCCACCGGGGTGGTGGGCGGCGCGTACATGCTGCTGATTGCCCTTTCCAGCATCAGCTTCGGCACCTTCGTGGACCGTTACCGCAAGCTGGCCGTGATGCGCTTCGCCGCCGCCTTCACCCTGGTGATGTTTGTCCTGTCCGGGGTGATGTTCCTCCTGACGCCCGCGTCGTCGCTGCTGGACCTTGGGCAGCCCTGGTTCTGGGTGTTCACCCTGGTCATCCTGATCGGTGCGGTGGTGGAGAACCTGCGGAACATCGCGCTGTCCACCACTGTCACCATCCTGATCGAGCCGGACCGGCGGGCCAACGCCAACGGCCTGGTGGGAATGGTGCAGGGGTTGATGTTCCTCATCACTTCCGTGCTGTCAGGGCTGTCCGTGGGGCTGCTGGGTATGGGGTGGACCATCGTGGTCGCCCTCTTGCTCACGGCGCTCGCCTTCGCACACCTGCTCACCCTCCGCATGCCTGAGGAGACGCAGGTCGCGGCCACCGATGCGCACGGCGGGTTCGACCTTCGCGGCTCCTACGCCGCTGTGCTGGCCATTTCCGGCCTGTTCGCACTGATCCTGTTCTCCACGTTCAACAACTTCATCGGCGGCGTCTACATGGCGCTGATGGACCCCTACGGCCTGGAGATGTTCCCAGTGGAACTCTGGGGCGTTTTTCTGGCTGTAGGCTCCAGCGGATTCCTGATCGGCGGGGCGCTGATCGGCAAGTTCGGCCTCGGGTCCAACCCGTTGCGCACCCTGCTCCTCGCGGTGGTGGCCATGGGGGTCCTCGGCGCCGTGTTCACACTCCGGGAGTGGGCATGGCTGTACGTCGTCGGGATCTGGCTGTACCTGACGCTGGTCCCCGTTGTGGAGGCCGCCGAGCAGACGGTGATCCAGCAGGTGGTTCCGCTGCCACGGCAGGGCCGGGTGTTCGGTTTCGCCATGGCGTTTGAGTCTGCGGCGGCGCCCATCACGTCCTTCCTTATTGCGCCGATCGCCCAGTTCTGGATCATTCCCTACGCACGGTCGGCCGACGGCGCGGCCCAGCTGGCCCCGCTGCTGGGCGAGGGCACCTCCCGCGGTATTGCGCTGGTGTTCCTCATCGCAGGGATCATTATGGTCATCGCCGCGCTGCTGGCTTTCCTGACCCCCGTGTACCGGCGGGTGTCGGCCGAATATCAGCAGGCGGCCGCAGAGGCGAAGGCTACGGCGGACACGGACGCGTAGGGCGCCAAAGTCGCAGGATGACGTGCCGCCGCGATTGTGCCCTTAACGCCGGGACGCCCCGCAGTCGTTTCCTGAAGAAGGTGCGAGAGCGTCCCGTGAAAATGCGCGTTAAGTGCGAGAGCGTCCGTTGAAAATGCGCGTTAAGTGAGAGAGCGTCCGGGGGGAGGCTAGATTCCCAGGGCTTCCTTCAGTGCAGCAACGTGGCCGTCGGCCTTGACCTGGTACTGGGCCAGCGTGACTTTGCCTTCGGGATCCAGCACCACGGTTGAGCGGACAATGCCCTCGGTGATTTCGCCGTTGACCAGCTTCTCGCCCCAGGCACCGTAGGCCAGGGCGACTGCGTGGTCGGGGTCGGACAGCAGCGGGAAGGTCAGGGAGAAGTCGCCGGTGAAGCCGGCGAGGGCCTCCGGCGCATCGGGGGAGATGCCGATGACCTCGTAGCCCTTGCCCTGCAGGGAGGCCAGGCTGTCGCGGAAGTCGCAGGCCTCGGTGGTGCATCCGGGGGTGGCGGCCTTGGGGTAGAAGTACACGATGACGTTCTTGCCACGGTAGTCGGCCAAGGCAGTCTCGCGGCCCTGGGCGTCCTGAAGGGTGAAATCAGGGGCCTGGGTTCCGGGCTGAAGCTTGGTGGTCAGGGTCTGGCTCATGGCGTTCCTTTGGAAGACTTTGTCAGTTACTGGCAAAACATCAAGTGAAGCGGCTTCCCGCTCAGTCATACAACTCCGGCGTCATATGCAGTATTCCGCCGGGCCGCGGACGGTTGCGCGCTGCCCCGGCACAAACCGGTACCCGCCGCCCCGGACAGTGGCCACGGCATGGCGTGCATTTCCGAGTTTCCGCCGGATTCGGCCCACGTACACGTCGATGGACCGGGCCGAGGCGCCGGGGGTTTCGAACGAGTCCAGGAACTGCTGGAGTTCCTCCCTGCCCACAGTGCGCGACAGGTGGGTCACCAGGTACCTGAGCACCTTGAACTCGACGCCGGTCAGCGGCACGGGGCGGCCGTCCAGCAGCACGGAGTCGGCAGCCAAATCCACGGCAACCCGGCTGACGGGGCCGGCCGACGGCGGCAGCCGGGTGCCGCCGTCGTCATCGGTGCCGCCGGGGTTCTCCGCCGCGGAGGGAGGCTGAGAGGAGTCGTCTGCGGCTCCTTCCGCCGTGGCGGAGACCCCGGACGTGGAAGCCCCGGCGGCGGGCCAGTGGACTTCCGCCTCCGGAGCAGTTTCGAGGGCCCTGGCGAGGACCAGTTGGGCGGCACGGGCGAGGAGTTCCGGGCTGGTGCCTTCCCCGGGAACCACCCACACGGCGAGGCCCCGGGCAGCCGCCGGCGCGGCAGCACCCCTGACGGCAAACTGCGGCCGTGCCACCGTCCTCGGATGGTGGGCTTCCACTGCCATGGCGCGTCCCTAGACTCCGCCGCGGCGGATCAGCTTGCCCGTGGGGGTTTGGCCGTCCACCACGGCGCCGCGCAGGAACGTCTTGCGGACCACGCCGGAGAGGGCCTTGCCGTCGTAGGGGGTGATGGGGTTCTTGTGCTTGAGCTTGGACACGTCCACCACGAACGCCTCGTCCGGGGCGAACACGGCGAAGTCGGCATCGTAGCCCAGCGCCAGCTGGCCCTTGTTGGAGAGCCGGGCCAGCGCTGCCGGCTTCTCGCCCATCCAGGACACCACCTGCTCCAGCGGAATGCCGCGGTGCCGTGCCTCGGTCCAGATCAGGGACAGGCCCAGCTGCAGCGACGAGACGCCGCCCCAGGCCACCGCGAAGTCACCGTTCTCCAGGTCCTTCAGATCGAGGGTGGAGGGGGAGTGGTCCGAGACGATGCAGTCGATGGTGCCGTCCTGCAGGCCCTGCCACAGCAGCTCCCGGTTGGAGGCCTCGCGGATGGGCGGGCAGCACTTGTAGGCGGTGGCGCCGTCCGGGATTTCCTCGGCCATCAGCGTCAGGTAGTGCGGGCACGTCTCCACGGTCAGCTTCACGCCGTCGCGTTTGGCGGACGCAATCATCGGCAGGGCGTCCGACGACGAGAGGTGCAGGATGTGCGCACGGGCACCGGTCCAGCGGGCCCGCTCGATGACCTCGGCGATGGCCTTGTTCTCGGCGCCGCGGGGGCGGGAGGCCAGGAAGGTTTGATAGTGGTCGCCGCCGGGGTGCGGCGCGCGGTCGATGGCATGGGAGTCCTCTGCGTGGACAATCATGAGGGAATCGAAGGACTTCAGCTCGGCCATGTCCTCCTCCATCTCATCCGCGTCCAGGTGCGGGAACTCGTCCACACCTGAGTGCAGCAGGAAGCACTTGAAACCGAAGACGCCTTCGTCGTGCAGGGCACGCAGGTCACCTTTGTTGCCGGGGATTGCGCCGCCCCAGAACCCAACGTCAATGTACGCCTGGTCCTCGGCTACCTCGCGCTTCAGCTTGAGGTTTTCCACCGTGGTGGTGGGCGGAACGGAGTTCAGCGGCATGTCGATGATGGTGGTTACCCCGCCGGCAGCGGCTGCACGGGTGGCGGAGGCGAAGCCCTCCCACTCGGTGCGGCCGGGCTCGTTGACATGGACGTGGGTGTCCACCAGCCCGGGGATCAGGGTTTCGTCGTCGGCCAGCTCAATGACCTCAGCGCCGGCCAGGCCGTTGCCCAGCGGTTCCAGGGCCACGATTTTTCCGCCGCGGACGCCCACTTCGCGGGGTGCCAGGCCGGCGGTGGTAAGGATGCGCTGGCCGCGGATGACCAGGTCAAAACGTTCTTCAGACATGGAGGTCCTCCTTGGTGGTTGCGGAACGGGACAGCGTGTTCGCCGCCAGCCTTCCGCTGATCTGCGTACCCAGCTGCTCCAGAAGCTGCGCTGCCTCTGCTATGCACCTGTCTACATTGCTTTCAAGCTCGGTCAAAGCGTAAACGTCCTCGAATCCGGCAGCGGTTGCCTGGCCCGCTCCAAGCGTGGTCCGGCCGCATACCGCGATCACCGGGACACCCTGGGCTGCGGCTGCCCGGGCAACACCCATGGGCGTCTTACCCAGCAGGCTCTGCTGGTCCAGGCTGCCTTCGCCGGTGATCACCAGGTCGGCGCCGGCCAGCCTGTGCTTCAATTCCGTGAATTCCAGGACGACGTCGATGCCCGGGCGGCGGGTTGCGGCGAGTACGGCGATGGCGGCGTAGCCAACGCCTCCTGCCGCTCCGGCGCCCGGGGCTTCCGCTGCCTTGACGGCCCGGTTATTGGGGCCGTCGGGACCGATTTCCCTGGCCAGGACTTCGACAAACCTGGCCAGGGCGGCGTCGAGCATGTCGACGTCCTGTTGTGTGGCGCCCTTCTGCGGGCCGAAAATCGCCGCGGCGCCCTGGGCGCCGAGCAGGGGATTGTCGACGTCGGACGCCAGCACAAAGCGTGTGTCCTTCAGCCGGGGTTCAAACCCGCTGAAGTCGATCCGGTCCAGGCGGGCCAAGGCGGCACCCCCGGGCGGAATATCGTTGCCCTTGTTATCGAGGAACCTGGCGCCGAGCCCCTGCAGGACGCCCGCACCGCCGTCGGTGTTGGCACTGCCGCCCACGCCCAGGATGATGCGGTTGCAGCCTGCGTCAAGGGCGGCGGTGATCAGCTGGCCGGTGCCGAGGCTGGTGGCGGTGGCGGCCGCCGTGGAGCCTGGCCGTCCGTTAACCAGCGCGCCGGCGGGGAGCAGGGCCAAACCCGAGGCCGCCGCCATTTCGATGACCGCCTCATTGCCCCGGACAGCGAACTCGGCCGTTACCGGTTCGCCGGTTGGTCCGGTAACCACCGCACTGCGGCGGATGAAGCCGGAGCCGACGGCGGCGTCGAGGGTGCCCTCACCGCCGTCGGCTACTGGAATCCGGACCACGTCAAGGTTGCCGCCCGCCCCGTGCTGCAGCCCCTTTTCCAGGTGGCTGCAGACCTCCGGCGCGGACAGGGATCCCTTGAACTTGTCCGGGGCAATGACGATGCGCATGTTTAGCCCTGCAATGCCAGGATGGCGGTGGGGGCGTCGGCAGCGGTCTCGGCCAGCTCCTCGAACTCGTTCACGGCGTTGATTTCCACGCCCATGGAGATGTTGGTGATCTTTTCCAGGATCACTTCCACCACCACGGGAACCTGGAATTCACCCATCAGTGCCTTGGCCTTATCGAACGCGGCGGCGAGGTCATTGGGGTCCTCCACCCGAACGGCCTTGCAGCCCAGGCCCTCGGCCACTTTCAGGTGGTCCACGCCGTAACCGTTGGTCTCCGGAGAGTTGATGTTGTCAAACGCCAGGGACACGTTCTGTTCCATGTTGAACCCGCGCTGGGACTGGCGGATCAGGCCCAGGTAGGAGTTGTTGACCACCACGTGGATGTACGGGAGGTTGAACTGCGCGCCCACGGCCAGTTCCTCGATCATGAACTGGAAGTCGTAGTCACCGGAGAGGGCAACCACCGTCTCGTCCGGCTTGCCGCGAACGACGCCGAGGGCCGCCGGAGCGGTCCAGCCCAGGGGACCTGCCTGGCCGGCGTTGATCCACTTGCGCGGGCCGAACACGTGCAGCATCTGCGCGCCGGCGATCTGGGACAGGCCAATGGTGGACACGTAGATGGTGTCGCGGCCGAAGGCCTTGTTCATCTCCTCGTATACGCGCTGGGGCTTGATGGGGATGTTCTCGAAGTGCGTCTTGCGGTGCAGGGACGCCTTGCGCTCCTGGCATTCGGCAACCCAGGCGCTGTAGTCCGGCAGGGACCCTGCCGCCTTGCGCTCTTTGGCGAGCTCAACCAGCCCGGTCAGCGCCGCACCGGCGTCGGACGCGATGCCCAGGTCCGGGGAGAAAACGCGGCCGATCTGCGTGGGCTCGATGTCGATGTGCACGAACTTGCGGCCTGCCATGTAGGTGTCCAAGCCGCCGGTGTGGCGGTTGGCCCAGCGGTTGCCGATGCCAATCACGAAGTCGCTCTGCAGGTAGTTCTCGTTGCCGTAGCGGTGCGAGGTCTGCAGGCCCACCATGCCCGCCATGAGCTGGTGGTCGTCCGGGATGGTGCCCCAGCCCATCAGGGTGGGGATCACCGGGATGTTCAGGGTCTCTGCCAGTTCCACCAGCTGCGCGGAGGCCCCGGCGTTGATGATGCCGCCGCCGGCCACGATCAGCGGGTGCTGTGCGGCGGTGAGCATGTCCAGGGCTTTTTCCAGCTGCTTGCGGGAGGCCTTGGGCTTTTCGACGGGCAGGGGCTCGTAGGTATCGATGTCGAATTCGATCTCCGCCAGCTGCACGTCGATGGGCAGGTCCAGCAGGACCGGGCCGGGGCGGCCGGAACGCATCAGCTGGAAGGCCTTCTGGAAGGCGCCGGGAACCTGGCCGGGCTCCAGGATGGTCATGGCCATCTTGGTGACCGGCTTGGCGATGGACTCGATGTCCACGGCCTGGAAGTCTTCCTTGTGCAGCTTGGCAACCGGGGCCTGGCCGGTGATGCAGAGCATGGGGATGGAATCGGCCCAGGCAGCGTAGAGGCCGGTGATCATGTCGGTGCCGGCCGGGCCGGAGGTGCCGATGCAGATGCCGATGTTGCCGTCCTTGGCGCGGCTGAAGCCGTCGGCCATGTGGCTGGCGCCTTCAACGTGGCGGGCCAGGGTGTGGCGGATGCCGCCGTGGGCCCGCATGGCGGAATAGAAAGGGTTGATCGCCGCGCCTGGCAGGCCGAACGCCTCAATGGCGCCTTCCTTTTCCAGGATGGCCACCGCCGCATCAACGGTACGCATCTTGCTCATGGTGTGCTCCTACTTAAGTCTGTTCGGGGGAAGTCTGTTTTTGGGTGTGCTGAAGGGAGTTTTTGTCCAGATATGCAGACTTAGAGGACGTGAAAGCCTGCTTATCTGGACAAAAACTTTTGTGCTGGGTGGCTGGGGGCCGGGGTTACTCGTGGCCGCTGAGCTGGAGGACCTGCTTGAAGAGTCCGGAGTGGTCCAGGCCGCCGTCGCCCTGGTTGACGGTGGCGGCGACGAGCTGTGCGACGACGGCGCCAAGGGGGACGGCGACGTTGGCTTCGCGGGCGGCGGAGGTGACGATGCCCAGGTCCTTGTGGTGCAGGGCGAGGCGGAAGCCGGGGTCGAAGTTGCGGTCCAGCATCTTCTGGCCCTTCTGGTCCAGGACCTTGGAGCCGGCCAGGCCGCCGCCGAGGACCTTGAGGGCGGCGTCGGTGTCCACGCCGTAGGCCTCAAGGAAGGCGATGGCTTCGCCGAGGACCTCGATGTTGACGGCGACGATCAGCTGGTTGGCTGCCTTGACGGTCTGGCCGGAGCCGGAGGGGCCGACGTGGACGATGGTTTTGCCGACGGCGTTCAGGACGTCCGAGGCGGCGTCGAAGTCTTCCGTGTCGCCGCCGACCATAATGGAGAGGACCGCGTCGATGGCGCCCTGTTCACCGCCGGAGACCGGGGCGTCGAGGGGACGGATGCCGGCTTCGCGGGCTTCATCGGCGAGGCGCTTGGCGACGTCCGGGCGGATGCTGGAGGCATCGATCCATAGGGTGCCCTTCTTCGCGTTGGCGAAGATGCCGTCCTTGCCGCTGACGACCCCCTCAACATCGGGGGAGTCCGGCACCATGGTGATAACGACGTCGGCATCCTTGACGGCGTCCGCGATGCTGGTGGCGCCCTTGCCGCCTTCGGAGACGAGCTTGTCGATTTTGTCCTGGCTGCGGTTGAAGCCGGTGACGGTGTGGCCGGCCTTGACCAGGTTGATGGCCATGGGCAGGCCCATGATTCCGAGTCCGATAACTGCAACGTTGCTCATGATGGTTCTCTTTCTGAAAGTCTGTGTGGTGATTGGGGAAGCCGACCCAACTGGGTAGCGCTATCTGTCGTTATGGGGGCTCAAAACGACAGTTGGCGCTACTCAGTTGGGCGGGGTGGGGATTACTGGCTGACGCGCTGGCGGATGGCCCAGCTGAAGGCGGTTTCCTGCGGTTCCTTGTATTCGAGGCCGATGTAGCCTTCGTAGCCGAGTTCGCGGCTGCGGGCGATCCACTCGCCCAGGGGGAGGGTGCCGGTGCCGGGGGCGCCGCGGCCGGGGTTGTCGGCAATCTGGATGTGGCCGAAGTCCTTGGCGTGGTTTTCGATGACGGATTCGACGTCGTCGCCGTTGACGGACAGGTGGTAGAAGTCGGCGAGGAGCTTAATGTTGCCGACGCCGGCCTCCGCCTTAACGCGGGCGATGACCTTGAGTGCGTCGTCAGCCGTGAGGAGCGGGTACTTGGGTGCGCCGCTGACCGGTTCGAGGAGGACGGTTCCGCCGATCCTGGCCACGCCTTCTGCAGCTGCGGCGAGGTTCTTGACGGCCAGTTCGTCCTGATCTTCGGGGGCGAATTCGTCCTGCCGGTTGCCGTAAAGGGCGTTGAAGGCCTTGCAGCCAAGGCGCTCGCCGATGCCTGCAACAACGTCGATGTTGTCCTTGAACTCGGAGCAGCGTCCCTTCCACGACACCAGGCCGCGGTCCCCGCCGGGCATGTTGCCGGCGTTGAAGTTCAGGCCGGTGAGCTGGACGCCGGCATCCGTGATGGCGTTCTCGAATTCGGAGACCTGTGCGTCGGAGGGGACGGAGCTTTCGAAGGGCCACCAGAACTCGACAGCGTCAAAGCCTGCTGCCTTGGCTGCGGCGGGGCGCTGCAGCAGGGGCAGCTCCGTGAGGAGGATGGAGCAGTTCACTGTGTACGTCATCGTAGGTCCTTCCGAGGAGGGGCTTGGATCTATCTTCCCTTGCTTATCGGCCTCTCTGCCGTTTCCGCTTTGTGGAATTTAGATTCTGCTTTATGAAAAGTGTAGGGAAGGGTGGTGTGGCGAGTCAAGGGGAAGGCGCAGGGTGAACAAAAGCAGGCAAATGCTACGACTCCGGATGACCTTGCGGTTCCGGTCATTCAGAAAGGCCGATAAGCTCCGCGACCCGGTCGAGTTCTTCCTCCAGGTTGTAAAAATGTACTGCCAGCCGAATCCTGCCGGTGCGCACCGAGGCCACCACGTTTGCCTTCCGAAACCGCTCCGCCACCGCGCCTGTGTCAGGGACCTGGACTGAAACAATGGTCGAGCGGTCTTTGTCAGACGAAGGCTGGAAGGATAGGCCCTGCGTCCGCAATGCATCCCGTAGCCGAAGCGACAAGCGGGAGTTTCGCTCCAGGAGCGCGCTGGTACCGAATCGGCGGAAAATATCCAACGCCGCCTGGTCTCCCATGGCTGGAAACCATGCCAGGGAGGCATCGAGCTTGGAAGCAGTGGGTGAGAGCTCCATTGTTGGCCCGTAGAAGCTTTCTGCCGGTTTCCGGGCTGCCTTCCACCCGGGCCCGACGGGATGGAGGGCGTCCAGCAAGTCCCGACGGACATAGAGGTAGCCCATGCCCCTGGAGCCGAGGAGGAATTTGTGGCTCGCTGCGGCGAGGAAGTCCACGCCGACGCGCACGACGTCGAGCGGCACCGCCCCGGCCGCTTGGCAGGCGTCGACGAAAAACCAGGCCCCGGAGTTCCTGGCAATTTGGCCAATGGCGTCCAGGTCAGTCCGATAGCCGTTGGCTGAACTGACAGCACTCACCGCGATCAGGCGGGTGCCGCCGTCGGCCGCCCGTTCGAACTCCTCCGCTGAGACCCCTTCTCCGCTCGGCGCGACCGTACGCACGTGGTAGCCCCGCTCCTGAAGCAAGAGCCAGGAGTAGTAGTTTGACGCGAACTCGTTTTCGGCGACCACGACATTCTCACCATGCTCCGCCGCGGGCATGTTCGCGGCCACGATCCCGGCAGCTGCACTCACCGCCGGGACGATCGCGATTTCCCCGGCCGTGCAACCGACAATTTCGGCGAACATAGCGCGCGCATCCTCCCCGGCTAATTCCGCTTCGGTCCAGTCAAACCGGCCCGCTGACCAACGCTCGAGCACCCGCTCATACGCTTCCCGGGCTGGAGCGCAGCCGACGTTCATGGTGGCTGTGTTGAGATAAATGGTGTTTTGGAGCCCTGGGAACAACCGACGAATATCGTCAGCCTGCATCATGGCCACTCCTTCTTTGCGGCCAGATCTGGTGGAGCGCCGCGCAGTGAGGAGCCAGGGGCGGCGGCCCCTGGCTCTTTTGTGTTCGTCGAGGACAGTCGCCTTAGCGGCGTATCTCAACCACGTCGCTCTTCTTCCACTCGGTCCAGTCAGACCAATGCCCGTTGTCCTTCTGCACTCGGAAGGAAACGAGATGGTAGACCTCTTCGGCGCCCCTGTGATCCAGGTTGCGCACTTTGTCAACGCTGTGGATTATCTTGGCGTCGTCACTCTTCTTGATGTGCTCAAAGAAGTGGGAACGGCCGAGGAAATCGTCGGTGCGCCGCGGACCTTTCTCGTCTTCATAGCGGAGTTGGCGGATGTGGACAGCTTTCTTGCCGTCCTTGCCGTCGCAGTCGACCTTGATCCTGAAGTCGACCCACTTGCCGCGGAGGTCCTTTGGGTCCAGTGGTTTGACAGTGCAGCCGTGACGATCGTCATGCCCATCGTAGTTGGCCTGGGCCGGGGCAGCCATTGCCACGGAGCCCCCGAGCAGACCCAATGAGAGGGCCGGAACCAAGGCGATCTTTGCCCTGATTGACCGGGTTGTTGTTGGAGAAATGGACATTTTTGCTCCTGTGAGGATGCGATTTTCAATTTTTGTGAGGGTGCGACTCACCATTTGTTGGGGGTGCGATTGCCCCATTTTTGGATGCAACCCGCGGCTGAGCGTGTCGCGATTGATCGGTGTCGCGATTGATCAGAGTGGCGGCCATAGCCTGCCCGTCCCATTTCAAACAGCACGCCCGGCTAAGCGGGGGCGCCGGACTCACTTGATGCTGGATCCGGTAGTTCAATATTGCTCCTGCGTCTGGTTCAACGCTAGGGCCAGACCTACCCTGCTTGGCAGGTTTTTCCCATTGACTTCAGGTGCCGCAGGGCTACGGTTATAGATACGCCAGCACGCTCTGGTGAACGGGCGTGCGCCGGGGGCCAAGGCGCACGCAGCTACTTGGTCTCGACATTCTTAACCGCTCGCCGGTATCCAAACAGATCGTCTGGCTCGCCGCCAGACGTCCACCTCCATCCGTAGGCTGTGTCCGAATGACCGCAAATTTCATCAGAGCTTTAGCAGTTAAGTCGTTTGATGTTCCTGACAGGAAGCGCTGCCCTGACAAGGCGGAGTTCGACCTTGTGACCGTGGATGATTACTCTGTAGCGCGGCTGATCCTCGCGCCGGGCTGGCGCTGGTCGGAGTCCGCCAAGCCCACCGAGCTGACAACCTTTTGCGAGCACCACCACCTCGGCTACTGCATCTCTGGGCAGCTGGAAATTGAAACGGCCGACGGCGGGCGGTCCATGATCCACGCGAACGACACGTATGCGCTTCCTCCCGGCCACGATGAATGGGTGGTGGGAGATGAGCCCTTCGTCGCCGTCGAATTCCTTGGCGCCGCTTCGTTCGGCCGGCCGAGAAGCCACGGGATGCATGCGCTGATCTGACTGCTTTTGGCCAGGACGGGCGTTCCAACGGTCAGGCCGTGGTACCGGCCTGGCGTCTCCTGCGCAGTACTTCCAGGGCGCCCGTTCCGGCCAGGGCAATCGCCAGCGCCAGCATGACGATGGGACCTGCCCCGCCGTCCGGCCCAAGGGTGGCTGCCAGGATCTGCCGGGCCAGCAAGGCCATCTCGTCCAGGTCGCCCAGATATATGCGGGTGCCAAAGACGTAGTTGACCGAAGTGAACAATGCCGGAACCACCCACAGCAGAACGAGGTTCGCCACCCACACGAGGACGCGGCGGGTGGGGCGGAAGCCGCACCAGGTCAACGCTGCGCCCACCAGTGCCGCCGGCAACCAGTGCGCCACCGCCGGCACCAAAGGGGACACATTCCCTACGTCGCTCAGGTTCACAACCCACTCGACGGCCCACGAGACCACCGGCACCGCCATGAGGCCCACCCCCAAGGCGGCCCGTGCCCGGGACCGTGCCGCGAGGAGAAACAGGGCCACCACGCTGGCGGCGACGGCGGCGCCCACCCCTGCCAGGACGCCGGCGAAATAGAGGGCGGACGCTGAGCCCGGCGCCAGTCCGGCCCGGAGGACAGCGAACGCCTGCACGGTTGCCGTGATCTGCACAGTGAGGACTCCCGCCGCGACGCTCCACACACCTGTACGCCCCCGGCCAGGCCGCCAGAACTGCAGGGAAAACCCAGCTGCTGCTCCGCCCACTGTCATCAGGGCAACGAGGGTAGTGAGCTCGTATTGGCTTAGCGGAAGCAGCGATAGGGGCATCTCCGCCGGCAGCACTTCCCGGCCCCAAAGATTCTGCAGCGGAAGCCGCGCGCCGGTGACCAGCCACGGGGCAAGGCCCAGCAACCCGGCCAGGACACCTAGCAGCACACCGGTCCACGCAACAGAGCCCCTGTTTTCGCGCTGACCGGAAGGGTGCGCAGGTGCCGCGTCCGTCGACGGGGTGTGGTCAGGGCTGGCGTGGCTCAAGGTGGCTCCCCCGCTATGGGTGTTCAGCGCACTCAAGGCGAGCGCTGGGCGGCGACTGCATCTGGACAAAGCGCCATACTACAGTGATTGGATTTATCCGCGCCCAGTCACCTCCGTCTTCGGTGACTCCCGCTGCTCCGGTGTTGTAAGCAGCGCCAGGGAAGCGGAGACCGAGTGGTCAGGTTTCTCCGGCGGGGTGGTGTAGGCCCGAAGCACCAACAGGGACTTTCCTACAAGTTCCACAGTCTCATTGGCGTGGAGAAGGCCCGTGTCCGCGTGTTCACCGGCTGTGTCGATGAGCTGCTCCCAGCTGGGCGAGTATTCCGCGCTGGGGAGCGTGAAAACCACCGGATCGTCGCCCGAATTGCAGTACAGCAGGAAATGGTGGTCACGGATCATGCGGCCACGGTGGTCCTTGCCCACCGCCGAACCGTTGTAGAACACACCCAGGGCCCTGGCGAGGGGGTTGTCCCAGTCGCCGGGAACCATGGCAGAAGCGTCCTTGTCGAGCCAGACGATGTCCGGCAGTGGCTGCCCGAGGCCACGCAGGACGGGGCGGCCCTGAAAGAATCTGTTGCGGCGGAAGGTGGGGTGCTCACGGCGCAGCCTGGAGACGGCGGCAAGAAACTCCACCAAGGGCTGGTCCGCTTCCTCCCAGTTGATCCATGAGACCGGCGAGTCCTGGCAGTAGGCGTTGTTGTTGCCCAGTTGGCTGCGCCCCAGTTCGTCGCCGTGCAGCACCATGGGAACGCCCTGGGAAAGGAGGAGTGTCGCCAGGAAGTTTCGCTGCTGGCGGGCCCGCAGCGCGAGGATGCCGCTGTCCGTGGTGGGACCTTCCACCCCGCAGTTCCACGAGCGGTTGTGGGATTCTCCGTCGTTGTTGTTTTCGCCGTTGGCTTCGTTGTGCTTGGAGTCGTAGGAGACCAGGTCGCGCATAGTGAAGCCGTCGTGGGCAGTGACGAAGTTGATGGATGCCACGGGCCGGCGTCCTGAGCTTTCGTAAAGGTCGGAGGAACCTGCCAGGCGGGAGGCGAACTCGCCCAGCGTGGCCGGTGCGCCGCGCCAAAAGTCGCGGACGGCGTCGCGGTACTTGCCGTTCCATTCCGTCCAAAGGGGTGGAAAGTTGCCTACCTGGTACCCGCCCGGGCCCACATCCCATGGCTCGGCGATGAGCTTCACCTGGGACACCACGGGGTCCTGCTGGACGAGGTCGAAGAAACTCGACAGCCGGTCCACCTCGTAGAACTCGCGCGCCAGGGCAGAGGCGAGGTCGAAGCGAAACCCGTCCACATGCATTTCCAGCACCCAGTACCGCAGCGAATCCATCATCAGCTGCAGGGCGTGCGGGTGCCTGACATTGATGGTGTTGCCCGTGCCCGTGTAGTCCAGGTAATGCTGCTTCTCATGGTCAACCAGCCGGTAATACGCCTGGTTGTCGATGCCCTTGAAGGACAGTGTGGGTCCCAGGTGGTTCCCTTCGGCGGTGTGGTTATAAACGACGTCGAGGATCACCTCGATGCCGGCGGCGTGCAGGGAGCGGACCATCGCCTTGAATTCCTGCACCTGCTGCCCCGGCCTGGTGCTGGAACTGTAGCTCTCGTGCGGGGCAAAGAAACCGATGGTGTTGTAGCCCCAGTAGTTGCTGAGGCCTTTGTCCTTCAGCGTGCTGTCTTGGACGAACTGGTGAACCGGCATCAGTTCGATCGCAGTCACGCCTAATTTCTTCAGGTGTTCGATGACGGCGGGGTGGGCGATGCCGGCGTAAGTGCCGCGTTCCCGCTCCGGCACCTCCGGATGACTCATGGTCAGGCCCTTCACGTGGGCTTCATAGATCAGGCTGTCGCTGTAGGGGATCCGCGGCGGGCGGTCGTGCTGCCAGTCGAAGAACGGGCTGATCACCACGGACCTCATCGTGTTGGGGGCGGAGTCTTCCGTGTTGAAAGTTGTGGGGTCGCCGAAGTTATAGGAGAACATCGGCTGGCCCCAACTAATATCGCCGCTGGTTGCCTTGGCGTAGGGGTCGAGCAGGAGTTTGTGCGGGTTGAAGCGGAGGCCGCGGGCGGGATCATACGGGCCGTCCATCCGGTAGCCGTACAGCTGGCCCGGCAGGATATGCGGGAGGTAGCAGTGCCAGACGAAGGCATCCACGGCCTCAAGGCTGATCCGCTGCTCCACGCCGTCGTCGTCGAAGAGGCATAGATGGACGGCGCTCGCCGCCTCGCTGAACACCGCGAAGTTCGTGCCGCTGCCGTCATAGGTGGCGCCCAGCGGATAGGGGCTCCCCATCCACACTTCCATGTCCGCCTCCATCCCCGATAAGAGAACTCCATCCAACCACAGCGGTGTGACAGAGGCCGGGAGCGGGCGGACGTACGACGGCGGCGCGATAGTTTCCCGGTTCTTGTCGCCCCCATGCTGCACACTGTCTCCATGACCTTTGCGAATGTGGGAAGTCTCGGAACTAATCCCGGCCAGCGCGACGCCGTTGTGTCCATCCTGCTCCGGCCCATGGCCGGGCTGAAGGAGGCAGGCTGCCTGCTGTACGAGGTGGGCGTCAATGATGAGGTGCCGGACACGGTGTTTGTCTCCGAACTCTGGGAATCACGAGAAGCGCACCGGGCCTCACTTCAGCTGGACAGTGTGCGGGCAGCCATCGCCGAGGCGATGCCCTTGCTCTCCGGTGAGATGGGCGGCAACCAATTCACGGTGCTGGGGTCGCCGCTGCGCTGAACCGCGCCCATTGCGCGGCGCTGCTGCCGCCCACCCCTGTCCCTCGCGTGCGCCAGCGGCTAGGCTCTCGGGCATCGGCTGGACCTGGATCATCGACTGGACTTTGACGAACGGGGTAAGGGACTGACATGAAACCGCTGCCTGCACTTGAACTTGTTGCCCGGCTGGAAGATGCCGAGTGGCTCGATCCCGTGGCCAAGAAGGTCCGGAAAGTAGTAAAACGCACGATCCGTCCGCAGTGGGCCCGCGACATCCTGCACGGAGTGCCCATCGGCCACCCGGTTCATCCACTCGCTGTTCAGGTTCCCCTGGGTTCGTGGATCTCAGCTGCCGTCCTCGATGCGCTGCCGGGCAACGACCGGCCAGCAACGGTGCTGATCGGCGTCGGAACTGCCTCTGCTGTGCCTTCCGCAGTGGCAGGTTTTATGGACTGGTCGCAGCTGCACAGCCAGCAGCAGCGGGTGGGCCTGGTCCATGCGGCAGCCAACATCACCGCCGTTAGTCTCTACGGCGCTTCGCTGGTGGCGCGGGCAAATGGGCAGCAGGGCGCAGGCAAGGTGCTCGCCTACATGGGCTTGGGAGTTGTCAGTTTTGGCGGCTTCCTGGGTGGCCATCTCAGCTACCGCCAGGCGGCCGGTGTGAACCACAGCGAGGACATTCCCCACCGCTTCCCCAGCGGGTGGCAGGCCCTCGCCCCGTTGGAGGACCTGCCGGAGGGCAAGCTCCACAAGCGGGTGGTTGCCGGACTCCCGTTGCTCGTATTTAGGGAGGCAGAGACAGTCAACGTGCTGTCCGACGTCTGCAGCCACCTCTCCGGGCCGCTTCACGAGGGCAAGCTAAAGGGCGCCAACAATAACGACGACGGCGACCCGTGCGTGGTCTGCCCGTGGCACGGCAGCACCTTCTCGCTGCGGTCCGGCGAGGTGCAGGCAGGGCCGGCCACTGCCAGGCAGCCGCGGTTTGAAACCCGCGTCACGGGCGGGCTGGTGGAAGTGAACCTTCCCGGCGCTGACTAAGTTTCTTCGTGCGGCTGAACCGGGCTGCTTGGGCGTGAAACGGACACAGCCGCCATACGCCCGCACCCGCCGGCGCGAGAGAGCACCTTAGCTAACTACGTAATCCACAAGAACCGCCTCAAAGTAGCTCTTTTCAGCCTGCCGGAATCCTGGTGGCCATACTGGTGGTTCCCAGTCGGGGTGTTCGCTTTTGTAGTGCCGGCCGGTGGGGGAGATCCAGCCGGGTGGTTCGTTTTGGGTTGCTGTTGTGGGTGTCCAGGTGCCGTGGTGTTTGAGGCGGTGGTGTTTTGGGCAGAGTTGGGCCAGGTTGCTGATTCCGGTGGTTCCGCCGTGGTGCCAGGCGTGGAGGTGGTCGGTGTGGTTGTCTGGGGAGTTGTTGTTGCAGCCGGGGAAGGTGCATTTTCCGTCCCGCAGCTGTAGTGCCTGCTGCATGGCTTTGGTGAGCCGGTAGCTGGTCCGTCCGATTTCCAGTGGTGCCCCGTCCCTCGGATCCACGAGCACCCGGTGGAAGGAGGTGGCGCCGTCGGCGAGGAGTTGCCGTGCCATCGAGGCGGGGATGGGGCCGTACCCGTCCAGCATTGCGGGTTCGTCGGTGAGGCCCAGCAGTGCGAACACCGGGACGGTGACCAGGACCTGGGCGTTCGGGACCGGGACTGTGGCGGTGTCGGCGTACCGCCCGTGACCGGCGTACCCCTTGTCGTCGGCAGGGCCCGCGGGATCGTGAGTGCCGGTGCCGGTGCTGGTGCTGGTGTTGGTGCTGGTGTTGGTGCTTGTTGTTTTGGTGTCTGTTGCGGCCAGGGATGCCAGGCCGATTGCGTCGTCGGGACCGTCGTCGGGACCGTCGTCGGAGGTGTTTTTGGTGGTGTGTTCGCTGGTTTCCGGGGCGGGGTTGAGGGCTGGTGCTGCGCTGAGGAGCAGGTGGGCGAGGGTGTCGGCCCGGAGTTGGGTGAGGGTGCGGGGTTCGTCCGGTCTTTGGGCGCCGCGGGCGAGGGCGGTGATCCTGTTCCAGATGGCTAAGCCCTGGTGGGCGGGGAGGCAGGCGGAGATCCAGGTCATGCCGTCGCGGTCTGGGCTGTGCTCTACTCTCCGGTCGGCGACGCTTTTGGTGTGGCGTTTTTCGAGGGATTCGGGGTGGTGGCGTTCGCGCCAGTTGCGGRCTTTGGTCCGGAACCGGGAGGGGACCAATTTACCGGCGGCTGCTCCGCGGGCAGGGTTGGGGGCGTCCGGGTCCAGGAAATGGGCGACAAGGTTGGCGGCGCCGGCGGGGCCCAGGTTGTCGGTTTCGTCGGCGATGATTTTGGCGTGCTGCCAGGAGATGGTCCCGACGGAGAGGGCGTCCAGGGCCGGTGCCAGAGGCGGGGAGCAGAGCTGACGGGATTGGGTGACGAGCGCCCCGGCGGCCGCGGCGCTGATGGTCAGGACACCCGCGATTTCCTCCACCGCGGACATCTCGGCATAGGTCCGCTCGTGCACGGGCGCCTCGGGCGGGGTCATCGCGTGTTGCAGTTCGACGCACTCGGCTGCGTCCCGGGCCTTGAGCGCAGCGAGCTGTGCTTCCAGGAGCGCCACGGCCGCCAACCGGTCCAAACGGAGTTCGTATTTACGTTGCAGCACATCAACCCCGGCAGCGGCTGCCGCTGCAGTCTCCAGCGATGCATCCTTGACGAATAGAGCCTGGAGGGCAGCAACGGAGGCATGAATGCCCTTCATTGCTGCTGTCCCACCGACGCCGTGTCCCATATGAACATCATCCATGGAGGCACCGACAATTTGAGTGCGTGCGGCTGATGGAGTGACTAGCGCAGTGGGCGCGGTGGAAAACAGTCCGTCCGCGGTTGTCTCGCGGCCGCTTGCCCCTGTCCGCATCCCAGCATCATCTACGGAGGCACTGACAGTAATGAGGATTGCATAGCCGCCCAACGGGGCAGCCAGACAAATTTCCGACATTCCGAGCGTTGCGTGCGGCTAAACGGAGGACTGCAGCCCCATCACCCACTCGCCCCGGCGCAGGACTCCTGCCAGCTGCAGTTCGGTGTTGACCACCACGACGTCGGCCGGCATCCCTGCCCGCAGGTCACCCGCCTGCCGCGACAATCCCAGGACTGCCGCCGGCACCGCACTGGCTGACGTGATGGCGTCCCTTAACGCAACGCCGGCTGCCACGGCGGTGCGGACAACACCCAGGAGCGTGGCCGTGCCGCCGGCGATCGCGCCCGTGCTGTCCACGCGGGCCACGCCTCCCTCAACCGTTGCCGTCAGCGTACCCAGCTTGTAGTGGCCGTCCTGCAGGCCGGTGGCGGCCATGGAGTCGGTAACCAGCGCGATGTTGTTTGCTCCCACCAGCTCGAACACCGTCTTTACTGTATCGGGAGCCAGGTGGACTCCGTCGGCAATGAGTTCGACGACGGCGCTTCCGGCGCGGGCGGCGCTGAGGCACGCGGAGACGGGGCCGGGGGAGCGGTGGTGCAGGCTGGGCATGGCATTGAAGAGGTGCGTGACGGTTGGGCGCCGGCCCCCGCGGGCGGTTTCAGGGCTTGGCTCCACGGAAGGGTCTGGCTCCGCGGAAGGCTCCGGTGCTGCAGAGAGCGCAGGCGCCACAGAAAGCCCTGCGGCAGCACGCTCCAGGAACGAGGCAGCGGCCGGGTGATCCGCGGCGGTGTGTCCCAGGGACGGAATGACGCCGCGGGCAGAAAGCCGGTCCGCCAGTTCCCCGGCGCCCGGCAGCTCAGGCGCCAGCGTCATGGAAGCCAGGGAGGGGCCTGCCGCCTCGAGCAGTTCGGCCATCAGCCCGGTATCGGGTTCCAGGAGCAGCGAGGGGTCATGCGCTCCGCACTGCCCGGGTGAGAGGAACGGGCCTTCCAGGTGCGACCCCGCGACCAGCCCTTCCTCCGTTACTGTCCGCAACGCCTTAAGGCTACGGAGCAGGTCTGCGGGCGCTGCCGTCACCAGGCTGGCCAGCAGCGTGGTGGTGCCCTGCCCGTGCAGGTAGCGGGCAGCAGCACGGGCGCCCTCCACGGAACCTTCGGAGAAATCCGACCCGTGGGCGCCATGGCAGTGCAGGTCCACCAGGCCCGGCATCAGGATGTGGCCCGCACCTTTTTCGGCGGCACTTCCGTCTGGTGCATTCCCCTCTGGTGCATTCCCCTCTGGTGTACTGACGTCCCCTGCAGCCTTCCCTGGGAAGCCCGACGCCGGCCCGGCGTAGGTGATGTGCCCGCCGTCGACCGCTATTATGCCGTCCTCGATGTCCATGCTCCCGGACACGATCCGGCCCCGAAGTATCAGTTCCTCGCCCATAAGTGGTCAACCTCCTGCTGAAAGCGCTGCTGCCATACTGGCAGCGAGTAAGGGATCAGCGGCATTCGCCCTGGTCCCGGTGGAATGGTCGTAGTTCCGCGCCGACGTGTGAACGGCATGGACTCCGCTGCGGACCAGCGCGGACATCAGTTCCAGCCGGACGCCTCCTCCAGCCATGATCTGTAACGACGGCGCGTGGTCCCGTCCCAGTTCCACCAGCCGGGCCAGCATCGGCCGCCCCGCCGTGCAATCGGCGCTTCCGCCGCTGGTCAGCACGCGGCTGACTCCGCCATCATGCAACCGGGCCAGTGCATCGGCAGGGTCCACGCCTGCGGCGAGAGCCGCATCGAACGCCCGGTGGAACGTCACCTCCGCAGCTGGACTGTGACTGCGTGCCACGTCTGAAACCCGACGAAGCGCTGCAACGTCGGGTCCGCCGTCGTCCGCCAACATGCCCACCACGACGCCAGCGGCCCCGGCAGCCAGCGCCGCAACGACGTCGCGCTCCAGCACCTCAAGCTCCTCGGCGCTGTAGGTGAAGCTGCCCGGGCGGGGGCGGACCAGCACATGGACCGGGAGGTCCACCCCACACGCCTGCTCCACGGTTCCGATGCTCGGTGTGATCCCGTCAGTTTCGGTGAGGGCCGCGCAAAGCTCCACCCTCGCGGCGCCCACCGATGCTGCCAACCGCACACCCTCGGCGCTCTCCACCGCCAGCTCGAGCTGCGGTGTCCGGAGCATGGCCGGGGCCACGCTCAAAGTCCCTGCCAGGCAGGTTTCCGCCCGAACGTGTCCTGGTAGTACTCGCGGTGAGCCAGCCTGGACGCCGCAGCCTCGTCCAGCAGGACGGTGACGTGCGGATGGAGCTGGAGCGCGGAGGCAGGGCACACCGCCGCCACCGGACCTTCCACGGCCGCCGCGATCGCCTCTGCCTTGGCCTCGCCCATCGCCAGCAGCAGAAGGTGCCGGGCTTCGCGGATGGTGCCCAGCCCCTGGGTCAGCACATGGTCCGGAACATCCGCCGGATCCTCGAAGAAGCGGGCGTTGTCCTGCCGTGTCTGCTGGGTCAGCGTCTTGATCCGGGTCCGCGAGCCAAGCGAGGACATCGGCTCGTTGAAACCCA
This sequence comes from Arthrobacter sp. Alg241-R88, assembly GCF_900537115.1. Classification (GTDB taxonomy): domain Bacteria; phylum Actinomycetota; class Actinomycetes; order Actinomycetales; family Micrococcaceae; genus Arthrobacter. Next base: position 52,145 of record NZ_UNRG01000006.1, read on the forward strand.
CGTGGCCGTCCGTTCCGATCCCCAAAATCTGGATGTCCACCCCTCCTGCTGCCGTAATCGCTGCCTCGTACCGGTCCGCCTCGGCTTCGAGATCCTCCGCCACGCCGTCCAGGCCGTGGACAGCACCCGCGGCGAAGTCCACGCTGTCCACGAACTCCTCCCGGATCACCGAATGGTAGGACTGGGGATGCGCGCTGGGCAGGCCCACGTACTCATCCAGGAGGAAGGCCTGCGCTCCGGCAAAACTCAGTTCGCCGTTTCGGTGCCGGGCAATGAGTTCCTGGTAGGTGCCGAGCGGTGTTGAACCCGTGGCCAGGCCAAGGACGGACGGGCCGCTGCGGACCTGCTGTTCGATGGCGTCTGCGGCAGTGCGGGCCACAACTGCGGGAGTGGGAAGGATGACGATTTCCATGATGTTCAGTGCTTTCGGTTGCTGTGGCTGTTGGGTGGCGGCTGGCCTGTGGCCTACTTGGCCGCGTCAGTCTCCACGGTGACCTCGTCGTCCTCCCGGCCGGGCGTCCGCAGGTTCCAGCGCTTGATGACGATGGAGAAGAGGAAGTAGTAGATCACCGCGTAGCCCAGGCCGATGGGGATCAGGAGCCAGCCGTTCTCCGACTTGCCGAAGTTGAGGATGAAGTCGATCAGCCCGGCGGAGAACGTGAACCCGTGATGGATGTCCAGCGCGTTGACCAGGGCCATGGAGGTTCCGGTCAGGGCAGCATGGACGATGTAGAGCGGGAAGGCAACGAACATAAAGGAGTACTCGAGCGGTTCCGTGATGCCGGTGAGGAATGCCGTGAGGGCGGTGGAGAGCATGATGCCACCCACAATCTTCTTCTGCGAAGGCTTGGCGTGGCGCCAGATGGCCAGTGCGGCAGCCGGAAGGCCGAACATCATGATGGGGAAGAACCCGGTCATGAAGATGCCCGCGCTGGGGTCGCCGGCAAAGAACCGGTTGAGGTCGCCGCGGACCAGCTGGCCGGAGGCGTCGGTGTAGTCGCCGATCAGGAACCACACGGCGGAGTTCAGGATGTGGTGCAGCCCTGCAGGGATGAGCATGCGGTTGGCAAAGCCGTAAACTCCACCGCCGGCAACAGCATTGCCTGCCACGGCCTCACCTACGGCTGAAAGGCCTGCATTGAAGAACGGGTAGACAAAGGCCAGGGCGACGCCGGCCACCAGGCTGGCGACGGAGGTCAGGATTGGCACCAGGCGCCGGCCGCTGAAGAAGCCCAGGAAGTCAGGAAGCTTGGTGCGGTAGAACCGCTGCCAGAGCATCGCGGAAAACAGGCCCACCACAATGCCGGCGAGGACGCCGTAGTTGATCATAGCCGGCTTGCCCGCCGGATCCACCTGTCCCGCCAATACCAACGGGGACATTGCCTTGAAGACGCCGTCAATCACCATGTAGCCCACCACCGCGGCCAACGCGGTGGATCCATCAGCCTTCTTGGCCCAGCCGATGGCAATGCCCACCGCGAAGATCAGCGGGAGCCAGGTGAAGACGGCGTTGCCTGCCGCCGAGATGACCGCCGCGCCCCCTTCGAAGCCGGGGATGGCTCCCAGCAGGTCGGCCTGGCCGATGCGCAGGAGGATGCCTGCCGCGGGCAGGACGGCGATGGGGAGCATCAGGCAGCGGCCAAGGCGCTGCAGGGTCGCGAAAACCCTGTTTGGCTTCTTCTCCGGAGCCAGGGCGGCGGTATCAGATGTTGACATGGTTGCACCTCTGCGGGGTTGGTGGGGCTTGTGGAGTGATGGGGTGAGCCGGTACTGTCTGGTTATGACCAGTTCAGTGTGATCCATCCCACGAGTGCCTGTCAAGGCAGTGGATAAGCTGCCGGGCTATTCAAAAGCCCGGGCGATGGACGCCATAATTGGTCGCACTTGGGCCGCCGGCCCCGGTGATGAGTCAGTGCTCCGAGCGGGCACCGTCAGAAAGGGCAGCCATGTCCAAAGCAGAAAAGATCATTGAAGGCCTCGGCGGAGCCGGCAACATCGTCGAAATCGAAGCCTGCATCACCCGCCTTCGCACGGAGGTCAAAGACGGCTCACTCGTCAACGAAGCCACCCTCAAAGCCGCCGGAGCCCACGGCGTCCTGGCTGCCGGGACAGCCGTCCAGGTCATTGTGGGGCCCGAGGCTGACAACCTGGCCGAGGACATCGAGGACCTCCTCTAGTGGCGCAGTCCCTGGTTGTCCATTCGCCCCTTAGCGGCAGGGTGCTTCCCCTCGCCGAGGTTCCGGACCCCGTGTTCGCGGGTCAGATGGTGGGGTCCGGCGCCGCCGTCGAACCGCCTTCGGGCGAGATGTTCGACGTCGTATCCCCGGTGGCGGGAAAGGTGATCAAGCTCCTGCCGCATGCGTTTGTTGTGGTGGAGTCGTCCGGGCGGGGTGTCCTGACGCACGTGGGCATTGATACGGTCAAGCTCAAGGGCGAAGGCTTCAAGCTGCTCATTGCGCAAGGGGACACCATTGATGCCGGCGCTCCCGTTATGCGCGTGGACCCCACCGCCGCCCTGGCGGCGGGGTATTCGATGGTGAGTCCCGTCGTCGTCCTTGACACGAAACCCGACACCGCAACGCTGGTCGCATCCGGCACTGTAGCCGCCGGGGCCAGCCTGTTCTCGCTCGACTAGCGCGAAGGCCGGGCCGGGTTCCTAGAGCCGGACCTCCATGTTGAGGGAGTAGCGGTCCGAGCGGTACCAGGAGCGCGAATGCTCGATGGCCAGCAGCCCTGAATAGGAAACGCGGTCGAACGCCAGTACCGGCGCGCCCGTTCCGGTGCCGAGGAGCGCCCCGACGTCCGCCGGGGCGCCCTCGGACCGGACGCTCTGCCGCGCCCGGTCAATCTGGTGGCCCAACTGCGCAGCAAGTGCCTTGTAAACCGATCCCGTCAGGTCAATGTCCAGCAGCCCCCGGACGTGTTCGGGGTTGTACCAGGCGTCATCCACGCTGACCGGCCGGCCATCCGCCAGGCGGAGCCGCTTGAGGTGGATGGCCTCGGATCCCGGAACCAGGCTGAGGGCGTCGGCGGTGTCATCGGGGACTGCAGCGGCCTCCGCTACCAGCACAACAGTGCTGGGCACGTGCCCCATCGCCTCCATTTCCTGGGTGAATGAGGCCAGGTGCAGGGTGGACTGCACAGGGGAATCGGCAACGAAAGTGCCCTTCGCGGGGACGCGGACCAGGTGCCCCTCGTTGACCAGCCGCCCGATGGCGGCGCGCACCGTAATCCGGCTGACGCCATAGGAGTCCATCAGGGTCCGCTCGCTGGGAAGCCGGGCGCCGGGCTCCAGCTCCTCCTTGGCCAGCCTGAGGATGATCAGGCGCAGTTGTTCATGCTTCGGGACCTGCGAATTGTTGATGGCCGCGCTCGCCGCCGGAGCGCTGCTCCCTGGTGCTGCTGTGGCTGGCACGTCAGGCCCCTCCAATCCGTGGAGCGGTCCGGTAAGGACCACTGCTTCGGATTATTCCACAGCCTGCTTGCCCGGGGCGCACTGGATGTGTTGGCTGAAAGATACCGCCCCGGTATTTCCTGCCTCAGCGAAAACCCTTTAGTGTTAATAACACTAAGCATGCTTCCTATCTCAAAAGGGGTTGTACCTGATGCGAAAAGTACCTGCGCTTGGATTGATGACAGCAGCGATGATTGCCCTCGCGGGCTGCACGGGCGGCGGCGGTTCTGCGAGCCCCACGGCCACCGAAACGGCGAGTGCCTCGGCAACGGCAGAAGCAAAGGTCTACTCGGAGGACGATCTGCGCGAGCTGATCTCCGGCATGAAGGATGAGGACGGCAACGAACTGAAGCTGTACTCCAAGGAGCAGGTGGACCAGGGCGGCAACATCGCCAACCTGCTCCTGAGCACGGCGACCGTGGACCCTGAAGACTGCAAGGACATCGCCACTGCGGGACTGCTGGATACGGTCGAAAGAGGTGAGATCGCCGTCGCGCTGTCAGAGGGTGACCAGCCCCGCACCGTGTCTGCGCAGTCGGGCAGCGAGGGGCCTGACGCCGTCGAGGTCCTGGATGAAATCAGTGGCAAGATGGACCAGTGCGCCACGTTCTCCGTCACGGCGCTGGGGCAGACGTACGAGGTCAACAGCGAGGAGCTCCAGGCTGACACGGATGCCGAAAAGACCTTCGGCACGCTCAGCACCCGCAGCGGGGAGAACCAGCAGAAGCTGATGCAGGTATCGGCCGCCGAGGGCAGGCTGCTGGTTGTTGCCACCAAGAGCGGTGCAAACCTGGGGGATCCTGACCAGAAGGAACTCGAGGACCTGATCAACGAGGTGCTCAAGAAGGCCGACGGCGGCAGCGCAACTTCCAGCCCGACGTCCACTAGCACCTCCGGTTCCGCCAGCGCGTCGTCACCGAGCGGTTCGGCGTCACCTGAGGCAACAGAAACCGAGACTGAAGAGGCCGAGACGTCCTCCGCTTCGCCGACGGCCACGCCTTAGGGCTGGTTCTTATAGCAAGCAGCAGGGCGGGCAGGACATAAATGGTCCTGCCCGCCCCTCTGCGTTGGGATCTGGCTGGCAGTAAGCAGGGCGGGCTGAGGGGGCAGCACCGTACACTGAACCAACCAATACCCAGCATGAAGACATGGCGGACTCAATGAGCGATAAGCTGCACCTCACTCCGGAAGACCAGTTCCCGGAGGACCTGGAAACAGTCCCGGACCACGAATTGCAGGTACTGGACAGCCAAGTCCAACGCCAGCTGGATCACGAAGTGGTGGTTGACGGCGAACCGAACCCCGAAACCGAGTTCCGCCACTACGAACTGGACGAAGAATTCAACGACCGCGACAAACGCTGACGCCCGCTCGCGGACGTTAGGTGAAAGGCAGGATCATGACCACTTCGAATGAGGAACCCCGGAACACCGCCGACCTTCGCGGTCCGGGGGACCCCGACGAGGCCGGGCAGGTGACGCAGGCTCCGCAGAGCGGCCAGCACCCGGAGCTGCCGGGTGCCAGCAATATCCGCGAAGAGCAGCAGGGGCATGCAGCCGGTACTGTTCCGGCGTCGTACTCAGGAAGCGGCGAACCGCCGCAGGAGCACAAGCCGGAGGAAGCCCTGGCCGAGCCGGGAACCTGGGACGACGAAGTCTGAGGTGATTACCCGCGCCGATGTGGATGAAGCGGCACAGCGGACAGCAGGACTCACCCGGCTGACCCCTGTCCTGCAGGCCGACCCGGGCGCGTTCCCCGGCGATGTGTGGTTCAAGTGCGAATTTCTGCAGCACACCGGCACTTTCAAGGCCCGCGGCGCGCTTAACCGCCTCCTTGCCAGCAAAGAGCGCGGTGAGCTGAAGGCTGACGTCGGTGTGGTGGTGGCTTCCGGAGGCAACGCCGGACTGGCCAACGCGTATGCGGCAGCCCAACTGGGAGTGCCGGCAACCGTGTTTGTCCCGGCTGCCGCTCCGGCTGTGAAGGTGCGGAGGCTCGAGGCGATCGGTGCCACCGTAATCCAGGGCGGAGCCGAATACGCCGTGGCCTACCAGGCGGCTGTGGCGCACGCCCAGGAAACGGGTGCTGTTTACTGCCACGCCTATGACCAGCCCGAAATCGCGGCCGGCGCCGGAACCGTGGGGACGGAGCTGCTGGAGCAGATAGCCGGGGTGGACACCGTGCTGGTGGCCGTGGGCGGCGGCGGGCTGATGGCAGGGATCGCTGCTGCTGTCGAAGGCCATGCGAAGGTGGTGGGCGTTGAGCCGGAGAACGCGCCGACGCTCCACGCGGCACTTGCCGCCGGGGAACCTGTTGACGTGGCGGTATCCGGCGTCGCTGCTGATTCCCTGGGAGCCCGATGCATCGGGGACATCGGCTTCTCCGTCGCGGTCCGCGCCGGCGTCGTCAGCGTCCTGGTATCCGACGCCGACATCGTCGCCGCATGTTCGCTGCTGTGGAACGACTACCGCATCATGGTGGAACACGGAGCTGCCGCCGCCTACGCCGCCCTGACCTCGGGTGCGTACACGCCGAAGACGGGGGAGCGCGTTGCGGTGGTTTTGTGCGGGGCGAATACGGACCCGGCCACCTTCCAGGAAGGGCAGCCGGGCCCGGTCAAAGAGTAGGGCTCAGCTGCAGAACTGGCTGTAGGTGCTGCCAGCCTGCTCGTAGCCGGCCTGGAGCTCGGAAAGCTTGGCCTCGTCCGGTGTTTCCTTTGCCTGCTCGTCCGTGTATTCAAGGATCGACTGAAGGGCGGGCTTGAGGTCATCGGAGGCGACGGCATGGATGGGGCGGATCTGGTTGGCCAGGCGGTTCATGCCCGTCTTGCCGGCGTTGTTCGCAGGGTTGGATACAACGCTCTGGATCCGCTCGCACGTTTCCGCGGTGGAGAGCTGGTTCGAAGCGGTGCAGGCTGTGGCGGAAAGAACGAGTCCGGCAGCGAACAGGGCTGTGGTGAGTTTCTTCATGGGTCCCTCAGTAGTTGATTGAGGTTTTGATTGTAAGCAGAATCCGGGACCCGGTGCTGGTCTACCCTGCCTGCGGCCGGGACTATGAAGGGGGCATCAGGCTCTGGCGGGCCTTCCGGCAGGTGCTTAAACTGGCATCACCATCGTGCGGAGCTGCCGCAGATTGGGCCCCGCGCATCAGCCCAATGCAAGGAAGCATCATGCGCCGAACAGCCCAGCGCCGAACCGCCGCCGGATTCATCGCTCTTTTGGCACTGCTGTTACCCACGGCATTGCCGGCCACGGCATCACCGCCTTCCGGGGACGATGTCATAGTTCTCGACGGCGCCAAATCAGCCGAAGGCATTGCGGCAGGAGAGGAAACAACTTTTTACGCCGGAGAACTGATGACGGGCGATATCTTCCGTGGCGATATCCGTGACGGAAAGGCCAAGCGTTTCATTGACGCGCCGGATGGCAGGATGGCCGTCGGAATGAAGGCGGACGTCCGGAACGACCTGCTGTTTGTGGCCGGTGGGGCCAAGGGGAAGGCATACGTCTATAACACCGAAAGCGGCGACGCCGTCAAGGAATATGACCTGGCCCCCGGCTTCATCAATGACGTTACCCTCACCCCGGACGGCGCCTGGTTCACCAATTCGGCCGCGCCCGAGCTCTACTTCATCCCGGTTAGCCGTGAGGGCAAGCTGGGCAAAGCGGACGATGTGGAGACATTGAAGGTAAGCGGCGAGGCAGGCAGACCGTTGCAACCTAACCAGTTCGGATTCAACGGCATTGCAGCAGCCGAAGACGACGACGTACTCATTGTCGCCCACACGCAGAACCAGGCCCTCTATGCCGTTGACCGCGACACCGGCGATAGCAGCAGGATCAAAGGACCGGACCTGAAGTTCGTGGACGGGATCCTGGTGAAGGGCGATACCGTATGGGCGGTCCAGAACATGGCCAACAAGATCAGCCGGCTGGAGCTCTGCGACGACCTGTCCTCTTTCACGGTTGAGGACGTCATCACGAGCAAGCACTTTGACATCCCGACGACGGTTGCCAGGTTTGGCGACACCCTCGCCGCCGTCAACGCGCAGTTCATGCGCCCTGCCAGCCCGCATGAGGTGGTGCTGGTTCCTGCGTGGGACTAGCGAGCCAAAAATTGGCTGGCAGCTAACGTCGCCCTTGGAGCCGTCTGCTGCCAGCCAGTTTTGTATTCCGGGATGGACAGGAGCGCTAGATGGTCCGCGGCGCCTTGGCAAGGTTGTCCTTCAGTTCCTGGGCGTTCTGTCGCACCCCATACGCCGGCCGGTCGCGCTCCACTCGCCAGCTCTCCTCCAGCAGCCCGACGTTCACAGCATCGAAGCCGAATTCGTCATAGAGGCGGGTGACCAGTTCGACCGCTTCCGGGTAATCGCTGGCGGTTGCGAGCGCCCGCCGGTTCTCCGTGCCCACCGGCGTCCCGTCCGTGGTGATTTGGGCGGCACCGATGTGGTTGAAGCCCTTGGCTACCTTCGATTCAGGCAGGTGCTCCTGCAACAGCCCTGAGGTGGTGGCCTCCCCGTTGTCCAGGGCCGGGATGTGGCCGTCGCGTTCCCAGTAGTAGTTGTTGGTGTCGATGACGATCTTGCCGGCCAGCGGCTCCGCGGGAATGTCCTTGTAGTTCTTGAGGGGAACAGTGACCACGGCGAAATCGCCGGCCGCTGCCTCTTCTGCCGCTGTGGTGGCCCGTGCCTTGGGGCCGAGTTCCGCGACCAGCCCGGACAGGGTTTCCGGGCCACGGGAGTTGCTGATGACTACGTCGTAGCCCAGCTCCACCGCCTTCCGCGCGATCTGGCTTCCGATGTGTCCTGCACCAATGATTCCGATTGTTGTCATGTCCGGCCCAACTCCGCTTTGGACGCAGATATTTCCGCACCCCCACGTCCCATAACGAAACGCAATGGAACAAATTCGCCCACTAAGCAACGCAAAAATTCTTGACCCGCCCCCTCCGGCACTGATAAACCAGTAGGGCAGAAAGCGGTTTCCACGCGTCGCCAGCCAACCCCTACTTTCCCCAAGGGGGCTTCGGCTGGCGATCAGTGAAACGTTCCAAACTGTCGTGCGGCAGACTCAGCTGCCGCCGCATCAAAGGAGATGTTCTCTTGCTCTATCCCTCACAATGTTCCCGTCCGTCCCGGGCCGGCCGCGCCTGGAAGGCTGCTCCGCTGGCGGCGGCAGCCTCACTCACAGCCGCCGCGCTGGCGTTCACGGGCGTGCCCCTGGCCCAGGCCAGCCCCGGCACCGCCCCCGAGCAGTCCGGCAAGGCCGGGCTCCAGCGCCAGGTGGAGAACCTGGACCGGGCCCCTGTGGCTGTGCTGACGGACCAGGGCGTCACCCTGGGCTGGCGCATGCTGGGCCTGGACAAGGACAGCGTCGGCTTCCACGTGATCCGCGACGGCGTCCAGCTCACCGATGAGCCCATCCGGAACACCACCACCTACGTTGACCCGGCCGGAACGGCAGACTCCAAGTACGTCATCAAGACCGTGGGTAACGGAAACGGGCAGGACAAGCTCAGCGCGGAGGTCACCCCGCTGGCCCAGAACTACCTCGCCATCAAGCTGGACAAGCCGGCCGACGGCGTCGGCAAGGACGGAAAGCCGTACACCTACACGGCCAACGACGCCACCACGGCGGACCTGGACGGCGACGGCAGCTACGAGATCGTCCAGCTCTGGAACCCCTCCAACGCGCAGGACAACTCGAAGTCCGGCTACACGGGCAATGTGTATGTTGACGCCTACAAGATGGACGGCACCAAACTGTGGCGCATCGATTTGGGCCACAACATTCGTGCCGGTGCGCACTACACGCAGGTGCTTGCCTACGACTTCGACGGCGACGGCAAGGCTGAAGTGTCCATGAAGACGGCGGACGGCACCAAGGACGGGGCCGGAACCGTGATCGGTGACCCCGCCGCGGACTACCGCAACAGCGGCGGCTACGTGCTGTCCGGGCCGGAGTTCCTTACGGTGTTCAACGGCGCCACCGGCACCATTATGGACACCGTGCCGTACGACCCGCCGCGCGGGAACGTCAGCTCGTGGGGTGACGGTTACGGCAACCGCGTGGACCGCTTCCTGGCGGGCGTCGCATACCTCGACGGCGAGCGGCCGTCCATGATGTTCAGCCGCGGCTACTACACCCGCGCCGTGCTGGTCACCTATGATCTGGTGGACGGCAAGCTGGTGAAGCGCTGGACCTTCGACTCGGACGTTTCCGGGGCGGAGTACAAGGGCCAGGGCAACCACAACCTGTCCGTGGCCGACGTTGACCAGGACGGCAAGGACGAGTTCGTCTTCGGTTCAATGACCATCGACGACGACGGCAAGCCGCTGTACAACACCAAACTGGGCCACGGCGACGCCATCCATACCAGCGATTGGGATCCGTCCCGGCCCGGTCTGGAGACCTTCGCCGTACACGAGAGCATGGGCCAGAGTGGCAACCGCGGCGCCACTTTCCGCGATTCTGCCACCGGCGAGGTGCTGTGGAGCATTCCCGCTACCCGGGACACGGGCCGCGGCGCCGTCGGGGACATCGATCCCCGCCACGCTGGCGCTGAAGGCTGGGCTGTTGGCGGCGACGCTGCCTGGAACTCACCGGTCGGTTTCCTGATGTCTTCGAAGGGCGAAAAGATCGCCAACAAGATCCCGGCCGCCAACTTCATGGCCTGGTGGGACGGCGACCTGCTCCGCGAAATCGTTGACCACGACTTCGACGCCGTTGCCGGTGTGGGCGTCCCCACCGTTTCCAAGTGGAACTGGGAAACCGAAACCAGTGACCGCCTGCTGACGGCCACCGGCGCCAGGACCAACAACCACACCAAGGGCAACCCGTCGCTCCAGGCGGACCTCCTGGGTGACTGGCGCGAGGAACTCGCCTTCCCGTCGTCGGACAGCACCGAGCTGCGGATCTACACCAGCACCTCGCCCACCGAGGTCAGGCTCCGCACCCTCATGCATGACCCGATGTACCGGACAGGCGTGGCACGCGAAAGCGTCGCGTACAACCAGCCGCCGCACCCGAGCTTCTTCATTGGTGAGGGCATGGAAACCCCGGCCGCGCCGTCCGTGAAGTACGCCGGCACGGACCAGTAGCACCAGGACAGCGAAGCGCCGCCCGCCTCCAAAAGGAGGTGGGCGGCGCTTTCGTTATATGCGGAATGTCCGACGCCGGAGCCCTGCCTCAGCGGAAAGCCTCAGTCAGTTTCCGGCATCGGTTAGTCCCGGCTAGCCCCGCTGGCCGACTCCGGGGACGGGCGGCAGGCCGTCGCCGGGCACGCGGTCGTCGTCCCTGCGTTCCGCGCCGCTCAGGTTCTCGCCTTCGGCGGTCCCGTCGGACTCGCCGGTGGTGTCCACCAGGCCGTTCGTCTGATCGAAGGCGTGGCCGATCCTGTCATCGCCCAGGTCGGCGACCGAACCGGTGGAGCCGGCCGCCGCCGTCGTGCCCGTTGTTGTGCCGGTGCTTGTGGTGTCTGTTGTTGTGTCCACCGGAATGGGCGTGACGGTGACCGGCTCGCCGGGAACCACTGGAGTTACCGTTTCATCGGCAGCCGCAGTGGTGTCCTTGTTGCCGCCGGCGGCCATGGCTGCTGCTGCACCGGCTGCCGCGGCCACACCCAGGCCTGCGGCTACCTTGCCGGAGATGCCAGCCTTGCCTGAGTCGCCACGCGATCCTGCTGCGTCCTCGACCCCGGGCGTGCCTGCGGGTGCCCCTGAACTGACGCTGCCGCGCCACGCGCCGCTGGCGTAACCCTCATCCTCGATGAATTCCTTGAAGCGCTGCAGGTCTGCCTCTGCCTGGCGCTCCACGACGTTGAGCTTGTCGCCCACCTTCTCAACAATGCCTTCGGGCTCGTACTCAAGCGTCAGCTGCAGGGAGGTCTGGCCGCCGCCGATGTCCTCGAACTCGATTGCGCCGGCGTTCGTGGCGCCTTCCGTAGCGGCCCAGGCCACTTTGCGGTCGGGGATCTGCTCCAGGATCTTGGCTTCCCACTGCCTGCGGATGCCACCGATCTCGGCCACCCATTCCAGCCGGTCGTCACTGAGCTGCGTGACGCTCTTGACGCCGCCCATGAAGTGCGGGAACTCCTCGAACTGGGTCCACTGGTTGTAAGCGGTGCTTACCGGTACGTTCACCAGAATGCGTTTTTCCACCTTCGTGCTCATAACGTCTCCTTCGCTTTGTTACCGGAAGCTGATGAGTCGGTAAAAATCATCAGCATGCTTACCAACATACCTTTTCGGGTGGCTGGTTTCCAGAGCAGAAATAACGACGGCGGCAGCGGGCGCGGAGGGTCCGTGCTGTAGAAGGGCTGGTCAGGGCTGCCCGAAAAGGTTGCCGTAGGGCGGGATTCCCTCCCCGTTATGGCGATTCCGCCGCGCAGTGGAGCTGTAGTTCTCGCCTTCGGCTGTTTCGTCCGACTCGCCCTCGAAGTCCACCAGGCCGCCGGTCTGGTCGAACGGGTGCTCAAACCGGTTGTAGGGCCGCGGCTCTCCGGTAGCCTCTGCGGTTGTCTCGGTAGTCCCTGCGGCGGTCTCGGCAGTCCCGGCTGTCGCCCTGGGTGTGGCCGCTGCCCCGGTGGCGGTCCCCGGGATGGACTCACGCCAGGCCCCGGTGGCGTGGCCCTCGTGTTCGATGAATTCCTTGAACTTTTTCAGGTCGTGCTCGGCCTGGCGGCCCACGACGTGGAGCAGGTTGCCCACCTTCTCCACCACGCCTGCGGGCTGGTACTCGAGCGTCAGTGCCAGTTCGGTCCTGTTGTGTCCGAGGTCCCGAAATTCGATGGTGCCGGAGTTTGTGGCACCCTCGGTGGACGCCCAAGCCACTTGGCGGTCCGGGACCTGCTCGAGGATTTTGGCTTCCCACGTCCGGTGGACGCCGGCGATGTGGGCAACCCACCTCAGCCGGTCATCACGCAGCTGGGTCACACTGTCCACGCCGCTCATGAAGTGCGGAAAATCCTCGAACTGCGTCCACTGCTTATATGCCGTGCTGACCGGCACATCCACCACGATCCGTTTCTCCACTTTCGTGCTCATCACGTCTCTTTTGACTGAACCGATCCGATGAGAAAACTGAGGTCATCAGTAGCTTTACGATAGTCCCGCCGGAAGCCCCCAACCACCATGGGGAGGGGGACGGACGACGGCGGCACCTGGCGTTGGGAATTCGCCCACCGGGGTGCCGCCGTCGTGATCGGAGCCCGGTGATTAGGGCAGGTGGTTGCCGATCAGCGCCAGGTTCTGGATGACCGCCAGGCCGAACTGGGAGGCGTCATTGGTGGAGACGGTGGGTGCCTCGTCCACGGGCAGCAGCACCTGCGGCGGCTCGATCGTCCGCAGCGTGAAGGCCGACTCGTGGTTCAGGTGCTCTCCGCCTTCCTCGAAGCTCGCCCAGGCCCGCGCGGCCAGCTCCGGGTCGTCCAGCCGGGCCGCGGCGTACGCCGTGAGGCGGCTGTGCGCCTGGGTGAGGTAAATCCCGGCCAGCGGCTGGCCCACGGCCTCCACCTGCTCCGCTTTCGTGGCCAGGAAGAGCCGGCAGTACTGCAGCCAGGCCCGCTCGAACTTAGGATCAGGGATCAGGTCCACCAGCTCGCTGCAGATCTCCACCAGGCCGAACACGGCGCTGAGGTGTGAGACCTGGATGAGTTCCCGGCCGGTGTCGAACCGTCCCTTGTCCAGGTCGTACAGGGCCTCACCGGTGAGGAAGCCGTACTTGAGGGCGCCGATGTCTGCCATGGTGCCCAGGAGGCGGTCGCGGGAGCGCGGGTTGCCGGTGCGTTCCCAGTCGGTGAGCCAGGTGGCGGCGAGTGAGCCCCAGTCCGTGCCGAGCCCCACGCCGAGTGCGTTCCGGTTGGGACGGTAGGTGTCAGCGTCGGGCCGGACCTTGCGGACCGGGTCGAGGCCCAGGAAGTTCTGGTCGCTGTCCACCAGTTCGGTGAGGAGGTCCCCGGTGCGTTCGTCCGCGGTGAGGTAGTAGTAGAAGCGGCGGTAGGCGGGCGTGCTGATGCGCAGCTGCTTGGCGCTGCAGCCCCAGTGCTGGACGTTGTGCCGGGAACCGAGGCCCTTCCACGGCCCCAGGTGGTACACGTCCACCTCACCGGTGTGCCGGGTCATGGCCTCCGCGAACCGGAAGATGTCCGCCCTTCCGGAGCGCAGGTACGAGTACCAGAGCCACAGGTCGGGGGAGAGCTCTGAGTTGTCCCAGGCATAGCCGCCCACGTCGTAACGCCACACGTGCCGGTCGTGATCGTAGGTGTGCATGACGTCGCCGTAGTTCCAGAAGCCGTACCAGCGGCGCTGCTCCACCTGCCCGGCATAGAAGTCGAAGAGGAAGTCCAGGTGGTCCTCGAGTTCGGCCCGGGCCGGGGTGCTGCGGTCCACCGGGTCCCAATCGCCGAAGACGCCCACGGAGTGCAGGTATTCGGGGGTGGCCTGCAGCAGGGCCGGGGTTGAGGCGGCATGAGCGTCCGCAGCCAGGCGTTCTGTTGCGGGTGTTCCCTCGTAGGCGAAGAAAGTTAACTCATGTGTGCGGGCAATCCCGGTGGCGTTGCCGAAGCCCGGCTCATAGTCCTCATACGTGATTTCGAGCCCCTCGAGCTGTTCCTCGAAGGTGTCCTGGCCCAGGCCGTCGTGGTAGAAACGGAGGTCCATGGGCTGCGCCTCGGGGGAGTACAGCCAGGCGGTCATGGACGCCTCGCCGGTGGCCGCACCGCGGATGTCCAGCTGGCCGGGGTGGGACTGCCAGAAGTCCTTGATGCCCACGCCGAAACCGCCGCGGGTATCGCTCAGGGAGCAGAATCCGGCCGACCTGGTTCCGCCGGAGATCCCCACCCAGGCGTGGCCTGCGCCGGTGCGCTTGCGGAGTTCGAAGCCGTCGGCGCTGAGCTGGGTGAGCGTGTAGTCATTCCACGCCGGAATCAGGTGCAGCCGCTCTGAAACTTCAGGGTTCCATTCGGCCGGCGGCGGCGTGGGCCGGCCTTCCACCTGCGCCCGGCGCACCTCCTCACCCGGGTCCCGGCGCAGGCCCGTCAGTCCGCGCACGCCTTCAACCAGGAATCCGCCGTCGGCCCCGGCGATCCGGACGTGCCGGTCATGGAGCTCGGCCTCCAGTGGCAATAAGAACCGAACGCCCAGTCCGGCCAGGAAGTCCTGCTCGGCGTCGCCATCCCAAATAAATGAATGCACCATCCGAACACTGCGGGCGTTGGCGTAGAAATAGAACCGCACCACGAACGGCAGCCAGCTGCGCGTGCCGCTCTCCGGTGCGTCCGGGCGGTGTTGTCCTTCCAGCCGGACCACCGCACGAACGGGACCAGCTTGTTCAAGCACGACGGCGGTCACCTCGCCGGTGAAGGCTTCCCTGCTGGCAATGCCGGCATCCTCCGGAATGCTGTCCTGCAGGAGGCTGACCAGGCGGGCATCCCGGGCCACTTCGGTTCCGCCGCGGGTAAGGCTGCTGAAGAGGTGGGAACCGCTGTGGTTGATCACCATCTGCAGCGTGCCCGTGTCCACCGTGAGCGTTTCGGCCGTTTCGGTGACGGTGACGCTGGGGAGGCCCGACGCCGGGAGGCCGCCTTGGATGGGTGAGCGTCCGCCGTCGGCCGTTACCTCGTACGCCTCGGAGGGGGCGTCGGTGGCAGGGAGCGCCAGCCCGGCCCATTTGAGCGAACCGTCGGGCCAAGTGGCAAGGGGCCAGGCCTGGCTTGGGGTGGGAGTGCCGTTCCCATCACGGACGCTGAGTTCCGCAGCTTCCGCTACTTTTCCGCGTGGGAACGGCATACCCCAGGTGGTGCCGCTGCTGACTTCTGCCGGGGCGTCGCCGTCGATCCACCTGACCAGCGTATTTTCAATCATCGTGTCCAATTCTGTTGGGTCAATTTCCGCTGTTTCGGTTTCGTGCCCGAACCGCCAGCCATCGCGGCCCATAAGCGAGCACGGAAGAAACCGTTTTCTGATTCGTTTCAAAATAGTCGCCGGGGAAAGCGAACCGCAAGGGGTAGCCACGATCTGGAGGGCGTTTCTTAGCCCTTAGCCTCGCGGAACGGTGGCAGTTGGATAGCGTGAGGGCCGTGTGGTCTCCAGGGTTTGGCCGTAGTAGTGGTGCTGGCGTTCCGGGCGGCTCCTGCTACGTTGATTTGCCGGGTTCGCCTGGCGCCCCGTTCTCCCTCGTCTTCGACAGGCTCGAGCAGGTAGTGAACCTTCCAGTGGCACAGTGGGCCTGCTCATGATCAGAGGGTACTTCTCAACTGCCGGAACCGGTTCCTGACCGCGGTGATCCGTTGTTTCCGCAGGTCAGAACCGTGCAGGTACTCTTAGCTACAAAAATGTTGGGGAGCAAAAGATGAAACCGATCACTGTTGACGTCGGTAAGGGCACGGTGGAGCTCGGTGACGAGGGAGTTCTCTACCTTGTGTGGAAGCGGGGGACAGTTCTGGAGGCCGCGGATGTCCATGCCGCGATGGCAACGGTCAATGAGCTTGCCGACGGTGCCGAATATCCGATGCTGATCGACATAGCGAACACCCAGTCGGTGACCCGCCAGGCCAAGTCCGTTTTCAGCATCAGGTGCGCCGCTTCACGAATTGCCCTGCTCGGCTCAAGCCCTGTCAATCGCGTCATTGCCAACTTCGCCGTGGCACGGCGGACGCTCCCGTGTCCTACTCGGTTTTTCAGCTCCCGCAATGAAGCCTTGTCCTGGCTTCTCGAGGCGCACCTTCCCTGAGAGGAGGCATAAGTTCACAAATGCAGGTTGTTGTCATCCGAGCCGCTACCTCATTGAAGTCGCGGCGCTGGTTGAAGAGTGCGCTACCCACCTTTGCAGGGCAGCTCACCAACAGTCCCGAGTGCGCCTTTTCAGGCAAATGGGGGGCTGCAGCGCTGGCGAACCAGTGGGGATGACCACAGTCGCCCGGCCGCGGGGCCCGCCATCCGTTCCCGTCATCAGAAATAGGGGAGCACTGGCTTCTGGTGTCTCTTGCGGTCAGTGTTGGCGGGGCGTAACGTCCGCAGCATAAAGGTTGCCTTTGGAGGCCTCCATGCGTGTGCTGCTACGCCATTCCATCTCCATGGCATCAATCATGTCCGTCTGTCTTCCCAGGCTGTGGACTTTAAACCGGCGCCCCCGCGCCACTCACTCCGGGAGCTCACACCCGATCGTTGTCGCCATCGCAGTGCTGGCGTGCGTAGGCCTCTCGGCGTGCACCGCCGCAGAGGCGCCATCCCCCGCAGAAACTACGGAGGCTAGCACGGTCCCACCGCTGCCGGAGAGCGGCGACATCAGCCCCGGTACATACCTCGTCACCAGCTTCACAGAAAATTTCGAGATCATCGTCCCAGACGGCTGGTCGAGTGAAGGCGGCGAGGGCCTTGGAAAGGACGACCCGGATCACCCGGATGAAATGGCAGTCTTCGTGGGTTGGTGGCCCTCCGACCATGTGCCGACGGACGCATGCGCGTGGGAGGGCGCGCTCGTCGAGGTCGATCCGTCGGCCAAGGCGTTCGTCGACGCGCTGACGGCGCAGACGTCAACGGCCAGCACCCCTCCCGTCGAGGTGATGGTGGGCGATTACTCCGGCTTTGAGTTCGGCCACTCCATAGAGGGCGACGTGGACATCGCAGCCTGCGACCGCGACAAGTTCTGCATCCACTCAGAATTCTCAAACGAATGCACCCGCTGGTACACGACTCAGAATGAACGCGAAACCTACCGGGTGGTCGACCTGAACGGCGAACGCGCTATGTTCTGGGTGGTCCAATTCCACGAATCGATCAATCCGGAGCTGACGAGCGAGGCACGCACCGTCTTCGACTCGATCGTGTTCAGGTCCGGCAAGTGACCAGCTGATGCGATAGGCAATCAAGCAGGATGGACCCATGCCGGTCATCAATTGCCGGCAGCCGATCCGCCAACGCGAGTTCATCGACGTCTGGATAGCCGCTCCGGGTCCGCCACACCGGGCTGGGGTTATTTACCGTGCCCGGCGGCTTCCGGAGTGTCAGGTCCCTCGGCCGGGTCCTGGGTATGCACCCGGATCTCCGTGACATCGGCATCCGGGTCACCCTCGGCGGGTGCCTCTGTATGGACCCGCTCATCCTGCAGGGGATTCTCGCTCATGGTTGCTCCTGACCGCGCCGGGGACTTCGCTACAGATCATTCAGCGCTCCCCGGCCCGGGCTGTCAAGCACCTTTCACCGGCTCTGGCAGTGGTTGGTCTTCTGTGCTGGACTGGTGCTGCAGTGAGCACCAACCGTCGTCCAGGAACGGGCGGCACCTTTTCCAAGCAGATCATGGACGGCCGGCAATGACCGGCTTTTGGAAGGAACACTCATGGCACCTTTTAAGATCGGATACTTCGTGGGGAGCCTCGCTACCGGCTCCATCAACAGGGTCCTTGCCAATGCGCTGATCAAACTAGCACCGGAGGACCTCGAGTTTACGGAAATCCCCATCAGGGACCTCCCGCTCTACAGCTACGATTACGACGCCGACTTCCCGCCAGAAGGCCGCGCCCTGAAGGAAGCCATCGAGGCTTCCGACGGCATCCTGTTCGTCTCACCTGAATACAACCGGTCCATCCCCGGTGCCCTCAAAAACGCCATCGACTGGGGCTCCCGCCCCTGGGGGAGCAACTCGTTCGCCCGCAAGCCCACCGGCATTATCGGCGCCTCCGTGGGCAGCATCGGCACAGCCGTGATGCAGTCCTCGTTCCGCAGCGTGTTGAGCTTCCTGGACGCGCCGCAACTGAACGCCCCTGAGGCCTACATCCATTACGACGCCGCGGTGTTCGGTGAGGACGGCGAGGTCCGGAACGAGGGCACCGCCAAGTTCCTTCGGCACTTTATGGACGAGTACGCAGCCTTCGTTGCCCGCGTCCTGGCCGCCAACGCACCCGGCCACATCGGCGACCTGGAGCACGACAGTGCGAAGCTGACGCGGTAGCGGCACCACATGCCGAAAGCTACGGTGCCCGCCGTCCCAGCGGCGGCGGGCATCCGAGTCTTTAGGCAGTCATCCCGGTTTTCAGTCCAGCGGCAGGGTGACGGTCACGCTCGTGCCCTGACCAGGGGCGGAACAGATGTCCACGGTGCCGCCCGCCTCATGCACGGCTACGGCCATGAGGCGGAGGCCGTAGCCGTGGTGGCGGCCGCGCGTGGCGAGCTTGCTGTCAAAGCCTGCGCCGTCGTCGGACACCACCAGGCGGATCCCGTGGTCGACGGCGGCGAGCTGGACGTTGAGCTGCGACGCTTCCGAATACTTGAAGGCGTTGCTGAGCGCCTCCCGCGCCGACTGGTACAGCAGGGTGGCGCAATCCGAAGGTATCTCGATGCCCCAATGCGGAGTGTCCCAGCGGATGGCAGTCCCCCGCTGACGGAGCGGTGCGGTGAGCCGGTCAATGCAGCCGGCCAGCCCCAGGGTGTAGAAGTCGAGCGGATGCTGATCCGTGAGCAGGCCTTCTACGGCTGTTACTTCGTCTGAAACTACTTTGTTTCCCATGACTTCCTGCTCCTGCAAGCTGTTTGTCTGATACCTCCAGCGTGAACCTCCAACTGCAACGGGTGGCAAGGATTACCTCAAGATCCAATCAATTTTCCGCGCGGCGAAGGGACACGGAATCAAAAGCAGTCAGTGCTGGAACTGGGAGCGGAGTTCAGCTCCAGCCGGGGGCCGGGCGCCGGCCCGGGAAACGGTGATTGCGGCCGCAGCAGCCCAGTGAGCGGGAGCCGGGCAGGAGCGTCACCCCGGCGCCGGCGAGGTGCTCCTCGAGCACCTCGCCGCGTCGGTTCGCGCCGATGGAAGTGAGCAACCCGGTGCTGACTCCCAGGCGGGCCAGGCCGTAGGCGACGTTGGCGGTGATCCGCCGGGATGCACAGTTGTCCCCTCGGGTGTGGTGACGACGTCGGTGAGGGCTTCCCCGATCACGACGACGTCCGGCGCCGGCCGCGGAGGGTCCGGCCTGCCGTTGGTGTGCATGGCTGTTTTTCCTGGCTTGGGTGCTGCCCTACGCGAGCTGCGTGACCTGGAGGCTGTTTATGGTTGCCGTGCCGCCGGCGGCGTAGACCGAGAGGTCCGTGCTGGTTTCGGCCGGGAAGATCAGTTCGGTCATGGTGACCAGGCCGTCCTGGGCGAATACTTCAACCGAGCAGCGGTCCACGAAGATCGTGAGGTTGTAGGTGCCCGAGGTTGCCCGGAGCGGAGCAGTGTCGATGGAGGGGAAGGACTCGTGGAAGTCTGTGATCCCGGATTCGCGCCGGTCCACGAACAGTGTGCCGTCACCGGGACGGATGCCCACACGGGTTCCGGTGGCGCCGTYGCCRCGCAGGATGAGGCCGAATTCCGTTGCGCTTCCGGGCGTGAAGGTGACGTCGATGCGCTGGACGGTGCCTTCCGCGCCCGCCAGGACCTGCACGCCGTCGTTGATGGTGGTGTTGGAAAGGCGGAGCGGGGCCGGGCCGGCCAGGGCTGTCCAGTCGCCGGCGGGCTGCTGGACCAGGCGCAGGTCGCCGTCGCGTGTTTGGAGGGTGATGTCGCGGGCGAGGCTCATGGGGCTGCGCCAGGGCGTGGTGGGGATGTGGTTGGCGTAGTCCCAGTTGTTCATCCAGGCGATCATGAGGCGGCGGTTGTCCGGGGCGTCGCTGAAGGAGACGGCGGCGTAGTAGTCCCGGCCCCAGTCCAGCCACCGGTAGTCGCCCAGCCGGTCCGGGTCCTGSAGSCCTTCGGTGACGGTGGTGGTTGAGGTGAAGGTGGTGCCGTCGAAGTCGCCCAGGAAGTATTGTCCGGCTGAGCCGTTGTTGGGCCCGCCGGGGTTGAGGTTGACGGTGAGGACCCACKTGAGGTTTTCCGGGTCGCCGTCSACSGGCAACGGGAAAAGGTCGGGGCATTCCCAGACSCCGCCGGTGGCGTTTGCGGGGCCGAAACTGCTGAGGTATTCCCAGWTTTTCAGGTCSTCGGATTTGTAGAGGACCACTTGGAAGTCTGTGGCTTCGACGGCGACCATCACCCAGTAGCTGCCCGCGCCGCCGTCGTACCGGATAACTTTGGGGTCGCGGAACTCCGCGGAACCCCGGTTAAGGACGGGGTTGTCAGTGTGTTTTGTCCAGGTGTAGCCCCCGTCCAGGCTGTAGGCCAGGGACTGCGCCTGGACCCCCGCATGCTCCGAGCCCGGCTTGAAAGCGCTGGTGTAGACGGCCACGAGCGGGGCGGCGGAGCCGGTGCCGAAGCCGCTGGTGTTGTGCCGGTCATGCACGATGCTGCCGGAGAAGATATCCTCGTCCTCGTCACAGGCGATGGCCACCGCGTGTTCGGTCCAGGTCAGCAGGTCGGTGGAGGTGGCGTGGCCCCAGGACATGTTTCCCCAGACGTTTCCCAGCGGGTTGTTCTGGTAGTAGAGGTGGTAGACGCCGTCATGGAAAATCAGGCCGTTGGGGTCATTGAGCCAGGTGTTCCGGGCGGCATAATGCAGGGCCGGCCGGAAGGTCTCGGCTGTCGTGGCGGTCGCGGCAGTCATGAAGGTGGCGTCTCATTTCTTGGCAGGTGTGGTGTCTGCGGGTCCCATGGGAGTGCCCGCAGGTGGATGAGTGGGCGGGTGGGGCCGGCGCGGGCAGCGCCGGCCCCACCCGTTTTTGGGTGTTAGGAGTTCTTTTTGTAGCGGTCGTAGGCCTGCTGGTAGACCTCGACCATCTTGTCGACGCCGACGTTCTTGAGCTGGGAGACGTAGCCGTCCCATTCCTGCTCGATTCCTCCGGAGACGATCCACTTGGCCATGTTCTGCTTCACCAGTGACGTGACGTCGGTCTGGATGGTGCTGATCTGCTGGAGTTCCTCGTTCGAGAGGGCCACCGGGGGGTAACCGTCGTTTCCGGCGAAGGGCTTGTAGAGTTCCTCAACGGTCTTCTGGCGTTCCGCTGCCCGCGGTTCCGGGGCAACCACCGTCGTGAAGTTCTCAGCGGTGTTTGCCTTCGGGCCGCCGGGAGCGACCTTTTGGCGGCGTTCACCTTCGCTGGTTCCGGCCGGGGCCGGGATCTGGGTCAGCAGGCCGCTGGCGTCCTTTTGCAGGGTTTCGCCGATCGGTCCCCAGTTGGCCTGTGCGGACTGGATGGGGTCGTAGAGGTTGTCGGCCCAGCGCATGGTGGCCGCCGGGTATTTGTTGTTCCGGGTGATGGCGAAGGCGCCGCGGGCGATTTCCTGGTTGTTGGCCTGGCTGGCGATCCGCTTGCCGTCCACGCCTTCCAGCACGGGGACCAGGGCGTAGTCGTTGGCGCGGTCCGCGCCGACCATTTCGGGAATTTCCCACCAGACAAAGGAACCGAGGTTTTCGGTGGCGGCCTTGCCCTTTGCCAGGTACGCCTTGTCGTCCTGCGAGAAGGACTCAGGGTCAATCAGGCCTTCCTGGTACCACTCGTGCAGGGTCTGGATTGCCTTTTTGTAGCCGTCCTGGGTGGCGGTGAAGATGACTTTGTCGTCCTGGACAATGCGGTGGTCCATGTTGTCCGGCACGCCGCCGAGGGCAGCGATCAGGTCCACGATGTCCCCGCACCAGGATCCGGGCATAAAGCTCAGCGGGATGGTCTTTCCGGTCCCGGACGCGTCCTGGGTCTTGAACGCCAGCAAAGCATCGTGGAACTCGTCCACGGTCTTCGGCATCGGGATGTTGAGTTTTTTCAGCCAGGAGGTGTTGATGGCGAGTTCGTGGGGGAACTGGACCAGACCGAGTTCTTCGATGGAGGGCAGCGAGTAGATGTGCCCATCGGAGGAGGTGATGGCTGCCTTGATGTCAGGCCGTTCGGATAGCAGCTTGGAAAGGTTGGGGGCGTTTTTTTCGATCAGGCCCTCGAGCGGAATGAGGGTGCCGCTGGCGGAGTAGGTGGCGATCTCGGCGTCGGTCAGGCCGGTGTTGAAGAACGCGTCGGGCAGGTCGCCGCTGGCCAGGATGAGGTTCTTCTTTTCCTGGAAGACCGTCTCGGGCAGGTTCTCCCAGTTGACGTGGATGTTGGTGGCCTTTTCCCATTCCTGCACCACAGTCATGGTGTTGTAGTCCGGGGCCAGTGCGGTTTTGGTGCCGGAGAAGGTCAGGTCAAGTTTCTTGCTGACGATGGGGAAGCCTGTTTCCTGGAAACCGAAGTCAGCGGAGGCGTCTTTGATCTCCGTGGTGCCCGAGCCGCCGCCGGAGCAGGCGGTGAACGTCAATGCTCCGGCCAGGACGGCGCCGAGGACGGCGTATTTGCGGCTGAATGCCATGGTCATTCCTTATCTGAGGTGGAGGTGGTGCGAGGTGGAGTTGTTCCGGGGTGGGAAGTGCTGTTGCTGGCCGACGGCGGTTGCCGTGGCGGTGGTACTGGAAGGAGCTATTTGACGGCGCCGATCATGGCGCCCTTGGTGAAGTGCTTCTGCATGAATGGCAGGGCAATCATGAGGGGCAGGCTCGAGACGACGATCATGGCGTACTTGGTGAGCTCTGCGATCCGTTGCGCTGCGGCATAGGATTCGATGTCTCCGCCGGTGGTTCCGGTGGATGAGACGTCTGACTGGATGAGGATGTTGCGCAGGACGAGCTGCAGCGGGTATTTGGTGTCGTCGTTGAGGAAGATCAGTGCATCGAAGAACGAGTTCCAGTGCGCCACGACGTGGATCATGATCATGAGCATGATCAGTGGTTTGGACAGGGGCAGCACCATCTTGAAGAAGAACTTGAAGTCGGTTGCACCGTCCATCTGGGCGGCTTCGCGCAGTTCGTTCGGGATGGTGTGTTCAAAGAACGACCTTGCGATGATCAGGTTCCAGACACCTACGGCTCCGGGCAGGACAACTGCCCAGACGGTGTCGAGCATGCCCAGGTCGCGGACCACCAGGTACTTGGTGATGAGTCCGCCGTCGAAGAACATGGTGATGACGAACAAGAGCATCAGGAATTTCCGGCCCGGCATGTCCTTACGGGATAGGGCGTAGGCGCCGCAGAGGATGGTGCTGACGCTGACGGCGGTACCGAGCACTGTGTAGACAAGGGTGTTGCCCAGGCCATTCCAGATCCTGCTGTCGGCGAAGATCCGCTCGTACCCTTCGGTGGTGATGCCCGAGGGGAGGAGCCAGACCTTTCCTTCGTAGACGGCGTTCGGGTCGCTGATGGAGGCGATCACGATGAAGTACAGCGGATACACCACG
This sequence comes from Arthrobacter sp. Alg241-R88, assembly GCF_900537115.1. Lineage (GTDB taxonomy): Bacteria > Actinomycetota > Actinomycetes > Actinomycetales > Micrococcaceae > Arthrobacter. The sequence goes on from NZ_UNRG01000006.1 coordinate 75,758, forward strand.
GCCAGGATGGACAGTACGAGGACGGCGGTGGCAGCGATGCCGAAGGCGCGGTCGCCGTATCTGGCCCGCAGTGATTGCTTGGGACGGGCCTGGCTGACGGTCCGGTTCGGGGTGTCGGTAGTGCGGGGGTTGGTTATCAGGGACATATCGGCATCACCACAAGGTCGCTTGGTTGGCCCGGCGCGCAATCGTGTTGAAAACGAGCAGCAGCGCCAGGTTAAGGAGGGAGTTGAACAGGCCGATAGCGGCCGAGTAGCTGAACTGCGCCTGCTGCAGGCCCGCGTGGTAGACGTACGTCTGGATGATCTCCGAGGATGAGATGTTCAGCGGCGTCTGCATCAGCAGCGCCTTCTCAAAACCAACGTTGAGCAGGTTGCCGATGGCCAGGATGAACAGGATGGTCACCACCGGCATGATGCCGGGCAGATCGATGTGCCGGATGCGCTGAAGCTTCGAGGCGCCGTCCACCTTGGCGGCATCATGCAAGGCGGGATCGATGGCTGCCAGGGCCGCCAGGTAAACAATCATCGAGAAGCCGGCGTTCTGCCACACATCCGAGATCACGTATACGGGACGGAACCACTCCGCGGAGCCCATAAAGAACACAGGCTCCCCGCCGGCAAGCTGGATGGCGTTGTTCACCAGCCCGGACCGTGGTGAGAGGAGGACGAACATGATGCCCACCACCACAACGGTGGAGATAAACGCGGGCGAGTAAAGCACCGTCTGGGTGAACTTCTTGAACCTTTCGCTTTGAAGCTGGTTGACCAGCAGCGCGAGGATGATCGGAATCGGGAAGGCCACCAGCAGGCCGAGGATGGCGATCCACAGGGTGTTTCCGACCACCTGGCCGAACTGGTAGGAGTTCACGAACCTGATGAAGTGGGTCAGGCCCACCCAGGGGCTGCCGGTGAAGCCGTCCACCGGGTTGTAGTTCTTGAAAGCTATCTGCACGCCGTACATCGGCCAGTACTTGAAGACCAGGATATAGATGACGGCTGGAGCTAGTAATACGTATAACTGCCAGGCACGGGAAATTCTCTTGAGGCGGAGCGAAAGAGAATTTTTCCGCTGCGGCAGCGGTGCCGCAGCGGGACCGCCGTGTCGGGCCGGGATGGTGCGGCTCATGGCGTCTCCTTGGGATGGGTCACTGAGTTCCGTTCGATCAGAGGGCAGTCCATGAGCTCGACCCGGCCATCGGGTTCCGCATCCTGGAGGATCAGTTCAACCGCGCGCCGGCCCATGGCGACGAACGGCAATTCAAAGGTAGTCAGGCCCGGCCGCAGGAACGGCGCCAACGTCGCTTGATTATCAAAGCCCACAACGGACACGTCGCCAGGGATTGAAAGGCGCAGGTCAGACACCGCTTGGTAGGCGCCCCAGGCACCGCGGTCGTTGGCGCAGAAGATCGCGGTGGGCGGGTTGCTGGAGGTCAACAGCTCCATCGCGTACTTGTAGCCGTCTTCCTCACCGCCACTGCCGAAGCGGACCAGGTCCGGATCCAGTTCCAGTCCGGCTTCCTCAAGTGCTTTCCGGTAGCCGTCGTAGCGTCCGACGGCGGCCGGCAGCCCGCTTTCGAGGGTCTCAATATTGATCAGCGCGATCCGGGAATGCCCGGCCTGGAGCAGCCGTTGGGTAGCGGCATATCCGCCCGTGACTTCGTCGGGAGCTACGCTCGCAACCCTTCCGGCCCGATCCTGTGAATTCAGGACCACGGACCGGACGCCTGTCAGGGCCTCCGGAACATCCAGGCGGCGGTGGTACATGCCGGCGTAAACCACTCCTGCAACCTTGTAGGAGAGCATTGTGTCCAGCGACGCGGCCTCAAGCTCCTTGTCCCCGCCCGTGTTGACCGTCAGCAGGAGGAGCCCGTCTTCCCACGCCCGCTGCTGCGCGCCTTCAATGATGGCGCCGGCAAAAGGGGTGGTGGCAACGGTGTCGCCGATGAAGCCGATCATCCCGGCCACGCCTTCGCGAAGTGTCTTGGCGTGGGCGTTGGTGCGGTAGCCCAGCCGATTTACTGCGTCCCGGACCTTTCGGCGCGTCTCCTCTGAGAATCGCGATCCTGAAGCCGAGTTCAACACCAGGGAAACGGTGGCCTGCGAGACGCCGGCGGCGGCTGCGACGTCATGCATCGTCGGTCCGGACTTTGGCCGTGATCCAGCCATGAGGCACCTCCTTGGGCCGCTAGTAATTTCAGTAGTTATTCGTATAACCGGCTCAACTGTAGCGGGCGTCACGTTGGAGCGTCAATAGGGCAGTGGATGACGGCGTGCAGGAATATCTCCCCTGGACGCGGGCTTGTCCCCAATGGCAGGAGCAGCACACCACGAGGAGGACCATGACTATCGGCACGGGAACAACAGCGGGCACGGGGCGTACGGCTCTCGTGGTGGGCGCCACCGGCATTGCAGGATCGGCCCTGGTGGACGCCTTGGCAGGCGAAGGGTGGGACGTCCTTGCCCTGTCCCGCAGGCCCGGAGCGGAGCGCGCCGGGATCCGGTGGTTGTCCGCAGACCTGACCTCGGCTGCATCCCTTGCCAGCGTGCTCGGCCCGGAGAATCCCTCGCACGTCTTTTTCACGGCATGGTCGCGGCGCGACACGGAAGAGGAGAACATCGCCGTCAATGCCGGCATGGTCCGCGACCTGCTCGCTGCACTCCGCGGCAAGGACGTGGCCCATGTTGCCCTGATGACCGGCCTTAAGCATTACCTCGGACCCTTCGAGGCATACGCCGCCGGAGAGATGGCGGACACGCCCTTCCACGAGGAGGAGCCGCGCCTGCCGGTGCCGAACTTTTACTACGCGCAGGAGGATGAGCTCTGGGCCGCGGCAGCCGGGCAGGGCTTCACCTGGTCCGTGCACCGTGCCCACACCGTGATTGGGCATGCGGTGGGCAACGCCATGAACATGGGCCTTACGCTCGCCGCCCAGGCCACCCTTTGCAGGGAGCGCGGGGAGCGGTTTGTCTTTCCGGGATCCGAAACGCAGTGGAACGGCCTCACCGACATGACCGAGGCGGGCCTGCTCGCCGAGCACATGCTCTGGGCATCCACTACGCCCCAGGCCGCGAACGAGGCCTTTAATATCGTCAACGGCGACGTGTTCCGCTGGCGCTGGATGTGGCCGAAGCTGGCAGCCTACTTCGGCGTGGAGTGGGAGGGGTACCAGGGGGAGCCCCGGCCCCTCGAGCAGTCCATGGCAGGCCGGGAGGGCCAGTGGAGGGAACTTGCCCGGCGCCATAACCTCAGCGAGTCGGAGCTGGACCGCGTCGCCTCCTGGTGGCACACGGACAGCGACCTGGGGCGCAACATCGAGGTAGTGACAGACATGGGCAAGAGCCGGGACGCCGGTTTTACCGGCTACCGCCGGACGCTCGATGCCTTCATCGCACTTTTCGAGCGCTACCGGGCGGACAACCTCATTCCCTGACCATGGCGCTCGCCGGGGGCGGTGCCGCTGGAGCCCAGGCGCCGCTGCCCGCCCCCTGGGCTCCGGCCCTGGGACAAAGGATTGAAATCCCGACGGCGGGACGCGGCTCCCAGCCGCATCCCGCCGTCGCTTCCTGCTCGGTTAGAGGCCCTGGCGTGCCAGGTCCTCCGCCACGAGCCGTGCCAGTTCAATGGCGCCGGCCCGGTTGGGGTGCAGGGCGTCGCCGGTCATGAACAGGGCCAGCGTTGCCTCCGGACCAATCTCCGTGAAGTAGGCGGACGCCAGGACGTTCAGGTCAACCAGGGGGATGCCTTCCTCTTGGGCCAGGGCAACAGTGGAGTTGCGGTACCAGCGGTTCACCGAGGAGTGGACGCCGTCCACGAAGTCCGTTGCCCGGCCCTGCGGCGTGACCAGGACGGGCGTCGCTCCGGTGGCCGCCACCTGCCGGACCATGTCCCGCATGATCTCCTTGAACTCCGCCTCGGTGGTGGCGTTCTTGGCAGCAGTGTCATTGATGCCCATCTCCAGCAGGAACAGGTCGCCCGGCTTGATGTACTGCAGGATGGCTTCCAGCTGGCCGTCGTTGCGGAAGCCGCGGGCGATCTGTCCGCCGGTTGCCATGTTCCGGATGTCGAAGGCTTCCGGGTCAACAAACTGAGGGAGCATCTGGCCCCAGCCGCCCTGCACGCTGGTCTCCAGGGGGTAGTAGCTGGCTACCGTCGAATCCCCGCCCACCCAGATGGTCGGGTCCATCTCCGGATGGCGGGACACCTTTTCGATTTCCAGTGCGCTCAGCGTGAAGGCCGTGCCAACCTTGCCTTCGGTGACCAGCAGGTTCAACTGGCCGTCAGTTACGGGAATCTCGAAGGAAGCCGTGGCACCGTTTCCGGTCAGGTTCATCTCCTGGAAGACGCCCTCGGCTGCAACGCTCGCGCGGGAGGTGTCACCGAGGGTGACGGACACCTTGTACAGGCCTTCCTTCAGGTCCACATCAAAGGTGTTGGCGCTCTTGGTCCCGAACTGCAGGAAGCGGACGGCGTCGCTCCCTGCCCCGGTTCCCTTGGCGGGAACATTGGCCATGTGCTCGGGCGTGTTGAAGCCGTAACGCTTCTCGGGGCTGTACGCGTCGATGGCGCTGACCCCGATGTAGCCCTCTTCAACCGGTCCGCTGCCGAAGTCAAAGAGGTAGTTGCTGGGCTCAGCGTGGGCGGCGGGTGCGGACACGCTGAGTCCTGCGCCGCTCACCAGCGCCGCAGCTGCCAGGCAGCAGGCAAGGGTTTTTCGAGTGGGTTTGCCGGACGTGTTGGGCAGGCTGGGACTTTCGATCACGTTCATCTCCTTCGATGACGGTGGAGCGGGGACCACGGCGTCGTGTTTCTTGTATCGATTCAAAATGTGCGCCGACGGGGCTGCTTGATTCGAACGGGGCTTGCCGGAGGGGGATGTGAAGTACCGGCGTTACAGCATTTGTAACAGCCCGTAACCAGAGCGGTCAAGACATTTTGGGAGATTCCTGTTCTGTTTTGTTCCGCAATGTATCAGGCGGAGCGCCCAAAACTGGGTTGGCGGACCGGCCCGTTAGCCGAGTTCCCCGCTTCCGGCTGAAGCAATGGGCAGGATCCTGTCCCAGAAATCCGCGGGGATGTCCGTGCCGGCCAGCTGCAGCGTTTCCTCGACGCGGTCTGGTTCGGACATGCCCACGATGGTGGAGCTGACCCGGGGGTCGCGGGTGGAGAACTGCAGGGCAGCGGCCGCCAGCGGCACGGAATATTCGGCGCAGAGCGCCTCCATCTTCCGGACCCGGTCGATGATCGCCGGACTTGCCGGGCGGTAGCAGTAGTTGGGCGCGGCGTCGGGCCCCTTCACCAGCATGCCACCGCCAAAAGGTGCGGCGTTGATGAACGCTACCCCGCGTGCCATCGCGTCCTGGATCAGGGGCTCGGCGGTCTGGTCCACCAGGGTGTAGCGGTTGTGGCTGATGACGACGTCGAACAGGTCCGTGGCCAGGTACTTCAGCTCCAGGTCAATCGGCCCGCCGGCCACGCCCAGGTGCCCGATGACGCCCTGGTCCCGCAAATCCACCAGCGCCTCCAGCGGCCCGCCCTGCCCGGTGCCTTCCTCGAAGGTGATCTTTTCCGGATCGTGCAGGTAGACCAGCTGCAGCCGGTCCATGCCGAGCCGCTCGAGGCTTTCCTCCACGGAGCGGCGGACGCGGTCCCCGGAGAAGTCGTTGGTCCCGCGGATGGGGTCCACCTTGGTGGCCACTACGAAGCCCTCGGGGAGGCCGCCGGCCTCGGCAAGGGCCTGGCCGATCCGCTTCTCGCTGTTGCCGCCGTCGCCGTACTCGTTGGAGGTGTCGATGAAGTTGAAGGGGCTTTCCAGGACGCGGCGGATGGTTGCGACGGCGGTGTCCGTCCCGCGCGGAGCAGGGTGGCTGCCCAAGGAGCTGGTGCCGACACAGATGGCTGAGACGGAGAGGCCGGTACGGCCCAGAACGCGGTAATCCATTGCTTGCTCCTCAAGGGTGGGTTTCCCGGAAAGGCTACCCCGATCTTGAGCCGGAACAACTGGAGTACGCTCGTCCAGGAGCCGGAGCCTCACCCGGCACACCACGCAGGGAGGTGCGGATGACCTGGGAGACCGTCGCCGGAATTGCGGCCGGACTGCTGCTGGCGTACGCCGTGCTGCTGATCCTTCTGTGGTGGTACGCGCGCCGCCACCCCGAGACCGTCACCATGAAGGACGCGCTGCGACTGCTGCCGGACCTGCTCCGGCTCATCAGGAGGCTGGCCGCGGACCGGAAGCTCGCAGTCGGGGTGCGGGTGCGTCTGGTGCTGCTGCTTGCCTACCTGCTCTCGCCCATTGACCTGGTGCCGGACTTCATCCCGGTAATCGGCTACGCGGACGATGCGGTCATTGTGGCCCTGGTGCTGCGGTCGGTGCTCAAGCGGGCCGGGCCTGAGGCGCTGGAAAGGCACTGGCCCGGAAGCCGGCCCGGGCTGGACGTCATCCTGAAAGCGGCGGCCCCGGTCCGCCGTCGGCCCTAAATTCTTTGGCTTTGTCCGTTCCTTTCGCGCCGGGTGCTGTTAGCGTGGAGGCCCGGCCACTGAAGGAGGAGCAATGACCATCAACTCACCAGATTCACTGCCCGACGACGAGCTGCAGGAAGGCGCCACGGCCAGCAAGGGCAAGGACGACGGCGGCGTTCCCGGCGGGGAGGACGGCGTGGGCATCGGTGCGGATGCGGAGCCGAACACCTTCGAACCGGAAGAGGACCCGGACGCAACCGATGGGCCGGAAACGGACTAAAGCCCGGCGGCTTGTTGTTGCCATCGCCGGCTCAAGGTTCACTCAAGATTCGCGGCAAATGGCCCAACCGGGCTTTCCGGTAGTTACCAGCCGGTAGATTTTTAGGTGCTTCCAACTTTTCCCCCAAAGCGGAAGCACAACGGAAGCCCCTGCGCTGGAGCTTGACTCGCGCAGGGGCTTCCCATCACACCTGCACGGGGACACGCTCGTCCTTGATGTCCGTGGTCCCAGCGTGGAAGAGACTGTCGGCGCCGGGTCATTTACAAACGCAGGGCCGAGGCCCAGAATGAGTCAAAATCATGGCCTCCATGGCTGGGAGAGGCTGCGCCGGCTGTTGCCGCAGCCAGCCAATTGGAGGAGTCCTTATGACCATCCTGAAGGTCACGCCCGAGTCTGAGGCCACCGGCGTGATAGCCGAGATTTACGACGCCGACCGCCAGTCGCTCGGCTATGTCCCCAGCCACACAAAGACCATGAGCCTGAACCCCGAGGCCTTCCTTGCCTGGGAGTCGCTTACCAAGGCCATTAGTACTTCCCTGGGGCTGCGGCGTTACGAACTCGTGACGCTGGCGGCCGCACAAGCCATCGGCTCCACCCACTGCAGGCTTGCCCACGGGAAGAAAACGCTCACGATCATCCCTGAGGAGCAGCTTCGTGCCATCGCCAGAGACTTCCACGACGCCGGCCTGCCGGAGGCTGAAGTGGCCATGATGGACTACGCGGTGAAGCTCAGCACCCACGCGGCTGCCATGACTGACAGCGATGCCCTGCGGCTGCGCGAGCTCGGCTTCAGCGACCGGGAAATCGCCGACATCACCATGGCTGCCGCCGCGCGAAACTTCTTCAGCAGGGCGCTGCTGGCTTTGAATGTTGACGTGGACGTTCCGGAAGAACTAAGTGATGAGCTGAGAAATGCGCTGTTCACGCCTCTGCCTTGGCCGCATGTTCCTGCGGTGGGCAGCGCTCCCGGTGGGCCCGCTGTCACCTAACCGCTACAAGGTGAGTGGGGCCGGCGACGGCTGGGGGAGGTGCCCGCGGTCTCAGACGGACACCAACGTCGCCGGCCCCAGCCTGGTCCCCGGCAAATTTGCCGGGAAATCTAGGGGCTGAGAGCCAGTAGCGGGATTTGCTATCCCCGCTGTTGAAAAGACTAAATGGCTTGAGCCACGTGGACACGAGTAGTCAGTACTCGTTAACGGCAAGGACTCCACTTAGGAGAAAAGTGGCCGGTGGAGTCTGGGGGAGTTGCTGGGCCCACAGCAAAAAAGGGCGCCGCTCCGGTTGGAGCGACGCCCTTCCCATGATTGGAAATCAGTCTTTCTTGAATGCGTCTTTGACTTTTTCTCCGGCCTGCTTCAGGTCGCCTTTGGCCTGGTCGCCTTGGCCTTCGGCCCTCAGGCTCTCGTCGCCCGTAGCTTCTCCGGCGGCTTCCTTGCCCTTGCCGCCTAGCTTCTCGGCTGCGTTACCGATCTTGTCGTCCAAACCCATGGTGATTCTCCCTTCGGTCGGAATCCGCCCGCATCGCGGTGACGGACTTACGCCACCATCCTAGCTCGGCGGTTTACCGCGGGATCCTAGGCTTTCTAAAGAAATCCTTGGCTCTGCGTCTTTTCGTCAGCCACCCTGACGCCGTAGTGATAGGCAAGTTTGGCCGCCGAGGTAGCCGGAGGCGCCCACGATGGCGTAGCCCGCGAGGCTGAGGATGAAGGGGACGGTACCGAACTCCTGCTTGCCGTCTCCCAGCCTGAGGAAGAAGCTGACCGTGAAAAGCGCGACGGCGGTGAGGTTCAGTGACATGTGCACCAGCCCGTCCGGTGTGCTGGTGTGCCAGGCGTGAGCGTCATGAAATCCATCAGGCCGAAGACGGCGGCGGCGAGTGCCCCGAGGATGCCGATTGCCACCAGCCACTGCGCGCCGATCAGGAAGGGCGCGTCATCGCTTCCGAGCAGGGCAGCCACGTCGAAAATGAGGCACGCCGTCCAGGCGCCAATGGGGATGGTCACCAGGGTGGGGTGGAGCGGGTGCCCGTAGGGGCCAGCCAGCGGTGTTCGGGGATGCTTTGACCGTTGGTGGGCGGTGGGGTTTTCCATCATGTGCTCCTTACTGGCGGTGCTGGTTGTTAGGGCTTGGGCAGGTTGTCAGGGCTTGGGCAGGGGATAGTCGCGAAGGGCGAGTGCGGCCTGGACCAGCGCGGAATGCGTGAGGGCCTGGGGAAAGTTGCCCAGGAGGATGCCAGAGGATGGGTCCAGCTCCTCGCTGAAGAGTCCCAGCGGTGAGCCCTTGTGCAGGAGGGCCTCGAACAGGGCGGCGGCTTCCGGGCCTTGGCCGGTCATTGCCAGGGCTTGGACGAGCCAAAAGGAGCAGGGCAGGAACGCTCCCTCGGTCCCGGCAAGGCCGTCCTGGCCGGGCGGATAACGGTAGAGCAGCGGGAATCCGGCGGACAGTTCCTTGCGGACGGCATCGATTGTTCCCGCCAGTCGGGCCGAGCCGGGTTCTTCCAGGCCTGTGAGCGGCAGGACCAGGAGGGCTGCGTCGAGGTCATGGGAGCCGTAGGTGCGGGTGTACGAATTCTTGGAAGCGTTGTAGCCCTTCGTTCGCACCTGGGCCGCGATCTGGCTCCGGGCGGATTCCCAGCGGAGCCGGCGCCGTGTGCTGAGCCGGTGCGTAGCCGCGATGCGAAGGGCCCGGTCCAGCGCGAGCCAGGCCAGGACTTTGGAATGGACGTGCTGGGCTGCGTCGCCGCGGATCTCCCAAATGCCGGCGTCGGGTTCCTGCCAGTTGGCGGCGACCAGATCGGCGAATCCGCGCATGGCCCGCCAAGTTTCGGACGTCAGCCTCCGGCCGCTGTCCACGAATGCCCAGGCGGCGTCCAGGACCCAGCCGTAGCCATCGAGCTGGTGCTGGCCCGCCGCGAGGTTGCCGGTCCGCACCGGGCTGCTTCCGGCATAGCCGGGCCACTCTGAGAGGTTACGTTCTGCCGGGACGTGTCCCCCGGTCAGGGTGAGAAGGGCGGGAAGGTGCGGCCGTTCAAGGCGGCTGGCATGCAGGAGCCAGCCGAGGAAGTCCTCTGCCTCCTGCGTTTTACCCGCACGGAGGAAGGCGCCGACGCCGATGCTCGCGTCGCGGGGCCAGGCGTACCTGTAGTCCCAGTTGCGGATGCCTCCCGGGTGCTCAGGCAGCGAGGTGGTGGGAGCGGCCACCGGCGCTCCCGAGGGGGAGTAGGTGAGGAGCCGAAGCGTCAGCAAGCTGCGCACCACCGCATCGCGGCAGGGGATCGCGCCGTCGATCTCCTCCGTCCAGGCCTGCCACCGCGCCTCGTCCCTGCTCACCAGGTCCCACGCTGCCCCGGGGTCCACGTGGATCAGCGGTTCACCGTAGGCCAAGGCGAGGACAAGCGTGAGGGGTTTGCCCGGAACGATGTCGAACGTCAGGGGGCGCCCGGGCTCAAGATCGAGGGTGGGACTGGTTCCCAGGGAAGTTGCCAGGGGCCCCCAATTGCAGACAAGGTCCTGGCCGCGGCGCACGCGCGGGCGCCGGTGCTGTTCGCCAAGCCGCGGGTCGAAAAGCACTGTGGCGCGGACCGGTGAGCCTTCCGCTGCAAGGTGCCGCACCAGGATGGTGGTGGGCAGCAGTTCTCCGGCCACTTCCGCGATCATGGCTTCGGTCAGCGTGAGCCTGCCGTTCCCCGCCGCCCACACCGTTTCCAGCGTGGCGGTGTTCGGGCGGTACCGGCGAAAAATGATCGGGGCAGGGACAGCCGGTCCGGCGAGGAACTGCCCGGCCTCCGGTCCTCCCAGCAAGGCACCAAAGAGGGGCTCGCCGTCGAACGCGGGAGCGCAAAGCCAGTCCACTGACCCTGCCGCGGAAACAAGCGCCGCTGTCCGCGTGTCACCGAGCAGGCCGTAGTCAGCGATGGGCGTGGGTGTGCGCTGCTCCCACAACGTGCCCGGCAGCTCCCGCTCCTGCGGGGCCGTGTCCCAATGATCAACGCTCATCGTGCCCCCAGAAGCAACCCAAGCACCGCGCCGTAAATGACATGCGCCACCACGGCAACGGCAGGGGTCTGGATGCCGTAGTTCAGCCCCAGCAGGCCCGGCGGTTCCAGTACGGCGGTGGTGGTGGGACCGGCCCTGGTGGATGCCATCCGCGGATGGACTCCGGGCAGCAGGGGAAGGATGACCGTCAGGGCCACCGCCACGTGGAGGAGCCCCAGCAGTGCACCGAGCCACCACGTTGCCTGCCCCAGGAGCGCGAAGACCGCAGCGTAACCGAGGGCGAAGGCCTGCCCGGCGCCGAGGTGGATAAAGAACCCTGCCACCCGCGCCTTGTCCGGATCGGGCGTGACGAGGGTCCCGAGCACCAGCGGCAGATCCAGCCGGGTGAGCCCGGCCATTTGGGCGGCGATCATCACGGCGGTCAGCACAGAGGTTGCCACCAGCCCGAACAGGGCCCAGCCCTGCCAGTCCATCTCAGGTCACCTGACCGTTACAGCTGAGCGCGTGGATGCACCTGTGCGTTATGCCCGGATCCCCACAGCGCATCGTGGACTCCTTCTAAAAGTAGATAACCTAACTTTAGAAGCCGCGGCGAGTTTAAACAAGGGATGTGTTTTTAGAAGGAGGGCGTGCGGGGACCCGATGTTCGCGCGCGTGGGGAACCGGCTTAGGCCGGGATCAGGCCCCGCTCCTGCAGGTCCTGCCACAGCTTCTCGGGCACCTCGGTGGACATGCGTTCGGCGCTTTCGCTGATCTGCGCCGGCCTGCTGGCGCCGACGGTGACGTTGACGACTGCTGGGTGGCGGAAGGGAAACTGGATGGCGGCGGTGGGAAGTTCAACACCATGCTCTTTGCAGATGGCTGCCAGTTTGCGGGCCCGGTCCAGGATCTCTGCAGGGGCCTGGGAGTAGTTGTAATGCGCATCGGAAGGCAACTCGGGTTTGGCCAGGATGCCGGAGTTGTAGACGCCCACGCTCACCACCCCGGTGCCCAGCTCCTGGCAACGGTCGAGCAGCCCTTCCCCGGGACGGCCGTCCGAGCCCGGCTGTTCCAACATGGTGAACCTCCCGGCCAGCATCAGGAGATCCAGGCTGGCCGCTTCCACGCACTGCAGGGCGGCCCCGGCGGTGTTGGTGCCGACGCCAATGGCCCGGACGAGGCCTTCGGCGCGGAGCTTCTCCAGGGCCGGCAGAGCCGACTTCACGGCATCTTCCATGCTGTACACGTCGGGATCATGCAGGTAGGCGATGTCGATGTAGTCCAAGCCCAGCCGTTCCAGTGACTGCTCGATGCTGCGCCGCACTCCTGCCTCGGAGGGATCCCATTCGCGCCGCAGTTCAGCGGGCACGTCAAAGCCTTCCGGATCCTTTGAGTCCCTGGTTGCGGGTGACGGGACGAGGACCCTGCCCACCTTCGTGGAGAGAATGAAGTCTTCCCGCGGTTTCCGGGTTAGGACCTCGCCGATCCGCCGCTCGGACAGGCCGAGCCCGTAATGCGGCGCTGTGTCGAAGTAGCGGATGCCGGCGTCCCAAGCCGCTTCCACCGTTGCAGCCGCCTGCTTGTCAGAAATGGCGCGGTACAGATTGCCCACTCCGGTGCCGCCAAAGCCGAGGCGGCCCAGCTGATCCCGTAACTGCCCGTTGTCCTCGTTCATAGCGCTGTTCCTCCGCTTCCTTCGGCTCACAATGGCAGGAGCCTAAGTTGGGGCGTTGGTGCTGTCAACGGAATGTGGGAGGGACGGAGTGTGGAGTTCAGCTATAGGAGGCTTGTTCCGATTTCTTTGCCTATTTTTCGGAGCAGGGTGGCGGAGAGGTAGGGGTCTTTGGCGGAGTCCTGATCGGTGTATTCGGCCAGTGTGTATACGCGGGTGAGGGCCATCTCAGCCCATCGGTCCTTGGGGAGCAGTGAGCGGCCAGCGACGGCAATGATGGGACGGGTGCCTGATCGTCGTGCAACAGCGGCGGGAAGTTTGCCTGCCAGGGTTTGTTCGTCGATGCTGCCTTCTCCAGTGATCACCACATCGCAGCTGTCCTTGCGGGTGTCGAAGTCCAGCAGGTCCAGGAAGTAGTCGGCGCCGGATACCTGTTTGGCGCCGAGCAGCAGGCAGGCGTAGCCGATGCCGCCGGCGCTTCCTGCGCCTTCATGGGCTGCCAGTGACTGCGCGTCGGCGAATCCGGCTTCTGCCATTTTGGTCACGAAGTGTCCCAGACCCTCATCAAGGAATGTGACGTCCTCGGGCGTGGCACCTTTTTGTGGGGCGAAGACCGCCGGTGCGCCGTTGGGGCCGCGGAGGGGGTTGTGGACATCGCTCGCGACGACAAGTTCGGTGTCCAGCAGTTCCGGGAGCGAGCTGCGGTGAACGGACTGGACCTGTCCCAACGCTCCTCCGCTTCCGTAGAGCTGGCGCCCTTGGGAGTCGTGGAAGCTGTAGCCCAGGGCGGTGAGCATTCCCATGCCGCCGTCGGTGCTGGCGCTGCCGCCCAGCGCCAGGACGATTCTTGCAGGGTTGAGGCTGAGGGCGTACAGGACTGCTTCGCCGAAACCGCGGCTGGAGGAGTTCAGTGCCGCCAGTTTGCCTTCGGGCAGCAGTCCGAGTCCGCAGGTGTTGGCGACCTCGACGACGGCGGTGGTGCCGTCGAAAGCGATGCTGGCCTGGACGGGTTGGCCGGTGGGGCCAGCAACTGTGTAGCTGCGGCGGGTGAAGCCGGAGGTGACGGCGGCGTCGACGCTGCCGTCACCTCCGTCCGCCAGGGGGAGGATCTCGCAGTGGACCGCTCCGGCCGTGCCTTGGACATCAGCGGCGGAGCGAAGCCCTGTGGCCAAGGCCTGCGCTACTTCGCTGGCTGTGAGGCTGCCCTTGAACTTGTCGGGGGCGATGAGGGTCCGGACGGTTTTGGGGGCGGTGGTTGTGCTCATGAGAGTCAGACGGTCTCCGAGTGGCTGGGGCGAGGGCTCGTGGGGGCAAGCTCGGCAACCAGGCCTGCGTGCCTTGGAACGGTTTCTTTGGGCCCGTGGTGTCCATACTCGGTCAGGTCCTCGTCGATGTCGACGACTTCGTCCAGATGGATGGGGTCCTCGGACGGCATGGGCTCCACGATTTCACCGGCGAAGACGCGGCGGGCGCGGTCTGCGTCCAGCGTGCGATCCCACCATGCGATAAAGAGGGTGGCGACGGCGTTGCCGGTGAAGTTCACCAGGGCGCGGCATTCGGACATGAACTTGTCAATGCCAAAGATGAGCATGATGCCCGCAGCAGGGATGGTGCCGATGGTTGTCAGGGTAGCGGTGAGGGCGATAAAACCGCCGCCTGCAACGCCTGCAGCGCCCTTGGAAGTCAGAAGCATGACGGCGAGGAGGCCCAGCTGCTCGCCCAGGGTCAGGTCCGTGTTAGTGGCCTGGGCAATGTAGAGGGCAGCCAGGGAGAGGTAGATTGCCGCGCCGTCCAGGTTGAAGCTGTAGCCGGTGGGAACAACGAGGCCCACGGTCTCCTTCTTGACACCTGCGTGTTCGAGCTTGCGCATCAGGCCCGGCAGTGCCGGTTCGGCGGTGGAGGTGCCCAAGATGAGCATGTATTCCTCTTTGAGGTGGCGGATCATCGAGAAGATGTTCAGCCTCAGGAAGGCCATGATGGAGCCGAGCACGACCACCACGAAGAGGATGGAGGTGATGTAGAACAGGGCGATGAGTCCGCCCATGCTGGTCAGGGACGAGACGCCGAACTTGCCGACGGCGTATGCCATCGCGCCGAAAGCACCAATGGGGGCGGCCTTCATGATGAAGCTGAGGATCTTGAACATGACCCCGGTGAGGCGCTGTACGCCGTCCAGGACGGGTGCGCCCACCTTGCCCATAGCGTTCAGGGCGATGCCGAAGATCACGGCGATGAAGATGATCTGGAGGATGTTGCCCTCAGCAAAGGGGGCAACCATGCTTTCCGGGATGACCTTGGTGAGGAACTGCCACCATTCCTGGTTCGCGCCGGCGTCGATTAGTTTTGCGGCGGACTCGGAAGTCTCGATGCTGTCCGCGTCGGCGTTGACGCCGTCACCCAGCCGGAAGATGTTGATGGCGACGAGGCCGAAGATCATGGCCAGGATGGTGCCGACCTGGAAGTAGGTCAGGGCCTTCAGACCCGTCATGCCCACCTTCTTGAGGTCAGCGACGCTGGCGATGCCGCCCACGATCGTGAGGAACACGATGGGACCGATAAGCATCTTCATTGCATCGACGAATGTGGTGCCGATGGGTTCCATAGCGATGCCGACACTGGGCGCGAGCCAGCCGACAAGGATACCGACGACGATGGCGGTCAGTACCCAGAAATACAGTTGGCGGTACAAGGGTGTTTTGCGGGCCGCGTTTTGTGCTGTGTGCGCGCTGCCGGCAGAGCTGGTGTGATCCATGATTCCTACCTCGTTGTGGAATGTAGCTGGAAGATGTGGTGCAAGATGGGCATGACGGAGTGGGCGGCGGCGACTTGCTGCACCGCCGCCGACTCCGGGCGGGTTTGCTGCTGCCTGCCGGGATGTCTCCCGGCTGATTCGCGGCTAGACGGCAGCCAGAGTGTTGGTCAGGGCCTTGATGATGGCCTCGGTGACGTCGTCGGTGTTGGCGTTCCCGCCGACATCGCGGGTCAGATGGCCCGAGCCGGTCGCCGTTTCGACCGCGGCTTCAACCTTGCGTGCTTCCTCGTGCAGGCCAAAGTGGTCCAGCATCAGCGCCGCGGAGGCGATGGCCCCGATGGGGTTGCTGATGCCCTGCCCAGCGATGTCCGGGGCGGAGCCGTGAACCGGTTCGAACATGGACGGGAAGCGGCGCTCCGGGTTCAGGTTGGCGCTGGCCGCCAGGCCCAGGCTGCCGGCAAGCGCCGAGCCAAGGTCCGAAAGGATGTCGGCGTTCAGGTTGGACGCCACTACCACAGACAGGTCTTCGGGCTTGAGGATGAACTTCGCGCTCATCGCATCCACGAGCACGCTTTCGGTCTGCACATCCGGGTAGTCCAATGCCACGCGGTTGAAGACTTCGTCCCACAGGACCATGCCGTACTGCTGGGCATTGGACTTAGTGACTGAAGAAACCTTCTTCACCGTGCGGGTCCGGGCGAGATCGAAGGCGAAACGCATAATGCGCTCACAGCCCTTCTCGGTGAACAGGGCGGTCTGCAGGGCCACCTCGTTGCCGGGGCCGCGGCCGCTCAGGTTCCGTCCGCCGAGGCCGGCGTACTCGCCTTCGCTGTTCTCGCGGACAACAACCCAGTCGAGCTCGGTGTTGTCGGCCTTGCGCAGCGGGGACTGGACGCCCGGGAGGAACTTCACGGGGCGGATGTTGGCCCACTGGTCGAAGTTCTGGGTGATGTTCAGGCGCAGGCCCCAGAGGCTGATGTGGTCCGGGACATTTTCCCAGCCGACCGCTCCGAAGTAGATCGCGTCGAAGTCCTTCAGCGTCTCCAGGCCGTCGTCGGCCATCATCTTGCCGGTCTCTGCGTAGTAGCCGCAGCCCCAAGGGAACTCGGTCCAGTCAAAGGCGAACTTGCCGTTGGAGTTTGCTGCCAGCGCGTCCAGGACGCGGCGGCCTGCGGAGACGACTTCCTTGCCGACGCCGTCGGCGGGGATGGATGCGATGCGGAAATTCTGGGTGGCGCTCATGTGCCTACCTCCTCGTTGAGTGCTTAGCAGTGAGCCTGTTAGCGGGGTCACACTGTTCTTCCTCTTCAAGTAGACGGCCTGCTCCTGGACGGCGTCCAAGACCAAGATTCGATAAGGCATATAGGCTCTGCCTATCGGTGCGGGTTGCGGCAGTTCAGGGCCCGGTTGAGGCGTGGAGTTCTGCTACGGCCAGGAAAGCCCGGGCAGCCGGCGTCAGATCTTCCTTCCTGCTGAGAACCGCAACGTCCAGGTGGGAGACGGGCTCGATCAGCAGGGTTCGTAGTCCTGATTTGTGGGCCAGCGGTGCCCAGGATGAGGGCATGACCGCGTGGCCCACGCCTGCCAGTACGAGGGGGAGGATGGAGGTCCGATGGGCGACTTCGACTACGATTTCGGTATTGACTCCACGTGCCAGCGCGTCGTCGACCAGCCAGCGCATAAGGGATCCCCGCTGGCTCGCAATTAGCCGGTGGCCGCCCAAATCCTCCCGTTGAATCGACGCTCCGGGGTTGAACGTGTCCGCCTTCGGGTTGACGATGAGAATCAGGGGTTGGCGTTCCAGTTGAAGGACCTGGACTCCGGGCACCCGTATGGGTGTGGGGGAG
Source organism: Arthrobacter sp. Alg241-R88 (assembly GCF_900537115.1). Taxonomy (GTDB): domain Bacteria; phylum Actinomycetota; class Actinomycetes; order Actinomycetales; family Micrococcaceae; genus Arthrobacter. The sequence continues at coordinate 92,745 of NZ_UNRG01000006.1, forward strand.
CCGGCGAGGCCGATCTCGGTGCTGCCGGTCCGGACGGATTCTATGACTTCCTCGGGTGTGAAGGCAGCACCGACGTTGAGCCGGATGGAGGGGTGCAACCGGGTGAAGCCGGCGATCATGGATGTCAGCGGTTCGATGCCGGGGGAGGGCATGGTGATGATGTCCAGCCGCCCACTCCGGACGCCCCGCAGTGCCTGGACCGCCGAGGCAGCCGCATCAAGGTCACGCATGACCAGTCTGGCGGGCCCGACGAGTTCCTTGCCCGCTTCGCTGAGGACGGCGCGGCGGCCGATGCGGTGGAACAACGGCACCCCCAGATCCTTCTCCAGGCTTGCGATGGTTTGCGAGAGCGAGGGCTGAGCGATCAACAGATGCTCTGCCGCCCGGTTGAAGCCGTCGTGATCCACCACGGCCAAAAAGTACTTCAGCTTTCGCGTATCCACAGCTGCTTCCCTACATCAATCACTAGTTCCGGTCGCGGCAGGCAGTCTGCCCTTATTGCGTCCCACTCAGAGGCCCTTTGATAGGGTGCGCCTATCGAGTGTATTGCTTCTAGGTCTTGGACGCTTTCAGCTAACGAACGCTCTAATGGGAACGACAGAGCAACCGGTTCGGAAGAAATGTTTGGGTAAGCCAGACGTCCACGCTGGCATCTAAATGAAGGTCATCACATGTGCATCTCGAATCCGCGCGCGCCCCTTGGTCTCTCCAGTTCCCTTCGCCTCGAAGTGACGAACTGGCACCAGCTGAACCCCGACGACATGATCGTGCTGTTGACCTCAGACAAACTCAACCCCGGTTCGCCGGACGCGTCGATGAGATCTCCGCTGACGGCCACTACTTATGGCTGGTCCAGACCAACGGCGCCGGCCGCCGCCTGTTCCATCATGCCGAGGGGTACACGACCCTTCTGGACTCAGTTCCCTAGCCCGTGCGGACACATGCCGGGGGTTCACTGATGACCTCGTCACCTCCTCCGACTGCCTGCCACTGAACTCATTGGCAAAGCAGGCGCAGTTGGCGGGGCAAAAGGTGAAACGCCTCGGCCAGGTAGCCACTAATGCAGCCGGGCCAGGCATCCCTTGCGTGTCTTTTGCGGCACGGCGGTGCCGGGGGTATGTCCTGAGACCTGGCATCACGCAGTCGTGACTACTCTTAGTGCGCACCGATCCCGCCCTGCAACTTCCTGCCTCATGTCTTGCTGATGGCGGAGGGCTGGAGTGGAAAGATCGCGAGGCATGCGGGCCGTTCCTGCTGTGTACCACCCGGGACTGGTCTTAGCCACGCCTGGTGTGGGTACAGACCAATCCCGGCGGGTCGTGTTTATCGGCCGATGCCGGTGACGCCGATCATGATCGGGACGATGCTGATGATGAGGATTGCGCCGAGGATGTCGAAGGCGAATCCGGTGCGGACCATGCGGGTGATGGGAACTGCGCCCGAGCCGTAGACGATGGCGTTCTGCGGTGTGGAGACGGGCAGCATGAAGCCGAAGGATGCCGCGAACGTTGCTGCCAGGGCGGGTACGAGGGGGTCCACTCCCATGGCGACGCACAGCGGGATGACGATTGGAACGACGACGGCGGCGGAGGCGGTGTTGCTGGTTGTTTCCGAGATGAGGATGGCCAGGACGGCCGAGAAGGCAGTGATCGCGACGACGCTGGTGACGCCCAGGTTGTCGGCGGCAGTCTTTCCGATGGTTTCGGCCAGGCCGGTGGAGGAAAGAAGGGCGCCGAAGATGATGCCGGTACCGAAAAGGATGATAGTGCCCCAGTCGATCTTCGCCGCGTCGGACCAGGTCAAGGTGGCTCGGCGTTCCTTCCAGTTGGTGGGAAGGATAAAGAGCAGGGAGGCGCCGATGACAGCGACGATGCCTTCGTCCAGGCGGTCATCTAAAAACGTGTACAGCTCAGAGTCCGGGCCAGCGATGAGGCTGGCGAAGGCCGGGAGCAGCCACAGTGTGACGGTCAGGCCGAAAGCGATCAGCGTATTGATTTCGGCCCGGGACATCTTGCCCTGCCGTTTCTTCTGCTCCTGGATGAATTCGTCAACGCCTTCGATCCTGCGGATTTCGGGCTTGTTGAGCAGGAACATGGTCAGGGCAAGCACTACGAACATGGCGGCGCAGAGTGGGGCCACGGTGGCTGTCCACTGGACGAAGGAAATTTCGATACCGGTTGCTTCCTCGATGAGGCCGCGGCCGATCAGGTTCGGAGGTGATCCGACGGGGGTCAGGAGGCCGCCGACGCTGGCGCCGTAGGCGAGCATCAGCATCAGTGCTGCTCCTACACGCAGGCGCAACGGGTCAAAGTCCGCTTTCACGACGCCGCGGTCCTGCATCAGTTGCGCGATCACGGCGAGGATGCCTAGGGCGGTGGGCATCAGCATCGCCACGGTGGCCGTGTTGGAGACGAACGCTGACAACAGACAGGTGATTACGCCGAAGGCGATGATGACACGGTAGGTGGATTTGGCGACGCCGGGTATGGACAGGACGGCGAAGGCCAGTCGCTGTGCTATGCCGTGTTTGAGCATGGCGGCAGCGAGGATGAACGCGCCGATGAAGGTGAAGATGGTGGTTGAGCCAAAGGGCCGCAGGACGTCAGCGGCAGGTGCCACGCCGAGCAGGACTACGGCGGCCACACCAATGAGCCCGCCGACCGGAATCGGTACGGGCTCGCAGATCCAGAGGATGATGACGCCCAGCAACACGGCCGCGAGCAGCTGCTGGGTATGCTCCATTCCGGTCGGCAGCAGCGCGAAAATAATTGACACTGCCGGCGCCAGGAAGAATCCCAGCGTCTGCCGGGCCCGCTCGAACTTTTCCTCCCGCGGGGAGAGCCTCTGCTCACTCAAACTCCGGAAGGTCTTGCCACCCAGCAGGGCGGCACGAACGTCCGTCCGTTCAGGGGAGGACGCCGCCGCCGAAGACGGCGTTAGCTTGCTGGACATCTTTGTCCTTTCGGTCGTAGGAATTTAATCCCACTGTGCCCCCGTGACACGGATCACGTCTAAGACCAGTTCCCTACTGGACTGATAGGAAAAACCAATACCAGCTCAGCGTGCTCTGCGCACTGAACCTGCGGAAAGGCGAAAAGGCGCGTAAGACCAGTTCACTGCCTGCTTCTACTCGTCCCTGTCGAACGCCGCTATTGGATATTCCGTCAACCTCCCACGGTGCGCCAACCGTATGTTTGCTGATCACGCGGCCGGCACTGGTGGCGACTCTGGTCCGTCCATGGCTGGAGTAGGGAGCCGTCGGGGTAGCTCCCTGGCAGCAGTAGCGGTTGATAACCTACGAAAATTGTCCCCGGCTGTGTACAGGCGGACCGGATTTTCGTTCGAAAGTAGTTCAGTTCCGGTTGTTCTGAGGACCAACACAAGAGAGCCTTGTGCCAGCGTGGAGTTGACGTGAAGCTGCAGTATGGACAACTCATTTCGGGAACATGACCTCGTTCTCTACGGAGCGACGGGTTTCGTTGGCCGACTGATCGCCGCCTACGTCGCGGAGCATGCACCGGCCGGTATGCGAGTCGGACTCGCGGGCCGGTCCAGGTCCAGACTCGAGGCGGTTCGGTCACAGTTGCCGGTCGAGGCGCACGGATGGGCCCTCATCGAAGCCGATACGGAGGACGCGAACTCGATCGCCGCCCTGGCCGCGGGCACGCACGTGCTCTTCACAACCGTCGGTCCATACGCGAAACACGGACTACCCGTCGTCGACGCCTGCGCACGGGCCGGTACCCACCACGCCGACCTCGCGGGTGAGGTGTCCTTCATCCGAGAGGCGATTGATCGCTCCGACGCTCTGGCCAGGACGAGCGGGGCCAAGATCGTGCACTCCTGCGGCTACGACTCCGTGCCGTCCGACCTCGCGGTACTGCTGCTACATCAGGCGGCAGAAGCCGACGGCGCTGGGACTTTGGTCGAGGTCCAACTCGTTGCCACGGCCAAGGCTGGCATCAGCGGAGGAACGCTCGAATCGATGCGCGGGCAGCTGGACGCGATGCGATCAAACACCGCCCTGCGGTCATTAGCCGCTGACCCCTACGCCCTGAGCCCCGACCGCACACGGGAGCCGACGACACAACAGCCTCCTGACGCCGGTCCTGTGCGCCGTTCCGATGACGGCACCTGGACCGCGCCATTCATCATGGCCCCTGTCAACACCCGGATAGTGCGCCGCAGCAACGCATTGCAGGGCTGGGCCTACGGCCGCTCCCTCCAGTACGGCGAGGTAATGGGGGTGGCCCCCGGACCGGCAGGAGCAGTCCTCGCCAAGGCAACGGCACTCGGGCTCCGCGCATTCACGGGCGCGATGGCGTTCCCGCCCACCCGACGGGTGCTCGACCGCTTTCTTCCGGCACCAGGTACGGGTCCGAGCACCAGCACGCAGCGCGAAGGCTGGTTCCACTCCCAGGTCACCGCCCGCACAGAGAACGGGCACCGATACCAGGCGATTGCTGCCGGCCCCGGTGATCCCGGCTATGCCGCCACCGCCGTGATGGCAGGCGAGACTGCACTCGCTCTTGCCCTAGACGGTGACCGGCTGCCGACCGCGAAAGGGTCACTGACACCGGCCACCGCACTCGGCAACGTTCTCATACAGCGGCTCCGCGCGGCTGGCCACACTTACCAAGTAACCAAACTCGCCTGAACCCAGGCTCTCGCTGGCCTGACTTGGCGCAGGTGCTGGTCGGCCGCTTCCCTGCTGATCCCGTAAACGCGGCTAGGGACGAATTTGGAAATGCGGGGGAGGGCCAACGGCGCCTGTCACGAGCGGGTGTCGAGGTAGTGCAAAACTGCCCGGGCCGTTTCTTCCGGGGCGCTGACGTGGGGGCAGTGGCCGGTGGCCTGAAGCTGCACCAGGGTGTTGTGTTCCAGATTCTTGTGCAGGTAGGCGCCCACTTCCGGCGGGGCAAGCCGATCGTTGGAGCACTGCAGGATCAGGCAGTTGGTGCGCACCTTTTTCAGTTCAGGGCGGGTGTCGGAAAAGAAGGTTACCCCGGCGAAGTGCCGTGCGATGGCCGGGTTTGTCCGGCAGAAGCTGGCACGCAGGTCCTCCGCTAATTCCGGCTCCTGCGGGTTGCCCATAACCAGAGGCGCCACGGCCGCTGCCCAGGCGAAATAGTTGCTGTCCAGAGATGCCAGCAGGCCCTCGATGTCTTCCCGCGAAAACCCGCCCACGTAGCCGTCGTACGGGTCATCGGTATGACGGGGTGAAGGGGCCAGCAGGACCAGGTGGGAGAAACGGTTGGGGTCCTGCACCGCGGCGATCACGGCGATCATCGTGCTGACGCTGTGGCCCACCAGGATGATGTCCTCAAGGTCGAGGGCGGCGCAAATCTCCAGCAGGTCCGACGCGTACCCGTCCAGGGTCCCGTACTTCTCCCAGTCATAGGCGCTGATGTCGGAGTGTCCTGCGCCAACGTGATCAAAAAGCACCAGCCGGTAATCATCGACAAAGTAGGGCAGCAACTTCCGCCACATAGCCTGATCGCAGCCAAAACCGTGGGCGAACATCATGACAGGCCCATCATCCCGGCCGGTTATGGTGACATTGTTCCGGCGGATTACCGCAGCAGTTGCTTCAATCACGTTCTCACTGACCCTCGCATAGGGTGTTCTCCTGCCCCAGACTATCCACGGGAAATAGAGAAATCCCAGGGATCCTCCCACTATGACCTTCAAGACGACGTCGATACAGCCCACTACATGCCGAAGATTCCGTCAACCTGATGAGGCTCGGACAAGCTGACCGTGGTGACTCTATCCCGCCCACAGTTGGGGTCAATTCGGGTCCAAATCATCACCTCATTCACCACCTGTGGTGATGTTGGGTCACCACACGCATCCGTAGCTTTGGAAGTGTCCCCGGCACCCAGCCCAGGGCAAACCACAATAACGGAGCCCGAGATGGCAATGAGTTCGCTTACAGACCATACAAAGCGTCGCCGGCCATTCCGTCGCACACGAAAAATACTTGGCTTTGTCGCTATCACTGCGCTGGGCATAACGTTTGCATCCACAGCGGCCAACGCACTGCTGGAACAGCAGGAGAGATCGAGCACTGCCCAATACGGCGAACTAGTGGAGGTCGCGGGAGGCTCACTGAACGTCGTTCGGGCTGGCACCGAAGGTGGACAGCCCCTGGTCCTGCTCAGCGGCCTGGGCACGATAGCTCCGGCGCTGGACTTCGCCCCTTTGATCAGGGAACTCGTGGCTTACGACGTCATCGTCGTCGAGCGCTTCGGGTACGGCTACAGCGACCTGAAAGCACGTGATCGGACCGTGGAGAATATCAACACCGAGCTCCACGAGGCCCTCTCCTCACTCCACATCGGGAAGCCTTACGTTTTGGCTGGACATTCGATCGCGGGCTTTTACACACTCGACTACGCTAACCGGTACCCAAACGAAGTATCCGCCGTTATCGGCATAGACCCCACCGTGCCCACCGCCGAGCTGGAGAAGGAATCCGCGGCTGGCGGCGGAATCAATATCATCGGGATACTTTCCGCAATTGGCCTGGTCCGGACCTTGGTGTCGGTCGCTCCCGGCGAGGTGGACCCAAAAAGCGACGACTTCACCACAACCGAATTGGAACGCATGCGGCAAATGACAATCTGGAACTTCGGCAACGCGGCAGTCGCGGACGAAAGCGCCCGAGTCGCCAGCAATGCCGCAGCACTCCACGGAGTGACCTACCCTGAGAACACACCCGTTCTTCACTTCCTCGCCAGTGACAGTGTGACCACCTTGCCGAACTGGCTCGAGTCGCACAAGAACCAGCTAAAGAGCGTCAACCGCCACGAAATCGTCGAGCTCAAGGGCCTGCATAACCTGCACTGGACGCAGTCAGTGGCCATGGCTCAGAAGATCACACAATTCCTTCAGGACACTGACAGAAACGGCCAGCCGGAGAACAAGGAACAGTCCTCCTAGCAGGAGCTAGTGAAAGCCAGGCAGACAACATAGCATCAGGCGAACCTCGAATTATTTGAGACCGCCCCAACCACGGAGGACGCACCCATGACAGAACTTGCAGAGCGCATCGAGCAGTTCACCGTGACTCAGAAGCTCACGTTGATGGTCAATCGCTATGAGATACGTTCCGTCGCCGGAGACGGGCAACCTGGGCACCTGCTCGCCGTCGCCCAGCAGAAGCGGGCCGCTTTCAAGGAACAGGTGACCTTCTACCAGGACGAGTCAAGGACCCTGCCGCTTTTCTCCTTCAAGGCCCGGCAACGCCTCGACCTCGGCGCCACATACGACGTGCTGGACGCCAATGGACAAGCGATCGGCAGCTTCCGGAAAGACTTTGGCAAGTCCCTGCTGCGGTCCACCTGGCACCTCGAAGCGTCCGGACTCAAGGTCACCGGAAGTGAGCGCAGCCTCGGGGTGGCCATCGGCCGGCGTATCTGGGAAGCGACGCCTATCGGTGATGCGGTCCCTTCGCCCTTCCGTTTCCACTTCGACTTTGTGGACTCGAACGGAGAAGTGCTCATGACATCAGAACGGGGACGGTCCCTGCGCGACCGCTACCTCATCACCCTTCCAGGCGCACGACTCGACGGCCGGGTTGCGGCTGCGATGGCAGTGGCACTGGATGCTCTCCAGTCCCGGTAGAGCAGTCGATTCCTCCAACGGTGAGGACGGGAAAAATCCACGAGAGTGCGGGTCCGGGCGGGCGGCCGCTGCAGCTGGCCCGGACGCATCAGTCAGCGCAGATCGAAGCGGTCCAGCTCCATCACCTTCACCCAGGCCGCCACGAAGTCGTTGACGAACTTCTCCTTGGCGTCATCGCTCGCATAGACCTCGGCAATCGCCCGGAGCTGCGAGTTGGAGCCGAACACCAGGTCCACCGGCGTGGCGGTCCACTTCAGTTCGCCGGTGGCGACGTCGCTGATTTCATAGACGTTCTCCTCCGCCTCCGACGCCTTCCACTTGGTGCCCGGTGAGAGCAGGTTGGCGAAGAAGTCGTTCGTCAGGACCTGGGGCCGGTCCGTGAGCACGCCGTGGGCGGAACCGCCCACGTTTGTCCCGAGGGCGCGCATGCCGCCGATGAGCGCCGTCATCTCCGGTGCGGAGAGGTCCAGCAGGTACGCCTTGTCCAGCAGGAGGGTCTCCGGCTGGAGCTTCTCGCCGGGGCGCACATAGTTCCGGAACCCGTCTGCCCGCGGCTTCAGGTACTGGAACTGCTCGACGTCGGTCTGCTCCTGGGCGGCGTCGGTGCGGCCGGGCCGAAACGGCACGGTGACGGCGAAGCCTGCGTCCCGGGCTGCCTTTTCCACCGCGGCGCAGCCGCCGAGGACGATCAGGTCCGCCAGCGAGACCTTCTTGCTTCCGGCTTGGGCCGCGTTGAACTGCTGCTGGACCCTCTCAAGCGCCTGCAACGCCGTCGAAAGCTGCTCGGGTTCGTTGACCTCCCAGCCGCGCTGCGGCTCCAGCCGGATCCGCGCCCCGTTGGCGCCACCGCGCCGGTCGGTCTTGCGGAAGGTGGACGCGGCGGCCCAAGCCGTGCCGGCGAGCTGCGAGACGGACAGGCCTGAGTCCAGGAGCTGGGCCTTGAGCGAGGAGATGTCCTGCTCGTCGATCAGCTCGTGGTCCACTGCCGGGACCGGGTCCTGCCAGAGCTGGGCTTCCGGGACCCACGGCCCGAGCATGTGCGGGCCGACGGGCCCCATGTCGCGGTGCAGCAGCTTGTACCAGGCCTTGGCGAAGGCGAGCTGGAACTCATCCGGGTTCTTCAGGAAGCGCCGTCCGATCTCCTCATAGACCGGATCGAACCGCAGCGAGAGGTCCGTGGTCAGCATGGTGGGCCGGTGCTTTTTCTCCGGGTCGTGGGCGTCCGGGATGATCTCCGGGGCATCCTTGGCCACCCACTGGTGGGCGCCGGCAGGGCTCTTGACCAGCTCCCACTCGTACTCGAACAGGATCTCCAGGAAGCGGTTGCTCCACTGCGTGGGCTGGTCGGTCCAGGTCACTTCCAAACCGGACGTGATCGTGTCCGCCCCCTTGCCGCTGCCGTAGGTGCTGAGCCAGCCCAGCCCCTGCGCTTCCAGGTTGGCGCCTTCCGGCTCGGGACCTACGTGCGCGTCGGCATCACCGGCGCCGTGGGTCTTGCCGAACGTGTGGCCGCCGGCGATCAGCGCGAAGGTCTCTTCGTCGTTCATGGCCATCCGCTTGAAGGTCTCGCGGATGAAAGCTGCCGCGAGTTTGGGATCCGGGTTGCCCATCGGGCCCTCGGGGTTCACGTAGATCAGGCCCATCTCCGTGGAGCCGACCTCCTCCGACATCTGCCCCTCGCCGATGTAGCGTTCGTCGCCGAGCCAGGTGTCCTCCGGCCCCCAGAAAATCTCCTCGGGCTCCCACACGTCTTCGCGGCCGAAGGCGAAGCCGAAAGTTTTGAATCCCATGGACTCGAGGGAGACGTTGCCGGCCAAAACCAGCAGGTCCGCCCACGAGAGCTTCTGGCCGTACTTCTGCTTCACGGGCCACAGCAGCCGGCGGGCCTTGTCCAGGTTGGCGTTGTCCGGCCAGCTGTTGAGCGGTGCGAACCGCTGGCTGCCGTCCCCGGCGCCGCCGCGGCCGTCGTGGACGCGATAGGTGCCGGCGGCGTGCCAGCTCAACCGGATCATCAGGCCGCCGTAGTGGCCGAAGTCCGCCGGCCACCAGTCCTGGGACGTGGTGAGGACCTGGATGATGTCCTGCTTGAGCGCCTCGACGTCGAGCTTCTGGAACTCTTCGCGGTAGCTGAACGTGGGGCCAAGCGGGTTGCCCTTGGCGTTATGGCTGTGAAGCACCGAGAGGTCCAGCTGGTTGGGCCACCAATCGGCGACGGTCCTCGGCCGGTGCCCCTTGGGCTGCGGCGAATCGATGGCCGGGTTTTCACTCTCGCTGCCGTGTGAGGTGACGCTGCCATGCGCCACCGGGCATCCGCCTTCAACCTTGCTGTCCAGGCCTTGGGCACTTCCGGGGGTGGGGATCGGGGGGTGTTCCGGGCGATCGGTCATGTGCTTCCTTCCATATGGCCGAGGCCGTGGAGCGGACTCGGGCGGCCGGTTCAACCTTCCCATTTGAACATGGACGGCGTGGAGGTGGGAGAGCCCGTCCGCCATGAGAGAAATGGCGGTATTGCCGTTGCACTTAAGAAATTCCCAGCTCCCGTTACGGGTCCACTAGTGCGCTGCACCCAGCTCGATGAGCAGGACACCGCCGATGATGAGCCCCAGCCCGAGCATCATGATGGGGGTGATCGTCTCCTTGAAGAAGACCCGGCTGGCGAGGGCGGTCAGCGCGACGCCGGCCGCGGCCCAGATGCCGTAAGCAACCCCGAGGCTCATTCCCTGGTCCAAGGTTAGGGTGAGGAGCGTGAACGCCAGGAAGTACCCGACGCCGACAGGTAAGTACCAGCGTCGCTTACCTGCGGATGCGACGCGCAGGAACAGGGTGGCGGTCACCTCGGTCAGGATTGCCCCAGCCAGCAACAGCCACATCATGAGCGGGCCATTTCTTTTGCCGGTTCTTTTGCAGGCTCTTTATGTGACCCGAGTTCCACGCAGAGGACGCCGGCGATGACCATGGCGACGCCGATCATCATCACCGGCGTCAACGCTTCGCCAAAGATGAGGGCGGCCAGCAGCACCGTGAGGGTCACTCCCAACGCAGCCCAGATACCGTAGGCAACGCCGAGTCCCAGGCCTTTGCGGAGGACCGCCGCGAGAAAAGCAAAGGAAGCGGAATAACCGAGAACAACCACGACGAAGAATGCAGGATTCTCCAACGCCGCTTTCAAGGAGAGGGACGCCGTCACCTCACTCAGGATGGCACCGGCGAGGAGAAACCACTTCATGAGATTAGTCCTTGAGATTCGTTGGGGCTTGGTCCCCGTGAATGCAACGGCGCCAATGCTGCTGGTGTTCCCGGGCTTCCCACCCCGGCGACAACAGGTGGGAAGCCCGGACGCTGGCTTAAGCCTGGGGGACGAGCTCCAACCCGGCGACTGCTGAGCTCCCGAGATCACTCCTGGTGAGGGCCTGCTGCGAGGACAGTGCGTTGGTCCACGTGTCAGTATCGGCTACTGCTGCCCAGTTCGAGTTCAGCAGCGCGAGCAGCGTCGTGTGCACGGTCTTCGCGTCGGCGGAACCGGCATGGTTGGCAAGGTTGATGGCACCGGTGGCGTCTGAAAGGACTTCCGTGGTGAAGCCAAGGAACTCTGCCTCCACGGCGGAGGCGAGCACGCAGTTGTTGGTCATGTAGCCCGCCAAGGTGACCGTGTCGACGTCGTGCTTCCGCAGCCATTCAGCGAGGTCCGTACCGGCGTATACGGAACCATACTGCTTAACCACCGACTTCCATTCGATAGTTTTGCGGCGTTCAATCTCGGGGTGCAGCCCGAAGCCCGGCGTGCCGGGCGCGAAGACGGGCGCATCTTCGCCGGCAGAGTGTTGGATGACGGCAGTCGGAATGCCCGCGGCGGTGGCTGCATCCACTGCCCGCGCAATCATGGGGAGGGACTCCTGGTGCGGCGGGTACTGGATTTCGAGGGGGCCGCCAAAGTACTGCTGCTGCACGTCAATGAGGATGAGGGCGCGGTGGGGTGTGCTCATGGTTGTTTTCTCCCGGATGGTGACTTTTGGCCGCCGATTGGCAACTTCTCAAGTCTTCCCGGTGCCTATCGGAGCCACCAGTGGCACGAAGGCAGTTATACGATGGATTCGGGCCAAGCTAGCGAAGGGCGTCAGAATGAGGATTGCGGTCTACGCTTTCGACGGGGCGACGATGTTTCACCTTGCTGTTCCGCAGATGGTTTTTGACGAAGTGGCTCGTCAAGGCCTTGCCGAGTGGAAGACCTTTCTTTTCTCCGACCAGGAAGGCGAGGTCACAACCGCTGAGGGCTACCGGCTGGGCGAGGTGAAAGGGCCGGAGGCAGCGGAAGAGGCTGACGTCGTGGTGGTGCCCTCGTGGTTCGACGACGGTCGCGTCCTCAGCGATTCGCTGCGGCAGGTGCTTCAAGGAGCACATGGGCGTGCGGTGCCCATCTTGGGGTTGTGCCTTGGTGCGATTCCCGTTGCCGACGCCGGCTTGCTCGCCGGGCGCCGGGCCGTCACGCACTGGCAGGCTTTTGATTCCCTTGCCGGGCGGCACCCGGATATCGCCCTTGATCAGTCGGTGCTCTACATCGACCACGGTGACGTCCTCACCTCCGCCGGCACCGCCTCCGCCCTGGACGCCTGCTTGCACCTTGTGCGTACCAAGCTTGGAGCGGAGGCGGCGAACCAGGTGGCACGCAGCCTTGTCATCGCTCCGCACCGGGAAGGCGGACAGGCGCAGTACATAGAGCACCCCGTGCCGGAGCGCTCCACCGACGATCCAATCTCGCGCCTGCTCGAATGGACCCTGGGCCGCCTGGGTGAACCGCTCTCCATCGACCGGCTCGCCGCGCAGGCGCACCTAAGCCGCCGCACCTTTGTCCGCGCATTCCGGGCAGCGACGGGGACGACGCCGGCCGCCTGGATCCGCGCCCGCCGCCTGGACGCAGCCCGGCGGCTGCTCGAGACCACTGATCTTTCGATCGACCAGATATCTGCCGACTGCGGATTCGGCAACGCCGTCACCCTCCGGCAGAATTTTGCAGCCGCCTTCTCCACGACGCCAACGGAGTACAGGCGCCATTTTGACGCCCGGGTTGGGTCAGCGGGCTCGCCCTGATCAATAACGCCGGCGAGCGGGCAGCGTGGCCCGCCCGCCGGCGTCGAACATTGGTTTTCAGGGTCCGCGTCAGTCGACGAGGCCTGCTGCCCCCGGCTCGATGGGCAGGACACCGGCTCAAGTGAGCGGCGAGAGGGGAGTGACGGAAAACGGTACTGCCAATAGCGGTTCGACTTCCTTCACAAACTCCTTGACGTGGACTTCTTCGTTATGCGCTACGAGGTCTTCGTCACGCGCCCAGCCTTCGAAGAGAACGAAGGTGCCGGGCTGATGTTCGTCAGAGAAAACGGTGTATTCCAGGCATCCCGGGTCTTTCCGGCTGAGCGTCTGCAGAGCGTGGAGGGCTTCCTGGAGGTCGGCTTCGTGCCCTGCTTTGGCGATGAAAACGGGCATGAGCCAGACTTCTGCAGTCTCCTGGCGGATCGGGAGGGGATGTGGCATCTTGTCTTCCTTGGTTATGGTTTTGAGTTTCGGGAGGGACGGCTTTTGGCCGTCCCTCCCGAAAACGGGTTAATCGGTGATCTGTGGAACGTCCACCCATGATTCTTTTGCAGCAGATTCGACAATGGCGTCGTCGATGAGGGCCACCTGGTAGCCGTCTGCGAAGTTGGGGCTCACGCTGCCGCCTTCTGCAATGGCCTTGAAAAAGTCGTACGCTTCGATGATCTTCGTTTCCCCGTAGCCAATGCCCAGAGCTGGAATGGGCCAGAGGCCTTCTCCGTAGGGATGGTCCGGGCCGGTGTAAACGGTGCGGAATCCCCGGCGGTCGGCCTGGTCGGAAGCGAAGCAGACCTGCAGCTCATCGCGCCGTTCGTAGTTGAAGACGATACTGCCATCGGTTCCGTGGATTTCGAAGGTGATGTAGTTGTTCCTTCCGTGGGCGTTGCGTGTCGCTTCCACGGATCCCACGGCTCCGTTTGCAAACCGGATCATTGTCATGACCTCGTCGTCCACATCAACCTCGCCCCGCGGGCCCTCTCCGCCCCGTACGGTGCCGAGCGCATCGGCCCCGCCCGCCTGGAGGGGCCGCTCGGGGATCCAAGTGGACAGGACGGCGTTGACGGCGCTGAACTCGCCGACGAGGTAGCGGGCCATGTCGAAGACGTGCGTGGCGATATCACCCAGCGCGCCGGAGCCTGCGATCGACTTCTGGAAACGCCAGGACAATGGCGAGTTAGGGTCGGCGCTCCAGTCCTGCAGGTAGGTGCCGCGGAAGCTGATGACTTTGCCTATTGCACCTTCCTCGATGTACTTTTTGGCCAGCGCGACTGCGGGCGTTCGCCGGTAGTTGAAGGCGACCATGTGGACGATGTTCTTGTCTTTGATTGTTTCCGCCCTGCTTGGCGTCGGCACGGGCCTGGTCAGCCACTCGTTCTGGGCCGCCGCGGTTGCAGGCAGCCTGGCTATCGGAGCGACCCTGTGGCTGAGGATGCCGCATTCACCGGCGGCTGCCACAGCAGTCATCGGTACCATGGCAACCACTGGCCAGGTCGCCTTTGTGGTGTGCTCCGGCATCGCGGCCTGCATCCTCGTCGGGTTCGGAATTCTAGGGTCCCGGCTCCGCGGAGCCACGTATCCCATGTACTGGATCTGACAAGGAACGGCAGCCTTCAGAGCCTGACCGCGGACAGCGTAGCCAGCGGGCCCAGTGGCCGGCGGCCACGCTGTCCGGGAACCAGTCCAACCTGACTCCATAGGCCTTTTGCTTGTTGTGGTCCATTCCGCGCCCGCTCATAATGTGGCTGTGGGGATGTCGCTGCTCTTTGGCGTCGTGACTGCCAGTGCTTTGGTGCTGGGGGCCCTCGCCGGTGTGCGCTTTGAGCTGCCCAAGCGCGTCCTGGCTATCATCCTGTCCTTCGCGGCAGGTGCCCTGATCACTGCCCTGACGTTCGAGTTGTTCGAGGACTCCTTCGAGCGCGGCGGAGTCTGGCGCGCGGGTATTGGCCTGTTCGTTGGTGCCTTGGTGTTCACGGTGTTGAGTGCATTGCTCGACCGGTGGGCCCAAGCCGGATCCGAGCCGGTTCCCGCGGATGAATACCGGGGCAGTCCCAAGCTCGACACTGACGCCGCTGCCGAGGGCCGTGCCCCGTCCGCCGCCTCCACCAGGGGTGCGGCGGGCCTGGCTTTGCTGGCTGCCGCCACGCTGGATGGCGTGCCGGAGAATCTCGCCCTCGGCGTCTCGTTGGGTGAGGGGACCGGCGGCCTGGCGCTGCTGGCCGCGATCTTCGTCTCCAATCTGCCCGAGGCCCTTGTGGGTGCAGCATCAATGCGCAGCCAAGGGATGTCCACGGCCGCCGTTATCAGGCTCTGGGGCGTGTGCTCGGTTGTACTGGTCCTTGCCGTCGTGGTTGGTGCCGGCCCGCTCTCCGGCAGCAGCCCCGAGACGATCTCGTTGCCGCTGGCCTTCGCGGCTGGAGCGGTGATCGCCGCCCTCGCGGACACCATAATGCCCGAGGCGTTTGAACATGGGGGACCGGCAGTTGCATTGAGCACGGCGGCCGGGTTCGTGGTTTCGTTCCTGTTGTCCCTGGCGTAGGAGCCGCTGCCGGTTCGTACCCGGCGGCACCCGGGGCCCCCAAATACGCTGTCCGAGAACCGCCCCAACTTCTCCTGCGCATCCACCGGCCCACCCCAGCCGCCGGACGTAAACTGACCTTCGCACCACACCTTGTGGACACTGTGTCAGGAGCCCCCCATGCTCTGGAAGCTGCTTGTTGAATACGTCCGGCCGCACCGGAAGCTGCTGGCCGCCGCCGTGGTTTTCCAGTTGGCGCAGTCCATCGCGTCCCTGTACCTGCCCACCCTGAACGCGGACATCATCGACGAGGGCGTGGCCAAGGGCAACGTCGGGTACATCCTCAGCCTGGGCGGTGTGATGCTTGGGATCACCCTGCTGCAGATCGTCTGCGCCGTGATCGCGGTCTACTTCGCGGCAAAGGCGGCGATGGGCGTGGGCCGGGACCTCCGGGTCGCCATCTTCACAAGGGTGGGTGACTTCTCCGAGCAGGAGGTCACCAAGTTCGGCGCGCCCAGCCTCATCACCAGGTCCACCAACGACGTCCAGCAGGTCCAGCAGCTGGTGCTGATGTCCGCCACCATGCTGGTCACCGCACCCATGCTCAGCATCGGCGGCGTGATCATGGCCGTGCGGCAGGACGCGCAGCTGTCCTGGCTGATCGCCGTCGCCGTCCCGGTGCTGCTGATCGGCGTCGGCCTGATCACCGTCCGGATGGTGCCGCTGTTCCGCAAGATGCAGAAGCGGATCGACACCGTGAACCGGGTCCTCCGCGAGCAGCTCACCGGCATCCGCGTGGTGCGCGCCTTCGTCCGCGAGGACATCGAGACCGAGCGCTTCGCCCGTGCCAACGAGGACGTCACGGACACCGCCCTGCGCGCCGGCCGGCTCATGGCGCTCGCCTTCCCCGTGGTGATGCTGGTCCTGAACGTCTCGTCCGTGGCCGTGATCTGGTTCGGCTCGTTCCGCATCCAGGACGGCTCCATGCAGGTGGGCACGCTCATCGCGTTCCTGAGCTACCTGCTGCAGATCCTGATGTCCGTCATGATGGCCACGTTCATGGCCGTGATGATCCCGCGCGCCGCGGTGTCCGGGGACCGGATCGGGGAGGTGCTGCGGACCGAGTCGAGCGTCCGGCCGCCGCTTCATCCCGTGAGTACGACGGCGGGACAGGACGGACGTCCCGGCGAGCTGGAAATGCGCGACGTCGGATTCGCCTACCCGGGTGCCGATCAGCCGGTCCTCACCGGGATCAGCTTCACCGCCAAAGCAGGGCAGACGACGGCGATCATCGGCAGCACCGGCGCCGGCAAAACCACCCTGGTGAACCTCATGCCCCGGCTCTTCGACGCCACGGAAGGCTCGGTCCGGATGAACGGCGTGGACGTCCGCGAGCTGCACCCGGACCTGCTCTGGGGGCACATCGGCCTGGTCCCGCAGCGGCCCTACCTGTTCAGCGGCACCGTCCGCAGCAACCTGCTCTACGGCAAACCGGACGCCACCGAGGACGAGCTCTGGACCGCCTTGGAGATCGCCCAGGCCCGCGATTTCGTGGAGCGGATGGAGGAGGGGCTGGACGCGCCCATCAGCCAGGGCGGCACCAACGTCTCCGGCGGGCAGCGGCAGCGGCTGGCCATCGCCAGGGCCCTGGTGAAGCGGCCCGAGCTGTACATCTTCGACGACTCGTTCTCCTCGCTGGACACCGGCACCGATGCCCGGCTCCGGCAGGCCCTCAAGCGCAGCACCGCCGGCGCCACGCTGGTGATCATCGCCCAGCGCGTCTCCAGCATCGTGGACGCGGACCAGATTTTAGTGCTCGACGACGGCAGGATCGTCGGGCGCGGAACGCACCGGGAGCTGCTGGAGACGTCCGAGACGTACCGCGAGATCGTCTCCTCCCAGCTGGCAGCGGAGGAGACGGTATGAGCGCGCCGCACCGCCCGCCGTCGTCCGCTCCAGGAACCACCGCGGGAACCGCACCCGGGGCCAAAACGGCAAGCGCCGACGTCGTCCGCATTCCCCGTCCGGCAGGCGGGCCCGGAAGGGGCGGGCCGTTCGCGGGGATGAACGTCCCGGCGGAGAAGGCGATGAACTTCTGGCCGTCAGCCAAGCGGCTGATGGGGACGCTGCGGCCGGAACGGGCATGGCTGCTGCTGGTGTTCGCGACGGCGGTGGCCGGCGTGGCGCTGTCCGTGATCGGGCCGCGGCTGCTGGGGGAGGGCACCAACCTGATCTTCGCCGGCGTGGTGTCCCGGGAGCTGCAGGCCGGGGTGAGCAAGGAGCAGGTGATTGCGCAGCTGCGGGCGTCCGGGGAGGGGCAGCGCGCGGACATGCTCAGTGCCATGGACCTGGTACCGGGGCAGGGAATCGACTTCGCGGCGCTGGGCAGTGTGCTGACGTGGGCGCTGGTGCTGTATGTGCTGTCGTCGGCGTTTATGTGGGTGCAGGCGTATGTGCTGAACGGGGTGGTGCAGCGGACGGTGTTCGGGCTGCGGGAGCGGATCGAGGCGAAGATCAACCGGCTGCCGTTGCGGTATTTCGACTCGATTCAGCGCGGCGAGCTGCTCAGCCGGGTCACCAACGACGTGGACAACATTTCGCAGAGCCTGCAACAGACCATCAGCCAGGCGGTCACGTCAGTGCTGACCGTGGTGGGTGTGCTGGTGATGATGGTGATCCTCTCGCCCACGCTGGCGCTGATCGCGCTGGTGACCATTCCGCTGACGCTGGGGCTGACAGCGCTGATCGCCAAGCGCTCGCAGAAGCTGTTTGTGGCGCAGTGGAAGCACACGGGGGAGCTGAACGGGCAGATCGAGGAGACGTACACCGGGCATGCGCTGGTGAAGGTGTTCGGCCGGCAGCAGGAGGTGGGGGAGCGGTTCCGGCAGAAGAACGCGGAGCTGTACTCGGCCAGTTTTGGTGCCCAGTTCATTTCCGGGCTGATCATGCCGGCCATGACGTTCATCGGGAACCTGGTGTATGTGGGGATCGCCGTGGTGGGCGGGCTGCAGGTGGCGTCCGGGGCGATGCAGCTGGGCGATGTGCAGGCGTTCATCCAATATTCGCGGCAGTTCACCATGCCGCTGGCGCAGCTGGGGTCCATGGCGAACGTGCTGCAGTCCGGGGTGGCGTCCGCCGAGCGGGTGTTCTCTTTGCTGGATGAGGAGGAGGAGTCTGCTGAGCCTGCGCCTTCTGCCGGGCCGGTGTTTGGGCGGGGGCGGCTGGTGTTCGAGGATGTGTCGTTCTCGTATTCGCCGGAGCAGCCGCTGATTTCTTCGCTTTCCCTGGTGGCGGAGCCGGGGCAGACGGTGGCGATTGTGGGGCCCACCGGGGCGGGGAAGACCACGCTGGTGAACCTGATGATGCGGTTCTACGAGATTGATGCGGGGCGGATAACGCTCGACGGCGTGGACGTCACCTCGGTGCCGCGGCGCGAGCTGCGCTCGCGGATGGGGATGGTGCTGCAGGATACCTGGCTGTTCGCGGGGTCGATCCGGGACAACATTGCGTATGGGCGGCCTTCTGCCTCCGAGGCTGAAATTCTTGAGGCGGCGCGGGCGACGTATGTGGACCGGTTCGTGCGGTCATTGCCGGACGGGTACGACACGCTTTTGGAGGACGAGGGGTCCAACGTGTCCGCGGGGGAGAAGCAGCTGCTGACGATTGCGCGGGCGTTCCTGGCCCGGCCGTCGGTGCTGATCCTGGACGAGGCCACTTCGTCGGTGGATACCCGGACCGAGGTGCTGGTGCAAAAGGCGATGAGCGCGTTGCGGTCCGACCGGACTTCGTTCGTGATCGCGCACCGCCTGTCCACGATCCGCGACGCCGACCTCATCCTGGTGATGGAGGCCGGCCAAATCGTCGAGCAGGGGACGCACGCTTCACTGCTGGCCGCCGGCGGGGCTTACGCGCGGCTGTACGAGGCGCAGTTCGCGGCTCCTGTGGCGGAGGTTTGAGCAACTGAGCGTGCCGACAATATCTGAATCGAACTCTGAAGCTGTTTGGATGGGGTTGAACCTGAGGCAAGTGCGGATGCAGTTGTAATCACCAGCGTTTGGTCGGTGAGATTCGCACTGCCCTTCAGCTTCGACCATGAGGACTTCGTACAGATCCTGACGGACATCGCAGGGAAGCTGGGGCCGGCCTTGGGGTGGACTCCAAAAGATGGCAGCGCGGCATCCTAGTCGTCATGGTTGCCCAATTGGGCGGCTGCTCACGACCCGGGACGCGCCTCGCAGGCAACAGTTCCCCGATATCTGCCCCGGCAGGAGTTGGACCCTAACGAGTGCAATCGCGGGCATGTCCGATCCGTTGCAGTGGACCGCGCTGTTACTCCTGCGGTGGTCTGGTGCAATACGGGACGAGATCCGGCGGCTCACCGCGTGAGCGTGAGCTCACTACTGACGCGCAGCTTCGTGGGTGCCCGCGAGAGGCTGAACGGCACCTAGCTACACATCCCCGAATATGACAGCTGCTAGTTAACCTTGCAGACACCTCCAGCCTTGGTGCAAGTTCGCAACAATCTCTCTAGAGCTAGGAGGCAAAAGCGATGACGGATTGGTCCTTTCACCTCCGACCAGAGTGAACTGTCATTCTTATCGAGTGAAAAGAGCCGCTGAAGTCTATGGATTATTCCTCTAAATAGTTGGATTTGCGGCGCTTGGCGTATTTGGAATATCCGAATTACAGAAACAGGACCCTCGAGGGGTCGCCATACTCGCCCTGCTGGTGGGCGGCCTTGTCCTTACACTCATCCATATTTGGGCTCACAATCGCCGTGTCCGAAAGACACAACGGTTCTTGGTAGGAAGACCATTCCGTGCGCACACTTTCCACACATCAGCGTCGGAAGAGTATGCATATCCTCCAGCGGACGTGTGGGATGTGATCCGGGGGCCGAGGTAGCCATCCCCGTAGACGGCGCTCACTCACCAGCGGCGGACGCCGCTCAACGCGACACAAGCCCAAAAACCAATCCACGGCGGGACCCGGAACAACGACGGTCCCCATCCCCGTCGCAGCACCGTCAACAATTCAACTACGCTGAAACACCGATGTCTTTTGCAGAGGAAAACCAGAGCAGGCCAGCGAATACCGTGCTGGCCCGCTCATTTTTGGCGTCGTCATGATCTCCAGTCGGCTGGGGTATCAAAAGCATTTCCCCAAAGTGCTGGCGCCTCGGTTGGTGACTCCAGAGGTGGCGTCGGGCCGGAATAGAGCCACTCATCAAACCCTTCCCCAGTCAGTCCGACAGCAGCCCCGAGCACCCACCCCGAAACGGTCGTACGCCAAAACCAAATTACTTTTCCATCGGCGGATCTTCTCATTTCGATGCAGGGATCGGCCGGCAATCCTGCCTGCTGGAAGTCTTTCGCGCGGTAGAGATCCCCAATTATGGCTCGCTGCACGGCCCCATGTTGAGACAGTTGTGCTATTGCCGGGGTAAGTAGCTTTCTCAGCATGGCCCTTGTTTCGCGGAACTCTCGGTTGTCTATTCGCTGGCCTTTCTCGTTTACACCATCAATGCCGGTGTTCTTGGCCTCACGGTCCCGGCGAAGCCGCTGTGCTTCCTGTTGGGCCAACGGCTGTGCCCATTGGACTAAGGCGTGAATGACAGACCAGGTCTTGGCAGAGTTTTCCTTGGTGTCATAAGCAAGCTCGCGTCCATGTGCAATTGCGTGGCGGGACAAGCTTCCCGCCGCTTGGGTTTCTCCTGCACCCTCCCCGAAGATGGCCTGAAGGGTTGAGAGGCAAGCCTCGATACTGACCAACTGAGTTGGATTGATGAGATTGGCCTTTTGCGGACCCTTCGTAAAGAACTTCTTTCCCGACGACAGATCTATCACCAGCCCCTCAATTTGGGCATGAATGATCGGAATCGAAGCATCGTAGCGCCTGGCTTGGTGATGCTCGTGGGCCTTGCGGAGGAGGCGGGCCCGTTGCCTAAACAAATTGTGGTAGGCATGCTCACCCTCACCTGCCCCCATAACGGAGACACGGGAACACACCTGGCCCGTGAGTCTTCCGTCCTCCCATTGGCCGGCCAGCAAGGCATCTGCCTCAGCAGGGCGACCTAAACGGACCAGAGCGACAGCCGAAGCCACTACCGCCGAATCCATGTTGAACGGCGCCCACCCACGAGGAACCAGAACCTCCAAAGCATCTTCCATAGACCGGAGGAGTTCGACATACTCGTCTTTCCTTGCCGCCATGGACGCAAACTGACCGGCGACTTCTCGGTCCAGCGTTGAAAGCCAGCCGTAGAGGTCCGGCGCTGCATCAATAGCGGCGAACATCATTGACTGCTTGCCGGTGGGATCAACAGCCCGGCGAACCTGCTCTCTGATACTGCTAGTGCTGCCACCCTCAGCCGACTCCACCTAGCCGACCTTCTCATCGTCGGCCGCGGCACGCTTCAAGAGTGCAGGCTTGACTGTTACGAGGTCCTCCTGCGGGTCTCCATTCTCATCCACATAATGAATAGTGAAGTCGACGCCTTCGCTCATGCCGTTGTCTGTGGGCTGCCCTTCAAAGTACTTCCCTGAGAATCCGCCGCCGATTCGGCCCTCGAACGGGTCCGGGAAGCGCGGATCATACCCCCCAAAATCGAAGTATTCACTAGGAGCGGTCAACCGCACCTTGCTCACGGGGTATGCGTAGTTGTAAAGGGCGTAGTTAACCTGACCACGATGTTCCTGCGGTCGAATCTCCCAGTCCGGCTTCCGCACGGCGGCGCGTTCTGCGGCCACCTCAGCACTACGCTTTGCATAGCCCGCATCGAACTTCAGCCGTTTTGCGTCCCGTTGTTGCTCCGCTGCTAGTCGAGCCTTCGCCCAGCGGTGCTTCCTGACTGTAACGGGGGCGCGGAAGCGAAGGCCAGTAACAAAGTCCCATAGCGCAGCCCAGCGTGCTCTGCCCCTTTTCTGAACGATGGACTTGATCAGCAAGAGCAGAACAACGGCTCCGACAATCCAGGGGACAGTCCGCCAGAGGAGGCTCCCAATACGCGCGAATATTGCTGTAGGCGGTTCATTTTCTACCGGCTTGACAACGACGTATTCGAATAACACGCCAAAAATCGCTATACCTACGCCTATGAAAATCGGCAGTATGACGGTGTAAACCCAGGACTTCTTGTACCAGGGACGACCCTGTTTTTGGTTGTTCACTTGTGAATCCTCAGGCGACGTCACGCTTCCTCGCCGCTCGTAAGAGCCAGTAGCGAGCGGAAGTCGTGTTGCCCTGCGACGGGCACAGGGAAACTTCCCTCAAAAGATTGGTGATATCCGCGGGCGGTGATGCGCCATTCCGCTAAAACCTCTGAGGCATGGGCAATCAGTACAAAATCATCTCCATCGCTTACCCAAGGTGTCTGTGGTCGAAGGTTGTCCAACTCGACGACCACCTGGACCCCAGCGGGCTCGTTGCGCCAAGTCAGCGGGTAGGAACCCGTAACCACGGGGCCGGGAATGTATTGGTGGATAAATGAGTGACCATATGGGTTGGAGGCCGGTATGACCGGCGGAATGAGCGAATCAAGGTCAAGGTCATCCAGATCCTTCTTGTCCAGCCCTGTCGCATTTTTAAAAAGTATGTCAATCCGCACTGACTCTAAGAACTGTTGCTTGGTATTGCTGACCTTGATGACCGGAGCGGCAAGCGTGAAGCTGGCCAGTTCATTCAAGATATCCGGCCACGATTCAATGATTTCCTTCTGCCAGGCCTTTGCTTTCGTTTCGAATGCGTCGGACGTCAGGCGCGAAACTCCTAGCAACGCCCTGGCTGAGGACAAGTTAAGCGAGAACGGCCCGGCTTCCGCGGAATCTTCCTCGACCTCCTCTCGTCGTGCCCTCTCAATCTCGTTTTCGATGAGTTGATCTCTGGCATCCTTGGAGTGCAGGACAATGTGTGCTGCACCATTGAGCGAGACGTCGAACTGTGGTTGGTTAGCCAGTTTTCGTGAAACTGCTCCGGCCGGCTCATGTGAATCACGAACGACCGCTGGTTCTGTATCCGCTGTAGACCGAAGGCCCAACTTCTTGACTTGATCACGGATGGTTATTGCAGGCGCGTTGAGCGCGGCAGTGACGTCGCCATCACGTCGGGGACGATACCTAGCCTGGGTGACTCCTGCCAAGTCCGAGGGAAGTTTTAGATCAAGTCCGTGTGGCTGCACCATATAAGTGCGATCTCTACCAAGGGCCCCGATAAAAAGGCCGAGTTCAAAAATAACGTTGTCGCGGGGTGCCTGGGCAATGGTATCTCTACTGGACACGGTGTCATCAGGACTTAGCACCAGGACAGCGAAGTCAGACGTCTGTGCCTGTCGGATCAGGCCGTCCAGCACATGCTCCCCGAGATCAAACACGCCGTAAGTCCAGATATTGGTTTCGGCCGAGCCGTCAGCCTCCAGGTGCACTGCTAGACGCTGGGCAACATCCCTCCCCTCTGAGGACGATCCAATAAATATTCTGGGCACGCGCATTCTTATCTCCTGCAGTGGAAAGGTCTGTGATCACTCTAATTGCTGCGGCAGCCCCACAGCCGCTAGTGAGCGCCCCGGTACGCAATGACGGTAAGACGCCCACTAGCTGGGGAGCATCAGGAACCGGTAAGGCACCACAAGAACGACTGATTTTGAATGTACTTGTATCTGGCGACGGTGCCACGGTGCCGGTTCCTAGCGGACGACTGCGTTTGCCTGGCTTCCTATTTGAACAGTAGTTCCGCTAGCACGCGGCCGGGCCATGGGATAGTCATTAGTGCTAGCTCGCGAAGGACCTTACGACTGCCGCTCTCGCCTTCGTCGATGTCAGTGTTGATGAGAAGGCCTCGTAAACTTGGTACAGCAGTCCCCTCTACGAGGAACTCTGCCATCCATTCAGCTTTTCGAGGCAAGTGCCCAGGATTGAAGCCAATTTGAGCCTTTTCGGTTCCGATGGCCTGCATTGCCATTCCCGGGGAGTAGCCGACTGTACTGGTTGTGCGGATCAAGCCCATAAATGTTGCGTCGAGTCCAACCCAGAGCGGCTGATTCTGATCGAAGTGATCTCGGGTGATGTCGTGAGGACCTACATTCTTTAGCCGCAAGGTCACAAGCTGCGGGTCATTCACGGGCATTCCTTTGTATGTGAAGCCGAGGCCTTCCCGTGGCCCTCCAGTAGGCATGAGATTTGTGACGTGGTAAGCCAGCAGTAGTCTTCCCCTGCGGTTTCCCCAACGCCGTGCTGCCCAGATGCTGAAGAAGATCGCAGCAATAGCTATGACGCCGCCAATCACGATGCTCCAGAAGGCCAGCCATTCACTGCTCGTCCACTTGTCCATTCGACTATCTTGACCCAGCTCCGGTACAGAAGACTGGACTTTGCTGGGAGCCGTCGCCAACTGGTTTCAATCGACTGTCTCCGAGCCGCGCGACTGGGCGCTAGGGGAGTCACTGACGCGGGAGCCGGACTTCAGTTGCTCGGCCCTGATTTCCCGGTAGTCAAAAACGACCGTTTGCCAGTGTCGACGACCAAGCACGGAGTCCTCTCAAAAAGCCGGCTTTAGTTGGTGCATCGCCGTGTCAGAGTTCGACACCGGAAACTACTGGAGCGACCGTGGTCAAAACTTGGCGAGGGAGGTTTTTTGGATTGAGGAAGCCGGAGCCCGTTATCAACTTTGTGCAGTGGGTGGTCGTTGAATGTGGTCGCTCTTACCGTCACATGTAGAGACTTGGCTTGGCGCTCGCTGTATGGCGCCCGGCATCGCACCCCCGCCGTAGCACACAGAAACACTAAGCAATGTAATTGGCCTCCCCGCGTAACCTTGTTTGATGCCCCGTTTTGCGCTCGACATCGAATTCGTCCCCCGCCCTGCCCGTGCGCAGGAGCTCCTGGACGCAGTGAACCACCGCGTCGTCATTGCCGACGGCGCCATGGGCACCATGCTGCAGGGCCGGGACCTGTCGCTCGAGGAAGACTTCCTGGGGCTCGAAGGCTGCAACGAGATCCTCAACGACACCCGCCCGGACGTCCTCGCGGACATCCACGATGCCTACTTCGCCACCGGCATTGACGCCGTCGAAACCAACACCTTCGGCGCCAACTGGTCCAACCTTTCCGACTACGGCATCGACGACCGCATCGCCGAACTCGCCCGCAAGGGCGCCCAGATCGCCCGCGAACGCGCAGAAGCCGCAGAAAAAACAGACGGCCGGATGCGCTGGGTCCTGGGCTCGATGGGGCCGGGCACCAAGCTCCCCAGCCTCGGGCACACCACCTACGACTACCTCAAGCAGACCTTCGCCCTGCAGGCCGAGGGCCTCATCGACGGGGGAGCGGACGCCTTCCTCATCGAAACCAGCCAGGACCTCCTGCAGACCAAGGCCGCGGTCAACGGCTGCAAGCAGGCCATCGTGTCCCGCGGCATCCGGCTTCCCATCTTCGTGGAGGTGACGGTCGAGACCACCGGAACGATGCTGATGGGCTCCGAGATTGGCGCCGCGCTCACCGCACTCGAGCCGCTCGGCGTCGACGCCATCGGCCTGAACTGCGCCACCGGCCCGGACGAGATGAGCGAGCACCTCCGCCACCTCTCCAAGCAGTCCTCCGTCGCCATCGCCTGCATGCCCAACGCCGGCCTGCCGGTCCTCGGCCCCAACGGCGCGCACTACCCGCTCTCACCCACCGAACTCGCCACCGCGCACGAGCAGTTCGTGCGCGAGTTCGGCTTGGGCCTGGTGGGCGGCTGCTGCGGTACGACGCCGGAGCACATGGCCGCCGTCGTCGAACGCCTTGCGCCCTTCCGCACCAAAGCCGTGGCCGCCAAGAGCGAAAACGGCGCCGCCCGCACCCCCACCGAGCGGGAAGCAGGCATCGCCTCCCTCTACCACCATGTGCCGTTCGACCAGGATTCCGCCTACCTCGCCATCGGTGAGCGCACCAACGCCAACGGTTCCAAGGCGTTCCGCCAGGCGATGCTCGAAGAGCGCTGGGACGACTGCGTGGACATCGCCCGCGAGCAGGTCCGCGTCGGCGCGCACCTGCTCGATGTCTGCATCGACTACGTGGGGCGCGACGGCGTCGCTGACATTAAGGAGGTCGTCTCGCGTTTCGCGTCGGCCTCCACCCTCCCGCTCGTCATCGACTCCACGGAACCGCCCGTGCTGCAGGCCGGGCTCGAACTCATCGGCGGCCGCCCGGTGGTCAACTCCGTCAACTACGAGGACGGCGACGGCCCCAACAGCCGCTTCGCACGCATCATGCCGCTGGTAAAGGAACACGGCACCGCCGTGATCGCCCTGACCATCGACGAACAGGGCCAGGCCCGCACCACCGAAGGCAAGGTGGCCATCGCCTCCCGCCTGGTCGACGCCCTGGTGGGCGAATGGGGGATGCGCGTCGAGGACATCATCGTTGACGCCCTGACCTTCCCCATCGCCACCGGCCAGGAAGAAACCCGCCGGGACGGCATCGAAACCATCGAGGCCATCCGCCAGATCACCGCGAAGTACCCCGGCATCAACACCACCCTCGGTGTCTCCAACGTCTCCTTCGGCCTGAACCCCGCGGCGCGCGTGGTCCTGAACTCGGTGTTCCTGCACGAGGCCGCCCAGGCGGGCCTGACCAGCGGCATCATTGACGCCGCCAAGATCGTGCCGCTCGCCTCCCTGCCGGAAGAGCAGCGCAAGGTGGCACTGGACCTCGTCTGGGACCGCCGCGAATACGACGCCGACGGCAACACCACATACGACCCCCTGGCCGTCATGCTGGACATGTTCGCCGGCGTCGACACCGCAGCACTAAAGGACCAGCGCGCCGCCGAACTCGCGGCGCTGCCCACCGGCCAGCGTCTGGAACGCCGCATCATCGACGGCGAGGGCAAGGGCCTCGAAGAGGATCTCGACCTGGCCCGCAGCGAGGGCCTGACCCCTCTCGGCATCATCAACGACCACCTGCTCGAAGGCATGAAGGTGGTGGGCGAGCGCTTCGGCGCCGGCGAAATGCAGTTGCCGTTTGTGCTGCAGTCCGCCGAGGTGATGAAGAACGCCGTCGCGCTGCTCGAGCCGCACATGGAGAAGTCGGATTCCTCGGGCAAGGGCACCATGGTGATCGCCACCGTGCGCGGCGACGTGCACGATATCGGCAAGAACCTGGTGGACATTATCCTCACCAACAACGGCTACAAAGTCATCAACATCGGCATCAAGCAGGGCATCGCCGAGATCATGGCCGCGGCCGAGGAGCACAACGCCGACGTGATCGGCATGTCCGGGCTGCTGGTGAAGTCCACCGTGGTGATGAAGGAGAACCTCGCCGAGCTGCAGTCCCGCGGCCTGGCGAAGAAGTGGCCCATCATCCTCGGCGGCGCAGCCCTCACCCGCGCGTACGTGGAGCAGGACCTGGCCGAGCAGTTTGACGGCGTGGTCAGGTACGCCAAGGACGCCTTCGAGGGTCTCGCCCTGATGGAACCGCTGGTGCGCGTCGCCCGCGGCGAGTCACCGGACGACGTCGGCCTGCCGCCTTTGAAGAAGCGCATCCACAAGGGCGGCGCGAAGTTTACGGTGACCGAGCCCGAGGCAATGCCCGGCCGGTCCGATGTCGCCGCCGACAACGCGGTGCCCGCGCCGCCGTTCTGGGGCACCCGCATTGTGCGCGGCGTGGCACTCCACGATTACGCCGCCTTGCTCGACGAGCGCGCAACGTTCATGGGCCAGTGGGGCCTCAAGCCCGGCCGCGGCGATGACGGCGCCTCCTACGAGGAACTGGTGGAACGCGAAGGCCGGCCGCGCCTGCGCTACTGGCTGGACCGCATCCTCGCCGAGGGAATGCTCGACGCGTCCGTCGCCTACGGCTACTTCCCGGTGGTTTCCGAGGGGGAACAGGTGGTGGTGCTGCACCACGGGGAGGATCACGACGGCGTCCTGGGCACCGCGGGTCTGCTCGCCCCCGATGGTGGTTCAGGTGGCCCGATCGGCACCGACCGGCTGCGGTTCGACTTCCCGCGCCAGCGCCGCGACCGGCACCTGTGCCTGGCCGACTTCGTGAAGGGGCGTGAATCGGGACAGATCGACGTGCTGCCGGTGCAGCTGGTCACCGCCGGCTCGAAGATCGAGGAGTTCACCTCCAAGATGTTCGCCGCCAACCAGTACCGCGACTACTACGAGCTCAACGGCCTGGTCATGCAGCTCACCGAGGCGCTGGCGGAGTTCTGGCATGCGCGGATCCGCAAGGAGCTGGGGTTCGCGGCCGAGGAGCCGAAGGACACGGCAGGGTATTTCAAACTCGATTACCGCGGTGCACGGTTCTCGCTCGGCTACCCGGCGTGCCCGGACATGGAGGACCGCCGCAAGGTGACGGAGCTGCTGAAGCCCGAGCGGATGGGTGTTGTTTTGAGCGATGAACTGATGCTGCACCCCGAACAGTCCACCGACGCCTTTGTGTTCCACCACCCGGAGGCGAAGTACTTCAAGGTCTGAGGTGGGTGTGGTCTTTGGTCTGCGCGTGTGGAGGCCAAAACGCCTGGTCGGACCGATGCTGCCACGGTCAGCTTCGAAATTAGGGCTGCCAACGGAAGGCTGCAGTAAACGCGTTTGGACTCTATTCCGACGGTATTTTGAGGGGCAGTCCGGCGTCAGGTTGGGGTGTGCCCTAGCTGGACGAACTTCGGGCCGTCCTTTAGAGCGGGTCTTTGAGCCGCTGAGTCGGCGTCGCGAAGCCTGGGGCTCGGACCATAACGAAGTCGTCTTCGAACTCGACGTAGTCAAGGATCCCGCCGCGGACCAGGTGCGCGACGCGTTTGCCATGACGTGTTCGGGGCGGTGACGTGATCGACGCCGAGCTGGCCGAGGATTTCGGCGTGGGGTTCGGAGGTGGCTTGGCCTAGATCCGGGGGCCTAGGAATTTCAGGAGCCGGGAGGTGGTGAGGATAGCCCATGCAGGATGAACCTGGCGGCTATACAAGTCTTAGCTGGGCTAGAAGCACCTGAGATTCTGTTTGAGGCTTTGAAAGCCTACGGAATCGATCCGACCTGTAGCCATCTGGTCATGGAAGGACCGGCAGCGGCGGACTACATCATCAAAAGCGGGCGCCCAACATCATTTGATCATCAAGCCTGGGGGAACCAGCGACGGCTATCTGTGCTGCCGGTCTTGCTCACAGACCATCACGTTAGGGGATTTTAGGGGCACCACAATGAGGGGGTACCGGGGGTTGTTTCTGATGCTTCCTGCACCAACACTGATCGAACTGGGCATTGTCTGTGGCATTCAACTCCGGGGAGCGACATGGACTATCCATTTCTTCACAAGGGCGGACGTGATGGAGGTCCCAGGGCTTCCTGGCTTTTGGTAAGGCGGGGAGTTGAGCTCCCTACAGATCAATCGGAGCGATGGTGCTTGCCGCCGTTCTGACCCTTACAGGATGCAGTGGCAGTGGCGGTCAAGATGCCAAGGCCACTGACACGCCCAAGCCCACAACGGATAGGAAATCCATGGCTCAGAATGTTAGTGCTCGACACGCGCAAGCGGCTGCGGGATTCTTGCGCCCCGCTCCTGCGCTGCTCCGGCTCCTGCTTGTCGCGGTTTTAGCTGCGGCCCTCGCAAGCCTCACCGTGCTCACCGCCCCGCAAGCGCATGCGGCGGACGTCCTTGTGGCTCCGTCGGCGGAGACGACACCCGTTCCGAGCTCCAGTGACGCGGCAGACGACACCGCGATCTGGATACACCCCACGGATCCGTCGCAGAGTGTGGTGATCGGCACGGACAAATTAAGTACCGGAGGCGTGGGGGTCTACGACCTGTCGGGGCGCCAGTTACATTTTTACCTGCACGGCAGTATGAATAACGTCGATCTCCGATACAACTTTCCGTTAGGCAGTGAACGCATCGCCCTCGTTGGTGTAACCGAGAGGAACGTAGATTCGACCGGCGTTCGGTTCTACAAGGTAAACGTGGCAGATCGCTCACTGACAGAGGTGGGGCGCATCAGTACCCCGGGCAGGCCTCGCGGCTTCGGCATGTATCACTCCCCAGTCTCCGGGAAGTATTACGCCTTTGTGCATGACTTCAACACGAACGTGATAAGCCAGTTCGAGCTGGACGGCTCCAACGGATCGGTTCGAGGGACTTCCGTGCGTTCCTTCGACAACGGCGACAGCTCCGAAGGCATTTCGGTAGATGACGAGCTTCAACGTCTCTATGTATCCGAGGAGGAAGTCGGCGTGTGGCGGTACGGAGCTGAGCCGGGGGACGGTTCAACCCGGACACTCGTGGATCGCACCGTGGCAACCGGCGGACGAATAGTGGACAACATCAAGAACACCGCCATCTACTATGGCCGGCAGGGGACCGGCTATTTGATTGTGTCGAGCCAAGGCGGATCCAACTTCGTCGTCTACAACCGCAATGACAACGCCTTCGTCGGCTCCTTCAAGATCATCGATGGCGGTGGCGTTGACGGTGTGAATGGTCAAGACGGCATTGATGTCACCAATTTCCCGCTCGGCCCTTCCTATCCCGCTGGACTATTTACAAGCCAGGACCACAACAACACCAATGCGGGCAACGGCAACAGCGGTAACCAAAACCACAAACTCGTCTCCTGGCAGCGAATTGCCGATGCTTTCAGCCCAAAGCTGCTTGTGGACACCACTTTTGACCCGCGCCAGATAGGAGCAGAGGGCGGAGGAGGAGACCCCGGACCGGACACCACACCGCCCGATACGTCGATTACGGGTGGTCCATCAGGGACCAGTGGCAGCACTTCGGCTGAGTTCACGT
Organism: Arthrobacter sp. Alg241-R88; assembly: GCF_900537115.1. Classification (GTDB taxonomy): domain Bacteria; phylum Actinomycetota; class Actinomycetes; order Actinomycetales; family Micrococcaceae; genus Arthrobacter. The sequence continues at coordinate 123,735 of NZ_UNRG01000006.1, forward strand.
TCACTGCGACGGAGCCTGGGATCTTCGAGTGTGCCCTGGATGGAGGAGCCTTCGCGGGATGTACGTCGCCCAAGAGCTACGCTAATCTCGCAGTTGGCTCGCACGTCTTCGCAGTACGGGCGACCGACGCGGCGGGCAACGCGGATCTAACTCCTGCGGAGCGAACTTGGACAATCGATACCTCGACGCCGCAAACGGTGACGTTGACGGCCACAGCGGACACGTACGTGTCTAGCGGGTCGGCGACGACGAACTTCGGGACGGCGCCGAAGCTCGCAGTGGACAACAGCCCCGTGGAGAATGCCTACCTGAAGTTTGATACGTCGGCACTCGCAGGCAAGACGATCGTCAGCGCGAAGCTTCAACTGCGGGCGACGACCAGCGGCTCAGTGGGTACCCAGAACGTCAGGTTGGTTACGGACGACACATGGACTGAGAGCGGCCTTACCTACAGCCCAAGGCCCGCGTTGGGCAGCAGCGTGCTGGGCAGCCTTGGACCGGTTACGTCGAACACCAATTATGAAGTGACGCTGAATGCGTCAGCTCTGCAGGGTGAGCTCGGCGGCCTTCTCTCGCTTGGCATCAACGGCACCAGCAGCGACGGGGCCGACTTCGGCTCAAGAGAGACTACAACCCCACCCAAGCTGGTGCTCCAATTGGGATCGGGCACGGGGACGCCACCCGGGGATACCACAGCACCCACGGTGACCTCAGTGACTCCGGCAGAGAATGCACCAAACGCAGCGATCACCGGAAATGTCACGGCTACATTTTCGGAGGCCATGAACTCGACGACGGTCAACAACACGACGTTCACGCTCGCCGAGGGAACGTCAACCACTCCTGTGGATGCGGTGGTCACACTCAGCAACAACACCGCTGCATTGGATCCCACAGCCAATCTCAAGCCTGGTACGCAGTACACCGCGAGGGTTAGCGGAGCGAAGGATTCCGCCGGTAACACAGTCGTGTCTAAGACGTGGACTTTTACTACAGCCGCGGCTACTACGCCCTCGGAGACGGTGACGTTGACGGCCACAGCGGACACGTACGTGTCTAGCGGGTCGGCGACGACGAACTTCGGGACGGCGCCGAAGCTCGCAGTGGACAACAGCCCCGTGGAGAATGCCTACCTGAAGTTTGATACGTCGGCACTCGCAGGCAAGACGATCGTCAGCGCGAAGCTTCAACTGCGGGCGACGACCAGCGGCTCAGTGGGTACCCAGAACGTCAGGTTGGTTACGGACGACACATGGACTGAGAGCGGCCTTACCTACAGCCCAAGGCCCGCGTTGGGCAGCAGCGTGCTGGGCAGCCTTGGACCGGTTACGTCGAACACCAATTATGAAGTGACGCTGAATGCGTCAGCTCTGCAGGGTGAGCTCGGCGGCCTTCTCTCGCTTGGCATCAACGGCACCAGCAGCGACGGGGCCGACTTCGGCTCAAGAGAGACTACAACCCCACCCAAGCTAGTGCTCCAACTGCAACAACCGTAGGTAACGCAGCTTGACCAGCTTCAGGCCTTGCCTGCGTAGCAAGAGGTGGCGTCTCCATTGACGCCCCTGGAAAGATCAAAAGGCGGGGTCCAGTGGATCCCGCCTTTTGCTTGCTTATTAGACAACCCCGTTGTGTCCTCATCCTTCGGGGGCTTCGGGCTTGGGGCCCTGGGCGTTGCCCCGTTCACGAAAAAGCCTTGATCAACTCAGGGCGCAGCTCCACACCGTTTCTATCGACTGCTGGTCAGCACGGGCGAGGTAGAACCAGAACCTGACGAAGCGTAGGCCGGAGCCCCTTCCGGAGCTCCTCCCTCTCATACTTATGAGCCGATAATGAATATTCCGTCAAACCTGCGTCACCGGGCAAGGACACGTTGCGCTCAGTGACCCTGCTCCGTCCATAGTTGGGGTCAATTCGGGTTATCCACGGTTGGAATCGGGAGCCGTTGGCTTAGCTCCCGTAGCAGCAGTAGCGGTGGATGACTTATAGGAATTGTCCCCGGCTGTGGGCGGCGGCGCCGATCCTCTTAGTAACCCACATCTAAGTTTCTTATTTCTAGGGCCCACGCCGACGCCCCTTAAGTCAGTTTTGGCTGTGAATACTCGGACATGTCCACCGGCGAAACTGCCCAGGCCAAGGCTGAGCTGAAGCAGGCCAGCGAAAACCCCAAGATTGTCTTCAAAGAACCGCATGACAGGAAGGGCGCCGCTCCCTATTGGAGCGGCGCCCTTCCTGGTTGATGCAGTTTTGGTTAGGCGCTGGTGGCGTCCTGGACTTCGCCGACGAGTTCTTCGATGATGTCTTCCAGGAAGAGCACGCCGGTGGTGTTGCCGTTGGCATCGAAAACCCTGGCAACGTGGGCACCGGTGCGGCGCATCGTGGCCAGCGCGTCCTCGAGCTCGGCGCCGCTGAAGGCGGAGGCGAGGCGGCGGATCCGTTTCACCGGCACGGGCCGGGCGAATTTCTCCGTGGTGGTCAGGTCCATTACGTCCTTGAGGTGCAGGTAACCGGACGGGACGCCGTCATTATCGGTGAGGATGTAGCGGGAGTACCCGTGCTTGGCCACCGCCTTCTGGATGTCAGCCGGAGTCGCGGATTCGGGCAGGAGCACCATCTCGGCGATCGGTACCTCGACATCTGCCACTGTTTTGGCGGTGAACTCGAAGGCGGCGGTCAGGGTTCCGCTGGTGTCGGTAAGCATTCCGTCGCGCGTCGACTGCTGGACGATGTTCGCGACCTCGTCCAGGGTGTAGGCGCTGGTGGCCTCATCCTTCGGTTCCACCTTGAACAGCCGCAGGATGGAGTTCGCGATCCCGTTGAGCGTCCAGATGACGGGTTTGAAAACCCGAGCAACCATCACCAGCGGCGGTGCCAGGATCAGCGCCGCACGGGTGGGAACGGAGAAGGAGATGTTCTTGGGGACCATCTCCCCAAGGACCACGTGCAGGAACGTCACCATCAGCAGCGCGATCACGAAGGCAATGATGCTGATCGCTTCGTAGGACAGGGATGTCAGTCCCAGCGGGATCTCGAGCAGGTGGTGGATGGCCGGTTCGGAGACGTTAAGGATCACCAGCGAACACACAGTGATGCCCAACTGGCTGGTGGCCAGCATCAACGTGGCATGCTCCATGGCCCACAGCGTAGTCTTCGCGGCTTTGCTGCCTGCCTCTGCCTTGGGTTCAATCTGGGAACGGCGGGCCGATATCACGGCGAATTCGGCGCCCACGAAGAAGGCATTGACCACGAGGAGAACAACCAGCCAGATGATGCCGGGAAGGTATTCACTCATGGGTCAGCTCCTGTGTGAGGTCATCGATGATGCGGTCGTGGGCACTTCGTGGTGCTTCCTGTGAGGTGTCCGGGGTGAAGCGGATCCGCTCCACATGGGTTCCCAGGACCCGCTCCACACGGAGGGTGCCGCCGTCGATCTTCACTTCATCGCCCAGTTCCGGGATGCGGTCCAGCTGGTCGGTAACGAAACCGGCCAAGGTGTCATACTCCTCGCCGTCCGGCACCGCTATGCCGGTCCGGTCCAGCAGTTCATCGGGCCGCAGGGAGGCATCAAAAGTGATGGAGCGCCCGGTCCTGACGACGCCGGTCCGGGCCCGGTCGTGTTCGTCCTCAAGCTCGCCGACAATCTCTTCCACGAGGTCCTCAAGGGTGACGATGCCGGCAGTTCCGCCGTGTTCGTCCGAGACGATGGCCACCTGCAGGCCCTGTTTGCGCAGCAGGACCAAGAGGGTGTCCACCCCCATGGACTCGGGCACCCTCAGCGGTTCGATCATCAACTCCGAAGCACGGACGTGGGCCCGTTCTTCCAGGGCGACGGCGAAGGCCTGCTTGACGTGCAGCACGCCCAGCACGTCGTCACGGTCTTCCCCGATGACGGGAAAGCGGGAGTAACCCGTGGCGGTGGCAAGGGCGACAATCTCTTCGGCGGTATCATCGGCGTTTACTGCCGTCATCCGCACACGGGGTGTCATGACGTCCGCCGCGGAGTGCTCCGAAAACCGCAACGTCCGGTGCAAGAGGACGGCGTGGTCGGCATCGAGGACGCCTTCCATCGCTGAGCGCCGGACCAATGAGCTGAGCTCCTCGGCGCTGCGGGCACCGGAAAGCTCCTCCTTGGGCTCAATCCCAAAAGAGCGGATGATCCGGTTGGCAGTGTTGTTGAACAGCAGGATCACAGGCTTGAAGACGGTAGTGAACAGGGTCTGGAACGGAACCACGACTTTGGCCGTGGCCAGCGGCAGGGCAAGGGCGAAGTTTTTGGGCACCAGCTCGCCGATCACCATCGAAAAAATGGTGGCGATGAAGATGCCCACCACTGCGCCGAGGCCGGGGACAACACCTTCAGGGATTCCCACCGAGAGCAACGGGCCGCGCAGGATGGAGCTGATCGCGGGCTCGAAGGTGTAACCGGTGAGCAGGGTAGTGAGGGTAATACCCAACTGGGCACCAGAGAGGTGCGTCGAGGTGATCTTCAGCGCCTTGATGGTGGAGCTGAGGCGCTTTTCCCCGCGGGCCTGGCGGGCTTCAAGATCGTTGCGGTCCAGATTGACAAGCGCGAACTCGGAAGCAACAAAGAAACCGGTACCGACCGTGAGAACGAGGCCGATGCCGAGCATGATCCATTCATACATTCGGGCGCCCCTCTCCCGTGATGGCCGGCGAACCGGTCAGAAGGTGGAGGGGCCAGGGCATATGTGAAGGAGGGTCATCCATAATGCACCCCATTCTATCGGCCGGGTTTGAACCCCTCCCCGCCTCTACGCCCACAGCGGAAGGGCAACAGCCTTCTCAGCCCACCATTCCAGGCCTCGTTTGTGGCGAGATTCTGGATGGCGCTGACTGCTAAAGCGGCATTATGTCGGTTTGGACGACGGTGGAGGTCGGCTATGATTTTCTTATCAAGGGGAGTACTCCCGTCTGTGATCGGCCCGTCAATACGGATGCACTGAAGCATCTCGGGTCGACGGTTCCGGTGCTATCCGGGCGGAGGAGACCTTGGCGTAACTGTCCAGCGCCTACCCCTTGGGAGCATCCTCATGCAGGTCACACCTCTGATCTGGCTCGTCACGATTGCCGTCACGATCCTGTTTTTCGTCTACGAGTTTTTCGCCCACGTGCGCAAACCCCACGAGCCATCCATTGCAGAATCGGCGCGTTGGTCCGCGTTCTACATCGGACTCGCTCTGCTGTTCGGGGTGGGGATCGGCATGGTGGCGGGATGGACGTTCGGCGGTGAATACTTCGCCGGCTACCTGACTGAGAAGGCCCTGTCGATCGACAACCTGTTCGTGTTCCTCATCGTGATGGCTGGATTCGCAGTACCGAAGAAGTACCAGCAGAAGGTGCTGATGATCGGGATTGTCATCGCACTGATCCTGCGCGGCGGGTTTATCGCCATCGGAGCGGCCCTGATCGAAAACTTCTCCTGGGTCTTCTACATCTTCGGTGTCCTGCTCCTCGTCCTGGCCTACCGGCAAGCGTTCAGCAATCACGACTCCAACCCCGCTGACGGTAAATTCATGAGTCTTGTGCGCCGGGTCCTGCCTGTCACTAACGAGTATCACCAGGACAAGGTCACCGTCATGCAGGGCGGGAAGCGTTTCGCCACGCCGATGCTGCTCACCATCATTGCGATCGGCTTCGTAGACCTCATCTTCGCCGTCGACTCGATCCCGGCAATCTACGGCCTGACCAACGAGGCGTACATCGTCTTCACCGCCAACGCGTTCGCGCTGATGGGTCTGCGTCAGTTGTTCTTCCTCATCGGAGGCCTGCTCGAGCGCCTGGTCTACCTCGCCCAGGGGCTGGCCGTCATCCTCGCCTTCATCGGCGTGAAGCTCGTCTTCCACGCCCTGCACGTCAACGAGCTCCCCTTCATCAACGGCGGGAAACCGCTCCTCTGGGTGCCGGAGATCCCCATCTGGCTCTCCCTGCTCTTCATCGCCGCCACCATCGTCGTAGCGACCGTCGCGAGTTTGCTGAAGACCCGCGGCGACGAGCACAAGGATGACCGCGGACCGATCCACAACGAACCACGGGTGATCACCGCCGACCAGCCGAACGAGGAATCCGAGGTCGACAAGAAGGCGGTGCCGACTGCCAAGTCCGAGTAGCTCCCCACCGGCAGGCGAGCCGGGGACAGGAGGCGGGAATGTGGTCCCGGCCTTAGGACTGCTGCCGGATGGTTTGTACACCCGCTGTCAGCGGACGCCGAGGTCGCTGTCAATATACGAACCCGGGCGGTTTTCAGTGCCATGCTGGCAATTGCAGCCACCATCCAGCTGCAGCCGAACGGTCACCGGACTCGGTGCTTCGAGCCGGATGTCAACCGGCTCCTTCCCGTTGCTGCTAAGGCTGAGAATTGATTCTTGGTCGTTGCCATGGGTCATGTGAGTACCTTTGCTGATGCAGGGAGAGCGGATGCGCGCTGGTGGCGCGGGCCAGGAAGGCCCGCGCCACCAGGGCGGGTTGCTACTTACGTAAAGTTTTACGCCTTGACGTATCCGTTCGGATTCAGCACGAATTTCGTGGCCGAGCCGGCGTCGAATTCGGCGTAACCGCGCGGTGCATCCTCAAGGGGGATCGCTGTGGCGTTTACTGCCTTGGCAATCTGGACCTTGTCGTGCAGGATCGCCATCATCAGCTGGCGGTTGTAGGACATGACGGGGCACTGGCCGGTGGTGAAGGACAGGGACTTTGCCCATCCGGTGCCCAAGGATAGCGACAGGGAGCCGTGCTTGGCGGCGTCGTCGATTCCACCGGGGTCGCCGGTGACATACAGGCCGGGAATGCCAAGGGCCCCGCCTGCGGCGGTGATGTCCATAAGGGAGTTCAGCACAGTGGCCGGGGCTTCGTGCGAGGCGTCCTTGCCGTGCCCCCGGGCTTCGAATCCTACGGCGTCCACGCCGCAATCCACTTCAGGAACGCCCAGAATTTGCTCGATCTGGTCCTTCGGATCGCCGTTGGAGACATTCACGGTTTCGCAGCCGAAAGAGCGGGCCTGAGCCAGCCGGTCTTCGTTCATGTCCCCGACAATTACGACGGCGGCACCGAGCAACTGCGCTCCGACGGCGGCCGCGAGGCCCACCGGGCCGGCGCCGGCAATGTAAACGGTGGATCCGACGCCCACACCGGCAGTGACGGCGCCGTGGAAGCCGGTGGGGAAGATGTCGGAAAGCATGGTCAGGTCCATGATCTTTTCCAGGGCCTGGTCGCGGTCCGGGAACTTGAGCAGGTTCCAGTCAGCGTAGGGAACCAGCACGTATTCCGCCTGGCCGCCCACCCAGCCGCCCATGTCCACGTAACCGTAGGCGCTGCCCGGGCGGTCCGGGTTCACGTTCAGGCAGATGCCGGTCTTGCGCTCCTTGCAGTTCCGGCAACGGCCGCAGGAGATGTTGAAAGGTACAGAGACGATGTCCCCGACCTTGATGAACTCCACGTCCGGACCGACTTCCACCACTTCGCCGGTGATTTCGTGGCCGAGGACCAGGTCCTTGGGAGCCGTGGTCCGGCCCCGCACCATGTGCTGGTCCGAGCCGCAGATGTTGGTGGTCACTGTACGCAGGATCGCGCCGTGGGGTACCTTTCGGCCCACATTGGCCGGATTAACGCCGGGCCCATCCCTAAGTTCCAACGTCGGGTAGTCGGTGTTGATGATTTCGACGACACCGGGTTCTTTGTAGGCGACGGCTCTGTTTCCTGACATGGACACTCCTTTTAGTAGGGGTATGGTGCAAGGTCTTCCGTTCGGATGGCCTTGCACTGGCCCGGCAAAGTTGCAGGCTCTGCCCCATGCCCGAAAGCGGTGCTTCGATGAGGATACCTCCCCAGGTTTCAGGCCACCGAAGCACCCTTTACGGGCACGGGACAGCTCTTCCTTCGCGAGGGCGAAGGCTGTCAGTGGGATGCCGTGCCCAGTGGAACAGCATCCCGCTGCTGCCTGCCCGGCGCTGAATCGGACAAGTATGGGTCCGAAGTTCGAAGAGCCTGTAAGGATGAGACTAGGGTCACAAGGCTTGCAATAAAAGCGCAAAGTCTTGGTGATAATCATGCGGAATAGCTGCATGATCGGTGCACGGCTCATCTCGCAACACGTGCGCCGGAAGGCTTCCGGAACCGGCCATAAACAGCACCGTCAGGACCGGGCAGCGCGTCCCGGGTTGGACCGTGCCACGGGTAGGTATTGCTACTGAGGGCTGAGGGCTAAGGGCTAAGGGCTAAGGGGTGGAAACGGGTGCGGACACCAGCTGAGGCGCAACTGGAGCATCCGGCCCGCTGACATCCATAGCCGCCTGGGCGGTTGCGGCGTGTTCAGCCAGGACGCCCGTCTGGTGCCTGATCTTCAGGCGGTACAGCAGTGCCCCGCCTCCGGCGACGGCGGCCACGAAGATCACGCCGCCCCACTGCAGGTACCACTCAAACGGGGGCACCGAGTTGTAGATCTCCGGGCGGGGCCAGATGAGGTTCAGGGTCATGGCGCCGCCCCACAGAACCGCGAGGATGTTCACGGGCAACCCCCACTTGCCCAGGCTGAAGCCCGGCTCGGTGCCGTCATCGGCAAGCGGCCACTTTTTCTGGAACCGCTTGCGGAGCAGCGGAACGGTGACCAGCAGGTAGGACAGGTAGATCAGGACGATGCTGATGCTGGAAAGGATGGTGAAGATGGCGGGCTGGGAGACGTTGACGATCAGCGGCATGATGGCGATGACACCGATGACGATGGCCGCCACCGTGGGCGTCTTCCGCTCGGGATGCACCTTGCTGAGCTGCCGGCTGAAGGGCAGGTTGTTATCCCGGGCCATGGCGAACATCATGCGGATGGCGGCAGCGTGAACGGCCAGGGTGCAGACGGTCACGGCCACCACGATGCACACCAGGAACGCCTTGCCGAAGGGGCCCCCCAACACGGAGAGCACGATGTACTGCAGGCCGCCGTCGGCAGCGCCCAGCTTGGGGTCGTTGAGGTCAGGAGCGGCCAGGAGTCCGCCCAGGAGAATCAGGCCGCCGAGGATGAAGGACGCCGTGATGGCACGGAGGATGGCCTTGGGGGCGGTCTTTTTCGGGTCCTTCGTCTCCTCGCCCAGGGAACTGGCGGTGTCAAAGCCATACATCACGTAACCGGAGGCCATGGCGCCGATAAGGAACACCCCAAAGAAGCCAAGGTCGTGGTCCATGCCGTAGCCTTCGGTGCTGAAAAGAACTTCCGGCCCCCGCACCACATGCCAGCCAAGGGCCAGGATGAGGAGCACGGCGGCGGCGAGCTCCACGAAGACGCCGATGCTGTTGATTTTGGTCATCAGCTTCACGCCGAAGGCGTTGATGAGGGTGGAGATGGAGATCATGATGCTGGCAAGCAGCACGCCGTTGAGGGCGAAATCGTAGGTGCCGGTGCCGTCGCCGATGATCTGGAAACCGGACCAGATCTGGGGCAGGGTGAGCTGCAGGGCAAGGGCCACGGCGCCGAGCGCCACGATCGAGGAGATGAGCAGCAGCCAGCCCGCCAGCCAGGCGAACGTCCCGGACGAGAGCCGCTTGGCCCAGTTGTACACCGAGCCGGCCACCGGATACCGTCCGGCAAGCTCGGCGAAGCAGAGCGCCACCATGAGCTGGCCGGCGAAAACGAGGGGCCAGGACCACGCGTAGGCAGGGCCGGCCATGGAGAAACCAAAGTAGAACAGCTGAAATACGCCGGTGAGAATGGAAATGTAGCTGACTCCGGCCGCGAAACTGGCGAATTTGCCGATGCTGCGGTCCAGGGTCTGGGCATAGCCGAACTCGTCCATGCCGCTTGAATCAGTACTCTTGCTGGGTTCGAACATCTGAACTCCTAAGTCAGAAAAGCACGATGGTGATGACCCGTGGCCGCCGTTGGACACGGGTTATATCGGCGGCCGGGCGCCGCGCCTGCGGCGCCCGGCCATTTCCCCAAATGCTGGTGCTAGCCGGCGGCCCCCACCCCGGTGTCGCTGGCAGGTGAGCCGAACCAGCCGCTGGGCGCGGGCTGGATGTTCTGCCAGATATGTTTTGCCTCGCGGTATTCGTTGAGGCCGGCGCTGCCAAGTTCGCGGCCAATGCCGGACTTCCCAAAACCGCCCCACTCCGCCTGCGGGACGTACGGGTGGTAGTCATTGATCCATACTGTTCCGTGCCGCAGGGCTCCCGCAACGCGCTGCGCCTTCGACGCGTCCGATGTCCAGACTGCGCCCGCCAGGCCGTACTCCGTGTCGTTGGCGATGGCGACGGCTTCCTCCTCGGTCCGGAACGTCTCGATTGTCAGTACCGGGCCGAAGGATTCCTCCCGCAGTACGCTCATGCCGGAGCGGCAGTTGCCGAGAACGGTGGGCGGGTAGAAGAAGCCGGCCGCAAGGGGCCCGTCGTCGGGGATGTAGCCGCCGCACAAAAGCTCGGCGCCCTCCGCGATGCCGGCCTGGACGTAGGCGTGGACCTGGTCACGGTGCCTGGCGGAAATCAGAGGGCCCGTTTCCGCGTTGGGATCGAAAGGCCCGCCCATGCGGATCTTTTTGGCGCGTTCCACCACCTCGGCCACGAAGCGCTCCGCGATGGACTCCTCGACCACGAGCCGCGCCCCTGCCGAGCAGACCTGGCCGGAGTGGAGAAACACGGCGGTCAGGGCATTGTCGACGGCGGCGTCCCAGTCGGCGTCAGCGAAGACGACATTGGGGTTCTTCCCGCCGAGCTCGAAGGCGACCCGCTTCACGGTCTCGGCGGCTGCCGCCATGATGGTTTGACCCGTGGCCAGGCTCCCGGTCAGGGAGACGAGGTCCACGCGCGGATCTGAACTCAGCAGCGGGCCCACCCTCGAGCCGCTACCCGTGACCAGGTTCGCGACGCCGGCCGGAACGCCGGCCTCCGCCAGCGTTTCCATGAGGAGGATGGAGGTGGACGGCGTGAGCTCGCTGGGCTTGAGCACGAAGGAGTTTCCCGCAACGAGTGCGGGCGCCACTTTCCAGGCCGCCTGCAGGAGCGGGTAGTTCCAGGGGGCGATGAGGGCGCAGACGCCGAGCGGTTCGTAGACCACACGGCTGATGGCGTTCGGCCGGCCGGTATCGATGACCCGTCCGGCATCGAGGCCCGCTATTTTGCCGTAGTAGCGGAAGCAGGAGGCGATGTCGTCAATGTCGTATTCGGCCTCGACGAGGCGCTTGCCCGTATCCAGTGCTTCGGCGCGGGCATAAGCTGCCTTGTCCCGCTCCAGCAGCGCGGCGATGCGAAGCAGGACCTCCCCGCGTTCGATGTCGGTCAGCCGGCGCCACGCACCGCCGTCGAACGCTGCCCGGGCACTGGCGATTGCCCGCTCCGCGTCCTCCGGGGTGGACGAGGCGACCACCGCCACTTCGCGCCCGTCCGCCGGGCAGCGTACAACGGTTGTGCCGCCGTCGGATGCCTGGTGCCAGGCGCCGTCAATGTACAAGCCCTTGATGGCGTCCTGCGCCTGTCCGGCGTCGCGGACCTGCTCAGCGGTGGCGGTCATCGTTTCTCCTTTTCCAGTCCATCAATCATGCCTATGCCTGTGCTGCGGGGGCAGCTGCACCGGCGGTGCCGTTACGCTCGAGCGGGCTGATTCCGTGCCGGTAAAACTCGGCATGCTGCGGCGCCAGCGGGGCCTTCCCTGCAATGAGGTCGGCGGCCTTTTCGGCGAGCATCATGACGGGGGCGTAGATGTTGCCGTTGGTCACGTAGGGCATGGCCGAGGCGTCCACAACCCGGAGGCCCTGCGTTCCGTGGACGGACATGTCGAGCGGGTTCACCACTGCCATTGGGTCGGACTCCGGGCCCATCTTGGCGGTGCAGGAGGGGTGCAGGGCGGTTTCCGCGTCGCGGGCCACCCAGTCCAGGATTTCGGCGTCGGTGCGGACGCTCTGCCCGGGCGAAAGCTCCCCGCCGTTGAAGGGCGTCATGGCGGACTGGCCCAGGATGTCACGGGCCACGTGGATGGCCTCCACCCATTCGCGCCGGTCCTGCTCCGTGGAGAGGTAGTTGAAGAGCATGGACGGGTGGACGGTGGGGTCCGTGGACTTGATCTTCAGGGTGCCGCGGGCATCGGAGTACATGGGGCCGATGTGCACCTGGTAGCCGTGCTTGGCGTCCGCCTTCTGCCCGTCGTAGCGCACTGCCACGGGCAGGAAGTGGAACATCAGGTTGGGGTAGGCAACGTCCTCGTTGGAGCGGACGAACCCGCCGCCTTCGAAGTGGTTGGTGGCTGCGGGGCCCTTGCGTCCCAGCAGCCACTGCAGGCCGATGAGGGGGTAGCGCCAGAGGTCCAGGTTGGGCTGCATGGATACCGGCTGGGTGCAGGCGTGCTGGATGTAGACCTCCAGGTGGTCCTGCAGGTTCTCGCCGACGCCGGGAAGGTTGACCACGGGGTTGATTCCGAGGGAGTTCAGGTGTCCCGCTTCGCCCACGCCGGAGAGCTGCAGCAGCTGCGGGGTGTTGATGGCGCCGCCGGACAGGATGACCTCACCGGCGTTGACCACGTGGGTCTGGCCGTTGCGGCGGTACGTGACACCGGTGGCTACCGTGCCCTTGAAATTGACCTTGGTGACCATCGCGCGGGTGAGGACGGTGAGGTTAGGACGGGCGGCGTTGGGGCGGATGTGTGCCCGGGATGCCGAGAGGCGCTGGCCCTTGTGGACGTTGCGGTCGAAGGCCGCGAAGCCTTCCTGGCGGTAGCCGTTGACGTCGTCGGTCAGGGGGTAGCCGGCTTCCTGGGCGGCCTTGAAGAAGGCCTGGAAGAGCGGGTTGGTGGCCGGACCGCGTTCCAGGACCAGCGGGCCGTCATGGCCGCGCAGTTCGTCATCCGGGTCCGCCGCCAGTGCGTTTTCCATCTTGTTGAAGTAGGGCAGGCAGTGCGCGAAATCCCAGGTATCCATGCCGGCGTCGGCGCCCCAGCGCTCGTAATCGAGGGGGTTGCCGCGCTGGAAGATCATGCCGTTGATGGAGCTGGAGCCGCCCAGGACCTTGCCGCGGGCGTGTGCGACGCGGCGGCCGCCCATGAAGGGTTCCGGGTCCGATTCGTAGCGCCAGTCATACAGCGGGTTGCCGCTGGGGAAGGTCAGCGCGGCAGGCATCTGGATGAACAGGTCCCAGGGGTAGTCGCTGCGTCCGGCCTCGAGAACCAGGACGCTGCTGTTGCCCCCTTCGCTCAAGCGGTTGGCAAGCACGGAGCCCGCGCTTCCGCCGCCGACGATGACATAGTCGTAGTGGGTTTTTGTCATGCTGGAAACTCTCTTTCTACCTGGTGCAGGCCAGCTGCTGAGGCTGGTGTGCTTCTTCCGGAAGCGGCGTTGCGCCGCGATACCGGACAAGCGTTGGAAGTCCCTGAAGTGGTGGATGCGGACTGCTGATGCGTCAGCGCTGACTCAACGCGGTGCCGGAAATCCCTGGGGTGTGGTGTACGTCATACTCATGCACAGTAATGGACGTTGAACGAGTGTTCAATAGTCTGACTGGACAAACGTTCAAGATTTAACGCGGCTGAAACATCGCGCCGTGCCACGGAGGGGGAAAGGCGCTCCCGGCCATCGAATATGACGGGCGGCTGTCATGACACGGGAACCGCACGGAAAGGCGCAGCGATGGAAGTGCGGATCGGTTTCACCCGCACTTCCATCCACGAAAGAGGTAAAGCAGCCTGCTAAGCGGCGAAGGCGATTTCTTCGGTCCGGGCGATGCTCCGCCGGATGGAATCCTTGTCAACACCGAGGAGCGCGGTGAGCCACATCCCGTTTTGCACGACGACGATGTCTGCTGCCCGCTCCCTGCATTCCTCATTGGAAAGCTCGGGCCTGGCATTGCAGATCAACGTCGCGAGCCCTTGGAGGTAGCGTTCAAACGCTGCGGCGTTGATGGAAGCAAAGTCTTCATGGGCTTGTGCCAGGGCCCATAGGTGGAGCCGCAGGGACAGGTACTGCATGGTAAGGAATTCCGGGCCCGCGACCCGCTGCAGGGCCTTCTTCAGCTGCTCGCCGGGGGACGAGCCGAGGTCGGGCGTGAGCAGCATCAGGTCATGCTGGTCTACCCGGTGCAGAGCTGCACGGATCAGGCTCAGCTTGTCTTCGTAGTAGTAGTTCACCAGCCCGAGGGCCACGCCGGCCTCGCGGGCCACAGCCCGCATATTGACTCCCGAAATACCGTGGCGCGACAGCAGATCCAAGGCCGCTTCGAGGATGCGCGACTGCCTGTCCACCTGTTCGCCGGGTTTCACAGTCTTTGTCTCCACTTGGCCAGACTATGGGCAATACCGTGGTGGCGCATCCTGCAGCATGATGATGGCTTAGACCCCGAGATCAACCCGGTCCCTGGACTGGTTGCTGCGCGCCTGCATGGCGTGGCCGCCCAGGCTTCCGCCCGTGCCGGAAACCGGCTTCACCCGCCGGAACGCGGCGAGAATGGCCCGCCCCACCACAACGATTCCGATGATCGTGGTGACGGCACGCAAGGTGTCCCAGCCCGCCGTCGACGTCACCAGCGAGTAGAGCAAGAAGCTGCTGAGGTTGGTGCCCAGCGGCGCACCGGGCTCGTACGAGATGCCGGTGCCGGCGCCCACCGCGAATGGCCAGAACCACAAGTTGGTCAGCAGTCCGAACAGGTAGGACGCCACGGCACCGTAAACGCACAGCATCCACAGTTCCGCTTTGCCGCGCACCCGGCGGGGGAGCAGGCCGGCGCCCGCGCCCACCCACGCACAGGCGAAGATCTGGAACGGCGTCCAGGGTCCGATCCCACCCCACACCGCGCTGGAGACGGCGATGGTGGCGGCGCCAAGCAGCAGTCCGAAACGGGCACCGAACGCCCGGCCGGCCAGGATCAGCAGGATAAAAACTGCCTCCACACCCCCGACGCCGGTGCTCACCACCCGCACCGCCGAACCTACCGCTGCCAGGACGCCGAGCAGCGCCACCATATGTGCCGAACGGACCGAGCCGTCCAAGGAAACGACGACGGCGACCGCGGCGACGGGCGCGATGGCCAACGCCGCGTAGGGCAGGGCCGCGACGGCGTCCTGCGGAAGGGCCGCGGCGAGCAGCGGCCAGCAGAATGCCCCGAGGGCCAGAAGGTTTGCGGCTGCGAGGACGGCGAGTTCGACGCCGCGCGGCATCCGGACGCGGTGCTGCCTTTCCTTGCCATGCGAGTCTGGTTGCTCGTCACCTACCGCTGGTTTTGGTCCGGCACCTGCCTTCCGGAGAAGCAGAGGTGCCGGTTCCGGCGCGTTGTCCTCCACGGCAGAGGGCGCGACGCCGTCACGCATCGGGAGGATCCGGGCGCCGAGGCTGTTGGCAAAGCCGTGGTCGTGGGTGGCGATCAGCACTGCTGCGCCGGCGTCCGCTGCCGCCCGCAGCGCTGCAGAGACTGCCGTGCGCGCGGCTGGATCGAGGCCGCGGGTGGGCTCGTCGATCAGGAGGACCTGGGGATGGTCCATGGTCTGCAGCGCGATGGCCAGGATCCTGCGCTCGCCTGCAGAGAGGTCCCGCGGATGCTCGTGCCCGACGGGAATGGCGATGTCGCCCCGCAACCGGGCAAGGTGTGCAGCTGCGGAACCAGGCGCAGGGTGTCCGCCGTTCTTTCGGCGCACAAGGCGCCGCTCGCCCGCCCGAAGCTCGCCCTCGACCGTATCCCTCGTGAAGAGGTCGTCCGAGGCGTCCGGCACCAAGGCCACGCGGACGCCGTCGGCCGTGCCGCCGTCGTACGTTTTTATACCGCCCGTGCCTTCAGCGCCCGTGCCCTCACCCAGTGCGAGCGCCACGAGCAGGGAGGACTTCCCGGCCCCGTTCGGCCCCACCAAGGCGACCACTTCACCGCGGTGCAGCGTGAGGGACGCGTCGCGCACAAGTGGCTTGCCCTTGCGGTGCACCGCAAGGTTTGTCGCCGCCAGCACGGGAGGGACGTCCACCGGCTGGGCCTGCGCCGGAATGGCCCGGACGGGGGCGGAAGGCGCGGACGGCGCGGCACCCGGCACGAGCGCGCGGTCATCAATGGTCCACCATGAATCCGCGATCGGCACGAGCGCTTCCGCCCGATGTTCCGCCACAATAATGCAGACACCGGCATCGCGGGCGAGGGCGTTAAGTACGTTGATGACGCGTCTGCGGGCTGCGGTGTCGAGGTCGGCCAGGGGCTCATCCACCAGGAGCAGGGCCGGATGGTCCACGACCGCGGCGGCAATGGCGACGAGCGTTGCTTCACCGGCGGAGAGGGTGCTCGGATTCCGGTCCAGCAGATCGGTCACCCCGATACGCCCGGCGACCTCCAGCACACGGGCCTTGGTGGAAGCGGATGGCAAGCCGCGCAGCTCAAGGGCGAGGGCGATTTCGTCCCGGACCCGGGTGCTGGCGAAGGCGGCGCGGGGATTCTGCAGGACGACACCTACGGTGCGGGCGGTGTCGCGCGGGGGAGTGGCGGCACGGTCGGCTCCCGCGACGCGCACGGTGCCGGCGATCTCGCCGCCGTCCACGTGCGAGAGCAAGCCGGCGAGGCCACGCAGGATGGTGGATTTGCCGGAGCCCGTCGGCCCGGTGATGACCGTGACGGACCCGCTCGACGGCGTGAACCCGGCAACGCGCACCGTCGCGTCACCGATGCGGAACTGGGCGTCCCGGATGAGGACCGGGGCTTCAATACCCCGGCCGGGCTGGTGTGCCACCCTGCTCCCAAAGCCGCGCAGCTCCAGAGCCGCGGCAACCCGGCTTGCGTGCTCAAGGGTGCGCTCGAGGATGGGCACCAGGGCGCGGGGTCCAAACTTTTCGCCCCGCAACCGGAACGCCAGGCGTACGGAGGCAACGGCGTCGGCCAGCGCCGGGAGTGCAGCCCACGCCACTACGAGAGTCCTGGCCAGGCCCTGCAGGGGGCCGCGGCGGGCCAGGTGCACGAAGCCCCGGGCCACGTCCACGAACGCGTTGAGCAGGCCGAAGCCGAGGAACATGGCGGCAATCGGGAGGGCGGAGAGGACCGCCTCCCAGAGGCCTTGTCCCGTGACCGGGCCAAGGAAGACCACATGCGCGTACGGGGCAGGCAGCCGCATGGCGGGCAGGTCAAGCAGGACCGGCCCGCCAATGCCCGCGCCGTTGAAAAGGACGCGGTAGATGACCCGCGCCGCGACGAAGACGACGGCGAGGGCCGCCGCTGCACGTAACGGCGCGGGTCGGAAGGTCATGCCGCGGAGGCTGCCGGTTCGCCGTCGACCGTGTAGAGCAGTTCCAGGCTCTCGCCGGGACTGACCTTCAGGGTGGCGAGGCCTTCCTGGGCATAGGCCCAGTCACCGGAGGCCGGCTTGACCCAGAGGGACCAGTACGCGAAAGCGGCGGGCATGCCCTTGCATTCTTCCCGGTAGGTGCCGGCCTTGTGGGTGATGTCGAAGTCCGCGGCGGGCACACCGTTTACGCGGCACACCAGTTCGGTGGGGTACTGCTCGGTGCCCTCGGTCTTGATGTTGGCTTCCTTGAGCACGTCCGCAGCGACAGTGGACTCGTCCACCTCTACGCACACGGAGGTGTCGGCGGCGGCCTGCTTCAGGGCGCCCGAATCAACGATGACCTTTACACCGTCGCAGGGCCCGGAGGCACTGGGTGTGGCACTCGATGAAGTTGCTGCCGAGGAGGCGGGCTCAGAGGCGGCCGGCTGGGTGGCAGGCGCCGAACAGGCGGCGAGGGAAAACAGGAGACCGGCGGCGGCGAGGGAGCTCGCGGCGGCGGTGCGCATCTTAGTCAAAGTCACCAGATAAGGGTAGGGCGTTCCTTGCCCGGATCCGGAGGCCGTCACGTTGTATGACGCCGGGCTTCACGTCAGCTGGTGGGTGCGCCGCCTAAAAGCAAGCGGACGACGGCGGGAGGAGCCGCCGTCGTCCGCTTCCTACTCTTCCTATGCATGGATCAGCGTTATAGCGTGAGGGCGTGATCGTCCCCAACATTTCCCAGGACGCCGTCGCAGTCGCGGATCACTACGACGACCTCGATCCTGTCTATCGCCGGGTGTGGGGTGACCATGTCCATCACGGGCTCTGGGCGACGGGTCGCGAGGCGGCCGCAGAGGCCGTCGAAGCGCTCGTCGACAAGGTCGGCGATCGTCTGCGTCTTATGCCCGGCGAGGCGTGCGTTGACATCGGCTGCGGCTATGGCTCCACCGCAAGGCAGCTCGCGGTGACACGCGGGGTGCGCGTCACCGGCTTCACGATCTCCGCTGAGCAGGCCGACTATGCCGCCGCGCATCCCGTACCCGGCGTAGACATCCGTCTCCGTGACTGGCTTGTCAACGGGCTGCCCGATGCCTCGGTCGATGCCGCATGGGCGATCGAATCGAGCGAGCACATGGTTGATAAGCCGAGGTTCTTTGACGAGGCGCATCGCGTGCTGTTGCCCGGAGGCCGCTTCGTCGTCTGCGCGTGGCTCGCCGGGACTGATGCGAGGGGGTGGAAGGTCCGCCACCTGCTCGAGCCGATCTGCCGCGAAGGGCGCCTGCCCTCGATGGGCACCCGCGAGGAGTACGAAGCGATGGCAATGGCGGCAGGGTTTACGGTCGAGGGCTATGAAGATGTCAGCCGCCGCGTAGCGCGCACATGGACGGTGTGCGCCCGTCGACTTGTGAAGGCCTTGCTCGTGGACCGCGAGACCCGCCGCCTCGCCCTCGGCGCCCGCAATCGCATCTTCATCCTGAGCATCCCCCGCCTGATCCTGGCCTACCGCACCGGTGCGATGCGTTATGGGATATTCACGCTGACGAAGGCGCGGGAGAACGGGGCGCCACACGGACCCGGCACGCCAACCCAGCCGGAGCCAGCCTGATCGCCGCCAGAACGTAAAGGTGCGCGCCTTTGGCTGCGAATTTTTAAGTCGAAACCGGCGAAAGACTCAGCCAAAACGCGACGCCCACGGGTAGCGGCCGTCCGCACCACCCAGCACAAACAGGACTTCCGAAAATGTCACACCCTCCTGCCATGCTTGTGGTTATGGAGACCGGTGTGGTTGTCGAAGCGGAAGGCGCGGCGGCGTTGGCGGCTGCCGTCGCCTCGATGGCAGGGCTGGTTAATGAGCTTGCCGGTGTTGTTGCCCGCCCGATGGCCGCGGATGGAGCTGACCGTCTTCCCGGCGCTGATACTGATCCGTTGCAGGAGTTTTCCGAAGCGTGTTTGGATGGCCTCGGGGTGTTGGCACGGGTTGAGGCCGTGACGGCGGCGGCCAAGGTCCGGCTTGTGGCCGCCTATGCGGAAGCCACAGACGCGATGGAGGGGCCGCCGGCCTGCGCGCACGAGGCGACCGCGCAGGAGATGAGCCGCGTGGCAGAAGTCGCGTGTACGCTCACCATCGGCGAACGCGCCGCAGCCGCCCTCCTTGGGGAAGCCCATGCGCTGACCACCTCGTTGCCGGCGGCACTCGATGCCCTGGAAGCCGGCACCATTGGTTGGCAGCATGCCCGCATTGTGGTCGAGGAAACTGCCGGCCTCACGCCCGCGGCAGCCTCGGCCCTCGAGGCACACTTCTTCGGCCCCGACGAACAGGTTCGCGGTGCCGCACCCGGAGAACTGGTGCCCGCCCGGCTCCGGAGGAAGCTCCGGGCCTGGCGCGAACGCCACCACCCCGAGTCAATTGAGGAACGCCATGCGAAGAGCGCGGACCGGCGGATGGAGTACAGCCCGGACCGGGACGGCATGGCTTGGATCTCGCTGTACGTTCCCGGGGCTACTGCCTGTGCCATCCGGAACAGGACAACCGCGCAGGCCCGCGGGCTCCAAGGCCCGCAGGAACCACGCACCCTCACCCAGTTGTGCGCCGACATCGCCGCAGGGTTGCTGCTGGGCAGTACAAACCACGATGCGGGAGACGTGCCCTCGCCTAAGGCGGAGGTGCTCGTGACCGTTCCCGTCTTCTCCCTTCTCGGCCTGACGGACGAACCCGCCGAAGTCGATGGGCTGGGGCCGGTCCCGGCGTCGATGGCACGGAAGCTGGTTGCTGACGGTGCTAGCTCGTTCTATCGCGTTCTAGTAGACCCGAGGGATGGAGCGCCGCTGGAAATCGGGCGCACCAGCTACCGGCTCCCGGAAACACTGAAGCGATGGCTGAAGATGCGGGACGGCAGATGCACCTTCCCGGGCTGCAGCAACCACAGCCTGGATAATGAGGCGGACCATCTCAAGGCCTGGCAGCATGGCGGGGCCACCGGGATCAGCAACCTTGGACAGGCATGCCCGAAACACCACCGGCTCAAACACCGAACGGGGTGGACACCAACAGAGGCAAGCGTGAATCAGCCACCTGGCTGGACGTCACCAACCGGCCGATACTATCCAGCCGAACACCCGGACCGTGAACCACCACTCATGCCACCCGGCTGGCTACCCCATACCGTTAGCCCCTTTGAGCAGGTCATACAGGCGCGCCTCGCTGCCTGAAGCCCGGCTCAGCCTGTCCTGCCTGGACCCTGGTAGTGCACCTGGAACCCGGGTAGTGCGCCTGGACTCTGGTGGTGCGCCTAGAACCTGGTAGTGCCGCGCATCTTTCGCGGGCGGCCGTCCGGATCCACCAGGAAGCGGTTTGCAGGAGCCGCCCAGAGTCGTTGAAGGGGCGAGACAGGTGCAGTGCTGTGGTGCCTTACGTGTCCGTTGGGCCGGGGCGATCGGCGGCCGGTTTTATGCCAATTGTCCAGGGCGTCGGCGGCGGCGTTCCACAGGCCGAGGGCGTCCGCCGGGTCGTGGAGCCGGGGGTCACTCTGTTCCAGGCCCAGGTGCTCGGCCCAGAGCTGCAGCCGGAGCCTATGGGCCAACGAACGGGAAGCTCCCGGACCAGTGTCTGCGCTTGGCGCTTCCCGCTGAGCAGCACTAGTATCGATGACTGCGCAGGTCAGCTCGCTGTCCGTGGTCCAGGACCGACGGTTGAAGTTGTCCGACCCGCACGTGAACCAGGTGTCGTCGATGATGCAGATCTTGGCATGGACGTAGATCGGCGTCCCGGTTTTGTTCTCGAGGTTGAACACCCCGAATCTGTCCGGCGCAGCGCGGCTTATCGTTTCGATGGCACGCAGTTGCCCCAGCCGCTTGGGCGGTCCTCCCAGCGGACCGTCGGAGTCGGGGTAGCGGGGCACCACTGCAATCACATTCAACCCGGGGTTCTGTTCGAGGGCTGCTGCGATTCCGGCTGCCACCTCAGCCGACCACAGGTACTGGTCCTCGATGTAAATCAGTGAACGGGCCAGGCCAAAGGCTTTTGTGTACGCCCTGGCAACACTCCGCTCACCATGGGGTGCGAACGGGAACGGCGGATGCTTCACTCCGTAGGTGCGCAGCAGCTGCACAGCGTGGGGGCCAGCCGGTGGCGGCGGCGGCGCAGTTTCCGGCAGGGGTTCGGGGTGCCGGGGCATATCGGCCAGGCGTTGCAGCAGCATCCGGTACGGTGTGCGGTGGTCCAACGGATGGGGGTCATTCCACCTTTCCGCGAATAACTCCAGCACGTCCGCCACAACCGGACCGCGCAGTTCGAGGGCGGCATCGTGCCACGGGGGTTGTTCTCCGTACCGGGGATCCATGTCCACCGCCTGGGGGTCTCCCGAGTGGTCGGCGTCGTCCCGGCGGCTGTGGGAAAGGTCGATCCCGCCAACGAACGCGACGTCCCGCGAAGGATCATTTCGATTGCGGATGACGAACAATTTCTGGTGATGGCAGCCGAAGAGGCGCACGCGCTGATCCAGCAGCACCTCGCCGCCGGCGTCGTTGATCTGGCGGCTGAGGTGCTCATTAGACAGGTTGCTCATGGGGGCAGACACACGCTCTCCATGGGACCTCCAGATCAGGCCGCGTACCTCCACTCCCGCCCGTGCCAACCGGGCCAGCAATTCGCCGATGGTAGGCCCGTCCGGCGTGAGCCGCTCGTCGCCGTCGCCACGCCAGTCGGTAAACCACACACGGTCTCCGGCCTGCAGAGCGGACAGCTCCTCATGCAGTCGGGCGAAGTAGGTGGCACCGTGAACCAGGGGCCGCACCAGATTGCCCTCCGACCAGGACGGCGATCCATCACCGCCCGCGTGCACGTCGGTGGCCCCATTCCCCCACTCATCGCCATTCAAGAACCAGTAACCAGCACTACTGTCCACTCGTCGTTCCCTCCGGGACCCGAGGCCGCCCTCATGTCCGGCCTACCCAGTAGTAGCCTACGGCTGTGCTGGTCAATGTCACCGGCCAGGTGATCGGGCAACATTGGCGGACCTTCTTTAGAGGCGGAGTTCCATAAAAACGCTGTGCGGGTCCAGGACATAATCAGCGAACGGCGGGCACTCGGTGAAGCCGTTTCGGGCGTACAGTCGGCGTGCTGAAGAGAAGTAATCCTCAGTGCCGGTCTCAAGGTAGACACACTCGAGGTTCCGGGCGCGGGCATCATCGAGAATGTGGCGGAGCATCAAGGTAGCTACGCCCCGCCCCCGTGCGCTTGCCGCAGTGCGCATCGACTTGATCTCGCCATGCATCGCGGAGCCGGAGGGCGCATCCAGGAGCTTGAGCGCGCCGCATCCCAGCAGAGCGCCGTCCTCACGCGCAGTCCAAAACGTCATTGACGGCGCGGACAGGGCGGAGTGGTCCATGGCATGGACGCTTTCGGCCGGAGAAGTGGCGTACATGTCCGCCAGGTGTTCGCTGAGGAGCTGATGGACGTCGCCGCGTGCGGGGTCGTCCCGGTCAATGGAAATCATCGGCTCAAATCTACCTGCTGTCGTGGAACCCCTAGTAGACGGAGCCCTCGAGCAGTTCCGAGAGTCTCCCGGCGGCGCGGCGGAGTTCCGGCACCCCGGCTTTTAGCGTCGCTTCGCTGGCTGCCTCAACAGGGCTGGTGAGTGAGATGGACTCACTGGGGCGCCCCAGCCTGTTTGGCACGGCGACGGCCACCGAGACAACTCCTGTGGCCCGCTCGTCCGCTGAGTATGCGTAGTCAGCGGACGGCTCAGGCAGCCGGGAGCGCAACGACTCCACCGTGAACGCGGCGCCCTCCTGGCCCCCTGCGATTGCCGCGGCCACCACCTGCTGGAGTTCGTCGTCGGACGCTGACGCGAGCAGGATCTTCCCCGCAGCACCCAGCGTGAGGGGGAGCCGCTTACCCAGGGGCAGGTCATACCGGAGGGGAGCCTCGCCGTCGACCCGGGCCACAAGGATGCGCTCGAAACCGAGCCGTGTATAGAGCGACGCCGTAAGCCCGGTCTGGGAGGCCACCTGCTGAAGGACCGGGCGGGCGGAGACGACGAGCGGGTCATTCTCGAGAAAGCTGCGGGCGGCGGGCAGGACGGCCGGGCCGATCCGGTAGGACTTGTCCGTCTGGCTGACCATGCCGAAATCCTGAAGCACCCGCAGGATTCTCAGGGTGGTGGGCAGGCTCATCCCACAGGCCTTGGCAAGATCGCTGAGCCGCTGCGGGCGCTCCGCCCGCTGAAGCTCCGCGAAGACCTCCAGGGCCCTGGAGAGGGAGCGCATGTTGGAGGCCTTGGGGCCCTCCTCGGCCGAAGGTTCCGTGGATGTCGTCATCGCCATTCTTTCATTCTATGTAAGTTTCTTGCGCTTGACAGTAGGTGTGTCTGCTGTCACTATTTCTCTGTACGCAATATAGTTTCATTCTGTGAAATAGAACAACGCGGAGTGAAAGCAGGCACAGTGAGAAGGAATCCATGACAACGGAGTCAGTCACAGCCAAACCCGCGAGCCCTGCCCGGGTGGCACCCTCCGTGCTGGCCGGCATCGGCGCGTTCGCCGCCGTCGGCGTCTACGTCCTGGTCAGTTCGATCGAGCTCGGCCTGTGGACTTCGCTGGGACCTGGACCGGGCCTGTTCCCCTTCGCCATGGGCGCAGTACTTGCCGCGATGTCCGTCGTTTGGCTGCTCCAGGAGCTCCGCCGGCCCAGCGAAACGGCCGAAGGCGTTGACCGCGGACTGGTCATTGCCGTCGTCGTGAGCCTGGCGATCCTCGCGGCCGTGATGGACCTGCTCGGCTTCCAGCTGAGCATGTTCCTCTTCCTGATGTATCACCTGAAGCTGCGCGGCGGCAGGGCCTGGCGTTCGTCCCTGATCACCTCGCTCGCCGGCAGCGTGGGCGCCTTCTACGCCTTCAACTTTGGCCTGAACGTGTCCCTGCCCGTTTCGGCCTTCCCCCTGCTGAACACGATCGGACTCTAGACGTGGATATCTTCAACGAACTCATGGGCGGCTTCGCGGCCGCCATGACCTGGCAGAACCTGCTCTTCGCCTTCCTTGGCTGCCTCCTCGGCACGATCATCGGCGTCCTGCCCGGCATCGGGCCGGTGGCAGGCGTCGCTCTCCTGATCCCCCTCACGCTGAACCTGGACGCTACCGGCGCGATCATCATGCTGTGTGCCATCTTCTACGGCACCGCCTATGGGGGAACCATCACCAGCGTGCTGCTGAATACTCCCGGTGAAGCCGCCTCGGCCATCACCACCATTGACGGCTACGCGATGACCAAAATCGGCAAGGCTGGAGCAGCGCTGACCATCGCCGCCGTCGGGTCCTTTGTCGGGGGAACGGTAGCCACCCTGGGCCTGGTGGCAGCCGCTAAACCCCTCGGGGAACTCGGCCTGCTCGTCGGCCCGCCGGAATTCTTCGCCCTTATGGTGGTGGGCATATCGCTCCTTGTCGCGCTGGCCGGAAAATCCATGGTGAAAGCAGTCATCTCCGGAGCCCTGGGCCTGCTGATCGCCATGGTGGGAATCGATCCGGTGGCCGGTGCTCCCCGCTTCACGTTCGGCATGGACCGGCTCCTGGACGGCGTCAGCTTCGTGGCCGTCATCGTCGGTGTTTTCGGCCTCTCGGAACTCCTGTCCTACCGCAAGGGCGATCAGCCGGCTGCGGTGCACGCGCCCAACTTCCGTTCTCTGCTCCCCACCGGCAAGGAATGGCGCCGGAGCGCCCCGGCCATGGCCCGCGGCACCGGCATCGGCTTCGGCCTGGGACTCATCCCCGGCATGACCGGCTCGGTATCCTCCCTGCTGGCCTACGGCGCGGAAAAGAAGTTCTCCCGCCACCGCAACGAACTGGGCAAGGGTGCCATCGAAGGCGTCGCCGGTCCCGAAACGGCCAACAACTCCCACGCCAACGCTGCACTGATCCCGCTGTTTACCCTCGGCATCCCGGCGTCACCCACTATCGCCGTGCTGATGGGAGCCTTCCTCCAGCAGGGCCTCACCCCGGGACCCACCCTCTTCACCGAACACTCCGAAATCGCCTGGGCCATCATCGCCAGCCTCTTCATCGGCAACCTGCTCCTGCTGGTCCTGAACGTCCCACTCGTCGGGCTCTGGACCTCCATCCTCCGCGTCCCGTCGTCGATCCTGACCGCACTCATCCTGCTTTTTATGGTCATCGGCGCCTACACCATCAACTTCAGCGTCTTCGATGTCTTCGTGATGATCGGCTTCGGCCTCCTTGGCCTGGCCCTGCGGCACCTGGACATCCCGCTGGCGCCCATGGTGCTGACGCTGGTGCTCGGCCCCCTGATGGAACGCTCGCTGCGCGAATCCCTCGAGATCTCCCAGGGCGACTTCAGCATCTTTACCAGCCGTCCCTTTTCCGCGGTCCTGATCGGCCTTGGACTGCTGATCGTCTTCAGCCCGCTGCTCAAGCTGCGCAAGCCAAAGGCGCTCAACGAAGACCCCGAAACCTAAACCCCAACCCATCACCGCACTGCCCTCCATACCCCTTCAAAGGAGAAGAACAATGAAAACCCGTCCCCGTATCGCCGCTGCGTTCGCAGCAGCAACCCTCATCGCCCTCACCGGCTGCGGCGCCAACGCCGGAGCCACCAACGCCGCCGCCGACGACTTCCCCAGGAAGGGCAAGACGATCGACCTCGTCGTGGCCTTCTCCTCGGGCGGCGCCGTCGACACGGCCGCCCGGCTCATCCAGCCCATCCTGGAAAAGGAGCTTGGCACCAACGTCGAGGTCATCAACAAGCCCGGCGCAGGCGGCCAGATCGGCTACACCCAGCTGACCAGCGCCGCGCCCGACGGCTACACCATCGGTGCCACCGGCTCGCCGTCCGTCGTCGTCTCGCCCTTGGATCCATCGCGCGGCGCCAAATACACCCGCGACAGCTTCCAGCCCCTCGGCCGGCAGGTCATCGACCCCACCGTCATCGCCGTCCAGCCGGACAGCCCGTACCAGACGCTGAAGGACCTCCTGGACGCTGCAAAGGCAAACCCGAAGTCCATGACCGCCAGCACCACAGGCCTGCAGACCGGCGAACACTTCGCGCTGGCACAGGTCCAGGAGACCACCGGCGCAGAGTTCGCCCCTGTCCACTTCTCCGAAGGTGCATCGCAGGCAACCACAGCCTTCCTTGGCAAGCACGTTGACATCCTCGTGGCCAACGTCAGCGACGTGACCGACCTGACCAAGCAGGGCAAGGCCCGCGTCCTGGGCGTTATGACGTCGGAACGGGCACCCTCGCTGCCCGACGTTCCCACGTTCAAGGAATCAGGCTACGAACTCGAAGCCGGCACCGCCCGCG
Source organism: Arthrobacter sp. Alg241-R88 (assembly GCF_900537115.1). Classification (GTDB taxonomy): domain Bacteria; phylum Actinomycetota; class Actinomycetes; order Actinomycetales; family Micrococcaceae; genus Arthrobacter. The sequence continues at coordinate 150,247 of NZ_UNRG01000006.1, forward strand.
GCTATTCGGCCCCCGCCGGCCTGCCGGAAGGCGTGGCCAAGAAGCTCGAAGCCGCCATCAAGACGGCCATCGAGGATCCGTCCGTAGTGCAGAAGATGAACGACCTTGGCCTGCAGACCAGCTACCTCGCCGGCGAAGACTACAAGCAGTTCTGGGCCGGACAGGAAGAGGACTTCAAGAAGGCCCTCCCGCTGGTCCAAAAAACAGACTAACCCTCCCTGCACCCAGCCGACGGAAGAACCCATCATGACAACCCCAGCACTCGACACCATCGACGCCGACTTTCCCCGCCCCGAGAAGGACCTGGTGGAACGGCTCGCCAAGCTTCCCGCCGCCAACATCGGTGACGCCATGGACCGGCTCGGCGTCGCAAACTCCGCAATCCAGGCCATCTGGCCCGGCGCCCTCCTGGCGGGCCCTGCCTTCACCGTATGGACCCGGCCCGGCGACAACCAGGGCATCCACAAGGCCCTTGAGTCCGCCCGGCCCGGAGACGTCATTGTTGTCGCCGGCGGCGGGGATGAATCCCGCGCACTTCTGGGGGAACTCATTGGCGAGCGCGCCATCAACCTCGGCATCGCAGGTTTCGCCCTGGACGGAGCAGCGCGCGACGCCGAAGCGCTGGCGGAGATCGGCATGCCCGTCTTCGCCCGGGCTACTACCCCCGCCGGTCCTTACAAGAACGGCCCGTTCCGCCTCGGAACGCCGCTCGCCTTCGGCGGCGTGCCCGTCCTGCCGGGCGATGTCATCATCGGTGACTCGGACGGCGTCGTGGTGATTCCCCGTGAACAGGCAGCCGCGGTAGCCGAAGCTGCGGAAGCCGTTTTTGCCGACGAGACCAACCGCCGGCAAGCCATCGTCGCGGCCCGCCACTAAGCAGCCCGCCACTAATACGAGAAAGACAGACGACATCATGACAGCGGTAACCATCATCGGTCTCGGCGAAGCCGGCGCCACCTACGCTGCGGCACTTACAGCAGCCGGCCACGAGGTCACCGGGTTTGATCCGGTTGCCCCGTCCACTCCTGCCGGCGTCACGCGTGCAGCAACGGCGGCCGAAGCCTGTGCAGGGGCTGACATCGTCCTGGTCCTGACCGGAGCTGCGGCGGCGCGAAGCGTAGCCAACGAATGCATTCCGGTCCTGGAGGCAGGCAGCTGCTACGCGGACTTCACCTCGTCCTCGCCCGGCGTCATGCAGGAGCTCGGACGGCTGCCCGGCAAAGCCGACTTTGCCGACGTCGCCATCCTTGGTCCGGTTTCCGCGCTGGGGGAGAAGACGCCCCTCATGGTCAGTGGCCCCGGCGCCCAGGCAGTTGTGGATCTGCTTGGCCCGCTTGGTGTGGACGTTGAAATCGCGGAGGGCGAGCCCGGTGCAGCCATGGCCCATAAGCTCCTCCGCAGCGTCCTGATGAAGGGACTGGCCTCAGTGGTCGTCGAAGCCGTCAACGCCGGTAAAGCAGCCGGACTCGAAGAATGGATCCGGGCCCAGATCGCGGGCCAGTTGGCCGGGGACGGCCAGGCAGTCATCGACCGTTTCCTGGCCGGCACAGCCAAACACGCCCTCCGCCGCTCAAAGGAAATGCAGGACACTGCGAGCTACCTCTCCGACCTCGGAGTGCCTGCAGAAATGACCACTGCCTCCGCTGCCGCCCTCAGCCGCATGGCCGGGGAAACGGTACCGGCCTTGCGCTGACCCCGGTGTCGGGCACAATCATGGACAGGTATCACTTGAGTATCCCCACCACCAGCAGATCGCGGTCAGGAGCAGCAGCATGATCGGCATCTGGGCCCTTGGCGCCTACCTGACCGTCATCCTGCTCTGGACGACTGTCATCAAGCGCAGTGTCGGGGAAGCCATGATCCTCGGTTTCCTGGTTGTGCTCCCCTTCACCGGTTCGGCGGCCGGCCAGATCGGCTGGACGGCGCTCTATTCGGCGATAACCGACGAAATCGTCTACGCAACCATGGCATTCGTGTTCATGGGGTACCTGCTGGATAAAACCGGGGTGCTCGACAAGCTGATCGACCTGCTGAACTCCCTCATCGGGGGAGTCAAAGGGGGACCGGCCTGGGTATCCACCGTGGCATCGGCAGGCCTGGGAGGTGTGGTCCACAACCAGGCCGCCATCGCCGCCACGGTAGGTTCCGTCACCATCCCCTGGATGGAAAAATCCAAGCTGGACAAGCCCGCGGCGGCCACGCTCGTGGCGGGCAACGCCGGCATGGGCATCACGTTCCCGTTCAGCGCGTCCATGTTCGTTCTTGTCGGGTCTGCCACGGTGGGGCCGTTGCTGGACATCAACGCGCTCGTCCTGCCGCTGCTGTTCGGCGGTCTCTGGTGCTTCCTGCACCGGCTGATCGTCACCTGGCTGCTGGTCCGCAAGAGCGGGATGACCCCGCTTGATGCCGCCCACAGGCTTTCCGTCGGTTCAGCGTTCAGCCGTGGCTGGGCAACCTTGCTGCTGTTCGTTGTGGTAGCCATTCCGCTGGTCATCACTTCGGGCGCCATCGCTGAAGCCCTCTCGGACTGGACCGGAGGAGATGTCACCAAGGCAGTGAGCGTCATTGTCTGGATCCCGGTGGTCCTCATCATCACCGGTTTGCTGCTGGGCCGGAAGAAACTTCCCCGTAAGGGACGTGCCTGGTGGGCGTTGCTGCAGGATTCCGCACCACGGTTCGGGATTGTCGGCGTGACGGTTGTGTTCGCTTTCGCCGGGGCAAACGCCCTCGCCGCGACGGGTTTGCCGAAGCAAATGACGGAACTGCTGAACGGGCTGAACCTGCCTCTGTGGCTTCTGGCGATCCTGATTGGGCTGATCATCATCGCCGTCGCCGCGCCCCTGTCAGCGACGGCGACGATGGCGGCCGTCGGGACTGTCGGCGTCGCAACCCTGGTCGCGGCGGGGGTGCCGGCAACCACCGCAGCCGTTGCCGTCCTGGTCTTCTCCTCCTGCGAGGCGGCGGTCCCGCCAGGAGGCGCTCCGTTGTACGTGGCCTGCGGGATCGCTGACGTGGACCCCATCAAGACCTTCGCCCGGCTGCTGACCCACTACGCCCTGCCGCTGCTCGGCATCGGTGTGCTGATCATCTTTGGCGTCCTGCCGATCTAAAGGAACACCACATGCATAAGATCCGAAGCGCCGTTGAAGTCCTCTTCGTCCTCACCCTGGCAGCACTGCTCATCGGCGGAGCCGTGTTCGTGACCGGACAGGCCGTTGCGCTGATCGCCGGCCAAGGCGCATGGCTGACACTGCTGAACGAGACCATCAAGACGCCAATGTGCATCACCGCCTCCGCCTGCGCCATCGCCGGGTTCCTCCTCAGCTACAAACGCCACCAGAACCAGGAACAGCCGCAGAAAGCAGGGGCGCGATGACCTCCCTTGCCGGCAACTATCCAACGTTCGCGGGGCTCCTGCGGCGGGAGGGCGTGTTGGCGGGGACCTCCTGGGGATTGTTTCCCGAGCCAACGCGCGGAACGCCGTCGTTCATTACGCCGGGCGCAATACTGGAGGCCCGGAACTGCATCCGGACCGGCACCGTGTTTGGCCTGGACTATCAGGCAGACGCCTTCGACCCCGGAATGTCCCTCAAACGCGGCGCTCCCCGGCACACCATCTACTCCTCCCACCCAGCCCACCGGGACGACTACCTTGACGGCTACTACCTGCAGGGATCGACCCAGATCGACGGACTGCGGCACCGCCGGGCCGACGACGTCGGCTTCTACAACAACACCCCCGATGACCGCATCCGGGAAGGTACGCCGGATCTCGGCATTCAGGAATGGGCCGACAGCCCCATCATCGGCAGGGGAGTGGTGGTGGATCTTGAGGGATACCGCAATGGCCAGGGCCACCCCATCGACCATGCCGAAGGTGAGCCCCTGGGCCTCGACCTGATCGAGGCGGCACTCAAGAAGCAGTCCGTCAGCCTCATGGCGGGGGACATCCTGATGCTCCACACCGGTTGGTGCGAATGGTTCCTGGCCCTGCCACCAGACGGAAAAGAACGGACGCGGGACAGTCGCCGGGCCACGGGCATTGCCCAGTCCGAAGACTTTGTTGCCTGGGCATGGGACAACCGGCTCGCCCTCCTTGCCGCGGATAATTTCGCCCTCGAATGCTTACCAGCCGTGCCAGACAGCCCCTACCGGAACTCGGCGCCGAACGACCACGGAATGATGCACCAGCAACTCCTCGCTAAACTCGGCATGCCCCTTGGCGAACTATGGCGGCTCGGCCCACTCACCCGGCACATGCGAGGCACCGGCAATTGGGACGCCTTCCTCAGCATCAAACCGCTCAACATCACTGGCGGAACAGGATCACCCGCGAACGCCATCGCGTTGACGTGAATCGGCGCTGGTGAGCTGATTACGGCGGGTTGAGCCCGGCATCTCGCCGCCGTCCACGGCGGCCGTTCCGGGGAATTCCGAAGGTCTGGACAGTGCCAGCCGGCGGACTTATCGTGCAAATGTGGCGGCTGCCTGACTGGCAGGAAGGCAAATGCTGCCAGTCCGCCTTTGCTGCCGTCCGTCATGAGGAGGAAGCAGATGGAACACGTTGAAGAGACCGTTGATGTCGCTGTCCCGGTAAGGACGGCGTACAACCAGTGGACCCAGTTCGAGTCCTTTCCGCAGTTCATGTCCGGTGTGGAATCCGTAACCCAGCTGAGCGACACCACCAACCATTGGGTTACCAAGGTGGGCGGTGTGCAGCGGGAATTCGATACCGAAATAGTGGACCAGGAGCCTGACGACCGGATTGCCTGGCGCAGCACCGACGGCAAATCCCATGCGGGCATCATCAGGTTCACGCCGCTGGACGCCAATCACACGAAGGTCAAAGTCCATTTTGAATGGGCACCCGAAACCGTCACTGAAAAGGCAGGCGCGGCGCTGAAGATCGACGAGATGCAGGTGAAAGCCGACATGCGGAAGTTCAAGGACTTCATCGAATCACGCGGTACCGAAACCGGCGGCTGGCGTGGCGAAGTCAGGGACAGCGGCCCCACCGGGCAGTTCTGAAAGTGCCAGTGGGACCAGCTGGGGAAGCAACGTTTACAAAACGGACAGCGGACGACGGCGGGTGCCTCCCGCCGTCGTCCGCTATGGCGCGAGGTCCAGCGTGGCAGTGAAACCGCCGCCCTGGTCCCGTACTGCAGCGAGATCCTCGAACGTGCCGATCCGGACAATACCGTTGAAATGGCCGACGTATTCGTAGTACAGCACCAGTGCCTGCTCGGGCGCGTAGTAGCCGATGGTCAATGGTTCAGCATCGCTGCCAGCGGGCATGCCCTCGAGGGTGAGCGGTGCCGGCAGGTCGGCGATCTTTTCCTGGCCGCCATGGTCCCTGAACGTGAGCGTCAGGGGCAGCTGATCAATCAATGCGCGGGCGGTTGTGTTGTTGTGGAGGACCCCTCTTACCGATTGCCCTGTGATGTCTATCGTGATCGGGGTGCTGTCTGATGCCGGTGGGCTTGTCATCGTGGCGATATCTTCCGTTGTAGCTGGTGTCGGCGGGAGCGACCGATCGGCAGATGGGGCTCCGCCGCTGGTGCTACAGCCAGTGATTGCGGCGGCGAAGGACAAGGCCAGTGCCGCTACTGTGAGGCGGAAGCGTTTGTCGTAGCCACCCCTGAAGGCGCCGGCGGCCATCCGTTCCATAATTCAGCTGCTCCCTACTCTTTTGGTCTGGTTTCCATCCAACGGCCCGTAGCCGGCATTAACAAGGGCTCTGCCAAGACGGGTTGCGGCAGAACCCCTTCCGTCCACCCCTTGGGGGCTCTGGCATAACCAGTTTCAACAGGGTCTCTCACTCATCAACCAGGCCGTGGTGTGCTCGAAAGGACGACGAAGTCCACCTGATACGTAACCGACCACCACGAGGATGAATACGATGAGCACGGACTACAACGCAAGGCACAACAAGGGAACCCAGGCTGAGGGTGTATCACGCCGGAACATCATCAAATTGACGGGCGCCGGCGCGGCAGCCATTGGGATCGCCAGCGCAGCGGGCCTGGCAGGAGCCGGGCCGGCTTTCGCCGCTCCAACCTCCCGCAAGGACCTGGATCCGGGTGATACCTCGAACGGGGCGGACAACTTCTACACCAGCGACCAGGTCGCGGTCCGGAAGATTTCGTTCAAGAACAGGTACGACATGAAGGTCGTGGGCAACCTGTTTATCCCCAACGACCTGAACCGGGGCACGACGCATCCGGCACTGGTGGTGGGACACCCCATGGGCGCCGTTAAGGAACAGAGCGCCAACCTCTACGCGACCAAAATGGCCGAGCAGGGATACGTGACACTCTCCTTCGACCTCTCGTTCTGGGGTGAGAGCGCGGGCAAGCCCGGCAACTCAGTACTGCCCGACGTTTACGCCGAGGACTTCAGCGCCGCTGTCGACTACCTTCGGACACAGCCCTTCGTGAACAGGGAACGCGTCGGCGCCATCGGAATCTGCGGCAGCGGCAGCTTCGTGATCAGTGCGGCCAAGATCGATCCGAGGATCAAGGCCATCGCCACGGTGAGCATGTACGACATGGGGGCCGCCAACCGGGACGGGCTGCGGAAGTCCGTGACTTTGGAGCAGCGCAAGGCCATCATCGCTCAGGCTGCCGCCCAGCGTGACGTCGAGTTTGCCGGCGGAGCTGTCCAGTACACGGGAGGGACACCGGAAGTGCTCACGGCGGAATCGACCGAGGTAGACCGGGAGTTCTACGACTTCTACCGCACGGCCCGCGGCTACCACCCGAACACCACCACGCATCCGGCCCTGGCCACCAACACCAAGTTCATGAACTTCCACCCGTTCAACGACCTGGAGCTGATCGCGCCGCGGCCGCTGCTGTTCATCACCGGCGACCAGGCACACTCAAGGGAGTTCAGCGAAGAGGCATACAGGCTCGCCAGCGGGCCAAAGGAACTCTTCTGGGTCCCGGGAGCCGGCCACGTGGACCTCTACGACCGCGTGGGCCTCATCCCCTTTGGCAAGCTGACGGATTTCTTCCGGACTCAGCTCTAACCAGGCAGGGGAGCCCGGGCCAATTGCGGCTGGCGGGCTGCTTTCAGCCGCTTGGCACCAACGAAAGCGGACGACGGCGGGTGCCTCCCGCCGTCGTCCGCTTGCCTTTTCAACTCAGTGTGAGGGTGTTAGGGAATCACCGCCCCACGAGCCCCATGTGCAGGTCGTTGTAGCGGTTCCCCTGCACCCCGATCCGGCTGGCGACGGCGTTAAGGTCGGCAACCTCGTCTGCGGAGAGCGGGACGGCTGTTGCCGCTGCGTTCTCCTCGAGGCGCTCGCGGCGCCGGGTCCCGGGGATCGGCACGATCCATGGCTGCTGCGCCAGGAGCCAGGCCAGCGCGATTTGTCCGGGTGTGGCGTTCTTGGCGGCAGCCAGTTCGGCGACGTGCTCCACCAAGGCCTGGTTGGCGGCGCGGTTCTCGGCTGTGAAGCGTGGAATGGTGCCGCGGACATCGCCTTCCGCGAACTGGGTGGACGTATCGACGGTTCCGGTGAGGAAGCCCTTGCCGAGGGGGCTGAAGGGCACAAATCCGATCCCCAGTTCCGCCAGGGTGGGCAGCACTTCCGGCTCCGGGTCGCGCGTCCAGAGCGAGTACTCGCTCTGGAGAGCTGTCACCGGAAAGACGGCGTGGGCGGCGCGGATGGTCGCGGCCGAGGCCTCGGACAGCCCGAAGTGGCGGACCTTGCCGGCCTGGACGAGCTCGCCGACGGCGCCGGCCACCTCTTCGATCGGCACATTGGGGTCCACGCGGTGCTGGTAGAAGAGGTCGAGCGTGTCGACGCGCAGGCGGCGGAGTGACTCGTCCGCAACGCGTTTGATCCGCTCCGGTGAACTGTCCAGCCCCACGGACTTGCCGCCCTCGATCCGCCACCCGAACTTGGTTGCGATGACCACCTCGTCGCGGACCGGAGCGAGTGCGTCACCGACGAGTTCCTCGTTGACGAAGGGGCCGTACACCTCGGCCGTATCGAAGAAGTTGATCCCGATCTCCACGGCGTCGCGCAGTACGCCGACCATCGCCTGGCGGTCCCCGGGGTTGGGACCATAGCTCTGCGACATGCCCATGCAGCCAAGCCCAATAGCTGAAACCTGCAGACCCTGCCCAAGTGTTCGTGTATGCATGATGACTCCTTTGCTCATGACGGTCCCGGTGCGCCGGCCTTCCTCCAGTCAACGCCTTTCCGGGTGCCTGTGGGAGTTTCTGCTGGAACGGGTACTGGCAGGACCTCCCTTAGACACCCTGCCGATTCCCTTCCAGTTCACCGGCAGGCAACCCACCGGCCCCGAACCGTTCTCCCGCGGCCAGCAGTCTTTTCACGCACCCCTTTCTGCCCGGCACACCCCACGGCCGGGCAGATATCCCCGAGGTACCAGGAGTACTCCGTGTTCGTGAAACGCACCCTTGCCGCCGTCGCCGTCCTTGCCTCCCTGGCCGGAACTGCCGCGGCACCCGCTCAGGCCGAGGCAACCAAGCCGGCGCCCGTCGTCGTCGGCCAGCCGCTGGCCCAGGCGCATGCACACAACGACTATGAGCATGACCGCCCCCTGTTCGACGCGCTGGAGCACGGCTTCACCAGCGTCGAAGCCGACGTGTGGCTGGTGGACGGCGAGCTGCTGGTGGCCCACGACCTGGAGGATGTCCAGCCCGGCGCCACCCTGGAAAGTCTCTACCTCGACCCGCTGCAGGACCTGGTCCGCAGCCAGCAGGGCCACAGCGTCTACCCGAAGTGGGACGGCAGCCTGCAGCTTCTGATCGACATCAAGAGCGAAGGCGAAGCCACCTACGCCGCCATCGAGCAGGAACTGGGCGAGCATCGCGACATCATGAGCCGCTACACCAACGGCACCACCAAGACCGGCCCGGTCACTGCCGTCATCAGCGGCAACCGTCCGCTGGCCACCATGCAGGCGCAGGAGAAGCGCTTCAGCTTCTACGACGGCCGCTCCGCCGACCTCACCACCGGTACGCCCGCAGGCCTGATGCCGCTGGTCAGTGACAACTGGACCAAGCTGTTCACCTGGCAGGGCGTCGGTCCGATGCCTGAGGCCGAGCGCGCCAAACTGCACGCCTACGTTGCCGAGGCCCACGCCAACGGCTACCGCGTCCGCTTCTGGGCAACCCCGGACATGCCCGGCGCCGCCCGCGACGCCGTCTGGAATGAACTCTTCGACGCCGGCGTGGACCACATCAACACCGACGACCTCGCGGGACTCCAGCAGTTCCTCATCGCCCGCGAATCCTAAGCCGCACCAGAATCAGGACCCTCCCCATGCCTTCAAAGACCATAAAAACGACGACGGCGGCCGCCGTCCTGGCGCTCGGCCTCCTTGCGTCCCAGCCCGCCACCGCCGCTGACAGCACCAGCGATGCCTTCACCTTCGGCGTCATCGGCGACATCCCGTACGGCGACGCCGAAATCGCCAAGTTCCCTGCCCGCGTCCAGGACATCAACGCCGACAAGGAACTGAAATTCGTCACCCATGTGGGCGACATCAAGAACGGCTCCTCGGTCTGCTCGGATGAGTACTTCACCAACATCCGTACGCAGTTCGACACCTTCGAGCACCCGCTGGTTTTCACGCCGGGCGACAACGAGTGGGTGGACTGCCACCGCACCAACAACGGCGCGTACAACCCGCTGGAGCGGCTGGACAAGCTGAGGGAAGTCTTCTTCAACGAGCCCGGCAAAACTCTTGGTGCCACCATGCCGGTGAAGAGCCAGGAGAACCTTGGGTTGCCCGAAAACGTCCGCTTCAACCAGAACCGGGTGGCCTTCTCCGTGCTCAACATCCAGGGCAGCAACAACTCGCTGCAGCCGTGGAGCGGGTTGGGCGAAACCACCGCCACCTCCGAGCAGCTGGCCGAAGTTGAGCACCGGACGGACGCCGTCCTGGACCAGATCCGCGAGACGTTCGATGACGCCGAGCGCCGCAACGACCGCGCCGTGGTGCTGATGACGCAGGCCGACATGTTCGATCCTTCATTGCTCACCGCGGCCACAGTCAATCCGGAAATTCTCTCCGGGTTCCGCGGGATCGTGCAGGCCATCATCGAGGAGACCAACAGCTTCGACCGCCCGGTCTACCTGATCAACGGCGACAGCCACGTCTTCGCCGAGAACCAGCCCCTTGCCGAGGGCTCACCCTGGCTGGACGTCTACGGCCAGCCCGCCGCGGACCACCTGCAGCGCATCACCGTGGATGGTTCCGCCAACGCCACCAACTACGTCCGGTTCACGGTGGCCGGCAACAGCTCCGACGCTGGCGTCCTGAGCTGGGAAAAGGTCGCCTTCAGCCAGTAGGCACCGAAGGGAAGCGGACGACGGCGGGCACCTCCCGCCGTCGTCCGCTTCCCTTGCTGTGGGTCTCGTCGCCTGCCTTACGGGCTGAGGTCCCAGTGGACCTGGATTGCCTCTGCGACGGGGCCGGTGGTGACGTCCACCCGGAGCGCGACGGGCGCGGTCCCTGTCTCCTCAATGACGGCGTCGCGGTACACCCGCCCGCATCGAGGGCACAGCGTGTAGAGGTCCTCGTCCTCCGGCCAGGGCGCCAGCCCTTCGGGGACCGGGGATTCCGCATAAACGGGCACGCCCTCTGAGTTCGCCTGTATCAATCCGTCCTGGCTGACAGTGTTGCCGCACACGCAGGTGATGGTGGTGACATCATGACCCACCACATCGGCGGTTTCCGCGTCCACGATGACCTCCCGGGTGCTGGAAGGGAACTGGTGGTATCAGCTTATGCCCCCCGATCCGCGTGGCACCCAGGCCTACCCAACTTCCGCAGTTTCCATTGCTTGCCTGCCGCGCGGGGTCCAGAATTAAGGCTGTCGGGAAGGCTGGGGCCAACTGAAACGCCCACGCCTGATCAAGGATTCGACATGGATAATGGTTCCGGTTTCCCGGACCGGCGTACCGTACTGAAGACCGCCGGGATTGGGGTGGCTGGGGCAGCCGGCTTACCTCTCCTGTCCGCTTCCGCCGGCACAGCTGCGCAGCCTGCACCAGGATCACTGCTCCCTGCCCCGCCCGGGCAGGTCGAACCACTGCTGGACCGCGCGAAAGTGGATAATGCCCTGAAAAGGCTTGACGAGTTCATCCAGGACGCCATGGAAAGCACCGGCCTTCCGGGCGTGGCTGTCGCCGTGGTGTACCGGGACGAAGTGGTGTACGCCAAGGGCTTCGGGGTCCGGGAAGTCGGGAAGCCCGAAAAGATCACACCTGACACCGTGTTCCAGGTGGCTTCCGTATCCAAGCCCCTGGCCTCCACCGTGGTGGCAGGGGTAGTGGGACAACAGGTCATCGAATGGACAGACCCCGTTATCGAGCACAACAAGAACTTCGCGTTCCACGATGACTACGTCACCCGAAATGCAACCTTCGCTGACCTGATGTCCCACCGCACTGGACTGCGAACGAGTTCCGGTGATCTGCTGGAGGACCTCGGGTTTGATCGTGCCTACATCCTCAGCCACCTCAACCAGCAGCCCCTTGATACCTTCCGGGCGAGTTACAACTACAGCAATTTCGCCTTCACTGAGGCCGGCCAGGCCGCAGCCGACGCGATGAAGACAACCTGGGAGGATCTGGCCGAGGAGATCCTGTTCCGCAAACTGGGCATGTCCGCATCCAGCTACCGCCACTCGGACTACGAGGGAGCCAAAAACAGGGCCACGCTCCATGTGCCGCTCGGGAACAAGGAGTGGGCAGCGAAATACCGCCGCGACCCTGACGCCGAAGCTCCCGCCGGGGGCGCGAGCTCATCTGTGCGGGACCTCGCCCAATGGCTCCGGCTGCAGCTGGGCAACGGAACCTACGAAGGCAAGCCGGTTATTGATTCCGCTGCCCTCCAGACAACCCACGTTCCCCATGCCTTCTCCGGTCCGGCGTCGGCTCCTGCAGCCCGCTCCCGCTTCTACGGGCTGGGCTGGAACGTCTCCTACGATGACCAGGGCCGCGTCCAACTGGGCCACTCAGGGGCATTCAACCTCGGCGCAGCAACCGCCGTGTCGATGCTTCCCGGCGAACAACTGGCCATTGTGGCCCTGACCAACGGCCGCCCGCAAGGGATTCCTGAGGCGATCAACGCCGACTTTATGGACACAGCCCAGCACGGGCGGCACACCGTCGACTGGCTGACCTTTATCTCTGGCATCTTCAAGCATCAGGACGAGGCCGGCAAGCCTGAGGTGGACTACACCAAGGTTCCCGCCAACCCCTCGCCCGCCAAGCCAAACAGGGCCTACACAGGCACCTACGACAACTCCTACTATGGCCCGTTGGTGGTCTTCGAAGAGAGCGGGAAGCTGGCCATGAGAATGGGGCCGGCCGGCAGCCCCACCACTTTCCCGCTCACCCACTTTGACGGCGACACGTTCAGCTTTGAATCGATCGGAGAGAACGGCAACGGCCTGGCCGGCGCAATCTTTGCGGGGGCGGACGGCGGCTCCTCACCAAACGTCACCCTGGACTTCTACAACAGAACCGGACTTGGGACCTTTACGCGGTGATGTTGGCTGGGATCACCAGGGCTCGGCAAGCAGCATGTACTCCCCAGATGGAAAGAAGGGTTTCCAGTGTCAGACCGAAAATTGTTGAACCCCAAAGAGCTTCATGCGGCGCCCGGATTCACGCACGTTGTCACCGCTCCTGGCGCAGGCCTGGCGTTTCTGTCGGGCCAGGTCGCGCTTGATGCCAACTTCGCCATCGTCGGCGGCGACGACCTTGGTGAGCAGACCAAGGCGGCGATGCGCAACGTCAAGACAGCCCTGGACAGCATCGGGGCTTCGTGGGAGGACGTCTATCGACGAACTATCTACACCCTGCAGCCCACGCAGTACGAAACAATTACCGCAGCTATCGAGGAAGTTCAGGGGTCTTCAGACCATCCTGCGCAGACGATCGTGGGCGTCACAGGCCTCGCAATGGACGGCTTGCTCATCGAAATCGAGACGACGGTAGTCCTGCCCGGATAGGCTAACGGGCCTCCTCGGCCTGCGCGCTGTCGTGTTGGAGGCACCGTCATCAGCCTGGCGTGGCAGCCGGGCGCTGGAAGTTAGGCCCCCGCCTGCAAATCCCCATTGTGGTGGCTGCCCAACCGGTCCACCATGATGCTATGGATGCTGAAACACCTAAATCTGTGGAGCTGAGCCTTCCCCAAGCTTTCCTGCTTTTGGCCACAAATGACCAGAACGGCAAACCTGAAGTGCCGCTGTTCGCACTTAGGACAACGGTGGCGGGGGCAATATTGGCCGAGCTGGACCTGCTCGGCGCAATCGAGCTGCAGGGGAAGCGCGTCAAGGCCACGGGCACCGCCCCGGTAACGGACTACCAGCACGAGCTGGAGCTCATCCGCAGCAAATCCCGGCTCCACACCCCAAAGTGGTGGGTCTCGGTGCTGGAAAGCCGCGCCGAAGTGCTGCGCGTTTACGACGGGCTGGTGTCACTGGGCATCGTGGAACATGTCGGTGAAAAGCACCTGGGCCGGTTCCGGGCCGTGCGGTACCCGGAGAAGGACCATGCTCCGGAGGCTGCGCTGCTGAAGAGGATCGAGGCCGCGCTCAGCGGCGCACCGTCCAACCTCGAGGTGCCGGATACCACGGCAGCCGGGGACGGGGCACCCGGTGCGGCGACGACGGATGGCAGGACGACCGCGCCCGTGGATCCTGGCGCCAACCCGCACAGCGCCAAGCCCGTTACCAAGGCACCCGATGCCCGGACCATCGTGCTGATCGCCCTGCTTCAGGCGTCCGGACTGCTCGGGAAGCTCTTCCCGGACGCAGACAGAATCCGGCCAGGTGAGCTGTCGAAGGACTATTGGCCCTCGCGCGCAGTAGAGGACGAGCTTCGCATGATCAGGCTGGCGGAGGAAGAAGCCGCAAATCTTTGACTCCACTGAACTCTGGCCGATGATGGTCCCGAGGCCCTGTTCTACTTAACCCTCGCCAGGAAGTCCTCCGTGAACCGCGTAACGCCATCCCACTCGGTGTACACGTAGTCCCGCGACGTGTCCGTGTCCAGGGAGCCCTTGTCACTGGCGATTTTCTTCATGACCAGGCGCTTGATGAACCCGTAGTGCGTGTAGAGGATGGCCCCGCTGAAAAGTCCCACCTGGGTAGGCCGCCAACCCGTCTCTTCCTCGAACTTCCCGACGTAATTTTCCGCGTCCATGATGTCGCTGTGCGCGGCCATGCTGACGGAGAAGAGGGCGGACGGCAGGCTTTCCAGGGTGGTTTTGTTCTTCTGCACGAAGTCCCGGACGTAATCCTCGTGCTTGCCCAGATGGACCGAAGCCCCGACGATCACCGAGTCAAACCAGTCCGGTATGTCGTCACCGGCCTGCTTGATATCCGCCGTTTGAGCCTTGTGGCCGTGTGCGTGAACCACATCCGAGATGAACTCGGCGATCTTGGCTGTCTGGCCCTCGGTGGTTCCGAAGGGAATGTAAATATTTGCCATGGCTCGGTTCCTCGTGGTCGGACTGTCAGTCACAACCAGTCTCTATCAATGGCGGTGCGTGGGCCAGAGGGACCAACGTCCTAAAGGAGCTTTGGAGCCCTGATTTTCTTACGCTGCAGCCGAAAAGGACGATGCAAATTCCACCGCGTCTTGATTGGGGCCCACGTTTCAGTGAATTTCCTGGGTTGGTTCCGACCGTTGACAGAAAAAAGACCAAGAGCGGCGCTTCTGTCACGAAGTGCAAAAGGAGATAACCGTACTCGTCAAATTCCCTGGCCGTTTCCCGGCGGCCAGGCCGCCGCTGGAGCAGGTTTTTCGAGGACTGGCATAAAAAATAAAAGTAGGTATGGTATCGGGTAACGCAAAGCATAGAAAGGCGTGATTCCGATGTCCGGAAAATCCCCGAAAAGCGGCGCCGCTAAAAAAGCCGGCAAGTCGATACTCGAAAAAAGAGCCGACAAAAGAACCAAAAACGAAAACAGTGAAATCAACTTCATAAAGCCGCGCAAAAACCAGCGCTAAAAAGGCCAGCGGGCAGCCGAAACGGGACTCCTAGCCCAGTCGGCTGCCCGCGCCATTTCGCCAGCGGCGCCTAAACCTCGTTTTTCAGCTACAAGGACAACACCATGAACACTTCCGTCAATGCCTTAGTGGTCCCTGCCCGCCTCGTTCATCCGGTCCACATCAAAACCGTGGAGCTGGACCTTGCAGCACTACAGCGGGTGGCTGCAGGGGAAGTAGGGCGTATTGCCAGCACTGACTGGCATGCCTACCTGGACAGCGAGGGAATCAGGTACACCGAGAACCTCCGGGCCGAAGTCCTCATCCGTGAAGCAGGCGTCGATCTCGACGAAACCATCCACGGAACCGCCATGTTCCTGGGCCACACAAACCCCGGCGAAGAGACCGACGCTCCCCGCCACCTCATCCGGCTCGCCGAGCAACTGTTCGATCTGCCACTGGCGGCGTAGCCGGAGCGCTGTACAGGGCGCGATGGTGGGCCCTGGCAAAAGGAACGGGCGGCGGCGGGAAGTCCCGCCGTCGCCCGTTGCTTTCCGCTGCTACGCCTCGATGGTCACGCCGCGCCAGAACGCGATGCGGTCCTCGATCTGCTTGGCGCGTGCCTTGGGTTCCGGGTAGTACCAGGCCGCGTCCACGTTCAGCCTTCCGTCCACTTCCAGTGAGTGGTAGCTGGCTTTGCCCTTCCAGGGGCAGACCGAATAGAGGTCACTGTCCCTGAGGTAGCCCGCGTTCACTGCGTCGCGCGGGAAGTAATGGTTGCCCTCCACCACCACGGTGTCCGTGGATTCGGCGATGACTTTTCCGTTCCAGATAGCCCTGACCATGTGGTTCCATTCTGTTGGGTGCCGCCGCATGGGAATGCCGCTCGTAGGTATGCCAACGCGATGGCGTGCGCGCTTGTTCCCGGAGGGCGGGTTGCAGCGCCGGAACCTGAATTACGGCCGCAAGGTTCGACGGCGGAGCTACCCCGGGTTTTGGTCGATGACGCAGAAGCGGTTCCCGTCGGGGTCGGCGAGCACCACGAAGTCCGAGTCCTCCGGATACAGGTCCCAGTCGACGCTCCGGGCACCGAGCGAGATCAGCCGCTCCACCTCGGCTGCCTGGTCGTCCGCATACAAATCCAGGTGGATGCGAGGGTGGTCCTGCACGGGTGTCTCGCTCAGCATAAGTGCCAGCTGCGCTCCCGGTCCCGACGCCGGCACGAGGATTATCCAGGTCTCATCCCCGGGCTCACGGGGAACGTAGCCGAGGGCGGCGTGCCAAAAGGCTGTGGCGCGGGCGACGTCGTTGACGCCAAGGACGGTGCTGCCGATGGTCAACATCCGCCCAGCCTAGCCACCACGGCCGTCGTCTGTCCCGGACGGCGGGGTAACTATCAACAACACCACTAGACTCGCCTGCATGGGGGAAAACAACACACCTGACGCGCAGAAAACGCCAAGACCTGCCCGCTTCCGCGGAGCTGTCCTGCCCATAGCGGCCCTTGCCGTGGTGCTGGTGGGGTGCTTCGTCGCGTGGAGCAACAGCCAAAATGTCAGCTTTGGCTGGTTTGCTTACGCGCCGCTGAGCAACGAGCCCTTCAGCGGAAGCGGCTTGGCGTTCGTTACGCCAGGGACGCAGGCCGGCCTGGCAATCGCCGTCGTCGGTTTGCTCGTCCTGGCATTCTGGGCCGGGTACCGGATTGGCACCAAAGCCAGCTCCGGAAAGCCGTAGCTGCCCTTAGTCGCTTTCACAGCCGGTCCACTCCGCTGATCCCGAGCGTGCGCGCCAGGCTGTTGGCGACCTCCCACAGTGCAGCCACTTCAGCGTCGTCGTAGCCGGCATCACGATGGGCCAGTGCGGCTTCCAGTTGGGCCGCCAGGTGCCTCCTGTCGCGCGCCGACACGGCCACCACATCAGCGGCTGTCTTCACCTTGCGGACATTTAGGGTTTCGGCGCCGCCCCAGCGCTGTCCGCCCAACATGAACTCGGCACGTGTGACCTCTTTGAAGCGGAACGACAACTCGCTGAGCAATTCGGAGACCGCAGCGGGGTGGGACTGGTCATCTACCGTGATGTGGACGGCAATAGTGTGGCTTGTCATCATGGCTCATCCCGCCTTTAGGGGCTATTAATCATCCCGTAGTCCCTTCCGCTTGTCAGCCTCCTCCTGCCCCAAAAATGCACCCCGTTTTGCATCCCGCCCCGCAACCCGGTATGGTGTGAGCCGTGTCACCCACCAGTGGCACGTGCTTATGATCTGCGGCGGGAGAGTCCTGCCGGTACGTTCTGCAGGCGCCGTAGGAGCAAATCCTCCCCAGGAATCTCTCAGGCCCACGTACCGCCGCGGCAAGGCAACTCTGGAAAGCAGTCCGGGCAACCGGGCTCACCGACGGTGCAAGTGGCGCTCTGCTGAACAGCAAAGCAACGCAAAACTCTCAGGTCCAATACAGAGCGGGGAGGAACCCGAATCAACGTGGTGTTTCGGCACCACCTGAATTATGGAGTTCCTCTCATGACGGTTCAATCGTCCCCAACCACCTTCGCAGACCGCCATATCGGCGCGCGCCGCCAGTCCGACATCGACACGATGCTCAAGGCCGTTGGCTACGACAGCGTCGATGGCCTCGTCGACAGCGCGGTCCCCGATTCCATCCGCCAGGACAAGCCCCTCACCCTTGAGAGCGCCCTGAGCGAAGTCCAGGTCCTCGCCGAGCTCCGCAAGCTTGCCGGCAAAAACAAGACGGCCGTGCAGATGATCGGCCAGGGCTACTACGACACCGTGACCCCGCCGGTGATCCGCCGCAACATCCTCGAAGCGCCCGCCTGGTACACCGCCTACACCCCGTACCAGCCGGAAATCTCCCAGGGCCGGCTCGAAGCACTGCTGAACTTTCAGACCATGGTGCAGGACCTCACCGCGCTCCCGGTAGCCAACGCCTCCCTCCTGGACGAAGCCACCGCCGTCGCCGAAGCCGTGCTGCTGATGCGCCGCGCAAACAAGTCCAAGACGGCCAAGGACGGCAAGACTGTCCTCGACGCCGACCTCCTCCCGCAGACCATAGCCATCGTGCTGGGCCGCGCCGAAGCCCTCGGCTTCGAGGTGGAGATCGCCGACCTCACCAACGGACTGCCCGACGGGGACATCAACGGCGTTGTCCTCCAGCAGCCGGGCGTGTCCGGCCGTGTGTGGGACCAGTCCGCCGTCATCGCCGAGGCCAAGGACCGCGGCGCCCTGGTCACCGTCGCCGCCGACCTCCTGGCCCTCACCCTCATCACCCCGCCCGGCGAGCAGGGCGCGGACATCGCCGTCGGCTCCACCCAGCGCTTTGGCGTGCCGTTGTTCTTTGGGGGACCGCACGCCGCCTACATGGCCGTCCGCCAGGGCATGGAGCGCACGCTCCCGGGCCGCATCGTTGGTGTCTCCAAGGACGACGCCGGTGTCCCCGCCTACCGCCTGGCCCTGCAGACCCGCGAGCAGCACATCCGCCGCGAGAAGGCCACCTCCAACATCTGCACCGCGCAGGCGCTGCTCGCCATCGTCTCGTCCTTCTACGCCGTCTACCACGGCCCCGACGGACTGAAGGCGATCGCCGAAACCGTCCACAACAACGCCCGCGCCTTGGCCACCACGCTGAAGACCGCCGGCCGCGAACTGGTGTCGGACAACTTCTTCGACACCCTCACCGTCCGCGTGCCCGGCAAGGCCGCCAAGGTGATCACCGCCGCCGAAGCACACGGCATCAACCTGCGCCTCATCGATGCGGACACAGTTGGCGTGTCAGTCGATGAAACCACGACGCCGGAGGTCCTCTCCGCGGTTGTCGTCGCCTTTGGTGCCGGTCCCGTTGTGGAGGCTGTCGGGTTTGAGCTGCCGGAGTCGGTGCTGCGCACCTCCACCTACCTGCAGCACCCGGTGTTCAACACCCACCGGTCCGAAACCCAGCTGCTGCGCTACATCCGCCGCCTCTCGGACCGGGACCTGGCGCTGGACCGCACCATGATCCCGTTGGGTTCCTGCACCATGAAGCTGAACGCCACGGCCGAGATGGAAGCCATCTCCTGGCCCGAGTTCGCCTCGATCCACCCCTTTGCTCCGGATTCGCAGACTGCCGGTTGGCGCGAACTGATTGCCGGCCTGGAAGCTGATCTCGCGGAGATCACGGGCTACGACCAGGTGTCCATCCAGCCCAACGCCGGCTCCCAGGGCGAGCTCGCCGGCCTGCTGGCGATCCGTGGCTACCACCACTCGCGCGGCGACCAGCAGCGCAACGTTTGCCTGATACCCGCTTCGGCGCACGGCACCAACGCCGCCTCCGCCGTCCTCGCGGGCATGAAGGTGGTTGTGGTGGCAACCGCCGCTGACGGCACCATCGACCACGCCGACCTGCAGGCCAAGATCGAGGCCCACAAGGACGTCCTCTCGGCCATCATGATCACCTACCCGTCGACGCACGGGGTGTATGACTCAGATGTGCGCGAGGTGTGCGATGCCATCCACGCCGCCGGTGGCCAGGTGTACGTTGACGGCGCCAACCTCAATGCTTTGGTGGGCCTGGCGCAGCCGGGCAAGTTCGGCGGCGACGTGTCCCACCTCAACCTGCACAAGACCTTTTGCATCCCGCACGGCGGTGGCGGCCCCGGCGTCGGACCTGTTGCTGCCAAGGCGCACCTCGCGCCGTTTATGCCGGGCGACGCGAACAAGGCTGCGCATGAGGACGGGCACGGGGTGGCGATTTCAGCTTCCCGCTTCGGTTCCGCAGGTGTGCTGCCGATTTCCTGGGCGTACGTGAAGCTGATGGGCGGGCAGGGGCTCACCGAGGCCACCAAGTCTGCGCTCCTGGCTGCGAACTACGTTGCCGCGCGGCTCGACGAGCATTTCCCGGTTCTTTACACGGGCGGGAGCGGCCTGGTGGCGCATGAGTGCATCCTGGACCTGCGCGAGCTCACGGCCAAGACGGGAGTCACCGCCGAGGATGTGGCCAAGCGCCTCATCGACTACGGCTTCCACGCGCCCACGCTGTCCTTCCCGGTGGCGGGCACGCTGATGGTGGAGCCCACGGAGTCCGAGGACCTTGCAGAGATCGACCGCTTCATCGAGGCCATGATCGCCATCCGCCAGGAAATCGACCAGGTGGCCAACGGCGACTTCACGGTGGAGAAGTCCCCGCTGCGCAACGCACCCCACACGGCAGCCGCCGTCGTCACCTCTGAATGGAACCGTTCCTACCCGCGTGAGCAGGCAGCCTTCCCGGTGGCCTCGCTCCGGCAGGACAAGTACTTCCCGCCCGTGGGCCGCATCGACGGCGCAGCAGGTGACCGCAACCTGGTCTGCTCCTGCCCGCCGCTTTCCGAATTTGAGAACTAAGGACTTTGCGATGACTGAGAACTACCCTGCGCCTGAGAACTACACAGCGCTGTATGAGCAGCACAAGATTGCCGGCGCCTCCTTCACTGACTTTGGCGGCTGGCAGATGCCCCTGAAGTACAGCTCCGAGCTGGCCGAGCACCATGCCGTGCGCAACGCTGCCGGCCTTTTCGACCTCTCCCACATGGGAGAAGTCTGGGTCACCGGTCCCGACGCCGGGGCTTTCCTC
Source organism: Arthrobacter sp. Alg241-R88 (assembly GCF_900537115.1). Classification (GTDB taxonomy): domain Bacteria; phylum Actinomycetota; class Actinomycetes; order Actinomycetales; family Micrococcaceae; genus Arthrobacter. Next base: position 170,833 of record NZ_UNRG01000006.1, read on the forward strand.
GACTACGCCCTGGTTGGCAAGCTGTCCGCGGTGGCCGTGGGCAAAGCGAAGTACTCGCTGATCTGCCAGGAAGACGGCGGCATCATCGACGACCTGATCACTTACCGCCTTCCCGCGGCTGCGGACGGAACAGCCAAGTACCTGGTGGTGCCCAATGCCGGCAACGCTGCGGTGGTTGCCGCCGCACTGGCGGAGCGGGCTGCCGCCTTCGACGTTGTTGTGAATGACGTCTCCGCCGCGACCTCCCTCATCGCCGTGCAGGGACCGAACGCCGAAGCCATCCTGCTCCAACTGGTCCCCGGTGAACAGCACCCGCTGGTGACGGAGCTGAAGTACTACGCGGCTGTGGAGGTAGGGATTACCGTCAACGGCACAGTGCAGGACCTCCTGCTGGCCCGCACCGGGTACACCGGCGAGGATGGCTTTGAGATCTACATTCCCAACGAGGACGCTGCCGGCCTGTGGGACGCGCTGCTGGAAGTTGGGGAGGGCCACGGGCTCATCCCCGCCGGGCTGGCCTGCCGGGACTCGCTCCGCCTGGAAGCCGGCATGCCCCTCTACGGCAACGAGCTTTCCCGCGAGGGCAACCCGTACGCCGCAGGCCTGGGCCCCGTGGTTTCGCTCAAGAAGGAGTCGGATTTCGTGGGCAGGGCCGTGCTGGCCCAGCTCAAGGAACTGGGCCCCGGCTCCACCTCCGGCCGCAGGCTGGTGGGCCTCAAGGGCCTGGGCCGCCGCGCCGGCCGCAGCCACTACCCGGTCCTCAAGGACGGCAACGTCGTGGGCGAAGTGACCTCCGGCCAGCCGAGCCCCACCCTGGGTTACCCGATCGCCCTGGCCTACGTCGACGTCGAACACTCTGCACCCGGCACCGCCCTGGACATCGACCTCCGCGGCAAGCCAGAACCCTTCGAAGTAGTAGAGCTGCCGTTCTACAAGCGCCAGAAGTAGCTCCCGGGTGACGCTGGGGCTGACATCCTCTGCGTGCTGCTCCTTCGTCGCTTTGACGCACGCTGCCGGATGCCAGCCCCACCGCCACTGTTGCCGCCTCCAACGCTCTCTCACTTGATGCGCGTTTTGAGCCAACGCTCTCTCACTTGATGTGCGTCTTATCCCAACGCTCTCTCACTTGTCACACACCAAAACCTAAGGAAATACACATGGCAAAAGTTGTTGCTGAACTGAAGTACTCCGCCGAGCACGAATGGGTTGCTGCTGACGGATCCGGCCCCACCAACATTGGTATCTCGGCCGTGGCCGCCGAGGCGCTGGGTGACATCGTGTACGTGGACCTGCCGGAGGTTGGCTCCACGGTCACCGCGGGGGAGACCTGCGGCGAGGTTGAATCCACCAAGTCCGTCTCCGACCTCTACGCACCCGTCACGGGCGAGGTTGTGGAGATCAACGACGAAGTGGTCTCCGACCCCGCCCTGATCAACAACGATCCCTACGGCGCCGGCTGGCTCTTCAAGGTGGCCGTCACCGAAGAAGGCCCCCTGCTGTCCGCCGAAGAGTACGCGGCAGCCAACGGTGGCGAGCTGTGAGCGGCGCGGGCATGACCACAACGGCAGCCTTCGAGCAGGTAGTCTCTCCGTCCCTGGACGCAGACCTGTCCGCCCTGGACCCCGAGATCGCCGCAAAAATCGACGACGAACTCACCCGACAGCGCGACGGCCTGGAGATGATCGCCTCCGAGAACCACACCGCCGTCGCCGTGATGCAGGCGCAGGGTTCGGTGCTGACCAACAAGTACGCCGAGGGCTACCCGGGCAAGCGCTACTACGGCGGCTGCGAGCACGTGGACGTCGTCGAACAGCTCGCCATTGACCGCATCAAGGCGCTGTTCGGTGCGGAGTTCGCCAACGTGCAGCCGCACTCCGGCGCACAGGCCAACGCTTCGGTGATGCACGCGCTGATCAAGCCCGGCGACACCATCATGGGCCTGAACCTGGCCCACGGCGGCCACCTGACGCACGGCATGAAGATCAACTTCTCCGGCAAGCTCTACAACGTGGTGCCGTACGGCGTCCGCGAGGACACCCACACCGTGGACATGGCCGAGGTGGAGCGCCTGGCGCAGGAGACAAAGCCCGCGCTGATCGTTGCCGGCTGGTCCGCCTACGCCCGGCAGCTGGATTTCGCCGAGTTCCGCCGGATCGCCGACTCCGTGGGCGCCTACCTCATGGTGGACATGGCGCACTTCGCCGGGCTCGTGGCCGCCGGGCTGCACCCGTCGCCGGTGCCGCACGCGCACGTCACCACGTCCACCACGCACAAGACCCTCGCCGGTCCCCGCGGCGGCATTATCCTGACGAACGACGCCGACATCGCCAAGAAAATCAACTCGGCTGTGTTTCCCGGCCAGCAGGGCGGCCCGCTGGAGCACGTCATTGCGGGCAAGGCCGTGGCCTTCAAGATCGCGGCCTCAGCCGAGTTCAAAGAGCGCCAGGAGCGCGTCCTCGCCGGCGCCCGGATCCTGGCCGAGCGCCTCGTCCAGCCCGACGTCACCGCCAAGGGCATCAGCGTGGTCTCCGGCGGCACCGACGTGCACCTGGTCCTCGTTGACCTGCGCAACTGCGAACTCAACGGGCAGCAGGCCGAGGACCGCCTTGCGGCTATCGACATCACGGTCAACCGCAACGCCGTTCCGTTCGACCCCCGCCCGCCGATGGTCACCTCCGGCCTCCGGATCGGCACCCCGGCGCTCGCCACGCGTGGGTTCGGCGAAGCAGCCTTCCGTGAGGTTGCAAACATCATCGCCGAGGCTTTAACGGCCGACGCCGATGCGGACCTTTCGGGGCTGCGTCACCGCGTCGAGGCACTCGCCAAAGCCCACCCGCTCTACCCGGGTGTAGCAAACCTCAGCTGATCCCCGGAGTTTTTGTCCAGATAAGACGAGTTCGAGGGCGTTTAAGTCTGCATATCTGGACAAAAACTCCGTACCACCTCTCCAGTTAGGAAACACGCGCATGGCTGTTGGAGTCTTTGACCTTTTCTCTATTGGGATCGGACCCTCGAGTTCGCACACTGTTGGGCCGATGCGGGCTGCCGCCGTGTTTGCCGAGGAGCTCAAGGCCTCCGGCATGCTGGCTGAGGTGGCGTCGCTGCGGGTTGACCTGTATGGGTCGCTCGCGGCGACGGGCCACGGCCACGGGACCATGACCGCCATCCTGCTGGGGCTGGAGGGGTTTCATCCGGAGTTGATCCTGCCGGACGAGGTGGAGGAACGCCTGGCCGCCATTGCCGACACCGGGACGTTGCAGCTGGCCGGTGCCGTGCCGCTCTCGTACGGGGTGAAGGACATGGTGCTGCGGCCGCTGACCATCCTGCCCCGGCACACCAACGGCATGACGTTCACCGTCTTTGATGCGGACGACGGGATCCTGCACACCGCCACGTTTTTCTCGGTGGGCGGCGGGTTCATTGTCCGCGAGGGTGAGGAGGACGCGGCGCAGCAGGAGCTGGAGGAGTCCAAGAAGGAACTGCCCCTGCCGTTCCGGACGGCCGCGGAACTGCTGGAGCACTGCCGGGAGACCGGCCTGGGCATCAGCGAGGTGATGCGGGTCAACGAGGAAGAGAGCCGCACTCCTCAGGAGATCCGTAAAGGCCTGCTGCACATCTACTCCGTGATGGAGGGCTGCGTAGCCACATCCCTGAAGCGCGAAGGCGTGCTGCCGGGCGGGCTGAAGGTCCGGCGCCGTGCCCCTGACTGGTACGAGCGGCTCAAGAAGGAAAGCTCCCGCCCTGACGATGAAGGCCAGGACGGGGACTTCCACGACCCGAAGTATTGGCAGGAGTGGGTTAACTTGATCGCCCTTGCCGTGAACGAGGAGAACGCCTCCGGCGGCCGGGTCGTCACCGCGCCCACGAACGGGGCTGCCGGGATCATCCCTGCCGTGCTGTACTACGCGCTGCACTTCGCGCCGGGCATGGAGAACGCCGGCCAGGAGGACCGGGACGACGTCGTGGTGAAGTTCCTGCTCGCCGCCGCTGCCGTCGGGGTGCTGTACAAGGAGCAGGCGTCGATCTCGGGCGCGGAGGTGGGCTGCCAGGGCGAGGTGGGGTCGGCGTCGTCGATGGCAGCGGCCGGCCTGGCCGAGGTGATGGGCGGAACCCCTGCGCAGGTGGAGAACGCCGCGGAGATCGCGATGGAGCACAACCTGGGCCTGACCTGCGACCCGATCGGCGGGCTGGTCCAGGTGCCCTGCATCGAACGCAACGCGATCGCCGCCGCGAAGGCGATCAACGCGGCGAAGATGGCGCTCTGGGGCGACGGGTCCCACCGGGTCTCCCTGGACGAGGTCATCGTGACCATGCGCGAGACCGGCAAGGACATGAGCTCCAAATACAAGGAAACGGCCATGGGCGGCCTCGCCGTCAACGTCGTCGAATGCTAAAGGAAGTACAGAAATGACATTGGCACCTGAAGGCCGGAAGCTTTTGCGCGTTGAACAGCGCAACTCTGCTGTCCCGGTGGAGCGGAAGCCGGACTGGATCAAGGCCAAGGTCCAGATGGGCCCGGAGTTCGTCCAGCTCAAGAACCTGGTGAAGAAGGAAGGCCTGCACACCGTGTGTGAGGAGGCCGGCTGCCCCAACATCTTTGAGTGCTGGGAGGACAAGGAAGCCACGTTCCTGATCGGCGGCTCGGAGTGCACCCGGCGCTGTGATTTCTGCCAGATCGATACCGGCAAGCCCTCCCCGGTGGACCGGTTCGAACCGACCAAGGTCGCTAGGTCGGTGCAGGCGATGCAGCTGCGCTACGCCACCGTCACCGGCGTGGCCCGCGATGACCTCGAGGACGAGGGCGTGTGGCTGTACGCCGAGACGGTCCGCAARATCCACGAACTGAACCCCGGCACCGGGGTGGARCTGCTGATCCCGGACTTCTCCGGCAARCCCGAACAYATCGCCGCGATCTGCGACTCCAAGCCCGAGGTGTTCGCGCACAACGTCGAGACCGTGCCCAGGATTTTCAAGCGGATCCGGCCGGCGTTCCGCTACGAGCGGTCCCTGGACGTGATCACGCAGGGCCGGAACCTGGGCATGGTGACCAAGTCCAACCTGATCCTKGGGATGGGCGAAACCCGCGAGGARATCTCCGAAGCGCTGCGGGACCTGCACGAGGCAGGGTGCGACCTGATCACCATCACCCAGTACCTGCGCCCGTCCGAGCGGCACCTGCCGGTGGACCGGTGGGTCAAGCCGCAGGAATTCGTGGACCTCCAGGACGAGGCCACCGAGATCGGGTTCCTCGGCGTGATGAGTGGCCCGCTGGTCCGTTCCTCCTACCGCGCCGGCCGGCTCTGGGCCACCGCGATGCGCAAGAAAGGCTGGGACATCCCGGCAGAACTGGCCCACATCGAGTCCTCCGGCACCACCCGCCAGGAAGCCAGCTCCCTCCTCGCAGCCACAGCCTGAGTTGGGATACCAAAACCTGATGCACAGACAGGACCAATGATGTTCCCCGTCAGAATCGAAGTCATCCCATCCCAGGGAATCGTTGAGCAGGTCCAGGCCCTGGTGCCCACGACCACCACGCTGAGCGTGACATGCCTGCCGCACCACGGTATCGAGCGGACCATGCGCACCGCCGTGGAGCTGAGCGACGCCGGGTACAAGGTGATCCCGCACCTCGCCGCGAGGAGCATCCGCAGCCGGGCCGAGCTCACCGAAATTGTCCGCGGCTGCGATGCCGCGGGCATCCGCGAAGTGTTCGTCATCGGCGGTGACCGGAAGCAGCCCGCCGGCATGTACGACTCGGCCCTTCCGGTGCTGGAGGACATTGCCCAGTACAGCAGCGGAATCATGCGGGCCGGCGTTGCGGGCTACCCGGAAGGCCACCCCCTCGTCAGCCCGCTGGAGCTGTTGGACGGGCTTCTGGCCAAGCAGCATCTGGCCTCGCATGTGGTCACCCAAATGTGCTTCTCCGCCGGAAAAATCCATGACTACGCAGCGCTCCTCCGCCGTGAGGGAGTCCACCTGCCTGTCTGGGCGGGCGTGGCCGGGTCCGTCCCGCGGACCAGGCTGGTGGCACTGTCCACGCAGATCGGCGTCGGAAGTTCCCTGAGGTTCCTCAGCCGCAAGGGCCCGCTGGCACGCAAACTCCTGAGCGGGGACCGCTACTCGCCGGACAGCCTGATCACCGGCCTCGAAAGCCAGCCCGGCTCCATCGCCGGTATCCACCTTTACAGCTTCAACAGCCTCGATCCCCTGCCTGCGGGCCCGGAGCAGGCAACCACTTCAGCACTCCAGACAGCATTGATTCGAGGAGCAGCACGTGACAACTAAACCTGTAACGCCCCACCAGGAGCCGCATCTTGAGCGGCAGCTCACCAACAGGCACATCCAGCTGATCGCCATTGGCGGCGCCATCGGCACGGGCCTGTTCATGGGCTCGGGCAAAACCATCTCCGCGGCCGGACCGTCCGTCATTTTCGTCTACATGATCATCGGCTTCATGCTGTTCTTCGTCATGCGGGCAATGGGCGAACTGCTGCTGAGCAACCTGAACTACAAATCCTTCAGCGACTTCGCGGCGGACCTGCTGGGCCCCTGGGCGGGCTTCTTCACCGGCTGGACCTACTGGTTCTGCTGGGTGATCACGGGCATCGCGGACGTCATCGCGATCGCCGGCTACTCCAAGGAACTCTGGCCGGGACTCCCGCTGTGGATCCCGGGCCTGGCTACCGTGGCCATCCTCCTGCTCCTGAACCTCGTCACGGTGAAGGCGTTCGGCGAGACCGAATTCTGGTTCGCGCTGATCAAGATCATTGCCATCGCGGCGCTGATCATCGTGGGTATGTTCATGATTTTCACGGGCTTCCAGTCCGACGCCGGCCCTGCCACCTTCACGAACCTGTGGAGCCACGGCGGCATGTTCCCGAACGAGTTCATGGGCTTTGTGGCCGGCTTCCAGATCGCAGTGTTCGCGTTTGTTGGCATCGAACTGGTGGGCACCACTGCCGCCGAGGCGAAGGACCCGGAAAAGAACCTGCCCAAGGCCATCAACTCCATCCCCATCCGCGTGCTGCTCTTCTACGTGGGCGCCCTGATCATCCTGATGTCCGTCACCCCCTGGACCCAGTTCCAGGCCGGGCACAGCCCGTTCATCGCCATGTTCTCCCTGGCCGGCCTCGGCGCCGCGGCCACCGTAGTGAACCTGGTGGTGCTCAGCTCGGCCATGTCCTCGGCCAACTCCGGCATCTACTCCACCTCCCGCATGGTCTATGGACTGGCGCAGGAGGGGGACGCGCCGTCGGTCTTCCGCGGCCTGTCCCGACGCAAGGTACCGCAGAACGCCCTGTTCCTCTCCTGCGTGCTGCTGCTCTCCGGCGTCATCCTGATGTACGCGGGCCAGGACATCGGCAAGGCCTTTGAAATGGTGACCACCGTGTCCGCCGTCTGCTTTGTGTTCGTCTGGTCCATCATCCTGGCCAGCTACCTGGCATTCCGGCGCCGCCGCCCGCAGCTGCACGAGGGCTCGAAGTACCGGATGCCCGGCGGCGTGCCGATGGTCTGGGTGGTGTTCGCGTTCTTCGCCTTCGTCCTGTGGGCATTGACAACACAGCCGGACACCCTGCTGGCGCTTTTGGTGACCCCGGTGTGGTTCCTGGTGCTCGGCGCCGCGTGGCTGATTCTGCGACGGCGGCCTGCCCACCTGGCCCGCTATGCCACCTTCAAGTCGGAGCTTGCGCAGGACCTGGAAACCGAGGCGTCTGCCATCGGCCGGGATTTTGACGGCGCGTTGAATGACGGGGTGAATAAGTGAGCACCCTGCACACTGTGGAAACGCCCGTTCCAACCCCTGCCAAGGGTGCCTCGACGGCGGAACGTCCTGCCGCCGTCGAGCATGTCCTGACGGTTGACTGCGTGGAGTCCCCAGGAATTGTCCACGCGATTTCGGCCTTCCTGCTGGAGCACGGCTGCGACATCATCGACATCAAGCAGTACGGCGATAAGGCCCAGGGGCACTTCTTTATGCGGGTGCACTTCGCCTCCGGGCCAGATCCGCAGCAGCAGCCGTTCAGCACCGAGGACCTGCGCACCAGCTTCACCCCGCTGGCCGAACAGTGGCAGATGAACTGGCAGCTGGAGCCGCACGGCCGCAAGCGCCGCGTGCTGGTGATGGTGTCCAAAATGGGGCACTGCCTCAACGACCTGCTGTTCCAGGCACGGACGGGCGGTATCCCGGTGGAGATCGTCGCCGTTGTTTCCAACCACCCTGACCAGGCAAGCCTGGTGGAGTGGGACGGCATCCCGTTCTTCCACGTGCCGGTCACCAGGGACACCAAGCCCGCCGCCGAAGCCCGGCTCCTGGAACTGGTGGACGAGCTCGACGTCGAACTCGTGGTCCTGGCCCGCTACATGCAGGTGCTCAGCGACGAGCTCTCCGCCAAGCTTGCCGGCCGGACCATCAACATCCACCACTCGTTCCTGCCCAGCTTCAAGGGCGCGAAACCGTACCACCAGGCGTATGAGCGGGGCGTCAAAACCGTGGGGGCCACCGCGCATTACGTGAACGCCGAACTGGACGAGGGGCCGATCATTTCCCAGCAGGTCATCGAGGTGGACCACACGTACACTGCCGAGGACCTGGTGGCGGCGGGCCGCGACGCCGAGTGCGTTGCGCTGCGGAACGCCGTCCGCTGGCATTGCGAGGGCAGGATCCTGCTGCTGGGCAACCGCACGGTCATCCTGCGGTAGTGCCGTGACAGCGGCGAGCGGGCAACGGTGGCGGGGGGTCTCCTGGAACGCCCTGCCGACGGGGCAGCGGGTGCGGCTTTCGCAGCACGGGCTGCCCATCGGCTCGGGCTTCGTGGACACCGCCACGCCCGATGGCTCGATCATTTGGGTTGTACTCGACGGCTGGCAGGAACGCCGCATGTTCCTTCGGGAGGACTATGTACAAGTGGAGATCAACGGGTAACCGGTCACAGCGCAGGACCCTGCGGCAGCGCCTGGAAGCGTGGGCGGTTGCTGCCACGTTCCTTGCCCTGATCGCGGTCACCGTCGCGCAGGCGCTGCCCTTGGGGGACTGACGGGACGGAAGCGGCCGACGGCGGGAGGGGCCGCCGTCGGCCGCTTTACCTTGAGCGCTTCGGATTATTGACCGTGCACCGGCAAGCGGTAACCATGAGTTATGACTGACTCAGCCGATACCTCAAGCGCCCCCTTTGACGACGACGAAACCGTGGAGGACACAGCCCATACCGAAACTCCTGAAAGCATCGCGGACGAGGTCCGCGACGAAATTCGCCTGGGCCACGTGGAGGATGACGTGAGCCATGTGCTCGAGGAACGCTTCGAGGAGGCCGGCATCGAACTGCGCCCGGAAGAGGTGGACGACCTCGCCGAGGAAATCGAAAAGGACGTGTCCAGCTAGGTAACCGTGCGGGCCGGAAACGGCAGGGAACAACCTGGATTAGTGCGCTGGCCGTGTTGGGCGCATGGCTCCTCAAACACAACGGGTGGAGGGAGCAATACCACTGGTCCAGGTGGCCCGCACTTTCCTGCTGCGAAACGCAAACGGCCGACGGCGGGAGGTTCCGCCGTCGGCCGCTTGCTTGGTTTAAGCCGTTAGTCCTCGTAGGTGTTGGCGATGTAGACATCGCAGGGGGCGTTGTGCGCGACGCTGTTGGCGACGCTGCCCAAGAGCCGGCCGATGCCGCGCATCCTGCGGTTGCCCACCACGATCAGCCGGGCGTCCAGCCGGATGGCTTCCTTGATCAGCGAATCAGCCGGCTTGCCGCGGGCGGCGGAGTGGGTGATCTCCAGGCCCTGCCCCGAGTTACCCAGTGACCTCGCGACGTGCTCGGCGCTGTCGGCGTTCGAGATTCTGACCTTGTCCGACCCTGCACCGAAGGTCTCGGCGGTCTCAAACTCGAATGCGGTCACGATGTGAAGCGACGCTCCCAGGGACACCGCCAGGTCCCTTGCAGTTTCCGCAGCCTTCCTGGCCGACTCGCTGCCATCCACTCCTACAACAACTACTCCACTCATCAATGGCTCCTTTGTTCCTTGCTGCGGCTTGTGTCCACTGGCAAGTCTAGAGAACTTGGGCTTGAAGCCCCCACATAGCAACAGGAGGGGTCCCCCCTTCACGCGAAACCTCTGGAACGAGCTTTCGATGCGGGAGTAGACTACGTCACACCGTCGATGTCGAGGCGCTGAAGCAGCTCCTCATCACCTGCACAAATAGCCACCCGGTAAGCAGACAGGCGAAACTGATGACTTCAAAAACCCTCATTGCAACGACGACGGCAGCCCTGCTCGCCCTGGGCCTCGTCGCGTCCCAGCCCGCAGGCGCTGCGGACAAAGCACCCAACAAGGATTCCTTTAGTTTCGGCGTAATCGGGGACATGCCCTACGGCGACGCGGAGTTTGACAAGTTCCCTGACCGCATCCAGGACATCAACGCGGACAGCAGGCTTGATTTCGTGGCCCACGTGGGCGACATCAAAGATGGCCACTCGGTCTGCTCCGACGATTACTTCACCAAAATCCGGGAGCAGTTCGACACCTTTGAGCACCCCCTGGTCTTTACGCCGGGCGACAACGAGTGGGTGGACTGCCACCGCATCGACAACGGTAAATACAACCCGCTGGAGCGGCTGGACACGCTGAGGGAAGTGTTCTTCGACGAACCCGGCAACACCCTCGGTGCCGCCATGCCCGTCAGGTCCCAGGATGAGCTCGGCCTTCCGGAAAACGTCCGCTTCACCCAGAACCGCGTGGCCTTCTCCGTGCTGAACATCCAAGGCAGCAACAACTCGCTGCAGCCCTGGACCGGCCTCGGGATAAATGGCGTTACACGTGCCCAGCGGGCCGACGTGAATCACCGGATAGGCGCTGCGGTGCAACAGATCCGTGACACGTTCGCTGACGCCGGGAGCCGCGACCTCCGTGCCGTGGTGCTGATGACCCAGGCCGACATGTTCGATCCCTTCCTCCTGGACACCGCTACGGCCAACCCGAACTCAGTGTCCGGTTTCAAGGAAATCGTAAAGACCATCATCAAGGAAACGAACAGCTTCGACGGGCCGGTCTATCTCATCAACGGCGACAGCCATGTCTTCGCCGAGGACAAGCCGCTCGCGGCCGGCTCAGATTGGCTGGACATCTACGACCTGCCGGCCGCGGATGACCTGCAGCGCATCACCGTGGCCGGCGCAGAAAAAGTCACCCACTACGTCCGCTTCACGGCGTCGCGGAACAGCAACTCCGGAGCCCCTGTCCTGACCTGGAAGCAGGTCCCCTTCAGCCGGTAGCGGCACACACAACCGCAGCGGCAACAACGGAAGCGGACGACGGCGGGAGGTCCCGGCGTCGTCCGCTTCCGTTTCTCACGTGCTCAGCTGAAGAAGGTCAGGCCGATTCCCGGACCACCAGTTCGGTGGGAATGGTGATGGCCGCGGGGCGCTTGCCGTTGATGACATCCAGGAGCAGGCGGACCATTTCCTCGCTGATGCGCTCGAAAGGCTGGCGCACGGTGGTGAGCGCCGGTGTGGCAGTGGAGGACGCGCTGATGTCATCGAATCCGACGACGGCGACGTCCTCAGGTGTCCGGCGCCCGGCCTCGTGCAGCACTTCCAGGGCACCGATCGCCATGAGGTCGTTGGCAGCGAAAACAGCGTCGATATCGGGAGCCCGGCCGAGGAGTTCCCGCATTCCTTTCGACCCGCTCTCCTTGCTGTAGTCACCGTGGGCGATGAGCGCCTCATCAATGCCGGCGCCCTGGTCGTCGCGGTAGGCCTCGAGCCTGCGGATGCCGCCGGAGGTGTCCTGCGGGCCGGTGATCGTGGCGATCCGGCGGCGGCCGGCGTCCCGCAGGTACCGCAGGAGGTCCCGGGCACCTTCGTAGTCGTCAGCCGCCACGTAGCCCATCTTCTTCTCGAAGCCGAGGGGGATACCGCAGGAGATGGCAGGGATGCCCGCGGAAATGATGTCCGAGATGATCCCTTTCCGGGTGGCATGCGAGGACACCAGCAGCACGCCGTCCACATGGCCCGCCGTGAGGAAGTCGGTGGCGCGGCGCTGTTCGTCGTCGGTGCCGGCCAGGATCAGGACCAGCGGAATGTCATGAACTGCCAGCGCGTCTGCCGCCCCGCGCAGGAGGACTGCGAAGTTCGGGTCCTCGAACAGGCGGTCATGCGTTTCGGTCAGCAGGAAGGCCACCGAGTTTGCACGGTTGGTGGCCAGGTTCCGGGCATGCGGGTTGACTCGATAGCCGGTCTTTTTGATGGCCGCGTTAACGGCTTCCAGAGCGGACGGGCTGACCCAGTGTCCGCCGTTCAGCACCCTGGAGACCGTGCCGCGGGACACCCCGGCTTCTTTGGCCACATCGTCAATCTTGGGCCTCGGCCGGGAGGTGGGTTGAGTCATGGTCAAAGCCTATCCAGTACTAGGCCTTGACGGCGCCGGCGGCGAGGTCGACCCGCCAGTAGCGCTGCAGCAGGAGGAACATGATGACCAGCGGGATGATCGACAGCAGGGCGCCGGCCAGGACCAGGGTGTAAAGGGCCGGTGCGGAGGCGCCCTGGTTCAGCAGCCCGTTCAGGCCCACCGTGATCGGGAACAGGTGGTCGTCACCGAGCATGATGTAGGGCAGCATGAAGTTGTTCCAGATGGCAACGAACTGGAAGAGGAAGATGGTCACCAGGCCGGGCAGCATCATGGGGGCCGCAATCCGGTTGAAGATGTACATTTCCTTGGCGCCCTCGGTGCGGGCGGCCTCGATGACATCGCCGGGTACCGACGCTGCTGCGTAGATCCGGGCGAGGTAGATGCCGTAAGGGCTGATGATCTGGGGCAGGAGCACGGACCAGTAGGTGTTGGTCAGCCCGGCCTGGGCGAGCATCAGGTACTGAGGGATGGCCAGGATGACGCCGGGCACCAGCACGCCCATCAGCAGCACTTTAAAGATTCCGGACTTGCCGGGAAAGTCGAACTTTGCCAGGACATAGCCGGAGAGGGCGGAGACCCAGGTGGAGACGATGGCGCCCACACCTGCGTACAACGCGGTATTGGCCATCCAGCGCCAGAACAGCCCGTCACGGTATTCGGTGAGGGCAACGATGTTGTCCCACAGGTGCGTGCTGGGGGCCAGGGTGAAGGTGGAGAACAGCTCGTTGCCGTCCTTGCTGGCGGCGGCCACCACCCAGATCACTGGGAACAGGCAGTACAGCGCGCCAAGGATCAGGATCCCGGTGGATAGGTAGCTCGGCTTATCGTGGGCCGAAACTGCGCCCTTGGGCGTACGGGCGGATTTTGTATTCGAGGTGCGGCTGGGCGCGAGGGTGGTCACGGTCAGTTCTCCTGTCCGAAGGCCCGCTTCTGCACAACGCGCAGGAACAGGAAGGAAATGATGAAGGTGGCCGCGGCGATCACGATGCTGGTGGCGGCGGCTGAGTACACGTCGTTACGCGTGAAGGCGTCGCGGTAGACCAGCATGAGCGGGGACCAGCTCGTGGAGAGGCTGTTGGCCAGCGGGCGCAGGGTGGTGGGCTCGGCGAAGACCTGGAGCGTGGCAATCATCGAAAACAGCGCTGTCATGACCAGCGACGGGGCGATGATGGGGATCTTGATCCGCAGGGCGGTCTGGATCTCTGAGCAGCCGTCCAGCTTCGCTGCCTCATAGATTTCGCTGGGCACGGCCTTCAGCGATGTGTACATCACGATCATGTTGAAGCCCACACCGCCCCAGAGGGCGATGTTGCAGATGGCGAACGTGACGAGGTTCGGGTCCAGCAGCGAGGGAAGCGCGACGCCGAACTGCCGGGCCAGGAAGTGGAAGGGGCTCACCCCTGGCAGGTACAGGAAGCCCCACAGAAGGGAGCTGATGACTGCGGGCACGGCGTAGGGAAGGAAGATGGCGGTGCGGGAGAAGCTGCCGGCCCTGGTTCGGCGGGAATCCAGCAGGAGGGCGAACAGCAGGGCGAAGCCGAGCATCAGCGGGATCAGGATGAGGCCGTACAGCAGCACGCGCAGCACGCTGCCCAGGAACTCCGGGTCCGTCAGGGCGCTGACGTAGTTTTCGAACCCCGCAAACACCTGGCTCTGGGAGCCCTTGCCGAGGCCCAGGCCACTGACCTTCTTCTTCTGGAAGCTCAGCACCAGCGTGTAGACGATGGGGGCTGCCATAAAGACGAGGAAAAGGATGATGCCCGGGGCGAGCATCGCGTAGGGGATGAGCACCCGGGATTTGAAATTCTTCGCCCGCCTGGAGGGTCCGGCTGCGGTATCAGCCGCCGGACCGGGCTTGGTCACGGTCATTGCCACGGGTGCACTTCCTTGTGTGGATTGGAGCTGTGTGGATTGGAGCTTGTGGGATTCGAACTTGTCAAAAATTTGAGGTGGTGCCGGTTCCGGGAGGGGCCTTGGGGATGCCCTCCCGGAACCGGAGTCTGTTGCTGCTTGCCGGACGTTACTTGACCGTGAAGCCGGTTTGCTTCAGGTCCTCAACGGTGACCTGCTGCATGGATTTCACGGCGTCGCTGAAGGCGCTTTTCTGCTTGGCCTGGGCAGCTTTGGCGAACTGGTCGTTGTAGGCGTTGAAGGCCACGTTGACGTTGGGCCCGTAGGTGAAGGAGCCCACGTTCTGCGCCGCGTCGGCCACCACCTCGTAGAAATCAGGCTGGTGGGAGAAGAATTCCGGTGCCGCCGTGAGCGCGGACTTGGCGCCTGCGTTGTCGGCGGGGTAGACGCCGGTTTCCTTGACCAGGGCCTGGACTGCTTCGGGGTCGGTGTTCAGCCAGGTGGCGAACTTCGCGGCAGCTTCCGCGTTCTTGGACTGGGTGGTCACGGCGGTGGAGGAGCCGCCCCAGTTGCCGGTGGAGGGCTTGGAGGCATCCCACTGCGGCATGGGTGCCACCTTCCACAGCCCGGCGGTGGCGCCGGCGTTGCCGGAGAGAACGCCAGGGCCCCAGGCCGCGCTCAGCCAGCCCACCTGCTTGCCCGTGTTAAGGGCGGTGTTCCATTCCGGGGTGTACATCGGCTTGTTGTCGATGGTGCCCTCTTCCACGAGGCCGCCCCAGTACTCGGCAACCTTGTTGGTGGGGTCCTCGTCGATGTTGACGCTCCAGGCGTCACCGTCGACACCCCACCAGGAGGCACCTGCCTGCTGCGCCATCCCGGTGAACCAGCCGGCATCGTTGGAGGAGAAGGTGCCGAGGTAGGCCTCGGGATCAGCGGCGTGGACTGCCTTGGCGGCCTGGGCGTACTCATCCCAGGTGGTGGGAACGGAAAGGCCCAGCTTCTCGAAGATGTCCGCGCGGTAGTAGAACACCATGGGGCCGGTGTCCTGCGGAACGGCGTAGAGGGCGTCGCCGCCGAGGGTCACCGAGTCCCACACGCCTTCCGGGAAGTGGCTCTTGGTCTCATTGGCTTCAGTGCCGGAGAGGTCGGCGAGGGCGTCGGCTGCGACCAGCGTGGGGATCTTCTGGTATTCGGCCTGGATCAGGTCGGGTGCGCCGCTGCCAGCCTTGACGGCGGTGAGCAGCTTGGTGACGGCGGGATCGCCGCCGTCCTGCTTGTTGACGGTGACGTGGATGTTGGGGTTTTTCTCGTTCCAGACCTCCACCACCTTGTCCAGGTTGGGGGCCCAGGCCCAGTAGGTCAGTTCCACCTTCTGGTTGGGATCATTTGCTGAGCCGGCGTCCGTACCTGAAGTACCGGAGCATCCTGCGGTGAGCATCGCGGCCGCGGCGAGCATGGCCACGGCGCCTGCACGAAATGACTTACGCATTTCGTCCTCCTTGTCGAAAAGCTGAATGGTCTGTCTGAAATTTCACCGCTCATCCGAACCGAGGCCGCATGACTGTGAGCGGTTCCAGTAATTCATAATGCTGTGAGCTATGTCAATAGCGGATTGGGGATGGTTTTCCCGGTTTGCGCTGTGATAGAACTGGGACCGCACACAGTCCTAAGGAGAATCCCCCATGACAGACGTCCTTCACCGCACGGTGCCGCAGACCGCTGCAGCGCCAGAGCGCTCACCTGCGCCCTGGGTCCAGCGGCCTGCCGGCCTTTGCTACGGCGGGGACTACAACCCGGAGCAGTGGCCGCGCGAGGTGTGGGCGGAGGATATCGCGCTGATGAAGGAAGCCGGAATCAACCTGGTCAGCATCGGCATCTTCTCCTGGGTGCTCCTGGAGCCGCGCGAAGGCGAGTACGACTTCGAATGGCTGGACCACCTGATGGATCTCCTGCACCACGCCGGCATCAGTGTGGACCTGGGCACGCCCACGGCAGCGCCGCCGGCGTGGTTCTGGAAAAAGTACCCGCAGGCCCGTCCGGTCACACGCGAGGGCATCACGCTGGGCAACGGCTCACGGGGAATGGCCAGCCCCAGCTCGCCCGAGTACCGCCGCGCCGCCGCCAACATCACCGAGCAGCTGGCCCGGCGCTACGCCTCACACCCCGCGCTGGTCCTCTGGCATGTGCACAACGAGTACGGCGCGCCGATCAGCGACTCCTACGATGACTACTCCGTGACGGCGTTCCGGGACTGGCTCCGGGCACGCTACGGCACCCTGGAGGAGCTGAACAATGCCTGGGGCACCCTTTTCTGGGGCCAAAAGTACGGCGAATGGGACGAGATCGACGCGCCCCGGCTCTCGGCCAGCGTCAGCAACCAGGCCCAGCGCCTGGACTTCCGCCGCTTCACCTCGGACGCGCTGCTGGAGTGCTACATCAACGAGCGGGACGTCATCCGCCGGTACACCCCGGACATTCCCGTCACCACCAACTTCATGGCCACCAACTGCCTCGCGGCCGACTACTGGAAGTGGAGCAAGGAGGTGGACATCGTCGCCAACGACCACTACCTCGTGGCCCAACGGACGGACAACCACATCCTGCTCGCCATGGACGCCGACCTCACTCGCTCCCTGGCCGGAAACCAGCCCTGGATGCTGATGGAACACTCCACCGGTGCGGTGAACTGGCAGGGACGGAACATCGCCAAACGCCCCGGCGAGCTGGCACGCAACAGCCTCTCCCACCTGGCCCGCGGCGCCGACGCCGTGATGTTCTTCCAGTTCCGGGCGTCCCGGTTCGGTGCCGAGAAGTTCCACTCCGCCATGCTTCCGCATGCCGGCACCGGCACCCGGATCTGGCGCGAAGTGCTGGACCTGGGCGATGACTTGAAGAAGCTCTCCGCCGCCAAGGGGTCCACAGTGAAGTCCCGGGTGGCCATCCTCTGGGACGTGGAGTCCTTCTGGGCGCAGGACCTGGAATGGCGGCCCAGCAGCGACCTCAACCACCGCGAACGTATCGAGGCGTACTACACCGCACTCTGGCAGGCCGGCATCAGTACTGACTTTGCGCACCCGGAAGCGGACCTCTCCGGGTACGACCTGGTGCTCGCCCCGGCCCTCTACCTGGTGGGGGACAAGGCTGCTGCCAACCTCAAGGACTACGTCCAGGGCGGCGGCAACCTGCTGGTCTCCTACTTCTCCGGCATTGTGGACGCCAATGACACCGTTCCGATTGGCGCGTCACCCGGTGCTCTCCGGGACGTGCTGGGCCTGGAGATCCACGAGTTCCTGCCGCTGCGCGAGGACGAGACAGTCACCCTGACCACCGGTGCCGCGGGCAGCGTCTGGGCAGAGGAGATCCATCCCGGTACCGCAACAGTCCTCAGCCACTACGTGGACGGGCCGGCAGCTTCCCGTCCCGCGGTGACCCGCAACCACTTCGGCAGCGGAACTGCGTGGTACGTCTCCACCAAGCTCGACGGCGGCGACCTCGCCGCTGTGGTGCTTGACGCCGTCGGAAGCTCCGGCATTGAGGCGGCACCGCGGCCGCCGGCCGGGCTGGAAGTCGCCTCCCGCAGTGCCGGGACGGACACCTTCACCTTCCTGATCAACCATGCAGACACCGACGCCGAGTACCCGGCCACCGGGCGCGACCTCCTCAGCGGCGAAACCGTCACCGGTACCGCCGTGGTCCCCGCCGGGACCGTCTGCGTTATCCACTCCAGCAAGGAATAGGGGTAGGACATGACCGCCGCAACTGTTGAGTACAGGGAAATCAGGGTTAGCAGCGCTGACGAGGTCGAGGACCGGCTGAATTCCGCCGTCAGGGACCTGCAGGTGATCGCAACCCGCAGCCGGACCCACGGGATCCTGGTCACCCGCCTCAACCCCGGCCACTTCAGCGTCTCCCTAAGCGACCAGGTGCCTTTCGGGCTGACACGGGAGCTGATCCACTAGACGGCTCAGGCTGCGGTGATGATCGCGTCCAGCTTCCGCAGCGGTCCCCAGGCGCCGCCCTCGCTGTTGGCTACAACAGCGAGGGTGACATCCTGGGCAGGGTAGTAGCGGACCATGGCGCTGGCGCCCACGTTGATGCCCTCCTTGTAAATGGAGCGCACTGCTCCATCCGCGGTGAGCTCGATGGCGGGGCCGAGGCCATAGTGCAGCTCGGCCCGTGCGCCCGGCGCCGGGTCCGCCTTGGAGCTGTGCAGCGCGTGCGGCGTGAGGAAGGCCTGGGTTGAGGCCGGGCTGAGCAGTTCGCCCTCGCGCACGGCAGCCAGGAACCGGGTGAGATCCGCCGCTGTGGCGTGGGCGCCGCCGTCGGGAGAGCCGATGGGCGGGTAGGAGTAGATGTTCTGCCGCCACCCCTTGACGGGCCCGCCAGGTTCTTCCCGGACGGGCTCCCAGCCTTCTGCGACGTCGGGCTCGGCTTCACGCATGTCGAAAAACCCGGCGGTCCCCATCCCTGCCCTGGCAAACACGTCCCGGCGCACTGTGTCGCGGTAGGTTTCACCGGTGGCGTGCTCCAGGGCAAGGCCGCACAGGATGTAGCCCACATTGCAGTACCTGCAGCCGTCCCCGGGTTGAAAGACGGCAGGTTTGTGCACGAATTGCGGCAGGAAGTCTGCTGTTTTGGTAACGGAGTAGGAGGGGCGGTCCAGCCAGAGCGCCTCGTAGGACTCACCCGCTTCCTCATCGGCGTCGTCTGCTACGCCGGAGGTGTGGCTCAGCAGGTGCCGCAGCGTCACCGCGGGGGAGATGGTGGTTCCGGCCAGGTCCACGTAGGAATGGATGGATTCACCGAGGTCGAGGGTGCCGGCATCCACCTGCTGCAGGATGGCGACGGCGGTGAAGAGTTTCGTCACCGACGCAACGTCGAAGCGGGTTGCGGGGGTTACCGGGACGTTCCAGCGCCGGCTCGCTGTGCCATGGGCAGCCTCCATCAGCACCTCGCCTGCCCGCTCCACGCGTACGACGCCGGAGAAAGCGTCGGCGGCCGAAAGGGCAGCGAGCTCGGCATTGACGTCCAGCAAAGGGCTTTCGAGCGAAACGGTCATGTGGCGTCCTTTCATCTGAGGCCATCCTAGGGACCACAAGGGGCGGCCACCTGGCAGTCCACACCTTCCACGTGGCTTTGACGTGACCGACGGCACTGTTTATACTTTTATGAAACGATTCAAAGAAAGCAGCGACCTACTGGCCCCTCAGCGTAGCCAGTCAGCTCCGCCGGCGTCCCCGTGATCACTAAGACAATCCGGAATAGGACACTTCCGGTTCCTTGCCAACGACGAGAAGGAAATCAGCGAATGACCATAACGACCACCGGGAGTGCCCAGCCCGGCCACAAAACCGGCATCGAAGGCAGGGACCCGAAGCGGGCCGCGATGAGCGGCTGGATCGGTGGAGCGCTGGAGTACTACGACTTCGCGCTGTACGGCCTGGCCGCGACACTCGTCTTCCCGGCCATCTTCTTCCCTTCCGAAAACCCCACCGTCGCGATCATCGCCTCGTTGGCGACATACGCGGTGGGATATGTCTCCCGGCCTGTCGGCGCTGTTGTCCTGGGCGCCTACGGCGACAGGCACGGGCGCAAGAACGTGCTTGTCCTGGCGATGCTGCTGATGGGCTTCGCGACGTTCGCCGTCGGGCTCCTGCCCACGTACGGGCAGGTGGGTATCCTCGCCCCCATCCTTCTGGTGGCCCTCCGCCTGATCCAGGGTTTTGCGGTGGCAGGCGAACTCGGCGGCGCCAGCGCCATGATCGTGGAGCACTCACCTGACGCCCGGCGCGGCTTCTTCGCAAGCTTCAGCCTTCAGGGCACCCAGGTGGGATCCATCCTGGCCACCGGCGTCCTGCTGCCGTTGGCGGCCCTTCTCCCCGCCGACCAGTTCCAGAGCTGGGGTTGGCGCATTCCCTTCCTGCTCAGCGCCTTCGTGATCCTTGCCGGCTACATCATCCGCCGGCGGGTCCAGGAGCCCCCGGCCTACCTGGCGCAGTCCGAAACCGGTACAGCCAAGCGACGGTTCCCGATCGTTGACCTCCTGCGCACGCACCCGCGCGTCATGATCCTGTGCGTCATCATGACCTTCACCAACGTGGTGGGCATGGCGACCCTGATCTTCGGCGTCTCCTATGCCACCCAGGAGGGCTACGGCATCGGCTTCTCCAGCAGCGAGTTCCTGTGGGTAACCCTCGTGGCCAACCTCGCCGCAGTAGCGACCATCCCGGTGTTCGGCGCCCTGTCCGACCGGATCGGCCGGCGGGTGCTGATGGTGGCCGGCGGAATCGGCGGCGGCCTCATGTCCGGGGCCTACTTGTGGGCCATCGACCAGAAGAGCCTGTTCCTGGTCTTTGTCTGCGTGGTGATCGTGCAGGGCATCTTCTTCCAGATGTGGAACGCAACCTTTGCCACGTTCTTCCAGGAGCAGTTCCCCATGCGGATCCGCGTGACCGGCTTCGCGGTGTCGCAGAACGTCGGCCTTATGATCGCGTCGTTCTTCCCGAGCATCTTCACGGCGGTGGCTCCTCCCGGCTCAGGAAACGTGCCGGTGGTCATTGGCCTCATCACCTTCGGGATTTGCCTTGTGGCAGCGGCGGCTACTTTCCTGTCCTCCGACACAAAGGGCAAGTCGCTCGAGGACCTCGAGGCACATTAGGCCTAACGCACCAGCCAAAAAGCCGCGGCTGCCCCAACGGGCAGCCGCGGCCTTTTTGCGCAAAGGGGTCAGCGCTTGACGTCGGGATCCGGCGCAAATTCCTGCAGCGCCGGAAGGGCCCGGCCGTCGAAGCTGAACATCGCCTGGTTTTCCCACGCGTTGCCCGTGGTGGCGTCTGCGGGATCCCAGCCGTTGCCGGGAACCGCCGTCCAGGCAGGCTCCCAGGAGACAACGCCGAGGCCGCGTCCGCCGGGTGCAGAGGCCAGCACGTCCTGGACCGCACGGAAGTTGGCTGCCTGTCCCTCCGGCGTGGCCGGGTAGCCGGGGATGAGCTGGTTTTCCCGGGCTATGACGTTCTCCCATGGATCAACCGGGTTGTCCGCGAGCGTGAACGGGTAGGAGTTTTCCACCACGATCACGTTCCGGTCGTAGCGGGCGGACAGGGTGGTGACGGCGTTCTGCAGGTCAGCCATGGAACCGTGCCAGAAGCCGTAGTATGACAGGCCGATCGTGTCGAACTGGACGCCCCGTTTGGTGACCTCGTCGTACCACCAGGTCAGGCCGCCGATTCCGTTGTTGATGTTGGTCAAATGCAGGATGACGTCCGTCTGGGCATTGACGTCCTTGGTGGCCCGGGCACCGGCCGAGAGGAACAGTGCCAGGTTGTCCCACTGGGCCCCCTTGACGTCATCCGTCGGGTTGACGTCCCAGGTTTGTCCGAGGGGCCAGAGCATACCCGGGTTGATTTCATTGCCCACCTGCACCGAGTCCGCCGTGGCGCCGGCGTTCTTCAACGCAGTCAGCACCTCGAAGGTGTGGGCGTAGACGGCGTCGGCCACAGCCTGTGGGCTCAGGCCCACCCAGGCCGCCGGCATCCCCTGGGCACCGGGATCGGTCCACCGGTCGCTGTAGTGGAAATCCACCAGGACCTTCATGCCGGCTGCCTTGGCGCGCTTGGCGGTTGCGACTACTTCATCTGTGGTGTTGTAGCCGTCAGCGGGATTGACCCACACCTTGAGCCGCACGAGGTTGGCCCCGGCATCGGCGAAGGCCTCCACAGCGTCCACCGGCCGGCCGTTTGCGTCGAAGTAAACCGCACCCATGTCCTCGTTCTTTGCGAGGTTGGAAAGGTCGGCGCCCCGGACCGCACGCTGCACAGATCCGGGGGTGAGCGTGACATCGTCAACCACTGCCCAGTCACCGGCCCTGCCGCGGGTTTCGATGACGATCTCGCATGCACTCTTTGTGACGTAGGCGTCGGCGGAGATCCGCAGCCACGCGCCGTCCTGTGCCGTGGACGGAAGGACGGTCTCGCCGTCGACACCGCAGTTCCTGAGCCCGATCCGGGAAGCCCCAAGTGTCCCCTCTGCCTTGACCCGCGCCGAAACCGTCCACCAGCCCTCGGCCAGGTTCCCGGTTTTCTGGCGCAGGTTCACCGTGCCGTCCGAGCCGAGCCGCTGGACCAGTTGCGAATTGCCGGCCTCTGCCGCCGTGGTGGTTGAGGCCGGGTCGCCGGTGGCCTTCCATCCGGCCAGTCCTTGGGAAAAGTTTCCATTGACCACGCCGCCCTCCGCCTTGGCGTGCGGGCTCTCAGCAACGGCGGGGGCAATTCCTGCCGGCAGTGCGACAGCGGCAAGGAGCGAGGCCACCACCACTGCTGATCGCCGTTTCCGGTTCCTGGGATGCTGGATCTTTGAGTCGTGCTTTTCCATGTCGTCCTCCCTGACGGTATGAAGTTGGAGCCGGTCCGTGGCTACCAATGCGCGCGTATGGACCGTGTGCGCTCCCAGTAGTAGCACACGGGGATATCCCTGCACTAGAGGCGTTCATACAACTCAGTTGCGGCCCTCCGTGGCAACTCAACTGTAATCGCTCCCAGTAGGGCATAGGTTAGCCTGGATGCCCATTTCTTCACAGGCGGCCGGCCGGGCGCACCGTCAGCCAGTGGCCAGACGCATCCGAAGCGAGTCGAGGAGGAGCTGGAGGCCGGTCTCGAAAGCCCGGTCGCTGCGTTCCCGGCCGCGGCCGGAGGCCTTGAGCAGCCGCGACAAGGTGGCGGCGGACTCGGTCGGTTCCCAGACGTCGTCGGGGGCTGCAAGGTCCAGGCCGGCACCCAGGGAAAACGAGTCGATGACTGAGATGATCGTCAGCACCTCGTCGTCAGGGAACCCGCCGGCGATGAGTGCCGAGGCCATCCGCTCGTAGGCGGTGATCACTCCGGGATCGGTAATGGTCTTACCCACGATGAGCGGCACCACGAACGGGTGGGCCGCGTACATCTCCCGCTGGCCGCGGACAATCAGCGAGACCACCTCATGCCAGCCGGCATCCTCCGGAACCTCGGGGATGGATTGTGTGGCCAGCCGCGCGCGCATCAGCTCGATGATCTCGTCACGCCCGGAGATGTGGTTGTACAGGGACGATGCCGTGACGCCAAGACGGCGGGCGAGGGCATTGACGCCGAAGCCGGCCCCTTCATCCACCAGTTCGATGGCGGCATCGGCGATGCGGTCCACCGACAGGATCGGGGTTCTGGGCCGTGGCATGGGGCTCCCTTCGTCAAATGCCAGTCTATGGACTCTTCCCTTTGATCCACGTCACATGCATAATAAAACGAACGCCATTCGTTTTAGCGGAGGCTGCCGGTGACGGCAGCAGGCGCGGAGGACGCAACGGAGCGCCGCCGGCCCTGTACCGCGCATATTCCTGTTCAAAGGACACATCCAATGACCCAGCCAGAACCGCAGCGGCTTCCGCTGACCACCCAACGCGCTGTCTCCACGTTCGGGATCGGCGTTGTCGGCTTTATGAGCGCCAACCTTGTCCCGTTTATGATCCTCGCCATTCAGGACTCCCTCGGCGTGGGCGCGACGGAAGCCGGAACACTCATGACCGCCTGCCTCCTGGCCACGGCTCTCGCCTGCCTCCTGGTCACCCGCTTCACGGAAGGCCGCGGGCGTTACCTCGTGGCACGGCTGGGGCTGGCCGTGACGGCGGCAGGGTTCGGCCTCGCCGCCCTGGACCTGGCTCCCTCCGCGTCCATAATCGGCATCATCGCCGGTGGTGTTGGGGCCGGTGGTGCCGTGGCATCCGGCGGGGCAGCACTGGCCGCCCTCCGGAACCCAAACCGGACGTCCGGTATCAGCGGATTGGCTAACCGTGCCATCGTCACGGTTGTGCTGGCAGTTATCCCGGCGGTGGGCATCGGGATGGGAAGCGCCTTCGGCTTCGTGGCCGGGCTTGCGCTCGTGCTGCTGTTCACCGCCGGGTGGCTGCCGATGGCTGGAGCGCCAGAGGGACACGGCGGGACGCCGGGCGCGTCATCGGCGCCGAGTACGACGGCGGCAGCCGCCACCGGGGGAACCGTCGCCACGGGGACGATCGCCACAAGGACCATCACCGTGGCAGGTTTCGCTTTGCTGGCAGTTTTCGCGCTCTGGGCCGTGGGCGAAGACTCACTCTGGGCGATGTCCGGAGCCATCGGTGTTGCCCAGGCCGGCATGACGGAGGAACAGTTGGGCCTGGTGCTGAGCGCGTCCACCGCAGGAGGGCTGCTGGCCGCCATCGCGCTGATCTTCCTGGGAACCCGGCTGGGCCGGGCGCTCCCGCTGGGCATCCTGCTGGTACTCGGCAGCGCCTTGAAACTGACCGCCTGCCTCACCGACGACCCCACCATTTTCCTCGTCACCATGATCGCCTGGAACACGGTGTACGCCGTCGCCTTTATGTTCTTCATCGCCACGGCGGCCGCCCTTGATGCCAGTGGCCGCTGGTCCGGCCCTGTGCTGGGCGTCTACCTGGTGGGATCCAGCTTCGCGCCTATGTTCGGGGCGTGGATCGGAGAGGCGTTCGGCTTCCCCGCCCTCGGTTGGGTGCTCGCCGGCTTCAGCCTGGTGCTCCTGGTTCCCGCCGTGCTCATCGCCCGGCTCTCGTCAAGGGTCGAGGCGGAACACGCCTCAACCACACCAACCTCATCCGACATCGCCACCATCCGAACTGCAGGAGTCTGAAACCCCATGACTGTGCTCTACCGCAACGCCCGCGTCTTCACCGCCGACCAGTCTGCCCCCTGGGCTGAAGCGTTCGTTACCGACGCCGGCAAGCTCACCCATGTAGGCAGCGATGCCTCCGCCACGGCGGCTGCCGGTGACGCCGCGGAGGTGGTGGACCTGGGCGGGAGGCTGGTGCTGCCGGGGTTCATCGACGCGCACACGCACGTGATGATGCTCGGCGAGGCACTGGGAAAGGTGGGCCTCACAGATGCCAGGACCCTGCCTGAGATACAGGAACGCCTGCGCACCGCACGGGCCGCCGACTCCGGGGCCAGGCGGATCCTGGGCAGGGGCTGGCTGTTCGACTCGCTGCCTGGAGCACCAACCTCGGCCATGATCGACGAAGCAGTATCCGACGTCCCCGTCTACCTTGACGCCAACGACTACCACTCCTGCTGGGTGAACCGGGCCGCGCTGAAGGAACTGGGCATTACCCGGGACACCCCTGATCCGCTCGGAGGACGCATCGGGCGGGACAGCCAGGGCGAACCGGACGGGATGCTGTACGAGACCGCAGCACAGCAGTTTGTGTGGCCGTTCCTGGGGCAGGTGACCTCGGACGCTGACCGGGATGCCGCCATCGAACGTTCCCTTGCGGCCTACCTGGCCGCCGGGGTGACCGGAGCAGTAGACATGGCCCTGGGGGAACTCGACCTGGCAGCGTTCCTCCGTGCGGCAGCGCGGCGCGGCGGCCGGCTGCCGATCCGCGTCGTGGCGCACTGGTTCATCCACAACACCGGCGACGAGGCCGAAAACCTGGCGCAAGTGGAACGGGCCGTACTGCTGGCCAGGGACGTCAACACCGAGTGGCTCCGCGTGGCCGGCATCAAGCTGGCACTGGACGGTGTGATCGACGCCTGCACTGCTGCCATGAACCGGCCCTACGCGGACGGTTCACAGGCCGGGCCCATCTGGTCCCCTGAGCAGTTGGATCCGGTGGTGGCAGCCGCCGATGCCGCCGGGCTGCAGGTTGCCCTCCACGCCATCGGGGACCACGCCAGTGATATTGCCCTGGATGCCCTGGAACGCGCCGCAGAAATGAATGGCCCGCGCCGCCGCCGCCACCGCATCGAGCACCTCGAATACGCCTCACCGGAGACTCCCGCCCGGATGGCCCGGCTCGGCGTCACCGCGTCCATGCAGCCCGTCCACGCCGACCCCGCCATCTACGGCAACTGGGTGGCGATGCTGGGCGACGACCGGCCGGACCGCAGCTTCGCCTGGCCGGAATACGTGGCGGCCGGCGCCCTGTTGGCCTTTTCCACCGACGCCCCCACCGCGCCGTACGAGGCCCTGCAGAACATGTTCGTCGCTGCGACTAGGCAGTCGGCCCTGGACCCGTCCTTTCCGCCAAACAATCCGCATTTCGCCCGTCCCCTGGCTGACGCCATAGCGCACGCAACCCGCGACGCCGCGGCGTCGGTGATGGAGGAGGGCCGCCGTGGCCGCCTGGCGGCTGGCCTCGCTGCGGACTTCACCGTGCTCGACGCCGATCCTTTCAAGGACGGCGAGGAATCACTGCTGAATGCCCGCGTACTGCGCACCGTTGTTGGCGGCCGCACGGAGTACGTTGCCTGACTCGGCCAGCTGATGGGGCCGGGGCGAGGAAACTCTTCCTATGGCAGCTCCCATGCCGCCACCCGGTGCCCTCCGGTACCCTGTTGAGATGGCGCGAGAACTTGCCGAATTGAACGCGGAGGGCATCCTGCTGGCGGGGGCTGGACGGGCCATCCTGCTTCAGCTTGCCGATCCGGCGGTGGGCCGCGGCGTCGCCGAGAACAGCACCTTCACGGACCGCCCGATCAATCGGCTTAAAGGCACCCTCACTTACGTGTACGCCGTCACCTACGGGACCGAGGAGCAGGTCAAGGAGGTCCGCCGCAGGGTGAACCGCGCCCACATACCTGTCCGCCGGGATGCCGATGACACATCCCCCGGGTACAACGCCTACGACCCGGAGCTGCAGCTGTGGGTGACGGCAACGCTGTACGACACTGCCCTCACCATCATCGAAAAGATCTACGGCCCGCTCGACGACGAATCCGCCGATGCCATGTACCAGGACTACGCCAGGCTCGGGACGGCCCTGCAGCTTCCGCCGGACAAATGGCCCAAGGGCCGCGAAGAGTTCAACCGCTACTACGAAGAACGCATGGCAAACCTTCGGGCCAGCGACGCCGCTGTGCGTGTGGGCCGCGGCCTCCTATACCCGAAGCGTGCAGCACTGTGGTACCGGGCGATCATGCCGTTCGCCAGGTTCCTCACGGCCGGTCTCCTTCCGGACCAGCTGCGCCAGGACTTCGGCCTGCCGTGGAGCGGCCGCCATGAGCGCCGCTTCCACCGCACCATGAAAGTCCTCGCCGTGACCTACCCCAAGCTGCCGCAGGGCATCCGGCACTGGTTCAAGAACTACTGCCTCAACGACCTGGAAACGTCCCCGCGCCGGGCAGTGAGTGCGTAGTTCCGCCCCGCTGGAGCAGCGCCTCGATGAGCGCGCGCGCCGTTTCCTTGAAAGCGCCCCGGCCAGCCGCATCCGCCCCAAGCTCACCGAGTTCGTTGTCTTCGGCCTCAAGCAGGGCTGGGCCTGCATCTTCGGCGCCGCCCTCCTCGCGGTGCTTATGGCCGCCAGGCTCTGGTACCCGGACCACGCCGGCCTGGCCAGGAACGA
Organism: Arthrobacter sp. Alg241-R88; assembly: GCF_900537115.1. Taxonomy (GTDB): domain Bacteria; phylum Actinomycetota; class Actinomycetes; order Actinomycetales; family Micrococcaceae; genus Arthrobacter. Next base: position 198,461 of record NZ_UNRG01000006.1, read on the forward strand.
CTTCCTGACCCTGGCCGCCGTCGCCATCCAGGTCCTCATGGTGGTGTTCAACCTGGAGACCCTCAGGGAGTTGCGGGTCATCATCCTCTTCCACCTGGTGGGCACGGTGATGGAGCTGTTCAAGACCGATGTCGGCTCCTGGTCCTATGAGGCCGAGGGCGTGCTGCGGATCGGGGCGGTCCCGCTCTTCAGCGGGTTTATGTACGCTGCCGTGGGTTCGTACATGGTGCGGGTCTACCGACTGTTTGACCTCAAATTCGCCGGCTATCCGCGGCGCTGGATCACGGCGGTCGTTGCCGCTGCCATCTACGTAAACTTTTTCACCCACCACTACATCTGGGATGCGCGCTGGGTGCTGCTGGCCGCCGTCGCCGTCGTTTTTGGCCGGTGCGTCATGCACTTCCGGGTGTTCCGGAAGCACCACCGGATGCCGCTCGTGATTGCGTTCCTGCTGGTGGCGCTGTTCATCTGGATCGCCGAGAACATTGCCACCTGGTCCGGTGCCTGGCTCTACCCCAGCCAGCTGGACGGCTGGCAGCCGGTGGGACTGGAGAAGCTGGTGGCGTGGTTCCTGCTGATGATCATCTCCGTGGTGCTAGTGGCCTGGGTCTACAAGCCCGAGCCGCCGAAGGCGGTGGACATAACGGAGCCCGCCGCGCAAGGTAAGGTTGCTTACTAATTTCATAACGCGGCAGGGAGGGCTCAAAGAGATGGTTGCAGGAAAGACTCCGCCTGAGACCGGTGTGAGCGGTGAAGTCCACCAGGACCGCTTTGTCGGCGGGCAGGACCTCACCCGGTGGGACAGCAAACCCGGCCGGTTCCTGGCCTCCACGGTTCAACGGATCAGCAGGCTGCTCGGCCCCCATGCGGCGTTGGTCCTCACCCTTGCCGTCGGGGCAGTGCTGGCCGTTGCGCTCGCCGCCGTATTCGCCGAGGTGTATGAATCCGTGGTCCAAGCCGACGGCGTCGCCGGGCTGGACCATCCGGTCCTGGACGGTGCCAAGACGCTCCGGTCACCGGGCCTGGACACGATTATCACCGGCTACACCGACGTGGGCGGAACGGTGGGGATGCCCTTGTTGGCGCTGGCCATCATGATTGGGCTGGCGTTGAGGCGGCGGTCCTGGACGCCGGTCATCCTGATGCTGGTTGCCGGGCTCGGTTCGCTCCTGATGACCATCGCGGGCAAGGAACTGGTGGGCAGGACCAGGCCGGACCTGGCAGATGCCGTGCCGCCCTACGAGTACTCCGCTTCATTCCCCAGCGGCCACTCGTTGAATTCCGTGGTGATCGCCGGGATTGTGGCGTACCTGGTGATTCTCCGCCTCAAGTCCCCCCGCGCACGTGTCCTCACGGCAGTGGCAGCAGGGATCTTTGCCGCCACGATGGGGCTGAGCCGTGTTTACCTGGGCCACCATTGGCTTACCGACGTGCTGGGGGCGTGGGCGCTGGGGGCCGCCTGGCTTGCGCTGGTCATCACCGCCCACCGCCTCTACCTCACTACCCGGGTGCACCCGGCCTGACTGGAGTGGCGAGGTTGCCGGACGACGGCGGGAGCTTCCCGCGCCGCCCGGCAACCTGATGCGCCGGCCCGCCTGCTGCCCAGCTTCAGCGGCTGCGGCGGCGCAGCACCGGATCAGACAACGACGGCAGCCGATAGCCGGCGGCGTCGCCATGGTTCAGCCTCGTGCTGGGCGGGACGGCCTCGTCGATCCAGCTGTCTGGCCATCAAAACGCCGATCCCATCGATGCCAGTTTCCCTGCGCCCGCGCCGGCGTAGCGGTTGGCCGGGCGTTCCAGGCCGTAGTGCTCCCGCAGTGTCCTGCCGGTGTATTCCGTGCGGAACAGGCCGCGTTCCTGGAGGATGGGAACCACCCGGTCCACGAATGCCTCCAGCCCCGAGGGCAGCACCGGCGGCATGATGTTGAAACCGTCCGCCGCGCCGCCGTCGAACCATTCCTGGATCGCGTCCGCCACCTGGACCGGGGTGCCGGTGAAGGTGCGGTGACCGCGGCCGCCGCCCAGCCGTCCGATGAGTTGGCGCACGGTGAGCTTTTCGCGGCGGGCCAGCTGGACGATCAGCGTGTAGCGGCTCTTGGCGCCCTCAATCTCGTCTTCGCTGGGCAGGTTGTCCGGCAGCTGACGGTCCAGGGGCAGGTCCTCCGGGGCGACGCGCAGGGTCTTGGCCAGCTGGATCCGCGCGTACTCCGGCTTGATCAGCCGGTCCAGTTCCCGCTCAAGCTCCAGGGCTTCCGCTTCCGTGGCACCGATGACCGGCACGATGCCCGGCAGGATCTTGATGCTTTCGGGATCGCGGCCGACGGCGGCGGTCCGGTCCTTGAGGTCCCGGTAGAAGGCCTGTGCATCAGCAAGCGTCTGGTGGGCGGTGAAGACGGCGTCCGCGTAGCGGGCGGCGAGGTCCTTGCCGTCCTCGGACGAGCCGGCCTGGACGATCAGCGGGTGGCCCTGCGGCGAGCGGGGCACGTTGAGCGGTCCCCGGACCTTGAAATGCTTGCCCTCATGGTCGATCACGCGAATCTTGTCGGCATCGCCCCACACGCCCTCGGCTTTGTCCGCGAGCACGGCATCGTCCTGCCAGCTGTCCCAGAGCTTCTGTGCCACCTCGAGAAACTCGGCGGCACGTTCGTACCGGACGGCGTGGGCAGGCTGGTCGTCCACGCCAAAGTTGCGGGCTGCGTCCGGACCGGCGGTGGTGACCACGTTCCACCCCGCGCGGCCGCCGCTGACCCAATCCACTGATGCAAACCGGCGGGCCAGGTTGAAGGGCTCGTTGTACGTGGTGGAGGCGGTGGCGATCAGGCCAATGTGCTCGGTGGCGCCGGCGATTGCGGTGAGGAGCACGGTGGGCTCGAGCTTGCCGGCCGGGCGCCGGCCCACCTCGCCGAAGAGCACGGGGGAGTCGGCGAAGAAGATGGAGTCAAGCTTGCCGCGTTCAGCAGTTCGTGCGAGCTGTTTGTAGTGCTCCACGTTGGTGCTGGAGTGCGGGTCGCTATCGGGCAGCCGCCAGGATGCCTCGTGGTGTCCGGTGCTCATGAGGAAGGCGTTGAGGTGGAGTTGGCGGGTAGTGGGAGAGTTGTCAGAAGTCATGGGATGGTCCTTCAGCTGAGGTAGAGGTCAGTGGCTGGTGCCGACGACGCCAAGGTCGGCAAGGAGGTCGCGGCGCAGGGCTTCGTGTCCGGCGGCATCCACCGCGGTGCTGATCTCCGGCGTTACGGTGCGGACGGTGGCAACGCGGCCGCTGTCCAGCACCACGATCCGGTCCGCCAGGGCAATGGCTTCGTCGACGTCGTGGGTGACCAGCAGGACGGCCGGGCGGTGTGCGGCCACCAGGTCCTGGAGCAGTCCGTGCATCTTGATCCGGGTGAGGGCGTCGAGCGCCCCGAACGGCTCGTCGGCCAGCAGCAGCTGCGGCTCCCGGACCAGGGACCTGGCCAGCGCCACGCGCTGCTGCTCGCCGCCGGAGAGCTCGTGGGGCCAGGATTTTTCCCGGCCGGCGAGCCCCACTTCGGCGAGGGCCTTGCGTGCCCGGGAGTCGGCGTCGTGCTCCCGCAGGCCCAGGGTGACGTTGCCCAGCACGCTGTCCCACGGCAGCAGCCGCGAATCCTGGAAGACCACGGACACCCTTTCGGGGACGCTGATCACACCGCTGCCGCGGACGTCGTGGTCCAGCCCGGCGAGGGCCCGGAGCAGGGTGCTTTTGCCGCAGCCGCTGGGGCCGAGGAGGGCCACGAACTCGCCGGGAGCGATGTCCAGGTCCACGCCGTTCAGGACGCCTTTCGGGCCAAAGCTGCGGATCAGGTTCCGGACCGAAACTGCGTTGCCGGCGCCGGTTGCAGGGGCTGTGCCGGAGGAAGAGCCGACGGCGGACCGTACCGTGCCTGAAGAAGCGACGGCGGTCAGCCCGCCAGGGTGCGCTGCCATGAGAGGGCCTTTCGTTCGAGGAAGCGGACGGCGCCGTCGGACAGCAGGCCGAGGATGCCATAGACGGCCAGTCCGAGGACGATGATGTTGGTTTGGCCATACGTGCGGGCGAGCTCCATCATGTAGCCGATGCCGCTGGTGGCGTTGATTTGTTCAACCACCACCAGGGACACCCAGGCTCCGGTGACGGCGAAGCGCAGGCCCAGGAAGAATCCGGGGAGCGCGCCGGGGAGGACCACCTTGCGGATGAAGGCGGCGCGGCTGAGGCCCACGGTCTGGGCGAGTTCGACGTAGCGCAGGTCGATCCCGCGCAGGCCGGCGTGGGTCTGCAGGTAGATGGGGACGAAGACGCCCAGGGTGATGGTGAGGACCTTCATGGTCTCGTCGATGCCGAACCACAGGATGAGGAGCGGAATCAGGGCCAGGCCGGGGATGGCGCGCTTGATCTGCACCGGCCCGTCGATCAGCGCCTCACCCACGCGGCTCAACCCGGCGAGGAGGGCCAGCACAGCACCCACCACGATGCCGAAAAACAGCCCCAGGCCGGCGCGCTGGGCGGAGATGGCGAGGTTTTCCTGCAGCCTGCCGTCGGCGATCAGTTCACCGGCGGTGGCCACCACGGTCCAGGGCTCCGAGAGGATCCGCGGGTCCAGCAGCCCTGTTGCGGAAGAAACTGTCCAGAGCCCCAGCAGGACGGAGGGGCCCAGCAGCCAGGCCAGGCGCCGTCGTCGTCCGGGGCCCAGCCTCCTGCCGGTGGGCCGGACGTCCTCGCGTGCCGCGAGGGCCGGGTCCAGGTGGGGCTCGACGGCGGGACGTTCCAGGACCGGGGCGGCGCTCATGCTGCGCCGCCCTTGCCGGCCACGGTGAAGGCGGTGCCCGCGATGGCCTCGAAGCGGGTGTCGTAGAGGTCCGCCGCCTTCAGTTGCGGCTTCTTCTGTTCCCTGGCCAGCAGGTCGATGGTCTGCTGGTGCCGCTCGATGGCCTCGGTCCAGGATGTGGGGACGTCCCGCTTGCCGGCGGCGTCGATCAGGTACTGCCCGTCCTCGGCGGAGAGTCCCTGGTCCTTGATGTAGTAGCCTTCGAGCCATTCCTTGGGGTGGTCCTCGATCCAGCGCTGGGCCTTGCCCCACGCCTCGGCGTACTTGGCTAGGGCGGCGGCCTTGGCGGGATCGGCCAGGACCTTGGCGGGGGAGTACAGGTGCCCCGGGTCGTCGCGGAGGCCGTGGCGGAGGGTGGTGGCGCCGTCGGCCTGGTACTTGGCGAGGTACCGCTTGATCTGGACGCCGCCCAGCGGTGCCGCGTCAACCTGCTTGCTGGAGAGCGCCGAGGAGTACGCGTCTCCCGTGCTGGGCAGCTCGATGAGCTTCACGTCATCCTGGGCGAGCCCGGCCTTTTCCAGGATGCGCAGGACCAGCGCGCCCTGGGCCTGGCCCGGGCTGTACGCCACCTTCTTGCCGCGCAGGTCCTCCAGCTTTGCGATGCCGGAACCGGGGGCGATGCCGAGTTCGTACAGCGGATGGTTCACGGCGTCCTGCCGGTAGGCGCTCGCAATAATGCGGACGTCCAGGCCGGTCCAGGTGGCGTGGATGGGCGGGATGTCCGCCACCGAGCCGACGTCCAGAGCGTTGGCCCGGAACGCTTCGGTGGTCTGGGGTCCGCCGGAGATGTTCGCGAACTCCACGTTGATGCCGTCCAGGTCCTTGATCAGGCCGGACAGTTCCAAGGCAACCCGGATGCTCGGATCACCCACCTTGATGGTGGTGCCGGCCGGAACGGAGGCGGCAAGCGGTGTGAAGGACGCCTGGCTGGTGGGGTTGCCGGCGGTGGCGGTTCCGCCGCAGGCCGTCAGGAGGCCGAGTGCGGGCAGGGCCAGGAACGCGCCCAGGGCGCGGCGCCGGCTGAAGGCACCGCTGAAGGATTGTTGAGGCGGGGAGGATGTTGCGGGGGACATGCTGTGCCTTTCGAAGGGACGGTATGTGGGCATCAGGGCGCGACGAAGCGCCGGGGGACCGGGATAGCCGGGGAAAAGGGAAAGAGGTGCGTGCCGCCGTCGGACGCTGTGGCGGTGGTGCTGCGGTATTACGTCAGCGGCTGGTGGTTGAGCTTGTCGAAACCAGGGAGTGGGTGCACATTCGGCGGAGCCAACACAGCGGACCGAAAGTGCGGGTGCCTTGCGGGCGGTCGGATGGGTGCGGCATCGGTCCTCCTGTTCACTGTCAGAGTGTGTTGCGCTCGGCCTGGCGTGTGCCGTGGAAACACCTAAGCACGGTCTTCAATGCCTTGGCCAGCACCCCGCAACGGAAGCGAAACGGGAGGAAACGGCGCTACTTATGGCGCCATCAGGAGGACAAACCGGGCAACCGGGCGCCATGATCCGCAACGGGGGTTAATGTGACTGGAACGACTCGTTAGGAGAAGCGCATGCGCCACCGGACCCTTTCCGCGGCTGCCATTGGGACGGGTATTCTCCTGGCTGGCTGCACAGCTACTCCGCCGCCGTCGCCCACAGCGACGTTCCCTGCCCCCTCGTCCTCGGCGCCGGTTACTTCCGCCCCGGCCGCTTCCACAGCCAGTCCAGCCCGGACAACCCCAGCCACGATCGCCGGGACTCCGCAGCCTGTCGCAACTGGCCTTGCCGCGCCGTGGTCCGTCGTGTTCCGCGACGGAACGCCGTTGGTCAGTGAGCGGAACAGTGCGCGCATTCTCGAACTCGCGCCGGACGGTTCTGCACGGCCCATCGGGACCGTTGAGGGGGTGGTTGGCCGGGGAGAGTCAGGACTGCTGGGCCTCGCGGTAGGTGGCGGCGGCGACCTCTACGTCTACTCGACGGCGTCGGACGGCAACCGGGTCCAGCGTTTTGCCGTGACCGGCACACCAGGATCCCTCTCGCTTGGGCAGCCGGACACACTGCTGGCAGGGATTCCGGCCGCTAGTACGCACGACGGCGGCAGGATCGCCTTTGGTCCCGACGGCATGCTGTACGTGACGGCCGGGGACGCGCAGCAGCGCAACAGCGCCCAGGAGAGGGATTCCCTTGCCGGAAAAATTCTGCGCATGACTCCCGAGGGTGAGGTTCCGGCCGACAACCCCTTCCCGGGCTCCCTGACGTACAGCTACGGGCATCGAAACCCGCAGGGCCTTGCGTGGGCGGAGGACGGAACCCTGTTCGCCACCGAATTCGGGCAGAACACGTGGGACGAGCTGAACGTCATCAGGCCTGGCGCCAACTACGGGTGGCCCACCGTGGAAGGGATTGCGGGCCGGGAAGGTTTCGTCGATCCCGTGCAGCAGTGGCAGCCCGGCACGGCCAGTCCCAGCGGCATGGCCCACGCCGGCGGCACCCTGTTCATCGCCAACCTCCGGGGACAGGTTTTGCGGTCGGTTCCCGTCTCGGATCCCACCACGTTCACCGACCACTACAGCCGGGAGTACGGCCGTATCCGCGACGTAGCACTGTCACCGGACGGGCAGCTGTGGTTCATGACCAACAACACCGACGGCCGCGGTGACCCACAGCCCGGGGATGACCGGATCCTCGCCGTTCCCCTGTCATAACGGCACGCCTCGCCAGGGCAGGTTGGGGCTTTAGCTCCTGGTGTTTAGCTCCGGGCGTGGGCTTGGGCTGTCTCGACGATGTTCTCGGTCGCGGCCCACGAGGCGAGGAGTTTGAGGGCTTCCTCGGAGGGGCTGCCCGGCGTGGCGGGGTAGACCGTCAGGGTATGGCCGGGATCCTCTTCCAGCCCCAGGACCTGATAGTTCAGCTCGAGGAGCCCCACCACGGGATGCTTGAAGAACTTTGTGCCGGCGTAGTGGCGGCGGACGTTGTGTGCAGCCCAGCGCGTACGGAATTCGTCACTGCGCATGGACAGCTCGCCGATCAGCTCGGCAATGCCCTTGTCGTGCGGGCTGCGGCCCGCTTCGCGGCGCAGGATGGCGACATTGACGTTGGCTGCCCGGTCCCAGTCCGTGTAGAAATCGTGCGCGCGGGGGTCCAGGAAGATGAACCGGGAATGGTTTGCCGGCCGTGCCGTGCCACGGTACATGTCGGAATACAACGCGTAACCCAGGGCGTTGGCCGCCACGATATCCAGCCGGTTGTTGCCAATGAAGGCCGGCGCCGCGGTGATGGTGTCCAAGAGGTACTGCAGTTCGGGCCGCACCCCGGACGGGACGGAACCCGCTGCGCTCGCAGCACGCTTGCGTCCAGACGTGTTGGCCGCCCGGGCCAGGTCGTAGAGGTGGTCGTGTTCAGCGCGGTCCAGCTCCAGCGCCTGTGCAATGGCGTCCAGCACACTGTCGGAAACCCCGGTGAGGTTTCCGCGTTCCAGCCGCGTGTAGTAGTCAACGCTGACCCCGGCCAGCCGGGCCACTTCTTCGCGCCTCAGGCCCGGCACCCGCCGCCGCCCGCCGTACTGTTCGATACCCGCCTGCTCCGGCGTGATGCGCCCCCGGCGGGTAGAAAGAAACTGCCGGACCTCGGCTCGGTTATCCATACGGACACGTTACGACGAAACCGCAAACCCTAAGGAGGGTCTGCCAGAACCCGTTACGCCAGGGCCCTCGCTACGCTTGCCGGCTGCCGGTTTGATGGAAATACCCCCCCTTTTAGCCATCAACGACCTGGAGCACCAACCCATGCTGCCCACTGCAACCACCCGCGGGCGATCGGCCGGCGCCGTCCCGGCCACGCTGGTTGCCACGGTCATCTTCCTGACGGCCGTGGCGCCGCTCGCTACCGATATGTACGTTCCGGCCTTCCCGCGGGTATCCGAAGAGTTCGGCACCACCGCGTCCGCCGTGCAGTTGACCTTGACCACGTTCTTCGCCGGGATGGGGCTCGGACAGCTTGTGGGCGGGCCCTTCAGCGACCAGCGCGGCCGGCGGATGCCGCTGGTAGCGGGAACGGTGCTCATGATTGTCGCATCGGTCGCATGCGCCGTGGCACCGGACGTTTGGATCCTGATGCTGGCCCGGTTCCTGCAGGGGTTCGGCGGAGGCTGGGCCATGGTCATCGGGCGCGCCGTCATTGTGGACCTGGCCCACGGGCCGCAGCTGGTCCGGGTACTCAACCTCGTGATGGGGATCGGCGGCGTCGCTCCAATCATCAGCCCGCTGCTCGGAGCCGTGATCCTCCAGCTGACCGGGTGGCGGATGACCTTCTGGTCGCTTGCCGCCCTAGGCATCCTGATGACCCTCTGTGCGCTGTTCATCGTTCCGGAGTCGATGCCGCCGGAAAAGCGGCACGCAGGCGGGCTGGGGGAATTTGGCCGCGCGGCGAAGGCCGTGCTCTCAAACCGCCGGTTCGTTGGCTACGTGGTGGTGGCGTCGTCGGCCTTTATCGCCCTGTTCGCCTACGTGGCAACGTCCGCGTTCATCCTGCAGAACATGAACGGCCTGTCGCCCGTGGCGTACTCCATAGTGTTCGCGGCGAACGCGGGCGGCATGACCCTCGCCGCGCTGGTCTCGGCGCGGCTTGCCGGCCGTGTGTCCACCCGGAAGGTCATCTTCGTGGGGCAAATCATTGCCCTGGCTGCCGGTGCGGCCATGCTGGCCGGGGCCCTCTGGTGGGCCACCCCGCTGCTGGTGGCGATGGGCAGCTTTTTCGCACTCATGGTGGCCCAAGGCCTGATTAATACCAACGGCGGCGCCCTCGCCTCGGCCGAAGTACCCGAACACCCGGGCACCAGCTCAGCCGTGCTGGGACTCGTCCAGTGGACCACAGCCGGCGTCGTCGCTCCGATAGCGGGACTGGGCGGCTCGGACACAGCCGTGCCCATGGCGTTGCTCATGATTGGCGGAGCGCTGCTTTCCCTGTTCGGACTCCTTGTCCTGGCCCGCCCGCAAACCCGCAGGTGCCCCAGCGGGCATCAGAGGTGACGAGTAGGAGGGCGGTTGAAGGGGGTTCTGCCATAACCCGTTTCAACAGGGCCCTCGCTACGCCTCCCCACCGCGGGGTTTGATGTTAATCGACCCTGTAGCATTCAGTAATCCCCCCCAAAAACCACAGGAGAACCATGACCACCGTCAAGGCCTATGCATCCCCGTCCGCCACAGAGGACCTTTTTGCGACCACCATTGAACGCCGCGAAGTGGGCCCCCACGACGTCCTGATCGAGATCAAGTTCGCCGGCATCTGCCACTCAGACATCCATACCGTCCGCGGCGACTGGGGCCCGCAGCAGTACCCGCTGGTTCCCGGCCACGAAATCGCCGGTGTTGTCACGGAAGTTGGCTCCGCTGTCACCAAGCACGCTGTGGGTGACCGCGTCGGTGTCGGCTGCATGGTCAACTCCTGCCGCGAATGCGCCAACTGCCTGAAGGGCGAAGAGCAGTACTGCCTCAAGGGCATGGTGGGTACCTACGGCGCAGTGGACCGCGACGGAACCATCACCCAGGGCGGCTACTCAAGCCACGTCGTCGTGACCGAAGATTTTGTGGTCCGCATCCCCGAAGGCATCGAGCTCGACGCCGCGGCCCCGCTGCTGTGCGCCGGTATCACCACGTACTCCCCGCTGCGCCGCTGGGGCGCCGGCCCGGGCAAGAAGGTCGCCGTCGTCGGCCTCGGCGGCCTCGGCCACATGGCCGTCAAACTCGCCGCCGCTATGGGTGCTGAGGTAACGGTCCTGTCCCAGTCGCTGAAGAAGCAGGAAGACGGGCTGCGCCTGGGCGCGGACAGCTACTACGCCACCAGCGATCCGGGCACGTTCGAACAGCTCGCCGGCACCTTCGACCTGATCATCAACACCGTCAGCGCTTCGATCGACATCAGCTCCTACCTGCAGCTGCTCACCCTCGACGGCGCACTGGTCAACGTCGGCGCCCCCGCCGAACCGCTCCCGGTCAACGCCTTCGCCCTCATCACGGGCCGCCGATCCTTCGCCGGTTCCATGATCGGCGGGATCCGCGAAACCCAGGAGATGCTCGACTTCTGCGCCGAGCACGGCATCGGGGCGGAGATCGAGGTCATCCCCGCTGAGAAGATCAACGACGCCTACGAGCGCGTGCTGGCCTCGGACGTCCGCTACCGCTTCGTGATCGACACCGCCACGCTCTCATAACAAAACGCGTTCGACGGCGGCCCGCTCCCCTGGGGGCGGGCCGCCGTCGTGCGTTAAAGCTCCAAGACTCTTCTGTTATTCGGCGCAACGGTTCGGCGCCAATCACTCAGCGCCCGGCCCGAAACCTGTACGCGGTTCCACAATTGGAGGACAGGTTTTCCTAGCCCCGGGAGGGTGACATGCGTAGGTCCGGCGGGCTGCTTCCCACGATGATCCTGGTTTCTGTGGTGCTGGCCGGTTGCGGCCCGCAGGCAGGGCCGCCGACGGCAACAACCCCGGCGGCGACGGCCACGACCCCCGCCACGTCCGCTGCCCCCAGCCCTTCCGTCACCTCGACCCCGCCGGACGGCGGTGCCACCGCGACCGCCACCGCGAAGCCCCCCGCAGAGGGGGCAGCATGGATGACCTTTACGACGGCGGACGGGCAGCTCGCGTTTGACCTGCCGGCGGAGTGGAGCGTACGGGACCCGGCAGGGGAGCTCCCGGAAGGCGGGGGCGCCTTCGCGGAGGTCACCAATGAAGCAGGAAAGCCGCTGGCCACCCTCCGGACCAACATGGCCACCGGTTCCACCTGCATGGAGAAGTATCCCTTCTCGGAGTTTGAGTCGCAGGAACTCCCGGCCCTGGCTCAGGACGGCGACGTGCCCCGGTACGTGTTCGAAACCCGCGGCGATGCCACAGCCCCCGGCCCCGCCGATACCCCTGCTGCCGCCTACGGCATCACCACCGTTGAAGCTCCCACCGGCGGCTCGGCATGCCCCATCTTCCACTTCTTCACCTGGCCGCCCACCGCGGCGATGTTCGGTGCGTTCTACAATCCGGAAAACAACGTGACGCCCGGTGCCGAGTCCCTGCCATACCTGGAACAGGCCCGCAAATACATGGACACCGCCGAGTACCAGGACATCAGGCGGATGATCACGTCGCTCCGGCCGGCCGGTTAAAAGCCGTCAGTTTTCCGCCATCCGGGCCCACCCTGACAACGAATTACCGACATGAACTATTACAGCCCGGCGGCGCAGGAACGGGCCCGGGACGCTGCATACGACGCAATGGAAAAAGTCCTCGACGGCATGTTCTCGCCGCTGAACCGGCACGCCCTGAACGCGCGCTGGAATCAGGCCTGCGAAGCCATGGCGAGATACCTGGAAGCCGAAGACAACGGCGAGGAATAGGTGCCGCCGCCGGGCCTTATCCGGCCCGGCGTGGCTCGAACTTCTCGCCGTCCCTAGCCCGCGGCGCTCTCCGCTTCATCCGCAAAGAGCTGGTCAACAGCATCGGGGGCGAAGATCTTGCGCATAACGAGGGTAGTGAGCCCGTGGCAGGCGGCGAGGTCTTCCGGATGGCCCGCCTCCACCACCATGCCTTCGGCGATCCGCTCCACCACGTCGGTGAGGACGCGGGAGGACACCTTTTCCACAAAGTCGGGCAGTCCACCAATCTGCCCACCCAGCACCAGGCGGTCAGGGTTGAGCGTGGTGACGGTGGCTGCAAGCGCCCGGCCAAGCACGTCCGCAGCATCACTGAGGGCCTGCAGGACCTCGGGATCTCCCGTCCCCGCTGCCGCGCTGATGTCATCAATTTTCGTCAGGCCCAAATGGCCAAGCCTGTCCCTGAGGGCGCGTCCTGAGCTGTAGGCAGCCAGGCACCCGTGGCGGCCGCAGCGGCACAGGGGGCCGTCGGCGGACATGCGGATATGGCCAATGTCCCCGGCAGAACCATGGGCGCCCCGCAGGATGGAGCCTTCCACCACGATGCCGCAGCCAATGCCCGTTCCGACCTTGACGTAGACAACGGTCTCAGCGTCACTGGCCCTTTCGCCCAAGGCTGCGGCACGCGCGTCGTTCTCGATAACCAGGGGCAGGTCCCAGGTCGCCTTGACAGCCCGCACCACTGAGTCGGGTGACCATCCGGGGATGGTGGTCTGGTGCTTCACGTGCCCGGTACCGGCTTCCACCGGTGCTGGAAGACTGACGCCGATACCCAGCAGGGTCTCATCGGAACCCTGCTCCAGGAGTTTCCGTCCTTCTTCGACCAGTGGGAGGAGGACCGAGTCAGCCGGCGCGCTGATCTCCAGTGCGAACGTCTCCGAGCGCAGTTGGCGCCCGGTGGTGTCCGTTATGCTCACGGTGCCGTGTGTCTGGCCGAGTGTCAGCGCCAGGACAACGCGCCCGCGGTCCTGGAAGCGGATCTTCCGGGAAGGGCGGCCACCGGTGGAACCGAGGGGTTCGGCCTCGTAGATGTAGCCGCGGCGGGTGAGCGTGTCCAGCCGCTCATAAAGGGTGGCACGAGACATCCCGGTGGTTGACAGGAGTTGCTGGCGCGACAGGCCGTCCGCCGAACGGATCAGCTCCAGCAGATGCCCGTGCGAGGTTGCCCCGCCCAGGCTTGCAGGCATTCTTTCAACTGTCACGCCGGCCCCCTTTCTCCGGTCTACAAGCCTACTTCCTTACCGGCCCGGGCCCTCCAGGGGCTGGCCAGTTCCGGCTGGAAGGTAAGCGCCGGCCAGGTGGACCGCACCGAAGACCGGCTCGACGGCGAGGGGCTTGGCGGCAGCCAGCCCTTCCCCGGCCAGGTGGGCGTTCAGGGCTTCGACAAGCGCAGGCTGGTGGACGCCGAGGCCGCCGCCAAGAACCACCGGGCCGACCAGGGCGAGGCGCCGGGCAACCTGCAGGACCTGGTCCGCCAAATGCCATCCGCCTTCCCGGATAATGGCCTGACTGAGCACATGGCCGTGGGCTGCCGCCTCGAAAACCACGCCGGACCGCTGTGCCCAGTAACGGCGGTCGTGGTTGGTGTGGAAGTGGCTGATGAGCTGTTCGGGATGGTCCAGCCCGCACTCGGACAGCAGCAACCGTGTGAGCTCGTCCGGCGCAAGTCCCAGGTTGAACTGCCGGAGGCTGTGGCGGACAGCCTCCCGCCCGAACCAGTATCCGCTGCCTTCGTCACCGAGCAGGTAACCCCAGCCGCCGCTCCTGGCCTCGTCGCCGGCCTCGTTGGTTCCCCAGACGGCAGAGCCCGTGCCGGCGATGACTGCTATCCCTGCGTCCTGGCCTGCTGCTGCCAGGATGAGCCTGGTGTCATGGACAATTTCCACACTGGCCTGGGGAGCATGCGGGGAGATGAGCTTGCGGAGGTTGGCCGCATCCTCCCTGGTGTCGATCCCCCCGGCACCGACATAGACTGCGTCAGCATCATGGCCGCCAAGGGCAGCCATGAGGTGCCCGACGTTCGCGGCTGCCGTGGCCTGGTCCACGTTCTGCACGTTTGCACTGCCGGCCACCTCATTCCGGGTGACCCTGCCGCCGTCGATCCTGACACCATGGGTTTTCGAACCCCCGATATCCAGCCCCACGATCACCTTCTCATGGAGTGCCGGTGCGGGCTGGCGACCGCTGGATTCCGCCGGTGCCTTTGGAATTGTGGTCACTTGGGGTTCTCTTGGATTTCGGCGTGTCCCGCGGCAGGCCCGGCTCCCATCCATTCCAAGGCAGCAGCCGCGGTCCAGGCCTGGGCCAGGCTGCCCAAGGGTTCGCCGGTGAAGGGTTCGTAGTACTCGCCGAACTGCAGATCGGCCAACTGTTGAAGGGAAGCAGACCTAAGTTGGCCGTAGAGACCGGCTTCGCCGTCCCTGGCAGAGGCCCAGCCAAGCAGGAGGTTGAGGAACGGCCAAACGGGCCCCCTCCAGTACGTCCGGGGTTTGAAGGCGGCGCTCGCAGGAGAAGTGGACGGCGGCAGCGGGAACCGGAGGTCCGGGAAGCCCATCCACCGCGGCCCCTGCAGCAGCTCGCGCTGGGCGGCCAGGAGGGCAGGGTCTCCGCCGGACACCAGCGGTGCGAAACCGGAGACGGTTTCGGTGCTGATCCACTGTCCGGCCAGCACGTCGTAGTCCCTCGCCAGGCCCGTAGAGGGATCCACAGTGGACGCCACTCCCGCCCGGAACTGGGCCGCCATCAGCCGCAGTTCCTCGGCTTCCTTGCCCCTGCCGATCTCCTCGGCAAGGTCTGCCAGTACTGTGCTGGAAGCGGCCATGATGGCGGAGAAGAACACGTCGCGCACCCGGAAGTGGACCACTTGCTGGACAGCTGCGTCGTCGAAGTGCACGTCCGCCATCTGCTGGACCAGCCACAGGTACTTTGTGTACTCGGCGTCGTCCGGCCGTTCGCTGGTGTCCGCCACGTGGAGGGTGTCCCGGCGTGTGAAGGGAGCGACGTCGCCGGGCACTACCCGTGCATACGGGCCGTCCCAGCGGGGGGAATTGTCGAAGCCGGATTCCCAGCCGTGGTGGATTTCAATGAGGCCCACACCGTCCGGGTCCCGGACCGTGGCGAGCCAGCGGTGCCACGCGAGCCAGCCGTCAAAGGACTCGGCAAGAAACGCTTCCGCCGCTGCCTGGTCTGCACCGCCATTTTCGCGGCCACGGTCAACGATGTGGCGAAGGGCGATGGCGTGCACCGGGGGCTGGCAGATTCCGCTGCTCTTAACCCCTGGCGGCAGGGCTGCCGCGCTCGCCGTTCCCCACCGGTCGAAGCCGGGAAAGTAGCCGGTGTGGTTGTCGCTGAACACGATGTGGGGGATCATTCCGGTGGACCACTGGGCGTTGAGCAAGGTCCGGAGTTCGGTGACGGCGCGCGGGACGCTGGTGCGTGCCAGGCCGATGGCTACGAACGCGGCATCCCAGCTCCACATGTGCGGGTAAAGGTTTGGTGCCGCGCTGGTCATGGTGCCGAGGTCATTGAGGCGCAGGACTTCAATGGCGGCGCTGCGGAGCTCTTCCATGGAAACGGACGTGACGGGGTTCATTTGGCCTCCAGTGCCATCGAAGTTTCGCGGTCGTAAACGCGCATGGTGTTCGGGGCGAAGCCCAGCCAGATCGTTTTGTGGGGTGCCGTCCGGAAAGTGGGGGGCGCCTGGACTTTCAGGGTGTGGCCATCCACTTCCACCGTGAGGAGGATGGTTGAGCCCATGGGTTCAACCACCAGGACCGTGGCCGCGACGTCGCCCGAGGACCGCTCGTTTCGGACCGTCACGTTTTCGGCCCGGACGCCCAGCAGCACGTCCCTTCCGGCGAAGGACCTCAGGATGGACGGGGCCATAAGCTGCTGTTCGCCCAGGACCAGGGTGCCGCCGTCGTGGCTGACTGCGGCGTCCATGAAGTTCATGGGCGGAGATCCGATGAAGCCGCCCACGAAGCGGTCCGCCGGGGCGTCGTAGACGTCCAGCGGGTCACCGAGCTGGGCGATGCGGCCCTTGCGCATCACGGCCACCTGGTCGCCGAGGGACAGGGCCTCGCTCTGGTCGTGCGTGACGTAGACGGTGGTGGTGCCCAGGTCCTGGACGATCTTTTTCAGTTCCGAGCGGAAGGTCAGGCGCAGCAGGGCGTCCAAATTGGAGAGCGGCTCATCCATAAGCAGGACGTCGGCATCCATGACAATGGCCCGGGCGACCGCGACGCGCTGGCGCTGGCCGCCGGACAGGTTGGCGGGAAGCCGGTCCAGGTACGGGCCAAGCTGCAGGAGGTCCGCCGCCCACTGGACCTTCCGTTCGATTTCTTCGGCCGGGACCTTGGCCATGCGCAGGCCGAAACCGATGTTGTAGCGGACCTTGCGGTGGGGGAATACGGCGTAGGACTGGAACACCATGGACAGGTTGCGCTTGTTGGGCGGCAGGTAGGTCACGTCACGGCCGCCGATGGCAATCGAACCCGAATCAGGGAGCTCGAGTCCGGCGATCATGCGCAGCAGGGTGGTCTTGCCGCAGCCGGAGGGGCCCAGCAGGACGGTGAACTCGCCGTCCTGGATCTGCAGGGACACGTCGTCGGTGGCCCGTTCGGATCCGCCCGGATAGGTCTTTACGAGGTTGGAGATCTGGATATCAGCCACGATCGGCTCCTTCTGAAGTGCGGTGATAGGTCGGGCGGACCTAGCGGATGGTTGAGCCCCACATGTTGGTGAGGTAACGGCGCATCAGCGCAATGAAGATGATGGACGGGATGACCAGCGCAAAACCGCCGGCGAACCGGTAGGCGAGCGGTGAGTCGGACAGTGAGCTAAGCACCTGGGCCGGCAGTGTGCGGTGGTCCAGGGTCAGGATGGAGGCGCCCAGGACTTCGTTCCAGGACATAACGAAGGTGAAGATCGACGCCGCTGCCAGGCCGGGCAGTGCCATGGGCAGGACCACCCGTCCGAAGGCCCCGAGCGGCGTGCAGCCAAAAAGCCTGGCTGCCTCCTCAACGTCAATGGGAACGCTAAGGAAAACGCTGGCAGAGATGAGGATGGTGGTGGGCAGGGCAAGCGCGGTATGCAGCAGGATCACGGCGTACGTCGTGTCGTAGATGTCCACCGTTAGGAAGAGCCTGGCCAGCGGAACGGACAGGACCACGATGGGAAGCGCGCGTGTGAAGAGCAGGAACAGCTGGTAGGGATCTTTGCCCTTGAAGCTGTAGCGTGCGATTGCATAGCCGGCGGGAACCCCGATAATTGCGGCGAAGAGCAGTGTTCCCAGCCCAACGATCAGCGAGTTGCCCAGGGCCCCGAAGATGCCCGTGGACCCGAGGAACGCGTTGAGCGTCTCCACCGACAGGTTGGTGGGCAGCAGCGAGAGCGGAAACTGGTTGAGGGAGTCCCTCGTGGACAGTGCCGCCAGCGAGATCAGGTAGATGGGGATCAGCATAAAAAGTGAGACGGCGATGCAGGCAGCCTGCAGCAGGAAGCGGTTGCGCTTCTGCCGGGCGATGGGTGTTGTGTCCACTGGTGTGCTCATCGGAGCCCTCCCTGGTTCTTGTCGCGGAGTGCCCGCAGGTAGAAGATCGACGTCAGCATCGAGACGACGAGGATGACCAGTGCCAGCGCAGCGGCGACGTTCGGGTTCTGCAGGCCGGTGTACCAGCGGTAGGTCTCGCCCACCACAAGGGGGAAGTTTTGGCCGGTCAGGGCTTGTGCCACGGCGAAGGTTTGGAAGGCCAGGATTGTCCGGAGAATGAGGGCGACCTGAAGGCTGGGCTTGAGCAGCGGCAGGGTTACGTGCCGCAGCCGCTGCCAGAACGTGGCGCCGAAGACCTGGGCGGCTTCGTCGTAGTCCTTGGGAATGCCCTGGAGCCCGGCGACCACAATGATCAGCACCAGCGAGGTTGCCCGCCAGAGTTCGGCGATCAGGACGCACATAAACATGCTCGCCTGGTTGTCATAGGCAAGCCAGGAACCGCCTTCAATGCCGAACAATGACAGGGCTGAGTTCAGGTAGCCGCGGTCGTTGAAGATCGCCAGCCAGACAAGTCCGGCTGCCAGGTCGCTCAGTGCCAGGGGGATGGCCCAGACGAAGAAGTGGACTTTGTGCAACCGGGGATTGGTCCGCAGCATCAGGGCCATGCCGATCGCGAAAGCGAACTGCAGCGGAATCATCACCACGATGAGCAGCAGGGTGTTGCGCACGGCGGGCCAGAAGTAGGGGTCCTGGACCATCCGCGTGACGAAATCCAGGGTGAAGCCGTTTTCATCGCGGAAAGCCTGGAGGATTCCCTGGATGACAGGCCAACCCAGAAGAAGCGCCATAAAGACCACCGAAGGGGCGATCAGCAGGACGGCGGGAGGTATTTTGCGCCGGCGAGGCGGGGCCAGCGTTCCGGCGGGAGTGGGTGGTGCCTCTACAGCCATTACGCTACCTCGCACTTCGTTGAGATCGGATCGGGTGCCCAGCATGGAACGCTAAGGCCCTGCAGGATGGTATTGAGCTGTGTTGCCTGGGTATCGAGGACCTGCTGGATAGGGCGGTTTTCCAGGCAGATTTGCTGGAAGCAGTTCTTGAAGACTTGGGATACTTCGCCTTCCTTCGCGCCGAGCCCCACTGGGGGAAGGGCAAGAAGGGCGCCTTCTGACCGTTGCTGCCGCCGGACTGCCGCGGCTTCCAGGGCAATGGCGCCGGTCAGGTCTGACGGGAGTTCCGTCTGGACAACCGGGAAGAAGGCGTTGCTGCGCAGGGTCTCAATCTGGGACAGCGGTTCGGACAGGGCACGGATGGCCTTCTCTGCCAGGTCTCTTTCCTGGCCGTTCTTCGGCAGTGCGAGGCCGGCGATGATGAGCATGTAACCGCGGCCCTTGGGGCCTCGCGGTGCGGGGACCATCAACCATTCATCCGGGTTGTTGGCCGGTGCATTGACCAGCCGCGCAACGTGGTCCCACCCCACCAGTACTTCGCCACGTGCCAGTGGTTCCTGCATGTTGTCGAAGTTGGTGGAGGCGGGGGTCAGGGCGGACCACAGTTCCTGCATGTAGGTCCAGGCCGTGGCGGCGTCCTCGTTCCGGAATGTGGTGATCTGGCCGCCGGTGAAGCTCGGCAAGAGGAAGCCCTGGTAGAAGCGGTGGTGCAGGCCTTTGGGGCCGGCGGGCATGCCAAACACCGGACGTCCGGCTCCCTGTTTTGCCGCCTTTGCCCACGCAAGGTAACCCTCGTAGGTCAGATCGTTGACGTCCACTCCCGAGGGCAGCCATTCAAGGGCCTTTTTGTTCACGGCCACCACATACGTGGCCTGCATCCAGGGGACGTAGCGGGATGTGGAGCCGCCCACTTTAGTCAGCTCGAGCATCTCCTTGGTGAAGCCGCGGCCGGAGAGATCGCGGAGGAGGTTGTCCACGTCCTCCAGGGACTCTGCGAGGGGGGCAAGCTCGCCGTGCAGCCCGCCAAGCAGGGAGGTCTTGACGTTGCCGGCAGAAGCCTGGGTGCTGACGGTGGAAGAGAAAACGCCCGGATCCACGGAGTTGTAGGCGACGGGTGCCTTCGCGAACTTCTTCAGCACGGCCTCGTAACGCTGCTTCTCCTCAACGGGCGTGAACTGGGTGGACAGGAAACCGACAGTCCCTTCCCCGGCAGCCGCGCCGCTCGTGTCAAAACCTGCGCACGAAGCCAGGAAGGGAGCCGACATAGCCGTTCCCAGTCCGGCCAAGAGGAGGCTCCTGCGGGACATTGCGGCGTGCTTGGGCTGGAAATACATGTCTTTCATTGACTGCTCCAATCGAGTGTGCGCCACTGCACAAACTTTCGTCTAAGCATTAGACATAAGCCTCGACCTGTCAACCCCCAGCGGGGTCTATGGGGGCCTTAGGCGGGAGAAGGGGAGCCGCGGCTGGGCATAAAAGAGCCACTGCAGGGGCGGATCTACATGCAATAGCGCCGGGGGTTGAGCCTGGCAGTGGCGGGACGGGTTCGGGAAGGCTGCGCCTGCTCAGGTGTGATCCGGCCGCCGTCCGGAGAAACCCTCCACGGCGTCCTCGATACTCAGGGCCGCACGCTCGACGTCCTCCAGGTAAAGCGTGCCGGCAGTGATTTTGCCGTTGCTGACCTCAAAAAGCGTCACTCCCCGGACCCTGAAGTCCTGGCCATCAGTGCGGTTTCCGGACCAGGCCCACTCACTCCAGGTCGTGTCGCCGTCATCGACCGAACGGAGCAGTTCGGCGTGGAAATCGGGAATGCCAGCCAGCATCGCCTGCCAATTGGCGTGCATCTGGGCCCGACCGACGAAGGCCCTGCCGGGGTGTGCGGGTTGTTCACTGCGGTAGTCCTCGTGGATGAGTGCCGCCGCCGCCTCGAGGTCATGGGCATTCAGGGCAGCCATCAACCTGTCTACAACTTCACCCATGGTTCCATCCGCTCTATTCGCCGCCGGCTTCCTCTTCAAGCTCTTCGAGCACCTCGGCGGCGTCCCGGTTGCCTCCTGCCGCCAACCGGCGGAGCTCATCGAGGTCGCCCGTCTCGCCGGCTGTTTCCACCAGCTGGTCCGCCGCGTCGCGGCTGCCCGCGTCAGCCAGCCGCCGGAGTTCGTCCAGGTCCCCCCGCTCGGCGGCACGCTCAATCAGTTCATCGACGGCGTCGGACTCGCCGCGGGCCGCCCGCTGCCGCAGGGCCTCAACCTCAGGATCAGGTGTCTGCACGCTCCCACTATGGGCTCCCGCGTCCTTCACGTCCAGAGCAGGAAAACCCCAATTCGGCAGAAGGCGTCAGTACAGGAAGATGTCGATCCATTCGCGGTTGTGGGCATGGATGAGGACCAGGAACAGCACGAAGTCGAACAGCAGGTGGACGCTGACGATATAGGACAGCGACTTCGTAATCGTGAAGAGCCTCGCTTGGAGCAGGGCAAAGGGGAAGATGAAAAACGGCGCCCAGGAGTGGAATCCCAGCTCCCACAGGAAGGACGTGAAAAGCACTGCCTGGAGCAGGTTGGCCTGCCAGTCCGGAAGGTGCCGGCGCAGGAGCGTGAACGCTGTGCAGATAAAGAACAGCTCGTCCCAGATCCCCAGCACGTTGGTACCCAAAAAGAGCCGGGCGATCCCCTCGGGATCGCTGACGGCCGGCCAGTTGTTGTAGACGCCGGTCCGGATCATGTAAACGGGCATCAGGGCGTACCCGATCAGCAGGACTGCGGGCAGGTACCATTTTTCGGCCCTGGTCCACGGCTGGCCGGTCCGGACGGGGAAGCGGATGGCGTGGTCCCGGGTGACAAACCGCGAAACCGCGTAGGGGATGCCCACGGCCAGGATCATCGCGGTACCCATCACGGCCATGTGCTCTGTGCTGATGTCCGTGGTGATGGGAACCAGGCTCATGGCGGTCAGGCCCACGGCAATCAGCGCCAGGTCAATAACAAGGCGGCGGCTGATGATCCCGGCCAGCACCAGGGCGGCGGCCAGGAGGAGGAAGCCCGGGAGGCGGTCCTCCCGGGCGAACAACAGAAAGCCCGACGCCGACACCATCACTGCCGGGATCAGGCTCAGTGACGCGCGGGGCAGGTCAGCAGGGCCGGCGTCATGCACTTGGGCTTGCGCCGCAGATTGCTGCCTCACAGCGTCGCCAGGAGTCCGGCCGCCTCGTCGAGCGCGCCGGGGACGAGGGAGTAGTAGGCCCAGGTGCCGCGCTTTTCGCGGTTGAGCAGGCCGGCGTCCACCAGGATTTTCAGGTGGTGGGAGACCGTGGGCTGGCCGAGGTCCAGCGGCTCGGTAAGGTCGCATACGCAGGCTTCGCCTGATTGCCCCGCTTTGACGATCGACAGCAGGCGGAGCCGGTTCGGATCGGCCAGCGCCTTGAAAACCAGTGCCCTCTGCTGGGCCTCCTTGGCGCTGAGGGCCGGCTTCCCGGACGGCGCGCAGCAGGAGACGTCCACCTCGGGTTCGAGAATCTGCAGGGAGGTCATGCACCCCATTATGCAACAGATTGACATTCGTCGATATAGGTGGCCATACTTCATATATCGACGTCTATCGATTTAGTAAGTCCGCGCAGGAAGACCGTGAGTGCAGGAATTCGAAGCCTCTGGTAGACGCACAGCACCCGGATGCCCAGTAGCCTTTTCCCAAACGCCTGAAGCAAAGGAACCCGCCGTGACCATCACCTCGAACAACCAGCACGCCGCAACGGAGCAGTTGATCATTATCGGTTCCGGCCCGGCCGGGTACACCGCGGCCATCTACGCTGCCAGGGCGGGCCTGGAGCCGCTGGTGCTGGCCGGGTCCGTAACGGCCGGAGGTGCGCTGATGAACACCACCGAGGTGGAGAACTTCCCCGGCTTCCCGGGCGGGATCCAGGGGCCGGAGCTGATGGACGGGCTGCAGGAGCAGGCCGAGAAGTTCGGCGCGAAGGTAGTGTTCGACGACGTTACGGAGGTCCAGTTGAAGGGCCACCTGAAGACGGTGGTCACCGGCGGCGGCGAAACCCACCGTGCCCCGGCCGTCATCCTTGCCACCGGTTCCGCATACAAGGAACTCGGGCTGCCGGAGGAGAAGAAGTTCAGCGGCCATGGCGTGTCCTGGTGTGCCACCTGTGACGGGTTCTTTTTCCGGGAACAGGACATCGTCGTGGTGGGCGGCGGTGACTCGGCCATGGAGGAAGCGATGTTCCTGACCAGGTTCGGGAAGTCCGTGACCGTCGTCGTACGTAAGGGCGAGTTGCGTGCGTCCCGGATCATGGCGCAGCGGGCCAAGGACAACCCCAAGATCAGTTTCGCCTGGAACTCTGCCGTCACGGCCATCCATGGTGACGGAAAGGTCTCCGGGGTGACGCTGACGGATACGCGCACGGGGGAGACCCGGCGCCAGGACGCCACGGGGATTTTCGTTGCGATCGGCCACGTGCCGCGCACCGAACTGCTGACCGGGCAGGTGGACCTCGACGAGGACGGCTACATCAAGGTCGATTCGCCCACCACCGTCACCAACCTCTCTGGCGTGTTTGCCTGCGGCGACGCGGTGGACCACCGGTACCGCCAGGCCATCACTGCCGCGGGCACGGGCTGCGCCGCTGCCTTGGACGCCGAACGCTACCTCGCCGCGCTGGAGGATGCGGACAGCATCGCCACCGCCCTGGTCGAGGAACCAACCCACAGCTAGGACCCGGAACAGGGGGAGGGGGTGAGCGGAATGACGACAGGATGCTGCGGTGACTCCGGTTGCTGCGACGACGATCAGGACTGCTGCTGACCCACTCCCGCCCAGCCCAACTAGGTCGCGCTAAGTGTCGTTTTGGAGCCTCAAAACGACACTTAGCGCTACCTGGTTGGGCCGCCCGAGCGCTAAACCTACGGATGAGACAGAGGAAAGCATGGAATCAACGAAGGCCCTTCCCGTTGCCGTGATCGGCGCGGGGCCCGTGGGGCTGGCCGCCGCGGCCCACCTGCTGGAGCGCGGCCTGGAGCCGCTGGTCTTCGAAGCTGGCCCGACGGCGGGCACGGCCATTGACCGGTGGCGCCACATCCGCTTGTTCTCGCCGTGGCGGTTCAACCTCGACGCCGCCGCCCTCCGCCTGCTCGAGGCCCACCGTTGGGAGGCTCCCCGACTTACAGCTTTGCCCTACGGCGGCGAGCTGGTGGACAACTACCTCACCCCGCTGGCGGCGCTGCCGGAGATTTCCTCCCGGCTGCAGACGGGCGCCCGCGTTGTTGCCATCAGCAGGCAGGGCCTGGACAAAACCCATGTACGCAACCGCGACGCTGCGCCGTACCTGGTACGTGTGGAGCACGGAGACGGCGAAACCCGCGACCATACTGTGGCGGCAGTCATCGATGCCTCCGGCACCTGGTCACGGCGCAATCCGCTGGGCGTATCCGGGTTGCCCGCGCTCGGCGAGGACGCGGCGGGAGACCGGATCTCAGGACCCCTGCCCGACGTCACGGGACGGGACAGGGCAGACTTCGCGGGGCGCCGGGTCCTGGTGGTGGGAGCCGGGCACTCCGCTGCCAACACCCTTATCAGCCTGGCCGGGCTCGCGAAGGACGAACCGGACACCAGGATTTTCTGGGTCGTACGGGGAGCCTCCGCCGAGAAGGTCTATGGCGGCGGTGACGCGGACGGCCTGCCGGCGCGGGGACAACTCGGCGCCCGGGTGCGGCGCCTGGTGGAGGCCGGCAGGATCGAACTCCTGACGGGCTTCGGTATCGCCGCCTTGAAGGACACACCTTCCGGCGTGATCGTGGACGCGGTGGACGGCCGCACTGTGGAGGCCGACGTCGTGATTCCCTGCACCGGCTTCCGCCCGGACCTGGAGATGCTGCGGGAACTCCGGCTGGACCTGGATCCCGCCGTGGAAGCTCCCCGGCAGCTGGGCCCGCTGATCGATCCGGAGTTCCACTCCTGCGGCACTGTTCCGCCGCACGGCGCAAAGCTGTTGGCCCACCCGGACAAGGACTTTTACATCGTGGGCATGAAGTCCTACGGCCGGGCGCCCACGTTCCTCCTCGCCACGGGTTACGAGCAGGTCCGGTCCGTGGTGGCTGCCCTGGCCGGTGACCGTGAAGCCGCTGACGCTGTCCAGCTCGAACTCCCCGAAACGGGAGTGTGTTCCACTGACGCCGGCAGCAGTTGTGGCGTTCCTGGCCCGGCCGCTGCTGATTCGGACGGGGAGGTCATCTGCTGTGCAGCCCCGGAGCCGGTGCTGGTGGGCTTCCCCGCCGGGCTGTCCCGTGGCCGGTCGGCCGGCAACTGAACCACCGCAAAAGCGGGAAAAGCGGGCGACGCCGGAACCTCCCGTCGTCGCCCGCTTTTCCTTAAGCGGTGGTGGACTTAGGCGGAGGCCAGCGCGCGGTCTTCGCCGCGCACGCTCAGCGTAAAGGTGTTGGGTCCGCTGCAGGTGACGGCAATGCGGCAGGTGGTGGTGTTGTGGCGCGCGGAAAGATCGCTTACGGCGGTGTCCAGGGTGTGGTGGAGGGCCGACCGGTCCCAGATCTTCAGGGTCACGGAGTCATTGGCATCGAACGTCATTATTCAACTTCCATTTCATGCGGTTGGCGGCCCGGAGTCTTCATTGCCCGGACCGTGTCCTCGTCGGTGAGGACGGACTGCAGGTGGGAAAGCGCATTCCCGTACTTCCATGGTGCAGGTTGCTCTGGGGATTGGCAACCGTAACAGGGCTGATGTGACCAAGCACACGGGATTGCCGGGAGTGTCGCCCGGAAGCCGCAAGCCCTGCTTTTCCATGGTGCCCAGAGCCGGGTGGAGTCTCAAGCAATATGCGGATTGTTGCAGGTGAGACTCGTCACCTCAGGGCAACCGGGCGGCGCTACTCGTCGAAGTAAGTGACGATCTGCTGCTCGCCCGAAATGGACCTGATGACGGAAGCCGCTACATCCCGGAGCTTGATGTTGCGGGTGTTGGAGGCCCTGGTGAGGATCTGGAATGCAGTGTCCCGGCTGCACCTGTTTTCGGCCATAATTGCGCCAACCGCCATGTCGATGATGGTGCGGGACTGCATGGCCGACGCGAGGTCGCTCCTGGCCTCGCTGAGCTGGGTGATGCGAAGCACCAGCCGCACCGAACTTGCGGCCTGGCTGGCGAAGGCTTCCACGGTGGACACATCGTCCTCGGAAAATCCGTTGCTTCGGCCGGAATAGAGGTTAAGGACCGCTTCTGCCTCGCCGGCCAGGTCCAGCGGTACCGCGAGGATGGAGGAAACGCCATGCTCCCTGGCGACCTTCAGGTACGGAGCCCAGCGCCGCTCAGTGGCAAGGTCCGATACCAGGACAGTCTTTCCGGCCCGGAGCGCCGTCAGGCAGGGTCCATCCCCGAACCCGTTCTGCAACTCGTCCAAGGCGTGGGCTGCCGCGTCGCTGCTGGCTACTGCTTCGGCTCTCTTGCGCCGGATGACGGTGACTCCCGTATGGATGCGGTTGTCAGGCGAGGACAGCCTTGAAGAGGAAACCACCGCTAAGTCCGTCAGGAATCCGACGACGTCCCGGCTGTCCAGGACCATCTCCTGCAGCCGCAGCTCAATGTTCGACGCCGATTGCGGTACTTCCGGGGGTGCGGCGTCAAAGCTGCCGGCGCTGGAATCGTGAGCAGTCATGGTAGGTCGTCTTCCGTTAGTTCCGTAATCGCCGTGGCAATCAAAGCCACTTGTGAGGCCGGAATATCGAGTGCTTCGTGGAGGTAGGCATCCAGGGACATCTCATCAATGCCGCCACCGAGCCCGTAGTAGTACGTCCACAACTTGGCCAGCGGCAAATCGGTGTTCCGAAAGCGTTCAGCTGTGCCGCGCCGCTCTTCAGCTGCACGGTTCGGTTGCTCGGAACCTTCGCCCCCGTCGGTATACATTCCTACCCTCCGTTGAACCGGCCTGCCGGGAGCTGAGCTCCCCGGACGATGTCGTTGGCGATGTCATGGACCCGCCGGTTGTTGGACTTGGCGGCCAGCTGGAGGATCGCCAGGGCGTCCTCCCGCCCGCCACGCTGCTGGAGCATGATCAGGGACACCGCAGCGTCCACCACGGCCCGTGACTTGAGCGCGGCGCGGAGGTGCTCGGGATGCACATTCGCGCCGTGCAGCCGCAGGGCGATCCGCAGAACCCGGGACATGGACGCCGCGTGCTGCTCCAACAGGCCTTTGGTTTCCTCGGTGAAGGCGTCCACCGTGCTTGCATAGCAGTTCAATCCGGCACGGGAAAAGGGCTCGGTGGGGATGGGGACAGCCAGGACGGAACGTACGCCTTCCTGGAGTGCTGCCTCCAGGTAGTCGCTCCAGCGTGCGTCGCCCCTCAAGTCCGGAATCCATACCAGGCGCTGCTCCCGCACGGCCGTCAGGCAGGGCCCGTCATGGAACGCGTACTGTGTTTCATCCAGCCGGCGGCCGGCCTCGCTGCTGCTGGCAACCGTTGCCGGGCCCCCGTCGCGCTCCACGGTGATGGTGCACGTCACCTGTCCCTCAGCGTCAACCAACGAGGCGGACATTGTGGCGAGACCCAGGAGGAACTCAGGAAATTCAGGGGTGTCCAGCAGCAGATCCTGCATGTGGTCGGAAGTGGTAAGTCTGCTGTCCTGGGCCATGAGGCCTCGATCCCTGGGTTTGCCGTGAGCATTTGCCCCTGGCCAGCGGCCTCCGCTCTCTGCGCGGGTGACCTGAGTATTCAACCTCTGGATCTGTTTATATCCCGAAATCTCCTACTACCGACACTACGCCGGTACGGGACCTATTGATACGCCCGCAGGTTGCGATCTACTCGTCCGGCCCGGTTTGGCGGCTCGTGTCGTCATCCCGGCTGTCCGCCGCCTCGGGACCGGAGGCGGCGCCGCCGTCGAAATCATCGGAGTACGGTGCGCGGGGGCGGGGAAGGTCGTCAATCAGCTCATTGGCGGCCAGCGCCAGCAGGTCGCGCTGGACGGGCGGCAGGGAAAGGAGCCCCTGCAGGTAGGCTTCCACCTCGTATTCGCCCGCATCGCCGGACATACCGAAATATTTCAGCCACAGCTCGGATACCTGGATATCTGCGGCCTTCAGCGCGGAGCGCAGCCTGCGCCGTTGTTCCGGTTCGTTCGGATCAAAGCCCACGGGCAGCTCCTACGCCCCGTGTGCCGGCGTCCCGGCCAGGACACGTTCGCTGATCTGCTGCAATGCGGTGTTCTCGTCGCGGGCCTGCTTGATTAACCGATGCAGGGCGGCTTCGTGGCTAATCCCCAGGCGTTCCATCAGCACGCCGCACGCCCGGTTCACCACGTCGCGGCTGTACAGGGACGCCTGCAGGCCCTGAGTCATTCTGTGTGGTGCCTCGCTGGCCTGGATGTGCGAGAGCAGCGTGGCGGCCGGGGCAGCAAAGAGTTGAAGCAGGATAACACTGGACTCGTCATAGGTATTCGGGGTGGCAGCGTACAGCTTCAGGGCGCCGATGGATTCCTTGCCTGCGACCAGTGGAGCACTGACAACCGAACGCACAGGCAGGCCCGCTACGGCGTTGCGCCATTCGGGCCACCGCGATTCCTCCGTGAGGTCCCTGACCAGTACAGGTTCCTCCGTGGCCCAGGCGGTCAGGCACGGACCCTCCCCGCACTCGTACTGCGTGGCATCTGCCTGGCTGACAATCCTGTCCGTGTAACCGCTGCTGGTGCGGCGCCCCCGTGCATCCAGGAGGGAGACTCCCGCTCCGATGGTGCCCGGAACGGACTCCTTGGCTGCCTGGGCAAGCAGCCTCACTGCGGTGTGCACTTTTTCTTCTGTCAGCAGCAGCCCCTGAATGCGAGCGATCACAGTGCTGAGCTCGTCCAGGGGAAGTTGCTGCGCCATAGTCCCAGCATAGGCCCAAGGGCTCGCCGCCGCCCCTTGGCTCACAGGGACGGCCAGCCTGAGGGACTTACGACGGCGGCGCCGCGGCCATGCGTGGCAGTTTAGAAAGCCTGTTCCGGGCTTGGATGCGGTTGGTTGCCCGCGACGGTGAAGCGCAGGGAGTAGTTGTTGAGCTCACCTGGAAGCCGTGATTGCGGGTCCAGGGCATGCCGCGAGGACAGCGAAAAAGAGCCCTTCTCGATGAGGCAGGCGAGCATGGCGCTGGTGAGCATCAGCGCCAGTTGGCGTCCGGGGCAGAATACGGGACCTGCACTGAACGGAACCAGTGGCCAGTCCTCGCTATCGTTGCGGTCCAGCCACCGTTCCGGCACGAAGGAATGCGCCTGGGGGACGTGGTCTTCGTCCCGGTGAAAGTACGGGACATAGATCAGAACGCCGCAACCGGTTCCCATGTCGCCGTCCGGCCATTGGACTTCCCGAGTGGTCTGGCGAAGGATTGCGGGCGTTGTGGGCCACAGCCGCAACGACTCCAGGACGCAGGCGCGCAGGAACGGAAGGTGCCGGCGTTCCGTTTCGTCCTGCTGTACCTCAGCCCTGGCCGCGGCCAACTGTTCCGGATGGGTGGCAAGGAGCGCCAAGGTCCTGAAGGTGGCCAGGCCCGACGTTTCCAGGGCGAACAGCCACTGCGGGACCTGGTCAACCGGGGCGGCGTCCTGGCCCGGATGCATGCTGGCCATCACAAATGCCAGGCTTCCCGGTTCAGCGGTCTTCAGCCGGTCATCAACGCGGGCGAGGAACTCTGCCCTGAGCTTGGTGTCCTGCCGTTTGAGGAAGGACCAGTTTGCGTTTCCCCGGAGCTCGGCGAGCATCCCGGTCAGCTCGTGGTCGTCGCGCGCCTTGTCCCCGAAGACTGTCCGCCGCACGGTCCGGCGCCAGGCCTCGATGAGGTCGTCCCAATCGAGTTCAAAGCTTTCTGACGCGCTGCCGTTTCCAACGTTTTGAAGCAGCTGTTCGCACTCTTCCCGGACGATCGGCAGGAACGATCCTGCAAGCCGGTGCACGGGGCTGTGGGCGTCAAGGACCTGGTCCTGCAGTGCCCTTCGCGCGCTCCTTTCCGGCCCTTCCGAAATGAGAACGAAGCGGGGCTCAAAGTGCGCGAGGGCGGCCCTCTTTTCACTGCTTGCCGGGGAGAACGGCTCCGGTGAGTTGGCCAGCACATAATGCAGGTGTTCCGGATGCAGCACCACTGCCTGTTGGCGCCTGGGGAGGCGAAGCATCAGCGGTCCCCGCCGGTATTTCCGGGCAAGCTTCACCATTCTGCGGACTGCCCTGTCGTCCAGTCCCAGCCGTTCTGCACCTGCCTCTGCCTTCGGCCTGCGGATGAGTGGCCCCTTCGCGGCCGTGGGCAGGAATACGTCGAGCAGGAAAGCGGCCGACTCCAGGGCCGTGGCCCTGGGAAGACCCATGTTGTTTCGCATCTCGGGCTCCTTACTTACTGGATGAGGTCTTCCAGGTACGGTGCGCGGGGCAATGGTGGAAATTCATCGATGAGTTCATTCGCCGCGTGTGCTATCAAATCGCGTTGGTCCGGTGGCAGTGACATCAGCGACTGGATGTAGGCGTCCACTTCGTATTCGCCTACTGTGCCGCCGATGCTGAAGTAGCGAAGCCACAAATCCCCGTGCCGGATGCCCGCGTGGTGCAGGGCCTTGCGCAGGAGCCGGCTTTGCTCCTGCTCGAGTCCTGATCCAGGGTCCGGCCTGCCTCGGTCACCGTCACCCGTCATCAGGACCGCTTTTCGTTTCGGTGAGTATGTCGGTGCTGACGCTGAAGAGCGACTGCCTGCTGGTCTTGGACAGCTCCAGGAGTCTCTGCAGGGCCGCGCCCTGGTCCAGGCCGTGCCTGTGCATCAGGAAACCCTGGGCGCGGTTGATCGTGTCCCGGCTCAGCAGTGCAGATGTCAGGACCTGGGTGAAGCGCTTCGGTGCTTCCGAGCTCTGGATGTTGGCCAGCAGCGTGGCGGCAGGGACGACGAGTTTCTCCAGGGGCCGCGCGGTGGCGGCGTCGTACGCCCCCGGTTGGGTTGAATAGATCTTCAGTGCTCCCAGGCAACGGGTGCCGGCCATGAGCGGAGCGCTGATCACGGATCGGATGGAGAGGTCCCTTACCGCTTGGGACCACAGCGGCCAACGGTCATCAGTGGCGACGTCGTGCATCAGCACGGTGCGTTCTGTCGCCCAGGCTGTGAGGCAGGGTCCCTGCCCGAGCTCGTATTGGGCCTCGTCTGCCTCGAGCACCACAGGGTCGGTGGCACCTGTGCTGGTTCGGTTTCCGTGTTCGTCCAGGAGCGACACCCCGGCACCGGAACTTCCCGGAAAGGCGTCCCGAATTCCCTCGGCCAGCAACTGAACGGCGCGGTCAACCTTCTCCTCGGTCAGGAGCAGGCCGTTGATGCGCGCGAGCGCGAGGGTGAGTTCGTCCAGGGGGAGCTGCTGTGGCATGGTAGCCAACCTTCTGCGTCGGACGATTGCCGTCCTTCGGAGTGCCCCCTGCTGGGCCGGGACCGGAAAAATTCCTCCGGCCCATATCCAGCATAGCCCCTGGCGCAACCACCATGTCTGGGTCCGGCACGCCGGTTTGCCGCTTGTCCAGAAAATCGATGTAGGCTGGGGGAACGTTTGGAAGTGGGCGTCTTAAGGCCGCATGCGAAAACTGAATGCGGTTGTAGCCCAACTTCAGGAAGTGCCATGGACGCTGTGCCCGAAACTGCAGATTCTTTGCCCGACACTGCAGAATCCTTCCCTCGCGTTGCAGACGCCTTAGTCAATGCCGCAACTGAGGACGGGATCGTTTCCCGCCTGCAGGATCTGGTCCTGCAAACGGCTGACCCCCAGGACTTCTTCAAGGAATTCGCCGTCTTTTCGGCGTCCATGCTGGCCCCGGCCGGGGGCGACGTCCATTGCAATGTCACCGTGGTGCGGCGGAAAAGGCCCGTCACAGTGGCTTCCAGTACAACGCGGGCGCGAATCTTGGATGAGCTGCAATATGGCCACGGCGACGGTCCGTGTCTTTTGGCGATGCGGACTGGAAAAACCGTCTACGTCGGCGACGTCACGAACGAGCGCCGTTGGCCGGAATACGCCCGTGCGGTGGCTGTCCAGGGTGTCCGCTCAATTCTTGGCGTTCCCCTGCAGCTCGAGGGCGATTCCACTGCTGCCCTGAACATCTACTCCTCAGCGGTCCAGGGATTTTCCGCGGCGGACATCGTACGGGCTGAATTGTTCTGCGAGCAGTCCTCCAAAACGCTCCGGCTTGAATTGCGCATGGCCCAGTTGAAGGACGCGAAGGAGGACCTGGAGGCGGCAATGAAGTCCAGGACGGCGATCGACATCGCCGTCGGGGTCATCATGGCGCAAAACCGCTGCAGCCAGAGCGCAGCCATGGCAATCCTGAGGACGGCCTCCAACAGCCGCAATATCAAGCTGCGGGACGTGGCCGCAGGTGTCATCGAATCTGTCTCACCTGAATCGGAATTGCACACACACTTCGACGAATAGCGACGGGTGCGGGACTGCTGGACAGCAGGGCGCCGAGTGCGTAGATTCTAAGTGGCGGGCGTCACGTTATCGGGACGCTTCCCCTCCGGGTCAAGTGCAGGGCCATCAGGAGGAGCCGCTGTAGCAACACGGCGGACAGATGCACACCAGCGAAAGAGAGCCATCATGGCTGCCTCGCATTTCTCAACCTTTCTTGCCGAAGCCACAGTTCCCGAATTCGATACGGACTGTCCTATGTCCGCGGACTGCCTTTACGGCCTGTACGTCAGCTGGTGCCTCCTTCACGGCCTGGAAGCGAAACCGGACGTTACGTTCCGCACCGCAATGCACCGGGCCGGCGTCGATGTTCATGACAGCAGGCTCCGGATGGTTGGTCCGGCAGCTGCCGACTACATTCTGTCCAGCTACCCCGCTGCGGCCTGACCATGTCGATCCATCCCGAGGGTCCCAACAACGGCGTCAGGGGGGAGCAGGCTGAGGACTATCCCCTCATCTGCACCAAGTGCGGCTCGGACCGCCACTTGGCCCTGCACTCCATCGCGGCGCTCACCCCTCCTGCCAGCGGTTCCGTGGAAGTGGGTTACTCCTGCAGGACGTGCAGGAACCATTACCTCCACCGGGCGGGCGTTGTTGCTGTTGCCGCGGTCCTGAACCGGGTCCGGAGCCCGGAGGACGTGCTCGCTTTGGGTGGGCACTACATCCACTGCGGGCAGCCCATGCAGAAGACGGGCTCGGAACTCCGCCGCCTTTATGCGCCTGCAACTACGGACCAGGACCTGGTAGACGCCTTGGATGTATACCTCACAACGCAGGTATTGCACTGTCCATGCGGTTTCCAGATGGAGCTCCCCGAATAGGCATCAAGCTTCTAACCGCCGGATGCGAGCGTCGACGGCAGCCCAGTCGCCGGGCTTGTGGTCCTTGCGTACCGCATAATCCCGGCGCGCCAGGGTAAGGAGGAACCGTCCACCAGGCTTCTTCGGCTTCTTTGGAGCCGGAGGCCCGGCACTGCAACACAACGTTCCCCAGTCCAGTCCCATCGACCCCCGCCCGGACGGATGAGAATAGGATAGGCCCATGTCGAATTCATCAGGGAGCGAACCTGCAGAGCTGCTCCAGAGCATTCTGGTGGGCACGGAAGATGCAACTGAATTTCTCTCCGGGCTCTCAAAGCTGGCGGCTGCGGCGGTTTCGGAGGCGGCCGGTGACGAGATCGAATGCGCAGTCACCGTCAAGCTGAGGCGCAAGCCCTCTACTGCCGCGGGGAGCAGCGAACGCGCGATCGAGCTGGATGAGCTGGAGCAGGCAGTGGGCGACGGTCCCTGCATCAAGGCGCTCAGGGACATGTCCCCGGTGATAATCGATGACGTCGCGTCGGATCAGAGGTGGCCGGAGCTGAGCCGGAAATTTGCCGAGGCGGGCGTCTACAGTTCCCTGGGAGTGCCCCTGGAGATCAGCGAAGGAGCCAGCGCCGCACTGAACTTTTTCGCATCAAAGCCCGGCGTCTTCACACCGAATGTCTACGACAAGGCTCTCGGCTTTGCTGCGGCCGCCCACAGCACGCTGCAGCTGTCGGTCCGCATCAAATCGGCAGAACACCGGGCCGAGGACCTCGAGGCGGCCATGGAAAGCCGGACCGCCATCAATTTGGCCTGCGGTGTAATCATGGCGCAGAACAGGTGCTCGCAGTCGGAGGCAATGGAAATCCTGACCAAGGTCTCCAGCAACCGCAACCGGAAGCTGCGCGACGTCGCCACCGAACTGATCGAACAGTTGTCCGGCACCAGTATCCATACGCACTTCGAGTAGTAGGCCCAGTCCCCTCAGCCCTGTGGTACTGGTTTCAGTTGCCCGCCGAGCGGACGGAAACGCTGCACCCTGTGCCCGTGCTGCGGACATCCCAGCAGTTGCCGCGGCCGATCATTTCGTATTCCACGTCGCCGGCACCGGGCAGGAGAATTGCGGTGTTTTCGTCCACCGCCACTGCCCTGTCCACGAGGCCCGCGGCCACGGCACCCACGGCCCTGCTGAGGGTGCCGGCCTGGGCGGCGTGGACGTCCACGGAGAAGGGAACGAGCCCCAGTCCGTCGCGTACATCCACCTCGTCGAGGTCCTCGGAGCACTCCTCGCCGCATACCTCGACGCCCCCGATCCGGTAGCCGCCGATAATGCCCCTGCGGGGCGCAACCATGGCGCCGGCGGAAAACCCAAGGTAGGGGGCGCCGTCGGCCACTCTTGCCGCAATGGCACCCGCGCAGCCCCGAAGCCCTTCGAGGTATGCCGGGGTCAGCCCGCCGCCCACCACCACTGCGTCAGCGTCATCGAAAGCCGCCGGATCCGCCGGGCTGCCCGCATGGAGCAGGACCGGTACCACCTCGCAGGAGGTCAGGGATTGAAGCGGCCCGGCGTAATCCTGCAGCACACTTTCAGGGTTGCCGCCACGGTGGTGCACCACAACGGCGATCCGGCGCAGCTGGCCGCGGCGCCCGGGGATGTCCTTAGCGAAGCGCGCAAACACGTCGGGAAAGGAATGGTAGTCCGGTCCGGCACCGGCCAGGAAAATGCCCATGGGCTACAAGATACAGCGCGGGACGAAGCTTGCCGGGCGGAAACAGGCATTCCACGAAGCATTGACACCCGTGTCAAGCGGGACTATCGTACAACCAAATGGTTGTAGATCAGCTCCGTGAAACCGAACTTGACCGCCTCTTCCAGGCGTTCGCCGATTCCACACGGCGGGATATCGTCCGCCGGGTGACGGTCGGAGAATACACCGTCTCCGGCCTCGCGGGCCTTTACGCCATGAGTTTCGCCGCCGTCCAAAAGCATGTTGCGGTGTTGGAGCGCGCCTCCCTGGTCACCAAGGAAAAGCGCGGAAGGGAGCAGATCGTGCGGGGTAACCATGAAGGGCTGCAGAAAGCCCGCCGGCTGCTCGATGAGTACGAGGCGATTTGGCAGCAGCGCGTAGGCCGGATCGCTGACATTCTGGCCGAAGGATAAGGAAAGGTTTCTGCAATGCCGGTAATCAGTTCCACCAAGAATCTTGAAGCGCTGAGCTTCACGCTGATCGCAGAATTCGATGCGGACATCCAACGGGTCTGGCAGATCTGGGAAGACCCGCGCCAGCTGGAACGCTGGTGGGGTCCGCCTACCTGGCCGGCCACCTTCGAGGAGTTCGACTTCCGCGCAGAAGGGAAGGCCAGCTATTACATGAGCGGTCCCGAGGGTGAAAAGGCCCGCGGCTGGTGGCGCTTCACCACCATCGATGGCCCCAAGAGGCTTGCCTTCGACGACGGATTTGCCGATGACAACGGCCAGCCAGTGGATGCCCTGGGAACCACCCACGCCACCGTTAACCTGGAGGGCGTTGGCGACCGCACCAGGATGACGATCGTCTCCTCCTTCGAGTCGGAGGAGCAGATGGAGCAGATGGTCCAGATGGGTATGGAGGAAGGCATGCGGGAGGCCGTCGGACAGATCGACGCCCTCCTTTCCGAACACGCCAAGGCCTGAGCAGCTAACCCGGCCCACAACCCAAGAGAGCGGACGACGGCGGGACCTCCCGCCGTCGTCCGCTTAGGGCGTTCCTGGTGCGGCGCCCGCGGCGATGACGAGGAGCGAGCTCGTGGCGGTGGCCAGCAGCTCGCCGGCCGGGCCAAGAATGCGACCCTCGGCAAAGATGACGCGCTGCCCTTGCTTGACCACTGCTCCCTCGGCCCGAAGGATCCCGTGGTGGGCCGTGATGGGGCGAAGATAGCTGACGGAAAGGTCAATGGAGGTGTAGCCGAACCCTGCCGCCAAAGTACTGTGGGCGGCGCACCCGACCACCGTATCCAGGAGCGTGCACGCCAGGCCGCCGTGCACCACGCCCAGAGGGTTGTAATGCGCTTCAGCGGGCCGGCATTCAAACTCCACCCGCCCGGACTCCACTGCCACAAGGGCCAGGTTCATCAGTGCTGCCATGGGCGGCCGCGGAATGGCCCCGTCGCGCATTCCGGAGAGGAATTCCAGCCCGGACATCCGCGGGAGGTGTGCCAGCCCCACCCGGGGGTCCATCCAGCGAAAGGTTTCCGCCCGCTCTGCTGATCCGCTGGAATCCATGGACGTGCTCCTCTTTGATCGGCCGGCCTGAACAGCTTAAACCTCTCGCCCGAAGTGATCCACGGCTGGCGTTGAAGCCGACGAAAAGCTTCTGAATACTGGAAGGAAGGATCATTCCGACGTGAGGCGGTGGCAGCGATGGGCAGCGGTGCGGAGGACTTCCGGAAGCGACTGGAGCGGGCCGCGGAAGTCCGGTCCTACCGGGGAGCCGGCATCAGCGCCGAGGAGGAGGCGGCGCTTGACGCCCTCGATGCCCAGGAGCGGGAGAAGCGCCGGAAGGTGAGTGATGCTGCCAGGGCGGAGTATCTGGTCCGGGATGCCATGGCGCAAGGAAAGTTCGACAACCTCAAGTACGCGGGCAAACCGATTCCGGGGTTGGGGGAGTCCTATGATCCTGACTGGTGGGTCAAGGGCCTCATTCAGCGGGAAAACATCAGCGGCCTCGGTCCCGCGGCCATCCTGCTCCGCACCGAGGACACCGAGCTGGAGGCCAAGCTCGATGCCCAGTACACAGAGCAGCAGGTCCGCGACATCCTGCAGGATTTCAACCGCCGGGTCATCGACGCGCGGCGCCAGCTTCAGGGCGGGCCGCCGGTCATCACCAAGACCCGGGACGTGGAGGAGGAAGTGCGGCGGTGGCGCGAACGCCGGGCAGCCTCGCAGGTTCCCCAGGCTGAGGCGGAGCCGGAAGCGCCCCGCTCGTGGTGGCGGCGGCTGTGGAAAGGTTCGGGCCCGGCCTACTGATCAGGCGGGCGGACGACGCCGGTGCTGCCCGCCGTCGTCCGCCTGGATTTTGGCGGGTGCTTTGCTTTGATGGGGTGCTTTCGCCTCGAAAAGCTCGCAGAGTGCGTTGTAGTACTTGTCGGTCTGGCCCAGGTGCGTCATGCCGATCCTTACGCAGACCCGCTGGGAAGCGGTGTTGGCC
The DNA here is from genome assembly GCF_900537115.1 of Arthrobacter sp. Alg241-R88. Classification (GTDB taxonomy): domain Bacteria; phylum Actinomycetota; class Actinomycetes; order Actinomycetales; family Micrococcaceae; genus Arthrobacter. The sequence continues at coordinate 235,572 of NZ_UNRG01000006.1, forward strand.
GGGGCCGTGACTGCCACAACTTTGTCCAGCCCGCTGTCCAATGCGTAGGCAAGGACCGCGGCTGCCGCCTCTGTTGCGTAGCCGTTTCCCCAATGATCGGGATGGAAATGCCACCCAATCTCGGTATCACCGGAAGGCTGCAGGGGCAGTGTTCCGCTGGACGCCGGGATGGATTTCAGGAGCATGGTCCCCGCCAGGGTCGCCCGCGTAGCTGGTTCCTTCAGCTCCACTGCCCAGATGTCGTGGACGGGGTGGGCCATGTCCTGCTGGCCGATGCTCCGCCAGATGCGGATGCGCTCCTCGGCTTCGGCACGGTCCCGCATCACCTGTGGATGGTTGCCGATGAAGCGCTGTACCTCCCACCGCGAGTAGAGATCCAGCACAAAGTCGGCGTCCTCCGGCTCCCACTGGCGGAGAACCAGCCGTTCGGTTTCGAGCCTCTTCACCCGCCAATCCTGCCAGAGACTCCCGGTTTGCAGTCAGTGGCCCGCAGTCAGCTGCCCGCAGTCAGCGGCTCCCAGCCGGCGGCCCTGAGTCAGCTTTTCGGGGTGGGCGGAGGCGTGGGGCTCGACATGGACGGCGGAGGCCCCGGGAACGGCGCGGCGGGATACAGCGGTGCCACATTCACCATGTAGTTGGCCCACTGCGGCCCGGCGATCATAAAACCATCCAGCCGGGGATAGAACGTGCCGTTGATCGTGACGTTTTGCCCTGGGCGCTTCTGGCCTTCCAACGCGTCCCCAAAGAAGGAAGCCGTGGCCAGTCCGGTGGTGTAACCCACCACCCAGGTGGCCCCGTTGTTGTTGGAGGTTCCGGTCTTTGCCGCCACGGGAACCTTGTCCTGGACCTTGGGGTTGATCCAAACCCCGGAGCCCACCTTCATCACGTCCTGCAGCACGGAGTTCACGCCACGGGCCACGTCCGGCTTCACTGCATCCCGGCAATCGACGGTCTGGGCCGGAAGTTTCCCGCCGGCGGCGTCAGTTACGTCCAGCAGGGCGATGGGTGTGCAGTACTTTCCGTCATTGGCGAAGGTGGCAAAGGCATTGGCCATATGGAGCGGTGCCACATTGGTTGCACCCAGGAGGTTGCCCAGCTGGTGCATGTTGATGGGGGAACCGTCGTGGCCGCTGTGCAGGCCCACAGCGTCCACCATCTTCTGGATGCCGCAGAAGTCCAGCTGTGTGGCGGAAGCGAAGGTAGCGGTATTGATGGAGTTGTAGAGGCCGTAGTTGATGGGCATCTTCCGGTAGAAACCCTCCTCGGCGTTCTGGAGGTCATCTGCCGCGCCCAGTTCGGGGTTGTTCTGGGCTGTGCTGTAGGCGCCCAGCACCTTTCCGCAACTGGAACGCCAGGGGAAACCCAGGGGGTAGACGCGCTTCGAGGCATCGATCTCGGCGTTCAGCGGCTTGCCCTCATTCAGCCACTGGGCGAAGGTAAACGGCTTCATGGTGGATCCGGTCTGGAAGCCGCCCGCCCCGTTCAGGTCATTGCCCTGCGGGTCCTTTGCATCCACGTTGAAGTTCAGTTGGGTATCGAACTTGCCTGGCTCGGCCAGGAACACCGTGTTCTGCGCCATCGAAAGAATCTTTCCGCTGCCGGGCTGGACGGATACCAGGGCTGCTCCCCACCGGTCCGGATTGGGCCCGGCCGTACCGTCCACCTGTGACTGGGCTGCGGCCTGGAGCCTGCTGTCCAGGGTTGTGGTGATGGTGAGGCCGCCCCGGTAGAGCTTCCTCTCCCGTTCCTTCAGGGTGGGCCCATACGCGGGGTTGTTCAGGATGAGGTGCGAGATGTAGTCGCAGAAATACGGTGCCATGGTGGCATTCGCACAACCCTGCCGTTCCGGGCTGATCTTCAGCTCGATGGGGGTGGCTACCGCCTGGTCATGCTCTTCCTGGGTGATCATCTCCTGCCGCAGCATCTCGCCGAGCACCTGGTCGCGGCGGACGACAGACTTGTCCGGGTTAAGCGCGGGGTTGTAGAACGTGGGGCTGTTTACCAGCCCGGCCAGCAGCGCGGACTGGGGAAGGGTAAGGTCCTTGGCGGTGCTGCTGAAGAAGTAGCGGGCGGCCGCCTCGATCCCGTAGGCGTCGCTGTTGAAGAACACAATGTTCAGGTATCCCTCAAGGATCTGCTCCTTGGTGAACTTCTTCTCCAGGGCAACAGCCAGTTTCATTTCCCGCAGCTTGTCCCCGATGTCCTTTTGGCCGCTCAGGATCACCTCATCCGGCCGCTCCTGCGAGAGCCTCGCCTCGTTGATCACGTTGGTGACGTACTGCTGGGTGATGGTGGATGCCCCCTGCTGGTCACCCTTCGTCAGGTTTGCCACCACGGCGCGGAGGATGCCTTGGGGATCGAGGCCGGCATGTTCATAGAACCTGCTGTCCTCAATGGCGATGACGGCGTCCTTGATGTAGGGCGACATCTGGTCCAACGGGATCCTGACCCGGTTCTCCGCATAGAACGTTGCGATGGGCTGGCCATCCGAGGTGAGGACTTTGGTGGATTGCGACGGCGGCTGGACCGTCAGCTCCTCCGGCAGGCTTTCGAAAAATCCGATGGAAGTGGTGACGCCGTAGCCTGCCGCCGCAACGGACGGCACCACCAGGCTGGCGGCGAGCACCCCACACATTGCGCTCGCCGCGAGGAATCCGAAAATGCTTCCCAGAATGGAACCGCGACCACGCCGTCGCTTCTTTTTATTCGCCATTTTTCAGCCCTCGAGCTTGAAGAGTGCCACCAGACTACGCCGCTGCCGAGGCTGTGAACCAGACGTGGAAGATCATATTTTGGTCAATTCTTTTATTGACTCAGCGATAGTTAACGACATATCGTTAACTATCGCCGAAAACGGCAGTGAAGACTAACAGGACGAAAGGACGATGCCACGATGAAGGGCATTTCTCATGACGAATTTTCAGGCCCCCACTTGGATCGGGGCCGGTTTGAACGCGGCCGCGGCAGGCGTGGACCGCACGGGCACCGGGGCGGTGGCTTTGGCCCCGGGTTCGGAGCCGGATTCGGCGGCGGTTTTGGACCAGGTTTTGGACCAGGTTTTGGGCCGGGGTTTGGGCGCGGACCGCGAAGGGCAAGCCGGGGTGACGTCCGCTCGGCCATCCTCTCGCTCCTGGCGGAAGCGCCCTCAAATGGTTACGGACTGATCAAGACGATTGCCGAAAAGACCGGAGGGGCCTGGCGGCCGAGCCCGGGTTCCATCTATCCCACACTGCAGCAGCTCGTGGACGAGGAACTTATTACCGCGCTGAGCGAAGGCCGCGGAACGGAATTCACCCTCACGGATGCCGGAAGGGCATGGGTGGCAGAGCATGCAGAGGAGATGGAAGCTGCGTGGAACTCCGGGCCGGACAACCCGGACCGGGATTTCCACCAGAGCATCGGGAAGCTGATGGGCGTAATTCACCAGTTCCGCACCGGTGTCACTGAAGAGCAGCGGGCAGCAGCCATTGAGAAGCTGGACGAGACCCGCCGGGCCCTCTACAAGATCCTGGCTGACTGACCGGCAGGGACGGAGGACTGCGCCATGACGTGGCCCGCCGGGTTGAACGCGGCTCCCAGCTCCCCGAACGCGTAAGCGCTCTCAGCGTGCTCGGACAGATCAACTCCTGCAGTCTCTGCCTCGCGGCTGACCCGGAACCCGATTGTTTTGTTGATGGCCCGGCCAATAACCAGGGTCCCGACCCCGGACAGCAGCAGCGTGATCACCACAGCCACGGACTGGGCTACGAGCTGCTGGAAGCCGCCACCGTAGAAGAGTCCGCCGCCCAGCCCGTCTACCGGAAGGGCGATGAAACCGAGTGCCAGTGTTCCGATGAGTCCTGCGCCCAGGTGGACCCCCACCACATCGAGGGAATCATCCAGCCCGAACAGGTATTTGAGGTCCACGAAGACGGCGCAGGCTGCCCCGGCCACCAGGCCCAGGCCGATAGCGGCCACTGGGCTGATGTTGGCGCAGGACGGCGTGATGGCCACCAACCCGGCCACCACGCCTGACGCTGCTCCCAGTGAGGTGGGGTGGCCGTGGCGGATCTTTTCGGTGACCAGCCAGCTGAGCATCGCAGCTGCGGGAGTCACCAGGGTGTTGACCCAGATCAGGCCGGCCTGTTCGGCAGTCGTCGCCGCCCCGCCATTGAAGCCAAACCAGCCAAACCACAGGATGGCAGCACCCAGCATTATGAACGGGACGTTGTGCGGGCGGTGGTTGGGATCCTTGGCGAAACCGTGGCGCTGGCCCACAATCAGGGCCAGGACCAGGGCGGCCGTCCCGGAGCTGATCTCCACCACGGCGCCGCCGGCAAAGTCGATGACCTGCCCAAAAATCGCGGTGATGGCTCCATCGGCGCTCATCAGGCCGCCGCCCCAGATCATGTAGGCGAGCGGGCAGTAGACCACGGTGACCCAGACAGGAACGAACACTGCCCAGGCGCCAAACTTGGCGCGGTCGGCGATGGCACCGCTGATCAGGGCCACCGTGATGATGGCGAAGGTGGCGCTGTACCCGGCCTTGATCAGGTCCGGGGAACCCATCAGGTTCTGCAGCCCGAAGCTGGCGAAGGGATTGCCGAAGATGCCCAGCACGCCGTCGCCGGTTGTCATGGAGTAGCCCCAGAGAACCCACACCACCCCGACGATGCCGGCGGAGATGCAACTCATCATGATCATGTTCAGGGCTGCTTTGGCGCGCGTCATGCCACCGTAGAAGAGGCCGAGCCCGGGCGTCATCAGCAATACCATCGCGGCTGAAATCATCAGCCAGACATGTTGGGCAGTGATCTCCACCTGCGGGTCCCTTCGCGTTGCGCCTCGAAGCGGGGCGCTCTTGCCGGCCCTCGCATTTCCCCCGCCCTCCATCTTTGGGGTGGTGTGTTTCGGGGAACGCGCCTGAAAGTTGCGCTGGCGTTACAGAAAGGGCGGCTGTGTGAAGTCCCCGTGTCGAAAATGTTGCGACCGTGTAAACGGCGGCCATCGGCGGGGAACCAGAGGGTATGGATGCCCGCTGGATTGCTTGGTGCGCGGGCGGCGGGGTCAGGAGCGAAGGTGAGAAGCCGCCGTCGCGCGCCCAGCCCGCAGGTTACAAGGCCGTAAACGCAGGTTCACCGCATGCGTGGGCTGAATTTCCCACCCAAGGAAAACGACGACGGCGTGCCGCACGGAAGATGCGGCATGCCGTCGTCGTTTGCTGGCAAAGCCGGGGAGACTTACCAGGCCATCGCCACTTCCAAGGTGGATCAGAATTGGTGGGCGTTAGCCAGTACCGGAAGCTTGGTGCGCACCTCGTCCACGATCGACGGATCGATATCGACGACGGCGAGTTCCGGCTTTCCGCCCAGAGCGGCTACTGCTGAGCCCAGGGGAGTGATGACAGCGCTGTGGCCGATGCCCGTGGGGGCGGTTCCCGCCGGTCCAGCGCCGATGGTCTCGGGGTCGCCCTGGCCGCAGGCCACTACGAAGGTGGTGCTGTCCAGTGCGCGTGCCCGCACCAGCAGGTCCCACTGCTCTGCCTTGCCTTCGCCGGCGCCCCATGAGGCGCAGACGATGTTGACCCGGGCACCGGCGCGGGCGTTGGCCGTGAACAGGGCGGGGAACCGGACGTCGTAACAGGTGGCCAGGCCGAACACGGTGCCGTTGATCTCGAAGGTCACCGGGCTGGTTCCCGGGTCCACGGTCCTGGATTCCTGGAAGCCGAAAGCGTCGAAGAGGTGCACCTTGTCATAGGACGTGTCCACGCCGGGGCCGGTGACCAGCAGGGTGTTGCGGACCCTGCCGTCCTTCCCGGGAGTGAACATTCCGGCTACGATCGCAATGTCCAGTTCCTTGGACAGGGCACGGACATTTTCCGCCCACGGTCCGTCCAAGGGTTCTGCGACGTCCGTCAGTGAGTTCCCGAACGCGCGCATGGCAGCTTCGGGGAATACCACCAGCTCCGCGCCGGCAGCTTTGGCTTGGGTGGCGTAGTCCCGGATCAGCTCCAGGTTGGCGGCAGGGTCCGCGCTGCTGATGATTTGGGCGACTGCTAGACGCATGGATAGCTCCAATCTGTTGTATACATAATGTATGGGAAAAACGGCGGGTACGGCTGCGTCCGGACGGGAAAAGGCGTATGTCCACCTGCGTGAAAACGTCCTGATCGACCCCGAACTCCAGGGCCGCTTCCTGAACGAACAGGAGCTTGCCGCCGAAATTGGAGTCTCCCGCACGCCCGTCCGTGAAGCCCTTTTGCTCCTGGTCTCGGATGGGCTGGTGGAGCTGATTCCGCAACGCGGGGCGTACGTTCCGCCCGTCACCGGCCGGGAAATCTCCGAACTGATGGAACTCCGCGGTGTCCTCGAGACCCACGCAGCCCGGCTGGTGATCGCCGAGAACCGCGTGCCTGCCGCGCTGATGCAAGAGACCCTGGACCTCCAGGCCCGGATCCCGGACACCAGCGAAACTGATGATGCCCGGGAGTTCATCCGCCTGGACACCCTCTTCCATCAGCAGCTCATTGACGCGGCCGGCAACGAACTGATTTCCCGGACCTACAGCAAGCTTCACGTGCGGCAGATCCTGGTGGGGGTTGCCGCCCTGTTCCGGATGGGCGGCCGGCGCCAGGACGTCTGCGCCGAACATCAGGGGATCCTTGACGCATTGGTGTCCGGAGATGCCGACCAGGCGCAGAAGGCGATCGACGAGCATCTGGCTGTCACGCGGGATATCCTGCTCCGGACCTGACGCAGTTTTGTCCACGCGGCGCGGGCTGCAAGGCATTTGTGAACACGCCACGTGGACAAAACTTTTCCCTCGGTCAGCGGGATTCGCCCACACCCGACGCCCGGGTTGCGTTGCTGGCTCCTTCCAGGAGGAGCCGGTAGTCCTGGTCCTCCACAGTGTCGTTGTCGCGGCCCATGGCGAGCCCCACTACGGTCACGACGGCGGCAACGGCCACGTAGATGGCCACCGGAACCCAGGTGCCGAACTGCGAGAGCAGCACGGTGAACATCAGCGGGGCGATGGCGCCGCCGATCACGCCGGCGAACGTGTACGCCAGGGAACTTCCGGTGGAACGAAGCCGGGGGGAGAACTGCTCCACAATGAAGGCCGCCTGCGGACCGTACATAAAGGAGTGCGCCATGAGGCCCAGGACAATGCCGATGATCAGCATCGGCTGGTTGTTGCCGCCGAGAATGGCGAAGAAGATAAACGTCCAGACGGCGCCCACCACCGCACCCACCCCGTAGACCAGGCGGCGGTTGAACCTGTCGGACACGGCGCCGGCCAGCGGGATCATAAAGAGCTGGAAGGCGGAGCCGATCAGGACTGCGGTGAGTACTTGGTTGCGCTCGTAGCCCAGCGACTGGATGCCGTAGGTGAGTGTAAACACCGTGAACAGCGCGTACAGCACGTCAGGTCCCACGCGGGAGAGGATGGCGGCGATCAGTGGGCGCAGTTCATGGCTGAACACCTCGCGGATGGGGGCATGGGGCTGTTCGCCGTGGGCCGCGATCGCCTTGAAGACAGGAGTGTCTTCCAGCCGGAGGCGGATCCACAGGCCGAACGCGACCAGCAGTGCCGACACAAGGAAGGCGATACGCCAGCCGAAGCTGAGGAACTGTTCCTCCGTCAGCATCAGGGTCAGGACCGCCAGGGCACCGTTGGCGAGCAGGTTGCCTGCGGGCGGGCCCACCTGGGCGGCGGAGGCCCAGAAACCCCGGCGGTGCGGATCGCCATACTCGCTGGAAAGCAGGACGGCACCGCCCCACTCGCCGCCGACGCCCACGCCCTGCGCGAACCGCAGGAGCACCAGGATGATGGGAGCGGCGATGCCGATGCTGTCGTAGCCCGGAAGAACACCAATCAGCACCGTGGCCACGCCAATGATCATCAGCGTAGTCACCAGCACCTTCTTGCGGCCGATGCGGTCACCCAGGCGGCCGAAGATGATCCCGCCCACCGGGCGGGAAACGTAGCCCACCGCGTAGGTGGAGAACGCCAAAATGGTGCCCGTCAGGGGATCGCTTGCGGGAAAGAAGACGAGGGGAAAGACGACGGCGGCGGCCGCTGAGTAGACGGCGAAGTCGTACCACTCAAGGGCCGTCCCGGTGAGGCTGGCGGCAAAGGCCTTGTATAGACCCTTGGGATGAATCGGCGGGTGCGGCGCCGCACCGTGTGCCGGAACGGGAGAGTTGCTCATGATGTCCTCCACTGGAGTGCTCAAAGGTGACGCCTGTCACGCTGGCGTGTAATGTATACATTACGCATACTGGATGTACATTGGCGACCCTTTCCGGTTTCCGGTTTGTTAATTTTTCCTGCAGCACCACGAAAAGGACGGATCCACCATGACGGTTCTCAGCTTTGAACTTCCCGACGGCAGCACCAGGGACGTGGAGGTCAAGCACCTTCTCAATGCCGGCTATGCGGGACGCGAGCAGGATGAAGTCCAGGCGCACATTGCCGAACTGGCGGAGCTTGGCGTTCCGGGGCCCACCACCACTCCGGCCCTCTACCCGGTGTCGCCCTACCTGGCGCAGCAGGTGTCCGAAGTGCGCGTGCAGCACGGAAGGACGTCCGGAGAAGCGGAGTGGGCGCTGGTGATCGCGGACGACGGCGTCCTGCTGACGGTGGCCTGCGACCACACGGACCGGGAGCTCGAAGTCCATGGCGTGGCCTGGAGCAAGAACGCTAGCCCGGACGTCCTGGGCCGGAAGGCATGGCGGCTTGACGATGTGCGTGACCACTTGGACAAGATCACGCTGAAGGGCTGGGTGGGGGAGGGGGAGACCCCGGACACCCTCATCCAGGACAGCACGCTGGAGGCGCTGCTGACGCCGGACTACTGGCTGGAGGTGCTGGCCGAGCGCGGCCTGAACCAGCCCGGCACCGTGCTCATCTCCGGCACCGTGGCCATGACAGGCGGCGTGAACCAGTTCGCCCGCAGCTGGAAAGTCGAAATGGCGGACCCCGTCACCGGGCTGTCCGTGGATGCCCAGTACGTGGTGGAGCAGATGCCGGAACCCATCGGCTGAAAACGCGGCCCGGCTGCGAAGTAGGGGGCTACTGCTTGTAGCCTTCTACTTCGCTGACGGGACGGGCTTCGGCTTCGTTGGGGTTTTCGCCTGACTCCGCTTTGGCCCTGCGCTGGCGCAGCAGGTCCCAGCACTGGTCAAGGCGTTCTTCCACCTGCCTCAGCCTGTCCCGGTCCGGCGCCTGGCCGTCTGCGGATCCCTCGCGGAGTGTGTGCTCCTCCTCCACCAAGGCCTGAATGCGGCTCAAAAGATCCTCGTTGTTCATGTCTGCCCCTTTCGCCGGAAACGATTCCCTCAGGGTACGCCTGTACCATCAGAATCATGCCCACTGTGCTTGATATGGCAGGTCCAATCCTGGAAATGCTCACTTGGTTGTGCCTGCCCGCCGGGCTGGGATTGCTCTTCTACACCGGCTTCCTGCGCCGCTTCGTGCATCCGTGGGCGGTGGCCGAAGCCGTGGTGTATTCGGACAGCAGCGGCGTGGGCTTCCGCTGGTTCGACCGGAAGTACCAGGTGCACCATGCGCCCATGTCGCCCCATGACATCAAGGACCTGGCCGTGGGCGATACCCTTCCCATCTACTACCACCCCAAGCGGCCCACCCAGTGGCAGATGGCGGCTCCGGAAGAGGCTGGAAAAACGGCAGCGGTGCTTGGCCGTTGCCTTACCGGGATCGGCGCCGTGGCGCTGCTCGCGGGGTTTGTCCTGCCGATGTTCTAGGGCCGGATCAGCGGGTTCGCTCAGCCGGCGAGGACGACGCCGATGCCGAGGCCGCCCAACGACACCCCCGCACAGGCCGTCCACAGCACGGCGGTGATGTCGGCGTCGACATTTTCCCTTGCAATGCCGCGGGAGCTGGCGCCGTAGCGGCGGCGCTGCGTGAAGTAGATGGCGGCAGCCGCCCCGGCCGAGACGGCGAACAGCAGCAGGATGGGCAGCCCGTGGGCAGGAAGCCAGCGCAGGAAGATCGCGCTGACCGTGACCAGTGCCATCATCGTCCTGCCCCAGGCGAGCGTGGTGCGCTCCGGCTGAAGGCCCGGATCGCCGTGGCCGCCCGCGGGGTGCGTGACCACTGCTCAGCGCCAGAGAATAAAGATCAGCACGACGGCGGCCGCCAGCGCCCCTGCCCCGGCAAGCAGCGGGACAATCAGCGGCAGCGGCAGCGGGGCTTTGCTGCGCATGCTTCGTTCCACCCGCAGCCACCGCACCGCGGCGCCCGCGCTCAGCAGCATACCCAGCAGGAGCAGCACCACGGCCAAGCCCTTTCGGACGGGCTCCAGGAAAAGGTCCGCGGTGAAAGCCTCGATGGCAATGCCGCCGGCGAGGAGCGCCAGGGATGTACGGATCCAGGCAAGGAAGGTGCGTTCGTTCGCCAGGGTGAACCGCGGGTCCGGTTCCTCCCCGCCGGGCAGCAGCCGCTCGGCAATTTTCCCGCGCGACGGCGGAATGTTGGCGCTGGCGGGCTGCTCGCTGTTGGTCACGCTGCCAGTTTAGCCAGCGGGGTTGCCCCGGCCGACTGCGGTGCGGATCGGCAGCCGGTTAGTCCTGGGGCGCTCCCAGAGCAGGCCGAACTGGAATCAGCCTGCGTTCCGGGGCGCGAACATAATAACCGCCACCCCCAACAGGCAGATGAGGGATCCAGCCACGTCCCAGCGGTCCGGGCGGAAGCCGTCAAAGATCATGCCCCAGGCCAGCGATCCCGCGACGAACACCCCGCCGTAGGCTGCCAGGATCCGGCCGAAGTGGGCGTCCGGCTGTAGCGTTGCCACAAAACCGTAGAGGCCCAGGGCTATCACGCCCAGGCCGGCCCACCACCAGTCCTTGCCTTCGCGGACCGACTGCCATACCAGCCAGGCACCGCCGATTTCAGCGGCAGCTGCAATTGTGAACAGCACAACTGTTTTGGCAATGGTCGCAGCTTCTTCAGAAATACCCACCCGGCCATCATGCCAGCCGGGAATGCCTGCCGCCCCGCTGCAGTTGGGGCAGGTATGGAGCGCATCGGATTCCTATCTTTCGGCCATTGGGGCCCCGGCCACGGTTCCCGCACCCGGACTGCCGGGGACGCCCTCCTCCAGGCCATTGACCTTGCAGTCGCCGCCGAGGAACTGGGGGTCAACGGGGCATTCTTCCGCGTCCACCATTTCGCCCGGCAGCAGGCCTCGCCGTTTCCACTGTTGTCTGCCATTGGTGCACGGACGAGCCGGATCGACATCGGCACCGGCGTGATCGACATGCGGTACGAGAACCCCTTGTATATGGCAGAGGAAGCCGCCGCGGCCGATCTCATCAGCGGCGGCCGGCTCCAGCTGGGGATCAGCCGCGGTTCGCCGGAGCCGGCGCGGGAAGGGGCGGCTGCGTTCGGTTACCGCCCGCAGCCGGGCGAGACTGACGCGGACATGGCGCGCCGCCACACAGCCCTGTTCCGGAAGGCCATCAGCGGTGCTGGAGTGGTGGAAGCGGATCCCCGCTATGCCGGCGGTGCCATCGGACTCCTGCCCGTCCAGCCGCAGTCACCAGGCCTGGCCGAGCGCATCTGGTGGGGAGCCGGCAGCAGGAAGACAGCCGTCTGGGCCGCGGAACTGGGCATGAACCTGATGAGTTCCACCCTGCTGACAGAGGACACCGGCGTGCCCTTCCACGAACTTCAGGCGGAGCAGATCCAGTTGTTCAAGGACGCCTGGGCCGCAGCCGGGCACCAGCACCCACCCCGTATTTCGGTCAGCCGCAGCGTGCTTCCCATCGTGGATGAAGAGGACAGCCGCTACTTTGCGGGCAGTGCCCTGCGCGACAGTCGGGACCAGGTGGGCGTTATTGACGGACTGACCGCCCGGTTCGGGAAAAGCTATGTGGGCGCCCCGGACTTCCTGGCCGAAGAACTCGCTGCGGACGCAGCCGTACAGGCCGCAGACACACTGCTGCTCACGGTTCCCAACCAGCTCGGCGTCGAGTTCAATGCCAAGCTCCTTGGGAACGTCACCCGGTATCTAGCGCCGGCATTAGGGTGGCGGCCGGCGTCCTCTTGACCAGCCGTGATGCCTCCGGTCATAAAAGAATTTTGTCGGCGGAAGCAGGGCCCTGACGATACACTAAGCATGCTTACTGAAAAACGGGGAACCTTCTGCAGGCCGCAGCCGTTACTCTTATAGTGCGGCTTTGGGGGCTTAGCGCCGTTACTACAGCGTGACTGCGGAACGGTCATATGACGGAGAGAGAGAAATATGGCCCGCGCCCTTTTAGGCTTTAACGCATGATCCGGCTACGTCAGCTGGCCCAGGCGGCCTCAGTCCTCACAACGCCCTTGGCCCCGGAGGACATCCTCGCGTTGTTCAATCCGGTCTACTCGGCGCGGCAGCTTCGTGGTGTGGTCACCCGCGTAGTGCAGGAGACGGCACAGTCCGCAACAATCTTTTTCCGGCCCGGCCGCGGTTGGCACTCCCACCTGGCGGGCCAATGGGCGCGCATCGGCGTCGAACTCGATGGCGTCCGCCACTGGCGGTCCTACTCCCTAAGCGCCCCAGCCGGCAAGGATCCCGCCATCACTGTCACCGACGTCGGTGCAGTCTCCGGAACCCTCGTGCGCACCACCAAACCCGGTGACGTCCTGTTCCTGGCACCTCCGCAGGGTGACTTCGTGCTCCCGGAGCACCCCCGGCCCCTGCTGATGGTGACCGCGGGCAGCGGCATCACTCCGGTGATGTCCATGATCCGCACCCTTGTTCCACGGCGTCCGGATGCCGACGTCGTCCTGGTCCACTCAGCGCGCACCCCAGGTGACAGCCTCTTCCGCGAGGAACTTGCCGAGCTCGCCGACCAGTTCCCCAATTTCCGCCTCGCACACTGGTTCACCGGCGAGCAAGGCCGAATGGACCTCACCAACACCAAGCAGCTGGACGAGATCTGCCCGGACTGGAAGGACCGCGCCGCCTACGCCTGCGGGCCGGACAGCTTCCTGGACGACGCCGAGGCCCTGTGGAAGCGCGCAGCGCTGACCACCGCCGCCCCCGGCTCGGACGTCGCGGTGGCCGGCAGTGCCGGCAACCTCATGATCGAGCGCTTCAACACCACCTTCGAAGGCGGCGTCGGGCACGACGGCGGCCTGGTCACCTTTGAAGCTTCGGACCGTGAGGTGGAAGCCGACGGCGACACCCCCATCCTGGACGTCGGCGAGGACGCCGGGGTGCTGATGCCCAGCGGTTGCCGCATGGGCATCTGCCACAGCTGCCTCACCCCGCTCCTGTCAGGGCAGGTCCGGGACCTCCGAACCGGGGAAGTCCATGGCGAACCCGGCCAACTGATCCAAACGTGTGTCTCGGCAGCCGCCGGACCCGTCAACCTCGAAATCTGAGGAGCACAACGGTATGACTGTAATTTCACCCAGCAAGGCCACACCCACCAGCGGCAGCTCCACCGGAGGGTCAAGGACGCGCCCCGGAAAGCTGGCAGAATCCGGCAGCCCCACGGTCCGGCCGCCAGCCGCAGCCCACCTGACCGATGAACAGGTGGCCGAGCTCGGACGCGAACTCGACGCGATCCGCGACGAAGTGCTGGCCAAGCGCGGGGCGGAAGACGCCGCCTACATCCGCCGGATGATCAAGATCCAGCGCGGCCTGGAGATTTCCGGCCGCGCCGCCCTGCTGGTCAGCAAGAACAAGGCCGCCTGGGTTACGGGCACCACCTTGTTGAGCCTGGCCAAGATCCTCGAAAACATGGAGCTGGGCCACAACATCCTGCACGGCCAGTGGGACTGGATGCGGGACCCGGACATCCACTCCACCACCTGGGAGTGGGACTTCGTCACGCCGTCGCGCTCCTGGCAGCACACCCACAACGACCTGCACCACCGCTGGACCAACGTGGTGGGCAAGGACAACGACGTCGGATACAACCTCCTGCGTATGGACGAGAACCAGCCGTGGAAGCCCATCAACCTGGCGAACCCGCTGTTCAACGCCATCCTGGCTCCCGTCTTCGAATGGGGCATCGCCATCTACGACCTCGAGCTGACCGAGTACAAGGAAGGCACGAAGTCCAAGGAAGCGCTGCTCAAGGACCTCAAAGCACTGGGCAAGAAGGTCGTTACGCAGTTCACGAAGGACTACGCCGCCACGCCCGCCGTCGCGATGCTCACCGGCTCCGGCAAGCAGGCCCTTTATGGCACGCTGGCTGCCAACGCGGTGCGCAACGTGTGGGCGCACGCCGTTATCTTCTGCGGCCACTTCCCCGAAGGCACTGACACCTTCACCGAGGAAATGGTGGAGGGCGAAACCCGCGGTGACTGGTACGTCCGCCAGATGATCGGGTCCGCCAACATCTCCGGTTCCAAGTTCATGCACCTGATGACCGGTAACCTGTCGCACCAGATCGAGCACCACCTCTTCCCGGACCTGCCGTCCAACCGGTACGCCGAAGTGGCACCGAGGGTCCGTGAGATCTGCCAGCGTTACGGCCTGAAATACACCACCGGTCCGCTGCTCAAGCAGGTCGGCTCCTCCTGGGCCAAGGTCTTCAAGCTGGCCCTTCCGGGCAAGGCTGCCAGCGCCTGATCAAAAGCACTGCCTGTTCAATACACAGAAGGCACCTCCGGTACCGGGATATGTTTCGGGACCGGGGGTGCCTTTTTGTCTCCGCCCCCGGACGCTCTCTCACTTAACGCCGGTTTTCCTGCGACGCTCTCCCACTTAACGCGGGTTTTCCGGCCACGCTCTCCCACTTACCGCGGGTTTTCCCTAATCGCTCTCTCACTTTTGCCGGCCGACGCGCATAATTGAACCCACAGCCGCCACGGCCTATGGAGGAATCATGCGGATTCTCGGAGCTCTTGTTGTCATCTGGCTGATCATTGGTGGTGTGGCAGCCTGGCAGCGCGGCTACTTCGGCTCCGCGCCGGGGAACTGTGCGCAAGCCGGGACCATAGCTATCACCATCGTCGCCGGCCCGCTGAACTATATGGGTGCCAATCCCCAGATATCCTGCGAGCTTCCGCAGCCCTCCCAGTAGCGTGGAGCACGGCGGACCACCCTAGAGTAGGAATTGCGCGGGCAAAGCAAGTCCCGCCCGCATCGATCCCACAGTCTCGAAAGGACCGCCGCGATGGCTTTCATCACCGTTGGAACTGAAAACAGCACTGACATCGAGCTTTACTACGAGGACCATGGGTCGGGCCAGCCGGTGGTGCTGATCCACGGCTATCCCCTGGACGGCGCCTCCTGGGAGAAGCAGACTGCCGCGCTGCTGGCTGCAGGTTACCGGGTGATCACCTATGACCGCCGCGGCTTCGGGAAGTCGAGCAAGACCACTGAGGGATATGACTACGACACGTTCGCTGCCGATCTCAACACCATTTTGACAACTTTAGACCTCAGCGACGCGGTGCTGGTCGGCTTCTCCATGGGTACCGGCGAAGTGGCCCGCTACCTGAGCACCTACGGCTCGGCACGGGTGGCGAGGGCGGCGTTCCTCGGCTCCCTCGAACCTTTCCTGCTGAAGACCGACGACAATCCGGACGGTGTCCCGCAGGAGGTCTTCGACGGGTTGCATCAGGCTGTCACGGCAGACAGGTACGCGTTCTTCACCGAATTTTTCAAGAACTTCTACAACACCGACACCTTCCTTGGCACGCCCCGCCTCAGTCAGGAGGCAGTCAATGCCAGCTGGAACACGGCCTCCGGCGCAGGGGCTACTGCTTCCGTTGCGGCGCAGGCCACCTGGCTCACCGACTTCCGGCAGGACATCCCCAAGATTGACGTTCCCGCGCTGATCCTCCACGGCACCGCGGACAACATCCTTCCCATCGACTCCACCGGACGACTGTTCGCCAAGGCCCTGCCCAGCGCGGAGTATGTGGAGATCGAGGGCGCCCCGCATGGCCTGCTGCTGACCCACGCCGCGGAGGTCAATGAAGCGCTGCTGCGCTTCCTCGCCCAGTAGTTTCGCCTTATGCCGGAACCTTCGGCGACGGAGGGAATCCCCCGTCGCCGAAGGTGATGGTGCGTTGGGGTTTTGCGTGCGGGAGGTGATGGAGCGTTGGTGGTAACCGGCGGGGCCCGCCGCCTGAGGCACTTGGCGTTCCCGGCCGGCGTCGCTCGATAGGATCGAACGCGTGACTGGCTCCCGTGACACTGTGCTGCGCCTCAGGCGTCTCCTGGTCTTCACCGTGTTCGCGGTTTGCGTCGTCACAGCGTTGTCATTCTGGGCGCTGCAGCAGTCCGGCGCGGATGCCCGTGTGGCCCTCGATCCGCCGCCGAGGTCGGAGGCGAAACTTGAAACGCTTTCCACCGGCATCACGCCGGCCGTGAACATCACCCGGAATGCGGACGCCGAGTGGCTCGCACAGGCTGCCGCGCAGACCGGGATTCCCTCGCAGGCGCTCCGGGCGTACGTGGCTGCGGCCGGCGCGGCCAACGAGTCCTCTCCGGGCTGCGGGATCGGCTGGAATACGGTGGCGGCAGTCGGCTTCGTCGAATCCCACCACGGGTCCTACGGCGGCGGAAGCCTGGACTCTTCAGGGCAGGCCAGCGGACCCATTGTTGGCCCAAGCCTGGACGGAAACGGGTTCGCCGCCATCGCTGACACGGATGGTGGAGCCCTCGACGGCGACGCACGCTGGGACCGTGCCGTGGGGCCCATGCAGTTCATTCCGTCCACGTGGGAGATTGCGGGGAGGGACGGCAACGGTGATGGGGCAGCGGATCCCTTCAACATCGACGACGCTGCGCTCAGTACAGCCAGCTACCTGTGTGCCCGCGGCGGTGATCTCACCACCGCGCACGGATGGACCGGTGCCATCTACTCCTACAACCAGTCGGATGCCTACCTGGTCCAGGTACGTGACCAGGCCACAGCATATGCCCGGACGACGGGCGCCATCGGATAAGTACCGCGGCGCTACTCGCCCCGTCCTACGCCGCTGGCCGGCTTCCGCGGGGCCCTCCCCGCAGGGTTCCCCGCATAGAGGGATACCGCTGCCCGACGCTGACGAAGCGGCCCGACGCCGGGCTGCTACCCGTCGTAGTGGGTGCGGGCAGGACCCTGGCCCAGGGCGTTGACCACTGCCGTGGCAACGTCATGCAGTTTCGAATTGCGGGTGCTGGACGCCGTCTTCAGGATCTCGAAAGCGTCGTGCTGGCTGCAACGGTTCTGGGCCATGATGATGCCCACCGCCATGTCGATGACTGTCCGTGATTCCAGGGTTGCCCGCAGGTTTGCCGCTGTTTCGCTGTAGTGGGCAAAGCGGACGGCAAGCCGGAGCGCGAGGGAGGTCTGGCTGACGAAGTCCTCGGCGAATTCGAGCACCCGTGCTTCGAAACGGTTGGGGCGGCCCGAGTACAGCAGCAAAGCCGCTTTGGTGCCGCCTTCCAGCTGGAAAGGCAGCGCAAGGACGGAGCGGACGCCTTCACCCAGCAAGGCCGCGGAGTATTCAGGCCACTGGCCGTCGTCGCGGATATCCGGGACGTGGACAGTTTCCTGGGTGGTGGAGGCAATCATGCTGGGCGTTTGGTTGAATTCGTACTCAAGCCGTGCAACGGCCTCGGCGGCCGGACTGCTGCTGGCCACCATGGCGGCTTTCCGCTCCCGCAGCAGGGTGATGGCGCACAGGATCTCGTCGCCGGGCTCGGACAGATTGCGGGCGGACACCTGCGCCAGTTCGGTAAGGAAGTCCTCGACATCGGAGCTGTTGAGGACAAGTTCATGCAGGTGGTCAGTAATGGATGTATCAGTTTTTGCAGTTGACTCGCTGGCCACGGTTTCTTGGTGCCATTCGCTCAGGTCAAAACGAGCCGGCAACATGCTCCGTCCACCCGAAGGGCGGAAGGCGGCGATGCTCGCTGGATCGACGAACTTTCCAACGGCCTGCTGCTAAACCGATACCGAAAAGTATATACATCCTCCGGACACGGGAAACGTCATATTGGCTTCCCCTGTTACCCCGTGGCTGCTGGTGCCGGAACGGGTATTGCGGGCAGAATAGGGGACGCGCCGGAGCCGCCGGCGGCGGACCCGGAAACCAGCGGTGCTGCGCCGTGGAGGGACAGGAACATGACCAGACTGCTCATCATCGGTCCGCCCGGCTCCGGCAAGGGAACGCAGGCGGAACACCTGGCACGGCATTTCGGCATTCCAGCCGTATCCACGGGCGAGATCTTCCGCAGCAACGTCAGCCGGGAAACTGAACTCGGCAATGAAGCTGCACAGTACCTCGACGACGGTGACTTCGTTCCGGACCACCTCACCAATGCCCTGGTCAAGGACCGGCTCCTCGAGGCCGACGTCAGGGCAGGCTTTCTTTTGGACGGCTACCCGAGGACCGCGCCCCAGGTTATGGAGCTCGACAACATGCTGGCTTCCCAGGGGCACGCCCTGGATGCGGTGATCGAGCTCCAGGCCCCCGACGCCGAGCTGGAACAGCGGATGCTGCAACGTGCCAGGGACGAGGGCCGCAGGGACGATACCGTGGACGTGTTCCGGCGCCGCCTTGACCTCTACCACCGCGAGACCCACGAAGTGGTGTCCGTCTACGCAGGCCGGGGCTTACTGGTGCCGGTGAACGGCAGCGGCGAACCCGGCGACATCACCAAACTTGCGATCGCCGCCGTCGAACGCTTT
This sequence comes from Arthrobacter sp. Alg241-R88, assembly GCF_900537115.1. GTDB lineage: Bacteria > Actinomycetota > Actinomycetes > Actinomycetales > Micrococcaceae > Arthrobacter. The sequence continues at coordinate 254,204 of NZ_UNRG01000006.1, forward strand.
ATCAACCGAAAAGGAGAACACGCATGAGGGTGGCAGTAACCGGGGGAAGCGGAAAGCTGGGACGGCACGTGGTCCGCAGGCTGGCCAACGACGGGCACCAGGTGCTCAACCTGGACCGCGCAGGGGAGCGGAACCCGGGGCTGGTGGTGGTGGACCTGCGCAACTACGGCCAGGTGGTGGATGTCATGCTGGGGCTGGACGACCGCCACGGCGGATTCGACGCAGTGGTCCACCTCGGCGCCGTTCCCGCGCCCGGCATCATCCCGGACGCCGCCACCTTCGAGAACAACATGCTCGCCACCTACAACGTGTTCCAGGCAGCCCGCCGGGCCGGAATCAAGAAGGTGGTGTATGCCTCCAGCGAGACGGTGCTGGGACTGCCGTTCGACGTCGACCCGCCCTACATTCCGGTGGACGAGGAGTATCCCGCCAGGCCGGAGAGCACCTACTCGCTGGTGAAGCACCTCGAGGAGCAGATGGCGGTGGAGCTGACGCGGTGGGACCCGGAATTGAGCATTTCCGGGCTCCGGTTCTCCAACGTCATGGACCCCGAAGACTACGACAGGTTTCCGGCTTTCGACGCCGACGCTACGCTGCGGAAATGGAACCTGTGGAGCTATATCGATGGCCGTGACGGAGCGCAGGCGGTGGCCCGTGCGCTGGAAAACGCAGGGCCCGGCTTCGAGGCGTACATCATCGCCAACGCGGACACGGTGATGAGCCGGCCAAGCGCGGAACTGGCGGCGGAGGTGTTCCCCGACGTCAAGGTCACCAAGGACCTGGGCGAGCACGAGACCATGTTGTCCATTGACAAGGCCAGGCGGCTGCTCGGTTTCGAGCCAGAATACTCCTGGCGGAACCACCAGGTGGACGTCCCGGCAGGCGCCTCAATCTAACCCGCCACGTCCGGGCCGCAGGAATCTCATAGGGTTGGCACAAGATCCTGCAAGGACCGGGTTTCGGTGCCGAACCGGGTCCTAACCTTTTGGTAGGGCGGATAAATTCCCTGCCCGCGCAGCCCGCAACGCCAAAACAAGGACCCCAAAATTCGCACTCCATCCTTTGTGCTGCCCGCCGCAGCAGTGTTGGTCTCCGCCGTCGCCCTTTCCACCGCATCCGTGCCGGCGTCAGCAGCCCCGCCGGCAGATGCCGGCGAAACGGGCCGCTACATCGTCCGGTACGCTGCCAATGCCGACGTAGCCGCGGAGGCAGCCGGGCTGCGGACGCAGGGGCTCGGCGTCGGCCGTACTTTTGCCCACGCCGTCCGTGGTGCCGTGGTTACCGCCAATCCTGCACAGGCAGCGGCGCTGGCACGCTCCGGCCGCGTGGTGTCGGTGGAAGCCGATGCCCCCGTCAGGCTCTCCGCAACCCAGCAGCCAGCACCTTGGGGCCTGGACCGGGTGGACCAGAGGCCCCTGCCCTTGTCCGGGTCCTACTCCTGGACGGCATCCGGAGCCGGCGTGAGCGCGTACGTGGTGGACACCGGTGTCCTGGCCTCGCATGCGGACTTCGGCGGGCGGGTGGCGGCCGGCTGGAGCGCCGTCGCTGACGGCCGGGGCTCCAGCGACTGCAACGGGCACGGCACCCACGTGGCAGGATCGGTGGCCGGGTCCACTTACGGTGTAGCCAAGGGCGCTACCGTCGTGCCGGTCCGGGTGCTCGACTGCAACGGCTCCGGCTACAACTCAGACGTGGTGGCGGGCCTGGACTGGATCGCGGCCCACCATACGGCGGGAACGCCCGCAGTGGCCAACCTCAGCCTGGGCGGCGGAGCCAGTACCGCCGTGGACGCGGCCATCCAGGCGGTAATGAACGACGGCGTCACTGCTGTGGTTGCCGCCGGCAACTCCGCCGTGGATGCCTGCGGGAGCTCTCCCGCCCGCGTTCCGGCAGCCGTCACCGTAGCTGCCAGTGACTCATCTGACCGTCAGGCGTCCTTCTCCAACTTCGGATCCTGCGTGGACCTCTACGCACCCGGGGTGGGGATTACCTCAACCCATCACACGTCTGCCACCGCCACTGCATCCATGTCCGGAACCTCCATGGCCGCTCCCCACGTGGCGGGGGCAGCAGCAGTGCTGCTTTCCCAGAACCCCGCGCTCTCACCGGCCCAGGTGGCGGGCACGCTCACGTCCAATGCAACCGCAGGCGTCATTACCGGGGCCACCAGCGGAACCCCCAACCGCCTGCTGTTTGCCGGCGCTGCTGCTGCCGCACCGGCACCCGCCCCCGCTCCCGCTACGGCCCCCGCCCCCGCTCCCGCTCCGGCCCCCGCCCCCGCTCCGGCGCCCACTGTCACTGCCATCACCCCGGGATCCAACGCAACGGCAGTAGCAGCGGGAGCCAACGTGACTGCCACCTTCAGCGCCGCGGTCCAGGGCGTTACCGCCGGAACGTTTGTGCTCAGGAATGCGGCCGGCAGCGCCATCCCGGCCACGGTCACCTACAACTCCACCACCCGTACGGCCACACTGGACCCGGCTGCCGGCCTGCCCGTTGACGCAACCTACACGGCCACACTGGTGGGCGGAGCCTCCGCCATCCGCGACGCCGCAGGAACCCCGTTGGCCTCCGTCACCTGGAGCTTCCTCACCGGCCCGGCCCCCGTGGTCACCGCCTCCACACCTGGCAGCAACGCGCTGCTGGTCCGGCGGACCAACAACATCAGCGTTACCTTCAACGAGGCCGTCCAGGGGGTGGCCGGGGCGACGTTCGCGGTAAAGAACGCTGGCACCGGCGCGGTGGTTCCGGCCGCCGTGTACCGGAACGGCACCACCAACCAGTGGATCCTGGACCCCCAGCAGGCGCTGGCAGCCAAGACCAAGTACGCCGTGACGGTGACCGGTGGCAGCGCCGGAGTCCGCGACCTCGCCGGAAACCCGTTCGCCGGCAGGAGTTGGCAGTTCACCACCGGCTCGTTCTAGGCCATCCCAGCGCGGGAGCTAGGCCATCTCCAGCACGAACTCGGTGCGCCCATGCGCGGCGCCGTTGATCTGAAGCTCCAACGCGTGCAGTCCCGGATGATGCACCCTGGTGGTCATCTGCCTGAACGCGTGGCGCTTGGAGATGCTCCTGCTCTCGCCCGGCGCCAGGGTCAGGGTTGAGATCTTGAAGACCTTCGCCGACTGGCTGCCATTGGCCTTGCGGTAGTGGACCAGGTAATCCACGGCGAGGCGGACATTCCGGGTGCCGGTATTGGAAATCTCGAAGGCGAACGTCAACTCTCCGGGCATCGTGAGGATTTCCTGGTCAAGGCGCAGCCCGGAAACGGCCACCGACGCCGGCGTGAAGCCAAGCAGCGCCAGCGCGCCCGGATGCCCCTTCTTGATGAGGGTGCGGAGGCCATGACGGACCACCCAGCCCGTGTTGCGGTCTGCCGCAGTAAGCCAATGCCGGGCTGTGTCCACAACAGCATCGGGCGCGTGGCGGGCGAGATCGTTGAGGTGGTTGGCTACAGAACGCCGTACATACTCGGACGGGTCGCGGTAGAGGGCTGTGAGGATGGGCAGGGTGGCTTCTGGCCGCCGGACGAGGGCTGGGACGCGCACCGCCCACGGTAGGTATGGACGTGTGCCCTCGCTCGCCAGGCGGCGGACGTGCTCATCAGGGTGTGCTGTCCACGTCAGGATTTCGGCCAGGGCCCGGTCCATATCCCTGGCCAGGAGGCGGCGGACGGCGAATTCCCCGGTGAGCCGTGGCGTCAGTTCGGCGATCAGGGCCAGGCAGTCGTCGAAGTCCTCCGCTGCATCCGAGGCGAGGGCGAGGGTGACGGCCGCCTCCGAAACCGGCCAGAGGACCCAGCCTGTGAATTCCGGAACTGCAAGTGCCGCACGGAAGCTGGCGGACGCCGTCGTATATCCCGGGACCGCACCCGTGCTGATATCGGCCACAAGGGCATCGGCCACCAGGTCGGTCCGTGCACGTAAGTTCAGGTCACCCAGCAGGGATGCGGTGGCAGCAGTTTGCTTCCACTCCACCGTGGGCGCACTTTCCGTCAAGATATGCGTGAGCATGCCTATGCCCGGAGGATCAATCAGTTCGTTCATCACGCCCATGCAGTCAGGCTACCGTCGGGCTACGACAGTTCGCGCGGCCGCCGGATTTCCTGATGGAAAGGACCGGACCCGATACCGCGCCAAGGCCGGGCAACCGGGATAATCTTCACCCTAGGCAAATCTCCATCTAGGGACGGGCATGCAGTGGCACAGCAGGGATCAGCGGGTTCCGGGGCTACCGGTAAAAGGGCCAGCAAGTGGCGGGTCTTCCATGACAAATTCGTGGTGGAGGAGCGCTATGTGGAGCCGGACGACCGGCGGGGCCTGTACCGGGCGTCGATCGTTCTGGTGGCGCTGGGGGTGGCGCTCTTCATCGCCACCCTGATCAGCGTGGTGCAGGCCGATGGCCTCTCCGCCGCCGACGGCCCGGTGCGCGACTGGCTGCTCGGGCTGAGGTCACAGACCCTCACAGTCGTCATGATCTTCCTGGCCGTGGTCTTCGGTCCGGTCGCCCTCCCCATCATCGTCCTGGTGGTGGTTGCCGCCTGGGGCTTCGCGGCAAAGCACGCCTGGCGCCCTATCCTGCTGGCCTCCGCGATGATTACGGGCGTCATCATTTCGCAGATCATCCTCCAGATTGTGCGGCGGTCCCGTCCTCCGGTGGACCAGATGCTCTTCGGCATTGACCACACCTTTTCGTTCCCGTCCGGGCATGTCCTGGGGGCCTGTGACTTCCTGTTGGTGGGTGCCTTTTTGATCTACTCCCGGCGAAGCAACCGGCGGGCTGCCGTGTTCGGGTTCATTGGGGCAGGCATCGGCATTGTGCTGGCGGCCCTCAGCCGTTTGTACCTGGGATACCACTGGCTCAGCGATGCCCTGGCATCGCTATCGCTGTCCTTGGTGATCCTGGGCGGAGTAATCGCCCTCGACACCTGGCGGACGGCGAGGGTTCCAGGCGAGCGGATCACCGGCGAACTGTCCAAGGCGGACGTGCCGCGGGACTGAACTCCGGGAGGTTGAACAAGGCGTTCCAAGGAGGCCGAAGTGCGGGTGCCGGTGAGCCGGGCGGGGCGCTGAAGCGGCTGGCCGTCGTCGTGCCTTTCACGCCGCCGGCTCACCGCCGGCTCACGCCGGTGGCCGGGACCGCGCCCGCTTGAGCGCCCGATGGAGCTTGACGTTGGCTTCCTCCAGCTCCAGCACCTTGGCAACGCCTGCCAGGTTCAGGCCCTGTTCCAGGAGTTCGCCGATCCGCAGCAGCACGGCGATGTCGGCATCGCTGTATTGCCGTGTGCCGCCGGAAGTACGCGACGGCCTGAGCAGGCCCCGCGTCTCATAGAGCCGGATGTTCTGCTGGCCGGTCCCTGCCAGCTCCGCGGCCACGGAGATGGCATACAGTGCGCGTCCCTTTGCGGGCGCTTGCGCCCGTCCTGCTTCCTGCCCTGCCATCAGTTCTCCAGAAATTGTCGGTGAGTCTTGCTTCAGTTTCCCACGGGTGCTATAAAAAATCTATATCCATCACCATAGATCATGGGAGCGGATATGGTATCGATCCAACATCTGAAAAGCTGAAGGAGTGGGAAATGATGTTGATGCGTACGGACCCGTTCCGTGAGCTGGACCGGCTCACGCAGCAGGTCTTTGGGACCGCCGCCCGCCCGGCCGCCATGCCCATGGATGCCTGGCAGGAAGACGGTGAGTTCGTGGTGGCCTTCGATCTTCCGGGCGTCAAGCTCGATTCGCTGGACCTGAACGTTGAGCGCAACGTCCTTACCGTCCGGGCGGAACGCCAGGACCCCACCCAGCCCAATGTTGAGCTGGTTGCCTCCGAGCGTCCGCGCGGCGTCTTCAGCCGCCAGTTGATCCTGGGCGACACCCTGAACACGGACAACATCAAGGCCAGTTACGACCAAGGCGTCCTGACGCTGCGGATCCCCGTGGCGGAAAAGGCCAAGCCGCGCAAGATCGAAATCGAGACGCAGCAGCAGGGCCAGATGCAACAGATCGGAACCTAGGCCAGCGGTGGACGGCGCAGGGCAACCCCTGGTTGCCCTGCGCCGCCCGGATTCGGAACTGAGCTGGAACCGGAAGACTGACATGAGCCAAACCCCGGATTACTACGCCGCCCTGCACATCCCGCATGACGCCACGCGGCAGCAGATCTCACGCGCCTACCGTGCCCTGATGCGCAACCATCACCCGGACATGGAAGGCGGAAGGGCTGCGTCGGGTGTGCACGAGGGCGCCCAGGACGCGGTGCAGAAGACCGGGTCTGGTGGAGGAACGTCACCGGAAGCGGAGCTGCTGCGCATTATGCAGGCCTTCGCCGTCCTGCGCGATCCTGCCCGGCGGGCAGCGTATGACCGCGAGGTGGAGGCGCAGCCGGCAGTCCGTGCAGTACCGGCATCCCAAGCGGGGACGGAGATCCCGGTCCGCAAGGTCCGGCACGCCGCCAGCCGGGGCGGGAACATCATACGAATCACACCCGTGCGCTGGGAAAGCGGCCCCTGGGCCTAGCTGCCACAACACCTGTCATGCCGCAGCAAACCCCCGCGATCCAGCCCGAAAACCACTTCGAGAGGCGGAGAACTGTATGAGCGATTGGCGCCGCTATGATTCACACCTGATGCCTGCATTCCACGAGCGCTTCGAACAACGGTGGGGCCAGGGTACCGCTCCGTTTTTGGATCCGGAGGCACATGAGGAGCCGGTTCCACGTGCCCAGTGGATCAACCCCGCAACCGGAGCGGCGCTGGCTGTGGTGCCGGTATGGACGAACGACGAGAGGCAGCAACGGTCCTTCGGCGTCTTCTATCTTCCGCCCGCGGGGGACATCTGGGTGCTGCGGCCGGGCTACACCGGCTACCTGGAACCGGCGGACGGCGAAACGGAGCACCTGGTCACGTTGCGGAACGATGCTTTCCGCAAGGCCGTGGCGCACGCAAAGGAATTTCTGTTCGGCGACCAGTAATCCCGGGAAGCCTCTCAGCGCAGGGCTGCCGTTAGGCGATTCCTGCCGCGCCGCTGCCCAGCAGGCTCCTGGTCAGGGATTCGGCGTCGCCCAGCAGTTCTTCTGCCGCCGTTGCCAGATGGGAATCGGACACCGGCACGTCCTCGAGTGCTGCGGCCACCACGGCCCGGCGCACCAGTTCGCGGGCGAAGGAAGCGGTGGTTCCGTCGGTGCGCTCGGCGGCGGCAGCCACGGCGTCGGGACTGAAACCGGCCTGCCGGCCGTAGAGGCGAAGGAGCTCAATCCGTTCGTGGAGTGCAGGCAGCGGGATCTCCACCGCAAGGTCTACCCGGCCGGGCCGCTGCGCCAGCGCGCGCTCCAGCATGTCCGGCCGGTTGGTGGTGAGCACAAATGCGACGTCGGCGTCATTATCCAGGCCGTCCATGGCATCCAGGACTTCAAAGAGGAGCGGCTGCGGCCCGTGGCCGAAACTCCGGTCCTCGGCGATGAGGTCGCAGTCCTCGAGCACTACCATCGAGGGCTGCAAGGCGCGGGCCATCCGTGCCGCCTCCGAGATCCGGGCGAGCGAACCGCCGCTGAGGAGGATGGCGGTAGTGCCCTCGCTTTGGCCGAGCAGATAGCGGACGGTGTGCGTTTTGCCTGTTCCGGGAGGTCCGTACAGCAGGACGCCCCGTTTGAGGTGCTGTCCGTGGCGCTTCAGGGACTCGCGGTGGGCGGCTATGCCGACGGCGTGGCCCGCCACCTTGTGCAGGAGGCCAGGCGGAAGAATGACCTCCTGCTCGTGCAGCTGCGGCCGGTGATGGAAGGTCACCCCGCCGCTGCTGGGCCCGAACTCACCCATGGCCAGGGATATGACCTGGCCCTTGAAAACACTCTGGCTGTCCATCCGGCGCCGGTACTCGGCCAGGAACGCAGCCCCCGTTTCGGTGTCTTCAGGCGCCACCTCCAGGGTAGCGGTTTGCCGCCCGGACCGGGGATCCGCCGCCCGCTGCAGGACGGCCAGCCGCCCGCCGTCGTACGTTAAGAGCCGCACCCCGAAACCCACCGCCTGGCGCTGGCTGTCCGGCCCCACAGGCAGGTTGATGTAGTCGGGCTGGGCCAGCGGGAATTGCGGAAAGGCCTGTGATTGCTGAAGCATGTCGCTCAACGACTGGTGGTGCCGCTGGCCGCCGCCGCCGACCCCCACCAGCCTGCTGTCCGGGTCCAGGGCCGCGAGCCCGGCCATAACGATGTCCGCATCAACGAACCGGTGGGGCGGAATCTGTTCCTCCACCACCGCAAGGTCTTCGGCAGCCAGGCCCAGGTGCCCGGTCAGCGTATCCAGCAGCTGCACCCCGGCCTGGCGCCTGTGGCTGCGGGCCTGTGCCAGCTGCACCAGATCAGCAAAATCGTCGATGAACTTCCCCAGTTTTTCATCCATTCCCAGACCCTAGCAGCACGCTCACCGGCACCCTGGGAATCGTGCGAGGATATGGTCCTGACCTCGCGGAAGTTGAAGGACTCCGCAGGTGCCGTCCTGTTCGTCAGTAAGGGTTGAATCAATGCACATTACCGCCAGGGACCTCGCAGCACTCATCCCGCCGGGGTTCACCCTCGGCGTGGCCACCGCAGCCTTCCAGATCGAAGGCGCGCTGGATGAGGACGGCCGCGGACCTGCAGGCTGGGACGTGTTTTCCCGCAAGCCCGGCGCCATCGTCGAGGACCACAGCCCGGCCGTAGCGTGCGACCATTACCACCGCATGCCCCAGGACGTGGCGCTCATGAAGCAGCTCGGTGTGGACTCGTACCGGTTCTCGTTCGCCTGGCCCCGTATCCAGCCCACGGGCAGCGGCCCCGCAAACCGCGCCGGCCTGGCCTTTTACGACCGGCTGCTGGACGAACTCCTCGCCAATGGCATCTCACCCATGGCCACGATCTACCACTGGGACACTCCCCTCGCTTTGGACGAGGCCGGCGGCTGGATGAACCGCGATACCGCCTACCGCCTGGGGGAGTACGCCGGCATCCTCGCCGAAAAGTTCGGCGACAGGGTAGCCCGGTGGGTGACCATCAATGAGCCCGCCACCGTGAGCACCAACGGATATTCGCTCGGCCTGCATTCGCCCGGGAAGGAGCTCGTCCTGAACGCCTTCCCCACAGTCCATCACCAGCTGCTGGGCCATGGCCTGGCCGTGCAGGCCCTGCGTGCCGCGAATGTGCCCGGGGAAATCGGCATGACCAACGTGTACTCGCCCATGGTCCCGAACTCCATCAACCCGCTGGACTACATCAGCGCAGGCCTGATGGACCTGGCCCAGAACCGTCTCTATGCGGACCCCGTGCTGACCGGAAAATATCCGGACCTGATCCGGGCCGCCAAGTTCTTCAGCGCCTTCGACCACCCCGCCGAGGACATGGAACTCATCTCCCAGCCGCTCGATTTCTACGGGCTCAACTACTACATGCCCACCAAGGTGGCCGTCGGGCCCGGCGCAGGCGCGGTGCCGGCGAGCATGGCCGAGGCCATGGGCAGCGACCTCAGCGCGGCGGGCAGCGGTGGAACCCCCTTCCACGTGGAAACCTGGCCGGAGGCAGACATCACGTCCTACGGCTGGCCGGTGAAACCGGAGTACATGGGAGTCGCGCTGAAGGAAATGGCCGAACGGTACCCCAACCTGCCGCCCGTCATCCTCACCGAGGGCGGGGCCAGCTTCGAGGACATCATCGTCCGGGACAAATCCACCAACACCCGCTTCATCCCGGACGAGCGGCGCCTGAAGTACCTTTCGGACCATCTTGAGGCCGCGCTGCGGGCCACCGCACCGGGTGGTGACGCTGAGTCGATCGATTTGCGCGGCTACTACGTCTGGTCCCTCCTGGACAACTTCGAGTGGTCGGCCGGCTACAACCAACCCTTCGGCCTGCTCCATGTGGACTTCGAGACCCAGGAGCGGACGCCCAAGGCCTCCTACTTCTGGTACCAGGAACTCATCGAGGAGCGCGACCTTGTCAACGCCGCGGGGGCGGCCATCGCGCAGGCAGCAGCGCCTGAGGTCCTTGATACCGAAGCGCCCGACGACGGCGTGGCGCCTTTGGGTGCCAGCGCCTAGGGCGTTCGCGGCTGCTGGAGCTTGGGGCCGGGCCGCGCGGGCAGTCCAGGACGCGCGGTTCCGGACCGGGGCCTAGAGAAGTTCCAGCGTGGCGAGCTGCTTGGCTATGCCGGCACCGTCCGGGGAATAGATCCAGGGCACCCTGGACGTGGTGTGGTCGCCGTCCTCCGAGTGTCCGCCCGCGAACACGGACTCGCTGACGGACAGTTGCCGGATGGCGATGGCTGCAACCTTGTCGGGGTTGTCCTGGGCAAAGCTTGAGTAGATCGCCTCATCGTGCTGGCCGTTGTCGCCGACCAGGAGCCAGCGCATGTCCGGGAACTCCTTGGCCAGCCGGTCCAGGTTTTGGCGTTTGTGGGCCTGGCCGCTGCGGAACCAGCGGTCCTGCGTCAGGCCCCAGTCGGTCAGCAGCAGGGCGCCGGACGGATACATATTGCGGTTGAGGAAACGGGCCAGCGTGGGCGCCGCGTTCCAGGGTCCCGTGGACAGGTAGATCACCGGCGCATCCGGGTGTTCGACGGTGAGCCGGTCCAGCAGCACCGCCATGCCCGGCGTGGCCATGCGCGCCCGTTCGCTCAGCACAAACGTGTTCCAGAGGGCAAGGAATGGCCGGGGCAGGGCCGTCACCATCACGGTGTCGTCGATGTCCGAGACGATCCCGAACTTCACATCGGGTGCGATTACCTGGATCAGGGCCTCGACGGGTTCTGTTCCTTCCGCCCGGAGGACAGCTGTGTGCCAGCCCGGTGAAAGCTTGACGTCCACTTCAATGTCGATCAGCCCGCCACGGTCCGCTTTGACGTGGGTGACAACATCGCCGATGGTGATTTCGACGTCGGTAAACTGCAGCGGCACGCTGGTGAAGGCACGCCAGCCGCGGACGTTCTGGTTGCCGTTCCGTGCCGCGTGTTCCGCTTTGCTCCCCGGCAGCGGCTTTTGCGTGAGCAGGACCCGTCCCAGCACGCGCACCAGGCTGGTGGAGCCATAGCCCTGGTAAGCGATGGTCTGGGGCACAAAGTGCCAGCGCTTGGCAAGCCGGATCCGGGCCGAATTAACGGTGTCCGAGATCCAGTGCGCCAGCCGGAATACCTGGTTTCCCGAGAGCGCGCCCGGGACCGGAGTGTGCGCTGTTTTCTGTGACGAATTGTTCGGAGCCGTGTCCATGGCTCCACTCTGCCACAGGGCGGCGCCGGGGGAAGGGAACACTGGTCCCTGGGGAGGAGTATGACGTCAGCCTTCTCCCAGGATCCCTCGCAGGGTCTCGGCGTTCCGCACGGCGTGGCCCTCGCCGTCGTTATTGAAGTAGGCGTAAACGTCCAGGCCGCTGCCGGACCACTCCCGGATCCGTTCCGCCCACCAGTGCAGGTCCGCATCCGAGTAGGAGCCAGCGTAGAGGTGCTCGTGGTCCGGCCCGTGCAGCCGGACATAGGTAAAGGGGGCCGTGGTGCGCAGGATGCAGGGCAGGTTGGCGCCACTCATGATGCAGTAGGCGGCCTGGTGCCGCTCCAGCAGGGTGAACACTTCCGGGCGGTCCCAGCTGGGGTGGCGGAACTCGACACAGACACGGATCCAGTCCGGGACCGCAGCAAGGAAGTAGCCCAGCCGGGCATCGTCCCGCTCCATGCCGGGCGGCAACTGGACCAGGAGGACCGCCCGTTTATCGCCGAGTTCGTGCCAGCACCGCGTAATGCGCTCCAGCCACACCTCGGGCTCGTACAGTTTTCGGGCGTGGGTCAGCCCCCGGGGGGCCTTGACGGACATGCTGAAGCCGGGCGGCAGCCGCTGGTTCCACCCCGCAAATGTTGTGTCCCGGGGCCAGCGGTAAAAGCTGGCATTGAGTTCGACGGTACGGAACCGGGCCACGTAGTGCTGGAGCCGGTCCTTGACCGGCAGCTTCGGCGGATAAAGGACGTTCTCCCAGTGGTTGTAGCTCCATCCCGAGGTGCCGATATGGATTGCCATGAGTGCCTCCGGTGCCTGCTGCCGTTGATGTGAAGGCTACACCCCTGTTCCCGGTCCACTTCGGAGCTGGCTGTGGCAGGGTAAGGGCATGGCGCGAATTGAAGACTATGCAGTTGTCGGTGACCTCCATACCGGGGCGTTGATCAACAAGGAAGGCTCCATCGACTGGCTCTGCCTTCCCCGGTTCGATTCGCCCGCCTGTTTCAACGCGTTGCTGGATACGCCTGAAGCAGGGCGCTGGCTCCTGGCGCCGGCAGGCGGCGGCTCCTGTACCCGCCGGGGCTACCGGGACGGCAGCCTTATCCTGGAAACGGAATGGGACACCCCCGAAGGCAGTGTGCGGGTCATCGACTTCATGCCGCCCCGGGACTCGGTGGCGGACATTGTCCGCATCGTCGAAGGCGTCAGTGGCAGCGTGAAGATGCACGGCGAACTCACCCTCCGCTTCGATTACGGCCACATCATCCCCTGGGTGCGCCGGGACGAATACGGCCTGCACGCCATCGCCGGCCCGGACGCGGTCTACTTTGTCACCCCGGCCCCGCTTCACGGCGAAAACATGCACACCGTCAGCGACTTCACCGTCAACGCAGGGGAGCGGGTCCCCTTTGTCCTGACGTGGGCGCCCAGCCATGTTGGGCGGCCGCATACTGTCGACGCCGAAGAAGTGCTGGGCACCACTTTTGCGTTCTGGCGCGGCTGGGCCTCGCAATGCACCGTAGAGGGCCCGTACCAGGATGCCGTGGCCCGGTCCCTCGTGACGTTGAAGGCCCTGACCTATGCCCCGACCGGCGGAATTGTGGCGGCAGTGACCACCTCGCTGCCCGAACAGCTGGGCGGCCCCCGCAACTGGGACTACCGCTACTGCTGGCTCCGCGACGCAACCATGACGCTCCAGGCGCTGCTGGCTGCCGGTTACACCGCAGAAGCCGCCGCCTGGCGGGACTGGCTGTTGCGGGCAGTGGCTGGCGACCCCGCGGACCTGCAGATCATGTACGGGATCCATGGCGAACGCCGCCTGCCCGAGATGGAGCTGCCCTGGCTGAAGGGTTACGAAAACTCGTCCCCGGTGCGCATCGGCAATGGCGCCGCCGAACAGCTCCAACTCGATGTGTGGGGGGAGGTGCTCGACTGCCTGGCATTGACGCGGAACTCCCTGCTGAAGCACTCGGATGAGGCCTGGGACGTCCAGGTCGCACTGATGGAGCATCTGGAGACCATCTGGGACCAGCCTGACAACGGGCTCTGGGAAATGCGCGGTCCCCGCCGCCACTTCACCCACTCGAAGGTGATGGCCTGGGTTGCAGCGGACCGGATGGTGAAGGGTGTCCGCGAATCGGGACTGCCCGGGCCGGCGGAGCGCTGGGAGAAGCTGCGGGACACCATCCACCGTGACGTGATGGCCAACGGGTTCGACGCCCGCCGCAACACATTCGTCCAGTCCTACGGGCGGCCGGAACTCGACGCCAGCCTGCTCCTGATTCCCCGGGTGGGATTCCTGCCGCCTGATGATCCCCGCGTCATCGGAACCATTGAAGCAATTCAGCGGGAGCTGACCGAGGACGGTTTTGTGCTCCGTTACCGCCCCGACGTGAGCGACGACGGCCTGCCCGGTGATGAGGGCGTCTTCCTGGCCTGTTCGTTCTGGCTGGTGGAGGCGCTGCTGGGTGCGGGCCGCCACGAGGAATCGAGGGAACTCTTTGAACGCCTCCTTGAGCTGCGCAACGACGTGGGCCTGCTGAGTGAGGAATGGGGCGTGCGGGCGGGCCGGCAGCTGGGCAATACACCCCAGGCTTTCAGCCACTTCGCGCTGGTGACTAGCGCTTTGGAGCTGCATCAGGATACGGTTCGGCGGAGTGACACCCCCATTCCGCCGGAGACGGCGGAAGCGCGCTGAGGCGGCGCGTACAAGGGTGCGACTTCTCCTTCGCAGAATAGATAAGTATACTTACTAACACCTCATGGAGTGCTCCCAGTAAGCACGGTGCGGTGACTGACGGAGGAGTGATTGCAAATGGCCGGGTATTTTGAGCTCGTGGATGCGCCTGACGGCGGCTACCGGATCAGGATGATGGACGGAACCGGGAACCTTATGGCCATCTCGGTCACGTTTCCCACGAAAAGGGCAGCTGTAGCCGGAGTGGCAATGGCGCGGGAGATCGCCGGGACGGGCCTCATCAGGGACAAGAGCCACGATGGTGCAGGCACGGTGATCCGGGAGCGCGTACGTCCGGTGAATACGGCCAAGGAGGAGGCCGCCCTCGCCAGGAAATCTGCGGGGGCCAAGCGGGCAGCGGTCAGTTGATGGCCCTGCGGGCTGCCGGGTCCCCTGACGGCGGGCGCCGGCAGGGGATCCTTTTTGATGTTGATGGCACCCTGATCGATTCGTCATACATCCACACCATCTCCTGGTGGGGCGCCTTCCGCCAGCAGGGTTACGACATCCCGATGGCATCCATCCACCACTTCGTGGGCATGGGCGGGGACCGCCTGGTGGACAGCCTCCTCCCGGCAGACCGGGACCGTTCCCTTGATTCCGACATCATGGCCAGCCACGGGGCCCTTTACGCCTCGCACTGGCCGGCGCTGCGACCCTTCGACGGCGCCAAGGACCTGCTGGCCCAGTGCCACGCGGCGGGACTCACCGTTGCCCTTGCCTCCTCCGCCCGCAAGCAGGATCTGCAGGTCATGAAGGCCACCCTGGATGCCGACGCCTTCATCGATGCCGCCACCAGCGCCAATGACGCCAAGGACAGCAAGCCTGCCCCGGACATCCTCGTGGCGGCGCTGGAGGCCATCGGCGTGGAGGCGGCGGACGCCGTCTTTGTGGGGGATGCGGTGTGGGACATGAAGGCCGCTGCGGCGCTGGGTATTCCTGCGATTGCCGTTACCTGCGGCGGGGTCAACGCCGGCGAACTCCGTGACGCGGGCGCCGTGGAGGTCTACGAGGGTCCGCGCGACCTGCTCGAGAACCTCACATCAAGCGCCATCGGACGGTTGATCTCCCTGGCGCCCGACTCCTGACACCCAACTCCGACGCCCGGCTTCTAACGCCGGCGTGCCCCCCGCTGCCATGCCATCCGCCGTCGGACTTTTGCCGTTCGGCGCTACAGGACCTGGGCAACAGGAACTGGGCTACAGGACCTGGGCTACAGGACCTGGCCGCCGGCAACCGAGTCCTCGTCACCCTGATTGGCAGGCTTGGCCCAGGAGACAGCCACACGCACTGAGCCGTCGTCGCCCCGGTCAATGTCCGTGGCCACGTCCGATGCGCTGGCCCCCATCTCCATGATCCGCTCGCGGTAGGTAGCCACGAGCTGCTCCAGGCTCTCTTCCGTCCACTCTCCGGGCCGCATGCGGGTGGAGATTTCAACCGGTTCGGGCTGGTAGAGCGACATAACGTTCCTCTTTCACTTCTGCGGGGTCTGCGGGTGTGACTCTTCCTACGCTAGGAGCACGAGGTCGGAACAACAAGGATTTTAGTCAGGTTGCTTACTTTTTGCCCCGTGAGCCGATAGCGTCGAAGGATGGGCGCGAGTCCCCAAAGCAGCGAAAAAACTTCCGGGAAAGGTGAATTGTGAAAGCACTGACATGGCAAGGAAAACGCTCGGTAAGTGTGGAAGAGGTCCCCGATCCCGTTATCCAGGAACCCACGGACGCGATTGTCCGGATCACCTCCACGGCCATCTGCGGATCGGACCTGCACCTGTACGAAGTGCTGGGGCCATACATGCACAAGGGCGACGTGATCGGCCACGAACCGATGGGCATCGTGGAGGAGGTGGGAAGCGCCGTCACCAACCTCCGCAAGGGCGACCGTGTGGTGGTCCCGTTCAACATCGCCTGCGGCCGGTGCTACATGTGCGCCCAGGGCCTGCAGTCCCAGTGCGAAACAACCCAGGTCAAGGACAAGGGCTCCGGTGCTGCCCTCTTTGGTTATTCGGAGCTGTACGGTTCCGTTCCGGGCGGGCAGGCCGAGTACCTGCGCGTTCCCCACGCCGACTACGGCCCGGTGAAGGTGGGAACCGAGCTGCCGGACGAGCGCTACCTCTTCCTCTCGGACATCCTTCCTACGGCCTGGCAGGCCGTGGAGTACGCCGACACCCCGGCCGGCGGCACGCTGGCCGTCTTCGGGCTGGGGCCGGTGGGCCAGTTCTCGGGCCGCATCGGCGTGCAGCGCGGGCTGCGGGTGATCGGCGTGGACCCTGTGCCGGAGCGGCGCGAGATGGCGGCGCGGCACGGCATCGAAACGCTCGATTACGGTAAGGACGTGGCGGACCAGCTGCGGGAAATGACGGCCGGAAGGGGCCCTGACGCGGTGGTTGACGCCGTCGGCATGGAAGCACATGGGTCCCCGGTTGCCGGCTTCGCCCACCAGGCACTGGGCCTCCTGCCCGACAAACTGGCCCAGAAGGCGATGGAGACGGCCGGCGTGGACCGGCTGGCAGCGCTGCACACGTCCATCAACGCCGTCCGGCGCGGCGGGACCGTGTCCCTGAGCGGGGTCTACGGCGGCCAGGCCAGCCCGATGCCCCTGCTGACAATGTTCGACAAGCAGATCCAGGTGCGGATGGGGCAGTGTAACGTCCGGCGGTGGACGGACGACTTGCTCCCCCTGGTGGAGGACGACGCCGATCCGTTGGGTGTGATGGATCTGGTCACCCACCGTTCGGGGCTTGAAGGAGCGCCGGCGCTGTACGAAAAGTTCCAGAAAAAGGAAGACGGCTGCATCAAGGTGGTCCTGAACCCCTGACGCGTTGAACCCCTGAACTCCTGAAGCCCAGCTTTGCGACGTTGGCTTTCACGGCCTGCCCTGGGTCCTGCCCGTAGCACCCATTTTCCCCCAACTAAGTAGCGCCAAGTGTCGTTTAGGGGTTCCAAAACGACACTTGGCGCTACCTGGTTGGGAATAGGGGTTACGTGAGGCGGACCTGCCGGTTCATGTCCTTGTAGAGCAGGTAACGGAATTCGCCCGGGCCGCCGGCGTAGCAAGCCTGCGGGCAGAAGGCGCGCAGCCACATGAAGTCGCCGGCCTCAACCTCAACCCAGTCGTTGTTCAGCAGGTACATGGCCTTGCCCTCCAGGACGTACAGGCCGTGCTCCATGACGTGGGTTTCGGGGAACGGGATGACGCCGCCGGGCTGGAACGTCACGATGTTCACCTGCATGTCGTGGGCGAGGTCGTTGGAGTCCGTGAAGCGGGTGGTCTTCCAGGCGTCGTTGGTATCCGGCATCGACGTAGGCTGCACGTCCTTTTCATTGGTGACGAAGGACTTGGCCTCGTAACCCTCAAGGCGTTCGTAGGCCTTGCGGATCCAGTGGAAGGACACAACGTCGTCGGAAACGTTCTCCAGGCCCCACTCCGAACCGGCAGCCAGGTAGGCGTAGCCGCCTTCCTCCAGCTGGTGCAGTTCACCGTCGAGGGTGAGGTTCACCTTGCCGCGGGTCACAAAAATGACGCCTTCGACGCCGGCCTCGAACTCGGCCTTGGGAGCACCGCCGCCCGGGCCGATCTCCACGATCAGCTGCGAGAACGTGGTGGCGAAGCCGGAGATGGGCCGCGCGATGATCCAGGATCGGGTGTTCGAAAAACCCGGAAGGTTGGACGTGACGATGTCAGTCATGACGCCCTTGGGAATGACCGTGTACGCCTCGGTCACGATGGCCCGCTCCGTGGTCAGGTGCGTCTGCGGCGGCAGCCCGCCGGTGGGGGAGTAGTACTTGCCCATGGTTGGATCCTTACTTGGAAGTGGTGGCGAGCCTGGGGTGGGCCAGCGCAGTGAGTTGGGGGATGCCGACACCGGCGAGCGCCTGCACTTCTTCCGCACCGACGGCGCCGCACTGGACGCCACGCAGCACAAAGGCGGCCAGGGCCCGGGCCGTGGCGGGTTCGTCCATCACGCCGCCTTCGGTCTGCTCTACATAGTTCCGCAGCCGGGCTGCGGCGGCCGGAAGTCCCTGCCGGTAGAAGGCATAGGTGGCGGCGAAGCGGCTGGGCAGCTGGGCCGGGTGCAGGTCCCAGCCCTGGTAGTAGCCGCGTTCCAGCGACCGCCGGACCAGCCGGCCGTGCAGCTGCCAGGCGTTCTCCACGTTGTCGCCCACCGGGATGATGTTGGTGGATCCGTCCGAGAGCCGGATTCCGGTGCCCGCCACGGCGAGCTGCATGACTTCCTTGGCGAAGTCCGCCACCGGATGCTCCATGGACTGGTACTCCGCGGAGATCTGCAGGGACGCGGAATAGTCATACGTGCCGTAGTGCAGTCCGCTGATCCGGCCGGGGACGGCGTGCGGCAACTGTGCAACCGGTGACATCCCCTCGGGGCCGAGGATCAGCTGGGGCGTTTCCACCTGCACCTCGAAGCGGAGCCGTCCGGCGGGGAGGGAATGGACTTCCTCCAGCCGGGACACGGCGTAGTCCATAGCCTTGACCTGGGCCACGGTAGTCACTTTGGGCAGGGTCAGGACCAGCCCCTCCGGCAGCTCGCCGGCCGCGGCCAGGCCGGACACAAACAGGTCCAGCGTGCGCAGTCCGCGTGCCCTGGTGGGCGCCTCGAAACACTTGAAGCGGATGCCGATGAACGGGGGAGCGGAGCCGGCAGCGACGGCGGCGGCCACAGCGGAGGCCGCGGTGACAGCGGCGGCGTCCTCGGCGTCGTCGCCCCTGTCCCCGAAACCGTCCTCGAAGTCGAGGCGCAGGTCCTCGATGGGCTCACTCGCCAGCTTGGCTTGAACCCGCGGGGCAACAGCTTCCGCGAGGGCCGCGTCCTGGCCCAGCAGCGCGCCGAGCTTCGCCACGCCGCCGTGCGCTTCAACGGTATTCAGCGCCTCGGCGCCCCAGTCGGCAGCGAACGACGCCGTGAACCGGTCAGCGGGCACGTACACCGTGTGGACGGGCTGGCGGGAGCCGTCGTCGCCCGGGTAGTTCTGCTCCAGCAGCCGGTCCGTGGCGGCCAGCTGCCCGTCGATGTGCGCGAGGTCCCGCGGGGAGAGCGAGAACTTGGGTGTTGCCGGCATGCGTCAGCCCACCAGTTCGTAGGCCGGGGTGGTGAGGAAATCCGTGTAGTCCTCGGAGAGGCAGATGTCCGCGATGAGTTCGCTGGCAGGCTGGTAGTAGAGGCGGAAGGCCTGGTCGCCGAACTCGGTGCGGAGCCGCTCGGTTTCCTCGCCCAGGATCCGCTCCACCAGTTCACGGGTGACGGTGTTGCCGGTGTCCGCCAGGACTGACTTGTTGCGGATCTGCTGCCACACCTGCGAGCGGGAGATTTCCGCCGTGGCCGCATCCTCCATCAGGTTGTGGATGGCGACGGCGCCGTTCCCGGACAACCATACGGCGGTGTACGCGACGGCCACGTAGAGGTTCAGCCGCAGGCCCGCCTCGGTCACCTGGCCCTCGGCGGAGGCCACGTCCAGCAGTTGCTCAGCGGTCACCGAAACCTCGGGGCGCTGCTTGTCCAGCTGGTTCGGCTTGTCGCCGAGGACGGCGTCGAAGACTTCCCGGCAGGTGGGAACGAGGTCCGGGTGCGCAACCCAAGAGCCGTCAAAGCCGTCGTTCGCCTCGCGGGTCTTGTCCGCGCGGACCTTGGCGAAGGCCGCCTCGGTAACCTCCGGGTGGCGGCGGTTGGGGATGACGGCCGCCATGCCGCCCATCGCGAAGGCGCCGCGCTTGTGGCAGGTCTTCACGAGCAGTTCGGTGTAGGCGCGCATGAACGGGGCGGTCATGGCAACGGAAGCGCGGTCCGGCAGCACAAACTCCTCGCCGGCGTCGCGGAAGTATTTGATGATGCTGAACAGGTAGTCCCAGCGGCCGGCGTTCAGGCCGGAGGCGTGGTCGCGCAGTTCGTACAGGATCTCGTCCATCTCGAATGCGGCCGGGATGGTTTCGATCAGCACGGTGGCGCGGATGGTGCCCTGGTGCAGGCCGAGGTAGTCCTGGGCGAAGACAAAGACATCGTTCCAAAGCCGGGCCTCCAGATGGCTCTCCATCTTGGGCAGGTAGTAGTACGGTCCCTGTCCGTTGAGGACCAGCTGCTTGGCCACGTGGAAGAAGTGCAGGCCGAAGTCCACCAGCGCGCCGACGGCGGGTTCGCCGTCGATGAGCAGGTGCTTCTCCGGCATGTGCCAGCCGCGGGGCCGGGCCACCACGACGGCGAGCGGCGCGTCAGTGCGGAGCCTGTACTCCTTGCCCTCGGCCGACGTGTGGCTGAGGGTCCCCTGGGCGGCGTCGCGGAGGTTCAGGATGGCGTCGATGACGTTGGCCCAGGTGGGGGTGCTGGCATCCTCGAGGTCCGCGAGCCACACCTTGGCCCCGGAGTTCAAGGCGTTGATGGCCATCTTTGCCGGAGAAGCCGGCCCGGTCATCTCAACCCGGCGGTCCTGCAAAGCCGCTGGTGCCGGCGCAACCTTCCAGTCGCCGTCGCGCACGTCCTGGGTTTCCGGCAGGAAGTCCAGCTTGCCGGTCTCGGCAACGCGCTGCCGCTTGACGCCGCGGGCTGCCAGGAGTTCGTTGCGGGTGCCGGCAAAACGGGTGTGCAGCTCCTCCAGGAATGCCAGCGCCTTGGGGGTGAGGATCTCCTCCGCGCGGTCGATGGGCCGGGGGTCTGTGACAGTGATGGCCATTTCTGGTCCTTTCCTTGTACTGAAGTCAGGCAGTGAATCAGGCGCTGGCCAGGGCTTCTTCGAGTTCCTTGGCTGCAGCCGCGGTTGCCACGTTGGCGGCGTGGGCGGCGGCAGCAACGGCTGAGGCAACATCGGCGGCCACGTGGGGATCGAAGACGCTGGGGATAATGTAGCTGGCATTGAGCTCGTCGTCAGCTACCCGGTTGGCGATCGCCTCCGCGGCGGCCACCAGCATCTCCGGAGTGATGTCCGATGCGCCGGCGTCGAGCAGGCCCCGGAAGAAGCCGGGGAAGGCCAGTACGTTGTTGATCTGGTTGGGGAAGTCGCTCCGGCCGGTGGCTACCACTGCGGCATGCCGGGACGCGATCACCGGATCGATCTCCGGCGTGGGGTTGGCCATGGCGAACACGATGGCGTTCTCTGCCATGGCGGCAACCTGCTCCTCGCCGATCACGTGCGGGGCGCTGACGCCGATGAAGACGTCCGCACCCACGAGGGCCTCGTGCAGGGTGCCGGCGAAGCCTTCTTCGTTGGTGTTCGCGGCAATCCAGCTGCGGTGCTCGTCGCTGTACTTCTCGCCGGCGTGGATGGCGCCGGAGCGGCCTGCGGCGATGATGTGCCGTGCGCCCTGGGCCTTCAGGAGCTGGATGATGGCGGAGCCTGCTGCCCCGACGCCGGAAACCACAACCCGAACCTCGTCCAGCTTCTTGCCCACAACACGGAGTGCGTTCACCAGTGCGGCCAGGGTGACGATGGCGGTGCCGTGCTGGTCGTCATGGAATACCGGGATGTCCAGTTCCTCGCGGAGCCGGTTCTCTATTTCGAAGCAGCGGGGCGCGGCGATGTCCTCGAGGTTGATGCCGCCATATACGGGGGCCATGGCCTTGGCGATCATGATGATTTCCTCGGTGTCCTGCGTGTCGAGGCAGACGGGCCAGGCGTCCACGTTGGCGAACTGCTTGAACAGCGCGGCTTTGCCTTCCATCACGGGCAGGGCGGCGGCCGGGCCGATGTTGCCCAGGCCCAGGACGGCTGAGCCATCCGTGAGGACGGCGATGGTGTTGCGCTTGACCGTCAGGTTGCGGGCCGCTGCCGGGTCCTCGGCGATGGCAAGGCAAACGCGTGCGACGCCGGGAGTGTAGGCGCGGGAGAGATCGTCGCGGTTGCGCAGGGCTACTTTGGGGACGACTTCGAGCTTGCCGCCCAAGTGCATCAGGAAGGTGCGGTCCGAGACGTGCTGGACCGTGACGCCGTCAAGCGCGTTGAGGGCGTCTTTGACCCTGCCGGCGTGCTCGTCATCCGTGGTGTTGCAGGTGACGTCAACAACCAGGGTCTCGTGGTGGGACTCGCTGACATCCAGGGCGGTAATGGCTGCACCGGCGGCGCCGACGGCCGCGGCGAGCTCGCTGGTGGCGCTGAAGCTTGACGGTGCTTCCACGCGCAGGGTGATCGAATTTCCGGGGCTGGGGTTCGCCATTGAATGTCCTCCTGTAGGGCCCGGGACGGGCTTCTGATCGAATCCGAATGTTTTCGTATTATGGATATTATTATCTACCTAATGGAAATACAAGCCCATCTTGCTCTTCATCGCGTCTGCCGGGCCGGTGCTGTATCTTGAGAGCATTAGGGCAATTCTTTTCACGATGCGGATAAGACTTGTCGGAATCCGAGTCCACAGGAGACTGGTACATGGCTGAGAAAGCCGCAGGTGGCGTCCAATCCGTTGAGCGCGTCTTCGAACTGCTGGAACTGATCACTGACGCCGGCGGCGATGTCACCCTCAGCGAGTTGTCCTCGTCCACGGACTTGCCGCTGCCTACAATCCACCGCCTGCTGCGCACCCTGGTCTCGCTGGGCTACATCCGCCAGCTGCCCAACCGGCGCTACGCCCTGGGTCCGCGGCTCATCCGCCTGGGCGAGGGAGCCAACAAGCAGCTTGGTGCCGTAGCCCGCCCACAGTTGAAAACGCTGGTGGACCGGCTGGGGGAGACCTCCAACATGGCCGTGCTCGACTCGGACATGGTGATCTACGTGGCGCAGGTGCCCTCGCTGCACTCGATGCGCATGTTCACGGAGGTGGGCCGGCGTGCCCATACCCACGCCACCGGCGTCGGGAAGGCCATCCTGGCGCAGCTGGACGACGACACGGTCCGCGGCATCGTCACCCGTGCCGGGATGCCTACCCCCACGGCGAAGAGCATTGGCGACGTCGAGGAACTCCTGGCCGACCTCAAGCTCATCCGGGAACGCGGCTACTCCATTGACGAGGAGGAGCAGGAACTGGGCGTCCGCTGCTTCGCCATGGCGGTGCCCAACGCTCCGACCCCCACCGCAATTTCCGTTTCCGGTCCCGTGTCCCGGGTGGATGAGCACTTCGCGGACAAGGCCGTGCCGGTCCTCCGCGAAGCTGCCGAGGCCATCTCCCTGGAGCTCAATCGCAACTGATCCAACCCCTGGAGTTTTTGTCCAGATATGCAGGCTTTCAGGCACTTCAAACCTGCATAGCTGGACAAAAACTCCTAGGATAACGCCGACGGCGGCCTGCTCCTTTCGGAAGCGGGCCGCCATCGGCGTTCAATGGTGCTAGTGCTCTGACGCCTTTTCGGACGACTGGACGGGGACTTCCTTGCCATCACAGTCGATGAGCTTGCCGCCTTCGAAGCGGTCGCCGTCGGCCAGGCATTTCAGGTCCTCTTGCCGGACCACGCGTTCGGTGCCCGCCACAAACACCGACTGGTTCTCCGAGTTGCCCGCCTTGAGGTGGTTGAACAGCAGGTTCAGCAGGATGGCCATCACGGCGGCTGAGCTGATGCCGGAGTGGAAGATTGTGCCGAACCAGGACGGGAACTGGTCGTAGAAGCTGGGAGCGGCGATGGGGATCATGCCGAACCCGATGGACGCAGCCACGATGATCAGGTTCATGTTGTTCTTGTACTCCACCTTGGAGAGGGTGCGGATGCCGCTCGCGGCCACCGTTCCAAAGAGTACGACGCCGGCGCCGCCCAGCACGGGGGTGGGCACCGCTGCGACCACCCGGCCCAGGACGGGCAGCAGGCCGAGGATCACCAGGATCAGGCCGCCGGCGCTGACCACGAAGCGGCTCTTGACGCCGGTGATGGCCACCAGGCCAACGTTCTGGGCGAAAGCGCTCTGGGTGAAGGAGTTGAACAGCGGGGAGATGGCGCTGGACAGCATGTCCGCACGCAGGCCGTCGCCAATCCGCTTGGAGTCCACCTTGGTACCCACGATCTCACCCACGGCGATGATGTCCGCCGAGGTTTCGGTCAGGGTCACCAGGATAACAATGAGCATGGAGATGATGGCGGCGATCTCGAACACCGGCGGACCGAAGGCGAACGGCGTGGGGAAGGCGACGATCTCGCCCTGGCCCACCTTGGAGAAGTCCGCCATGCCGAAGGCGAAGGCGATCGCGGTGCCCAGGACCATCGCGAGCAGGATGGACAGCCGGGAGATCGCGGCGCTGCCCACCTTGCTCAGGAGCAGGACGATGGCCATGGTGGCTGCCGCCAGGCCGATGTTAGCCATGCTGCCGTAGTTCTCGGCAGTCCGGTTGCCGCCCATGGCCCAGTTGGCCGCCACGGGCATCAGGGTAAGCCCGATGGTGGTGATGACCGTTCCGGTGACCACCGGCGGGAAGAACCGGATGATCTTGGAGAAAAGCGGCGTGATCAGCAGGCCGATCAGCGAGGCCGCGATGACGGACCCGAACACAGCCTGGATTCCGCCTCCGCCGTGGACGATGGCAACCATGGTTGAAACACCCGCGAACGAGACACCCTGGACCAGTGGCAGCTGCGAGCCGAAGAACCGGACGCCGATGGTCTGCAGGATGGTGGCCAGGCCGCCCACGAAAAGGCAGGCGGCAATCAGCAGGCCGATGTCCTGCGAGGACATTCCGGCGGCGGCGCCGATGATCAGTGGCGGGGCGATAATGCCGCCATACATCGTGAGGACGTGCTGGAAGCCGTACGCAAAAGTGCTGGCGATGGGGAGCCGCTGATCCTCGGGACGGGCCGGCTGCTTGCTTTTACCGGCGGCCGCAGCGGCCAGTTTCTTTCTGGTGTTCATGGCAGACTTTCTTGGTTCATGGCAGACGACATTGTCTGGCTAACGGGGTCTGGCTAACGGGTGTTGCGGAAAGGCGTGGGTGAAAGCCCGGAGTTTTTGTCCACGTATGCGGACTTTAAGGGTCCTGAGGTCGTCGTATCTGGACAAAAACTCCGGGCCTGAAAAGGTTCTCGGTGGTGCTGCCTAGCAGAAGCCGGCGATGCCGGACCAGGCGATGCCCGCCGGGGTGGCGTCGTCGCGCTGGACGGTGGCCTCGATCAGGCCGTAGGGGCGGTCCGCGGCGTAGAAGACTTCGTTGGGGTTGTCGAGACCGAAGGGTGAGAGGTCCACGAGGAAGTGGTGCTTGTTGGGCATGGAGAACTTGATCTCGTCGATCTCGCTGTGGGCTTCCAATACCTTGGTGCCCATGTCGAACAGGGTTTGCTGCAGGGCGTGGGAGTACTTCTCGGTGAAGCCTTCCAGCAAAAGTCCCTTGACGTCGTCGTAGCTCTTGTTGAAGTCCAGGGCGCTGAAATCGGTTCCGGTCTTGAACCGCCAACGCGCCGAGACGTCGGTGGCCAGGATGCGGTCGGTGGTCTCCTGCAGGGTGGTGTACCTGTCCTTGGGGTAGCCCACGAAGCCTGACTGGGTGGACTTCAGGACAGTCAGGTCCTTGAGTCCGGAGATGAGGTGGGTGGTGGCGCCGTCGCGGACCAGGACCGCGGTGCGCACTTCCTGGCCGTTGCGCACGAAGGAGTGGTCGTGCTCCGTGCCGTGGGCCTGGATCCGGTCCCAGCTGTAGGACTCGGCCTCCCAGCGGCCGCCGGTCACCCAGTCGAAGCTGGAGGTGAAGTGCTCGCCCAGCCGCAGCAGGAACGCCTCCGGGGAGCCCACGCCGTCGCGGGCGAAGGCATAGATGGTGTTTTTCTGGGTGTCGGTGGCCACTACGTGGGCGTTGTCGCCTTCGAGGTGTGCGGCCGAAAAATCCCCCCGCAGCTGCGAGGTGACGTTGAGGTCTTCGATTTCGTGGCGGTCGCTGTCGCGGGTGATCTTGACGACCCGGACCTCGGCTTTTCCGTACTGGTTTTCGCCGAGGATGATTTTGCTGCTCATGGTCTGTTCCCAACTTCCGGTAAGTGGAACCTAGGTTCCATCACTGAAATTAAGCGCGCATTTCAAGCGCGTTTCCGGTGGAGCCGACCCAACAAAAAAGAGCCGGCATCCATTGATGCCAGCTCATTACGACCCTGCCTGCTGCTCCCAGGTTACGTGACATACACCACGAATTGACATCCAGCGTAGCTCAGCAAACCGGTGGTGTACATCACAAAGCGAAGATTCGATTTGTGACCGGGGAGTGTGGGAACCGTTGACGAAGCAGCGGAGTGCCACCTAGGCCATTCCACATAGCAAAAGTTATTTTCCATTTTATGGAACTACTTCAACCCCTCGGAGGAGGATCAGATGTACCAGCAGGACACGACGCCGGTTGCACCGGCACAAACGGCGGCACCCTCAGTCCAGGAGTTCTACCTCCCCCTTGGCGGCGGAACGGATCCGGACTTCTATTTGCCGGCCGACCGGGATCATGTCCCTGGGCGTTTCTCGCGTTGGGTCCACGCGCTGCCGGGCTTCGGCAAGCGCCCCTAGCGAAGCTGGCGCCGCGGGTTGCGGCCAAATCGACGGTTCCCTGCGCGCTCGATGATGCGGATCGTCGGGTACGCAGGGAACCGTCGAAACGGCGGCGCCGCCTAGCCGTTCACCAGCCGCCGGGCCGCCGCGGAGTGCTCGGCGATGAGCCCGGCAACATCCAGTCCGGGGATCTGCCCGTCCACCACGCGCCACTGCCCGCCCACCATCACCCGGTCGGCCCGGTCAGCAGCGCACAGCAGCAGCGCGGCAATTGGGTCGTGGCTGCCCGAAAAGCGCAGGTCGTCCAGCCGGAACAGCGCCAGGTCTGCCTGCATCCCGGGAGCAAGCTGGCCCAGCCCCGGACGCCCCAGGACGGCCGCTGAGCCCCGCGTGGCCCAGCCGAGCGCCCTTTCCACGGGAACATCCGCCCCGTAGCGCAACCGCTGGAGATACAGCGCCTGCCGCGCTTCCAGGATCATGTTCGAGGCATCATTCGACGCCGAGCCGTCCACTCCCAGCCCCACCGGCACTCCGGCGTCCTCCAGTTCCAGGACGCGTGCCGTCCCCGACGCCAGCCGCATGTTTGAGGTGGGGCAGTGCGCGACGGCGGTGCCCGCGGCGCCCAGCCTGGCAATTTCCGCGTCGCTGAAATGGATTCCGTGGCCCAGCCAGGTGCGCTCCGTCAGCCAGCCCACACTGTCCAGGTAGTCAACGGTCCGCAGCCCGAACATTTCACGGCAGAAGTCCTCCTCGTCCAGGGTCTCAGCCAGGTGGGTGTGCAGCCGCACGTCCAGCCGCTCGGCGAGCGCGGCGCTTTCGGCCATGATTTCCTTGGTCACCGAGAAGGGCGAGCACGGTGCCAAGGCAATCTGGATGACCGCGTCCTCACCGCGCTCGTGGTACCGGGCCACCAGGCGTTCGCTGTCGGCCAGTACCACCTCCGGTGCCTGCACGGTGGACTGGGGCGGCAGGCCGCCGTCGTCCGTTCCGAGGGTCATGGACCCGCGCGTCAGGGTGGCCCGCATTCCCAGCCGGCGCACCGCCTCAACCTGGATGTCGACGGCGTGCTCCAGGCCGCCGGGGAAGAGGTAGTGGTGGTCTGCTGCCGTGGTGCAGCCCGAGAGCAGGAGTTCGGCGAGTGCCACCGTGGTGGCGAGCTCAAGGTCCCGCGGCGTGAGCCGGGCCCAGACCGGATAGAGGTTCTGCAGCCAGGGGAACAAGGGTGCGTTAGCCACCGGACCCCAGGCGCGGGTGAGGGTCTGGTAGAAGTGGTGATGCGTGTTGATCAGGCCCGGCAGCAGCACGTGGCTTCCGGCGTTGAAGACCTCCGTGCATGGTTCCGCCGGGACTTGGCCCGAGCCGAGCACTTCCACGATGATTCCGCCGCTGACCACGAGTCCGCCGGAGGCGTCCAGGGTGTTGGCGGTGAAGGCGGCCTGCGGATTCCGGATCCAGAGGCGGGGAGCGGCGGCAGGGGCGGGAGGATGGGTCATGGGGTGTCCTTGTCTGAGCGCAGGTGCGGTATTTCCAGCTCAGTGAGGCCCTGTCTGCTGATCCAGGTACCGGCGGCTGTGGGCAGCGGCGGTGCCATCAGAGTAGGGAACAAGCCTGACCTGCGTCAACGTCCTCACAATGTGACCGGCGGCGGCCGGCCGGTGAAGCGCACGTAATCTAGATTTCACATTGCGGAATAAAGTTTTCAGAAAACTATGGCGCGGGCCACAATCCGGTGCTAATCTCGATTTTGCCAAAGGCGGGCACCCGGACTTCGGGAAGCTATCTACCAGGCGCAACTTAACCTTCACAGCACATGCTGAAGCCTGGTAACCGTCGCACCTGGTTCTACTGGTCCTGCAAGCGGCAACAGGCTTCCCGGCAATAAGGAAGTCGCATCATGAGTACCACCGTCACGGCCGAGGAATTTTTGGCCAGATCCATCCGGCTGGCAACGGCCAACGTCCTGAACAGCGGCGGCCCCTTCGGCGCCATGATCGTCACCGCGGACGGCAAAACGTTCGACGGCGTCAACCGCGTCACTGCGGACAACGATCCCACGGCCCACGCCGAAGTCACTGCAATCCGCACCGCCTGCCGCGAACTCGGCACCTTCGACCTCAGCGGCGCCGTCCTCTACACCAGCTGCGAGCCATGCCCCATGTGCCTGGCTTCCGCACTCTGGGCCCGCGTCGAGCGGGTGGTCTTCGCCGCGGACCGGCACGACGCCGCCTCTGTCGGCTTCGATGACGCCGTCTTCTACGAATACTTCGACAACCAGGACAGGGATTCCCTGATGCCGGTATCCAAGCTGGAGCTGGGCGATCCCCAGGCCCCTGCCCCGCTGGAGCCGTTCAACACCTGGAACACGCTTGAATCCAGGATCGACTACTAGGCCCGGCGGCTCATCATGACCATCCTGGATTCCTCCCACGAGGAGCATTCGGCTCCATCCCCCCGCACCTCCCAGCCGGCATCAGGCAGCCCCAAGCCGCCGGCCTCGAACGCCATCCTTGACCGGTTCTTCCACATCACCCAGCGCGGTTCCACGCTGGCCCGTGAATTCCGCGGCGGCCTGGTCACCTTCTTCACCATGGCGTACATCGTTATCCTCAACCCCCTGATCCTTGGTGGCTTCAGCGCGGACAATGCCCCTACCGACGTCGCCGGGGGCTGGCTCTCAGCAGCACAGGTAGGAGCAGTCACCGGCCTCACCGCCGGCGTCATGACCATCCTGTTCGGGCTCGTCGCCAACCTGCCGTTCGGCCTCGCCGCCGGTTTGGGCATCAACTCCTTCCTGGCCGTCTCGGTCATCCAGGAAGTCACCTGGGCCGAAGCCATGGGCCTGGTGGTGATCAACGGCATCCTGATCGTGCTGTTCGGCATCACCGGAGCCCGGACCGCCATCTTCCGGGCCGTCCCCAAGGAGCTGAAGGCCGCCATCACCGTGGGCATTGGTCTCTTTATTGCCTTCATCGGCTTCGTGGATTCCGGTTTCGTCAAGGCCACGGCGGGCGGACCGCCCGTCCAGTTGGGCAATGGCGGCTCCATCACCTCCGTCCCCACGCTGGTGTTCATCGTCGGACTCCTGGCCATGGGCATCCTCGTGGCGCGCAAGGTCCAGGGCGGACTGTTGATCGGCATCGTGGCAACAACTTTCCTCGCCGCCGTCGTGGAAGCAGTGATGAAAATCGGCCCGGCCAGCGAAACCAACCCCGGCGGCTGGCACCTGAACACCCCGGTACTCTCCGGCCAGCTGGTGTCCGCCCCGGACCTGGGCCTGGTGGGGCAGTTCGACTTGTTCGGAGCCTTCAGCCGGATCGGCGGGCTGGCCGCGACCATGCTGGTGTTCACCCTGGTGTTCACCAACTTCTTCGACGCCATGGGCACCATGACCGGCCTGGCCAAGAGCGCCGGCGTCGCCCACAAGGACGGAACGTTCCCCCGCCTGAAGTCCGCCTTCATCGTGGAAGGCGTGGGTGCCGTGGCGGGCGGAGCCACCTCGGGCTCTTCCAACACCGTGTACATCGACTCCGCTGCCGGCATTGGCGAAGGTGCCCGTACCGGCCTGGCGTCGGTGGTCACCGGGGTGCTGTTCCTCGGCTCGATGTTCCTGACACCGCTCACCAGCGTGGTTCCGCTCGAGGTGGCAGCCGCTGCCCTGGTGGTGGTGGGCGCGATGATGATGGCGCAGATCCGGGAGATCAAGTTCAGCAAGTTCTCCGTGGCGCTGCCCGCCTTCCTGACCATCGTGACCATGCCGCTGAGCTACTCCATCGCCAACGGCATTGGGGTGGGCTTCATCAGCTGGGCCATCATCGGCGCGGCTTCCGGGAAAGCGAAGAAGATCCATCCGCTGATGTGGGTGGTCAGCGCCGGGTTCCTGGTGTACTTCGCCCGCGGGCCCATCAACCTGCTGTTGGGCGCTTGACCGCAGCTTTCTGCCGCACCTGCTCCGCTTTCGGGTATCCGCACCTGTGACCCTGGGTGCGGATGCCCGGAACGGCAGTAATTTCCCCTGGAGCCGGACCAGTGCTTGGCCCGGCTCCCGTTAGGAACGACAATATGGACACCACCGCACAGTGGAAGAAGGAGCGCCGCCATGCTTGACCTGATCCCTTCACTTCACGGCTGGGCGCCGGCCATCCTCGGACAGCGGTTCGCGGTGGCCACCATCGTTCGGGCCAGCGGCTCCGTTCCCCGGCCCGTCGGCAGCTCCATGCTGGTGTCCGACGCCGGCGCCGTCCTTGGCAGCCTCTCCGGCGGCTGCGTCGAGGGGGCCGTCGTGGCGGCAGCCCTGGAAGCAATGGACGACCGCGCCACCCGGCTCGAGACGTTCGGCTACAGCGCCGCCGATGCCTTCGCCGTCGGGCTCACCTGCGGGGGAGAACTGGACGTGCACATCGAACCGGCAAGCGGGAACCAGGGCCGCAGGCTGGCGGAGGCATTGCTGCAGCTGGCGGCTTATGGGGCTGACGAACCGGTGGCGCTGGTCCGGAGGCTGGATGCCGGCGGCAGCGGCGCCGTCGTTATTTCCCAGCCGGCCGCTGCAGAGGTGTCCCGCCATCCGGAACTGCGCGCGCTGCTGGACCTTCCGGAAGACCCCGGGGCCGGCCGTGCCCGCAGCGTGCAGCTCGAGTCCTTCCTGCGCAGCGGCGCCACCGGTGTGCTGCACCTGGCCGGGCCGGGCCTGTGCACCGGCGCAGCCACCCTCCTGGTCGAGTCCCGGCTCGCACCGCCGCGCATGCTGGTATTCGGCGCCAACGACTTCAGTGCCGCGCTGCTGCCCGCCGCCAAACCGCTCGGCTACCACGTCACCCTGGTGGACGCCCGGCCGGCCTTTGCCTCCCAATTACGGTTCCAAACAGCGGACGAGGTGGTCACCGCCTGGCCCCACCATTACCTCGCAGCAGAAGCGGCGGCAGGACGGGTGGACGCCCGGACGGTCATCTGCGTCCTGACCCACGACCCCAAGTTCGACGTACCCCTGCTGGAGACCGCGCTGGCGTTGGACGTCGCCTTCATCGGGGCCCTCGGCTCCCGGCGCAGCCACGTCCAACGGGTAGGCGCCCTGCTGGACAGCGGCGTCCGCCCCGAACGGATTGCCCAGCTCCACTCACCGCTTGGCCTGGATCTCGGCGCCGTCACACCGGCGGAAGTGGCGGTTTCCGTCCTCGCCGAAGTCATCGCCGCCCGGCATCCGGCAGCATCCCATCAGCCGTTGAGGGAGACCTCCGGCCCCATCCACCAGGAGCGCGTCGCGAAGCCGGCGCCCACCCACTCTTTGCAGCAGGAGATCGCATGGACATGAACACCATTGAGGCGGTGGTCCCCACCACCGACCCCGCGGAATGGCGCGACGGCGACGCCTGGCTCGCCGGAGGCACGGTCCTCTTCTCCTATGGCAGCCTCGCGTTCGGCCCCCAGCCGCTGAGGCGGCTCCTGGACCTCGGCAACGCCGGCTGGACCCCCGTCACCGCCAGCAATGACGGGATAGAACTGGCTGCCACCTGTACTGTCGCGGACCTCTACAAACTTCCCGGCTCTCCTGCAGCAGCAGGCCGCAGCTGGCCGGCCCTGGACCTGGTCCGGCCGTGCTGCGACTCGTTTGTTGCCTCCTTCAAGGTGTGGAACATGTCCACCGTGGGCGGCAACCTGTGCACCTCGCTGCCCGCCGGGCCCATCATTTCGCTGTGTGCCGGCCTGGACGGCAGCGCCACCATCCTCGGCCCCGGCGGCACCAGCCGCAGCGTCCCGGTGACGGACTTCGTCACGGGCGACGCAAAGAACTGCCTGGCACCGGGCGAGTTGCTGCGCAGCGTCCACCTCCCGGCGTCGGCCCTCGCCTCCCGGGTGGCGTTCCGCCGCCTGTCGCTGAGCAACCTGGGCAGGTCCGGGGTGCTGCTGATTGGAAGGCTCGACGGCGGAACCCGGCTGGTGCTTACCGTCACCGCCGCCACCAAACGGCCCGTGCAGCTGCGCTTCGATGGGCTTCCCGACGCCGAGGTGCTGGCCGCCGCAATTACCGCAGAGATTCCCAACGACCTTTACCACGACGACATCCACGGCCTGCCGGTCTGGCGCCGGGATATGACCTACCGCCTGGCCGAGGAAATCCGCGCCGAACTCGCGGCCCCGGAAGGGGCGCCCGGCCTCCGGGTTTCCGGCGACTTCTGGCCGCCGAAAGACCGTGGACTTTACGCACAGCAGGAAGGGGCCTGAGCATGGCCATCGAGATCAACGGAGCCGCGGCGGACGCGTCACCCCGTCCCGGGCAGTGCCTGCGCACCTTCCTGCGGGAGCAGGGCAACCTGGGCGTCAAGAAGGGCTGCGACGGCGGCGACTGCGGAGCCTGCACCGTGCACGTGGACGGCACTCCCGTGCACAGCTGCATTTACCCTGCCGTCCGCTCCGAGGGGCACGCGGTGACCACCATCGAAGGACTGGCTTCCACTGCCGGCGACGGAGCGGACCTGCACCCCGTGCAGCAGCAGTTCATGGAGCGGCAGGGCTTCCAGTGCGGGTTCTGCACGGCGGGCATGGTGATGACGGCGGCGACCTTCGACGACGAACAGAAGGAGAACCTGCCCCGCAACCTCAAAGGCAACCTCTGCCGCTGCACCGGATACCGTGCCATCTCCGACGCCGTCTGCGGGCATGCCGGTCACCCGGACCCGAAGGGACAGGGATCCGGGATCGCCGGGAAGGGCCAGCCGGATCCCGAGCCTGGGCAGCTGGGCGACGACGTCCCGGCTCCCGCCAGCCGGGCGGTAGTCACAGGCGCCGCCCGCTACACCCTGGACGTCCCGGCAGACCAGCTGCAGGGCCTGCTCCACCTCAAGCTCCTGCGCTCGCCGCATGCCCATGCGCGCGTGCTGTCCATCAACACCGACGCTGCATTGCAGGTCCCCGGCGTGGTGGCCGTTTTGACCCACCGCGACGCTCCGGAGCAGCTGTTCTCCACCGCGCAGCATGAACTCTTTACTGACGATCCGGATGACACCCGCGTGCTGGATGACGTGGTGAGGTTCCGGGGCCAGCGGGTTGCCGCGGTGGTGGCTGAAACGGTGGCTGCCGCAGAAGCCGGGGTGCGGGCACTTGAGGTGGAGTACGGGGAACTGCCCGCCGTCTTCTCGCCGCAGGAAGCGCTGTTGCCCGGAGCGCCGCTGGTGCACGGCGACAAGGAGGGGGCAACAGCGCGCATTTCCCGGCCGGACCGGAACGTGGTGGCTGAACTCCACTCGGAACTGGGGGACGTGGCCCAGGGCTTTGCGGCAGCGGACTTCATCCATGAGCAGACCTACCGTACCCAGCGCGTCCAGCACGTTGCCCTGGAAACGCACGCAGCCATCGCGGCCGTGGACGGTGAGGGCCGCCTGCAGGTCCGCACATCCAGCCAGGTTCCCTTCCTGGTCCGCCGCACCCTGTGCCGGGTTTTCGGGCTTCCGGAGGAGCAGGTCCACGTGGTGGCCGGCCGCGTGGGCGGCGGCTTTGGCGGCAAGCAGGAAGTACTCACCGAAGACATCGTGGCGCTCGCGGCCCTGAAACTGGGCCGGCCAGTCCAGCTCGAACTGACCAGGACGGAACAGTTCACCGCCACCACCACCCGCCATCCGTTCACCATCAAGCTCAAGGCCGGCGCCAGCGTCAACGGAAAACTCACTGCCCTGGAACTCGACGTGCTGACCAACACCGGCGCCTACGGCAACCACGGCCCCGGCGTGATGTTCCACGGCTGCGGCGAATCCTTGAGCGTCTACAACTGCGACAACAAAAAAGTGGACGCCCACGCGATGTACACCAACACGGTGCCGGCCGGGGCATTCCGCGGGTATGGCCTCAGCCAGATGATCTTCGCGATCGAGTCCGCCATGGACGAGCTCGCCGCCGGCATCGGCATGGACCCGTTCGAATTCCGCCGCCGGAACATGGTGCGCGAGGGCGACCGGATGCTGTCCACCCAGCCGGAACCCGAGGAGGACGTCCACTACGGCAGCTACGGGCTGGACCAGTGCCTGAGCCTGGTCCGCGACGCACTGGCCCGCGGCCGGGAACGGTACCGGGCCGCCGGGCTGGACGAACTTGGCCCGGACTGGCTCACCGGGGAGGGAACCGCCCTCTCCATGATCGATACCGTGCCGCCCCGCGGACACTTTGCCCACTCCCGCCTCCGGCTCCTGCCCGACGGGACGTACCAGGCCGACGTCGGTACTGCCGAGTTCGGCAACGGCACCACCACCGTCCACTCCCAACTGGCCGCCACGGCGCTGTCAACGAACGCCACGCGGGTTGTGGTCCGGCAGTCCGATACCGACCTGATCGAACACGACACCGGCGCCTTCGGTTCCGCGGGCACCGTGGTGGCGGGCAAGGCGACCCTCGCCGCGGCTGAGGAACTGGCAGTCCGCATCCGCGCCTTTGCGGCAGGTACCCACCAGACCCAGGCCTCAGCCTGCGTCCTTGACGGCGACGCCGTAGTCATTGACGGAACTCCCGTGGCACTGACGGAACTGGCGCAGGCGGCTGCGGATGCCGGCGTCGAACTTGCAGCGGAAGGACGCTGGGGCGGGACGCCAAGGTCCGTGGCGTTCAACGTGCACGGCTTCCGCGTGGCAGTGAACCGGGGCACGGGCGAGCTGAAGATCCTGCAGAGCGTGCAGGCCGCGGACGCCGGTGTGGTGGTGAATCCGCGCCAGTGCCGCGGCCAGATCGAGGGCGGAATTGCCCAAGCCATCGGCGCTGCGCTGTATGAGGAGGTGGTGATTGACGACGCCGGCCGGGTCACCACCGACATCCTGCGGCAGTACCACATCCCTACTTTTGCGGACGTGCCCCGCAGCGAGGTGTATTTCGCGGACACCAACGACAAAATGGGGCCGCTGGGTGCGAAGTCCATGAGCGAAAGCCCCTTCAACCCTGTGGCCCCAGCCTTGGCGAACGCGATCAGGAACGCCACCGGTGTGCGCTTCGCCCAGCTGCCCATCGCGCGGGACAAGATCTACCTGGGACTCAAGGAGGCGGGGCTGGTGCCGAACCTGGAGCATCTCCTGTCCTAGGAAAACGCGGGGTCACATAATGCCCCATTAGGCGCGTTCAGCGGGCCTAATCTGACCCCGCGTTGCATCGTTGCATATAGTCAAGGGATGGAACAGCGGATTTTAGGCAAGACCGGACGGAACGTGTCCATCGTGGGGCTGGGCACCTGGCAGCTCGGCGCGGACTGGGGCAACGTTGACCCGGCACAGGCGCAGGCCATCCTGGCAGCGTCCGTGGAGGCGGGCGTGAACTTCTTCGACACCGCGGACGTCTACGGCGACGGCAAGAGCGAGCAGGCCATCGGGAAGTTCCTCGCGGACAACCCCGGCCTGGACATCACGGTGGCCACTAAGATGGGCCGCCGCGTGGACCAGCAGCCGGAGAACTACACCCTGGCCAACTTCCGCCAGTGGGTGGACCGCTCCCGGAAGAACCTCGGCACAGACTCCCTGGACCTGGTCCAGCTGCATTGCCCGCCCACTCCGGTGTACAGCAACGCCGAGGTCTATGACGCCCTGGACACCCTGGTGTCGGAGGGGGCCATCCGCAACTACGGCGTCAGTGTCGAACGCACTGACGAGGCGCTGGAAGCGATCAGCCACCCGGGCACCGCCTCCGTGCAGATCATCCTCAACGCCTTCCGCCTCAAGCCCCTGGACGAGGTCCTTCCCGCGGCAAAGGCGGCAAACGTGGGGATCATTGCCCGCGTGCCGCTCGCCTCGGGGCTGCTCTCCGGCAAGTACTCCAAGGAAACCACGTTCGCCGAGAACGACCACCGGAACTACAACCGCAACGGCGACTCTTTCGACGTCGGCGAGACCTTCTCCGGGGTGGATTACGACCTGGGGCTGAAGGCCGTCAAGGAGTTCGAACAGCTCGTGCCGGCCGGCGCCAGCACTGCGCAGGCCGCGATCGCCTGGATTGCGGCGCAGGACGGCGTCACCAGCGTGATCCCCGGCGCACGCAACGTGGAGCAGGCCACGGCGAATGCCGCCGCGGCGGGTCTCGCGGTTGATGAAGACTTCGACGCCGGCGTCCGCTGGATCTACGACCACTACTTCCGCGAAGCCATCCACCCGCGCTGGTAAGGCGGCAGGATCGGTTCGCGCCGTCACACGGGACAGGCAGGTGAATGACAGCTTCTTCCGTCGGCACCTTCGTGGAGCGGCTCTCCGCCGTGCCTTCGGGACCGGGGCTTAACAACTTCTTCGATCACAGCGAACCGGCTAATGCGCAGCGCCGGCGCAACCTGGAGCTCTACCTGCAGGAAATGCTGGACCGCGCGCCTAAGGTGCTGCTGTTGGGCGAGGCGCCGGGCTTCCGTGGCATGAGGATCACCGGTGTTCCCTTCACCAACCGCACCATGTTCCAGGGCCCGGCCAACAGTTTTGGGCTGTTCGGTCCGGGAAAGGGTTACGTGTTGCCTCCCGATGCGGCGGGAGTGGCAGCTGAGCCCACCGCCACTGTGATGTGGGAGGTCCTGGCGGAACTGGATTTCCTTCCCGTGCTGTGGAGCGCATGCCCCTGGCACACGCACGTGCCCGGGAAGCCGCAGTCCAACCGCACGCCGAGGACAACGGAAGCCCGTCTCGGAACTGAGTTCTGGCAGACGCTGGTGGAGCTCTTCGGCATCGAAACGGTGGTGGCCGTGGGCAACGTGGCGCATCGCAGCCTGCTCGCCAGCGGCATGGACGTGCCGAAAGTCCGGCACCCGTCGCACGGCGGCCGGTCCGGCTTCACGATGGGACTGGAGCAGCTGCTTATCGGTGGAATGCAGACCTAAAACATGCGGGCGGTCGCCTGCTGTCGCGGCGAAAACTGCGGCTGCTGGGCAGGTGGGCCACCATGGTGACTGTGGATGCACAACAGCTTTTTCCCGGCGCCCTCGAGGAGATCTATGATGCTCTTTCCGCTCATGTGCTCGAACTGGGTGACGACATCGCCGAAGAGTTCTCGAGAACCCAGGTGAGTTACGGTGCGGCCCGGAAGTTTGTATGGCTCACCCCGGTCACGAAGACCAAAGCCCTTCTGACTATGGACATGTGGGATGAGCACCACGCTTCGTTCCTCCGTGACGTTATCCGATTTCGTCACGACAAGTACACGCACCAGATCGAAGTGCGAACGGCGTCCGACATTGCGACTGTTGCCGCGCTCGGCTGGTTCGAGGAATCAGCCGGCTGGGGCCGGAAGCAACGGTTGACCGAACAACCCTGAAGCCCTCCACCGGGAATTCTCTGTGATCTACGCGGGGCATTGTCAGACCCCCTTGGCATGATGTTTTTATGGGAATCGCAGCGGTGGCGAGGGCATTTGAGGACATTGATGCCGCTCTTGCCGTGCTCAATGCCGAGGCGGCAGGGGTGTGGTTCCGAGCCATTTTCGGATGCCGCCACAGTGGGCTGCCCCCCGAAGAAGACGCGTTGGAATGGTTCCTGCATAAGCGCGCCTGAGCCGCTCTGACTACCCCGTGGACCCTGCTGCCCTTCAGCAGTTTCTTAGTCGAGGAGCCGCAACTGGTCCGGTGTGTCAATGTCCTCGCCGGTGGACTGGTCGCTGCAATCAACCTCGTCCACCAGGTCCGGATGCGCCCGCAAGAAGCCGCGTGCCCCGGCGTCGCCGGTTACGGTGGCACTCACTGCTTCGCGCAGGGAAGCGTCAATGAGCAGCGGATGGCCGCGAAGGAGCCTGTCCTGCTGCCCGGTTTCCTGCCCAGCTTTAAGGCTGGCCGGCTTACCCCCGTCCGTGGCTTCCCGACGGCGGTATGCGGCAGCGGTGATGCGGCCGGGACGGTGGCGTGCCAGCAGGCGCCCGACTGTTGCCCGGGTCAGCCCGGGCTGGTCAACAAGGGCGATCAGCAAGTGGTCAGCCGGGTCTGCCGTCTGCTCACCTAACAGGAAAGAACTGCCCATGCCCGAACGCCAATCAGGGTTGACGGCCACCCGGTAACGGTCCAGTTCGGCGGTGGCCGCAACGTCGGGAGCCCCGGCCCCCAGCACCACCACAACCTCGCGGCAGCCGCCGTCGAGCAGCGCGCCGGCGACGGATTCCACGAGCGGACGGCCCCGGTAGGGGAGCAGGGCCTTCGGTCCGCGTCCCAGCCTGGTCCCGGCGCCGGCGGCGAGGACAACCCCGGTAGTCCTGCTCTGATCAGCGTTCCCCATAGCCTCACCCTAAGTGAGTTTTTGTCCAGATATGCAGGGTTCCCGGCTTCGGAAGTCCGCATATCTGGACAAAAACTTGGGGGTGAAGTCCCTTAGGCGTCGCCGCCCGCCCCGCCGGTGGTTCCGGCGTTGACGTCCAGGAGTTTGTAGCGGTCGATGGCGTACTGCGGTGCGCCCTCCTCCACGTCGCCCCTCGCGGCGAGCAGCTGAAGGGTCTTCACCACGATGGAGTGGGTGTCGTTCTTGAAGAAGCGGCGGGCTGCTGGGCGCGTGTCGGAGAAGCCGAAGCCGTCCGCGCCGAGCGAGGCGAACTGGTGCGGCAGGAACTGGCGGATCTGGTCCGGTACGGCCTTCATGTAGTCGGACACTGCGACGACGGGGCCGGTGGCTCCCTCGAGCTGCCGGGTGACGAAGGGGACGCGGGCGGGTTCGCCGGGGTTGAGGAAGGCTTCCTCTTCGGCGGCGAGGCCGTCGCGGCGCAGTTCGTTCCAGGAGGTGACGGACCAGACGTCGGCGGAGACGCCCCAGTCCTCAGCGAGGATCCGCTGGGCCTCCAGCGCCCACGGGACTGAGACGCCGGAGGCGAGGATTTGTGCCCTCGGCCCTTCAGTGGCCGACGGCGATACCCGGTAGATGCCCTTAAGCACACCTTCGACGTCGAGGTTCTCGGGCTCGGCTGGCTGGGTGATGGGCTCGTTGTAGACCGTGAGGTAGTACATCACGTTGTTCTCCGGCGCTGTTCCGGTTCCTTCGCCGCTTGCGGCCGGCCCGTACATGCGTTCGAGGCCGTCGCGGATGATGTGGCCCATTTCGTAGCCGTAGGCGGGGTCGTAGGTGACCACTGCGGGGTTGGTGGAGGCGAGCAGGGGGGAGTGGCCGTCGGCGTGCTGGAGGCCTTCGCCGGTGAGGGTGGTCCGGCCTGCGGTGGCGCCGATGATGAAGCCGCGGGTCATTTGGTCTGCTGCTGCCCAGAAGGCGTCGCCGGTGCGCTGGAAGCCGAACATGGAGTAGAACACGTAGACCGGGACCAGGGGCACGCCGTGGGTGGCGTACGCGGTTCCGGCGGCGGTGAACGCTGCCACGGCACCGGCTTCGTTGATCCCGGGGTGGATCAGCTGGCCCTGCGCGGACTCCTTGTAGGCCAGGACCAGGTCCCGGTCCACGGAAAGATAGTTCTGTCCGCCGGGGTTGTAGATCTTGGCGGTGGGGAAGAAGGCGTCCATACCGAAAGTCCGTGATTCGTCCGGGACGATGGGCACAATCCGGTGGCCGAACTTCTTGTCGCGGAGCAGGTCCTTGAGGAGCCGGACAAAGGCCATAGTGGTGGCTGCCTGCTGCTTGCCCGTGCCCCGCTTGGCGACGTCAAAAGTCTTGGCCTCAGGCAGCTCAACGGCTTGATGGTTCGGCCGGCGTTCGGGGACGGCGCCGCCGAGTGCCCTGCGCCGCTCGTGGAGATAAACAATCTCCGGGGCATCATGGCCGGGATGGAAATACGGCGGGCTGTAAGGGTCCTCCTCCAGCCGAGCATCGGAAATCGGAATCCGAAGGTAATCCCTGAATTTCTTGAGGTCGTCCATGGTGAGTTTTTTCATTTGGTGGGTCGCGTTGCGGCCCTCGAAGTGGGGTCCGAGTCCGTAGCCCTTGACGGTTTTGGCGAGGATGACGGTGGGTTTGCCCTTGAATTCGGTGGCTGCCTTGTACGCGGCGTAAACCTTGCGGTAATCGTGGCCGCCGCGTTTGAGGTTCCAGATCTGGTCATCGGTCAGGTCCGCGACGAGGTCCTTGGTCCGGGGGTCCTTGCCGAAGAAGTGTTCGCGGACGAACCCGCCGGATTCTGCCTTGTAGGTCTGGTAGTCCCCGTCGGGGGTTTCATTCATGATCTTCACCAGCGACCCGTCGGTGTCGCGGGTGAGCAGGTCATCCCATTCCCGGCCCCAGACGACCTTGATCACGTTCCAGCCCCCGCCGCGGCAGAACGCTTCGAGCTCCTCCATGATCTTCCCGTTGCCGCGGACCGG
>NZ_UNRG01000007.1 GCF_900537115.1 Arthrobacter sp. Alg241-R88
CCCCCCCCCCAGACGAGGGGGAGTCATATCCGGTATTAGACCCAGTTTCCCAGGCTTATCCCAGAGTTAAGGGCAGGTTACTCACGTGTTACTCACCCGTTCGCCACTAATCCCCGGCGCAAGCACCGGATCATCGTTCGACTTGCATGTGTTAAGCACGCCGCCAGCGTT
Organism: Arthrobacter sp. Alg241-R88; assembly: GCF_900537115.1. Taxonomy (GTDB): domain Bacteria; phylum Actinomycetota; class Actinomycetes; order Actinomycetales; family Micrococcaceae; genus Arthrobacter. The sequence continues at coordinate 172 of NZ_UNRG01000007.1, forward strand.
CATCCTGAGCCAGGATCAAACTCTCCGTTGAAGTAAAACAAAAACAGAAACCACCAGGAAACCACGGGAAAACGCGGCAACCAGACAGCAAAAATTTGAAACCAGCTGTAAAAACCAGACCACCCACAGGGGCGGGCAGCCCGGCAAATTCAACCAATTCATAAAACAAATCGGTATCAACAAACTTGGCACACTATTGAGTTCTCAAACAACAGACACACCCGGCACCACCCAACCCAACGGTTCAGGATCGCTCCGGAGCAACTTTTCAAACTTACCCGATCCTCCGCCCCGGCGCAAATCCTTGTTTCAGGATCCTCGTCGGTGGGAAGTCGTCCCCACCTCTTCCAGAGGTGCTCGAAAGCCCTACCAGAATTGGTATTGATTTTGGGGGTTTTGGCCGCCCGGGGTAACCAGCTCTTCGCTGTCTCCCTCGCGGCGACTTAGAAAACAATACACCCCCTCGGGCTGCTCCGCAAATCCCCTCCCGGGCGGCCCGCTTCCCCGTCATTCCGCGGCAAAACCGGCGGTCGGCACCCAAACCCGTCACCCGCCGTCGGACTTTCCTTTGTATGTGCTGCACCACAGTGACGGGCGGTTAAAGCAGAAAGGGCCGGCAACCGTGTGGTTGCCGGCCCTTTCTCAAGCAGCTGGTTTCAGCGGGGCTGAATTACCAGGAAGACTTGGTGATGCCCGGGAGTTCGCCCTTGTGGGCCATGTCGCGGAAGCGGACACGGGAGATGCCGAACTTCTGGAGGGTACCGCGGGGACGGCCGTCGATGATGTCGCGGTTACGCAGACGGATCGGGGACGCGTTGCGGGGCAGCTTCTGCAGGCCCAGGCGGGCTGCTTCGCGTGCTTCGTCGGTTGCGTTTTCGTCAACCAGGGTCTTCTTCAGCTCGAGGCGCTTTGCAGCGTAACGCTCAACGATGACCTTGCGCTGCTCGTTGCGAGCAATCTTGGACTTCTTAGCCATGGTTTAGCGCTCCTCTCGGAATTCGACGTGCTGGCGGATCTTGGGGTCGTACTTCTTCAGGACCATGCGGTCCGGATCGTTACGACGGTTCTTGCGGGTTACGTAGGTGTAACCCGTGCCCGCGGTCGACTTGAGCTTGATGATCGGACGTACGTCCTTGTCCTTGGCCACTAGAGCTTCACCCCACGAGCGAGAATGTCGGCGACGACAACGTCGATGCCGCGTACGTCGATGGTCTTGATGCCCTTTGCAGAAACCTGCAGCGTGACATTACGGCGCAGGGACGGAACCCAGTAGCGCTTCTTCTGAATGTTCGGATCGAACCGACGCTTGTTGCGGCGGTGCGAGTGCGAAATGCTGTGCCCAAAGCCCGGCTCGGCTCCGGTCACTTGGCAGTGTGCTGCCATGACTTCTCCTCAAGAATTGAAAGTAATGATCCGCATATCTGTTGCTGGACCATGCTGCTAAGGGCGACCCAAAAATAAACAAGGGCAACGGTTAGTCACGCAACTTGAGCCCCTAACTACCGGCCGCCCTGGAGAAATTACCGGACAACCGGAGCAATTGCGCACGCTCCGCGCACTTAGCGCCTACCAAGTCTACGAGTTCACGCAATTAAAGACCAATCCGGCCCCGAAGGGTGTATAAGGAGGGCCGGCGGCTAGAGCCGGGTGAGCTGGGGGTACTTTGGTTTCAAGCCATCACCGGAGGACTTCCCGGTGACCCGCCGGACAACCCAGGGGCCTGCATACTCACGGAACCAGCGGGCGTTTGCCCGGATGGCATCCACGCCACTGAGCTCAGGAACCGGGGTCATGGGCGGGACATCGATGGAGTGGTCATGCTCCAGCACGTCCAGCACGCGCTTGGCCATGTTGGCATGGCCCGCCGCGGACATATGCATCCGATCCTGCGCCCACATGCCCCAGTCGTAGTACTCACTGAAGCGCCAGTAGTCCACCAGCAAAGCGCCGTGATCGCCGGCGATGCCGCGGACCAGTTCGTTGTAGATGGCTGTCCGACCGCGCGTCGTGCTGAAGACCTTCGAACCCCGGGCGTCGAAACCGGTGAACATGACCACGGCGGCACCGGCGGCGCGCAGTTTGGCGATGGCGTCGTCGTACTCCACCAGGAGGTTATCGATGTCGATCCTTGGGCGCAGGATGTCGTTGGCACCTGCGTAAATGCTCACCAGGGTGGGTTTAAGTTCGACGGCGGCATCCACCTGCTCAGCCAGGATCTGGCGAAGCTTTTTTCCGCGGATAGCGAGGTTGGCATAGCCGAAGCCGGGGTCAGCGGCTCCCAACTGCTCCGCCACACGGTCTGCCCAGCCGCGGACACCGTTGGGGCGGGTGGGATCGTCGTCACCCACACCTTCCGTGAAGGAGTCACCAAGGGCCACGTACCGGGTAGTGAAATCCATTCGGCTAGTTTGCCATCAGTTGCTGGGAGCAACCAACCGTGCCATGGCGCCTAGCTTTCCCGCAGAATCCAATGGTCAGCGTCCAACCGGCCCACCACTTTCTCGCCGATACGCGCCAGATCCAGCACATCCTGCTCCGTCAGGGCGTCCAGGAACAGGTCCCGAACCGTCTCAACATGGCCAGGTGCCAGGCCCACGATGGTCGCCATGCCTTCTTCGGTGAGATGGGCCGTGGTGACGCGGGCGTCGTGCGGATGCGGACGCCGCTCCACCCACCCCCGCTTCTGCAGCTTGGTCACCACATGCGAAAGCCGCGACAACGACGCGCTGCTGCGCGCAGCGAGCTCACTCATCGGCAGGAACCGCTCTTCCGCCTCAGACAGCATGGCCAGGACCGTGTAGTCAAAAAGGGACAGCTTCCCCGCTGCATGGAGCTTGGTGTCGAGGGCCGCCGGCAGGAGCGTATTGATGCTTACCAGGGCCAGCCAGGCACGGCGTTCGTCGGCAGTAAGCCAGCGGGGTTCGGTCATGCGCCCATTCTACGAGAAAAGGGCGGTTGATCCTTCAAGTAGCGGCGGAGCCGGCCGGTAGGCTGGGCGCATGTATGTTGTCTCACTGAGCTACCGGGTCCCCCAGGACATCGTGGACTTCCACAACGACGCGCACATCGCCTGGCTGCAAAAGGCTTTCGACGACGGCGTGTTCATCGCCGCAGGGCGCAAGGTCCCGCGGACGGGCGGTATGTTGCTCTCCAGGGCGGACCGGGCAACGCTTGACGCCAGCCTGGCCCAGGACCCGTTCTATTCGAATGGCGTTGCCGACTTCGAAGTAGTGGAGTTCCACGCCGCCAGGGTGGCATCGGGCTTCGAGAACCTGCTGGACAGTTAGCGCCAAGCACTACCTGCCGGGTATTTGGCGGCGAGCTTTTTCAGGCCGCCCTTTGGCGGCACCTTCACCGGTTCCGGCCAGCGAGGCGTGAGCTGGTCACCTAGCGTGACGCCGCGCAGTTTCCGGCCGAACAGCGGCAGGACCCAGTCGTGGATCCAGCGCCGCTGGTGCTGCTCCCACTCCCGGAGGCTGAGCTTGGCCGGGGGTTCCCAGTCCTTGAGCCGGATCTTGTGCGGCACGCCCAACTGGTCCAGCACCTGGCCCGCCAAGTACTTGTGTCCGGCCTTGGACATATGGAGCCGGTCCGAGTCCCACATCCGGCGGTCATGGAAAGCGTCCAGGCACCAATAGTCCACCAGCACGGCTCCGTACTTGGCTGCGATGGCCCGGACTTTCTGGTTGTAGAAGGTGTTGCGCTTCTTCAAGGGCTCGAGGAGCGCGGAAACTTTGACATCGAAGCCCGTAAAGAGCACCAGGGTGGCGCCCGTATCCGTCAGTTGCGCCACGAGCTTCTCATAGTCGTCCATGAGCACGGCCATGTCCGTCTTCAGGTCCAGGATGTCGTTGCCGCCGGCGTAGAGCGTGACCAGGGTGGGCCGCATCGTCAGCGCAGGCTCCAGCTGCTCGCCAATTACGTGCCGGAGCCGCTTGCTCCTGATCGCCAGGTTCGCGTACCGCCACCCAGGCTGCGCCTTCGCAAGTTTCTCTGCCACCCGGTCCGCCCAGCCCCGGACCCCGTTGGGCAACCGCTCGTCCCGGTCCCCGACCCCCTCAGTGAAGGAGTCTCCAAGAGCAACAAACACCCGCCGCCCCGAATCAGGAAGCAAAGTTTCAGGCACCAGCCCAACGTAACCCCATCAGATAGAGCCCAGGGAAAGCCGAAGTGAAGCTTAGGTAAGCGAGGCACGGCCGGTTGCGTTGTTTTGCGTAGGAGCGCATCGCCGACTGGAGCGAAGTGAAGGCCGCCCGCGGCCGCAATGGAGCGCAAGGAGGTGTCTAAGCGACGGCAAAATGACGCAACCGGCCCACCCAGGGCTTAGCCCTCGGCTTTGCCCTGGCGCCAGTACCCCATAAAGGCAACCTGCTTCCGGTCGATCCCAACATCGCGGACAAGGTACCGCCGCATGTCCTTGATAACCGCAGCTTCACCGGCGATCCAGGCGTAGAACGGCATGGCACCGGCGGGCATGTCCGGGTTTTTGGTGGCTTGGATTTCGTCCGTCTCCATCCTCTGGGGTGTCTCCCAGAGGATGTCCACGTCCACGTTGACGTCCTCCGGCTCCGGTCCAGCGGCGCCGTCAGCGGCTTTGATGGCCACCCACCCGGGCACCGGAACCGCCTTGCGCACCGCTTCCTCGAGCAGCTCGCCGTGCGGCCGGGACCGTCCAATCGCGGCACCGCGCGCGAGCCAGGTGACCTCGATGTCGGCGGGCGAGGACAGTTCGAGGAAGTCGCCTGCCTCGGGGACCTCCAGGAAGGCGTGCCCGGTCATATATTCGGGCAGACCTTCCAGGATGGCGGAAATGGCAGGGACGGCCGTCTCATCTCCGGCGAGGAGAATGCGCTGCGCCAGTCCGGGCCGCCATTCGATGCCGCCGTAGGCCTCCGCCGTCAGGCACTGCGCGGCGCGGTTGTTCGGGCCAATAAGGGTGATGGCATCACCGGGCCTGGCATTGAGGGCCCAGTTGGCGGCGGGCCCGCCGTTACCATGGCTGTCGAAGTGCATCACAAAGTCGACGTCGATCTCCGGGTATACGGTGTCCAGGCGGGCATGGCGGACGGTGTAGGTGCGCATGGAACCGCGAACTGCCGGGTCCATGGCCAGCCATTCGCGGTACCAGCCGGCGCGGCTCATTTCGAACGCCGGCAGGGGAAGTTCCGTGCCGTCCGCGGCGAGGGACGGGATCATAAGTTTGATCCGGAGGTCGAGGGTGTCGCCGTTGACGCCGAAGTCCCGCAGCGAGTACCCGCCGAACGTGATCCGGCGGAAGTTGGGGCTGAGTTCCTGCACTGAAGAAACTGTGACTTCGAATGCCAGGGTCATCGGCTCGGTGGAGGCGGCGGCAATATCGCGGGTCTTCATGAAACGAGCTCCAGTTCGTTGGCGGGGACGTGGTGTCGGCCGATGGGAATGATCAGGGGGGTTCCGGAGACAGGGTCCGGGATGACGCGCGACTCAAGGCCGAAGACGTCGCGGACCAGCCCTTCGGTGACCACGTCCTGAGGCGCGCCCACTGCCACTACGGCGCCGCCTTTCATGGCGATCACGTTGTCTGCATAGCGGGCGGCGAGGTTCAGGTCGTGCAGCACGATGGCCACGGTGGTGCCGCGCTGGCGGTTCAGGTCTGTCACAAGATCCAGGACTTCCACCTGGTGGGCAAGGTCGAGGTACGTGGTGGGTTCGTCCAGCAGCAGGACCTCGGTTTCCTGGGCCAGGGCCATGGCAATCCAGACCCGCTGCCGCTGCCCGCCCGAGAGTTCGTCCACGTTTCTCCCGGCGAGGGCCAGCGTGTCGGTTGCTTCGAGCGCGCGCTGCACCGCGGCGTCGTCCTCCTCGCTCCAGCTGCGGAAGAAACCCTGGTGCGGGTACCGGCCGCGGCCCACCAGATCGCGGACCAGGATGCCGTCGGGTGCGGTGGGATGCTGCGGGAGCAGGCCAAGGGTGCGGGCCAGTTCCCGCGCCGGGCGTGAGTGGATGTCCTTGCCGTCCAGGGTCACGGCGCCGGCCGCGGGTTTCAGGAGCCGGGACAGGCCGCGAAGGAGGGTGGATTTCCCGCAGGCGTTGGCTCCCACAATCATGGTCACGCGGCCTTCGGGAATTTCGGCGGTAAGCCCGTCCACCACGCAGCGCTGATCGTATTTGAGCGTCAGGTCCTTGGCGTTAAGAATTGCCACGTCAGGCATCCTTTCGGTTGGCCGTGACCAGGAGCCACAGCAGGAACGGGGCGCCGAGCGCGCCGGTGATGACACCCACCGGCAGCGCCGTGCCGTCCAGCAAGAGGGGGGCGAGGTTAGCGGCGACGTAATCTGCGGCGAGGACAATCAGGGCACCAACCAATGCCGACGCCGGGAGGCTGGCTTTACCGGTGAAGCGCCGGGCAATGGGCCCTGCCAGGAAGGCGACGAAGGAGACCGGGCCGGCCGCCGCCGTCGCAACTGCTGCCAGCGACACCGCAATGATCACCAGCGCCAGGCGGGTGGCACCTACCCGGATGCCCAGCCCGGCGGCAGCGTCGGGTCCGAGTTCCAGAATGCGCAAGGGCCCGGCGATGGCAACAACTGCCGGGATCAGGACGGCGAGGGAGAGGGCAAGCACGCCGGCCCGGTCCCAGTTGGCGGAATTCAGGGACCCGTTGAGCCAGACGAGGACGTCCGCGGCGGTGCGGATATCCGCACGGGTCATCAGGAAATTCACCACGGCGTGCAGGGCAGCGGCGATTCCCACGCCCGTCAAAATGAGCCGGTTGCCGGCGGCGTCGCCGCGGTTGGTTCCGCGCATCACCCCGCCACTGGAGATCGTGTAGATAACGGCGGCCACGCCGAGCGCACCGCCGAGCGCAGCACCGGAGACCGCCGCGCCGGTGGCACCAAACACCACGATGGACACCACCGCTGCAGCGCTGGCGCCGTAGCTGATGCCGATGATGTCAGGGCTGGCCAGCGGGTTGCGGAGCATGGTCTGGAACAGGGCGCCGGCCAGGCCGAACGCGAGGCCGATCATGGTGCCGATGACAGCCCTCGGCAGCTTGTTCTCCATCACGATGAAGCTTGCGCCGGGGATCTTGTCGCCGCCGGTCAGGTGCGCGAAGAGGATCTTGAAGAAGTCCGGGACGGTGACCGTGTAGCTGCCCAGCAGGATGGAAACAGCGAACAGGATCACGACGGCGGCTGCCAGGATGGCGGTCCGGTTCAGCAGCAGCCTCCCCCGGCGTTGTCCTATCACTTTTGGTCCCTTGGGCCCCGGTTTGGCAGCCGTAACTGATAGCGCAACGGGGGTTTTCATAGTCCCGCCCCCTTGCCCCGGCGGATAAGCCAGACGAAGACCGGCGCCCCGATGAGGGCGGTCATGATGCCGGCCGGGACTTCGCCCGGAAGAAGTACCACGCGGCCGATGATGTCCGCGACGAGGAGCAACACCGGTGCCAGCACCAGCGAGAACGGCAGGATCCAGCGGTAATCCGGGCCCGTGAGGAAACGGACGGCATGCGGAATGACCAAGCCAACAAAACCAATGGGGCCGGCCAGCGCGGTGGCCGAACCGCACAGCAGCACGATTCCGAGGGCGGTGATGCCGCGGACCAGGCCTACCCGCTGGCCAAGGCCGCGGGCAATGTCGTCGCCGAGCGCCAGGCTGTTGAGGATACGGCCGGTCACCAGCACAATCAGCGCCCCGGCGGCGAGGAACGGCAGGCCGGGCAGCACTACGGACCAGTCCCGTCCTGCCACGCCGCCCACCTGCCAGAAGCGGAACCTGTCCAGGGTGTCCTGGCTGGAGACAAGGATGACGTTCATGAGCGAGAACAGGCCCGCGTTCAGCGCTGCGCCTGCCAGGGCGAGCTTCACGGGGGTGGCGCCGTCCCTGCCCAGGGAAGCGATGAGATAGACGACGACCGCCGCAACTGCGGCCCCGACGAACGCGAACCAGATGTAGCCGGAGAACGTGGCAACACCAAAAACGTAGATACCTGTCACCACAGCCAGGGCAGCCCCGGCATTCACGCCCATAATGCCGGGATCGGCCAGCGGATTGCGGGCCACACCCTGCATGGCTGCGCCCGCAAGGCCGAGGGCTCCCCCGGCGAGGATGCCAAGGACGGTCCGCGGGATGCGGGCATGCACCACGGCGTGGTCGCCGTTGGCGGGATCAAACGCGGTCAACGCCTGCCATACAGTGCCCAAGGGCAGTCCCCTGGCGCCGATGGCCAGGGAGGCCCCGGCCAAAAGTGCAAGTACGACGACGGCGGCCAGCAGCCAGGCGGCGCGCTTCCCCCCGAGAGCGCGACCGCGGGACGGGCCGTTAGGTCCTTGTGCCGGCAGTGAGGTGCCGGCACCCCCCTGCCCGGGGGCCGCCGTCGTCGTACTGTGCGTCATGGAACGTTGCTTACTTCACTGCGCCGGTGACTTTATCCGCTGCGCTCGCAAGCTGCGGCAGGAACGTGTCCAGCGACCACGGCAGGCTCAGCGGGGAAGCCGCGGAGATGGACAGCGTCAGGGTGTTATCCGAGTCGGCAACCAGTGCGCCGTTCTTGATGGCCGGGATCTGGCTGAGCAGCGGATCCGACTTGATGGCGTCAGTGGTGGAGGCATCCGGAACCCAGGTCACGAACACGTCTGACTGAAGCTCGTTGGCTTTTTCTGCGGACCACGGGATGAAGAATTTCTCGGAGCCCTTGGAGTTGTCGTCAACCACCGGAGCGAGCTTCATGCCGATTTCCGAGAGGAAGCGGGGGCGGTTGTCATTGGCGGTATAGACGTTGACGCCGTCGCCCTTGGCAGGCTCGAGGTTGCCGTAGATAAAGCTCTTGCCCTCAATTTGCGGGTACTTGGCAACCTTCTCCTTGATGGTGGCCTCGGTGTCCGAGATCAGCTTGGTGGCTTCGGCGTCCTTGCCGAGGGCCTTGCCGATGATGGAGGTGGAGTCCTGCCAGGAGGTTCCGTAAGCCAGCTTAGGGTGGGCCACGACGGGCGCGATCTCATTGAGCTTCTTGTAGTCCTCTTCGGTGAGGCCCGAGTAGGCGGCCAGGATGACGTCCGGGGTGAGTTTGGCGATCTCGGTGAAGTTGATGCCGTCAGCTTCGGAGTACTGGGCAGGAGCCTTGTCGGAGCCGAAGCCGGCGCCGAGGTCTTCCAGTGCTGCATCCTTCCAGGGGGTGGAGCCCTGGTCGTTCCCGCCCCATTCATTCTTGGGAACGCCTACCGGCACAACGCCCAGGGCGATGGCGACGTCGTCGTTGACCCATGAGACGGTGGCAACGCGCGTGGGCTGCTCCTCGATGGTGGTCTTGCCGTAAACGTGCTCGATAGTCACGGGGAACTGTGCGCTGCTGGAGCTGGCTGCGCTGGCGTCGGTGGTGGAGGAGGCGGGGCCTGTGGCGCAGGCGGAGAGGGTGAGCGCCGCGGCGGCCAGAACAGCCGAAGCCTTGCCGGCTGACTTGAACAGCGTGCGGCGGGTGGCGCTGGGCCCGGGGAAGAGGGGGGAAGTCACGAAACTCCTTAAGTGAATGAAGCGAACTTAAGTTAGGCTAGCCTACCTTGGCGGCCATTACGCAACATTTACGTCACTTATTCCTCCTCGTGACAAAGGACACACTTTGTCACTTCCTCCGCTCCTTGGACACCGCCCGCAGCTTTTGGCAGGATGGCCCCGTATTCCCGGGGCTCCTATCTTTCGAAAGCTCAACCATGCAATCCATCACGCCTCAACAAATCCGCTCATCCTTCGTTAATGCCAGCCGCTCCGAAGCGGCTAAGCTCACCCTGCCCAAGGACTTTGACTCGCTCGACTGGGACAGCCTCGACTTCCTGGGGTGGCGGGACGAAAAGATGCCGCTCCGCGGCTATCTGGTAGTGCCGGACCCCAAGGGGCTCACGGGCATCCTGCTTCGCGCACCCGAAGGCGGTGCCCGGAAAAACCGCTCCGTCCTGTGCGAACTGTGCCGGGACGTCTTCTCGAAGGAGGACGTCCTCCTCTGGGTCGCCAGGCGCGCCGGCCCGTCCGGCCGCAACGGCAATACTGTCGGAACGCTGATCTGCGCCGACTTCCTGTGCTGCGGCAATGTCCGCAAGGAACCTCCGGCCAACGAGATCAATCCTGACCCGGTCGCCGTCGTCCTTCGCCAGCTTGACGGACTGAAGGAACGCACCGCCCAGTTCGTGTCGCGGGTGCAGGCCAAATAACAGCAAGAGGAACCCTCCCCGCGGGGGAAGGTTCCTCTTGCACGGCGGTCAGCGGTAAGTGAAGCTCATCAGCAAAGCTTTCAGGGAGCGGCCTTCATCACCCCAGTACCACTCCTTGGCCGCCTCGTCGTTCGCAAACTGCCGACCGTCGAAAAGCACGTCTGCGGTCAGAATGCGGTCGCCGAGCATCACTAGCCCGTATTGCACCTGCCCGTCCGGCGAGACCGGCGATCCCGCCGTTAGCCCCATGCGGTAAGTAGCAGCGCCAAAAGCGTGATCAACATAGAACGACGAACTGGGCGTGGGCACCGCAGCCCCGATCAAGCCTGGCACGGGGTCCGTCTCGAGTATGAACCTTGAGACATTGCCGGCCGTGGCGTCACCGACCTGGCTGTAGTAGATGGCGACCTGCTCGTTGCCGCCGGCATCGTAGACCGTCGCAGTCTCCACTGCCGGGGATACCGAAACCTGTTCATGCTCCACGCGCCAGCCCTCCGGGTGGGCGAAGGACAGGCGGCCATCTTCGAACGTGAAGGTCACCGGCCCTTTGGGAACGGGAGAAGAGGTAGCGGCCGGAATGATGGATGCAGGGGGACTCTGCGTAACTGCCTGGGCAGCAGGCCCGGTGGAGGAACCGCCGTCCCCGGCAGTGCTGCCGGCCGCACAGCCCGTGAGGGTGAGGGCTGCGACGGCGGTCAGCACCATGGAGGTGGTGGTGCGGTGTGCTGGGCGCATTTGGGTGCCTTTCAAGGGAAGGCCGCCAACCCGTCAGGCGTCAGATGCAGGACCCAGCGTTCCACAACTGCCCGGCGGGAGGACGACGGCAAGTGTTTGATGCCGACCAGCATGGCACCGGGACAACGCCTTTCAACAGCTCCCGGGCAATAAATCCATCAACTTGTTATATAGCAACGCGGGTCATAGTCGGCCCGATGTTGGGCTTTATTAGGCAGGGAGCGACCCCGCGTGGCTTGGGAAAGGTTCCTAGCGCAAAACGATGTCCACCGGGTTCGCTTCCGAGCGCCAGGCTCCTTCTTCGCCCGGCCGCGGCCGGATGACGGGCGCCGTCAGCACGCCTGAACGGTTGGTGCGCTTGTCGCGGAGGATCTCGGTGACCGAGCCAAGGTGCCGGGACAGGTCGATGACGTTTTCCGGGGCGGCCAGCAGCAGCTGGAACCCGAATTCGTGCAGCGCCTTGATACCGGCGCCGGCGAACTCCTCGGATGCCAGCACAAAAGCCTCGTCCATCATCACGGTGCCGTACGTGGTGAAGCCCTGCTCTGCGATGCCCAGCTGGTAGCTCAGTGCGGCGGCCATGATGAAGGCCGTGAAGCGCTGACGCTCGCCCCCGGACATGGATCCCGTGTCCGCGTGCATAAAGACCTCGGTCTTCTTTGCCCCGCCCTTTTTGCCCGGCCCCGTCCCGGCGACTTCCCGGTGCTCCTTGCACTGAATGAACAGGTGCCCGCGCACGTCCAGCACCTCCGCCCGCCACCGCCGGTCCTCCGGCGCCTGCGAGCCCAGTCGCTTCACCAGGGTTTCCAGGGACTTGTAGCGGGCGGTGAGTTCCGCGTCGTCGTCCCTTTCCCCGCTGGTGTCGCCGGACCTGCCGCTTTCGGGCTTCGCCGGCCGCGTGTGCCGGGCCTTGAGCGCGTTCTGGATGGCGTCCTTGAACTGCTTGGCGGAGGGAGGGAGCGTCTGCTTGATATCCAGCTCCAAGAAGCTGCCCTCGTGGAAGTTGACCTGCGAAAGAATGCCGTTCAGCGGGAGGATACGGCTGGTGATGGAGCGGCGTTCCTCGTCGAGCAGATGCAGCAGCGTGCTGAAGGACTCGTGGGTGCGCTGGTTGAAGAACTGCCGGAATTCCGCTTCCTGGGCGGGCAGCCCGTCGCTGACAATCGCGTGGTAGCGGGTTTCAAACTCGCCGGCAGCACCGATGGTGGTGCCATGATCGGCCGAAATGGCGCTGCCCCACTCGCGGACGAAGCCCTCGAAAATCCTCGTCAGACGCTCGGCCGTGGCTTGCCCGCGCGACTCTGCTGCATGCAGTTCAGCCAGCAGGGCGGTCCGGACCCGGTTGGCGAGGTTGTCCAGCTCATGCATCTCCGTCACATCACCGAAACCGGCAAAGTACGGTTCCAGCGCGGTGACGGTGGCGTCCGACGGCGGCGCCTGGGCCAGGCGGTCCCGCGCAGCTTCCAGCAGGGAATCGGCAGCCGTCAGTTGCCGGTCCAATGCCTTGTACTCGCTCTGCAGGACAGCGGCGGCCTCGGTGCTGGACTGGTGCTTCTGCCGCGCCTCCTCGATGGTGGCGCGGAGGGGCTCGAGATCTGCCTGCGCTGCCAGGGCATCCTTCAACCGCTGTTCGATCCTGGCAAGCTCGTCGGCCGCAACTGCCGCGGACACCTGTTCCCAAGGACGGTGATCCTCAGCAATGCGGCGCAGGGCGTCGAGTTGCCGGCTCATCCCCTGGTGCGAGTCCTCGCGGGTCTGCGCCAGTTCTGCCGCCTTGGCAACCTCCTGCCGGAGGTCCTCCACCTGGCCGGCAACCAGCTCCAGCTTGGCGGCGTTATCGAACCCGAGGACGTAATCCTGCCGGCTGGTAAACCGGTCGTCCTTTTCCACAGTGTGCCGGTTGCGCTTCACCACGCCGCCCAGGCTGAGGCCCCGGTCCAGCACCGCCAGCTCGTCCGGGTCCTCCACACACGGGTAGGCGAAGTCCAGCGCGATTCGCTCCCGGATCCAAGACCCCGCTTCGCTCGCCACGCCCGTGGTGAGGATGTCCAGCTTGGTAAGCAGGTCGCCGTCGCGCACGTCCTCCAACGCCAGCGCGCCCCCGGAAAGCGGCTTGGAAACGTCCACTGCCCGCAGCGCGCCGCGCACGTTGTGGTCGTTGAGGTAGCGCGTCACCGCGGCGAAGTGCTCGCCCGGCACGAGCAGCGTGGTGGCAAGGTTGCGGAGCGCGCGCTCTGCGGCGGGGCGCCATTTCTCCTCCCCCTCGGCGAGGTCCATCAATTCACCGGCGAAGGGCATCCGGTCCTCCGGGATGCCGGTGGCGGCGGCGATCGCGGCCCGGTTTTCAATGCTCGACGGCGGCAGCAGCGACTTGCGTGTCTTCAGCGACACGAGCTCCTGCTCAGCCGCGGCCAGCTCCCGCTTCTTCGTTGCGTGGGCGTCGAAGGCTTCAAAACGGAGGTCCTGCAGGGCCTGGGAATCGTCCTTGAGCTCGGCCGACCTTGCCGCTGCCTGCTCGTGCGCCTGCTCCCAGCCGCCGGCAGTCCACTCAAGCTGGAGGCCGGCGTCGGCCAGCGCCTGGCGTGCCGCTTCCTCCACCTGCTGGCGAAGCTTCAGGCCCACCCGGGCGTTTTCCAGTGACTGCTCAATGGCGGAGATGGCGTTGCCGCCCTGGTTGTTGTACTCCGTCTCCAGCTGGCGCAGCTCCTTCGCCAGGCCGTCCCGGACTGCGCGCTCTGCGCCTAGCTCCTTGGCCTTCGCCTGGGCCAGCTCCTTGAAGCGGGCCAGCATCTTCTGGTGGACCGTGACGGCGAGCTGCTGCTTGTAGGCCTCGAACTCCTCCCCGGCGAGGTCGCGCAACCGGTTCGCGTCCAGCAGCGCCTGCGCGTACTCCCTGTTCAGTCCGGGCACCGGGGCAAGCTGGTCCCGCTGCTGCCGGACGTCCTCCAGCCGCTGCCGGATGGACATCAGGTTGCTGAACTCCTCCACGACGTCATCCGCCGCCGCGAGGGTAGCCGGAGCATCCAGGACCTGGTCCCGGAAGAAGGTGTTGACGCTGCCGCCCAGGCCCTTGCCCGCCTGGATAACGCGCAGGAGCGGAAGGGCCTGGTCCGAGTTGATGCCCAGCAGCCGGCGGAAGCGCTCTGCGAACGCCTTGTGCACATCGAAGACCTGGGCGTCCGGAAAAATCGTTTCCAGGGCAGCTTTGGTGAAGCGCTTGTCCGCGATGCCCTCGAGCGCCTCCAGGTCCAGCGGCTGGTGGTCAACGAGGTAGAACCGTCCGACGCTCGACTCCGTGCCGTTCTTCGGCAGGTCGAACAATGCTGACACTGTCACCCGGGTGCCGGCCGCATTGTCGAACGTCAGCGCGACGGCGGACCACGTGGCGCCCGGCCGCTGGAAGGCACTCGCGGACCCCTCCCCCACAGCTTTGTCGCCCACTTTGCCCCGCATGTACGTGAACGTGGTCCGTTTGTCCTCCACTGCGCCGCCTGAACGCTGGGCAGCGGCCTCGTTGGACCTGGGCCTTGCATCGAAAACCCGGAGCATGGCGTCAAACAGCGTCGACTTGCCCACGCCCGAGTTACCGGTCAGGAGTGTGCCGTTCCGGTCCACGTGCATCGTGTGGGCTCCGTGGAACGTTCCCCAGTTGACCACCTGCACCAGGGCAAGGCGCATCTGCCCCGGGTTCGTCAGCTCGCCCAAAGGCAGCATGGTTGCAATGCTCACTCGGCATCCTCCGCTTCGGTGGCGTCCTCGGTTTCAACCGGCCCAACCGCCGGGTCCCGGTCGAGCTCTATGAGCGCTTCGGTGCCGGTGGGGTCTGTGGTGGCTGCTGCCAGGGCTTCTATGTGGGCTGGGATGTCGCCGATGTTTTCGAAGGGGAGGGCCAGGGGCAAGGCGTTGGAGATGGTGTAGACGTCGTCAAGGCCCGTGGGCAGGAGGAGTTGGCGGGCCAAGAGCTTGGTGATGGCCCTGGTGACCACGTCCGAGTCACGCAACGCGTCCTGCTGGCCTGCAGGCTGGTAGTGGGTGATAAGGTCGGCGATTTCCTCGCGGGTAATCGTTGGGTCTGTCTGCGCGGTGACGTGCCGGTCCAGCAGCAGGCGCATCCTCAGCAGGACGATGGTTTCAACCCGACTGAGCGCACGCTGCTGCCGCAGGATGCTGGAGCGGGTGCTGCCGCCGATGGCGTCGGGGTCGACCGGGCGCAGGACGGCGATCTTCCGGTCATGGTCCAGCTGCATCGTGAGGAACAACTCGGAGAGGCGGCTCCGCAGGATTATCTGGTTGTCCAGCAGGACCGTCCAGAGCTTCTCGTCCCGGCCGCCGTCAACGTAGGGACCCTTGAGGAGCTTCACCAGCGCCTGCCGCACCTTCATGGACAGCACGCCGGTATCGCCGGGGAAGAGGGCGGCACCGTCGACGAAAGTGTCGCGGGGGGAGACCGGTCCGGGGTACCCAGTGCCCGATGCTGCCCCCGCCCCTTCGCCGCGCGGCTGATCTTCGATCAGCTCAGCGCGCGGCTCCGACAGGCCCGATGCCACTCCCTGGGCGGCATCGGGCGCTGGGCTCGTAGCGTTTGAAACCTCAGTCATCTGAATCCTTTGCGAGCGTGACCAGCGGCAGGTAGGCCCTGCGCTTGGTGCCGTCAATCTGTTCGAAGTCCAGGGCATCCACGGCGTCCCGGTCGAAGCCTGCCCCGGCGTGCAGTGCGTGCGAGAGGAGCGCCCGGATGGTGTTGATGTGCTGCTCTTCCGGCGGCAGCTGCTGCCACGCCTCGGAAAGGGTGGAAGCACCGGCCATGGCAGAGCGGATAACCTCCGGCTTGGCCTTGGCAGTCCGCGGCGAACGCACGCGGTCCAAGTCGCTGAAGGCAATGGGGTCGGCAAGTTTCGGCGGTGCGGCGAACTCGTCCGGGTCGAAGAGCTTCACCATTGACAGCGACTCGAACCCCGCGTTAAAGAGGACGGGCCCGGGAACCAGCCCCGGCCGTTCCCGTTCGTACGGAAGGGAACGGATCGCCTGCTCAGCTTCGCGGAGCACTTGCCGGAGCCGGACGGACTGGCGGAAGTCATCGCTTTGGACGTAGGTATTGAGGCTTTCACTGAGCTTGCCGTAAATCCGCTGGATCTGGCTGTGCTGCTGGCGGAGTTCGGCCACCAGGTTCTTCAAGGTTTCCCGGTCCTCGGGTGAGAGGTCGTCCGCGAACTGCCGGCTCAGGACCTCGCCGATCGCGGACCGGAACCTGAGCTGCTGCTGCGGGTCCTCCAAAAACGCCGTGAAGGAACGGAACGTCCTGCCCTCCGGGCTTTGGCGGAGGCGTTTGTCGGCCTCCAGCACCTGCGCCATCGTGGCGCCCTTGGTCAGCGACTCCTCGATGATCTGGTTGCGCAGGCCGCCCACCAGTTCCTCGATCCGGTCACGCATCTTTTTGTAGTCGGCGGGAAGGCTCGCGGCGAGGTCCAGGATGTTTCCGGCAGCTTCAACTGCCTCGTCGTCATCCAGCAGGCCGTCGAACTCGCCGGAGCTGATGTCCTGGATGAGCTGCTGGCGCTCTTCGATCTCCTCTTCCAGGGACTCGAGGCGGGCACTCTGGTCCGGATTGGTCTCGTTCGCGAGCTTCTCGACGTCACCCAGCAACGTGCCCAGGCGTGAACCATTCAGGGTGGACCGCTCGCTGGAGAGGCTGTCGAGGAACGCCAGCACACGCGCGGCCGGTTCGGTGACTTCGTAGACGATCTGGCCTGACTGGTTCCGCCGTGTCAGGAACTGCCGGCGCGTCCACTCGTCACCAAAGGCCTTCCCGTTGGCGCCGCCGCCCAGGCCGGGTTCCTGCCGGCGGAGCTCCTCAAGGAAGGAGTCGACGTCGGCATGGAACTCCTCGAGCGGCAGTTGCGGCCGGGTGCGGGTAAAGGAAGCCTGCAGCACCGCGATCACCCAGGGCGCCGAGCGCGTCAGGGCCCAGGCGGGTCCTTTGGTGAGGAGTTCGAGGTCCCGAAGCCGGGCGCTGATGGCGTCAGCGGATGACCTGGCGGAGCGGGGCACACACTCTCCTTGGGCTGTTTGGGTGGGCAGGGCAGGGGCTCCAAACGGAAAACTGCCAACAACAAGGTTAACGCAGGCGGCCGCGACCGCTCCGTGACCTACTTCGCCGTAGTATCTCGATCCAATATCAAGAGCTCGTTAAGCCTGCTGCGGCTCTGGCTGGGCAGGCCGTCTACCCCTACGCTCATGCTACTGATTTCGACCAAAGCAACGTTTCAGCAGGGGGACTCATGCAGTTCGATCTAAGCGCAGTGGAAACCGCCACCTTGGTATTCGCGGGCACATTGGTGTTCGCCTTTATCCTGGCCGCCTTCGTCCTCACGGCCGGGCTGGTGGCGCTGGTGCTGCTGGGTACTGGAAAGCTCGGGTGGACAGTGGTTTCGAAGTCGCTCCTGGCCGTGGTCCACGGCATCAACGCGGGCTGGGACCGGCTGGTGCACCACGCAGCTGCATTCGACGCCGCCGGAGACTTTCCCGGGCAGTCCTCCCCTAGCACAGGAACCTACCCGCGGGTAATCTTGAGAGACAGCTGAAGGGTTCTCCAACCCGGCGGACCTGGCTACGAAAGCTATCCGGCCAAGGAGATAACCCATGAGCTCCGCCACTGACAGCCCCTCGAAGACCACCCCTGCCAGCTCCACCACCAACAGCGCAGCAACAGACGCCCCGGCGGAGGAGACCCCTGTTCCCGCGGGCAAGATCGGCGGGAGCGTCACCGCGGACGAGGCCCGCGCCGTCGCCGAGGCCGCCCGCGAAACCGGCTGGGACCGCCCGAGCTTCGCCAAGGGACTCTACCTGGGCAGTTTCGACCTTAGCCTTGTCCATCCCTGGCCCAGCCCTGACCCGGTTGGTGTTGAACGGGGTGAGGCGTTTATGGCCCGCCTCACCGAATACGCGCAGACCATGGACGGCCGGGTCATCGAGCGCGAGGCGAAGATCCCTGACGAATACCTTCAGGGCCTGGCAGACCTTGGCGTCTTCGGGATGAAGATTCCGGAGGAATACGGCGGCCTGGGCCTGTCGCTGGTGTACTACGGCCGGGCATTGGCCCTGCTGGGCAGCGTGCACCCCAGCCTCGGCGCCCTGCTTTCGGCGCATCAGTCCATCGGCGTGCCCGAGCCCGTGAAGGTTTTTGGCACTGCCGAGCAGAAGCGGAAATACCTCCCGCGCTGCGCCGCCGGCGCCGTGACCGCGTTCCTCCTGACGGAACCTGACGTGGGCAGCGATCCCGCCCGGATGGGCAGCACGGCGACGCCCACGGACGACGGCGAGGCCTACCTTCTGGACGGCGTCAAACTCTGGACCACCAACGGGGTGATCGCCGAACTGGTGGTGGTGATGGCCGTGGTGCCGGGCCGCACGGATGCGGACGGCACCAGGCACAAGGGCGGCATCAGCGCCTTTGTGGTGGAGATGGACTCTCCCGGCATCACCGTGGAAAACCGGAACTCGTTTATGGGCCTGCGGGGCATCGAGAACGGGGTGACCCGGTTCCACCAGGTGCGCGTCCCGGCGGCCAACAGGCTGGGCAAAGAGGGCCAGGGCCTGAAAATTGCACTTACTACACTGAACACGGGCCGGCTTTCCATCCCGGGTCTTTGCGTCGGCTCAGGCCGCTGGAGCCTCAAGATTGCACGGGAATGGTCCAACGCCCGGACGCAATGGGGCAGGCCGGTGGGCGAGCACGAGGCCGTGGGCAAGAAGATCGCTTTCATCGCCGCGTCCGCCTTCGCCCTGGACGCCGTCTTCGAACTCTCCGCCGAACTTGCCGACGCCGGCCAGAAGGACGTGCGGATCGAGGCCGCCCTTGCGAAGCTCTGGTCGACGGAGATCAGCTGCCGGATAGCCGACGAACTGGTACAGATCCGCGGCGGCCGCGGGTTTGAGACGGCGGAATCGCTGGCGGCGCGCGGTGAACGTGCGGTACCGGCCGAGCAGCAGTTGAGGGACCTGCGGATCAACAGGATTTTTGAGGGTTCCTCGGAGATTATGCGCCTGCTGATCGCCCGGGAAGCCGTGGATGCGCACCTTGCCGCCGCGGGCGACCTTGCCTCCATGGACGCGAGCCTGTCCGACAAGGCCAAGGCCGCCGTCGGCGCTTCCGGCTTCTACGCCCGCTGGCTGCCCAAGCTGGTGGCGGGGGCGGGCATGGACCCGCGCTCGTACGGCGAGTTTGGCCGCTTGGCCAAGCACCTGCGGTTCGTGGAGCGTTCGTCGCGGCGCCTTGCCCGGCAGACGTTCTATGGCATGGGCCGGTGGCAGGCAAAGCTGGAACGCAAGCAGGCATTCCTGGGCCGGGTGGTGGACATCGGAGCGGAACTGTTCGCCATGACGGCGTGCTGTTCACGGGCGGAGATGCTGCTCCATACTGCACCGGAAAAGGCCGCGAGCGCCTACGAGCTCGCGGAAGCGTATTGCGAGCAGGCCCGCGTGCGCGTCGACGAGTACTTCGACCAGCTGTGGCGGAACACTGATGACGCCGACCACCGCCTGACCCGAAGGGTCCTCGCCGGTGACCACAGGTGGCTGGAGGCAGGCGTACTGGACCAGTCGGAAGGCACCGGCCCGTGGATCGCGGATGCCTCCCCCGGGGCCTCGCAAAGGGAAAACCTGCACCGTAACTACCGCTGACGCCACCGGTCACAAAATAGTAAGCATCCTTGCTATCTCCGCGGCCCGGTGATTGAGTTGACCCATGAGCAGCTCAACGGACCCAGAGAACCTGCCCCCACGGCGCGCCCGGGAGGACGCTGACCGGAGCGGAAGCTACCGTGCCGCCGCGGCTGATGATGCCACCCGCAGCTACGACCAGCAGCCGGCAGCGGATACCACGCCCACCTCTACCTACGACCGGGTACCGGCTGGCCACACCGGCTCAGCCGGCGCCTCCGCGGAGCGCGACTATGTTCCCGCGGCCTCGGCACCTGCTGTTGATCCGAACCTTACGGACCGGAAGACCGCCGTCGCCCGGGAGAAGGAACGGTTCGGCGGCATCAAGGTGGGCTCTGCGTTCTTCGGCTGGCTGACCGCCACCGGCATGGCCGTGCTGCTGACCGCCCTCGTGGCAGCAGCCGGGACGGCCGTGGGCCTTGCAACCAACACCGACGTCAACGAGGCAGTGAACCAGGCGGCCCAGAACCAGGGCACCGTTGGCCTGGTGGGCATCATTGTGCTGCTGGTCATCCTGCTCCTCTCCTATTACTGCGGCGGTTACGTCGCCGGACGCATGGCACGCTTCAACGGTGCCAAGCAAGGCCTCATGGTGTGGATCTGGGCATTGATCGCGGCCGTCCTCGTATCCATCCTGGGCCTTGTGTTCGGGCAGCAGTTCAACGTGCTGGCCAACCTCAACAGCTTCCCGCGCATTCCCATTAATGAAGGGCAGCTCACTACCACCAGCATCATCGCGGCCGTTGTGGTGGCCCTGGTGGCACTGGCAGGCGCCGTGTTGGGCGGGCTGGCAGGCATGCGGTTCCACCGCAAGGTGGACCGGGCCGGCTTCACTCCGGACGAGGACTACGACAACGGGTAGTCAGGCCAGAACTTCCCCGTCCAGGTAAAACCAGCGGCCGTTTTCCCGCACGAACCTGCTGACCTCGTGATGTGTGCCGCGCTCGTTGCCGTGCCGGAACCAGGCTTTGAACTCCACCGTCCCCTGCACGTCCAGCGGGCCCCCGCGGTTGCTGGAGACAATGTCCAGGCGCCGCCACTGCAGGTCCGGATCAAGGTCCAGGTTGGCCGGGGCCTGGTCCGGGTGCCAGGTGCGCAGCAGGTAGGGCCCGTCCAGGAGTACAAACGCACTGTAACGGGAGCGCATGAGCTGTTCTGCCGTTGCCGCTTCTGCGGTGCCGGAGTGGAACCGTCCGCAGCACATCGCGTACGGCTCGCCGGACAGGCACATGCAGTTCGTGTTTCGTGTGTCCTCCGCCATGGTGCTCCTGTTTCCTGCTTCCGGCCGCGCAGTGCATGCCGTGGTTCCCGTCCGACTATAGGCGCCCCAGCAGCCTGCCAGTGGGCATAACAGCTTTGAAACAACCCGGGACGCACCGCTCCGCGCGTCGGCATGGCCAGGCAAAAATCCGTATGGTGGAGAAGGAGCTGTTGCTGGCGGAGGGGCGCAGGTGCTGGCTTCACGGCCGGCAGAGAGGAGAGATGACGTGGAAAATCCGGATACGCTCATCCTCAACCTGACCTTTTTGGGGACTGTGGGAATGGCTTTCCTGATGTTCCTGGTCCTCTTCCTGCTGGGGGTCATCACGCTGGTGCTGGCGGGGATCGGCCGGCTTGCAGCGGTCACACTGATGGCCTTGTTCGGCAGGCGGTCCCGCAATGAAAGCGTCCCGCTGGGCCGCCTTGATGGCCCTTTCAGGGCAGAGCCCGACGGCGGCGCTTCAGTTTCCGCTGCGGGTCCCGCCGGTGGGAGCGTGCCCGCCGCCAAAGCCCCGAAAGCCAAGCGCCAGCGCCGGGAATGGCGCTCCGCGCTGAAGCCGGCACACGTGCGTTCGGCGCTGCGCACCGCCGTCGTACGTCA
Organism: Arthrobacter sp. Alg241-R88; assembly: GCF_900537115.1. Lineage (GTDB taxonomy): Bacteria > Actinomycetota > Actinomycetes > Actinomycetales > Micrococcaceae > Arthrobacter. The sequence goes on from NZ_UNRG01000007.1 coordinate 21,670, forward strand.
CCCCGCGCTGACGGCCGCGCGCCGCGAACCTCCCGTCCTCGCGGAGGACTGGGCCTCCGCTGTTGCTGAGGCGGATGCCAGGGCAATGGCGCGGGCTCGGGCGGCCGCACCGGAAATCAAGCTGTCTGTTCGGGACCTGCCCGATCCCCGGGTGCCTGCCGACAAGGTGGTGGAGGTGGCTCCGCTCGTGGAGTCTGCCCTGGACACCCACGGCCCGGGCCGGATGCCGCGGTCGTTCAAGAAAACGCAGGCTCCGCGGCCGCTGTCGCCGTTGGACACGGGGTCCCTGGTGTCATTGTCCGGACCGGCGCAGGCAGTCAAAGGCGCCTCTTCGAAAAATTCAACCGCTAAGGGAACCGGCGTCGACCGCCAGGCGTCCACGGGTAACCCACATAAGGGCAGACAGCCCTTACCCTGAGCAACCATCTGGGTTAGCGTGAAACCCATGGAATTCAGATACCTCGGAAACAGTGGCTTCAAAGTCTCGGAAATCACCTTCGGCAACTGGCTCACGCACGGCTCCCAGGTGGAGAACGACGTCGCTTCCCAGTGTGTGCGGGCAGCCCTCGATGCAGGCATCAGCACCTTTGACACGGCGGATGTCTACGCCAACACGGCTGCGGAAACCGTCCTCGGCGAAGCCCTGAAGGGCGAGCGCCGCGAGTCCCTGGAAATCTTCACGAAGGTCTTTGGCGCCACCGGGCCCAAGGGCAAGAACGATCTGGGCCTGTCCCGCAAGCACATCATGGAATCCATCAACGGCTCGCTGCGCAGGCTGCAGACGGACTATGTGGACCTCTACCAGGCGCACCGCTACGACTTTGAAACGCCGCTGGAGGAGACCATGCAGGCGTTCGCGGACATCGTCCGGCAAGGCAAGGCGCTCTACATCGGCGTCAGTGAGTGGACGGCGGAGCAGCTCCGCGAAGGCCACGCCCTTTCTAAGGAGCTCGGTTTCCAGCTCATCTCCAACCAGCCGCAGTATTCCATGCTGTGGCGCGTCATCGAGGCCGAGGTTGTGCCGGCGTCCGAGGAGTTGGGCGTGTCCCAGATCGTCTGGTCCCCCATGGCCCAGGGCGTCCTCAGCGGAAAGTACCTGCCCGGCCAGCCCGCCCCTGACGGCAGCCGGGCCACGGACCAGAAGGGCGGTGCCAAGATGATCGAACGTTGGATGCGCGACGACGTCCTGGCCGGGGTCCAGGAGCTCAAGCCCATCGCGGAGGAAGCCGGACTCTCCATGCCGCAGCTTGCCGTCGCCTGGGTGCTGCAGAACCCGAACGTCGCTTCGGCCATCATTGGTGCGTCCCGGCCGGAGCAGATCGCGGACAGCGTGGAGGCGGCAGGGGTAAGGCTGGAACCGGACGTCCTGAAGAAGATCGACGACGCCATCGGCTCCCTTGCCGAACGTGATCCCGCGCAGACCAAGTCCCCCTCCAAGCGGGAACACTAGCCGGTGGAATCCACTCCGGAACTGCCGGACCTCGCTGTCACCGGCTCCACCGGCGGCCTGGGCGGAATGGTGGCGCGGCAGCTCGCCGCGGCTGGTTCCGCCCAGCGCCTGCTGGTGCGGGACGCCGCACGTGCGCCCGAGCTGGAGAACGCCGCGGCGGTGGTGTGCACGTATTCAGACTCAGAAGCAGCACGCCAGGCCCTTGACGGCGCCAAGGTGCTGTTTATGGTGTCCGCCGCGGAGGCCGAGGACCGGTTGGACGAACATTTCACGTTCATTGATGCTGCTGCCGGCGCCGGGGTGGAGCACGTGGTGTACACCTCCATCTACCGCTGCGCACCGGACTCGACCTTCACCCTGGCCCGCGACCACTACGCCACGGAAGAACACATCAAGGCTTCCGGAATGGAGTTCACCTTCCTGCGGAACAACCTCTACCTCGACTTCCTCCCTCTGATGACCGGTGAGGACGGCGTCATTCGCGGACCCGCCGGCGAGGGCACGTTTTCCGGGGTGGCACGCGAGGACATTGCCCGGTGTGCCCTTGCCGTGCTGCGCGACCCTGCCATCCATAAGGGCAATACCTATAACCTGACCGGCCCGGAGGAGCTCTCCCTGTCGCGGGCTGCCGAGGTGCTGACGGCAGGAACGGGCCGGACCGTGGGCTACCATCCGGAAACAGTGGAGGAGGCCTACTCATCGCGAGCATCCTACGGCGCACCGCAATGGCAACTGGATGCGTGGGTGAGCACCTACACGGCTATCGCGGCCGGCGAGTTGGCGGGGCTGTCTTCTGATGTGCACGGGCTGACCGGCCAGGATCCCCTCAGCCTGGCGGAGTTCCTGACCCGTCCGCAGCTGTAGCTGTCCACACTGCCGGGGCGGGCCGTTGACGCGCTGCCAGTGGAAGCCGTTGACGTGCCGGCGGGGCGGGCGTAAACCTGTGGCAAGGCATCATCCAGCCCTGCACAATCCCCGCCGAGCAGAATCGCAGCGCCATGAAGCAGATCCACGACAACCTGCAGTCCACGCCTCCAGCTGAGGGTTCCGGCGCACCGGCCGCGGCGCCGGCCGGGCCCACTACCGGCCCGCTCACTCCGGAGGAACTTCAGCTGGGCGCCCGAAACCACTCCATGCCGCTGGAGGCCCTCCGCCGTGACGTCACTCCGCCGGGACTCCACTACATCCTCACGCACTTCGACATCCCCGACATCGATCCTGCCGCCTGGCACCTCCGGATCAGCGGCGCGGTGGAGCGGGCGCTGGAGCTGAGCATGGCGGCCCTGCGGAAGGATCCCGCCATCACCGTTCCCGTCACGCTGGAGTGCGCGGGCAACGGCCGGTCGCTCCTTTCCCCCCGGCCAATGAGCCAGCCCTGGGTCCTTGAAGGAGTGGGCACCGCACACTGGACCGGCGTTCCCCTCGCGTACCTCCTCGGCAAGGCGGGGGTACTGCAGAACGCCGTGGAAGTGGTCTTCACCGGCGCGGATGCCGGGATCCAGGGCGGCGTCCCCCACCACTACGCGCGGAGCCTGCCGATCCGGGAAGCGCTGCGCGCCGACGTCGTACTCGCCTACAAAATGAACGGCAACGAACTGCCGCCCCAGCACGGTTATCCCCTGCGGCTTGTGGTCCCCGGCTGGTATGGCATGGCCAGCGTGAAGTGGGTGGAATCCATCGAGGTAGTCACTGCCCCCTTCGCGGGCTACCAGCAGCAGGTCGCATACCGCTACCAGGATTCAGCGGACGACGCCGGGACGCCTGTTTCGCGGATCAGGGTGCGTTCGCTGATGGTGCCGCCGGGCATCCCGGAATTCTTTACCCGCAAGCGGGTGCTGCCCCGGGGACCCGTGATGCTGCAAGGCCGCGCCTGGTCCGGGCAGGCGGCGGTGACTGCTGTGGAAGTGGGCATCGATGACAAATGGCTGCCGGCGCACCTGGAAGAACCCGCGGGAGGATTCGCGTGGCGCAAGTGGACGCTCCCGTGGGTAGCCGACCCGGGGGAGCATGTGCTCGCCTGCCGTGCCACGGATGCCAGCGGTGCCAGCCAGCCCCTGGAGCAGAACTGGAACTACCAGGGACTGGGCAACAACGTGGTGCAACGCGTCAGCGTAAGGGTTGAGTAGCGGCCGCTATATAGGCAAGGGGGGGAGGCCTGGTTCCCCGGTCGGGACAGCTGTCTCCTGGGCCGGGGCGCCGGGGCTATACTCGGTGCCAGCCATGACCAGTCTTCCTTCCTCCCCCGCCAGCGTCCGCATCGATGCGTGGCTGTGGGCCATCCGGGCCTACAAGACCCGCTCTGCGGCTACGGCCGCATGCCGCGCCGGCCATGTGCGGCTGAACGGCAGCCCGGCAAAGGCTTCGGCAACACTGGTCAACGGCGACACCGTGACGGTCCGGATGTCCGGTTACGAACGGATCCTCGAAGTGCGCCGGCTGATCAACAAGCGCGTAGGCGCTGAGGCCGCATCCCACTGCTTTACCGACCACACCCCGCCGCGGCCGGTTGCCCCGGCGCTGGGCCTGCCGCAGCGTGACCGTGGCGCGGGCCGGCCCACCAAGAAAGACCGGCGCGAGATGGAACGCCTTCGCGGGGCATGATCCCGCCTGGACCGGAGTCTGATGGCAGTCTTGCCTAGCCTTTGACCCGTGCCCGCACCAGGTTCGCGAACGGCAAGTGCCCGTAGTCCTCAATGAAGGCCGTGTGGTATTCGGCTTCGGCCTTGTTCAAGCCTTCGGCGGGCAGTTCCTTCCAGGCGAGCAGCAACTGCCCGGCGTCCTTGAGTTGCCAGATTAGGCGGCCGTCCCACTGCCCTGGCGGCTTGCCCTGCCCGAAGTCCAGGAACTCCTGGATCTGCCGCCGGAGTCCGCGGTTGCCTTTGCTGCCCGGACCGGCTTTCCCCAGGTAGAGCACCGCGGCGGCATCCACCCATTCGGCTGCGAGCGCGGGTTCCGGCAGTGAGGGGTCCTTCTTTTTGAACACGCCGGCGGTGCTTTTCTTCAGGAATTCCGGCTGGAACCCTTCCGGTGCGATAACGGCGAAGAGGCCCGTACCTTGCGGGACCCGCATAACGTCGAGGTCCTGAAATGACCTGAAGCCCGCAAAGCCGTCATCTTTCAGGCCCTTCCTGGTGAACTGCATCCCTATATTGAACAGCACGCCTTCTACTGGGCCGCACACCAGCGGGACAATTCCGCCTTTATCCACATAGCTCCTCGGGCATCTGCTTTTGCCGGGCCCGGGTGGAAGACTTTGTCCATGGAAGCAACAGCGTCGTCGGGAACCCGGGGTCAGGAAGCGACTCAGGCAAAGGGAAGTCTTCCTGGTCCCCGGGTTGCTGATGCCGTGCGTACCGTGGCGGCCATCCGTCCCGCGCCTGATGCCCCGGGGATGATTGACCAGCTGCGGGAATTGGAGGATCTGAAGGCGGCCGCCGCTGCTAAGCAGGCTCGGATTGCTGCGGCCTACAGCCTCGTGAGGAGACAAGAACAGGCCGCGGCGGGTGTCCCGGCTGATGAGCTCGGTGCAGGGGTGGGAGCGGAAGTCGCCCTGGCCCGCCGCGAGTCCCCATCCCGTGGCGGCCGGCTGCTGGGCTTGGGGCAAGCCCTGGTCACCGAGATGCCCCACACCCTCGCAGCGCTTGAGTCCGGGCAGCTGAACGAGTGGCGCGCCACCCTGGTCGTGAAGGAAACAGCGTGCCTGTCCGCCGAGGACCGGGCCGCCGTGGACGAAGAGCTCGCCGCCGACACCGGCACCCTCACCGGAGCCGGGGACSGGGCCATCACCGGCGCCGTCCGTGCCGCRGCRTACCGGCGCGACCCTCAGTCTGTCGCGAAGCGGGCGTCCCATGCCGTCTCCGAGCGCACCGTCAGCCTGCGCCCTGCGCCCGACACCATGGCCTACCTGACCGCGCTGGTTCCGGTCGCGCAGGGCGTCGCCGCCTATGCAGCCCTCACCCGCCACGCCGACGCCCTKAAGTCTTCCGGCGATSAACGTCCCAAGGGCGCGATCATGGCCGACGCCCTCATCGAACGCCTCACCGGCACCCCGGGCGGGATCAACGGCGTCGAGATCCAGCTGGTGATGACCGACCACACCCTCTTCCAAGGCGACAGTGAACCAGCCAGACTCACCGGCTACGGGATCGTCCCCGGCAGCTGGGCCAGAAAAGCGGTCATGGCAGCGTTTGGCTCAGAGCCTGTAGGCAGGGAAACAGTTGCTGAAAAAACGGGCACGGGAGCAACGGGTTCTGGGAACACGGGCGCCGCGGAGCCTTCAGCAGCAACCCCGGAGAGTGCCGAGTTCAAGGTCTGGCTCCGCAGGCTCTACACCGCCCCGACCGATGGGGAACTGGTCGCGATGGACTCCACGGCACGGCTCTTCCCACCTGGACTCCGCCGGTTCATTCAAATCAGGGACGACACCTGCCGCACACCCTACTGCGATGCGCCCATCCGCCACCACGACCACATCACCCCCTGGCACAAAGACGGCCCCACCACCAGCCGAAACGGACAAGGCCTCTGCGAAGCCTGCAACCACACCAAAGAAGCACCAGGCTGGACAGCAAAACCCGTACCGGGACCCCGACACTCAGTCGAACTCCAAACTCCAACCGGGCACACCTACCGGTCCAGTGCCCCGCCCCTGCCCGGCACAGCCTTGACTGTGGCTGGGAAGCGGCGGTCCCGCCGTCGACGTCAATTACTGCTCCGCACCAAGGCCCTCAAAAGTGCCCACAGAGTAGGAGCGGCGGCGTAACGGCGTGGTGCGCCTCAATTTCCCCTGCCCTCCTCCATGCGCGGAAGCGTAGAGTGGCCTAAGACGCCTGATTCTGGACGCCTTGCTGCTGAGGGAGAAATCGTGACGATTGATTGGGACGAAAAGAAAGCCCTGCTACAGGAACCGAACATCGCGAAGGTAACCCAGCTTTGCGACGAACTGATGGAAAAGAAGCCGGGTTCCACCGTCCCCTACATCGACCCGGTGCACGACGAGGATGAATGCCGGATCGTCAGCCTGCAGGTCAGCCCTGGAAAGGGCACCGAATCCGGCTTCGTCTCGCACTACAACGACGACGAAGCGGCCCGCCGGGCCACCCAGATCTACGAACTGGCTGAGCTCGAACCCCGCTACGTGATGCCGTGGAACGCCTATCCGTGGGTACGCGATCCGGGTATGCCGTCGGCGCTGAGTGTGCAGGAAAAGACCGACGGCCTGCGCCCGTTCCGCCAGTTCCTGAAGATCAACTCACGCGTTTCCGCCATCATTGCCCACGGCACTGACGCTTCCACTTTCCTCACACTGTTCGAGAAGACCTACCATTCATCGCTCAAGAACAGCGGCATCAAGATCTACAAGGCTACGGCCCTGGGCGGCCGGGCGTTCGCTGTCTCCGAGGCGAAGCAGGAAGAGCTTCTGGCCAAGAGCGTAGACATCTACAAAGACGCGATGCAGCGGGCAGGCATCCAGCACCTCTGACCCAGTGGACGTGATCGACTGGCTGCTCGACTCCGACCCCGCCATTCGCTGGCAGGTCCTGCGCGACCTCACCGACGCGTCGCCTGAGGAAATTCAGGCCGAGCGGGAGCGGGTAGCGAACCACGGATGGGGCGCCAGGCTCCTCGCCCTGCAGGGCACGGACGGGCAATGGGCGGGCGGTACCTACTGGCCCGCCTACGACGACGACCCCGATGGTCAGCCATGGACGGCGACCACCTACAGTCTGCTGCTCCTGCGCGACTTCGGCCTGAACCCCTCCAGCCGGGAAACCCGGCAAGCTATTGCGCTGGTCCGCGCGAATTGCCGCTGGGAGGAAGGCAACCAGCTCTTCTTCGACGGCGAAGTGGAACCGTGCATCAACGGAATGACCGTGGCACTCGGGGCGTACTTCGGGCAGAACGTGGACGCAGTGGTGGAGCGGCTGACCCGCGAACAACTGGCTGACGGCGGCTGGAACTGTGAGGCGGAGAGAGGCTCCACCCGCTCCTCCTTCCACACCACTATCTGCGTACTGGACGGACTTCTCGAGCACGAACGGAGCACGGGAGGCAACGCCGAATCCCGGGAGGCCCGGCGCCGCGCCGAGGAGTATCTCCTGGATCGCCGGCTGCTGAGGCGGGAGTCCAGCGGGGAGCTCATTAGCCGGGACTGGCTTCAGTTCTCCTACCCCACCCGCTGGTTCTACGACGTCCTTCGCGGGCTGGACTATTTCCGTGCCGCCGGCGGCGCCCGCGATGAACGCCTCGAAGAAGCGGTGGAGGTGCTGCGGTCAAAGGAACAACCGGACGGCAGGTGGCTCCTGGAAAACACCCACCCCGGCAAGGTCCACTTCCCGCTGGAGGACGGCGACGGACAACCAAGCCGCTGGAACACCCTTCGCGCTCTGCGCGTACTGCGCTGGTACGAGGGTTCATGACGGCATGCGCTGCCCGGCTTAGCCTTCCATCAACCTCCGGCGGTGCTTCAACTCCTTGACCCAGGCCCTGGTGACCATCTCGGGAAACGGTGAGCCGCCGTCGTCGTTACCCTTTCGGCCGGGCGCCTTCAAGGCACGGAACGCGGTTCCGGCCTCCAGATCGACGATCAGCGGGCCAGACGCCTTCAGCGCAATCTCCAGAACCTGGGCAGCCGCCCGGTCGGTGAGTCCCAGTTCCTTGGCCCAGCCCAGGAAGTGGCGGCGCGAAATCCCGGTCCTCTTCCCGTCCACGGTCAAGGCCAGAGTCTTGTCACCGTAAACCACCGTGGAGGGGATGTCGTACACCGGCGCGATGACCCACTCCCCGTGGGGTTGCTGGACCATGGAAACGTTCTTGGCATGCAGATCTCCGTTGCCTGTCAGCCATGCGTAGGCCGCCTGGATCGCCAGGTTTCGAAGGGCGGGAAGCGGTGCTGAGCAGTAGTCCGCGAGCGCATGGCACACCTGGCCGTACCCCACGTTGTACTTGTCCGCCGGGTAGAGCTTCAGCACCTGCGCCCCGTCCTCCACGGCGAGGCGCCGCACGGCATCGGGCCCTGCCTCCGGGAGCGGCAGGCGGTCGAAACGCTCCACCAACAGCCCCGGCCGGCCGGCAACATCCCGGATCAGCTGGACGCGGCTCAGCGGAATCCGAAGCTTGGCGGCGTAGCGGAACATAACGTACTCGTTCTCCACCACATGCGGGAACTCCGGCGCGTTGAGCTTCAGGATGAACTGGCGCCCGGTGGTGGCCACCGGCACGGAAATCATTCCGGCGGACAACTTGTCCTGCACCCCGGCCAGGGCTACCGGATCAATCAGGTCAGGGTCGCCGAGCAACTGGTCGAAATCGACCGGCCTGCGTGGATCCAGGCGGACCGCGTGCTCATCAGGGTTCAAGGGTTCACCGTGGCCGACGATCTGGACGTCCCCCACCGGGTTGCCGCCGGCCGCGATCAGAAGGGACAGGTCGTCGTCCGCGCTGGTTTTGATGGATCGACGCAGGGCGTTAAGGCGGCGGCCCTCGGGCAGCAGCCCGGTGAAATAGGGCGGAGCGGCCCCCGCACTGGACAGCACAGGTTCGCCAGCGAGCGGCAGGGAAGTGGCGACGGCGGGTCCACCGGCGCTGAGGTAGCCCGCCAGGTAGCTGAACCTGGTACCGCCGTCGTGCCGTTCAAGGCGGGCGGCGAGGACGCCTGCCTTGTAGATGTCGGCGATGCGGTGCCTCATGTCTGCTCCCGCTGGCCAGCTGCCGCCGTCCTGTCGTGAAGGGCGGCAGTACGTGTCCGTGTAGTCAACTGCAGCTCCAGGCCAAGCGTCCCAAGCAGCGCCAAAAGTGAGTCCAGCTGGACGCTGGGTTTCCCCTGTTCGACGAACCGCACGAAACGCTCCGACACCCCGGCCAGCTGGGCGAGATCGTGCTGCGTCAGCCGGAGGGCGGCACGCCGTGCACGGACTTCCGCCGCAAGGTTGTTGGAGAAGGAGGTTTTGATAACCGTTCCCTTCGGTACGAGCGTTCCGATCAATGCGCTTCACAAACTTTATAGCGGCCCATTCTCCCTGTATAGGACGTCACCGGAACGAACGTGCCGGAACAGGGCAATAACCGCCTTCCCGAGGGCGTGGGTGCGGGCTGCAGCCGCGCAACAGGATAGGCCGCCACACGCCCCGCATTGACAGCAGCTGTGACCCCTGCCATATTTAAGGCGTGAACCTGTCAGACAGCCGGACAGCAGGACAGCCTGCAGCCCTTCCGCTCGCCCGGCTTAGTGCTGCCGAAGCGGTGTTCAATGCGATCCGGCAGGACATCGAGTCGGGACGGCTGGCAGTAGGCAGCAAACTGAGCTCGGAGGCCACGCTTTCCCAGCAGTACGGGGTTAGCCGGTCAGTCATCCGGGAGGCGCTCCGCTCCTGCACCGCCCTCGGCCTCACCGTCACCAAAACGGGCAAGGGAACGTTCGTTGTCGCCAACAAAGTGGCCAACGATCTCACGCTGGGCCAGTACTCAGCCCGGGACCTCACCGAAGCCCGCCCGCATATCGAAGTACCCGCAGCCGGACTGGCAGCGGAACGCCGCAGCGACGAAGAGCTGGAAACCCTCCGCCACATCGTCGCCGCCATGGCCACCGAAACCGACCCCGAGTCCTGGGTTTCCCTGGACTCGAGCTTCCATGCCGCCATCGCCCGTGCCAGCGGCAACAAGGTATTCGCCAGCGTGGTGGCGGACATCCGTGGCGCCCTGGCCCACCAGTCCGAGACCCTGAACATGGTGGCGGACCGGCAGCACGCCTCAGACATCGAACACCAGGACATCCTGGCCGCCATCGAGGCGGGCTCGGCCGAGGAAGCACGCGCGGCCATGGCCCACCACCTGCACGCCGTCGGCGTTGCCCTCGAATCCATCCTGAACAGCTAGCCCCAGCCAACCAGCCAAGGAATCCATGCTCTCCCCTGCACTTTCACCTGCCCTCAGCGCTGCCGCCCTCCCGCAGCACACGCCGTTGGTCACTGCCACCCGCGACGGACTGGTGGAGAGCATCCACTACGGGTCCGCTATCGCACTTGAAGCTGACGGCACAACAGTGGCGGCCGCGGGTGCTCCCCTGGCGCCGTTTTATCCCAGGTCCTCGCTCAAGCCGCTGCAGGCCGTAGCCATGGTGCGCGCGGGCCTCGAGCTGCCGGCTGATCTGCTCGCCCTGGCCGCGGCAAGCCACTCGGGCGGCGCAAAGCACCGCCAGGGAGCCCTGCGCATCCTGGAACAGTACGGGTTGAGCGTTAGTGACTTCGAAAACAGCAGGGACCTCCCCTACGGGGCGGGTGAGCGGGAGGAGTGGCTGCGCAACGGGGGCCGTTCCACCCAGCTCACCCAGAACTGCTCGGGCAAGCATGCCGCGATGGTTGCCACCTGCAAAATCAACGGCTGGCCGGTCAAGGGTTACCTGGACCCGTCCCACCCGCTGCAGCAGTTGGTTGCCAAGACCGTCCTGGACCTGACAGACGAGGAACCACTCGCCGTCAGCACCGACGGCTGCGGCACCCCGCTGTTTGCCCTCACGCTACAGGGCATGGCCCGTGCGTTCGGAGTGATTGCCAAGGCTGCCGCGGACAACGACGGCGGGCCGGCATCACAAAGCGCGGAAGGCGCCGTCGGGCTCGCCATGCAGGGTCACCCGGACATGGTGGCCGGGGAAGGCCGGGACGTCACCGCGCTGATGCGCCTGCTCCCGGGCTCAGTAGCCAAGGACGGCTTCGAAGGCGTGCAGCTGGTGGGCCTGCCGGACGGTGCCGCCGTTGCCGTGAAGATTTCCGACGGCGGCGACCGCGCCAGGATGCCGGCCACGGTCAAGCTCCTCGACGCGCTGGGCGTGGACACCACGCCGCTCTCGTCAATCGCAACCGCAGCCGTTCTTGGCGGCGGCCATCAGGTGGGCCTGTTGCAGGCTGCCGACTTCCTGCCCAAATCATCAATGTCCATACCCGTCAACGAAGCCCTGTAAGGACCCCATGACAACGATCAACACCGCCGCGCCCGTCCGGTCGGAACACGACCTGCTCGGAGACCGCGACGTCCCCGCCGATGCCTACTGGGGCGTACACACCCTCCGGGCGGTGGAGAACTTCCCCATTACCGGCCAGAAGCTGTCATCCAACATGCACCTGGTCCGGGGCCTGGCAGCAGTAAAGCTCGCAGCCGCCCGCACCAACCGCGAGCTTGGGCTGCTGGACGCCGAACGCTCCGACGCCATCGAGCGGGCGTGCCAGGACGTCCTGGACGGACGGCTTGCCGACCAGTTCGTGGTGGACGTCATCCAGGGCGGCGCCGGAACGTCGTCGAACATGAACGCCAACGAGGTCATCGCCAACCGTGCCCTGGAGATCCTGGGCCACCCCAAGGGCGACTACGCCCGCCTGCACCCCAACGACCACGTCAACCTGTCCCAGTCCACAAATGACGTCTACCCCACGGCAGTAAAACTGGGCACCATCTTTGCCGCCCGGGAACTGCTGGACGCCTTGGCCGAACTCGAGGAAGCCTGCGCGTCAAAGGCCCTGGAGTTCCGCACGGTGGTCAAAATGGGCCGCACCCAGCTGCAGGACGCCGTGCCCATGACCTTGGGCCAGGAATTCGGCACCTACGCCATCACCATCGGCGAGGACCGGCTCCGTCTTGCCGAAGCCGACCTCCTGATCCACGAAATCAACCTCGGCGCGACAGCTATCGGCACGGGCCTGAACGCACCCCTGGGCTATGCCGAGGCAGCCTGCCGGCACCTCGCGGACATCACCGGCCTCCCGCTGGTCACCGCCCCGGACCTCATCGAAGCAACCCAGGACGTGGGCGCCTTCGTCCACCTCTCGGGGGTGCTGAAGCGCGTAGCCGTGAAGCTCTCCAAGATCTGCAACGACCTCCGCCTGCTCTCCTCCGGCCCGCGCGCCGGTTTCGGCGAGATCAACCTGCCGGCCGTGCAGTCCGGTTCCTCCATCATGCCCGGCAAGATCAACCCGGTGATCCCGGAAGTGGTCTCCCAGGTTGCCTACGAAGTGATCGGCAACGACGTCACCATCACCATGGCCGCCGAAGCCGGGCAGCTCCAGCTCAACGCCTTCGAACCCGTCATCGTCCACAGCCTCCACAAGAGCATCTCCCACCTGGAAGCCGCGTGCCGCACCCTCACGGCCCGCTGCATCCGGGGCATCACTGCCAATACCGAACACCTCCGCCTTACCGTGGAACAGTCCATCGGCCTGGTCACAGCCCTGAATCCCCACCTGGGCTACGCCACCGCAACCGCCATCGCGCAGGAAGCACTCGCCACAGGGAAGGGCGTGGCCGAGCTCGTCCTCGAACACGGACTCCTCACCAGCACCCAACTGCAGGAACTCCTCAGCCCCGAACGCCTCGCCAACCTCAGCAAACCGGTTTCTGCCCCGAACCAATCGGCATCTTAAAGGACATCCCCATGACAAATTCCCCCATCACAGACCACACAGTGCCGCCGCAGGCGCATGCTTCTGAGTCGGCGTTGCATGCCGAGGACAAGGGCTACCACAAGAACCTCAAACCGAGGCAGATCCAGATGATCGCGATCGGCGGTGCGATCGGTACCGGCCTGTTCCTGGGCGCCGGCGGCCGGCTCAACGCCGCGGGCCCGTCCCTGGTCATCGCSTACGCCGTGTGCGGGTTCTTCGCRTTCCTGATCCTGCGCGCCCTGGGCGAACTCGTCCTCCACCGCCCCTCCTCGGGCTCCTTCGTYTCCTACGCCCGGGAATTCTTCGGCGAAAAAGCAGCGTTCGTCTCCGGCTGGTTCTACTGGATCAACTGGGCCACCACCACCATCGTGGACATCACCGCCGCGGCCCTGTACATGAACTTCTTCGGCAACTACATCCCCTGGATGGCSGCCGTYCCGCAATGGGCCTGGGCCCTGATCGCCCTCGTCGTCGTCCTGGCCCTGAACCTGGTCTCSGTCAAGGTCTTTGGCGAAATGGAATTCTGGTTCGCCCTGATCAAGGTCGCAGCCCTGGTCGTGTTCCTCATCGTGGGCACCTACTTCGTCATCTTCGGCACCCCCGTGGACGGCCAACAGGTCGGCTTCAGCCTCATCTCCGATAACGGCGGGATCTTCCCCAACGGCCTGCTGCCCATGATCATCCTCATGCAGGGCGTCCTGTTCGCCTACGCCTCCATCGAACTCGTCGGCACCGCCGCCGGCGAAACCGAAAACCCCGAAAAAATCATGCCCAAAGCCATCAACTCCGTGGTCTTCCGCATCGCGGTGTTCTACGTCGGCTCCGTGATCCTCCTGGCCCTGCTGCTGCCCTACACCTCCTACGAAAAAGGCGTCAGCCCCTTCGTCACCTTCTTCGGCTCCATCGGCATCCAGGGCGTGGACGTCATCATGAACCTCGTCGTCCTCACCGCCGCCCTGTCCTCCCTCAACGCCGGGCTCTACTCCACCGGCCGGATCCTGCGCTCCATGTCCGTCAACGGCTCCGCCCCSAAATTCGCCTCCCGCATGAACAAAGCCGGCGTCCCCTACGGCGGCATCGCSATCACCGCCGGCGTCTCCCTCCTGGGCGTCCCGCTGAACTACCTCGTCCCSGCCGACGCCTTCGAAATCGTCCTCAACGTCGCCTCCGTCGGCATCATCATGACCTGGGCCACCATCGTCCTGTGCCAGATCCAACTCCACCGCTGGGCCAACAAAGGCTGGCTCAAACGCCCCTCCTTCCGCATGATCGGCGCCCCCTACACCGGCTACCTCTCCATCCTCTTCCTCGCCGGGGTCCTGATCATGGTCTTCATCGAATCCCCCCTGACCATGCTCGTCACCGCCATCGCCTCCGTCCTGATGGTCTTCGGCTGGTACACCTGCCGCAAACGCATCCGCGACATCGCCGAAACCCGCGAAGGCTTCACCGGCCTCTCCCCGGTGGTCGCCAACCCGCCAGCGGAGACCTTCAGGTAAACCACACCTTCCGCCATCGAAAACCAGCCACATCCGAACAGCCACATCCGAGCAGCCAAAGAAAGCCCATGACACCGGAAACCTACGCAATCGCATCCCCCACCCAGCCCGCCGCCGTCGTCATTGCCCGTGAAGACCCTTCCCGGACCGGCCATGCGGATGCGCCCAGCACAAGAAAAAGCACAGCCCTAAAATCTGCCGGACACGTGATCGTTGATTCTCTGGTGGCCCACGGCGTGGAACGCACTTTCGTGGTTCCGGGTGAAAGCTTCCTCGACGTGCTCGACGGACTGCACCACTCGGACGTCGAAACGATCGTGTGCCGGCACGAAGGCGGCGCCGCCTACATGGCTGAGGCCGACGGGAAGATGCACCAGCGGCCCGGCGTCGCGATGGTGACCCGTGGCCCCGGCGCGGCCAACGCGCATGTGGGACTGCACACCGCCTGGCAGGACTCCACTCCCATGCTGCTTTTCGTTGGCCTGATCCCGTTCGCGCACCGGGACCGCGAAGCCTTCCAGGAGTTCGATATCAAGGCCTGGTTCGACACCGGCGCCAAGCGGGTAATGGTCCTGGACCATCCCGAGCGTGCGTCCGAGATTGTGGCCGAGGCGATGTTCGCGGCAATGAGCGGACGGCCGGGCCCGGTGGTGGTGGGCCTGCCGGAGGACATCATCCGGCAGCAGATCGACCCGGCATTGCACCCCGCGATTCCCGTGGCGGCCGGAGGCATGAGCAGCACGGACGCCGCAGCCCTCCAGGATGCGCTGGCACGGTCCAGCAAGCCGCTCTTCGTCACCGGCGGCAACGACTGGACCCAGGCCTCGGCGGACCACCTGACCGAATGGCTGGAACGGCACCACATTCCGGCAGCAGCAGAGTGGCGGACGCAGGGAACGGTGTCCTTCGACTCGCCGTCCTACGTGGGTCCGATCGGCTACGGCCGCCCCCGCCCCACGTATGACCTGTTTGAGGAGACTGACCTGCTGGTATTTGTGGGGACGGTGCCCGGGGACGTGATTACGGACGGGTTCGTCTGCCGGCAGGACTGGAAAAAGATGAACTTCCTGGTCACTGTTGACCCCTCGCTTCGCGGCCGCTCCGGCCCTGTTTCCCGGCAGATTCTGGCCAAGCCCGAAGCCTTTGTGCGTGACCTTGCCGGTATCGACCTGCCGGTGAAGGAAGAGTGGAAGGCGTGGACGGAGCGTATGCGGGGTGAGCAGGAGCAGTTTGCCGCGCTGCCCCCTGCGGCGCCGTCGGCAGGCAAGGCCAGGATGGATACCTTGATGGCCAACCTCGTGCCGAGGCTGCCCGAGGATGCCATGGTGACTTTCGGGGCCGGTGAACATACCAACTGGGCGCACCGCTACTTCCCCACCCGCCGCTACGCCTCCATGATCAGCGCCCGCAACGGCTCGATGGGTTACTCCGTACCCTCCGCGATTGCAGCATCGCTGGCAGAACCGTCGCGCCGCGTGGTCACCATAGCCGGGGATGGGGAGTTCCTGATGAACGGCCAGGAACTGGCCACCGCCGCCCAGTACGGCGCCACGCCCCTGGTCATCGTGATGGACAACCAGGAGTACGGCACCATCCGAACCCACCAGGAACGGCACTACCCGGAACGGGTTTCCGGAACCCAGCTGAAGAACCCCGACTTCGGCATGATGGCCAGGGCATTCGGGGGTTTTGGGATTACTGTGACCGACGACCGGGACGTTCCGGCCGCATTGGATGCCGCCCTTGCCGCCATCGACGATGACGGTGTCTTTGCCCTGGTCCACCTCGTCGTCGAACAGCGTGTGAAGGCGTACTGAGCCCGCGCTCAGAAATTCAGGCCAGGCGGCACTGGCGGGGCAGCGTCCTGACATAGCAGCGGACGACGGCGGGAGTCGCCACCGTCGTCCGCTGCGGTTGGGTTGGGGCTGCTAGAGCCGGGTATCGAAGGAATCGCAGAACGCGTTGTCGTTGAACGTCCCCTGGAACCCCGACTTGCCTTGGATCTTGGCGATACGTCAATCGTTCGGCTTCGCCGTCGTGTCAAGGTTCCTTGTGTGCTTTTTCGCCGGGTCCGGGGATGCGGCCGCATCAGGCGTCTTGGGGTCAGTCACCGCCCCATCCTCACGAGGAAACCACCCAACTGAGTCGCGCTAAGTGTCGTTTTGGGGGTTCAAAACGACACTTAGCGCTACCTGGTTGGGCTGCAGTGGCCAGCGGTTGCCAGTCCTAGAGGTGCACCGCCGGAGTGTCCGACGCCGCACCGCTGAAGGTCTTGCGGTTAATGTCGATCAGGAGCAGGGCGACTGGGACGATGAGGATGGCAACGCCTGCGGCCCAAAGGAAGACCAGGGAGTAGCCCGCCGAGAGTGCAGCGGGCCCCGTTCCCCCGGCCGCCACCGTGGCAGAGGCCGCGAGGGTGGTGAAGAGTGCTATGCCCAGCGAGCCGCCCACCTGCTGGGAGGCGTTCACCAAGGCGCTCGCAACGCCGGAATCATCCTTGTCCACGCCAAAGAGGGCGAGGTTCTGCATCGGGACAAACACCAGGCCAAGGCCTGCGCCGAGCAGCAGCAGGGCGGGGAGCATATTGACCAGGTAAGTCCCGTCGGCGGAAACCTGAGTGAGCCACAGCATGGCAGCGGCAATCAGGACCGGCCCAAGGGCAGTGGGAACCCTGGCACCCAGCCGGGGCAGGTTCTTTGCGGCGATACCCGCCGTCACCATGAGGACCACCGTCATGGGCAGCGAGGCTACGCCGGCCAGGAAGGGTGCAAACCCCAGGACAATCTGGAGGTAGAAGTTGATGAAGAGGATGCCGCCGATCAGCACCGCGCCTGAAAGGAAGGACGCCAGGAAAGCCGCTGCCCGGTTGCGCTCAGTGGCCACCCGCAGCGGCAGCAGTGGGTGCTTTGCCTTCTTTTCAACCAGGACAAACAGCACTAGCAGGGCTGCGCCGGCCGCAATAAAACCCCATGCCTCCGGAGTTCCCCAGCCGTGCTCAGCATTGGTGAAGCCGTACACGAGGGAACCCAGGCCAAGTGCTGCCAGGACGACGCCGGGCCAGTCGTACTTAGTGGATCCTCCGGCTTTGCTTTCCTGGACCTTGGCCCAAACACCGGCCAGCGCGATGGCCGCAATCGGGATGTTGACGAAGAAGCACCAGCGCCAGGAGACGTAATCGGTGAGGTAGCCGCCCAAAAGCACGCCGATAGCGGCACCCACGCCACTGATGGAACCGAAGATGGCAAAGGCCGTTCCACGATCCTTGCCGCCGGGAAAGGCCACCGTCAGGAGGGCAAGGGCTGCGGGGGCGAGCAGGGCAGCGAACAGTCCTTGGAGAGCCCGGGCTCCAATCAGCTCCCAGGCTTCCTGCGCGATCCCGCCCAGGAGTGATGCCACGGCGAACCCTGCAGCGGCAACCATGAAGGTGCGCTTCCGGCCCCAGAAGTCGGCGATGCGCCCGCCCAGCAGCAGGAAGGCGCCAAGCGCGAGCGCGTAGGCCGTGACCACCCAGGCGCGGGTGGAATCGCTGATGCCCATCTCGCGCTGCAACTGGGGCAGCGCGAGGTTAACGATGGTGCCATCGAGCACCACCATGAGCTGGGCCAGGGCCAGGAAGATCAAGGCTCCCCATGGGGCGGTGGACCTGGCCAGATCCGGAGGGGCGGTTGCCAGTTGCGTAGCCATGCTTGATTCCGTTTCGTTCGTAGTAATACTTATAAAAGTATAACTATTGCCCCCAACATGATTCGCGAGATTTCCGTCACTCCTTCTCTGCCAGGAAACCTGCCAGCCGCTGCAGTGCGGGGAGGCTGGCCGCCAGCTGCTGCTGCTCGCCGGGGAGCAGTTTCGACGCCGAGGCAGCCAGGACCCCGGCCCAGGAGTTTTCAAGAATTGCCCTGATCCGCTGCGATTCCTCGGTGGGATGCAGGGTGACGTAGCGCTTGTCGCTGGGGTCCCTCAACCGGGTGACCAGGTTGGCGGCCACCAGCTCGCGCAGTTGGACGCTGACGTTGCTGAACTGCCGGCCGAGCCTCGCAGCCACCTCCGCCACCGTGATTCCCGGGCTGCCCTCGACCACACGCAGGATGTCCACCGCTCCATTCGGCAGCGGACGGACGCCGGTATCCTCGTGCGACTTCCGGCGCACATCTGCAGAGATATCCAGCAGCGCTACGGCGAGGGCCCGATGGTCCACGGCCTCCGCTGAATGCCCGCGCTGCTCACTTTCCATTGGCTCATCATAGGCACGGACAGGAAAGCCCCAGCGGCGCCTGCCGCTGGGGCTTTCCTTTCGTTCGTTCCGCTAGAGCCGGTCCGTGTGGTCCTCGCCCTTGTGGCCCGTTCCGCGCAGGTTCTCCTGGACCTTACCGAACAGATCCTTGATGGTGGATTCGGCGTTGGTGAGGACATCCACCGGCAGGTAGACCTCATGCGTGAGCGGCAGGTCGTATTCATCCTTCAGATGCGTGCCGTTGCCCACGCCTTCCAAGGACAGGTAAACCATCGCCTCGGTCCGGGCAATTCCAGCGATTTTTCCGAACACAACGGTGAACTCGTTCGGCTGGAAGCTGATGGTCTGGCCGATGTGGCTGCGTCCAAGTTCACCGGCGGGAAGTGCCTTCTCTTGCTGGCTTCGGGTGTATTCCATAAGTACTCCTCAAGGTCGCCGACATCTACGCCTGCAGTCTAGTCCCGCCCCGAGCGGCCGGTACACCTCACAGCCGCTCTTATGGACGCTTTGGTGGGCTGCACAAAGACCCATCCATCGGCGTGGCCACTCCTCCATTGAGGTGTGCGGCAGGTGAGCGGTTTGATGAGTGGACCGGCAGCAAACCGCCGGTCCACTCAATCAACGAGCTCAAGTCAGAAAGAAGCGTGACTTCGATGGTGAACCGCGTCAAGGGCCCGGCCCGCTGGGAAGAAGTCCAGGTGGGCGAACCGGTGCAGCTCAGCAGGAACGGCCGCCAGGTGTACGCCGGGCTGGTGGATGACCGGACGGCGGACGGAGACGTGGTCTGGGTCACGACGACTGTCGGCGGGCGACGGCTCTTCCACATCTCCGACGGCTACGACCTGCTGGCCGCCGAGTCATGACGGAGAGTTGCCCGGACGACTGCCACTTCTGCAGCGGACCGGAAACTGACTGACTTGGGCGAAGCACGGCGGGCTGTAAGACTGGGGTCGAGCCGAGCCAAACAACCATCGGGAGCCTGCCATGACCGCCGCACCGTCCCCTTCCGCCTCCACCAACAGGGTCACCGCGCTTCTCGGGATTGAGGTCCCCGTGGTCCTTGGCCCGTTCGGCGGCGTCTCCTCCGTGCCGCTCACCGCTGCAGTGAGCGACGGCGGCGGGCTGGGTTCCTACGGCCTGTACGGGTACGACGGCGGTGCCATCCGAAAGACGGCAGCCGAACTTCGCGCGGCCACAGCGAAGCCCTTTGCCCTTAACCTGTGGGTGCCCAACGGCTCCGAGACCGCGGCTGTTCCGCAGGAGGAATTCGACCGCTACGCGGCCACCCTGAAGCCCTATTTCGAGGAACTGGGCATTCCCCTTCCGGACATGCCGGCGCGGTACATGCCGGACTACGGCGAGCAGGTGGAGGCCACGCTGGAGGCGGGTCCCGCCGTCGTCAGTTTTGTGTTCGGCGTGCCCGCTCCGGATGTGGTGGAGGAGGCGCACCGCCGCGGCATCAAGGTCCTTGGCACCGCCACCACCGTCGCGGAGGCTCTGGCGCTGGAGGCTGGCGGCGTTGACGCCGTGGTGGCCAGCGGCATGGAATCGGGCGGCCACCGGGTGTCCTTCCTGAAGCCCGCGGAGGAATCCCTGGTGGGCACGTTCGCCCTGGTCCCGCAGGTGGCTGACGCCGTATCCATCCCGGTGATCGCGGCCGGCGGAATCGCCGACCGCCGCGGCTTCGCGGCGGCAATGGCTCTGGGCGCCGAGGCCGTGCAGGTGGGAACCGCGTTCCTAGCCACCCGCGAGTCGGCCGCCGTGCCCGCCTACCGCGAGCTACTGAAAAGCGCCGCCGGAGCCCGCACAGTACTGACCCGCACCCTGAGCGGCCGGCTGGCGCGCGGCATCCCCAACCGCATCATCGCCGAGCTTGAAGAAGCAGGCTCTGTTGCCCCGTTCCCCGTCCAGAACTGGCTCACCGGCCGGTTCCGGCCGCAGGCTGCGGCCAAGGGAAACACAAACCTGATGTCCCTGTGGGCCGGACAGTCGGCGCCCCTGCTCAAACACGACACCGCGGCGGAGGTCCTCGCCGAACTCCTGGCCGGTACCCGCTGACTGTCGCCGCGGGTCGCTGACGGTTCCGGCAACGCCGGCCCGGCCCCCTTCCGGCTCGGGGTCAGTGACGGATCACCGCTAGAATCTGATCGTTTAGCATCAAGCCGGCTCCGCCCTCAGCGGTGCATGGTTCCGTCAGTGGGAAGGGAGAGCAGTGCGAACGCACGGTACCCGCATTCCCTTCCACCTCCTCCGCTCGTCGGCGGTGGCCACGGTCATCCTGACGCTCGCCGCTGGCGCCCACCTGGCCGGCGGGGGCGGGCTTCCTGCCCCTGTCATCCTGCTGGCAGTCCTGGCCCTGACTGGCCTCGCCAGTACCGCCGCCACCCGCCTCCAGCTGGGATTTCCGGCCATGGCCGCCCTGCTGGCTGGAGGGCAACTGGCCCTGCACGGCGTGTTTACGGCTTCCGCCCCTGTCGCGGCGGGCCCGGCGCCAACAGGGGCCGCCGCCCCTCATGCCGGCCACCTTCCCGTCACCGACATCGTCACTCCAGCCGCCCACCTCGCTGGTACCGAAGCTGCGTCGGGGCCCCTGATGCTGGCCGCGCACGCCCTGGCGACGCTGGGCTGCGCGGTTCTGCTCGCCAAGGGCGAGACGGCCCTCTGGGCATTGGCTGCCTGGCTCAGGCCGCTTTCAGCACTCCCCCACGCGGTGGCGTCCGACGCCGTCCCGCCACCTTTGGCTGCCTTTCCCACCGCTGCCGCCCCGCTGCGTCCCTGGCGGAACCTCAGGCAGGACAGCCGCCGCGGCCCGCCTTCCGCCGTCGTGCCCTCCCGCTAGAACCGCCGCCCCTCTGCCGGCGGCGGCACCGATACTTTTTGCGCGCCCGGTTCCACCGACTCCGGGTGTGCGCCAGAAAGGCACACCATGAAACCCTCAGCTCTTCGCCGTACCCTGCAAACTGCCGCTGCCGCCGGAGGCGCGGCAGCCCTGCTGCTCACCGCGGCGGGCGGAGCCTCGGCCCACGTCGGCGTCACGCCGGACAAAACCGCCGCCGGCTCCTACGCCCTGCTTACCTTCGGCATCCCGCACGGCTGCGACACGTCGGGCACCACCAAGGTGGCCATCACGCTGCCACAGGAACTGAACGATGCCCAGCCCACGGTCAACCCCAACTGGACCGTGGAGAAGGTGACGGAGCAGCTCGCCGAGCCGAAGAAATTCGCCGACGGCACCTCCATCACCAAGCGGACCAGCCGCATTGTCTATACCGCCAAAAGTCCACTGCCCCATGAGCTGCGCGACGCATTGGTACTTTCGGTAAAACTCCCTGACACGGCCGGCGCCACGCTGTATTTCCCCACCCTCCAGACCTGTGAGACGGGGCAGACGGACTGGTCGGAGATTGCCAAGGACGGCCAGGACCCGCACTCCCTGGAGGCACCTGCGCCGTCGGTTACGGTCACCGAAGCTGCGGGCACCGATGGACATGGCGAAGCCGCTGCCACGGCATCCCACAGCACGGCATCCGCGTCCACTGAGCAGGCGTCGGTGACGGACAGCGGAGCTGACGCCCGCAGCTGGGCCGGACTCGCAGCGGGGGTCGCGGGCCTGGTGCTCGGCGGCGCGGCGTTCCTGCGCAGCGGTGCGCGCCGGAACACCCCGGCGGAGGCGCCAGCCAGGTAGGAAGGGCTTTGGTGCCCGGATCATCACGATCCGGGCATCAAAATGCCCCATGGCCTCGTGGCATCATTGACGCGGCCAAACAGTGCCGCAAAGGTGGTGCCATGAGGTCTCAGCGAATTTCACATGGGTTGGCCATAACGACGGCGGCCGCGGCGGCGGCACTGATGCTCAGCGGGTGCGGCCCCAGCGGGCCCCAAGCGCAGGCGACGACGGAACCGGGCAGCAGCTCTGCCAGCCCCGACGCAACGTCTGCAGCGCCGGCGGCGTCTGAAACGCCGTCGGAAACGCCGACCGCAACTGCTCCGGCTCCGGCTACGCCCGGGGCGCCGGCCCTTTGCAAGGCGGCCGGCCTCTCCGCCGCCACTGATGCGTCAGGCGGCGGAGCAGCAGGCAGCGTCTTTATGAAGCTCAACCTCACCAACACAGGCCCGGAAACCTGTGTCCTCCGGGGTTTTGCCGGCGTTTCCCTGGCTGCCGATGCTGCCGGCGCCCCCATCGGTGCCCCGGCTACCCGTGATGAAGCCGCGGCCCCAACCGATATCCTGCTGGCCCCCGGCCAGACAGGCTCGGCAGTGCTGCGCTATACGCAGGCGGGGAACTACCCGGACTGCGCCATGGTGGATGCTGCCGGCTACCGGATCTACCCGCCGGAGGACACAGCATCCCTGTTCCTGCCGCAGCCCACCAAGGCCTGCAGCAACGCGGAAATTACGCTGCTGACCATTGGGGCGTTCCAGCCCGCTTAGCCGATTCCACGCGCGGTCCCCATCCCTTCCGGGGTCTGTTTCCGCGGTGAGGAACCTGCGTCGTGGCTACAGAAAACTGCAGGCGGTCCGGCAACATGCCCGGCCCGCCTGCAGTTGGTTCCGCCCGTGGGGCGTTGTTGATGTCTCTGTCGATGCACCTAGTGTGCGGTGGTGGGACGTCCGGCGCGGGCGGTGCCACGGGAAAGGGCGACGCCCAGGCCGATCATGCCGACACCGAGGACAAAGTGCAGCCAGTTGTCCGCAGTGTTGACCGGGACGAAGTTGGCCGGCGACTCCAGCCCGATCAACAGGCCATAAAGCCAGAGGACCAGGTAGATGGCGCCACCGACGAGCAGGTAATTCCTCGACTGTGCAGCGCTGCGGGCCATGGCGATGCCGGCAGCCCCAAACAGCAGGTGGACGATGTTGTGCAGAATTGACACCTGGAAGATGCCCAGGAGCAGGGCCTCGGATTGATGCCCTGCAAAGCCCATGGTCTCGTAGTTCGAGGTGATGCCCGGGATGAAGCCCAGGACGCCCACCAGGAGGAACACTGCGCCCACGGCAAGGGTTGCTTTTTGGATGTTTGTACGGCCTGCGGTGCGACCGTCGGAACTCATGCTTGTCATGATCACTCCTGCTGTTGTCGTTAACGTTCACATCATGGCTGCCGGGTTGTGCCTGAACCATAGACTTAAACACCGACATCATAAGTATACTTAGCAAATACGCCACGGATAGATCAGGATCTATAACAGACACATCACAAACGGCCCGTCAGGGCCAGGACCAAAAGGCAGGCTGAACTGGGATGACGTCGATTTGGTTGGACCGCGCGGAGACCTTCACCTCTGATCCTTTCGAGCCTGGAAGCAGCTACGACACCGTGGTAGCCGGCGCCGGACTCACCGGCCTGGTGACCGCACTCCTGCTGGCCCGCTCGGGGCAAACCGTCCTGGTGCTCGAGGCACGGTACCCAGGTGCTGTGACCACCGGGAACACCACCGCCAAGGTGACGCTGCTGCAGGGAACATTCCTGGCTCAACTGGCCCGCCAGTACTCCCGGAAACAGGTCCAGGCCTACGTGGACGGCAACCTCGAAGGCCAGGCCTGGCTCCTGCGGTATATGGAAGAGCACAAGGTACCGTTCCAGACCCGTGACGCCTACACGTACGCGGCTTCAGCGCAGGGCACGGAAAAGCTGCGGGAAGAGGTCAGTGCCGGTACCACCGCCGGTCTGGACATGGAATACGTGCGCGACCCCGGGCTGCCGTTTCCCGTCCACGGAGCAGTGCGGCTGGCAAACCAGGCCCAAATTAACCCCGTGGAAGTCCTGGACACGCTGGTATCCGATATCCGCAGCCGCGGTGGATCCGTGGTGGGCGGCGTTCGGCTGCAGGACGTTACCGGGGGCGGCCCGGCCACCATCCACACGGACCACGGCACGGTCACCGCGAACGAGGTAGTGCTTGCCACCGGCATTCCCGTCCTTGATCGCGGGCTCTACTTCGCCAAGCTGAAGCCGAGCCGCTCCTATGCAGCGGCGCTTCAGCTGCAGGAGGACCAGGCTCCTCCCCCGGGCATGTACATCTCGGTGGAACAGCCAACGCACTCCCTGCGCGACTACGAAGTGGACGGCCGCCGGCTGCTCCTGGTGGGCGGGCACGGACACCACGTAGGCCGGGCACGGTCCGAGAAGCACCAGCTCGGCAGCCTCGTGGACTGGGCCGTGCAGCAGTACCCGGGCTCAGTGGTAACCCACACCTGGTCCGCGCAGGACTACATGCCCGTCAACCTCATGCCGTTCTTCGGCAAGCTTCCCCGGGGCAAGGGCCACGTCTACTTCGGCACCGGCTACAACAAATGGGGCATGACCAACGCAGTGGCCGCAGCCGTGGGAATCTCCGCCGATATCCTTGGCGGCCACGTGCCCTGGGCCAATACCATCCACCGCCGTGTCAGTTCGCCGGCAGCCGCGGCGTCAGCCGTTTCCCTCAATGCCGGAGTGGCAGCCAAGCTTGCAACGGGCTGGGGGCAGTTGGCCGCCGAGGGGCTGAAGAAAGGCAAGGAACAGCCCGCTGCCGAGCCGGCCCCTGTTGTCCCGGCCGACGGCGAGGGCAAGGTCTATCGCGAGGGAACACAACCGGTGGCCGTTTCCACCGTCAACGGCACCACATGCAAGCTGTCGGCAGTCTGCACGCACATGGGCGGCATCCTCCACTGGAACGACAGCGAGCTGACCTGGGACTGCCCGCTCCACGGCTCCCGCTTCACCAATGAAGGACAACTCCTGGAGGGTCCTGCCACCAAGGATCTCCCCCGCGCAGGAAAGGCTTGAGCCGGGACCACTTGAGCCGGGACCAGGGGAAAGCTGCAAGCCGGCCTGTCGGTGGCTTGGGGCATGATGGAGGCATGATCCAGGAACAGCCCGCAGCCGGTGGCAGGGGTGCGGTCGCGGAGGCACCCATGGCCCAGTTCAGCAGGCCAACACGCGACTGGTTCCTCGGCGCCTTCTCGGAGCCGACGCCAGCCCAGAACGGCGCCTGGCAGGCCATCTCCTCCGGATCGCACGCGCTGGTGGTCGCTCCCACCGGTTCCGGAAAGACCCTCGCCGCGTTCCTCTGGGCGCTGGACCGGCTGCTGGAGTCAGGATCAACAGCCGCCCCCGAGGCCCCGGCACCGGAGGCACCAAAGGCGCCGGCAAAAGGGAGGCGCCCCCGGGCGCCCAAACGCAAGACCCGGGTCCTGTACATCTCGCCGTTGAAAGCCCTCGGCGTTGACGTGGAACGGAACCTCCGCTCCCCGCTCATCGGCATCACGCAGACCGCCAAGCGGCTGGGGCTGCCGGCACCCCTGATCACTGTCGGCGTCCGTTCCGGAGACACCACAACGGCTGACCGCCGGGCCTTGCTGAGCAACCCGCCGGACATCCTGATCACCACGCCGGAATCGCTGTTCCTGATGCTCACCTCCAGGGCCCGGGAAACCTTGACCGATGTGGACACCATCATCATCGATGAGGTCCACGCCGTGGCCGGTACCAAGCGCGGGGCCCACCTCGCCGTCTCACTTGAGCGGCTGGATGCCCTGCTGAACAAACCGGCCCAGCGGATCGGGCTCTCCGCCACGGTGGAGCCCAGGGAACTGGTGGCACAGTTCCTGGCCGGTTCAGCACCTGTGGAAATTGTTGCCCCGCCCGCTAAGAAGAACTGGGACCTTACCGTCTCCGTGCCGGTGGAGGACATGTCCGACCTCCAGGGCGCCGCCGGAGCGTTCGACTCCGGTCCCGCCTCCGGGCTGCAGCCCCAGGCCTCCATCTGGCCGCACGTGGAGGAAAAGATTGTTGACCTGGTGCTGGCCAACCAGTCCACCATCGTTTTCGCCAACTCCCGCCGCTTGTCCGAACGGCTCACGGCCCGCCTCAACGAGATCTACGTGGAACGGCAGCTGCTGACGGAGGGCGGAGGCTGGGATGATCCTGTGCCGGCGGGGCCAGCGGCGTTCGAGACGGCCCCCGGGGCCCCTGTTTCCACGGCCACACCCGCCCACATGATGGCCCAGGCGGGAAGCTCCGCGGGGGCAGACCCGGTGCTGGCGCGCGCCCACCACGGCTCGGTCTCCAAGGACCAGCGGGCGCTGATCGAGGACGACCTCAAATCCGGCCGGTTGCGGTGCGTTGTGGCCACCTCATCACTGGAACTGGGCATCGACATGGGCGCCGTGGACCTGGTGGTGCAGGTGGAATCACCGCCGTCGGTAGCCAGCGGCCTGCAGCGGGTGGGCCGTGCCGGCCACCAGGTGGGCGAAGTTTCCCAGGGCGTCCTGTTCCCCAAGCACCGGGCAGACCTGGTGCACACAGCCATCACCGTGGAACGCATGCTGGGCGGCAAGATCGAGCGCCTCAGCATCCCGGCGAATCCCCTGGACATCCTGGCGCAGCAGACCGTGGCTGCCACGGCACTGGGCAGCATCGATGTCGAGGAATGGTTTGCCACTGTCCGCCGTTCGGCACCTTTCGCGTCCCTCCCCCGGTCGGCGTTCGAGGCAACCCTGGACCTGCTGGCCGGCCGCTACCCTTCCGACGAATTCGCCGAACTGCGTCCCCGGATCGTCTGGGACCGCAACGCCGGCACCATCGAAGGCAGGCCCGGGGCCCAGCGCCTCGCCGTCACCTCCGGCGGCACTATTCCGGACCGCGGTCTCTTCGGCGTGTACATCATCGGCACCGAAATCGAGGGATCGGCGTCGCCCTCCACGGACGGCAAGCCCGCCCCTGCCCCCAAGGGCGGCCGGCGGGTGGGCGAGCTGGACGAGGAGATGGTGTACGAATCCCGCGTGGGCGACGTTTTTGCCCTCGGCGCCACCAGCTGGAAGATCGAGGACATCACCCACGACCGCGTGCTGGTCTCCCCCGCCTTCGGCCAGCCCGGCAAGCTTCCCTTCTGGAAGGGCGATTCGCTCGGCCGCCCGGTGGACCTGGGCCGTGCCCTTGGCGCCTTCGTGCGTGAACTGTCAGCGTCCGACGTCGGACCCGCCACCGAACGCTGCCAGGCCAGCGGCCTGGACGCCTTCGCGGCCAACAACCTGATCCAGTACCTCAGTGAACAGAAGCAGGCAACCGAGGTGGTGCCCAGCGACACCACACTGGTGGTGGAGCGGTTCCATGACGAACTGGGCGACTGGCGGGTGATCCTCCACAGCCCCTTCGGCATCCCGGTGCATGCACCCTGGGCGCTTGCGGTGGGCCAGCGGCTCAACCAGCGGTACGGCATGGACGGCTCCGCCATGGCCGCCGACGACGGGATCGTCCTGCGCGTGCCGATGATGGAGGACGAGCCGCCGGGGGCCGAACTGTTCCTGTTCGACCCCGAGGAACTGGAACAGATCGTCACGGCAGAAGTCGGGGGCAGCGCACTGTTCGCCTCACGCTTCCGCGAATGTGCCGCCCGTGCCCTGCTGCTGCCGCGGCAGACACCGGGCAAACGGCAGCCGCTGTGGCAGCAGCGGCAGCGGTCCGCCCAGTTGCTGGACGTCGCCCGGAAGTACCCCACGTTCCCCATCGTCCTGGAAACAGTGCGCGAATGCCTGCAGGACGTTTACGATCTCCCGGCGCTCAAAGACATCGCTGCGTCCGTGGAACGGCGCGAGCTTCGGATCGTGGAGACCACCACATCGCAGCCGTCGCCGTTCGCGAAGTCGCTCCTGTTCGGGTACGTTGCCCAGTTCCTTTACGAGGGCGACTCCCCCCTGGCGGAGCGCCGTGCCGCCGCCCTGGCCCTCGACTCCACCCTCCTCAACGAGTTGCTGGGGCGCGTGGAGCTCCGCGAACTGCTGGACGCCAGGGTCATCGAGTCCACCGAACGGGAACTGCAGCGCCTGGCACCGGACCGGCGCGCGCGGGGAGTGGAAGGTGTAGCGGACCTGCTGCGCCTGCTTGGTCCCCTGGCCCCAGAGGAGGCAGCCGCCAGGCTCCAAGGCGGTGAGCCCGCAGCCGCCGAGCCCGCTGGCGGGGAATTTGCGGCGGCGGATGCGGCCGTTGCGGAACCAACAGATGCCGAACTTGCGGCCGAGCATGCGGCCCAGGCGCCTGCAGCAGACCTGGCCCATGCCACCACCGATTCCGCCACCGGCCACCTGCTCGCCCTGCAGCGGGCCAACCGCGCCATCAAGGTCAACATCGGCGGCGTGGAACGCTTCGCCGCCGTTGAAGACGCCGCGCGGCTCCGGGATGCCATCGGCGTTCCCCTTCCCATGGGCGTGCCGCTCGCGTTTATTGAACCAGTGGCGGACCCCCTGGGGGATCTCGTCTCCCGTTACGCCCGCACCCACGGTCCCTTCACCGCGGCGGAAGCGGCAACCCGGCTGGGCCTGGGCGTGGCAGTGGTCAGCACCGCCCTCAAGCGCCTCGCCGCTGACGGGCGGGTGGTGGAAGGCGAGTTCCGGCCCCATTCAGGCCCGCCTGAGGTGCACCCGGCTGACGCGGACCCGGCAGCTGCCGATGCCGCTGCTGCCACCCCTGCTGTTACCGAGCCTGCTGAGGCAAGCCCTTCTGCAGCGAACCCCGCACCCGCTGAGCCACTCCATCCCGCCACGGTCAGTGAGTGGTGTGATGCCGAGGTCCTCCGTAAACTGCGCCGCCGGTCGCTGGCAGCACTGCGGGCAGAGGTGGAGCCTGTCGACGCGTCCGCCTACGGCCGTTTCCTGCCGGCCTGGCAACATGTCCGTACCCCCGGTGCAGGCCGCGGCCAGCCGGGGTTGCGCGGGCTGGACGGCATCGTCACAGCCATCGACCAGCTTTCCGGTGTTCCGGTTCCGGCCTCCGCCTGGGAGCCCCTGGTCCTGGCATCCCGGGTCTCCAATTACCAGCCGGCCATGCTGGACGAACTCATGGCCACCGGCGAGGTGCTGTGGTCCGGAGCCGGAGCGCTGCCCGGCAACGACGGCTGGATCAGCCTGCACCTGGCCGACTCCGCAGAGCTGACCCTAAACCCGGCCATCGACTACGAACCCGGCGACGCCCAGCAGCGGCTCCTGGAGCACCTCCGAAACAACGGCGGCGGCTACTTCTTCCGGCAGCTGACTGAGGTGGCCGGCGGAATGGACTCGGTTCTGAGTGACCAGGAGATTGTCACTGCGTTGTGGGACCTGGCGTGGGCTGGCCGCATTACGGGTGACACGTTCGCTCCCGTCCGCGCCTTGATCGCAGGTGGGCACACTGCCCACCGGCAGGTGGCCCGTGCACCGAGGGCGCGGGCACCGCGCCTGAGCCGGCTGGGCCGGTCCCACGGGACCGGCCTGATGGGGTCTGCAGGAATGGGCGGTGGCCGCTACGGAACGTCGGCCGGCCCGGCCACGCCTCCCCTGGCAGCAGGCCGTTGGTCCGCGCTCCCGCAGCCCGAACTGGACCCGACCATCCACGCCCGGGCCACTGCCGAGCTCCTGCTGGACCGCTACGGCGTGGTCACCCGGGGCTCGGTGATGGCAGAACAGATCCTTGGCGGGTTCGGGTTGATGTACAAAGTCCTGGCACGGCTCGAGGAAGCGGGCCGATGCCGCCGCGGCTACTTCATTGAGCACCTGGGGGCAGCCCAGTTCGCCGTGCCGGCCACCGTTGACCGGCTGCGTTCGTACTCCGAAGACACCCAGCTCGCCAAGCCCGAGCCTGCCGCCCTCGCCCTCGCCGCCACCGATCCCGCCAACCCCTACGGCGCAGCCCTCCCCTGGCCGGCCCTTCACGACGACGCTGGAACCGGGCACCGGCCCGGGCGGAAGGCGGGTGCCCTGGTGGTGCTGGTGGACGGGGCGCTGGTCCTGTACGTGGAACGGGGTGGAAAAACGCTGCTGGCCTTCAGCGACGACGACGCCATCCTCGCCGCCGCCGGCTCCGCACTGGTCAGTGTGGTGACCCGCGGCGCCGTCGACAAGCTGATCATGGAGAAGGTGAACGGCCACGGAATCCTGGATACGCCTGTTGCCGCGGCGCTCAGCTCGGCCGGGGCGTACTCCACGCCGAAGGGGCTGAGGATACGTGCCTGAGGGGGATTCGGTCTGGCGGGCAGCCCACCAGCTGCACCAGGCTTTGGCGGGACAGAAACTGATTGCATCCGACTTCCGGGTGCCCCGCTTCGCCACGTTGAACCTGGCCGGCTGGACGGTTGCGGAGGTCGTGCCGCGGGGCAAGCACCTACTCATGCGGGTGGTGGGTCCGGAGGACAAAAAACTCACCATCCACTCACACCTGAAAATGGAGGGCACTTGGCAGGTCTACCCGCCCGGTGGCAGGTGGCGTAAGCCGGGATACACCGCCCGGTGTGTGCTGCGCACGCCGGTGGCGGATGCCGTCGGATTTTCCCTTGGCATCGTTGAAGTGGTGGCCACGGCCAATGAGGACTCCATCGTGGGGTTCCTGGGCCCTGACCTCCTGGGGCCGGACTGGGACCTGGACGAAGCGGAGCGGCGGGTACGAGCCGCCCCGGACGTCCCCATCGGTGTCGCCCTGCTGGACCAGCGCAACCTCGCCGGGATCGGCAACATCTACCGCTGTGAGGCCTGCTTCCTGTCCGGCGTTCATCCGGCGTCCCCGGTGTCCGCCGTCCAGGATGTGCGGACCATGATGATCGACGCCAAGCAGCTGCTCGAAGTAAACCTCGGCCCCGGGCGCCGGGTCACCATCCTCAACACCAAAGGCCTGCCGGTAGGGAGAATGGCCGGGCGGCCCGGTTATTGGGTGTACCGCAGGGAGCACCAGCCCTGCCTAAAGTGTGGAACGCCGATCCGGCGGGGCGTCCTGGGAAAGTTGAATGGCGAGGAAGAACGGGACATTTACTTCTGCCCCAAGTGCCAGCCCCTCCAGGCGTAGGGATGCCGCGCCGGCGTCCTGGCCTTAGGGTCCCGGGCAGGGAGCCCTGCCCGGACCCGGGAGTTCTGTTTGGGAAGCCCGTCCGGGAGTTCCACTAGCCGTTGCTGGCCAGTGGTTCGGGAGTAACGGAGCCGGCGTCGTCCCGGCCCTGTAAATCAGGTTCCGCCGGCAGCGCGGCCGGCACCATAAACACCGGGAGCAGCAGCTGGACCAGGGGCCCGATCGCGAGGGCGTAAACGACGGTGCCCACTCCCACCGAACCGCCGAGGAGCCAGCCGACCGCCAGGACCACCACTTCAATCAGGGTGCGAGACAACCTGACAGACCATCCGGTGCGGCGCGCCAGCCCCGTCATCAGGCCGTCCCGTGCGCCGGGCCCAAACCGGGCACCGATGTAGCAGGCGGACGCGATGCCGTTCAGGAGCACGGCCCCTGCGAGCATGGCGGCCTGCCCGCCCAAGTGGGAGAAAGCCGGAATCAGGGCAAGGCCGATGTCTGCGAAAACGCCCACCAGCACTGCATTGCACAAGGTGCCGAAACCCGGCCGCTGCCGCAGCGGAATCCAGAGAAGCAGAACCAGGAAACTCACGATGATGACCACCAGGCCGATGCTGAGCCCGGTCCTCCCGGCGACGCCCTGGTGAAAGACGTCCCACGGGTCCAGGCCCAGTCCGGCCCGGATGAACAGGGCGAGGGATATTCCGTACATGGCGAGGCCGAGGAAGAGCTGGAGGAGTCTGCGGGTCAACATGGGAACCACTGTCGCAGACCACTGGCATTGAATTCCATAGCCAGTTTGGGATACTGGCCTTATGTCCCCTCTCAGCGCCGCCGCCCTTGCCCGCCTTCTCGGAACGTGGCACCTTGGCGCGGCGCCCGCCTACCGGGAGCTGGCCGACGTCGTACGCCTCCTGGTCCTGGACGGCCGGGTGGCGCTGGACACCGCCCTGCCCAGCGAGCGGGCACTGTCCGAATCCCTGGGCGTCAGCCGCACCACCGTAACGGCGGCATACGGCCTCCTCCGGGAGCAGGGGTTCCTGACCAGCGGCCAAGGCAGCAGGAGCCGGACCCGGATTCCACGCACGACGCCGGCCGGCGGCACGCTGCTCACCGGCCCAATGCCTGTTGGTCCAGCGCCGGCACGGCCGGGATCCGCGGCACCGGGACTCGCGGCACCCGGACTGGCCGCGCCGGAGGGGCTGATCGATCTCGCCTACGCGTCCCTTCCCGCGAGCGGAGAGGTAGTACACCGCGCGTTCGCCGCAGCCCTCACCGAACTTCCGGCCCTGCTCCCGGGATTCGGCTATGACGCCATCGGCCTGCTCCCCCTGCGCGAGGCAATAGCGGCCCGGTACACGGCAGCCGGGGCACCGACTACGGCGGACCAGATCCTGGTGACGTCTGGCGCGCAGCACGCCCTGACCATCATCCTCCGGGCCCTGGCCGGGCGGCAGGACAGGGTGCTGGTGGAGCATCCCAGCTACCCGAACGCCCTTGACGGCATCCGCGCCGCCGGTTGCCGGGCAACTCCGGTGGCATTCTCCTGCGCCCCGGCCAGGGGCGGTGACGGCATGCGGGGTACTCCAGCCTGGGACATGCAGGCACTTCAGGCCGCCCTGAGGCAGCAGCGGCCCGAACTCGCATACGTGGTGCCGGACTTCCACAATCCAACCGGACAAGTGATGCCCGACCTCCAACGCCGCCTCCTGGTCAGGGCCGCGGCCGCCGCGGGAACAACTCTGGTGGTGGACGAAACCTTGCGGGAGCTGAACCTCGACGGCGTCGAGACCACTCCGGTGGCAGCCTTCAGTCCAACAGTGGTAACCATCGGCTCGCTCAGCAAGTCGCATTGGGCAGGTCTCCGCACCGGCTGGATCCGGGCTTCCGGGGACCTGATCCAGCGGTTCGCTGCGGCACGGACCTCCCTGGACCTGGGCGGACCTGTTATGGAACAACTGGCCGGCGCGCATCTCGTCCGGGCCCTGGACGAGCCGCTGCCGGCCAGGCTTACTGCCCTGCGGGACAGCCGTGCCGCCCTGCTGGAACTGCTGGCCGGATACCTGCCGGAGTGGGAAACGGCGTACCCCTCCGGTGGCCTGTCCATCTGGTGCAAACTGCCTGCGCCCATCAGCACGGCGCTGACGGTCATCGCACCCGAACATGGGATCCGGCTCGCGGCCGGGCCCCGCTTTGGGGTTGGCGGCGCCTTCGAACGTTACCTCCGGGTGCCATTTACCTTGCCGCCGGAGAAGCTGGAGACCGCGGTGCTTGCCCTGCGGTCGGCGCAGGACCGGCTGGACGCCGCCCCCCAGCTCCGCCGGACCCTCAAGGACGCGCCCGCCGGCGCTATTGCGTGACGGCGTCGCTATTGCCTGACGGGGGTCAGGATTGCCGTGCGCGGCTTGACGGTGCGGCAGCCGGTGCCGCGGATTGTGCGGCGGACCTGCCCATCCGCTGCCTCGCGGTATTAGTCCCCGCCCCAACAGGGATATGCGCGGTGGCCTTGGCGAGCCCAAACAGGGGCATCCCGTTGTAGATGGCCTCTATCCCGGCCGCAGGCACCTGGTAGGTCTCATGCCAAACGCCCACATCTCCGCTTCCGGCAGTTTCCTTCATAAAACGGCGCCAGGGTTCCAGGTGGGGGGATTCTCGGTCCGCGGCAAACTTCCGCAGATGGTCCGGACTCTCCCAGTAGCTGAGCAGCATGGTGGTCCGGCCGAACCACTGCTCATAGCCCAGCATTCCCGACGACGGGTTCCCCGCCAGGTGCTGGAGCATCCGCGGCATCGCGGCGGCGACCTTCGCAACCGTCCCCGCCTTCCACCACCGGTTTGCCCGCATGCCGATCAGGAAGACAGTGACTGATTCCCGGCCGGGGTCGGCGGTATAGCGGCCAGAAAAAACGGTCTGCGCCATGGGAAGCTCCTTGGTTTCGGTTTTCGTAACGCCGTTTCATAACCCCGTTACGGAACAAGGTTATGAAACAATAGGCCCCATGGCAAGACCCGTGGTGCACAACGATTCCCTAAGGCAGGAACTGCTGGCCGTAACAGCTGAACTCGTGGACCGCGACGGCCCCGCGAGGGTAACCCTGCGGGATGTGGCCTCGGCAGCAGGGACTTCCACTACTGCCGTCTACTCCCTGTTCGGCGGGAAGTCCCAGCTCTTGACGGCGGTGGTGGATGGCGGGTTCAGGTCGTTCCGGGACTCGCAGGTCGCCGCTGCACCGGGTGGTCTTCGTGAGCTTGGATCCGCCTACCGGGTTTGGGCGCTGGAGCATCGCGCGCTGTACCGGCTGATGTTCGGCGGCGCGCTGGCGGCATACGTTGATTGCCGGCCCAGCCCCGAGGTGGCTGCCGGTGCCATGGAACCCCTCCTTGGCGCCGTCGCCGCCGCGCAATCCGAGGGAGTCCTTCTGCCGGCGCCGGTTGAGGTGGCCGCATTCGCGATCTGGGGCCAGGTGCACGGCCTGGTGAGCCTCGAGCTCGCCCACGTGGGCCCGCCGGACGCCGACTGGGAAGCTGCCTACACCGCAGCCCTCGACGCCATCGCCCGCGGCTGGGCTGCCTGAAAGGGACCGCAAGCCGCAAGAAGCGGCCAAGGTCTTCGGACGTGGACAGACCCAGGAGCACTTCGGGCAACAGCCGCACCCCGTAGAATTGTCCGGTGATGCAATCCCCCCTCCCCGTGCGCGACGGCGTCAACGCCACCCGCCTGCGCCTTCCCTTGGAGGGCCCGTGGGAGACGGCGATGGACTACATGATGCACCGCTGGGGGCATATTGATCCGCAGGGCATCGAGGACAGGTTCGACGCCGGCGAGATCGTTGGTGAGGGCGGCACCCCGCTGAGCCGCTCCACGCCGCTGGAGGACCATACATTTATCTGGTACTACCGGACGCTGCCGCCTGAAACCCGCATTCCCGTGGAGCTGGGCATCCTGCACCAGGATGAGCACCTGCTGGTGGTGGACAAGCCCCATTTCCTGCCCACCACCCCCGGCGGCACCTACATCCAGGAATCCGCCCTGGTGCGCCTGCGGAACCAGCTGGACCTGCCGGACCTGATTCCCATGCACCGGCTCGACCGCATGACGGCCGGCGTCCTGCTGTTTTCGACAAACCCGGGCACCCGCGGCAAGTACCAGGTGCTTTTCGAAAAGCGCCAGGTTCAAAAAAACTACGAGTGCGTGTCCGCCGCAGAGCCTGCCGAAGGGTATCCCGCCGTCGAATTTCCCGTGGTGGTGCGCAACCGCATGACCAAGTCCCGCAGCTACCTGCTGGCCGAGGTGATTGACGGCGAGCCCAACGCCGAAACGCGGATTGAACGGCTGGAAACGTTCGACGGCGGTGCTTCCGCCGCCGCTGCGGCACCCGGCAGTCCCGCGCGCCGTGCGCTGTACCGGCTGGAACCCCACACCGGAAAGACCCACCAGCTGCGGGTGCACATGGCGTCCCTGGGGCTGGGAATCGTCAATGACTCGTTCTACCCGGAGTTGCTGGACAAGGCTCCGGACGACTACACCAAGCCCCTGCAGCTCCTGGCCCGCGGCATCCGGTTCGTGGACCCCATCTCGGGGAAGCCGGTGGAGTACCGCAGCCGCCTGCAGCTCAGCGAAGCAACCCGAAGCCGTACCTGAAGCATGCACCGGCCGCCCGCATAAACCCCTGACTCCCCGGCCTGGCCGAACCAAAGTGGGGTACCTTTGTGGCAATGGACTTCGGCAGCGCTGACAGCTGGGGGACGGCGATCTATTTCTGGATCATCCCCATCGTGCTCGGCGACGCCATCTTTCCGCCGGTCCCGTCCGAGATGGTGGTGATTACCGGCGGAGCGCTTTCCGCTGACGGCCGGGCCAATGTGTTCCTGGTGATGGCCCTGTCGGCCGTGGCCTCCTGGCTGGGCGATGTTGTGGTGTTCCAGCTGTTCAGGAAGCGGCTGAGCCACGTCCTCGACCGCTGGAGATGGGGCCGGCGCGTGCACTCCGGAATCCACGACGCCATCGCCAAGGCCGGCCGTTCATCCACATACGGGACCATCATTGGCGCCAGGTTCATTCCGGGCGGACGGCTTGCCACGTCTGCCGCTGCAGGGATCGCGAACGTTTCGGTCCGCGGCTTCAGCCTGTGCGCCGGGCTCGGGGCGTTGCTCTGGGCCTGCTGGCTGGTGGGCCTGGGCTACTTCACCGGTTCCGCCACGGGCCTGCCCTTCTGGGCCAGCTCGCTGATCGGCGTGGCGCTGGGACTGGTGATCGGCGTCGTCGTCGGCATCATTGTGACGCGGCGCCGGGGCAACAGCTCGCCGGTGGAGGAGCCGGACCCTCCCCTGGCGTAGCTCTTTAGACAGGCGCCCAGCGGCCCCTGTTGCGGCGCAGCACCATCAGCGAGCCGGTCAGCGCAACGCGTTCAACGGCGTCGCGCATCATGGCTGCCGATTCCAGCGCCTGCTGGTTCTCACCGCTGTACTCGGTCGCCTCAACAAGGAATCGCAGGTTCAGTTGCGGCACTCCGCCGGCAATCTGCAGCTGGTTCGACTCCACGTGGTGGCGGGTTTCCAGCGCCTCCACCGCTGCATCCATAACGGCTTCAGGCGGAATGCCGGGGCGCAGGCCTGTGATCTTCAAGCGGGTTTGGAACGATGGCATGCCTCCAACCCTACCCAGACGCTCTCTCACTTAATGCGGGAAAACCACAAACGCTCTCTCACTCGATGCTGGAAAACCCAAACGCTCTCTCACTTGATGCTGGAAACCCTCACACGCCCCATCACCCAATGCAGGAAATGCCCAAACGCCCCATCATTATGAATTGCTTTCAGTTCAGGGTGCGAGAGCGTCCGTGAAAACGCGACGTCAAGTGAGAGAGGGTTGGGGAAAAGGGCACATCAAGTCAGAGAGGGTTGGGGTTACCCGGTGTTGCGAAGTCCGGCCGCCACGCCGTTGACCGTGATCAGCATGGCCCGCTGCAGGCGTTCGTCAATCTCTGCTCCAGTGATGCCGTCTTCCTTCTCAGCGGCCTCGGCAGCTTCCGCGCGGACACGGCGGAGGAGTTCCACTTGCAGGTAGCTGATGGGGTCGAGGTACTGGTCACGGATCTCGAGTGAGCGTTTGAGCGTGGGCTGGGCGTCCAGGAGCAGGTTCTCGCCCGTCAGGTTCTGGACCTCGGCCACGGTCAGCTCATATTCCTCGCGAATGGCCCGGAAGATGTGGTGCAGTTCCTTGGGCACCAGGGTGGACACGTAGTACCCCGCGATGTCCAGGTCCGTCTTGGCGAGGGTCATCTCCACGTTGGAAAGCACTGACCGGAAGAAGTGCCAGTTCTCCCACATCTCCACCAGCTGCGCGGAGTTCCCGGCCTCGCGGGCGGCCTTGAGGCCCGAACCCACGCCGAACCAGCCGGGGACAATCTGCCGGGACTGGGTCCAGCCGAACACCCACGGGATGGCACGCAGGCCGCCAAGCCCGGCGCCGGAATCCGGGCGCTTGGACGGGCGGGAACCGATGTTCAGGGAGCCCAGCTGTTCCACGGGCGTGGAGGCCAGGAAGTAGGCGGGCAGGTCCGGGTCATCAATCAGTTTCCGGTACTGCTCGAAGGCGGCGTCGGAAATGGTTTCCATCACGTGCCCGTACCGTTCGCGCTGGTCCGCGGAGGTGCGCGGATCCCGGTGCAGGGCTGAACCCTGGAGCACGGCGGCGAGGGACAGTTCGAGGTTTTCGCGGGCCAGCTCGGGCAGCGAGTATTTGTCCGAGATAACCTCGCCCTGCTCGGTGAACTTGATTTCGCCTTCCAGGACGCCGTTGGGCTGGGCCAGGATCGCGTCGTAGGTGGGTCCGCCGCCGCGGCCGACCGATCCGCCGCGGCCATGGAACAGGCGTACGCGCACGCCGTGCTTGGCGGCGACGTCCCGCAGCTTGCGCTGGGTTTTGTGGATTTCCCACTGGCTGGTCATCACGCCGGATTCCTTGTTGGAGTCCGAGTAGCCCAGCATGACCTCCTGCACGTCCCCGCGGAGGCGCACAAGCTCGCGGTAGGAGGGATCGGACAGAAGCTGGTCCACGATTTCCGCGGAGGCACGGAGCTCCTCCACCGTTTCCAGCAGCGGCGCGAACCCGATCTTTGCGTACGGCTTTTCGCCGAAGAGATTGACCAAACCGGCTTCGCGGGCCAGGACGGCGGCGGCGAGCACGTCGTCGGCGCCGCGGGTCATGGAGATGATGTACGTCTCGATGACGTCCGGGCCGTAGGCGCGCAGGGCACGCCGAATTTCACGGAAGACGTCGTACGTGCCGTCAGCGGCGCCGTCGAGCTTGATCGGGTGGCCGGACAGCGGCCGGCGGGACGCGAGTTCGGAGCCGAGGACTTCGAAGCGTTCCCCGCGGCTCAGTTCCGCGTACCGCAGCCCGGGGCCGCCGATCCGGTCCATGAGCTGGCCCACGGCGTCGTGGTGGTGGTCGGCGTGTTCGCGGATGTCCAGGGTGGCCAGGTGCAGGCCGAAGGAGGCGACGGCGCGGCGGACCCGGGCAAGGGCGCCGTCCGCAGCCAGCGACGCCGAGTGGTTGCGGAGCGAGAGCTCCAGCAGTTCGAGGTCCGCGAGGAGTTCGCCGGTTCCGCTGTAGTCCCGCCCGTGTTCGTGGTTGGAGTTTGCGGCTACCCGCTTGCCGGTGTTGATGAGCTTGGCCTTGATGCAGGTGAGCTTCAGGCGGTAGGGCTCCTGGGCGTTGAGCTCCAGCACGCGCCGGTCCAGTCCGGGCAGCTTCTTCAGGTCTGCGTCGATGGAATCGAGCAGTTCCTTGTCCGCGCCGGCGAGGGCCGTGGAGTTGGAGAGGATGGAGATCAGTTCGTCCATCATGCCGATGCTGATCCGGACTGCGTGCTGGTTCTGGATCTGCAGGATTTCCCGGGTTACGGCCGCGGTGACGTTCGGGTTGCCGTCGCGGTCGCCGCCGATCCAGGAACCGAAGCGGATGGGGGCGTCCTGGGACGCGAGGCTGACACCGTGTTCGCCCAGCAGTTCGGCCAGCTCGGTCAGCATTTCGGGCATGGCGTCGGTGAGGATGCCGCCCAGGTAGTAGATGGCGTTGCGGGCTTCATCCACCGGAGTGGGCCGGACCTGGCGGAGTTCGTCGGTCTGCCACATCTGGTCGATAATCTCGGCGAGCTGGCGGTCCTGGCGGCGGCGGGCCGTGGTGCCCTCGGCGGTGGGTTGGGCCAGCACGTCGGAGAGCTTGCGGATCTTGTCCAGCACCGAACGGCGCGAGGCCTCGGTGGGGTGCGCGGTGAAAATGGGGCGTACATCGAGCCCGTTGACTACTTCCTGCAGCACACCGGGGCCGGCCTGTTCGGCGATTTCGTTGACGGTTTTCGCGAGCCAGCCGTCCTTTTCCTCCCGGGTCCGCAGGCCCCGCACGCGGTGGACCTGTTCAGCGGCGTTGGCGAGGTGGAAGTAGAAGGCGAACGCACGGACCAGGTCGGTGGCCTGCTCGATGGGCAGGGAGCCGAGGAGTTCGCGGACCTGGGCAACGACGTCGTGCGCGCTCCAGGGCCCGGTGGCATCCGCACCGCCGCGGGCAGCTTCCTTGGATTCCTTGGTGAGGAGGCGCACCTGCTCCACGAGGTCCAGAAGCTCGGGTCCGTGCTGGCGGACCAGCGATTCGCCCAGCAGAGTGGAGACGCGCCGGACGTCTGCCCTCAGTTCGGAGGCAAGGTCGGTTTCGGGATTTGCTGCAGTGTGAGCCATGGAAACTATCTTTCGAGGGTTCGGACTTGGCTCGTACACTGCGCTGGATACTGTGAGCCACGTAACTAGCTAAAGATGCTACCCGCAGTCCGGCGGCTCGGGGGAATCCGTCTCAGATAATGTCGTCCGCCGGGTAACCGACATGGTGTTTCACGCGCTCAAGCTCAGCCCGCAGCTGTGCCAGCTCCTTTTGGGAGGAAGCAAATTCAGTCTTCCGGCGCTTGGTTTCCACAGCGTTGCCGATCAGGACGCACAGCCCCACCGGAACGGCGGCGGCAAGGGCCCAGCCGGCCGCAACAAAAAAGTCCAGCGCCACCGGAAAGGCGGCACGGAAGTCCACAAACTCGTTGACGACATCGGCCACACCGCTGAGTGTCCCGTCCAGCGGTTCCAGGAACTGCCCCACCATGGGAGTTTCCGAGAGCGACGGCGGATCGACTTTGGCTTCCTCATCACCGCCCCAGCGGCCTTCGCCCAGATGGTTCAGGACGTAGATGCCCGCTGCGAGGCTGGCGGCAATAAATACCTGGACGCCGGCGAACAGGGCCAGATCCGGACGCCGCGGCCGCCGCAACAGCAGCACCACCACCGCGGAAGCCAGTGCAGCAATCCACGTCAACCACTTGAGCCACTCACTACTTACGCCCGCCAAAATATCCACGCCACCTATTCAACAATGCGGACAGGCCTGCCGCGGAATGAACGCCTGCCATGCGCGGTTGTAGCCGGGGCAAGCCGACCTCCGAAAGGAACCATGAGCACCATTCCAGCCGCCAAAGTGGAGCGCTGGCAGCGCTTCCGCGACAACCGGAACAAGGCCCTGGCCACCCGCCACGGCTGGCTGACTCTCACCTCCTTCCAGTGGTTGGAGGACTCCCCCGCCGCCGTCGAACTGGCGCCCGGGCTGTGGTCAACGGACGGCACGACGGCGACACTCACCGCAGTGCCGGCTGACGGGCTGTCACTGGTGGAGTCTGGCAAACCGGTCCATGGCACCGTTTCCGCCGCCCTCGCCGACGAGGAGTCGCTGATGTGGGTCCAATTCGGCGGAATTGATGGGGCGCAGATCGTGGTTGAGCTGGCCATGCGGGGAGGCCGGTACGCCCTCCGCACCCGGGACGCAGGGTCGCCCGTTTTCACCGAATTCGACGGCGTTCCCACCTACCCGTACGACCCCCGCTGGGAGGTGACCGGGAAGTTCGAGCCCTACCCCGAGCCAGTGGACGTGCCGATCGCCACGGCCAACCCCCTGGTGGACGGCATCCACCGCACGGTGGGCGACGTGGTGTTCCGCCTTCCCGGCAGCGGGCACGAGTTCCGGCTGCAGGCGGAGGAGGAAAAGCTCGGCGCCCTGACCGTGACGTTCCACGATGAAACCAACGGCGATACTACCGATGACTGGCGCAAGCTCGCCCTGACCCGGCCCCGCCCGGACGGGTCCGTGGTCCTGGATTTCAACCGCGCCATCAACTATCCCAGCGCCTTCACCCCCTACGGCACCTGCCCCATGCCCGTGAAGAACAACTCGTTGGACATACGTGTCGAGGCGGGCGAGATGCAGCCCTATCCGCCCAGCGATTTTGGCAGCTAACCCACCCAGGACTAAACGATGGCCGAGACTCCCGTGACGGCACGGCCCACGATCAGGGTGTTGATTTCGAACGACCCCTCATAGGTGTAGATGGCTTCCGCGTCCGAGAAAATCTTCGCCATCCGGTAGTCGGTCACGATGCCGTTCCCACCCAGGATCGAACGGCCCAGCGCCACGGTCTCCCGCATCCGGGCGCTGAGGTAGGACTTGGCCAGGGCCACGTGCGGCATGTCGGCCGCGCCTCCGTCCTGCAGCCTGGCAAGTCCCGCCATCATGGCCATGCTCGCCACGGCGTTGCCCAGCATTGTCACCAGCTGCTGCTGGACCAGCTGGAACTGTGCCAGCGGGCGTCCGAACTGGTGGCGTTCGACGGCGTACTGCCGGGCGACGTCGAACGCTGCCAGCTGCTGGCCCACCGCTTGCCAGGCGACCATGATGCGTGAGCCGCGCAGCAGCTCGTTGGTGTCCTCGAAGCTACTAATGGCAGCGAAGCGGTCCGCCTCCGCCACCTGGACGTTGTCGAAAACGATGTCGGCGTTCTGGACTGTCCGCAGGGCTATCTTGTTTTCGATCCGGGACCGGCTGACCCCCGGCAGGGTGGCGTCCACGATGAAGCCCCGTACTGACTGGTCCGCTTCGTCCCGGGCCCAGACCAGCATGTAGTCGCAGAACGTCCCGTTGCCGATCCACCGCTTGGCGCCGTTGAGCACCCATGCGTCCCCGCCGTCGTCGGGCTTTCCCGTGGTGGATGAGATCCTCCGGGCGCGGGTCTCCATTCCTCCGGCGACGTCGGAGCCGTGGTCCGGTTCGGTCAGGGCGAAGGCTCCGGTGATGCGCAGGTTGGCGGCGTCCTCGAGCAGCCGCTGCCTCTGGTCCGCGGTGCCGAAGGCGTAAAGGGACTCCACAAAGAGATCGTGGTGGACCAGGAAAAAGGTGGCGATCGAGGTGTCCACACGGGTCATCTCGGCGATCACCAGTCCGGCGAACAGGTGGCTGTAACCGCGCTGCGCCGGGGTGCTGAGCTGCAGGGCTGCCAGTTTGGGCAGGATGTGCGCCGGAAACTCAGCCTTGTTCCACCACTCCCCCGCGTAGGGGGCGATCTCCGTTGCCAGGAACTCCCGGAGTTCGGCCAGTTTCTCCCGTTCGGCCTGGTTCAGCAGCGATTCGACGTCGAAGAAGTCGGCCGAAGGCAAGCCGGACTTGGTCTCAGCGGCTTCACGGGCGGCGCTTGTCATTTCGGGCCCATGCGGATGGCGCCGTCAAGACGGATGGTTTCACCGTTAAGCATGGCGTTGTCCACGATGTGCGCCACCAGGTTGGCGTATTCGTCGGGCTTGCCCAGGCGCGAGGGGTGCGGCACCTGGGCCCCCAGGGAATCCTGCGCTTCCTGCGGCAACCCCGCCATCATGGGCGTTTCAAAGATTCCCGGGGCGATGGCCACCACCCGCACCAGCGAGCGCGCGAGCTCCCGGGCGAGGGGCAGGGTCATGGCCGCCACAGCGCCCTTGGAAGCAGCGTAGGCAGGCTGGCCGATCTGTCCCTCAAAAGCAGCCACGGACGCGGTGTTGATGATGACACCGCGTTCGGGGCCACCCAGGATTGTGGTGGCCGGCTCGGTGGACACCATTGCCGCTGCCGCCAGGCGCAACACGTTGAACGTCCCCACCAGGTTGACCTGGATGACCCGGTTGAACGCCTCCAGCGGAAGCACGCCCTCCCGGCCCAGAA
Organism: Arthrobacter sp. Alg241-R88; assembly: GCF_900537115.1. Taxonomy (GTDB): domain Bacteria; phylum Actinomycetota; class Actinomycetes; order Actinomycetales; family Micrococcaceae; genus Arthrobacter. Next base: position 65,123 of record NZ_UNRG01000007.1, read on the forward strand.
CCTTCCCCGGGGTGGCGATGCCGGCACAGTTCACCACAATCCGCAACGGTCCGAGGGCGGTGGCGGTATCGACGGCGGCCTGTACGTCCGTTTCGCTCGTCACGTCCGCGGGCACAAAGACGGCGGATTTTCCCTGGCTCCCCGCCGGACTCCCGGCCGGGCCGTTGATTCCCATGCTGCTCAACGATCTGCTGTTGAGCTCCTCCGCGAGGGCCGCGCCCGCCGAGGACGGAAGGTCAACAAGCACTACTGTTGCCCCGTCGTCGACCAGCCTGCGGGCAGTGGCGGCCCCCAAGCCCGAGGCGCCTCCGGTAACCAACGCAACGCTGCCTGGAACGTCCATACATCCTCCTTGATGCGTGACTGCTTCGGCAGGAAACCGCGAAGCATTAGTTAGTGCATGTTAACTGAAATTACGGTGGGCCCGCACTAATCGGCCCTCCGCCGGCATGCCGCTGTGCCCGGCTAGGGTGGAAGCCATGACTTCCGCGGATGCTTCCCCTCCCGTTGACTGGGCGGACAGGGCCAACGAGGCCGCACGGTCGGCGACGGCGCTGTTCGGAAGGAAGCTGTTCTTCCTGCCCGGCACGCACCTCGGCACGGTGAAGTGGCCCGCTCCTGCCTGGCGGGACGGCCTGAAGGGCACACTGCTCCATCCCTGGCATTACTGGTGGCAAGCCCACTACGCCGATTGCCTGGTGGATGCGGGCCGCCGGGAACTGCGCAACGGCGCCATACCTGCAGCAAGATTCAACGGTGCCGGCAAACCCAGTGCCGGCAGCCTCGCTTCCCGGCTGGTGACCGGAGTATGGTTGCGCAACGCTTTCACGTTCGTAAACAACTACTACGACGACATGGCCTGGCTCGCCCTCGCCGTCCTCCGGCTCGACGGGCTGGCAGAGGAAACCTGCAAGCCGGGCCGCCGCCGCAACGCCGGCGTCCGCAGATCCCTCACCCTGCAGTTCGACGCCGCCTGCACCGACGACCTGGGCGGGGGTGCCTTCTGGAGTAAAAAACGGGACTTCAAGAACACCCCCGCCACAGCGCCCATTGCGCTCTACTACGCCCGCACCGGCCACCGCGCAAAGGCGCAGTCGCTGCTGGACTGGCTGGACGCCACCCTCTTTGATCCGGACCAGGGCCTTTACCTGGACGGAGCCCGGCTGGACCCGGAAGGGAACGTGGTGATCGACAGGGCGGTCTACACCTACAACCAGGGCCCGGTCCTGGGCGCGCAGCTTGAACTCGGCGGAGACGCGAATCTCGCCAGGGCGGCCGACGTGGTGGAGGGGGTTGCACGGCTGCTGACGGTTCCGGTGCAGCATGCCCCGGCAGTCCCAAGCACCGCCGGTGCCCGCCGGACGGCGCTGCGCTGCGAGGGAACGGGCGACGGCGGTCTCTTCACCGGGATCCTGTGCCGTTATCTTGCCCTCGCCGCCGTCGATGCCCGGCTTCCCGAGCGGACCAGGGCCACAGCTGCCCGGCTGGTATTCGACACCGCTGGGGCGTTCTGGGAGGGGAAGCGGCTTGCTGCCCCAGGCGAAGGAGCCGGCAGCACGGGGCGGCCCGGACGGTACATCTTCTCGATGCACGCCGCCGCTCCCGCGGACGCCACCTACCCGCCCGGCGCCGTCGTCGAACTCTCCACGCAGCTGCAGGCCTGGATGGCGTTCGAGGCCGCCGCTTCGATCACCATCGCCGACTGACTACTGTGACACTCCCGGCGGGCGCTTTTTCTGGGGGTACGGCGCCTCCCCGCGGGCCAGCATCTCCACAAACCCGGCGATTTTCCGTTCCCGGGTGGCGGCCTGCTTTACCGAGTTGGTCCGGTAGATCAGGGCGAAGCGGTTGGTCCTGGTGAGGACGTCGAACATGGCCTGCGCGGCGGGAACCGCGGCTATCGCTGCTGCCAGGTCCGCCGGAACTTCGGCGTTTGCCTGTCCCTCGTAGGCCTTATCCCAGCGGCCATCTTCCTTTGCCGCGTTCACGGCCGCCCACCCGGCGTCGGTCATCCGGCCGTCGGCATCCAGCCGGGCAACATACGTGACGTTCCTGGCCGACCAGGGGCTTTTGGGGCCGCGGGGCGTCATGCGCTGGAAGGAACTTTCCGCGTCCCGGCGCCGGGCCTGGCCGTCGATCCAGCCGAAGCAGAGCGCCTCGTCCAGGGCAGCCGCATAGTCCAGCCCGGTGACGTTTCCGCCCTTCTTGTGCAGGACCAGCCAGACACCCGGGCTGGTTTTGTGATGTTCCTCCAGCCAGCTGCGCCAGGCGGAGGCGTCAGGCACCAGCAGTTCCTCAAGTTCAACAGCCATGGCCCTATTCTGCTCCTGCCGTCTGCCAGCACAAGAGCGGCGACACCGGGCGGAGCACGTGGCAGGATGGCACCAAAGTCCTGATAACTATGGGAAGGGGAAGCCATGCTCCGCGTCCGCCCGCTTCATTTCACCGCCAGGATTGACGACTGGGAGCGGCTTCTCACCGCCCTTGGCCTGGTCCTGACCGAGGGCGATACCGGGTTCCGCGTCTTCGACGCAGGCTCGGGCCGCCTTGCCCTCCATGGCGTACCGGAAGGAGCAGCCGAGGACGGAAGCACAGCGCTGGCAGTGGAGGTGGGCGACGTGGCTGAATTCGCCCGCCGCACCAACCTCTCCGCACAGGATGAAGGAACCACCCCCGCGGAAATCATCACCGCAGACCATGGTGAAGCCTGCAGGATCACCGGGCCGGACGGCTTCAGTTTCGTGGCTGACAAAGCTGCCCCCGGCGCCGACCAGGCAGGCGGAGCTGACCCGGCCCTCGCCGTCGTCGGGGTCTGGTTCACGGAGGATCCCGCCGCCGCTGGGCAGACGCTACGGCACATCGGCGCCCGCCCCCGCCCGGTGCCGGACGCCGACGAGACCGCAGACTTCACCGCCAAGAACGGCGGCGTACTACTGGTGCGTCCGGCGTCGGGCAATCCACGCTCGGGGCTCGGCTTCGAGTACGACGGCGGCTTGGAACCATTGCGGGAACGGCTTGCCGCTGCCGGGTTCCACCCCAGCATTACCGAGGAGGCCTTTGGCAGGACGCTCCACGTGCCCAGCCCGGACGTGGGGCGCGCCGCGCCCCACGTGCCCGCCACCGTATGGATCTCCGAGCAGCGTCCCATGGGGTAGAACTTAACCATGAACGTGCGCACTCCTGACCCGAATCCCGGCTGGCTTTCCGAAGAAGACCTCTTTGAGGCGCGCGGGCGGCTGCCCATGGTTTACGTTGAGGCTGTGCCTGTCCGGCTGGATCCGCTGGGCTTCGTCAATGAGGTCGGAACCCTTCTCCAGGCTGACGAGGACGGCACCATGGTGCGGTCCCTTGTTTCCGGCCGCGTCATCTACCGCGAGACCATCCGCGCAGCCCTTCTCCGGCACATGGAGAAGGACCTCGGCCCGCTGGCGTTCCCGCAACTGCCCATCAGCCCGGTCCCCTTCACCGTGGCGGAGTACTTCCCCGCCCCATCCCAGACCGGCTTCACCGATGAGCGCCAACACGCCGTCTCCCTGGCCTACGTGATCCCCGTGACCGGCGAATGCGAACCCCGCCAGGACGCCCTTGAACTCACCTGGATGACCCCGGAGGAAGTGCTCAGTCCCGGTGTCCAGGTGGAGTTCACCGGCGGGCGCGGCGGCCTGATCCGCCAGGCGCTGGCCTTCGCGGGTGTGGGGTTCTGACACCCTCGGCCACACCCGGCGTCCCGGACTTTCGGCACCCTCCTTTGTAGACTGTAGGGCGGACCGCAAGAGAACTTAAGGACCCCCATGACCGAAACACCAGCCGCCCGGCACCATAGTGAACAGCAGGCTGGAACCCTGACCACCGGCGACCACATCCTCCTGCCCGACGGTGAACGGACAGCGGAGATCCACCAGGTGGAGCTGGAATCGGACGATTTCGGCGCCCCCGCCGTGGTACTTGCCAGCCTGGCCGGCGGCGGGACATTGCGCATCGCCGTTGGCACCACCGTGAGGGTAACTGACGAAGAGGCCGACGCCGTGACGCAGCTTCCGCTGGCCGGGCGGCCTTCGGAGGAGGCCGGGCAGGAGCAGCCCGGCGAAACTCCCGCCGCGGCACCAGCGGCTCCCGCCGTCGTCGTACCTCCCCTGCCCCCGGTTCCGCCGGCGGCGAGTGGACCCAGCGAGGAGGAACTCGCCCTGATCCCCGCCGCGAAAGGTACGCCGGAATCGGTGGTGGAAGCCGCGGCGGAAGCCCACCCGGACGCGATGGGGGTGCTGCTCCTGGCTGACCGGCTGGCCAAGGGCGTCAACTTCAAGTCCGGCAGCTGCCTCAAGGACCTCAGTGACCTGGCCCACGAACTCTTTATCACCCTCAAGGACGCCGACGGCTCCCTGGCCGTCGCGGACCTGCTTAACGTCCTGCCCTACGACGGGAATCCCGGCCGCTGGGCCTCGGTGGAAGCGTCCCTGGCTTTGTCCAGCTACATCTGCCGGCAGGACGGCCAAAAGGAGCGGGCAGAGGTTTACGAACGGCTGATCCGTACGCCGGAAAACCAGGAGACCGATCCGTTCAAGGCGAGGATGGCCGCAAAGGTCCGGCAGCGCTCGCTCAACGAGCCCAACCTGTATGACAAAGAAATCTTTCGGTCCATCGACAACTCCAACCACGATGCCGAGCGGGAATGGCGGCTGTTGCGGCTCGAATCCCTGCTGTTCCTCCGGGCCCACGGGGGTTCGGAAACCATCGGGCTGGGCGAACTGGAACGCCGGATCAGCAACGAACTCGAGGCTGTCCGCTCCTGAGTTTGCCGCTGGGCGCCCTCGGCGCTGCGGGGCTGACTGAAGCAATTGCCCCTACCCGCCGCCCGGCGGGAGTTGTACATTCGGGGCTATGACTAACAATCTGAGCGTGGTGATCAATGCTGACGCGCCGCAGGTTTGGACAATGCTGCGCGAACCGTCCAAAGTCGCCCAATGGCATGGCTGGCAAGCCGAGGACCTGGACGCCGAGATCAAGGAAATCTACTTCTCCGCGGACGTGGAGGAATCACCGGACCACACCAGCCTGACAGTCCACGGCGGGGATGTCTTCGAGCTGAGGCCAGTTCCGCAGGGAACCCTGGTGAGCGTGACGCGGGCTGCCGTGGACCACAACTCGGAGTGGGCGGCCTGGGACGAGGACATCACGCAGGGCTGGCTCACGTTCCTGCAGCAGCTCCGCTTCGCCCTGGAACGCCACCCGCGCGGCAAGCGCCATACCCTGTTCCTGCAAGTACCGGGCGGACCGGGTTCCGCCATCGAAAAACTCGGCCTGTCCGAGCTCCCGGCGCGTGGTGACAACTACCAGCTGACCCTGGCCACCGGTGAGGAGATCTCCGGAAAGGTCTGGTACCGGACCAACCATCAGGTGGGACTGACCGTCCACAGCTACGCGGACCATGGTGACGGTCTGCTGGTGGTCGCTGACCAGCTCGCCATCGAGGACGTCCGGCCCGACGGCGGGTCCATGGTGATCGCCTCAACGTATGGCCTGGGTGCTGCCAGGCTCGATGCGATCCGCACCTCCTGGGACTCGTGGCGGGCTGAGAACTACCCCACATCCGAACCGGTGAGCTGAGGGAGCCGCGCGATTGCTGGCACACTGGTACGGTGCCAGCCAACCCTGCTTCTGCTCCTTCCCCTTCTGCCGCTGCGACTGACCCCGGTCCCGGGCCTGCGTCCGCTGGCCTGGTGGCGCGGCAGTCTGAGTTCGGCTTCCGGGTAGGCACCCGCCTGGCCGAAACGTGCCCGCCGTCGGCCGCCCATGTCGCATCCAACGGCGGCCAATTCCTGGGACGCACCGGGACCATCACCACGCCCCACGGTGAGATCAAGACTCCGGCGTTTATCGCCGTCGGAACCAAAGCCACCGTGAAGGCCGTGCTGCCGGAATCCATGTCGGGCCTTGGTGCACAGGCCTTGCTGGCCAACGCCTACCACCTGTACCTGCAGCCGGGCGCGGACATCCTCGACGAAGCCGGCGGGCTGGGAGCCTTTATGAACTGGCCGGGGCCCACCTTTACCGACTCCGGCGGATTCCAGGTGATGAGCCTGGGCTCGGGGTTCAAAAAGGTCATCGACATGAAGTCCGTTGACGCCTCCGGGCCGGATGACGCCGTCGCCCCAGGCAAGGAGCGCCTGGCCCACATCGACGACGACGGCGTCTGGTTCAAATCGCACCTGAACGGCGACAAGCACCGCTTCTCCCCCGAAATTTCAATGCAGGTCCAGCACCAGATCGGCGCGGACATCATGTTCGCCTTTGACGAGCTGACCACGTTGCAGAACTCCCGCGGCTACCAGGAGGAATCCCTGGAGCGGACGCGGCTGTGGGCACTGCGCTGCATCGAGGAGCACTTCCGCCTGACCTCGTCCCGGCTGGGCAAGCCGTACCAGGCGCTGTTCGGCGTGATCCAGGGTGCGCAGTACGAGGACCTGCGGCGGAAGGCGTGCCGGGACCTGGGCGCCATGCCGTTCGACGGGTTCGGCATCGGCGGGGCTCTGGAGAAGGAGAACCTGGGAACCATCGTGCGGTGGTGCAACGAGGAACTCCCGGAGGACAAGCCCCGCCACCTGCTGGGCATTTCCGAGCCGGATGACATCTTCACCGCCATCGAAAACGGCGCCGACACCTTCGACTGTGTCTCCCCCACCCGGGTAGCGCGGAACTCGGCGTTCTACACACCTTTCGGGCGTTTTAATCTGTCCGGCGCCAAGTACAAGCGCGACTTCGGCCCGCTCCAGGACGGCTGCGACTGCTACACGTGCACCCACTATTCGCGGGCGTACATCCACCACCTGTTCAAGGCCAAGGAAATGCTGTCCGCCACGCTGATCTCCATCCACAACGAGCGGTTCGTGGTGAAGATGGTGGACGACGCCCGCCTGGCCATCGAGGCCGGCACGTTCTTCGACTTCAAGGCCGAGACGCTGGGGCAGTACTACTCCTGAGCCGGGACTGCCTACCGCCTATTCGACGGTTCCCTGCCCACTCGATGTCCCGAGTGACCGTGTCCGCAGGGAACCGTCGATCCGGGCTTGTCCACATAGCGTTGCCCTGACTGGGCGTCTGAGGTGGGGCGCGGCAATGCTGGAGCCATGAACGGCCATGTTGAGCTTTCTCCCACGGCGAATTTCTGGCGGACCAATGAACTCCTGGAGCAAGGGTTGAACGCCCGGGCCATCGCGGCACTGGTCCGCAAAGGAGTCCTGGTGCGTATACGGCGCGGTTGTTACGCGCGTGGCAGTTGGTGGACTGCGTTGAAAACGTCGGGACGCCGTCGGCAGCTTGTGCATGCGCACGCACACGGAACACTTACGACGTCGGCAGGCGGCTTTGTTTACAGCCACACCTCGAGTGCCAGCTTGCGGCGGCTTCACTTGTGGGACGTCGACGAAGTGGTGCACCTGACGCAGTCGGGCCGCCCGTCCGGAATCTCGCACGGGCGGGGTGTACTTGCCCATACGAGGAAGCTCAACAGCCGGGAGGTATCGTTTGTGGAAGGCTTGCCGTGCACGTCGTTGGAGCGCACAGTGGTGGACTGCTGTCTGATGTTCAATCTTCGCCAGTCAATCATCCTGATAGACCACGCTGCCAGGCTGGGCGCTGACCTTCCACTCCTAAGAGAGCAATGCGCCGCGCTGGCAGGCCGCAACGGAGTCGTTACCCTGCGGCGGGCCCTTGAATTGGTTGACCCCCGTTCAGAGTCGGCAGGAGAAAGCCTCACCCGGGAGCTCATCCACAGGCTGAGGATCCCGGCGCCGGAGCTGCAGTATGTGGTGCATACAACCGTGGGCCATCACCGCCTGGACTTCGCCTGGCCTGCCCGGAAGGTGGCTCTTGAGTTTGACGGCAAGTCCAAGTACTTCGAATACCGGCCAACTCAAGAGGTGATTTACGAGGAGAGGCGAAGGGAAAAGGCCCTCATGGAAGAAGGCTGGACCTTCCTCCGGGTTGAGTGGAAACACCTCTTCAACGAGGCGGAGTTCAAGTACCGGGTACTGCGGGCGCTGGCCCAGGGTTCCCAGGACGAATGACGCCCCCGTTTCGACGGTTCCCTGCACACTCGACGGGTGCGCCCGTCGAGTGTGCAGGGAACCGTCGAACCGGCCGAACAGAAGGCGGGAGCAACCCCCGATGTTCAGCTGCGGCGGGTGGCCGCTACACCGCGCCGTTCGCCGAGGCGGCAGGAACGCCGTAGCTCGGCTCGCTCTTCTTGACCCAACCGATCACCAGCGACGTCACCGGCACGAAGATGAACTCCACCAGGGTCTTGTAGACGAAGCCCACCACCACATAGTTCACGAAGGTTCCGAAGTCGGTGATGCCAATGACTGACGCTGCAATGCTGCAGAAGATGAGGGTGTCCACGAACTCGCCGGCGCCTGACGAACCCATAAGGCGCGCCCATAGGGACTTCTCACCCGAGCGGGCCTTCATCTTGACCAGGATCCACGAGTTGATGGTCTGCCCTGCGAGGAACGCGAGCAGCGACGCCAGCACAATCTGCGGCACCGGGCCCAAGGCGCCTTCCAGCGCGGCCTGCTTTGACGTTCCGAACTCGTCGTCGAAACCGGGCAGGGCAATGATCACCCAGTAGCAGAGGGACGCGAAGACGGACAGCGCAAAGGTGGTGAATATGGCCTTGCGGGCCACTTTGAAGCCGTAGACCTCGCTGATGACGTCGCCCAGGATGTAGGCCAGCGGGAAGAGGAAGAAGCCGCCGTCCGTAATGATCGGCCCGATGGCTACACCCTTGGACGCACCGATGTTGGACAGGATGAGCACCACCGCCATGGACGCCAGCATGATCCCGAAGTAGGGGGAACCGATCGCGGCGAACTTGGCCGCGCTGCCTGGCGGGGTTGTTTCGGGCAGGGCGTTGTGGCCTGAGGCTGAGGGCATGGGAGGTCCGTTCATAGTGGTTCGCTCGGCGTCCGGAGTTGGGAAGGCCGCCGGCTGTATTAGCACTGTCAGCCCAATTGTCCCATCCAACGACAGTGCAAGGAGAAGCCGAATCTGAACACGTTCAAATTCGTGCGATACTTCTTGAACATGTTCAAAACGGAGGGAGCCGCAGGTGACCAAGAGCGAGCAGACCCGCCGGCTGGTAGCGGACGTCGCGCTGCGGATGTTCCGGGAGATCGGCTTCGCGAAAACCACCATGCGGGCCATTGCCGCGGAAGCCGGCGTCTCGGTGGGCAACGCCTACTACTACTTCGCGTCAAAGGACGATCTGGTCCATGAGCTGTATCTCCAGGTCCAGGCGGAGCATGCGGACAAGGCTGCCGAAGCGCTTGAGGATACCGCTGACCTCACGAGCCGGCTCAAGGCCACCCTCCACACCGGCCTGGACGTTATGGCCCCCTACCACCGGTTTGGCGCCGACTTCGTAGCGACGGCCATCCGTCCCAGCTCCCCGGTAAATCCCTTCGCTGCCGGCTCGACGGCTGCGCGAGAGGCTTCGTTGGACATCTTCCGCAGGGCAGTTGAGGAGGCGAAGCCTCCGGCACCGAAAAAGGTCAGGGCCGACCTCCCGGAGTTGTTGTGGCTTTGCTACATGGGCGTCACCCTCTTCTGGGTCTACGACACGTCCGAAGGGCAGCAGCGGACACGGCGGCTGGTGGACGGAGCGGTTCCATTGGTCACAAGGGGACTCGCACTGGCACGGATCCCCGGCGTCAGCAAGATCCTGGACGATGTCCTCAGCTTGAGCCGCAGCATCCGCGGCTAACTACCGAAAAAACACAGGGGGAAAGATGAGCAGCACCAGAACGGTGGTATTGGCCGGAGCATCCGGTTTCATCGGCAGATATTTCCGGGCTCGATTTGAGCAGGACGGCTGGACCGTGCGCACCGTTGGCCGCAAGGGCGCCAAGAGTTCGCCGTCGGCCACGTGGGAAGATGACGACGGCGCCATCGCCAGGGTGCTCGAAGGAACGGAGCTCCTGGTGAACCTCGCTGGCCGCTCGGTCTCCTGCCGCTACAACGGCCGGAACAAGGCAGCCATACTGCAGTCCCGCGTTTCCACCACGGCGGCACTTGGCCGGGCCGTGGCACTTTGCCGGCAGCCGCCGTCGACCTGGCTCAACGCGAGCACCGGAACAATCTACCGCCATGCCACGGATGGACCCCAGACTGAACAGGACGGGGAACTGGGCACGGGATTTTCGGTGGATGTGGCCCGCGCGTGGGAAGCGGAACTGGAAGCCGCGGTGACACCCGGGACGCGGAAGATTCCGCTGCGGATTGCCATCGTCCTGGGCCCGGGCGGCGGGGCGTTGCAGCCTGTCGCCAACCTGGCCCGTCTGGGTTTGGGCGGCCGGATGGGCCCGGGCACACAGAAATTCAGCTGGATCCACGTGGAGGACCTGTACCGATCCGTGCTCTTTGTGCATGCCCGCAAGGACATTGTTGGCCCCGTGAACGTGTCGTCACCCGATGTGGTGGACAACCGCGAGCTTATGCGCATGGTCCGCCGCGCTTATGGAGTCCGATTCGGCATCTCCACTCCGGCCTGGCTGCTGAGGCTTGGCGCCATACTGATTCGGACGGAGACCGAACTGGTCCTGAAAAGCCGCTGGGTCCAGCCGCAGAAGCTTCTGAACTCCGGTTTCGTCTACAGCCAGCCTGAACTGGGCCGGGCGCTCCTGCAGATCGCCAAAGGGACATCATGACCCGGCCGCTTCGGCACAGAGGCAGAACCGGCAGGAACTCCTTTGGAGCCCTGACCACCGGCGGCACCGCCTGCTGTTCAGGCATACAAGGCGGGCGGGCGACGCCGGATGGCAGGATAGTGCCATGACTTCTGTTTCCGCCGATGTCCAGTCCCCCGCTGCCGCTCCGGCCGTCGTCCTGACGATCGCAGGTTCTGAGGCCACCGGCGGCGCCGGCGCCCAGGCCGACCTGAAGACCTTCCAGGAGCTCGGCGTCTTTGGCATCGCCAACCTGACCTGCATCGTCTCCTTCAACCCGAACGACAGCTGGAACCACCGCTTTGTGCCCGTTGACCAGCAGGTGATCGCCGACCAACTTGAGGCGACGACGGCGGCCTACGGACGGGAATCCGGCGCGCCGTCAGTGTTGGAGACGGTGAAGATCGGCATGCTGGGCAGTCCGGCCACCATCAGCACCGTGGCGGGTGCCCTCGAGGCCGGCCGGTTCCGCAACGTGGTCCTGGACCCCGTCCTCATCTGCAAGGGCCAGGAGCCCGGGCACGCACTGGACACGGACCAGGCGCTGAAGGCGCAGATCCTCCCGCTGGCCACGTTCGTGACGCCGAACCACTTTGAAGCCGAGTCCCTGTCCGGGCTGGAGATCACCGACGTCGAATCCTTGAAGGCCGCGGCTGTGCGCATCCACGAACTCAGCGGAGCAGCAGTACTGGCCAAGGGGGGCGTGCGGCTGGCAGGCCCCGACGCCGTCGACGTTTTCTACGACGGCGAAACACTTGAGGTGCTGAGCGCGCCCAAGGTCGGGGACGTTGCGGTGTCCGGCGCCGGGTGCTCCCTCGCCGCTGCAGTAACGGCTGAGCTGGCCAAGGGCGCGGCGCCGCTGCAGGCTGCCCGGACAGCAAAGGCGTTTGTCACTGCCGGGATCCGGAACCGCGTAGCTTCGGGCGCGCCGTTTGATGCCCTCTGGCAGGGCGGCGCCGGCTAACCCGCCACTGAACCCCGGACGCTCTCTCACTTAATGCGCGTTTTTCCAGCACCCTCTTGCACATGTGCGAGAGGGTGCCTCATTTTGCTGCATTAGCTGATGGAGCGTCTGAGGACGCGGACGACGGCCGGCCGGTCCCGGACGTCCATTCACCTGGGGTCGGCCACAGTTCCCATGAACAGCGGCAGCCCGCTTTCAACGTGGATGATCTGGTAGTGGAACGGCCGGTCGAAATCGATGATCCGCTCGGGCTCCGGTGGGGCGCTGGTTGCCATTCCGTTGATCTGGGTCACCGCGGCCGCAATGGTGCCCTTTTCGGCCACCGTGATGTTGGCAGCCTGGGCGGCCTGGGTGATCATCATCTGCGGCTGGATGTTGTTGAAGTCCTCCGTGGTGCCGAGCATTTTCTTCAGTCCCAGCGCGTCGAAGACCTTGCGGAGATCAAAACTGGACCTGTGGTCCCAGCGCGGCAGCTGGATCCGGACGGACGCGGGCCGGGCCATATCAAACTCGTCCGCGATTTCCGTAAGTTTCTCCGCGCCGAAGGCCGCAGGGGCGGGAGTGTCAGCCGAAGCCGCTGCGCCATCGGGAGCGGCCGTCTCCGCGGGCAGGACCAGCCGCATGACGAAACCGTCCGCGTAGGGAAGATCCACACCCTCCCAGCCGATGCCTTCCGCATATTTCATCCTGATTTCGTTGTGCATTGCCGGCACAGCGATTTCCTCGCCTGCGGCTGTCGTGAAGGGAAGGTCAGAGGTGTCGTTCGGATCGAACGGTGTGCTCCAGGCGGAGGCGAAGTACAAAGAGTTGAGCAGGCTGAAGGTGTTGTCGGGGTCGTACTGTGCCGGGGCTTCCTTGATCCTGCCGCCGGTATTCCTGTTCACCCAGGCATCAATGGCGGGCTTCGTTGTACCCTCGTCGCTGAAATCCACCGGATACACGCCGGATCCATAGTGCCGGGCCAGCGTATCCAGGAAGGACTGCCCGGCGGGCACGTCCTTATCGACGAACAGCCCGTTGGCGGAGTGCATGACCGGTTTCCGCGGCGGGTTGTCCTCATCCACTGTGCCGGGGTCGCCGTCGAACTTTTCGAGCGAGCGGAGGACCGAGTTCATGGCCTCATCGCGCTTCTCAACGGGAAATTGCAGGATGCTGTCCATCTCGGTCGCGGTCCCATCGGTGGCACCGGCACGGAGCATGGCGAGGGCAATCAGGAGGCTTCCGGGTGAGGACACCACGTTCCCGTTGGCACCGTCCCCGCCGTCAACCAACAGCGCTGCGCCGAGGATGAGCGCGGAAGCCCGGAAGGAGCGCAACTCAGCGGCGTAGTCCTCGCGGTCCACCAAGACCCGCTCGACGCCGTCGGCCGCGAGGAGCTCCGGCGGCGCCGGCGACGGGGGTGGCACCGCACACCCTGCCAGTCCCATGAGGGCACCCAACGCAATCATCCGCTGAAAACGAAACACCTCTGTTGCCTCCCCCGGCATGCCAAGGCGGGAATCCGCCTCCTCTCAGTGAAACAGCGACGGCGGCACGGGACGATGCCTGTTCGGTCACGCTTTGCACTCGATTTGGTCTCGCCCGCCCGCGCCTTCGCCGTGCCCGCGGGTACCCTTCCGCGACCCCTTCCACCAGGACGCTCTCTCACTTAACGCAGAAAAACCCGGGACGCTCTCTCACTTTCCTGAAGAGAGTGATGGAGCGTCCCGGTATTTGCTGCAGAACCTGAGAGAGCATTCTGGTGCGGTGAGGGAACGACGGCGGGTGGCCGCCCGCCGTCGTCCTCCCTGAGGTTCTCCCTCGGGACGCTAGACGCCCAGGAGGTCCTTGTCCTTGTCGCCGTCCTTGCGGTCCTGCACCCAGGCGTGGCCCTGTTCATGGTCCAGGTGAGTGGCCTTCTTGTTCTTCAGGGCGAAGATGTAGACCACCAGCGAGATGGCAATGGCCACCGTGACGTAGGTGAAGAACAGGTCCACCCGTTCGGCCTTCTGAAACGCGGCACCGATGAGCGGAACTGTGCCTCCGAAAAGGGAGTTGGCAATCGCGTAGCCGAGTCCGACGCCGAGGGCACGGATGGAAGCGGGAAAGAGTTCAGCCTTTACCAGGGCGTTGATGGACGTGTAGCCGCCCACGATCAGCAGCCCGCCCAGCATCAGCAGGAAGGCGGTGAACGGATCTTTGGTGTTGGACAGGGTGGAGAGCAGTGGCCACGTGAACAGGACGCCCGTGATGCCGAACCACAGAAGCAGCGGCTTGCGGCCCACCTTGTCCGACACTATGCCGTAAACCGGCTGCAGGAGCATAAAGATGAACAATGCCCAGAAGTTGATCACGGACGTGTCGGTCTTCGCGATGCCAGAGGTATCGTTCATGAACTTCAGGATGAAGTTGGTGTAGGTGTAGAACGCCACCGTGCCGCCGAGGGTGACGCCGATGCAGATCAGCAACGGCTTCCAGTACTGCGTGAACAGGAGCTTCATTGTGCCGGGCTGGGCAACTCCCGCTGCGGCCGGCGTCTTTGCAGCCTGTACCTGCTCCTCCGAGACGGTCTCTTCCATTGACCGCCGAAGCCAGAGGACTACAAGCGCCGCTACGCCGCCGAGGGCGAAGGGAATGCGCCAGCCCCACTCGGTGAGATCCTCCTTGGGGATGGCGTTCTGCAGGATTACCAGAACCAGCAGCGCCAGCATCTGGCCACCGATCAGGGTGACGTACTGGAAGCTGGAGAAGAAGCCGCGGCGTTTGGACGTTGCGGCCTCGGACATGTAGGTGGCGCTGGTACCGTACTCGCCGCCCACGGAGAAACCCTGGACCAGGCGGATCAGGATGAGCAGGACCAAGGCCCAGACACCCACCTGCTGCGTGGTAGGCAGGATCGCGATGGCGAAAGAACCTGCGGACATCAGGGTCACGCTCAGGGTCAGTGCCGCTTTGCGGCCCTTCCGGTCGGCGTAGCGGCCAAAGAACCAGGCTCCGATGGGCCGCATCAGGAACGACGTCGAGAAGACGGCCATTGCCTCAAGGCCGGCCTGAAGGTCATCTTCCGAGTTGAAGAAGTGGGCCTGGAAGTAGGCTGCGAAGACCGTGTAAACGTACAGGTCGTACCACTCCACGAGGTTGCCGGCCGACCCCTTGAGGATGTTGCTGACTGCCCGGCGCGTTTGCGCGGCCTCGCTCGTTGTTGCAAGTTGTTGGGTGCTCATCGCTGAACCTTCCTTGGATGCGCGGCCCCCGCTGTGCGCTCCGACCTGACTTTCGTACTGTCCATGGCAGCATTGCTCATGGTTCCTCCTCGACGTTGAACGTCCCCTTGAAGCCTGAGGACTTCACCAAAGCTATTCGTGAGCCAGGGCACAGCCCAAGCGAAAGCCGATTTCCTAACACTTCCTTAAGTTTTCTTCGCGGGTGGCCGTGTCCGGGCGGACAGGCCGCAGGACGGAAACTGGCCGAGAGGGTAACCTCCAAAGGCAGGCAGGGGGAACCACACAGACTAAACGGAACAGGAACTGGCATGGATGTTCTCATCGTCGAAGACGACGACGCCATGGCATCCGCCCTTGAGGCGGCCGTGGTTTCCGCCGGGCATACGTCCAGCAGGGTTTCCCGTGGCGCCGACGCGCTCCTCGAGCACCGGCGGTTCGAGGTCATCCTGCTGGACCTGGGGCTTCCCGACATGGACGGCCTCGAGGTACTCCGCAAGCTCCGCCAGGTCACCCCCGTTCCCATCCTGATCCTCACGGCACGCGACGACGAACGCAGCGTGGTGCTGGGCCTGCGCTCCGGGGCCGATGACTACCTCGTCAAGCCGGTAAAGCTGGTGGAACTCCTCGCGCGCATTGAAGCGGTCACCAGGCGGACGGGCCGCGCCAGGGACACCAGGCAGCAGCGCATCGTACTGGGGGAACTCGAAGTTGACCTCGAACGCCGGGTGGCCGTCCTCGGCCAGCAGACTCTTCCGCTGACGGCCACGGAATTTGACCTGCTGGCACTCCTGGCCAGCCACGCGGGGTCAGTCGTCACGCGGGAACAGATCCTCGACGCGCTGTGGGGCGACGCGTTCCTCGCATCCTCGCGGTCCCTTGATGTGCACTTGACCGGCTTGAGGTCCAAGCTTCAGATGCCGGGCTTCATCATCAACGTCCGGGGCGTTGGCTACCGCGTCGAAGCGGATCCTGCGTGAAACTCCGCGTCCTGGGGATCCTGGGCATCCTGATAGTCGTTCTGGTGCTTGTCGCTTCCACCACCATCCTGGCTTCGGCCAGCAGGGAGCTTACGCAGGAACTCCAGATCAACAGGGCCGCCGCCCTCAACAGGCTTGCGCAGGTTGCGTTCGACGCGGGGACGGACGGGGGCGACGCCACGCAACTCCAGGCAGAGATGGACAGATACTCGGAGCTTTACGGGGAAGGAATCCTGGTCCGGCTCCAGGAACGCACATTGCGCTCCGGTGGCCTGAGCGAGGACAGGGCGGACGTCCAGGATGCCCTGGCCAGGGCAAACCTGAACCTCAGTGACACCGCTCTGGCCCCACTTCAACCGTTCGGCACCGGTTCCGAGGTCATCTCCCGCTCCTTCGGCAGTGCCAGCCAAGTGCTCGGCGCGGCCGTCCTCGAGGTCAACAAGGACGCTGCCCGGCAGAAACTGCGCGAGCGCTGGCTCGCCGTCGGACTTGCCGCGGCCGCGCTGGCCGCTCTGCTCCTTATCGGAGCTGCCCAGGTGACCGGATGGGTGCTCCGCCCGGTGAACCGCCTCAGCGCCGCCGTGGCCGAACTTGAAACTACCGGTCGGAGCGGCCGGCTGCCCGCGGAGGGTCCACCGGAGCTGCGGGCATTAAGCCGCTCCTTCACCACAATGGCACGAAGCGTAAGCGACAGTATCGAAGCCCAGCGCCAACTGATCGCTGACACTTCCCACGAGCTGCGGAATCCGGTGGGCGCCCTGCGGCTGCGGATCGACCTGTTGCTGCTGGAGCTGAAAACTTCCCGGGAGCGGGCTGCCGCGTCCGCGGTGGTGGCTGAGCTTGAGCGTGTAGAGGAGATCCTTGACGGGGTGCTAAAGCTGGCGGCCGCCGAACACCGTGCCCTGGAGGACTCCGCCGGCGCACCCGGCCACCTGCTTTTCAGGGGGGACCAGGCCGCAATTGACCCCTTCCCCATCCTGCAGGAAGAAGCCGAACGGGTAGAACCTGCCGCACGGCTCGCCGGCGCCTCCGTTCGCCTCGGCAGCCCTCCCTGGCAGTCTGCGCTCATCGCCTGCAACCCGGACGATCTCGCACAAATGGTGGGAGAACTGCTGAACAACGCCATCAAATACGCGGGCCGCGCCAACATTTCGGTGTCACTCCGCGTTGACAGGGATCTTGTGACGATTGAAGTGTCCGACGACGGGCCCGGGCTTTCACCCGCGGAAAGGGCACATGCCTCGCACCGGTTTTGGCGCTCGCCGAAGCACCGGGGCATCAGCGGCAATGGGCTGGGCATGACGATCGTGGAGAAACTGGCCGTCGCCAACGGGGGGCGCCTGCTGCTGGGGGAGGCTCAGCCCTCCGGGCTGGCCGCTACCCTTGAGTTCCCGCGGGCACCGGAAGTTCAAGGTGCCGCAAGCCAAAGGGCAGGCGGCCCCCATGTCTGACCTGAGCTCATGCCGGCTGTCCAGGCGTGCGGCCCTCAAAGCCGGTGTTGCGGCCGGGTTCGCCGGCCTGCTGCTACCGGTACTGGGCAGCTGCACGGCGGACGATCGGCTGGACTCCGTTACGGTTGCAGGGGGTGAACCGGGCGGTTTCTACCTCGAGTTTGCCAGCCTGCTTGCCGCCTCCCTGCAGCGCAACCGGGTGGCTCGGCAGGCCATGGCCCTGACCACCGGTGGCAGCTTGGACAACCTTGAACACCTGCTGAGCGGGCGGGCCACGTTCGCCGTCGCCCTCGCTGATGCCGCAGCCCAACGCGCAGCGGAAGCTGGCGCGACCGGCGTCGGAATCACGGCTCTCGGAAGGGTTTACGAAAACTACGTCCACTGCGTCGTCCGGAAGGCCGGGGGCATCAGCAGCATTGCCGGGTTGGCTGGCAGGACGGTGGCAGTGGGCGAACCAGGCTCAGGGACTTCCCTCACCACACCGCGCCTGCTTGAAGCTGCGGGCCTCCGCTCCGTCGCTGCGGGTGAAAGTGCCGCTGGCCCCGGCGGAGCGGTCACCGTTTTGAACCTGGGGCTGAATGATGGCCTGACGGCGCTACGAGAGGGATCAGCGGACGCCTTGTTCTGGTCCGGAGGTGTTCCCACAGCCGCCATCGCTGCTGCCCATGGCGACGTGGGGCTCAACTTCCTGGATATCTCCGTGCTGCTTCCGTCCCTGCGTGCGAGGTACGGCGCCTTCTATGACCGGGTGCTGATCCCAGCCGGTGCCTACGAAGGCCTTCCCGCCGTCTGGACAGTTGGCGTGACCAACCTGCTGCTCTGCCGCAGCGACCTGACGGACACCACCGTGAAGCGGACCGTGGAGCTGCTGGTGGGCCACGCCGAAGAGCTCATTCCCCGGTCCAGCCTGGGGGTCCAGTTCCTCAGCCCGGAATCCCTCATCAACACGGCAGGCTTGCCGCTGCACCCGGCAGCTGCCTCTGCCTACCGGGAGCTGCACGGGTAAAGGGCGACGCTCCACCATATCCAGCACCCATATTGGCAACGCCCCATCACCTCCAGCATCGGAATCGGCAACGCTTTCTCGCCGTCCACGGGTCGAACCACAGCTTCCCGCAGGCACATGAGAGAGCGTTTCGAAAGGGACGCATCAAGTGAGAGAGCGTTCGGCAAACACCGCATCAAGTGAGAGAGCGTTGGAGAAATGGCCGCATCAAGTGAGAGAGCGTTCAGCTTCCCGAGTGCGCCTGCAGGAAGCTGTACACCTCGGTTTCGTCCACCCCGGGGAACGCCCCCGGCGGCATTGCGGCCAGCAGATGGGAGTGGGCCCGGGCGGAGGGCCACGCGTTCCCGGCCCACTCCGACGTCAGCGATTCGGGCGGGCGTTTGCAGCAGGTGGGATCGGGGCAGTTGGACGCAGCCCGCGCAGTCGTCTCCCGCCCGCGGAACCACTTCACGTGCTGGTACGGCACCCCGATGCTCAGTGAAAACTCCCCCGCGGCGGAACGTTCCGTGCGCGCCGTGCACCAGTAGGTACCGGACGGCGTATCCGTGTACTGGCTGTAGGCACTGAACTTGTCCGGCACATCGAACACGGCTCGTGACGTCCAGGCCTTGCACGACGGCTGCCCTTCGATGGCGCCGGTATGGTCCTGAGGAAAGTTCACGCCGTCGTTCTCGTAGGCCTTGTAGATGATGCCGCTCTGGTGCGTCTTCTGAAAATGCGTGGTGATGCCCAGATGCTTCGTGGCCAGGTTTGTGAAGCGGTGGGCCGCTGTCTCATAGGAAACGGCAAACGCGTCCCGGATATCCTCGACCGCGATTTCCTTCGCCGCCTTGGCTTTTTGCAGAAATTCCACGGTTGCCTGCTCAGGGAGGAGCAAGGCTGCGGCGAAATAGTTCGTGGCCACCCGCTGGGCGAGGAAGTCACCGTAGTTCCGGGGCGTTTCGTGTCCCAGCACGTAGTGTCCCAGGGCCTGCAGCAGTACAGAGCGCGGATCGTGGTCCTGCCGCTGGCTTTGGGTCAGGTAAATTCTGCGGTTCTTCAAATCCGTGACGGAGCGGGTTGAATGGGGCAGGTCGCCCACATGATGCAGGGTGAAACCGAGGTGCTCGGCGATGTCCGCGATCACGTGCTGGCTCAGCGGCCCGGTGGTGTAACCCACCTCCTTGAGGACCTTCTGCGCTTCGGCTTCATACTCCGGAAAATAGTTCCCCCGCTCCCTCATCATGGCCCGCAGTTCACCATTGGCCCGACGGGCTTCTTCCGGGGTGGCCACCTGCTCGTTCATCTTGCGTTCGAGCTCCTGCAGCAGCCCCACCTGGGCCTCGAGCACATCCAGCGGAAGCCGCGCGCTGATGCGGATTTTCGGCAGGTTCAGGGATTCATAGAGGGGTCCGCGCTGATACCGCTCAAGCTCGATCTCCAAGGCGGCCCGGCGGCTCGGCGGTTCGGCTCCGAGCAGCTGATCGATGCTGACGTTGAGTGCGGACGCCAGGTGCTGCAGCAGGCCAAGTTTGGGCTCCCGCTTTCCGTTTTCAATCAGGCTCAGCTGGCTCGGCGCTGTCCCGACGGCGGCGCTCAGGCCCTCGAGCGTAAGCCCTGCCTGTTTGCGCAGATGGCGTACACGGCGGCCGAGCGAGATGACGTCCAGGTCCACCGCCGCCCCCGGCGACTGCGGTGGGGATACTTCCCTGTTCCAGCTTGTAAGCGACATTTTTGAAGAATACGGGAAGAACTGCATTTCTTTCCACGTTTTTCTCTACCAACCCTGTTGGAAGTGCTGAAAAGTAGTGATCACGGAAAGAAACACCGCACCGGGAAGCCAGCGGGAACCGCAAAGGCGCGGTTCCCGCCTACCGATCCCGGAGCTCAATCAAGGAGATCAACGATGACTGCAGCATTTGAGCCCACCCAGCAGACGCCCGGCCAGGACACAACACAGCAGGCCGCCGCCCTGGAGCTCGAGTGGGCCGCCAACCCCCGCTGGGAAGGTGTGACCCGGGACTACTCAGCCTCCGACGTCGTCCGTCTCCGCGGCCGCGTCTCCGAAGAACACACCCTGGCCCGCCGCGGCTCGGAGAAGCTGTGGAAGCAGCTCACCGAAGAGCACAAGGAAGGCAAGTACACCAATGCCCTCGGCGCCCTGACCGGCAACCAGGCCGTGCAGCAGGTCAAGGCCGGGCTCCGCGCCATCTACCTTTCAGGCTGGCAGGTGGCTGCGGACGCGAACAACTCCGGCCACACCTACCCGGACCAGTCCCTCTACCCGGCCAACTCCGTGCCCACCGTGGTCCGCCGCATCAACAACGCCCTGCTCCGGGCAGACCAGATCGAATTCGCCGAGGGCGTGCAGACCGTCGAGGACTGGCTGGTCCCGATCGTTGCCGACGCCGAGGCAGGGTTCGGCGGCCCGCTGAACGCCTACGAACTCATGAAATCCATGATCCAGGCCGGCGCCTCCGGCGTTCACTGGGAGGACCAGCTCGCCTCCGAAAAGAAGTGCGGCCACCTCGGCGGCAAGGTCCTGATCCCCACCCAGCAGCACGTCCGCACCCTGAACGCCGCCCGCCTCGCGGCCGACGTCGCCGGCACCCCGACGGTGGTCATCGCCCGCACCGACGCGGAGGCAGCGACCCTGATCACGTCCGACGTGGACGAACGGGACCAGGAATTCATCCTTCGCGAAGGCGGACAGCCCGTGCGCACCGCCGAGGGCTTCTACAAGGTCCGCAACGGCATCGAACCCTGCATCGCCCGTGCCAAGGCCTACGCACCCTACTCAGACCTCATTTGGATGGAGACCGGGACCCCGGACCTGGAGCTGGCACGCAAGTTCGCCGAAGCCGTCAAGGCCGAGTTCCCGGATCAGATGCTTTCCTACAACTGCTCGCCGTCGTTCAACTGGCGCAAGCACCTGGATGACGCCACCATCGCCAAGTTCCAGCGCGAGCTCGGCGCCATGGGCTTCACGTTCCAGTTCATCACCCTCGCCGGTTTCCACGCCCTGAACTACTCGATGTTCGACCTCGCCCACGGCTACGCCCGCGAAGGCATGAGCGCCTACGTCGAGCTTCAGGAAAAGGAATTCGCCTCCGAGTCCCGCGGCTACACCGCAACCAAGCACCAGCGCGAAGTCGGCACCGGCTACTTCGACGACATCGCTACTGCGCTCAACCCGAACGCGTCCACCCTGGCCCTGGTGGGATCCACCGAAGAAGGCCAGTTCCACTAATTTCCACCCCTCGACGGCGGACCGGTCACCCTTGCCTTCGAAGCGGCAATGCTCTGCCTGCTATCCCCATGCCCGCCCCAAGACCTCGTAGAACTCGGTCGGGGGCGGGCACAGGGCCCCTTTACGCAGGCTGCCGCATCACCGCTCCTTCGGCTTTGCGCGTTCCTCTCCTTTGTGTCACTAGCCGCCGTCGAACTTCCCTTTTCGTCTTTAAGGAGACAGAAATGAACAGCTTTACCGATAGCTTCACGATTAATGGCATAACTCTCACCGCCCAGCCCATTTGCCGGCAGAACGAGGTTCTTACTCCGGACGCACTGGAGTTCGTGGCCAAGCTGCACCGGGCTACTGCTGAGCGGCGCCAGGAACTTTTGCAGGCGCGGCGGACCCGGCGGGCCGAGATTGCCGGCGGGCAGGACCCGAGGTTCCTGCGGGAGACCGAGCACATTCGCAACGATCCGTCCTGGCGAGTGGCTCCCCCGGCACCCGGGCTGGAGGACCGTCGTGTAGAGATCACGGGCCCGGTGGACAGGAAGATGACCATTAACGCGTTGAACTCCGGCGCCAAGGTGTGGCTCGCGGACATGGAGGACTCCTCCACCCCCACTTGGCGCAACGTCATCAAAGGCCAACTGAACCTCACCGACGCACTGGAGCGCCGGATCGACTTCACTACCGAAGAAGGCAAGGAATACAAGCTCCGCCCCGGGGGCGAACTGCCCACCATCGTGGTCCGCCCCCGCGGCTGGCACCTGCCGGAAAAGCACATGGTCATCGACGGCGCCCCGGTGGCGGGCGGCATCGTGGACTTCGGCCTGTTCTTCTTCCACAACGCCCGTCGCCTGCTGGCCCAGGGCAAGGGCCCTTACTTCTACCTGCCCAAGATCGAAAACCACCTCGAAGCCCGGCTCTGGAACGATATCTTCATCCTCGCCCAGGACCTGCTGGGCATCCCGCAGGGCACCATCCGCGCCACCGTGCTGATCGAAACCATCACCGCAGCCTTTGAGATGGAGGAAATCCTCTACGAACTGCGCGACCACGCCGCCGGCCTGAACGCCGGCCGCTGGGACTACATCTTCTCCCTCATCAAGAACTTCCGCACCCGCGGCCCACGGTTCGTCCTCCCGGACCGCGGCCAGGTGTCCATGACCCAGCCCTTCATGCGCGCCTACACCGAACAGCTCGTGCGCGCCTGCCACAAGCGCGGCGCCATGGCCATCGGCGGGATGGCAGCGGCAGTGCCCAACCGCAAGGACCCCGAAGCGAACGCCAACACCTTCGAAAAGGTCCGCGCCGACAAGACCCGCGAAGCCAACGACGGCTTCGACGGCTCCTGGGTGGCCCACCCCGACCTGGTGCCCGTCTGCCGCGAGGTGTTCGACTCCATCCTGGGCGCGAAGCCCAACCAGCTGGACCGCACCCGCGAGGACGTCATCCCGGACGACCGTGCCCTGATCAACGTGGCCGCCACCGAGGGCACCATCACCGAACAGGGCATCCGGAACAACATCGAAGTGGGGATCCGCTACATCGAATCCTGGCTCCGCGGCAACGGCGCCGTCGCCATCCACAACCTCATGGAAGACGCCGCCACTGCCGAGATCTCCCGCTCCCAGCTCTGGCAGTGGATCTACGCCCGGGCCATCACCGATCATGGCGAAATCGTCACCCACGAGTGGATCGAGGAGCTCCTGGACCAGGAATTCGCCAGGCTCGAACGCTTCGACGGCGACCGCTTCGAGGACGCCCGCGACATCTTCGAAGAAGTCACCCTCGCCCAGGACTTCCCGTCCTTCCTCACCCTCCCCGCCTACGCCCGCTATCTCACCGAAGCCCGCGAGCGCGCATCGGTAGAGGAGCTCGCTGCAGCATAACCAAGACTTCCGTCCGCCGGGCCGGCACGCCCTCCGCAACAGGCACCTCCGAAATCCGGAGGGCCGGCCCGGCGACGGAGCACCCTCTGAGCAGCTCCGGTGCCGGGCGTCCCCACCCCCCACGACACCGGACGCTCTCTCACTTAACGCAACAAATCCAAGGACGCTCTCTCACTTTCCAGAAGAAAGTGAGAGAGCGTCGGTCGTTAAGCAGCATCAAATGAGAGAGCGTCCCGGGGGGCCAGGCCGGCGACGGCGGGGGAAAGCACGCGGACGGCGGGGGGAAAGCACAACGACGTCCTGGGGGGGGAACGCACGACGACGGCGGGCTGCTGTTACGCCTTACCGCCCCTTGGGCACCCGCCGCACGGAGAGGGTGGCAGCAAGGAAGAACGTCAGCACCGACGCCAGAATCACCAGCAGGGCCGGTGTCCAGGATCCTGAGACGTCGTGCACGTATCCCACCAGGGGTGGAGCGACGGCACCGAAGCAGTAACCCAGCCCCTGGACGGTGGCGGACATCCGGCCGGCGGCAACCTGGTCGCGGGCCAGCTTGATGATGGCGATGAAGATCAGCGTAATCCCGCCGCCCTGGGCAACCCCGCCAAAGACGGACCAAAGCCACCAAAGCTCCGGGGCCAGCAGGAGCCCGGCCGGCACGGTCGTCCACAACAGGCCCAAGGTGACGGCCGCCGTCGTCGTACTGAAGTATTTGGCGGCGAACGGCACCCCGAGGCCGCCCACTATGGCAAACACCTGGAACAGCGAGGATCCCGCTCCGGCCGCAGCAGCGGACATGCCAAGTTCGTCATTGAGGTAGCTGGGCAGCCACGCAGTGACGGCGTAGTAGGAGAAGGCCTGGCCTGCGAACGCAGCCGTCAGCCCCGCCGTGGTCCATGCCGATCCGGCACGCGTTCCGTCCCTGGGGCCGGCCGGGACATCAGCGGGGGAAGGAACAAAGGCGATGCGGAGTCCGACGGCGAGCGCCCAGCAGACCATGGCCGCCACAGCGAAGATCCCCACCGACGCGAGCGCCAGCCGCCACCCCGCCAGTTCGGCCAGCGGGGCCGTGACCATCGAGGTCAGGAAGGAGCCAACGTTCAGCGCCGCCGTGTAAACGCCCATGGCCGTTCCCTGCCGCAAGGGCGGGAAATCGCGGCGGATGATGAGGGGCGCGGCGATGTTGCCGATGGTGATGGCAAGGCCAATCACCACTGTCCCCGCCAGCACCAGTGCCGGGCCGCCGGCCGAACGGATGACCACCCCGGCCAGCACGCCCAGGATGGTGAGGGTCACGGCGAACTCGGCGCCATACCCGCGGGCCACCAGTGAGGCCAGGGGTGCTGCGAGCGCAAAGCACAGCACCGGGATGCTGGTCAGCAGCCCCAGCACCACCGGGGAAAAGCCCAGGTCGGCCTGCATAACATCCACTACCGGGGCTACAGCCACAAAGGGGCCGCGAAGGTTCAGCGCCAGCAGCCCGATGCAGGCCAGCAGGATCCAGGTGTTCGGAATCCTGGCGAGGAAGCGGGCCATCACCGGCAGGGCTTGGGGGTTTGATCTCGTTTCATTACCCCCATTGCTATCACGGGCACCAACACGGCAGTTCCCCGTGGCGGCGTGCCGGTCCTGCCTTACGATGAACATCACAGCCGCAGACTCCGGGACGAAGGACACACCATGCAGCACCGGCTTGCCATCCTTGACGACTACCAGGACGTGGCGCATGGCTTCGCGGACTGGTCCTCCCTCGAGGCCGACGGCGTGGCGGTCACCTCCTACCGGGAGCCGTTCGCATCGCAGGACGCGCTGGTGTCCGCCCTGGCAGGTGTCACCATCATCATTGCGATGCGGGAGCGGACGGCCTTCCCGCGGGAGGTGCTTGAAAAGCTTCCCGCCCTCCAGCTCCTGGTGACCACCGGCATGGCAAACGCCTCGATCGATGTGGAGGCGGCAGCAGAGCTCGGAATCACCGTGTGCGGTACTCCCGGATCGCCCACCGCCGCCCCGGAACTGACGTGGGCACTGCTCCTGGCCATTGCGCGCAACATCCCCGCCGAGGACGCCTCGCTCCGCTCCGGCGGCTGGCAGAGCACGGTGGGGTTCGAACTCGCGGGCAAGACCTTGGGCGTGGTGGGCCTGGGCAAGATAGGCCGCAGGATTGCCGCCTACGGCCAGGCTTTCGGCATGGAGGTCCTTGCATGGAGCCAGAACCTGGCAGAGGAGGACGCAGCGGAAGCCGGGGTGCGGAAGGTGTCCAAGGCGGACCTTTTTCGAAATTCCGACGTCGCCACGCTCCACCTGCGCCTGTCTCCCCGTTCCGAGGGCATAGTGGGCGAACCGGAGCTGCGGCTGCTCGGGCCCGACGGCGTCCTGGTGAACACCGCAAGAGGTCCTTTGGTTGACCAGGACGCCCTGGTGCGCGCCCTGTCCGAAGGTTGGATAGCCGGCGCCGCGCTGGATGTCTTTGACCACGAACCCCTGCCCGCAGGCCACCCGCTCCTCAGTGCCCCCAACACGGTGCTGTCCCCGCACCTGGGCTACGTTACGCGGGAGAGCTACCGGCAGTTTTACGGCGGGGCGCTGGAGGATGTGAAAGCCTGGCTCGCCGGCTCACCCGTGCGCGTGATCTCCGCCTGAGCCGGTTTCAGCCTCCGGGACGGTTGAGCGGTTTGCAGCCGGCTACCCGGTCGCCTGAAGGGTTGCCTCGATCGCTGCCGGGGCCAACACATGTTGGGTCACCATCTGGCTTGCTCCCAGGATGGCAGCCCGGTCACCGGCGAGGGACAGTGCGATCCGAAGCTGGGCCGTGGCCAGCGGCAGCGAGCGCCGGTAAACCACCTCGCGTACACCCGCCATCAGGTGTTCCCCGGCTTGGCCCAGGCTTCCGCCGATCACCACGACAGACGGATTGAGCAGATTGACCACTGTAGCCAGGACATCGCCGACGTCCCTGCCCGCCTGGCGCAGCACCTGGATGGCCTGCAGGTTTCCCTGCGCCACAAGCCGCAGTACGTCACTGCCCTTCTCGGCCTGCACTCCCTGCCGGTTCAGCTCCGCAGCCAGCGCCGGACCGGATGCCAAAGCCTCCAGGCAGCCGTAGTTGCCGCAGCGGCAGAGCACGTCGTCGCCGCGGGGGACCCGCACGTGGCCCAGGTCGCCGGCGGTACCGTTGGCACCGCGCTGCAGGGTGCCGCTGCTGATGATCCCGGAGCCGATTCCGGTGGCCACCTTGATGAACAGGAAGTTGTCGTCCTCGGGCCAGTGCGCGGTCCGCTCCCCCAGCGCCATAATGTTCACGTCATTGTCCACCAGCACCGGGACCGGCAGGGAGCGCTGGACGTAGGAGACGACGTCGAACCCGTCCCAGCCCGGCATGATGGGCGGCTTGACGGGCTGGCCGGTGGAGTGCTCCACCGGCCCCGGCAAGCCGATCCCGACACCTGCCAGGTCAGCCGCATCCCGCCCGGCCACGGCCAGCAGCGACAATCCCTCCTTGACCGCCCGGGCCAGGACGGCCTCCGGGCCGTCCGCGACATCCTGCGCCAGGCGCTGTTCGGCGAGGACATTGCTGTTGAGGTCCGTGACGGCGACGATCATGTGCGTGGCCCCAACATCCACCGCCAGCACCACGCGCACCGCGGGGTTAAAGGCAAAGCGCGACGGCGGCCTTCCGCCGCTCGAGTTCGCCTCACCGGCAGGGCCAACCAGTCCTGATGCGATGAGCGCGTCAATGCGCGCTGCCACGGTGGAGCGCGCCAGGCCGGTGGTCAGCGCCAGTTCGGCCCGCGTCCGCGCTTTACCGTCGCGGAGGAGCTGGAACAGGTCGCCCGCCCCGCCCTGGGCTGTGGCAGGCTCAGACGCTGCGGTACTGCTGCCTGCTGTCTTGGTCATAGGAAATAGATAGCACGGCTACTTCTGCATGTCACGCGGTCAACTTTTGCTTGACGCAAAGCAAAAGTAGCCCTAGCTTTGCAGTAGACCTATGGGCTGTGGCCGAGACCACTCCCTGCAACCCGGAACCGAGTACAAACTCAGGAGAGCACATGTCCTACTCCCTCCAGCTCTATACCGTGCGGAACGCTATCCGTGAGGATCTTTCCGGCACCATCAAAAAAGTGGCGCAGCTCGGCTTCACCCAGGTTGAGCCCTACAACTTTGTGGCCACTGCCAACGAGCTTGGCGCGGCTTTGCGGGAAAACGGCCTCACCGCACCTTCCGGCCATGCACCGCTGCTGAGCCAGGACCAGGACGAGATCTTCGCTGCAGCGAAGGAACTGGGCATCAGCACAGTGATCGATCCGTTCATTCCCGCAGACCGCTGGCAGACCGCGGAGGACGTCCAGGCGACTGCCGCCCAGCTGAACGAAGCAGCCAAAAAGGGTGCCGAATACGGCGTTCGGGTGGGTTACCACAACCACCAGTGGGAGCTGGAGTCCATCATCGAGGGCCGGACCGCCCTTGAATACTTCGCTGACCTGCTGGACCCCGAGCTGGTTCTGGAGGTAGACACCTACTGGGTAGCCGTCGGCGGCCAGGACCCCGTGGACATCCTCACCAAGCTCGGGAACCGCGTGAAGTTCATCCACATCAAGGACGGGCCATTGACCACCGACACCAAGGCCCAACTGCCGGCGGGCAAGGGCAAGGTGGCGGTCCTGGACGTCATCGCAGCAGCAAAGTCGCTCGAAGCGGGAGTGGTGGAGTTTGATGACTACGACGGCGACATCTTCGACGGCATCGCCCAGAGCCTGAAGTTCCTGCAGGAGTCCGGCACCGCCACGGCAGGAGCAGAAGCATGAGCGCCGCATCGCCCCTGAGCGCCGCAACCGGGCGCGGTCCCGTAGGCGTTGCCGTCATCGGCGCCGGGAACATCAGCAAGCAGTACCTGGACAACCTCACCGTTTTCCCGGACCTCAAGGTGCACGTCATCGCGGACCTCTTCGAGGAAGCGGCGGAAGCCCGCGCCAAGGAATACGGCATCCCCGAGTGGGGCGGAGTGGAAAAGGCGCTGAACCACTCCGACGTCGAAATCATCGTCAACCTGACCATCCCGGCCGCCCACGTGGAAGTTGCCACGGCCGCCGTAAATGCCGGCAAGCACGTCTGGACCGAGAAGCCCTTCTCGCTGGACCGCGAATCCGGCCTGGGCCTGCTCAAAACCGCTGACGCCGCAGGAATCCGCCTCGGCTGCGCTCCGGACACGTTCCTCGGCGCCGGCCTGCAGACCGCACTGCGGCTGATCGGGCGCGGCGATATCGGAACCCCCCTCACCGCCATGACCACGTTCCAGACCCCTGGCCCGGAATCATGGCATCCCAACCCGGCATTCCTCTTCCAGCACGGCGCCGGCCCCCTGTTCGACATGGGTCCCTACTACCTCACCACGCTGATCCAGGCCTTCGGCTCCATCCGCAAAGTGGCCGCCGTCGGGTCCAAGGCCAAAGAAGTCCGCGTGATCGGTTCGGGGCCCAAAGCCGGCGAAGAGTTCACCGTGGAGGTCCCCACCCACGTGTCCGCCATGGCCCAGTTCGAAAGCGGCGCTTCCTCGCACAGCGTGTTCTCGTTCGAGTCTCCGCGCGTGCGGATGGGCTTCGTGGAGATCACCGGCACCGAGGCCACTATCTCACTGCCGGATCCCAACTATTTCGACGGCGACATCAAGCTCTGGCGCGCAGGCGACGAGGACTGGACCACCATCCCCGCCACCGGCCCGGCGAACGGCCGCGGCATGGGTGTGCTGGATATGGCAAGGTCGATCCGCGCAGGTGTCCCGCACCGCGCGACAGGTGAGCTGGCCTACCATGTCCTGGATGCCATGGTCTCCATCAATGAATCCGTGGAATCCGGGACGTTCGTGGACGTGGCCAGCTCGGCGTCCCCGTCGCCGGCGCTCCCCGAAGACTGGGCCCCGGAAACCCTGACACTTCGGGCTTCCGCATGAGCCAGGAACCAGGCAACAAGGGCCCGCTGGGCGTAGCGATGATCGGTTACGCCTTTATGGGCAAGGCACATTCCAACGCGTGGCGGAACGTGGCAAGCTACTTCGACGTCCCCGCGTTCGAACAGAAAATCCTCGTGGGCAGGGACGCCGCAGCAGTCTCGGAAGCCGCTGCAAAGTACGGGTGGAACGAAACGGCCACCGACTGGCGCTCCGTGCTGGGCCGGGACGACATCCATATCGTGGACATCTGCGCCCCGGGCTGGATGCACGCCGAGATTGCCATCGCTGCCCTCGAAGCCGGCAAGCACGTGCTGCTGGAAAAGCCGCTGGCCAACACCCTGGCCGAAGCTGAGGCCATCACCGCCGCAGGCCAGGCAGCCAGGACCAGGGGTGTGCAGTCGATGGTGGGGTTCAACTACCGCCGCGTTCCCGCCCTGGGCCTTGCGAAGGAGCTGATCGCCGAAGGCAGGCTCGGTACCGTCCGCCAGGTCCGCGCAGCCTACCTGCAGGACTGGCTCGCCGACGAGTCCGCGCCCATGACCTGGCGGCTGACGAAGGACACCGCAGGCTCCGGTGCGCTGGGGGACATCGCCTCCCACGCCATCGACCAGGTCCTCTTCCTGCTCGATGACCAGGTCACGGAGGTCTCGGGCCGCCTGCAGACCTTCGTGCGCCGCCGGCCCGGCGCCCAGGGACTTGAAGACGTAACTGTCGACGACGCCGCCTGGGCAACGCTGACCCTGGCCTCCGGGGTGGTCGCCTCAGTGGAGGCCTCCCGGGTGGCCACCGGCCGGAAGAACTCCCTGCAGCTGGAGGTCTACGGCGACAAGGGCGCCATCATGTTCGACCTGGAGAACCTGAACGAGCTCCGGTTCCTTGACGCCACAGCGCCCGCCCGCGAGCAGGGCTTCCGCCGGATCCTGGTGAGCGAACCCGAACACCCCTACCTGGACGCCTGGTGGCCGCAAGGCCACATCATCGGCTGGGAGCACACCTTCACCCACGAAGTCCGCGACTTCCTGCTCGCCATCGACGGCGGCACTGAACCTTCGCCGTCGTTCGAGGACGGGCTGGAAGTCCAGCGCATCCTGAACGCCGTCGAGGAGTCGGCCGCCGCAAAAAGCTCGACCATCCAGCTCACTCCCGCCGCCCGGCCTGCCGCAACCACCACCGAAGGAGCCTGACATGCCCCGCCCCTACACCCTGTTCACTGGCCAGTGGGCCGACCTGCCCTTCGAGGAAGTCGCGCGGCTGGCCTCCGGCTGGGGGTACGACGGACTCGAGATCGCCGTCTCCGGCGACCACCTGGACGCCTGGCGGTGGGACGAGCCCGGCTACGTCGAGTCCAAGCTCGCCGTGCTGGAGAAGTACAACCTGAAGGTCTGGGCCATCTCCAACCACCTCAAGGGCCAGGCCGTCTGCGATGACCCCATCGATTTCCGCCACGAAGCCATCGTGGGGTCCAAGGTCTGGGGCGACGGCGACCCCGAAGGCGTCCGCCAGCGTGCCGCCGAGGAAATGAAGCACACTGCACGGCTCGCCAAGGCACTCGGCGTGGACACCGTCGTCGGCTTCACCGGCTCCTCCATCTGGCAGTACGTCGCCATGTTCCCGCCCGTCCCCGAAAAAGTCATCGACGCCGGCTACCAGGACTTCGCCGACCGCTGGAACCCCATCCTGGACGTCTTCGACGAATGCGGCGTCCGCTTCGCCCACGAAGTCCACCCCTCCGAGATCGCCTACGACTACTGGACCACCGTCCGCACCCTCGAAGCGATCGGCCACCGTCCCGCGTTCGGGCTGAACTGGGATCCGTCGCACATGATGTGGCAGGGCATCGACCCCGTGTCCTTCATCTGGGACTTCAAGGACCGGATCTACCACGTGGACTGCAAGGACACCAAGGTTCGCCAGACCGGCCGGAACACCGTCCTGGGCTCCCACCTCGCCTGGGGCGACCCCCGCCGCGGCTGGGACTTCGTCTCCGCCGGCCGCGGCGACGTCCCCTGGGAAGCCTCCTTCCGGGCCCTGACCGCGATCGGCTACAACGGCCCCATCTCCGTCGAGTGGGAAGACGCCGGCATGGACCGCCTGCACGGCGCCCCCGAAGCCCTCGCCGCCCTGAAGAAGTTCGACTTCCCGCCGTCGAACACCTCCTTCGACGCCGCCTTCAAGCAGTAACCCGAAGAGTTTTTGTCCAGGTATGCAGGCTTAGGAGGCCTGGAGCCCTGCATACATGGACAAAAACTCGGAAGGCGGGCCAAGTACAATCCCTGCATGACCCCTACCATCCGAAAGGCAACAACGGACGACGCCGGCCCGCTGGCTTCGCTGGCGGCCGTCACCTTTCCGCTGGCGTGCCCGCCGTCGTCGTCGCCTCAGGACATCGCGGCGCACCTTGCCAACACGCTCAGCGAACGGCACTTCCAGGCGTACCTCGCCGACCCGGACGTCACCATCCTGGTGATCGATGCCGGCGGCGCCCTGCGCGGCTACAGCCTGCTGGTGAACCGGCCGGCGGCAGACCCGGACGTGGTTTCAGCGCTGGAAATCCTGCCATCGGTGGAACTCAGCAAGTGCTACGTGCACCCCGAACACCACGGGCTCGGTGCCGCTGCGGAACTGATGAACGCCAGCCTCAACGCGGCGGCGGACGCAGGAGGGCGGGGCGTCTGGCTGGGTGTCAACAGCCAGAACGCCAAGGCCATCCGCTTCTACGAAAAATCCGGATTCCGCAAGGTCGGCACCAAGTCGTTCAGACTGGGCAGCACCGTGGAGCATGACTTCGTGCTGGAGCGCGCAGTCCCCTGACGGCTGCACCAGCCTCGGTGCCATCAATGCTGGTGCCTTCAGGCGTGCTGATGAGCCTTTGGCGGGTAGGCCAGGGGCGGACGTGGCTCCGATAAGAGCTTCAGGCCCGGCGGGAGCCCATCAATGCTGCCGCCGGTCCCGTGGGCCCTGATGGTGATTCGGGAGGTGTCGATCAGGACGTTCGCAGCCTCGAAATCGCCCATGTCCTCGGGGAGGATCGGCGCCAAGTGCACCACTCCGTGGGTGTAGACAGGGTCGAAGCGGAGCAGCACGCGCATCAGCTGCACCGGTGCCGCCGCAGCCCAGGCCTGGGGTGAGCACGCGGTGGGGTAGGGCACAGGTCCTGCGAACTCGCCGCGGTCAAAACCGCAAAACAGTTCCGGCAGCCGTCCGTCAAAGTGTTCGGCGGCGTCAATGAGGCCGGAAGCAACCCGCCGCGCCTCCTCCACGAAGCCGTATCGCATTAGCCCTGTGGCCACCAGCGCAGAGTCGTGCGGCCAGACCGAACCGTTGTGGTAACTCACGGGATTGTAGGCGCCCATGTCCGAGCCCAGGGTGCGGATGCCCCAGCCTGAGAACATCTGGGGCGACATCAGATGCTCCACCACGGACGGCGCCTTGTCCTCGTCCACGATGCCCGTCCAGAGGCAATGGCCCATGTTCGAGGTACAGGCATCCACTGCCCGTTTGTCCTTGTCCAGCGCCACCGCGAAATAACCCTTGTCCGGCAGCCAGAACTTTTCATTGAAGGCAGCCTTGAGGGTAGCGGCCTTGTCGGCCCAATGCTGTTCCAGAGCCACATCGCCGTCCCAGCGCGCAAGCAGCGACCTGCCGATATAAGCGGAGTAGACGTACGCCTGAACTTCGCACAGGGCAATAGGAGCTTCTGCCATGGTGCCGTCAGCAAAGTTGATACCGTCCCAGGAGTCCTTCCAGCCCTGGTTGACCAGCCCGTGGTCATTGGGCCTCTTGTACTCAACGAATCCGTCGCCGTCGCGGTCACCGTATTTCTCAATCCAGTCCAGGGCACGGTCCGCATGCGGAAGCAGGGGGTGGATGATCTCGCGCGAGAGGCCCCAGCGGCTCAGCTCGCCCAGGAGGCCTACGAACAACGGGGTGGCGTCTGCTGTGCCGTAATAGGC
Organism: Arthrobacter sp. Alg241-R88; assembly: GCF_900537115.1. GTDB lineage: Bacteria > Actinomycetota > Actinomycetes > Actinomycetales > Micrococcaceae > Arthrobacter. Next base: position 98,448 of record NZ_UNRG01000007.1, read on the forward strand.
TATGCCTCCCAGCGACAGCCCGGCAGTCACACCCAGCCTCACCTCGTGCGGAATGCGTCCCGGTTCTTCTTCCGAGTCCGGATCCACCTTGGTTCCCTGCAGCCCGGCCAGGGTCTGCAGCGTTCCGGCGGCCAGTTTCGGACTCACCAGCAGGCTCATGTAGGAGGAGAGCAGCGAGTCCCGGCCGAACAGGGCCATAAACCACGGCGCCCCAGCTGCCACCGCCACCCGGCCGGGATGGTGCTCGTCGAAGATCCGCAAGGAGCCCAGGTCGCTCTGGCTGCGGTTAAGCACCTGCTGCAGGTTGCTGTCCGTCACTGTGACCTGGGGGACGTTTTCCTCCCAGGCCCGGTGCCGGCGTACCCCTTCGCGGTGGCGTGGAAGCCGCTCCTCGGTGAAAGGATCGGCCGGTGGCTGTCCGTTGACGAGTGGCACCACAATAACGCTGGTGGCCCACTTGCCCCTGGCAGGCACCGTAGCGTGGAAGCGGAGTCCGTCGGTGCCGACGTCGGCACCTGCTGCCCTGATTGAGGTTCCCCGCCGCTGTCCGTGGCGGCCGGCCTCGATGACGAGGCTGCCGTCAACTACTTCGCGCGTGGCCTCAGCGCCCTGCGTTGTCCGGCCGCCCTTGACGTCGAAGAGATCGGCCTGGTCGGCATCCAGGAGCAGCTCGATCTCGCAATCCACCGGCTCGGCCGAGAAGTTTTCCAGGGTGATGTCGTCCTGCAGGCCTGGCCCGACGTGACGGGCCTGCCGGACCACCAGGGGGCTGTCGAACCTGCCGTCGGGCCACTTTGCCCGGCCAACAAAGGTGGCTCCGAAGGGCTGGGGCTTCTGGGCGACGAGGGGCTCACGAAGCGCGCCGTTGATCCGCAGGATCCAGCGGGAGATGATGCGGGTGTCCTGGAAAAATGCCCCGTTTGCGCCGGCGTCAGCACTAATGTCACCCGTTTCAGATGAGATGCAGAACGAGGACCCTTCCACGATCGTGACCGACCCTGATTCGGATGCGCCGGCTTCGGTATCGGCGTTCCATGCGGTCATGAAGGCACTCCTTCGCTAGGCGGCGGGCTTTTCGCGGATCCCCAAGACCATCCCTTAAAGATTCTGGTGCAACCTGGCCGTATCCGGAACCCCTGCCGGCGGCTCCCCTGCAACCAGCCTCTCGAAAAGCCATAGGTGCTCATTCACCATCCGCTCCTCGCTGAACCGATCCTCCGCAACCTTCCGGCAGGCTGCCCGGCTGAGGCCTTCCGCTTCCTGCACAAAGCCCGCCAGTTGCTGGATGCGCCCCAAGAATCCGGTCCGGCCATGATCAATGATCTCGGGCGCGGACCCCACGGCCGTGCCTACCACCGGGGTACCGGTGGCAAGCGCCTCAATCATGACCAGTCCGAAGGGCTCCGACCATTGGATGGGGTTCAGGAAGGCCAGCGCTTCACCCATCAGCTTGTATTTGGCTGCGTCATCGACCTCCCCCACAAAGTCTTCGTTGGGTCCCAGCAGGGGTTCAATGACCTCATGGAAGTAGCGCAACTCCTCTGACTCGCGCATCTTGACCGCGATCCGCAAAGGCATGCCCGCCTCGCGGGCAATCATGATGGCTTCCAGCAGGCCTTTGTCGGGGCAGGCCCGCCCCACGAAGCACAGGTAGCCTCCTGTACCGGAGCCCACCGGTACTGAGGAGACGTTCATGCCGTGATGGATCACCCTGGTCACTGGAACGTCCGGGACATGCGAGGTCTGGTCCCTTGAGATGGCGATGACTGCTCCCCTGCGTGCAATGGCACGGTAGATGTCAGCAGAGTCAGCCGTGAGCGGTCCATGCATGGTTGTCACCATAGGAACCCTGTCAGGGCGGTGCAGGTACAGCGGTCCGGCAATCGTATGGTCATGGATGACGTCCGCGTCCTGCAGCCCCTTGTAGGCCCTGACCACATGGCTCAGCTCCGAGAGGGTGCAGTTCAACCCGCCCTGTTCTGCAGGCCGCATTCCGGGAACCCTCGGCACGGGGCAGCTGCTTTCCGGGGACGCTGCCAGCAGTACCTCATGTCCAGCCCCGCGGAACCCGCGTGCCAGGCTGTCCACTACCCTTTCGGTGCCGCCATATGTCACCGGTGGAACCGGAATCCATGGTCCTGCAACCAGTCCTATCCGCATTCGTGGCCTCGCCTAGAACAGGCCGGGCTCCCCAGCTGGCCAAGCAATTTTATCTGCGGAACCTGCTTCGGTTTCCGCAGTTGTGGAGACAGCAACACCCCGGGGCGTCCGTGTAACCCACAGTCTGACTATTGCCCAAGACCACCCGGCGGACAAGACCCTGTGTGCGGTATCTAACAACGGTTTTCGGAATGGTGGCCGGGAATCCACTGTTGGCCCCAATATGAAGATTGAGATCTGGTCGGACGTCGCGTGCCCGTGGTGCTACATCGGAAAACGCCGCTTTGAGGCAGCCCTGGCTGCCTTCCCGCACAAGGAAGCGGTGGACGTGAAGTGGCGCAGCTACCAGCTGGATCCCACCCTCCCCGACCACTACGACGGGACCGAGCTGGACTACCTCAGCAGCCGCAAGGGCATGCCCCGGCAGCAGGTTTCGCAGATGTTTGACCACGTCACGCAGCAGGCCAAGGGCGAGGGCCTCGACTACCGGTTCGATTCGGTGGTGGTGGCGAACAGCTTCACCGCACACCGCCTGATTCATCTTGCCGCCGCCCACGGCAAGCAGGACGAAGCCAAGGAACGCCTGCTCAGCGACCACTTCGAGCACGGCAGGGACATCGGCAACCGCGGATACCTGACGTCGCTCGCCCTCGACCTGGGCATCAGCGCCGATAAAGCTGAAGAGCTGTTCACCACGGACAAGTACGCCGACGACGTCCGGCTCGATTTCGAGGAAGGCCGCGCCCTGGGCATCAGCGGAGTCCCGTTCTTCGTCATAGACCGCAAGTTCGGTCTCTCCGGCGCCCAGCCCGTCGAAACGTTCACCGCGGCGCTGACGCAGGCCTGGCAGGATGCCAACCCGCTGGTGCTGGTGAACTCCACCGACGGCGAAGCCTGCGGCCCGGACGGCTGCTCCGTGCAGCTATAACCGCGGTTTGGTGACACTTCGCGGTAAAGTGTCTACATGCCTAGGATTACAGCGGCCAGCAACGCCGAGCAGCGCGCGGAAACGCAGCGCCGCATCCTCACCGCCTTCGGCGAGCTCCTCTTTTCCCACGGCCTTCCCGGGCTGACCATGACGGATGTGGCCCGGCATGCAGGGGTGGGCCGGACCGCCGTCTACAACTACTATGCGGACATCGAAGAGCTCCTGATCTCCTACGCCCTTGAGGAGACGGAGAAGTTCCTGTCCGAGCTCCGCGAAGCCCTTGGCCGCCTGGACAACCCGGTGGAACGGCTGGCACTGTACGTGCGCGCCCAGGTGGTGGACCTCAGCCGCCGCCACCTGCCGCCCGGGCCGGCGATGGGAGCCGTGCTGTCGCCGTCGTCCTTTGCCAAACTCGCGGACCACGTGGGCGAGCTGAGCGTCCTGCTGCAGGGCATCCTGCGCGACGGGATGGAGCAGGGGTACCTGCCGACGGCGGACATCGGCCAGCAGGCGCAGCTGATCCTTGGCACGCTCTCCTCCAGCGCGGCAAGGGGCAGTGACGAGCCCGCGGAACTGGAAGCCAGGGTGGCCAGGACCGTGCGCTTCATCCAGCTGGGCGCGGGAGCGAGGTTCGACGACGCCGGCCGCCCCGTCCGCCTTGCTTCCCTTCCCGCCGTGGCCAGCTGAGCGCCTGTCACCTTTGGTCCCGCCAGGCCGGCGTAGCAACCCGGTCCTTTAGCGCATCTGCGGTTTCGGCTCAGGGCGCGGGTGCCGCCGAGGGGATGACGGGCGTCTTGTCGTCGTCCGCGATCCGGCGGCTTTCGCGGGGGCAGCTAAGGGTGCCTGGCGTCTGGTCGACGAGCTCCGGCGGGGCCAGCGCAGCGTAGTCCTGGGCAAGGATCACGTCCACGCTGCCATCTGTCCTGCCGTCCTGGAAGTAATCCGAGCCCGGCAGGTTGCGCTGGACGCTGAACGCCGCTGACTGGCCGGCAGCCCCGGACACCACGGCGGCGACGCCACGGTAGCTGGCCTCGACATTGGACACCGCCCCTACAACGAACTTCCGTGCCAGGAACTCGTCCGCCACTGACCGCGCCAGGCCCGGCCTGCTCGTGGAGTTGTAGACGTTGAGGTTGATCTTGTCGTTGGGGGTGTAGTCGAAGGTCGCCGCAGGGCAGGTGGAGACTGTCTCCTGCGCAGGCTCGGCGGCAGGAATCTTCAGGCGCCCGTTGATGATGGCCAGCGCGATGATAATTGCGGCCACGATCAGTCCGATGAGGACCACAAGCACCACCGCATGCAGCACGCGGCGGCGCACCCGCGCCGTGTCGTCGGCGCCGCTGTCCGCTTCGAATGCGGCCCGCAACTCAGGGCCGGTAACAACATGGTGGCCGTGGAGGACGCTGACGTCCTGCTGCTTCTTCCTAGCCATCTATGACCAGTACACGGGCATGGATCGCCGTGCGCTGGTGCAGGGCGGTCCGGACGGCGCGGTGCAGACCATCCTCCAGGTAAAGGGTTCCCTGGTACTGCACCACATGCGGAAAAAGGTCTCCGAAGAAAGTGGAATCCTCGGCCAGGAGCGCCTCCAGGTCCAGGGTGCGCTTGGTGGTCACCAGCTCGTCCAGCCTGACCGGACGCGGGGGCAGCGCAGCCCATTCCTTGGGGGTGTTGTAACCATGGTCAGGGTAAGGGCGTCCCTCGCCCACAGCTTTGAATATCACCATGCCACCCTAGGCACCGGATGGTCCCAGCGAAAGTAGCCAGCACGCCGTCGGGCAGGTTGTAGCCAAACAGTGACCAAGTGTTACACGCGGTGGTCCATGCGGGGCGGCACCGGGAGTTCACGGTGCTGACATAACGGTGCTGCTGACAGAATGGAGGCATGACAGCATCCGAGTTCCCTGCCGCCTCCACCTCAGGCGTACACCACCCGGCCACGCCTTCCCTCGCGCTGCTGCTGGATGTGGACGGGCCAATTGCAAGCCCCGTTACGCGCGATGTGAAACAGGACATCATCCGGGATCTCGTTGCCCTGGCCTCTGCCGGCATTCCCGTCATTTTCAACACCGGCCGCTCCGATGCCTTCATCCGTGAGCAGGTCATGGAGCCGATGATCGCTGCGGGCATTCCGGCCGGTACCGTCATCCACGCCATCTGCGAAAAAGGCGCGGTGTGGTTCAGCTATACGTCAGCAGGTCCCGGTCCCATCCACGTGGACCGGGACCTGGCGGTGCCCGCAGCCTATGGTGACGACGTCAGGCGGCTGGTGGCGGAGGACTACGCGGCGCACATGTTCTTCGATGAGACCAAGCGGGCCATGGTGTCCGTGGAACAGCACATCGGCGTGGCCGATACCGACTACCTGGCCGAACAGAAACTTTTCGACGCTGACGCCATGGACCTGATGGGCCGCCACGGGCTGGGGGTGGTCAGGCTGGACCACCATGCCCCCAATTCCGACGACGAAGTGGACTACCGGGTGGATCCCACCATCATTTCCACAGACATTGAGTCGGTGCGGCTTGGCAAGGATCTCGGCGCCAGCCGGGCGGTGGAACTGCTCGCCGCCCAAGGCATCACGCCGCAGGCCTGGCGTACAGTGGGAGATTCCCGCACGGATTACGCCATGGCTGACTGGCTTCACCACAACGACCACGCGGTAAAGCATGTGGATGTCCGGCCTGCCGATGGCGTTCCGGACAAGCCCTACCCTGTCCTCACCGCCTCGGACCTGGGACTCGAGGCCACCGTCATCCACGACGACGCCGGCGGCGCTTTCCTGCGCAGCTGGCTGGAAGAACTGGGCGCGTAACCGGGTTCCGCACCCGGGCAGCCCCGCCTGAAACCTGCTGTTTCCACCGCGCGGCTATCATGCAGGTAGAAACGCTTACTTTGACGAGCACGGAGACGACCATTACAGAAGCACCGGTTCAAGACGAGGTCTACTACGGCGGCCAGGCATCCGTAGAGGAACAATTTCACGCGGAGATCACTTCAGCCGAAGCAGAGCAGCGGCTTAACCCCCGCCCTGATGTCATCACGCATAAGGGCCGCATCGCGCTGATCAACCACAACAGGACTCCCTACCAGGCAATGGTGGAGGACCTGCTGTTCGTACGCAATGTGCTGGCCAACGCTGACCTGGCGTACCTGCTGGTCAGGGGCAACAATGACCGGCCCGTCATTGCCTTGGACTGGAAAGACAGGAAGAAACTGCGGGCCGCCCTGGTGGAAGCCTGCCGGGACGAGCCTTTCTATTCCATGACCGTGGATGCCAAGAAAAAGATCTCACTGCTGGTGGCGGACGGGGAGCTCTCCTCCAATCGGCAGGCTCGCATCTTCCGCCTGTACCGCCCGCGGGTGGAGCCGGCCGGCGGCTTCGAGTTCGGTGCTTCCGCAGGTGTACAGATCGAACTTTGGTCCTTCAAGGCTGATGAGATCACACTGCCGATCGAGAACTCCCTCACGCGCAGGACCCTGCTCCGGCAGGACGCCGTCCGCGGCACCGTGGAGCGTTACGGCCACACGTGGCCGACCATCGAGAACATGTTCGCCGACCACGCCAGCGATATCAGCTTCGACATCGATCTGGTGTTCTCCTGGGTGGACGGCAGCTCCCCTGAGTACATTGCAGCGCGCCGGGAACAGCAGAAAGATGTGGTCCTCGGCGAAGGCGACGACCACGAGGCCCGCTTCCGGCAGGTCAACGAACTCAAGTACGCACTCAGGTCCGTTTACATGTTCGCTCCCTGGATCCGCCGCATCTTCATTGCCACGGATTCAGCGGCACCTGAATGGCTGGCGGAACACCCGTCGGTGACCATCGTGCGCAGTGAGGAGTTCTTCTCGGACCCCTCGGTGCTTCCCACTCACAACTCCCAGGCGGTGGAGTGCCAGCTCCACAACATCGAGGGTCTCTCGGAGCACTTCCTGTACTCCAACGACGACATGTTCTTCGGCCGGCCGGTCAGTCCCGACCTGTTTTTCACGCCGGGCGGCATCACCAAGTTCATCGAGGCGGAAACCCGGATTGGATTGGGCGAGAACGCTGCAGAGCGCAGCGGCTTTGAGAACGCGGCCCGTGTCAACCGCAAACTGCTGTGGAACCGGTTCGGGCGGATCACCACCCGGCACCTGGAACACAGTGCCGCCCCGCTGCGCCGCAGCGTTGTGGCCAGGATGGAACGCGAGTTCCCGGAGGAGTTCCGGAAGACGGCGGCGAGCCGGTTCCGGGCGGCGGACAACATTTCCGTCACCAACTCCTTCTACCACTACTACGCCCTGCTCACGGGCCGCGCAGTAACCCAGACAGCGGCGAAGGTCCGGTACGTGGACACCACCATGCGGGCCGGGCTCAACTACCTGCCCAAGCTGCTGTCCAAGCGCAACATGGACTTTTTCTGCTTGAATGACGGCAGCTTCCCTGAGGTGGAGGCCGACGAGCGCGCCGAACTGGTGACCGACTTCCTGGAGAAGTACTTCCCCATCAAGGCGCCCTGGGAAAAGTAGGACGCCGAGCCAGGGTCCGTGCCGGCGGCACGGACCCTGCAGCGCCTTGGGGCGCGCCCTAACGGCTTGTGGGCAGACCCGCCCTGGCACTGCTCCGCTGTTTGGTGGTTTCAGGGATACGGACTCCGGCGGCCTCCAGCCGGCGGGCTGTCTCTTCGGGCGGAACGTACTCCCCCACCGTCGTGGACCTGCCCAAGGGAACCACCGAATGCACAATCGTGTGCTCGTACACATGGACGAGGTTGAATGACTGTCCGTTGTCCTGTCCCCGGGTGCCGCCAACAGGAACGTTAAGGTCCTGGGTGTAACAGCTGGCGGAGGCGACGGAGACTGGAACCCCCGCAAAGCTCGCCGTAGTGGAATAGTGCAGGTGGCCTGCCAGGATGGTCCGGACGTCCGAGTTGCGGACCACCGCGGCGAGGGATGCCTGGTCCCGCAGCTCAACCAGGACCGAGAGGTCGAGGACGGATGGGACGGGCGGGTGGTGAAGCGCAAGGATGGTGCCGTCCGGAGCGGGTGTCTCCAGCTCGAGCGCCAGCCAGTCCAACTGGGAGTCGCTAAGTTCGCCGTGGTGGAAGCCCGGCACGGACGTGTCCAGGGTGATGACCCGCAGCCCGTTGATGAAATAGCTGTGGTCCACGGGAGCGTCACTGCCGGGCTGGTCCAGCAGGCCCTTCCGGAAGTTCGCCCGGTTGTCGTGGTTTCCCATCGCCCAGATGACTTCTGCATCCAGCTCCTGGCACGCCGGCTCCACGATGGCCCGGAGTTTCACGTAGGCTTCCGGATCGCCCTTGTCTGCAAGGTCGCCGGTGAAAATCACAGCCTCCGGCCGCGCCCCCGACGCCTTCACCTCTTCAAAGAGTTGGATAAGCCGCGCTTCGCTGTCAACGACGCCGTAAAGGGGATCCGGCCCTCCCATCAAGTGGGGATCGCTCAGGTGGAGTAGGAAGTGGCGTGGCCGGGGGTGTTCGGCCTCGATGTGCTCCATTGCTGCCTCTGTGGTCGGTGGGAAACGGCGTTTCCCTTGTACCCTTCAGTAAGGTTTATCCAATCAGACATTTGGCTAACTTTGGGTAAATCGCCGTAGCTGATGTGGAAAAAGGTAGAAGAACTGCGCTTTTGCGCTGCCACATTCGGCCAAAGCGGCATTTTTTAACCGAGGGCTTCCTCGACGGCGTCAATAACCACCGCCGAATCGGGCTCCACTGTGGGCGCAAAGCGGTTCACCACTTCGCCCTCCCGGCTGACGAGGAACTTCTCAAAGTTCCACTTCACCAATCCGGGCAGCAGTCCGGTCTTAAACTTGGTGAGCTCCGTGTAAAGCGGGTGCCGGTCCCTGCCGCGGACGTCCGCCTTGACCGTTAGCGGAAACGTCACTCCGAAGTTCCGCTGGCAAAACTCGGCAATTTCGCTGTCACTGCCGGGCTCCTGCCCGGCGAATTGGTTGCATGGGACGCCGAGGATCTCAAAGCCGCGGTCCCGGAACTTTTCATAGAGTGCTTCCAGGCCCGCGTACTGGGGCGTAAACCCGCAGTTGGAGGCAACGTTCACCACCATAACCACTTTGCCTTTGAATCTGCCGAAATCAGTGGCGGTACCGTCGTTGAGGGTCAGTGGAATCGCGTACAAGGGGGTCACAGGCTGCGTCCTCGGAAAGTTGTCCATGCGTGGAATTCGTTGCCAGTGGACCACTGTACTGGTCCGGGCTGGGACTTCCTGGGTGCAACTCCCGTTGGGCTTTCACGGTTCCGGTGACGCGGACGGACTCGTTGGCGGTGCAGGTTCGGTCGGCGCAGGCTGAATCGGCGCAGGTTCGGTCGGCGCAGGCTGGATCGGTGCCGGCGCAGGCGGTGGCGGAGGTGCAGGTGCCGGCGGTGGAGGAGGCGGAGGTGCCGGCGCCGGCGCCTGGCTTGGTGCCGGTGAAGGTTCGATCGGGGGCTGCGTGATCGGCGCAGGCGGTGGCGGAGGTGGAGGTACCGGTACGGCCGGTGGCGGAGCGGGTGCGGCCGGTGGAGGTGGTGGCGGTGGCGGTGTAGTTGGCGCGGGCTCGCTCGGAGTCGGCGCGGGTTGGATCGGGGCAGGCGCGGGCTCGCTCGGAGTCGGCGCGGGTTGGATCGGGGCAGGCGCGGGCTCGCTCGGAGTCGGCGACGGCGAACCCGGACCAGAAGGCTCACTCGGCGTCGGCGCGGGTTGGATCGGGGCAGGCGCGGGCTCACTCGGCGTCGGCGCGGGTTGGATCGGGGCAGGCGCGGGCTCGCTCGGAGTCGGCGACGGCGAACCCGGATCAGCCGGCTCACTCGGCGTCGGCGACGGTGTTCCCGCATCAGCCGGCTCACTCGGCGTCGGCGTCGGTGTTCCCGCATCAGCCGGCTCACTCGGCGTCGGCGTCGGTGTTCCCGCATCAGCCGGCTCACTCGGCGTCGGCGACGCCGTTCCCGGACCAGAAGGCTCACTCGGCGTCGGCGACGGCGAACCCGGACCAGAAGGCTCACTCGGCGTCGGCGACGGCGTCCCCGAAGCAGCCGGCTCGTTCGGCGATAGTGTTCCAGAGTCTGCGGGCCTAAGCTGCGACAGCGGGGATGCTGTCCAAGAAGGTGATCCGGCAACCGTCGTCGGCGAACTTACCCAACGAGGAGCCGGAGGAGGTTCGTTGCCCTGCCCCACCGGGATGGTCCAAGTTACCGGCCCAGGTGACGGAGCACCAAAGCCCGGCAGGTACGTCCGCAGGTCAGCCGGTCCGGCGCCGACGGATCGAACCGGTATCAGGCCCCACTTCAAGGGACTGACGTGGTGCCCGTTGAGGATCGTCTCGAAGTGCAGGTGGCATCCCGTCGACCACCCGGTCGAGCCTACCCGCGCAATAGCCTGGCCAACGTTGATGGAGTCTCCGCTGCGGACGGCGATGGATTCAAGGTGGTTGTAGGTGCTGATGAGTCCGTTGCCGTGATCTATCTCTACCCGGTTACCGCCGCCCCAAGGATGCCACCCGGCAGCGCGTACCACTCCTGAATCAGCGGCGTAAACCTGCGTGCCGCACGGAGCAGCGTAGTCCTGGCCGAGATGGAAATCCCCGCCTGCCCCGGACAGTGGGCTTACGCGGAATCCGAAGGGTGATGAGGGATACAGCAGTTTGAGGGGCGCCATGAGGTAACCCGCCGGCGGTCTGCCAAGCCCGGTCAGCTCGACCGCCAGCGGGGACGGTGTGCTCTCGCTGGAGCTGCTTACCAGGGGGCGCGGGAAGGTAATTTCCACGTCTGGAGCGGTCAGAATGTTTGCAGTCACGGGGCTGGCTACGAGGCCATCCGACGGCGGCACGCCCACGTCCGTACTGCCGTGCACCACTGTTCCTGTTCCAGTTCCAGTACTGGTTCCGGTGCTGAAACCGGTACTGGAACCAGTACTCGATCCCGGGGGAATCCCCACGGCACCCATTCCTGGGACGGGGCGGACGACAGAGGCAGTAGCAGTCCTAGATTCGGGGGTGCTCGCGGAAAGGTTCAAAGCGCAGACAGAAATGGCGAGGACCCCGGTGGCCGCCACAGCACGGGCAGCGGGCAGGCATAACCCTCCGGGGTTTTTGGCGTCCTTGCCGGAAACCGCGTGAGTGCCCATAAGACTGACTCCAGGACGTGGCGACCGCCCCTGTCTTGACGGTAACTCCCATGTGAACATACATGCTAGGCCCCTGTGAACCCCGTAACGGGACAATGCGGTTTTTTTGTGGATGCCCGCCGAATTGTTTCCGCCCGTAGCCTACCCAAGCCTGCACGTGGACAGCCCGCTTCGTGCTTGTGATCAGCCCCGAACCTGGGCTCGGGGCGAAAAGTCCCTTCCTCCCGAGTGAGGTGTTCCGGTGCCCGGGCTACGACGTTCGCCATCGCCACTTTCGCCGTTGCTATGTGTCAAACGAGTTGGTTTTCAGGCATTTTTGGGGCCGTCATGCAGGGTCTGCCGGATCGCGTACAAGGTTTTCACACGTTGTGCCGTCAGGAAGTTGTCCACTGCCCGAATCCGTTGCTGATACATCAAGGGGCAGGTTTAGTGTTTCCGGAGTCGGCTCTGCAGGACAGATTTCGGGCGCTGGGGATGTGGCATTTACAGACGACGGCGTAGGCACCACAGCAGGTTCGGCCGGGTCCGTAGGGTCGATGGGGATCGGCGTCAGTGTCGGGGATGGTTCAACCGAGGCAGGGGACGGTGGTTGCATAGGTTCGCTCGGCCCCGCAATGACTTCAAGAAGTGTCGGTGTCGGGACCGGTGTGACTTCAACCGGCGGCGGCGTGGGTGTCGGGACCGGCGTGACTTCAACCGGCGGCGGCGTCGGTGACGGCGTAGGCGTAGGCGTAGGCGTTGGTGACGGCGTGGGCGTCGGGGTCGGCGAGGGCGTGGGTGTCGGCGTGGGCGTCGGTGACGACGTCGGCGGCTGGGTCGGTAGCGCCGTCGGGGACGACGCACTCGGCGTTCCCGCCGGGGAAGACGCACTGGGCGGCGTCGGTTGAGTACCTGCACCAATCGCCGCGGCAGGCCACAGCAAAAGTGGGGAGGCCGGCTTTACAAGCGTTCCTGCCCGGACTTCACTTTCATGAGGGTCGTCGTGATCGTGGCTCAACGGCAACGCCCAACTGATTGTCCCCTGGGAGGGAGAGCCAAACCCGGGCAGGTAACTCCGCATGTCACCGGATCCGCTGCCAGCCACGGGCCGGGCGGGCATGAGAGTCCACTTCATCGGACTCGTATGGCGGCCATCGAGGATGGTCTCAAAGTGCAGGTGGCATCCCGTCGACCAACCGGTACTCCCCACCCGGCCGAGGATTTGGCCGGCGCTGATCTCTTCTCCCGTACGGACAGAGATGGCCTCAAGGTGGTTGTACGTTGTGATCAGCCCGTTGCCGTGGTCGATTTCCACCCTGTTGCCGCCGCCCCAAGGGTGCCAGCCTGCAGCACGCACCAGTCCTGAGTCCGCCGCATAAACGCCTGTTCCACAAGGGGCTGCGTAGTCCTGCCCCAGATGGAAGTCGCCGGCGGCCCCGGACAACGGGCTCACCCGGAAACCGAAGGGCGAGCTGGCATTGAGCAGAGTCAGCGGCGCCATCAGGAAGCCCGCCGGCGGCCTGCCGAAGCCTGTCGTTCCCACCGTCAGCGGCGGAGAGTTCTCCCCGCGGTAACCGCCTATTGCCGCATGGGGAAAGGTGACAAGTGGCCCTGGATTCGTAAAGGCCGTTGCCTGCAACATCCCTGCGCCAACACTGTCCGAAGCCAGCGCGTCCGAGCCTCTGCTGCTTGACGTGGTTGTCTCCGGACCAAATCCAGCAGCCGCGGCTCTTAAGGCCTCCCGCTCCCCTGCGCTGCCTGCAAGGTTCAGGGACCAGATGGATAAGGCAACAGCACCAGTGGCAGTCAGAGCGCGCAGAACAGAAACATGTGGACGGCGCACATCCGTTCGCTTACCCGAAGTTCGACGATTCCCCAATGTGTGTCTCCATAACTTAATGACCCGGCGCGGGACCAAGCGCCGGTAGCCTGTGAACCTCGTCCTATCGTGCAGGTAACTACTTGAGAAAACCTTGCGGTACGGACCACCTGCCCCGCCAGGCTCCCTTTGGGCGACAATCATATATGCGGAGTTTTCTTCGAAAATGGCAGGACGAAGTCAAAAAAACCTTTACGGGCAGAGCCGACGAGGTGCCCGACTGGGTGCCGAAGCTGGCTGAAGGCAATGACCCCGGTTACCACCTTCCCGGCTCGGCAGTATGGGCTGTCCACGGTTCCATGTCGCCCATCGTGGCCGGAATCCGCACACTGTTGATGCAGGCCCTCCATCCCGGGGCACTTGCCGGCGTCCACGAACATTCAAACTTCCGCGAGGATCCATTGATCAGGTTGGCTAACACCATCCGCTGGATTTTCACTGTGACATACGGGTCCACTGAGGCTGCCGAAATCGCCTCGCGCAGGGTGCGCCGGCTGCATGAAGCGGTCCAGGGCAGTTACAGCGACAACCTTGGGGCGCAACGCGACTACAGCGCCAACGATCCGGAGTTGGCAAGCTGGATCCATTTGGCATTCACGGACGCGTTCCTCACTGCCCATAAGATCTGGGGCGGCGCCATTCCGGGAGGACCCGACGCCTATGTCCGCGAGTGGGCCCAGGCGGGCCGCCTGATGGGGGTGGAAGATCCACCGCTTACCGAGGCAGACATGCACAGGCAGCTGGACCGCTGGTACGAAAGCGGTGAGCTTCGCGTTGACGGCCGGGTGGCAGAGACAGTGGAATTCATCCGGAACCCGCCGTTAAACCGAATGCTCCGACCGGGCTACCGGATCCTGTTTGCCGGTGCGGTGTACAGCTTGGAGCCACGATACCGCCAGATGCTCGGCCTGGCTGTTCCGCGGCTGGGTCCGGTGGCACTGCCGGTGAGGCTCGCAACAAAGGCGGTTCTCGCCGTCGTACGCCTGGCTTTGGGACCCAGGGGGCCCAGCGAATTGGCCGCCAGGGAACGACTTCGCCGCCTGGGCGTGCCGGCCGCGGACGCGTAATACCCTTTGCCCTTAACGAAAGAACCCGGCCCCGGCATTGCCGGGGCCGGGTTCTTAACCGGCGGAGAATGGGGGATTTGAACCCCCGAGGGCGTTAACCCAACACGCGTTCCAGGCGTGCGCCATAGGCCGCTAGGCGAATTCTCCAACTGCTTCTGAATCAAAAGCAGATACTAGAGTACCTGATGTTTTCCGCTTCGCCCAATTGAGGCTCCGACGCCGGTTTTGAAGGCTTCCCACCCTCTCGGGCGGGCGGGTTCGAGCGCGGGCTTAAACCAGAAATGGACGCCCCCAATGCGCCCATTCCACCGGAACACCGTTGAGCTGCCGGGTCCGGCTCCGTTCAGGCAGGCCTCGCAGCTCACAATCTTGAGATTGCCCCAATCGGTGTACATATCCATGATCGCGGCTGGCGGTTGGATAAGCAATGAATTTTCCGTTTCACCGCTGGCCGGTGGGGGCACGATGGGAGGCATGACAGAGCTGCACGCGCTGGTGGTTTACGTCCCCGGCACTCACACGCGCCAGGTACTGGAAGCTATCGGGGACGCCGGAGCGGGCCGGATCGGTAACTACTCCCACTGTTCCTTTGTGACCTCGGGCACCGGCCGGTTTACTCCGCAGGCGGGTGCCGCTCCTTACGTCGGAGATGTGGGGACTCCGGAGGAAGTGCCCGAGGATCGGATCGAGTGCGTGGTTGAAGGGCCGCTGCTCAAGCGTGTGATCGCTGCCTTGCGTGCCGTGCACCCGTATGAGGAACCCGCACTGATGAGCTGGAAGGTTGAGGGCTGGAGCTTCCAGGACCCCGATTCGAGTCGGGCCTGAAGTTCGGGTAAAGTATCTGACGGCCCCTCATGTGGCGTCATCCTGTTGAACTCCCCCAGGACCGGAAGGTAGCAAGGGTAAATGGGCTCTGGCGGGTGCATGGGGGGTCTTTACTATTCCCCCACAGGGCGGCAGACTGTCTGCCCGGATTGGTAGGGTTTTCTCTGTGACAGTTACTACCGCCCTCTACCGCAGATACCGTCCAGACTCCTTCGCTGACGTTATCGGGCAGGAACATGTCACCGAACCGCTGATGACCGCTCTGCGGAAAAACCGGGTCAACCACGCTTACCTTTTTTCCGGTCCCAGGGGTTGCGGTAAGACCACGTCGGCGCGCATTCTGGCACGCTGCCTGAACTGCGCCCAGGGCCCCACAGACACCCCCTGCGGTACGTGCCCCAGCTGCGTTGAACTTGCCCGTGGGGGCTCCGGGTCACTCGACGTCATCGAGATCGACGCCGCCAGCCACGGCGGCGTGGACGACGCACGGGATCTCCGCGAGCGGGCAACGTATGCCCCCGTCCGTGACCGCTACAAGATCTTCATCATTGACGAAGCCCACATGGTCACGTCCGCCGGCTTCAACGCCCTGCTGAAAATCGTTGAAGAACCTCCGGAACACATCAAGTTCATCTTCGCCACCACGGAGCCGGACAAGGTCATCGGCACCATCCGCTCCCGGACGCACCATTACCCCTTCCGCCTGGTGCCGCCGGAGCCGCTCATGGCCTACCTCGAACTTCTCTGCAACCAGGAGAACGTTCCGGTTGCGCCCGGTGTCCTGTCGCTGGTGATCCGTGCCGGCGGCGGCTCTGTCCGTGATTCCCTGTCGGTCCTGGACCAGCTGATGGCAGGTGCCGGGCCCAACGGCCTGGACTACGAACTTGCCGTGGCGCTGCTCGGCTACACCCACGCTTCGTTGCTGGACGATGTTGTGGAGGCGGTGGCTGCCTCGGACGCCGCAACCGTTTTCCGCGCCGTGGACAGGGTCATTCAGACGGGCCACGACCCTCGCCGCTTCGTCGAGGACCTCCTGGAGCGCTTCCGCGACCTCATCATCGTCCAGGCGATGCCCGAAAGCGCCCAGACCATTCTTCGTGGCATGCCTGCTGACCAGATTGCGCGCCTGAAAAACCAGGCGCACAACCTGGGCGCCGCCGAGTTGTCCCGCGCGGCCGATGTCACCAACACCGCATTGACCGAAATGACCGGCGCCACCTCCCCGCGGCTGCATCTGGAACTGCTTTGCGCCAGGATCCTCCTGCCCAGTTCTGAGCAGAACGAGCGCGGCATGGCTGCCCGAATTGACCGTGTGGAGCGGCGGCTCAACTATGCAGGGAACGACGTCGGAGCTCCCGCCGCCGCAGCCCCGGCCCCGGCCCCGGCCCCGGCCCCGGCCCACCATCCGGCACCGGCGGGCCAGACCTCAGCCAGCCCGGCGGCCCCGGAACCGGGGATGTCCGGACCTTCACGGCCCGTGCCCCCGGCCACTCAATCCGCCACCGCCCAGCCCGCCAGCGAAGAGCCCGCGGGCGCCCCAGCCGCTCCCGGGCCGGCACCTGCCTCCTCCCCGGCCCACGCCGCAACGGCCAAGCCGATGGACCCGATGGACCCGGTGGACCCGGACCCTCGTGCCCCGTTGACCGCTCCCCGGGTAAGCACCAGCGACTGGCCAGTCGAGCCCTCCGCAGACTCCCGGGTTGCCCGCGTCGGCTCCCGCCCCGGAGTGGCACACAGGGCTGCCGCAGTCACCGCAGAAGGCCCTGCCGGCGGGACGCCGGCAGCCGACAACCGGCAGGCTTCAGCTCCGGCTGCCCCCGCCGCCCCTGCAGCTGGCCGGCCCGAAACGGCCCCGGCCGGATCTGTTCCCGCCGCTTCCCCTGCAGCCATGGGCGACGTGGAAGTGCTGCGTCGGGCATGGCCGGATGTCCTGCAGACGCTTTCCAAGATCAAGCGCAGCACCTGGGCACTCGTCGAACCAAACGCTCAAGTCACTGCGTTTGACGGCCAGGCGCTCACCCTTTCATTCACCACGACTGGACTCGCCGGCGCTTTTGGCCGGGCAGACCATGCGGAGAACCTTCGGCAGGCGATCCATAAGACCGTGGGCATTGACTGCCAGATCAATGCGGTGGCCGGCGGAAGCGCCGGCCGGGCGAGCTCTGAGCCAAACCCAAAAGCACCCGCTAGCCAGCCAGCGCCGGCAACTGGTCCCGCGACTTCAGCTGATGTTGCCTGGGGGCTGGCACCTGCACCCGGGTCGGCGACGACGGATGCACCGGCGCCCTCCGCTCCGGCAAGTGCTGACCAGGGGCAGGTACGCGTTCCAACAGCGCCAGAAACCGAAGGCAAGGCCGGGAGTAACGGCTCGATTCCCGCCGGGCTCCAGGCAGGAGAAAAACGTCAGTCTGCACCAGGGAGTAGCCCTTCCCAGGTCCGGCGCGCACCCACCGCCGGTTCTTCCCAGACTGAGCCGTTGGTGGTCCCTTCGGCAGCCCCTTCGGCTCAAGCTGCCTCCTACAGTGGCGGCGTGGAAGACTACTCCTACTCGGACGACGACTGGGGCCCGCCCCGGGATGAAGACGTGCCACCGTTGGAAGAAGAGCCTCCCATGGACTGGGACCCTTCCTCGCGCTCCAATGACCGCCCCGCTCCGGCAACCGCCCAGGGCGGCCACTCCGCTCCGGTCGCCGCCCCGGGTGGCATCTCTGCCGCAGCCGGTTCACGCCAGCAGGACACACATGCTGGTACGCAACCCCGCACCGAATCCGCAACTGCCAAAGCTCCTGGTGCCCAGGCCCCGGGCACGGTTGCCTCCGATCCCTGGACCCGTGCGATTGAGCAGGCACCGGGTGTGTGGGTTGTTGGGGAAGCCAGCAACGTGGACAAGAACGCCACGTCCGCGTTGCGCGAAATGGAAGCAGCTGCGGCGCCGTCAGCCACAGCCACGCGGTACGAGCCGGCCACCGCCCAGATTCCGCCTTCCATCCCCGTTTCCACTGCGGTGGCTTCCGTGGACGCCGAGTGGGGATTGGCGCCAACTGCGACCCCGCCCACGAAGGCGGGTACGAGGACGACAACCGCGGAACCGGTTACCCAGAGCCCCGTTCCCTCGGGCGCAGTTCCCTCAGCTACCGTCCCCTCAGGCGCTGCCCCTTCCGGCGCGGTTCCCTCAGTCAACGCTCCCTCAGGCACTGCCCCTACCGGCGCGGTTCCCTCAGCTACCGTCCCCGCACGTTCCGTTCCAGTCCCTGCCCGTGAATACGCCATGGCTTCAGCGGCGGCCGCACCTGCCCCTGCTCCGACCATTGCCCCCGCGGCTACCCCTGCTCCGACCAGTGCCCCTGCGCGTTCCCCGGTTCCCGCCGATTCCCCTGCTGCGGTCGGCAGCCGGCAAAGCCTGTATCAGCGCCTGTCCAACAGCCCGGAGGCCGAGGCGGGCCGGGCAAAAGCCCCTGCACGGGCCGTTCCCGCGGCGGCAACCTACGTGCAGGACATCCCCAGCGCGGACGATGAGACCATTGAGGAATCCGGAGTTTTCGGCCGTGCCGCGGTGGAACGTATCCTCGGCGGGAAGCTGATCGAAGAGCGTTCCCTCGACGGAAGTCCCGTTACACCCCGCTACTGATCCAACCACTGTCCGCCCCTAGCTAAAGAGGAAAAACGTGTACGAAGGTGCTGTCCAAGAGCTGATTGACGAGCTCGGACGCCTTCCCGGCGTGGGCCCAAAATCCGCACAGCGGCTGGCGTTCCACATCCTTGAAGCGGACCCCCAGGACATGAAGCGGCTGGTGGAGGCCATCACTTCCGTCAAGGAGCGGGTCAAGTTCTGCACCGTCTGCGGCAACGTCACCGAGCAGGAACAATGCAATATCTGCCGTGATCCCCGACGCGATCGGGCTGTGATCTGCGTGGTGGAGGAATCAAAAGACGTCCTCGCTGTGGAACGCACCCGTTCATTCCGGGGCAGGTACCACGTGCTGGGCGGAGCCATAAATCCGATCGCCGGTATCGGCCCGGAGCAGCTGCGGATCCGGGAGCT
This sequence comes from Arthrobacter sp. Alg241-R88, assembly GCF_900537115.1. GTDB lineage: Bacteria > Actinomycetota > Actinomycetes > Actinomycetales > Micrococcaceae > Arthrobacter. The sequence goes on from NZ_UNRG01000007.1 coordinate 117,452, forward strand.
CCTCACCCGACTGAACGACGGCGCCATCCAGGAAGTGATCATCGCTACGGATCCAAACCTGGAGGGAGAAGCTACGGCCACCTACCTGGCCCGCATGCTGAAGACGATCGGGATTACCGTGACCAGGCTGGCCTCCGGGCTGCCGGTGGGCGGCGACCTCGAATACGCAGACGAGGTCACGTTGGGCCGTGCTTTCGAGGGCCGCCGCAACGCCCTGACCTGAGGATTTGGCCGGCATGCTCCCGGGCGAGCCGACGCCGCTGGTAACCCAGCGGCTCGTGCTGCGTGCAATTGATGGTTCGGACGAGGCCGCCATCCATGAGTACCGAAGCGACCCTTCGGTCACCCAATACCTCTCGCACGGCCCCCTCACCGCCGAGGCAAACAGCGAAAGACTGGCGCAGCTGCTGGCCCTGGGCGCGGCCTCCAACGGCAAATGGTTCAACTACGGCTGGGCAATTACCCTGCGTGAGTCAGGAAAAGTAATTGGTGACGCGCGTACGTGGAACAGCACAGCCCTGGCCGCGACGGGCGTGCTCGCCGCCGGCAGGCATCCTGCCGGCGAGGCAGCGTTGGCCTATGTCCTGAATGCCGATTACCACCACCAGGGATACGGCCGTGAGGCTGCGGCGGCGCTGGTCAAGTGGCTCTTCACGCACTGCGGAATCAGTACCGCCGTCGCGGCAGTCTACGAACCAAACAGTCCTTCCATCCGGCTCCTCCAAAGCCTTGGATTCCGGCAGGACCCCTTTCTCCCGGCAGACCAGGAAACGGCCGGCAAAGGCTTCCCCCTGCTGATGTTCAGGCTGGACAGTCCCCAACACTCATCCGACTGAACCGGCCCTGCGCCGGCCAGCCAATTGCCCGCCGGCGAGAAATGCTCCCTCGGCCACAGTTCAAGCTCCCACGTCTGAAAGAACAGGCCCGGTCCAGGGCGGTCAGGGGTCATCCCATCCTGATCCGCCCGGCCCCGGGCCTGTCCAGAGTGGCTCAGGCAGGATTGGCTTAAGCGATACGCGTGCCCCGGGCCAGCCGGTGGGCAGGTGTACGGAGCGAACGCCAGCCAAGCCACATGAGCAGCGCGGCAACCAGGAGCTGCAGGCCCAGTCCCAGCGGCCACATGGGTGTGGACTGTGCCAGATAGCGAGGCTTGACCTCCCCATTGGCGCACGGATACGTGCCCTCAGGACCGGCCAGCGCGGAGCGGGCTCCCTGGCTGACACCTTCAATAGCCCCCACTGAGGAGAAGCTGCGCTCCTGCGAGCGGTCTTTGTACGGTATGGCGTCTGCCACCACCACGTAGGGATTCATGGCCAGCAACCACGCCACTCGTTCGCTCCGCATAACCATCTGCTCCTGCAACGGCCCTGAGCAGGTGTACTCCGGTTCCACCGGCCCGTTATTTAGCGGCTCGTACGCGCGGTACTGGGCCTGGTTCGCCAGGACCGTGCCCTGGGTAAGCCCCGCGCCCAGCCCAAAGGCGATCAGCGTGCCGACCGCCAGCCCGGCCACGGCCAGGTACGTGACCACGATGGAGAACAGCGGCCGGCCGGCGAGCGCCGAGATGCCCACACCGATGGCACACACAACCCCCACCTCCACAGCCAGCATGAGCAACGCCACCAGTACATGGCCGGGAGTCATTCCGCCCAGCGCCACTCCAATCACCAGGAACGGGGTGCTGGCCACCAGGAACGCGAGTGCTGCCGCCCATGCTGCGAAAAACTTGCCCCACAGGATCTGCCCAGGCTGCAGCAGTGTCACCTGGAGGATGGCCAGTGTGCCTCCTGCGCGGTCACCATTCACGGCGTTGGCGGACAGCGCCGGAGCAACGAGCAACGCAAACAGCAGGACAAAGGCCAGGACCACCTCGAAGATCATGGACCCGGGCCCCGATTCTGGCGGCGGGACATAACCGGGGATTCCGCGCTGTGCGGCCTGCGAGGCGTTCCAGCTGGCCCATGTCAGCCAGGTCACGAGCCCGGTGAGGACAAACCAGATGGCCAGCATGATGTACCAGCCCCGGGAGCGCAGCCGCTGCTTGAGCTCCAGGACCACCACATCCCTGACACCGGGCAGGTAGCCGCCCGTAGTTCCCTGGTCGGCCGTATGTTGCCGGTCTTCGGTTGCGTGGCTCATTGCCGTTCCCCCTCAAGGCTCATGTAGGTCTCTTCAAGGGCCCCTGAAGCGGGGGCGAAGGAATTTACCCCGACGCCGGCCAGCACCAGGTCGCGCAGCAGGCGCTCGGCGTCGTCGTCGCTTGCGAGCATCAGACTCACGGACGGACGCCGACCGACTTCTCGGCGGAATGCCAGTCCCAGTTCGGTGAGCCTGGCAGCAAGTGCGGCCACATCAGAGGCGGTGACTGCGTACCGGCGTCCGGCTGCGGCAGCCTCTTCGATGGTTTGGCGCCGGACCGTGCGGCCCTTGTTCACAAACACCGCGCCATCGGCGATTTCGTCCAGTTCGCTGAGCACGTGGGACGAGACCACCACTGCCTTGCCCTCCCCCGCGAGTTGCCGCAGCATGAGACGGAGCTCCACGCGGGACCCCGGATCGAGCCCCGATGCGGGCTCATCGAGGAGCAGGACGGAGGGGTCATGGATCAGTGCCCGGGCAAGGCTGAGCCGCTGCTGCTGCCCACGGGACAGCACCCGCGCCGGCTGGTCCGCAAGATCGTCCAGCCGCACCCGTTCGAGCATCTCCGCAACCCTCGTTCCGATGCTTTGGGCCGGGAGCCGGTAGAAGCGGGCCATCTGGGTGAGAATTTCCCGCGCGGTCAGGGATTCCCATACGCCTAGGGTGTCCGGCATCCAGCCCAACCGCCGGCGCACTTCCGCCCGGTCCCGGCGCGGATCGAGTCCGCCCACGCTGATGCTGCCTGCGTCCGGTGCCAGCAGCGACGCCAGCATCAGCAGCAGCGTTGTTTTCCCCGCTCCGTTCGGACCGATCAGGGCGGTCACCTTGCCGGCCGGCGCATGGAAGTCCATGTGTTCGACGGCGCGCACCGCTCCGAAGCTGCGGCTCACAGCCCGTGCCGTGATGCCGTCGTCGGGTTCCGGCCCGTCCGCAGCCTCCGGTAATTCAGAAATCATTGCCATTTATTGCGCACCTGTCCCCCACAGTCTTTTTATGCATTTTGACAGTCTGAGCGTACGCCTGCGGAGCTCCCCGCCCGGTCCTTCCCTGGGCTGAGATTCGGTCACAATTCAACGCCCGGCCCTGCACGGCGATAAACTGGAACCAGAAGTCGCGCCAACGATGGCGCTAGTTCCCAGCGTCAGGGCCAGCACAGCGTTACGGCTGTCTGGCCGGACTCCAATTGATCCAATGAAGGTACGCGCATGAGTACGCCCACTACCGAAGTGCACAACGCAACGCAGCCACAGGAGCTGCCCGTCGGCCGTGCCGTCACCAAACAGCTCATCGTGCAGAAGTTCGGTGGTTCCTCCGTAGCGGACGCAGACGGCATCAAGCGGGTAGCCAAGCGCGTGGTGGACGCCCAGGTGGCGGGCAATGAGGTGGTTGTTGTGGTCTCGGCGATGGGTGACACCACCGATGAACTCCTGGACCTCGCAGGCCAGGTAACGGACTCCGCCCCGGCCCGCGAAATGGACATGCTGCTCTCAGCCGGTGAGCGTATCTCGATGGCGCTCCTGGCCATGGCGATCAACAAGCTGGGCGCCTCCGCCCAATCCTTCACGGGGTCCCAAGCCGGTATGATCACGGACGGCATCCACGGCAAAGCCAGGATCATCGACGTCGATCCCCACCGTATCCGCACCGCCCTGGATAAGGGCAATATCGCCATCGTGGCCGGCTTCCAAGGCATGAGCCGGGCCACCAACGAGATCACCACCCTGGGCCGGGGCGGTTCGGACACCACAGCCGTAGCGCTGGCAGCAGCCCTCGAAGCCGACGTCTGCGAGATCTACACGGATGTGGACGGCATCTACACCGCCGATCCGCGCGTTGTCCCCTCAGCCCAGAAGATCGACACGATCTCCAGCGAGGAGATGCTGGAGCTCGCAGCCTCCGGCGCCAAGATCCTCCACCTTCGCTGCGTGGAGTACGCGCGCAGGTTCGGTGTGCCGCTGCACGTCCGCTCGTCATTCAGCCAGCACGAAGGCACCTGGGTCATTCCCAGCGCCGAAGACAAGATCACCACACAAGAGGGAGTTGCCTTGGAGCAGCCAATCATCTCCGGCGTCGCACACGACCGTTCCGAAGCCAAGGTCACCGTTGTTGGCGTCCCGGACATCCCCGGCAAGGCGGCCGCCATCTTCCAGGTCATCGCCGATGCCCATTCGAACATCGACATGATTGTGCAGAACGTTTCCACGCATGGCACCGGCCGCACGGACATCTCCTTCACGCTGCCCATCGTGGAAGGCGCCGATGCCCTGACGGCCCTCCACGCAGCCCAGGACCAGATCGGCTTCGAAAGCATCGAGTACAACGAGCAGATCGGCAAGCTCTCCCTGATCGGCGCCGGCATGCGTTCCCACCCGGGGGTCTCCGCCACGTTCTTCAAGGCACTCTCGGATGCCGGGATCAACATCAACATGATCTCCACATCAGAAATCCGCATCTCAGTTGTTACGCACGCGGATCTCCTGGATGAGGCCGTGCGCGTCATCCACCGGGCCTTTGAACTGGACAGCGACAACGAAGCCACCGTCTACGGCGGCACCGGCCGCTAACCGCCGGCCCGAAACATAAAAAATGCACTGGCCGGGGATTTCTTCCCTGACCAGTGCATTTTGTGTTTTCCGGGGAGTGACCACGGCATTGCGTCCCGGCAAGGCCGACGTCAGGCCTCCTTCTCGAGGTCTTCGCGGCGTACGGCGTAGTGGTGGCCCGAGGTATCGGTCTCCACCACAAAGTGCGTGAGTTCCTCCTCCGAAGCCTGCTCGAACTCGTCATGCTTGTGCACCACCGGCAGGCTGGAGTCCAGGCGGGTGGCCGGCCCAAAGAAGAAACGGAGCTTGTCGGTCGCGTTCATGAACCCGCTGAGTACATGCGGCACTGTTTTCCACCCCCTTTCTGCATTCAGGGGAACGAAGAGCCATCCCACATACGGCAGCTGCTCCTCGCGGAGTCAGTGCCCTTATTTTACGCCCGGGCGCCTCAAAAGGCTCCGGGTTCCATTTCAGCGAAGGGACTTGTCGTCGGGGTTCCTGGGCACAACATAGGTGCTGCCGTCTGGCCGGGTGACGGTTTCCCACTGCCGGGTTTCGGCCTCGCGCTGGGCCAGGAGCCTGCGGTTTTCCTCTGTCATGTCGTGGATAAGCGAGGACCGGTTTGCAGGACCGAAAATGGCACGCAGTTTGCCGGTTGCCCGCATGAAGCGCTGTGAGGCATTTTCCTTGCCCTCTGAGCTGGCCTTACCCATGAACTGGCTCCTTCCAGTAACCCTTTTCTTATTCACAGTGTACGCTAATAATTAGTGCACTAACAATTGGAGGCCCCGATGACCACTGCATCCAGCACTTCCACCGCAGCGAGGACTGACACCGCCGGCGCAGACGTCCCGGAGGACAACGACCTGCTGCTTGAGCACCAGCTCTGCTTTGCCCTGACTGTGGCATCACGCAGCGTGGTGGGCGCGTACAAACCCGTGCTTGAGAAGTTGAACCTCACCCATCCGCAGTACCTGGTCATGCTGTGCCTCTGGGAATCCAGCCCGCGCACCGTGCGCAACATCAGCGATGCCTTGGCACAGGAACCGGCTACCATCTCGCCTTTGCTGCGGCGGCTTGAAGCGTCAGGGCTCATTTCCCGACGGCGGGTGGACGGCAACGAGCGCGCCCTGGCCGTCGATCTCACTCCCAAAGGAGCGTCCCTTCGACAGGAGGCCCTCAATGTACCCGGGACCATGATGGAACGCCTGGGCCTGACCCGAAGCCAGGTCAGTGAACTGCACGCGTCCATGATGGGACTCATTGCAGCCACCTCCCAAGGCCGGCAGTCTTAGCCAGCCCTCAGGACCGCGGCAGTAGAATGGCATCATGACGGACTTGCCACAGCGCGGGCTCAATGTGCATCCATGGGACACAGTGCATGTGATGCGCCCAGCGGATTCTCCCCGCCCAAGGCGTCCCAGAGCCACCATGCACTTCCGCCTCGCGGCGTTGTTGTTCGCGGCGGTGCTGCTGCCCGCCTGCACTCCGGATGTGGGCGGGGGAAGCCCTTCCGGCGATGCCTCAGCCTCACCCTCGGCCTCCGTTTCCTCGACAGCATCGCCAAGTTCGCCTGCTCCTTCGGGCAGCGCGGACCCTGAGGCTGAGACTTCTGTGCCCGCGCCCGCCCCCGAGCCCGCTGCGCCGTCATCGGGCCCCGGGCAGGGCAACGCCGAACTGGCCATCGCCTTCACGCCGTCTGCCGGCGAGTCCGAGGTCCACTACACCCTGGTCTGCGTCGACGGCACGCCTGACGCAGAAAGCAACCATCCCGCTGCTGACGCCGCCTGCTCCGCCCTGAAGGAGAACGCGGCGCTGCTGAGCCCCTCTCCGAAACGGGCTGACCAGGTCTGCACCGAGCAGTACGGCGGGCCGCAGGAGGCTACCGTTACCGGCGTAGTGGACGGGATCTCTGTTGATGCTGCCTTTAGCCGCACCAACGGTTGCGAAATCAGCGCCTGGGATGCTGCAAAGGATGTACTTGGTGCAGCTGGTGGAGCGTCTTAACGTCCTGTCGGCCGACGAGTGTCGGGCCAGGGAAGAAGCCCACCAGCAGCGCGTCAGCCGCTACGCGGACCCCTACCTTGCCCGCCGCTCAGCCGGAAAAAAGCATCCGGTGGAGGATTTCCTCTTCACCTACTACACCCAGAAACCGGGCCAGCTCCGCCGCTGGCACCCGGGCGCCGGCGTCGTTCTGTTGGGCCCGGAAGCAGCGGACCGCCGCGGGTGGAAACACTATCGGACGCTCGACGACGGCGAACTTGCCTTCCTCGGGCTGCCGCCGGGAAGCCCTGCGGTCACCATGGACCGGGACGCGTTTCTCGCCGACCGCAAGGATGCCGTCGCCTTCGCCGCAATTATCCTGCGCGGCACTGCCGCCCGCCCTGCGCAGTTTGGCTGCTTCGGGCTCCATGAATGGGCAATGGTCTATCACCAGGACCGGTTCGACCTGCGCCACGAGTATCTGCAGCTGCGCCTCGGGCCGGCAGGGACGGACAAGGTGGTGGAGGACAACCGGATCCGCTGCAGCCACTTTGATGCCTTCCGTTTCTACACGCCTGACGCCATTCCGCTGAACGAACTGGCACCCAGCCGGGAAACCCAGCGGCACCTTGAACAGCCTGGCTGCCTGCACGCCAACATGGACCTGTATAAATGGGCGTACAAGCTGCTGCCCGCCCTGCCCAGTGAGCTGGTGATGGACTGCTTTGAACTATCGTGGCGGATCCGGGCCATGGATATGCAGGCCTCCCCCTACGACCTGGTGGAGTGGGGCTACCCCGCCATCCCCATCGAAACCCCGCAGGGCAAGGCTGCCTATGTGGAGCACCAGCGGTCCTTTGCAGCCGAGGCAGCAGGACTCCGGGACAAGCTGGCCCTGGAACTGGCCGCCTTGTCCGGGAGCGGACAGCCGTGATCGACCTGACCGTCCGGCTGCGTGAAAGCCCCGACGCCGGGGAGCACGAATTCCACTTGGTGGCCGACGGCGGGCGTCCTTCCGCTGAAAGCACAGTGCCGGACCCTGAGGCTGCGCTGGCCGCGGTGGAACGCTACGGCGAGGATATTTTCTTTCCGAAACCGGGCCCGCCCAAGCTGTGCACGCAACAATACGGAGGGCCGCAGGTCGCCGTAGTGACCGGGACGTTCCACGGGCGGGCAGTTGAAGCGGTCTTCACCCGGACCGACGGTTGCGAAATCTCGCGTTGGAAAGCAATGGCTCCTCTACTGGGCAACGTCAGTGGAGCGTCCGGCGCCATCTAAGGCAATGCCGCCTGCCGGAAGAACAACCCGGAAAAGCAGGATCCCCGGCGGGTACAACCGCCGGGGATCCTGTTTTTGTAAACGTCAGGCTGCTAGGCCCCGGGAACCGCGTCCGCGAGAGCTACCTGCGGAGCTCCGGAAGGAGCAGCGGAGGCGCCGCCCACCTGGACGTTGATCCAGGTCCTGATGCCGTTGTCGCCCAGGCTGAGGCGCGAAGCGTAAGCCCCTTCGGACAGGCCGGTCCAAGTCAGCGTGGCCGAGGTGGCCGTGCCGTTCGGAGCAACAATCGGGTTGGGTTCCACCGTGAGGTTGCCGGCGTCCCCCGCAAACGAGACCGCCTGAACGGACGCGCTTGCTGCTCCATTGTCAGGCGTGGAGTACAGATTGGCCACGATGTAGTACGTGCCTGCGCGAGGCGCCTCCACATCCAGGAACTCGCTGGCGGAAGCCGTCGCCACCTGTGTTGCCGTCAGCCCGCCCGAAGCATTGGGTGCGTAGACCACCATGTCCCAGTCGACGTCGTTCGATTGCGCCTGGACACCCAGGCGGGCGAAGGAAGCCCCGGCGGGCACCGTTACCTCGAGCACTGCGTTGTGTGCATCATCCTTCGGTGCGTACTCTCCCGGAGTTTTGGTGATGGCTGTCTGGCTTACGGGCGCCAGGCCTTCCACCCCTACCTTGATGGGGTTGTCCGAACCGGACACCAGTTCCATGGTGCCGCTGCCGCTGCCGGTGGCTGAGCTGAAGGTGAACGACGGGGCGATCTGGGCATCAACAGGGCGGATGGCGATGGGAGAGCTCACAGTGCGCGGGCCCTTCCAGGCCAGGGTGCCGGTGCTGAATTTACCTACCGGAGCGCTCACGTTCCTGATGGTCAGGGTAACCTCGCGGGTCTGGCCTGCCTTGGCGAAGTTCAGCGCCTTCGGCTCGACATGGACGTTGAAGCCCGGCATGTTGACTTCCGGCCGGTACATCCCGGGAACCAGGGCAGTGAGTTGGCGCTTGACCTGCACTTCCCCCACCAGGCTGCCGAGCGCGATGGACGGGAGGTTGAGGTCTCGGGCAGCAATGGTGCCTGCCTGCGGAGCCCCCGTCTCTACACCCTGGCCGTTGAGGAAGCCGAGCCAGTCCTTGATGCCCGAGTTGTAGACCAGGCCTGGATCCAGGAAGCGGGTTGAGTCGATATGGCCCGCGCCGCCCTGGAAGGGATCTGTGTTGGGTGAACCGTCAGCGTTGACCAGCGGGTAGGCGGTGGTCATCATGGCCGACTTGACCATTGCAGGCGTCCACTTGGGCTGTTTGCTGAGCACCAACGCCCCGAAACCGGCGATGTGCGGTGCGGCCATGGACGTGCCCGACATAAAGCCGAACTGCTCGCCGTCGTTGCCGATGGTGGAAACGCCCGCGAGGACGTTCACGCCCGGTGCAGCGATGTCCGGCTTCAGCAGGTCGCCACCGGAGGCAAGGCTCGGCCCGCGGGAGGAGAAGCCGGCGATCTGGGGCGCTGGGGAAGCGGGTTCTCCGGTCAAGTCCCCCTTGACCAGGCTGACTGTCAAAGCGGGGTTGGCTTCAAGCTTGGACTTCAGTTCCAGGCTTTTCGGAGCATTGACGTGCACCGTGGGAAGCACATGGTTGTCCGCATCTTCGGAGCTGCTGGTGAGGTTCACCAGGATCATCCCGACGCCGCCCTTGTCCTGGACCTCCTGGCTCTTGGCCGTCCTGTCCACAACGCCGCGGTCGCAGACCACCACCTTGCCTGCCACCTTGGCAGCATCGAGGGAACCGGGGCCGCAGAGGTTCGGATTGGCAGCACCTGCTGCTGCCGCAGCTGAGGCGACCACAACCGGTTTGTCGGCAACTTCCGATTTCATAATCGAAGCTCCACGGTACAGCGAGCCATCGGAGACCTTGACGGTGCCAAGCAGGTCGCTCGGGAAGGTGGACGCAGCGACCGTAGTCAGCCAGGGTGAGGCGTGGTTGACCGTTGAGACAGTGGGGCCGGAGTTGCCGGCGGACGCGGAAACAAAAACACCTGCGGCGGCAGCGTTGAGGAACGCCAGTGCCACCGGATCAGTCGTGCTGTTGTTGTTGCCCGAAATCGAGTAGTTCAGGACGTCCACGCCGTCCTTGATGGCGGCATCCACTGCTTCGACGGAAGCGGAGGAGTAGCAGCCTCCGGTATCGGGGTTGGTGTCCTCCCAGCAGATCTTGTAGACGGAGACCTTCGCGGCGGGAGCAACACCGGAGCTTTTGCCGAACCCGGCGCCGTCAATCACCTGCTCAACGTTCGCGTTGCCGGCCGCGGTAGTGGCGGTGTGCGTGCCGTGGCTTCCGACGTCGACCGGTGAGATGAGCTCTTCGGGCGCCCGGTTTCCGGGCGCTACGGACTGCAGGAAAGCATCGGCAAAGTACCTGGCGCCGATGACCTTGGAGTTGCACTGGGAGCCGTCGAATGAGGCGCCCGTCCCCTGCCCCTTTTGGCAGTCGCCTTCGAAGGTGGTGCCGTCGGCCTTGAGCATGGCGATCCGGCCCTCGGCGGTCCGGTACGGCACACCCATCTGCGCGGGACCGCTCAGCGGCTGGACTGGCTCACCCTGCAGGAACGGGTTGTCGGGGGCATACCCGGAATCGATGACCCCTACGACAACGCCTTTGCCGGCGTTGGCTTCCCCGCCGAACTGCTTGGCCCAAACTCCGTCGGGGCCAGTCAGCTTGAGGAAGTCAGTGGTGGTGTAGTCCGGGGCATTCTCAACATCCGGCGTCACGGCCAGAACCCGGTTGTCCCTGGACAACTCCATGGCCTGTCCTGCGTTCAGCTCGGCGCTGAAACCGTTGAGGGCAGCCGTGAACTGCTTTACCGGGGTGACCCCCTGGCTGTCAGCGACCTCCCGCTGTTGCTTGCGGAGATGGGCGTCGTAGGCCTTGTAGTTGGCGCTTCCGGGTTCCAGCTTCCGGCCGTTCTGCGGCTTGGTCGCCCCTAGTCCCGGCGTTTCACCCTCGTAGGCCGCAGCTGCCGCACCCGCGAGGACAACGATGTAGCGGCCGTCCTTGAACTCCGTGGATGTTGTCTTCTTTGCAGCTAGTGCCACATCCTGTCCGGCCGGCACCGCGGTAGCGGGACTTACGGCCATCGAGGTGAGGAGAAGAGGCAGACCCACGGCCAGCGCCGCAGCTTTCCGGATTCCCCCGCCCCGCAAGGGGCTCTTTCCAGTAGATCTCACGTGCAACCCTTTCACGAGGTACCGGCCCAGCCACGACTGCGGGCCCAAAATGACTGGCCGTCAGCGAAATTACAGATCTTGTCATTTCGTGAGACCAGTCGATTCAAAGAGTACAGACTGATAGCTCAATATGACATAGGGCACAACGAGAAGTTTCGCCAGTCCTACACTTGCCGGGCAGGGCAGGACGGCATGGAAAAGGGCGCCCCTCAGGGCGCCCTGGCAACTTCAGAGTGGGTGCGGGCAGACGCTGCTACCGGGGTGTGCGCACCACGTCGCTGATCCACTGCCGGGTCTTTTCATCCATGGGCCCCGCCACCCGGTTTTCCCGGGCGAACCGGTCGGCCTTGATCTTCTGGAGCACCATTCGCCCAAGTCCGGCAAAAACTGCCGCGGCAACCATGGGCAACAGCACGGATCTCGATTTCTCTGCCATTCAGCAATCCTAGTGACACCTTTGGCGCAACTCCAGATCCCGCGGCGAACCGCCCCCCGCCGCGCCTCTCTCCCAGGGTTCCGGCCGCCGCCGGTGGCTGGAACTTGCCGAATACAGGCTGGGGCGCTCCGGCCGGTAGAATGGAGTGGCAAGCTCGCGGAGCGCCCGTCCACAAGGTTTAACAAGGTGTGCATCAACACCTCGGTACGGCGTGAGACGGCACCACTCCGCTGCGCCCTTACCCAAGCTCACGCACAGGAGTTACCGGATGCCCCGGATCGTTGTTGACGTTATGCCCAAGCCCGAGATTCTGGACCCGCAGGGGAAGGCTATCGTCGGCGCTCTCCCCCGGCTGGGCTTTACCAGCTTCAGTTCTGTCCGCCAGGGCAAGCGTTTCGAACTGACCGTCGACGGCGAGGTGACCGAGGAGATCCTGGCCCAGGCGCGCGATGCCGCAGAGACCCTGCTGTCCAACCCTGTGATCGAGGACGTTGTCAACGTCGAGGTCGTCGAGGCCTGAAATGACTGAACTTCCCCTGATCGGCGAGCCAATCGCCGCCGCAGCAGACGCCTCTGGTGCTCGCGGGCTCGCCGGCGCCCGGATCGGCGTCGTCACGTTCCCAGGCACTTTGGATGACCGCGACGCCGCCCGTGCGGTCCGTCTGGCCGGCGGCACCGCCGTCGAGCTTTGGCACGCCGATAAGGAGCTTGGCGACGTCGACGCCGTCGTGATTCCCGGCGGCTTCTCCTACGGCGACTACCTCCGCGCCGGCGCCATCGCCCGCTTCGCACCGCTGATGTCCAAGATCATCGATGCCGCCAACAGCGACGCCAAGCTTCCCGTGCTCGGCATCTGCAACGGCTTCCAGATCCTCACCGAGTCGCACCTGCTGCCCGGTTCAATGATCAAGAACGACCACCTGAAGTTCATGTGCCGTGACCAGGTCCTGCGCGTCGAAAACAGCAACACCGCATGGACGCTGGACTACGAAACCGGCCAGGAAATCACTGTGCCGCTCAAGAACCAGGACGGCCAGTACCTTGCGGATGACAAAACCCTGGACGCGCTCGAGGCAGAGGGCCGCGTGGTGTTCCGCTACGTGGGCTTCAACCCGAACGGCTCCCGCCGCGACATCGCCGGCATCTCCAACGCCGCCGGCAACGTGGTGGGCCTCATGCCGCACCCCGAGCACGCTGTGGAGCCCGGATTCGGTCCCGAATCTGCTGGGTCCGGCGGCGCCGGTGTCGGCGGGTCCGATACCGACGGGCTGGGCTTCTTCACCTCCGTTTTGACCAAGATTGTGGGAGGCAAGTAATGACCGGGACCTCGACAGGCTCCATCACCGACGGCGGAGGCACGGCTACCGCTGCCGCCTCGCCCACCGCTGCCCCGGGTGCCATCACCCAGGTCAAGAAGTTCAACATCGACACCGTTGAGCATGCCGCGAAGACTCCGGATACCGAACTGCCCTGGGCCGAACTGGGCCTCAAGCAGAACGAGTTCGACGAGATCGTCAAGGTGCTGGGCCGCCGTCCCACCGGCGCCGAACTTGCCATGTACTCCGTTATGTGGAGCGAGCACTGCTCCTACAAGTCCTCCAAGAACCACCTGCGCCAGTTCGGCGAAAAGGTGACCCCGGAGATGAAGAAGGACATGCTGGTGGGCATCGGCGAAAACGCCGGCGTGACCAACCTGGGGGACGGCTGGGCCGTGACCTTCAAGATCGAGTCGCACAACTCGCCGTCGTTCGTTGAGCCCTACCAGGGCGCTGCCACCGGAATCGGCGGCATTGTCCGCGACATCATCTCCATGGGTGCCCGCCCCGTTGCCGTGATGGATCCGCTGCGCTTTGGCGCCATCGACCACCCGGACACCGCCCGCGTGATGCACGGTGCCGTTGCCGGCATCGGCGGCTACGGCAACTCCCTGGGCCTGCCGAACATCGGCGGCGAGATGGTGTTCGACTCCGTCTACCAGGGCAACCCGCTGGTCAACGCCCTGGCCGTGGGCGTGATGCGGCACGAGGACATCCGCCTCGCCAATGCCTCCGGCAAGGGCAACAAGGTGGTCCTGTTCGGTGCCCGCACCGGCGGCGACGGCATTGGCGGCGCGTCCGTGCTGGCCTCCGAGTCCTTCGACGACACCAAGCCCTCGAAGCGTCCCGCCGTCCAGGTGGGCGACCCCTTCGCCGAGAAGGTCCTGATCGAGTGCTGCCTTGAGCTGTTCAAGGGCTCGCTGGTGGAAGGCATCCAGGACCTGGGCGCGGCAGGCATCTCCTGCGCCACATCCGAGCTCGCTTCCAACGGCGACGGCGGCATGGCCGTTGAGCTGACCTCGGTGTTGCTCCGCGACCCCACGCTGACCCCGGGCGAAATCCTCATGTCCGAGTCGCAGGAACGCATGATGGCCGTGGTCACCCCGGAGAACGTGGAAGCGTTCGAAGCCGTCATGGACAAGTGGGCTGTGGAGTACGCCTGGCTGGGCGAGGTGACGGACAGCGGCCGCCTCATCATCACGTGGGAAGGCGAGGTCATTGTCGACGTCGATCCCCGCACCGTGGCACACGACGGCCCGGTCTATGACCGTCCGTTCGCCCGTCCCGAGTGGCAGGACGCCGTGCAGGCCGACACCTTCACCGGTTCCGTCCAGGACGCCGGCCGGCCCTCTGCTCCGGCAGAACTGGCCAAGGCCGTCACCGAACTGGTGGCATCGCCGAACATGTGCTCCAAGTCCTGGATCACCAACCAGTACGACCGCTACGTGGGCGGCAACACCTCCATGGCGTACCCCGATGATGCCGGCGTTGTCCGCGTGGACGAGGAAACCGGACTGGGCGTGGCCCTGGCCACCGACGCCAACGGCCGCTACACCTACCTTGATCCGTACCACGGCGCACAGCTGGCGCTGGCAGAGGCGTACCGGAACGTTGCCACCTCCGGCGCCGTCCCCATGGCTGTCAGCGACTGCCTGAACTTCGGCTCCCCCGAGGACCCGGACGTTATGTGGCAGCTCGCCGAAGCGATCCGTGGCCTGTCCGACGCCTGCATGGTGCTGGGCATCCCGGTGACCGGCGGCAACGTCTCGCTGTACAACCAGACCGGCACCACGCCCATCCACCCCTCCCCTGTGGTGGCAGTGCTGGGCAAGCTCGACGACGTTGCCCGCCGCACGCCGTCGGGCTGGCGCGAGGATGGCCAGGCAATTTACCTGCTGGGCACCACCGCGGCTGAGCTGGACGGCTCCGAGTGGGCCAACATGCGCGGCCACCTGGGCGGCCAGCCGCCCAAGGTTGACCTGGACGCCGAACGTGCCCTGGGTGAGATCCTGATCAACGCTTCGCGCGACGGCATGATCGATTCCGCGCACGACCTCTCCGAGGGTGGCCTCGCGGCGGCCCTCGTGGAATCCTCGCTGCGGTACGGCGTCGGTGCCCGGATTGCGCTGCAGGATGTCCTGGACCGGGACGGCGTGGACCTCTTCACGGCGCTGTTCTCCGAATCCCAGGGCCGTGCCGTCGTCGGCGTCCCGCGCTCCGAGGAAGTGCGGTTCACGGACATGTGCACCGCCCGCGGCTTCGCCCACACCCGCATCGGCGTGGTGGACGCGGCCAGCGGCACCTTGGAGATCAACGGCGTGGAGAGCCTGTCCCTGGATGCCCTCCGGGAAGCCCATGAGGGGACCCTGCCGAAGTACTTCGGCTGACCCCAGCACTGCCAAACACACGGAAATCCGCGCCCCCTTCGGAAGGGGGAGCGGATTTCCGCTTTAATCGAGCCATGGCCAAGGTGGCAAAGTTGCTCAGCTTCCTGCTGCTGCCGATCCTGATCCTGGTTGCGGCGGCGCCGACACCAGGATCCGGGCCGAACGCTGCCTACCCCCACAGCATGGCGGCCCTCGGAGACTCCATCACCCAGGCCTACAACGCCTGCTGCGTGCAGGGGGACGATCCGGCGCGGTCCTGGTCCACCGGTGACGGCCCGAGCGATGGAGTGGCCAGCCACTACGAACGGCTGCTCCAGCTGACGCCCGGAATTAGGGGGAAAAACTTCAATAACGCCGTGAGCGGGGCGAAGGTGTCAGATCTGCCCCGCCAGGCGGAGGCCGCAGCCGGGCAAGGCGCCGCGTATGTGACCGTGCTGGTGGGCGCGAACGATCTTTGTACACCGTCGTTGGACACCATGACCCCGGTTGATGACTTCCGGGCCTCCGTGACCCGCGCACTTGCCACGCTGGACCAGATGCGGCCACGGCCCCAGGTTTTTGTCAGCAGCATCCCGGACATGTACCAGTTGTGGAATGTCCTGCGCGTCGACCAGGCAGCACAATCAGCCTGGTCCGCTGGCCGCATTTGCCAATCCATGCTGGCTGCTTCGAACTCTGAGGACATGCGCCGGCAGGTGGTCCAGCGGGAGCTCGCATTCAACGAGGTCCTCGCGGACACCTGTGCCCGGTACGAAAGCTGCCGTACTGATGGCGGAGCGGTCTACGCCCACGGACACAGCGCAGGCGACGTAAGTGTCCTGGACTACTTCCACCCGAGCCTTCAGGGCCAGGCAACGCTGGCGGACATCACGTGGCAGGCCGCCTGGCAACGGAACTAGCAGTCAGTCCTCGCTGTGGTGGTCCCGCTGCCGTGCACTCAGCAGTTCGATTTCCGGCCGTCCGGCCACAAGGCGTTCGACGGCGTCGAGGACCTCCACGAGGTGGGCCCGGTCAGCTGCCACCAGGCCGGCGCCCACTTGCGAACGCCGGTATTGGTCCTGATACCCAACCTCAGCCACGGACACGTCATACTTGCGCTTGATGTCAGCCAGCAGTGGCCTGATAACCGAGCGCTTCTCCTTCAGGCTCTGAACGTCGCCCAGGAGGATGTCGAATTCGATCCAGCCGATCCACATGGCATCAGCCTAACGAAATACGGCTGCGGGGCTAGATGCAAAGTTCGCCCATCCGGTCCCAGCCTTCGCCGTCGAGCTGGCGGCTGATGATGCGGGGTGTCTCGGCGAGGGCCTGGGGCATGTCAGCCATGGCCTGCTTGAAGTGCGGGCTGTTGACGTGCTCGCCGGCGGCGTCGTCCTTGAACGCTTCAACCAGGACGTATTCATTCGGGTCCTCCAGGCTGCGGGACCAGTCGAACCAGAGGTTGCCGGGTTCCTGCCTTGTTGCCTGGGTGAAGCCGGCAACAAGATCGGGCCAACGCTCCGACCATTCAGGCTTGACCTTGAATTTGACGACGATAAAGATCACGGGAGTTGTCCTTCCACGGCGAGTTGGCGTGCCCCTTCAATGTACCGGGAAGTAACGTGGCGCTGCGCCGCGCGGGTCACCAGTCCGCCGGCCGCGTAAAACCAGTTGCCCGGCTTGCTGAATGCCCGGATTCGAACAAGAACCTCGGCGTTTCCGTTGATCTCCACCTCGAAGGACTCTTCTCCCCGCGCGGGATGCCCGGGCAGTGCTCCGTACCCGAATCCCGCAGACTGGGGCATTCCCGCCGGCAGCGGTTCACGGACCCACACCACCTCGCAGGGCGCGTCCAGCCGCAAGGGCCCGACGCCGAAGCCGCTCGCCACCCGCGCCCCGGGCACTACCCGCGGGGAATCAGTGCGGACGCGGAGGCCCGCACGCCGCTGCAACTCCCAGGACAGGATGCCGGCGGCAACCCGCTGGTAAACCCGCAGGCCGCTGCCGAGGTGGACCTCCTCCAGCACCGTTGCGTAGCCCGCAGGCGCCGAACCGTGCTCCGTGCCGCCGATGCAGGGGTAGTTGAGGACGCCGCCTGCCATGCTCTTGGCTTTCAAAGCTGCTCCCCTCTGATTCCTGCGAAGCGGGCCCATCCGAGCTGCTCCTGCTGCTTCCTGCTGAGGCCAGCCACCACCAGGTCGTACGAGTCCTCCACCATGTCCCGGACCATGTCATAGGGCAACGCGCCATCGAGGCGGACGCCGTTCCAGTGCGTTTTGTTCATGTGCCACGCGCCGGTAATTTCCGGGTGGGCTGCGCGGAGCTGAACGGCCAGGGTGGGCTCACATTTGAGGTTTACGTAAAAGTCGCTGGCGTCCATCGAGGACAAGGCAAAGAGCTTGGCCTCGTGCCGGGCCCCGCCTGAAACGCTTGCGCGGACCTTGAATACGGCAGTTTCGGGCCCAAAGGGATAATCCTCGAAGGCGCCCGGGAAGGACAGGCAGATTTTCCTCAGCGCGTTGGGGTCCATAAAGTCAGCCTATAAAGCAGGCCACTGACGGTGCTAGTCTGCGAGGATGTCACACGATCAGGGGATACCTGTTCTGGACCTGAGCACCGCGCGGCAGCCCTACGGGCCTTTCAGTCCGGAATTCATTGAACAGCTGCGCCACGCCACCCATAACGTCGGCTTCTTCCAAATCACCGGCTACGGTGCGGCCCCGGGCCAGGCTAAACATCTCCTGGACGTCATCCAGCGCTTCTTCAGCCTGCCCCTGGAGGAACGGATGAAGCTGGACAACCGTTTGTCGCCCCACTTCCGGGGATACACCCGGATGGGCACCGAGGTGACCCAAGGCAGGGCGGACGCGCGCGAACAAATTGACTACTCTCCGGAGCGTGAGCCGGTCAGTGACTATCCGGCCGACCAGCCGTACTGGCTGCTCCAGGGTCCGAACCTGTGGCCGGACGAGTCCTTCCCCGAGCTCAAGCCTGCGGCAATGGAATGGGCCGGGCTGATGTCCGCGGTTGGAATGGAGCTCCTTCGTGCCATCGCGGTTTCCCTGGAACTGCCCGAGGACTACTTCGACGAGCCCTTCCGCGATTCACCTGCCTGGATGGGCAAACTGGTGCACTACGTCGGCGGCGTGGTCGAGGCAGCCGGCGACCAGGGAGTCGGCTCCCATGCGGACTACGGATTCGTCACGCTCCTCCTGCAGGACCAGGTAGGCGGGCTGGAGGTCCAGCCCCCCGGCGTCACGGAGTGGCTGCCTGTGGAACCTATCCCGGGCGCCTTGGTAGTGAACCTCGGCGAGATGCTGGAAGTGGCAACGGAGGGATACCTGGCGGCCACCATCCACCGGGTCCAGGCGCCACCCCCGGGCGTGGACAGGTACTCCGTCCCGTTCTTCTGGTCTCCCCGGCTGGACGCCGTGATCGACCCGGTCCCCCTGCCGCCCGAACTGAAGGCTGAAGCCAGGGGCATTTCAGACGATCCCGCGAACCCGCTCCTGGCCTCGTACGGGATGAATATGCTCAAGGGCAGGATGCGTGCCCACCCGGACGTCACGGAGCGGCACTATCCCGAGCTTCTGAACCGTTAAGCGCAGCCCCGTCAGAGGTTGTATTTCCAGGCCTGCTGGGCGGGGCAGGTGTCCATCACCACATCTAGCCCGGCCGCCTTTGCCCGCTCTGCCGCGGCCTCGTCGATGACCCCGAGCTGCAGCCACACCGCCTTCGCCCCCACGGCAATTGCCTGGTCCACCACTTCCCCCACTTTCTGGGAGTTCACAAAGCAGTCCACGACGTCGATGGGGTGCTTCTCAGCGGGAATGTCACCAAGGCTGCGATAGCCGGCTTCCCCATGTACCGGCTCGCCCGGAAGGTTGACGGGGATGATCTCCATCCCCAGCCGGTCCCGGATGAAAAGCGACGTGTCGTAGGCGGCGCGCCACTCGTTGGTGGTGAGGCCCACGATGGCCCACCGCCCCTTGGTCCGCATCAGGCGTTCGACAACGGCAGGATCATTTTTGTGCCCCATGCGCCCAGCTTACGTGGCCGGGAGGACACGCGGGCTAAGGTACTTCCCCGTAGCGGCTACCGGCTGAACTTCTGCAGCCATTTCGCGCCGGGGACTGCATTTGCAGCCGCCCCGGCGGCGTCCACACCCTGCCTGAGGGCTTCCGGCATGGAATCCGCCCGTACCCCTGGCCCCGCTCCAGCCGCATGGTTCGCATCGCCCGGGGCAGTTGCGCCTCCCTGACCAGCTGCCTGTTCCGGGAGCACACCGGCAGGGACCGCGTTTTCCTTCTCGTCAGCAGCCTCGGCGTGGCTCTTCCCGGAACCGGTGGCAGTGTTCTGGCCGCCACCCCTTTGAGCCTCCCCGTTTCCCTGCTTCCCTTGCCCGGACATGTCCGGTGCCGCCGCTTCCGGCCTGCCGGGTGGGACAGAAGTTTCCTCCGTGGCGGGAGCGGTTTTGCGGGTGCCACCGGCAGTCGTGTCTTCTTCGTCGACGCCAAATTCCTGTTCCCTGTGCGCCGCTGCATCCGCGCCGGGTCCATCCAGGGGGTCCGACACCACCACGGCGCCAAGGACGTCCTGCGCGGGCAGGCTCCAGGCGGGCGCCCAGTCTTCAAGCATGTGCTGGATCGAGAGACTGCCGGATGCACCGGGCACGGCGGAACTGGCCGCTACCCCGCCCACGCCAAGTCCCATGCCTGCTATCAGGGCAAGGCCAACAACGGTCGGCCGGTGTGCCCGAAGCCCCCGGCGCCTGGCAAGTTCGTCCTGTCCGCTTTCCGACGTCCCGACCGTATCGTCCGCGCCGCCAGTGGACCCGTCGCCGCCTTCCGCCAGCAGAACCGCAAGTTTTCCGGATGGGGCCGGTGTGGGCAGCGACGCCAGCGACCCCAGCGCAAGAAGCGCGGCGCGAAGCTCGGGGTCCTTGCCGTGTCCGGCGTCGAGGAGCATCTCCTCCACGATGGCGGGCAGGTGATTCACGTGCGTCATGGCCTCAGGTACTCCTTCACGGCCGCAAGTTCGCGGAGTTTCCCCAGTGCCCGCCGCTGAAGCTGCTTTACGGCGCCGGCACTCTTGCCCATGGCTTCAGCTGTCTGCTCCACGGTGAGTCCGGCAACGAGGCGAAAGGCCAGGACCTCGCGCTGGTCCTGCGGCAACCCGTCCAGCAGGCCCATGACCTCGCGGGGTGAAATACGTTCGAGGGCGTCCGTCTCCGCGGAGGAATCTTCACGCTGGTCCAGTTCAGGCTCGAAGGGCAACCTGGCCGGGGTCCGGCTTTGGCGGCGGTGATCGTCCACCATCCGGGCGTGCGCGACGGAGAAGATAAAAGTCCGGAGGCCTGCGGCACCTCCATGGATGGTGTCGAGCCGTGGCAGGACGGAGAGGAACACTTCCTGCATGGCCGCCTCCGGGTCCTCGACTCCCCGGGCCGCGAGATAGCCCAGGACTTGTGATGCATAGGTCCGGTAGACAACGCTGAAGACGGACGCGCCGGCGGCTTGGTCCCGCAGGGTCCCGTCTGTGAGTGCATCTGTCACGGACGTAGTGCTTTCAGTCAAAAGGGGTTCCGGGCGGAAGAGGCCTGATCCGATAAGGAATGCTTTTTCCCCGCATCACTTTACCCCTCAGTAACTACTGCCCGGGCCAGCCACCCAAAGCGCTGCGGCCAGTTGCCGCAACTGCCTTTGGCACCGGGAAGTGAAAGAGCCGGCCTGGAACGTGATGGGGGACAAGTTCCAGGCCGGCGCTACATAGGGGTAATCGCTGCAGGCCTACAAAGGGTTACGCCTTGCAGCAAAAAGATTCAAAAAACTTTTGCCCGCACCTTCAACGGGCAACGGCCGTGGCCCAGCGGGGCTTGGTTCCCTGCCGGTGCGGTCCTTTTGCCAGGATGAACGTGTGCCCGGCGGGAGTACGCCGGTCCCCACAATCACCCGGCGCGGCTGCCGGCCCTACCGCAGGAGCGGCTGCAGGCACCGCACGGGCAACAGCGCCGGCCGGGCAAAGGTCGGTGACCAGCCCGGTGCCGGCGCACTCGCGGACGGCGGCGATTCCGGCAGCGAGGGCGGCCTTATCCTCAAAGGGGCCGGAGACAGCCATCACCGTGCCATCCGGAGCCAGCAGCCGGAACCTGAAATACGAATCCTGGTCAACGAACGCTTCGAACTTTCCGGCCATAAGAAATCCTTTCGTTCTGCGGGCCCCGTCCAACCTGCGGGCCCGGCGGGCGGCGTCGTCGCCGCCCGCCAGTCCGCGCGCATCGGGCCTTTCCCAAGCCGGTGGTTGAACGATCGGTGATCAGGTCACCGGGTGTACAAACGAGTGTCCCGGCCCCGCCTGCAGTCTCACAAGGCCTGCCCCGTAAAACCTTTGTAAATTGCGCAAGGCCAGCCCAACAACAGCGGCGGGCCACCTTCGAAAGGTGGTCCGCCGCCGTCGTAATTCCTGACGCGTCAGTCGTTGATAAGGTCGTTCACCACAATGGTCTGGTCCCTATCAGGTCCAACACCGATGGCGGAGAAGCGCGTCCCGGACAGTTTTTCCAGGGCCAGCACATAGTTGCGTGCGTTCTCCGGCAGGTCCGCCAGGGTCCGCGCACCGGTGATGTCCTCTGTCCAGCCCTCGAAGTATTCGAAGATCGGCACTGCGTGGTGGAACTCGGTCTGCGTCATGGGCATTTCGTCGTGGCGGACGCCATCCACGTCATAGGCAACGCACACCGGGATCTGCTCGATGCCGGTGAGCACGTCCAGCTTGGTGACGAAGTAGTCCGTGAAGCCGTTCACGCGTGAAGCGTGGCGGGCCAGGACGGCGTCGTACCATCCGCAGCGGCGCGGCCGGCCGGTGTTGACGCCGAACTCACCGCCGGTTTTCTGCAGGTAGACGCCCATCTCGTCGAAAAGCTCCGTGGGGAACGGGCCGGCGCCAACGCGTGTGGTGTACGCCTTGATGATGCCGATGGAGCGGGAGATGCGGGTTGGCCCGATGCCCGAACCCACGGAGGCTCCGCCGGCCGTGGGGTTGGAGGAGGTGACGAACGGGTAGGTTCCGTGGTCCACGTCCAGGAAAGTTGCCTGGCCGCCTTCCATCAGGACCACCTTGCCCTCGTCCAGGGCAGAGTTGAGGACCAGGGTGCTGTCGATGACCAGCGGGCGGAGCCGGTCGGCGAAGGACAGGAAGTACTCCACGATCTCATCCACGAGCACGCCACGGCGGTTGTAGACCTTGACCAGGAGTTCATTCTTCTGGCGCAGCGAACCTTCCACCTTCTGGCGGAGGATTGACTCGTCAAACACGTCCTGCACCCGGATGCCCAGGCGGGCCACCTTGTCCATGTAGGCAGGGCCGATGCCACGGCCCGTGGTCCCGATGGCGCGGCTGCCGAGGAAGCGCTCCGTCACTTTGTCCAGCACCTGGTGGTAGGGAGCAACAAGGTGTGCGTTCGCGGAGACGCGAAGCTTTGAAGTGTCGGCGCCGCGGGCCTGGAGGCCTTCGATTTCCTGGAAGAGTGCCTCGAGGTTAACAACGCAGCCGTTGCCGATAATGGGTACCGCGTTGGGGCTGAGGATGCCTGCCGGAAGCAGCTTGAGTTCGTATTTTTCACCGCCTACGACGACGGTGTGCCCGGCGTTGTTGCCGCCGTTGGGTTTGACGACGTAGTCAACGCGGCCGCCCAGCAGGTCGGTCGCCTTGCCTTTTCCTTCGTCGCCCCACTGGGCTCCTACGATCACAATTGCTGGCATGGGATCCTCCCCCATTCGTTCGGGCTGCCCGTGCCATGCCACAACGTGGCGGCCTGGTGCAGCGCCGTTCATGAGAATGCCCCGAATGGACCGGCCTTCACTGGTCCGCGGGCGGCACAGCGACGCAAGAGTTCCGGGGCTCTTACCACCCAAGTTTAGCCGATGAGGGACTTTGTCCACTCGTTGGGCCGCCGCGGTCCTTCTTGCAGGGTAAAGGACTCCTGCGCGGCAAAGGACCGCGGCGGACTGTCAGCGGTGATGCTACTCGTCGTCAGCTTCCTCGCCCGGGCGGGAGGTCTGGGTGGCGAGGCTGTCCCAGAAGGAGGTGTCGGCGTCGGCAATTGATCCGTCAGCGATTGCTGCGGCGGTTGCGGTGAGGGTGGTGACCGTCTGCTTGATCAGGTATCCGTTGCTCCGGAGCCCCAGGGCGTAGCCGTCCAGGTAGTGGTCGGACATGCCACGCATCTCGAACAGGAGCGTAGCGATCCCGTATTCCACGGCAATCCCGTTGCGGCTGATCGTTTCGGCGCTGCCGCCAACGTACTTGCCGAGGTGGCCCCAACCGGTGGAGTCGACGTTATCGAAGACGACCGCGCCCAACTGCTTGGACTTTTCGACAACTGCCGGATCGGCGTTCGGCGTGGTGGGGTACAGGATGGACCCGGAAACCAGCTTGCCGTCGCGTTCGCTGCGGGTGCCCTGGTGGTGCAGGTCGATCATGTAATCGATCCGGTACTTGCGCATCACGTTGTTGTGCAGCGCCTGCGTTTCCGGCTGGACCTTGGCTACGTGGTCGCGGTTGAGGTCCACCTCTTCGGCGTTGTACCGCGTCATGTTGCGGTCACCCTTGGCCAGGTAGTCGTCCAGCGGGAAGTTCACGTCCCCCATGGCGCCGTCCGCATTGAGCATGGGAACGATAAGGATGTTCGCGCCGCCGAGAATGTCTGCGGACTTGCCGGTGCCCAGGTGCTTGACGAATTCCAGTGCGCCCTCGGTGGTGAGCTGCTCGTTGCCGTGCTGCTGCGTCAGGTAAAGGATGGTGGGCTTGGCCGGGTCCGACATGTATTTGACCAGGTGGATGTCCCGGCCCTTCACAGTCTGGCCGATGACCTCCAGCTCCATGGCGCCCTGGCGGGCGTCCTGGTCCTTGAGGAAGGAGACCATCTGCTCGTAGGTGGCAAGCTTCGATGTGGTGATCTGGCCGTTGCCGTCATAGTTGGGGCCTTCGCCCACGGCCATCGCCGGTGCCGGCGCGGCTACTGCTGCCAGTGCCAGGGCTCCGGAAACTGCCAGAGTCCTGAAGGTTGCCAGGGTTTTTCTCACGGTGCGGTACCTCTTTCGAGTGCATTAGGTGCGTCCAGCCCGCCATGTCCCCCATTGCGGGCTGTGACAAAAGACAACCAACCTGGGCGATTCCTGTCAATGGACGTGACAGGAATCTGCAGGCAGTTATTACGTTCTGAAAGCTCCGGCCCTCGTTTCCCGCACAGACCACGTCACCCACGCACGCCGGATCGTTGTCGCGTACCGCTGAGCTGATCGCCGCCAACGCCGTTCGCGAAGAGAACCCTTCCGATGTCGAGGGCTACAACGAACTCCTTACCGCTTCCGTGGTGGACCTGGTCCAGCGCCAGCAGAGCCTGGGCATCGATATCCCCAACGACGGCGAATACGGGCATGCCAACGTCCGCCACGAGCACGAGTGGCGGGTCTGGGAGGACACCAAGCTCCCCGAGGGCAAGGTCATCATCCCGGGCATCGTCTCGCACGCCACCAATGTGGTGGAGCACCCGGACCTGGTGGCAGACAGGATCGTACGGTTCGCAGACGTTGTGGGCCGGGAGAACGTCATCGCCTCCACCGACTGCGGCCTGGGCGGCAGGGCTCACCCGCAGATCGCCTTCGCCAAGCTGGAAGCCCTGGGCGAGGGTGCGCGCCGGGCCACCAAGCGGCCCTGGTAGACCGGGACAGAAAACGCAAAACCCGCCGGTTTCGTGCCCCGCTTGGATCGGGTGCGCGGGACCGGCGTTTCGTTTCGCAGGGCTTGCTAAACTGGTAAAGGCCGACCAGGAATCGGTCCGCCCCATTTCAACCACTTCGGATCTGCTGCGCCATTGTGCGCCCATTTTCGCGGTGGCAGCAACACCAATCCCCGCAGGAGACCCAGCACTACATGACAGCCCTGGCACCCGAATCTTTCCATGATCAGCTTCTGAACCGCCGCTACGAACCGAATGTTGCAGCCGTCAACGAACTGTGCGATTCCCTGCAGGGGGCCAAGCCCGGCACCATTGTGCCCTACGTGGACCCCATGCACGACGTCGACGAGTGCCGCATCATCAGCCTGTACTCGAACATCGGCGAGGCCGACCCGTCCGGTTTCATCACCGCCGGCGACCACGACGCCGCCACCCGGATGCTGGGGATCCAGTGGAAGCTGGGGCTGCGGCCGGAGTTCGTTATGCCGTGGAACGTCCACCCCTGGCACGTGGCCGGGGAGGCCAACGGGAAGTTCACGCCGGACCAGATTTCCGCGGGCCTGAAGCCGCTGCTGAAATTCCTGGCGCTGGTTCCGCGCGCCTCGGTGATCGTGGCACACGGCACGGAGGCCAACCGCCTGGCCAACCTGCTGCTGAAGACTGAGGTGCCCCTGCTCTGGCGCCGCGGACTGAAGACGTACAAGGTGCGCTCCCTCAGCGGCCGTGCGTTTGCCGGCTCGCCCGCCCGCCAGGAGGAGTACCTCGAGGACATGCGCGTGGCCTACGCCGACGCGATGGCCCGGACAGGCCTGCAGAAAGCCAGCTAATCCCCCAAACCTGTGAGTTTTTGTCCAGATATGCAGGCCAAAACAGCGTTTTGAGCTGCATATCTGGACAAAAACTCCTGCACGTACGACGGCGGCCGGTCACCTTTTCTTGAGTTCTAGCGGTCGTTGCAACACCCATAGATTTTGGGAGTTGCAACGACCGTGCCGTATTTAAGCGATGTTTCAGGGGAGTCCCGGAAGTACGCGAGATCGACTGTTCCGCAGAGGGAAGAGTTCTTCCGGGTTTTTGACCGACTTGGAAGTGCGACATTGGCCGCGGCAGAACTGGGTTTGAACCGGAACAGCTGCTATCAGTGGCTCCGCAAGGCTGGCCTCACTTCCGGGAACACCGCATCARCCCGGCCGGCAGCCAGAGCCAAGTACACGCCCGAACAGAAACGGGAGTTCTTGTCCGTTCTCGAGCGGGAAGGGAGYGTGACTGTTGCCGCAGCTGAGATCAGCCTGAATGTAAACACYGCGTTCCGCTGGGCACGCGAGGCGGGCATTTCCAGCCGACCGGTGAGTCATCGCAGGCGGGTGGAGTACCTACGCTTACGGGAACAAGGACTGAGCCGGCGCGATGCGGTCAAGGCCCTGGGCGTTCCCCGCAGCAGTGCACGGGAGTGGGAGCTTGGGGTGAGGAAATCCGGTGGTCGACGCATTTATCCAGCTGGACAGAGAATGCACTACAACCATGATGTGGATTCTTCGACACTTYCTGCCGTCCCCGACAAAAGGCAGCCGACCCGGCCTGTATCGATCTCGGTGCTTGAACGGCCCATTGACACGAGGTTTCTGTCTCTGCAGGAACGCGAAACCATCCGGGACCTGAACGCCGCTGGGGCCTCGCTGCGTTCAATCGCGGCGGTGTTGCAGCGATCGCCGTCGACCGTTAGCCGGGAAATCGCCCGTAACGGCCACCCGGGCGTTGGTTACCAGCCGTATGCGGCRCACCGTCAAGCTGCCTCACGCCGCGCCCGGCCCAARACCGCGAAACTCGCTGGTGAATCGGACCTGAGCAACTACGTGAAAGAGAAACTGCTCATACGCTGGTCTCCAGAGCAGATCAGCCACACGCTGGTCGAAGATTTCCCCGAACTGCCGGAGATGCGTGTGTGCCCAGAGACGATCTATCAAGCCCTCTACGTCCAGGCCCGAGGCGGACTCAAACGCGAAATTCAGGCGGCCCTGCGCACCGGCCGGACCCGCCGCAAACCCCATAACACCGGCGAACAGCGCATCTCCCGCTTTACGGACCCCATGGTCATGATCTCCGAACGACCGCCTGAGGTCGAGGACCGTGCCGTSCCCGGCCACTGGGAAGGCGACCTGATCACCGGGACACTAAACCAGTCCGCCATCGCAACCCTGGTTGAACGCACCACCCGGTACGTGATGCTCGTGCATCTGCCCGCAGACCACACCGCTGAAACCGTCCGCGACGGCCTCGTCCGGACCATCAGTACCCTTCCAGCACACCTGCGCGGCTCACTGACCTGGGACCAACGCGCCGAAATGGCCGGACACCGATCCTTCACCATGGCCACCGACATGCCCGTCTACTTCTGCGACCCCGCAAGCCCCTGGCAACGCGGCTCCAATGAGAACACCAACGGCCTATTACGCCAGTACTTCCCCAAAGGCACGGACCTGTCCGTCTACGGACCGGAAGATCTCGAACACGTCGCCCAGGAACTCAACGGCCGCCCACGCAAAACGCTCGGCTGGAAAACACCAGCCGAGCGCCTGCGCGATCTACTCTTGACTACTTAGCCACCAGCAGTGTTGCAACGACCCATGGAATCCGCCCTTGGTGACCCGGCCCGCCGTCGTTTGTTCCCCCAGAGTTTTTGTCCAGATACGCAGGCCTCCGGGCCCCGGAAGTCGGCGTATCTGGACAAAAACTCCCAGGAGGTTAGCTGTGCTCGTTGCCGTTCGGCTGCCAGGCACCGGTCACGAGGTAGGTGACCTTCTGCGCGACAGAGACGCCGTGGTCCGCAAAGCGTTCGAAGTAGCGGCTCGCCAGGGCCACATCCACGGTGGTTGCCGGCGACTCGGCCCATTCCGGGGCGGCAATGGCCTTGAAAACGCTGAGATGCAGATCGTTGATGGCGGTGTTCGCTTTCAGTATGTCCCGGGCGACCTCAAGATCGCGGGTTTCCAGCAGCGTGGTGAGCTTGTCGGCGATCTCCTGGTCCAGCTGCGCCATGCTCTTGAACGTTGCGGTCATGGACTCCGGAATAACATTGGCGGGAAAACGGAGGCGGGCCAGCTGGGCGATGTGCCTGGCAAGGTCTCCCATCCGCTCCAGTGAGGCGCTCATCCGCAGGGATCCCACGATCATCCGAAGGTCGCTGGCAACGGGGCCCTGCAGCGCCAGGATGTCGATGGCCCGTTCGTCCAAGCTGTTCTGCAGGAAGTCGATGCGCGCATCCGCAGCAATGACGTCCTGGGCGAGGTCCACGTCCGCCACCTCGAAGGATGTTGTGGCCTTGGCCATGGCTTCGCTGACCAACCGGGAGATCTCCACCAGCTGGTCACCGACCTGGGTAAGCTCTTCCTGAAAAACCTTACGCACTTAGGCGTCCTTTCCTTGGAACTCCATTCCGCCCGCTCCAGGGCAGCAGGAATTCGTGTCGCCGTTCGGCAGTCCAACTCGTTACTCTGCCAGTATCCGGTAAACGGTTAAGTCCTTGAAGATGAACGTTAGTTGAACCGTCGGTGCAGCAGTCCCGGACGCGCCGACGGCCACCTCCCAGCGCATAAGGTGGAGCTGTGGATCCTATGCTCATCGGTCTGGTCGCCGGCCTCATCGGCCTGGCGCTCGGCACCTTCGGCGTGCTGGCCTACAGGGTCAGCGAAAAGCAGCGGCACCTGCTGGACGTCGACGCCGATGACATTGCGCTGCCGGCCGGCGCCGCCGAGGTGCTGGCCGTCGTCGGACGGGCCTTTGTGGTGGTGGACGCTGTCGACGGCGTGGTCCGGGCCAGCCCCGCCGCCTACGCCTACGGGCTGGTGCGCGGGCACACCGTCGTCCACAAGGAACTGCTGGACATGACAGCAGGTGTCCGGCGGGACGGCGTCATCCTGGAAAAGCAGCTGGAGCTGCCGCGCGGCCCGCTGGGGCAGGGAACGATCATTGTCCAGGTGCGGGCTGCCATGCTTGGGGAGGAATACATCCTCCTGCTCGCGGACGACCGCACCGAGATCACACGCACCGAAGAGATCCGCAACGACTTCGTCGCCAACGTCTCCCACGAACTCAAAACCCCCGTCGGCGCGATTTCACTGCTCGCCGAGGCCCTGGAGTCCTCAGCCGACGACGAAGAGGCAGTGCGCCGCTTCGCCAAGCGCATGCATAAGGAATCAGGCCGCCTGGCCGCACTGGTGCAGGACATCATCGAGCTCTCCCGGCTGCAGGGTGCAAGTGTCGCCCAGGAAGGCAGCCCGGTGGACGTCAACGCCGTCATTGCCGAGGCGGTGGACCGGTCCCAACTTCCGGCCGAGAGCAAGAACATCCGGATAGTTGTGGGGGGCCGGACGGAGGGCAAGGTCTTTGGTGACCAGGACCTCCTGGTCACCGCACTGCGCAATCTGATCGACAACGCCATCCGCTACTCGCCGGGCAACACCAGGGTGGGCATCGGCGTCCGCTCGCGGGATGGCCTGGTCTCAATCTCGGTGACGGACCAGGGCGAGGGGCTCAACCCGGAGGACCAGGAGCGCGTCTTCGAGCGTTTCTACCGTGTGGACTCGGCCAGGTCCCGCCATACCGGCGGCACCGGCCTCGGACTGAGCATCGTCAAACATGTCGCCTCCAACCATGGCGGGGAAGTGACCCTCTGGTCCCAGCCGGGCCAAGGGTCCACCTTCACGCTCCGCCTCCCGGAAATGGAAGGACAGGACGGCGAGGACGAGGTTCCGCCCGTCGCCGCCCCCGGATTGGCCGGCCAGGCGCACCGAAAGCCAACTGCCACCCAAGTACCCCGCGCCGCAGGCGCAAAAGAACGAGGAGCTAACGCTTGAGCAGGATTTTGATTGTGGAGGACGAGGAATCGTTCAGCGATCCCTTGTCCTATTTGCTGGGCAAGGAAGGGTTCGAGGTGGAGGTTGTGGACAACGGCCTGGACGCCATCACCGAATTCGACCGGAACGGGGCGGATCTGGTGCTGCTGGACCTCCAGCTTCCCGGGCTCTCCGGCACCGAGGTATGCCGGCAGCTGCGCCAGCGCTCCAGCGTACCGGTGATCATGTTGACGGCCAAGGACTCCGAAATCGACAAAGTGGTGGGCTTGGAACTCGGCGCCGACGACTATGTCACCAAGCCCTACTCGTCCCGCGAACTGGTGGCCAGGGTCAGGGCTGTCCTGCGCCGCCAGGGTGAACCGGAGGAGCTGATCTCCTCCACCGTCCAGGCCGGGCCCGTCCGCATGGACATCGAACGCCACGTGGTCAGCGTGCAAGGCGAACAGGTACTGCTCCCCTTGAAGGAGTTCGAACTCCTGGAGATGCTCCTGCGCAACTCGGGCCGGGTGCTGACGCGGGGCCAGCTCATTGACCGGGTCTGGGGATCGGACTACGTGGGCGACACCAAAACACTCGATGTCCATGTCAAGCGGCTGCGCGGGAAGATCGAACCTGATCCTTCGGCACCGCGGTTCCTGGTGACCGTGCGGGGCCTCGGCTACAAGTTCGAGCCGTAGGCGGAACTGAGCCAAAACGGCATAACAAAAGGGAGGAGCCGCTTGGCCCCTCCCTTTTGTTATGCCGAAGCTTCTTCGGGCCTGCGGCTTAGTGGCCGCTGCCTCCACCGAGTTCGGAAGCCGTCGGTGAGGGGGTTGCCGACGGCGACGGGGTGCTGCCCGCAGGCAGGTATTCCTTGTACTCGGGCAGCGTGGCGTCCAGCACCGGAACCTTCACGGTGTTGCTCACGTTGGTGCCGTTTTCGCTGATCTTGACGTCAACCAGGGATCCGGGGATTCCACCGGTGGTGCTCAGGATGGCTTCATCCGTGGTCTCGTTCAGCAGGGTGTAGTCGTTGGCCTTGACGGGCACTTCGGTCTGTGAGCCTTCGGCGCCGTTCAGCTTAAGCGTCACGTCCTGGGAGGACGAGTTGTAGACCGCGCCGATGACGCGGCCGGGCTGGTCTTCCCCGTTCGAGACGATGAGGATGTTGCGCAACTGCAGCGGGCCGAGGTCGGTGATGATGCCGTCTGACGCCTGGTACTGCTCGCTCGTCTGCTGGGAATTGGTGTACCCGCAGCCTGACGTCAGCAGTCCGACGCCGAGGGCGGCAGCCGCCAGTGCCACTTTGGCGCGCTGGGCCCGGTTCATCGCAGTGAAACGCACGTCACGTACTCCTCGAGGGTTTTGAAAGATTATTCAGCCATAGCCTATCCGCAAACGCCGTCAAACGAGGATTCGCCGCCGTCATATCCTCCCTTGGCAGGGCCCGCGCGATGCACTAATATCCGCGTTCGTCAAGGGGTCAAAGGGGGTCGATTGTGCCGTTTTTCCGCGTATTTTCGCGGTTCGGGGCCCTTTTGCCGGCCGGTCATATGCCTGAATCGTGATAAACTGGTCTGCGGGAAAGGGGAAATGTCCACATGGTATTTGAGGTCGGCGAGACAGTAGTTTACCCTCACCACGGTGCTGCGAAGATTGAAGAAATCAAGATGCGCACCATCAAGGGCGAAGAGAAGATGTATCTCAAGCTCAAGGTGGCTCAGGGTGATCTGACCATTGAAGTTCCAGCAGAAAATGTAGATCTTGTTGGCGTTCGGGACGTAGTGGGCAAGGAAGGTTTGGAGCACGTGTTCGATGTGCTTCGTGCCGAGTTCACCGAAGAACCCACCAACTGGTCACGCAGGTACAAGGCAAATCTGGAGAAGCTTGCTTCCGGTGACGTCATCAAGGTGGCAGAGGTCGTCCGTGACCTGTGGCGCCGCGATCACGATCGGGGCCTTTCCGCAGGCGAAAAGCGTATGCTGGCCAAAGCCCGGCAGATTCTGATTTCAGAACTGGCCCTGGCTGAAAAGACCGACGAGGAGAAGGCTGCAAGCGTTCTCGACGAGGTTTTGGCTTCCTAAGAATTGAACCCCGGTGGCACCCAAGTGCCGCCGGGGCTTCTTTTTGCCCGGATTCAGGTCCCGGCGGGGCCAGCTGCGGGGACGTAGGCTAGTCCGCATGAGTGAAACTCCCACGCGCCCCGTCACCGCCGTGATCCTGGTGGCTGCCGGCTCAGGGCAACGGCTGGGCTACGGCATGCCCAAAGCAGCAGTGCCGCTCGGCGGCGAACCCATCCTGATGCACGCCCTCCGGGGCATCGTCGCATCCGGGGTCAGCAGCCAGGTGTGTATCGCACTGCCGGCCGGCGACACCGGCCTGCGCCAACTGTGCGAGGACTTCCAGGAGGAACTGGCCGACGGCGGCCCCCTCCTTTCCATTGTCGACGGCGGCGCCACCCGCGCCGATTCCGTCCGGGCAGGCATGGCTGCCCTCATGGACGGGATCGAGGCCGTGCTGGTGCACGATGCCGCCCGGGCCCTGACCCCTGAATCGGTCTTCCACCGGGTAGTGAACGCGCTGGCCGCCGGAGCCGCGGCCGTTATCCCCACCGTCGCCGTGGTGGACACGGTCAAGACCGTGGCTGCGACTACGGGCGAGGACAGCGCGCTGGCGCCGGAGGTTGTGACCGGAACCGCGCCGCGCGAAGACCTGCGTGCCGTCCAGACGCCGCAAGGCTTCCAGCTCAGCACCCTCCTGAAGGCCCATGAAGCGGCAGGGACCCTGAACCAGCAGCAGGCCGCTGCCGTAACTGATGACGCGATGCTTGTAGAGATGCTCGGCACCCCGGTCCACGCCGTCCGGGGCTCCAGCCAGTCATTGAAGATCACCACTCCGTTGGATCTGATCCTCGCCGAGGGACTTTTGGAAGGGCCCTTGGGGGCCCGCTGGGTGGAGGGCTGACCGTGGCTGGCATGAATGTGGTCCTGCCCCGCACCGGCATCGGCATCGATGTGCATGCGTACGCCGCGGAGGACGCGCCCCGCCCGCTGTGGCTCGGCGGGCTCCTGTGGGAAGGGGAGCGCGGCCTCGCCGGGCACTCGGACGGTGACCCGGTTGCCCACGCAGCGGCGGACGCCCTTTTCTCGGCCGCCGGAATTGGCGACCTTGGCACCCACTTCGGGACCAGCCGTCCTGAGTTCGCCGGCGCATCCGGGGTTACCCTCCTCGCGGAAGCAGCGAGGATCGTTCGGGCGGCCGGCTTCGAAATCGGCAACGTTGCAGTGCAGTTTGTCGCCAACCGGCCCAAATTCGGTCCCCGCCGTGAAGAATCGCAGCAGGTTCTCAGCGCAGCGGCCGGGGCGCCCATCAGCGTTACGGCAACCACCAGCGACGGCTTGGGGTTCGCGGGGCGTGGAGAGGGTATCTCCGCGGTGGCCACTGCCTTGGTATATCCGAAGCCCTCTGCCGCCATCGGCTAATCTGGAGCGGTGACCCTGCGCTTCTATGACACTGCCTCCGCCGAAGTCCGGAACTTCGTCCCCCTCGTTGAGGGCAAGGCCAGCCTCTATTACTGCGGGGCTACGGTGCAGGGCATGCCCCATGTTGGCCACATCCGCTCAGCCATCGCTTTCGACCAGCTCACCCG
This sequence comes from Arthrobacter sp. Alg241-R88, assembly GCF_900537115.1. Lineage (GTDB taxonomy): Bacteria > Actinomycetota > Actinomycetes > Actinomycetales > Micrococcaceae > Arthrobacter. Next base: position 150,954 of record NZ_UNRG01000007.1, read on the forward strand.
CTGGCTGACCTACCGGGGCTTCCGGGTGACCGTGGTCAGGAACGTCACCGACATCGATGACAAAATCCTTGCCAAGTCGGAAGCATCCTTCGCGCCGGAGTTCGCGCCGGAGCCCGGCGAAGTGGCCCAGGAGGAGTGGTGGGCCCTCGCATACCGCTACGAACAGGAATTCCTGAAGGCGTACGACGCCCTCGGCGTCTCCCGGCCCACTTACGAACCCCGCGCCACCGGGCACATTCCGGAAATGCATGCCCTGATCCAGCAACTGATCGACCGCGGGCACGCCTACGCCGCACTCGACGAGTCCGGCGACGTGTACTTTGACGTCCGTTCCTGGAGTAAATACGGTTCCCTGACGCGGCAAAACATCGATGACATGCAGGCAGCCCCCGACGCCGACCCGCGCGGGAAGAAGGACCCCCGCGACTTCGCGCTGTGGAAGGGCTCCAAGGACGGTGAACCGGCAACTGCGAGCTGGGCTTCCCCCTGGGGCGCCGGCCGCCCGGGCTGGCACCTGGAATGCTCCGCCATGGTCACCAAGTACCTGGGAACCGAATTTGATATCCACGGTGGAGGCCTGGACCTGAGGTTCCCGCACCATGAAAACGAGCTGGCACAGTCCCAGGCCGCCGGCCACCCGTTCGCCAGCTTCTGGATGCACAACGGCATGGTGACGTACCAGGGCGAGAAGATGTCCAAGTCCATCGGGAACACCATCAGCCCGGCCGAGATGCTGGAACTGGCTCCGCCCCGGGTGGTCCGCTACTACCTCGGCCAGGCGCATTACCGCTCCATCCTGGACTACCGGCCCACGTCGCTGCAGGAGGCCGCCGCCGCCGTCGAACGCATTGACGGTTTCCTCGCCAAGGCCTCAGCCCGGTTCGGCGGGGACTTCGGCTTTGAGACCGGCAGCTTCGGCTCATCGGGCGATGCTGTCCGCGCTTTTTCTGAAGCCATGGATGACGACCTCAACGTCCCGCGTGCGCTGGCGGCGCTCCACGAGACGGTGCGGGCCGGGAACACAGCCCTCGCCGAGGGGGATGACGACGCCGGCCGTCACGCGCTGAGCGCAGTCATGGTGATGACCGAGGTGCTTGGCCTCAATGCCGTCGCAGGCACCGATGCGGGCGGCAGCAAGGAAGCGACCGCCCTCGACGTCCTGGTCCAGGCGCAGCTGGATGCCCGGGCCGCGGCGCGGGCCGAAAAAAACTGGGCCGCCTCCGATGCCATCCGGGACACCCTGGCCGCCGCCGGCGTCGTCGTCGAGGACGGTCCGGACGGCGCCACCTGGAGCCTGAAGCGGGACTGAGGGGGTAATCACCCTTAGGCTATCCCGCCGGGGTCAGGCGATTTTACTTGGTTCAGTAGACTGGTAGGCAGACTCAGTCAACACAATCAAGGGTGGAACACAATGGCCAACAATGGTCGCCGATCGGTTAAAGCGAAGAAGGGCCCAACCATCGGAACCGGTGGTCATGGCCGCAAGGCCCTCGAAGGCAAGGGACCCACGCCCAAGGCGGAGGACCGTCCCTACCACAAGGCGCACAAGTCCAAGCAGCTCGCAGAGCGCTCTGCCGCCAAGCGCGGTACGGGCGCGCGAAGCGCCGGCGCCGCCAAATCCGGGCCCAAGGGACGGGCCACCGAGGAAGTGGTCACCGGCCGGAACTCCGTGGTTGAAGCGCTCCGGGCCGGCATCCCCGCCAAAGCCCTGCACATCGCTATCCGCATCGAAATGGATGACCGGGTCAAGGAATCCCTGAAGCTCGCCGCCGAACGGGGCATCCCGCTGCTGGAGACCGGCAAGCCCGAACTGGACCGGATGACGGATGACGCCATCCACCAGGGCCTGGTCCTGCAGATCCCGCCCTACGAGTACCAGGACGCCTACGAACTCGCCGAGGAGACGGTGGAGAAGTGGAAAAAGGGCCACGTCCCCAACGCGCCCCTCTTCGTTGCCCTCGATGGCATCACCGACCCCCGGAACCTCGGCGCCATCATCCGGTCCGTGTCCGCCTTCAGCGGCCACGGCGTGATCGTGCCCGAACGCCGCTCTGTGGGCGTTACCGCCTCCGCCTGGAAAACCAGCGCCGGGGCAGCAGTCCGGGTACCGGTGGCGCGTGCGTCCAACCTCAACAGTGCACTGAAGCAGTTCAAGAACATGGGCATCTTTGTCCTGGGCCTCGATGGCGACGGCGATGTTTCGCTTCCCGACCTCACCCTCGCCAGGGAGCCCGTCTGCATCGTGGTGGGCTCGGAAGGCAAGGGCCTGAGCCGCCTGGTCCGGGAGAACTGCGACCAGATCGTTTCGATTCCCATCGACTCGGCAATGGAATCCCTGAACGCCTCCATGGCAGTGGGCATCTCGCTGTACGAGGTATCCCGCCAGCGCGCCGCAAAGTAACCGCGGCGTATCAAGACCCGTTGTCCCGGCCTGCCTATGCGCCTTTATGACGCATAGGCAGGCGATGTGCCCTTGGCGGCTAATATTTTAGGTGATGGTCATGCCGCTCTTCGACACCGCTTCCACCACGGACGCCTCAACGGCTCTTCCACTCGGTGTGACTGTCCCGCGCGCGGATTTGGCCGTGTCCGGTCCAGCCGCAAACGGCACCCGGCCGGGTGCCAGGGCCAACGTGGCCTGCTACGCCCCCGGCGTGCGGAACCTGGAAATCGTCTACATAGCCCCTGGCGGAGACTGGCGGGTACAGGCGCTGCCCAACGTAAGCCACGGCGTCCACCACGGGATTGTGGACAACCTGCCTTACGGCTCGCGCTACGGGTTCCGTGCAGCATCCGCCGAACAGTCCCTGCCGCTTGCGGTGCCCACACAGGACGTTGACGACGACGGCGGGCAGCCGCTGCTGCTGGACCCCTACGGGCGCGCAGTGGACCAGCGCGACGGCTTCCTGACCAGCGTCCGGATGGCCAGCGACTTTGACTGGGCATCGGACGGGAGGCTCCGCCTGGAATGGCGCGACACCATCATTTACGAGGCCCACGTCCGTGGCCAGAGCATGCTCCACCCGGACGTGCCCGCGGAACTCCGCGGCACGTACGCCGGCCTGGCGCACCCGGCCATTGTTGAACACCTCAAGAGCCTCGGAATCACGGCTGTTCAGCTGCTGCCCGTCCACTTCCACCTGGATGAACCGCACCTGCAGGACCTGGGACTGACCAACTACTGGGGATACAACACGGCAGCTTTTTTCGCCCCCCACCCCGGCTACGCCACGAAGGCGGCCCAGCAGGCGGGCCCCCAGGCCGTCCAGGACGAGTTCAAGGGAATGGTCAAGACGCTTCATGCCGCCGGCCTTGAAGTCATCCTGGACGTCGTCTACAACCACACCGCTGAAGGCGGTCCCGACGGGCAGACCCTGAGCTTCCGCGGGCTGGGGGAGGACACGTACTACCGGACTGACGGGAACGGCAAGTATGAGGACACCACGGGCTGCGGCAACAGCCTGAACTTTGCCGAACCACGGGTGGTCCAGCTGGTGGTGGACTCACTGCGCCACTGGGTGGACGAGTTCCACATTGACGGCTTCCGGTTCGACCTTGCCGTGACGCTCTGCCGGAACGCGGCCAATGAATTCGATCCCCGGCACCCGTTCCTCGTTGCCATTGCGGCGGATCCCGTCCTGTCCGACGTGAAATTGATCGCCGAACCCTGGGATGTGGGCTACGGCGGCTGGCAGACCGGACGGTTTCCGGCCGGCTGGGCGGACTGGAACGACCACTTCCGGGATGCCGTGCGCTCGTTCTGGCTGGCGGACCGTGCTGCGCTCGAATCCGGCGGGCAGGGCGGATCGGTGGCCAAGCTCGCGGACGTCATGTCCGGTTCCGCAGCCCTCTTTGCGGCTTCCGGCCGCTCCCGGCTGGCCTCGGTCAATTACGTCACCGCCCATGACGGCTTCACCCTGAACGACGTCGTCTCCTACGACCGGAAACACAACGAGGCCAACGGTGAGCAGAACCGGGACGGCCACGGCGACAACCGCAGCTACAACCACGGCTTCGAAGGCCCCACCGAGGACGGCGTCATCCTGGCCAGGCGCGCCCAGTCCCGCCGTAACCTCATGGCCACGCTGTTGATCTCCATCGGCGTGCCCATGATCACGGCCGGAGACGAACTGGCGCGGACCCAGCAGGGCAACAACAACGCGTACTGCCAGGACAACGCCATCGCGTGGCTGGACTGGACCAGGACGCCGGAGTCCCACGAAATGCTCCGCAGCACCAAGCGGTACATCCGCCTGCGCAAGGAGTTCCTGGCCGCACAGCCCCATGACTTCCCGGTCCGGGATGAGCAGTCCTACCTGTACTGGTTCGACCACGCCGGGCAGCCCATGTCCATGGAACGCTGGAACGATCCCCGGCATCGCGTCATGCAGCTCCTGCTGGGGTCCGACGACGGCACACTGGCCGGCCTGGTGGTGGTGAACGGCAGCAATTCCGACGTGCAGATCACGTTGCCCCGCATTACCGCCAAGGGCACCCCGCAAACGATGTTCGAGCTGCGGCTGACCACCTCCCCGCTGCACGAGCTGCGGCAGGGCACCAGGGTGGCCCCGGGGGAGAAGGACCTCCTGGAGGCAAACTCCATCAATATCTACCGCAGCTGATGCACCGGGACACAACGTAATGCGCAACCGCAATGTGCTTCCCCTGCTGCTGACTGTCCTCGTGGTGCTCGGGCTGCTCTTGTTCGGCGGCACGGGGATCCTGGGCCAATTGACGGACAGGACGACGCCGGAGGGCGGGGTCAGTGCCACACCGGGTCCGGGTGCCGCCACAGGTCCCGCTGCCCAGGGTTCCCCCTTTGCAGGGTCCGGGACAGATGCCGCCCCCCAGCCCCAGGCGCAGGTCAACCCGTCTGGCCTGCCGGAGGTGCGGGAGTCTGCGTTGCCGCCCGAAGGCCGCCGGACGCTCGCCCTCATCCGCGCCGGGGGACCTTATAGTTACCGGCAGGACGACCAGACCTTCGGGAACTTCGAGCGGATCCTGCCACGGCGGGACAGGGGTTACTACCGTGAATACACGGTGCCAACACCGGGGGAATCAGACCGGGGAGCGCGGCGCATCGTGGCAGGCGACGGCGGCGAGAAGTACTACACAGATGATCACTACGAGACGTTTCGATTCATAGCAGAAGGCAGCTAGGCAACCATGAAGATCTACTCCGGCGAGACCTGGACCCTGGAAGAACTGCAGGAGCAGGTGGCTGACGCCGGACGCCGCAGCCTGGTGGTTCCCGCGGCCGACAGCAAGAAGGCAGTCCTGGAAACCTTTGGCGAGGTCCTCAACTTTCCGGAGCACTACGGCGTGAACCTGGACGCCCTGAACGATTCCCTTCATGACTTCGCGGACAGCATCACGGACAACGGCAACCCGCCCGTCACGGTGCTGTGGCAGGTGGCGGCGCCTTTCCGCAGTGACCGGTCCTTCGGGGTCATCTGCGAAATCCTCCAGGACGCCGAGCGCTACGCCGGCAAGGACCTCGCCGTTACCGCCGTCATGCTTTAGGGCGTTCTTCCTGCCCGGCGTAGGTCTCCAGGAGGTCCAGGGCCCGGCCGCCGCCTTCCTCCTCCGCAAGGGCCTTGCGCATGCTGTCTGCCTTCTCACGGCCTCCCGGGAAGGGCGGCAGGAGGGGAACCTCGGGGTCGGTCAGTACTTCGATCACCACAGGCCGGTCGGCCGCGAACGCCCGCTCCCAGGCATCGCCCAGAAGCTCGGGATCGTCCACGCGGATGCCCGTAAGGCCCAGCAACTCGGCGTAACCCGCGAACGGGAAGTCCGGGAGTTCCTGGCTGTCCCGGAACCGCGGCTCGCCCTCTGACTCGCGCTGTTCCCACGTAACTTCGGTGAGCTCCCGGTTGTTGAACACACAGACGACAAACCGGGGGTCCTGCCATTGCCGCCAGCGGTGGGCTACCGTCACCAGTTCGGCAATCCCCGCCATCTGCATGGCGCCGTCCCCGGACAGTGCCACCAGCGGCCGGTCGGGACGGGCAAGCTTGGCGGCAATGCCGTAGGGGATGGAGCAGCCCATGCTTGCCAGCGTGCCTGAGAGGTGGGCCGGGACGTCCGGCGGAAGTATGAGCTGGCGGGCGTACCAGTAAACGCAACTGCCGACGTCGATACTCACCTGGGCGTTGGCCGGAAGCCTGCCATTGAGCTCCCGCACCACCCTTTCCGGGTTGACGGGGCTGGCAGGTACTGCGGCGCGCTCTTCGGCCAGTGCCCGCCAGCGCGTGACTTCCTGTTCGACGTCGGCCCGCCACTGCCCGCGCGGCCGCTGCTCGAGCCGGGAACCAAGGGCCTTGAGGGCCGTTGCCGCATCGCCGGCCAGCCCAACCTCCACGGGGTAGCGGTTGCCGATCTTCCGCTCGTCGATGTCAATCTGCACCGCCCGTGCCGCACCGGGCGGTGGATAAAACTCTGTCCAGGGATCGTTCGAGCCAACGATGAGCAGCGCATCGCAGTTGCCCAGCAGGTGGGCGCTGGCGGTGGTGCCCAAATGCCCCATGGTGCCCACTGCGAAAGGCAGGGTTTCGTCCATGTAGGGCTTCCCCAGGAGGCTGGTGGCAATGCCGGCACCCAGTTGTTCAGCAACGGCCACCACCTCCGCGGCGGCATGCCGGGCGCCCTGGCCTACCAGAAGCGCCACCCTCTGCGCGTTGTTGAGGAGCGCGGCCGCGGCGTCCAGGTCTTCCCCACGCGGGGACTTCGCGGACGTGCTCCAGGACGGCGCGGTGACCACAACACCGTGTTCCTGTTCCAGCTGGGGTGCGGGCGCGGACTGGATGTCGTGCGGCAGGATCACCACGCACGGCGAGGAGGTGGCCTTCGCCGTGCGGAAGGCGCGGTCCAGGACCATGGGAAGCTGCTCGGGTGCGTTGACCTGCTGCACGAACTGGGCTGCAACGTCCTTGAACAGGACGGTCAGTTCGATCTCCTGCATGTAGGCAGAGCCCAGCACCGTGCGGCTTTGCTGGCCCACGATCGCCACCACCGGCACGCCGTCGAGCTTGGCGTCGTACAGGCCGTTGAGGAGATGGACCGCGCCCGGCCCCTGCGTGGACGTCACCACTCCCACGCCGCCGGTGTACTTCGCGTGCCCCACGGCCATAAAGGCCGCGGTCTCCTCGTGCCGTGCCTGCACGAATTCAACCCGGCCCTCCGCCCGGCGGAGGGCTCCCATAAACCCGTTGATCCCGTCCCCGCTGTACCCGAACACACGGTTGACGCCCCACGTTGTGAGCCGTTCCACGATCAGGTCTGCCACGGTGCGGTCGTTCATGGGGTCCTCCTGCAGCGGTGTTGTGCCCTGCTCTTACGCGTTGACGATCAGGCCCAGCTCAGCTTTCGACGCCAGTGCGTCATGCCGCGGCAGTACACGTACGGTGTATCCAAAGGACCCGGAACGGTCGATCAGCAGCGAGCCGCTGAACAGGTGCCGGCCGCTGCCCAGGTCTTCCTGGACCTTCAGTTCCATCACTGTTATGTCGGCCAGGGTGTCGCTTTCCTCCGCCCTGCCGTAGGCCACCTCCACGCTGACGTCGTCCGGGGTGAGGCTGTTCAGCGACACGTAGGCATTGACCTGGAGGATGTCACCGATCTGCGGGTCCTCGGAAACGCCAACGGAGTCAACGTGCTCCACGTGCACCTGCGGCCAGGCGGCGCGGACCTTCGCGGTCCATGCTGCCAGCGTGCGTGCCTGGGAGTAGGAGTTGGCGCCGGCATTCCGGCCGGCCTCCGCTGCCGGGCGGTAGAGGATGTTCACGTAGTCACGCAGCATGCGGTCGGCCGAAACCGCCGGACCAAGGTGCGAGAGGGTGTGCTTGATCATCGATACCCAGTGGGTGGGCACCTTCTCGGTACCCGACGTCGACGGACCGGCCGCGCCTGCGCCTTCGGACACCGTGATGCCGTAGAACCTCGGGGCAACCTGCGTCTCGAGCAGCTCGTAAAGGGCGGCGGCTTCGATATCGTCGCGTTCCTCCGGCGATGCGTCGTTGTTGGCCGTGGGAATCGCCCAGCCGTTCTCGCCGTCGTACATTTCATCCCACCAGCCGTCGAGGACCGACAGGTTCAGCGAACCGTTGAGCGCCGCCTTCATGCCGGACGTTCCGCAGGCCTCAAGCGGCCGGAGCGGGTTGTTGAGCCAGACGTCGCAGCCAGGGAAGAGCGTCCGTGCCATCCCGATGTCGTAGTTGGGCAGGAAGGCGATGCGGTGCCGGACTTCCGGGTCATCGGTGAAGGTGACCAGGTCCTGGATCATCTTCTTCCCCGCGTCATCAGCGGGGTGCGACTTGCCGGCAATGACCAGCTGGATGGGATGTTCCTTGTGCAGCAGGAGTGCCTTGAGCCGTTCCGGCTCGCGCAGCATCAGGGTAAGCCGCTTGTAGGTGGGAACGCGGCGGGCAAACCCGATGGTGAGTATGTCCGGGTCCAGCACGTTGTCCGTCCAGCCCAGCTCCGCGTCGGCCGCACCGCGTTTCTTCCAGGCGGCACGGAGCCGGCGGCGGACGTCCTCCACCAGCGCCACCCGCATTTCACGGCGCAGCGCCCAAACGTCGGCATCACTGACGTTGTAGGCGAGGTCCCAGCGGCCCAGCGCTTCAGCTTCGCTGCCGAACTGGTCCCGGGCAAGCTTTGAAATACGGCTGTCCACCCAGGTGGGCACGTGCACGCCGTTGGTGACGGAGGTGATGGGCACTTCCGAGTGGTCGAACCCGGGCCACAGCGCGGAAAACATCCCGCGGGACACTTCGCCGTGCAGCTTGGCCACACCGTTTGCCCGCTGTGCCAGCCGTAGGCCCATCACGGCCATGTTGAAGACGGAAGGGGTGCCGTTCGCATAATTTTCGCGGCCAAGCTCCAGGATCCGGTCCACCGGTACAGCCGGTGCAAGCCCCGCCTGGAAGAAATGGTGGATCTGGGAGATTTCAAACCTGTCGATGCCGGCGGGCACCGGGGTGTGGGTGGTGAAAACGGTGAAGGCGCGGCCCGCAGCCAAGGCCTCATCGAAGGTCAGTGCCTCGTCCCCGGCCATCAGTTCCTGGATGCGCTCGATGCCCAGGAAACCGGCGTGACCTTCATTGGTGTGGAACACTTCCGGAGCGCGGGTTCCGGTGAGCTTCTGGAAGGCGCGGAGCGCCTTGACCCCGCCCATGCCCAGCAACAGTTCCTGCTGGAGCCGGTGGTCACCGCCGCCGCCGTACAGACGGTCCGTGATGCTGCGGGCCGCTTCGTCGTTGCCCGGAACGTTCGAGTCCAGGAGGAGCAGGGGGACGCGTCCGACGTCGGCGCGCCAGATATGTGCCAGCAGTCGCCGGTTGTTGGGGAGCGGCAGGGAGATTTGCAGCGGCTGGCCATTGCCATCGCCGGAAGGCTCGCGGAGGAGTGTGAGCGGCAGGCCGTCCGGATCCAGGACCGGGTAGGTTTCCTGCTGCCAGGCGTCCCGGGACAGTGACTGCTTGAAGTATCCGGCCTGGTACAGCAGGCCAACACCGATCAGGGGCACACCCAGGTCCGAGGCGGCCTTGAGGTGGTCGCCAGCCAGGATGCCCAGGCCGCCGGAGTACTGGGGGAGGACTTCGGTGATACCGAATTCGGGGGAGAAGTAGGCAATCGACGCCGGCGCGTCCGGGCCCAGGCTCTGGTACCAGCGGGGCTCCTCGAGGTACCGGTCAAGGTCCTTCTCTGCGGCGCGGACCCGGTCCACGACCGACTGGTCTGCGGCAAGCTGCTGGAACTCTTCGCGGCTCACCAAGCCCAGGAAACCGACGGGGTCCTCACCGCTTTCCACCCAAAGCCGCGGGTTCAGCCCGGCGAAGAGTTCCCGGGTGGGGCGGTGCCAGGACCAGCGCAAATTACTCGCCAGCCGGGCCAGCGGCCGGATTGGTTCGGGGAGGACTGTACGGACCGTAAATCTGCGGATTGCCTTCACCTGCGTCACACTAACCGACAACATGCGCAGCCGGAACCAACCCCGCGTTTCTTTTGGATAAATGACTCTTCGCGTGGAGGAAATGACACGGGCGGCAACGAAAATAGTGCGCAGGCTTAGCAATCCGGCTCATTTCTCGCTAACGTCGAGCCTGTGACGACTAACTCAGGAACCATTGCCGCATCGAAGAAAAAGCCGCAGGGCCGCATCACGGACGGCCTGCGGTTTGGACGCTTCCCCATCACGGCTGTGCAGCCCGTGGTCGAGGGTGGAAAGTTCCCTGCCAAGGCCCTGCCTGGCGAGGGAATCGTGGTGGGCGCCACCGCGTTCCGGGAGGGGCACGACCAGCTTGGAGTCAGTGCAGTGCTCCTGGACCCGGCGGGCCAGGAACGGCAGCGCGTCCGGCTGGCGCCGCCCCGCGGGGAACGCGGCATGGGGACGGACCGGTGGGAAGGCGTCCTCACGCCGTCGGACACGGGCAACTGGTCCTTTGTCATCGAAGCCTGGCACGACCGCTACGGCACGTGGCACCACAACGCGGAAGTGAAGGTGGAAGCCGGCATCGACGTCGAGCTGATGCTCGCGGAGGGTGCCGCGTTGCTCCATGAAGCTGCCGGGGACGAAACCCGGAGCGAGTGGGACAGGGGTGTCCTCCGCGAGGCCGCGGACAAGCTGGCTGACCCTTCCCTCAGCACGGAGGAGCGCCTCGGGGCCGGATTCAGCCACGCGGTCACCGGCGTTGTGGCGCACCAGCCGATCCGCGAGCTGGTCACCGTTTCCGAGCAGTACCCGTTGCTGGTTGAGCGGGACCTGGCCGGCCGCGGAGCCTGGTACGAGTTCTTCCCCCGCTCCGAAGGCGCAGTCAAGGACCACACCACGGGCACCTGGACGTCGGGAAACTTCCGCACCGCCGCCCAACGGCTCGACGCCGTCGCCGCCATGGGCTTTGACGTCATCTACATGCCGCCCATCCATCCCATCGGCGTCCAGCACCGCAAAGGGCCCAACAACACACTCATCGCAGGCCCGAACGATCCAGGCTCGCCCTGGGCCATTGGCGCGAAGGAGGGCGGCCACGACGCCATCCACCCCGACCTTGGGACCTTTGAGGACTTTGACGCCTTTGTGGCCCGGGCCAACGAACTCGGCCTGGAAGTCGCTTTGGACCTGGCACTGCAGGCCGCTCCGGACCATCCATGGGTTGAGTCGCATCCCGAATGGTTCACCACCCGGGTGGACGGCAGTATTGCCTACGCGGAAAACCCGCCCAAGAAGTACCAGGACATTTATCCGCTCAATTTCGATAATGACCCGGAGGGGCTCTCCAACGAAATTCTCCGTATTGTCCTGCTCTGGGTCAGCCACGGCGTAAAGATTTTCCGGGTGGATAACCCGCACACTAAACCCGTGTGGTTCTGGGAGTGGCTTATTGCCCAAGTGGATAAGCAGGTTCCGGGGGTTGTGTTCCTCGCTGAGGCCTTCACCCGTCCCGCCATGATGCACGCGCTGGGCCGTGCCGGCTTCCAGCAGTCCTACACCTACTTCACGTGGCGCAACACGAAGAAGGAAATCGAGCAGTACTTCAATGAGGTCAGCCACGAGTCGTCGGCCTTCTTCCGGCCCAACTTCTTTGTGAACACACCGGACATCCTCACCGAATACCTCCAGTTCGGGGGGCCCGCTGCGTTCAAGATCAGGGCGGCCCTGGCATCCACGGCAAGCCCGCTGTGGGGTGTCTACGCGGGGTACGAGCTGTACGAGCACGTCGCCCGGCCGGGCGCCGAGGAGTACATCGACAACGAGAAGTTCGAGTACAAGGCACGGGACTGGGACGCGGCCGCCCAGTCAGGGCGGACCCTTGCTCCGTACATCACCCGGCTGAACGAGTTGCGGCACACGCATCCGGCGCTGCAGGACCTGCAGAACCTGACGGTGCATCACAGCACTGACGATTCAACAGTGGTGTACTCCAAGCACAAGACCCTCGCCGACGGATCCAAGGACACCATCATCGTGGTGGTCAATCTGGATCCCCACGTGACCAAGGAATGCAGTGTCTCGCTGGACCTTGCGGCCCTGGAGCTGAACCCGCAGGACCTCACCCCGAACGGCGGCTTCCACGTGGACGACCTCATCTCCGGTGAAAGCTGGGAATGGGGCGAGTACAACTACGTACGCCTGGACCCGCATGTTGAGCCCGCGCACATCCTCAGCGTGAGGAGAATGCATCAGTGAGTTTTAATCCGCAAAGTTCGGGACAGCATTTCACGCCGAAGAGCACCTTCGAACTGAATGCGCCGGGCCTGCAGCACGATCCGCTGTGGTACCGGAAAGCCGTTTTCTACGAGGTCCTCGTCAGAGCTTTTGCGGATGCCAACGGTGACGGTTCCGGGGATTTCTCGGGCCTCATCGACAGGCTCGACTACCTGCAGTGGCTGGGCGTGGACTGCCTCTGGCTGCCGCCGTTCTTCCAGTCACCGCTGCGCGACGGGGGTTACGACATCTCCGACTACAACTCGGTCCTGGACGAGTTCGGCACCATCACGGACTTCAAGCGGCTGGTTGCCGAGGCACATGCCAGGGGAGTGCGGGTCATCATCGACCTGCCCCTGAACCACACCTCCGACCAGCACCCCTGGTTCCAGGAGTCGCGGAAGGACCCCGACGGACCGTTCGGCGACTTCTACGTCTGGAGCGACACGGACGAGAAGTACCAGGACGCCCGGATCATCTTCGTGGACACCGAGGAATCGAACTGGACCTTCGACCCCATCCGCCGGCAGTTCTTCTGGCATCGGTTCTTCAGCCACCAGCCGGACCTGAACTTCGAGAACCCCAAGGTCATCGAGGCCCTTTTTGACGTGGTCCGGTTTTGGCTGGACCAGGGCATCGACGGGTTCCGCGCCGACGCCATCCCCTACCTCTTCGAGGAAGAGGGGACCAACTGCGAGAACCTGCCGGCCACCCATGAGTTCCTCCGCAAGCTGCGGGCCATGGTGGACGAAAGCTACCCGGGACGCGTCATTATTGCCGAGGCGAACCAGCCGCCCAATGAGGTGGTGGAGTATTTCGGGACGGAAGCCGAACCAGAGTGCCACATGGCGTTCCACTTCCCGATCATGCCGCGGCTGTACTACGCGCTCCGGGACCAAAAGGCCGCGCCCATCATCGAGACGATGCAGGACACGCCGAACATTCCCGACGGCGCCCAGTGGGGTACCTTCCTGCGGAACCATGACGAACTGACCCTTGAAATGGTGACCGCCGATGAGCGCGCAGCCATGCTCGGCTGGTATGCACCGGATCCCAGGATGCGCGCCAATATCGGCATCCGCCGCCGGCTCGCACCCCTGCTGGACAACTCCCGGGCGGAGATCGAACTGATCAACGCCCTGCTGCTGTCGCTTCCCGGCAGCCCGTTCCTGTACTACGGGGACGAGATCGGCATGGGGGACAACATCTGGCTTGAAGACCGGGACGCCGTCCGGACGCCCATGCAGTGGAACCCCGACCGGAACGCGGGCTTCTCCAATGCGGATCCAGGCAAGCTCTACCTGCCGGTCATCCAGTCGCTGGTTTACAACTACAACATGGCGAACGTTGAGGCGGAGGCGGCCCACTCGGGATCCCTGCTTCGCTGGACGCGCCAGATCCTGAGCGTCCGTAAGAACCATCCCGCTTTCGGCTTGGGCTCCTTCAAACACGTTGAGGCCGACCATGACGCCGTCCTGGCCTACCTCCGTGAGTTGCCCAGCGGGAACGCCGCGGGAGTGGACGGCGAATCCATTCTGTGTGCATTCAACCTCTCGCAGCATCCAGTGGCCGCAAGGCTGCGTATCCCCGATTACGGCGGGCGCGGCCTTCGTGATGTATTTGGCGGCCAGCCATTTCCTGGCATCAACGAGGACGGGACGCTGACGCTGACTCTCGGCAGCCACGATTTCTTCTGGCTGAGGATCCGGTCGGCAGCGTCCAATCCTTCGTCCCCCTATACGCAGGCAATGCCGATCCTCTCGATTGAGAACTGACATGAACCAGCCCATCCTTACCCCCGCCCTCACCGCGTTGCTTCAGGAATGGCTTCCAAGGCAGCGCTGGTTCCCCGTAAAGACGCCCGCCTTCGAGCTGTCCCAAGCCGGCAGCCTGGGTCTGGACGATCCTTCCGGCCACGCAGGGCTCGCAGTCTTCCTCCTGAAAGTGACCACCCGGGGAGCCGACGGCGGCCGACGCACCGACGTCGTCCAGGTCCCCTTGAGTTTCCGGCCGGCGCCGGCAGCCGGGATGGAGCGCGCGCTGGTCGGCGAGGCCGCCGGGACGGATCCATCCAGGCCATGGGTTTACGACGCCGTGCACGATCCCGATTTTGTGGGCGGCTGGCTTGACCTGATGCGCAGCGAGGAGAAGGCCCCCAGCGGTACCGCCTCCGGGTTTCGGGCTCCAGGAGACCACAGGCTTCCCACGGCCCGCGGTGTGGTGAAGGTCCTTTCCGGGGAGCAGTCCAACAGCTCAGTCATTGTGGACGACGGCGAATCGGCCGCGATCGTGAAGTTCTTCCGCGTCCTGTCGGAAGGAACAAACCCGGAGGTTGAGGTGGGTGCTGCCCTCACGTCTGCGGGGACCACGGAAGTTCCGGCAACCCTGGGCTGGGTCCGCGGCGAGTGGCTGGCCCAGGGCACGCCTTCTTCCGACGGGCCGGGCTCCGGTTCCCGGTACGTCCAGGGCGAGCTGGCGGTGGCCCATGAGTTCCTGGCCGGCGGACGCGATGCCTGGCGGCTGGCTGTTGACGCGGCCAGGTCGGGAACCGACTTTACGGTTGAGGCCCGCGCACTGGGAGCCGCCACGGCGACGGTCCATCGCCGCCTTGCAGAAGCACTTGGGCAATCGGCGGAGGCTGAACCCGGCAAGGTGATTGCCCCTGCAGTAGCCCAGCGCGTCCGGCAGGCCTGGGCGGAAGCCGCCTCCGCCGTCGGCCCCTACGACGACGCGCTGGACCACCTCCTGCGCGGGCTCGACGGCGTGGCTGCCGGTCCGCTCCAGCGGATCCACGGCGACCTCCACCTTGGCCAGATCCTCCAGGTCCCTGGCCAGGCGGGAAACGCGCCCCGATGGGCGATCCTCGATTTCGAAGGTGAACCGCTGCGTCCCATTGCGGAGCGGAACGTTCCCGACGTTCCCCTGCGGGACGTCGTGGGGATGCTGCGGTCCTTCGACTACGCGGCGGGAGCTGCCCATCGTGAACAGGAAGGTGCCAAAGTGCCGGCCTCCTGGGTTGACGACTGCGCCGAGGCCTTCCTTGCCGGGTACGCGGGTGTCACGCCCGGCACCGTGGACAGGGACTCGCCCCTGTTTGTGGCATTGTGGCTGGACAAGGCACTGTACGAAGTAGTTTATGAAATGCGTAACAGGCCCGACTGGCTGGCGATCCCTGTGAACGCCTCCAGGCGGCTCCTCAGCGGTAACGGCACCGGCGACCAGGCCGGGGCAGCATCGGAAGGTAACGAAATGACAGGCTCAGCACGAACGGACCGTCCGGGGGTGCCGCTGCATGTGGATGCGGGCACCCTGGGCAAGCTCGCGAACGGTGAACACCACGCCCCCCATTCCATCCTGGGCGCGCACCTGGACGACTACGGCCACGTCACTATCCGTACCGTAAAGCATCTGGCGGAGGCCGTTACGGTCATTACTGCAGCCGGCGAAATCCCCATGGAGCATGAAGCCCACGGCGTGTGGGTGGCCGTTATGGAGCCGCTGCAGCAGGGGCACGTCCCGGACTACCGCCTGGCCGTAACCTACCCCGGTGCTGAACCGGTCACCGTGGACGAACCCTACCGCTACCTGCCCACGGTGGGTGAAGTTGACCTGCACCTTATTGGTGAAGGCCGACACGAGAAACTCTGGGAAGTCCTGGGCGCCCATGTCCAGCACTACAAGTCGTCCCTGGGAGACGTGGACGGTGTGTCCTTTGCCGTATGGGCCCCCAACGCACAGGCTGTGCGCGTTATTGGTGACTTCAACGCCTGGGACGGGCGCGAGAACTCGCTCCGCTCACTCGGCTCCTCCGGCGTGTGGGAGATTTTTGTCCCCGGGGTTGCAGCAGGGGCGTGCTACAAATTCCAGATCCGGACCAAGGCCGGCCACTGGGTGGAGAAGGCTGACCCGCTTGCCTTCGGAACGGAGGTCCCCCCGCTGACGGCGTCGAGGGTGGTGGAGCCCTCGTACGCCTTCAAGGACGACGAATGGATGGAGGCCCGGGCCAAGCGGGATCCGCACAACTCCGCCATGAGCGTCTACGAAGTCCACCTTGGTTCCTGGAAGCTTGGGCTCGGCTACCGGGAACTGGCCAAGGAACTGGTGGACTACGTCAAGTGGCTTGGTTTCACCCACGTGGAATTCATGCCGGTGGCGGAACACCCCTTCGGCGGATCATGGGGCTACCAGGTCACGTCGTACTTCGCCCCCACCTCCAGGTTCGGGCACCCCGATGAATTCCGGTACCTGGTGGACGCACTCCACCAGGCAGGCATCGGGGTCCTGCTGGACTGGGTGCCCGCGCACTTCCCCAAGGACGCATGGGCCCTGGCCCAGTTCGACGGCGAGCCTCTGTACGAGCACGCCGACCCCGCCTTGGGCGAGCACCCGGACTGGGGCACGCTGATCTTCGACTTCGGCCGCACCGAGGTCCGCAACTTCCTCGTGGCCAATGCCCTGTACTGGCTGGATGAGTTCCACATCGACGGCCTGCGCGTGGACGCTGTGGCCTCCATGCTCTACCTGGACTACTCGCGCGAAGAGGGCCAGTGGCGGCCCAACCGGTTCGGCGGCCGGGAAAACCTTGAAGCGATCTCGTTCCTGCAGGAAGTCAACGCCACGGTGTACAAGACGCACCCCGGGGCTGTCATGATTGCCGAAGAGTCCACAGCCTTCCCCGGCGTTACAGCCCCCACCAGCCACGGCGGACTGGGCTTTGGCCTCAAGTGGAACATGGGCTGGATGCACGACTCGCTCAAGTACGCGTCCGAGGACCCGGTGAACCGCAAGTGGCATCACGGCACCGTCACCTTTTCCCTGGTCTACGCCTTCACGGAAAACTTCCTGCTCCCCATCAGCCACGATGAGGTTGTCCACGGCAAGGGTTCCATGCTCCGC
Organism: Arthrobacter sp. Alg241-R88; assembly: GCF_900537115.1. GTDB lineage: Bacteria > Actinomycetota > Actinomycetes > Actinomycetales > Micrococcaceae > Arthrobacter. The sequence continues at coordinate 168,055 of NZ_UNRG01000007.1, forward strand.
AAGATGCCGGGCGACCGTTGGCAGCAGCTGGCCAACCTTCGTGCCTTCCTGGCCTACCAGTGGGCCCACCCGGGCAAGCAGCTCATCTTCATGGGCACCGAATTCGGCCAGGAAGCGGAATGGTCCGAACAGCACGGACTCGACTGGTACCTCGCGGACATTCCCGCCCACAAGGGGGTGCAGCTTCTGACCAAGGACCTCAATGAGCTGTACGCTTCCACCCCCGCGCTGTACACCCGGGACAACGAGCCCGGCGGCTTCCAGTGGATCAACGGGGGAGACGCGGACCGCAATGTGCTCTCGTTCATCCGCTGGGACAAAGAGGGCAACCCCCTGGTCTGTGCCATCAACTTCTCGGGTGCGCCGCACGCCGGCTACACCCTGGGAGTACCTGAGCCGGGGGCGTGGACAGAAGTGCTGAACACTGATGCCACCACCTATGGCGGCTCAGGTGTGCTGAACGCCGGTGAGCTGAAGGCGACGGATGAGGGGCAGGACGGACAGCCGGCCACTTTGAGCGTTACCCTGCCGCCGCTCGGTGCTGCTTACTTCAAGCCGGGATCAGCAACGTCCGCCTGATTCCTGCTTGACCGTCTTCGGAAAGGCCCGGAATCCTTGTGGTTCCGGGCCTTTTCGCTGTTCTGTCCGCCTGCCCGGCAGAGGTCGAAGGGGCCGGTTGGCTATCTCCGCAGAGTGGTGCTAGAGTTTATTTCCGCGCTGCTCCACGAAGTCAGACGGAAAAACCGACAACCAAGCCTTAGGCTAAAGATTGTCGCGGAGGCCGGTTTGACAAGTGAGAGTCCAGCGGGTAAGTTTGAAAAGTTGCTCCGGAGCGATCCTGAACCGTTGGGTTGGGTGGTGCCGGGTGTGTCTGTTGTTTGAGAACTCAATAGTGTGCCAAGTTTGTTGATACCGATTTGTTTTATGAATTGGTTGAATTTGCCGGGCTGCCCGCCCCTGTGGGTGGTCTGGTTTTTACAGCTGGTTTCAAATTTTTGCTGTCTGGTTGCCGCGTTTTCCCGTGGTTTCCTGGTGGTTTCTGTTTTTGTTTTACTTCAACGGAGAGTTTGATCCTGGCTCAGGATGAACGCTGGCGGCGTGCTTAACACATGCAAGTCGAACGATGATCCGGTGCTTGCGCCGGGGATTAGTGGCGAACGGGTGAGTAACACGTGAGTAACCTGCCCTTAACTCTGGGATAAGCCTGGGAAACTGGGTCTAATACCGGATATGACTCCTCATCGCATGGTGGGGGGTGGAAAGCTTTTTGTGGTTTTGGATGGACTCGCGGCCTATCAGCTTGTTGGTGAGGTAATGGCTTACCAAGGCGACGACGGGTAGCCGGCCTGAGAGGGTGACCGGCCACACTGGGACTGAGACACGGCCCAGACTCCTACGGGAGGCAGCAGTGGGGAATATTGCACAATGGGCGCAAGCCTGATGCAGCGACGCCGCGTGAGGGATGACGGCCTTCGGGTTGTAAACCTCTTTCAGTAGGGAAGAAGCGAAAGTGACGGTACCTGCAGAAGAAGCGCCGGCTAACTACGTGCCAGCAGCCGCGGTAATACGTAGGGCGCAAGCGTTATCCGGAATTATTGGGCGTAAAGAGCTCGTAGGCGGTTTGTCGCGTCTGCCGTGAAAGTCCGGGGCTCAACTCCGGATCTGCGGTGGGTACGGGCAGACTAGAGTGATGTAGGGGAGACTGGAATTCCTGGTGTAGCGGTGAAATGCGCAGATATCAGGAGGAACACCGATGGCGAAGGCAGGTCTCTGGGCATTAACTGACGCTGAGGAGCGAAAGCATGGGGAGCGAACAGGATTAGATACCCTGGTAGTCCATGCCGTAAACGTTGGGCACTAGGTGTGGGGGACATTCCACGTTTTCCGCGCCGTAGCTAAC
>NZ_UNRG01000008.1 GCF_900537115.1 Arthrobacter sp. Alg241-R88
GGGCAACGACGGCCTGAACCTTTACCGTCGTCCCTGTTCCCTCAAGGCCCGCAGTTTTCCCAGGTACGCCACCTGGGCGCGCAGCCGCTCGTTCTCCCGCCGCAACCGCTCAAGCTCGGGCAGCTCCGCAGGTGGCAGGGCATCAGGTTTCCGGGGTCTGCCTTTGGGCTTTGGCCGCAACCCGTCCTCACCCTCCAGACGATACGCCCTGACCCACTTTTGCAGCAGCTCACGGGAGGCCAAACCGGCCTCCACCGCCAGCTCCGGGCCGGGCTCGCCCGCGAGGAATCGCTGCACCAAGGCCAGCTTGAACTCGAACGAGTACGACTTCGCCGGCCTGCTCACCAGCACTCCTTGCCCATGAATCCTCCACCGCCCATACAGTGCCCTGACCGGCACCCAAGGCGCATCCAGCAAACGAGCCGCCGCCCGATACCCGATACCCCTCTCAAACAACGCTACAGCCGCCTCACGCTGCGCCTCAGATAATGAACTACTTGCACGCATAAAACTGCTCCCCGGAAGTCGGAACTGAATTTCTCAGTCCAACTTCCGGGGAGCAGTTCAAGAGTGAGAGAGCGTCAGGGAAGAACACGCATTAAGTGAGAGAGCGTCCCGGGAGGTGGGGCTACTTCGCGACCAGGGTGAGGACGTCGTAGGTGGCGACGATCTCGTCGTTCTGGTTGGTGAGCACTGCGTCCCAGGCAACCTCGCCGTACTCGTCCGTTTCGCGCGGGGTGATCTTCTTGGCAGTCAAGGTCACCCGGATGGAATCGCCCCCGGCCACCGGGGTGACGAAGCGCAGGTTCTCCAGGCCGGAATTGGCCAGCACCGGGCCCGGGGCGGGTTCCACGAACAATCCGGCGGCCCAGCTGAGCAGCAGGTATCCGTGCGCCACGATGCCGGGGAAGAACGGGTTGGCTTCCGCGGCTTCCTCGTTGGTGTGGGCGTAGAACGTGTCGCCGGTGGAGTTGGCGAAGGCGGTGATGTCCTCCAGCGTGACCTGGCGCAGCTCCGACCGGACGGCGTCTCCGATCCGCAGCGTCTCCAGTGACTTTTGGAACGGGTGCGTCCCCTCAGTTTCAACGGTGAAGTTGCGGTCGGCTCCGGCATGCCAAACCCCGGTAATGGCGGTGAGCATGTTGGGCGAGCCCTGGATGGCCGTGCGCTGCATGTGGTGCATCACCGAGCGGATTCCGCCCAGCTCCTCACCCCCTCCTGCCCGGCCGGGACCGCCGTGGACCAGGTGCGGAACGGGTGAGCCGTGGCCGGTGGAGCTGCGGGCGTCCTCGCGGTTGAGCATCAGGACGCGGCCGTGGTGGGCGGCGATTCCCATCACGAGTTCGCGGGCCACGGCCGGATCGTTGGTGCACACCGAGGCCACCAGGGAGCCGTTGCCGCGGGCGGCGAGGCGAATGGCATCGGGAATGTCCTTGTAGCCGATCACGGAGGAAACGGGGCCGAAGGCCTCCAGCGAGTGGACTTCCTCCGCCTCGGGGTCATGCCAGTTCAGCAGGACCGGAGCCATGAAGGCGCCGCCGTCCAGCACGCCCGTGGATCCGTCTGCGGAGGTGACCGACGGCGATTCGAGCGTTCCGTACGCGAGCTCACCACCGGCGTCGAGCATTGACTGCACGGCCGCGCGGACGTCCTCGAGCTGCTCCACCGAGGCGAGCGCGCCCATGGTGACGCCGTCGGCCCGGGGGTCTCCCAGGACAACACGTTCGGAGATCCGCTTGCCGACGGCCGCAGACACCGCGGCTACGAGCTCCTGCGGGACGATGGCGCGGCGGATGGCGGTGCACTTCTGCCCCGCCTTTGCGGTCATTTCGGTGACGACGGACTTCACGAAGGCGTCGAATTCCGGTGTGCCCTCTACGGCGTCGGGGCCCAGGATCGCGGCGTTCAGGGAGTCGGTTTCGGAGGTGAACCGGACCCCGCCCTGGACCACGTTGGGGTGGGATTTGAGGGACAGTGCGGTGGAGGCAGAGCCGGTGAAGGCCACCAGGTCGCGGTAGTCCAGCACATCCAGCAGCCCGCGGACGGAACCGGAAATCAGCTGCAGCGAGCCCTTGGGCAGGATGTTGGATTCAACAATGGCCTTCACCACGGCCGCTGCCACGTAGCCGGTGGGCGTGGCGGGCTTGACGATGGTGGGAACGCCGGCGATGAAGGCCGGGGCGAACTTCTCCAGCATGCCCCACACAGGGAAGTTGAACGCGTTGATCTGCACCGCCACGCCCGGGATGCGGGTGTAGATGTGCTCGCCGGCGAAGGAGCCGTCCTTGGACAGCACCTCCATGGGCCCGTCCACCACCACCTGCGAGTTCGGCAGTTCGCGCCGGCCCTTCGAGCCGAACGTGAAGAGGACGCCGATGCCGCCGTCGATGTCGATCATGGAGTCGACCTTGGTGGCGCCGGTCTGGGCGGAGAAGGAGTAGAAGTGTTCGCGCCGGGCGTGGAGGTACTGCGCCAGTTCCTTGAGCTTGAGGGCGCGCTGGTGGAAGGTCAGCTGGCCGAGTTCGGCCTGTCCGGTGGTGCGGCCGTAGTCGACGACGGTGGCAAGGTCCAGCCCCTCCGTGCTCACCTTGGCCAAAATCTCCCCCGTGCTCGCGTCGCGTACGGGGACAGCGGAACCCGTGGAACCGTCGTCGGGCGTCCACCACGCATCCATGATGAAGCTGGGCACTGTCTCCACGGTGTCGACCGTGGCCTGGGGAGCTGTGGCGGTGGTGGTCATCGTTGACGGGTCCTTCCAACAAGGGGCATACAAAGGCGGCCAGTGATTACTGACCGTCCGTTCGGTAATATATTCACCATACATGAAAGGCCGTGGTGCAGACTAGAAGGCCGGGCCGGAAATGGCCACCCAGAAGGAGAACACATGAACGCCCCGTCACCGAAGGATGCAGCTGTGGAGAACCACCCTGAGGCGCACGAACTGTGGAAGATAACGCTCGGCGAGCTCGACGAGAAGATGGGCGTGAAAATCGTCGAGGAGTCGGTGGAGCGGGTGGTGGCCACCATGCCTGTGGAGGGGAATAGGCAGTCCTTTGGGCTGCTGCACGGCGGGGCGTCGCTGGCCGTGGGCGAAGCTGTGGGGTCATGGGCTGCCGTGATCCATGCGAGCACCATGGGCAAGACGGCGGTGGGTGTGGATGTCTCCGCCACCCACCACCGCTCGGCGCGGGAGGGCCATTTGACCATCACCGCCACACCCATCCATCTGGGCGGGACGCTAACCACGCATCAGGTGGTCATCACCAACGAGGCCGGCCAGCGGCTCTGCACCATGCGCATCACCAACCTGCTGATGCGGCGGCACAAATAAGCCGTCTGGACGGGTTGCTTGTCCGAACCTTTAGTCGGGCGTCTGGCTCCTCCGACGGCGGACCAGCGCCATCAGCACGGCACCGACGGCGATTGCGGTTGCGGCAGCGCCTGCCGCGGGGAGAAGCGCGGACGGGCCGGTGTAGGCCAGGTTGCCGGTATTCCTCCGGTCACCGCTGCCTCCGGTATTGGCGAGGCCGGCAGGAAGCACGACGGCGGCGCTATCGCCGGCTGAGGCTGGTTCACTGTCTGCGGCAGGGACCGCAGCAGGAAGAACCGGAGCCAGGGACGCGTCGAGTTCCACCGTCGGAGCGTCAATGGCGAAGGCCACCGTCGCAGGAGCAGAGCTGACTCCGTCTACAGCCTGGGTCACTGAAACGGTGTGGGTTCCAACGGCCAGCCCGGCAGGGAACGGCACGGTCCAGGCTCCGCCAGCGACCAGGACCCGTGGCGCCACAGCCTGCGCGGAAGTTCGTGACCCGGCTGCGCCAACTGCCGGTGCAGCAGAGACCGCTACCCCGTCAACGGACACCATCACCTCCGCACCGGTAAGCCCTGTTCCCGAGATGGTGGCCGGAAGCATATCCGGCCGAACGTGCTGCCCTTCAGCGATGCTGTGGATAGCTGGGGCGGGTGGCAGAACGGAAAGCGTTGCCGTGACCGGAGGGCCGTCCGGAAGGCCGGCGTACCGCTGCACAGCAGTCACGTTTACCTTGCCATAAGGGGGTGGGGCCGTCAGCGGAATAGACCAGCTGCCGTCCTGGCCGACGAGACCAGAGCCTGCGATATCACCGGAAAGGGTCACCGTGGCACCGGGCGTTCCCGTGCCCGCTACGCTCGTCAGCTCAGCCAAGGGATCGATGGCCGACGTGGTGATGCTCGGCTCCGGAAGGAACGACGGGGCGATCACGACACTCATTGGCGCGGCTCCGGAACTGCTGAAGCCATTCACCGTCTCTGCTGTGAAGGTGAGGGGGCCCGGTACGTCGGGAGCTGTGAAATACCAGTTCCCTGCAAGGTCCAGGGGCACTTCGAAGGGCTGCCGGCCGGGCAAAGCTATTCGCACCTTGGAGCCGGCTGCCACCGCGGAAGCCGGGGCAGCCGGGACCCGTCCGGTGACGCTTGTTCCGCCTGGGACCGCACTGCCCGCCGGGACAAGTTCGGGCTTGTTGAGGAACAGTTCGAGCTCGACCCCGCCAGGGATACTGGCCGTGGCATCCTGCAGGGTTGCTGCAATGGCCCTGGTCTGCGTGCCGTTAAGGCTTTCGGCCCCGGCATGCATGCCGACAGCAAAATTGCCACTAATCCATGGACCACCTGAATCGCCACCGGCTGACTTCACCGACGCTGAATCGAAGGCACGGATGGGCCGAAGGTCGGTGCCTGAGCCGTCCGGCAGGTATGCGTTGTTCCGTCCCGGCATCATCCAGATACCTACTGAATCAACCGTGCCGCACTTCCATCCTGTTGTCCGTCCGGAGCGGCAGACGGCTTGGCCTTCCACGGGAGCAGCGGTCCCGACGATCCGGACGGCGCGCGGGCCCGGCGCCGCAGGGCTATCCCACTTGGTGGCGGCGGGTTGAAGGTCAAGCCCAGGAGCGAGGTCCTGGATCACGGCAATGTCGGTGCCGATACCCGCTCCAGCTGCTGTTGCGGAGGAATTGTTGGGCCCACCGAACTGGCTGAAACCAAAGGTGCCAAGAGCGGCATTTGTCGGCGTCAAAGGAATGGTTGAGCCGCCGGCAGGAGCGGCCGTCAGTGGTTCAAGTTCAGCAACTTTGGCAGCGCCGTCGTCCGTGCAGTGTCCGGCAGTCAGCAACAGTGGCAGCCCGGACGGGCTGAATGCTGCAAACCCTGCTGAACATCGAGGAAAGCTGTCCACCAGGTACCCCTGTCCGCCAAAGACGTCGTCCTCAGTCCTGACAGTGGTGCCCTCCTGGAGCTGAACATTGGCGTAGCGGGCCGCGAACTGCGCAGGCGTCACTTTGCCGGGAGCCGCCGGCGCCACCTCAGGCCCTTGGGAGGACTGCAAGCGAGGACCAGCCTGGAGCCCCGATTCAGGGGTGTTGACGAACCCGGTGCGAATAACAAAGCGGCCCTCTGCGTAGGTGACTGCCTGCAGCCCTTGCATTCCGACGTCGCGAACGTAGGCGTGAAACAATTCATCGATATCTGAAGCGACCAGTTCCGGCCCTGGCAGAGCCGCCGGCGAGGCAGAGGCCACCAGCACAAAGTCGCCACCAACCTGCTGGTTCAGCAGGTCCACTTGGGCTTCCAAGGCGGCGCCCTTGCCTTCTACCCTGATCTTTCCGGCGCCCAGGCTGATACTGGAGTAGCCCGGGAGCCCGCGCAGGGCCTCCGCGGCGGCGGCAGCGCGGCGGCCAAGTTCACCGGCAGCATTAAATTCCTCAAGGCTCATGCCGAGATCGCGGAGAACCGCTTCGGAAAGGCCCGCCTCGGTGGACCCTGTGTCGCGGATTCCGGAAGCCTGAGTATCCGCACCCCGATGCCAGCCACCGTCCGAGAATGCTTCCGGCGTCGCGGTTTTAGCGCCCGCTGACACCGGCAGGGCCGCAGCCGCCGCAGGGAGTCCCAAGACCAGCACTATCCCAGCTGCTGCTCCTGCGCCAAAGATTCGTTTCACTCGCGCCGCCATTCAATTCGTCGCCTAATTGCGCCTGCGCGTCCTCACGCGGACTCGCCAACTGTCACACCAGTCACAATGGTACCGCCCGGCCCAAAACGCCGAAGCGAGAACCCGTGAGCCAAGACCACCTAACCCCCCTATGGCAACTGAGGTGCCACCCCCGATGACGCCATGGTCAAGGCGGCGTACGGTGGCGGTGACTGCCTCCCCGACGGGCAGAGAGACAACCAAGGAGAACGTCATGGGAAATGCTGCAGCACGACGGCGTTACTCGGCTTTTGCTTCAGGCCTCGCCTGTCTAGTCACGGTCCTCGGGCTTTCTGCGATGCCGGCTTCTGCCGCTCCCGCGGCCCAGACCGATTACGTTGCATTGGGCGATTCATACACCGCGGGGACCGGAGCCGGTGACTTCGTGCCAACAAGCCCGTGCGTGCAGACCCCGGGTGGTTATGCCGATGTCGTCGTTGATCTGAATTCATCCGTCAATCTGGTGTTCAACGCTGCATGTCACGGTGCATTCATTGACTATGTTGACCCAGCCTTCAACGTACCCACCCTTCAGCAGCAGATTGCTTCCCTTACCGCCGCAGGCAAGGTCAACCGGAACACGGATCTTGTCAGCCTGACAGCCGGCGCGAACGACGCCGGAGTCAACTCCACGCTTTTCGTCTGCGCCACGTCAACCGCGGATGCGTGCAAGCAGGCGGTCGCCGCATCCGTTAAGGCGATGCCATCGGTGGGGATCAAGCTTTCCAAGGCGCTGGCATCCATCCACCGCGTAGCGCCCGGCGCCAAGATTGCGGTACTCGGATACCCGAAGTTGTTCAATCCAGACGGCTACCCGCTGCCCATTTCCCGGGACAATCAGCTCCTGGTCAATGGCGGAACGAGCCTGCTTAACGCCACACTTGCGGCCTCCGTATCCTCAGCCAACATCTTCCACCGGGCCAACGCCAAGTACATCGATGTCACTGCGAGGTTCAGGGGTCATGCGGTCAACGACCGCGAGCCATGGATCTTCTTTAACGCAGGCCCCTTCCTGGACCAGAATGGACTGCCCGTCCTGGACCAAAATGGAAACCCTGTCGCTGATCCCCGGAACTTCCACCCGAACATCGCCGGCCACGGACTTGGCTATGCTCCGGCCCTGACAAGCGCGGTGGGGATTCCACAACTGGTCCAGCAGTAGCTTCCTGCCAAGCGCCTTTACCTCCGCCGCGCCAGCCGGTACTCCAGCCCGGCGCGGACCATGGGCCATTCGTGTTCGAGGATGGAGAACACCACAGTGTCGCGCAGGAGGCCGTCGCGCGTCCTTGAGTGGTTGCGGAGCACCCCGTCCTGCTTGGCGCCCAGCCGGGCGATGGCCTCGCGCGACTGGTGGTTGAGCCAGTGCGTCCGGAACTCCACGGCAGGGCAGCCAAGAACCTCAAAGGCGTGCCGCAGGAGCAGCAGCTTGGAGTCCGGATTTGTCCCGGTCCCCTGCACGGAAGCGGCGTTCCAGGTGGAGCCGATCTCAACACGGGGAGTGCCGGCGTCGACATTCATGTAGGTAGTCATCCCGACGATCCTGCCGGGGCCGCCGGTGGCCGGGTCGATCAGCCGGGTAGTGAACGGCAGCATCGAGCCCTGTTCCTGCAGGGCGAGCCGCCGCTCGATCTCCGCTGCCATTTCGTCCGGGGACGGCACCGACGTGTACCAGAGGCGCCACAGCTCGCCGTCGCGTGCGGCATCAACGAGGCCGTCGTGATGGTCCGGATTCAGCGGCTCCAGGGTTACATACCGGCCAGTCAGGGTAAGGGGTTCAAGGAAGGTCACTGCATCAGCCTAGGTCCAACGAACCGGGCCGGTTACGCTGGGCAAAGCACCAGGACGGCAAACGAGGGAGATAACGTGTCAGGACACAATCCGGACCCGGAAGACGACAAGCTCACTGGCCTGGAGCCGGGAGGCGGAGTGCCGCCAGGGGAAACGCCGCCGGGCGAAGCCTCCACAACCACCACCCAGGGTCATGACGAACACGGGACAAAGAGAAGCACGCAGTTCTTCGTGATTGCAGCCATCGCAGCAGTGGTTTTGCTGTCACTCCTGTACTTCGTCGGCTACATTGTGGGCTTTTTCGACTAGCCGCCGGTCCTAGCTGGGCCAGTCAAAAAAGCCCTTCCCGGTTTTGCGTCCCAGTTCGCCGCGAGCCACCTTGTCCTTGAGGATCTGCGGCGGGGCGAATCGCTCCCCCAGCGTGGAGTGCAGGTATTCGGCAATGCCCAGGCGCACATCCAACCCGACAATGTCCGTGGTTCGAAGCGGTCCGGTGGGGTGTTTATAGCCAAGGACCATGGCGGCGTCGATGTCCTCGGCGGATGCCACCCCCTCCTCCACCATGCGCATCGCTTCCAGGGCGATCGCCACGCCTAGCCGGGAGGACGCGAACCCGGGGGCATCATTGACGACGACGGCGGTCTTGCCGAGTGCCTCCACCCACCCTTTCGCCGCAGCGGCAAGGCCGGGAGAGGTTTTTTCGCCCAGCACCACCTCGATCAGGGTGGACGCCGGCACCGGGTTGAAGAAATGCAGGCCCAGGAAGTTTTCCGGCCGCTTGAGTTCCCCGGCCAGTCCATTCACGGACAGCGAGGAAGTATTTGACGCCAGATAGGCATCATCCGCCAGCCGCTCCTCGATGCCCTGCAGCGCGGTGACCTTCAGGCCCCAGTCCTCGGGCACCGCTTCGACCACCAGTTGCCGGTCCTTGAAGGCGTCGTAGTCCACGCCCACGGTAAGCCGTGAAACGAGCTCGTCGAGGCTGGCGTCGACGGCACCGCGCTCAATGCTCTTGGCTGCGGCCGCTTCCACCCGTTCCCGGGCTGCCTCGGCGGACTGCTCATCGCGCTCGACCACCAGCACGTCCGCCCCCTTGACCAGGAAGGCGTGCGCGATGCCGGCACCCATGCGGCCCCCGCCCAGGACGCCGACGCGGGAAGGCAGGCCAGGGGCAGGTTGCGGTGTGCTCATGGATTCTTCTCTCCGGTCTCGGCGCCGGCCTTCACACCGGCGCTGTTGTTGGCCTTGCTGGCCTTTTTGTCCAGGAACCGCTGCATCCGGTCAAACTTGGCCTCGGATTCAAAGAGGATGCCTTGGGCCAACTGGTCAATCAGGGGGTGTGCTTCCGCCGGTGCATGGAACACCGACTTGGTGATCCGCACGGCCAGCGGATCCTGCCGGCCGATCCTGTCCGCCAGGTCCTGCGCGGCGTCCAGAAGCTGGGCGGGGCTATGGATCTCGCTGATGAGGTTCACCGCCAGGGCTTCTTCGGCGCCGAGGACCCGGCCGGCCAGCAGAATTTGTTTCGCCACCGGCTCCCCCACCAGTTCCTTCAGCCGCCAGCTGGCCCCGGCGGCGGCGAGGATGCCCAGCCCCGTTTCCGGGTTGCCGATGCGCACGTTCGGTGTGCCGATCCGGAAGTCAGCCGCGTAGGCGAGCTCGGCCCCGCCGCCGAGGCAGTACCCGTCCAGGGCGGCAATCACGGGCATGGGCAGCTTGGCGATCCGGACGAAAATCGTGGAGTTGATTCCCTGCAGGGCATCGTCCCGACGGCGTTCCCGCAGCTGTGCGATGTCCGCTCCCGAGGCAAAAACACCGTCCACGCCGGCGATGATGAGCACCTTCGGGTTCTGCTCAAGGGCAGCGCAGACGATATGGAGTTCATCCACCATCTGCTGGTCGATGGCATTCCGGACCTCGGGGCGGTTGAGGAGCACCACCACGCGGTCGCCGCGCTCTTCCACCAGCAGCGCATGGAACTTTTCCGACGCCAGGTCCACAGCGCCCGGCATTAGACCTTCTCCAGAAGCATGGCGGTGCCCTGGCCGACGCCGATGCACATGGTGGCCAGCCCGATCCGCGCGTCCTCACGCTCCATCCGCCCCAGCAGGGTGATGGCGATCCTTGCCCCGCTGGAACCCAGCGGGTGCCCCAAAGCGATGGCGCCGCCGTCGTTGTTCACAATTTCAGGTTCCAGGCCCAGCCGGCGGATGCAGGCGAGGGACTGCGTGGCAAACGCTTCGTTAAGTTCGACGGCGCCGAGGTCACCGACGCTGAGGCCGCTCCGCTTCAGGACTTTCTGCGTTGCCGGCACCGGGCCGATACCCATAATTTCGGGCTCACAGCCGGCCGAGGCACCATCGATGATGCGGGCGCGGGGTATCAGGCCCAGCCTTTCGATGGCCGCTTCCGAGGCCACGATGATGGCTGACGCGCCGTCGTTGAGGGACGACGAGTTGCCGGCCGTGACCACGGTGCCGCCGTTCGCCACCGGCTTCAGCCCGGCCAGGACGTCCATGGTGGTGTCCGCCCGGGGACCTTCATCGGTGTCCACAACATGCTCGGATTTCCGGGTCTTGACGGTGACCGGGACGATTTCGTCCTTGAACCGGCCGGCAACCGTGGCGTCAAGGGCGCGCTGGTGCGAGCGGACCGCGAAGGCGTCGGCGTCCTCGCGCGAGATGCCGTCCACGCGGGCCACTTCTTCGGCCGTCTCAGGCATGGAGTACGTCATTTTGCCCTCGCGGGACAGTTCGCCCTTGTGGAACTGGGGGTTGGTGAAGCGCCAGCCGATGGAGGTGTCGAAGATCTGGCCGGGTTTGGCAAAGGCGGCGCTGGGCTTTTCCTGGACCCAGGGTGCGCGGCTCATGGATTCCACCCCACCGGCGATCACGATGTCCGCGGCCCCGGCCTTGATCATGTGGCTCGCCTGGATGATGGCGCTGAGGCCGGAGGCGCAGAGCCGGTTGACGGTGATGCCGGGGATGTGAAGGGGCAAACCGGCAAGCAGGGTGGCCATCCGTGCGACGTTCCGGTTTTCCTCCCCGGCGCCGTTGGCGTTGCCCAGGACCACCTCGTCGATGCTGTCCGGATCAAGCCCGGCCCGGTTCACGGCCTCCCGGATTACCAGGGCTGCGAGGTCGTCCGGGCGGATGGAGGACAGCGCCCCGCCGTATTTGCCCACCGGCGTTCGGACCCCGCCAACAAGGAAAGCCTGCGGACCTGCGGTAGCAGCCATGGAAACACCCTTCACGCGATAAACAGCACTGTCATCGGCGGCAGGCAGAGCTCAGCACTTACCGACCGTTCGTTCTGTAAATAGTACACGGGCGGGTCTTGGATGGGTACCGGCGCTTCCCTCGAAGGCTTTAGAGGACCGTAACGCCCAGATGCGCGGCCAGGAGGGGTGCCAGGAGACCCAACTGGTACTCGTCCACCACGACGCCCGCCATGCTGCCGAGCCCGCTGATGCTGCGGAACCCCGTGCTCCGGATATCAAAGTCCTTGAGTTTGGCCCCGCTGAGGTCGAGGGATCCGATGGTGCAGTTCTTGAGCCCCACGCGGGTACCGGTGGCTGAGCCCAGGTCCAGTTCGTTGATGATGCAGTCGCTGATGAGGACGTCGGTGAGCTTGGCGCCGCGCAGGTTGAGGAAGTCCAGCTTGCCGCCCTCGATGCGGACTGACTGCCAGCCGCTCTCGTACAGTTCAGCGGAGCCAAGCCGCGGGTTCCGCAACTCAACGTCCCGCCAGGTGGAGCGGGCCGCCTTAAACACCGGCGCATACAGCTCGCCCAGGATGCAGTCCCGGAACGAGGACCCGCGGAGCTGCGTGTCATTGAAGGACACCCCCTGGAACTCGCACTCTGCGAAGTCTGTCCCACTGAGTTCGAGACCATCAGCCTCGGCACGGCTGTACCGGCCGCCGTCGTACCTTTCACCGCGGCGGAAGTCCGACGCCGGCTGGTCCGTCAGGTTCTCCAGCCGCACCGGCGTGAGCCTGGGGGCAATAACCTTCGGGTCAGCGGCCTTGGAAGGATGCGCAGCCACTACGGAAGCGATTCTGCTTTGGCTGCGATCTCTGCGAGGTCCTTGGTTAGGGCTTTGCGGGTGGCGGCCATACCCATCCTGCCGAACAGCAGCATCAGGAGCCGGCTCGCTACCGTGGGCTTGATGACCTCAGCGCCGAAGGTAAGGGTAAGCTCGGTGCCGCCGTCCCGCGGGGCAAGGTTGAACCTCGTGGTGTAGTCCGCGCCACCCTGAACGGCCTTGACGGTGGTGCTGCGGTGCCGCTCTGCTTCCGCCACCCACATCTCCACCGTTTCGGACTTGCCCAGCATCTTCCGGGTCTCCTTCCAGCGCGTCCCTTCCCCATAGGGGCCGTCGGTGAGAAGCTGCACGGAATCGACTCCGGACAGCGTGGCCGCCGAGCCTGGGATGTCCGTGATGACGGACCAGACCTTCTCCGGGGACGCCTGAATGTGCTGGGTGAGGCTGGTGGTGTGCTCCATGTTCCGAGCCTAGCCGCGGGTACGGACAATCAACAGACGCCCCTCCCGGAAGGAAAACCTGGGCTTGAAATAGTAAGCAAGCTTCGTGTTAGTGTGAAAATGCATTGTTTGATCAACGGAAACGAAAGGAGGCCACCACCATGGGCCTCGGAGACAAGATCAGTAACGCAGCAGAAGATATGGGCGGCAAGGCCAAGGAAGCTGCGGGCAACGCAACGGACAATGACCGCCTGAAGGCAGAGGGCCAGGCGGACCAGGTCAAGGCCGACGCCAAGAAGGTCGGCGAAAGCGTCAAGGACGAGTTCAAGCGCGACTAGCTCCCCGCTGATGCAGCCGCAGCGAACGGCGTGCCGCAACAGTGAGAAATGGCGGCGGATCCCACGGATCCGCCGCCATTCTGCTGTCCAGCCAGCTTCACCATCCGCTGCGGGTCGGAGTATGCCCCTGCCGGGAGTCCTCGGGCATCGTCATTTCGGCACGCAGTCCGAGGAGCCTGATGGGGCGGCCCGGCTCGATCTTCGCCACCAGGTCGTGCGTGCGCGCAAGCACTTCCGCGGGGTCGGATGTCTCGGGAATCTTCCGGGCGTAGGTCTTGGTGATGAACGGCGCGTACCGGACCTTGAGGGTCAATCCGACTACCGGCCGCCCCTCGGCTCCGACATCCTCCAGGACGTGCGCTGCCAACTCCCGGACGGCGTCGTCAATCTGCCCGGGTTCAGTCAGATCGTGCTGGAAGGTGGTTTCCCGGCTGTGCCCGCGTGCCACCCAGGGCGTGTCATCGACTGTCCGTGACCCGTCGCCCCGTCCGAGCTGCGCGTACCAGGGGCCCATCTTCGGGCCGAATTCTGGAACCAGGTCATCAGGATTGGACGCCACAAGCTGGGCAACAGTCTTGATGCCGAGGGTGGCCAGGCGGCGCGACACCTTGGTTCCCACACCCCACAGCTCGATCGTCGGCCGGCTTCCCATCACGTCGAGCCAGTTCTCTTCGGTGAGCCGGAAGACGCCGGCCGGCTTGCCGAACGTGGTGGCTACCTTGGCTCGGACCAGGGTGTCGCCAACACCCACACTGCAGTGCAGCCGGGTTTCCTCCAGGACGGCCCGCTGCAGTTGCCGCGCGTAGGCCTCGGGCTCCGCTGCCTGCACGCCAACAAACGCTTCGTCCCAGCCCAGTACCTGGACAGTGGCGCCCGGCTGCGCGCGCAGCACTGACATGACCTGCTCGGATGCAGCAAGGTAGGCCTCCTGGTCGACGGGCAGGATGACGGCGTCGGGCACCTTTCGTGCGGCGATGCGCAGCGGCATTCCCGAGCCGACGCCGTACGCCCTGGCTTCGTAGGACGCCGTGGACACCACCGCCCGCTCGGTGGGATCGCCGCGGCCGCCAACGATCACCGCCTTGCCCGCGAGTTCGGGCCGGCGGAGGACTTCGACGGCTGCAATGAACTGGTCAAGGTCCACATGGAGCACCCAGGGTTCGGTCACATGCCCCAGTCTGCCCCGGCCGGGCGCTCCGCACCACACTCCCAGCGTGCCGCCGTCGTAATCGCTGGCCAGGGAAACGACGACGGCGGGATCCCCGCCCAGGGAATCCCGCCGTCGTGGTACTGCTTGGGTGAACCGTTAGCTGTACAGCGCGTTCTTCGGTTCGTTCTGCTTGACCTTCTGCCAGCCCAGCCACAGGACAACGGCGAAGAACGGGATGGTGGCCAGGGTCCACAGGCCCAGGTAGAACACCTCGCCGCTCTTGCTGGTCATCGTGTCGAAGCCAATCAGCACCGTGATGGCCAGCAGTCCGATCAGGCCGGCCCAGCTGGTCCACGGCGAACCGGGCATCGGCAGCGTGGACGTGACGCCCTTGCGGTGGCGCAGCGCGATCTGGCTGGCGAAGATGGCACCCCAGGTGAAGATCACGCCGATGGAGGCCGTGTTCAGGGCCAGGTCAAACGCGTGCGAGCCGCCCAGCCAGATGTTGAGCAGGATGCCCACCAGGTAGAAGGCCGCGATGGCGAGGATGGCCGCGTACGGGACGTGCCGCTTGGACATGCGGGTGAGCCACTGCGGGGCGTGGCCGTTGTTGGCCATGGTGCGGAACACACGGCCAATCGAGTACAGGCCGGAGTTGCAGGAAGACAGGGCCGCGGTGATCACGATCATATTCATCACGTCGCCCACCCATGCCAGGCCCATCTGACCGAAGACCGTCACGAACGGCGAGGTTCCCGCCACGTACTGGTCGGAGGGCAGCAGCATGGCCAGCAGGGTGACCGAACCAACGTAGAACACCACGATGCGGAGGACGACGGCGCGGATCGCCTTGGGCACTTCGCGTTCCGGATTCTGCATCTCGCCGGCGGTGATGCCCACCAGTTCGATGCCGTTGTAGGCGAAAATCACGGCGTTGAGGACCAGGACCATCACCAGGGCGCCCTTGGGGAACATGCCGCCTTCCGCGGCGAACAGGTTCGCCACCGATGCGTTGCCGTCACCCACCTGCGCGTTGGTGACCACCATGAAGGTGCCTACCGCCAGGAAGATCAGGATGGCACCGACCTTGAGGCAGGAAGCCCAGAACTCGAACTCGCCGAACGCCTTGACGCTCAGCAGGTTGACCGCCACAAGGAGAGCCAGCGCGGCGATGGCCGAGGCTTCCACTGGAACGTTGGGGAAGAAGAACTGGAAGTAGAGGCCGATGGCAATCAGTTCGGCGATGCCCGTCATGCCCCAGTTGATGAAGTACATCCAGCCCGAAAGGAACGCGCCCTTCTTGCCGAACATCTCACCGGCGTAGCTCACGAACGAGCCGGAGGTCTGGCGGTACATGATGAGCTCGCCCAGTGCCCGCATCAGCAGGTATGCAATGACGCCGGCGATGGCGTAGGAAAAAATCAGGGCCGGGCCGGTGGAGGCCAGGCGTCCGCCGGCACCCATGAAGAGGCCGACGCCGATGGCGCCGCCCATGGCGATCATGGTGACGTGGCGCCTGCCCAGGGTCTTGCTATAACCCTCGGCGCTGAGGGTGGGGTCGACGGCGGTGGATGGTGCCGTGGTGTTCTGGAGATCTGTGGGGGTACTTTGAGGCACAACGATTCCTTGTGGGTTGGGGGTTGGCCGCATCCGGACACGGATGATTCCGCTCACAAATTCGGCGTTTTGCCCTGTTGGGCAACCGAATGTGATCGGAATCTCTCGTGGCGCCGAAGCTTCGCGCGGCTCGTCTATCTTACAAGACGCGCAGGGATGCTACGTGACGCGCACTACACGCCCGTCTGCAGCACCACGTTCCGGTCCCCGTCCAACGTCACGTTGTAGCTGCGCAGCGGTTCCTGCCCGGTGGTTGAGCAGCCGGTCGCCAGGTCAAACGCGTGCTGGTGCAAGGGGCAGATCACCACTTGCCGGTCAATGGTGCCGTCCGCAATCGGCCCGCCGCGGTGCGGGCAGACGGCGGCGAGCGCGCGCAGTGCGCCGTCCCGGAGCCGGAAGACTGCCACCTGTTCGCCGTCCACCGCAAAAGCCCTGCCCTCACCCAACGGAATCTGGTCAACGGGACCCAGGAGATGAAAGGCTGGGCTCCCATGTGCCTCGGCGCTGTTCATTGAACCGGCACCTGGGGAAGGACCGTCAGGGGAAGCGACGTCCTGAACTGGCCGGGCGTCAGAGGATCATTGCGCTCGCTCCAGGGGTCCACGTAATTGTCTACGGAGGCCTGCATGGCGGTGTCCAGCCGCGCTGCAATTCCTTCGGAATCCTCAACAACCACCGCTCGGAGATGTTCGATGCCCACCCGCGGCACATAGGCGTAGGTACGTTCCAGCCAGTTAGCCTGCTCACGGTAGTACTGCATAAACCGGCCGGTGAGGACCTTCACCTGCTCCGGATCGTCTACAGTCGCCAGCAGGTCGCCCTTGCGGATGTGGGCGCCTGCTGCTCCCCCTACATAGATCTCCCAGCGGCCGCCTTCCACCGCCACGACGCCAACATCCTTCACCAGCGATTCGGCGCAGTTCCGCGGGCAGCCGGACACGGCGAGTTTCAGTTTGGCCGGCGACTCGATGCCCTGGAAGCGGGATTCAATCTCGATGCCCAGTTTTGTTGAGTCCCCTGTGCCGTAGCGGCAAAAGTCCTTACCAACGCAGGTCTTGACCGTGCGGAAGCTTTTGCCGTACGCGTAGCCGGAGGGCATGTCCAGGTCCGCCCACACCTGCGGCAGGTCCTCCTTGGGAATGCCCAGCAGGTCGATGCGCTGGCCGCCGGTCAGCTTGATCAGCGGAACCTTGTGCTTCTCAGCGACGTCGGCGATGCGGCGAAGCTGCTGGACGCTCGTCACGCCGCCTTTCATCTGCGGCACCACGGAGAACGTGCCATCGCGCTGGATGTTGGCGTGCACCCGGTCGTTGATGAACCGGGCGTCGCGTTCGTCGATGTAATGGTCCGCCAGCATCATTTTCAGCAGCGAGGCGAGCCCCATCTTGGATTTGGCATCCTCGAGGCTGCCGGGGGCCAGGGCCTGGAACACCTGGGAGACGGAGCGCAGCCCGCGCTTCCGGATTTCGTCCATGAGCGCCGGCTTGTCCAGTGGGATTCCCGGGACGTAGTAGCCGGCGGCCGGGTCCTCCTCAACGGCACCGCCAGCCGCCCATTCCACCACCTGCTGCACCAGCAGCTTGCAGGAGCCACAGCCTTTGCCTGCACGGGTGGCGTCCATCGCACCGGCCACCGTGGTGCAGCCGCCCTTCACCGCTCCCACCAGTGCCTTCTTGTTGACGCCATTGCAGTTGCAGACCTGCGCGTCGTCGTCGAGTTCGGCCACCCCCACATCGCCGTCCGGGGCGCCCAAATCAAACAGCAAATTGTGCCGCTCCTCCGGGAGCGGCAGGCCGCGGTCGTAGGCCTGGGTCAGGAATGCCACCTTGCGGCTGTCACCCAGGAGGGTCGCGCCCACCATCTTGTTGTCCCGGACCACAATGGACTTGAAGACGCCCCGGCTGGGTTCTGAAAAGACGATGTGTTCGTCGCTGTCGCGTTCCGGCCCGTGCAGGCCCATGGAAGCCACTTCCACGCCCGCCACCTTAAGCTTGGTGGCTGTCCGGGAGCCGAGGTAGGCGGCGCTCGTGTCCGCGCCAGTGACGTGGTTCGCCAGGACCACGGCCTGTTCCCACAGCGGGGCCACCAGGCCGTACACCTCGCCGCGGTGCTGGACGCACTCCCCCACGGCGTAGATGTCCTCCTCGTCCTGCACCCGCAGCCTGTCATCCACCACAATGGCCCGTTCCACCGGCAGCCCGCTGAGTACCGCCAGGTCCACGTTGGGACGGATTCCGGCCGCAACCACCACCATGTCGCAGCTGATTTCCGGCTGATCGCGGAGGCTGATACCCGTGACCCGGTCGGTACCGAGTACGGCAGTGGTTCGGCTGCCCGTATGCACCCCGATGCCAAGTGCCTCCACGCTCCTGCGGAGCACCGCGCCGCCGTCGGGCCCCATCTGCGAGTTCATCAGGTGCCCGCCGGAATGGACCACCTCCACGTCTAACCCGTGGCTGCGCAGGCCGTAGGCCGCCTCGAGCCCCAGGAGCCCGCCGCCGATCACCACGGCGCGGCGGTGATGCTCCTGCTGGGCATGGGCCACCATCCGCTGGGTGTCATCGATGGTACGGAAGCCGAAAACGCCCTGCTTTACGGAGCCGCCGGGCGTGTGGAGCCCGTCCATCGGCGGCATGTGGGAGCGGCTTCCGGTGGCGATGATCAGGACATCGTAGGGAGTGACCCTCCCGTAGCTGGAGAAGACGTGCCGGGTGAATTTGTCAATCCGTTCGGCCCTGACCCCGGCGTGGAGGGTGATGTTGTTCTCGCGGTACCAGGACAGGGAGTTCAGGAAGATGTCGGCATGGCTTTCCTCGCCGGAAAGGACGTGGCTGAGCATGATGCGGTTGTAGTTCCCGTACGGCTCATCACCGAACATCGTTATGGTGAACTGGCCGGCGCCTCCCCGGGCAAGGATCTCCTCCACTGCCCTGGCGCCTGCCATGCCATTGCCGATCACCACCAGGCGGCGGCGCGGCGGGGTGGTTGCGTGCCTGCCTTGGGGGCGGTCCACCACGCTGGTCATCAGTGCTCCACCATGCCCAGATCAACAACAACCGAACCCTCAATGCCTTCGGGGGCAGCCAGATGGAGCTCGATCACCGAGCCGCCCTCGATGTCCTCGACAACGCGGAGCGGCACATGGACATCGCTCTTCGCTCCGATGGGGAAGTAGCGCATGGGTACGCCGTTAAGCACCAGGACCACCGTGACCAGTTCCCCGCTGGAGTTGCCGCCACGAAAGTAGAGGGTCTGGTTTATCACACCGTCCGGGACGTAATGGGACAGTTCGCTGTGGATCGGGGCCGGTTTTTCCAGCCCTGCGCCTTTGAAGGGGTAGATGCCTTGGAGGAAAAGGTTCTTGGTGATCACGGACAGATCCTTTCGGCCGGCGGAACGACTGGCATGGGCCCATCATCCGCCGCCGATGTTTCCGGCCGCCGGTTTCCCGGTAACCATCTCTTGAAGCAATTCTCACCATCGTCCGGGCCTTCGCACCGGCGCTGCCTGGCCAGCCTCCGCCCTCCGACTCCGCCCCCTCTGCCATTTCGACGGTTCCCTACGGGTTCGAC
Organism: Arthrobacter sp. Alg241-R88; assembly: GCF_900537115.1. Lineage (GTDB taxonomy): Bacteria > Actinomycetota > Actinomycetes > Actinomycetales > Micrococcaceae > Arthrobacter. Next base: position 18,956 of record NZ_UNRG01000008.1, read on the forward strand.
GGCGGCCGACGTCGAGCGGGCGCGGAACCGTCGAATCGGCGGAGGCAGCCGCGACCCCAAAACTCACATCATGCCTTAGCGAGTACGCCCTTATCCATGGAGTAGCGGATCCAGCGCCCGTTACCGGCGCCCCCGTCGGTGCTCCCGCCGTTCACGGTGCTCCCGCCATTCCCGCCGTTCGCGCCGTTCGCCGCTGCACGCTGGCACCTGGCAAACCACTCCCGGAGGGCCCGGTCGTGGCTGACCATCACCAGGGTTCCGGTGAAGGTTGCGAGCGCGGCCTCAAGCTGTTCCACCAGTACCGGCGCCAGATGGTTGGTGGGTTCGTCCACAATCAATGTGCTGTAGCCGCCAAGGAGCAGCCGGGCGAGCGCGAGCCGCCGCTGCTGTCCTGCGGACAGGCTGCCAACGGGAACATGGAACTCGCTGGTGCGGAACAGGCCCAACCGCAGGAGCGCCTCGGCATGCTCATCGATGTTCCCGCCCAGCCCTGACGCGAAGGCCGGCAGCAGCCGGAGCGAAGGCCGTTGCGGCAGCTCCAGTTCCTGTTGCAGGTAGCCCACCCGTTCAGGCCGGGTCACCCGTCCTTCGCTGGGCGCCAGGGTTCCCGCCAACACGGACAATAGCGTGGACTTGCCGGCGCCGTTGGGCCCGGTGATAAGGACCTTCTGGCCGAGGCCCGCCTGGAAGTCCGTGGCTCGAAGCCGGCTGGGAACGCTGACTCCATGGGCGGCCAGCGGCGCAGCCATCTCTTCGCCGGATGGCACAGCGTGCAAAGACTCCGGAGCGGCCAGCCGAAGGGGCACCGGCGGCTGCTCCACCGGGCTGGCTTCCAGCCGCCGCAACCGTTCCTGTGCGTTCCGGACCTGGCTGCTGGCGGCTTTCTGCCACGTGCCGGCCTTGAAATCGAAGCCCATCTTGTCGCCGTCCCGCTTGCGGCCGTACCCCATGGTCCCGGCAACGGTCTCTGCCTGCCGCTTTTCGCCCTCCATGGCGTGCAGCCAGCCGTGGTACTGCTGGATCCAGCGCTGGCGTTCAGCGGCTTTCTCGCGGAGGTAGCCGTCGTACCCGTTGCCATAGCGGGTGACGGTACGCCGTTCGGCATCCACTTCGATGACATTGGCTGCCACCTTGCGCAGCAGCATGCGGTCATGGGAAACCACCACCACAGTGCCCCGGTGCGCCGCCAGCCGGTCCTCCAGCCACGCTGTTCCGCGGGCGTCCAAGTGGTTGGTTGGTTCATCGAGGAGCAGGATGTCCGCGGGGTCCGCCAGAACGCAGGCCAGCGCCACACGTTCCTGTTCCCCGCCGGAGAGCGATCCGAGGGCACGGCGGCGGTCCAGGCCGCCCAGTCCCAGCCGGTCCAGCGCGGCCTCCACGCGGGATTCCGCGGCGTATCCTTCGCGCAGCTGGTACTCCGTCTGCAGCCTGCCGTAGGCTTCCAGGTCGCTCTCCTCCGCGTCGGCCAGCCCGGCCTCAAGCCGGTCCAGCTCTGCTTCAAGGTCCCGGAGCGATGCGAGCGATGCGTCGATGGCCCCTCCCACCGTCAAGGACTCGGGCAGCCCATGGGTTTGGGCCAGGTAGCCCACCCGGCCGTGGAGAGTGGCCGTCCCTTCCTGGGGCTGTTCGAGTCCGGCCAGGATCCGCAGCAGGGTGGATTTGCCGGCACCGTTCTCGCCGACCACCGCTGCGTGCTCGCCGGCAGCGATCACCAGGTTGACGCCGTCGAGCAGCAACCGGTCGCCGTAGCCGTGGGTGACGTCCGAGAGGTTGATGTGTTCAGTCAAGGGAAGTCCTCGCAAAGTTCCGCTGTGTGGGCGCCGGAGCTGGACCGGGTTCATCCGGTGCTCGACGGCGGCCTTGGATTGTGGGGAACAGTCCGGCGTGGCCGGCCTGCCGGGTTAGGACTTCATCGCTCCAGCCTGCCTGCCCCCGGGCGCCCCGTCAAGCAGTGGCGAGCGCCGCGGCTTTCCTTCGGCGGGCCTTCGCCAGCCGGGTGCCGATCAGCCCCTGCCTGGGGCTGAAGAGGTAGACGACGGCGAACACCACTCCCTGCGTGAGGACCACCATGGCCCCGGAGGCCGTGTCCAGGTAGTAGCTGAGGTAGATGCCGGCGAGGGAGCACACAGCGGAGATCACGGGGGCAATGACCAGCATCCGCGAGAAGCGGTCAGTCAGCAGGTAGGCCGTGGCTCCCGGGATGATCAACATGGCCACCACCAGGACCACGCCCACAGTCTGCAGAGCCACAACGGACGTCAGGGCCAGCAGGCCCAGGAGCAGCGCGCCAAGGCGCTGGGGTGAGAGTCCTATGGCGTGGGCATGGGTGGGGTCGAAGGCGTAGAGGGTGAGGTCCCGCCGCTTGAGGATGAGGATGACAAACGCCACCACCCCCAGCACCAGGACCTGGATCAGGTCCGGAACGCTGACGCCGAGCAGGTTGCCGAAGATGATGTGGTTCAGGTCTGTCTGGCTGGGCGTCACCGAGATCAGCACCAGGCCCAGGGCGAACAGCGAGGAAAACACGATGCCGATCGCGGCGTCCTCCTTCACACGGCTGGTGTTGCGGACCACCCCGATCAACGTCACGGCAATCAGGGCGAACACCAGCGCGCCGAGCGCAAACGGCGCCCCCACGATGTACGCCAGCACCACTCCGGGCAGCACGGCGTGAGACACGGCATCGCCCATCAGCGACCAGCCGATCAGCACCAGCCAGCAGCTCAGCACGGCACAGACAACCGCGGCCAGGGCGGTGGTGACCAGCGCTCGGACCATAAAGTCATAACCCAGCGGTTCGAGGAGGATCTCCATCAGTGGTTCACCCGCTTGCCGTCCAGGGTCCTGGTGCCCGAAACCTTGCTGTCCGGCTGGTCCCGCTCCAGCACGTCCAGCCCGAAGGCCATCGCCAGGTTTTCGGGCTGCAGCACCACGTCCGGCGGGCCGTGCATCAGTACTTTGTGCATCAGCAGCACGGCTTCGTCGCACAGCTGCGGCAGGGCATGCAGATCGTGCGTGGACACCAGGATGGTGCAGCCGTCCGAGGCAAGCTCCCGCAGGAGGCGGGTGATGGTTGCCTCGGACCTCTTGTCCACACCGGCGAAGGGTTCGTCCAGGAGCATGGTGGTTGCTCCCTGTGCGATGCCGCGGGCCACGAAGGCGCGTTTCTTCTGGCCGCCGGAGAGCTGGCCGATCTGGCGGCCCGCATAGGGTCCCAGTTCCACCCGGTCCAGTGCTTCATCGACGGCGGCGCGGTCAGCTTTGGACGCACGGCGGGTAAAGCCCTGGTGGCCGTAGCGGCCCATCATCACCACGTCGCGCACGGACAGCGGAAACTGCCAGTCAACATCCTCGCTCTGCGGCACGTAGCCGATGCCGCCCTCCTTGCGCGCCCTCGACGGCGACTGCCCGTTGATGCGTACCGTACCGGCGTCGGGCCTGATCATCCCCATGATCACCTTGAACAGCGTGGACTTGCCGGAGCCGTTCATTCCCACCAGGCCGCAAATCCGCGCGGGGTCAAGGGTCAGGGCTGCTGAATCCAGGGCCCGGACCTCGCCGTAATGGACGGTGACGTTCTCCACGAGGATTGCCGGGGAGGTCATGACCCAGCTCCAGTTGTTGCCCCGGCGAGCGCCTTGGTGATGACTTCGGCGTCGTGCCGGATGAGGTCCAGGTACGTGGGTACCGGTCCGTCCGCCTCAGAGAGTGAGTCGACGTAGAGGGTCCCGCCGAATGTGGCTCCGGTAGCGCCCACCACCTGCTGCATGGGGGCGTCGGAAACAGTGGATTCGCAGAAGACGGCCGGGACCTTGTTCGCCTTGACGTACTCGATGGCCCGGGTGATCTGTTGCGGTGTTGCCTGCTGTTCGGCGTTGACGGCCCAGATGTAAACCTCAGTCAGCCCGGCGTCACGGGCCAGGTAGGAGAAGGCGCCTTCACAGGTGACCAGGGCGCGCTGCGTTTCCGGGACAGCGGCGAGGCTGGACTTCATCTGGTCCTGCACAGCCTGCAGCTCAGCCTTGTAGGCGTCACCGTTGGCCTTGAAGGTCCCGGCGCTGTCCGGGTCCAGCTCGCTGAATGCCTTCACCATGTTGTCCACGTAGATCTGCACATTCACCGGCGACATCCAGGCGTGCGGGTTGGGCTTGCCCTGGTACGAGTCTTCACTGATGGACATGACCTGCACGCCATCGCTCACCACGGCGTGCGGGACGTCCAGGCCTTCGACGAACTGTCCGAACCATGCTTCCAGGTTCAGGCCGTTGTCCAGGATCAGATCAGCCTTCGATGCCTTCCGGATGTCCCCGGGAGTGGGCTCGTAGCCATGGATCTCGGCGCCGGCTTTGGTGATCGACTCAACCGTGAGCTTGTCCCCGGCCACGTTCCGGGCGACGTCGGCGAGCACCGTGAAGGTTGTCAGCACCACGGGCTTGCTGTCGCTGCCGTTTCCGGCGGCACCCCCATTGCCCTCAGCTCCCCCTCCGCAGGCGGCCAGCAGCAGGGAAAGTACGACGGCGGCCGCCGCGGCGGCGAGGGACGTGACCCGCGGCACGGGGCTGGTTCGGGCGGCTACTTTGGCGCACCGAAACGAAAATTTAGGCATACCGAACATTCTAGGCGAAGCACGATTCCCCCGGCAACGCACAAGCTCGCTGCCTCCCCGTTGCCCTATCACTTTTGGTCCCCAAGAACCCGAATGACAACCGGAAGTGATAGGGCAAGGGCGGGTTGGGGAGGTCGGGGGAAGCTAGGCTGAAACCATGGCCACCGCACACCGAGTACCACCCGCACCACAGCCACAGCTTTACCGCTTTTCGCCCCTGGATTTCATCGCTGTGGTCCTTTACGTGGGCCTTGCAGGTTTTTTCGTCCTGGCCGGGCCACTGATCGCTCCTGTCCTTCGGCAGGTGGCGCCCACTCCTGCCGCCGCCTCCTACGCGACGAACCTGCTCTTCTATGCCGTCGTGGGCATACTCGCCGTCGTCGCCGCGCGACGGGTGGTGGGCCGTGACTTGCGGGTCCTGGCCACCCGCCCGTGGTTCACGTTGCTGATGGTCCCGGCCGCAGTGATTGCGATGATGATCCTCTCCGCCATTGCGGTGGGGGCCAGCGGCAGTGTGGAGACCTCCGAGAACCAGGCAGGACTTCAGGCTTTGATGCAGCAGGTTCCGGCGTGGCTGATGGTCCCGCTGCTGGTGGTGGTGGGCCCGTTCGTGGAGGAATTCATCTTCCGCCACCTGCTGATCGGCAAACTGAGCCGGCGGGTAAACATCTGGGTGTGCTGCGTGTTGTCAGTGGTCCTGTTCGCCGCCCTGCACGTGGTGGGCCGCGAAGCCCTCACCCTCACAGTCCTGCTTCCCTATCTGGCCATCGGGGCAACGCTGGTGTTCGTCTACGTCTGGACCGGCAGGAACTTGATGTTCTCCTACTTTGTCCATGCTGCAAAGAACCTGCTGGCCGTCGTGTTCATCTACGCCATTCCGCCGGAATTCTACGAACAGCTCCAGCAGGTCCCGGCCTAAGCAGTCATCCCGGGCGCCCGCTTTAGCAACACTCCCTAGGAGGACTGCTGGCTGAGGGCCCGCAGCGTAAAGACTTGCCTGCCCTTGGTCCTGCCGGTGATGAACACCTTTATGCCTTCCGAAGCATTCGTTCCGGCAAGGTACCTGTAGCTCTCACCGGGATTGTAGGCCGGCGGAGCGTCCGGATCCGCAGGAAGGCCGGGACCGAATTCGATAACGTCCGAACCCACCCGGTAGCGCCCCACTCCCGCCACCAGTTGGAAGGCGCCAGGCGAACCCAGCGGCAGCACGCCGTCGAGCACTCCCCCGGGCCGGAAGGTGAGTTCCAGGGCAAAGGAGGTGTCCGCGCCGTCGAAACCGATGGTCAGGCTCGTCCGGTCGCCCAGGACCTCCACCACAACCCCCGTGTCCAGCCGGTGAACCACCGTGGGCCGGCTGCTGAAGTCCATGCCGGCACTGAACCTGCCCTCATGCTCCAGCGCGTAGATGCCGTCCTTCCGCCGTTTTTCGGCGGGAAGGGGCAGGTAGAAGTTGGCCGCCACTGTCTCGGAAAGCGCCACGGTGTTGCCGTTGCGGACCGTGTGCTGGCTGCGGAAGGGGCCCAGGTCGAAGAAGCTGCGGGAGAGCCGGACGCCGTCGAGCAGGGCGTCGCCGTTGCCGAAACGGAGGAACGTGGGGTTGCTGGCCAGCCCGGACACCACGCCGGGAACCAGGTCGTCGCAGCCGCCAAACACCGTTGTGACGGACGCCCCGCTCCGGAATCGGTGGAGGCCGCAGCTCTCCAGGGACGCCTGCGCCGGGGCGAGTGCCGCGGGCAGTTCCGGCGCGGGCAGTTCCGGCGCGGCAAACCCGGACTGGACCAAGGGAACGTCCGACGGCGATGGATGGGCTTCGGGGACAGCACCGCCAGGCAGCACCTCCCCCAGCCAGGGATCCAGCTTGGCCAGGGCGAGCAGCTTGGCAGGCTCGTACAGCGGCAGGGTCCCAAGCCAGGCTGCCGCCGCGGCGAAGTCCTTGTTGCCGTCCTGGTTGGCCAGCCTCCGGTACAGGTGCAGGAACGGGCCGCCGTGGAAGGCCAGCCACTGGTCCTGGCGGCGCGAGAACACGGATTCCACGCTGCCGTCCGGGTTGAACATCGGCAGGAAGGCCGTGAGGTTCCGGCGGACATGGTCCAGCAGCTCCGGCCGGCCGAAACTGTCCGCGATGGTGGCCAGGGAGGGATTGGTGACGGCTGTGGCGTAGAGCGGGCTGCGCTCCGAATACATCCCGTCCGGCAGCTGGTCAATCCCCTCGGCCAGCCATTCGTCGATCCGGTGGGCGATGTCCTGCCTGGGCTGCAGCTGGTTCATCTGGGCGAGCGCAGCACACAGCTCCCAGCGGTGGTTGGGGGTGTGGACCCCGCCCGAGACCATGGCGTCCGTGGCGCTGGCAACAATGCCGCTGAGCCGCGCGTCCACCTCAGCCAGCACCGGAACCGGAGAGTCCAGGGCCCGGATCAGGCGCAGCGCCAGGCACACGTCATTCAGGGTGAAGGCGGAATCCGGTGGTGAGCAGAGGTTGGTTCCGTCAAACAGGCCGGTAGGTCCCTGCAGCAGTTCGAGCCGGTCCAGGCACCTGGCCATCGGCTCCCGAAGCCGGTCCCCGCCGGAAAAGGCGGAGCCGGGCTCAGTGAGGACCGCGACCAGCGCCAGCAGCCGAGCCATGGCGGCCCGGTGTGGCAGGGCGGAGGACTCGGCGTGGTGGGTTTCCAGCATCGCCTGCACGTGCTGGTCCGCAGCTTCCACCACCCGGTCCAGGAAGACGACGTCGGCCGGAGCTGTGTGCAAAATAGTTACCTTTCACGGGTCCCGCCAACAGGCAGGGCGGGACGCCCTAATCCTTCAGGCCGGCGCTGACGTCGGCGTTGAGCACGTACTTCTGGAAGACGAAAAACACCAGGACCAGCGGCAGGATGGAGATCACGGAGGCCCCCAGGAGTACCGGCCAGTCGATGTTTTCCGCCCCCACAATGCTCCGCAGCGCCACCTGCAGGGTGTACCACTTGGGATCGTTCAGCACGATCAGAGGCCAGATGTAGTCATTCCAGCGCCACTGGAACGAGAAGATGGCCAGCGTAAACAGGATGGGCCGGGACAGCGGCAGCATGATGCGGAAGAAGATAGCCAGCTCGCTTGCGCCGTCGATGCGGGCCGAGTGCAGCAGGTCATCGGGAACCGTGAGGAAGAACTGCCGGAACATAAACACACCCGTGGCGGTGAGCACGGAAGGCACGATGATGCCCGCCAGCGAGTTGTACAGCCCCAGGTCACGGATCACCGAGAACGTGGGGTTCAGGATCACCTCGGTGGGCAGCATGGTGGTGGCCAGGATGCAGACGAAGAACAGCCTGGTGCCCTTGTTGTTGTACTTTGCCAGCGCGTAGCCGGTGCAGGCGCTGAAGAACACGGTGAGCACGGTGGTGACGATCGCCACCGTGGCGGTGTTCAGGAAGTACTGCGCAAAGTCCACGCGCTCCCAGGCGTCCACGAACCCCTGGAAGGTCCACTCCCGCGGGATCATGGACAGCGGGTAGCTGAAGAGTTCACTGCCCGGCTTGAACGAGCTGAGCAGGAACCACAGGAGCGGCAGCGCATAGATCGCCGCGATGAGCCACATCAGCAGGGTCAAGGGAACGGACAGCTTGGCCCGGCCCTCCCGGTTGCCGCGCTGGCCCCTGGCGGCCTCGACTTTCTCGGCGCCCAGCGCTGGTTCCTCCGCAATGACGGGAGGCAGGTTTGCAGCAGTTGCCATGGTCAGGCCTTCTTCCGGTTGAACCGCAGCTGGATGAGTGCGATCGCCAGCAGGACCACCATCAGCACCATGGAGGCAGCGCTCGCGTAGCCCACCTTGGACTGCTCAAAGCCGGTCTTGTAGATGTACTGGACGATCAGCGTGTTTTCCGTGCCCGGGCCGCCGTTGGTCAGCGCCTGGATCATGGCGAATTCCTTCATGGCGTGGATGGTGGAGAGCAGGATGACCATGAACGACGTCGGCGCGATGCCGGGCAGGGTGACGTTCAGGAATCGCTGCCACGCGTTGGCCCCGTCCAGCTCGGCTGCCTCCAGCAGGGCCTCGGGGATGTTCTTCAGTGCCGCGATAAACAGCAGCATGTTGAACGCCGTCCCGCCCCACGCCGAGGCGAAGATGACCACCGCCAGGGCCAGGTTGCCGTTGCTGGACCACGGCACCGGACTGCCGCCCAGGGTGGCGATTACGAAGTTGACGAACCCGAAGTCCTGCCCGAACATCCACTTCCAGATAACACCCACCACGATCGGTGAGATCAACCAGGGCAGGAAGATCACGATCTTGGCGGCGGTGCGCCCCCGGACTGCCTTGCTGACCAGCAGCGCCGCCACTCCGAGGGAGCACACGTACACCAGCGGCACGGACAGGACGGTGTACACAAAGGTCCTGCCCAGCGCCGCATAGAACGTGGCGTCGGCGAAGAGCTTCTGGAAGTTTGCCAGGCCGATGAAGTTCAGCCTGCCCACGCCGCGGTAGTCGGTGAAGGAATACAGCAGCCCCAGCGCCCCGGGCCACACAAAGAACACCAGGAAGAGCACCACGTTGACGCCGATCAGGACCAGCGGTGCAATGACATACCGGTTCCGGCGTTTCTGCTGGGATTTGCTCCGGACGGCGCCCGCCCCGGGCGTTCCCGACGCCACCGTGGTGCTCATGGTTGGATTGGCCACTGATCAGGCGCCGTTGTAAAGCTTCACGATGTTGTCCACCGTGGTTTTCGCGTCCTGGCTGCCGGAGAGCATCTTGACGGTCTCCTCGCGCAGGGGGTCGCCGGAGAACGGGGTCTCCGCGTAAGCCTCGGACACAACGCGCTTGATGGCGTTGTCACCCTTGGCCTCATTGCCGGCAATCTGCTTCTGGTACAGCTCGAAGGAGGCCTGCTGGAAGGGGTACTCAACCTTGAGGTCCTTCACCGGCAGGTAACCGCCCAGCTTCGCGAACTCGGTGTAGTTGGCGTCGTCGTAGAACCAGTCGATGAACTTCTTGGCCTCCTCGTCCTGCCCGGTGTCCTTGAAGGCAACCATAAAGCCGCCGCCGAGATTGGTGGCGTTGACTTCCTTCTTGGGCAGCGGCACGGACAGCCACTCGAAGTCCTTGATGTTTTTGTTGAAGTCGGCAACCTGCCAGCTTCCGGAGTAGTACGCGGCCACCTGGCCGCTCTTGAACATCGCATTGCCGTCCTCGCCGCTGAGCCAGACGGATTTGGGCATGGTCTGGTCGTCGTTGATCCTGGCGAAGTACTCGAGGGTCTCCACGGCTTTGTCGTCGGCAGCGTACTTGTCGCCTTCCTTGGCGAAGGCCGTGCTGCCGAACTCGTACATCATGGCGCGGAGGCGGTGGCCGGAGCGGTCCATAACCACGCCGTACTTGGCGCCTGCCTTCTCGCGCACCTCATTGACGGCTGCAACAAATTCGTCCCAGGTCCACGTTTGTTCGATGGCGGTGGGGAAGCTGACGCCGGCCTTCTCGAACAGGCTCTTGTTGATGAACAGGCCCACGGCGGTGAGGTCTGAAGGAATCGCGGGAATGATTCCGTCCGGGGATTCCTGCAGGAAGTTCCCGTCGATGCCGCGGGACTTGGCGATGTCCGAAAGGTCCTGGAGCTGGTTGACCCACAGCGGATCGATGCTGGTGACGCGGGCCAGGGCAGGAAGGTCATTGGCGGTGGCGGCGTTCTTCAGCTTGGTGGTAATGTCCGCGGTCGGAACGTCAACAACCTCGATGGTGATGCCTGTTGCTTCCTGGTACTTCTTGGCAGCGGCCGCGAACGCGCCGCCCTGGTTGGTGTCACCGGAGAGGACCAGCTGGAGGGTTTTGGAACCGCCTTCGGACGTACCTCCGCCGCTGCCGCAGGCGGTGAGTCCTGCGGCCAGAGCCGAGAGTCCGAATGCCGTCAGCCCGAACTGCCGGCGGCTGATGCTGGAGATTGCTGTCTTCTCTGACAATGCTCTGTCCTGTCTCTCTTTGCTCCCGGCCCTGGTCGGACCTTTGCTGAAAGTGGGCCTTCCGCCGGCAGCACGCCGTTGGGGGAAAAGCCTTTCCGCCCCCAACTGTGACCTATGTCATGACAATATGTCAAGAGTACTTTTCGCCCCTACAATTCCTTCGGCGCATGCCCGTGCAAACTGGCAGCATCTACCGTAGGAGCACCTGCCACCGTACCTTGGTGGGATGGGACTGAACATCCAGATTGTCATCGACTGCAGGGATCCGCACTACCTGGCCGACTGGTGGGCCGAGTCGCTCGAATGGGCGGTGGAACCGCAGGACGAAGGCTTCATCCGCTCCATGATCGAGCAGGGGTTCGCCACCGAGGACCAGACAACAGTGCACAACGGCAAGCTGGTGTGGCGGGAAGGCTGCGCGATCCGCCCACCGGAGGAACTGGAGGCAAAAGCACCGGCCAGGCGGCTCCTGTTCCAGACGGCCCCTGAAGGCAAGACGGTCAAGAACCGCGTTCACTGGGACCTTGATCTGGCAGGGCGGGACAAGGACGAGGTGCGCCGGGAACTCGAGGCCCGGGGCGCCACTTTCCTTTGGAGCGCCAGCCAAGGGACACATTCGTGGCACACCATGGCGGACCCTGAGGGCAACGAGTTCTGCATCAGCTGACCCCGATTACTAGACTTGGACGGTGAGCAACCAAATCCCCGCCTCGGTGTCCGACGTCTTCGATCCCACCCGCTGGCGTGTTGTGTCCGGCTTCGACGACTTCCAGGACATGACCTACCACCGGCAGGTGGAGCGGGATTCCGGCGGCGGATGGGTGCGCGACCTGCCCACGGTGCGGATCGCCTTCAACCGCCCCGAGGTCCGGAATGCCTTCCGCCCCGGCACGGTCGATGAACTGTATCGGGCGATGGACCACGCGCGGATGTCCCCGGATGTCGCCACGGTGCTGCTGACCGGAAACGGCCCCTCCCCGAAGGACGGCGGCCACTCCTTCTGCTCCGGCGGTGACCAGCGCATCAGGGGCCGGGACGGCTACCGCTATGCCGACGGCGAGACGCAGGAAACCATCGACCCGGCCCGGGCCGGGCGGCTCCATATCCTGGAAGTCCAGCGGCTGATGCGCACCATGCCCAAGGTGGTCATCGCCGTCGTCAACGGCTGGGCGGCCGGTGGCGGGCACTCCCTGCACGTAGTCTCAGACCTCACCATCGCCTCCCGCCAATTCGGCAGGTTCAAGCAGACCGACGCCACAGTGGGAAGCTTCGACGCCGGGTACGGCTCGGCCCTGCTGGCGCGCCAGATCGGGCAAAAGGCTGCCCGGGAGATCTTTTTCCTGGCCCGCGAATATTCCGCTGAGGACATGGTTCGGATGGGCGCCGTCAACGAGGCCGTGGACCATGAACGCCTGGAAGAGGTTGCCCTGGAGTATGCCGCCGATATCGCCCGGCAGTCGCCCCAGGCGATCCGGATGCTCAAGTTTGCCTTCAACCTCGCGGACGACGGCCTGGCGGGTCAGCAGGTGTTCGCCGGCGAAGCCACCCGGCTGGCGTACATGACGGACGAAGCGGTGGAGGGCAAGGAAGCGTTCCTGGAAAAACGCGACCCGGACTGGTCCAGCTTCCCGCACTACTTCTAAGGCAGGACGCTCGATGAACACCGAACCCCAAGGTAACGGAACCCTGAACACCGGATCCCTCGGAGCAGGCACGCCCGGAAGCGGCGTGCTGGACATCGACCCGGCGCTGAAGGCGCTGGCAGCCGCCCTCCACGGCGAGGGCCCCGCCGTCGAACTTTCCGTGGGTGAAGACGGTGCCCTGGTAGTGGGCCACCTGGAAACGCCCGGCTGCGACGACGCCGTTGCCGTGGTGCGCACCTCCGGTTCCACCGGCGCCCCCAAGGCCACGGTCCTGACGGTGGAATCCCTGGCCGCTTCATCGATGGCTACGGCCCTGGCCCTCAAGGGCGAGGGCCAGTGGCTGCTGGCACTGCCCGTCCAGTACGTGGCCGGAATCCAGGTCCTGGTACGTTCGCTGTTCGCGGGCACGCGCCCCTGGGTGATGGACATGTCCGGCGGGTTTACACCCGAAGCCTTTACGGCCGCAGCGCAGGAACTGACCGACAAAATCCGCTTCACCTCGCTGGTCCCCACCCAGCTGCAACGGTTGCTTGACGCGCCGTCCCCGGAGACCCTCGCGGTCCTGCGGCGCTTCAACGCCGTGCTGCTGGGCGGCGCGCCCGCCCCCGCCTCGCTGCTGGCGGCCGCGAGGGATGCCGGCGTCCGGGTCATCACCACCTACGGTTCGGCCGAGTCCTGCGGCGGCTGCGTCTATGACGGCTTCCCGCTGGAAGGGGTGTCCGTGCGCATTGAAAAGGACGGCCGCATCCTGCTGGGCGGCGACACGATCGCCGCGGGCTACCTGGAAGCACCGGATGAAGGCGGGAGCACCTTCTTCGAGGAGGACGGCGTGCGCTGGTACCGCACCAGCGACCTCGGCAGCATTGACGACAACGGCCGGCTCACCGTTCTGGGCCGCGCCGACGACGTGATCATCACCGGCGGGATCAAGGTTTCGGCCGCGCACGTGCAGGAGGAACTGGAAAAGTCCGACGCCGTCGCCGCCGCTTTTGTGGCCGGTGTCCCGTCCGCGGAATGGGGCCAGGCCGTGGCAGCTTACGTGGCCTTGGCCACCCCGCCTGGAGGGACCGCAGCGCCTGCTGAGCCAGCCGGCACCGGAGGGACCGGGGACCACGCCGTCGTCCTTGAAAAGGAGTGGCACCGGACGCTGGGCATCCTTGCGCCGAAAACAGTCCTTGCGGCGTCCTCCCTGCTGATGCTGCCCAACGGCAAGCCGGACCGCCTGGCCATGGCCGCCGAACTCAACGCCCTGCATCAGGGAAAGTAAAGTAGACCTGCACCACCCCGGCGGGCCCCCATCCTGCCGCCTTCCCGAAACAACGCGAGGTACTGACCGTGGCCACAGCCGCACAATGGATCCAAGGCGCCCGACTCCGAACACTGCCGGCCGCGATTGCGCCGGTGCTGATCGGCTCCGCCGCCGCCTATGAAATGGATTCGTTCCTGCTCTTCAACGCCATCCTCGCGGCGCTGGTGGCCCTCCTGCTCCAGGTGGGCGTGAACTTCGCGAACGACTATTCGGACGGTATCCGCGGCACGGACGACGACCGCGTGGGCCCGCTCCGCCTGGTGGGCTCTGGCGCTGCCAGCCCCGAGCACGTGAAGCGTGCCGCCTTTGGTGCGTTTGCCGCCGCCATGGTTTTCGGGCTGATCCTGGTGGTAATCACGCAAAGCTGGTGGCTGATCCTGGTGGGGCTCGGCTGCGTGATGGCGGCCTGGGGCTACACCGGAGGCAAGAACCCGTACGGCTACATGGGCCTCGGCGACGTTTTTGTGTTTGTGTTCTTCGGGCTGGTGGCCACCCTGGGCACTACCTACACGCAGGCCGGGCAGATCAACCTGCCGGCCATTATCGGCGCGATCGGCACGGGGTTGATTGCCACCGCGCTCCTGATGGCCAACAACGTCCGTGATATCCCCACCGACATGCAGGCCGGCAAGAAGACCCTCGCGGTGCGGCTCGGCGACAAGCACGCCCGGGAGAGCTACGTGCTGATGCTCGCCGTAGCCATCATGCTGGTGGTGATCCTGGCCCCCGGGCGGCCGTGGATGCTGATCGTCCTGCTGCTGATTCCGGCCTGCCTCATGCCGGCGTGGCTGATGATCAACGGCCGCAAGCGCAAGAGCCTGATCCCGGTCCTGAAGCAGACCGGCCTGATCAACCTCGGCTACAGCCTGCTGTTTTCACTGGGTTTGGTGCTGAGCCACGGCTTCTAGGACTGCCGGGCTGCGCGGCCTTTTTGCCGCAGGGGGCTTGCGCTACGAACTGCTGCGCTTGGGGTCCTTGGCGTCATTGCTGATGGCGATGTCCGGGTTGGCGTCCAGGAGGGTGTCCTCCGCGTGGGCGTCCTGGACTTCATTGGCTGAACGGATCGGCTTGGCCTTGCCCGAGAAACGCTGGTGGATCGCCGCGGCCGCCTCGTCCCGCTGCTTCTGGAAGAAGAGGTAGCTCACGGCGAAAGCGATCAGGGCTGCACAGATCACGGACATCAGCACGCCCAGCTGAAGCAGCATAAAAACCACAAACAGGGGCGCGAACAGAGCCAGGCGGATCAGGGAATATTTCAAAAAGGCCACTATTCAAGTTTAGCCGCCTCCCGCCCAAGGCCCCTGCGCCTCCTGACGATAGACTTAATGGCATGCTCCTCCGTGTGGCTTTGGCCGTCGCAGTCCTCGTCATCTTCGTGTATGGCCTCGTGGACGTGATCCGCACTGACGGACGCCTCACCCGAGGGATCTCCAAGCCAGCCTGGATCGTGGTCATGATCGTCCTGCCAGTGGTCGGTGCCATTCTCTGGCTCCTGATCGGCCGGCCACGTGGCAGCTCTCCCCAGCAGCAGAGCCAGCGCCATCCCACCGCGCCTGACGATGATCCGGACTTCCTCCGCAACCTCGAAGCCCGCCGCCGCAACCAGGCAGAAGCAGAGCGCCTCAAGAAGCTCAAGGACGACATGGATGCCAAGGCGAAGGACGACGGCAAGGGCAGCGGCAAGGACAAGCACGAGACCGACGAACACGATAACGACGGCCTGAAGTAGGGCGCTTCGCTGACGAGCAGTCGGCGGGCTCCCCCGTTGTTAGGCGGGTTGTTAGGCTGGCTGGCGTTGGCGGGCCGACGATTCCGCCAGCACTCCCTCGCAACTGCGAACGACAACCCGGCAGGCATCAAGGGCTGAACGGTCCGTCAGCGGGTTCTCGGCAACGGCGCGCCATCGAACCAGATGGCGGCGGGCCTCATCAGCGAGCTCGCCTGGCGTTGTGTCTGCAGTCAGCCCCAGCCGCGCGTATGACGCTGCGCCCCAGCCGCCGACCAGGCCCTCGGCCTCCGCAGCCAGTTCGGGGCTGAGCGGCACGCCCGTGGTCCGAAGCGTAGCGAGCAGCCTCAGTTCCCTGAACTCATGCGCGTTTGCCTGAAGCCGCTCCAGGTCTGCGGCCAGGTGCCCGGTCCCCGGGCGGGGGGAAGTGCGCAGCAGGGTTTCCACTCCCACCAGGGCCGTCCGTGCCTTCAATGCCTCGGCACGCGCCTGGAACTGGCGGTCCAACAGGTCCAGCAACGGATCCAGGCCGCTGCGCCTCGCGAGCTCGTGCGCCAGCGGGGTAGGTTCGTTGAATCCGTTCGGGATCAGGACTACAGCCAGCCGGATGCCGAACAGCCCGTATCTCCCCAGCAGGGAGGCCCTGGACTCCGCGCTCAGCCCTTCCGGCATGGTGGACCGAAGGAACCTGTCAGCCGAGAGCAACATCTTTTCGCGGTCGGCACGGTCCAGCCCCGCCAGCAGTTGAAGTGCTGCGAAGTCCTGCTGCCGCATTGTCCGGGCGCTCTGGGCGAGGAGGCCTGCCACCGGCACCACTCCCAGTGCGAGCTTCCGCAGGTTATGGTCATGACGGTACCTGTCCGCAATCTCTCCTGCGGAAAGCAGCGAATCGATGCGGCCGCCACCCACTTCATCGGCCCGCGCGAGGACCGCGATTGCGTTGACCGTGCCTGAGCGTCCCGCTTCCGTGTCCCGGAAGGATTCGAGGAACCGCAGGTCCGCGGCGTGCATGTGGCGCATCAGGTAAATGATCGCGTCCGCTTCCGACTGCGTATCCGCAGGGGCCAGGAAGGCGGTGGAGCGGGCAGACACATCTTCGGACAGCGAAGCGATGCCGGGGGTGTCGATCAGGGTCATGTTCCGCAGCGCCGGCGACGGCCATTCCACGTCCAGCCGGTCCACATCACTGGCCCGCACCTCCCCCAGCACGAACACAAGCCGGCCGTCCACGCGTTTTAGCGGCAAGGTCCGGGGCTTGCCTTCCAGGGGATACAAGGTGATCCGGGGAGTGTGCCCATGCCGATACCAGGTGATGATCCGGGTACACTCGCCCGTGTCTGTGGGCGCTATCTCCTCGCCGATAATCGCGTTGAGCAGGGTGGACTTGCCGGCTTTCACCATGCCCGCAATCGCAATGCGCAGCGGCTCCGCGAGCCTCCGGGCTAATCCTTCCAGAACGGCGGCGCTTGCGGGATCGTCGCCGTAGACTTTCAACGCCTCCTGAACCAGGTCCACGGCTCCGGCAATTGTTGAGCGATTCATTGTGCGCCCTCAGGGGTCCTGTTGGCGGCGTCCGATACTTCTGCAGCAACTGCCTCCGCGGCGTGGTGGAGGGCATCCACCTTCTTGAGCTCAGCCTTGATGTCCCTGATGCGGGCGTCCTTTTCCAGTGCGTAGGTGTTGGCGGCCGTCTGTGCCGCCGCCACAGAATCGGCGAGGGAGCGGTGATGCTCGTCCGCTATCTCGGTGAAGTGGTCGCGGATGGTGCGCTGCACCAGACGCAGCCGGTCCTTCAGTTGCTTGCCGACCTGGAAGGTAACGTCGTCGAGCTGCCGCCTGACCAGGGCCTTGGCTTCAACCTGACGGCGCTTGAGCCGCGCTTCCTTATCTTCGCGGTAAGCCTTGCGTCCCAGCAGTAGGCCGGCGCCCAAAGAGAGAGGGTTGATGAGTGCCATACCGAAGATCCCGGTCAGGAGCCCGAACATGAGCACGCCGCCGTAGGACCCTCGCATGCCGATCAGCACTTTTTGCACCGGGTTCACGTGTCCTGAATCCATCCCCGGCATCGCATCCACGGGAATTAGCAGGTCTGCCGAATTGGAAGCGTGCATCACCGGCAACCGCGCTTCCTCTGCCGCGAAGTGCTCAGCCACCTGCGCAGCGAGCCATTCCGCCCGCTCGCTGGTCAAGACGAAGGTGTCAGAAATGGCGGCGGCAACACATTCCTCCAGCCACTGTGAAAATTCCGCCCAGACGGGTCCCGGGTCCTCCTGCTCAATGGCGGTTTCGGCTTCCCGTTGGACCTGGCGAAGGCGGTTTCGGAGATCGTACTCCATGTCGGCGATAAGGTCGCTGACGCCGTCGTTGAGCGTGATTTGCCAGCGTGCAGAGCGTTTCCGCAGGTCATCCGCCTCTGCCTTTGCCAGCTCCAGCTCCGCTATCATCTGGGGCGTGCCTTCAGGGTTTTCCAGTGCTGCAAGCTCAGATTGCAGGGAAAGGCGCAGGTTTTCGGTGACACCCAGCAGGTCCTGGCTGACCGAGCGGCGCTGGAGGCGCTGCGCCTGCCCCACGATCGCGTTGAGAAGGTAGGCAATCAATTCAGGAAAGCCCGATTCAACGTTCAGTTCACTGTCCTGCAGGCGTGCTGCTTCGAGGCGGAGGTCGGAGGACACGGGAAACAGCGGAATATCGGGGGCGACCGTGCCGAGGTGGCATCGATCCGTCTCTTCCACCCGCCGCCAGTCCGGGTAAAGGTCGGTTTTGGTCAGGACCCCCACAACGTTGGGGGTGATCCGCATGGCCTGGCGGAGGAAGCGCAGCTCCGGTTCGGTGTACTCCTGCGAGGCGTCCGAGACCAGGAGCATCGCATCAGCCGTGGGCAATGCCGTGAGGGTGGCCAGGGTGTGGGCGGACCCCATTCCCCCCACGCCGGGTGAATCGATGACACTAAGTCCGCCGGCCAGGATCTTACGGGGCAGGCATACTTCGGCAGCCAGGAGTTTCCTGCTGTTCCCGGGGTTCCCCTTTTCGGAAACATAGGCCGGGAGCTCGGTGATGGGGATTGGCTGGCGTTCAGCGATGCCGTCGTCGCCAGGGCCCGCGTCTGCCTTGGGGGTCAGGACCGCGGCCGACGCCGGATCCCCGTAGCGCACAACCGTGGGCACGGAGGTAGCAATGTCGTCGTCAACAGGGCAGGCCGGTGCGCCGACCAGGGCGTTGATGAGCTTGCTCTTGCCCTGCTTAAACTCACCCACCACGATGACCCGGATGCTGGGATCCTTAAGCCTCCCCAAGGTCAGGTCCAGGCGTTTTCGCAGATCCTCCCGGTCTCCAGTGCCGACGAGTTGAAGGCCGTGCTCCACAAGTTGGATCAGCTGCCCAGCCGTCACCGGTGTTGATGGGTTTGCCGGTCCAGTTTCTGCCACAGCCTGTCCTTTGCGTTATGCCTCAGATCGGTTATAGCACCTTGACGGGTTCCTAGGAATCAAACTCCAAGTGGTCCTCCGCCTCCTCAGCGTCAGCGGCATCGTCGACATCGCCCAGGACCGGGTCTTCCTGGGTGAAGTTGGGCTCGTTATCGAAGTATGCGGCCGTGTCCTCGCTAAAGGAATCGCTGATGGAAATGGATGGGTTGGTGGTGGGGCCCGCATTCTCCGCGTGGGCATCAGTGGCAACGTCAAAGTCGAACAGGTTGTCAATCCTGGTATCGGCGAAGCCCATGTCGCTTCCAACACCGGGGGCAGGGCCGCCGAAGGCAAGCGAGTCACTGTCGAACCATTGCTCAACATCGCCGTCCGCCCAGATGTTTTGGCTCACGGACTGGTCCAGGACGGCGCTGCGGTCATCTCCCGCCGAGGGGTAGGCGTAATTTGCTACTACGTGCTGAAGCTGCTCGACCGCGTGTCCGTGGTCGTCGTGCCCGCCGGCACCGGGAGGCGGGGTCCAGCCACTGCCGGCATGGCCGGTACTGGCATCGTTGCCGCCGGGGTTGTAGTGCTGGTCGAAGCGGGATGCATTGACGCTGATGGGAGCGTAATCGAGGACGACTGGCATTGCCGCATCAACATCCGCGGAGCGGACACCCCCCAGACCGTGGTTTTCCAGAACGCCTTCGGGATCATCCAGGAAGTCCTGCGCCGCCTGGCGGTCGCCGAAGAGGTTCATTAGGAACTGGACGACATCCTTTGCGACTGTCATGTGCTGGTCCTCAAATCTTTAGTGTTGTCCGATTCTCCGGCCTGGATGTCGAGCCTGGATGTCGAGCCTGGATCAAACGTACTGTTGCTGCCGGGGACGGGGCATCGGGGCGGTTCCCCTAACCGGTGGCCGCCTTGGTGGGGAACCGGCGCCGGCCCTCTTTGGGGCGTTAGGGGCTAGTCATGGGCTTGACTTTCCGGGCCCAAGGCAACCCGCAGCTTAGCCAGCAGATCCGAGCGGTTTTCAGCACCCAGCCGGCGCCGCATCCGTGCGATGTGGTGCTCCGCGGTCCGGGGGGAGATGTAAATGGCTTCGCCAATTTCACGGTAGGTCTTGCCGTCAAGCACCAGCCTGGCGACTTCCTTTTCCCGCTCGCTAAGCCCTGCGCCATCCGGGTGCATCGCGTTACCCGTATCAGTGGGGGGAGCATTGCGGGATTCGGCCGGCACGGATCCACCCGTGCCGGCCGAACTGGCCTGCGGGTGAAGGTCCCGGGCGCAGGACAGCAGGCGCACCATGTCTTTGCGGTCATCCGACCGGGCTGCCGCGTGGCCTGCAAGCCTGGCTCCTTCCCAACGCATTCCCACGCCGCCCAGGCCCCGTGCCGCCGTCTCGACATCGTCAGGATGGAACCGCTCGGCCAGCACGGTTACCCAGGCTCTCCCTGCCGCCGCGAACACGGCGGCGAGGTGGCTTTGCCCAGCGGCGCGGGCCAACGCCGCGGCATGCGGTGCCAGGTCGGCGGGCCGTTCGTTCAGAAGGGCTGCCTGGACTGCCGACCAGTGGAATGGGACGGCCCACAGCGGAGGATCTCCGAGTCGCTCCAGCAAGTTCCATGCCTCATCAAGGTAAGGGATAACCCTGCGGCCCTCCCGAAGGCGGGCGGCTGCGATCATCAGCTCGCCCCACGGGAGAAGGCTGTACAGGTCTACGGCCGTGTGGAGCGTCGCTTCACGCGCCCGTTCCCACGCCTTGATAAGCCCGGGAACATCGCCGTTACGGCGGGCTATGCCCACTTCCAATGCCGAACAAAGGAACTCGTCCCGCGGCACCAGCGGCCAGTGGTTCGCCTTCGATGCCTCATTGATGGAGAGCCGGGCGTCGTCGAGCCGGTCCTGCATCATCGCTGACCATGCTTTCAGCAGGAACAGCCTTGGCTTGGCTGCATCGCCCCCCTGACCAGCGGCAGCTGCTGACCGGCAAATTGTTTCCGCCAGGTTCGGCTCCCCGCTGTGCAGGGCCATCAGGGCTGCCAGCGCAGCCGGCGTCTCGGGCAGGGGAAGTACAGTATCCGCTGCGTTGAGCATGTCCGAGGCATGGATGAGCATCTGGAGGCCCTGATGGGAGTCGCCGGCAAGCGATTGGAGGATGCCTTTGCCGGTTTGGGCAAGGGTGGTTGCGAGCAGCGTCGGCGACGCGGGTGGTGCGTCGGCGCGGAAGATGGCTTCCGCATCGGCCCGGTTGCCGGAGCCAATCAGGGCAACGGCAGCAAGGGGTCCGGATGGGCCCAGCCGGGAGGGTCCCAGCCAACGGTAGACGTCGGCCCCACGGCCCAGCATGCCTCGCTGGGCCCAGACGGCGGCAGCAACGTCGGCGGCACGGCGCACGTCCGGCGGATCCTTCTGTACCAGGAGGGTGTCCACAATGCGTGCAGCGGCGTCAAGGTCGCCGTTGGCTGCGGCGGCCTGGGCACGCCGCGCCGCAGTGGCTTTCTCGTCGCCGCCGGCCAGCAGGGCTTCATCGTAAAGCTGGTATGCCAATCCGGGATCGTGCTCAAGGGCCTTGTCGCCGGAACGCTCCAGTTCCGCTGCCACGCGCGTATCGGCAAGTCCGGCCCGGGCCAGCTCCCGGGCGAGATCTCCCAACGGCTGGCCGTTCGCTGCGTAAACCGTCACGAGCTCCCGCTGAAGGGCGTGCACCTTGGTTGTGGGGGCGACAGTGAGCAGCTCATGCTGCACAGGGCCTGCGACAGTTCCGTCAGGAGTCAGGAGACCAGAGGACTCTGCCCGTTGTATCAGGGCATCAAGGCTGCCCGTCCCGTCGCCGTCGATCCTGCGCTGCAGCTCGGCGGGCAGCGGTCCCGGCAGGGCAAAACCTACGGACAACGCCAACAGCAGTTCCCGGACGGCCCCATTCTCGCCCTCGAGTTGGCTGGCCATGAGCTCTGTACTGTGGGGTGCAGGTCCCTGGGGCTCCTGTTCCGGATGACGAAAAGCCGGCTTTTGTACGTGCGACTGATAGCTGACCATCTTAGGCTGCCGGCGTCGTGGTAGTGGCCGAGGCCGTGAAGGATTGATCGGAGTCCGGAAACCCCTCCAGCAATGGCGACGGGGACACGCCAACCGTTGGCGAGGGCGAATCCTGAACCGTCGGCGAAGGCGAACCGTCCGTTGCCGGCATCGCCGTTATTGCTTTATCTGTAGGAGTAGCGCTTGCCGTTCCGGTCGAGTTGCCGGACGCCGTTCCGGTCGAGGTGCCTGACGCCGTTCGGGTCGAGGTGCCGGTCGGCCTTCCGGTCTGGCTGCCGGATGCCGTTCCGGTCGGCGTTCCGGTCTGGCTGCCGGACGGCGTTCCGGTCGGGCTGCCCGATGAGTTTTCGGACGGCGTTTCGGACGGACTGCCGGACGAGGTCTCGGACGGAGTAGCGGACGGCGTTTCGGACGGACTGCCGGGCGGCGTCTCGCCGGTAGTCGCCGTATCCGAGGGTGTGGTCGTCGTGCCTCCGGCCCCTGGCGCAGTTTCCGTTGCCCCATTGCCCTCAGCGACGGCAGCCGGCGCTGCACCGCCGGCGGAGGTTTCCGCGGAAACACCATTGTTGATAGCCGCAACAGCGGACAACCGGCTGGTGGGCCCGGCCTCCAACCCGAGGGCCGCCGCCTGGGAGGAGCCACCCTGCTTCCCGCTGGCCTCGATGCCTGTTACTGGCAGCCGGGCATCCGCCGCAGCGGCGGCCGTGGGGCCTGTCCCACTGCCACCGGTTCCTGTGGGCGGAAGTGTCTCGAAGGAGTCCGAAGCTCCGGCAGGCGGGACGAACACGGATGTCAGGCCGCTGAAGCCTTCCGGACTTTGGGCGGCGGTGGCGCTAAGAACCGTGAATAAGGCAGCGGTAGCCGCGATAGCAGTGAGCCGCACCCTCGGTTTCGGCGCGTGCGCTCCTCCCCTCTCCCTGGAGCCTGGCCCGCGGGCCGCTGCCGTGGCGGAACCTGGCGCCGTCGTTGCGTTTCGTGACCACGGGACCACCCGAACAGGAATGTGCCCACTTTCCGGGGCAGGACTTTGTGGGCTTTCGCCGCCTGTGCCGGCTGAACCGGGATCCACCGCGGCAGAAGCCTCAGTGGGGGCTGGTTGCCCCAGCACTGCGGAAACGGCGGCGCCCAGGCAGATTGACGATTTGGGGTCGGCATCCACGGCGATGGGCCTGTCAAGCTGCTCCGAGATCAGCTGTGCAACGAGGGGAATCCGGGAAGATCCGCCAATGAGCAACACAGCGGTGAGGTCCGGGGGCCCCAGCTCCAGCTGCCCCAGCGATTGTTCCAGCGCGTCCACCGTGTCCCGAATGTGTTCCTCAATCAGTGCTTCGAATTCCGGGCGGACCAGGCGGACCTGCTGCTGGATGCCCGGCAGGAGCACGGAGATGCTCGCCTCGCTGTCGGAGGAGAGCGCTTCCTTGGCTTCCACGCACTCCCGTCGCAGCCGGGCCAGCGCGGCGAGCACTCCAGGCTCGGCGGTGTCCAGCTCTGCCAGGGCCCCACCGGTGTTTTCAGCCACGAAACGGAAAAGGGCGGCATCAAAGTCGGCGCCGCCCAGGTCTTCAAAGCCCTCCGGCCGCCCCAGCAGTTCGAAGCGGTTGCTGGCAGTCTTACGGAGGACAGCAGTATCGAAGGTCCCACCGCCGAGGTCGTACACAGCGATGGTACTGCCGGCTTCCACCCGCACCTGCGAGGCATAATGCAGGGCGGCTGCTTCCGGTTCGCTCAGCAGGGTGACTTTCCCAAGTCCGGCTGCAGCAAGGGCGTCCTTGATGAGGGACGTCCGGTGGGCGCCCCATGCGGCGGGATGGGTCAGGATGATTTCCGACGGCGGCTCAGCCTCGCGCTCGGTTGCCCGGTCTGCCACCCACCGGGCCATGGTGGCGAAGACGTCCTCGGCTGGGAGCGACCGCATGCCTACTGAGATGGGCACAGCATCGCCCACCCGGCGCTTGAACTCACGAACTACGCGCCCAGGGGAATCGAGCCCGCGGCGCTCCGCGGCCTCCCCCACCAGGACGGGGCCTTCCTCCGGGTAATACACCACAGACGGCACAGCTGATCCCCGAAGGCCCAGCGGCAGGCACTCCGGAACTGGCGCGGCTCCGTCATGAAAACGGACAACAGCGGCCGCCGTGAAACTGGTCCCCACATCAATGGCGAGAACGTAGCTCATGGGTACCTCGGTAAAACTCGTGGTCGCCAGCAAGCTTCATCACGGGCGCACGTCACCAAGGTAGCATCACGGCCGGGACCGCGAATACCCCCATTGCTACACCGATTTGTTATTTGCCCGCGGTACAGCGGGCATTAGGGAGAAACCCCTGCTCAGAGGCCCGAATACGAGTGAAGCCCGTTAAAGAACTGGTTCACGATGGTGAAGTTGAAGATAACGCAGAGGTAGCCAACGATCGACAACCAAGCTGCGCGCGTTCCTGTCCAGCCGCGGGTTGCGCGGGCGTGCAGGTAGCCCGCGTAGACAACCCAGATAACGAACGTCCACACTTCCTTGGTGTCCCAGCCCCAGAACCGGCCCCAGGCTTTCTCGGCCCAGATGGCGCCAAACATGAGAGTGAAGGTCCATCCGATGAACGCGATGGCGTTGATGCGGTAGGAAAGGTTCTCGAGGCTCAGCGCGGACGGCACCAGCCGCATAAAGCCCAGCTTGTCCGTACCGCCGGCGGCAACGGTCTTCAGCCGGCGCGCCTGGACCAGCTGCAGCGCCGACATCGCGAACGTCAGGGTGAACAGGGCCGAGGAGAGCACGGCGATGGACACGTGGATGATCAGCCAGTAGCTCTGCAGGGCGGGAACCAGGTGGCCAACGGGCGTCCAGTACGCCACGGAAGCGGCCACCAGCATAATAATGACCAGGCCCACTACGAACGTGCCGAGGAAGCGCAGGTCGCGGCGGATCAGCACCAGCAGGAACACGGCGGCGGCAACGAAGGCGCCGGTGGTGAGGAACTCGTACATGTTGCCCCAGGGCACCCGGCCCGCGCCCAGCGCGCGGGTCAGCACCCCGGCGCCATGGATCAGCGCACCCAGGACCGTCAGGGCTACGGCCACCCGGGCGGGAGCGCGCCTTTCGGCAGCGTACTTCATGTCGCCGTCGGCGGTGATGGCTCCCCCGGCCCCGTTCTCTGCTGACGGGGAGGCGGACGACGACGGCCGTTCAGCCCTGCCCGCCGGCCCGGCGAGGTGCGACTCGCTGCGGGCTCCCGCCCCGGCCCCCACCGGCATCCGGGCCGGGTCTTCCGCCTGCGCCGCCTTGAGGTCGATGGCGCGCAGGGCCTTGCTGCTCTTGGCCAGGTCCCACGCGAAAGCTATGAAGGCCACCGTGTACGTGCCTGCAGCGAGCAGCATAAAGAGCTCGCTGTACTGGCCCATGGTTTCGTTGATTCCGTACGGCATTACTGGTCCTTTTCGGGCCCGGTGGGGCCTGCTGGGGTGGTGACTGAGCCTGTAGTGGTGGCCGCGCCGAGGTCATTGTCCTGCTCGCGGCTGGGCGTTTGCTGGGGGGCTTCCGGCCCGGCTGCTTCTGCATCGAGCTGCCATTCCCCGGACAGCAGTTTCCGGACGGCTTCGGCTTCCGCGGCGAGGCGGTGGTCCTCACCGCGGGCCAGGAGCCCGTACTCCACCATGGTTCGGCCGTCAGCGTGGGTGCCCGTGCGGACCCAGACGCGGCGGCGGTTGACGTAAAGGGAGAGGATCAGGCCGGCCACCGCGAGGAGCGCGAAAATCAGCGCGTAGAGCTGGCCGGGGTTGTGGTGGATGTCCACGCCGATGTACCGCTTCACGCCGTCGAAGCTGATGGTGCCCTTGCCGTCCGGCAGCGTGTAGCTGCTGCCGGGGGCCAGGGTGATGCCTCCGGCGTCCAGGTTCCTCGCGTTCAGCGGAGTGAGGTCCTGCACATCCAGCTCGAAGACGTTTTGCGGGGCGCCGTCGTCCAGGCCCAGGTCCCCGTAGTAGGAGTTCAGGGTCAGCTGCGGGTTGAAGAGGTCGGGGTCGCCGCTGAAGGACACCCCCTCGTTCGAGATGAAGGCCGTGGGCAGGAAGAAGCCGGCGAAGCCCAGCTGGTCCGGCTTGGCATCGGGAACCTTGATGACCACTGAGGAGTAGTAGTTGTCCCCCTGAAGCTTGGCCACCACCGGCCCCTGCATGGCCACGTTTCCGTCGCCGTCGCGGATGGTCACTACGGGGGCGTACCCGTTGCCGGTGAGGTAGATGCTGGTGCCGCCCAGTGTGATGGGGTCGTTGACCTTCAGGATTTCCTTCTGCGCCGGCGCGTCCGGGTTCTCCTTGGTGGTCACGGCGGCCGAGAAGTCGATGGGCTGGCCGAACTTGCCCTCGGACTCGCGGTCGAAGGTGATGTCGAACTTGTCCAGCTGGACGGAGTAGGGCTGCAGCTGGCCGGACTCGAAGTTGGTGCCGGGCGTGAACTGGTCGTAGCCCACCAAGGTGTTCACGAAGGTGTCACCCTCCACCAGGATCCGCTGGCCGCTGTAGCCGAACAGTCCGCCGATGGCCACGGACACCAGCACTCCGATCAAGGAAGTGTGGAACACCAGGTTTCCCACTTCCTTTGTGAAGCCGCGCTCCGCGCCCAACGAGGGACGTTCGCCGCCGCTGTCCCGGACCTCCACGCGGTAGCCGCGCTTCTTCAGCACCGCCGCGGCACTGGTGATGGCGTCCGACGCCGGGATCCCGGCGTCGGCCGGAATGACCAGGGTGCCGTACTCAGGGAGGCGGGACAGGCGCTTGGGCGTCCGCGGGGGCTGGGAGCGCATCGCCTTGTAGTGGGCGATGGCCCGGGGCACCACACAGCCGATGAGGGAGATGAACAGCAGCAGGTAGATGGCCGAGAACCAGGCCGAGGAATAAACGTCGTACAACTGCAGGGTGTCCAGCAGCTTGCCGTAATCCGGGTTGTCCTTGATGTACTGGGTGACCACTGACGGGTTGGCCGGGCGCTGGGGGAACAGCGAGCCCGGGACTGCCGCGACGGCGAGGAGCAGCAGCAGGAACAGCGCTGTGCGCATGCTGGTCAGCTGGGTCCAGGCCCAGCGGAGCATGCCCATCAGCCCCAGCGCAGGCAGCGCCGCTTCCGCTTTGGCTTCAGCCACCGGATCGGACGATTTCTTGTCTACGTTCACGCGCTCGCTCATCAGATCGGCAACTTCACATCGGTTTGGAACCAGTACTGCAGTCCGGTGACCCAGGTGCCCCAGACGCCGCTGGCCATCAGCAGCCCGAGGACCACCAGGATGCCGCCGCCGATGCGCTGGATTGCCAGCCGGTGCTTGCGGAAGAAGGCCATGACACCCATCCCCCGCCGAAGCGCCAAAGCAATCAGCAGGAAGGGGATCCCCAGGCCGAGGCTGTAGACGAAGGCCAGGAATGCGCCCTTGGCGGCGGACGAGCCGCCGGACAGGCTCAGGAGCTGGACCGCGGAGTAGGTGGGCCCGATGCACGGGGCCCAGCCCAGGCCAAACGTGAGGCCCAGGAGCGGCGCCCCCCACAGCCCCGCCGGCGGCTTGGCGTGGATCTTGGCGTCCCGCTGCAACCAGCTGAACCCGCCCATAAACACCACGCCCATAACGATCACCAGGATGCCCAGGACCTGCGTGATCCAGGCATTCTGCGGCCCGGCGATCAGGCTGCCCAGCTGGCCGAACGCACCGCCGAGGAGGACGAAAATCACGGAAAAGCCCAGCACGAACAGCCCTATGCCCAGCAGCATCCGGCCGCGCTTCTGCTTCTCCAGGTCCACGCCTGACAAACCCGTGACGTATCCCAGGTAGCCGGGAACCAGCGGAAGTACGCACGGGGACAGGAAGGAGACCAGTCCGGCCAGCAGCGCCACCGGAATGGCAAGGAGGAGCGAGCCGTTGAGGATGGCTTCGGCGAAGGGGCTGTTCACGGATCCGCGCTACTCTGCCACGGCGGCAGCGATGAGGGCTTTCAGGGTGCCCTTCTGGATCTCACCGAGGACGCGGGAGGCCACGCGCCCCTGCTTGTCCAGCACGAGGGTTGTGGGAACCGCGCCGGGCGGCACCAGGCCGGAGACCGCCAGCAGGACGCCGCCGTCCTTGTCGTCGAAGCTGGGGTACGTCAGGTTGAAGGACTTGTCGAAGGCATCAGCAGTGGCCTTCTCGTCCCGCAGGTTGACGCCGTAGAACTGCACGCCCTGGGGCTTGAATTCCTGGTGCAGTTCTTCGAGGATGGGCGCCTCAACCCGGCAGGGGGCACAGGCGGCGAACCAGAAGTTCAGGACGGTGACCTTGCCCTGGAGGTCAGCCGGCGCAACCGTGGTTCCGTTGAACAGCGTGCCGTTGATCTGGAGCGCGGACTTCCGGTCCCCCGCCGCGAACTCCGTGACGGAGCCGTCGCCGGCCACATAGTTCTTGTTGTCCCCGGCCCTTGCCTGTTCCGCAAGGGCATCTTCCTGGGCACAGGCCGAAAGTCCCAGGGTGATCGCGGTCAGCGCCAGGCCGCCGGCAGCAAGGACGCTGCGGCGGGAGGCGGGCAGGCCGTGCCGGCCCTTTTGAGTAAAACTGTCAGACACTTCTAGGCTCCAGGGGTGCTGGCTGCACCGGGAAGAAGGGACGCCGCGGGTTCGCTGTACGTGACGCGCATGAGTGTGCCGTCGTCGTCGAACACCAGGGACGTGATGGAGGTCAGCGTGCACTCGCGCTTTCGCGGGTCGTGCCACAGGGGCTTGCCTTCCGCGCTCAGGCGGGTGGCCCAGATAGGAAGCTGGTGGCTGACCATGATCGCCTCGGGCCCCTCTGTTCCGAAGTCGCCGTCGGCCAGCTCGATGGCACGGAGGCGTGCCTCCTGCGCCGCTGCCATAACCCTTGCCGCCTGCTGCTTGTACGGCTCGCCCCAGGAAGGCCGGAGGGGGTTGACCAGCCGCGGCCAGTGCTTGGGCCTGCGCAGTTCCGCCTTGCTGACCTTCATGCCCTCGAAGTAGTTTTCCGCCTCGATGATCCGCTCTTCCGTGTGGATGGGCAGATGCAGGGCTTCCGACGTCGGCCGCGCAGTTTCCTGCGCCCGGTCCAGCGGCGAGGCAGCCAGGTAGGTGATGCGGGCCCCGTTTTCGGCGCGCTGCCGGAAGTGCTCAGCGAGGGTGCGTGCCATCTCCAGCCCCAGCTCGGAGAGGTGGAATTCGGGCAGCCTTCCGTACAAAACGCCGTCAGGATTATGGACCTCGCCGTGGCGGAGCAGATGGACAGTGGCTTGGGGCATGTTTACCAGTTTCTCAAAGATGGCGTTCGATCCGAAATCTTCTACACCCAGTAGAACTGAAATTTATGAAGAAATGTTCCGAAGCCGGGAACAAAAGATGCATATGCATGTTTATAGTAGACGCAGCAGTTAGTTGAGACTTCAACCGATGAAGGTTCAACGGCACGACCGTCAACAGGTAACACCCCAAAGGAGCAACATCATGGCACTTCCCGCAGACGTCACCACCGGCACCTGGACCCTCGACAACTCCCACAGCGAGATCGGCTTCACCGTCCGCCACGCAGGCATCAGCAAGGTCCGCGGCCAGTTCAAGGAAGCAGCAGCAACCCTGGAACTGAGCGAGGACGTGGCGGATTCCCGGATCAACGCCACCATCAACACCGCCAGCTTCGACTCCGGCGATGCCAACCGCGACGGCCACGTCAAGGGCGAGGACTTCTTCGACGTGGAGAAGTTCCCCGAGATGTCCTTCGTCTCCAACGGCCTGGTGGCCAAGGGCAACAGCTACGAACTGACCGGTAACCTGACCATTAAGGGTGTCACCCGCCCGGTCACCCTGGACACCGAGTTCAACGGTGTGGCCGTGGACCCGTTCGGCAACACCCGCGCCGGTGTCTCCGCTGAAACCACCATCAGCCGCAAGGACTTCGGCCTGACCTGGAACGCTGTCCTCGAGACCGGCGGCGTCCTGGTGAGCGACAAGGTTGCCATCAACCTCGAACTCGCCTTCATCGCCCCCGCAGCATAATCATCCTTTCCGCCGGAACCCCGGCACCGGCTTTCACGTCGGTGCCGGGGTTCCGTCGTTGATGGCGTTCGGTGCAGGGCTACAGTGATGGCCATGAGCAACTTTGACAGCACGAGGCCCCGCAACGGTTTTGCCGGCATGTTCTCGGTGGCGGGACTTCCCACCGAGCTCAAGGTCTCGTTCTGGATCTGGTTCCTGGGCGGCATCCTTGGCCTCCTGGGCGGGCTGCTGGGCATGCTGGCCTCACTGGTGCTCTTCGCGGCGGCGCCCGGTGCGGCCGCGCTGGTTCTGGCGCTGATGCTGCTGGCGGCGGCCGTGGGAGCCGCGCAGATCGTCTTTGCCCTCAAGATGAAAGAGGGAAGGCAGTGGGCACGGCTGGCCCTCACAGTCCTGACGGGCGTCACCCTGGTCCTCGCCCTGGTCAACCTGGCCATGGGTGTTGGCCAGGGCGGCAACTGGGCGGGCTTCGTGATCAGCCTCGCGGCAACGGTCCTGCTGTGGCTGCCGAACTCGCAGGCATGGTTTGCGGCGCGGGGGAACAAGGGTTAGCAAGGCATCGCCGGGCAACCGCTGAACAGGGGGCGGAATACCTCCCTGGAATGACCCATCTGCCGCCAGTCCGGGGGTACGGTGGACTTAAGCCATGCTGGGGGTAGGGCACAGGACCGAAACCCGGCAGCCTACCAGAACCCGACATGCCAAAGGACAGCTCATGAGTAATCCTCCCGTCCCGCCTCCCGTGCCCAACGATCCCGAGCAGGGCAACCAGCAGCCGCGCTACGGGGAAAACGCCCCGCAGTACGGACAGAACGCTCCCCAGTACGGGCAGAACCCGCCGCAGTACGGGCAGAACGCTCCACAGTACGGCCAGTCCGGCGCCCCGCAGTACGGGCAAAACACTCCACAGTATGGCCAGAACCCGCCGCAGGCTCCGGGCTTTGGCCAACAACCGTACGGTCAGCAGCCTTACGGCCAGTCCCCGTACGCGCAGTACCCTTCGGAGCAGCCGCAGCCCACGGGCAGCAACGGGGTGCCGCAGCTGGTCAACATCTCGTTCTGGCTGCTGATCGCCTCGGCCGCCATCTTCGTCATCTCCATGCTCACCGGGCTCACCCAGCTGGACGATCCGGTATTCCGCCAGACCTTTGAGCAGCAGATGGAGGGCAGCGGAGCGGGCGTCACGTACGAGGACATCAAGGGCGTCATCGCCGGCACCCTGGTGGTCTTCGCCATCCTCGGCGCAGGGCTCTACCTGCTGGTGGCCTTCTTTGTCCGCAAGGGCAAGAACTGGGCGCGCATCCTGGGAACCGTGTTCGCTGCCCTGTCCATCTTCGGCCTCTTCGGTCCTCCCAGCATTGGAACCATCGGCACCCTCCTGGGGATCGCCGCCATCGTCCTGCTGTACCTGCCGGCGGCAGCCCCCTACTTCCGGAAGCAGCAGCCCTTCGCCAACCCTTACGGTGGCAGCATGGGCAACCCCTACGGCCGGTAGTTTTACGCACTTCCCACACCAGCGGGCGTGGGTCCCGGAACCGCCGGAGAAATCTAGGCGGTCTGCCCCGGGGCCTGCGCCCGTTGTGCGTGGTAGGCCAGGATCTGCAGTTCAGTGGCCATGTCCACCTTGCGGAGGTTGACTCCCTCGGGCACCTGGAGCATCACGGGGGCGAAGCTCAGGACACTGCGGACGCCGGCGGCCACTACTCGGTCGCAGACATCCTGTGCCACGGCCGCCGGCAGCGCCAGCACCACCATGTTCGCTCCGGTCCGGTGCAGCACTGTTTCCAGGTCGGCAACATCGCTGACGCGCAGCCACCCCACCTCGTTGCCCACCACCATCTGGTCGGCGTCGAAAATGGCCACGACGTCGAACCCCCGGGATTCGAATCCGCCGTACCGTGCCAGGGCCTTGCCGAGGTTGCCGGCACCGACGATGGCGACCTTCCAGTCGTGGGTCAGCCCGAGTGCCGCAGCGATGTGGCGGCTCAGGTACTGCACTTCGTAGCCAACACCGCGGGTACCGTAGGAGCCCACGTGGGACAGGTCCTTGCGCAGTGTGGCGGAACTGACGCCTGAGGCTTCAGCGAGGGATTCGGAGGAAACGCGCTCCACTCCCTCGGCAAGCAGGGTGTTCAGGGCACGCAGATAGAGCGTCAGCCTGGCCACCGCTGCGGGCGGAATCTGCTTGGCTGGCGTGCCAGTAGTACCCGGAAGATCCGGGACAGCCTGGGGAGTCGAATCCAGCGAAGCCACCAGCCCCTCCCTCGCATCGCGTTGTGACTCCACTCTAGAGCCCTCCGGACGATGCCAACAAAGCAGCCGGCCACAAGGCACGCGCGGTCACTGGTGCTGCTCCCCTAATCTGCCATGGCCCGCTGAAGCACGCGTTCGAGCCGGATCTCATCGATCTTCCAGAAGTCGCGCTGCACGCCGTCCACCAGCACTACCGGGATTTCCTCGGCATAGCGGTCCCGCAGTTCCGGCTGGTGGTCCACCAGCTCTTCCGTCCACTCAAGGCCAAGCGAGGCGGTAACCCGGCCGACGGCGTCGCGCGCCTCTTCGCACAGGTGGCAGTCAGCTTTGGTGATCAGGACGACGTGCGGTGTTGCCATGGCTTAACCGTAGCCCCGTTGACTGTGCCCCGCGACGCCGACCGTGTCCACCGACTGGATTGACTAGACTCGACACCATGCCCGAGGAGAAGTACGTCGCCGTAGTCACCAAGCCGGTTGCGGCGCCGCAACCCGGCGAGGCGGCGTTCTTCGATGTGGACAACACCCTCATGCGCGGCGCCAGCCTCTTCCATGTTGCCCGCAAGATGCACCAGCGCGGAGCCTTCACCATGGGCCAGGCTGCCGGGTTCGCGTGGAAGCAGTTCAAGTTCGTGGCCCGCGGTGAAAACATGGACGACGTCCACGCTGTCCGGGACTCCGCGCTGACCCTGGCCGCAGGCATCACGGTGGACGACATCAAGGCCCTCGGCGAAGAGGTCTACGACGAGATGATCGCCTCACGGATCTGGCCGGGCGCCAAGGCGTTGGCCGAGCAGCACCTGCGGGTGGGCCGTCGGGTGTGGCTGGTCACTGCGACCCCCATAGAGGTGGCCACCGTGATCTCCACCCGGCTGGGACTCACGGGAGCGTTGGGGACTGTCGGGGAAATCTCGGAAGGCATGTACACAGGCCGCCTGGTGGGAGACATCCTGCACGGCTCCGCCAAAGCAGTGGCTGTCCAGGCAGTAGCGGATGCCGAGGAGCTGGACCTGAAGCGCTGCTGGGCCTACAGCGACTCCTTCAATGACATTCCACTGCTTACCCTGGTGGGCCATCCGGTGGCCATCAACCCGGACGCCCGCCTCCGCCGCCACGCCCGCGACAACAACTGGCCCGTCTACGACTTCCGGGCCGGCCGCCGCGCCGCCACCTTCGGCCTCAAGGCAGCCACCGCCGGCGGCGCCGTCTACGGACTCTGGAAAGGCTTCGCCCGCATCCGTGGCCCCCGGGCCTAACGGGCGCGGGCATAGCGGGCACCAGGGCTTAACAGGCACCGGGCAAAACAAAATGCCCGCCACCTCGGAAGGCGACGGGCATTTCTACGCTGTTCGAAGTATCTCTACTTCTTGTTGCGGCGCTGGTGACGAGTCTTGCGAAGCAGCTTGCGGTGCTTCTTCTTGGCCATACGCTTGCGACGCTTCTTAATAACTGAACCCACGAAAGTTCCTTACAAACTAGATGCAGTACCTGTCTGATGGAAAGTGTTCGTGGACAGAGCTACGAACTGAACAACTGACAGATTCTTACAATGACGTAAAACGTTCCTTAACAGGGTACCGCTTATCCGGAGCCGCTTCTGACCGGTGCGGCTTCCACCGGCGAAAACACGGCGAATGCGACGAAAGGACTCAGGCGGTTTCGGTGTGGCCGTCCACCACGGCACCCTTGAGGTACTGCTCAACGGCGGCTTCGGGTACCCGGTAGGAGCGGCCGAACCGCACTGCCGGCATCTCGCCGGAGTGGACCAGCCGGTAGACAGTCATTTTGGAGACGCGCATGACCTGGGCTACTTCTGCCACGGTCAGGAACTTCGCGTTGGAGAAGTTCTGTTCTGCCGACATTTCCCTATTTTCCTTTGCTGACGGATGGACAACAGTGACCCCAGGTACGTGCCAATGCGGTGTTCCGATGCTGAGCCATCCACCAACCACCTTCTAGATACTCTAGATGTTCCTGTGGCCAATGTGAAAGTAGTGCGGTCCCCCTATTTGCTCCCCCATTCCGCAGCGGGCGCCTACCTTCTGCGCTTGCGGGCGGAAGCGGCGAGCTGGTCCAGTACCGAGGCGGAAACGTCCCAGTCCATGCAGGCGTCCGTCACGCTCTGCCCGTACACCAGCTCCGACCGGCCGGCCGCGTGCTCGGCGACATCGAGGTTCTGCGCGCCGCCCACCAGGAAGCTTTCCAGCATGACGCCGGCAATTGCCTGCGCGGAAGCGCCTCCATCCTCCAGCTGCGCCCCGATCTCCAGCGCCACTTCTGCCTGGCGGTGGTGGCTCTTTCCGCTGTTGGCGTGGCTGGCGTCAACGATGAGGCGCGGGTTCAGCTGCTTGCCGGCGAGCTTGGCTGTTGCAGCCTCGACGTCGGCAGCAGAGTAATTGGGCCCCTTGCGTCCGCCGCGGAGGATGACGTGGGTGTCAGGGTTTCCCGCGGTGGCCACGAGCGCGGCCCGGCCGTCGCCATCGATGCCAAGGAAGGCCTGGGCCGCCGCGGCAGCACCGCAGGCGTCGATGGCAACCTGGAGGTCGCCGTCGGTCCCGTTCTTGAATCCGATGGGCATGGAGAGGCCGGAGGCGAGCTGCCGGTGGATCTGGCTCTCGGTGGTGCGGGCCCCAATGGCGCCCCAGGAGATGAGGTCTGCCATGTACTGCGGGCTGATGGGCTCAAGGAATTCGGTGGCGGTGGGGAGCCCGAGCGCGGTGACCTGCTGCAGGAAATGCCGTGCCGTGCGAAGGCCTGTCACCATGTCGTGGCTGCCGTCCAGTCTCGGATCGTTGATCAGGCCCTTCCAGCCCACTGTGGTGCGGGGCTTTTCGAAGTAGGCGCGCATCACGATCAGCAGGTCTTCCTTGTGCTTCTCCGCCTGGCTGACCAGCCGCCGCGCGTACTCCAGCCCGGCCTTGGGATCGTGGATGGAGCACGGCCCCACGATCACCAGCAGGCGGTCATCAACACCGTCCATGATGGCGCGGACTTCGTCACGCCCGCGTTCGACGACGTCCGCCACCCGGGCGTCCAGCGGCAGTTCCGCGATGAGTTCCTGCGGCGTGGGCAACGCAGTGAACTCGCTGACACGCAGGTTCGACGTCGATTTTGCTGCGGCTTCACCACGGGGGTTGCCGGCGGTGGCGTTTGCGGGGGCTGTTGCGGTGCTCATGTTCGGGTCCTGTTCCAGATGGGAAGCGGGCCCAGATCAGAACCCGCCGGAGAAACGGCGAAGGGCAGAGAATGATCTCTGCCCTGTTGGCTCTGAAGGAAAGTTGGATGCGTGTCAGTTAGACGCGGGCCCCTCCAGAGCCAACGAAAAATACGCATACCAACGGTTTGTCATGTCATGAACCATAACCGCGGGCCGCCGTGGCCGCAAACTGTTACGTCGCATCCCGCGCCAGGCTTGCCACCAGCTCCGCGTGCTTCTGGTCGGTCAGGCGGTACCAGTACATGATCCCGACCGAGGCCAGCACCAGGGCCCCCGGCAGCAGCCCTGCCGCCGCCCTGATGGCGAGGGTGGCAGCATCAGATTGCTCCGCGGTACCCGAAACGTAGCCGCCCCAAGCGAGTGAGAAGGCGACGACGGCGGCCCCGAATCCCATGCCGAGCTTCCGGGTGGCGGCCAGGAGCGCGTAATTGATTCCTTGGACCCGGACTCCCGTTTTCCACTCACCGTATTCCACGGTGTCTGCGATCAGGGCCCAGGTCACGATGCTGACGGACGCCGAAGCAAGGAGCCCCAGCACGAGGCCCGCCAGGCCGAGCAATGGCATGTCCGCGGGGGCCAGGAAGACCAGCGCTCCGCCCACCGCCCCGAATCCGCCGCCGACGCTGTAGACCGCCCGCTTGCCCCATCGGGCCACGGGAAGCGGCATCAGGACAGCCAGCGTCAGCGTGATCACCACTTGGGCTGCGGCCATGACGGGGAAGAGGTCCACACGGGACAGGACGTCCCGGAGGTAGTAGAACTGGGAGGCGCCGGTGGCAGAAGTTCCGGTGACGAAAAGGACGGAGCTCACGCACAGAATCACCAGCGGTGAGTTTGCCTTGAGCGCTGCCACACTCTGGCGAAGGGTGATTTTGGGGACGCTGCCGGGGACCTGCTCAACGCACACTATGCCCGTGAAGCAATAGAGCAGTGAGCCAACGACAGCGAAGGTAATCGTCAGCCAGGTGAAGATCTGCTGCATGTCCTGGCCGGCACCGAGGAGCGGTGCAATGAAAAAGCCAAGGGTCGCCCCCACCGACAGGCCGCCGATGGTTCGGGCACCACCGAGCCTGGCGCGTTCCTTCGCGTCCTGGGTCATAGCCCCCACCAGGCACCCGTAAGGCACATTGACCATGCTGTAGGCCACACACACCAGAGCGTAGGTGCAGTAGGCGTACAGCAGTTTCAGGGACGGGTCGACGTCCGGAACGTGGAACACCGCCACGCTCAGCAACAGGGGAATGAAGCCGAACATCAGGAACGGGCGGAACTTTCCCCAGCGCTTGCTTGGCACACGGTCCACGATGCGGCCGGCCGCTATGTCGGTGAAGGCGTTAAAGACCCGCGCAACGAGCAGCAGTGTTCCTGCCGCCGCTGCGCCGATCCCCGCTACATCGGTGTAATAGACAAGCAGGAACATGTTTCCGGTACTGATGATCATGCTGTTGGCCGCATCGCCGGCACCGTAGCCGAAAACGCTGAGCCTGCTGAGTTTCTTCATTGCTTCCTTGTCCGCCGGACCGAGAAACCGCTTTCTCATGCCCGCAGAAGAAACTTACCCCAAAATTATGCGGAGAAACAGCAGCTGCCGGATCCAGTGGTGTTCCTGGCCGCCTTCGTGGTTGTTAAACCGGTAGACCTCGATCTCCTTGGCCGCTCCGGTGCCGGAAGAATCCGGGGTGCCGGAGCCGTAGGCATTGAAGCTGGCAAAGACGGTGGACGGCGGGCAGATATCGTCCATCTGGGCTGCGGAGTACAAGGCCGGTGCCGTGGCCCAGCGGGCGAGGTTGACGCCGTCGAAATAGCGGAGGACATCAAGCACGGGCTCGTAGCGGTCCCGGTGGCGTGCCAGGAACTGGGCGATCTCCGGGTACGGGCCGCGCGGCGTGATGTCGATGACACGGGGGAAGTCCTGCAGGAACGGAACGTCCGGCAGTGCGGCCACTACGCCGTCGAGCCTGCCCGCCGCCAGGCCTGCAGTGGCAACCACGATGCCGCCGCCCTGGCTGACGCCGGCCAGCACCACCTGTGCCGGGTCGATCTCCGGGTGGCTTTGGACCGCTTCCACGGCCCGGAAAGCGTCCACGTAGACCCGGCGGTAGTAGTAGTCTTCCCGGCTTGCGATGCCCCTGGTCATGAGGCCCGCATGGGCCACTTCTCCGGCGGAGGGATGCGGGTCGGGCGTCTCACCCAGGGTGCCGCCGTAGCCCTGGCCGCGGGTATCCATAATGAAGTGCGCGTAGCCTGCCTGCGCCCACTTCGTGTCCTGGTTGACCAGGCCCCGGCCGCCGGAGTAGCCCACATAATGCACCACTACCGGCAACCTTGTTCCGGCGGCCCTGTTGGCAGGAAGGTGCAGCCAGCCCTTGATGGCGGCGCCCCCATAACCGGCGAACGTCACATCGAAGGTATCGATGACCGACAGGTAGTTCTCCACCGGTTCAAAGGATGCATTCAACGGAAAGGCCCGGGCTTCGGCGATTGTGGTGTCCCAGAATTCGCGGAAGTCTTCCGGCGGCGTCATCTGGGACGTGTAGCCGCGGAGCTGGGCAAGCGGGAGGTCGAAGAGTGGCATGGGCTATCCGGTCCTGTCAGGTAGTGGGCATGGTCTACGGCACTGCTTACAGGCCGGCGGGACACTTCTCGAAGATCTTAGGGGCCGCCGCACAGTCCCGACACGGCCGCATGACGCCGCGTTCAGCAACGTGGCGTCATGCGTCCGCGCATTGCGGATCTTTGCCTGCGCTGGACCTACAGGCGCGAGAGCTCCGGTACAAACACCTGCAGCGGACTGCTGGCCACCACCAGGGCGCGGAGTTCTCCCAGGCTGCCGGTAACGGAACCCGCAGCGCGTGCCTGTACCAGGACGTTGCCCAGGGCAGTGGCTTCCACCGGCCCAGCCACTACTTTCCTGCCGGTGGCATCGGCGGTGAGCTGGCAGAGCAGCCGGTTCTGGGAACCGCCGCCCACCACATGCACCACGTCCACTGACCGGTCCGCGAGCCGCTCGGCGTCGCGGATGGTGCGGGCATAGCCGGCGGCCAGGCTGTCCATGATGCAGCGGGTGATCGCGGCAGGATCGTTCGCCAGTACCTCTCCGGTGCGGCGGACCGCGGCGCGGATACGGTCCGGCATGTTGTCCGGGGCAATGAAGTAGGGGTCGTCAGGGTTGATCTGTGGCCCGCCGGGCGGCAAAGCGGCGGCCGCGGTCAGCAGGGCCGGAAGTTCCGGCCGGAACCCTTGCTGCGCCCACGTCCGCTGGCATTCGCTGAGGAGCCACAGACCGCCCATGTTGCGGAGGTAGCGGATGGTGCCGTCAACGCCGCGCTCATTGGTGAAGTTCGCCTCACGGCTGGCCTCAGTGAGGACCGGGTGCTTCAGCTCAAGCCCCACCAGGGACCAGGTGCCGGAGGAGATATAGGCAAAGTCCTCCTCTCCGTCGTCCGCTTTCGCGGGGACGGCTGCGACGGCGGAGGCGGTGTCATGCGAGCCGACGGCCACCACTTGGGTTTCCCGCGGAAGGCCCACCTGGGCCGCAATGGCCGGCAGGAGGGTGCCAACAGTTTCACCGGGCTGGACCAGCGGCGGGAACAGGTCCTTCCGCAAACCCAGAGCCGTGAGGAACTCGGTGGCCCACTCCCCCGCCACGGCGTCGAACAAGCCCGTGGTGGAGGCATTGGTCGCCTCGGTCCTTCGCTGCCCCGTCAGGAGGAACGCGATCAGGTCCGGGATCAGGAGCGCCTGGAGGCCGTCCAGGTCCGGCTCGCTGGCCAGCTGGTAGATCGTGTTGAACTGCAGGAACTGCAGCCCCGTTGTCCCGTACAGCCGTGCAGGGTCCAGCTTCCGGTGCACCGGCTCCACAGCGGTCCGGCTTCGGTCGTCCCGGTAGCTGAACGGCTGGGCGGTCAGTTCGCCGGCGGCGTTGACCAGGCCGTAGTCCACGGCCCAGGTGTCGATGCCGATGCTGGCCACCCGCTCACCTTGCACGGCGGCAACGGTCGCCGCCGCCGAGAGCCCCTTGAGTACCTCGGCGAAGAGTGCGTTGAAGTCCCAGCACAGCCCGCCGTCGATCTCCACCACGCCGTTGGGAAAGCGGTGGACAACTTCCAGCTCCACGCTGTTTTCGCCGCCGGCGTTAACCCGGCCCAGGATGACCCGGCCGGAGGAGGCGCCAATGTCGACCGCGGCGAAAACCTTTGAGGGGCCTGCGGAAACTGCCCCGGCCTGGGCCGGGGCAGTTTCCTTGGTGCGTTCGGTGCTCATCGCAGGAAGGCTGCGGCCACCCCGGCGTCCACGGGGATGTGCAGGCCGGTGGTGTGGGACAGTTCATTGCTGGTGAGCACGGCGGCGGCGTTGGCCACGTGCTCGGGCAGGACTTCGCGCTTGAGCAGGGTGCGCTGGGCGTAGTACTCGCCCAGTTTCTCCTCGTCCACGCCGTACACGGCGGCGCGCTTGGCGCCCCAGCCGCCGGCGAAGATGCCGGAGCCGCGGACCACGCCGTCGGGGTTGATGCCGTTGACGCGGATGCCGTGCTCACCGAGTTCCGCGGCGAGCAGGCGCACCTGGTGGGCCTGGTCTGCTTTCGTGGCGGAGTAGGCGATGTTGTTGGGGCCGGCGAAGACGGAGTTCTTGGAGGAGATGTAGATGATGTCCCCGCCCAGTCCCTGGGCAATCATGACCTTCGCGGCGGCCTTGGCCACCAGGAAGGAGCCCTTGGCCATCACGTTGTGCTGCAGGTCCCAGTCCTTCTCGGTGGTTTCCAGCAGCGGCTTGGAGATGGACAGGCCGGCGTTGTTGACCACCAGGTCCACACCGCCGAACGCCAGGACAGCGGCGTCGATCGCGGCTGCGACCTGCGCTTCGTCCGTCACGTCAGCCTGGACCCCGATGGCAACGTCCGGCCCGCCGAGCTCTTCGGCCACCTTTCCGGCGTTCTCCAGGTTCAGGTCGGCGATGACCACGCAGGCGCCTTCCGCGGCGAGGCGGGTGGCAATGGCCTTGCCAATGCCGGAGGCGGCGCCGGTGACCAGGGCGATGCGGGTGGCGTGGGA
This sequence comes from Arthrobacter sp. Alg241-R88, assembly GCF_900537115.1. GTDB lineage: Bacteria > Actinomycetota > Actinomycetes > Actinomycetales > Micrococcaceae > Arthrobacter. The sequence continues at coordinate 59,136 of NZ_UNRG01000008.1, forward strand.
CTTGGGCTTGGGCATGCGGGCCAGCTTGGCTTCCTCCAGCGCCCAGTACTCGATCCGGAACTTTTCGGATTCCTCGATCGGGGCGTAGGTCGAGATGGCCTCGGCGCCGCGCATCACGTTAATGGCGTTGATGTAGAACTCCCCGGCGACGCGGGCGGTCTGCTTGTTGGCGCCGAAGGAGAACATGCCGACGCCGGGAACCAGCACAATGGCCGGGTCCGCGCCGCGCAGCGTCGGGCTGTTTTCGTCCGCGTGGCGGTCGTAGTAGGCCTGGTAGTCCTCGCGGTAGTCCGCGTGCAGCTCGTGCAGCCGGGCAATGGAGTCCTCGACTGAGGCGTCGGCGGGCAGGTCCAGGATCAGCGGCTTGACCTTGGTGCGCAGGAAGTGGTCCGGGCAGGAGGTGCCCAGGGCGCCGAGGCGCGGGTGCTCGGCGGCTTCGAGGAAGTCCAGGACGACGGCGTCATCGCTGAAGTGCCCCAGCTGCGGCTTGTCCGTGGAAGCGAGGCCGCGGATCACGGGTGCGAGGGCTGCGGCCTTGGCGCGGCGCTCTGCCTCGGGCAGTGCTGCGTAGCCGGGCAGCTTGGGCCCGAAGGGTTCGGCCTTGCCGTTGTCTTTGATGTACTTCTCGGCCTGTTCGATGATCCACAGCGAGTTCTGCTCTGCTTCTTCGCTGGTGGCGCCCCAGGCGGTGATGCCGTGCCCGCCCAGGATGGTGCCGATGGCCTGCGGGTTGGCGTCCTTGATGGCGGCGATGTCCAGGCCCAGCTGGAAGCCGGGGCGGCGCCAGGGAACCCAGACAACCTTGTTGCCGAAGATCTTGGTAGTGAGGGCCTCGCCGTCCACTGCGGTGGCGATGGCGATGCCGGAGTCCGGGTGCAGGTGATCAACGTGCGCGGCGTCCACCAGCCCGTGCATTGCGGTGTCGATCGACGGAGCGGCGCCGCCCTTGCCGTGCAGGCAGTAATCGAACGCGGCCACCATCTCGTCTTCACGCTCAACGCCCGGGTAGACGTTCTTCAGCGCATTCAGGCGGTCCAGGCGCAGCACCGCCAGGTTTTCGGCCCTCAGCGTGCCGAGGTCCCCGCCGGAGCCCTTGACCCAGAGCAGCTGGACGTCCTCGCCCGTCACCGGGTCCTTCTCCGTGCCCTTGGCGGAGGTGTTGCCGCCGGCAAAGTTGGTGTTCCGCTTGTCCGCACCCAGGCGGTTGGAACGGGAAATCAGGTCTTCAACAGTCTTATTACTCATGGCTATTTAGGCGCCCCATCCGGCTTGCTGGCCGCCTACGCGGTCCTCGTTGATCTTCTTCTGGTAGCCGCTGGCCTTGAAGGCAGCCAGCGGGTCCGCGGGCAGGCCGCGGGATTCACGCCACTCGGCCAGGACCGGCCGGACGTCGGTGTAGAACGCATCGTTGAAGATGCCGTTGGCGGCCAGGACATCCCCGGCGCGCTGTGCCTCTGCCAGGGCTGCAGTGTCCACCAGCAGGGCGCGTGCGGTCATTTCCTGCACGTTCAGTACCGATCGGATCTGGCCCGGGATTTTTTCTTCCAGGTTGTGGCACTGGTCCAGCATGAGGGCAACGCCCGAATCCTTGCCGTAGCCGCCGCCGCGGATGACCTCGTGCATGATGCGGAAGAGCTGGAACGGATCCGCGGCACCCACAATGAGGTCGTCGTCGGCATAGAAGCGCGAGTTGAAGTCAAAGGAGCCCAACTTGCCCAGGCGCAGCAGCTGCATCACGATGAACTCGATGTTGGTGCCCGGGGCGTGGTGGCCGGTGTCCAGGCAGACGAAGGCTTTCTCGCCCAACGCCAGGGTCTGGGCGTAGGAGGTGCCCCAGTCCGGGACGTCGGTGTGGTAGAAAGCGGGCTCGAAGAACTTGTACTCAAGCACCAGCCGCTGCTCGTCCCCCAGGGCGGCGTAAATCTCCTGCAGGGATTCGGCGAGGCGGTCCTGGCGGCCGCGGATGTCGTCCTGGCCCGGGTAGTTGGTGCCGTCGGCCAGCCAAATCTTCAGGTCCTTCGACCCCGTGGCGTGCATGATGTCGATGCAGTCCAGGTGGTGGTCGATGGCCCGGCGCCGGACCGTCTCGTTGGAGGAGGTCAGGGAGCCGAACTTGTATTCGTCATCCTGGAAGGTGTTGGAGTTGATGGTGCCCAGGCCAACGCCCAGGCCGGCGGCGTACTCCTTCAGGGCGGCGTAGTCATCAACCTTGTCCCACGGGATGTGCAGCGCAACGGTGGGAGCCAGGCCGGTCAGTTCGTGGACCTTCGCCGCATCCGCAAGCTTTTCCTGCACGGTGCGCGGGGTGCCGGGCGTGCCGAACACCTTGAACCGCGTACCGGAATTTCCATAAGCCCACGAGGGGACCTCGATGGCAAGCTCCTCGAGCCTGCCCAGCGCCGTTGCTACGTCATTCATGATGGTTCTTTCCGGTGTCTTGTCTTGCTGTGGTCTGGTTGGTGTTGCAGTGTCCGGCGTGGCCCCGCTGCTGGAGCGCACGAGCCTGGCCTGCAGTGTCAGCTTGGAGCGGATTTTGCCGCCGTGAGCTGGCTGTCGAGGTTGAAGACTTCCTCAAGTACCTGGAACCCCTCATCGGGCGCCCGGTCCGTGTCTTCGAAAAGCTTGGCCATTTCCGCCTGCCAGCGGGCGTTTACGTCCTCGAGGGCCATCCGTGCCCGGGCTGCGTCGAAGTCGTCGCACTCCAGGTAGCCGATCAGGAGCCCGTCCCCGCCGAGGAAAAGCGAGTAGTTGTTCCAGCCGGCATTCTTGAGGGCACGGAGCATCTCCGGCCACACGGCAGCGTGCCGCCGCCGGTATTCGTCGATCAGCGCCGGCTGGACCGAGGAACGGAAGCACACCCTCATTTGGAACTCTCCTGAACTCGCAAATCTTTGAATCGTTTCATTGTTACGATTCAAAGTACTCTTGAACGTGAGCAGGTGTCAAGCATTCCGGGACCTGTTCCTCACCAAGACCGGGAGGCATCTGCACTCGGCCCAGCAGCACGGAGAATCATGAACCGCTCAGCCAGCATCAAGGACGTAGCCAACCACGCCAGCGTGGCGGTGGGCACTGTTTCGAATGTGCTGAACTACCCGGACAGAGTCTCGCAGCGGACCAAGGATCGCGTACTGCGCGCCATTGATGAACTCGGTTTCGTCCGCAATGACGCGGCACGCCAGCTCCGCGCCGGACACAGCCGCACCATTGGGCTCATCGTCCTGGACGTGGGAAACCCCTTCTTCACCTCCGTGGTGCGCGCCGCCGAGGATGCGGCCGCCCTCCAGGGCAGCGCCGTGCTGCTGGGCGACAGCGGCCACGACGCCGGCCGTGAGGCCAATTACATCGACCTGTTCCAGGAGCAGCGCGTCCAGGGGCTGCTCATTTCGCCCGTGGGCGACGTGACCGAGCGGCTGGACCTCCTCCGCGAGCGCGGCGTACCCACGGTCCTCGTGGACCGGCTGGCTGACGAGGAGAAGTTCTCCTCAGTGGCCGTTGACGACGACGCGGGCGGTTACCTGGCTGCCAGGCACCTGCTGGACACCGGCCGCCGTCGGCTGGCCTTTGTGGGTGGCTCCACGTCCATCCGCCAGGTGGCTGACCGCCTCCAGGGAGCCCAGCGGGCAGTGAAGGAAGAACCGGACGCCACGCTTGAGGTGCTCGTCTCGGAAGGCCAGACTGTCCTGGCCGGCCGCAGCGTCGGCAACATGCTGGTGGAACGGGACCGCGGCGAGCTGCCCGACGGTATCTTCTGCGCCAATGACCTCCTGGCGCTCGGCGTCATGCAGTCGCTCACCATGACGCACACCTACCGGATCCCGGAGGACATCGCACTGATCGGCTACGACGACATCGACTTCGCAGTCTCCGCCGTGGTGCCGCTCTCCTCCATCCGGCAGCCAACCGAGGCCCTGGGCAGGACGGCCATCGAACTCCTGGCCGAAGAGGTTGAAGCCCAGCACGCCCGGCACCGCGCAGTCGTCTTCACCCCGGAACTGGTGGTCCGTCAGAGCACCGGGGCGCCGTCCGCTGACTGACCGGCCTCTGGCCCGGAACGATCACCCGGCCTGCAGCAGCCAGGCCATGGATTCAGTCCTGGACGTAAAGAAGCGGGTGGGGCAGGGCGGGATGTGGACGCCCAGGAAGAAGTTCGCCAGGATCCGGTCCACCGGACTGGAACCGAGCAGCGCGATCCGGTTGGCGGCGCAGGGGATGGAAAACACCGAACGGGCCGCCCTGGTGACATTTTCGGTAGTAGCCATGTCCACGAGCATCGGGTAGGTCTTGTCCCCTGCTATCGCGTTGACAGCCGCCATCGCCGCCTGGGCATCATGCTGTTCTATACGGACCTGCGGCTCCCAGATAAGGTGGATGACACCGTCGGGACGCAACTCCACCGTGCCTTTGCCACCATCAACCATTACAGGCTCCATGCCCAGCCTCCCTCCCAGTGCAGACTCCCCTATTCTGCTCCAACTTTGACCTCGCGGCGCTGCCTCCTGCTTTCACAGCCTCCCCACAGGCTTCCCGAACCGCAGGCACAGTGCGGCCCAGTATGAAAGAGACATGACACTTCGCGCGAGACGACCATCAGCCCTCATTGTTGTGCTGGGAATTGACGGTGCCGGCAAATCCACCGCCGCGCGCGAAGTGGCGGATCTTCTGCCCGGCACGCCAGTGCTGGTGCTCGGCAACTACTCGGGAAGGAAAACCATCGCTGGCCTGGCCCGGCGCTTCGCGGTACCCCTTCCCGTGCAGGTCGCGGATATCCTCGAAACCACTGTGAGGGTCTTCAACGTCGTGCTCAACCACCTGCGGGCCCGGCGCTTTAACGGCCTGGTCATCATGGACCGGCATCTGTACTGCCAGCTGGCCCTGCGGAAAACCCGCGGCATCCGCCGCCGCCGTATTCTGGAAGCCCTGCTTGGAATGCTGCCGAAGGCCCAGGCAGTGGTCTACTTCGACATCCCGGCTGAGCAGGCGTATGAACGCATTGCCCTTCGCGGCGAGGACCAGGAAAGCCTCGAGGATCTCCAGAGGTTCCGGAAGGCCTACACGGAGCTGCCCTGGTATCCCGCATTTACTGTGATTGATGCGGGCGGATCCACCGAAAACAGTGCCCTGCAGCTGCAGCGGATCATCGCCGATGCCTTGGAGTCTCCTGCCTCCCTGCCCCTGTGACACCACGCCGGAAATCCTTTGCGCCAAACACACTTACTGCCCTTGTGGGGCGGGGGTAGCAGAAGCAAGGATTGGTTATGGATGACCTGCGGCACAGAGCCAGACACCTGCTGCAGCGCAAGGACCTTGGCCTGATCGATCTCTGGATCCTCTACTGGAACCACGGCGGGCACTGCCATCCCTTCGATTTTGATGCCTTTATCCATGACGTGCTGCCTGCCGCATGGTTCGATCTGGATGCCCTTCAGTCGGCGGTGGAGGAACTGTCGCTGGAAGCCATCGCCTAGGTTAAGGCCTCCGCCCTGCTGGGTGAACGGGGGGACGGCGGCTGCACGCGGCGCAGCTATTGCCCAGGAAGCCATCGACTGGCTGGGCTGGCAGAAGTAACGAAACTGGACGCTAGATCTTTTCCACGAGGAGGTTCCGGTAGGCCGCGCGGAGCGGTGCCATCTGCCTGAACCCGAGGTAGCCTCCGCCCAGCACCGTGTCCGATGGATCCTGCCAGTCAAGGAGCGGCAGCCCGTTGATGGAGAAGGCCACATTCCGGCCGTCCTTCACCACTTCCATCCGGTAGAAATCCACGGCGTCCTCTGCGGGCGGCAATGGGTCCGCGCCCTGGGCCACCAGCTCGAAGCCGGCGCTCTTGCGGAGGTTGCAGGTCCGGAAAGCCCGCTCCGACTGGTACTTGTGCCGGAAATACGAAACATGCAGGGCGTCCATGTCCCCCGAGTGGTACTGCGGGTAGTAGCCGGTCCGCGGAGTGAGTTCAGGGGAGAACAAATCCCGCCCGCCATGCCCGTTCGCAGCGAAAAACACCATGGCCAGCCCCGGTTCCTCAAGGGGGAGGAACTCCCAGCCGACCCGGATGCCGTCGGGGAACTCCTCGGGGCACCAGAACGACCAGTGCGCGTGGTCGCCGAACTCCTCGTCGTCCAGCGAGCCGGACAGCTCCAGGGCCCCTCCGTGGCTGCCCAGGCTCACGGGCCCTTCGCCTACCCAGTCCGCCACGTCCCCAGGACCGCTGAGCGGGTTGCTGTAAAGCACCTTCGTTCCCAGGCCGGCAGCTCCCACCTAGCCGCGCCCCGCCGTCGTACCTGCCAAACCCAAAGGGGCCAGCCCCAACTCCTGAAGCTGCCCCGCAACGTGCGCTGCCACCACGGCTGCACCCTGCTGGGAGAAGTGGGTGTTGTCCGTCAGTCCGTCGGGCCAGTGTGCATGTTCACCCGGTGCGAAGTGGCAGAAGAGGGAAATCGATTCCTCCCGCCCCAGCCGCACGTACAGCGCGCGGGTCCACGAGTTGAGGTCGATGACGGGCAGCCCCAGCTCCAGGCCGATCTCCCGCACCACCTCCGGATAGTCCTCCAGGCTCTCTTCCAAGGAAGCGTCCGACGACGGGCCGGCCAGGAAGTGCCGCCGCTCCACCGACGTGCACAGCACGGGTAGCGCTCCCAGGGCACGGACCCCGGCCACCATCCTGCGCAGGTTGGCGGCATAACCCGTACGTGCCGCGAGGTGCGGCTTCTTCTGGTCATTGTGGCCGAACTGGATCAGCACCAGGTCGCCATGGGCTGCCTCCGCCAGAAGGTGGCCCCAAAGCCCCTCCTCGCGGAAGGACTCAGTGCTGGCGCCGCCTTTGGCGAAATTGTGCACGGCAGCCCAGGTGTAAATATGCGGGGGCAGTTTGGCTCCCCAGCCGCTCATGGGGTACTCGTGCGTGGGGCAGTTGGCGACCGTGGAATCTCCGGCAAGCAGGACTTTCATGGTGTGCTTTCTGTAAGTGGACCGTTGACCTATCACTTCTGGTTCCCAAAACCCGGTTTTGGGAACCAAAAGTGATAGCGCAAGCGGGGCGCGGGTCAGCCCTTGACGGAACCGATCAGCATGCCTTTGGCGAAGTGTTTTTGCAGGAACGGGTAGAAGATCAGGATGGGCAGGGTTGCCACCACGATGACGGCGAACTTGATGCCCTGCTCCGGCGGGATGTAGGCGGGATCCACGTTGCCGGTGCCCAGGAGGTCAGACGCTGCCGTGACCTGGCGCAGGTACATTTGCAGGGTCCACTTGGAGTTATCCGAGAGGTAGAGCAGGGGTGACATGAAGTCGTTCCAGATGCCCACCGCGTAGAACAGCGCGAACGTGGCCAGGACGGGCTTGGACAGCGGGAGCAGGATCCGACAGAGGATCCCGATTTCCGTGGCGCCGTCCATCTTGGCCGATTCCTCCAGCTCCTGCGGAAGTTCCTGGAAGAAGTTCTTGATGATGATCAGGCTGAACGGGTTGATCGCCGCGGGCAGGATCAGCGCCCAGTAGGAGTTCAGCAGGCCCAGGTCCTTGACCAGCAGGAAGGTGGGGATCATGCCGCCGGAGAACACCATGGCAAAGACCACCAAGGACAGGATGACCTTGCGTCCGCGGAGGGTCCTTTTGGCCAGCGGGTAGGCCATGGTCACGGTGAACGCGAGCTGGACCAGGGTGCCGACGGCGGTGACCAGGACAGTGGTGACCAGCGCCCTGATGAACGCGGGGGTGGAGAAGATGTACTCGTAGGAGCCCAGGGTGAACTGTTCCGGCCAGACGAAGAACGCCCGCCGGGTGATTTCCGCTTCCGTGGCGAAGGAGCCGGCAATGACGTAGACGAACGGCAGCAGGGTGATGATGCCGACCAGGGACAGGAACACGTAGTTGGCGGCGTCGAAGATCCGCCCGCCGGTGGTGTTGTGGATTTTCATGGCTAGAACAGTCCGCTCTGGTTGAAGCGTTTGGCCAGGGCGTTGGTGCCGAAGATCAGCACGAGGCCCACCAGGGATTTGAAGAGCCCGACGGCGGTGGAGTAGCTGTAGGCGCCCTGGGTGATGCCCACGAAGTACACGTAAGTATCGAAGACGTCGGCCGCGGAGCGGTTCAGGGCGTTGGTCATCAGGTAGATCTGTTCGAAGCCGGTGTTCAGCATCTGCCCGATGGCCAGGATCAGCATCACGATGATGGTGGACCGGATGCCGGGCAGCGTGATGTGCCAGACGCGGCGGAACCTGCCGGCGCCGTCGATGATGGCGGCCTCGTACTGGTCCTGGTCAACGGTGGCGAGCGCGGCGAGGAAGATGATGGTTCCCCAGCCGGTGTTCTTCCAGATCTCCTGCAGCACAATCAGGGGCCGGAACCAGTTGGGGTCCGACAGGAAGTCGATGTTCGTGCCCATCACCGAGTTCAGGAACAGGAACAGCGGGCCGAAGTCCAGGGCAAAAAGCAGGAAGCTCAACGAGGCAACGATGGTCCAGGACAGGAAGTGCGGGATATAAACGAGGGTCTGGACGGTGCGCTTGAGGATCGAGAGGCGGACTTCATTCAGCAGCAGCGCCAGGACGATGGTCAACGGGAACGCGATACCAAGGTTCAGGAACGCCAGGATCAGGGTGTTGCCCAGCAGCCGCGGGAAGTCCGGGTTGGAGAAGAAGTCCTGGAAGTGCTGGAACCCCACCCACGGGCTGTCGTTCACGCCCAGGAAAGGAACGTAATCCTTGAAGGCGATGCTGACCCCGTACATGGGGCCGTAACGGAAGATGGCGAAGTACACCACGCCGGGCAGCAGCAGCAGGTACAGCCACTTGTAGTGCGCGAAGTGGACGGAGAACCTGCCCCGCTTCCGGGGGGCGGACGCAGGAGGCTGCGCCCGCTCCCCGGCTTCGGTGGCAATGACAGGGGCTGTCATTTACTTGTTGTCCTGCCAGAGCTTGTTGATCTCTTCCTTGACCTTGTCGCCGCCGCTGGTGTTCCACAGCTTGATGGCGTCCTTCAGGCCCTGCTCGTCGATCTGGCCGGCGAGGTACTTGATGCGGGCATCGGCAACGATGTTGTCCAGCTGCGCACCCTTGGAGACGTAGGTGGCGGACACGTACGGGGCGGCCGGGTTGTAGACGGCGCTCTTGAGGTCTTCTGCCATCACTTCGGTCCGCTTGTCGAAGACCTGCTGTTCGTAGTCGCTGGCCTGCTTGACCGGGTAGAAGCTGTTTCCGGCAACGTTCATGCCCAGCTGTGCGTAGCTCTTGATGTCCGTGTTGACGGCTTTGGCTTCCTCGGTTTCGGGCTTGATGGTGGCAGCCTTGCCATCCTCCAGCGTGAAGTTCACGCCTTCGATGCCGTTGTTGAGCAGCACGGCCACGTCCTTGCCGTTCATGGTGTTCAGGAACTCCAGCACGGTCTTCAATTCAGCCTCGGTCCGGACGCTGGACTTAGGGATGGCCAGGAAGCCGGAGTAGCCGTCGGTGGGGTGGGCATTGAGCTCGCCGTCCGGACCTTCAAGGTTGCCGACGAAACCCACCTTGTTTTCGAAGTTGTTCGGGTCTGCCTGCTTGAACAGGTTGATGAGGACGCTCACCCGGGAGTCGACGTCCACAATGATGCCGCCCTTACCGTTCAGGAACGGCTCGTTCCACTTGGTCGGGTCGAACGTGGCAAAGTCCGGGTTGATGAGCTTCTCGTCCACCATCTTTTTGACGAACCGGTTGGCTTCCAGGAATTCCTCCGTCTCGAAACTCGGGATCAGTTTCCCGTCCTTTTCGGTCCAGCGGTTGCCCGCGCCGTACCAGGTCTCGATGAAGTCGTACGGGCTGTTGGTTCCCAAGGCTCCCCACTTGGGGATGGTGATGCCCCAGGTATCGTTCTGGCCGTTGCCGTCCGGATCCTTTTCGGTAAATGCCTTCGCTACCTCATACAGGTCCTCTGTGGTCTTGGGAGCCTCAAGCCCAAGCTTGTCCAGCCAGTCCTGGCGGAACATAACAGCAGCACGCATGGGGGCGCGGCCGCGGTACACGCCGTACACCTTGCCATTGATGCTCGCGTTCTGCTGGATGTCCGGGAAGGTGGTCTTGAGGTTGGGGTACTCATCCAGCTTGTCCGTCAGGTCCCAGAAGGCACCGGCTTCGGCGTTCTTGACGAAGCCTGGCGTCTTGCCCTGGATGACCATCACGTGCGGGATCTCGGAGGAGGCCAGCGTGATGTTGGTCTTGTCCTCGTAGGAGGCGTTGGGAGCCCACGTGATGTTGACGTCCTTGCCCGTCAGCTCCTCGAGCTTCTTCTGGACGGCCCCGTCTGCGGAAGGCGGCTGCGCCTCGAGGAAGGGAGCCATAACGTTCACGGTGGAAATGTCTGCGGACTGGGTTTCACCTCCGCCGCAGGCAGTCAGGGTGAGCGCCGTGGCAGTTACGACGGCGGCGGCCAGGGACATTCTTCTGCGGATCATTTTGTTCCTATTCCACTTCTTCGGGGTCGGCTTTTGCTGTCCCCGGGCAGCGTCGAGCCCGGGCAGCATGAGGTCAGTTTTTGGTTAAGGGCGGGCGTTCAGCGCGCTATCAGCGCATGGTTATGGGTTAAGCCGGTGGCCGCGGCCTGCGGTTGCTCCGCGACGGCCGCCACCGAATCATCGTTGGCAGTAAAGAAGCGGTCGCACAGCCAGCCGGTCAGGTACAGCCAGGCACCGATGCTGAAGAACGGGATCAGGCCTGGGACCGCACCGCTCGCATACACCCCGGCTGCGGAGACGAACAGCAGGATGACTGTCCCCGCGAGGTGCCGGAGGGCGAACCGTGACGACATCAGGAAGTACTGGCCCAGAGGGAGCTCGTACCGGGCAAACATGGGGAAGAGGTAGCACACCGCGCCCGCAACAAAGATGGCTCCGACAAAGGTTGCAGCGGCAGCCAGCTGGGACGGGAAGCCGCCCGAGCCTGAAAAGTAGTTCCAGTTCATCGCGAGGGCAACGGCGACCCCCATAACAGGAAGGGCCAGCGCGTTGCCGCGGACAAAATTGCGGCAGTACTCGCGGGCGAAACCGGGCAGCAGGTGTGCAGCGTCGCCCCTGGCTCTCTTGCGGACCAGGATCTGCGCTGCTGCGGTGGCCGGGCCCGCGCCCAGGACACCGAGTCCCAGGACGGTGAAGGCGAGCCACAGCATATTGAGGCAAGCGATCCACAGGAGGGTGTCAAAGAACGAGTATGCGCGGGCGCTCCACGACGACGTTGACATGGCACGCCTCCCTTCGGTTCTCCATCGTTGCAGAAACGGGACCGGAGTGGCCCGCATCACGGAAGTAATCGGTTTCTCGAAAATCTAGACCTCCCCCGCGGGGCAGGTCAAGCTATTTTTTGAATCGTTACATAACTGGACTGGAGCCCTGTCCGTGGCGCACACTGGAGAGCGGAAAGCGCTTGCCCCGAATGCGCTTGCAGGAACACAGCCCTGTCCGGGCGGAATGGAGCACCATGGGAACGCCATCCGGCACCGTCGCCGGGACCCAGCCCCGGGATCTCACTACGTCAGCAGCAGCTAACGTGCTGCCAGCCGGCGAGCCTGGGTCGGAGCAGTCCGGCGGCCCTGCTTCCAAGGTGGCGCTGGTAGGTGTCCACGGCTTCGGCACCCACCACCTGCGGAACCTTGAGCGCCTCCAGGCGGCCGGCGTCGTCGACCTTGTTGCCGTTGCTGACCCCAATCCCCCTGCGCCGGGTTCGGTCCCGGCAACGACGCATGTTTTTCCTGGGCTGGCTGAATTGCTTGCGGAGACCGACGGGCTTGACCTCATCATTGTCGCCACCCCCATCCAGACCCATGCCCCGCTGGGCCTCGCAGCACTGGCCACCGCCGCCGACCTCTACCTGGAGAAGCCGCCGGTCGCGTCACTCGCGGACTTCACCAAGCTTTGCGACGCTGCCGAAACAAATGGACGCAGCGTCCAGATCGGCTTCCAGAGCCTGGGTTCCCACGCACTGCAGGCGATCGGGAAGCTGCTCGCCGACGGAACCATCGGCAGGCTGGAGGGTATCTCGGCCACCGGCCGCTGGGTGCGGGACCGTGCCTACTACAAGCGGTCACGCTGGGCCGGCAAACGCACCATTGACGGCGTGGACGTGGTGGACGGCGCAGCCACCAACCCCCTTGCGCATGCGGTGGCAACAGCCCTTCGGATTGCGGGGGCACGCACTACTGAGGACATTGCTTCGCTTGAAACCGAGCTTTACCGTGCAAATGACATCGAGTCCGATGACACCTCGGTGATCCGGATCCGCACCAGCTCAGGGCTGCCCATCACCTGCGCCCTGACGCTGTGCGCCACCGAATCCGTGGAACCCTACGTGACCCTGCAAGGATCGAAGGGCACCGCCGTCTTCCACTACACGGAGGACCGGCTCACTGTGGAAACCGCCGGGGGCAGCTCCGAGGAAGTGTTCGGCAGGGACGACCTGACCGAAAACCTGCTGGCCCACCGCAACAGCGGCGCTCCGCTCATCAGCCCGCTCCTGGACAGCGGCGCTTTTATGCTCGTCCTGGAAGCCATCCGGACCGCTCCGCTGCCGGCCCCCATCGACGAGGCATACCTCCGGTGGGAGGGCGAGGGAGATGCGGCTCACGCTGTGCTCACCGGCATCGAGGATGCCCTGGCACGTGCCGCCGCGCAGCACGCCACCTTCAGCGAACTCGGGCTCCCCTGGGCCGGTACCGCCCCGCACGTCTTCACCCTGCCGGTTTCCTGAATGCCCCGCATTCCAACTGGACAGCCGGCGACTTCCGTGACTGCACGAGGGCAGCTGCAGGCCACCCACCTGTTGACGGAAGGGCTCTCCCCCTGCCTGACGGCGGGAGCATGCCCCTCGTTCAGCTGGCAGCTTGTCCAGCCCGAGGAATCGGATCCGTCCCGTGCCCGGCAGGCCGGCTACGAAATCGTAGTGCAGGATGCCGCAGGGTCCCAGGTGTGGAGTTCCGGCCAGGTTGCTTCGGACTGCCCCGTCTCTGCTGCCTATGAGGGACCAGCGCTCGACGACGATGCGGACTACGTGTGGCGGGTCCGGGTGTGGGACGCGGCGGGCCTTCCGGGAGCCTGGTCGAAACCGCAGCAGTTCAGCACCGGCCTCTCGGACGCCGGCTGGGGAGCGGACTGGGTGCACCGGGCTCCGGGCGGACGCGCTCCCCTGGAGGTCCTGGACGGGGCGCTGCGCGTAGCAGGCACGCCGTTCCTGCCCATCCCCTGCCCTCCGCTTCGCGCTTTCCGGCTGCAGGCGCGCCTCCGGCCAATGATGGGCTGGGCCGGTGTCGTCGTCCGGAGCTCCGGCCCCGGGACGGGGCTGCTGCTGGAACTCGATGCCGCCGGCGGCGTGGTGCTTCGCCGGGCGACCGAGTGGGAGATTCCCGTACCTTCGGCCCCCGCCACCGAGGTCCTGGCCAGTACCCAGGCGAACCCGGCGGCCACCGGGTGGCGGGACCTGGAGGTCACGGACGACGGCGGCGCCATCACCGTGGCCGTGGACGGCATCGAGCTACTGGCCTGGACGGAGCTGGCAGCGCCCGGCGGGCAGGGACGGCTGGCCCTTCACCAGGGGCCCCGCAGCCAGGCCGAATACCTGTCGCTTCACGTCACGGACACCTCCAGCGGAAAACCCGGCGAGCTGCTCCTCGACCATCAGTTCGGCGCCGGCACCGACCTTGCCCGCGCGAACCTCCCTCACTGGGCCGGCACCACAGCACACCGCCAGCCGGACGAGTGGACACTGTTCAGCAGCACCGTCAAGCTCACCGGCACGGTGGCCAGGGCCCGTCTCTTTATGGCGGCAAACCATCACGCAGAGCTCTCCCTGGGCGGCACCAAATGCCTCAGCACCACGTCCTTTGGCTACCCCGGCGAAGGCTATTACGACGCCGCGGACGTCACCGGACTGCTCACCGGGCTTTCGGATGGCACGGCGGGCACCGCGGCGGGGCCGCAGGACGTAGAGGTGCCGCTGACAGCGCTGCTGCACTGGTACGGACCCGGGCAGGGCCGCGCCGCCGGCCTCCCGGGCCTCCTGGTCCGCCTCAGTGTCGACTATGCTGACGGCCGGCGCGAGGTCTTTGTGTCCGGCCCGGATTGGCTGGCGTCCGAGGCGCCCTACCGCCAGTCGGGCTACCGCAATGACGAGGGCGACCCCGTGGAGCACCTGGACGGCCTGGCCGCGGCTGCCCTGCCCGCCGTCGAACAGATGCCTCCCGCCTTGAGCTACGGCAGCCACCCTTGCCCCGATTTCCCGGCCCTTCACCCGCGGCGGACTGTGCTGGCGGAAGAGTTCGTAGCGCCGCAGGCGTTCCTGACCGCCGACGACGGAACGCTGGTGGCGGACTTCGGCCAGGTCATTCCCGGCCGCCCCGAGGTGGACTTCCTCAGCGGCATCCCCGGCCGGACCGTCATGATCCGGGCGGGTTACGTCCTTTGCGCCAACGGCAGGGTGGACACCGGCAAGACCGCCAGCCAGAACACCGACATGTCCTTCCCCTACACCCAGGCGGCGGGGCCACAGCAGTACCGGGCCACGGTGCACCTGGGCTTTCGGTACCTTGAGCTGCCCGGCGTGGACGCCGCGGACCTGTCCAGGGTGGGCGCTGTGGTGGTCCACGGCCGGCACCCCGGCGAGGGGACGTTCACCAGTTCCGATGCCACGCTGAATGACGTGTTCCGGCTCCTGCGGGATTCGGCGCTCTACGGAGTGCAGGAGCAGTTCGTGGACACGCCCACCCGGGAGAAGGGCCAGTTCCTGGCCGACGCCGTCAACATCTCCTACGCCACCATGTCCCTCTTCGGCGAACACGCCTATACCGCCCAGGCGCTGCGGGAGTTCGGCTGGTCGGCCGCCCGCTACTGGACCGACGGAGCAGACAAAGGCCGCTACAACGCCGTCTACCCCAACGGTGACGGAAAACGGGACATCCCCGACTTCTCGCTGATGATCCCGGAGTGGGCCGAGGAGTACCACCGCCGGACCGGAGACCTGGCACTGGTCAGGGAGCTGCTGCCGCATCTCTGTGACACGGCGGACTACGTCTTGCGATACATCCCGGCAGAGGGCCCGACGGCGGGACTGGTCACCCAACTGGGTGGCGGCTCCGGCCCCTACCTCCACGGCATCGTGGACTGGCCGGCCCCGGGCCGTTTCGGCTACGACATGGACTGCGCCGCCAAGACCACCGTCAACGCCCAGGCCTACTCCGCCCTCATCTCAACCTCCCGGCTCTGCGCCCTGGCCGGACAGGAGGATGCTGCTGTCGAGTACGCCCGGCGGGCCCGCACCCTGGCAGGGGCCATCCGTACCCGCCTCCGCGTGGACGGTGTGATGGTGGACGGCATCCACGCCGACGGCATACCCAGCTCCCACGCCTCCCAGCACGCCACCTCCTTCCCGCTCTCGCTGGGGATCACCGGCACTGACCACGCCAGCGGGGATGGCCTGCGAATTGCCGGCATGGGCATGCGGCAGGGACCCCTGACGGTGCACCGGCTGGTCCGGGCGCTGCTGTCCCAAGGCCTCACCGATGCCGTCCTGGACCTGCTCACCAACAAGGACCAGCCCGGCTGGGCGCAGCTCCTGGAGCGCGGCGCAACCTTCACGTGGGAGGCCTGGGACCTGGCGGAAGGTACGGACTACAGCCAGTCGCATGCCTGGTCCGCTTCGGTGGTCAAGGAGATCCTCGAGCACCTGCTCGGCGTCCGCTACGCCTCGGCCGGCGGCCGTGAACTCCTGATCCAACCGCCGCTGTGCCGGCTTGAGCATGCCCGCGGCACCATTCCGGCAGGCAACGGCGACGTGGAAGTCAACTGGAGCCGGGACAGCGGGCTGGTGCGCCTGGAATGCACGGTCCCTGCCGGGGTTACTGCCGTCGTCCGGCTGCCGGCCGGCACCTACGGAATCAAGGGACCGACGCCGGATGCCGCCGTCGTTCTTTCCACTGCGGAAGGCGGGGCTGCTGCCGCCGGGGACGCCCCGGCCGCGCACCCAACGCGGGATTTCAGGGTGCACGCCGGGACCTGGACTTTCACGCCCGGCAGCTGATTCCCCCGCTTAATCCCAACTAGGTAGCACTAAGTGTCGTTATGAGCGCCCATAACGACACTTGCTGCTACCTAGTTGGGCCAGGCCCCCAGTCCCTTTGTTTCCGGGAGTTCCGCCACAGAAGCACACCGATCACGGCGGCGGACACCGTGCCCAGCGCACCGGTGGTCACGAGTCCGAGCCGTACGCCGAACTGCTCCGTCAGCCAGCCGGCCAGCAGGCCGCCCAGGGCATGTCCTCCCAGCAGCAGTGGCAGGTACAAAGCCATCACCCGGCCGCGGATCTCCGGGCCGGCCTCCAGCTGCACGGCGGTGGCGGCACTGGTCAGGAACAGCAGGGTCATCAGGCCCACCACCACCAGCATGACAATAAAGAGGATGAGGTTGGGCATCAGGGCCGCCACCAGCTGGGAGAAGCCGAAGAGGCCTGCAGCCAGTACGATCCCCTTCCGGCCCAGGCTCCGGAGGCGGGCGGCCAGCAACGCACCGGCCAGGGCTCCAACGGCGCTGACGGTGTTGAACAGCCCGAACCCTTCAACGCCGTTGTGCCACACCCGTTCGGCAAAGGCAGCCAGCACCACGGGCCCGTTCATACCAAACATCCCCAGGAGTCCGGCCAAGGCAATAACCAGCAGCAGCGAAGGCCGTTCCCGGACGTAGCGGAACCCCGCCAGGAGCTGGCCCCTCCCCCGTTCCGCCGGAATGCTCGGGTGCAGCTCGGCCGGGCGGATAGCGGCGATCAGGCAAAGCACCAGCAGGCACAACAGTGAGTTCGCGGCGAACGCTGCGGCCGATCCGAGCTGTGCAATGACGATTCCAGCAAGCGCAGGCCCGGCCATGGCGCCCAGTTGGCCGATCGCGTTGTTGATGCCGATTGCGGGCCTGAGTGCGGCGTCGCCCACTACTTCGTTGACGAACACCTGGCTGGCGGGCTGGTTGATGGCTGACGTTACGCCCAGCGCCACGCAACTGGCGTACACAGCCCAGACGGTGACGGTTCCACTCGCGGCCCACACGGCGAGGGCCAGGGCGAGGAAGGCAATGACGGCTTGGCAGACCATCATGATCCGGCGTTTGGGAAACATGTCCACCAGCAGGCCGCTGAGGGGTCCCACGATCAGCATCGGCAGGAACTGCAGTGCCACCGCCACACCCACGGCGGCGGGGCTGCCGGTGAGCTGCAGCACCAGCCAATCCTGGGCGAGCCGCTGCATCCACACCCCTACACTGCCGGTGAACACAAGGACCAGGAAGAGCCGGTAGTTGCGCTGCTTGAGGGGCTGGTACCAGGGCGGCTGGCTCTTCGTCGAGCGGAGGGACTGTTCGGAACGCTGGCGGTCGGAAGACACGTCGGACTCAACTCACATTAGTGACGGGCAAAACCAGGAAATGTTTGTAGCTTGCGGGAGTTGCCCTCCGCTGGTGCAACTCGGTGCTGAGGGTCTTGGTGTTTCAGGAGCGGGTGGAGCGCAGTTTGACTGCTGCAGCGGCGAGGATCAGGGTGCCGGGCACCACCACGAAGAGTGCTGCCAGCATCCAGACGAACACAACGGCCCCGAAGAGCGCAGCGGCCAGCAGGAGCGACCCGCTCCAGTCCTTCAGGGACAGTGCCTGGCCGGTCTCAAGCGCGGAGCGCCAGGCGCTGCGTGCATCGGCGCGGGAGCCGGCGAAGTCGGACCATGCGGCGGCACTGCGCAGGAGCACAATGGCTGCGGCAGCAGCCAGGATCAGGGTTGCCGGCAGCACCACTTCCCGGCCCGGCAGCTGCCCTACCCAAGCGAGCAACAGGTTGAGGACAATCACGACGGCGGCTACCGCCGTCGTGATTCCAAGCTTCCAGCTGCCCGGCAGGGCAGCCTTGAAGGCGCCCCAGAGGCCGCGGACGGAATCATCCCGGCCGGCGAGGTGCCGTTCCAGATGGGCGATCCCCGCCGCATAGGCGGCGGGGATCGTTACCAGCGGAATGGACAGCACCAGCACCAGCACCCCTGCCAGGAGGGTCTCGGAGAACAACGCGAAGCGGTTTACCGGGACGGGCTCGTGGTGGTTGGGGGCGGGTGTGGTGCTGTCCATGACGCTCATTTTCTGTATCGGCTTCCGGGCGTCAGCCCTTGAGGCCCTGGGTGGAGACGCCTTCAACAATGTACCGCTGGAAGACCAGGAAGAAGATCAGCACCGGCAGCAGGGCCAGGACGGACATGGCGATCATTGCACCGTAGTCCGAGCTCTGGGTCTGGTCCACGAACAGTCGCAAAGCCAGGGGCAGCGGGTACTTGTCCGGGGTGTTCAGGTAGAGCAGCGGGCCCAGGAAGTCGTTCCAGCTCCAGATGAAGGAGAAGATCGAAGTGGAGATCAGTGCCGGCTTCATCAGCGGCAGCATGATGGAGGTGAAGATCCGGACGTGGCCGGCGCCGTCGATCCTGGCGGCCTCGTCCAGCTCGCCCGGCAGGTTGCGCATGAACTGGACCATCAGGAACACGAAGAACGCGTCAGCGGCCAGGAACTTGCCGATCAGCAGCGGCACGTACGTATCCACCAGGCCAAGCTGCTGGAACACAATGTACTGCGGGATGATCACCACGTGGAACGGCAGGAGCAGGGTTGCGATCATCATGCCGAAGAAGACGCTGCGGCCCGGGAACTTGATCCTGGCGAACGCGTACGCCGAGACGCTGGCGGACAGGATGGTTCCCACCACGGCACCAATAGCCAGGACCAGCGAGTTGGTGAAGAACTGCAGGGTGGAAACGCCACCGATGCCTTCCATCGCCGTGACGAAGTTGTCGAAGCTGAAGTTGTTGGACCACAGCGACGTGTTGGCGCCGCCGATCTCAGCGTTCGGTTTGAACGAGGAGGCGATCATCCACAGGCCCGGGTAAAGGACCACGGCCGTCAATGCGAGTGCCACCACGTGGAAGAGGGTGCTCTTGGCGCGCTTGGCCGTCACGGACTCGGACTTGGGATTGTAGTGCGCCAACTGTGCGTCCGGGAGGGACTGCGTGGGGGTTGCCGTGCTTGTCATTTTGCATCACCGCTGTAGTGGACCCAGGACTTGGACGTGCGGAAGATAATCAGGGTAAGGATGCCCACCACGATCAGGAGCAGCCAGGCCATCGCCGAGGCGTAGCCCATCCGGAAGTCGCTGAAGCCCCGCAGGTACAGGTAAAGGGTGTAGAAGAGGGTGGAGCCGGCCGGGCCGCCTTCACCGTTGGAGATGATGTAGGCCGAGTTGAAGATCTGGAACGCGTGGATGGTTTCCATCAGCAGGTTGAAGAAGATCACCGGGGAAAGCATGGGCCAGGTGATGTTGAAGAACTTCCGGATCGGACCGGCACCGTCCATGGATGCGGCTTCGTACAGATCCGCCGGGATCTGCTTCAGGCCGGCGAGGAAGATCACCATCGGGGCGCCGAATTGCCAGACGGTCAGCAGGATGAACATCGGCATGGTCATAGCCGGGTTGCCCACCCAGCCGCCGAGGTTGATTCCGAAGAAGGACAGGCCCTGGTCCACCGGGCCGGCGTCGCCGAACATGGCCTTCCAGACGATGGCGATGGACACGGACGCGCCGATCAGGGACGGGGCGTAGAACGCGGAGCGGTAGAAACCCTGGCCGCGGCGCTTGCTGTTCAGGAGCATTGCCACTGCAAGTGCGGCGGCGAGCTTGAGCGGGGTACCGAACACAACGTAGCTGACGGTCACGCCCACCGACTGCAGGAACCTTTCGTCCTGGAAGAGAGTGGTGTAGTTGTCCAGGCCGATCCACTTGGGCGGCTCGAACAGGTTGTAGTTGGTGAAGGACAGGTAGAGCGAGGAAATCATGGGCCCAACAGTGAGGGCGATGAATCCCAGCAGCCAGGGCAGCAGGAAGGTGTAGCCGGCGCGGGCATCCGCCCCGCGCTGCCGCGACTTGCGCGGCAGCGGGGAGTCGGACTGTGCCGAACGCCTGCTCAATGTTGGGCTTTGAGTCACGAGTTCAATCCGTCAGTTGTGATCGTCGGGCAGACACTATGCTGCTCAGGCGTTCTGCTTGATGAGGTCTTCGGCTTCCTTGAACCATGCGTCGGCTGCGCCGTCGATGGTCAGCTTGCCGTAGTTCAGGTCCGAGCTGACGCGCTTGAAGGAGGCCTCGAGGGTACCGAAGCCCACGATGGGCGGCTCGGGAGCGTCCTTGAGGTACTGCTCGATGGACTTTTCGTAGTCCACCACCAGCTTGTCGGTGCCTTCGAAGGTGGTGCCGTCGCGCTGGGTCTTCGATGCCGGGACACCGCGGGAGGTCTTGAAGATCTGGCCAACCTCGGGGTCGTTGATCATGAAGTCGATGAAGCGGGCAGCCGCGTCCTTGAACTTGGTCTTGGCGCTGGCCACCATCAGCATGGACGGCTTCAGGAACAGGCCAAGGTTATCCGGGTCATCCGAGGGCGGCGGCACCAGCTTGAGTTCCTTCGCACCACTGTCCGCGAGGTAGCCGGCCATGAAGTTGTCCCACGTGACTTCGGTGGCGGTGACGTTCGAGCCGAAGGGAGACTTCGGGGCGAGCTGGGTGACGCGCTCTTCGGTAATGATGGCAGGCGTGCCGCGCAGGCCCGCCGTGGTGTTCCACCACTTCTTCATGTCGTCCTTGGTGAAGCCGAGCTTGCCGTCCTCGGTGAAGGCCTCGATGTTGTTCTGGCGCAGCCAGATGTTGAACATCCACCAAACACCGGTGTAGTCGGTGGAGCCGAAGATCGCACTGTTGCTCTTGGTGCCAACCTCGGTCAGGAAGTCGTTGAACTCTTTGTAGCTCCACTTCCCGGTGGGCTCCGCGATCCCCAGGGACGCCAGCTTGGCGGGATCGTAGTAGACGGCGAAGGCGTTGGTGCTGGTGGGGATGCCGTAGGTCTTGCCCCTGATCTGGCCTGACGGCAGGAGGGACTTGTCAAAGGCGTCGGTGTTGATGTTCACGGTGCCCAGGTCCAGGAGCTGGTTGCGCTGGCCGTAGTCGCGCAGGTAGGAGAGGTCCCACTGCATCACGTCCGGCAGGCCGCCGCCGGCTGCCTCGGTGGCACGCTTCTGCCAGTAGCCGGCGAAGTCGGTGAAGTTGCCGTTGACCTTGATGTCCGGGTTCTTCGACTCGAACAGGGCGATCGCCTTGCGGGTACGCTCGGCGCGGTCATCGTTGCCCCACCAGGTGTAGTTGATGGTGACGGGGTTCTCGGCGGAGCCGGTTTCTCCGGCGCTGGTGCTGGAGCCTGTTCCGCAGGCCGCCAGAGCGGCGGCAGATGCGGTGCCGACGGCTACGGTGGTGAGGAAATGCCTTCTGTTGATCATGAGAGCCTCCTTGCTCGATGTGTGCAATCCCAGTCGCTCACCCTACAACGTGAGTAGTGAGCTGGCTTACACGGCTTCTGAAACGATACAATATCGGCATTCCCGGAAATGGGCAAGCGTTTTCCAAAGATCTGATTTTCGAGCCAGTTCCATCTTCCCAGCAGACAAAGGAGTCCCATGACTTTGCAGGAAACCTCCAGCCCGGCCAGCGTCTGGAACAACATCGAAGGTATTGCCTACGGCGGCGACTACAACCCCGAACAGTGGCCGGTCAGCGTCCGGCTGGAGGACCTGGAGCTGATGCAGGAGGCGGGGGTGAACTTCCTCAGCGTGGGCATCTTCTCCTGGGCGCTGCTGGAGCCGGAAGAGGGCAAGTACCACTTCGGCTGGCTGGATGAGGTGATGGACAACCTGGCGGGAATCGGAGTCAAGGTTGCCCTGGCCACTGCAACGGCCGCTCCCCCTGCCTGGCTGGTACGCAAGCATCCGGAAATCCTGCCCGTCACGGCGGACGGAACCGTGCTGGGGCCGGGCTCACGGCGGCACTACACGCCGTCGTCGGCCGTTTACCGCCGCTACGCAACCGGCATCACGCGGGTGCTGGCGGAGCGCTACAAGGACCATCCCGCCCTTGCACTCTGGCACGTGGACAACGAACTCGGCTGCCACGTCTCCGAGTTTTATGGTGAAGAAGACGCCGCCGCCTTCCGGCTCTGGCTTGAGCGGCGGTATGGGAGCATCGATGCCCTCAATGCCTCGTGGGGTACGGCATTCTGGTCCCAGAACTACGCCTCGTTCGAGGAAATCCTGCCGCCAGGCGCCGCGCCTTCGACGTTGAACCCGGGCCAGCAGCTGGACTTCCAGCGCTTCAACTCCTGGGCCCTGATGGACTACTACCGGGACCTTGTCGCCGTCCTGCGCGAGGTCACGCCGGGGGTGCCGTGCACCACCAACCTGATGGCATCCAGCGCCACGAAATCCATGGACTACTTCGACTGGGCCAAGGACTTGGACGTCATCGCCAACGACCACTACCTGGTTGCGGCTGATCCCGAACGGCAGATCGAACTCGCGTTCAGCGCAGACCTTACCCGGGGCATCGCGGGAGGTGACCCGTGGATCCTGATGGAACATTCGACGTCGGCCGTCAACTGGCAGCCGCGCAACCAGCCCAAGATGCCCGGTGAAATGCTGCGCAACTCGCTGGCCCACGTGGCGCGTGGTGCTGACGCGGTGATGTTTTTCCAGTGGCGCCAGAGCTTCGCCGGCTCGGAGAAGTTCCACTCTGCGATGGTGCCGCATGGCGGCCGGGACACGCGCGTGTGGCGCGAGGTGGTTGACCTCGGCGCGGCCCTGAAGCGACTGGCTCCGGTGCGCGGTTCGCGGGTGGAATCACGCGTGGCTATTGTGTTCGACTACGAGGCCTGGTGGGCGAGCGAAATCGACTCCAAGCCCAGCCAGGACGTGAAGTACTTGGACCTGCTGCGGGCCTTCCACCGGTCGCTTTTCCTGCGGGGGGTGTCCGTGGATATGGTGCACCCGTCGGCGTCGCTTGAGGGTTACGATCTCGTCCTGGTGTGCACCCTATACTCGGTCACCGATGAGGCTGCAGCCAATATTTCGGCTGCCGCCGCTGCCGGTGCCACAGTGCTGGTGAGCTACTTCAGTGGGATTGTGGACGAAAAGGACCACGTGCGGCTGGGCGGCTACCCGGGTGCATTCCGGGAGGTGCTGGGCGTGCGCGTGGAGGAGTTCCATCCCCTGCTGGCGGGCGGGCAGCTGAAATTGAACGACGGCGGTGTCTCTTCCATCTGGAGCGAGCATGTCCACCTGGAGGGTGCCGAAGCGGTCCAGACTTTTACGGAGTATCCGCTGGAGGGCGTACCGTCCCTGACCCGGCGGGCGGTGGGCGAAGGGGCCGCGTGGTACCTCGCCACATTCCCGGATCGGGACGGCATCGAGGCGCTTGTGGACCGGTTGCTGGCCGAATCGGGTGTTGCCGCGGCAGCCGTTGCGGATCCCGGCGTGGAGGTGGTCCGCCGGCGTTCTGCCGATGGCCGCAGCTTCCTGTTTGCCATCAACCACTCGCGGACGTCCGGGGCTGTCCAGGCCGCCGGCGTTAATCTGCTCTCCGGCCAGCCGTTCGACGGGGTTGTGCCTGCCGGCGGTGTTGTGGTGGTCGCGGAGGACTGACCTCCATTCATTGGGGCGCCGCTTCAGCACGGCGCCCTAAGGCTTGGCGTGCGTACGACGGCGGCGCCTCCCTTGGCGCCCCGTCGCTCCT
Organism: Arthrobacter sp. Alg241-R88; assembly: GCF_900537115.1. GTDB lineage: Bacteria > Actinomycetota > Actinomycetes > Actinomycetales > Micrococcaceae > Arthrobacter. Next base: position 82,751 of record NZ_UNRG01000008.1, read on the forward strand.
TATTGCGGCTGGGCACCGCACCACGGGAACGCTTGGCTGTTTGTGGCCTGGCGCGTTGCTGCCGCCAGGTTTTCCACATACAGCTTTTCTCAGCAGTTTTTGTCAGACCCTGCTGGAAGACTTTATTCATGGAAGCGGTTCAGGAGTTGGCAAGCGCAGGCGCAGCGGAGAACCGCCCTGTCGCTTCTGTTACTGACGTCGTTGAATCGCTGGCTTCTGTTCCTGTCGCTGGTGATAGTGCGGGAATGATTGACCAGTTGCGGGAATTGGAGGATCTGAAGGCGGCGGCCGCTGCTAAGCAGGCCCGGATTGCTGTGGCCTACAGCCTCGCGAGAAGACAAGAACAGGCCGCGGCGGGTGTCCCGGCTGATGAGCTCGGTGCCGGGGTGGGAGCGGAAATCGCCCTCGCCCGCCGCGAGTCCCCCTCCCGGGGCGGCCGGCTGCTGGGCTTGGGGCAAGCCCTCGTCACCGAGATGCCCCGCACCCTCGCAGCGCTTGAGTCCGGGCAGCTGAACGAGTGGCGCGCCACCCTGGTCGTGAAGGAAACAGCCTGCCTGTCCGCCGAGGACCGGGCCGCCGTGGACGAAGAGCTCGCCGCCGACACCGGCACGCTCACCGGAGCCGGGGACGGGGCCATCACCGGCGCCGTCCGTGCCGCAGCGTACCGGCGCGACCCTCAGTCTGTCGCGAAGCGGGCGTCCCATGCCGTCTCCGAGCGCACCGTCAGCCTGCGCCCTGCGCCCGACACCATGGCCTACCTGACCGCGCTGGTTCCGGTCGCGCAGGGCGTCGCCGCCTATGCAGCCCTCACCCGCCACGCCGACGCCCTTAAGTCTTCCGGCGATGAACGTCCCAAGGGCGCGATCATGGCCGACGCCCTCATCGAACGCCTCACCGGCACCCCGGGCGGGATCACCGGCGTCGAGATCCAGCTGGTGATGACCGACCGCACCCTCTTCCAAGGCGACAGTGAACCAGCCCGACTCACCGGCTACGGCGTCGTCCCCGGCAGCTGGGCTAGAAAAGCGGTCATGGCAGCGTTTGGCCCAGAGCCTGCGGGCAGGGAAACAGTTGCTGAAAAAGTGGGCACGGGAGCAACAGGTTCTGGGAACACGGGCGCCGCGGCGCCTTCAGCAGCAACCCCGGAGAGTGCCGAGTTCAAGGTCTGGCTTCGCAGGCTCTACACCGCCCCGGCCGACGGGGAACTGGTCGCGATGGATTCCAAGGCTCGGCTCTTCCCACCGGGGCTCCGCAGGTTCATTCAAGTACGGGACGATACCTGCCGCACTCCATACTGCGACGCGCCCATCCGACACCACGACCACATCACCCCCTGGCACAACGACGGCCCCACCACCAGCCGAAACGGCCAAGGCCTCTGCGAAGCCTGCAACCACACCAAAGAAGCACCAGGCTGGACAGCCACACCCGTACCGGGACCCCGCCACACAGTAGAACTCCGCACACCCACGGGCCATACCTACCGATCCACTGCCCCACCCCTGCCAGGAACCGCATTACCGATGGCCGCGAAGCACTCGGTGCAGGTACTCGGCCGTGTTGCACCACGCAACCTTTGGCCCCAGCGGCGGCGGGTCCTTATCCCGTCGGGCGACCGGGCCCAATAAACAGACCCCACCTGGGTCCCACGGCTTGTAGTGGCTTACCAGTGACGGCCCGAACAACTCCTTAAACAGCTCCGTCCCGGGAGGAACCAATGGTTCCCACCGGGACGGAGCTGCCACCCGCCGTCGGACACTATGGGCGGAGGAGGCGTCCTCCCAAGGTGTCCAGAGCCGTGTTCGTTGGCGGTGTGAAAACTAGGTGTGAAGACTAACTGCTGATGGCGGACTTCATCTCGTCGTGTGCCTTCTTGCCAGCCTCTTCGGTGGACAGCCGCTCGAAGAGAACCTCAGAGGTGTAGCGCTTGATGATTTCCTGGATGGAGCCGGCGCCCTTCGGCGGAGGTGCCGGAGCCTCGCCCAGCTCATCCTTGATCTGGTCGATGAACTTGACCACCTTGACGTCGGCCGGGGTCAGCTTGGGTTCGATGGCTGCCCGGACGTCGGAGTTCGGGTAGACACCACGGTCGGCCAGGAGTGTTTCGCCGGCCTTGACGTCGTTGGCCAGGAAGTCGATGAACTTGGCGGTTTCCTCAGGGTGCTTGGTGCGTGAGGAGGCAGACCAGAACTGCGAAGCCTTGTACCAGAGTCCGGCGTCATCGGCCTTTCCGGTCTTGGTGGGGAACCGCAGGATCTTCAGGTCACCGCCGGATGCCTTTTCCAGGGCAGGAGCCTGGTTGGACCACCAGAAGGCCATGCCGTTCTTGCCGGTGGCGAGTCCGCTCTGGTCCAGCGGTGCGGCCTCAGCTTCTACGACCTCGGAAGCGGACGGAACTGCCTTCTTCTCGCTGAGCTGCTTCAGGAACGCCCACCAGTCGGCGATGTCGCTCGGCTCAAAGCCCAACTTGCCGTCGGAGGTGTACAGGGACTTGCCGTTCTGGCGGAGCCAGACGCCCAGTGAAGCCTCATCGGTTCCGTAGGCTGCGGCACCGTAGGTGCCCTGGGGAGACTTGGCGGTGATTTCGGTGGCAATCCGTTCGAAGTCCTGCCAGGTCCACGTGGAGTCGTCGGGCAGCGGCACTCCAGCGGCTTCGAAGACTTTGGGGTTGGCCAGGATGGTTGCGGCGTTGATACCGGCCGCAATGCCGGTCAGGCCGTCCTCGCTCTTGCCGGCGTTGAGTGCCGCTTCGTCGAGCTTGGAGGTATCGATCTCGTACTTCGACAGGTCCAGAAGGGCGCCGCGGCTGGAGTATTCAGTGATGTACTTTTCGTCCATCTGGATGATGTCCGGTGCATCGTTGGCCGCGACCTGGGTGGCCAGCTTGTCCCAGTAGCCGCTCCAGTCACCAAATTCGGGCTTGATCTTGATGTTGGGGTTTTCAGCCTCGAACTGCTTGATGGCTTCCTGCGTCAGCTGGGCCCGCTTGTCGCCACCCCACCAGGAGAAACGCAGTTCGACGGGACCATCAGCGCTCTCCGAAGCAGCTCCTCCGCCACAGGCACTAAGGGCCATGACGACGGCGGCAGCAGCTGCTACCAGGCCTGTCTTGCGTAGCGGGCGGCGTGAGCCCGTGGTGGGTGTCTCTGCCGATTGCTTGGCAGCAGACGCAGGGCGGGAAAATAGCGGCACTGGATACTCCGATCTTCTTTGATCATGGTGCTGGTTGATCAGGTGCTGGGGATTGGGTTGGGGATGGAACCAGGAGCAGGAGGGGAAAACGGGAAACCGCTTTCTGTACCTAATGCTACAAGTGCTCAACTTGTATTACAAGATGTTTTTTATGACTGTTTTATAACGGCAGAAACGGCCCGCCATCGGACGGGCCGTTTCGCAAAGCGCCGTAGCATCAGCGGCAACTGCCGCGCTGCTGGTCGGCAGGGACTACTTGATACCGGTGGTGGCGATGCCCTTGATGAGGAACCGCTGGCCAAAGAGGAACACCAGGAAGACGGGCAGCAGGGACACGATGGACATCGCGAACAGTGATCCCCAGCTCGTGGCCGACTGCGAATCCACGAAGGCCCGCAGTGCCACCGGAACCGTGAACATATCGGGGTCCGTCAGGTAGATCAGGGCGCCGAAGAAGTCGTTCCAGGTCCAGATGAAGGTGAAGATGGTGGTGGTGGCCAGTGCCGGCACCATCAGCGGCAGGATGAGCCGCAGGAAGATGCGCGGGTGGCCGGCGCCGTCGATCCTGGCGGCCTCATCCAGTTCGCGGGGAATGCCCCGGATGAACTGCACCATCAGGAAGACGAAGAACGCTTCCGTTGCCAGCAGCTTGGGCACGATCAGCGGCCAGAACGTGTTCACCCAGCCGATCTGCGAGAACAGGATGTACTGCGGGACAATCACCACGTGGAACGGAAGCATGATGGTCAGCAGCATAATGCCGAACAGCAGCTTCTTGGCCGTGAACTGCAGCCGGGCGAAGGCGTACGCGGCCATCGAGCACGAGATCAGGTTGCCCAGGATGGATCCGATCACCACAATCGCCGAGTTGATCATGTAGTGCCCGAAGGGGTGGGTCAGCGCGGACCAACCGGACGTGTAGTTGCTCATCTCCAGGCTGTTCAGCCACAGGCCGGGCTCGCGGAAGATCAGCTCGTTGGGCCGCAGCGATGACACCACCATCCACAGCAGCGGGTAAATCATAAGCCCGCCGGCAAGGATGAGGATGGCGTGTTTCATCAGCGCTTTGCTGCGCTGCGCCTTGCTGAAGGCCAGGGTGCCCCGGGACTCCCTGACTTTGGGCTTGCGGCGGTTCGTAGGCTTGCCCGCGCCGGCAGTCTCCGGGGTGGGCAGCGTCTCAAGCTTAGTCGTCATAGAAAACCCAATACTTAGAAGCGATGAAGTTGATGGCGGTGAAGATGCCGATGATCACCAGGAGGAGCCAGGCCATGGCGGACGCGTAGCCCATGTCGAACTGGCCGAATCCCTTTTGGTAGAGGTAGAGGGTGAAGAACATGGTGGAGTCCGAGGGCCCGCCGTTACCGCCGGAGACGATGAACGCCTGGGTGAACGACTGGAACGAACCGATGATCTGGAGCACCAGGTTGAAGAAGATGATGGGGCTCAGCATCGGCATGGTGATCCGCCAGAACTGCTGGAGGGTGGTGGCGCCGTCAACCTTTGCGGCCTCGTAGTACATGGTGGGGATCTGCCGCAGGCCTGCCAGGAAGATGATCATCGGGGCGCCGAAGGTCCACACGTGCAGCAGGATGATGGAACCAAGGGCCGTGCTGGGATCCGAGATCCAGCCCGGTCCCTGGATACCAAACATCGCAAGGACCTGGTTCACCAGGCCGGTAGTGCCGAAGATCTGCTTCCAGAGGATGGCAACGGCCACAGATCCGCCCAGCAGGGACGGCAGGTAGAACACCGAGCGGTAGAACGGCAGCCCGCGCATGCCCTTGTCAAGGACAAGGGCGATCAGGAGCGCCACGGCCAGTTGGAGCGGGACACCGATGAACACGTAGGTGAAGGTCACGCCGAGGGAGTTGTGCAGCCGGGCGTCCGTGAGCATCCGGGTGAAGTTCTCCAAACCGACCCATTCCGGAGGCTGGAGGAGGTTGTAGTCCGTGAAGGACAGGTAGAGGGACATCAGCATGGGGCCGATGGTGATGGCGATGAGGCCTACCAGCCACGGCAGCAGGAAGATATAGGCGGCCTTATTGTCGCGGCTGTTCGCCTTCTTCTCTTCCGGGGTCGCTTTGCCCTTCTTCCGGGAAATCGAGCTGAGTTCGCTGATGGCGCTCACTGCGGCAACCCCGTTCCGTGCAGCGGGCCCGCTGCAGCCGGCATTCCAGCCGGGCGCGGTGCCCTGGGTATGTCTTTAGCGGCCATGTGGTCTCCTTTGGTCATCGTGGCCTCCACGTATTTGGTATCGCCGGAGCGAGTACGGACGCCCACCGCCCTCGGCCGCACTTCCTAAAAGAAGCGGACCAGGAGTGGCGATCATCCGTTGCGCCACCTGGCGGTGGTCGGATTCAAAAGCGGCTCCGTACCAAAGTAAACGGTTTCTTGACTCTTGTATAGCCCTTTGTTAGTTTTTGAGAAAACGCTTTCTGTAGTCGGCGTCACTTCACCGGAAATCATCAACCAAGGGGCAGGACAATGCGGTTTAGTCTCAAAAAGTCGTCCAAGGCAGTCGCCGGCGCATCAGCAGCGCTGGCACTGGTTCTCACAGGCTGCGGCAGCAGTCCGGAAGCCAGCAAGGTGGGGACTGTTGAAGACCCCGTCACCATCCGCTTCGCCTGGTGGGGCAACGATTCCCGCGCCAAGACCACCTTGGAAGTCATCAAGGACTTCGAAGCGGCGAACCCCACCATCAAGGTGCAGGGCGAGAACACGGAATTCAGTTCCTACTGGGACAAGATGGCCACCCAGATCGCAGGCGGCACCACCCCGGACGTCTTCGCCATGAGCGGCGCCTATCCCAGCGAATATGCGAGCCGGGGCGTGCTGCTGGACCTGGACAAGGTCAAGGACCAGATCGATACGTCAAAGTTCGCAGAGGGCACTGTGGACCTGGGCAAGATCGACGGCAAGCAGTACACCATCACCGCTGGCGTCAACTCCATGTCCATGGTGGTCGACCCGAAAGTCTTCGAGGCTGCCGGAGTCGAGCTGCCCGACGATGAGACCTGGACTTGGGACGACTACGCCGAAATCGCCGCAGAGATTACCAAGAAGTCTCCGGCCGGAACCTTCGGTACCACGCCTATGACCAACGACTCGTTCCTTGCGGTATGGGCACGCCAGCACGGCGAGGACCTCTACAGGGATGACGGCAAGAAGCTGGGCATCAGCGAGGACACCGCTACCGAGTGGTTCGAGATGAACAAGAAGCTGATGGAAACCGGCGCCGCACCCTCGGCCTCCCAGACTGTGGAGGACAACTCTGCCCAGCCCGAGTTGACGCTGATGGGCCAGGGCAAGCAGGGCATGAAGATCTCCTGGAGCAACCAGATGAACTCGTACTCAGGCTCACCGCTGGTGATGATGAAGCTCCCGAACGAGAGCAAGCAGCCGGGCACGTGGCTGCGGTCCTCCATGGAATATGCCATCTCTTCGAAGTCGGCGCACCCCAAGGAAGCAGCCATGTTCATCAACTACCTGGTGAACAACGTGGACGCGGCCACCAAGATCAAGAGCGACCGCGGCATGCCTGCCAACACCGAACTCAAGGCCGCCATCACGCCTCTCCTCAAGGAATCCCAGCAGAAGGAAGCGGAATACCTGGACCGGATCGCCGAGCTGAAGATCGAGCCGCCGCTGCCCTTCCCCGCCGGTTCGTCGGCCACCATGGAGGTCATTAACCGGCTCAACACGGATGTACTGTTCGGAAAGACCTCACCGCGGGACGCTGCCAAGGCCTTTATCCAAGAGGTCAACTCGAACCTGGGCTAACCCGGCACGGACAATTCCGCACCGCAACATCAGAACAGGAGGCAGGCCAGTGAGCCCCGATGCCGAACTGACCTACGAAGCCCGGCCACCACGGCCCAGCGCGATAGCCGGCTACGGCGACTGGCCTGCCTATGTTCAGCAACACCCCAGGTACCAGGCCGCCGCCCCGGCGTCGCAGGAACTCGCGGACGCGCTTGGGGTACCGGGCTCGCCGCAGCAGCCGAAGGTAACGGTCCACTGGGCGGAAACGTACGACGGCGTCACAACCTCCCAGCTCAGCTGGCAGTTGGGTTTCGGCCCGCGCACCACTGGCTGGCTGGTCCGGCCGGCCGGGGTTTCCGGCCCCCTGCCGGGAGTCCTTGCCCTGCACTGCCATGGGGGAAACAAGTTCGGCGGGGCGGACCGGCTGGTGGAACTCCCGGAATCACATCCCTCGGCGGAAAACGCGCGGGCAGGCCACTACGACGGCCGGGCGCTTGCCACCGAGGTTGCGCGCCGGGGCTTCGCTGTCCTCGCCCACGACACGTTCGCCTGGGGCAGCCGCCGCTTTGACCTCGCCGTTCCGCCGTGGCGGACGGCCTCGGCACTGGAGGCGCGGCAGGCGCAGTGGCGGCAGGCCGGCGTCGTGCCTTCCGAAGCTGATGAATACAACGCCGCCGCCGCTTTCCACGAGGAAACCGTGGCCAAGACCGCCGGCCTGCTGGGCACCAGCCTCGCCGGCATGGTGGCCCACGACGACCTGGCCGCCCTGGAGATTCTGGCCGGACTGCCGGACGTGGACCAGGACCGCCTGGGCTGCATCGGCTTCTCCGGCGGCGGTGGCCGCTCCGTTGCCCTTGCCGCCCTGAGTCCGCGGATCCGCAGCTACGTGGTGACGTGCATGATGACCACTTTCCAGTCGCTTCTTCCCGCCCACCTGGACGCGCATTCCTGGCTGCTGCAGACTCCCGGCCTGTGGCGGCTGGGTGACTGGCCTGCGCTCACGGCAAGATCAGGCGCGGGCCACCTGCTGGTGCAATACGCGCTGGCAGATGAGCTTTTCCCCGAAGACGGCATGCGTGAGGCCCACCGCATACTGGAGTCACTGCACCGCCCGGGGAGCTACACCGGAAGCTTCTGGCCGGGCGGCCATGTTTTTACAGCCCAGATGCAGGAGGAAGCCCTCCACTTCCTGTCTTCCACGCTTCACGCCACGCAGCCGGACACATCCGGCCCGGCTGCCGCGGCCACACCCGACGTCCTAACCACCTTCAGCCCGCGAGGAACTTCCTGATGACTCAACAATCCGCCACCGCGGAGAACAGCACCCACACGGCGCCGGCAACTGACCCGGCAGCGGTTCCGCGGATAGCCCTGGTGGGCGTCCACGGATTCGGCGAACGCCACCTGGCCAACCTCGCCCGGCTCGAGGAAGCCGGGGCCCTGGAACTGGTCGCCGTCGCGGACCCCAATCCTCCCGCAGAAGGACGGCTGGCAGAGTCGGTAGCCGTCTTCGATGACCTGGGACAGCTGCTGGCAGCGGATCCGGGGGTCGACGTCGTAATCCTTGCCACCCCCATCCAGACGCATGCCCCCTTGGCCCTCGCGGCGTTGGCAGCGGGCAAGGATGTCTATGTGGAGAAGCCGCCCGTGGCGTCCCTCGCCCAGTTCCAGGAGGTGTTGGCAGCCGCTGAAACCGCCGGACGGCTGGTCCAGGTGGGCTTCCAGAGCTTGGGTTCCCACGCATTGCCCGCCATTCGCCGTTTGGTGGAAGCTGGCGGGATTGGTGACATCCTCGGCCTGAGCGCGAAAGGGCAGTGGGTGCGGAACAAGGCCTACTTCAAGCGTTCGCGCTGGGCCGGGAAGCGCAGCCTGGACGGCATCGACGTGGTGGACGGTGTGGCAACCAACGCCCTCGCCCACGCCGTGGCCACCGCACTCCATATGGCGGGAGCACACACACTCGCGGACGTGGAAACAGTGGAGACGGACCTTTACCGGGCACACGACACCCAGAGCGATGACACGTCCATCATCCGCGTCCGCACCACCGGCGGGACCACGCTGCTTTGCGGGCTGACGCTGTGCGCGCCCGAGCAGCAGGATCCGTCCGTGACCGTGCACGGAACCCGCGGCGAGATCACCCTCTACTACACCCAGGACGAGGTGGTCATCAGCACCGCCGACGGCGAGCGCCGCGAGGAATTCGGCCGCACCGACCTGCTCGAGAACCTGTTGGATGCCCGCTCGACGGGTGCCCCGCTGCTGTGTTCCCTGCCAGACACCGGCGCTTTCACTACTGTGCTGGAGGCCATCCGAACAGCCCCGGCACCCCAGGCCATCCCCGCAGACGCCATCACGTGGGAAGGCGAGGGGGACGACGCCCATCCGGTTGTTCACGGTATCGGCACCTTGATCGAGCGCGCCATCAAGGCGCAGGCCACCTTTGCCGAGCTGGGAGTGCCGTGGGCGCGGGCCCTACCGCCGGTCCGCGCTTTGACGCTGGACGGCCAGGCCATCGCCGAGTACCAGGACGGCAGCCGGATCCGAGCTGTCTCGTCGCCACGGCCTTACCTGCACCCGGTACGTACCCTTCAAGGCACCGTGGTGACGGACCACCAGCCGCTGGACCACGTGTGGCACCTCGGCGTCGGCGTGGCCCTGCAGGACGTGGACGGCATCAATTTCTGGGGCGGGCGTACTTACACGCGCGAAGCCGGACAATACGTCTGGCGCCCGGACCACGGCAGCATCAGCAGCACAGCAACTCTCATTGAAGAAACGGCCGCCACGTCCCGTGGCCACGACGGCCGGCTGCAGGAGACCCTGACCTGGAACGGGCCCGACGGCGCCCCCGTCCTGGTTGAGGACCGTCGCTGGACCTGGTCCGGCGTCAGTTCCTCCGCCTGGCAGCTGTCCCTGGACTTCGCCCTCTCCCCTGCCGGGAACCAGCCGGTCAGCCTCGGCAGCCCCGGATCCAACGGCCGCCACGAAGGTGGCTACGGCGGGTTCTTCTGGAGGCTGCCGGCCTGCCTCAGTGCCGCCGTCTGGACACCCGCCGGCGCCGGCGAATCAGAGGTGCACGGCTCGGTAACGCCGTGGCTCGCCTGGGCGGGGAAATTCGAGGCAGGAACGTTCGACGGCGGGACTGCCGACGGCGGTATGCCACACGGCAGCGCCACCCTTGTTTTCGTGGCGGCGGAAGGTTCCACCGACCCCTGGTTCGTCCGGGTGGACGGTTACCCGGGCGTGGGCCAGTCACTCGCCTGGGACACCCCGGTGATCGCAGAACCGGGCACTTCCGTCCAACGCAGCATCACCGTTTTTGTGGCCGACGGCATCCTGGGCACAGCAGACATCGAAGCATTGATCAACCGGCAGGGGAACCGTTCATGAGCCAGACCACAGCAGACACCACACCGCTTGCGGGCAGAGGGACCGGCACCGCGATGCTGGACGCGACGCCATCAGGACCCGCCGCGGCTCCTGCCGTCCGGGTGGCACCAGCCTCCGCCGAGGACCGCGCGGTCAAGCGGAGCCGTGTCATCGACATCCTCGACGCCAAGGGCCAGAATTCCCTGCTGCTCACCACCCACACGGCACTGACCTGGTATCTGGACGGCAGCCGGGTGCACATCAGCCTGGCCGGCGATCCCATCGCAGCCGTCCTCGTGGACCGCGGCGGCGACCACCTGGTCACCTTCAACAACGAAGCCGGCCGCATCGCTGCCGAGGAACTGCCCTCCGGCGTCACTCTCCACTCGGTGCCCTGGTACGGCAACCTGCACGAGGTAGCAGCCGCCGTCGGCACCGCCGGGAAGGCCGCACCGCTGGCCGAAGCAGCCGTAGCCGCCGAGTTGCGCGCCGCACGCCAGCAGCTGCTCCCGGCTGAAAGCGCCCGGTATGCCCGCCTCAGCGCCGACGTCGCTGCCATCATGACCGACGTGCTCTCAGCCGCACGTCCGGAAACCACCGAGTTTGAGCTGGTATCCGCGCTGGCCGCCCGGGTTGTAGCCGCCGGTGCCGAGCCGCTGGTCCTCCTGTGCAACGGCAGCAGCCGAAGCGATTTCCGGCACCCGCTGGCCACCCACGCGCCCCTGGGCCGGCGCGCGATGACTGTGGTGTGCGCCCGGAGGGACGGCCTGGTGGCCAACATCACCCGCTGGGTAAGATTCGACGCCGGCACCCCGGAAGAGCGCGACGCCGAGGCCCGCATCGCCGCAGTGGAAGCCGACATCTTCGACGCCACGGTTCCCGGCGCCCGGCTGGACCGGATCTTTGCCGAGATCCAGGCCGCCTACGCACGGCACGGTTTCGGCGCCGAGCAATGGGAACTGCACCATCAGGGCGGGCCCGCCGGCTACGCGGGACGCGACCCCCGGGTCACCGCAGCGGCGACGGACACGGTGGTCCTGAACCAGGCCTTCACCTGGAACCCGTCCGGGCCCGGCGTCAAGATCGAGGACACTGTCCAGCTCACCGAATCCGGCCTGCAGGTCCTCACGGTCGACCCGCGCTGGCCAACGACCACCGTGAACGGGCTCGAGCGGCCCGCCACCCTCCAGCTCTAGCCACAACGCTCTCTCACTTAATGCGCCAAAACGCCAAACGCTCTCTCAGTTTCTGCGGTAAAAAGCGAAACGCTCTCTCAGTTGTAGCCGTGGTATCGGCACACCAACTGAGAGAGCGTTTCGGTTATACCAACATCAACTGAGAGAGCGTTTCGGTTAAACCAACATCAAGTGAGAGAGCGTTACTGGGGAAGTACCAGTTCCCCGTCCACCCGGCGCGGGATGCCCAGCGGGTTGCTTTCGCGCAGTGCCGGGTGCAGGACCGTTTCGGGGGCATCCTGGTAGGCCACCGGACGCTGGAACCTGCGGACCGCCGTCGCACCCACCGAGGTGAAGAGCGAGGTGGTGGCCGGGTAGGGCCCGCCGTGCTGCTGTGCCCAGTTGACGGCCACGCCCGTGGGCCAGCCGTCGAAGAGGACGCGGCCCGCCAGGTTGGACAGCTGTTCCACGAGCCCGGAAATGTCCTCGCCGGGCTGGGCGTGCACCGTGGCGGTCAGGCTGCCCGGAACCTTGGCCAGGACCCCGGACAGCTCCTCCTGGTCCGTGTATTCGATCAGCATGGTGGTGGGGCCGAAGCACTCCTCCAGCAGTTCCTCGGGGCGCTCAAGCGCCTTCGCCGCGGAGGTGGAGAAGACCACCGGGGCGGCCCCATCGGACACCGCATCCTGGTCCACGCTTCCGCTCACCACATCAACGCCTTCCACGGAAGCGAAGCTGCGCAGCCCGTCCGGGTACGCCTCGGCGATCCGGGTGGTCAGCATGCCGAGCGCCGGCTTGTCCTTGCTGGCCTCCGCCACTTTCGCGGCGAAGTCCGTTCCCGCCGGAATGAAGACCAGCCCGGGCTTGGTGCAGAACTGGCCGGCGCCAAGGGTGAAGGATCCGGCCAGACCCTCGGCAAGCTGGGCGGAGCGCTCCGCCAGGGCCCGCTCGGTAACGACGACGGGGTTGAGGCTGCCGAGTTCGCCGTAGAAGGGGATGGGCTCAGGGCGGGACGTGGCCAGGTCGAAGAGGGCGCGGCCACCGGGGATGGAGCCGGTGAAGCCGACTGCTTTGATGGCGGGATCCTGGACCAGCGCCGTTCCCACCTCGCGGCCGGCCACCAGGGCAAAGAGTCCTTCCGGCGCTCCTGCCGCAGAGAGTGCGTCGGCCATAATTTCGGCTGTCCGCTCCGAGAGCCGAAGGTGGCCCGAGTGGGCTTTGACGATGACGGAGCACCCCACGGCAAGGGCGGACGCGGTATCTCCGCCGGCTACCGAAAAGGCGAACGGGAAGTTGGACGCGGAGAACACCGCAACCGGGCCGATCGGCCGCAGGATACGGCGGAGGTCAGGCTTGGGCGGCGTGGAGTTCGGGTCGGCATGGTCGATCACGGCTTCGAGGTAGGAACCCTCGGTGATCACGCGGGCGAACAGGCGCAGCTGCCCGGTTGTCCGGGCCACTTCGCCCGTGAGGCGGGTTGCGCCAAGGCTCGTCTCGGAATCCGCGATCTCCACGAGTTCCCTGGCGTTGGCGTCGAGCGCATCGGCCACGGCCGTGAGCCAGGCGGCACGTTCCGCGTCGGAGGCTGCTGCGGAGATTTTGGCTGCTTCGGTGGCGGCGGCCGTGAGCTCGGACAGGGAAAGGGTTGCAGTTGTCACTTGAGGTACCTGTTCTTCGTGTCTGGATTCATCGAGTCTGCGTTGATCTGCTTTAGCCTGCGTCGTGGAAGCGGAAGCCGAGTCCGGGCCGGTCCGCGAGTGTCAGCCGGCTGTTGCTGAACCGGACCGGCGAAGGACCGGCCAGGATCCCCAGCTGCTCAAAGGATGCCTCCTCCACGTCCTCCACCAATGTGGGCTCCGCGAGCGTGAGCGCCAACTGGCCGGACAGCTCCGGCAGCAGGTGCGGCATCACCTTGATGCTGTTGGTCCGTGCAAGCTCAACAATGCGCCGGAACGGTGTGATGCCACCCACCCGGATGATGTTGGGCTGGATGATGTCCACTGCTTCCGCTTCGATGAAATCGCGGAAGCGGTAGATGGTGTGCAGGTTTTCACCGAGGGCGATCGGCACGGGCGAGTGCTTCCGGAGCCTGCGGTAGGCCCAGAGGTCGTCCGCGCGGATGGGCTCCTCGAGCCATTGAAGGCCAAACCCGGACAGGACGTCCAGGGCTTTGAGCGTGGTGGGCAGGTCCCAGCGCTGGTTGGCGTCGATCATCAGCTTCCGGTCCGGCCCCAGGACGGCGCGGACCGCGGCCACCCGTTCGGCGTCCTCACGGATGTCCGGCTTGCCCACCTTGATCTTCACTGCCTGGTGACCGGCGGCAACCCACCGCTCAGTCTGGGCTACGAGCTCTTCGAGGCTGTAGTGCAGGTTCACTCCCGAGCCGTACACCTCCGCGGACTCCTGGCGCTGCCCCAGGAGCCCGGTGACGGAGGTGTTGGCACCGGAGGCCCGCAGGTCCCACAGGGCCAGGTCCACCCCCGCCATGGCGATGGTGGTCAGTCCCCCGCCGCCGGCTTCGTGCAGCCGTTTCCATACCGCGTCCCACACAACCTCCGGGTTGGCAGGCAGCCCGGTGATGAACGGGGCGATGTCGTAATCCAGCAGGGCCTTAACCGCCTGCGGACCAATGGTGGGCGTCCAGGAGAAACCGTGCCCCGCTCCGCCGTCGTCCGTGTGGATCTCCGTGGTGATCACGTGGTTTTCCGGCGCCTCAACACCCCAGCTGCGGCGCAGCGGAACGGTGATGAGGCGGGTGGTCAGGCCCGTGATGCATGGCTCCGTGCGGACGGCAACAGTTGCGGGGGCACTCATCAGCGGCCGGCCAGCTCGTAGCCCTTGGCGAGGATGGCCTTCAGCTGCACCAGCTGCTCCTCGGTGGGGTCAACCAGCGGCGGGCGCACGGAGCCGACGGGCAGTCCGCCCAGGCGCAGGCCCGCCTTGATCAGCGAGACGCCGAAGCCCGGGGTCTGGTCGCGGAGCCGGACCAGCGGTGCGTAAAAGCCTTCCAGCAGGGCGTTGCGGCGGTCCTCGTCGCCGGCCATGTATGCGTCGTAGTAGGCCTTGGCGATCTCCGGGGCCATCGCGAAGGCGGCCGAGGAGTAGAGCGGGATGCCAAGGCCGCGGTAGGCGCCCTGGGTCAGTTCGGCGGTCAGCAGGCCGTTGAAGAACGCAAAGTCCTCCCGTCCGGTGGCACGGACTGCGGACACGATTTCCTGGGCCAGGCCCACGTCGCCCAGTCCGTCCTTGAAGCCGACCACCTTGGGGTTGGCCGCCAGCTGTGCCATGGACGCGGCGGTGAACTTGGCGTTGCCGCGGTGGTAGACGATCACCGGGAGGCTGCTGGCGTTGGCCACAGCCTCGATGTACGCCACGAGCCCGTCAGTGGGGCCGGTGACCAGGTACGGCGGCAGCACCAGCAGTGCGTCCGCGCCGGCTTCTTCCGCAGCGCGGGCGGCTGCAATGGCGTGACCCAGCGGACCGCCGGCGCCGGCTACTACCGGCACCTTTCCTGCGACAACCTCGACGGCGGCCGTCACTACGGTACGGACCTCGTCGATGCTGAGGGCGTGGAATTCGCCGGTGCCGCAGGCGGGGAAGACGCCGCCGGGCCCGAACGGGAGGCGGGAGCTGATGTGTTCCTTGAGCAGCTCTACGTCAACGGCGCCTTCGGCAGTAAACGGGGTGACGGGGAAGAACAGTACGCCGTCGAATTTCATGGTGTCTCCTTGGCTCCGCTGCCGGCGGTAACCAGCGCAGAGTTCTCGTCGTTGAGGGTGGGGTGGGACTTCAGTTCAGTGCGCCAGCTGCGCGTGGGGTGCCAGCCCAGGAGTTCCTGTGCCTTGGCGATGGAGAAGGCCGGGCTGGTGCCGGTAAGTCCTGCGCTGAGGGCCTCGCTTCCGGGCAGGAACCTGGGCATCAGTTCCGCCAGCGGCGCGGTGGCCAGGGCATCCGCGGCTCCCACGAAGAAGGTTTCCCCGTTGGGGATGGACGGCATCTTCTCCAGCAGCAGGTCCAGGAAGTCCGCCACGTCCCGGGCATCCACGTAGTTGAACAGTGCGGGCGCCGACAGGGCGGGATCGGCCAGCCGTTCGGCGAGCGTGTGGCCCTGCTGCGTCGGTGCGCCTTCCCATTCCTCCGGCGAGATAACAAAACACGGGCGGAACGCCGCATAGCGGATCTTCTCCCCCTGGGCGGCAGCGAAAGTCTGCATTGTCTGCTCTGCGATGAGTTTGGACAGCGCGTACGCGTTCCATGGGCGCGGCGGGGTCCGCTCGTCCAGCGGGAACGACGGCGGCAACCAGCCTGCGGGCGAACCGTAGCCCAGTACGGTGGGGCTGCTGGCGGTGACGATCTTCTCCACGCCGACCTCCGTCGCCGCACTGATCACGGCAAAGGCGAGCCGGGTGTTCGTGGCGAAGATGACGTCCTCAGGCGCGCTGAACGGTACCGCTATCGCCGCAAGGTGGATGACGGCGTCGGGCGTGCTTTCCCGGAGGAGGCGCAGCGCCTCCCCCGGGGCCAGGAGGTCGGCAGTTTCCTGCACGACGCCGGCGGGCAGCTGGTCAGCGGGGACGGCGTCGCGGTCCACCGAGATGACCTGATGGCCCTTGCCGGCAAGCCCGGCCACAACGCTGCGGCCCAGGCGGCCGGAGCCGCCGGTGACAAATATTCTGCTCATGGTTGTTCCCGCCCGCGCGTCAGTTGCCGCGGCGGAGGTCGACGCCGAGGTCCAGGTCCTCGATGCGTACGGGCAGGGAGGACTCGAGGGAGCGGTTGCCGGCGATGCCGACAGAGACGGAACGCAGCCCGTCCAGGTAGCCCGAGGGGCGTCCCAGCGGATCCTCGCCCGGTCCGTTGAAGAGGTCCGAGAGGAGCAGTTCGTCACCGCCGCCGTGGCCGCCTTCGCCGTTGACGATCGGCACCTCGTAGGCGGCTTCCCAGTGGCGCTGGACCACCAGGCGTTCGCCGTTGCGGCGGATGGCGTCATCCTCTTCGATGGGGGTGGCGCTCGGGTCCACTACTGTCTTTTTGTCCGTGCTGCTGGTAACGGCGGCGCGTTCAACGACCTCCAACTCGGCACGGCCTTCCGTGCCGTTCACCGCTACCCGGTAGCCCTCCCAGGGGCTGTGGGCGTTCAGCGAGTAGCTCAGGCGCGGGCCGCCCTGGTACTCCACCACCAGTGCGAGGTTGTCCTCGATGGTGATGCCGCCGGTAAAGACGTCCTGGTCGCGGCGGTAGCCGTCGTAGTGCTCGTTGTCCAGGAAGAGTGCCTTGAGCCGCTCATCTTCCCGCAGGTCGAGGGTGAACGGATCCTTCTCCGCGTTGGCTTGGACAGCAGCATCCGCGTCCGGCGTTCCGCGCTCGGGGCGCGGACCGAGGCCGCGCTCGGCGGCATTCTTGTCGCCGTAGAATTTGAGCCCGCCGGAGGCGAAGACCCGCTCGGGAACGTCGTCGATCCACCAGTTGACGAGGTCGAAGTGGTGGGAGGCCTTGTGGATCAGCAGGCCGCCGGAGTTCTTCTTTTCGCGGTGCCAGCGGCGGAAGTAGTCCGCGCCGTGCACGGTGTCCAGGACCCAGCTGAAGTCGATGGACGTGACCTTGCCGATCACGCCGCTCTGGATGATCTCCTTCAGGGCGCTGTTGCGCGGCGAGTAGCGGTAGTTGAACGTGACCACGACGTTGCGGCCGGTCTCGTGGACAGCCCGGGTGATGCGGCGGCAGCCGTCGGCGTCAATGGTGAGCGGCTTTTCGACGACGACGTCGGCCCCTGCGCGCAGTGCCTCAACAATGTAGTTGGCGTGGGTGTAGTCCGGTGTGGTCACCACCACACGGTCGATGTTGTTGTCCTGGATGAAGGCGGTGAGGTCGGCAGGATCGAAGGACGCTACAGGACCCGGTGCGCCGAGTTCCTGGATGAGCTTCTGGTAGAACTCCACGCGGCCCGGGTTGACGTCCGAGAACGCCACCAGTTCGGCGGTGTCTGCGTGCTTGCCGAAGATGGCGCGGATATACATTTCGGAGCGGCCGCCGGTGCCGATCAAAGCAATGCGGGCTTTGCCGCTCCGTCCTGCAGCACCGACGGCGGCGGCGGTGTCCGGGGCAGTTGTTGCCGCCTCTGCAGCAGTACTCGACTCGGCTGTGTTGACCATGAGGGGTCCCTTTCGAAAGCTAATACCCGGCCGCAGCGGGCGGCCTCTGACGTTCGACAATCGGTGCACTGCTGCACCTGCCTAAGAAAGCGTTTTCTCAGGTCGCTATTAGATTTGTACCAACCGGAACGTGCATCCGTCAACCATTATCAGCATTGGGAGAAAGCGTTTTCTAGTGCTTTCGCTGATGAACTCGCTCACAGCAGCCCGAAAGTTGTGGGAAAACTTGGGAAAACAGTAGAAATCGCTTTCCCAGGCCGGTATATGCTTTGACTCAATACACCGCGGACAACCCGGCAGAAACCTGCCGGCGGGCAGCAACACGGCTCAGGGCACGGCCCCGCCGCGCTTAGGAAGGGACCACCATGGTCAGGAGATCGGCAACCGGCAGGATCGGGATCGCGGATGTTGCGGTCAAGGCTGGGGTGTCCCATGCGACGGTGTCCCGCGTAATGAACGGCAACTTCACGGTGGACCCGGACATCGCCTCCCGCGTCCGGGCCGCTGCCGCGGAGTTGAAGTACCAACCCAACCCGGTGGGCCGCAGCCTGGCCCTGGGCAAGACCGACACGATCGGCATCGTGGTGCCGGACCTGGCTAACCCCACGTTCCAGGCAATCCTGCGTGGCCTGAGCCGTGCGGCTGCCCAGGACGGGTACCGCGTCCTGATCGCCGACTCGTTTGAGGTTTCCAGTGAAGAAACCATTCTCGCCGGCGAAGCCCGCCGGCGCTGTGACGGCCTGGTCCTGTGCGCTCCGCGCATGAGCGACGCTGAGCTGGAAGAGATTGCGCCGTCGCTCCGGCCGCTGGTGCTGATCAACCGCACTACCGCAGCGGCGGATGTACCAAGCCTGGTGGTGGACTACGGCCAGGGGGTGCAGGACCTCGCGGAGCACCTGGTGGACCTTGGCCACACCCGCCTGGCATTCCTGGCCGGCCCGCCGCGAAGCGCGTCCAACGGCATGCGGCTCCAGGGCCTGGAAGCATTCAAGGCCGCCCACCCCCACGTGGATGTCCGGATGCTGGAAGGCGGCTCGGACTTCGACACCGGGCATGAAGCCGTGGACGCGGTACTGGAAAGCGGCGCCACCGGAATTCTTGCGTTCAATGACCTGGTGGCCATGGGCCTCATGAGCGGGCTCCACGAACGCGGCCTCGACGTTCCGGGCGACATCTCGGTGACGGGTTTCGATGACATCCCCTTCGCCCGGTACACCACGCCTGCACTCACCACCGCCGCCGTCCCGATCACCGAGCTGGGCGAGCAGGCGTGGCACCAGCTCCGCGCACTGATCCGCAAGGAAGACAACGACGCACCCGGCAGCCGGTACCAGCCGCGCCTCCAGGTCCGGGCCAGCAGCGGCCCGGCCAAGGCTCCCCGCTCAACGGTGCACGGCTAACCCCTTCCCGTCAGTGGAGTTTTTGTCCAGATATGCAGACTTTGACGCGGTCTAACGCTGCATATCTGGCCAAAAACTCCGGCTGCACCCGGCACTATTCCGACTGCTCGCCCGGGCCCACTCCGGCCTCGCGGTAGTAGCCCTCGATGTGGGCAGCCACCAGCTTGGCCGCCCGCTCGCCGTCGTTATTGTGAACGGCGGCGAGAATGTCGTGGTGTTCGATGCGCAGACGGGCTGCCGTGGCATCCCAATTCGGCAGGTTGGCAGTGAGCCGGGACGCATAGCCGGTGATGGATTCCCGCAGCGATCCCATCATCGCGCTGACCACTGCGTTCCCCGCCGCATCCGCCAGGGCCAGGTGGAAACGAACGTCCAGGGCAAGGAACTCATCCACTTCCATCACTTCGGCATCCATCTTCTCCAGGAGCCGGGAAGCGCCGGCCAGCTCCGGTGAATCAGGTTTGGCATGGGACACTGCCCACGACTCCAGGAGCACGCGCGTCTCCACAATGTCGGCAACGGGAAGGTGCTGGGTGGCAACGTGCAGCCGCAAGGCCGAGCCGAGGGCCGCCGTCGGATCCGAAATGACCACTGTCCCTGCCTCGGGGCCGGACCCCACTCCCGCGCGCACAACTCCCATCGCCTCGAGAATCCGGATGGCCTCCCGGACGGAGGTCCGCGAGACCTGGAGCTGCTCGGCCAGCGATCGCTCAGCCGGGAGGCGGCCGCCTACTGCCAGCCGTCCCTCGGATAGCTCGTTCTCAATCCAGGACAGGACAAGCTGATGGGTCTTCATGGGGCAATAGTAGTTGATGTGGTTGGACCACATGCCCTACAGTGTGGCTAGACCACAGGACTATCTGCGCGAACGGCAGACCTGTCACCGGCCCAACGGAGGACGCCATGACCCACACCATCCAGCCCAACAACCCGGAGACCACGCCCGCGCCGGACGCTACGGATGTTCCGGTAACGTCCGCGCCCGCAGCAGCCGCGGCTCCTGCGGGAAAGGCGCCCGCCGTCCCGGCAGCCCTGAGGCGCCGCATCCCCAAGTACTCCGACTTGGCCCCCCTGATGCAGTTCAAGAAGCCCGAGTTCAGCAAGGAAGCCCGGCTCAAGCGCGCCAGCACCGTCTGGGAACTGCGCGACATCGCCAAGCGCCGCACCCCGCAGGCGCCGTTTGATTACACGGACGGCGCTGCCGAGGAGGAGATCACCCTCCGCCGCGCCCGGCAGGCCTTCCTGGACATCGAATTCCGTCCCGGCATCCTCCGGAACGTGTCCACCATCGACCTGAGCACCGACATCCTGGGCAAGCCTTCCCGCCTCCCGGTGGGCATCGCCCCTACCGGCTTCACCCGGATGATGCAGTCCGAAGGTGAGTACGCCGGTTCCCAGGCCGCCGAAGCCGCCGGAATCCCCTACACGCTCTCCACCATGGGCACCGCCTCCATCGAGGATGTGGCAGCCGCCGCTCCGAACGGCCGCAACTGGTTCCAGCTGTACCTGTGGACGGACCGCGACCGCTCCCTGGAGCTCATCGAGCGTGCCGCCAAGGCAGGGAACGACACCCTGATGGTCACGGTGGACACCGCAGTGGCCGGCGCCCGCCTCCGTGACGTCCGCAACGGCATGACCATCCCGCCGGCGCTCACCATCAAGACTGTCCTGGACGCTTCCTACCGCCCTGCCTGGTGGTTCAACTTCCTCACCCACGAGCCGCTCACGTTCGCCTCGCTGTCCCGCTACACGGGTACCGTGGCGGACCTGATCAACTCCATGTTCGACCCCACCCTCACCTTCGAGGACCTGGACTGGCTGCGCGAAACATGGAAGGGCAAGCTGGTGGTCAAGGGCATCCAGACGGTCGAGGACGCCCGCCGGGTAGTAGACCACGGCGCAGACGGTGTGGTCCTCTCCAACCACGGCGGCCGCCAGCTGGACCGCGCACCCATCCCGTTCCACCTGCTCCCCGAGGTCAAGCAGGCGTTTACCGCGGACAACACTGACGCTGCGATCATGCTGGACACCGGCATCATGAGCGGCGCGGACATCGTGGCTGCCCTTGCGCTCGGCGCGGACTTCACCCTGATCGGCCGGGCCTACCTCTATGGCCTCATGGCGGGTGGCCGGGCAGGCGTTGACCGCACCCTTCAGATCCTCGAAAAGGACATGGCCCGCACCATGGCTTTGCTGGGCGTCAGCAAGCTGTCCGAGCTGACCCCGGAGCACGTGCGCCTGCTGAACAAGTAGGTCCCCCCAACTAAGTAGCGCCAAGTGTCGTTTTGAGGGTTCAAAACGACACTTTGCGCTACCTACTTGGGCTGAAGACCTACTTCTTGCGGCCGAACTTGGGCAGGTTGGGCAGGTTCGCGAGCAGGTCAGCCGCCTTGGTGGCCGCGCGGCCCACTGTCCGGCCGATCTGCTGGGGCACGCTGTCGTCGCTGAGCGGGGCGGTGGTTCCGCCAGGGATGACGACGGCGGGACTCAGGTCAGCGCCGTCGGGCGCCAGCACGCCAGCCGAAACAGCTTCTGCCGCCACCGCACCGGCTGTGACATCGCCGCGGCTGGCCGGAGCAGCAGGCGCCGCAGAACCGGCGTCCGGGATGGACGCGGACGCTGCCGGAGACTCCTGGGCGGGAGCCGCAGCGCCGACGTCGAAGGTCTCAAGCCAACTAGCGATCCCTTCCAGCGGCTTGCGGTTCAGCGCGTAATAGCGCTTCTGGCCCTGCGCGCGCATGCTCACCAGCTGGGCTTCCCGCAGGACTTTCAGGTGCTTGGAAATGGTGGGCTGGCTCGCTGCCAGTTCCTCCACGAGCTCCCCCACGGCCTTGTCTCCGGAACGAAGGGAGGTCAGGATGTCCCGCCGGGTCGATTCCGCAATGACGGCAAATACGTCGTCTGTCACCATGCCTCCAACCCTAGCGACATATGCCCCGAAAGGCATCAACTATTTCGCCGGCCACGGGCAGAAGGAGGACACGTCGCCTAGTCGAACCACGGGTCCAGCCCATGCAGGGGAAATACAGCCTTGCGGGTGGCCATCACTGTGCGGTCCACGGCGTCATTGGGGTCGAACCCCACTTCCCAGGACCGCCACCAGAGCTCGACGTCGTCGCCCATCAGTCCGGGCGCTGCCGCCCCGAATTTGTCCTCGACATAAATCCGCCAGTCCTCCGGGACGGCAGTCCGCAGCGGCACGGGCCTCCCCGCGGCGATGGCAATCAGGTGGCTCCAGGACCGCGGAACCACGTGCAGGACGTTGTACCCGCCGCCGCCGGTTGCAATCCAGCGGTTGTCGCAATAGCGGGCGGCGAGATTCCCGACGGCGGTGGCCGCCTCCCGCTGCCCGTCAACGCTGAGGTTGAGGTGCGTCAGCGGATCCGTCCGGTGCGAGTCACAGCCGTGCTGGCTCACGATCACGTCCGGCTGGAAGGCTGCCACCAGTTGCGGCACCACCGCGTGGAACGCCCGCAACCAGCCTGCGTCGCCCGTCCCCGAAGGCAGCGCGATGTTGACCGCGCTTCCCTCGGCCTTCGGCCCACCGATTTCATTGGCGAACCCGGTGCCGGGGAACAGGGTGAGCCCGCTTTCGTGCAAGGATACGGTGAGCACACGGGGATCGTCCCAGAAGATGCTCTCCGTCCCGTCCCCGTGGTGGGCGTCGACGTCGATGTACGCCACCTTGCGGATGCCGCCGTCGAGCAGCTTCTGCACGGCCAGCGCGGCATCGTTGTAGATACAGAACCCGCTCGCCTTCTCACGTGCGGCATGGTGCATGCCGCCGCCGAAGTTCACCGCGTGCAGGGCCGATCCCTCCAGGATCCTGGAAGCGGCCAGCAGGGATCCGCCGGCCAGCCGCGCGGCGGCTTCATGCATACCGGCGAACGCAGGATCGTCTTCGGTCCCCAGGCCGCGGGCTTCGTCAGCCGCATATGGATCCGCACTGACCCTGCGGACGGCAGCCACGAATTCAGCCGAGTGGACTGATTCCAGCTCAGCGTCGGTGGCGACGCCGGGCTCTGCCACTGAAACGTGGCCGAGCTCGAAGAGTCCCAGGCTTCGGGCCAGGCGTGCCGTGAGGTCCATCCGTTCGGGCGCCATGGGGTGGCCCGGACCGAAATTGTATGCGGTCATGTCGGCGCCCCACACCACCGTCGTTGGCGGCGCGGGCTTGCTGAGACCGGGCAGATATGTCATCAATCACAGGCTACCCGAGCCCGTGCCCCTACCGGCCCGGCCATTACGCCGGCATAAGTGGTTTACTACTGAGGGAAGCAGATTCGACCGAGGACAAGCCACACATGACGCAAAGCCAGTCGAGGCCCCGGAACCCGGCCAGCTGGCACCCCGCGCAGGAGCGGGAGGGCCTCTGGGTTCTGACGCGGCTCCGCGACTTCATTGACGAAATAGCCAACACCTCGCCGGCCCGGCTTGCGCTGAGTGCGTTCGCCGCCGTATGCCTGGTGTTCACATTCCTGCTGTCCCTGCCCATCTCCTCCGCCACCGGTACTGTCACGCCTCCCCACCAGGCTTTGTTCACGGCCGTCTCCGCGGTCTGCGTCACCGGCCTGACAGTGGTTTCCACGGCGGTGCACTGGTCCTTCTTCGGCCAACTGGTCATCCTGATTGGCGTCTTCATCGGAGGCCTTGGCACCCTGACGCTGGCGTCACTGCTGGCGCTGATGGTCAGCAAACGCCTGGGTGTCCGCGGAAAGATTATCGCGGCGGAATCGATGAACAATGCCGGCCGGCTGGGCGAGGTTGGCACCCTGCTGCGGATCGTCATCACCACCTCGGTGGTCATCGAAGGAATCCTCGCGTTGGCCCTCATTCCGCGGTTCCTGACCCTGGGTGAGCCCTTCTGGCAGTCTGTCTGGCACGGCATCTTCTATTCCATCTCCTCCTTCAACAACGCCGGCTTCACCCCGCACTCTGACGGCATCGTGCCCTACGAGACGGACCTCTGGATCCTCATCCCCCTGATGCTGGGTGTCTTCCTGGGCAGCCTCGGATTTCCCGTGGTGATGGTCCTGCAGCAAAACGGGCTGAACTGGAAAAAGTGGAACCTGCACACCAAGCTCACCATCCAGGTCTCCTTGATCCTGCTGGTGGCCGGCACGTTCCTGTGGGGGTTGATGGAGTGGGACAACTCCCGGACGATCGGGGGGATGGATTTCGGTGACAAGATCACGCATGCCCTTTTCGCCTCCGTCATGACGCGGTCCGGCGGATTCAACCTTGTGGACCAGAACCAGATGGAGTCCACCACCATGCTCCTGACCGACGCGCTGATGTTCGCCGGCGGCGGGTCAGCTTCAACCGCGGGCGGCATCAAAGTGACAACCATCGCCGTGATGTTCCTGGCGATCATCGCCGAGGCGCGGGGCGACGCCGACGTCAAGGTCTACGGCAGGACCATTCCCCAGGGCAGCATGAGGGTGGCTATCTCGGTGATCGTCGCCGGCGCCACCCTGGTGTCCGTGTCCGCCTTCCTCCTGCTCCACATCAGCGGTGCTTCGCTGGACCGGGTGCTGTTCGAAACGATCTCGGCTTTTGCCACGGTCGGGCTGAGCACCAACCTCAGTGCCGAGCTGCCGCCGTCGGGCGTGTACGTTCTCAGCGCCCTGATGTTCGCCGGCCGCGTGGGTACCGTGACCCTCGCCGCCGCCCTGGCCCTGCGCCAGCGCAGTCAGCTGTACCACTACCCCGAAGAGAGGCCCATCATTGGCTAGTTCCCCAGACGCCCCCCGGCGGCCCGCACACAACGCCCCGGTGCTGGTCATCGGGCTGG
This sequence comes from Arthrobacter sp. Alg241-R88, assembly GCF_900537115.1. Lineage (GTDB taxonomy): Bacteria > Actinomycetota > Actinomycetes > Actinomycetales > Micrococcaceae > Arthrobacter. The sequence goes on from NZ_UNRG01000008.1 coordinate 107,598, forward strand.
GCCGCTTCGGTTCCTCCACCGCCGAGCAGTTGGTCAAGCAAGGCCGGGAAGTGCTCGCGATCGAACGGGACCGGACCCTGGTGCAGAAGTGGGCGCCACTCCTGACGCACGTTGTCGAGGCCGACGCCACCAACATCGACGCGCTCCGCCAGCTGGGCGCGCAGGAGTTCAGCTCCGCCGTCGTGGGCGTTGGCACGTCCATCGAATCCTCAGTGCTGATCACCGTGAACCTGGTGGATCTTGGCATTGAGCATCTGTGGGTGAAGGCCATTACGCCCTCGCACGGCAAGATCCTCACCCGCATCGGCGCCAACCACGTGATTTACCCTGAGGCCGACGCCGGGGTCCGGGCTGCCCACCTCGTGTCCGGGCGCATGCTGGACTTCATCGAGTTCGACGACGACTTCGCCATCGTGAAGATGTATCCGCCGCGCGAAACAGTCGGGTTCACCCTCGACGAGTCCAAGGTCCGGTCCAAGTACGGCGTGACGATTGTGGGCGTCAAGTCACCCGGGGAGGACTTCACCTACGCGCGGCCGGAAACCAAGGTGTCCTCCCGCGACATGCTGATCGTGTCCGGGCACGTGGACCTGCTGGAACGCTTCGCGGCCCGGCCGTAATCCCCAGCCGCACCCTAACCTCGCACGCTCGGCCAGGGAACCCTGCGGCCGTGGGCCCACATCAGCCCAGCTGTTTGGTGATCTCCGCTGCCCTGTCCGCTGCTGCGCGCGCTCCGGCGGCGATGATGGACGGAATACCCCGCTCGTCGAAGGTTGCGATGGCCCGCTCTGTGGTGCCGTTGGGACTGGTCACCGCTTTGCGCAACGCCGCGGGACTGGCGCCGGGCTCGGCGAGCATAAATCCGGCGCCCGCCACGGTTTCGCGGGCCAGGAGCAGGGACAGTTCGGCGTCCAGGCCCAGCTCCTCCCCTGCGGCAGCCATGGCCTCGGCCAGATAAAAGGCGTAAGCCGGGCCGGAGCCGCTGATGGCCGACAAGGCGTCCACCTGTCCTTCCGGCACCTCGACAACGGTCCCGGCGCCCTGCAGGATGTCCTTGACCTTCTGCAGCTGTTCCGGGGTGCAGTTGGTGCCCGGAGAAACTGATACGACACCGCGTCCCAGCTTGGCAGGCGTGTTGGGCATGCTGCGGATCACCGGCTGGCCGGCGGGCAGGGCGGCTTCAAGCTGGGCGATGGATACAGCGGCGGCCACACTTACCACCACGGTGTCGCGCGCCAAAGAACCGCTGATCTCGCGCGCGAGGTCGGTAATGCCAACAGGCTTTACTCCCAGGACCACGACGCCGGACCCCTTGGTTGCCTGCTTGTTGTTATCCGGCTCTTCTTCACCGGCGATCGCGGTGATGCCGTGATAGCGCTCGGCGAGTTCCGCGGCACGCTCCGCGCGCCGTACCGTGGCCACGATGTCGGCCGGGTCCGTGCCGGCCTCCAGCAGGCCGCCGAGGATGGCTTCGTTCATGGACCCACAGCCAAGGAATGCGATTCGGTTGCTCATGGCTCCATCATTGCAGCTTGGTCCTGCCGGCGCAGAAATCAATTGCCGGCAGAAAGTTAACAGAGCGGGAACTCGCGGTTATGGGTTCACAGGTGGCTCACATGTTGAGCGCAGCTTCCTCACAAGTGGCTTCCCTAAAGTAGGTACTACCTCATTGAGGGTGCGAGTGATGCGGCAGGCATGGGGATGCCTGCCAAGGCACCGGTGGCTGGCAACAGGTTTTCCCCCATTTTCCTGTTGCCGGTCCCGGTGCTTCCGCATTTAACCGCTTGTCCTAGACGGATGCCTCCACGGCTGCCGCCACTACATGCGCGGCGGGCTCCAACGGACCGGAGAACACCAACTGGTCGAGGCGGCGGAGGATCAGGCCCTCACGGAGCGCCCACGGACAGATCGTGATTTTCTTGAACTTGAAGAGCTCCAAAGCCGTCTCGGCGACGAGCGCCCCGGCAAGCAGCTGGTGTGCCCGCGCCTCGGAAACGGCCGGCAAGTGGAGCCGGTCCTCGGCTTTCATCGCTGAGATGCGGTGCGCCCAGACCCCCAGGTCCGAACCGCGCAGCTCTCGCTTGACGTAGGGGCCCGCCGCGCTGGGAGCGGCACCGGCGATCCGGGCGAGGGACCGGAAGGTCTTGGAGGTTCCGGCGACGACATTGGCCCGGCCCAGCCCGTCGAACTCACGCACCGCCGGCTTGAGCGTGGCACGGATATAGCGCCGCAGTTCCTTCACGCTCTTGGCCGAGGGCGGGTCCTCGGCCAGCCAGTCCCGGGTGAGCCTGCTGGCTCCCAGCGGCACCGAGGTGGCGACCTCCGGCAGTTCGTCCTGGCCGAAGGCCATCTCAAAGGAGCCGCCGCCGATGTCCAGGTTCAGGATGGGTCCGGCGCCCCAGCCGTGCCAGCGCCGGACCGCGAAGAAGGTCATGGACGCTTCTTCGCTTCCGGTGAGCTCCTGCAACGTGACGGTGGTTTCGTGCTTGACGCGGGCCAGCACCTCGGGGCCGTTGGTGGCTTCGCGGATGGCGGAGGTACAAAAAGCAAGGAGGTCCTCGGCGTTGTGCCGGGCGGCGAACTCCCACGCTTCCAGCACGAATTCGGTGAGTTCGTGCTGGCCGGCATCGCTGATGCTGCCGTCCGGCTCCAGGTACTGGACCAGGGACAGCGGCCGTTTGTGCGATGCAAAGGGCACTGGCCGCGCACCGGGGTGGGCATCCACCAGGAGGAGGTGGACAGTGTTGGACCCGATATCGAGGACGCCTAGCCGCATGCTGCCATTATTGCCCGGCCCGGTCCTTCTGATCCAACTGGCACGTCACATCAAACCGGGCACGGGGAGAAAGTCAGTTCCCGGCCGGATCGGCCGGGGCGCCGTCGGAAAGCTCATCGGCACGCTTGAAGTCGCGCTTGATGTTGGCAACGCCCTCGGGGTTGATCTCGAAACCATAGGCCGCGCCGGGGTTGATGACCATGCCCAGCTCGTCCCCGATGTTGGCGATAATGGCGGCACCCTGGGTGCCCAGCACGTTGGGAGCCGCTTCCAGGTACTGCTGGTCAACACGGCTCGGGTGCGAGAAGACAGCCAGGACGGGGTCGCCATCGGCATTGGCCAAAACGAGGGGCTCCACCTGGGAATCCTCGCCCTCGATGCCGTCCGAGCTGACGATGTAGACTTCGCTGTTCAGGAAGGACAGGATGACGTCCACGGGGCTGGCATCAGGCTGTCCGCCCTTGGCGAGCTTCTCCTCGAGGTCGTTGAGCGGCTGGAGATCCGTGTGCGCGGGCTGTTCAGTCATATACCTACTCGACCACGTTGTAGTGGCCCGCGCAAACGGTCTTCCGATTACTTCTTCGCCGTGGCCTTCTTCTTGGCCGGAGCCTTGCGGGCTGTAGCGGTACGCTTCACCGGTCCCTTGGCGCGCTTCTCGGCGAGGAGCTCAACAGCCTGTTCCCGCGTAAGTTCCTCCAACGAGGTGGCCCGCGGAACGGTGATGTTGGTGATGCCGTCGGTGATGTAGGGGCCGAAGCGGCCTTCCTTCACCACAATGTTCTTCTCCGACACCGGATCCGGCCCGAACTCCGCGAGCGGCGGCACGGCGGCACGGGCACCGCGCTGCTTGGGCTGGGAGTAAATCTCCAGCGCCTGTTCCAGCGTGATGGTGAAGATCTCCTCCTCGGAGCCAATCGACCGGGAGTCAGTGCCCTTCTTCAGGTACGGACCGAACCGGCCGTTCTGCACGGTGATGAGGTTGCCCTCGGCGTCTTCACCGAGCACGCGGGGCAGGCTCATCAGCTGCAACGCCTCGTCGAGGGTCACCGACTCCACAGTCATCGACTTGAAGAGCGAACCTGTGCGCGGCTTGGCCTTCACCGGCTTCTTGGGCGGCTTCGGCTTGCCGTTCTTGTAGTACTCCACCGGCTGGTTGGCGATTTGTTCCTCGGTCATCTCGGGGATGATTTCGGTGACATAGGCGCCGTAGCGGCCGTTCTTGGCAACGATGGTGTGCCCGGTGTGCGGATCCGCGCCCAGGACGCGTTCTTCCGGTGCGGCGGTCTCCATCAGCTCAATGGCCTTGGCGGCCGTTAATTCGTCCGGCGCGAGGTCCTCCGGCACGTTGGCACGCGCGGACTCCACGATCTCCCCGGTCTTCGGGTCAACGGTGGCGGCGGAACTTTCCAGGTACGGGCCAAATTTGCCGACTCGGAGCGTGATCTCGTCCGTGATGGGAATGGAGTTGATTTCCCGCGCGTCGATCTCGCCCAGGTTGTTGACGATGCTGAGCAGGCCCGGATCGGAGTCTTCGCCGAAGTAGAAGTGCTTAAGCCAGGAAGCGCCTACGGCCTGGCCATTGGCGATCTTGTCCAGGTCGCCTTCCATGTCCGCCGTGAACTCGTAGTCAACGTAGTCGCTGAAGTGCTGCTCCAGCAGGCGGATCACGGAGAAGGCGATCCAGCTCGGAACCAGGGCAGAGCCTTGTTTCCGGACGTAGCCGCGGTCCTGGATGGTGGAGATGGTGGACGCGTATGTGGACGGCCGGCCAATGCCCTTCTTCTCCAGTTCCGCCGTCAACGACGCTTCCGTGTAACGCGGCGGGGGTGAAGTCTCGTGGCCCACGGCGATGATCTCGGAAGCAGCGAGGGCGTCCCCCTTGGCCACATTGGGAAGGCGGCGGGCTTCGTCGGAGTCGTCGTCGCCGCGGGTCTCGTCCTTGCCTTCCTCGTAGGCTGCCAGGAAGCCGGGGAAAGTGATGACGGTACCGGACGCGGAGAACTCAGCGTCCCGCCCGTCGGAGGCAACGGCACCCAGGCGGATGGTCGCCGTCGACCCCTTGGCGTCGCCCATCTGGGAGGCGACGGTCCGCTTCCAGATCAGCTCGTAAAGCCGGAATTCGTCGCCCGAGAGCTGCTTCGCCACCTGCGCGGGAGTGCGGAAGGAGTCACCGGCAGGACGGATGGCTTCGTGTGCCTCCTGCGCGTTGGCTGCCTTGCCGGTGTACACGCGAGGTGACTGCGGGATGTACTCGGGGCCGTACAGCTCGGAGGCCTGGCGCCGGGCAGCGGTCACGGCTTCGTCGCTTAGCGCGGAGGAGTCCGTACGCATATAGGTGATGTAGCCGTTTTCGTACAGCCGCTGGGCCACCTGCATGGTGCTTTTGGAGGAGAAGCGAAGCTTGCGGCCCGCTTCCTGTTGCAGTGTGGAGGTGGTGAAGGGCGCAGCCGGACGGCGGGTGTACGGCTTGGTGTCCACGGACCGGACGGTGAACGATGCGTCCTGCAGCCCCGCCGACAGGGAGGTGGCCAGCTCCTCGTTGAGGTGGGCAACGTTCTTTGAGGTCAGTACGCCGTCGTCGTTGAAGTCCCGGCCACTGGCCACCTTGGCACCGTCCACGGCGGCGAGCTTGGCCTTAAAGGAACCGGCGTCGGCGCCGAACTGCCCGGAGAGGTCCCAGTAGGAGGCGGCCTTGAAGGCCATGCGTTCGCGTTCGCAGTCAACCACCATGCGGGTAACCACGGACTGCACGCGGCCTGCGGACAGGCCACGGGCCACCTTGCGCCACAGCACCGGGGAAATTTCGTAGCCGTAGAGGCGGTCCAGGACACGGCGGGTTTCCTGGGCGTCCACCAGGGCCGAATCAACATCGCGCAGGTTGCCCATGGCGCGCTGGATGGCTTCCTTGGTGATTTCCCCGAAGGTCATCCGGTACACCGGGACCTTGGGCTTGAGCACTTCCAGCAGGTGCCACGCGATGGCCTCGCCCTCGCGGTCCCCATCGGTTGCGAGATAAAGTTCGTCGGCGTCCTTGAGCGCAGCCTTGAGCTCGGTCACCTTTTTCTTTTTGTCCGCGGACACCACATAGTAGGGCTTGAAGTCGTGGTCAATGTCGACGGCGAACTTGCCTACCGAGGTTTTCTTCAGTTCGGCAGGGAGTTCCGACGGCTGCGGCAGGTCGCGGATGTGACCAATGGAGGCCTCTACGATGAAGCCCTCGCCAAGGTATTTGGCGATGGTCTTGCTCTTGGCCGGAGACTCCACAATCACGAGTTTCTTGCCGGTTTTGGCCTTGCTTGGCACGGTGCTCCTACAGAAAAAGGTTGCTCGGGCAGATGCGCCCATACTGGCCTAGTTCACCATATTTTGAAGAATTGTGCGCATCCATGTGGAAAAGACGGGGGTTCTGCGGAGGGGTTTCCGCGCCTCAGTCCGCGGCCGGGATCAGGAAGCCGTCCCGGACCAGGTTGGCCACATCGGTGAGCAAACCGCTCCGGAACGAGCCGGCGTCGAACCCTTCCTCCCCGGTTCCCTGGACATCCCCACCGCCGCCCAGCAGGGCCTCCAGGGCACCGGCAATCTGGCCGGCGGACAGGTCGCCGTCGCAGGCGGAAATAAACCCGGCGAGTTCGGTGCTGAGGAGGTTGGTCCGGCGCAGGCCCGCACCTTGGCGGAGCAGGATCACCCCGGGGTGTTCGGCGCCGGGCCGCTGGTGGCGTTCCTCGGTGACGTCGTCGGCCACCAGCAGGTGCGCTTCGCTGATGTTGTTCGCTGCCAGCCAGTCCTGGCGTTCCAGGGCGGCGCCGAGGTGGGGGCCGATGGGCTGTTCGATGGGGTAGGTGATTTCCTCGAACCGGTTGAAGGCAGCCTGCCCGGGCGAAACGGGCCGGCGCAGCAGCACCATTCCGAAACCGATTCCCGCCACGTTCCGGGATTCGAAGTCTGCAAGGTAGGCCGCGTAGGCGTCACGGTAGTGCTGCCGGTCACGGCCCTCGGACGCGTCGCGCAGCCAGGTTTCGGCGTACTCCTCCGGGCCCACCATCTCCCGCTGGATGAACCAGGCATCCACGCCGTCGGGCACCCAGCCCTGGGGGCGCTCGTGCCAGGCAGCACCGGCCGGCACCTCCCAGTTTCCGAGCATTTGTGCCGTGCCGCCGGGAGCAAGCACGGCCGGCAGCCCGGCCACGAGGGCCGCCACGATTTCATCGCCCGGGAGCCCGCCGTCGCGGTACGTGAACTGCCCGGACGTCTCCTCCCCCGCACTCCGCGGAGTGATAACGAAGGGCGGGTTGGAGACCACCAGGCCGAAATCCTCGCCGGCAACGGGCTCCAGGAGCGAGCCAAGGCGAAGGCTCACCCGGTCCTCCAGCCGAGCCGGGTCCACCGACAGTGCCTCAGCGTTAAGCAGGATGTTGAACCGTGTAAAGGCCAGGGCCCGTTCCGAAATGTCCGTGGCCGTCACGTGCTCGCAGTGGTGCAGCAGGTGGAATGCCTGGATGCCGCACCCCGTCCCCAGGTCCAGCGCACGCTTGGTGTGCCGCCGGAACGTTGTCTGCACCAGGGTGGTGGAGGCCTGGCCGATGCCCAGGACGTGGTCGTGCCGGAGGACCCCCTCCTGCTGATGCGCCGCGAGGTCGCTGGCCACCCACAGTTCCGCGCCGCCGCTGCCGTCCTCATTTGCATCCCAGCCGTACGGCCGCAGATCGGCTTTCGCCGCCAGGAGGGAGCCGCCGGGAACGGGCTCCACCAGCCCCAGCTCCTGCAGGCCCGCGGCACGGATGCCCGGCAGGGCGGCGTCGAGCGATTCGCTGGGCTGCGGCTCGGCGAGCAGCCATAAGCGGACGACGGCGGCGAGCGCCTTCGCGCCCTTGTCCCGCCGCTCCGCGCGCTCGGCAACCAGCAGTGCGGGGATGATCTGGTCACGGTTCAGCGCGGTGTAGGCCGATTCGCCCAAAAGCCCGGCGACGCCGTCGAGCGTGTAATCCACCTGGCGCAGGTCCGCGGCAAGTGCCGTGAGGAGCTCCGGGAGGTCGCTGCGGGGAGCGTCGGGGATGTTGCCGGCGGTGAACTCGTATAGGGATTTAGGCACCGCCCAAGTTTAGTCCGGCCATGGCCACCGGAAACCGGGACGGATCCCGGACGGGGTAGCGTTGAGGTATGCCGACACCGCCTCCCATCCTTTTGCGCGCCCGGAAACAGCCTGTCAAGCCAGGGCGCCGCCGCCTTTCTGCCTTGGCACTGGCAGGTGCGGCGGCTGCGGCCCTGGCGGGGTGTTCGCCCGTGGTCTCGATCGAAAATGCGGACGTTCCCGGGTGGCGCGCCACTGCACTGCCAACAGCCCCCGGCACCCTGATCGAAGACGCCGGCAAGATCCTCAACCGGGACCGCATCGTCCAGGAGGCGCGTGACATCCCTGCCGGCCGCTACACCCTGACGGCGACGTGCGAGGGCGGGGGCAAGGCCTTCTTTGCCGTGTCATTGGACGGGGAGGCTGTGGTGGACGCCGGAGCGGCGTGCAATGGCAGCAGGGAGATCACCAGGATCACGCTGCCACGGCCCGGGACCCTCGAAATCAGCACCTCCAGCGTGGACGCACCCCTGATCTACGCCTATCAATTGACGCCCGCCGAATAGGTATGGCCCGCAGCGGCGCGCGGGCTTAAAGTCGGACTATGCCCAGTGTGCGGACCACCTCCGCGCCTTCCCCGGGGCGGACAGCCCGGGCGCCGCTGACGCGGAACCCAGTGGCCGCCGTCGTCCTCGGCCTTGTGCTGGCGGCAGGGCCGGCGCTCAGCGGCTGTGAATACACGTACGACGACGGCCGGAACTGGGGCGATACTGCCGAGCCTGCGGAGACTGTGGCCCCTGCGCCGATATTCACCAGGGATCCGTTGCAGCGCGAGCCCGTCAGTGAGGCCGAGCTTGAAGCGTGGGTGGCCCGGACCCTTCCCGACACCGGCCACCCGGTGGTCCACGCCGCGGCCGGACTGCTGGCCCTGGGCGAGGTGCGGACCGAAACCACTGCCGTCATGGGGACGGGCACCTACGCGGTGGCCCTCACATGCCGAAGCCAGCGGCGCGTGACTTTTACGGTCCGAAGCGATTCACTCACCTTGGTGGAGCTGGGGCTGCGGTGCGGGGTAACCCGTGAAAACGTCATCTATCTCTCGGCCGAAACTGCCTTGACTATCACGGTGGAGGCCCGGACTTCTGCCAACTACGCCTATCGCGTGCGGCGGCTGTGACGCCCTCCGGCGGGCTTTAGGCCGGCGGGGCGTAGGCTGCACAGCCGCCGTCATCAGGCCGCGCAGCCTTCAGGGCAACGGAGGGTTTCCGGGCTGGATGCGCACTCGCCGCAGTACAGGGTGAGGGTGCGGCAGCTGGGGTTGGAGCAGTTTTCGAACTTGCTGGTGGGGGCGGCGCAGCGGGTGCATTGCCCGATGGTTTTGGCATCCTCGCTGAACTCGAGGTGCATGCGCTTGTCGAACACGTACAGCGAACCTTCCCACAGCCCCTGGTCCTTGAACGTTTCGCCGTACCGGACGATGCCCCCGTCCAACTGGTACACCTCTTTGAAGCCGCGGTTAACCATCAGGCTGGAGAGCACCTCACACCGGATGCCGCCGGTGCAGTAGGTGACCACCGGCTTGTCCTTCAGGGAGTCGTACTTGCCGGATTCGAGCTCCTTGATGAAGTCGTGGGTGGTGGCAACGTCGGGGACGATGGCGTCCTTGAACCGGCCGATCTGGGCCTCGAAGGCGTTCCGGCCGTCGAAGAAAACAACCTCCTCGCCGCCCTGCTTCTTGGCGTCAACCAGTTCGTGCAGCTCTTCAGGCTTGAGGTGGGTACCCCCGCCCACCACGCCGTTGGCGTCCACCTTGAGTTCACCGGGCGCGCCGAAGGAGACGATCTCATCGCGCACCTTGACGCTCAGCCGCGGGAAGTCCTCGGCGCCGCCGTCGGACCACTTGACATCGATACCGTGGAATCCCTTGTATTCGCGCGTGGTCTTGACGTACTGCTTAACTGCACCAATTTCGCCGCCCACCGTGGCATTGATGCCGTCCTTGGAAATGAGGATGCGGCCGGTCAGTCCCAGCTTCTCGCACAGGGCACGCTGCCACAGCCGCACCGCATCAGGATCTGCGATGGGGGTAAAGCCGTAAAAGAGCACAATTCGGTTCAAAGCCACGTATTTAAGGGTACCGGCTCGAATTCCGGCAGCCTGCCCGCCTGGCCCGGCAGCCCTCCATCATGGCGGCGCATCACAATTGCATAAGCACCGCGCTTCGGCCGCGGCTACCCCTGTTGCTTGTGACCGGGCTGGAATAGTCTCATCCCATGAGCCCGGAAACCATGGTTAACGACATCACTGGCCTTCTCGAAGTATGGGTGGCCGGCTGGGCAGGTTGTCGCGGGTACCGGACATCCTCCGAAGGCCGCTTCCCCGCCGCATTCCGCGCTGACACCAGCGGGGAGTGGGAGTTTTTCGCGTCCGAGCCCACGGATGGTGAGTTTGCGGCTTTGGCTGCGAAGACGGCGGAAGTGCCGGCGAGGGTCCTGACGATCCTGACCAACGACCTCGCCCGCTACTCGGCCCTGGCCCGGCAGCACGGGCTGAACGTCACCTCCGACTCCCAAGCCATGATGATCGTGGATATGGAAACCCAGGACGCCGAGGATCCCTGGCTTTCCGACGATGACCTGGCGCTCACAACCTCCTCGCAGGACGGTGTGCACTACGCGGTTGTCCGGTCCGGGGAGGCTTTGGCTGCCAGCGGCCGCGTCTACGTGGTGGGCGATACCGCGGTGTTCGACAAGATCATCACCGAACCGGCCTTCCAACGGCGTGGACTGGGCAGTTTCATCATGCGGGCACTGGCGGCGCAGGCTTTTGAACATGACGTGCAAAGCGGCCTGCTGCTGGCATCCCTGGACGGCCAGAAGCTCTATTCCCACCTGGGTTGGACCACTGTCTCGCGCGTACTGATGCTTTCGGCATCCCACGACGGGTCCGATCTGTCCCTGAGCTAGTCCGGGTCCCGGACTCGCCTTAACCGGTTACCCCGAGGGCGAACCGGGCCTGCCGGTTTGTTACGGAGTGAAAGAATATTGGGGTGAACCCCCATGACTCCCTGATTCCCTTGCTGGGCCGCGGCCCGGACCCGGAACAGCTGCGTCATGTCCGCACCATCCCCGCCCGTGAAGCCGTGCCTGGGCCGTGGCCCGAATGGGTTCACCCCGATCTCGTGGCCGCCTATGGTTCGCTCGGTGTCCACCAGCCCTACTGCCATCAGGTTGAAGCGGCGAACATCGCCCATGGCGGGGAGCATGTTGTGGTTGCTACCGGCACCGCCTCCGGAAAATCGCTCGCCTATCAACTGCCGGCGCTGGACGCCATCCACCGCTCCGAACTGCGGGTCCTTGCCGACCCCGGAAAGATTCACGACGACGGCGCGGTCACCCTGTACCTGTCCCCCACCAAGGCCCTCGCAGCCGACCAGCTGAACGCCATCAGGGCCCTGAAACTGCCCACCGTGCGGGCGGAAACCTACGACGGCGACACCGACCCGGCGTCCCGCCGGTGGATCCGCGACCACGCCAATTTCATCCTGGCGAACCCGGACATGCTGCACTTTGGCATCCTGCCCAACCACGCCTGGTGGGCGGGGTTTTTCCGCCGCCTCCGCTACGTGATCATTGACGAGGCGCACAGCTACCGTGGTGTTTTCGGCTCGCATGTAGCCAACCTGATGCGGCGCCTCCGCCGGATCTGCGCGTACTACGGTGCCGGCTCGGCTTTCCCGGAGCCTGTCTTCATCGCTGCCTCGGCAACCGCATCCGACCCCAATATCTCCTTCGCCCGGCTGATCGGGGCACCCGTCAAGGCGGTGTCGGAGGATGGTTCACCGCATGGTTCGACCACCGTGGCTTTCTGGGAGCCGGCGCTGACCGAGCTCAAGGGTGAGAACGGTGCCAGGGAGCGGCGTACCGCTGTCGCGGAAACCGCGGACCTGCTGGCTAACCTGGTGTCAGCGCAGGTCCGCACCATAGCCTTCATCAAATCCCGGCGCGGCGCGGAGACCATCTCGTCCATCACCAAACGCCTCCTGGACGAGGTTGATCCAAGCCTGCCGCAGCGCGTAGCTGCCTACCGTTCCGGCTATCTTCCCGAGGAACGCCGGGCCGTGGAGAAGGCGCTGCGCTCGGGCAGGCTCCTGGGTGTTTCGAGCACCTCCGCCCTGGAGCTGGGCATCGACATTTCCGGGCTGGACGCCGTCCTGGTGGCCGGCTGGCCAGGCACCAGGGCTTCGCTATTCCAGCAGATCGGGCGGGCCGGCCGGGCGGGGCAGGACGCCATCGCGGCGTTTGTGGCCAGTGACGATCCGCTGGACACGTTCCTGGTGAACCATCCGGAAGCGATTTTTGATGTTTCGGTGGAAGCTACCGTCTTCGACCCGTCGAACCCGTACGTACTCGGTCCGCACCTCTGCGCGGCAGCGGCCGAACTTCCGCTCGGTGTCGGCGAGCTTGACCTTTTTGGGAGCACTGCGGAGATGCTGTTGGACCGCTTGGTGGCCCAAGGCTATCTGCGCCGACGGCCCGCCGGCTGGTTCTGGACCCATTCCCAGAGCGCCGCGGCACTGGTGAACCTGCGGGCTGACGGGGGTGGGCCGGTGAGCATTGTCGATGCTGATACTGGCTCCCTCCTCGGAACGATGGACTCTCCCCAGACCCACTACCAGGCGCACACCGGCGCCGTTTACATCCACCAGGGCGACAGCTACGTTGTGGAGGACCTCAACGAGGACGATCACTGCGTGGTGGTCCGCCGGGCCAATCCCGACTACTACACCACGGCGCGGGATGTGACGCAGATCGAGGTACTGGAAACCCAGCGCACAGCCACGTGGGGTGATGTTTCCCTGCATTTCGGCGACGTGAAGGTCACTATGCAGGTGGTTTCCTTTCAACGCAAGGCCCTGATTTCCAATGAGATCCTCGGCGAGGAACCGCTTGATCTTGGTGCCAGGGACCTCTTCACCAAGGCTGTGTGGTTCGTTGTGGACAACCGGTCCCTTACCGCCGCCGGACTGATCGAGGCCCAGTTCCCGGGCGCCCTGCATGCCGCGGAACACGCAGCAATCGGCCTGCTTCCGCTGGTGGCGTCCAGTGACCGGTGGGATATCGGCGGCGTCTCCACTGCCCTGCATGCCGACACCGGGGTGCCCACCATTTTTGTGTATGACGGGCACCCTGGCGGGGCCGGCTTCGCCGAACGCGGATTCGACAAGGCGAAGGTGTGGCTGGCCGCCACCCGGGACGCCATCAAAGCGTGTGAGTGCGAATCCGGCTGCCCCTCCTGTGTCCAGTCACCCAAGTGCGGTAACAAGAACAACCCGCTCGACAAGGCAGCGGCGGTCACCCTGCTCGATGTCCTGCTTAAGGACGCCACCGAGGCCAGCGGCATGAGCGTGGACGTCCAGCGCTGACGGGTCACCGGGATTCCTTCTGAGGGGAAGTCCGGCGTTGGGGATCCGGCGCCAAGAGGAGTCGCGGGCTACGGCGGAGGTCCTGCCCGGGCATGGCCGGTAGCTGACCCCAAGATGGTCCTCTCCGTCAGCTCGGTGTGAACCTCAAGCGTGTGCCCTTCCCCTTCCGAGCAGCTAAGCACCGAGGCAGCATGCCGGGCAGCTACCTCCGCAGCGAGCGTGCATGGTTCCCCGTCCGTGATGCCGCGCAGGGCGTCGGCGCCGGCGAGCGCAGCAAGATCAGCGGCGGCGGCTGCCCTGCTGGCCATCACGGCCGACTGCGCCAGGAGCAGCAGCAGCGCCATGGCCATCGTCACTACCAGGGCCAGTCCCGCGGCCAGGACAGTCCCGGACCCGCGTTCCCGGTTGTCCGTGCCGTGCTTCATCTCCGCACTGAAGCCCGTCATCCTGCCCCTGCCCCGGCGCCACCAGCCAGCCTCACATGTAACTGACCGGCAGCCCCGCCGCCGTAGGTGCCCCAGTGGTTCGGCCAGTGCGGCATTGCGGTTGCCGTTTCACTGCGTGTCGAAGCGCGGGCAGTGAGCGTCCAGGGAATCGACGCCCCCAGCGGGCCGCCTACGCGATCCGTGACGGTCACACTCAACCACTCCCCCTCTGCTGCGATAACCGCGGAGGCTGACGCACCCGAGAGGGTCCGGACGATCCTTTCCACTGCCGCGGAATCGTCACCGCGGGCCAAGGCCCGGGCACCGGCCCGTGCTCCCTCTTCCAGGCGCAGCTGGGTAACACCGGCCGCGGCACCTGCAAGGAGCATGGCCAGCAACAGCAGGACCGCAGGCAGCGTCACCGCGAACTCCGCGGTGACTGCCCCGCAGGACCCCGCAATGTGTCGGCCTTTGCTATGGCAGCGATCCCGTAGCGCGCAGTACCCGGCTACCCCCGAATTCGGCCACGGACTCCTCCGGTTGCCTGGACCCGGAGGCAGCCGGAGGCGCAAAACGTCGGGTGCACAGGTCATGGCAGTGCCAGTGCCGTGCGAATCAGGTTGAGCAGGAACCCCCGTACTTCCTCGCTGCGAAGGATGAAGACCAACAGCCCCGCAAACCCGACGGCTGCGAGAGTGGTGATGGCGTATTCAGCGGTGGCCATGCCGGCTTCCGATCCCATGAGCCGACGCACGCCAGAACGGTGACGCGGAAGAGTTGCGCCCGGGTAGAGCTCCACAACGTTGGCCGGCAGGCCAACGGCGCCAGCGCGGCGGGAATACGCGGGCTGGCGGCCGCTGAGGCGTCGTTTTGGGTTCGCCCGGGATGCGGTGAGTGCTGCGGCTCCGGCGGCGTAGTGGCGGTCCTGGTTGATGGACATGGGCTGTTTCCTTTCTGTGGGCCGGCAGGGCTGCCGGCTTCTTCGACTCTTCCGGGCCCGGCTGCAACCGCTAAGGCCTGGGCTGGCGTAAGTGGAAAAGTCAGGTCTGTTTCCCCCTGTGGAGGGAAAGAGTGCGTATTTGTGCTTCCAGCCGGCACCCTTGTGCGGGCTAGGATCCGGACGGCACGAGGGCAAGCAGGACGGGCACAACGCCCAGGCAAATGAAGGCTGGAAGCGAACACAGGCCCAGCGGGACCACCAGCTTCACGCCCAGCGAGGCCGCCCGCTTCTCAGCAGCACGAAACCTTTCGCGGCGGAGCGTGGCAGCCTGCGCATAGAGGATGGCGGAGGACGGCGCACCCGTGAGTGCCGCGAACCCCAGCGCGTCCCGCAGCTCCAGGATTTCGGGAAGCCGGACTGCTGAGCTGCGCCACGCCGTTTCCCAGTCCGCTCCAATTGCGAGCGCCGAAACAACCGGCCGGAGGGACTCCCTGTACTCGGTCGATGCACAGGCGGACACCAGTTCGAGGGAACGCCCAATCCCGGACCCGGCGTCCAGCATGGCTGCCACCAGTTCGAGCATCATGGCTGTGTCCCTCAGGCCATCGGAACCGGCCCCGTTCTGATGCCGTCCGTCCGCACCCGGCGGATCGGTTCCTGAAACGTGGGGGCCTGCCGGTGGCAGGTTCATGAGCCGCTTCCGTACGCTGCCTTTGCCAGGACACAGGAGCCACGCTGCCGAGGCCGTGGCAAGGAAGAACGAAATTGCCAAAACAGCAGCTTCGGTCATGGCAGACCCGCACCGGCCGCCGCTGCCACGAGCTTGGCGGACCACACCCTGCCCGCCACGGTCAGCGAAATCCCGGCCGCCAGGGCTGCGAGCCCCAGCGGAGTTCCCAGCAGTATGGCCAGCGGGTCCACGCCAAGGGCGATTCCCAGGCCTAGTCCCATGAGCGGAAGCCAGGTCAACAGAGTGACCGTGGCCTTGGGTCCGGCCAAGGCTGTCTGGCGGGCGGCATCGGCGTCGTCCTCCACTTCGAGCTGCGCCGCGAACCTGGTGAGTACGTCGGCCAGGGGGCAGCCGCTTGCTTCTGCGATGTCGAAGCAGGCGGCCAGTTCCGACCAGATCCGGAGTTCCCTGTCGGCCCGCGAAAAGACCCCTGGCAAGGAGCGGCGGATGGCCTCCGATACCGGCGTCCCAGTGCTGGCAGCCCCTCGGGCCACAGCCAGCACCACGGCCGACCCTGCGCTCAGGCCGCTCGCCCGCAACCCTGCAGTGTCTCCCTGCGCCCGGTCGGACGGTGACAGGGATCGAGCACCGGAACCAAGGCCGGACGCAGTCAAGGCCGCGGCCCCGGGTTCCGCAGCAGCGCCATAGACAAACCACAGCTCGTCCCACAGCCGGGCCGGCGTTCGCCCGCCTTTAAGCAGGGCAGCCAGTTGCTGAACCACGAGAGTCATGGGTACTGCGGAACCAGATATTGCCGCTCCCCTGGCGCCGGGCCTGAGCCACCCGAACCGGCGGCCCAAACGACTCCCTGGTGCTAAGGGAGCAAAACCTCCGGCTACGCGGCGGAGCCTCGCTGGCGCACCCCGGGGCGGACGAAGAATCAATACCGCAGCGAGCACCAGAGCCGCCGCAAGGTAAACGCTCACATGGTTCTCCCCGGCTCAAGTCCAAGCCGGCCGGCGAGGGCGGGCCATGCCGGACCCGGAACCGCCGTGCCCTCTGGTGCCTCCAGGGCGGACAGCACGTGAAGCCCGGCGGGGCCGTCGGAAATGACGCCAATACATGTCACTTCCCTGCCGCGGATGGTCCTTTCGACATGGATCACCACGTCCAGGGCACTGGCCGCCTGAAGCTGAACACCTTCCGGGCTCAACCCCGCGAGCGCACCCAGTGCCGTGAGCCGGGCGGGAACGGCAGAAGCAGTATTCGCGTGGATGGTTCCGCCCCCGCCGCTGTGGCCGGTGTTCATGGCTGTCAGCAATTCGCGTACCTCGGCACCGCGGCACTCCCCGACCACCAGCCGGTCCGGCCGCATGCGCAGGGCCTGCCGGACAAGCTCGCCCAAGCTCACTTCTCCGCCGCCTTCAAGGTTTCCGTGCCGGGATTCGAGGCAAACCACATGCGGATGGACGGGATTCAGTTCCGAAGCATCCTCGATGAGGACCAGCCGCTCCTGCGGGGCACAAAGACCGAGCAACGTGGACAGCAGGGTGGTCTTGCCGGAACCGGTGGCGCCGCTGATCAGAAAGCTCAGCTTGAGCTCCAGCACCTTTCCCAGGACTTCTTTCACGAGGGAGCCGAACATGCCGGCAGCCTGCAACTCGTCCAGGGTGAAGACCCGCTCCCGCCGGATCCTGATGCTGAGCAGCGTTCCCGCGGTGGACACCGGCGGCAGCACGGCATGGACGCGGTAGCCGCCGGGCAGCCGCACGTCCACGCACGGCGATCCGTCATCCAGGCGGCGCCCTCCTGCGGCCACCAGCCTGCAGGCAAGCGCCCGCAACTGTGCCTCTTCAGCGAAAGCCACAGCGGCGCGTTCTATGCCCCTGCCGCGGTCCACCCAGACGGAATCCGGCGCGTTGACGAAGATGTCCGTAACAGCCGGATCCCGGGTGAGCTCCTGCAGCGGTCCCAGCCCGTTCAGCTCCGCGCTGATCCGCTCCACCGCCGCGAGCGACCCCGCCGTGCCCAGCAACTTTCCGCTAGCCTGAACGGCGGCTGCCACCCGGGACGGTGTCACTGCCCCTGCATCGGCCATCATGGACTCACGGACCGATTCCAGCAGTCCCGAGTCCACCGGAAGGCGGGCATCCCGGCGCGGGTCACGGCGCTGGCTTTCAATGTTTCGGGCACGCCGCCGCAGTCCGTCCACCGGTCCCGTTCCATGCGGAGAGGGCTGCTGCTTCATCCCAGTTCGCCTGCGGGCAAGTCATCCCCGAGGGAATCGAGCACGGCGGCAGCAAAATGCCGGACGTTCCGCCGCCTGCCCAGGTCCAGGAGGCGGCCGGACTCCATGGCCGCACTGACACCGCGAAGCTCAGGAACGCGTCCCTGCACGGGAAGCCCGATGGCCTCGGAAATGAGGGATCCGTCCAGTGCCGCCCCCGGCCTGCCCCGCACCAGAAGCGCAGCTTCGATCGGCGGAAACTCCTGAAGCAGGCGCACGGCTGCGACAGCAGCCTTGAGCTGCGCGGGAACCACCATCATGATGCGGTCGCAGTCCCACGCATAGGACTGCAACGGACCGGTTCCCCTGCCAATGTCCACGACCACCAGCTCATACCCCCGGCGCCCGGCATCCAGCACCCCCGTGGTGGTAGCCGCTGCCACCGGAACAGGTTGTTCCCGGCTGGCGGGCCAGGACAGGAACGAGAATCCCCCCGAGACCGGAAGCGAGTCGGAAAGCTGGCCGGGATCGATGCTGCCACGGGCTTCAGAGAGATCAGGCCAACGCAGGCCCGGTGTCTCTTCCGCAGCGATGGCCAGCTCCAGCCCGCCACCCCACGGGTCGCCGTCAACGAGCAGTACCCGGGCACCCATTCCGGCGGCCGCCTGGGCTATCCAGATGGCGGCTGTGGTGGCGCCGGCCCCGCCGCACCCGCCGGTAACGCCCAGGATGAGTCCGCCAGGGCCCGGAGACCGGGAGCGGCTCAGATGATCGGCGAGCCAGGCAGCGGCGTCCGGCAGCACGGCCACCCTCTCCGCGCCGAGGGCTGCCGCCAGGTGCCACAGGCTGTCACCTTCACCATCCAGTCCCACAAGAACGGCTGGTGCCCGCCGCCGGGGCGGCAGTTCACGGATGTCACTCCCCACCAGAACTGCCGCTGCGCCGTCCCAGTACCTGCCGCCCTCAAGTGCATCGGCTACAACGCGAAGGTGGGCTCCGGCGGCGGCGACAATGCGCTCCACTTCTGCCCGCAGGAAGGCGGAGGAGGTAACCAGCAGGACCTCTTCCGCACCGTCCGGCAGCCACGCGCCTCCGCTCCCGCCAGGATCCGCGCCGTTAGCCACCCCGCCCGGCGGTGCCCCCGGGAGCGCATCAGCGATCCGCCCGAACGAGGGCGCGGACCGGCCGGGATCAACGTGGGACGGGGTCAGCTGGTGCCTGCTCATGAAGCCACTGTTCCCTCACGAACCGGCGGGGATAAGGGCCGCGAGTCCGTATGTGAACAACGCCGGTTCCACCCGCCCTGTGCAGGAAGAGTCGTCCGGCATAAGGACCGTCGAAGACAAGGCAGAATTGGACCATGTACCTCCTGCTTGCCGCCCACCCCGAGGGCGCGGTCCTGCAGGAACTCACGCAGGCCGGCAGCCCCCATCCGTCCAACCCGGAACCCCGGCCCGTCCGCGCAAGCGAACTGGCCGCCGTCGTCCGTGATCTGGAACGCCGGCCGCAGGGCGGGCAGCCGCCCCGCTGGATCTGGCACCGGACCCAGGACTGGTACCCGTCCCTGCTGGCGTCCGGGGTGGAACTGGACCGGTGCTACGACCTGAATCTGTGCGGAAATATTCTTGCGCATTCGCAGTTCACCGCCCACACTGACTACGCCGTGAACTCGGACAAGGTCACGCTCGATGACCCGCAGCAGCCGCCCCGGGCCCTCCAACCGCCTCCGCCGCCACCCGAACAGGACGCGCTTTTCGATGATCCGGACGCCGGCTTCAGCCCCCGGCACACGCTTGAGGACCTTCGGGAGGAATACGCCGCGCAGCAGGTAGCCCTGGCGTCGGTCAGCCCCGAGGAAAACCGGCGCAACCGGCTGCAGCTTCTTCTGGCCGCCGAATCCGCCGGCGCCATGATCGCCGCTGAAATGCAGCATGCCGGGGTCCCTTGGCGGGAGGACCTGCACGAGGAGATCCTGGCCGGTTATCTCGGCCCCCGCCCGCCCGTGGGCCACCGGCCGGCAAAACTGGAGGCGTTGAACCTCGAACTGCGCGGCCTCTTAAACGCGCCCACACTGAACCCGGATTCCCCGCAGGACCTGATGCGCGCCCTGCACCGAAACGGGATCGAGGTGAAAAGCACCCGCCAGTGGGAACTGAAGGAATCGAAGCACCCGGCCATCGCCCCGCTCCTGGCCTACAAGAAGCTTTCGCGCCTGCACGCGGCCAACGGGTGGGCCTGGCTTGATGCATGGGTGGCCGGCGGCCGGTTTCGCCCTGAGTATGTGGTGGGCGGCGTCGTTTCGGGCCGCTGGGCGTCAAGA
This sequence comes from Arthrobacter sp. Alg241-R88, assembly GCF_900537115.1. Classification (GTDB taxonomy): domain Bacteria; phylum Actinomycetota; class Actinomycetes; order Actinomycetales; family Micrococcaceae; genus Arthrobacter. The sequence goes on from NZ_UNRG01000008.1 coordinate 127,449, forward strand.
GGCGGCGGCGCCCTGCAGATTCCGCGCCAGATCCGCGGCGCCGTCCACGCCGACCCCGGGTACAAACTGATCGTCGCGGATGCCTCCCAGCTCGAGCCCCGTGTGCTGGTGGCCCTGGCAAAGGACTCGACCATGGCCGAGGCCGCCAAGGACCAGGACCTCTACGCCGGCATTGCCGCAAAGGGGTTCGGCGGCGACCGCGCCAAAGCGAAAATGGCGCTGCTGGGAGCCATGTACGGAGCCACCTCCGGTGAGGCAGGGCGGCTCATGCCACAGCTCGCCAAAACCTACCCCCGGGCTGTGGACTTCGTGGAACGGGCCGCCCGCGCCGGTGAGTCCGGCGGAACGGTCAGCACCCGGCTGGGCCGTAGCAGCCCGCCGCCGTCGGACCGGTGGTTCCAAAGCCAGCGCTCTTCGTCCGCAGAGGAGCAGCGCCGGGCAGAATCGATCGCACGTTCCAGGGGACGGTTCACGCGCAACTTCGTGGTCCAGGGCTCGGCGGCGGACTGGGCTGCATGCTGGCTCGCGGAATTACGACGGCGGCTCCGTACCTTGCACGCGGAAGGTTCCGGCCGGGCGGAACTCGTCTTCTTCCTCCACGACGAAGTGATGGTCCATGCGCCGGAGCACTTGGTCGATGCAGGCATCAGGGCGATCGAGGACGCCGCCAACGCCGCCAAGGAACTGCTGTTCGGACCCATCCCCGTGGAGTTCCCGGTGAGCGTCGCAGTGGTCGATTCGTACGACCACGCAAAGTAGGAGCTCCTCCCGGATGCTTCCCAAGAGGGCTCGCACCGCGACAATTGTCGAGAAATGTAACCTACCCGGCAGTAGCTCGCCGGGCTGCGGTGACGCGGGTTACAGTCTTGTGGTGACTGAAACAGATCGGTCCAAAGGTTGATGCAACGACGCACACCAAGGGGAGGTCCGGCATATGGCGGGCAGGTTTGAAATACATCGGGTAGGGGACGAGTCGTACCGGCTTAGGCTGACGGACGCGGACGGCAACATCGTTGCCGTTTCACCAAACTTCAAGTCCCTCAACACCTTAATAGAGGGCATCAACGCCATGCGCGAGAATGCGGCCACCGGCATCGTGGTGGATCTCCGCCAGCAGCAGGCCTGACCGGTTGGGACAAAGGAAACCCAGCCGGAGCCAAGGACGCCCGGCTAGTCAATAGCCGGCGAGGCGAACCCAGGCAAGCAGAAGTCAGACACCCATCGGATGGACCCGGCTCCGGTCCCAGGGCACAGCCCACCCGAGCTGTTCAAAGAGTCCGTTCAGGACTATTCCCGTAAACCCCCAAACCACCACACCGTTGACGGTGAACGCGGGGCTGTCGAAAGTACGGCCGGCGCGGTGGACCGTGGCCATGACCCTGTTATCCGGGTCCAGCAGGTCCCGGACCGGGATCCGGAACACCTGGGCGGACTCGGCATAGTCCACCACCCGGACGGGCGACGGCGACCGCCACCACCCGAGCACCGGAGTGACGAGGAAATTGCTGTGCGCAAGGCCGAGCTCCTGAAGAGTGCCCAGGACCTCAACGCCGTCCGAGTCCAGGCCCGTTTCTTCCTCCGCTTCGCGTAAGGCCGCCTGTACCGGCGTTTCCCGGGCGTCAATGCTGCCGCCCGGGAAAGCCACCTGCCCGGGATGTGATCCCAGCGTGTGGGCGCGCTCCAGGAGCAGGACATCAAGGTCTGCCGGTGCCAGTGGCTTCCCGGATACAGCCGGAACATCATCCAGCGCACCGAAGAGCATCAGCACGGCAGCCCTGCGTGCCCGTTTCGCGTCCACGGTGAGGGCTGCCCAGAGGGGGTCAGGGGAGGCAGCCGATCCCGCCTCCGCCCTGCGCGCCAACTCGATCAGGTCCTCGCGGGCGCTCACGGTCTCCTCTTTTGGGATGCCATCCTGATTTCGGCTGCCCTGTGTGTTTCAGCCTGCAGTTGTGCCAGCAGGGCTTCGCTGCCCGGTGCGAGTTCGTACTTCAGCAGCTTGGCCGCCTTAGCGGGATCTGTTTCGCCTAAACCGTAACTGGGGCACCAGTTGGCGACAGGGCACGCCCCGCACGCCGGCTTCCGGGAATGGCATACCCGCCGCCCGTGGAACACCACCCGGTGGGACAGCATGGTCCAGTCCCGCTTCTCGAAAAGCTCGGCAACGTCATACTCGATCTGGACCGGGTCCTCCGACTGGGTCCAGCCGAAGCGGCGGGCGAGGCGGCCAAAGTGGGTGTCAACCGTGATGCCGGGGATTCCGAAGGCGTTGCCCAGCACCACGTTGGCAGTCTTGCGCCCCACGCCTGGCAATGTCACCAGGTCCTCCAGCCGCCCGGGGACAACGCCGTTGTACTCGTCCACCAACCTGGTGCACAGGGCGATGAGGCTCCGCGTCTTCGCCCGGAAGAACCCGGTGGGCTTGATGATGTCCTCGATCGCTGCCGGATCCGCCTCGGCCATGGAGCGGGGGTCCGGATAGCGGTCGAACAGCAGCGGGGTGATCTGGTTGACGGTGACGTCGGTGGTTTGCGCTGACAGAACGGTGGCCACCAGCAGTTCAAAGGGGTTGCGGAAATCGAGCTCCGCATGGGCGTAGGGGTATTTCTCGGCCAAAGCCCTGTTGATGCGCCTCGCCCGTCGCTTCAGCCCAAGCAGGGACTCCTGGGATACCACAGGCATGCCCGTAGCCTGGGCGGCGGGTGCTGCCGCTCCGCCGGCCTTGGAAGCCCGGGGTGAGGCCATGCGTTAGCCGCGCTCGATATTGCTGAGGTCGCGCAGCACGCCCAGCCGCCCGTCGGTGTGCTGGACGAGGAACTCATGCCCGCGGTCCTCGAGGGCAAGCACCCAGCCGCCCGGCTCAATGACGAAGGCCGGCGCCCCGGTGCGGGGATCGAAGGCGGTCCGGTGCTGGGCCACAGCAAACCAAAAAGCCTCGTGGATGGGCTGTTCCTCTGATTCCTCCGGCCGGCTGGCCGGGTCCACTGTTGCCCCGATTGGCTCCTCGGCCCGGACCTGCTGATGCACGGCCGTCGCTGCGGGCGGCTCCCAGGAACTCCGGGCCGCAGAGCCGGCGGGGGCATCGCCGTCGTGATGCGCCATGGTGGCTCCGCCGCCCCTCACGGGCACATCTCCGAACTGCGTCTCCTCGGCGGCGGGCGCAGGGGCGGGGCGTACGACGTCGGCTGCCTGGGTTGGCGGGCCGGCATCACCTTCCGGAGCACGGTCGGAAACTTCAGGGGCGGTGGAAACGGTGCCGTTTGCTGCTGGCCCGCCGGCCGCAGTAACGCCGGCGGCGGGGACAGCAGCCGTGGCGGGTGAATGGGATGCAGCTGCCGAAGGAACCGCGGCTGTCGCCGGCGGCTGGTGGGAGGCTCCGGTCTGGACTGCGGAAGATCCGGCCCCGGCACCGCCAAACAGCTTGCCGCCGGCAGCGCCCAGCAACTTCCCGACCCCCGGCTGGGAAGCGGAAGCGGATTCCGGGCCGCGGGAGTCTGCCGCGCCGGACTCGGTCTTCGGCGGTTTGGGCGCCCGCGGCTTCCGTACGGGAACGGCAGCTTCACGGGCCACCACATGCGCGGGGCTTTCCGCACGGTCCTGGAAATCCGGGGAGATGTACGGAAGGAACCGGCCCAGGACGGTCACGGCGAAAAGCACTACGGCGCCAATCAGGCCCACCATGAGGCTGGGAACGTAGGCCCCTGCGACGGACAGGAAGAAGAAGGCGACGGCGAACGAAGCCACCACGGACGCGAACTGGTCGATGGACAGCGAACCGATCCTGATCTTCGTACCCGGTGCCAGCCTCCGCGCGGCGAAGAGTGCGCTCACCGCCAATGGCAGGACGATCCCCAGCCCCAGGAAGAAGAGGTTGTTCAGGTTCCAGAGGTTGTAGCGGCCGCCGAACAAGGGAAGCAGCGAAGCGACAAACAGGATGACGGTGGCGGCAAACACGGCCAGGTCCCGGATGGTGAACGGACCGAGCACGGCCTCGGTGCCATTCCGGCCCTTGGCTCCGGTAGCGGCCTGCCGGTCTGCACCGGCGGCCGAAGCGGTGGCGGCCCCTGAGCCTGCCGCTGTATCGGGGCCGGTTTTCTGGCCGAAGCTCTGCTGGTTCATTCTGTTCTCCTTAGCGTGGCGGCACCGGGGCTGTGGCCCGAAACCGTGCCGTCGTACAGCGGTTCCGTCGTTCCCAAGCTCTTGCCGAGCCCGGGAAGGACGGTCCGCGGTGAAGTCACAATCCCATCTCAGCCTAGTCAACAGCCTTACTGATCACTAGCTGGCCATGCCGCCGGGCGGCCGCCGGGGACTGCGCGTGGAACCATTCATCGCTTAATAAATGCCGTTCGCGGGCTGGTCTGTGACACCGCACACATCCGCTGCCCCCACGCATTAGTCTTGATTCCGGAACAGCTCTTTGCGGAAGATCCGTGACCGGCCGGTGCCCGACGTCGTGCAGGCGGCGGAGCCCGGCCGGCAGCGAATCTCCGCGCAGCAAAGATCGATGAATGATGAGGTTCACATGTCCCAGGACACTCCAAGCTCCACCGCCACCGCGCCCGCAGGCTTCGGGCAGGGCGGCCAGCAGGGCGATGCCTTTGAAAACCTGCTGCACGAAACCAGGGCGTTTCCACCGTCCCCCGAATTCGCTGCTGACGCCGTGGTCACCGCCGCGGAGTATGAAGAAGCTGCCGCTGACCGTCCCGCGTTCTGGGCCCGGCAGGCCCGTGAGTTGCTGACCTGGAGCAAGGACTTTGACCAGGCGCTTGACTGGTCCAACCCGCCGTTCGCGAAGTGGTTCGTGGGCGGGGAAGTCAACGCCGCCTACAACGCCCTGGACCGGCATGTTGAGAACGGACGCGGCGACCGGGTGGCCATCTACTTCGAGGGCGAACCCGGCGACACGCGTACCTACACCTACGCCCAGCTGACTGAAGAGGTGAAGAAGGCAGCCAACGCCTTCGAATCCCTCGGCGTCGTCAAGGGCGACCGCGTTGCCGTGTACCTGCCGATGATTCCCGAAGCCGTCATCACGCTGCTCGCCTGCGCCCGCATCGGCGCCGTGCACTCCGTGGTGTTCGGCGGCTTCTCCGCCGACGCGCTGCGCTCCCGCATCGAGGACGCCGAGGCCAAACTCGTGGTGACCGCGGACGGCACCTACCGCCGCGGCAAGCCCAGCGCCTTGAAGACTGCGGTGGATGAGGCTCTTGCCAATGACGGCCACACGGTGCAAAACGTGGTGGTGGTCAAGCGCAACGGCCAGGACGTGGACTGGCACGAGGGCCGGGACCACTGGTGGGCCGACACCGTCGAGGCGGCCTCCACCGAGCACACCGCGGTGGGCCACGACTCCGAACACCCGCTGTTCATCCTCTACACCTCCGGCACCACCGGCAGGCCCAAGGGCATCCTGCACACCACCGGCGGATACCTCACCCAGACCGCCTACACGCACAAGGCAGTATTCGACCTGCACCCCGACACCGATGTGTACTGGTGCACGGCCGACGTCGGCTGGGTCACCGGCCACTCCTACGTCGCCTACGCCCCGCTCATCAACGGTGCCACCCAAGTGATGTACGAGGGCACTCCGGATTCACCGCACCAGGGCCGCTGGTGGGAGATCGTGGAGAAGTACAAGGTCTCCATCCTCTACACCGCCCCCACAGCCATCCGGACGTTCATGAAGTGGGGCAGGGAAATCCCGGACAAGTACGACCTGTCCTCCCTCCGCGTCCTCGGTTCCGTGGGCGAACCCATCAACCCCGAGGCCTGGATGTGGTACCGGAAGGTCATCGGCGGGGACCGCACGCCCATTGTGGATACCTGGTGGCAGACCGAAACTGGTGCGCAGATGATCGCCCCGCTGCCCGGAGTCACGGCAACCAAGCCCGGCTCGGCGCAGGTCCCGCTGCCCGGCATCGCCGTGGATGTGGTGGACGAGATGGGCGAATCCGTGCCCGACGGACACGGCGGCTTCCTGGTGATCCGCGAACCGTGGCCGGCCATGCTGCGCGGCATCTGGGGCGACCCGGAACGGTTCAAGGACACCTACTGGTCCCGCTTCGAAAACATGTACTTCGCCGGGGACGGCGCCAAGAAGGACGAGGACGGCGACATCTGGCTCCTGGGCCGCGTGGATGACGTCATGAACGTCTCCGGGCACCGGCTCTCCACCACGGAAATCGAATCCGCCCTGGTATCCCACCCCGCCGTGGCTGAAGCCGCCGTCGTGGGTGCAGCGGACGAGACCACCGGTCAGGCCGTCGTCGCGTTCGTTATCCTCCGCGGCGACGCGGTGGATTCCGGCGATGACACCGTCCAGGAACTCCGCAACCACGTTGGCAAGGAGATCGGTCCCATCGCCAAGCCCAAGGCCATCCTGGTGGTCCCGGAACTGCCCAAGACCCGGTCCGGCAAAATCATGCGCCGCCTGCTCAAGGACGTCGCAGAAGGCCGCGACCCAGGCGACGCCACCACCCTCTCGGACCCGACAATCATGCAGCAGATCGCGGCCTCACTCAGGAAGTAAGTGGGCTCAGGAGTGGCAGTCATCCTCCGCGTGCTGGCGCGTTCCTCGCCTCTGACGCACGCTTCCGGATAACTGCCACTCCTTCGTCGTGGTGCGCCCTAGACTGGACCCAGCCCCGCCCCCTGCCCGAAGGAACCGCCCAGATGCTCGCCGTCGCACGTCACCAGGCTATTTTGGACGCTCTTCAGCGGGAGCGGGTTGTCCGGGTCTCGGATCTGGCCCACCAGCTGGGGGTGTCCCTCATGACAGTGCGGCGCGACATTGAAGTGTTGGAGGAAGGCGGCCGCCTCGAGCGTATCCACGGCGGCGCCAAGATTCCGGGCGACACCAGTACCCATGAGCCCGGCTTCGACCTCAAGTCCACCCAGCTGACGGACGAGAAACGGGCCATTGCAGTGGAGGCTGCCGGGCTGGTGCAGGAAGGCATGGCCGTGGGCCTCAGTGCGGGAACCACCACCTGGGCGTTGGCCAAGGAACTCACGAACGGGCCCCGGATCACTGTTGTCACCAACTCGGTGCGCATCGCCGACCTGTTCCATCACGGCGCGTCCGCCGGTTCCGCCCGCTTCGCCTCCACGGTGATCCTGATCGGCGGCGAGCGCACGCCGTCGGACGCCTTGGTGGGCCCCATCGCCACAGCCGCGCTGAAGCAACTGCACCTGGACGTGCTGTTCCTCGGCGTTCACGGCATGGATGCCGCAGCCGGGTTCACCACACCGAACCTGCTGGAAGCCGAGACGGACCGCGCCTTCGTGGCAGCCGCACGGAAGACCGTAGTGCTGGCCGACCACACCAAATGGGGACTGCTGGGCATCAGTTCCATCGCCTCGCTGGAGGAAGTGGACGAGGTCATCAGCGATCCCGGCCTTGGTGCCGAGGCGCAGCGCATCCTCCAGGAGCGGGTGGGCCGGCTGCGGCTGGCCGCCCTCCGGTAGCACGCCCCTTCAGTAGCACGCCCGTTCAGTAGCAGCCGCTACGTGCAGCCGCAGGATTGCCTGACATGCAGGGTAGTGTCGAAAATCCGGTGCCGGGGTTTCTCCCCACGGCTGGCTCCCACCAGCGCCGCTACCGCTGCTTCCGCCATCACGGCAACCGGCTGTTCCACCGTGGTCAGCGGAGGCCATGAGTATTCGGACTCGGCGGAACCGTCAAAGGATGCCACGGCAATATCCCGCGGAACGTCCAATCCTGCTTCATGGACCGCCCGCAGAAGGCCGATTGCCTGCATATCTGAGGTGGCGAAAATTGCTGTGGGCCGGTTCACCGACGCCAGCAGCCGCTGGCCGGCAACATAACCGCCGGGCCGGGTAAATGCGCTGTAGACAATCGGCCCCTCCGGCAAGCCGGCTTCCTGCAAGGCTTCCCGCCAGCCCACCTCCCGGCCGTCGGTGGTGCCCGAAACGTTGGTACCCATGGCGAGGCCGATGTTTTTGTGTCCATGGCCAATCAGGTGCTCCACGGCGATCCGGGCGCCGGCTGCCAGATCCACGCCAATGCTGTTGAAGCCGGGCGCATCCCGTTCCTGGTTCAGCAGGACCGAAGGGATGTCTGCCGTTTCCAGGACCTCCAGGTCGGGTTCAAAAAGGACACTGGCCAGCAGCACGCCGTCCACCTGCCGGGCGGCAAGGTTACGGATGTTACGCCGCTCCTTCGCCAGGTTTCCGTCGGAGTTGCTGAGCACCAGGGCGTACCCCAGGGCTGCCGCAGCATCCTCCACGGCGTGGGAGAACAGCGAAAAGAAGGGGTTGGAGATATCCGGCACCACGAGCCCCAGCGTCTCACTGGAGCCCAGCTTCAGCGCGCGTGCCGCCGCGTTGGGGCGGTAGCCCAGGACGCGGATGGCGTCCTGGACCTTGGCTTCAGTGGCCGGTGCCACCTTCTTGGGCCCGCCGTTAACAACGTAGCTGACGACGGCGGTGCTGACGCCTGCGTATCTCGCCACGTCCTTGCGGGTCACCGGGCCGCCTCGGGCAGCCTGCACGGCCGGAGTAGTCATGCTGTCCATGTTAGGTACAGGTACCCGGCGCATCGCCGAAGTCACGGATGGGAAGCCGTGCGCCGCCTTGGAGGGCAGACTGGTGGGCCACGATCCCCGGGAGGGTAAAGCGGGCGGCCACCCAGGCGTTTACGGGAGGAAGAGTGCCGTTGTTGACGGCGGTCACGAAGTCGTCCACGAGGAAGTGGTGGCTTCCTTCATGGCCGTTCGGTGCGCCGCGGAACTCCTCCGGAAGCCGCTCGGGATCATGAACCGGGGCCAGGCCGGAAACGAAGGCGTCCCTTAGTTCAGCTGCCACATTGGCCAGGGAAGGGTCGTCCAAGGGCATGCTGGGATGGGTTTCCAGCTGCTCCGAAATGTCGTGGACGTTCACCTTGTCCTGCCAGACGGCGACTTTCGCCAGCTGTTCGAAGCTTCCCTCGGTTCCGAAGAACCGGAACCGGGATTCGCGGATGTGTGAGGGGTAGCCCACACGGCGCATTTCGTTGGTGCGCATCACGCCGCCGTCGTTCAGTTCAAACAATGCCGTGGCGTTGGAGAAGTCGTTGCCAAACATGCTGACGTCCCTGTCGAAGACACCGTCATTGCGGTCATCCTTGACCCCGACGCAGCTGACGCTGACAGCATGGGCGGGAAACGCACCCAGGACTCCGCCCACGGCATGGGTGGGATACAACATGGGCGGGTAGCTGGCGGTTTCCTTCCAGCGGTCACCTCCGCTGTACTGGTACGCCTCGTAGAAACCCAGGTCCATGTCGTGGACGTAATCGCCCTCGGTATAGAAGATCCTGCCGAACTTTCCGTCGGCATGCTGCTTTCGCGCATATACCGTGGCGGGGTTGTAATAACTGGTCTCCCCCATCATGTACACCAGGCCGGTGTCCCGGACAGCTTCGATGATGCGGGCAATTTCCTCCTCGGAGATTGCCATGGGAACGGCCGAGTAGACGTGCTTTCCGGCCCGCAGCGCCTGCTCCACCAGGGGCCCGTGGGTCCATCGCTGAGTGAAGATGGCCACGGCGTCGACGTCGGAGGCAAGCAGGTCCTCAAAGCTCGCCTTTGACCCGGCCAGGTGATAGCGGTCCACTGTCTCCGTGGCGCGTTCCGGCACGTCGTCCACCACATGCACGGCGCCAACACCTGGGTGCAGATTGAAGAGGTGGGCGAACTGGCTGCCGAATTGGCCGGCGCCTACTACACCGATTGAGAACGTCATTGTCTGCCTTTCCGTGGAGGTAAGGAGGGGCGCCGGGCAAGCGCTGTCCCTCAAGACGCCAGTGTGGCAGGACAATCTACTCGAGTCAACAGCGCAATCGAATGGATGACAGTAGTCGCAGGGTATAAAGAAAAAGTTCTTGCCACCCCCTTTCTACTCGTGTAGATTCTTTTCCAGTTGTTACCCCCATCACAGTCAGGAAAGGGTCGAAGATGACCACCCTTGCCAAACACTCGAGATCCGCTTCGCCCGCTTCGGCGTCCTCCCCGAAGCCGCAGGGCAGCCACCGCCGTTTCGGAGACCTTAAGATCGCACTGCTTTTCATTGCCCCGGCAATGATCGGGTTCATTGTTTTCTACGTCGTGCCGACCATCCGGGGTCTCTACCTCAGCTTCACGGAGTACAGCATCCTCGGTGAACCGGAATGGATCGGCCTGGACAACTACACGGCGATCGCCAAGGACCCGCTGTTTTGGAATTCCCTGGCTGTCACCGGGCAGTACGTCTTCATCAACATCATCGTCCAGACTGCCTTGGCCCTGGGCCTGGCCCTGCTGATGCACAAGGTGGCGAAGTCCACCCTTATCCGCGGCGCCCTCCTGCTGCCCTGGATGATGTCAAACGTCATCGCAGCACTGCTCTGGTTCTGGATGCTCGACTACCAGATCGGCGTGGTGAACCAGTTCATCGAATGGGCCGGCCTCCCCCGCGTCGCGTTCTTCGGAAGTGAGGAGTGGGCCATCCCCACCCAGGCCCTGATCAACACCTGGCGCCACATGGGCTACACCGCGTTGCTCATCTTCGCCGGCATGCAGGCCATCCCCGGCCACCTCTACGAAGTAGCCAAACTTGACGGTGCTTCGCCGTTCCAGACCTTCCGCAAGATCACAATTCCACTGCTGCGGCCGGTGCTGGTCCTCGTCCTTGTGGTCACGGTCATCGGCTCATTCCAGGTCTTTGACACCGTTTCAGTCACCACGGGCGGCGGGCCGGTTAACGCCACCCGCGTCATCCAGTACTACATCTACCAGCGTGCCTTCACCGAGTCGGACTTCGGCTACGGATCTGCCATCGCCGTCATTCTCTTCCTCATCCTCGCCCTGGTGGCCTTCATCCAGATGAAGTTCCTCAAGGGCAACGAGTCGGACCTGGACTAGGAGCCCCGCATGACCACCACCACCAGCCGCGCACCGCTGCCGGCCGCAACCCGCCGTCGTCGTCCCTTCAACCCCCGCCGCGCAGGTGCCTGGGCCCTCCTGGTCCTCGCGATTGCGGTCTCTGTCCTCCCGTTCCTCTGGGTGCTGCGCACGGCGTTGTCAACGAACTCGGCGCTGGCTTCGAATTCAACAAGCCTGCTTCCCGCGGAATTCACCTTTGGGGCCTTTATGCGGGTGTTCGGGCTGCAGAGCCCGGCCGACGCCGTCGCAGAAGGCGGCTCCGGTGCCGCCATCGATTTCTGGCTCTACCTGCGGAACTCCATTATTTTCTCCTCGATTACCACTGCTGGGGCCGTGTTCTTCAGCGCGATGGCTGCCTATGCCTTTGCCCGCCTTCGCTGGAAGGGCCGCAACGTAGTCTTCAGCCTGTTCCTGGGCACCATGCTGGTCCCGCCGATCTTCACGGCCCTGCCCAACTTCCTGCTGATCAAGAACCTGGACCTGCTCAACACGATGCTCGGCATGGTCCTGCCGTACGTGTTTATGACCCCGTTCGCCATCTTCTTCCTGCGCCAGTTCTTCCTGAACATGTCCCGCGAGGTCGAAGAGGCAGCCATGCTCGACGGCGCCAAGCACCTGCGCATCTTCTTCCAGATCATCCTCCCCAACGCCGCAGCCCCCCTCGCCACGCTCGCACTGCTCACCTTCATCGGCCAGTGGAACGAATACTTCTGGCCCCTGCTGGTCGGTTCCCAGGACGACGTCCGCGTACTCCAGGTGGGGCTGGGCGTCTTCAAGTCACAGTCCCCGCAGGGAGCACCGGACTGGTCCGGCCTGATGGCCGCAACCCTCATCTCGGCCCTGCCGGTACTGATCCTCTTCGCCGCCTTCGGCAAGAAGATCGTCAACTCCATCGGCTTCTCCGGCATCAAATAAGCACCCCGCCCCTCATTACCCCTGTACTCCCCATCCCATTCCCGAACGGAAAGTAGAACCATGAAGAAATCCCTCGGCGCCGTTGCCGTCGCCGCAGCCGTCGCGCTCTCCCTGTCCGCCTGCAGCGGATCCTCCTCCGAAGAAGCCGCCAAGGGCGAAATCAGCTACTGGCTCTGGGACGCCAACCAGCTCCCCGCCTACCAGCAGTGCGCTGAAGATTTCACAAAGGCCAATCCGGATATCACGGTCAAGATCACACAGCGCGGCTGGGACGACTACTGGAGCACCCTCACCAACGGTTTCGTCGGCGGCACCGCCCCCGACGTCTTCACCAACCACCTCGGACGCTACGGCGAACTGGCGGAAAACAAGCAACTGCTGCCCATCGACGACGCTGTCGAAAAGGACAATGTGGACCTGGCCGGCTACAACGAGGGCCTGGCCGATCTCTGGGTGGGCCAGGACGGCAAGCGCTACGGACTGCCCAAGGACTGGGACACCATTGGCCTGTTCTACAACAAGGCGATGCTCGCCGGTGCCGGCATCACCGAGGACCAGATGAAGGATCTGACCTGGAACCCGCAGGACGGCGGCAGCTACGAAAAGGTCATCGCGCACCTCACCGTGGACAAGAGCGGCAAGCGCGGCGACGAGCCCGGCTTCGACAAGAACAACGTTGAGGTCTACGGCCTGGGCCTGAACGGCGGCGGCGACTCCTCCGGCCAGACCGAATGGAGCTACCTCACCAACACCACCGGCTGGTCCCACACGGACAAGAACCCGTGGGGCACCCAGTACAACTACGACGACCCCAAATTCCAGGCGAGCATGGACTGGTTCGCCGGGCTTGCTGACAAGGGTTACATGCCCAAGCTGGAGACCACCGTTGGTGCGGCCATGGCGGACACCTTCGCGGCCGGCAAGTCCGCCATCAACGCCCACGGCTCCTGGATGATCGGCCAGTACACCGGCTATAAGGGCATCGAAGTCGGCATCGCCCCCACCCCGGTGGGCCCGGAAGGCGAACGCGCGTCAATGTTCAACGGCCTGGCTGATTCCATCTGGGCCGGCACCGAGAAGAAGGACGCAGCCATCAAGTGGGTGGAGTACCTCGCCTCGGCTGGCTGCCAGGACGTCGTAGCTTCCAAGGCAGTAGTCTTCCCCGCCCTCAAGACGTCCTCGGACAAGGCCGCGGAAGCCTTCAAGGCCAAGGGTGTGGACGTCACCGCGTTCACCGAGCACGTCAAGAACAAGACCACGTTCCTCTACCCCATCACGGACAACACCGCCAAGGTCAAGGGCATCATGGAGCCGGCCATGGACGCCGTCGTCTCCGGCAAGGCACCCGCCAGCTCCCTAACCCAGGCCAACGAACAGGTCAACGCCCTCTTCAAGTAGGCCTTGCCCCACAGCGTGGCTGCGTATGTGGTCGCAGCCACCGCACTGGATGCCGCCGTCTCCTCCTCGCGGCGGCGGCATCCGGCCAACCCTTCCCTCTGAGCTACCCGTTCCGCGTCACCGGACGCACCCCTTGAGCACCGAAAGAGATCCTATGGACCCCCTCCACCTCCGTTCCGCCGGCACCAGCCTGGTGATCAGTTTCGACAGCGGGGAGGCCGAGATCATCCACTGGGGCGCGGATCTTGGCAGCACCCTGCCGGACCTTGCCATCCTGGGCGAGCCGGTCCCCCACTCCGCCATTGACGTCACCGTCCCCGCCGGCCTGCTGCCGCAGGCGTCCTCCAGCTGGCGCGGCCGTCCGGGCCTCCGCGGCCACCGCATTGCCGACGGCGTCTCCGGACTCGACTTCTCCCCTCGTCTACGGGCGGTGGCAGCGCGCACCGAGGGCAACACGGCCGTCATCAGCCAGGCTGATCCGGAGGCCGGGCTCTCCGTCGAATCGACCCTGGCACTGCACGACGGCGGCCTGCTGGAGCTGCGGCACACCGTCACCAATGACGGCACCACCCCTTACCAGCTGGACGAACTGGCGACGGTCCTCCCGGTGGCCCCGGACGCCGTCGAACTCCTTGACCTGACGGGCCGCTGGTGCCGGGAAAACCACCCGCAGCGCCGGGCCATCCAGCAGGGCACCTGGGTGCGGACCGGCCGCCACGGGCGCACCGGGCACGATTCGTCCCTCCTGCTGGCCGCCGGCACTGCCGGCTTCGGCAACCGCCACGGCAAAGTCTGGGCCACCCACCTGGCGTGGAGTGGAAACCACGAGCAGTTCACCGACACCCTTGGCGACGGCCGCACCATGATCGGCGGATCGGAACTCCTGGGACCGGCCGAGGTCATCCTCGAACCGCAGGGCACGTACACCACGCCCTCCCTGTTTGCCGCCTACTCCGACCGCGGCCTGGACGGCATCAGCGAAGCCTTCTACAGCTGGTTCCGGTCCCGCCCCCACCACGTCCTCCCCTCTGCCGGCGGCGGCAAGCCGCGCCCGGTGGTGCTGAACACCTGGGAAGCCGTCTACTTCGACCACAACCTGTCCACGCTGATCGAGCTCGCAGACTCAGCCGCGGAGCTCGGCGTCGAACGCTTTGTCCTCGACGACGGCTGGTTCCGCGGGCGCCGCGACGACCACGCCGGCCTGGGCGACTGGTACGTGGACGAGTCCCTGTGGCCCAACGGTCTGACTCCACTGATCGACGCCGTTACGTTGCGGGGCATGGAATTCGGCCTGTGGGTGGAGCCCGAAATGGTCAACCTCGATTCCGACGTTGCACGTGCGCACCCCGAGTGGATCGTGGGCCCGGCAGCCCTCTCCCACAAGGACGGCGGGCGCCTGCCGCTGGAGTGGCGGAACCAGCACATCATCAACCTGGTCAACCCCGAAGCCTGGCAGTACATCTATGACCGCATTGATGCCCTCCTGACCGAAAACAACATCAGTTACCTCAAATGGGACCAGAACCGGGACCTCCTGGAGCATGGCCACGCCGGACGCTCGTCCGTGCACGAGCAGACCCTTGCCGCCTACCGCCTGTTTGACGAGCTGAAGAAGTCGCATCCCGGCGTCGAAATTGAAAGCTGCTCCTCCGGCGGCGCCCGCGTGGACCTCGGAATTTTGGAACGGACGGACCGGATCTGGGCCTCGGACTGCAACGACGCCCTGGAGCGGCAGAGCATCCAGCGCTGGACCGGGCTGGTGGTTCCGCCGGAGCTGGTGGGCGGGCACATCGGCCCCACCACCTCGCACACCACAGCCCGCACGCATGACCTGTCCTTCCGTGCCATTACGGCCCTCTTCGGGCACTTCGGCATGGAGTGGGACGTCCGGCAGGTTGCCGGTGCCGAGCGGGAGGACCTCAAACGGTTCATCGCGCTGTTCAAGGAACACCGGGACCTCATCCACAGCGGACGGATGGTCCGCGCTGACGTGCCGGACGAGTCACTGATGCTGCACGGTGCGGTCGCCCCAGAGTCGCCCCAGACAGGCACGACGGCGGCACTGTTCGCCCTGGTCAGCACACGCACCGCTTTCGCCGAGCAGCCCGGCAAGGTCACCATCCCCGGCCTTGAGCCGGACCGGACCTATCGGATGGAGGCCATCTCCCCGGTTCCCGGTGACAGCGACTACGGGCACACCTTCACGCAGGTCCAGCCCCCGGCCTGGCTGGCCGACGGGGCAGTGGCGAACGGCCGTTTCCTCGCCGAGGTGGGCGTGCCCATGCCCATCCTCAACCCCGAGCACGCACTGCTGCTTCGTTTCACGGCGCTGTAGTCCCCACGGGCCACATGAAGGCTGCCCCGGCGTTCCCCGTTCTTCTAAGCTGCGGGGAACGCCGGGGCGGTCTTCGTCGCTGACGGGAGCCGTAAGAATGCGCGGCAGCCCCGCCCAGGCGATAGATTTGCACGCATGACCGAACCCTCTTCATCAACCAGCCGTGGCACCATCCTGGTAATCAACGGGCCCAACCTGAACCTGCTGGGCACCCGCGAACCCGAGAAGTACGGCACGTCCACCCTGGCTGACGTGGAGGAACTAGCCGCCCGGACTGCCGAGGCGCACGGGTTCGTGACCGAGTCTGTTCAGTCAAACCACGAGGGCGTCCTGCTGGACACGATCCACGCCGCCCGTGGAAACGCCGTCGGCATTGTCCTCAACGCCGGCGCGTTCACGCACACGTCCGTTGCGCTGCGGGATGCCCTTGCCGCCGTGCAGCTGCCGGCGGTTGAGGTACACATCACCAATGTGCACCAGCGCGAAGAATTCAGGCATCACTCGTTCCTGTCGCCGGTGTGCTCCGCGGTGATCGTGGGCGCAGGCGTATTCGGTTACAAACTGGCCATCGACTACCTGGCTGAGGTCCTCTAGGTTTCCGCTGCGGCCCGTTCCGGAGGCGCTGCTGCTTCTGGAGGGGCTGCTACTTCTGGATGCACTGCCCCGAGGAAACGGGGGCATTCAACGACGGCGCCTGCGCTGCGACCGGGTTGAGGTAGTCCATGGTGATGGCGAATCCCATCTCTGCGTCCGACGTCGCCTTGGCGAAGATCACTCCCGCCACCTGGCCGTCGGTGGTCAGCAGGGGTCCGCCGGAGTTGCCCGGCTGGACGTTTCCAGCAAGCCGGTAGATCTCTTCCGGCGAGGGGTTGCTGCCGTAGATGTCCGGCACCAGCACCGTGGTGATGTCCTGGACGGTGGCGGGCCGGGACTGGAAGGGGCCGCCATGCGGGTAACCCGCGAACGCGGCCGGGCTGCCACTGGGCAGGTCCGCGCTCAGCGCCAGCGGCTGGGCAGGCAGGTCATCGACCGCCAGCACCGCGAGATCGCGCCGGGTATCAAAGTAGACCACCCGGCCGGGCATCGCGCCGCCGTCGTGCATCTCCACGACGGGCTGCGACACGCCCGCCACTACGTGCGCATTCGTTACCACCCTGTCTTCGGAAACAACGAAGCCGGTACCGGTCTGGTTCTGGCCGCACTGGTATGCCGTGCCGGCAATTCTCAGGACTGATTGTGCCGCCCTGTTCAGGGCCGGGGTGTCGGTACTGGCGTTCGGCACAGGCACTGTCGGGCCCTGGTCCAGGCCCTCAATCAAAGTGGGAATGCCGTTGCCGATGACTGTTGAGCGCAACTGGGCCATGGTGGCTTTTAACGGGTCCGGCGTCAGGCCGTCGATGAAACGGATAACCCTGGAGTCGGCCAGCTGCTGGGAAACGAAGGGCACGCCAAGGGAGCTGACACTGAAGGCCAGCATGGACATCACCAGCGCGGAGACCACCACGTTGACGGCGCCGCCCACCAGCCGGTCAACGGCCCGGAGGGGCCGAATCCGCACCGCGCCGCGGACTTGGCGGCCGATCATGGTTCCGAGGCCGTGCCCCAGAACCACGAGAGCGACGGCGGCGGCCACAATGGCGGTGAGCCTCCACCCGGAGTCCTCAACGAAGCCGCTCACAAGGGGGACCGCGAAGAAGGCTGCCACGGCTCCTGCAGCGAATCCGGCAATACCGCCAACTGTTACAAGGAAGCCGTTGCGCAGACCGTAGATCAGGTAGGACAGCAGCGCCAGGATCAGGACCAGGTCCAGGACAGTCAAGCCGACCACTAAGGCTCCTTATCAACAGTTGAAACCTCATTCTAGTGGCGTACGCTGACAATCTTCTGTGGGTTCCCTTCGCCCTCGGCACCCGCCGCTCGGGCGTTTTGGCTGCCAAGTTCGTCACAGAACCTTGAAAATTCTGAAACAATGGCACAAGCGCCACAGCCGACACTTTTATTCAGGAGATTTTATGGACATCGAGGTACTGCGCCGAGCACCCCTTTTCGCCACGCTCGACGACGACGCATTCCGTCTGCTGACGGACGAGCTGACCGAGGTGGACCTTTCCCGCGGTGCTTCGGTTTTCCGTGAGGGCGACCAGGGCGACCAGCTCTACTTCATCGTTTCCGGCAAGGTGAAGCTTGGGCGTACCTCCCCCGACGGACGCGAGTCCCTCCTTGCCATCCTCGGCCCGGGTGAACTCTTCGGTGAGATGGCCCTGTTTGATCCCAGCCCGCGCACGGCCACGGCAACCGCGGTCTCCGAAACCCGCCTGGCGGGGTTGAAGAACGAAAGCCTGAACAACCTGCTGCGCACCCGCCCCGAGGTTTCCGCACAGCTCCTGCAGGCTCTCGCCCGCCGGCTGCGCCGCACCAACGATTCCCTGTCTGACCTGGTGTTCTCCGACGTTCCCGGCCGCGTCGCCAAGGCCCTCCTGGACCTCGCGGACCGCTTCGGCCGCCCCGCTACCGACGGCGTCCTGGTGGCCCATGAGCTCACCCAGGAAGAACTGGCCCAGCTCGTTGGGGCTTCCCGCGAGACCGTCAACAAGGCCCTGGCCGAATTCGTCCAGCGCGGCTGGCTGCGCCTCGAAGCCCGCGCCGTCGTCATCCTGGACATGCAGCGCCTCCGCCAGCGCTCCCGCTAGTACCAGCAGCACAAAGGCCGCCCCAAGGGGCGGCCTTTTGCGTTTAGTGAGAGAGCGTCGGCTCAAAACCCGCGGAAAGTGAGAGAGCGTTGGCCAAAAACCCGCGGAAAGTGAGAGAGCGTCCGCGCAGAACACGCGGAAAGTGAGAGAGCGTTGGGACCTGCGTGGGCAGCCGTGCAGCGAAATCAACCACGGCTCCCCGGGCCTGAACCGCGGTAAAATTAGGCCTAGAGGTGCTTGGCGATGTCCGTGGCTATGGCTGTTGTTTTGATCCTGTTGGGCTTGGCTTCCCTTGCCGCGGTGATCGGCACGGTGGTCCTGGTGATCAAGGACGGCCGGGGCCAGATTCCCCTGGAACCGCCTGTTCGGCCTTGGACTGCAGGGAATCTTCCGAGCCGCCCGTACTCCACGCTCCGCCGAATTTAGCGTTCGCGCTGGGGGTCCCCCGCGACGGTTTTCGCAGCTTCCACTTCGAGCAGCAGCCTGCCCTCTTCTTCCACAAGCCGCGGCTGGTACACATGCGCTTTGCGTTTATAGCTGAGGTACGCAATGCAGCCGTTGGCAGCCGCCATCTTTTCGAGCATGATCTCGGACCCGGGCACCAGGAGCTCGCCGAGGGTGCGGCCCACGGTGTTTTCCTGGCCCACCTCGTCGCCGAGGGCTGTGGTGTCACGTTTGGCGATGAGATCGGCAGCGTTCACCCACCTGCCCCACACACCCTTGCCTTCCAGCAGTGTGGGCTGCTGGTTCAGGGGCACGGTGGCGGCGAAGTAGCGGGTATCGAACCTGCGGTGGGCGAAGTCGGGGCTGCGCCAGTTCACGAGGGACTTCAGCAGGTCGGTCCGGACAGACAGCCCGCGCTTGGCCAGAACCTCCGGGAAGGTCTTTTCCTGTTCGGCAACGGCAAGGCGGGCGCGCATGAATTCCGGCGTGGACGTGGCCTCGACGGTACTCGCCATGTCGGCGCCGGCAAGCAGCACGCCGGTTTCCTCAAAAAGTTCCCGGATGGCGCCCACCACGTGGCGCCGCGCCAGCCCGACGTCGTCCGTTCCCATCTGCTCAGCCCAATGCTGGGGCGAGGGGCCCAGCCAGCCGACCGGATCGTCGTCGGCCGCGTCCAGGGAACCGCCGGGGAACGCGAGGACCCCCAGCGGCGAGGAACCGGGCCGGTAGGCCAGCCAGGTTTCCAGGCCGGTGGGGGAATCACGCAGCAGGACAACGGATGAAGCGAGGCGCGCGGCCCGCGGGGTCCGTTCGCCGTGTTCGAGCCAGCTCTGCGCTGCCCCTTCAAGATCCTGGGGAAGTGCAAACAGGCGTCGGGCGAGCTGAGGCAAAGGAAGGACCGGTCCTAGCTGAATTCGGCGATCAGTTCGACCTCTACCGGAGAGTCGAGCGGCAGTACAGAAACCCCGACGGCGGAACGTGCGTGCTGGCCAGCGTCACCCAGTACGCGGCCCAGCAGTTCCGACGCACCGTTGATCACGCCGGGCTGTCCCGTAAAGGAGGGGTCGGATGAGACGAAACCCACAACCTTGACGATGCGCGTGATCCGGTCCAGGTCTCCGATGACGCTCTTGACGGCGGCCAGGGCGTTGACGGCGCAGATCGCGGCGAACCGCTGTGCGTCCTCAGGGGAAACCGTGGGCTCATCCGCAAAGCCTTCGGTGCCGACGGAAACCTTTCCCGTGGCTTCGAGCTTGCCGTTGACGAAAGGCAGCTGGCCGGAGGTGTACACGTGGTTGCCGGAAATCACTGCCGGGACGTAGGAGGCGACCGGCGCGGCAACCTCAGGAAGTGAGATTCCCAACTCGGCAAGGCGCTGCTCAACAGCTGAGATGGGTGCGGCAGCGGTGCCGGACGGGGCTTCTGCGGAGGCGCTCATGCTACTGCTTCTCCCGCTTCAGGTAGGCAACCAGGCCGTTTCCGTCGGGTCCGGGGACTACCTGGACGAGCTCCCAGCCGTCGTCTCCCCACTGGTCCAAAATCTGCTTTGTGGCGTGAATAATGAGCGGAATCGTGGCGTACTCCCATTTGGTCATGAGAGAAAGACTAGTCCTTGCCGGTAAAGTGGAAAACATGGCGACTCGTAAGAACCCATTATTCGACACTGCCACCACCCTCGGAAAGATCCTAGTCTTCCTTGGCGTGAGTGCAATTTGCGGTGTCCTGGTAGCAGGCCTGCTGGTCCCCGCGGCAGCCGTTTCAGGCAGCGCAGCCAGCGGTTCGATCGAGTTCTTCGACACCCTTCCGGCAGAGCTGAAGGTCGATCCGCCCAACCAGACCACCCGGATCCTCGCAGCGGACGGCAGCGAGATCGCCAGCGTCTACAAGGAGAACCGTACCAAGGTTGCCTTGGACCAGATTTCGCCGTTCGTGAAGGAAGCTGTCATCGCAGTCGAGGACAGCCGTTTTTATGACCACGGCGGCGTGGACACCACGGGTATCCTGCGTGCCCTGGTCAGCACTGCCCGCGGTAACCGGCAGGGTGCCTCCACCATCACGCAGCAGTATGTGAACAACGTCCTCAACTCCAATCTGGCCGCCGAAGGCCGGGACGAGGACATCAAGCTCAATGGCGTCAACAAGGGTGTGGGCGACAAACTGCGTGAGATGAAGCTGGCCATCGCTCTGGAAAAGGAGTTCAGCAAGGAGCAAATCCTTGAGGGCTACCTGAACATTGTCTTCTTCAACCGCGACGCGTACGGCATCGAAGCCGCATCCCGCTTCTTCTTCAGCACCTCCGCCAAGGACCTCACGCTCCCCCAGGCCGCGCTGCTGGCCGGCCTGGTTAACAGCCCGTCCGCGTTCGACCCCATCAGCAACCCGGAGAACGCCAAGCAGCGCCGCGACCTGGTTCTGAGCCTGATGCTCAACCAGGGCAAAATCACCCAGGCTGACCACGATGCCGCCGTCGCCACTCCGGTGGAGACCAAGGTGACGCAGCCGAAGCAGGGCTGTGCCTACGCTTCAACCGCCCCGTACTTCTGTGACTATGTCCTCCATTTGTTGGAGAACAACCCGGCCTACGGAGCGGATCTTGCCGAGCGGCAACGCCTTATTTACGGCGGTGGCCTGACCATCACCACCACGCTGGATCCGAATGCACAGGCAGCGGCGCAGGAGCAGGTCAACGCCTCTGCCGGCGCCAACCCGGACAAGTGGGGTGCCGCAATGGTTTCCGTGCAGCCCAACACCGGCAAGATTGTCTCGATGGCCCAGAACACCACGTTCCTGCCGGCCGAAGGGTCCTTCGACTCGCAGGTGAACTTCAACGTGGACAAGCTGGACAAGGACGGCAACGACCTTAACGGCCTGGGCGGTGCCCAGCCCGGCTCCACCATGAAGCCGTTTACGTTCGCCCAGTGGCTCAATGAGGGCAAGTCCATGAACACCGTGGTGAACGCAGCCCAGCGCCGCTACCCGCTTAACTTCCCGTGGCGCAACACCTGTGGCCAGGTCACCGGTGCGTACAACACCGCGCAGAAGGCACTCGGCGCTGCCGATGACCTGCAGAACGCCGAACCCCAGTGGTACCGGCCCCTGTCCGTCCTGGAGGGCCTGTACAACTCCATTAACACCGTGACCTTCGCGTCCGCGGCCCAGCTGGACTTCTGCGGAATCCAGAAGATCGTTGACGCCGTAGGACTGCACGGCGGCCTTCCGGCTGACGGCGAGCCGAACCCGAAGATCAACATGTCAACGCTGGGCAACCTGCTGGGTTCCACGCAGACCGCCCCGCTGACCATGGCCAGTGCCTTCGCGACGTTCGCCAATGACGGAAAGTACTGCGAGGCCATCGCCGTCACCTCCGTCACGGACCAGACCGGCGCTCAGCTTCCCGCCCAGTCAACCAACTGCCGGGACGCGCTCAAGCCGGAAGTAGCCCGCGGCGTCAATTACGCACTGCAGGAAACGCTGAACCGCGGCTCGGGCTCGCTGATCCAGCCCAGGATCTCCACCCGTACCAGCTTCCCGATCGGCGCCAAGACCGGTACGTCCAACAACAACGGCTCCACCTGGGTTGTTGGCCACACCACCGGCCTGGCAACCGCCGCCTGGTTCGGTGACGCGCTCGGCGCCCAGGACCGCGCCGGCCAGAACATCACGGTCAACGGCAAGTTCTACCAGGGGATCGACGGTTATATGATCGCCGGGCCGATGTTCTCCAACTTCATGTCCCGGATCGCGCCTGCCTACGGTACGGAGCCCTTCCCCGCGCCGCCCAGCAACCTGCTGAACGGCGGTGGCGGCGGCACCAATACGCGGACTCCCGCAACCACCGCGCCGAGGGCCACCCAGGCGCCGGCAGCCCCGGCTCCAGCGCCCGCGCCCGAGCCCGAGCCAAGCAGCAACGGCAACGGGAACGGCAACGGGAACAACAGCGGGAACAATGACGACTAGCCGGATGTTCCCAACCAGTGCATTGGCCAGCCGCGCCCGAACCATCGGGCGCGGCTTTGCCGTCACCGCCGCAGCCGGGACCGCGGCAGGTATGGCCGCTTTCGGATATGGCCTGTGGGAGAAGAACCAGTTTGTCCTCCGCGAAGAATCGCTGGACATCCTGCCGCCCGGGCAGGCACCGTTCCGCGTCCTGCACCTGAGCGACATCCATTTTGTCCCGGGCCAGAAAAAGAAGGCTGCCTGGCTGGAGTCCCTGGCCGGTCTTGAGCCGGACCTGGTAGTCAATACCGGCGACAACCTCAGTCACGCGAAAGCTGTGGACCCGCTCCTGCAGGCTCTCCGCCCCCTCATGGAGTTCCCCGGCGTTTTTGTCCCCGGCTCCAATGACTACTTCGCGCCGAGTTTGAAAAACCCGGCTTCCTACCTGCTGGGACCCTCCAAGGCCAAGCCCAAACCCACTGCGCTGGACTGGCCGCGGCTGCGTTCGGGCTTCGGCATGAGCGGCTGGGTGGACCTGACCAACCGCCACCAGTCGGTGGTTCTTAAAGGGATCCGCTTCGACTTTTCGGGCGTGGACGATCCCCACTTGAACCGCGAACGCTACGCGGGATGGCCCCGGGGCACCATCAACCAGAACGCCACCCCCCACTTAAAGGTCGCCGTCATCCACGCTCCCTACCAGCGCGTGTTGGACCACTTCACCGAGGACGGCGCCGACCTCCTGCTCGCAGGCCACACCCACGGCGGCCAGTTGTGCCTTCCCGGCTACGGCGCGCTCGTGTCCAACTGCGACCTCCCCACGTGGCGGGCCAAGGGGCTTAATGACTGGCAAAGCAACGGCAGTACGACGCCGGTCAACGTCTCCGGCGGCATCGGCACCTCCCGCTTCGCCCCGGTCCGCATCGCATGCAGGCCGGAAGCAGTCCTGCTCACCCTCACCTCGCCCAACTGACTCCGCTGCGCGATCACATCCCGCTTCCAAAGCAGTTTTGCAACGGGGAACGATGGCCCAACGGGATGGCTTAGGCGCCGAAAGCATTGCGAAAAGCAATAACTGGCCCAGCTTCGAATGCGGTCCGGAAGCCTGTGAATCGGCTCACGCCATGGCATAGGGTAGTTGCTACGGGAAACTACATTCGTTTTAGAGCTTGAGAAGCGGGCATGGCCAAGCAAACTCCATTTTTTCGATCCATCAGCCGTCTCTACCCCCACGTCAGGCCGATCATCCCCCGGCTTCTCCTGGGACTTCTGTGCGCACTTCTGGCCAGCGTTGTTGCCCTGGCCATCCCCCAGGTCCTCCGGGTGCTGATCAACGAATCACTTGGGCCGGGGGGAACCACGCAAGCGGTGTGGATCTCGGCCAGCCTCATTCTTGTGCTCGGTGTGGCTGAGGCCGGGCTGGTGGCTCTCCGCCGGCAGTTCGTTATCAATCCGGCCACGTCCGTGGAGACCCGGATGCGGATTTCGCTGTATGACCACCTGCAGGACCTGACGGTCTCGTTCCATGACCGGTGGGGATCCGGCCAGCTCCTCTCCCGCGCCATGACGGACCTGAACTTCCTGCGCCGCTGGATGGCCTTCGGCGCCATCATGCTGGTGGTCACCACCCTCACGGTGATCATCGGCATTGGCGTGATGTTCGCCATGAGCTGGCAACTGGCCCTCATCTTCCTGGCGGCCGCCGTGCCCATCATGGCCTACAGTTTCCGGTTTCGAACCCGCTTCAGCAGGGTCGCCCGGCGCAGCCAGGACCAGGCGGGCGACCTCGCCACCACCGTGGAGGAATCCGTCCACGGCATCCGCGTCCTCAAGGCCTTTGGCCGCAGCCGGGAAGCCCTCGAAAACTTCGAGGAACAAGCCGAGGAACTGCGCCAGACGGAGATCGATAAGGCACGCCAGCAGGCAAAATTCACCATGGTGGTCACCCTGCTGCCGGAGCTCGCCCTGGGCGCCGGACTCGTTGTGGGCGTGATGCTGTGCGCCAGCGGCCAGCTAAGCATTGGTGCGCTGGTGGCCTTCTTTGCCACCGCAGCCGTCATCGCCTCCCCCGTTGAGTTCTCCGGCATGCTGCTGGCCATGGCACTCACCGCCAAAACCGCCGTCGACCGCCACTTCGAAGTGATGGACTCGGTCAACAGCATCACAAGTCCGCCTGAGCCGCGGCTGCCCGTCCACATCGCCGGTGCTCTCCGCTTCAACAACGCCACCTTCGCCTTCGAGGACGCTCCGGACAAGCCAATCCTGAAGGAGATCAACCTCGACCTCCGCCCCGGCGAAACGATGGCCCTGGTGGGAATCACCGGAAGCGGCAAGAGCGCACTGATCCAGCTCGTGCCGCGCCTGTACGACGTCACCGACGGCTCCATCACCATCGACGGCGTGGACCTGCGGGACTTTGACGTGGAGGAGCTCCGCCGCATCGTGGCAGTCGCCTTCGAGGACACCACGCTGTTCTCCAATTCGGTGCGCGACAACGTCCTGCTCGGTGCCCCGCTCCGCACTGATGCCGTCCTCGAGGAGGCCCTGGACGTGGCGCAGGCGCACTTTGCCTACTCCCTGCCCGAAGGCCTGGACACCCTCATCGGCGAGGAAGGCCTCAGCCTCTCCGGCGGGCAGCGGCAGCGCATCGCCCTGGCCCGGGCCATTGCCGCACGCCCGAAAGTGCTGGTGCTGGATGACCCGCTGTCCGCCCTGGACGTCCACACCGAGGAACTCGTGGAAACGCGGCTCCGCGCCGTGCTGAAGGACACCACCACGCTGATCGTGGCGCACCGGCCGTCCACAGTTGCTTTGGCGGACCGGGTGGCGCTGCTGGAGGACGGCCGCATCACCGCCGTCGGAACGCACACGGAACTGCTGGCCGGCAACGACCATTATCGCTACGTCATCGCCAGCCTTGACCAGGAACCACGCGACCTGGACTCCGAGCTGTCGGAGCTCAAAGAAGCGGGTATCCAGGCAGAGGAAGTAACCCGATGAGCACCGCAACGTTTGGCACCGCCAACGAAGACAACGCGCACCTCAGCAAGAGCGACAGCAGGGCTGTACGACGCCGGTCGCTGGCACTGCTGCGCTCCCTCATCCGGTCGGTCCGGCTGCGGTTCTGGCTGACGATAGCCACCGTGGTCCTCTCCCAGGCCGCCCGGGTGGCCGGCCCGGCGCTGATCGCCTTCGGCATCGACCACGCACTGCCCGCCCTGCAGGCCGGAGACAACCTCCCCCTGGTGTTCACCGGCGTCGCGTATTTGTTGGCAGCGATTGCGACGGCGGGACTCACCGCCCTGTACGTGACCTCCACTGCGAAGTTGAGCCAGGCCATGCTGCTGGACCTGCGCCTTCGGGTTTTCCGGCACACCCAGCGGTTGAGCCTTGAGTTCCACGAAAAGTACACGTCCGGCCGAATTATTGCCCGGCAGACCTCAGACCTGGAGGCTCTCCGCGAGCTCCTGGATTCCGGCGTCAGCTCTTTGGCGTCCGGCCTGCTGTTCATGATTTTCACCGCTGTAACGGTGTTTGCCCTGGACTGGCGCAGTGGTTTGCTGGTGCTTGCCGCAGGCGTGCCCATGTACTTCCTGGCCCGCTGGTACCAAAAGCACTCCCAGATCGCCTTCCGGGAGTCGCGGGTGGTGTCTGCCCGGCTGATCGTGCACTTCGTGGAGACGATGACCGGGATCCGGGCAGTGAAGGCCTTCCGCAAGGAACGCGAAAACGCCGAACGTTACGGGAAGCTCGCGGAGGACTACAGGCTGGTTACCGTCCGGTCCATCAACCTCAACGGGATCTTCCAACCGGGGCTGGTGCTAATCGGCAACGTCTGCGTTGCCGTGGTCCTGCTCTTCGGCGGATTCCGTGTCCTCACCGGCGAACTGGCGGTGGGTGTGCTGCTGGCCCTCATCCTTTCCACCAAGAGGTTCTTCCAGCCGGTTGACCAGATGGCGATGTTCTACAACTCCTTCCAGAGTGCCCAGGCAGCGCTGGAAAAGGTGTCCGGCCTCCTGGAGGAAGTCCCAACAGTGCGGCCACCCAAGAATGCTGTCGCCCTGAAGAACGCCAGGGGCTCGATCGACTTCAAGGACGTGGAATTCCGCTACGGCGACGGGCCGGTCATCGTTCCCACGCTGAACCTGCACATCCCTGCGGGCCAGACCGTTGCCCTGGTGGGCCAGACCGGAGCCGGGAAATCCACCCTGGCCAAGCTGATAGCCCGCTTCTACGATGTTTCGTCCGGTTCCCTCACGCTGGACGGGGTGGACCTTCGCAACCTCAGCACCACGGACCTGAGACGGAACATCGTGATGGTCACCCAGGAGGCCTTCCTGTTCAGCGGCTCCGTTGCAGACAACATCGCCCTGGGCCGGCCGGAAGCGTCGCGTGCCGAAATCGAGGAAGCGGCCAAGGCCGTGGGAGCACATGAATTCATTCTTGACCTCCCTGAAGGATATGACACGGACGTCAACAAGCGCGGCGGCCGGGTGTCATCAGGGCAACGCCAGCTCATCAGCTTCGCCCGGGCGTTCCTGGCCCGCCCGGCCGTGTTGATCCTGGACGAGGCAACATCCTCGCTGGACATCCCCTCCGAAAGGCTGGTGCAGAGCGGCTTGGCCCGGCTGCTGGCTGGTACGGATGCTGCCCGCAGGACCGCCCTGATCATTGCCCACCGGTTGTCAACGGTAGAGACGGCGGACCGGGTGCTGGTGGTCCACGACGGCCGCATTGTGGAGGACGGGTCGCCCGCAGATCTGATCGGTGGCGGCGGACGCTTCGCCGACCTGCACGGGGCATGGAAGGACTCCCTGGTCTAACCCCGCCCCGACGGCGGATTTCGCATCAGGCA
Organism: Arthrobacter sp. Alg241-R88; assembly: GCF_900537115.1. Taxonomy (GTDB): domain Bacteria; phylum Actinomycetota; class Actinomycetes; order Actinomycetales; family Micrococcaceae; genus Arthrobacter. The sequence goes on from NZ_UNRG01000008.1 coordinate 154,941, forward strand.
CCGGTATCGGCTATTCTTGTAAAGTTGCTTTTGCAGCGGATCGGGATGTAGCGCAGCTTGGTAGCGCGCTTCGTTCGGGACGAAGAGGTCGCAGGTTCAAATCCTGTCATCCCGACCAAACAAAAAGAGGGTCTCCTTACGGAGGCCCTCTTTTTGGTTCCCGGCAACCTTCCCGGAAAGGCTTTACAAAAAAGGAAAGGCCCCGGAGCAGATGCTCCGGGGCCCCCCTCGCCTCCTTAGTTGAGGAAGCTACTAAACCGGGTCAGGCCAGTTGCCCGTGTAGGCGGTGTAGCCTGTGCCGGTGCTGCCGGACTTCTTCTCCTTGACCGGCTGAGATACAGGATCCGGCCAGTTCCCGGTCCTCGCTACAGAGACCTGTTCTGTGTCGGCGATGGAACCTGCAGACAAGACGGCCGGAGCCGCTGCAGAAAACGCCAAGGCCCCAGCCAGCGCGACTGCCGCTGCAATCTTCTTCAACATATATGTTCCTCAATACGAGTCGGATTCGTTACAAAGCCAGCACTGTCCTTGTTGACATACATTGTAAAATGTTTTCCACAGGGGCTGTCAAGCGCTAAACGGAAACCTGTGCAGAAAGGAGGAACCCCGTGGGCAACGGATTCGGGGAGAAGCTCCGGGCGGAGCGACTCGAACGGGGGCTAACACAGGCTGAACTGGGCAAGGACCTGTATTCACCCAGCTACATTTCTCTACTGGAAACGGGCCGTAGAGAGCCAACAGCGGAGGTCATCGAAGAACTGGCACGCAGGCTGGAACTTGCGCCCAAGGCGTTGGAGGCCTGGAGCCAGCCGATCACCCTCAGCGACGCTGAATACGTTCTGGCCGGCCTGTACGCCCGCCAGGCTTGGGACCTGCGGGACTACCCGCTCGCCGCAAGCCATGCTGCTGCAGCTGCACAAATAGCATTGGACGGCAGAAACACCAGCGCCTGGTGGAACATGAGTTACATGCAGGCCGAGTGCCTGCTGAAGCATGGCGACCTGCTGGAATGCAGGCAGCTGGTGGAAAGGCTGCTCGAACACCCGATGGCAAAGGAATCGGTGGGTTTGGGTGCGCGTGCCCGCCAGATGCTCGCCGTCGTCTACCAGCGCCAGGGCCAGCTCACGGTTGCCGTGGACCATGCACTGGAAGCCGTCGCCTTCGCCGCGCAATTGCCCAAGGGCTCGATCATTACTGTCGGAGCACTGCGGGCGCTGATCGGCGCGTTGGCTGAAAGCGGCCGCCTGGATGAAGCCTGGAAATATTGCCAGGACTTGCTCGCGCAAGTAGATGAGGACGCCATGTCCCAGCTTGCCGGCGAGGTGGCCTGGGTCATCGGCAACGTGGCGTTCATGCGGCACGATTATGTCGAAGGCGTCAAGCACCACGAACGGGCCGCGAAACTGCTGTCACCGGCCAACGATATCGAGTTGTGGGCCCGTTTCAACAAGGCTTCCGCAGCGGTACGGCTGTCGTCCGGAATAGTGGAGCCTGAAACGCTCTCGTCCATCGAGCGGGCTGAGCTTGCCTTTTCCATCGTCAGTGGAACCAAGAGCGATGAGCTGGAGGTCGCCTTCATCCGCGCCCGCTGGCTGTACCTCACCGGCGACATTGTTGCCGCCGTCGAGAAGCTCCGGGAAATCCACGCCGAGCGCGACGCTCTCGCCAAGCACACGGCTGGAGAAGTTTCCCTCCTCCTGGGCAAGTCGCTGAAGGCGGCCGGCGAGTCGGACGAAGCCCTGGTGTACCTCGAGGAAGCCCAGAAGGCCTTCAGTGCGGCAGGAGCGGCAGACCGCGTCCAGCAGGCACTGGACGCGGTCCTGGAAATTAAGCTGGCCCAAAAGCGGGCAGCGGCTGCCACGGCGGCCAGTTAGGCACAACGCCGTTCGCCGGGAGCAGCTGGGGCTCCGGCAGCGACGGTATCAGGCGAAGGTTTTTCCGGTCAGTTTCTCGTAGGCCTCAACGTAGCGGCTGCGGGTACGTGCGATGACCTCGTCCGGAAGCGCCGGCGGAGGCGTATCGGAAGCCTTGTCCCACCCCGATTCGGCCGACGTCAGCCAGTCCCGGACGTACTGTTTGTCGTAGGAAGGCTGCGCCTGCCCCGGCTGGTATGTGGCGGCGTCCCAGAACCGGGAGGAATCCGGGGTCAGGACCTCATCACCCAACGTGATGGAGCCAGAGACGGGATCGTAGCCAAACTCCACCTTGGTGTCGGCCAGGATGATGCCACGCTCCCGGGCAACCGCCTCCGCCGTCGTATAGATCTGCAAGGTGAGGTCACTCAGCCGGGCAGCGATATCGTCACCAACCATGGCCACGACGGCGTCATAGGTGATGTTTTCGTCATGCTCGCCCACTTCCGCCTTGGCCGACGGGGTGAAGATGGCCTGTTCCAGCCGCGAGCCGTCCACCAGGCCCTCGGGCAGCGGAATGCTGCATACCGTTCCGGACGAACGGTACTCCTGCAGCCCGGAGCCCGTAAGGTAGCCGCGGGCGATGCACTCCACGGGAAACATGTCCAGCTTCTTGCAGATCATTGCGCGGCCTTCGACGGCCTCGGGCACGCCGTCCTCCACCGTGGAGCCCAGCACGTGGTGCTCCACATCCAGCTGGTCAAACCACCATAGGCTCAGCTGCGTGAGGATGCGTCCCTTGTCGGGGATCTCGCTCGTGAGGACATGGTCGAACGCGCTGATGCGGTCACTGGCCACCACCAGCACGCAGTCCTGGCCAACGCGCTGCAGGATGGACTCGTCTGCCGGTTCGTACAGGTCACGGACCTTGCCGGAGTAGACGTGCGTCCACCCCGGCAGGTCCAAGGTCCTGGCGTTGAAACCGCGCGCTGCAGGAATGTCGCTCATGCTAGGCCTTCGCTTTCGTCACAGGCAGGGAACTGGCCGATGCGGACGGGACCTTGATCTCGCCACGGGCAGCCTTGCCCCCGATGTCACTGCGGAACTGCGAGCCTTCCAGCTGAACCAGCTCCACGCCGTCGTACGCTTTTTCGCGCGCCTCCACCAGGTCGCTGCCGAGCGCGACCACCGCGAGCACCCGCCCGCCGGCGGAAACCACCTTGCCGTACTCGTCAAAGGACGTGCCGGCGTGGATCACGTGCACACCCTCCAGCTCGTCCACCTTTTTCAGCCCGCGGATGCGGTCGCCGGTGCGCGGAGTGTCAGGGTAGTTTTCGGACGCGACGACGACGGCGACTGCCGTTTCCTTCGCCCAGCGCAGCTCTTCTGCCTTGTCCAGTTCGCCCTTGGCGGCTGCCAGGAGCAGGGCACCGAGGGGCGTCTTGAGCCGGGCCAGCACGGCCTGGGTTTCCGGGTCCCCGAAGCGGACGTTGAATTCGATGACGCGGGTGCCGCGCGAGGTCAGCGCCAGCCCCACGAACAGTACGCCCACAAAGGGAGTTCCGCGGCGGGCCATTTCGTTGACGGTGGGCTGGGCCACGCGGTCAATGACTTCCTGGACAAGGCCTTCAGGCGCCCATTCCAGCGGGGTGTAAGCGCCCATGCCGCCGGTGTTGGGTCCTTCGTCGTTGTCGAAGATGCGCTTGAAGTCCTGGGCCGGTGAGAGGGGCACGGTGTTCTGGCCATCGCAGAGGACAAAGACGGAAACCTCGGGGCCGTCCAGGAACTCCTCGATCACCACCGAGCCGCCGGCGTCAAAGCAGGACTGTGCATGCGCCAGGGCTTCGTCGCGGTTCCTGGTCACCACCACCCCCTTGCCGGCGGCGAGTCCGTCGTCCTTCACCACGTAGGGCGCCCCGAAGGTGTCCAGGGCTGAGGCGGCTTCGTCGGCGTTGGTGGCCACCATGGCCATGGCCGTGGGTACACCGGCCTCGGCCATGATTTCCTTGGCGAATGCCTTGGAGGCTTCGAGCTGGGCGGCCGCTTTGCTGGGTCCGAACACCGGGATCCCTGCTGCGCGGACGGCGTCGGAAACACCCGCTGCGAGCGGCGCCTCCGGGCCCACCACCACGAGGTCCACGGTGAGCTTGGTGGCCAGGGCGGCTACGGCGTCGGGATCATTGCCGTTGATCTTGTGGGTGGGGACCAGCTTGCTGATGCCGGCATTGCCGGGAGCTGCATGGACCTCGGACACGTTGGGGTCGGCGAGCAGGGAGCGGACAATGGCGTGTTCGCGGCCTCCGGGGCCGATGACGAGTACCTTCACAGTGTCCAAGGGTACTTTGTGCACCCTGCCCGCTCCTAAGCTGTGTCAGCGCCGTCAAAACAATCCCCGGCCCGCTTCGCTCCGAACCTATGTCATGAAAATGCTTCGGAATTGGCTCAAGGGTCCCACCGCCATGGCCGCGCTGGCAGGTGTGGTGGCTGCCGCCGTCGTCCTTGCCGCGGCTGAGCTGGTGGGAGCGTTTTTTACTGCCCGGGCCACACCCGTGCTCGCGTTGGGGTCCACCTTCATTGATTTCACGCCGCCCTGGCTGAAGGATTTTGCGATCGCCACGTTCGGCACCAATGACAAAGCCGCCCTTTTTGTGGGCATGGGACTGACCATTGCCGTCCTGGCCTGTGTGCTTGGCGTGGTGGCATACCGCCGCTGGGCGTTGGGCGTTCTGGGCGTCCTGTTTATGGGTGCGGTCATCGTGGCCAGCGTGGTGACCCGGGCAGGCGTAACCCCGTTGGACGCCATCCCGTCAGTGCTGGGGACCCTGGCCGGCCTGGCGGCCCTGCGGTTCCTGGTCGCCCCGCTGTGGACGGCGAAAGCCTGGCCCGAAGCCGCCGCCGACGTTGCCGGCGACACACCGCGCCCGGGGGCAAGCCGCCGTCGCTTCTTCGCCGCGGCCGGGATCACTGCCGCCGCTGCGGGCATTGCCGCCACGGGCGGCCGCCTCCTGAGTGCCGCCCGCAGCAACATCGCCAAGGCGCGGGAGGCCCTGCAGCTTCCCGTGCCGGCAAGGGCGGCGGCCGCCGTTCCAGCCGGCGTCCAGTCGCCGGTGCCGGGCGTCACGCCGTGGGTTACGCCCAACGGGGAGTTCTACCGCATTGACACTGCCCTCAGCGTCCCGGAAATCAACGCGGACGAGTGGGAGCTCCGGGTGCATGGGCTGGTGGAGGAGGAGTTCCGGCTCACGTTCCAGGACCTGCTCGACGCCGACCTCATCGAATCGCACGTCACGCTCACCTGCGTCTCCAACCCCGTGGGCGGAAACCTCGCCGGCAACGCCAAATGGCTCGGCCTGCCCATCCGCGAGGTGTTGAAGCGGGCAAAGCCGAAGGATGGTGCGGACATGGTGCTGTCCACCTCCATTGACGGCTTCAGCGCGTCCACCCCGCTCGAGGTCCTCCAGGACGACCGGGACGCCATCCTGGCCATCGGCATGAACGGCGAGCCGCTCCCCCTCGAGCACGGTTACCCCGTGCGCATGGTGGTGCCGGGCCTCTACGGATTCGTCTCGGCAACCAAGTGGGTGGTGGACCTCGAAGTGACCAGGTTCGCCGACAGCAAGGCCTACTGGACCGACCGCGGATGGTCTGAGCGCGGGCCCATCAAGACGATGGCGCGGGTGGACGTGCCCAAGTCGTTCGCGAAAGTTGCCGCCGGGAAAGTGGCTGTAGGCGGCACCGCCTGGGCTCAGACACGCGGCATTACCAAGGTGGAAATCCAGATCGACAACGCGGAGTGGGTGGAGGCAGACCTGTCCGCCGAGGCGTCCCTGGTCACCTGGCGCCAGTGGTCCTATGAATGGGACGCCACACCCGGGCCGCACTACATCAAGGTGCGTGCCACAGACGGCTCCGGCGAGGTGCAGACGGACCAGCGCGCGGATCCCGTTCCCGACGGCGCCTCCGGCTGGCAGTCGGTGATGGTGACCGTGGAGTAGCCCGGCTTCCGGGATGCAGGCCCCTAGACTGGCAACATGCCGCATAATCCGCACGCCACCTTCACCGTGGACTCCGCCGTCGAACTGGCCGTGATCGAGCGCAGCGGCTTTGTTGAGTCCCGGCACATCGGCTCGGCCGTGCTGCTGGCGGCGGACGGGTCGGTCGTCACGGAGCTTGGTGATATCAACACACCGATCTTCGCCAGGTCCGCGTTGAAACCGTTCCAGGCTTTGGCCTCGATGCAGTCCGGAGTGCCGCTCCGCGGAGCACAGGTGGCACTGGCGTGCGCGAGCCATGTGGGTTCACTGGACCACATGGACGTGGTGTCCGGCATGCTCAAGGCGGCCGGTGTGCGCGAGGACCAGCTGCAGTGCCCGGAAGCGTGGCCCCAGGATGAAACCGCACGCAACTGGCTGGTGCGCTCCGAACGCGGAAAAACGAGGCTGGCGTTCAACTGTTCCGGCAAGCATGCGGCCTTCCTGTGGGCCTGCACCGAGAACGGCTGGGATACGCACAGCTACCTGGAGCCCAACCATCCCCTGCAGCAGCGGGTCCGCACGGTCATCGAGGAGTACACGGGCGAAAAAATCGCCCACTTGGGAATCGACGGCTGCGGCGCGCCCGTGGCCGCAGTGTCACTCAAAGGCCTGGCGCGCGGCTTTTCACAGCTGGCCAAGGCGCCCGGCGACCAGAGCTTCAACGCCCGGGCCGCCACTATCGCAACCTCGATGCTTGACTACCCGTGGGCGGTGCAGGGCCGTGGCGAGGCCAACACCCTGGTGATGGACGAGCTGGAGATCATCGCGAAAGTCGGTGCCGAAGGTGTCCTCGCCATGGCCACGCCGCAGGGTGTCTCCGTGGCCGTCAAAATACTGGACGGGAATGTCCGGGCCACCTCGCTGGTGGCCCTGACGCTTCTAGCGGCTGCGGGCGCGGTGGAGATTCCGGGGGTTGCGAGCGTGCTCGAGAAAGTGGTGGAGCCGGTGCTGGGCGGCGGCCGCCCGGTGGGGCAGATCCGTCTTGGTCCGGCAGTTTCCGCGCTCCTGGACTGAGTGCCGCTTCACCGGAAGTTGCTGGTTCAGACGTGCTGGTCCACGATCACCGGATTGCCGTCCGGATCAACCACGATGAAGCTCGCCGGTCCGGTGGTTCCTTCCTCAGCTTCCGCCAGGAACGGAATGCCCTGGCCCTGAAGTTCGCGCTGGAGCTCACGAACATCCGTGAAGGTCTCCAGCGGCTGTGCGTCCTGGCCCCATCCGGGGTTGAAGGTCAATGCGTTCTTCTCCAGCATTCCCTGGAAGAGGCCGACGACGGCCTGGCCGTTTTTCAGGATCAGCCAGTTTTGGGACATCTCGCCTGCGAACCGGCTGAAGCCGAGTTTTTCGTAGAATGCCGCTGAGGCCTCGATGTCCTTGACGTTGAGGCTGACTGAAAATGCGCCGAGCTGCACGGGTAGCTCCGTTCTGTTCTGACGATGGTGCTACCGATGCTACCCGCGGCCCGGCCGCGATTCCGTCCCGCCGCCCGTCCGCGGTACCCTGATTGCCTTTGCCCCTGCAACCCAACGTGAAGGAAGCCGGACACATGCCAGTAGCCCGCCGTCGCATCGACGTTCAAGAAGGCGCCGCAGCGGTGGAGGCGTGGCGGAAAGCCGCGGAGCCGTCGTCGGACGCTCCCGTTCCGCGGGCCATCCTGGCCTCTGCCGTACGCTACACGCTGGAGGAAGTCACTGCACGGGCGCCGGGCAATTCGGTGGAGGTGCGCGTGCCGCCCTTCGGTGTCACGCAGTGCGTGGAAGGGCCGCGGCATACCCGCGGAACGCCGCCCAACGTCATCGAGTGCGACGCCGCCACCTGGCTGGGGATGGTGACGGGCCGGTTGAGCTGGGCGGAGGCAGTCGCTGCCGGCAGGGTGGCCGCCTCCGGCCTGCGCGCGGACCTCTCTGCGCTGCTGCCGCTCTAGCCCTCCCCCTTCCGAGTTTTTGTCCAGATATGCAGGCTTCCGAGCCCCGGAACCCTGCATATCTGGACAAAAACTCATCGCCTCCAGCCTTGCTTCCGCAGCGCCTGCTTGACGCGGGACACAACCCACTCCGGGCCGCGCTCCATGTCGATCCGGTTGATCTTCACCTGCCGCCAGCCTGCTTCAAAGACCCGCTGGTCCCGGTAGGAATCAAGGAGCTGCTGTTCCGGAGTCAGGTGGTGCAGGCCCTCGTACTCCAGGCAGGTCCTGAAACGGGCGCAGCCGAGATCCGTCCACACCGCTTTACCCAAGGCATCGTCTACCCGGCAGTTGGGGGAAAACTCCGGAAGACCGGCGTCGTCCAGCATCAACCGCAGCCTTGTTTCTGGCGGCGAGTCGACGCCGACGCGCAGCTGTTCAAGGGCCTCCCTGGCTTTGCGGACGCCATGGATTCCGTTGGCGCCTGCCACGAACTTGCGCAATTCGGGCAGCGGAACCTTCGGTCGCTTTGGCTCCCCGAAAGTCCTGGAGTGCTCGCTGATAATCGCGTCGCCCGCAACGATAAGGTCCTCCAACGGCAGGACCGACCCAAGGTCCACCCAAGTCCGGGCCACCGAGGTCAGCCGCAGCCCGTCGATATTGATGAGGTCACCGTCGCGCACTTTAAGCCGGTGCCCGGCGATTCCCTTCCGCCGCGGGAGCGTTCCGCCGCCTCGACGGGAAAGATGAAGGAAGCGGCCGGGCTCCCGAAAGTGGGCACCGGACTTCTTGCCCCACGGAGGTGGTTCGACGACGGCTGTCACCGGGCCGTCGTCGTCCGGCGCAAATTCTGCCCACGGCGGCAGCGGAATGCCGTGAATTTCCGCCGCGGTGACCAGGCTGGCGAACGTGTCAGCGTCCAGGCGGATATGGGATCGCGCAAGGGCGGCCAGGTCCGGCGGGATCGACTTTGGCACCCGGAGTCCCCTACTGGGCCGGTGCAGATCGCTGGCAGCGAGCCGGCTCCGGCTTAGACCGGAATACCCGGCCTCTTCCTGGCCGAAAGGCCGGCTGCCAAACTGTTCCGGGAGAGGCGACAATCTGCTCATGTTTCATTGAGCCACGCTCAATAAGGCTCCAGGCAGTTATCCACAACCCACACCCGCTCCACCGGAGTTTTTGTCCAGATATGCAGGCTTCCGAGCCTTGGAACCCTGCATATCTGGACAAAAACTCGAATGGGAGGGAACAGGTGGAAGCTGTGGCTTTGAGGAGCTCAGCCGCGGCCGATGAAGGGCATGCCCGCTGCCGTCACCACCACTGACCCAACACTGGCCGTTGGAGGCATGCTGGCCATCATCAGGACCGCACGGGCGGCATCCTCAACAGGAAAAGTGGGTTCAACCCGGCGGCTGCCGTCTGCCTGGAGCGCGCCCTCGCCCACCCCGATGGTGTCCATGATCTCGGTGGCCGTGTTGCCGATATCGATCTGCCCGCACGTGATCCCGAAGCCCCGCCCGTCCAGCTCAATGCTTTTGGTGAGGCCTGTCATGGCGTGCTTGGTCACGGCGTAAGCCACCGTCCGGGGCCGGGGCGAGTGGGCGGAGATGGAGCCGTTGTTGATGATCCGTCCGCCTTGGGGTTCCTGCACCTTCATAGCCCGGACTGCGGCCCCGGCACACAGCATGGAACCGGTAAGGTTCACCGCCACCGTGGCATCCCAGTCCTCCAGCGAAATCTCATCCACGCTCGCGGCCGGCCCGAACACCCCGGCGTTGTTGAACAGCAGGTCCACCCGCCCCCACCGCCGGCGGACGGCCTCGAAAAGATGCTCGACGTCGTCGGGCCGGGTGACGTCGCACGTGACCGGAAGCGCGTGCTCGTGTCCGCCTGCTGTCTCAACAAGTTGCGCCTCGCGCCGCCCGGCGAGGGCGACGCCGTAGCCATCAGCCAGGAGCAGGCGGGCCACTGCCCGGCCGATTCCGGAACCCGCTCCGGTCACCACCGCGACGCGCCCAGGCTGCTGGGGTTGGTTCACACTTTTCTCCTGTACTGCCGATCGAGCCGGCATGCCTGAAGGGAGCGCCTAAACTGACGCCGGCACGTCCGTGCTGTTCAGCGGCCAGCCTATGACGGTTTTGGGCCGCGGTGCAGCGTAGGTCCGGATTTTGGAGGTGGACAGCCGCATCCGGACCAAGGATTCGGCAATCGCCACTGCTGACGCCACACCATCCACCACCGGCACTCCCGCGCGCTGCCGGATCTGCTCATCCAGGCCCGCCATCCCGCCGCACCCGAGCACGATCACCTCGGCTTTGTCCTGGGTTACGGCAAGCATGGCCTGGTTGATAATCGCCTCCACCGCGCGTTCCGGTTCCTCCTCAAGTTCCAGGACGGCCATGCCGCTGGCCCGGACCGAGGCGCAACGGGCGTCCAGGCCCGCCAGCTTGAGCCGGTCCTCGATGAGCGGGACAGTCCGGTCCAGGGTAGTGACCACCGAGTACTTGTGGCCCAGGAACATCGCGGTGCTGGCGGCGGCCTCGGTGATGTCCACCACCGGAACGTCCAGCAGTTCCTGCAGCCCCTCCCGTCCGTGCTCGCCATAACCGGCCTGGACGACGGCGTCGAACGGCTCCGGGTAGCGGGTTACCGCGTCCATCACGGCGATGGCTGCCAGGTAGCTTTCGAAGTTGCCTTCACAGGAGTCGGCACCGAAGCGGGGCGTTATCCCCACGATTTCGGTTCCGGGTGCCGCAATGCTGCGTGCCTGTGCGGCGATGGAGCGGGTCATGGACTCGGTGGTGTTGACGTTCGCAACGAGTATGCGCATTGGTGGTTCCTTAGTCGGTAGTGCTGGCTCAGTGGGTGCTGGCGACGGCGATGGCCTCGCCGTCGCGGTCTTCCAGACGCTGTGACCGGTCCGCGATGGAGAAATACACCACCGCTGCGATGCCGGCGGCGAAGAACCACGCGAAGGGTGCCGCCGAGGCCAGTGCCGGTACGAACGCAATAAGGAGCGCGACGACGGCGGCCGGCACCATGGCGATAATCGCCCTCGGGTTGACGCCGTTCCGGTAGTAGTACGTTCCGGCCTCGGAGGCGGTGTACAGCTCGGGGACGTTGACTTTACCGCGCCGGATCAGCCAGTAATCCGCCATCACCACGCCGAACAGGGGGCCGAGCAGGGCGCCGAGGCCGCCCAGGAAGTACACAATCACCAGCGGGTTGTTGTAGAGGTTCCACGGCAGGATGACGAGGCCGATGACCGCGCTGACGATGGCCGCCTTTCGGAAGTTCAGCCGCTTGGGGAACAGGTTGGTCAGTGCGTAGACGGGAGCCACGAAGTTGGCCATGAGGTTGACGGCGATGGTCAGGATCAGCAGGGCCAGGCAGGCCAGCACCAGGAAAATCGTGTTGGGAATCGTCTGGACGATGTCCGAGGGGCTTTCGATGATGGTGCCATTGATTTTGAACTGCCCGCCGGCCATGACCACAACGATGGCGCCGAAGACGAGCATGTTAATGGGGATGCCCCAGAAGTTTCCGCGGACCACGGCCTTCTTGGAGACGGCGGAGCGGGTGAAGTCGCAGAAGTTCAGGACGAACGTGCCGTAGATGGAGACCCACAGGGCACCGCCGGCGAAAATGGTAAGCCACATCTCGGGCCCTTCGAGGGCGTTGTCCGAGGACCAGGCGATGGCGCCGCCGGCTTCAATGAAGATCCAGACGGCGATGGCTGCCATGGTGGCCAGGATGACCGGGCCGGCGAAGGCCTCGTACTTGCGAATCATCTCCATGCCGAAGCTGACGATGACCAGCTGGACCACCCAAAGGATGACAAAGGCGATCCAGCCCAGGGTGGACAGCCCAAGAATGGAGTCTTTGTCCAGGGCACCGAGGCCCGGGAACATTGCCACAAGCATCACGCGGAAGACCACGGAGGCAAGGTAGGTCTGGATGCCGAACCAGGCCACGGCGACGGCTCCGCGGAGCAGGCTGGCAATCTGGGCCCCGCGGATGCCGAAGCTGATCCGGCTCATGACCGGAAACGGAACGCCGGTTTTGACGCCCATGAATCCGGAAAGGTTCAGGAGGCCGAAAAGCAGGGCCGCTCCGATGCCCAGGGCGAGAAGGATCTGCCAGCCGCCGAGCCCCAAAGCGAACAGCCCGATGGCGAAGGCATAGTTGCCGAGGCTGTGGACATCGTTGGCCCACAGGGTGAAGATGCTGTAGCCGGACCAGCTTCGGCCGGCACGCTTGGTGGGGGCGAGATCCACGTTATAAAGAGTGGGGCTGATGGCCTGGCCGGATGCTGTGCTGGCTGACTCGCACAGGGCTTCAACGGTAAGGGAGGGGTGCGCGGGGGAAACTGACGGCGCTGTCAGGTCGGAAGCCGCGTCAACGCCCACCGGTGGAGGGGTCTGCATAGAGGTCTCAATTCTGGGAGGATCCGCGGTGGTGAGACCGGCTCTGGAAGCCGTTTCTGTTATTCCACACTGCGGAATCAAGATATTGAATAGTGAAATAAGAGTATGACCTGCATCACCCATGGTCAAGGGCGGGGTACGGCCGGCCGTAGTCACAATCGGTTCACAGGACTCTTGGATGGCACGGAGGCGTTCGGCACTGCCGCCAATATTGACCCTCATGCCGCCGTATCGCTAATCTCGTATAGCAAGAATGTTTTCTCACAATACGAAAACATGGGCCATTCGACGATGAAATGAGGCTCCCGTGGCTGCAGGAGAAGATACCTCCCATATCCTCAGCGGGTTGACTAACCAGCTGCCTGATCGTGATCCGGAAGAGACCGCCGAGTGGGTTGAGTCCCTGGATTCGTTGATCAGGGAACATGGTACCGAGCGTGCCCAATACATCATGCGGAGCCTGCTGCAGCGTGCCGGTGCGCAGAGCGTCGGGGTGCCGATGGTGACCACCACCGATTACGTGAACACCATCCCGGTGGACCAGGAAGCGCAGTTCCCGGGCAACGAGGAGTTCGAGCGCCGGTACCGGGCGTACATGCGGTGGAACGC
>NZ_UNRG01000009.1 GCF_900537115.1 Arthrobacter sp. Alg241-R88
GTCGGCGACCGCGTCCACGTTGGTGCCCAGGCGTGCGCGGGTGGCTTCTATGTCTTGGCGGATTGCGTCCGGGTTATCGCTCATCGGTTTACCTCACCTGGTTTTAGGGTTGGGGGAATTTCAGAGAGTGTTTCGCTGGTCTGCGGGATGCCCTTGATTTGTTTGAGTTCCTTGCGGCCGATCGAGGCCAGGACCGCGGCGATGATGCCCCAGATCACGGCGACGATCACGGCGGCCCAGCCCAGCGGCATCAGGGCGCCCAAGGCGAACATCAGTGCCAGGGAAAGGAACAGCAGGACGAAGTGCCCGGCGACGCCGGCTCCGGCGAGCATGCCGCCGCCCTTGCCTGCCTTGGTGGCGGACTGCTTCGCTTCGGCCTTGGCGAGCTCGAGTTCCTGGCGCATCAGGGTGGACAGATCCCGGGTCACATCACCGAGCAACTCACCCAACGACGCGTTATCCGCCTTCACATGCGCCGCACTCGGCGGCGGCTCCGGAATAGAACTACTCACAGGTGGCGTCCTTCCTTCGACTGGTAGGGGTCATCCTCAAAGCGCAGAGGAGTGTCTTCCGCGGTACCGGACGGCAGGGACGCTGTGGATACCGGGGCTCCGGCGCCTACAACGGGCTCGTCGTACAGGTCGGTGTCGCTTCCTGCGGCGAACACCGTCTCCTGCCGGAGGGGTGCTGCCTGCGGAGCGGCCACCGGGCGCTGGGCGGGGGAGGACTGCAAGGTCCCGCCCTGGGATGCGGTTCCCGCGGTGAGGCCGCGGGTCAGGCGGCCTGCGAGGACGCCGGCACCGGCGGCAAGCAGGAGGAAGGTGCCGGGCTTGTTGCGGGCGAACCTCTGGACCTCGCCCAGCAAGTCGCCTGGCTGCTTGTTCTCAAGCCAGGAAGCCACCGACTCGCTGCGCTGCGCAGCCTGCCGGATCAGGTCGCTGGCCATACCCTGCTGCTCCGGGGCGTCAGCCATGCTCTGCAGCTGGCTGGAAATGGTGCGAATGCCTTCGGCCGCCTTCTGCTGCTGCGTACCGGCCTGGCTGGAAAGCCCCGATTTTGCCTGGGACAGCAGGTCCTGCGCGCTGGACTTCGCCTCGGAAGCAACGTGGGCGGCCTCTTCCTTCGCCGTCTGGGCCACTCCCTGGGCTGCGGTGGCGGCCTGTCCCGCCACGTTCGAAGCCTCTTCCTTGGCTGCCTGTTTCTTGGAGTTGGCGCCGGAATCCAGCGTGCCTGAGGTAGCGAAGGTGTCTTCAGCACCAACCTCTGAGGCGCCGTAAGCGTCCGGGATAGCGGGGTTGGGCGTCTGGGGCCATTGGTTCTCTGTCATCATGCTCTCTTTCGAAAGAAGGGTCAGCTGGCGATCAAGAAACAGCAGTGCTGGCTGTAGTTAGTAAGCATGGTTACTACTTAGATACTAAGCACACTTCCCATTTGCTTTGCAAGGGGGTGCATTTGGGAATGTCGGCTGCGGAGTGTTTGTGCGAGGAGTCGCGAGGATGTTTTGGCGCTGAATAGTAAGCCTACTTGCGAATAGGATGCTAAGCATGCTTATTGTAGGTAGGTAGCGACGCATGAAGGGGTGAGGACACCCGCACTTCGCCACCTACAGGAAGGCCGCGGCCGATGACCAGCAACCTCGATCCGGATGCACGGAACAGCTACCGCCTTATTACGCTGGCGGCGCGGCTGGTCCAAAGGCGTCAGGATGATGCTCTGGCGCCCCTTGGACTGACCCGCGCCGCCGTGATTGCACTGGAAGGGCTGGTTGCCGGGCCCTTGAACCAGGAGCAGCTTGCGGAAGTGGTCCGTGTGCAGAGCCAGACCCTGGGCCGAGTACTTACCAGGCTGGAAGCATCAGGGCATATCAGCAGGACCCGGCAGTCGGCAGACCGCCGGCAGTTTAAGGTCGAGCTGACAGAAGCCGGCAAGGCTGCGTTGGATGCGGCACGGCAGGCAGAAAGCGATGCCTATCCCGACGATCCCAACATCGCGTGGAAGGTCCTGCATGAGGAACTTTCGAAGTTCATTCGGGCTTTGCCGGCTACCCGGGATCCCGAGGTGGTTCCGTTCGTTGCTCCTGAGCACAGGAACGTGCGCCGTTCCCATGGCGGCCGCGGCAGCGGGCTGCGCGGGTTGGACCAGCCGCACCAGTGATGACAGGACAGTGATGAAACAGCAAGAGGGGCAGGGCCGCATGGCCTTGCCCCTCTTGTCCGTGGCGGTCTACTTGGTGTTCTCCTGGTTCCCGGTGGCGTCGTTGTCCTCCAGCAGGCCCCGCTGGGCGAAATCCGCAGCCTCTGATGCTTCAGGCGGCAAGGGATCGGTAGCCGGCGGCACGTCACTGGGCGCATAGTCGGCAAGGCCCGCCGCCACGCGCTCCTGTTCGGCCGCTGCCTCGTACACGTCGTCATCTATGTTTTCCGGCATCTTGCCGTGGCCCGTCCGGGTGGGATTCGGCAGCGCGTCCTCTTCAGGGATGATGGCGCCACCGGGCCCACGGTCCTGTTCCTCATTCGAAGTTGCCATGGTTCACCTTCCTGTCGCTTGTGTTGGTTGGTTCAGGACGCGGGCACCGCCGGACCGGTGGGCCAACGGAGCAGGGCGGCCACGTCCACGCCGTCCGGCAGGACGGGGCCGGGGACCAGCAGGACCCGCGCGTCGGTCAGGGCAGCAGCCCGCAGCAGTGCCGCCGGCGCGGGAACCTTGCCCAGGACGTTCGCTCCAAGGGACTCCTCCTCTGCGGTGGCAATCCACGGCTCCGCATCGAGTGCGAGCAGCGTCCGCTCGGAAAGGGCTGCCTCGTCCAGGATCAACACCTCAACCTGTGCCTGCTGCAGCGCGTGCACCACAGCGCCGATTCCGGTGGCGGACTCGGGGTTGGCCTGGCCCTCCTGCATGGCCAGGCGCTCCATGATCTCCTGTTGCTCGGTGGCCCATTGTTCGGCCACCCGCTGGTTGACCTGGTCCTCAAGGAGGGCGTTATCCGCGCCCGCTGTATGAGTATGGGAGTCGATCACTGACACAAGCGCCTGGCTGGCCTTGGAAAGTTGCTCCTGGACCAGTCTGCGGGCGTGGATATCTCCTGCGAGAACCACCAACCGGGCACCGCTGCTGCCCACCACCCGGTCAATCTCTTCGGCCACCTGGTCTGCATTGCGGCGCCACACATCCTCGGTGTGGTGCTGGAAACGGAGGTGGGCCCAGCCGCCGCCCTGGAACTTGCTGACATGCTCACTTTCTCCCTGCACCTCCTGGGTGCTGGCAGGAGTGCCTGCCCCGGCGTAGTGCAGCCGGATCTCGCCGTGTTCGCGGCTCACTTCGGCAACAACATACGGGAATTCCTCGGGACGGTGCTTGACAAGCGGGAGCAGGTCAGGGATGGGATCCACCGAAATCCGTTCCGCCCCTACCCGGTCTCCCGGCAGGACCTCGTTGAGTTCCGCCCTGCCCTGGTGCACCAGGACGAACCTCGAAACCGGGGAAGGAACCCCCGCTTCGGGCTGCAGCGCCTGTTCCATGGCATCGAGGTCTGCCGGGGATGCGCCAGCGGCTTCGAGCGCGGCCCGGATATTTCCGGGCCTGACGTCGGCCGCTTCCAGGGTGTCAACTGTGCCGGTTCCGGCATCCACGTATGCCGTACACCAGGGCCCGCCCAGCCGGTACAGCTCCGCGTATTCCTTCAAGCTGCCGGTCACTGTTCGTCCTCCTCATCGCTGATGGAGTCCGGGGAAGCTACAGGATTAAGGGCTTCCTGGACTTCAGCAGGATCCGTATCGTCGGGGAAAGGCTCGGTTTCGCGCCATTCCTCCGCGTGGGGCGGTTGGATTCCGTGGACCACGCCCTGGGCTTCGTGTTTCATCTGGTCGTCCAGGTTGGGACCGTGTTTGGTATTGCCGCGTTCAGCCATGACGATCTCCTTCGCTCCGTGAATTTAGTATCACAGGCTTACTAGTTCGTCATTTCACCGTAGCACCAGGACGCGGCGGCCAAAAGGGGCAATGAAAGGGAATAGCTTTACGCAGTGCAGGCATCCTTCAGGGCCTGGACTGACCCGGCCGGCACCTGGTCTCCGGCCTCCGCGATCTCGCCCAGCGGCGTCGTGATTTCTGCCGGGACGCCGGCGGTACGGGCGGCTGAGACCAGCCCCCCGAGCACCCGCTTGTCCTCCACGCTGACCAGGCCGTCCTGGACCACCGCGCAGATCTGCCGGTTCACTTCGTCGGCGGCAGCAGTGGCAACCTTCGAGGCAGCATCGCTGGCTGCGTTCCCGGCGGCTTCCTCTACGGCGCCGCAGCCGGCCAGCAGCAGCAACAGCGGGACAGCGGACAGGGTGGCATGGCGGCGGTTCATGGGTACAGCCTAACAATCGGAGCGTATTGACGTTCCGCGTACCATGAGGTTCCTATGGAGACACCGCCGCATGCTCCGGGAAATCCGGCATCCCCCGTCCCGTCCGCTGCACTGAAGGTGCTGGCTGTCCGGGCGGTGGGGACCACTGCGGTTCTCGCCGAGCTTTCCGGGCTTCCGGGCGTTCTCGCACTGCAGGCATTGCTGCTGAAGCATCCGCTGCCAGGCCAGGTGGATGTCCTGGCGGCTGCGGAAACGGTGCTGGTGATGGCCGATTCACCGCGGTCGGCGCGCCGGATGCCGGGGCTGCTGCTCGCAATGGACCTTGCGGTCCAGAAGCGGGCGGAGGGCAGGCTGGTAACCATAGATACCGTGTACGACGGCGAAGACCTCGCCGAAGTGGGAACGCTGAGCGGCCTGGGTCCGGACGGCGTAGTGTCCGCGCATACCGGACAGGTGTGGACTGTGGCCTTTGGCGGGTTCGCCCCCGGCTTCGGCTACATGGTGGGCGAGAACCAGGTGCTCAACGTTCCGCGCCGTCCCTCGCCCCGGACTGCTGTTCCGGCAGGCTCTGTGGCCCTTGCCGGAAGCTACTCGGCCGTTTATCCGCGGCAAAGCCCCGGCGGGTGGCAGTTGATCGGCCGAACGGCTGCCCGGATGTGGGACCTGGGCCGGGAGCAGCCCGCGCTCGCCGCCCCCGGCGACCGGGTGCAGTTCCGGCCCGTCCGGGAACTCATCGACGTGGCAGTCCCGGACGAGGGGATTAAGGCGGCGGGGTCCCCGCGCGGCGCGGGGCTGCGCATACTCTCGCCGGGATTGCAGAGCCTTATCCAGGATCTCGGCCGCCCCGGGCACACCGGTTTGGGTGTGGGCGCCGCCGGCGCTTTGGACCGTTCCTCCCTGCGCCGGGCGAACCGGCTGGTGGGGAACAGCCCGTCAGCTGCCGCCGTGGAAGTCGTGGCCGGAGGACTGCAGGTGCAGGCAGTGGGTGACCAGCTTCTGGCTGTCACCGGGGCCCCGGCAGAGCTGGCTGTGAAGGGCACGGCCGGGGATCCGGAGGACGAGGATGTATACCTCGAGCGGAATGTAGCCCCGGCAGAACCGTTCGTGCTGCTGGACGGCGAGGTGCTGACCATTGGCCCGCCGGAACAAGGCTTCCGCAGCTACCTGGCCCTGCGTGGAGGCGTGGAGGCGGAACAAGTCCTGGACAGCCGTTCCACCGATACACTGTCCGGCCTGGGGCCCGACCCGCTGGCGGCGGGAGACTTCATCCACGCCGGCGATGCCACGGAATCCCGTGTGGTGAGCAATCCCGAGATCCAGCCCGATTTTCCGGGCGCGGGAGTGACGGTGCTGGATGTGGTGCCCGGCCCCCGGGAAGACTGGTTCGGCGCCGCGGCGGTGGAATCGTTCTACGCCCAGGAGTGGGAGGTCACCCCCCGATCCAACCGGATCGGAATGCGCCTCGGCGGCCAGGCGCTGGAGCGGAACCGGCAGGGCGAGCTTGCCAGCGAAGGAACCGTGGCCGGCGCCCTCCAGGTTCCGCCGGAGGGGCTGCCCGTCCTGTTCCTCGCCGACCATCCCGTCAGCGGCGGCTACCCCGTGATCGGAGTGGTGGTGGACCACCAGCGGGACCTCGCGGGGCAGGTGCCCATCGGCGGCCGTATCCGGTTCCGGCGGGTAGAGGCCGGGGGCTGACGGTACGTCCGCTTTTGCATAAAAGGCACTGCCTTGGCCTCACCCTGGCCCTCCCGCCGGAACCGCCACCGCACTAGGATGGCCCGAAACGGACGGAGGACCACCACATGCCCGAGCCAGCGACGCCAGCCCCCGAAACGGGATACGCCCCCGTCAACGGCCTGCAAATGTACTACGAGCTGCACGGGGCCGGCGGTACGCCGCTGCTGCTCCTGCATGTCGGATTATTTGACATCGAGCAGCAATTCGGCGCGTTGATCCCGGGTTTGTCCGCGGGCCGCAGGGTCATCGCCACGGACTTTCAGGGTCACGGCCGGACCAACGACATCGACCGTCCGCTGAGAACCCGCGACCTTGCGGCCGATGTCATCGGACTCCTTGAGCACCTGGAAGTCCCGAAGGTTGATGTGTTTGGCTTCAGCGTCGGAGGCGCGGTGGCGCTGCACCTGGCGGTCAAGCATCCGGAACTTGTCCGCAAGCTCATTGTCTCGTCGGTGTCATTCCGGCCCGACGGGGACCGCGGCGGAAACGCCGAGGAGGTAGCCGCCATGACTGTCGACATGATCGCCGGCACCCCAATGGAACAACGCTACCTGGCTGTTTCGCCGCACCCGGACCGCGAGCACCTGCAGGGGCTGTTGGACAAGCTTGGCGGCTACGACGCGGATGCCATCGGATGGAGCGATGAGGAGATCCGCAGCATCGCCGCCCCGACGCTGATCACGGTAGGCGATTGCGACATGGTCAAGCTCGAGCATGCCGTGCGCTTCCTGCAGCTCCGCGGGGGAGACGTGAACGGTGACTTCGACGGCGTACCTGCATCGCAGCTGGCGGTTTTTCCCGGCACGACGCACTTCTTTGGGTTGTCCAGGACGGGTCTGGTGCAGGACGTTGTGACAACGTTTCTGGACTCGCCCCCGCCTTCCGGCTGGCGACCGGTAACCAACTGAAGCGCTCGACGGCAGGTGGGCACCCGCCGTCGAACGCTACAGTTCGCGGCCCCCGGCAGTGGCGGGCGTACCCATTTGAGTTACCGGCCGCTCGCAGCGGGGACGCCGAGGATGCTGTCCAGCAGAGCATTGCGGAACTTGCCCTCGGGATCGTGGGACGAGGCCAGGGACCGGAATCCGGCGAAGCGGGGGTAGAGCGTCTCCCAGTCGTGACCCCCGGGGGAGAACAGCTTGCCCCAGTGCGGCCGGGCGCCGAAGGGTCGGAGCAGGTCCTCAAGTTCCGGGAGCAGGGCTTCCACCTCGGCCTGCAGCGGCTTCCAGGTGAAGTGCAGGGCAACGCTTTGCTGCTTGTAGAAGGGGCTCAGCCAGAATTCGTCCGCGGCGCCGGTGCGGATTTCCGAGACAAACAGCAGGGGCGCGAGCTTGTTCGCCAGGCTGCGGACCGCCTGCAGCGCGTCCGGTGCGTGCTCCAGCGGCAGGATGAATTCGCTCTGGAGTTCCTCGCCCTTGCTGGGGGTGAATTCGTGACGGAAGTGCGGCAACCGGTCCAGCCACTGTCCCGGCTCATCAAGCTGGATGGTGCAGTTTTCGGCGGACATGTCCGGCAGCGGGTGCCGGGGCCGGAGGGCGGCCGTGGCACCGAACAGGTCGGTCAGCGGGGGCTCCGAGCCGAGCGCTTTCAACCACACCTGGCTGATGGTGTCGCCGGCGTAATTGGTGAAGAGGCTGACGCTGTATGCGCTGGACATGATCTCCGGAAAGGCCGCCAGCGCCCGTTCCCATGGCAGGTCCTCCAGCACGCGCTGGCGCATCTCAAAGCTGGGCTGGACGGCCAGTTCGAGGCCGGTGACAATTCCCAGGGCGCCCAGGCCCACCACGCTGGCCAGGAATTCGTCCCCATCTTCCCGGGACAGGGTGACGGTTTCACCCGAGGGCCGTACCAGGTCGATGGACTGTACGGCCCCGGCCAGCGACGGGTTGTCCACCCCGGAACCGTGGGTTCCCGTCTGCACTGCGCCTGCTACCGAAATGTGGGGGAGTGACGCGAGGTTGTGGATGGCTACACCCGACTGCTCGAGGGTTCGGCACAGGGCGCCGTAGCTGACGCCGCCGCTGACCCTTACAGTGTTGCGGTCGGCGTTCAGGGCTATGTGCTGGGGCAGGGCGTCGAGCAGGACGTGGACACCATCG
Source organism: Arthrobacter sp. Alg241-R88 (assembly GCF_900537115.1). Lineage (GTDB taxonomy): Bacteria > Actinomycetota > Actinomycetes > Actinomycetales > Micrococcaceae > Arthrobacter. The sequence continues at coordinate 8,187 of NZ_UNRG01000009.1, forward strand.
GTGTCGCCCACACGGTTGAAGGAATGGCGTGATCCCAAGGCCTTGACCCGGGCCGCTCGCTCCACAATCTGTGCCAGTTCCGCCACGGATTCCGGCCGTTCGACCCTTGCAGAGGAGTATTCGAGGTTTCCTGCCCAGTTCTTCAATGAATCAGCTTTCCGGTGGGGGATGGGTGGCGGCTCACTCAACTGTCAGCGCTCACAATCTGCATGTCAAGGCGGCGGCACGTGCCGCTGCGTCGTTTCACGAGGCACGGCCGGATACTCTTGCCTTCGCCTTTCTATCGTTGTAAATTCTTCCGGTGACGCTTGCCGAGACTCCGCCGATGGGCTGGAACAGCTGGGACTGCTACGGCACCACGGTGACGGAGGAGGAGGTGCTGGCGAACGCCTTTTTTATGGCCGAACACCTGTTGCCCTTCGGCTGGGACACGGTGGTGGTGGACATCCAGTGGTACGAACCCGCGGCGAGGGCGGGCGGCTACAACGAGGGTGCCGTGCTGGAACTGGACAGCTATGGCCGGCAGCTCCCTGCCATCAACCGGTTCCCCTCGGCCGCGGGCGGCCTCGGCTTCAAACCCCTGGCGGACCGGATCCACAGTTTGGGGCTCAAGTTCGGGCTGCACATCATGCGGGGCATACCCCGGCAGGCGGTGCATCAGAGGCTCCCCAGTGAAGGCACGGCCTTCACTGCCGGCGAAGTGGCAGACAAGTCTTCGGTCTGCGATTGGAACACGGACAACTACGGACTGGACCATGACCACCCCGGCGCCCAGGCCTACTATGACTCCCAAGTGCGGCTGTTCGCCGGCTGGGGCGTGGACTTCGTCAAGGCGGACGACATGCTGGGGCCCTACTTTGGCGCTGAAATTGAGGCCTACCGCCGGGCCCTGGACCGCAGCGGCCGGGACATCGTCCTCAGCCTTTCGCCGGGCAGGGCGGTGTCACTGGCGAGGCTGGAGCACCTCCGCGGAAATGCCCAGATGTGGCGGGTATCAGACGACCTTTGGGACGTGTGGGAGGACGTGGAGGCGCAGTTCGCCCGGCTGGCAAGGTGGGCCCCGCACCAGCGCCCCGGTGCCTGGGCGGACGCCGACATGCTGCCCGTGGGCAGGATCGGCCAGCGGGCGGAACGGGGAAGCGAGCGGCTCAGCCGCCTCACCCTTGATGAACAGCGGACCATGCTGACCCTCTGGTGCGTTGCACGTTCGCCGCTTATGCTCGGGTGCGACCTCCCGTCGTCGCCCGCGGAAACCCTGGACCTCCTGACCAACCGGGACCTCCTGGACGCGCACGGCGCCAGCACCAACAACCGGGAGTTACTGCGCGACGGCGGCCTGGTGCTGTGGGCAGCGGACAGCACGGCTTCGGACGATTACTTTGTGGCGGCGTTTAACACCGGAACGGCCGGGTTGTCCCGCACCCTGCCGCTCGCGGACCTTGGGCTACCAGGCCCGGGTGCTTCCGTTGCGGCCACAGTCCTTTCCGGCGCTGCACTCCTGGACGGGGTGGAGTGGCACGGCCATGAGGCCTGGAGTGGGCGCGACGCCGTGATCCGCCCGCTGTTGGGCCGGCCGGCGTTACTCGTTGAGGTTCCGCCGCACGGCGTGCATTTCTACCGGTTCTCGCGGGTACGGACTCCCTGAGCCGCCGCTCACCGGAAATTCATCGCCCGGCGCCGTTCGGCCGGCGGTTGAATCATGGCAGAGTGGAATGCAGTCGAGTTGAGGGAGGAACTCAGTGTCTGAACTGGGAAAAGCTACCGCCAGCGTCTCTGATGGTGATGCAGCAGAGCTAGCGGGGGACACCGGCGGTGTGACCGAAGCGGAGGCAGCGGAAGCCGCGGAGCTTATGGAGGCCCCGGAAGCGCCGGAAATTACCTTCGATGAAAAGTTCTACCCTGCACGGCCCAAGGCGCTGCGGCCTGTAGCCCGCCGCCGGCAATACTTTGCCAATGCGCCGTCGCTGGAACTCGACGGGCTCAACAAAACCTATGTGGAGTGGCTGAGGAACCAGGCGATGCTGGGCGATGCCAATGTCCTTGCCCGGCAGCTGTCAGGGCAGGCGAGCATGTGGCAGCACTCCTATGCGCACCCCAACCCGCGGGCCGCCGTCGAGCGCGCCTCCGTGTGGTTCACTGCCTACCCGCTTTCGTTTATGACGACGCCGGGTCAATCCTTCCTGGGGGCGCTCGGCGATCCTGAATTGTGGAAGACGTTCCGGGAAATCGGCATCCGGGCCATCCACACAGGACCGGTGAAGAAGGCCGGCGGCCTGCAGGGGTGGGCAGAAACGCCCAGCGTGGACGGCCACTTTGACCGCATCAGCATGGCCATCGATCCGCTGTTCGGTTCCGAAGACGAGTTCCGCCGGATGTGCGAGGTTGCCGGCGAACACGACGGCACCATCATCGATGACATCGTTCCCGGGCACACCGGTAAAGGTGCGGACTTCCGCCTGGCCGAGATGAACTACCGGGATTACCCCGGCATTTACCACATGATCGACATTCCGGAATCGGACTGGCACCTGCTGCCCGACGTTCCGCCGGGTGAGGACTCGGTAAACATCAGCCCCGAAGCGGAGCAGGCCCTGCAGAAGGCCGGATACATCATCGGCCGGCTGCAGCGGGTCATCTTCTATGAACCGGGCGTGAAGGAAACCAACTGGAGCGCCACCCGGGCCATTGTGGACACCACCGGCCAGAAGCGCCGCTGGGTGTACCTGCATTACTTCAAGGCCGGGCAGCCGTCCATCAACTGGCTGGACCCAACCTTCTCCGGCATGCGCCTGGTGGTGGGCGACGCACTGCATTCGCTGCTGGACCTGGGTACCGGCGCGCTGCGCCTGGATGCCAACGGCTTCCTCGGCGTCGAAAAAAGCGCAGAGGAACAGCCCGGCTGGTCCGAAGGCCATCCGCTCTCCGAAGCAGCGAACCAGCTCATCGGCAGCATGGTGCGCAAGGTGGGCGGCTTCTCGTTCCAGGAACTCAACCTCACCATTGATGACATCAAGGCGACCTCCGAAACCGGCCCGGACCTGTCCTACGACTTCATCACGCGGCCCGGCTACCACTATGCCCTGGTCACCCAGGACACGGAGTTCCTGCGATTGACCCTGCGGCTGGCGATGGAGATCGGTGTGGACCAGGCGTCACTGGTGCATGCGCTGCAGAACCACGATGAGCTGACCTACGAGCTGGTGCACTTCGCCACCCGGCACAAGGACGACGTCTTCGAGTTGGCTGGTTCCGAATTGACCGGCGCCGAGCTGACCGAACATGTCCAGGACACGCTCCGGAACAAACTCACGGGCGAAAACGGGCCCTACAACGCGGTCTTCACCACCAACGGCATTGCCTGCACCACGGTCAGCGTTATCACCGCCGCCCTGGGCATCAAGGACATTTCCTCGCTGACTGCCGAGCAGGTTGAGACGGTGCGGGAAGCCCACCTGCTGCTGGCAATGTACAACGCGCTGCAGCCAGGAGTCTTCGCGCTTTCCGGCTGGGACATGGTGGGCATGACAACCTTGGACCGGGCGCAGGTCAGCGAGCTCACAGCCCAGGGCGATACCAGGTGGATCAACCGCGGCGCCCACGACCTGATGGGCACCAATGCCGAGGCCACCGTCTCAGCTTCGGGAATGCCCCGGGCACGCAGCCTTTACGGTCCTCTGCCCGAGCAGCTCAAGGACGACCAGTCCTTCGCCCGACGGCTCCAGAAAATCCTCAAGGTCCGGGAGGAGTGGGGAATTGCCACCAGCCTGCTCCTGGACGTCCCGGACGTTTCCCACCGGGGCCTGCTGGTAATGGTGCACCGCCTCGCATCAGGGCAGATCCAGGTGACGGTCCTGAACTTCTCCGGTGAAAGCATCACCGGCAGTGTCCATTCCACCCATCTGGAAGCCGGGGCGCAGGTCCAGGACCTCTTCACCGAGGAGACCGTGGGCCAGGTGGACGACCTGCACAGTTTCTTCATCGAGCTCGGCGCATACCAGGGCACGGCGCTGCTGATCGAGGAACCGGTCAGCGTGGAGGACGAAGCATAGGGACAACTGTGGTGGGGGCGCTTCCCCGGGTCACAACGACTTGGTGCAGCTAGGCTGCCTTGACGAGCGGGAGCTCGTCCCAGTGGGTGGTGTACCTGGGGGAGCGCATGTCCCGTTTCATGGTCCAGTCCGGGCCGCCGCGGATCCCGGCGTGGCCCAGGCCGATGGAGCCGCGGCCGTAGCGGCGGGTGATGTCCTCCAGCAGCGGGCCGATGTGCCTTTCCTCGTGCGGGTTCTCAAAGGGCTCCAGCGGTTTCTGGTTGCCGCTGGGCCGCAGGTCCGTGACCATGATGCCGGCGCGGGCGTACCTGGTGCCGTCGACGATGGCGGGCAGCAGCGCATGGGCGGCTTTGGTGAGGATGACAGGGTCCGCCGTCGGCATGGGAAGCGGGACGCACACGGAGGGAAAGGACGTTTCCTGCGCGTTGAAGGAGGACGTTCCGGCGAAGGCGGTGAGGACTTTCGCCTGCAGGTTGTGCTTGGCCAGCCGGCCGCTGGCCATCTGGGCATAAACGCTGAGGACCTGCCGCACGTCGCGGGCCGCGGTGATGGGAGTGGAAAAGGAGCGGGAGAAGATCAGCTGGTCCCGGCCAACCCGGGCTTCCTCCATGGGGATGCAGGGTGTCCCCTGCAGTTCGAGGACGGTCCGCATCATCACCACGGAGAAGCGCTCGCGGATCCGGACAGGGTCTGCGCGCTTGAGGTCCAGGATGGAGTGGATGCCCATGGCGTTGAGGCGTTTGGTGATTCTGGTTGCCACGCCCCAGACCTCGATCACGGAGAGCCTGGCCATCAGTGCCTCCTGTTGCTCCGGCGGTACCGAATCCCAGCGGCAGACGCCGTTGAACGCCGGATTGTGTTTGGCCCACTGGTTGGCCAGCTTGGCCAGGGTTTTGGTGCGCGCGATGCCAACGCACACGGGGACGCCGACGTTCCGGGCTGCCGCAGCCTTAATGGTCCGCCCGAGTTCCAGCAGGTGGTCCGGGGTGCCTTTGACGCCAAGGAATGCTTCGTCGATGCTGTAGACCTCCAGCCAGGCGGAGTAGCGGCCCAGCAGTTCCATCACGCGGGCGCTGATGTCTCCATAGAGTTCGTAGTTGCTGGACTTCGCGATCAGGCCCCATTCCTTGGCCCGCGGTGCGAGCTTGAACCACGGCTCGCCCACGCCGATGCCCAGGGCCTTCGCTTCAGGTGAGCGCGTGACGGCGCAGCCATCGTTGTTGGAGAGCACGATCAGGGGCTTTCCCTCAAGGGAGGGGTCAAAGGCGCGTTCGGCGCTGGCATAGAAGCAGTTGACGTCCACATGGGCGATCTCGGGCATCTGCCGCATGATGGCTGGCCGGGTCACGGGTATCCCCTAGACATGGTGCAGGCACCGGGTGGCCACGCCCCAGATGGTCAGCTCACTGAGGGCCGGCACCTTAATGTCCGGGTATTTCGGGTTTTCCGCCTGCAGCACCACGCCCGTGGCGGTGATGCGGAGGCGCTTGACCGTCAGCTCACCGTCCAGGACGGCGATAACCACGCAGCCGTCCTTTGGTTCGAGGGCCCTGTTGACGATAAGTTCATCGCCGTCGCTGATGCCCGCGCGTTCCATCGAGTCGCCGGTAACCCGGACCACAAACGTGCTGGTGATGTCCTTGATCAGGTGCTCGTTCAGGTCTATCCGGCCGTCGAAGTAGTCCTGCGCGGGCGAGGGATAACCGGCAGCAACGGGCACCGGCGACACCCAAGCCAGCTGCAAAGAGAGCCCCGCATCTATCACACGGGGACCGACAATAACGCCCACAACACACCCTTATTCGAATATATGTTCGATACTCTGAGTGTACTCCCCGGTCCGGACATTCATAGCCGGCGGCCGTCTGCCGGGCGGGTGAAGTAGGGCAGCCGGAGCTGCGCGCCGATTTTTTGATGCAACCGCCCTCAGCGGGCACTTCCCTCCACCAGCGCCGCCATTTTGTCGAGGCACTGCTCAAGGCCGCTCTGCGACATGTCGCGTGCTTCCTGGTTGCCGTACCCTCGCTCGGTCATATGGAGCATCGTGCGCCCGTCCCCGAGGGCGGTCAGCACCACTTCGTGTGCACCGTCGGAGGGAACCCCATCGGCGGGAATGCCAGCCTCTGCCGGAGTGATGCGGTTGCCACCGGCATCCGCGAAGTTAAATACGTAGCGGATGCGATGCAACGGTTCCACCTCGGTGATATTCCACGTGCTGTGTTGCTCGAACCCGCCCCACTCCATCGGGGCGCGCATGGTCACCAGAATTCGGCCGCCGGGCCGAACGTCGGCTTCCGCCCGCGGGCATGTGAAACCTGTTGGTCCCCACCACTGGCGCAGATCGCCGGGCTCCGTCCAGGCGGCCCAGACCCGCCACAGCGGAGCATCGAACTCCCTGACGACTTCAACATCGTAGGTATCGGACACGCGAACCTCTTTCGGTTGGGAAAGGCAATCAAGCTGGGTGGATGGCGGAAACCGGATGCCAGCGGCGAAGCGACGCGTGACGACCGCGGACTACGGCGTCCGCTCCACCGCCGCCTGGATGGCGCGGGCGAGCTCCGCAGGCTTGGTGAACTGGGGCCAGTGCCCGGTGGGGAGGTCGACGTACTCGACGTCGCGCATCCGGGCCAGTTCGGCAACGAAAGGGTGGCCGCCGTCGATCCATTCCTTCAGCATGGAGGACGGAAACTCGCAGGCGATGATGGTGGCCGGTACGTCGTAGCGGCGCTCGTCACCCAGGTGCTGCTGGTCGTAGGCGACGCCTTTCGGCTGCGGGATGGCCCGTGCGCGGAAGGCCCGGCGAAGCCCCTCGTCCAGATCCACCAGGTCGGCGTCTTCAAAGCCCTCCCACGGCGGAAGTGGCACCTCGTCGCCGTCGGCCGGCAGTTCGTCGTTGATGACGCCTCCTTCGCCGAGGGGGCCGCTGTCCACATAGATGGCCCGCTCCACCCGGTTCGGCCGGGCATCCAGGGCGGCGTGGATGATGGCGCCCCCGCCGGAATGCCCCACGAGCACAACCTTGCCTTCCAGGGAATCGAGGGCAGCCACCACCGCATCGACATGGTCGCGGAGGCCGATTCCGGCACGGCTCGCGTCCACGGATTCGAGCCCGGGAAGCGTGAGCGGATGGGTCTGATGGCCGGCGGCCTCCAGGGCAGGCGTCACCTCCTCCCAGGATGAGGCGTCCAACCAGAACCCGGGTACGAGGATGATGTCCATGACCGAACCCTACTACCGGGGCAGGACACAAGTCCCGAGTCCCGCGCTTCCCTCCGGGGGGGAACTTGCACAGGGGCTTCCCGGAGGGAGGCATCCGCAGTAAAGTCCCCGGATAGCCACTGCACCGGACATTCACCTCTACGCGAGAGCGAGCTTCACATGAACCGGACAGAGTACTGCCGCCGCGGCCTTGTCAAAGCCTGGCCAGGCGCCGGGGGCGGGGCGGCATGAGCAGCGCTGCGGCCGGGAGCTCGCGCGGGGCCGCCGGCCCGGCCGCGCCAGCGAAGCGCGAGACCTTTTCCACGCGCCGGCTCTTCATCCTGTCCGCGATCGGCTCCGCCGTGGGACTGGGCAACATCTGGCGGTTCCCCTACATCGCCTATGACAACGGCGGCGGTGCCTTCCTCATCCCCTACCTCGTGGCCTTGCTGACGGCAGGCATCCCGCTGCTGTTCCTCGACTACGCCGTGGGCCATAAATTCCGGGGCTCCGCTCCACTGGCCTACCGCAGGCTCCACCGCGTCGCCGAGCCGCTCGGGTGGTGGCAGGTCCTGGTCTGCTTTGTGATCGCGGCCTATTACGCGGTGATCATCGCGTGGTCCCTGATGTACACCCTCTTTTCCTTCACCGAGGCATGGGGCGACGACGCCGAGGGCTACTTCTTCGGGAGCTTCCTTCGGGTAGCCGAGGCACCTGGCATCGGGTTCACCTACGTGCCGTCCGTCTTCTTCCCGCTGCTCCTGGTCTGGATAGCCGTCATCGTCATAATGGTGGCCGGGATCCGTAAGGGCATCTCGCGCGCAAACTCAATCCTGCTCCCGCTGCTGGTGGTGATGTTTGTGCTGTTGGTGGTCCAATCGTTGTTCCTCCCTGGTGCCGCACAGGGTTTAAACGCCTTCTTCACCCCCGATTGGTCCGCCCTGGCAGATCCGTCCGTGTGGGCGGCGGCCTACGGACACATCTTCTTCTCGCTCTCCGTGGGCTACGGCATCATGGTCACCTACTCCTCCTACCTGAAGCGCAGGACGGACCTCACCGGCTCTGGCATGGTGGTTGCGTTCGCGAATTCCGGCTTCGAGATCCTGGCCGGCATCGGCGTGTTCGCCGCCCTTGGATTCATGGCCCAGGCTGCGGGGGCCGGCGTCAACGACGTGGTGACGCAGGGCATCGGCCTGGCATTCGTCGCGTTCCCCACCATCGTTTCGCAGGCTCCGTTCGGGGCCCTCATGGGGGTGTTGTTCTTCGGATCCCTGGTGTTCGCGGGAGTCACCTCGCTGATCTCGGTGCTGGAGGTTATTGTCGCGGCAGTGCAGGACAAGGTCGGCTGGGGACGGATCAAGGCTTCCCTGGTGGTCAGCGGGCTGGTCGCGGCAGTGTCCCTGGCTCTGTTTCCCACGGCAACGGGCCTGTACCTCCTGGACACCTCCGACGCGTTCGTCAACAGCTTTGGCATTACGCTGGGCGCGCTGGTGACCGTGGTGGTGCTGGCATGGTTCCTGCGCAAGCTGCCGCTGTTGTCAGCGCACCTCAATCACGTCTCAACGATCAAGATGCGCCGGATTTGGATGGTACTCGTGGCCGGGGTGGTGCCGCTCGCATTGATCTACATGGTGTCCAGCGAATTCATCAGCAAGATCTCCACCACCTACGAGGGCTATCCCGAGTGGTTTGTGGGCCTGTTCGGCTGGGGCATGGCCGGCGCGCTGGTGGTCGTGGCGCTGGTCCTGACCTTCATTCCTTGGAGCCGCACATCCAAAGCGCACGATGACCCGGAGTACCAATCCATGCTGGACGAGGAAGAAGAGGAGACGGCACGGTGACACCCATTGCGATCACCATGATGATCATCGCTGTCCTCACGGTATGGGGCGGCCTTGCGTTGGCGCTGCTCAACCTGAAGCGGCACCCGGAAGACGAGGGCGCACTGCCCAAGGAGCACGCACCGGAACTCTGACCGCCGGTATGACCACGTCTCTGGAAGTTACGGGCCGGGTGCCCGGAGCTGGACGGACAGGAGATCCCCTGTCTGCATACCGGGCAGCGCCGTGACGGTGAAGACGAGCCCGCCGCCTGGGGATGCAGCCCGATGGGCATTACTGATGGCAAAGTCGCTCAGCACCTCCCCTCCCTCCTGCACCTGGCGGACAGGTTCGCCCAGGGGCAATCCGTTCAGACTCAGCTGATGGCTGCGGTTTTCGTCCGGGCGGAAGCGGACCCGCAGCAGGTTGGCGCGGGCGTCCCGATCACTAAGGAGGTAGGAGAACCACCCGGTCGCGCTGCGCCAGTGGATGCCCTCAGCGCCCCCGGCACGGGTGCCTTCACCACTGAAGCCATGGTCCGCCTCCGGCTGCTGCTCCCCGGCGGTGACGCCATCCACCAGTTCCCCCTGCACGACGGCGGCCCGGTCCAGCTTAAGCAGTTCCTCCCACCGCTCGCGGGGCTCACCGGAGGGCCAGTACACGGTGTACCGCTCGTCGTGGATGGCGTGGAACGGTTCCAGGACAACGGTGCCGGGTTGCCCGTCGGCGTCAATTACTGACAGCTCCGCCGTTACTGTAGCTCTGTCGCGAAGCCGGATGGATGCGGTGTTGGGAACCACGGGGGTGCCGGCAAGCGGCAGCAAGGGCCCGGAGGCCACGTGCCCCATCCGTTCGTCCGCTGCCTCGAACCCGGGTACGCCTTCCGTTCCCGCCCGCGATGCCAGCACCACGGGCCCGTAAAGGAATGAGACCCAGGGCGAATCGTCCGGCAGACGTTCGGATCGGAAGCCGGGGGTGAGCCGGATCCGGACGGCGGAATCGCCCTGCCAGGTGCGGCTGATGCTGACGTTGCCGGCGCCCGCCGGCGCGGCCCCGCCGTCGACCTGAAATGCCGTGGCCCATCCCGGACGCCGCAGGCTGATGGTGGCCTCGACGGGGCTGTGTGCTGTGACGTGCAGCGTTGCCTCGTCGGAGTGCGGGAAGTCCGTTTCGAGCCTGACCTGCAGGCCCCTATCCGCCCAGTCGAGGGTCGAGGGGATGTAGAGGTTGACGAGCAGCTCGTTCCCCCTGTGGCTGTAGATCATTTCACCGTAGCGGGCATGGTTTTCCAGCCCCGAACCGACGCAGCACCACATGGACTCCTGCGCCCGTGAATAGACTCGGTAATGCCGGGGGCGCATGGGCGTGAAGTACACAAAGCCGCCGCGGCGGGGGTGCTGGGAGGACAGGATGTGGTTGTAGGTTGCCCGTTCATAGAAGTCGACGGCGGCCCGGTCGCCCAAGTGTTCAAAGCGCAGCTTGGCCAGCTTCAGCATGTTGTAGGTGTTGCAGGATTCAGGGCCCTGGGCATCAAGCATCATCGGCGTGAAGTCGGCTGAGGAATGGAAGTGTTCCCGCACGCTGTTTCCGCCGAGGGAAACGGAGCGGCGCAGGGCCACCGAGTCCCAGAAGCTGGAGCTGGCACTCTCGTATTCCCGGTGGCCGGCGGCGGCGAGCCTGGCGTAGCCCACCACCTTGGGGATCTGGGTGTTGGCGTGCAGCCCGTCCAATTGGTCCTGGCCGGCGGCAAGCGGCTCCAGGATGGCGCGGTGTGCGAACCGGTGGGCTTCCTGAAGATAGTCGGCCCGGCCGGTGACTCCGGCAAGGATGGCGAAGGCGTCGTTCATGCCGCCGAATTCAGTATGCAGGAGCTCCTCGAAAGCCTCGCCGGAAATCCTGGCCGAGATGCCCAGCCACCAGTTGGCAAGGCCGGCGGCGATCTCCAGGGCCTCGGCTGATCCCGCGTACGAATAGGCGTCCAGCAATCCGGCGAGCGTTTTATGGAGGTTGTAGAGCGGGACCCATCTTCCGTTCAGGGTGAAGAGGTCCGCATCCACGGTGCCCGCGGCCAGTTCGTTCCCCAGCTTCCGGCCGCCGGGTACGCCGCCCACATAGCCGTCGCCGCCGGCGTCCTGGCACCTGCCAAGGACGCCGACGACGGCCCGCACCTTGTCGAGCAGGCGCGGATCCCCCGTGGCCGCGAACAACTGCGCGCAGGCTGACAGGTAATGGCCGCCGATATGCCCGCCCATCCCGTCTGATTCCCAGCTTCCGTACGGTTCAGCGCCGGCATCCAGGCCGGCCTCCGAGAGGTAGGGGGCGCAGAGCCTGTCTGTCTCAAGTTCCAGGACGTACCGGATAGAGGTCTCCTGGGCAGTCTTGAAGCCACTGTCAAGGAGTCGGACCCGATTAAGGGGGAACGGTGACACCGGCCGGCCGGCCCCGGACCTGGAATTGGCGGTGCTGCTGGTCATCGCATGGGCTTTCTTGCTGGCGGGCATTACTGCTTGGAAGAGAGTCCGACGGCGTCCGTGGTCACCGTACCGTGGGCGTTACGGAACACGGCGCGCACCAGCACGTCCGGGTCGCCCGGCATCGGGGTCGGAAGTTCGAGGGTGGAACGGTAGGTGCCCTCGTCGGTGCGTTTGGTGACCGGCTGGGTCCCGACCCTGTGCCAGCTTGCGCCGGCGTCGGAAGAGGTCTCCCAAACAGCAACCGGCCCCGGTGTTCCCGTGGCGGCGGCACTGAAGCTGGCATTTTTGCCGCTCCCCGCCGCTACGACTTTGGGCTGCTTTGCAATCACCGGCAGCCCCACGGTTTGGTCGAATACCGGCCAGCCGTCAGCCCATTCGATTTTTTGCACGCCCAAGGTGGGGAAGAAGGGGAGCTCCTCGTTGGAGCCGTCGTAGTAGTGGAACGCCAGGTAGTCGCCGAAGACCGACTGGCCGCCGGGCCCGGTGATGGCTCCATGCGAATCCAGCACCACGGAACCGCCGCCGCCAAACATGTTACGGCCCTCTTTGTCCAGGTAGGGGCCCTTCACGGAAGTGGACCGGCCCACGGCTATTTTGTAGGTGGAGTCGCCCCCGCGGCAGCAGGAATCGAACGAGACAAACAGGTAGTAGTAGCCGCCATGCTGGGTGATGTATGGCGCCTCGATGGGGTTGCCAGGCATAAAGCGGTCCGCAATATTCACAGTCTTTGATTGCCAGTCCGTTACCGGTTTCCCGCTTGGCCACTCTATGGGCACCAGGAAGATGCCGTACCAGAAGGAGCCAATGGCCATGTAAGGCGTGCCGTCAGCGTCCTCGATGATGCCGGCATCGATGGCGTTGAAGGTTTTACCCGGGTTGCCTGGGTCGAGTCCGGTCACCGGCGAGGAAACAACGAGGCCCTGGTCAACCCATTCATAATCCGGGTGGTTCGGATCGAGGGTGGTGTTGGTGGCCAAGGCCGTTAGCGAGTTGCTGCCGCCAAACCGCGACGCTGAATAGTAGAGGTAATACGTGCCGTTGTGCTCAGTAATCTCAGGAGCCCAGAGATTGCCCGGCAGCTCGCCGTCGGAAAAGTGCTCGTCGATCCAGGCGGGGATCCGGTCCCACACCGTCCCGCTGTATTCCCACGTGGTTCCGGCGTCATGGGACGCCCAGATCTGGATGGTGCCGCCGTTTTCCCGGTTCATCAGTCCGGTGGAATAGACGTACCAGGTGCCGTCCTCGGCGATGATCAGCGCGGGATCGTGGATGGGGGACGTCTGGCCCACCACGGTCTTTCCCCCGGGGAGGTCCGGCTGGGCCTTCTCCTTGGCGGGCCATCCGGGCACAGACTTTGCTGTCTGCCGGGCTTCGGACGCTGCTGCCGAGGTGCTGACGGGACTGGCCGACGTCGGAATCGCTGCTGCCGTGAGGGCGATACCGATGGCTGCGGCCAATCCTGCGGCGCGCAGCGCCCATGGACGTGACTTCATCATCACGTGGTCCTTCCGGGAAGTGGGTGCGGCACCGGGCCGCAGGCGGGGGAACAAGAGCTTGCAACGTTGTAATGGAAATATGGCATGCGACCTGGGTCACGTCAAGCAGCCGTCCCTCGGCGCTGGAACCATTCGTTTTCCAACCCTTGACGATTCATCTGCTGCTGTGTGATGGTTTCTTACAACGTTGCAAAAGTACCTCGCAAAGACGCTCAGCTACCGCGGCGTGCGGGGTGCGGTACCGCTCAGCTCAACCCATACACTTGTTTGCTCCACCCAACCCGGAAGGACTGCGTGATGATGAAGTCACGTCCCATGGCCGCAACCCTGGCGCTCTTTACCGCCGCCGGCCTTATGCTCGGCGGTTGCTCCGCCCCCACCGGCGGGGACGCCGGCGGCGAAAAGAAGCTCACCTTTATGTTCCGCGGAGGTGAAGACGAGAAGAAGGCCTATGAAAAGGCCGTGGAGCAGTTCGAAGCCGCCAATGGTGTGGACGTGGACATCATTGTTACCACCGCTGACCAGTACGCCACGAAGCTCAAGGCCGCCATTGCCGGCAAGCAGGTCCCGGATGTGTTCTACATCGGCCCCGGCGACGTCCAGGCCTACGTGCAGAACGGAATCGTCAAGGACATCACCGAATACGTGGAAGGCTCCGACACCATCGACCTGGAGAACATCTGGGAGTACGGCGTGGACAGCTACCGCTACGACGGAAAGAGGGTGGGCGAGGGGGCCATCTACGCCCTGCCCAAGGACGTGGGCCCGTTCTCCTTCGGCTACAACAAGACGATGCTGGAGAAGGCCGGGATTCCGCTGCCGGACAAGGACAAACCGTACACCTTCGACGAGTTCGTGGCAGCTGCCAAGAAGCTGACGGCGGACACCAACGGCGACGGCACCCTGGACCAGTGGGGCACCGGCCTGAACGTCCAGTGGAACCTGCAGCCGTTTGTCTGGTCCAACGGCGGGGACTGGCTCAACGAGGACCGCACCAAGGTCACGGTGGACACCCCGGAGTTTGCTGAATCACTGCAGTGGTTCGCCGACCTGCAGAATGTCCACGGTGTGACGCCTTCGGTGGCGGAAGCCCAGACCCTGGACACCTACCAGCGCTGGATGAAGGGCGAAATCGGGTTCTTCCCCATTGCCCCCTGGGATCTCTCCACCTACCAGAAGCTCGGCTTTGAATGGGACGTCATTCCGTACCCGGCAGGAGACACCGGCAAGACGGCCAGCTGGATCGGTACCCTCGGCGTCGCTGTTTCCGAAAGCACGAAGTACCCCGAAGAGGCTGTGAAGCTGGTGGAATACCTCACCGCCAACAAGGAAGCCCAGAAGAGCCTGGTGGACGCCGGAATCCAGATTCCCAACCTCAAGGACATGGCCGAGACCTGGGCCGCGGACACCACCACCAAGCCGGCCAACAAGGCCGAGTTCCTCGAGATCGTGAAGGACTACGGCCGGGCGCTGCCAGGCGGCAATACCTTCAACGCTGAGTGGTACGACGAACTCTTCACCAACATCCAGCCTGTTTTGGACGGCAAGCAGACGGCGGCGGACTACCTGAAGGAAGCACAGCCCAGGATGCAGGAATTCCTGGACTCCGCCAACCAGCAATCCGGCAACTAGAGGAGGGATCACCGGTATGACAACCATGACGCGCCCGCGCCGCTCGCAGCTTCACCGGAAGGAACACCAGGCCGCCCTCGCATTTGTTGCCATACCGGTGATCGGGTTCCTCCTCTTTACGCTTTTCCCGCTCCTTTTCTCGGTCTATGCATCCTTCACGAACTGGAACGGCATTTCAGCGCCGGTCTTCAAGGGCCTGGACAACTACACAAAAATGTTCGGCGACCGCTACTTCCTGCAGTCGCTCTGGAACACGCTGTACATGATGATCGGCATTCCGATCGGCCTGGTCATCTCCCTGGGCCTGGCACTGGCCATGAACCGCAAGATGCGGGGAACCACGTTTTTCCGCACCGTCTACTACCTGCCCGTGATCTCCTCGATCGCCGCCGTCGCCATCCTCTGGCAGTGGGCCTTCAACGGCGACTTCGGCCTCATCAACCAGGGCCTTGCCCTGGTGGGGATCGACGGCCCAAACTGGCTGCAGGACACCGCGACGGTCAAGCCAGCACTCATCATCATGGCCATCTGGAAGGGCCTGGGATACTCCATGCTGCTTTACCTGGCCGCCCTCCAGTCGGTCCCCCGCTACCTCTATGAAGCAGCCGCGCTGGATGGCGCCACCGCGTGGCAGCAGTTCCGGCACATCACCATCCCCATGGTCCGGCCGGTCACCTTCTTCCTCATCGTCACCAGCATCATCGGAGGATCCCAGATCTTCGTGGAGATCAACATCATGACCCCCACCGGCGGCCCTGAATTCCAGTCGGCTTCCATCGTTTGGTACATCTGGCAGAAAGCGTTCGACAACCTCCAGATGGGCTACGCATCGGCCATGTCCGTGGTCCTGGGGCTGCTGGTCTTCGTCATCACCTTCATCCAGTTCCGGCTCAACCGCCGCAACCAGTTCTCGATCGATTGAGGCAGGCAGCCATGTCCGCACAGAATGTCCTCACCACCCCACCGCTGGAACCAAGCCAGGAATTTCCGGGCGGCGCCGGGGATTCACGCCCCTCCGCCTCGCGGACCGGCGGCAGCCGGTCCACTAAGGACACGCTTCGCGTGGGAAACGTCCTCACCACCTTGATCCTCAGCGTCGGTGCCATCGTGATGATCGCTCCGCTCGCCTGGACTTTCTCCACTTCGCTCAAGACTAAGGACGGCGTCTTTGAGCTTCCGCCGCAGTGGATCCCGGATCCGTTCGTGTGGGAAAACTACGCCCGCATCTGGACTGCCGGCCCGCTCCTTACCGGCATCCAGAACAGCCTGATCGTGGCATGCTCGGTGACCATCGTGGGCTCGCTGACCTCCGCGCTCGCGGCCTTTGCCTTCGCCAAGATGCGGATGCCGTTCAAGAACGTCCTGTTCCTGGGACTCCTGTCCGGGCTGATGATCCCGTTCCCCACCCTGATGATTCCGCAGTTCACCATCTTCGCCAGCATCGGCTGGGTGGATACGCTGCTGCCGCTGATCGTGCCGGGACTCTTCGGCAACATCATCATGATCTTCTTCCTGCGCCAGTTCCTGAACAGCATTCCGGACTCCATCGTCGAAGCGGCACGGATCGATGGCGCCTCCTACCTGCAGATCTTCCGGACCCTCATCCTGCCGGCCATCCGCCCGGCCCTCGCTGCCCAGTTCATCCTCTGGTTCATGGCGATGTGGAACGACTACCTTGCCCCGATCATCTACTTGAACTCGCCGGGTACGCAGACGCTGCAGCTGGTCATTGCCAACTTCAACGCCCAGTACGCCATTCAGACGGACTACCCGCTGATCATGGCGGCATCCTTCGTGGCGCTCCTGCCGGTACTGATCGTCTTCGTGGTGTTCCAGCGCCAGATCATCGAATCCATCGCGCTCTCCGGCTCCAAGGGCTGAACCGTGGCTATTGATCTTGACGTTTCCCGCGAGCTGCTTCCGCTCGCTGCAGGGGCCCGCCAGGAGCCTTCCTCCTGGGGCGCCCGCCACGCCCACGATCCCACCGTGGTGCGGGACGATGACGGCACCTACTACATGTTTTCCACTGACGCCGTCGCCAACTCGGAAGATATACCGGCAGGCGTACATATCAGGACCTCCGCTGACCTGGTGGAGTGGACGTACATCGGAACAGCGTTCGACGGCGTCCCGGAAGCGGCTGCGCAATGGTCCGGGGCAGTGGGGTTGTGGGCGCCGGACGTGGTCCGCTGGCCGAACGGCGAATGGCATATGTACTACTCGGCGTCGACCTTCGGCTCCAACACCTCAGCCATCGGGCTTGCCGTTGCACCTTCACCGGCCGGCCCGTGGGAGGACCGCGGGCTGGTGGTGGCCACGAGGAAAGGCGAACATTCCCAAAACGCCATAGATGCGGCAGTGACTTTTGATGCCGATGATTTCCCCTGGCTGACCTACGGGTCCTTCTTCTCCGGCATCTACATCCTCCCGCTGGACCGGAACTCCGGGCTGCCGCTGGTGGAGGGTGATCTTGGATCCGTCATCGCCCGCCGGGCGAAGTCCGTGGAAGGGGCAGTGGAAGGCGCCTTTGTGCTGTACCGGCCCGAGGAGGACCGCTACGTCCTCTTTTGCTCCTACGATTCGCTCTTCAATACCTACAACATGCGTGTGGGCGTTGCGGACTCCATCACCGGTCCCTACCGCGACTTCCGTGGCACGGACATGACGGATGTGGGCGCCTCTCCCGAGGCTGTGGGAACCAAGGTGTTGGGCGGCTACCAGTTCGACGGCGGCACCGGCTGGCTGGCCCCCGGCCACAATTCAATCCTTACCCAAGCATGTCCGGACGGCATGGAGTATTTCGCGGTCCACCACGTCCGCTTCGCCGCGGATCCGAGCCAACACGTGGTCCAGCTCCGGCGGGTCTTCTTCACCGCGTCCGGTTGGCCCCTCGTCTCACCACAGCCCTTCGCAGGCGTGCAGCGTGAAACGCTGCCCGCACCTGTTCCGGTGGCGGGAACCTGGCAGGTTCTCCGGTTCGCTCCTGAGTCCGCAGACCTTGTCAGGGCTGTGGCCATGGAACTCGAAAGCACCACTGGCCACTGCGCTGTTTCCGCCGGTGCGCCGGCCCACATCCGGCTCCGGACCGTCGCCCCCATTGGCGGGCAGGACGCCGTCGAACTTGATGCTGTAGTTTTCGGTTCCTGGGACTGGACCAGGGGCCGGACTGCCCTGTCCTTCAGCGGCATTGACCAGCACGGTGTGGCCTGGTCCGGAACCCAGGATGCACCGCGATGAATGATGCTCCCCTGGGGTGGGCCGGGCGTCTGATGGACTGGCTCCGCTTCGCAACCCGGCTGGTCCTGGTCAACGTGCTGTTTGTGGGCGGAGTCCTGGCCGGTCTGGTGGTCCTGGGGGTCTTCCCCGCGGCCGTCGCCGCCACCTCGGTCCTTGGCGGGCTGCGCGGCGGAGCGGCCGGGGACACGCTGGTCCGGGACTTCATCACGGCATACCGTTTCCAGTTCCGGCACGCCAACCGGGTGGGAAGCGTCTTTTGGATAGCCGGCGTGGTACTCCTCCTTGACTTCCTGGCGCTGCTGGGACGGGCCGGGACCGTGATACCACCGGCCGCACACGCTGTCCTCCTGGCGCTTTCAACGGTTGCCGCCCTGGGGACGGTGGCTGCCGCGGCAACCGCTGTCGCCCTGTGCAGCCGCTACCGGGACAAGGTGGCAAGGACGTGGCGGACCGCCTTTCTGCTGCCGCTGGTGTCGCCGGTGATGAGCCTGTCCCTGCTGGTCACCCTGGCGGCCGCCGCCGTCGTTTTTTCCGGAACGACGGTGCTGGTGCCCCTTGTGGGCGCGTCGGTTCCCCTGCTGCTCTCCGGCTGGCTGGTGGGACGGCGGCTGGCTGCGCTTGAAACCGCAGATCCGGCGTCCAACCATCCAGTCGCTTCCCCCAGCCCAACTAGGTAGCGCTAACTGCCGTTTTGGCACCCCATAACGACACTTAGCGCTACCTAGTTAGCATCTACAACGTTATAAAGAAAAGGAAAACCCCGTGACCATCACCTCTCCTGCCGCAGAAGACACCACCCTGGCCGTTGTGGCGCCCACCGTCGTCACTATCGACAGGGCCGCTGTTGTGGCACCTGTCAGCCGCCGCATCTTCGGTTCCTTTGTGGAGCACCTTGGCCGCTGCGTTTACAACGGCATTTACGAGCCCGACCATCCCACCGCCAACGAGGACGGCTTCCGGCTGGACGTCATCGAACTGGTCAAGGAGCTGGGGTCGAGCACCATCCGCTACCCGGGCGGCAATTTCGTCTCCGGCT
The DNA here is from genome assembly GCF_900537115.1 of Arthrobacter sp. Alg241-R88. Classification (GTDB taxonomy): domain Bacteria; phylum Actinomycetota; class Actinomycetes; order Actinomycetales; family Micrococcaceae; genus Arthrobacter. Next base: position 27,132 of record NZ_UNRG01000009.1, read on the forward strand.
ACCGCTGGGAGGACGGCGTTGGCCCGCGCGACCAGCGGCCGGTCCGGCGTGACCTCGCCTGGCACTCGCTCGAGTCCAACCAGGTGGGCCTGGATGAGTTCGCACGCTGGTGCAAGCTCACCGGCTCGGAGCTGATGATGGCCGTGAACCTTGGAACCCGCGGCATCGAAGCCGCCCTCGACCTGCTGGAATACACCAACCACCCCTCGGGGACCGCACTCAGCGAGCAGCGCATCGCCAACGGCGCCAAGGATCCCTACAACATCACCATGTGGTGCCTGGGCAACGAGATGGACGGCCCCTGGCAGATCGGCCACATGTCCGCCGAGGATTACGGAAAGCTCGCGGCCCGCACCGCCTCCGCCATGAAGACTGCGGACAAGAACCTCGAACTCGTAGTCTGTGGCTCCTCCGGATCCTCCATGCCCACATTCGGCGAGTGGGAGCGGGTAGTCCTGGAGCACAGTTACAACTACGTGGACTACATCTCCTGCCACGCGTACTACCAGGAGCGCAACGGCGACCTCGGCTCCTACCTGGCGTCCTCGCTGGACATGCAGTATTTCATCGAGACGGTGGTGGCCACCGCCGACCACGTCAAGCACAAGCTCAAGAGCAAGAAGACCATCCAGCTCTCCTTCGACGAGTGGAACATCTGGTACCTGGACGAGCACCAGGCTTCCGATGAGGTCAACGAGGAATGGACGCACGCACCGCGCCAGCTTGAGGACACCTACTCCGTGGCCGACGCCGTGGTGTTCGGCAACCTGCTGATGACGCTCCTGAAGAACCACGACCGCGTTGCCGCCGCATCCCTCGCCCAACTGGTCAACGTGATCGCGCCCATCATGACCGAACCGGGCGGTGACACCTGGCGGCAGACCACCTTCTTCCCGTTCTCCGTCACGTCCCGCCTCGCGAAAGGCGAAGTGCTCCGCCCCAGGATCGAGGCCGGAACCTACACGACGGCGGTGTACGGCGAGGCCCCGCTGGTGGACTCAGTGGCAACCACCGACGCCGCTACCGGAGAATCGGCCGTCTTCCTGGTCAACCGCAGCCAGACCGAGGCCATCGACGTGACCATCAACGTCTCCGAACTCAACGCGAAGACGGTCACCGAGGCCGTGACCCTGCACGATGAGGACGTTTACGCCAAGAACACCCTTCAGGACCAGAACCGCGTGGGCCTGAAGCAGCTCGGCGGCGCCATCCTGGACGAGGGCACGCTCACCGTGACGCTTCCGCCCGTGTCCTGGTCCGCCGTCGCGCTTGGCTGACGTGGCCCAGCCACAAAGGTCCGCTGCCAGCCGCCCTGCTGCTCAATGGACAGCGGCGCGGCTGGCGGCGGTGCTGGCCGCCGTCGTCCTGGTCCTGACTGGATGCGGTGCTGCGGCGCCAGCGCCCGAGGCAGGCGCTGCCGCCGAACTCAGCGGCGACTTCTTCACCCACGATCCCGCGCTGGTCAAGGGGGAGGACGGCGAACCCTGGTTCATCTACTCCACCGGGAACGGGCAGGTGGCGGACGGCAATATCCAGGTGCGGCGCTCAGACGACGGCGTGAAGTGGGAGTACGCCGGCGAGGTGTGGCCGGAGAAACCCGCCTGGCTCAAGGAAGCGGTGCCTGGCGTGGACAACCTCTGGGCACCGGAACTGTACGAGCACGACGGGACCTGGTACCTGTACTACTCGGCGTCGACGTTCGGGAAGAACCTCTCGGTGATCGCACTGGCCACGAACACCACACTTGACCCTGCCGACCCGGCCTACGAGTGGGTGGACAAGGGGCAGGTGATCTCCTCCAAGGGGGAAAGGTTCAACGCCATCGACCCCGGCATCGCCGAGGATAAAAACGGCATGCCCTGGATGTCCTTTGGCTCCTTCTGGACCGGACTGCAGCTAGTGAAGCTCGAATGGCCGACCGGCCTGCGCGCCGGGACGGAAGAGCCACTAACCATCGCAGACCGGCAAGCGCCGCCCAACGCGATCGAGGCGCCGTACATCCTCCCGCACGACGGCAAGTTCTACCTGTTCTTCTCCCGCGACTTCTGCTGCCAGGGGCTCGAGAGCACGTACAACATCGCCGTGGGGAGGTCGGACAGCATCACCGGTCCGTACCTGGATGCCGAGGGCAAGGAACTGCTCGACGGCGGCGGCACGCCCCTCCTGGCCTCCGACGGCGGGCGTGTGGGGCCGGGCGGGCAGTCCGTTTCCAGCAATACGCTGGCGTTCCACTACTACGCGGAAGAGCTCGACGGCGCCTTCCGCCTGGGGCTTGCCGGGCTGGAGTGGGAGGACGGTTGGCCTAAGGCCCGGTGGGAGTAGGGCCTACGCGGCGCCGGCCGCGCTGCCCATGGTCGATTCCCTGGCCACCACCCGGAACGCCGTCTCGACTTCCCGGGGCGGTGTTCCGGCAGGGTCCTTGATCCGCTCGAGCAGCATACGGATGGCGGTCTCCGCGATCTCCGTGCGGCCGGGATCAACAGTGCTCAGGGTGGGAAGCGTGTAGCGGGTTTCGTCGAGGTCATCGAAGCCAATCACGGCGACGTCGTCCGGGACCCGGTAACCTGCTTCCTGCAGGACGCGCACCGCGCCCTGGGCAAGGGTGTCATTCAGGCCGAATACGGCGTCGAAGGACACTCCGCGGTCCAGGAGGTCGTGCATGGCTGCGGCACCGTTGGACCGGTGCCAGTCCACCACATAGGCGACGATCCCGTCGTCGTACGGGATGCCCCGGGCCTCAAGCGCCTCCCGGTACCCCCGCAGGCGAAGCCCCGCGGAGCCGATGACTTCGCCCTCATGGGCGCCGACGACCGCAATGCGTTTCCGGCCGAGGTCCAGCAGGTGCTCGGTAGCGGCGCGCGCGGCCGGAACATTCTGCATGGTGACGTGGTCTGAAGAACTATCGAAGATGCGCTCGCCGAGGAGGACAATCGGCACGTCAGCCTTGATCAGGTCCGCATCTTCCTGGCCAAGTGCCAGCGGGCTGAAGATCAGGCCATCGGACATTTTGAGCCGGGGGCTGGCCATCACCTCCAGCTCGCGCTTGCGGTCCGCGCCGGTTTGTTCAATGAGCACCACCAGCCCGCGCTTCGCCGCCGCTTCGATCACGGCGTCGGCCAGTTCCGCGAAATAGGGAAGGCGCAATTGCGGCAGCGCCAGGGTGATGGCCCCGGTGTGCCCGGAGCGCAGGCTCCGGGCGGTCAGGTTGGGCCGGTAGCCCAGCTCTGCGATCGCCTTTTCCACTTTGGCCCGGGTGGTGTCCCGGACATGGGGGTGGTGGTTGATCACGTTGGAGACGGTCTTGAAGGACACGCCTGCCACGCGGGCCACGTCGTGAAGAGTCGCCGCCATCCCTGCCCCCTGCTCCTGCTGCGGCCCGCAGGCCAGTACCTGCGATTTTACAACGTTGAATCGATATCTCGTGTGCAGGTTGCGCCAGGGGCGGGCCGCCCAGGACACAGAACTGGGCGGCCCGCGTCCTCAACGGCGCTTCCGGCCTGACCGGTCCTTCCGCTCTGCTGTCTCCCGCTCGGCCCACCGCTGGGACTTCCCGGCCGACACCACCTTCTGGTGCCACTCCCGCTGGTAGGCGCGCTCCGCCGCGGCGTCGCTCCGGCGGGCCAGGGCGGCCAGCTCACGCTGCAGCTTCAGGTAGTTGTGCCAGCGGCGTTCCTCCAGCACGCCGCCGGCCATGGCTTCCTGCACGGCGCAGCCGGGCTCGCCCTGGTGGGCGCAGTCCGAAAACCTGCACCGGCCTGCCAGTTCCTCGACATCGCCGAACATCTCGCCGATGCCGTCCTCGGCGTCGAACAATCCGAAGCCCCGCACACCGGGCGTGTCCATCAGGACCGTCCCGTTCCGAAGCGGCACAAGTTCCCGCGACGTTGTGGTGTGTTTGCCCTTGAAGTCGCCGGCCCGCACCTCCCCGGTGTCCTGGACGTCGCGGCCCACCATCGCATTGATGAGTGTGGACTTTCCGGCGCCGGAGGGTCCCAGAAGGACGATGGTGCCGCCCGCCGGAATGTGTGCCAGCAGTTCGTCGATGCCGTCCCCGCTCTCCGCGGACGTGGTCACCACGTCCACGCCTGCGGCCTGCACCATGACTTTCCCGACGACGTCGTCCGCCACCTCGGCGAGGTCCGCCTTGGTGATGATCACCAGGGGAGTGGCGCCGGAGTCCCACGCCGCCACGAGGGTGCGCTCCAGCCGGTTGTGCGTCAGCGGCCGGTCCACCGGCACCACCACGCCCACCATGTCCATGTTCGCACCCAGGACCTGCGCCGCGGAGGAGTCCTCGAAGGCGCGCTTGCGGCTGAGCTCCGAGCGGCGGGGAAGGACGCCCAGGATCTGGCGCTCGCCGGCCCGGTTGGGTCCGATCCAGACCCAGTCTCCGGTGACTGCTGCTTCTCCGGTCAGCGGATAGGGCAGGTGCAGGAGGTCCCCGCCAGCTGCCACCAGTAACAGGTTGCGGTCCACGCGGACCACCCGTCCCGGCTCGGTTGCGTCCGGGAGGGCATGATTCTGGAAGTGCCGGGCAACGGCGGGCGTATATCCGTAGGGGACAGGGCCCTTGCTGGTTGAAGCCGAAGTGCCCGACGTGGTGTTGCTTGACATGCTGATGCTGTCCAGGGCGCTGCCTGCAGATGTTTTCACTGTGATACCTCGGGGTATTACCCCTGCGCACCGGCCGCTTTCGGCTTTGGTGTTAGGCGCTCCGCGGAGAAGTCAAGCGGCGCCGGTGCGGTACAGGGGAAGGGTCTGGATGATGGGTGCGGAGCGCATTGGGCGCACGGCTGTGACAGTCATCGAAAACACCTCCCTTTCCCGAAAAGGGGACTGGTAACAAGTCCCCTGTTTGAGCCGAACGGCTTCAGCCCGGCGAGCACCTGGCGACGTGGTGCCGGCCCGGCTTTACTCTAGCTGCCGGCAGCCGGATGAACCAGAGCTGTATTGCCGTCAGGGCCGGCCAGCCCGCGCCGTTCCAAGGTTTTCCCAGCCTCGCATTTCTACGATCCGAGGATCGTGAGGACTCTCAGGCTGGGAAAGAGGCGCCATGAAAAAGACAGCACTCGGAGTTCTGGCTCTAGCCGGGACACTGTCCATTCAGCTCGCTGGCGCCGGACCGGGCATCGCGGGGGAGCCGCGTGTCATTACGAAAACCGTGGCAACAGGGGAGGCGATGACCGCGGAATATGACCACACGAATGGCTGTATACGGACGACGGTCAGCGTGTTCGGCAGCGTTTACACGGTCCGCGGATCAACTGCCCCTGAGAAGCTGGGCTTTGTGTCGGTCACCCAGGACAACACCTGCACAGGCACCACGCTGATTAACGGGTTTGGGGAGACATTGACGCTGGAAATGGACTCTCCAAACGGGTTGTCCAGGGGACGCCTGAAGATGTCCATGGAATTCACCAACTTTGCAGACCCCAGCAATCCAGTAAATTCGCAGTTGACGGCCGATATGTCCTTCCGGGCCACGGCTGAAGCGGACAGGACGCGGGTAAAGTCCAAGTCCGCTTCGGCGGGTATCCGTTTTGTCTCGTCGGCAGATACCAGGAGCCGGCCCGTCTCCTCCACCGGCACCATAAAACTCGGGGCTCAAACTGTGGTTTCGCCGGGCACACCGGCGTACTACGGGATGCTCGCCTCGATGGTAAGCAAAGACAAAACAGTAGCCCGCTCCGTGAAGTAGCGCCCGGCAGCCCGTCTTTCCGGGCTTCAGTGCGCTTCACCGGCGGAACGAACGGGAAACGGTACGGTTTTAGCGCTGAAGTTCCAGAGCCCGCTTTTCCCGTGCGGAGATTCGCGAGACGTAGCCGCAGTTAGTACACGTGATCTGGTAGGACCGTGACGTAGTGAACACCGGAATGAAGAAGAGCGTGAACTTGGTGGCCCGCTCCTCGAGGTGGTGGTGGACAAACGAGCGGCAGTACTGGCAGGTGGCAGGTTTGCCGGGGAGCGCCTTAAGCACTGTCTTGAAACCGAAGAGAAGGAGCATGGCTTTGCCTTTCGGGTCTGTCCTGCGGGCTATCTGACAACCCTAAGCCCTGGAAAAGGTCCTGCCGATAGCCTGACAGGCTCCCCGGCCGGTGCAATACTGGGGGTCATTCGCGCGTTTCGGCATCGGGGGGACTTCGGTTACATGGTTCTGGATACCGCCACGCTGAGAATTGCGTTTGGCCTGATGGCCCTGGTTCTGGTGTTCCTCTTCTACTTCTCCGCCTATCGGACCACGCGCTCGCCGTACAGCGGCTGGTGGTGCCTGGCCCTTATCTTCTTCCTCGCCGGGTCTGCCTGTTACCTGCTGGACGGGACGGCCCACCAGATCTGGGCCAACCCGGCGGGCAACGTGCTGCTGGTGCACGGCGGGGTGGCGGTCTGGGCGGGTGCACGTTCGCTGCGCACAGTTCCGCCGCCGAAGTGGGCATTCACCGGCATCCCGCTGGTTACCCTGGTCGCCTCGGTGGTGGACAATCCGGCCACCAACACGTGGTCCGGAGGGCCCGTGTTCCTCGCCGCGATGGGCATCACCATAGGGCTGGCGGCCCGGGAGCTGTGGCGCCTGGAGCCGGGCTATTCGCGGGTGCGGATTCCCATGGCCGTATCCGCCGGAGGACTCGCGGTCTTCTACTTCTTCCGCTGGCTGGCGTTTGTGGTGGAGGGCCAGGACGGGCCCATCTTCGTCACGGTCTTCGGCTCCGCCGTGACCACCCTGATCACAATGGTGCTGCTGGTGGTGGTCTCGTTCAGCATGGCCGCGCTCAGCAGCGAACAGCAGACCAGGGCCCTGCGGGTGGTCGCTTCCCGCGACGACCTCACCGGGCTCCTCAACCGCAAGGCCTTTTTGGATCTTGCTGCCGAGCAGTTGGCGGACCGTACCATTACCCGGGGTTCGGGCACCCTCATCCTGGCCGACCTGGACCACTTCAAATCCGTCAACGATACCTATGGCCATGCCGCCGGGGACCTCGCCCTCCAAGCCTTCGCGGACGCCTGCACGGCGACGGTCCGATCCACGGACCTGGTGGGAAGGTACGGAGGGGAAGAGTTTGTCCTTCTTTTGCCCGGTACCAGTGCAGAACGGGCCGAAACGATTGCCGAAGAAATCAGCCGGCGCCTGGCGGCGGCACCATCGGTGGACGGGATGGACATGCCCACCGTCAGTTACGGGATTTCCACGTACGACGACGGCACCAGCGACGTGTACGACCTGATCGCTACCGCGGACGGCGCCTTATACATGGCGAAGTCACTGGGCCGGAACCGGACTGCCCGCAGCGACCGGAAGGGCTAGGGCGGTCAGCGGTGCCCAGGCCGTCAACCGCCGGCGTTAAGCTTTCCGGCCAGCCGCTCGCGCATCTGGACGCTGGCCGAGTTCAGGCCGAGCAACTCCACCTCCCGGCCGTGGCGGCGGTACTTCTCGGTTACGGCGTCGAGCACGGCGATGGTGGAGGCGTCCCACAGGTGCGAGGCGTGCAGGTCCACCACCACCCGGCTGATCTCCGGCTCCGCGTCCAGGGCGTACTCGAACTGCATGTACAGATCATTGGACGAGGCAAAAAACAGCTCGCCATCCACCGTGTACGTGGCTACGTTTTCGCCGTTGATCTCGAGCACCGTCCGTTCAACGGTGACAAAGTGGGCCACCCGCCGCGCGAACATGGCCATGGCGGCCAGCACGCCGACGCCGACGCCAATGGCCAGGTTGTGCGTCGCCACCACCACACCCACCGTGATCAGCATGACGGCGGTTTCCGACTTGGGCATCCGCCGCAGCGTCCGGGGGGCGATGGAGTGCCATTCGAAGGTGATGGCCGAAACGAAGATCATTACCGCTACCAGGGCTGCCATGGGGATGAGGCCCACCACGTCACCCAGCACCACCACGAGGACCAGCAGGAAGACGCCGGCGAGGAAAGTGGATACGCGGCTGCGCGCTCCGGAGCCCTTGACGTTGATCATCGTCTGGCCGATCACAGCGCAGCCACCCATGCCGCCGAGGAACCCGGTGACGATGTTGGCAACTCCCTGCCCCCATGATTCCCGGGTCTTGTTGGAACGGGTGTCCGTGATGTCGTCCACCAGCTTGGCGGTCATCAGGGATTCGAGCAGTCCCACCAGCGCCATGGACAGCGAAAACGGCGCCAGGACCTGGAAGGTCTCCCAGGTCAACGGGACGTTCGGGAGGAAGAAGCCAGGCAGGCTTTCCGGCAGCTGGCCCTTGTCATTGACCGTTGGCACGTCGACGCCCGCGAGTACAGCGACCACTGTGAGCACCACGATGGCAACCAGGGGCGAGGGCACCGCCGTCGTAATCCTTGGCAGCCCCACCACGATGACCAGGCCGGCGGCGACGAGTGGGTAGACCAGCCAGGGGACGCCGATCAACTCCGGCAACTGGGCCATAAAGACCAGGATGGCCAGCGCGTTGACGAATCCCACCATGACGGAGCGGGGGATGAAACGCATCAGCCGGGTGACACCGGCTACCGCGAGCAGGATCTGGAAGACGCCAGCCAGGATGACTGCCGCAATCAGGTGGTCCAGGCCGTGGCTGCGCATCAGCGGAGCAATCACCAGCGCCACGGCCCCGGTGGCGGCCGAGATCATCGCCGGCCGGCCGCCCACAAACGAGATGGTCACCGCCATGGTGAAGGAGGCGAAGAGGCCGATCCGCGGGTCCACGCCCGCAATCACCGAGAACGCGATGGCCTCCGGAATGAGCGCCAGCGCCACCACCAACCCGGCCAGGGCTTCCGTCTTCAGCCGCCGCGGGGAGCGCAAGGTGGCGCGTACGGACTGCAGTTGCTGGGGCGAGGGCGCCCTGTTCTCTGCGGTGGAAACAGCCATGGTCCGGCTCCAATCGGGTATCGGAAACGCGGCAGCAGGGGAGGCGCGCGCCTTCGCAGTGAGTGGTGGTCAGGAAGGATGGCGCTGCCTTGCGCCGGAGTGGGAGAGTCGGCCGGGGCACCAGCGGTTTGCGGCGCCCGAACTCTCCAACTTTACGCCGAGCCGCGGGGGAGCCTGCACGTGGGCATGTTGTCAAACTGTGGCTTCCTGCGGCCCGTCATCCGGAAGCAGCGGGAAGCTTGACTGGTAAAATGGCGGGGTTGCAGGGCGGCCTTTTCGCTGGTGCAACCAGCGCCGTAACGAAGTAGGGGACCAACAATCATGACGGAAGGCGGTGCACACCTCGGGACGTCGGAAAGCCAGCCAGGCTTGCCGGCAACCGCCGTCACCGAGCCCGCCAGGCGCCGCGCCTACGTGGCCATCATTGAGGGGTTCCTCGGCGCCCTCATGATGTTCGTCGGTTCCATCGGCACCGGCTGGATCGCCAACGGCTCGCCCATGATCCGCCAGCCTGTGGTCATCGCGCTCCGTACAGAAGGCTGGGGAGTGACGGTTTCCACCATCCTGCTGACGGCGGGCGCCATGGTGCTGATGCGTTCGTGGCTCCGGCTGGGGCAACGGCTGGGTGATTGGGGCAAATCGTCTCTTCGTTCCGTTGTTATCGCCATCTCTGCCTGGTCCCTGCCGCTGCTTTTCTGCGTGCCGGTTTTTTCCCGCGACGTCTACGCGTACACGGGCCAGGGCCGGCTGGTGATGGAGGGCCAAAACCCGTACGAGGTGGGCATTTCCACGCTCAACAACTGGTTCTCGCTCGGGGCAGATCCTGCCTGGGCGGAGAACAGGACCCCGTACGGTCCGTACTTCCTGTGGCTGGCGCGCGCCGTCGTAGGGCTGACCGGAGCCCAGCCCGATGTTTCCGTGCTGCTCTTCCGCCTTCTCGCCGGCGCCGGCGTCCTCCTCTGCGTCATCTACGTGCCGAAGCTGGCGGAGCTGCACGGCATCAACGGTGCCCGGGCACTGTGGATCTCCGTGGCCAACCCCCTGTTCCTGATCAGCTTCATTGCCAGCGCACACAATGATGCACTCATGGTGGGGCTCGCCGTCGCCGGCGTCTACTTCGCGGCAACGCGCCGCTACCTGCTGGGCATCCTGCTGGTCACCGCCTCCATCGGCATCAAACCCATCACTGTGCTCCTGCTGCCGTTCATCGGGGTCATGTGGGCGGGCCCCTCTGCCTCGTGGCTGCGCAAGTTCCTGATCTGGGGCGCGACGGCGGGTATCAGCTTCGGCGTCCTGGCCCTCAGCGGCATCCCGTACAACCTGGGGCTGGGCTGGACCTGGGCCATCATGGATCCCACTCCCGGCTATACCGGTTACTCGCCGTCAGGCTTCCTGGGCCAGCAGGTGGAGTTCCTGGCCAATGTGCTGGGGCTGCCGGGCGGGACATTTGCCACCCTGCTGCGGACGGGCATGAAGTATGCGGCCATCGCGCTGGTCCTGCTGTTGATGTTCCGCGGGGACTACTCCCGGGCGGTGCGCCGGATGGCCCTGGCGTTCACCGCCGTGGTGATGCTGTCACCCATCATCCAGCCCTGGTACATCCTGTGGTTCCTGCCGTTCCTGGCTGTTACCGGCATCCGGGACGACTGGCAGATCCGGTCGCTGTACGTGGGCGTCACCTTCTTTGTGGTGTTCGGGGCGCAGGACCAGCTCTCCGTGTGGTCCTTCGTTGAGCTGCCCATCGACGCCTCATCCCTGGCGTTCGTGACGGCCCTGGGGTTCACGTTCTACCTTTTATTCCTCGATGTGCATACACGAAAACTGCTGATTGAAGCCAAGCCGCTGGACCTCGCAAGGCGGGGCTGGAACTGGATCAGCTCGAGGCGTGAGGTGCGCCGCCTCCGCGCCGAACAGCCCGATCGGCAGCAGCTCGGAAGCCGCTGAGCTAGGCTCCGGCAGGCACTGCGGCAGCAGACTTCCGGCCCAGCTCGGCCGTCCGCTTCACCGACCACCAGAGCAGCACCACCAGAAGCACATTGCGGGTGGTGAGGATGGCCGCCATTACCGGGTGGGCATGAATGAGCGGTGTATAGAAGAGGGGATAGATCACGAAAGTGGTCATGGCGATCCCCATCAGCAGGGCAGCGGGGACCTTCCAGCGGTCCCAGTCGTGGGTGAGGCCGGCAATGATTACCGGTGCCAGCCAGATAATGAACTGCGGGGAACCCACCTTGTTGAACACGATGAACGCGGTGACCATCATGAGGGAACCCTCAAGGAACAGTTCCTCGCGTTCGGCACCGCGGTTCATCGCGCGGACCAGCAGGACAGCCGCTCCCACCGCCGCGAGGATGAGGAGCGGCTGCATCAGGAACGCCGCAGTGCTGGCGCCCGGGCCGTAAACCTCGGTGGAGTTGATGGCGGTGTTGTCCGCCATTTTTGAACCCGCAATGTTGAAGACGCTCAGCCACACCCACGGCGTGGAGAAGGTTGCTTCGAGCTGCATGCCGCGCTCGCCCTGGTTGGTGAGGAAGTCCATGATGTGCGGCAGCCCGCCGGACAGCCACGTTCCCAGGGCGACAACGGCCGTCACCACCACCCCTGAGAGGACCACCTGGATCCGTTTCTGGCTGGCAATAACGATGGGCGCCAGCACCGCGGCCGGCCACACCTTGATCCAGGTGGCAATGCTCAGCAGGATGCCCGCCACCACCGGCCGCTGCGCCGCATACAGGAGGGCAATCAGCACGATGGGTGCGGTAATGCCCTCCACCCTCGCAAAGCTGAGGTAGCCCATAAAGACGGTGAAAAACAGCCACCACCATGCCGGGGCCACGCCGCTCACTTTCCGCGGACCGCGGGTCAGGAAGGCAAGCCCGACGGCATTGAGGGCCGTGATGATCAGGAACCAGACCAGGAGGTACAGGCCTGGCCCGGCGATGTTCGCGAGGAAGATGGGGATCTGCGCCAGCACCGGGTACACCCACGGGCTGATCTTCCCATCGAGGTTCTCCGGGTTGTAGCCGTCCGTGGCCCACTGGCGGTACTGCTCGGTGTCGCTGAAGGTCTCGCCGTGCAGGAAGAAGGACGCCATCCAGCCCAGGAAGTAAAGATGGACGACGGCGAAACCCCACCACACGCTGGACGGGCGCGCGAACCAGTCCACTACTTTTGCGGGAACGAATTTCGTGCGGACGCTGACCAGCCGGTCGAAGAACTTCGTGGAAATCTTAGGACTCCTTCAGCGCGGGAGCGGCTGCAGGCGTCTTTTTGCCCAGCGAGTAGAGGCGCCGGACGCTCCAGAGGAACAGGACCACCAGGAGGACGTTGCGGATGGTCAGCACTAGGGCCATCCACGGGTTGTTGTGGCTGAGCGCGTCGTAGAACAGGGGGTAGATGAAGTAGGTGGCCACGGCGATGACGATCAGCATGGCCGCCGGGACCCGCCATTCCCGCCAGCTGTGCGCCAGCCCGACGGCGACTGCCGGGGCGAGCCACACCATGAACTGCGGGGAGCCCACTTTGTTGAAGACCACGAACGCGGTGGCCAGAGTCAGGGCGCCGGCCAGGAGCAGTTCGGTGCGGTCTGCCCCGCCGCTGACTTTGCCGTTGTGCTGGTTGCCGTTATGCAGCGCCCAGAACGTCAGGCCGGCCACCAGCAGGGCGGCCAGGATCAGGAGGGGCTGCATCAGCACGGACATCAGGGCGGTGCCGGGGCCGTCCACCTGCATGGAGTTGATATCCGTGTTCATGTACATGCGGGAATCGCCGATGTTCAGGACGGACAGCCAGAGCCACGGCGTGGTGAAGGTGGCCTCGAGCTGCATGCCGCGGTCGCCCTGCTGGGTGAGGAAGTTCAGGAGCTTCGGAAGGCTGCCTGCCGCAGCAGCCAGCGCAACCACAACCGCCGACGTCGCAATTCCGGCAAGCACCACCAGGATCCGGTTCTTGACGACGGCGAACAGGGCCAGCATGACAGCAGCCGGCCAGACCTTCACCCAGGTGCCGACGGCCAGCAGGACGGAGGCGATGAACGGCCGGCCCACGCCGTAGGCGAGGGCCACCAGGACCAGCGGCGCCGTGAGGCCGTCCACGCGGGCGAAGCCGAGCCAGCCCATGAGGAAGGTGAAGACCAGCCACCACCAGCCGGCAGGGATGGCCTGGCGGTCCCGGCCCCGGTTGGTGAGTTTCAGCAGGGCCCAGCCGTTGAGCACTGTGGTCATCAGGACCCAAAGGAAAAAGAACGGCCCGGGACCGGCAACGCCTGCGATGGCCATGGGGATCAGCGCGAGGATGGGGTAAACCCAGGGGCTGGGACCGCCGGTGAGGTTGGCGTCGTCGAACCCGGCCATGGCCCAGTCACGGTAGATGAACGTGTCACTGAAGGCCTCGCCGCGGAGCGAGAGTGAAGCGGCGAAGACCAGGAAGACCAGGTGCACCACGATGAATCCGGCAAGCAGTCCCCGCCCGGTATTCAGCCGATCCCGAACCGGTGCCGGGATGAGGAGGTTGCGCATCCGGGTGAGATTGCCGAAGAAAGCGTCGGTGGAAATGGCGGAATCCTTGTCAGGTCGTTGCACAGCAAGGTCGTTGCGCAATGGTGCACGGGTCATGCCGGGAGGCTTCTCCGGGGCATTGGAGGCGTTCAAAAACAGCTTCCACTCCCCATCAACTCTAAGTGACCATGCCTAGGGGCCCGTAATTGTTGTGCTTGCTCGATGAAGTGCGTGCCGCTGACCTGCGGTTCTAAATTAGTTGATTTTTCAAGTTGCTGGCGGGGCGATGCTAGGGCATCATAAACGGGGCACACCAAGTGCCTCACGGCGTCAGCAGTTCGGGGGAGCGGAAGACGCCTGCGCAACCCCAACCATTAAGGCCTACCCCACATGACCGCTCACAACTTCCCACTGACCCTGACCATCGCCGACCGCGAGAGCATGGACAGCCAGCTCGACGCCGCCGTCACGGCCGCCAAGGCCCACGCGCTCGCTGAAAAGCGCCACGGCATCCTGGTGACACGGCACGGCGTGGACAAGTTCACGGTCGCCCTCAGCGAGGCCGTCCCCTTTGGCCTCACCCGCGAGCACCAGGCCTGGTAGCCCGGCCGCGCCTGTTTCCCTGACGGCGCTTTACCCTCCGGCGTTGCCGGAGTCGTCTCCGGAGAGCCGTCCGCTGCGCCCCTGGAGCCGGTCGATGTGCTTGGATGCCTCGGCCTTGCTGAGGTCCGCCGGAAGTTCTTCGCCTGCTTCACGGGCCAGCGTATCCAGGTAGCTTCGCTGTGCCGCCGTCATTGGCTCGTCGCCGGTCACCCAGTCTTCCGGGTCCCGGTTCAGGCCTGCATCCGGTTCAGGGGTGGGGCTGCCGATGGTTTCCTTGTTATCACTCATGCCTGAAATTCTAGGCGCCGGGTACCCCCACGCCCCGGCAGGCTCCGAAGGTTATCTGTACCACCCGACGGAACGGTCGTAACTGGACACAAGCGCACCCGTTCCGGGTACGCCGTCCCCGCCGGCAGGGAAATAGATGGCCCCGAACTCGGCGCCCTGGGCTTCGATCCGTGCCCGCGCCCAACTCTTGGCCTCCTCGATGTCCTTGTGCGGGATGCTTTCCCGTGTGCTGTGGCCTGCGCCGAGATGGATGTCCAGTTGATACTCCCCCTCCTGAGAGGCACTGGCATGGTGGGCGCGGTCTTGTTCATCGCGCCTGCTGACCATCACTTCAGCTGCGGCATGGAGAATCGACGACTCCCTGGCGTCGCTGCCATGCTGCCGCTGTTCGATCCGGAGGCCTGAGACCACATTCTCCACGGTGTCCTCATCGCGGACTACGTAGACAGCTTCGTCGACGTCAGATTCTGACCCCCCGATGCTTTTCAGGTTCTGCATAAATTGCTCGGAGCTGGACTGTGTGGAGTTCATGCACCCTCCCTGAGGGCTATTCGCGGCGAGTGCCGACCCCACCCACACTAGACCTATATGGGTGCCTCAAACCGGTACTCCTGGGGATGCTTTGGACGGCGGCAACGGCAGGCGGAAAAGAGGCTGAATCACTCCTTCCATTTCCACTGTATCCCCCGGCGTGGGGCTTGCGGCAAGGCCCGGGCGGGGCCGCATAATCGCAGGTGCCACAACCTCGAGAGCGGGAGCACAAGCGATGCGTAATCATGCAGTGGTGATTGTCGGGGGAGGCCCCACCGGGTTGATGCTGGCCGGTGAGCTGGCACTGGCGGGAGTTGACGCGGCCATTGTGGAACGGCGTGCCACCCAGGACCTCCCAGGTGCCCGTGCCGGTGGCCTTCACGCCCGGACCATCGAAGTCCTGGACCAGCGCGGCATCGCCGGCCGGTTCCTCGCTGAGGGCCAGGTGGCCCAGGTGGCCGGATTTGCGATGACCCGCCTGGACATCAGCGACTTTCCCACCCGCCATCCCTACGGTCTGGGGCTGTGGCAGAACCACATCGAACGCATCCTGGCGGGCTGGGTAGCCGAGCTGGCCGTGACGTTCTACCGCGGCCAAGAGGTGACAGGCCTCGCGCAGGACGCTGCCGGCGTCGACCTTTACCTCGAGGACGGCAGGACACTGCGGGGAGACTACGTAGTGGGGTGCGACGGCGGCAGGAGCCTGGCGCGCAAGGCGGCGGGCATCGGGTTCCCCGGCTGGGATCCCACCACCAGCGCGCTCATCGCGGAGGTGGAGATGACCGGCGTTCCTGAATTTGGTGTGCACCAGAATCCTTTCGGTATTCATTCCTTTGGCCGGCGGGAGTACGAAATCGTGGACGGCAAGGTTGTCTATGCGGACAGCGGGCCGGTGGGGGTGATGGTGACCGAGGAACACGTGGGGCCGTCCTCCGAGCCGACCCTGGAGGACCTCAAGGCGGCGCTGATTGCCGTCTGCGGCACCGATTACGGGGCCCACAGCCCCACCTGGATTTCCCGCTTCACGGACATGACACGGCAGGCTGCGGCGTACCGCGCGGGCCGGATCCTGCTGGCTGGTGATGCCGCGCACGTCCATGCCCCGGACGGCGGGCAGGGCTTGAACATCGGAGTGCAGGACGCGGTGAACCTGGGCTGGAAGCTGGGGCAGGTGGTCAAAGGGGCCGCCCCGGAAACCCTCCTGGACACCTACCAGGCGGAGCGCCACCCTGTGGCTGCGCGGGTGCTGCGCAACACGATGGCGCAGAGCGCCCTCCGGCGCCCGGATCCAAGGATCAAGGCAGCCGGCGAGGTGGTGTCCGAGTTGCTCGGCATGGAGGAGCCGCGCAGGCGGTTCGCCGGGATGCAGTCTGGCCTGGACGTCCATTACGACCTTGGCGAGGGCCACCCGCTGCTCGGACGCCGGATGCCCGACGTCGACCTCTCCACTGCGGATGGCGCGCTGACCGCCTATGCTCTGCTGCACGACGCCCGGCCGCTGCTGTTGAACCTTGGTGCTCCGGGCGTCTTCGACAACGTGCAGCGGCCCGGAAGCCTGAAAGTGGTTGATGCCCAGTACAACGGCTCTTGGGAACTGCCGGTCCTCGGCGAGGTTCCTGCTCCCGCCGCTGTCCTGGTCCGGCCGGACGGCTACGTCGCGTGGGTGGGCGAGGGAACGGACGCAGGGCTTGCGAAAGCTCTGGCCACCTGGTGCGGATCCGCCCTAGGTTAGGGGCATGACCACCAAGACGGCACTTGTTACAGGAGCATCCTCAGGAATCGGTGAGGCCACTGTCCGGAAGCTGCAGGGCCTCGGCTGCATCGTGTACGGGGCGGCCCGGCGCACGGACCGGCTGCAGGGACTGGCGGCCGACGGCATCCGGCCGCTTGCCATGGACGTGACCGACGATGCGTCGATGAGCGCGGGCATTGAGCAGATCATTGCCGATACCGGCCGCATCGACGTCCTGGTCAACAACGCCGGCTACGGCTCGTATGGCGCGCTGGAGGACGTGCCTATCAACGAGGGCCGCCGGCAGTTCGAGGTCAACGTCATCGGCGCGATCCGGCTGGCGCAGCTGGTCCTGCCGCACATGCGCGGGCAGCGTTCGGGCACCATCGTGAACGTCACCTCGATGGGCGGCAAGATCTACACCCCGCTGGGCGGCTGGTATCACGGGACGAAGTTCGCCCTCGAGGCTCTCAGCGACTGCCTCCGCCTGGAGGTCAAGCCCTTCGGCATAGATGTGGTGGTCATCGAACCGGGCGGCATCGCCACCGAGTGGGGCGACATCGCGGCGGACAACCTGGAGGCGACATCCGGGCACGGACCTTACGCCCCGCAGGCGGAGGCGGTGGCCCGGACGTTGAGGGCGGAATCGACCGGGAACCGGAACTCGCCGCCGTCGGTGGTGGCGGACGCGATCGGGAAGGCGGTGACCGCCGCGAAGCCGAAGACCCGCTACGCGATGGGCTTCGGCGCCAAGCCCCTGATTACGGCCCGCAGCCTTCTCGGTGACCGCCAGTTCGACGCTGTGATCAGCCGGGCGATCGGGCTGCCGCACAGCTGAGGGCCGGCGAGCCCGGTCCGTCAACCGTTAGAGGTGCGCATCCCTGACCTCCGGCGGTGTGGCGCCCTGGAGGACCCAGCGGTTGCCATCCGGATCGGCGAAGTGGGCAAACAACACGCCACCCATGTCCTGGACGTCGCTGATGTCCGCGCCCCGGCGGAGGAGTTCGTCGCGCGTGGCGCCCATGTCCGGCACCACCAGCTGCAACCCCTCCAGGCTGCCCGGCGGCATGGCTGTCATACCGGTGCCGATAACGATGGACGCAGCCGAACCCGGAGGCGTCAGCTGGACCACCCTCATTCCGGGAACGTGCTCCACATCGTGGTCGAGCACGAAGCCGAGCTTCTCCGTGTAGAAGGACTTTGCCCTGTCCACATCGGACACGGGTACCTGCACAACCTCAAGGCGCATCTCCATTGGCCCACAGTACCTTTCGTTACTCCATGCTTCGGGCTGTGACCCCGCATCTCACCCCGCAGCGCGTGCGCCACGTCCTAGGCCACTTTGCCTCCGTGCTGACCGTCATCACCGCGGCCACGGACAACGGCCCCGCGGGCTTCACGTGCCAGTCTTTCTCTTCCCTCTCACTGGACCGCCCTGGTCACCTTCAGTCGCGCGCAGCTCCAGCACCTGACCCCAGCTGCGCGAGGCGGGCCGGTTCACCGTGAACATCCTGCCCGCCGAGCACCGGCATCTGGCCGCCCAGTTCTCCCGTTCCGGTACTGACAAGTTCGCCGGCGTGGACTACTCGGCATTACCCCTGGGCAACCCGGTGCTGGACCAGGCGCTCGCCCGGGTGGACTGTGAGTTGCATAAAGAGTACGACGGCGGCGACCACACCATCGTGGTGGGTGATGCTGCGCGGATCGGTTGGGCGCAAATGTCAGACCCTACTCCTAGTCTGAAAGTGTCCGGAAGAGGAGGGGCCGGCATTGGTTCCGCGAAGGAGGGGCAGCATGGAGGTTCAGCCGTTCGTCACTGACGACGAGGCGTGGGTTCCAGCTGTCGAGTTCACGGACCGGGAGGATTCGCTCCTGGCCGGGACGTTGAGCTTTCCGGCTCCTGCCTTCCTGACCGCCGATGGTGCGATCCGCGTGGTCCAGTCCGCTGACAGGCTGATCGCCTGGGCTACGGGCATGAAGCATGGCGCGCTTGCCCGGGTTGAGGAAGCTGTTGTGGAAGAAGCTCCGGTGCGGCAGGAGAACCAGCCGCTACGGTTTGGCGGCGACGAGACCCATGCGCTTGCTGTCACCGAAGTGTCGACTGCCTGTGCCCTCTCGGAGGGCACGGCTGCGCGGTTGCTCAATGATGCGGCGGAGCTGACCACGTCCTATTGGGAGGTCCTTGAAGCCTTGGAGGCCGGCGAAATTTCCGATGCACATGCCCGGATCATTGTCGAACAAGCCCGCTCCCTCCCTGACGGGCATGCTGAAGGGTTTGCATCGATTGCGCTACGGCGCACGCGGACCCGGCGCGGACGCAGGCGCACTCCCGCTGAATTGCGCGCCTGTCTGCGGCGGTTGCGTGAACAGCTTCACCCTGAAAGCCTCGCGGCCCGCAAGGAGGCGGCCCGGCGTGAGCGCGGCGTGTGGTTCAGGGCCGAGCCGGACGGGATGTGCACGCTTTCGGCGTTCCTGACCGCGGAGGTAGGTCTGGCAATCTACAGCGGACTCGATCGTGATGCACGGCTGGCAAGCGCGCGGGCCGCGGAGCTCAGGGAAATTCCGGGGCACAGCGCTGCTACTGTGCCCGGCCCTGCACCTGGAGCCTGCACTGCACCTGGATCCGGCACTGCTGCGGATTCGCCTACGCTGTCGCAGTTTCGAGCCGAGGCGCTGGCCTACCGCTTCTTGGGTGGCGCTCACGGGGTGGAATCCGGGGTGTTGTGCCCTGAGATTGTCGTGACTATTCCGGTCGGACAGCTTAGGGGCGGCACCCCGGATTCCGGTGGCACTGCCGCATCCGCTGAACCTGAACTTGGAACGGCTGAACTCGAAGGTTATGGCCCTCTTGATGCTGCAACGGCCCGGCGTTTGGCGGCCCTGGCGCCTACATGGCACCTGCTCTTCACGGACAGTACCACCGGGCAGGCATTGGGCGTGGGGCGCCGGGCATATCGTCCGCCGAAGGCGCTGCGCCGGTATCTGCAGTGCCGCGACGGGACCTGCCGGTTCCCGGGATGCACCCGCCGGGCCAGCGTCTGCGAGCCCGACCACACCATCGAGTGGCAGGACGGCGGGACTACCGACCCCGGCAACCTGGCAATGCTCTGCCGCAGGCACCACGCGCTGAAGTCCATCGGTGCGTGGAGCTACAGACACTCTTCAACCTCCGGGGACCTTGAGTGGCGTTCACCGCTGGGCAGGAAGTACACCACAGAACCGGCGGACCTCGGAAAAGTCCTGTATCCGCTCCAACAGCCAGAGCCACCGCCGTTTTAGGCACAGCCTATGCAGGCCTCGGACTTGCGCCGCTCCGTTCCGAGGCGGCCGCCTTGCTGGGCCGAAAACGTCCTGGCGAAGGATTTGCTGCGTCGTTGGGAACGCCGCCGAGGACGGTGGGCTGGTAAAAGCTTTAGTAGACGGAGCCCTCGAGTAGCTCGGAGAGCCTGCTCGCCGCATGCCGGAGTTCCGGGACGCCTGCCTTGAGCGTGGCTTCGCTGGCCGGCGGCGCGGGCCCCTGGCGCGCCACATACGTGGCCATAACCAGTGGGGGACGCCTTCATCACGGGACCGGATCACCCGCGAACGCCACCGCGCTCCTGTGAGGGGTAGCCCCGTCAGGCCAGGCGCTCGCCGGTGACAACGGCCAGGTGGTCTAGGAGCGCGTTCTGGAACCGCTCGTCGCGGGCTGCGTGATGCGGCTTCTCGCGGGTCTGGTGAAACCAGTAGCCGCCGCTGGTGAGCGCCGCCGGGTCATCGCTGGTGGCGAGCCACTCCTGGGTCAGGTGGCCGAGGCGCAGGTCATCAGGTGCGCCTGCGCCGCCCATCCGGGTGGGTACCCAGCCGGGATCGACCGCGTTGCTGAGGACGTCCGGCCATAAACGGGCGACGGCGGCTGCCAGGGCTGTGAGGTAGAGCTTGCTGTCCGAGTAGGTCACATTTCCCGTGCCCGCTTCGAGCCTGCTGGGATCGGCGTGTCCACTGCGGTGCATCCCGCTGCTGAGGTAAACCAGCCTCTGCGGGCGGTCGATAAGCGCGGTGAGGAGATACGGGGCCGCAACATTAATACGAAAAATGTCCGGGGTGTGCAGGACTCCCGCGTTGTGGATGACGGCATCCATGCGGCCGATCTCGTTGACGTGCCGGGCGACATCGCGCGTCTGTTCCAGGTCCGCCAGGTCGCCCACCACGGCTTCGGCCCCACGGTCCATTAGATCCTGGACGGCATCCAGCCGGGCGGTGCTCCGTCCATGGACAACAACATGGTGCCCGCTCTCCAGAAGGGTCCGGGCAGTGGCCCGTCCCAGCCCGTCAACGGAGCCGGTGACAAAAACACGCATCCCTACACCTTATCGGTCGGGTCAATCAAACTTGTATACATCTATACAAGTATGATTAATGCCGGAGGTCGAACATGACTGATTTACCGGAACGGAACACCGGCGCACACTTTGTTTACGCGGAACTCAAACGGCAGATCCTCAGCCTTGAGCTGAAGCCGGGGGAGCGGATTTTTGAGCCTGCCATGGCGGCTTCGTTGAGGGTGAGCCGTACGCCGCTGCGCGAGGCCATCAGGCGGCTCATCTCAGAGAACCTCCTGGAGCAGCAGCCCACCGGGGGTGTCCTGGTGCCCAGCCTGGACGAGGCAGTCATTTCAGAGTTGTACGAGGTCCGGGCGGCCATGGAGTCGCTGATGGCACGGAACGCCTGCATTAAGGCCACGCCTTCTGACATCGAAGCGCTCCGAGGCATCCTTGCACGGAACGCTGCAGTGGTGGAATTCGCCGATGACGCCATGCGGCAGGGCATGGCGCTTCACAGCAGGCTCGCGGAGATTGCCGGAAATTCCTGGGCCCGCCGTTTCCATGACCAAGTGTCAAACCACATGGAGCGGTACCGGCACTTCACCAACAGCACCCAGGAACGGCGTGACCAAGCCCTGGCCCAGCACCGGGCATTGGTGGACGCCGTGGTCGCAGGCGATCCGGACAACGCTGCGAAGATAGCTTTCGAGCACGTCATGGGCGCCCGGGACGCCGCGGTGCGTGCCATCTCGGGCAGCGGCCTGGGCATCTCATGATCGGCAAACTTGGACGCCGCACAACAACTTCCCTCCTGGTCCATTCCGCGCTGATCCAGGCCGTGACCTTCCTGGTCCGGCCCGCGGCCACCTACCGTGCGCTTGAACTGGACGTTCCCGGGTTTGCCCTGGGCCTTCTGGCTGCCAGTTATGCTGTTTTTCCCTTGCTGCTCGCCGTCCCGACGGGCGGTCTGGTGGACCGATTGGGTGAGCGCCGCCTGATGGCCATCGGGTCCGCCATCGTTCTTGCCTGTTCTGCTTTCCTCCTGCTGTGGGGCTCGTCAATCGTCACCTTGGTGATCGGAACCGCGCTGTTGGGTGCCGGACAACTCGCATGCGTTGTTGGGCAGCAGGCCGTGGTGGCCAACAACGCTGCCCCAGCCCGCATGGACGCAGCCTTCGGTTACCTGACTTTCGCCGCCTCCCTGGGCCAGGCCCTCGGACCCCTGGCGATCTCTCTCGTCGGTGGTGCCTCCATTCGCCCCGACACGCAGGCGATCTTCTTCCTGTCGACGTGCATGAGCCTGGCACTCTTCGTGACCACGTTTGGTGTGGCAGCACATGTCAGCGGCGCGAAAAGGAAGGCAATTGCAGTTGACGCAAAGACCGGCAACGCACTCTCACTGCTCAGGACCCCTGGCGTCGCCCGCGCATTGGCCACCAGCGCCACCGTGCTTGCCGTGGTGGACCTGACCATGGTGTACCTCCCGGCGCTCGGATCCGAACGCGGGCTCACTGCGGCAACAGTGGGGGCCATGCTCACTGTCCGTGCAGTGTTTTCCATGATTTCGCGGATCCTGCTGGGGCGGGTGTCCCGCACGCTGGGCCGCATGAGGCTCCTGGTGCTGAGCCTCGCACTCTCCACTGTCGCCTTGGCCGTGGCGGCGGTTCCCATGCCGGCTTGGCTGTTGTTTGTTGTGATGGCCGTTCTCGGGCTGGGGCTTGGCATCGGCCAGCCGCTGACCATGTCCTGGCTTTCGGCGCAGGCCCCCGCGGGGCAGCGCGGACGGGCGTTGGCCCTTAGGCTCGCCGGGAACCGGGTGGGCCAGGTGGTCCTGCCGAGTGCCATCGGCGTGGTTGCGGCAGGACTTGGTGCAGGCGGTGTTTTCCTTGCTTCAGCCATGGTGGTGGGCGGGACGCTGCTGCTGCTCCGCGGCGTGGAGTTGGACTAGGGCGTGCAGTTGGACTAGCTACGGCAGCCGGCCGGGCTTCAGCAGCGAAGGCACCCCGGCCTGCTCAGGATCCAGCGGAACAGGGCTGACCAGCACCGCCGGTCCAGTGTGCAGGCTGCCGCTCGAGATTGCCCGGCAGCGGATGCCGCCCCTGCCCCGCATAGCGGCGTGGGCTCCCGGCGCAAGCACCTCGTTCATCCAGGCGCACGGGTGCGCGGGCCGCCCGCCGTGGAACTCCACCACGGAATCCCCGGACTCAAGCGCGAAGTCCTGGCCCAGCAGGGGAGCCAGGTGGGCACCGCGCAGGATCACGTTCCGCCGGGTGGCCAGGGGATCAAACGGCCCGGTCTCCAGTTCCGCGGCCATAGCCTCAAGGGCCTCGACGGCGAACAGGGTCACCGCAGCGTCCATGTGCGCGGCCTTGCCGAAAAACCGGTCACCCACAATGCCCTTGCCCGCCACCACTTCAGCCGTGCCGGCGTCAAGCGTCGGCACGTCCGCAGGGCCGTCCTTCGCCCGCCCAAAATAGGCATGCCCCGGTGACACCAGCAGGTGGAGGATTTCGACATCGTACCGGTAGCGTTCGGCCATACCGCCAGCGTAGTTTGATGTAACGGTCAGTCACGCAGATCGATACTTTTGGGGGAGTAGAAAATGGAACCAATCGCTGTAGACGGCGCCGTTGTTTTCCGGCGTCAGTCCTTCTGCAGTCTCTCGGCGAGCATCACGAGGATTCCGCTGGGGCCGCGGAGGTACGTCAGTTTGTAGACGTCGCCGTAGGTCGCCACGCCGCGCAGCGGATGGCACCCGTGTTTGGCAGCTATCGCAAGGGCTTTGTCGATGTCATCCACCGAGAAGGCCACGCGGTGCATGCCGATGTCGTTGGGCCGGGTCGGGTGCGACTCGATGGCTTCCGGATGGATGTATTCGAAGAGCTCGAGCTGGCCGTGACCGTCCGGGGTCTGGAGCATCGCAATCTTGGCGTGGTTGCCATCAAGCCCCACGGCAGTGTCGGTCCACTCCCCGCTGACAGTGTCACGGCCGATCACTGTCAGGCCGAGATCGGTGAAAAAGGCGATGGCTTCCTCGAGATCGCGAACGGCGATCCCAACGTTTTCCAGTTTGATGGCCATGCTCAAGCACCAACATAGGCCGCAAGATGTTTGCCGGTGAGGGTGGCGGCGCCAGCCACAAGATCGGCGGGCGTGCCCTCGAAAACGATCCGCCCGCCGTCGTGCCCTGCTCCCGGCCCGAGGTCAATGATCCAGTCGGCGTGCGCCATCACGGCCTGGTGGTGCTCAATAACAATCACGGACTTGCCCGAATCAACCAGCCGGTCCAGCAGGCCCAGCAGGTTCTCCACGTCCGCCAGGTGGAGTCCGGTGGTGGGTTCGTCGAGGACGTAAACGTCGCCCTTCTCAGCCATCTGGGTGGCGAGCTTGAGGCGCTGGCGCTCGCCGCCCGAGAGCGTGGTGAGCGGCTGGCCGAGGCTGAGGTAGCCCAGGCCCACGTCTTCGAGCCGCGCAAGGATGGTCCGGGCGGCCGGGGTCTTGGCCTCGCCCTCGGCGAAGAAAGCGGCTGCCTCCGTCACGGACATCGCCAGCACGTCCGCGATGTTCTGGCCTCCCAGCGTGTATTCCAGCACCGAAGCCTGGAAGCGGCGGCCCTCGCAGTCCTCGCACGGTGACTCCACCGTGGCCATCACGCCCAGCTCGGTGAAGATAACGCCGGCACCGTTGCACGTGGGGCAGGCACCCTCCGAGTTCGAACTGAAGAGCGCCGGCTTTACCCCATTGGCCTTCGCGAATGCCTTGCGGATGGGCTCCAGCAGGCCCGTGTAAGTGGCCGGGTTGCTGCGGCGGGACCCGCGGATGGCGCCTTGGTCGATCACCACCACACCGTCGCGCTTTGCAACGGAACCGTGGATGAGGGAGCTTTTGCCCGAGCCGGCCACCCCGGTGACCACCGTGAGGACACCGAGGGGGATGTCGACGTCGACACCCTGCAGGTTGTGCGTCGAGGCGCCGCGGACTTCCATTGCGCCTGAGGCCTTCCGGACTGCAGCCTTCAGGGCCGCCCGGTCTTCCAAGTGCCGGCCGGTGATGGTGTCGCTGCTCCGCAGGCCCTCGACGGTGCCCTCGAAGCAGACCGTTCCGCCTTTGGTGCCGGCCCCGGGACCAAGGTCGACGACGTGGTCGGCGATGGCAATCGTCTCAGGCTTGTGCTCCACCACAAGCACGGTGTTGCCCTTGTCCCGCAGCTGGAGCAGCAGCTGGTTCATCCGCTCGATATCGTGCGGGTGGAGCCCGATGGTGGGTTCATCAAAGACGTACGTGACATCGGTAAGCGAGGACCCGAGGTGCCGGATCATCTTGGTGCGCTGGGCCTCGCCGCCGGACAGCGTGCCGGCCGGCCGGTCAAGGCTGAGGTAGCCCAGCCCGATGTCGGAGAACGAGTCGAGCAGGTGCTGGAGGCCCTTGAGCAGGGGAGCCACCGAGGGGTCCTTGAGGTCGCGCACCCACCCGGCGAGGTCGCTGATCTGCATCTGGCACAGCTCGGCGATGTTCTTGCCCTTGATCTTGGAGGACAGGGCCTGCCGGGTCAGGCGGGTCCCTTCGCAGTCCGGGCAGGTCTGGAACGCGACGGCACGCTCCACGAACCTGCGCACGTGCGGCTGCATCGCCTCGGGGTCCTTGGACAGCATCGACTTCTGGATTTTGGGGATGATGCCCTCGAAGGTCAGGTTGACGCCCTCCACCTTGATCTTGGTGGGCTCGGCGTACAGCATCGTGTCCAGCTGCTTTTTGGTGAATTTGGCGATCGGCTTGTCCATTGGCAGGCCCATGCCTTCGAACAGCCGCCCGTACCAGCCGTCCATGGAGTAGCCCGGGACAATCAGCGCGCCGTCGTTAAGGGACTTTTCGTCGTCGTACAGGGCTGTACGGTCAATATCGCTGACCGAACCCATGCCCTCGCAGCGCGGGCACATGCCGCCGAGGTAAACGGCCTGCTGGACCACGGCTTTTTCCACCCGGCCGTCGCTCTTCTCGGTGGACATCACGCCGCTGGCCTTGCGGGTGGGAACGTTGAAGGAGTACGCCGTGGGCGGACCGACGTAGGGGGTGCCGAGCCGGCTGAAGAGGATGCGCAGCATGGCGTTCGCGTCGGTGGCGGTGCCCACGGTGGAGCGCGGGTTCGCGCCCATTCGCTCCTGGTCCACGATGATCGCCGTCGTCAGGCCTTCCAGGAAGTCCACCTCGGGGCGGGCCAGTGAGGGCATAAAGCCCTGGACGAACGCGCTGTAGGTCTCGTTGATCATGCGCTGCGACTCTGCAGCGATGGTGGCGAACACCAGGGAGCTCTTGCCGGAGCCGGACACACCCGTAAAGACTGTCAGCCGGCGCTTGGGCAGCTCAACGCTGACGTCCTTGAGGTTGTTTTCCCGCGCCCCCTGGACGCGGATCAGGTCGTGGGTGTCGGCGACGTGCAGCCCGTTGGCCAGGGGATCGGTGTTCGTAGCGGTACTGGTGTCCGTGCTCATCGGGTCTCCATCTGTTGGGTTCCAATCCTCCCAGCTCAGGGCTGCTGGTTGATCCGGACGGTGTTGCCTGCGGGGTCGCGGAAGGCGCAGTCGCGGATGCCGTAGGGCTGGTCGACGGGTTCCTGGACCACGTCGGCCCCCGTCGCCTCCACTTTGGCGAACGCGGCGTCCACGTCCGGAGCGGACAGGATGACGGTTGCGAAGGTGCCCTTCGCCATCATTTCCGCGATGGTGCGGCGTTCGTCGTCGGTGATTCCGGGGTCCACCGCCGGCGGGTGCAGGACGATGGAAACGTCGGGCTGGCCAGCCGGGCCCACCGTAATCCAGCGCATGGTGCCGCGGCCTACGTCGTTGCGGACCTCGAAGCCCAGGGCGTCGCGGTAGAACGCCAAGGAGGCGTCGGGATCGGTGTGCGGAAGGAAACTTGAGCTGATGGTGATGTCCATGGCAGTCATGCTAGTTGCGGTTCCGGCGCGGGCGCTTCTCGATTCCTGACCGGTCTGGTGACCTGTTTTGCCACGCACGCCGGGATGCCCGCCGTCGATACCGCCGCTTCCTGTTTATAGACGCTTGGAGGCATCCCCACCAGTTCGGTGAAGCGCGTGCTGAAGGTGCCCAGGGAGGAGCAGCCGACGGCGAAGCATACCTTCGTGACGGAGAGGTCACCGCGGCGCAGTAGCGCCATGGCCCGTTCGATGCGGCGGGTCATGAGGTAGCTGTAGGGCGATTCCTGGTAGGCGAGCCTGAACCTGCGGCTTAGGTGCCCGGCTGACATGTGGACGCCCCGGGCGAGGGATTCGACGTCCAGCGGCTGTGCATACTCCCTGTCGATGCGGTCCTTGACGCGGCGAAGGTCCCGGAGCTCACGCAGGCGCGCATCGGAGAGGGGGCTGGTGGTCACCTTTCAGATGGTGCTACGTGGCACGGGAGTTGTCCATAGGCGGCAGCCTGTGGGCCGGGCGTTCGAGCAGCTCCTGCGCAGAGTATGATTATCCCGCCGACCAACAAATAAGGTCCTCGCCCCGCACGGGCTTGAGTAAACGCTTTGTCCGGCTATGCCTGATTTATCCAGCGATGGCGTCCGGCAAAAACACATCTTCAAACCCACAATGAACGCCGCTGCCCAGCCTCTGGGCGCCGGGCACCACCTTGAAAGGACACCATGGAACTGCTGTGGGAAATCGCCGGCTGGGCCGGCGCGGCGGCGATCCTCAGTGCATATCTGTCAGTTTCCATGGGCTGGTTGAAGGCCGGCCGGGGCTTCCAGACGGCGAACCTGCTCGGCGCCATCGCCTTCATCATCAACGGCACGTTCCACGGAGCGTGGCCCTCCGTGGTCACGAATGTCGCCTGGTTCCTTATTTCCGCCATCGCGCTGATCCGGATGCGTTCGACGGACCAGCCGCCGGCGGCGCCTGTTGAAGCGCCGCCGGTTCAGTTCCCGGGCGTCCCCGACACAACCGGCCAGATCGCGGTTGTTGAGGCCGTTACTGCGGCCGTCCACGGCGACGTCCCGGCACGCGCGGCTGCCTGCCACGCCAGCCTGGGCCATGAAAGCTCCCTGCATTCCGTGCCCATGGCAGCCGGGGTGCACGAAGGGCGCTAACCGGCCTCCTCGCCGCCGGCACTGCCGCGAACTCTATTGCCCGATGGGTGCCGGCCCGAGGTCGTCGAGCAGTTTCTGCATGGCCACGTACGCCTTGTTCCGGTAGGCGATCAGCTCGGGAATCCGCTCGGCCGGGACGTTGAGGAAACCCGCGCCGGTCTTGGTGCCGAGCTTTCCGGCGTCCACCAGGTCACTGAGGATTTTCGGGGTGGCAAACCGCTCCGGGAAATCCTTTTGCAGGGACTTGTAGCAGAAGTTGTACACGTCCAGCCCGGCCATGTCAGCGATGGCGAACGGGCCGAAGAACGGCAGCCGGAACCCGAAGGTGGTGCGAACCAGGGTGTCCACGTCGTCCGCCGTCGCGATGCCCTGCTCCACCAGCTGCGCTGCCTCGTGGAAGAGCGCGTACTGCAGGCGGTTGAGGACAAAGCCGGTGGCGTCCTTGACCACGGCGGTCTGTTTGCCGGCTGCGTGGACCAGCCCGCGGACGGCGCCGATGGTGGCGGCAGACGTACCGGCGTGCGGAATGATCTCGACGCCCGGGATGAAGGGCGACGGGTTGGAAAAGTGCACACCGAGGAACCGTTCCGGGTTGGTGACTGGCCCGGACAGCTCGGCAATGGAGATGGTGGAGGTGTTGGAGCCGATGATGGCGTCAGGCCGGGCGGCGGCACTGATGCGGGCCAGCGTCTGGTGCTTGACGGCGATGACTTCGGGGACCGCTTCCTCGATGAAGTCCGCGTCCGCGACGGCTTCCTCGATGTCCTTGGCGGCCCAGAGGTTCTGTTTCAGGATCTCGGTGGCTCCTGCGGGAAACAGCCCGTCGGCCACGAACTGGTCAGACTCCACCAGGAGGCGGTCGTAATTGGTCCGGGCCACCTCTGCAGACACGTCGGAGAGGGCCACGTGGGCTCCGCCCAGCGCCAGGACCTGGGCGATCCCGCCGCCCATGTAGCCGGAGCCGACGATGGCGATTTTTAGGGCGCCACTGGCGGCGGCCGCGTTGGATGCTGGTTCGGTCATGGTCAGACTGCCTTCGTTGATTCGGGTTCGTAGGAGCAGATGGCGTCCACCTTGGCGGCGGAGGCTGAGTTTTCGTCGAAGCGGTAGTCGAGCCATTCGCCCACCAGCTTTTTGGCCAGTTCCAGGCCGATGACGCGTTGGCCCATAGTGAGTACCTGCGCGTTGTTGCTCAGCACGGACCGTTCAACGGAGTAGCCGTCGTGGGCGGTGACGGCGCGGATCCCCGGGACCTTGTTGGCCGCTATGGCCACGCCCAGCCCGGTGCCGCAAATCAGCAGGGCACGGTCAGCCCCGCCGTCGGCCACTTTGCGTGCGGCATCGACGGCCACGTGCGGGTAGGCGGTGGTGTCGCCGGCACCGACACCTACGTCCAGCACGGACGCGACGCGGTTGTCCGCTTCCAGCAGGGCCTTCAGCGCTTCCTTGTATTCGACGCCCGCCTCGTCGTTGCCAATCACGATGCGCCATCCTGGTGCTGCGCCGCTCATGCGCGTGCTCCGTGTCCGGCCAGCCGGGAATCCGCCACCCGGGGATCGGGCAGGGGCTGCTCCAAAAAATCGAGGTAGTCAGAAACCCGGGTCGCGATCAGGGCAAAGGAAACCGCTCCGGGGTCCGGGTGGCCCAGGCTTTTCTCGGCCAGCGGCCGGGCGCGCCCCTTCAGCGGGCGCAGGGATACGGTGGCGTCGGCTGCCTGGCGGGCGGCGGTGACCGCGGCGGCCAACGCCCCGGTCACGGATGCCCCGGCGTCGAGCGCGGCCAGGAAGGCGTCCCGGAAGGGAAGCAGCGCGTCCACCATGGTCTTATCGCCCGGTTCCGCTTTGCCCAGGGTGGTGACGGCGTCCGCGAATGCGGTCACGGCCGCCGCCGCGTCCTCGCAGCGGTACGAGTCCTTGTTGCCGAGGCTCCGTCCGGCGGCCGCCAGGGCGGATCCCCACAACGCCCCGGACGTTCCTCCCGCGCGTTCGCTCCACGCTTCCCCGGCCGCGGTGAGCACCCGCTGAACGGACGCCCCGTCTGACGAGGCATCCCGGGCTGCCGCCGCCGCGGCGTCCACGCCCCGGCGCATGCCGATGCCGTGGTCGCCGTCGCCGGCGATCGCGTCCAGCCTGCCCAGTTCCGTCTCATGTTCGACGACGGCGTCCTGCATCTGGGCGAGCACCGCGGCTGCCAGCCGGCCCAGGTCAGCCGCTGCCGCCGTCGTGCCTTCCACTTCAGCGGCAGCAACATCCTCCGGAACAGCCAGTTGGACCCGTGTCCGGCGTTCCCGTCCGGCCATGTTCCCCTTGCGGAATCCGGGGGTATCGGCCGGGGCAGACCAGTAGCGCTCCAGTTCCTCGTCCAGCCACAGCAGCGTCAGGGACAGGCCGGACATGTCCAGGCTGGTGACCAGCTCGCCGCACTCCGGCTCCACGATGGTCAGGCCTGCAGCGGTGAGGAGCTTCTCCACCTTGCCGAACAGCAGGAACAGTTCCTCGTACTTGACCCTGCCCAGGCCGTTGAGGATGGCCACCACACGGTTTCCGGCATCATCCGGTTTGTCTTTGAGCAGCGGGGAGACGAGCAGTTCCGCAAGTTCGGAAGCCGTGGGCAGGGGGTGTTCGGAGATCCCGGGTTCCCCATGGATGCCCAGGCCCAGCGACATCTGGCCGGCCGGAACCTGGAACAGCGGCTCGGCAGCGCCCGGCAGCGTGCAGCCGTCAAAGGCAACACCGAGGGAACGCGTGCGGTAGTTGGCGCGGACGGCGAGCCGTTCGACGGCGTCCAGGTCCAGCCCCGCTTCGGCGGCCGCGCCGGCGATCTTGAAGACCGTGAGGTCACCGGCAATGCCGCGGCGTTTTTCGATCTGGTCCAGTGGGGCACTGGCGATGTCATCCGCAACAAGGACGGTCCGGGTGTCGATGCCTTCGGCGTTCAGCCGCTGCTGTGCTTCGCCGAAATGGATCACATCCCCGGCGTAGTTGCCGTAACTGAACAGCACGCCGCCACCGGCGTTGGCAGCCTTCGCCACCCGGTAGGCCTGCCCGGCAGACGGCGACGTGAAGATGTTGCCGCACACCGCACCTGTTGCCAGGCCAGGCCCCACCAGGCCGGCGAAGGCCGGGTAGTGCCCGGAACCGCCGCCCACCACCACAGCCACCTGGCCGGCAGGCACTTCGGTGGAGCGGACCACGCCGCCGTCCACCCGGGCAACATAGCCGCGGTTGGCCGCCACCAGGCCGTCCAATGCCTCCTCCGCAAAGTCTGCGGGGTCGTCGAAGATTTGGGTCATGGTTTCCTCATTGAATCCTTGGTTGGGAAGGCCGGGCTTGCGGCCGTTGAGCATTTACGCGGGTTGGTTACACCGGGGCGAGTTTCGCCGCCGGCTGTTGCCGCCCCTGGGCCACCTGGCTTGTGCCCAGCGCGTAGCCGTCTGCCTTGGGGAGCACATGCCGGCGGAGGTAGTCCTGGTTGCTTGCCGCCACGCTCAGGCCGTCTCCGCCGTAGTGCTCGGTGCAGAGGATGCCCTGGAAACCGACGGACAAAGCCAGTTTGAAGGCCTCGCGGTAATTGATGAGGCCGCTTTCCATGGGTGCCGGCATGGTCACGTACATATCGCGGGCCACGTCCTCGTCCCGGAAGTAGTTCTTCAGGTGCCAGTAGTTGGAGAACGGCAGGGTCTTGGCCACCAGCTCCCGCCAGTCCTCCACCGGCCGGTGCAGCCGGATCAGGTTGCCGAGATCCGGGTTAAGCCCGACGTTTGGGAGTCCAATGTCCTGGACAAGGTTCACGGATGAGTTCGCGGTGCCCAGGTACGTGTCCTCATACATCTCGAGCGAAAGCAGGACCCCCACCTCGGCAGCGTGCCGGCCAAGGTCACGGATCCGGCTTACTGCCTTGCCCCAGGTTTCCCTGTCATCCACCGGGTCCTTGTGGCCTTCCACTGTCCAGAACCACAGCTGCTTTTGCTGCTCCGGCGTGATGGCCTGGTGGAGGCCGATGGACACCACCTCGCAACCCAGCTCCGCCGCCGCGTCAATGGTCCGGTGGCTGTACGCAAGGTTGGCTTCCCAGTTGGCCTCGTCTATGACGCTGCGGCGGATGGCGGAAATGGCTGGAATACCGATCCCAACTTCCGCCGCCGCCTGCTTGAACTCCGCGAGGCGGTCCCGTCTGAGGTCGCCGGGACGGACCCAGCTGTCCGTCAGGTCTGCATTCGCGAACCCGGCTTCCTTGACCTCGGTGAACGCTTCCGCCCACGCCGACGGATCGGCGTCATTGATGTGCGTTCCCGCGGCGTTGGTGCCCGGAAACGGCAGCATGGCGGCGGCGATGGGCCAGTTTTCCGCTGTGTAGGCCATGGCTAGGAAACAGCTTCCTGGGTCTGGAGCACGTCCGCACGCTCGGCCAGGACCGTTAACTCCACGGTGTCCGGCCGTTCGACCGTGCTGGTGATGCGCACGGGTGAACCGCTGTGCGCTGATTCGAGGACTGACTCCATAACGTCCAGAACGTGGTAGGCCAGGGTACCTCCCGCCCGGGGCTCGGCGCCCTGTGGGGTGGAGGCGAGGTCGGCGATGCCGAAGCCGCGTCCGGAGTCCACGTATCCCGCGGACACCGGGAGGGTTTCCCAGCCGTCGGCGCCCAGGGAGAACAGCTGGACTTCGCCATCAAAGTGGTTCGGGTCCGGCACCACCAGCGATCCGCGTTCACCGTGGATTTCGATGTTCGGCGATTTGGACTTTACGGCGTCGAAGCTCATCAAAAGGGTGGAAAGCGCACCCGAGGCGTGGGTCAGGACGCCGGTGACGTGCGAGTCGATGGCAACGGGCACCTTTTCGCCCTGCCGGGGCCCGGAGCCGATGGTTCGTTCATTGCGGGTGTGGCTCGCTGCGCCCATCACCGAGACGACCGGGCCCAGCAGGGTTACCAGGGCGGTCACGTAATAGGGGCCCATGTCCAAGAGGGGGCCGCCCCCGGGCTGATAGTAGAAATCCGGATTTGGGTGCCAGCGCTCGTGCCCTGGTGTCACCATGGTGGCGGAGGCGGAAATGGGGGCGCCGATCAGCCCGTCGTCGATGGCTTTGCGGGCGGTTTGGATGCCGGTTCCAAGTACCGTGTCAGGCGCACATCCAACGACGACGCCTGCCTGGCGCGCTGCGTCCAGCACCTCGCGTGCCTCGGCAGTTGTTGCGGCGAGGGGTTTCTCGCCGTACACGCTTTTGCCTGCGGCGATGGCCTTCAGCGCTACCTCGGCGTGCGCGGCGGGGATGGTCAAATTCAGGACCAGTTCGACGTCGTCCGCGGCGAGGAGCTCCTCGACGGAAACGGCACGGACACCCTCGTATTGCTCCGCTACCGCCCGGGCCCGCGACGGGTCCAGGTCCGCTACCGCTACAAGCTCGATGTCCCCGAGCTTCCGGAAACTCGCCAGGTACTGCGCGATGATGGCTCCGCAGCCGACAATTCCTACTTTCAACGGCTTGCCCACAGCAGGCCCCTTTCGATGATGGTGCGGACGTTGGCGTCCTGGAGGATTTCGACGCGGTGGCCCGGGGTGGCGACGAAGATGCGCCCTTTGCCCCATTGGCGGGTCCAGATGGCGGGGGAGGTGACTTCCCGGTTCCAGGGATCCCACTCCCGGACCTTCTGGGTGGTGGTGGCCAGGACGTCGATGTAGTCGTCCGAGAGCACCCAGTACTGTTCGGTGACGAGGTCGAAGTCGGGAAGGCCCTTGGTGACGGGGTGCTCGGCGGCTGCGGGCAGCATGTTCACGGTGTAGGGCACGTAGTTGTCGGACTGTTCACCGGTGCGTTCGTCCGGGTGCTTGCCTGGATGGCAGGCGAACTGGCCGCCGATCAGGTGCAGGTAGTCCGAGTTGTTCCGGTACGAGTCCGCGATCCCGCCGTGCCAGCCTGCCAGGCCCGTGCCGTTTTCCACGGCTGTCCGCAACCCCGCGAACTCATCCTTTTCGATGGTGCTCATGGTCATGCACTGCAGGATCAGGTCCACCCCGGCCATGTAGTCGGCGTCGGCATACACCTTGGGGGATTCCTCGACGCGGACGTCGTAGCCGTTGTCCTGGAGGTAGGGAATGAAGAGTTCGGTGGCTTCGTAGGGCTGGTGGCCGTCCCAGCCGCCACGGACCACCAGGGCGTTCTTGCGTTCTGTCATTGTGGGTTCCTTTGGTTGGTTGACCGGCGCGTCAGGGCCGGCCAGAGTCGGGTCAGCGGCTGGCGAAGGCTGCGTCGAAGGCAGCAGCCGGCGGGGCGATCCGGGCGAGTTCGCGGACCATGGCCAGTGCCTGCCGTGCGCCGACGAGCCGGTCCATGCCTGCGTCCTCCCACTCGATGCTGGTGGGCCCGCTGTAGCCGATGGCGTTCAGGCTCCTGAAGATGCGGTTCCACTGAACGTCGCCGTGCCCCGCGGTGACGAAGTCCCAGCCGCGGCGCGGATCAGCCCAGGCCAGGTGGGAGCCAAGGCGGCCATTGCGGCCGTCCAACTGGCGGACCGATTCCTTCACATGCACGTGGAGGATGTGTTCTGCGAAGTCCTGCAGGAACATCACCGGGTCCAGGTCCTGCCAGATGAAGTGGGACGGGTCGAAGTTCAGCCCGAAGCTCTTGCGGTGCCCGATGGCTTCCAGGGTGCGCTTGGCGGTCCAGTAGTCATAGGCGATTTCGGACGGGTGCACCTCGAGGGCGAAGCGGACACCCACCTCGTCAAAGACGTCCAGGATGGGGTTCCAGCGGTCCGCAAAGTCCTGGTAGCCGGCGTCGATCATCGACTCCGGGGCGGGCGGGAACATCGCCACGGCCTTCCAGATAGAGGACCCCGTGAACCCTGTGACGGTCTTGACGCCGAGGCGGGCAGCAGCCCGTGCCGTGTCCTTCATGGATTCGGCGGCCCGCTGGCGGACCCCCTCGGGATCGCCGTCGCCCCAGATTTCCGGGGACAGGATGCCCTGGTGGCGTTCATCAATGGGATCGTCACACACAGCCTGGCCGGTGAGGTGGTTGGCAATGGCGAAGACCTTCAAATGGTTCTTCTCCAGGATGTCCAGCCGGCCCTGGAGGTAGCTGTCGTCTTCCGCGGCACGGCGCGGGTCCAGGTGGTCGCCCCAGCAGGCAATCTCAAGCCCGTCAAAGCCCCACTCACCGGCGAGCTGCGCCACCTCCTCAAAGGGCAGGTCGGCCCACTGGCCGGTAAACAGCGTAATTGGTCGTGTCATGGGGGTTCCTTCTCCTGCGGTCACGTTCCTAAACCTTTTGCCACTGGCTGGAGTTGGCGGCGCTGGCCTCCACGGCAGCCAATACCCGCTGGACCTGCAGCGCGTCCGCGAAGGACGGTTCCGGCTGGCGGCCCTCGCCGATCGCAGTGACGAGGTCCACTACCTGGTGGGTGAAGCCGTGCTCGTAGCCCAGGCCGTGGCCGGTGGGCCACCAGTTGCCCACGTACGGGTGCTCGGGTTCGGTGACGAAGATCCGCCGGAAGCCGGCATCCGGGGACCCGGCCACGTCGTAGAAGGACAGGACGTTCATGTCCTCGAAATCAAAGGCAAGGGAGCCCTTGGTGCCGTTCAGCTCCAGGCGCATCGCGTTCTTCCTGCCCAGCGCGTAGCGCGTGGCTTCGAAGACACCGATCGCGCCTGTGGCGGCAGTGCCGCCGTCGAACTTTGCACTGAAGACGGCGGCGTCGTCTACAGTCACCTTCCCGCGCGGCGCGTCGCTGCTGATGTCGCCATGGCCGCCCAGCCCCACCAGGTCACCGGCAAGCGGACGCTCAGGGACAAACGTTTCCAGCAGCGCCGAGACGCCGGTGATGTTCTGGCCGGTAACCCACTGGGCAGCGTCGATGCTGTGCGCCCCGATGTCGCCGAGGGAACCGGACCCTGACGTGCTCTTGTCCAGCCGCCACGTCATGGGGGCATTGGCATCGGAGAGCCAGTCCTGCAGATACTGCGCCCTGACGTGCCGAAGGTCGCCGAGCCTGCCCTCGTCGACGAACCGTTTAGCCAGTGCCAAGGCCGGCGTCCGGCGGTAACTGAAGCCGCACATGGAAAAGATGCCCTGTTTGGCGGCCGTCTCCGCGGCCAGTGTCATCCGTTCGGCTTCCTCGACGGAGTTCGCCAGCGGCTTCTCGCACAGCACGTGCTTGCCGGCCTCCAGTGCGGCGATCGCGATGTCGGCGTGGGTGTTGCCGGGGGTGCAGATATCGATCAGGTCGATGTCGTCGCGTTCGATCAAGCGGCGCCAGTCCGTCTCGACCGATTCCCAGCCGAGCTTGTCTGCCGCGGCCCGCACGCCGGCGCCATTCCTGCCGGCGACCGCGGTGAGCCGGGGCCGCAGCGGCAGGTCAAAGAACCGTGGAGCCGTGCGCCAGGCGTGGGAGTGGGCTGCACCCATAAAGGCGTAGCCGACCATGCCGACCCGCAGGGGCTTTGCGGTGGTCATGTTAGTTGTCCTTTCTAAGAGTTCCTGGTGTTACTTGCTGAAGCCGGCGGTGAGACCGCTGAGCAGCTGCCGGCGGCCTACTACGTAGAGCACCAGGATCGGCAGCGTGCTGAGCACCACCGAAGCGAGCACGGCCGGGATGTTGACGCTGTACTCGCCCTGGAAGTTCCACAAAGCCAGGGGAAGGACGCGCAGGCCGGGGCTCTGGGTGAGGACCAGCGGCAGCAGGAATCCGTTCCAGACGTGAAGGCCGTTGTAGATGGCGACGGTCACGATTGCAGGGCGGGTCAGCGGCAGGGCAAGCCGCCACATGGTCTGCCATTCACTGCAGCCGTCCAGCCGCATCGACTCGAACAGTTCGTTCGGCACATCGCGGATGAAATTGGACAGGATCAGGACCGTCAGCGGGATGGCGAAGGCAATGGAGGGAAGCATGAGTGCCAGCAGGGTGTCGTACAGGTTGAGCCGGATAATCATCAGGTAAATGGGGATGATCGTTGCCTGGAGCGGGATCGCCAGTCCCATCAGGAACATGCCATTGACCAGCTTGAGGAACCTGCCCTTCCCCCGAACGATGGCAAACGCGGCCATGAAGGAAATCAGCACCGTCGGGATGACGGCCCCGAGCGTAACGATGGTGCTGTTCATGAAGTACTTCGCGAAGTCGGCCTCAAGAACCAGCTGGTAATTTTCCAGCGTGGGTGACGTGGGAAGAGCGAGCGGATTCTGGCCGAAGTAGCCTTCCTGCGTCTTCAGGCTGGTGATGACCACGTAGTAGACCGGGATGATGATGATGGCGAGCCAGATCCAGCCGCCAAGGCCTGCCGGGATGTTCAGCCGCCTCATCCGGAAGCCGGGCCCCCGCTGGACGGCGGTGGAGTTGGCCCGGGAACCGGTGGGAGTTTCCTCCGTGCTGCTTTTCAGTGCGGTGCTCACCCTACATACCTTCCAATTGGCTGCCCTGCTTGTCCTTGCCTCCAAGGCGCTGGAGGAACAAGGCAAGAGCAAGGCCGATGAGTACGAGAATGACGGCGATGACGCTTGCCGGGCCCATGAGGTTGGCCCGGAAACCCCGCAGGTACATGTCCAGGGCCAGGATCCGCGTGGAGTTTCCCGGACCGCCGCCGGTGAGGACGAAGATCAGGTCGAAGTACGTCAGCGATCCGACCACCATCAGGGTGGACGAGGTAATGATGGTGTATTTCAGCTGGGGGAGCGTGATGTGGAAGAACTGCTTAATTGTTCCCGCTCCGTCGATCTCCGCCGCTTCGTAGAGCGACTTGGGAATCTGGCGCACGCCGCCCTGGTAGATGAGGGTATGGAACGGCACGAACTGCCAGGCAATCACGAAGATCACCAAACCCAGGGCAAGGTGCGGGACGCCAAGCCAGTCCTGGGCCAGGAAGGGCAGGCCCAGGCCCGTTGCCAAACCGAAGTTGGGGTCCAGCAGGGCCTTGAAGGCAATGGCCACTGCTGCCGAGGAGAGCAGCAAGGGCAGGAAGTACAGCACCGCCAGGGCGGCCCGGTAGCGCTGGCTTCCCGCCGTGAAAACGCCCAGGAGGAGGCTGATCGGAGTCTGGACCAGCCAGGAGGCGATCATGATCAGGAAGGTCAGTCCCAAGGCGTTGTACAGGCCCGGGTCCGCCAGCACGGAGAACCAGTTGCCCATGCCCGCTGCCCCGATGGCACCGATGCCATCCCAGCTGGTGAAGCTCAGGATGAGGACACCGGCCAGCGGTACAACGGCGAAAACCAGGAAGAAGAACAACGCCGGCAGTGTCAGCCAGGCGAGGGCACTGTTTCGCTGCCCGTTGTGCCCGCCGCCGGTTGTGGCGGGGGCGGCAGCCGTACGGGCGGTGGAGACGGCGTTGCTCATTTTCCGAGGGTGCCGTTCATGTTCTCGGCAAACTGCTGCGGCGTGATGGACTTCAGGAACAGCTGGTCGATGTTGTTCAGCAGGGCTTCGGCGGCAGTGGGGCTCAGGGCCTGGTCCCACGACTGCTGGAAGCTCGGCGCGTTCTTGGCCAGGTCGTAGACGAAGTTCAGGAAGTCCTTGTCCGGCGAGGTGTTGAGCTTGTCCTCGATGCCGTTAACAATGGGAACGGATCCGGAATTGATGTAGGTATCAACCACCGTTTCGGTCAGGATGCCTTCCTTGAAGAACTTCTTTGCCGTCTCTTTCTCCGCGTCGGTGGCTTTGGAGGAGATCGACATGTACTGGGCAGGGTTGCCCACGCCGTTCTTGGGGTCGCCCTTGCCGCCGGCGACGGTGGGGAACTGGACGAAGCCCAGCTTGCCGTCCTGGACAAAGTTCTGGCCGCCCTTCTTCATGGCACCGTAGGTCCACGAACCATGCAGCATCATGGCTGCCTTGCCGGTGAACAGAAGCGCCTGGTCTGCGTTGGAGTCCGCAGCGATCGAGGAGAAACCCTTGATGAAACCCTCCGCCGAGACGAGTTCCTGGATTTTGGTGCCGGTCTCGATGACGGCGGGATCGAGCCAGGAATTGGGCTTTCCTTCGAAGATGGCATTGAACACTTCAGGGCCGCCGATACGGTCCAGCAGGTATTCAAGCCACATCATGGACGTCCAGCGTGACTGTCCGCCAAGCGAGAAAGGTGCCACCCCCATGTCGTTGAAGGTTTTCACCAGGGACATAACGTCGTCCCAGGTCTTCGGCGGCTGGACGCCTGCCTTGTCGAACAGTTCCTTGTTGTAGAACAGGACGATCGGGGCCACGTACTGGTTAGGCAGAGCATAAATCTTCCCGTCCACCGTGGCTGCACCGAAGGAGGCCGGGAAGAACTTTTCCTTCAGGTCCTGGTTCTCATCAAACCAGCCGGTCAGGTCGTCCACTTGGCCGGCCTCGGCGTAGGTCTTCAGCGTGCCGCCGCCCCAGCCGTAGATGATGGTGGGGGCCTGGCCGGCGCCAATAGCGGTCTTGATCTTGGTTTTGTACGCATCGTTCTGGAAGTACGTCACTTCGATCTTGTTGTCCGGGTTTGCCGAAGTAAACGCGTCCACTGCCTTTTGCATGGTGGTCTGGTTCGGTTCCCCGGACAGGTACCACATGCTGGCACCCCCGCCGGCACTGGAGGTGCCCGGTCCCGACGTCCCACAGGCAGTGGCCGTCATGGCGGCGAAGGGAGTCAGGGCAGCAAGGGCGAGGAAAGAGCGGCGGGAGGTCTGGGGTTGCTTCATTGCTTCTCCATCTGAAATTGCTTCTTTGCAAATGTTGGGGCGTGAGCTTTGGTGGTGTTTCGAAACATTTCGAACACGTGATTTAGGTCACGGTCTAAACTAAAGGGCCGAACTGGTGAAGGTCAAGAGCTATCCCGGACTTTCTTGGGAAGCCCGAAATCCCACCCTTGACCGCCAGCCGGGGCATGGGAAGAATGAAACCTCCGAAACTTTTCGAAAGGTAGCGAACCTATGGCAGTCAAAATGCCGGAGCGGGCCAAGCCGACGCTCGCGTCCGTGGCGCGGCAGGCCGGTGTCTCGGCGCCTACCGTTTCCAAGGTGGTCAACGGGCGTGAAGATGTAGCGCCTGAAACCCGGGCTCGAATACTCGCCGCCTTGGAGCAGGCGGGGTATCAGTCGCCCCTGCAGCGCCGTGCCACTGCGGAGGCAGGGAACGTCGTGGAGGTGGTCATTGACGTGCTTGACTCCGCCTACATGATCGAGGTTCTCAACGGGGTACTGCAGTCCGCGGCGGCTGCCGATGTTGAGGTTTTGTTGAGCGTCACGGGTCCGGCGCCTTCGAGCCCCCGCGGCCCGGAGCGCCGCGCCCAGCGCATGATGGACGAAGGCAGGGCGGGGATGATTGTGGTGACGTCCGCTTTCAGCGAGACGCAGCTGCATGCGTTCCGCCGCCGCCACATCCCCGTCGTCGTCATCGATCCGCTCAATCCGCCCTCAGCCGATGTGGTGAGCGTAGGAGCGACCAACTGGGCTGGCGGCAAGGCCGCGACAGAGCACCTGCTCGAGTTGGGACACCGGCGTATCGCCTACATTGGCGGTATCCCGGGGGCTGAATGCAACCAGGCGCGGCTGCATGGGTATATGGCGGCTTTGATGGCGCAAGACGTACCCGTGGAGCCCCAGTACATTATTTCCGGCGGCAAATTCCGCCGCGAAAGCGGGATCACCGGGCTCAAGGCGCTGCTTCAGCTCGACCAGCGTCCTACGGCCATCTTTGCCGGAAGTGACAGCATCGCCCTGGGTGTCCTCGGGGAAGCAGGCCGCCACGGTATCCGGGTTCCCGAAGACATCAGCCTCATCGGCTTCGATGGAACAAAACAGGGCGAGGAATCCATCCCGGCGCTCAGTTCCGTAGCCCAGCCCCTGGAGGAGATGGGGCGCGCGGCGTTACGGTCTCTCCTGCGCCAGGCGCGGGGAGAAGTCCTCGATTCCCACCGGGTGGAACTCGCCACCCAGCTGATTGTCCGCGACTCCACAGCCCCTCCCGCGGGCCAGGCCAAGGGGTGAGTTCGGCGAAGATGATCATCTCGAACCTCGACACCGTTGTGGTCGATTTTTACCGGACAAACCTGATCTTCGTCCGCCTGCACACGGACTCCGGCCTCACCGGCGTCGCGGAGGCAACCCTCGAGGGCCAGGAGCACGCTGTACGGGGCG
Source organism: Arthrobacter sp. Alg241-R88 (assembly GCF_900537115.1). Taxonomy (GTDB): domain Bacteria; phylum Actinomycetota; class Actinomycetes; order Actinomycetales; family Micrococcaceae; genus Arthrobacter. The sequence continues at coordinate 68,128 of NZ_UNRG01000009.1, forward strand.
CCGTCGCTGTCCTTGCGGATGCGGTCCGGGGCAAGGACCCTACCCGGATCGCGCAGAACATTTACGAACTCAACCGCGACGCGTACTGGCGTGGCGGGCCTGTGACCATGACTGCTCTCAGCGCCCTCGAGATGGCGATGTGGGACGTTTCGGCACGCGCCCTGGGCGTGCCTGTGCACCGCATGCTCGGCGGCCAGGTCCGCGATCGGGTCCGCGCCTACGCCAACGGCTGGTTCTCCGGAGCCAAAACCCCTGAGGACTTCGCTGAAGCCGCTGTTCAGACAGTTGCCCAGGGCTTCCGCGGACTCAAGTGGGATCCGTTCGAGGCAGCGGACCTGACCCTCGAACCGGGGGGTTTGCGGCGGATGCTCGAGCCCGTCGCCGCCGTGCGGGAGGCCGTGGGCGATGATGTTGAGATCTTCATTGAAGGACACGGCCGGTTCGACGTGCCCACGGCCATCCGGGTGGCGCGCGAAATCGAGCAGTTCCAGCCGGTGTTCTTCGAGGAGCCATGCCCGCCGGACGGAATCGACTCGCTTATCGAGATCCGGTCCAAATCGCCTGTGCCGATCGCGGCCGGGGAGCGCTGGTTCGGGCGGAACACCTTCGTGCCCGTCCTGGCACGGAACGCCGTCGACTATATCCAGCCGGACGTCACGCACGCCGGCGGCCTGCTGGAGCTGTCATTTATTTCCACGCTCGCTGCAGCGCATTACATTCCGTTCGCCCCGCACAACCCGAGCGGGCCCCTCAGTACTGCGGCCACCCTGCAGCTGGGCGCCATGCTGCCCAACTTCCGGTACCTGGAAATCATGGCTTCGGACGTCCCGTGGCGGAGTGAGATCTCCAACGAGCGTCTCCAGCTGACGGAGGAAGGGGACATCCTCATCCCTGACGGTGTGGGCCTGGGCATCGAACTGGACTTCGACGCCATCGCCGAGCACCCGTACACACCGCATCCCATGAGGATCTTCAACGACGCCGTGGCCGACATCAGGCCGCCGGACGCCCGCTCCTACTTCAACCTCCAACCCGCCCCGGTGAGCGCGGACAGCGCATGACTGCCACGGCATCGCTGCACTTCCTCCCGGCCGACCCGGCAGAGGCGATCCTCGTTGGCCGGGTGTGGGATCCGGCCTCCGGTGGCCCAAGGGTGGTGTGTGTGCGGGGTGACGAGGTCCATGACCTCACCCCCAGTGTCCGCACTGTTGCCGGGCTGATGGAGCACGGGAACCCGGTGGACTTCGTCCTGCAAGCAACCGGCGGTCCACGCTGGAACCTGGCGGACTTAGGCGAAGCCTCGCTGGATGCGGACCGGAACCGGCCCCACCTGCTGTCCCCGATCGACCTCCAGGTCATCAAGGCCTGCGGGGTCACGTTTGTGGAGAGCATGCTCGAGCGGGTCATCGAGGAACGGTGCGGGGGTGATTCCAACCGGGCGGCGGAAGTCCGCAAAGTCGTGGCTGAGGCCCTGGGCGGCAGCCTGGATGCCCTGCGCCCCGGGTCCGAAGAGGCGCGGGAGATCAAGAAGGTGTTGTCCAGCCAGGGGATGTGGTCGCAGTACCTGGAAGTGGGACTGGGCCCTGACCCGGAGGTCTTCACCAAAGCCCCGGTCCTCTCCTCCGTTGGTTTCGGTTCCGGCGTCGGCATCCCCGGCTTCTCCTCGTGGAACAACCCGGAGCCGGAACTTGTGCTCGTTGCCGACTCAGCCGGCACGGTTCGGGGTGCAACCTTGGGGAACGACGTCAACCTGCGGGACGTGGAGGGCCGCAGCGCACTCCTCCTCGGTATGGCCAAGGACAATAATGCTTCGTGCGCCATCGGTCCGCTGATCCGCCTCTTCCACCAGGACTTCAACCTGGACTCGCTGCGGAACGAGGACATCACCCTCACCGTGGAAGGCATGGACGGCTACCGCCTGGAGGGCCGCAGCAGCCTGGCCCGCATCAGCCGCCCCTTCGAGGAACTCATGGCAGCAGCCCACGGCCGGCACCACCAGTACCCCGACGGTTTCGCCCTCTTCACCGGAACGCTGTTCGCTCCAACCCAGGACCGCGATGCCGAAGGGCTCGGCTTCACACACAAGCCCGGCGACGTCGTCACCATCAGCAGCCCACAGCTCGGGACGCTGATCAACCGGACGCAGAACACCGAAGACCTGGAGCCCTGGACCTTCGGGATCAACGCCTTGTTCAGCTACCTTTCCCGGCTGGAAACCGGGCCCTCGCCGTCAACGGCTGTGAACTGCACGGACTCCCACGTCTCCCCATAGGGCACCTGATCGCTGAGTTCGACGGTGAAGCTGCCCGGGCCGCGCCTGGTCACGAGGATGCCCCGTAGGGGGTTTTCCTGGGCCAGCGCCCGGAGCTGTTGGATGGAGACGTTCAGCTTGTCGTCAACCTCGGATCTGGTTGTGGCAAGGACGGTCAGGCAGTGCGGCGATCCCATGGGAATTCCTTTCGGGGTTGCAGGCGGCCGTACCAAGGGCACGGCCGCCTGCCTCTTGTCTCAGTTGCCTGGTGTCACCGTGACATCGCAGTGCAGCCGGCGGGTGTGGTCAACGATGCGTGTCTCACCCGTCAGCTGGAACCCGGCCCGCAGGCGGATATCCCCGCTGGAAGCCCCGAAGCGGAGTTCCACATCGCCGGCCTCGACGATCCGCTTGCCATCGCGGCCCGTAAACGATGCGACATCGGCGGGCACCATGAAGGAAACCCTCGCAGACGCTTTCGCCTCAAGCGGCACGCGGGCATACCCCACCAGTTTCTGCACGGGGCGGACCACTGAGGCCACCGGATCGTGCAGGTACAGCTGGACAAGCTCGACGCCGGCCCGGTCACCGGTGTTCGTGACCATGATGCTGGCGTTCGCCGCACCATCCACCGCAACGGTCGAGGGTCCGTCCAGTTCCAGGCCGCTCCATTCGAACGTGGTGTAGCTCAGGCCGTGGCCGAAGGGGTAGGCGGCGGCAGGATCGATGTTGGAAACGCCGCTGGCCTGGGCCAGCGGAGAAGCCAGGTATGACGAAGGCTGGGCACCTGGCCGGGCGGGAATGCTTACCGGCAGGCGGCCGCTGGGGTTGACGCTGCCGCTGAGGACCTTCGCCACGGCCGGCCCGCCTTCCTCGCCGGGGAAGAATGCCTGCACGATTGCGGCGGCGTTTTCGACGGCGGATCCCACAGCGTAGGGGCGGCCGGTGAGGAGCACCACCACCACGGGGACTCCGGTTTCGATCAACCGGTCCAGCAGTTGCTGCTGGACGCCCGGGAGCACCAGGGATTCCACGTCGCAGCCTTCACCGCTGGTTCCCCGGCCGAACAGGCCGGCGCGGTCACCCATCACCGCGATGACCACGGCGGCCTCGCTGGCGGCAGCAACGGCGTCGTCAAATCCCTCGGTGGACAGGCCATCAATGGAGCAGCCGGCCGCCACCGTGATGGGGCTGTCCGGGAATTCGGCCCGCAGGGCCTGCGCCACGGTGGGCAGTTCGATGCCAACCGGAACGTCCGGGTGCTGCCCGCCGACGTGTGCCGGGAAGGAGTAGCAGCCGAGGAAAGCCGCGGTGTTGTCGGCGTTGGGCCCGACGACGGCGATGCGGCCGGGGTTGTGCAGGGGCAGGATGCCGTTGTTGCTGGCCAGGACAATCGACTCTTCGGCAATCCGGGCGGCGAGCTTCCGGTTGGCCGTGGTGTCAAGGGTGACGCTGCCCTCCAGCCCGGCACTGTTCTGCAAATCGGTGTCCTGCAAGGCAGGGGGAACCGCCGACCAGTCCTCATCCAGCAGGCCCAGCTCGATTTTCTGCACGAGCACCCGGCGCAGGGCACGGTTGATGAGGCTGACGGGAACGCGCCCGGCTTCAACCTCGGCCAAAAGGTGCTCACCGAAGGCGTGCATGGTGGGAAGTTCGACGTCGACCCCCGCGGCCAGGGCGGCTGCTGCGGCTTCGCCCAGGGACCCGGCGACGCCGTGCAGGTTTTTCAGGAAGGCGACGCCGAAGTAGTCAGCGACCACAGTGCCGTCAAAGCCCCACGTGTCGCGCAGCAGGTCAGTGAGCAGGGAAGCGTCGGCGGCGGAGGGGACACCGTCCAGGTCGGTGTAGGCATGCATCACGGAGCGTACGCCCGACTCCCGGACGGCCATCTCGAAGGGCGGAAGCAGGACGTCTGCCAGCTCGCGGGCGCCAACGGAGACGGGGGCAAGGTTGCGGCCTGCCTTTGAGGCCGAGTAGCCAACGAAGTGCTTAAGCGTGGCGACGATGCCGCTGCTTTCCAAACCCTGGATGTAGGCGGTGGCCAAGGTTCCGATCAGGTACGGGTCCTCGCCGATGGTTTCCTCCACGCGGCCCCAGCGGGCATCGCGGACCACATCAAGGACGGGGGCAAGGCCCTGGTGCACGCCGACGGAGCGCATGTCGGCTCCGATCGAGGCACCCATCGTACGGATGAGTTCAGCGTTGAAGGTGGCGCCCCATGCCAGCGGCACGGGGTAGGCGGTGGCCTGCCAGGCGGCGAAGCCCGCCAGGCATTCTTCATGGACCAAAGCCGGGATGCCGAAGCGGTTGGCGGCGGCAATGCGCTGCTGGGTGCGCTGAAGCGACAGGGCGCCCAACGCCGGATCCACGGGGGCGGTGCCGAACGGCCTGGTGAGCTGTCCGAGGCCGTTCGGCAGGATCTCATCGAGGTCCACCGCCGGGTTCATCTCATTCTGGTGGGGGGCTACTTCGCCGCCCTCGGTGGAAGCACCTACCCAGATGCCGAAGAGCTGCGCGGTTTTCTCCCGAAGCGTCATGGCTGCGATCAGGCTGTCGGCGCGCTCCTGCGGGGTGGACGCGGTGTCGCGCCAGGGCGCGCTGTGAATTGTGGTTTCTGTCATGATTACTTTCCGCCAGCGCCCATGAGGCCCTGGACAAGCGCGCGGCGCGCGAAGAGGTAGGCGAGCAGTACCGGCACCATGGAAAGGGTCACGGCCGCCAGGAGTCCGGGGATGTTGATGCCGAACTGCGTCTGGAAGTTGAACAGGCCGAGCGTGACCACACGGGTGGATTCAGACTGCGTCAGGATCAGCGGGAAGAGGAAGCCGTTCCAGGCCTGCAGTGCCGAGAACACGGCGATGGTGGACAAACCGCCCTTGGACAACGGCAGCACCAGGCGGAGGAAGGAACGGGCGGGGGAGGCGCCGTCCATGGCCATGGCCTCGTAAAGCTCGGGAGTGATGTCCCGCATGGTGCCGCTGAGGATGATCGTGCAGATCGGGAGGGCGAAGGCCGCCGTCGGAAGAATGACGCCGAGCAGGTTGTCATAGAGGCCTACCGTGTTGATCAGGTAGAACACCGGAACGATGACAGCCTGGGCGGGAATCGCCAGGCCCAGCAGGAACAGGCGGAAGATGGCCGTTGCGGCACGGCTTTGGCTGCGCACAATGGCATAGCTCAGCGGAGGTACCAGCAGCAGGACGAGGCCCACCACACCCAGGGTGACGATAACGGTGTTGAGGAAGTACCTGCCGAATCCGCTGCTGATGGCATCCACATAGTTCTGCAGGGTGAAGCTGGTGGGGAAGGACAGGGGCCCGTTGTCGCCAAACTCGGCCCGCGTCTGGAAGGTGGCGGACAGCATGACGTACAGCGGAACAGCAACGATGGCCAGCCAGATGAAGGCTCCGACGCCGGCGAGGTAGTTCGGACGCGTTTTCATTTAGAGCCCCTCCATGGAACTGCGCATCTTGTCGTACCCGGAAACGCGGACCACAGCGAAGGAGATCGCCGTGGAGATGACCACGAGGACCAGCGCAATCGCGCTGCCGGTGCCGAAATCGAACCTGCGGAAGGCTTCCTGGTACATGTGGAAAGCGGTGATGGTGGTGCCGGTACCCGGTCCGCCGTTGGTCAGGATGAGGACTGTTTCAAAAGTCGTCAGGCCGCCGACCACCATAAGGATCACCGACGTGATGATGCTGTTCTTAAGCTGCGGCAGCGTGATGCTGAAGAACTGCCTGACGGTGCCGGCGCCGTCGATCGATGCAGCCTGGTACAGGACCGGGGGGATCTGGCGGGCGGCACCCTGGTAGATCAGGGTGTGGAACGGCGTGAACTGCCACATGCCCACAAAGATCAGCACGGCAATGGCGCCGGTCTGGGTGCCGAGGACGTTGCCGTCCCCAAACAGCCAGGACAACTGGCCGGGGAGGCCGAAGTTGGGGTCAAGGAGTGCGCGCCACAGGACGGAAATTGCCGCCGAGGACAACAGCAGCGGAACGAAGTAGATGGCGCTCAGGATGGCGCGGTTTTTCTGGTTCCCGGCTGCCCAGACGCCCAGCAGGATGCTCAGCGGAGTCTGGGTGATGATGCCGAGCGCTATAAACAGCAGGCTCAGCCAGAGGCTCTGGAGCATCACCGGGTCCTCAAAAAGAGCCTCCCAGTTCTTGAGCCCCACGAATTTGGGATCGCCGAGGCCGCTCCACGTAGTGAAGGACAGCACCGCTACGGCAACAAGCGGCACCAGCGCGAAAAGCCCAAAGAAGATGGTGGCAGGAAGGGCCCAGACAAAGCCGGGGCGGCTCGAGGTGGAGCCGCCCCGGCGTGTGGGACGGCCCTTTTCAGGGCCGCCCGCACGTGCCGGGCGCCTGCGGTTTGCAAGCGTCGTCGTCATGATTTTTCCTAAAGGCTCTGCATGGCCTTGATGAAGCCGTCTTCATCAATCTGTCCGCTGAAGAATTGGGAGACGGCGGTGAGGATGGTGACAGTTGCCTCCGGCGGGTACGCCTGGTCCCAGGAAAGCTGGAACGACGGCGCTTCCTTCACCAGGCTGAACTGGTACTTGGCGTACTCGGGGTCTGCAGCCTTGTCGAGGAACTTTTCCGTGTTCGTGGTGGTGGGCAGGTTGCCGATGGCCACCTGTTCCTGCACGAACTGGTCCGAGTACATGAGCTTCAGGAAGTCCCGGGCGGCTTCCGGATAGCGGGTGTTCTTGTGGATGGAGTAGAAGTTGTTTGTGTTGCCCACGAGGTTGTCCTCGTCGCCTTTTCCACCCTCGATCTTCGGGAACTCGCTGTAGCCGAGGACATCCGCGGCGAACGCCGCATCATTGCTCTGCTGCGTGGAGTACTCCCACGAACCCATAAGCTCAAAACCGGCCTTGCCGCTGGCAAGAAGGGCAGGCGAACCGCCGTCGGTGAACTTCACGGAGTCGAAGTTGGTGCCGAAGGCCCCTGCATCCACCAGTTCGCGGAGCATCCCAAGCGCTTTGCGGCTTTCTTCGGATTCCCAGACGCTGCTGTCACCTTCCAGCGCTTTCTGGAACAGGCCCTCGCCTGCGACGCGGTCGTAAAGGTACTCAAACCACATCAGCGTGGGCCACCGGTCGCCGGCGCCCAGGGCGATGGGGGTGATGCCCTTGTCCTTGAGGATCTTGACGTCCTCGAGCAGTTCCTCCCAGGTGGCCGGCGGGTTGCTGATGCCGGCGTCAGCCAGGACCTTGGAGTTGTTGAAAAGCATGACCGGCTGGGTTCCCCGCATGGGAACCCCGTACGACTTGCCGTCGATAACCGCAGTTTCAAACACAGACGGCAGGAAAGCATCCTTCAGCTGCGGATCTTCCTTAATGAAGTCGTCCAGTGGAAGCACCAGGTCGGCGTCCACGAAGCTCTTGATGCTGCCGCCGCCCCAGTTGAAGAAGATATCCGGGGCGGTGGGGGTGTCCATGATCGTCTGCAGCTTGGACTGGTATTCGGCACCCGGAATCTTGTCGAGGACGATCTTAACCTCGGAGGTGGCGTTGAAGGCGTCGATCATCTTCTGTTCAACTACGTTGCCTGCGTCGCCGTACATCGCGACGTGGAGTTCATTCTCGGGCCGGCTTGACGCGCCGGACCCGCCGGAGCAGCCTGCCATTGTCAGGCCAAGGGCAAGTGCCGCACCGCCTGCAATAGTGCGGGCGACCCATCCATGGTTGTTCATCTTCGAACGCCTCTCGAAAGTTTCGATACTTTGATCGAAAGTTATTTGACGTTTGCAAGTGTAAGTTGCGTTACACCGAGGGCGCAAGGCGCGCGTTTTTTTGATATCCCCGCCCGAAACTCCCGCTATGCTGGGGTCATGTCCAGCCCAGTATCCTCAGACTCGCGCGTTACCCTCGCTCAGTTGGCAGAGGAGGCTGGCGTATCGTTGTCCACAATTTCGAAGGTTCTCAACGGGCGCTCTGATGTTTCTCGTAAAACCCGTTCGAAAGTTGAGGAACTCCTCGAGGAGCACGGCTATAAGCGGCGGAAGACCACCGCCTCTAAATCGGCCCTCCTGGAACTTGTGTTCCATGAACTTGAGAGTGCTTGGGCCCTGGAAATCATCCGCGGTGTAGAGAACGTCGCAAAGGCCAACGGCATGAGCGTCATCCTCACCGAGAGCGGCACCAGGCATGCTCCCGGAACGGACTGGATCGAAGGGGTAATGGCCCGCCGGCCCGCCGGGGTGGTACTCGTCTTTTCCGACCTGCCGCAGGAGTACCGGCAGCAACTGGACGCCCGATCCATCCCGTTCGTGATCATAGACCCGGCGGGTGACCCTGCCCCCGATGTGCCTTCGGTTGGTTCGGCCAACTGGGCCGGGGGCATGATGGCAACCCGGCACCTCATCGAACTTGGCCACACCCGTATTGCCGCCATCTCCGGTCCTGAGGACATGATGTGCTCCCTCGCCCGGATTGACGGGTACAGCTCCGCCCTGAACACCGCGGGCATCCCCATCGACCGGACGCTCATCAGATACGGTGACTTCCACGTGGACGGCGGCCGGAAACACGCCCTTGAGCTGCTGCAAAGGGAGCAGCGGCCTACCGCCATCTTCGCCGGGAGTGACCTCCAGGCGCTCGGTGTGCTGGACGCAGCCCGCCAGCTGGGAATTTCCGTCCCGGCCCAGCTGTCCATCGTGGGGTATGACGACCTCCAGGTGGCACGCTGGTCCAGCCCCGCACTGACCACCGTGCACCAGCCCCTGATAGAAATGGCTGAAGAGGCGGCACGCATGGTCCTGCGGCTCCGGGAAGGTGAGCGGCCCAACAACCTGCGCCTTGACCTGGCAACATCCCTTGTTGTCCGCCAAAGTACTGCAATCTGCCCCGACTGATTCGTGGGCAGTATCTTCCTGAAAGGAACACCATGTCCAATGCGGGGCCCAACGGAGAGCTGATCATCCTGGAGGCGGGGGACTATAAGGCAACTGTCACCAGCGTGGGAGCCGGACTCGTCAGCCTGTCATTCCAGGGCCATGATATTGTGCTGCCCTTTCCCGGGTGCGAACTGCCGCCAGCCTATGCGGGGAAGGTGCTGATGCCCTGGCCCAACCGGGTGGCCGGCGGCGCCTACACCTTCGCCGGCCAGCGCTATGAGCTGCCGGTAAACGAGGCCTCTACCGGCAGCGCCCTGCATGGGCTTGCGCTGTGGAATGCCTGGCAGGTGGCGCGGCGCTCGGAGAGCGAAGTGGCACTCTCCCATCTCCTGCACGGAGAACCTGGCTACCCGTTCCAGCTCGCGCTCTCCGTGCGCTACGCACTGGACGCGGGCACGGGGCTCCAGGTGGAGCTTCAGGCCGTCAACTGTGGGACGGCAGTTGCCCCTTACGGCTGCGGCTCGCACCCTTACATCACGGTGGGCGGCGAGGACGTGGACAACTGCGAATTGAGCTTCCGGGCCGGCAAAGTCCTCCTGACTGACCACAAGCTCCAGCCCGCCGGGCTCCTGGACACTGAAGGCACGGACTTTGAATTCTCCGAGGCCCGCATGCTGGGTTCACAGTCGCTCGATCACGCTTTTACGGACCTCCCCCGAGGGGACTGGAACGTCACGCTGCACAGCCCCGCCCTCAACCTTTCCGCGGTGGTGGAAGCCAGCGGAACCGACGCGCCCTGGCTGCAGCTCTACTCGGGAGAGCTGCGCGGCCGGAAGGGCTTGGCCGTTGAGCCCATGACCTGCCCGCCCGATGCCTTCAATTCCGGCCAGGACCTTGCTGCCCTTGAACCAGGTGAGTCACATTCCCTCGCCTTCCGGATCCGTGCTGTGAAGGGCTAGTGGCAGGAACCGACAATGCGGCCCGGAACCATGTGGTTCCGGGCCGCATTCTTATGTGTAACTGCCGGCGGTGTTACTGCTGGTAGGCGGGGTGGTGGCCGGCGCGCTGCTCACCGCCCGGGTTGGCCTTGAGGAGCGTGGACTGCAGTGCGTCGTAGGAAGGCTTGCGCGTGTAGTCCTCCCACATCACCGTTGCCTCGCCCTGGCCGCTGAAGAAGACCGGCACCCAGGAGTACTTGTCGTTGAAGCCCCAGATGGTGAAGGACTTGCAGTCCTCAACGTTCAGGCAGGCCTCCAGTGCGCGCTGGTAGTAGTCCGCCTGCTTGGCCAGCTGCGCTGGGGTCGGCTTGGTCCCTGCCGCGATGTTCATGCGGACATCGATCTCCGTGACAGCGGTTTCCAGTCCGAGGTCATCGAAGCGCTGAAGGTTCGCCTGCAGGTCGCCGGGGAAACCGTACTGCGTGCTGAGGTGGCCCTGCACGGCGAAGCCGTCCACTTTGACGCCCTGGGACAGGAGCTTCGAGATGAGTCCGACGTAGGCCGTGCTCTTGGGGTTGATGCTTTCCACGCCGTAGTCGTTGAAGAAGAGCTTGGCCTTCGGGTCGGCTTCGTGCGTCCAGCGGAAGGCGTCAGCGATGATCTCGGGACCAAGTTCACGGATCCAGATGTTGTCCGTGGTCCGGAGGGTGCCGTTGTCATTGAAGATCTCGTTGGCGACATCCCACTGCTGGATCTTGCCTGCGTACCGGCCAACAACGGTGGTGATGTGGTCCTTCAGAATGGAGCGCAGTTCGTCCTTGCTGAAGTTGCCCTGCTCCAGCCAGGCCGGGTTCTGGCTGTGCCAGAACAGCGTGTGGCCGCGGACCACCTGGCCGTTCTGCTGGGCAAACTCGACGATGGCGTCCATCTCGGCGAAGCGGTACTGATCGCGCTGGGGGTGGATGAACTCCCACTTCGCCTGGTTCTCCGGCGAAACCGAACTGAACTCTGCAGCCAGTACCTCACGGTACTGCTGGTCTGAAGTGAAAGGGTTGGCATAGGGCATCGTCTCGTGGTGGCCGCCGCCGGCAACTGCCGTGCCAATCCGGACGTCCTTTGGGGCGGCCCAGCGCAGGGTGTCCTGCTTGGCAAGGCCCGGGGGCTGCGGCTTGTCATTCCCGTCGGCAACTGCGGGCAGTGCCGTGGGGAGGACAAACGCTGACGCCATGACAGCGGCAGCAACCATTTGTGCAACCTTCATTAAGAGCTCTCCTTTGAGTACGAGCCGATTGGGAACCTGATTCCGATCGGACCTTTCCGGAAACTTCCGGAAGTTGGTTGTTGTAGATTAGGAGCGTTTGGGAGAGCGCGTCAAGGGTTTTGCCGAAAAAGCCGTGGCGGGCGGTGCGGCAGGAAGGCCTATACTGGCAGCGACCCAGGAGGAATGCGTGCCCGAGAGCCAGCGCCCGGCAGTCACGATTTCGGCTATTGCTGCCGAAGCGGGGGTGTCAGTGCCAACAGTTTCCCGCGTGCTCAACGGCAGGGGCGATGTTTCGGCACGGACCCGCGAGCGGGTGGAAGCCCTGCTGCGGGACCACGGCTACCAGCGGCGGGGGACACGTCCGGAAGTCCGGTCAGGCCTTATCGACCTCGTTTTCAACGATCTGGACAGCCCCTGGGCGGTGGAAATCATCCGTGGGGTGGAGGAAGCCGCCAACGAAGCGGGGGCCTCCACTGTGGTGTCCGCGATCCACCGCAAAACAAGTCCCACCTCCACCCGGCAGTGGCTGGACAACGTCAGTGCCAGGGCAAGTGACGGTGCCATCCTTGTCACCACCGACCTCGATTCCTTCCTGCGGGCCGAACTGCAGCGCCTGCACGTTCCAGCAGTCGTCGTCGACCCCGCCGGCGTACCGGACCTGGACGTGCCCACGATAGGTGCCACCAACTGGACCGGAGCGGTCGGCGCCACTGAGCACCTCACTGGAATGGGGCACAGGCGGATCGGATTTGTTGCCGGCACCCCTGGCCTGTGGTGCAGCAGGGCCCGGCTGGACGGCTACCGCGCGGGCCTTGACGCAGCGGGGATTTCCTTCGATCCCGACCTGGTGGTGGAGGGGGACTTCGACTACCAGTCCGGCTTCCGTGTCGGGTGCACGTTGCTCGAGCTGCCCCACCCGCCGTCTGCCGTTTTCGCCGCGAGCGACCAGATGGCCCTCGGAGTCTATGAGGCAGTGCGAAAGAAGGGGCTGCGGGTGCCCGAGGACATCAGCGTGGTTGGGTTTGACGACCTTCCTGAAGCACGCTGGGCGTCTCCTCCGCTGACCACCGTCCGGCAGCCGCTGGCGGAGATGGGCAAACTCGCCGCGCGCACCGTGCTTCGGATGCTCCAGGGGGAGGGCGTTGAAAGCCCCCGCGTGGAACTCTCCACCAGGCTTGTGGTCAGGGAGAGCACCACGACGCCCCGCAACGGCTGACGCGCACGGTAAGCCTTTGCGCCACCCTTGACGCCACCTGCTGCCTAAGCCTACGCTGAGCGCGTTCCGGAAATTTCCGGAAATTCCGTGACTCCGATGAGGTAGACATGAACTTCCCACTTCGCCGCCCGTCATTTCTGCGTAAGGCGGCGCTGCCTTTCGCTGCCACCGTTGTGGCACTTGGTGCTGCCGTCCCGGCAGGCCTTGCGGGCGCCGCTCCTGCCCAGGCCGACCAGGCCACCCCCGCGATCGTCGATTCGACCAGGCACGAGGGCAAGTACCTAAGCCTGACTTTCGACGACGGTCCCGATCCCGTCAACACCCCAAAGCTGTTGGCCGTGCTGGAGAAGCACCACGTCAAGGCCACCTTCTGCCTCTGGGGAGACCACGTGAAGCAGCACCCGGAGATCGTCCGCCAAATCGCGGACGCGGGCCACCTGCTCTGCAACCACACGATGCATCACGACAACATGGGCGGCTGGAGCGCTGAGGCCATCAGGGCGGATCTTGAAGAGACGAGTGCGGTTATCCGCGAGGCCGTTCCAGAGGCGAAAATCAACTACTTCCGCGCTCCCTACGGAAGCTGGGGACAAACTCCCGAGGTCGCCGCAAGCATGGGCATGCAGCCCCTTGGCTGGGCCACGGTGGTGGGTGACTGGGATCCGCCGGGAACCGCAGAACTGGTTCGCCGCATCAGGGATGGCGTCACGCCAGGAGGAGTGGTGCTCCTGCACGACGGTGGCGGGGACAGGAGCCAGACGGTGGAAGCGGTGGACCAGGTCATTTCGGAACTGCAGTCCGAAGGCTGGCGCTTCGACCGGCCTGCCCGCCGCGGCTGACCTCCTCGCCAGGCGCAATCCGTCACCCGCGCCCTTGACGGCACCGCTGCCGCAACAATATAGTTCAATTCATAAACTAATTGGCTGTTCCGGCCATACTCTTTGACTGCAAGGACGCATCATGACTCTTTCCCCGACCCCTTCTGACAAGTTCACTTTTGGTCTTTGGACTGTTGGCTGGACCGGTGCTGACCCGTTCGGTGTTGCSACCCGTGCGGCGCTGGATCCGGTGGAGGCGGTGCACCGGCTCGCGGAGCTGGGCGCGTACGGCATTACTTTCCATGACAATGACCTGGTCCCGTTTGAGGCCACGGCCTCGGAGCGGGAGCTGATCCTGAAGAACTTCAAGGCGGCCCTGGCCGAGACCGGGYTGAAGGTCCCGATGGTGACCACCAACCTGTTCAGCCACCCGGTRTTCAAGGACGGCGGGTTCACCTCCAACGACCGTTCCATCCGCCGCTTYGCCCTGTCCAAGGTCCTGCGGAACATCGATTCCGCCGCCGAGTTCGGCGCCGAAACGTTTGTGATGTGGGGCGGGCGTGAGGGCAGCGARTACGACGGGTCCAAGGACCTCTCCGCGGCCCTGGACCGGATGCGTGAGGGCGTGGACACCGYCGCCGCGTACATYAAGGACAAGGGCTACAACCTGCGGATCGCCCTGGAGCCCAAGCCCAACGAACCCCGCGGCGATATYTTCCTGCCCACCGTCGGGCACGGCCTGGCGTTCATCGCCCAGCTCGAACACGGCGACATCGTGGGCCTGAACCCCGAAACCGGGCACGAGCAGATGGCCGGGCTGAACTTCACCCACGGSATCGCCCAGGCCCTGTGGGCCGGCAAGCTGTTCCACATCGACCTCAACGGCCAGCGCGGCATCAAGTACGACCAGGACCTCGTCTTCGGCCACGGCGACCTCACCAGCGCGTTCTTCACCGTGGACCTGCTCGAAAACGGCTTCCCCAACGGCGGCCCCCGCTACGAGGGCCCGCGGCACTTCGACTACAAGCCYTCCCGCACCGACGGCTACGACGGCGTCTGGGAATCGGCCAAAGCCAACATGGCCATGTACCTGCTCCTGAAAGAACGCGCCACCGCGTTCCGCGCCGACCCCCAGGTCCAGGAAGCCCTCGCCGCCTCCGGCGTCTTCGAACTCGGCGAAACCACCCTCACCGCCGGCGAAACCGCCACCGACCTGCTCAACGACACCACCGCGTTCGAAGACTTCGACGCCGACAAAGCAGCCGAACGCTCCTTCGCCTTCGTCCGCCTCAACCAGCTCGCCATCGAACACCTCCTCAACGCACGCTAGGCGGGTCTTTCCGCTGCGTTTGAGCTGTGTTTAGGCTCCGGGCCTGATGCGCGCGACGGCGGTCAGGCCGGCTGGGGTGCCTTGCTGGCCCTGGTTTCATTTTGCTGCGCCTCGTGCACCTGTGCCTGGCGGCCCAGCGGATTTTTCCCTATGGATCGTGTTATTGCCGCATGGTATTTTGACCCTCTTACGTCGCTTACCGGAAGCGATCCAGGAGGAGGCCAGCTCATGAGTGATACCAATTCCGCCGGAACGAACGTGGACGTCGTGGACATCCTGACCAGCGACCACCAGGAGATGATTGCACTGATCGGGCAGATCCACAGCACGCCCGACGCAAGGCAGCGCCGAGATCTCGCGGACACCCTGATTGCGGAAATAATGCGTCATGCCGTTGCCGAGGAGATGTACGTCTACCCCGCCATTGAGGACCACGTACCCAACGGGAAAGAGGAAGTCGAACACGACAAAAAGGAGCACGACGAGATCGTCAAGCTCATGAAGCGGCTGGAAAAGGTGGAGCCGGCCGACCAGAACTTCATGGAACTGGTGCAGGAACTCGAGGCGCAACTGACCCACCACGCCGGCGACGAGGAGACCGAGCAGTTCCCGAAGCTCCGCCTGCACATTCCCCGCGAAAAACTGGTTGATCTGGGGCAAAAAGTAGAGAAAGCGAAAAAGCTGGCACCCACCAGGCCGCATCCAAGCGCACCGCATTCGGAGCTGTTCCATAAGACGGTGGGACCGGGCGTTGGCATGGTGGATCGGCTCCTGGACAAGCTCACTCATCGGCAAACAGGCGCGAAGGACGACTGACAGGCTACTTATGACTTCCGGGGCGGGTTGCCTTGGTGGTGACGCCACTGGCGCATAGGTTGGCAGGAGTTCTTTGTCTACCAGCCCACACCGAGGAGGGGTCATGAGCGACGGCGCCATGGACAGCACCAGCCCAACGAACAGGCCGGCAGCGGCCGCGCAGGAGCAGCTTGCTTCAAAGGCAGGCCACGCCGACCGGATTGATGACGACGGCGGCCGCCCCGCCAAATGGCGCATCATCGGGCCCGGCCTGGTGGTCGCAGCCACCGGCGTGGGCGCTGCTGACATGGTGGCCACTCTGGTGGCGGGTTCCCGGTACGGTTACGGCCTGTTCTGGGCTGTCATCGTTGGCGTGGTCCTGAAGATCATCCTCGTTGAAGGCGCCGGACGCTACACGCTGGCAACCGGAAAGACGATCTTCGAGGGATGGCGTTCCCTCGGCAAGTGGACCACCTGGTACTTCGGGCCCTACATCATGATCTGGGGCTTCGTCTACGGAGCAACTGCCATGTCCTCCGCCGCCCTGCCACTCGCGGCCGTGTTCCCGGTCCTGCCGCTGTGGGCGTGGGCCATCCTGATGGGTCTGGCCGGTTTCGCGATGGTGTGGTGGGGCAAGTACGCCACCTTCGAGAAGATCACTGCCGTGCTGGTGGGCATGATGTTCGTGACCGTAGTGGGCCTGGCCATCATTGCCGCCCCAAACATCCCGGAAATGCTCACCGGCCTGATCCCGATGATTCCCTCGACCGACGGCGGCATCTTCTACACGCTCGCCCTGGCCGGCGGCGTGGGTGGAACCATCACGCTCGCCGCCTATGGATACTGGCTCCGCGAAAAGGGCTGGTACACCCCCAAGTGGATGAAGGTCATGCGGATCGATAACTCCATGGCCTACGTCATGACCGGGATCTTCGTGATCGCCATGCTCATCGTCGGCGCCGAGGTTGTCCGCTCCGCCGGTGTTTCCCTCAGTGCAAGCGATGAAGGGCTGCTGGATCTCTACGATGTCCTGAAAGCGGAGTACGGCGACGTGGTGGGAACGGGGTTCCTCGTCGGTTTCTGGGCCGCTTCCTTCTCCTCCATCATCGGCGTCTGGAATGGCGTTTCGCTGATGTTCGCCGACTTCTGGGGCAATATGCGGGGCAAGGAATCCGGACACCCTGATACCCGGGTGGGCGGCAAATACTTCAAGTTCTACATTCTGTGGCTCACGTTCCCGCCCATGATCCTCTTCGCCCTGGGCCAACCCATCGGCCTGATCCTGCTCTACGGCGCTTTGGGTTCGCTGTTTATGCCGTTCCTGGCGCTGACCCTGCTCGGCCTGCTCAACGGCAGCCGGATTCCCAAGGCCTGGGCCAACAAGCTGCACTCCAACATTGCGCTGGGAGTGTGCGCCCTGCTGTTTGTCGTCCTGGGCATCCGCCAGTTCTGGACTTCCCTTTCACCGCTGTTCGGCGGGTAGGGAAGGCGGAGCAGTGCAAGAGCGTTGCCGGAAAAGGCGCGTCAAGTGAGAGAGCGTTGCCCTCGGAGTGCGTTCCCTGCGCGTCGAAGACCGGTGACGCTACGGACACGGCGGGGAAGCGGCCATTTCCGACGTCGTATACCGGCAACCCAGCAACCGGCTGTTGGAAACCAATCCAGGTGACGTTCCGGAGATCCCCGGCCGATGGGCAGAACCACAATTCAGGCAATTGAATTGGTTGTCCGAAGCCAGTGCTTGCATCACGCTGTCCTGCAACGATTGTTAAACCACCGATCAAGCCACAAAGGACTAGCAATCATGAGCAATGGTGCCGTGCCCCAACCCGATCCCTCCAAGTTCACTGGAACCGACGCCTTGTTCCTGCAAGACTTCGCCACCCTGAACACTTTTGGCGCCACCGCCGGCGGGGGAGTCGAGCGTCAGGCGGGTTCACCTGCAGACGGGGAGCAGCGGGCCTGGCTGTCCGGCATCCTTCGGGACAAGGGGTTCGACGTATCCTTCGACCAGGTCGGCAACCAGTTTGGTTTGCTGGAACTGAATCCCGGTGCACCCTACGTGCTGGTAGGGTCCCACCTCGATTCCCAGCCGACAGCCGGACGCTACGACGGCGCTTACGGTGTCCTCGCCGCCGCCCACGCCGCGTTCCTCCTCGCAGAGGAATGGCATGCAGACGGGATAATTCCCCGGTACAACCTGGCCGTCGTGAATTGGTTTAACGAGGAAGGTTCCCGCTTTAAGCCGTCAATGATGGGCAGCTCCGTCTACACCGGAAAGGCGGCGCCCGAGCACGTCCTCGCTATCACGGACGCGGCAGGCATCAGCGTCCGGGAGGCGCTGGAAGCCACCGCCGCACTCGGCGAGGGCACCGGGCCGAAAGCCGCCTACGCCGCCGAAATCCACATCCAACAGGGGCGAAGCATGGAACGCGATGGCATCACGATCGGCGTTGTCGACTCCAACTGGGCGGCCAATAAGTACCAGTTTGAGGTCCGCGGAGAACAGTCGCACACCGGCTCGACCATCATCGCCGACCGGCACGACGCCCTCCTTGGTGCGTCGATGCTCGTGGTCGCCGCGAGGGAAATTGCAGACCACTTTCCAGATGGCGCCGTCCACACCTCGGTGGGCCAGCTCGACGTTTCTCCCAACTCGCCCGTCGTTGTACCTTCGCTGGTTACCCTGCTCCTTGACCTGAGGTCCGCGGACGAGGAACTGCTTGCCGAGGCCGACCGGATCCTCCATGACCGCATCGGCCAGATCGAAGCGGCGGCCCGGGTGGAGATCAGCAAGACCGGATCCCACTGCTGGCCTGTCACCCCCTACCAGCCGGAAGGAGTGGCGCTCGCTGAGAAGATGGCGGCAGATCGCGGACTAACCTACTCGCGGATCAAAACCCTGGCCGGACACGACTCCACCAACCTGAAGGACGTCGTTCCCACGGTGATGCTGTTTGTCCCGTCAGTTGAGGGCATCTCCCACAACGAGCACGAGTACACCACTGACCAGGACATCGTCAGCGGGCTGCACGTGCTCACCGACGTCGTCCGCAGCCTCTGCCTCGGGGAGCTTGACGCGCGGTAGACATCCACATAAGGAAGAAGGCGCCCGGCCAATGGCCGGGCGCCTTCCGCGCACGGAAAGAAAGGATTACGCTGCCTCGGTCACGCCGCACCAGTCGGCGATGAACAGGGCGATGGTCTTGGTCACCTGACGTACCGACTCGATGTCCACACGCTCATCGAACCCGTGAATCGCCTCAGACACCGGCCCGTAAACCAGCGCCGGGATCCCTGCATACAGGGTGAAGACCCGGCCATCCAGATAACCGGGCGTCGTGAAGCTCTGCAACGCAGAACCGAACACCTCGCGGTGCGCAGAGGCCAGCACCGCCTCGGCGTCCGATCCCTCCTCCAGGACGTAGCCCTCCGAGAAGAAGCCCGTCCGTTCGGCCGACACCGATGCCCCGGCTCCGCTGGTGCGGAGGCACTCCTGGATCTCGTCCCATGCGTCGGAGGCCGAGATCCCCGGATACAGAGCGGCACGAACGTCGAACTCACACCAGGACGGCACGCTTGAGGGCCAGTCGCCCCCGGAAATCATGCCGATATTGACGTTGATCGGGTGGTCAACGTCCTCGAAGTACGGGTGGCTGCCCTTATCGGCGTTCCACGTGGCTTCGAGTTCCCGCAATGCACCCATGACGGTGTAAGCGGCGTCGATGGCGTTGAAGCCCGACGCCATTTCCCGCACATGGGTTGGTTTGCCGGAAACACGCACGCGGAACCAGATCACCCCCACGTTTGCCCGCACCAGCATGTTCTCTTCCGGCTCCGGGATGATGACGGCATCCGCCGTGTAGCCGCGCTGGAGCGCAGCCAGCGACCCGTTGCCCGTGCACTCCTCCTCCACGACAGACTGAATGTGGATGGTTGATGCCGGAGCCAGCCCGGCGGCCCGGATGGCGTCGAACGCGAAGAGGTTGGCGGCGAGCCCGGCCTTCATATCGCCGGCGCCGCGTCCATACATCCAGCCGTCCTTCACCGCGGCATCCCAGGGGCTGCGTTCCCACGTCTCCTCGGGGCCGGTGGGAACCACGTCGATGTGCCCGTTCAGGATCAATGACCGGCCCTTTTCCGCCAGGGGAGTGTAGGTGCCCACCACGTTGGTGAGGTCCTCGAAGGGCACCGTGCTGGGACCGTAGCCAACATGCGAAGCGAGGGCTTCGCCGTCGAGCGTCCAGCGGTCCATGGACAGCCCGCGGGATTCAAGCTCAGCGAACATGAGGTCCTGGGCGCTGGCCTCCGCTGCCCTCAGCGAGGGATGCCGGATCAGTTCCGCGGTGAATTCAAGCTGGCGGTCAAAAGCTGCATCCACGGCGTCGGTGATCCGGCGCGCTGTTTCCGGGTTCAGCATGGCACTCCCTACCGTACGATCGCTTTGTCCTTGACGCGGAGGCGCTCGCCGAAGAATCCGCCGGCAGCAGTAATCAGCGATACGACAATCAGCAGCAGGGAAGCCGTCCAGGACGCTCCACCCGAAACGCCGAGCAGGGCGACGGCGATCAGCGGCAGGAATCCGCTCAAGGCACCGGCCAGGTTATAGCCCAAAGCGACACCGCTGTAGCGGAGCTGGGGCGGGAACATCTCGGTCAGCAGGGCTCCTGTGACCGAGTAGGCCACGGAAAGCAGAGCAATGCCGAGAGTAACGGCGAGGACGACGGCGAACGGGTTGCGGGAATCGATCATCCAGAAGAGCGGGAATGCTGCGGCTGCAGTCACCAGGCCGCCGATAAAGGTCATCCGTCCCGGTCCGACTTTCTCACTGATACGGCCAATGACCAGGATGACTCCGATCTGCACGACGGCGGCAATCAGGGTTGCGTTGACCATGAGTCCGCGCTCCAAACCAAGGTTCGCGGTGCCGTAGCTGATGACGAAGGTGGTCATGATGTAGAACCCGCCCACGCCGAGGAAAGCGGCAGCGATCGCAACGATCAAGCGGCCCCAGGCCTGGCGGAACACATCTAGCGCCGGAATCTTCGCGCGTTCCTCCAGCTTGACCAGTTCCCGGAAAATCGGTGATTCCTCGACCTTCAACCGGATGTACAGGGCAACCAGCAGCAGCGGGAACGCTGCCAGGAACGGCAGGCGCCAGCCCCAGGAATCAAACGTCTCGGACGGCATCAGCAGTACCAGTGCAAAGGCTCCGGAGGACATCAGCGTACCGACCGGCGAGCCGACCTGCACCAGCGCGGCATACCGCCCGCGCTTCTCGATCGGGGCGTGTTCGATCGCGATGGTCATGGCGCCGCCCCATTCACCCCCGACTGCAAGGCCCTGCACCAGGCGCAGGATGGCAAGCATGATGGGGGCTGCGAGGCCGATGGTGCCGAAATCGGGCAGGACGCCGATAAGGCCAGTAGCCACGCCAATCGCGACAATGGTGATCAGCAGCGCCGGGCGGCGGCCCATACGGTCACCGATGTAGCCGAACAAAACTGCGCCAAGCGGCCGGGCAGCGAAGCCGACGCCGAACGTGGCGAACGCTGCCAGCGTTGCGGCCGTAGGGTCCAGCGACGTGAAGAACAACCGGTTGAAGACAATGGCTGCAGCGGTGCCGAAGAGGAAGTAGTCGTACCATTCGAGGGCAGTGCCGACGAAGGCCGCGCGGGCGATTTTGCCCGCATCGGCTCCGCTGACAGCTGGTACGGCAGCTTCGTCTCCCTGTGTTGTGTCATGTGGTTGCATGATCAGCCTTTCTGCCTCTCAAGGTGGGACGGGGATTGCACGGTGGTGTGATGGGTGGCCAGAAGCTCATTCAGGTAGTCCTGGCCGAAGACGCAGCTGCCCTCAAGCACGGTGGCCAACACGGTGATTTCGCCGATCTCGTCAGGCGGCACCTCTGCCGGGTGGGCTGAGAGGACGACGAAGTCGGCAAGTTTGCCGGATTCCAGCGTGCCCCGCCGGTCCTCCTCGCCAGCCGTCCAGGCGGCGTCGACCGTGTACGCCCGGAGGGCCGTCTCGGCATCCACGCGTTCCTGGGGGCCCAGCGTTGTTCCGCCGGAGGTACGGCGGGTCACCATTGACTGCATACCGAGCAGGGGCGCCCCGGACGCCACCGGGCGGTCGGAGCTGCCGGGAACCCGGACCCCGAGGTCGAGGAAGGACTTGTGGCGGTACACCCATGGTTCCCGCTCGGTACCGACGGCTGCCGCCATGGTATCGCCGACCTCAAACAGGAAGTGCGGCTGCGGAACCGGCGTGATCCGCAGGGACGCGAACCGGGAAAGCTGGTCAGGGCGCACCATGCCGGCGTGCTCGATGCGATGCCGTGCGTCAGGTCGTGGCAGCTTTTGCTGCGCGGCAGCGAAGGCGTCCAAGGCGAGGTCGACGGCGGCGTCTCCGATTGCGTGCGCGGCGACGTTCCAGCCCGAACAGTGGGCGTCCACGATGCGTTGTGTCAGCTCCTCGAGGGAGAGCTGAAAGCTGCCGGTTCCGTGGCCGTGATCGCAGAAGGGCTCAGTCACGGCAGCAGTGCGGCCGATCAGGGAGCCATCAATGAAGATTTTCATGGCACCGAGCCGCACGTGGTCGTCGCCAAATCCCGAGGCGATGCCAAGGTCCAGGCCAAAGGTGATCCCGTCTGCGGAATTGGACTGTAGCGGGTGCAGCGCGTCGCTGGCGGCCATCAGCTGGACGCGGGTCTTCAGCACACCGCGCCGCCGGGCTTCCACATAGGCGGCGAGTTCGACGGGCGAGCGGCCGATCCAGCCGGAACCAATGCCTGCCTCCACCACGTGCGTCAGGCCTTCGGACGCGTACACCGCACTCGCCGCGCCGATGGCGTCCGTAAGATCCGTTACAGGGTAGGGGACCACCAGTGCGGTGACGAGCTTTTGGGCCTGTTCCTCGAGCAGCCCGGTCGGTCCATCGGCATCCCGGACGATCTTGCCGCCCTCAGGCGCGGCCACTGATCCATCCACAATGCCAGTGCGTTCAAGCACCTCGGTGTTTACGGCACACATATGCCCGGAGCGGTGCTTGAGCCAAACCGGACGGCCGGCCGCCGACTGATCGAGGCCGGTGCGGTGTGGGTGGCCGCCCATCACGGTGTCGTCGTAGCCGGATCCAACTACCCACGCGTCTTCGGGAAGGTCGAGCGCGAACCGGGTAACGGCGTCGTACACTTCGTCAAGGGTCCGGCACCCCGACAGATCCAGCTCAGCAAGGGACTGTCCAAACCACGCCATGTGATTGTGGGAATCGCCAAATCCGGGGACGACGACGGCACTGGCGCAGTCGAGCGTGCGCTTTGCGGGGAGGTGAAGGATGTCGTGGTCGAACCCGACAATCCGCCCATGCAGCACTCCCATTGCGCGGGCCGTGGGAGCGGCATCAGCCATTGTATAAATGCTGGCGTTGACAAGTTTCAGATCAAGCATGTCGTCGAGCACGTCTTTCTTGGCTAGAGGGCGCAGCCGCACAGAACCGGTTCATTCAATGGTGGTCCGGATCACTCGCGTAAACAATGGATGAACACAGTGCAGTCCGGTCCTAGAATGGGCATATGCCCAGCGAAGCCTCCGCGGACGCCCTTCCTGCGCCCCGTGGGCCGGCCGCACGGTCGGTGGTGTCGGAAGTCGTGGCAGACTGCCTGACTGACATCGACCGGATCGCGCACGAGTACCTGCTTGAGGTGCGGAAAATAGACGATTACGCGGGCTCGCTGGTGGTCGACCAGGACCTGGAGGAGACAGCGGTCGCGTCGATGGAACTATTGCTGCGGCTGGTTGGCAATCTTCCAATCCCCAGCCGGCTTGCCGGGATCTCCGAAGCGCTTGGTCACCGCCGCGCCCAGCAGGGCCTGCCGCTCGAGTCCCTCCTGCGTGCGGTACGGATGGACTTCCGGGTGCTCTGGACCGCGATGCTGGAGAAGGTTCCTGCTGAGTTTTTGCCAAACTTCACCAAGGACGCGGTACGTGTCTGGGAAGCAGTCGAATACCACACCATCCGCGTGCATGCGGGTTACCTCAACGAACTAGCCACCATGGCACAGGAAAAGGAGACGCGGCGTGCGTTTCTCCTGTCGCGGCTCCTCACCTCGGACGGAAAGGATCCGCACTTGCTGGGCCAGGCCGCCCGTGCACTCGGGGTGAAGGCGGAGAGCAACTTCATCGTTGCTGTTGCGGCGGGACATGCGCAAGAGGCATTCCGGGCCGGAGTCCTGCGCGCCGGCGCCGAGCAGTTCCTGCACGAGCGCGACGGAGCGCTGATCCTCATTCTTGAGGACGTTCCCGCGCGGACGGGACGGCAACCGGAGGGAACACGTCCCTGGCTCGCCCCGCTGGACTGCTTTGTGGCCCCTCCCGCCCAGTCATTGGCTGAGGTGCCCCGGATGCTTCGAATCGCGGTGGAATCCTTACCGGTCGTGACGTCAGACCGGCCGGGCCGGCATACACTGCGGGATGCCTGGGGGCCTGTTGCCGCCACTCGGCTCGGAGAATACGGAACCGTCCTGGCGGACGCCGTGCTGGGGCCGCTCGCCGTCATTAGCGCACATGAGAGGGACCGGCTCACCGAGACGATCCAGGCGTACCTTCACTCCGGGTCAGTGTCCGAAACTGCCGCTGAGCTGTACTGCCATCGGAACACGGTACTGAACCGGCTTGCCCGCTTCGAGCAGCTCACCGGCTTCGACCCCGCCAATCCCCAGGACGCCGCTACGGTTATTGCTGCTCTACACGTCCGCTTCCCGCTTGGGGAGTAGCCCTACGCCTTCGTCAGCCGGTACCGCTCGATCTGTTTGAGCCGCCGCAGGAGGCTGTCGCGCCGCGGGTGCGGGACGGCGTCGGCAGCTTCGGCGGTGAGGTCAATGTGTTTGGTGCCGTACTGCCACAGCAGCAGGTCATCGAGCAGCCGGTCCGGACCGGGGGAGTAGCGGTGGTCCAGGGCCTTGCGGACTTCGGTGATGCGGTTGGCGCTCAGCAGCCCGGCGAGCTGCATGGTCTGGTTAAGTCCGTGTGCGGCGAGGAGCTCCGCGGCCCAGCCCCAGTCGTCATCCACCTTGCGGTCCACGTGCGGGAGCAGGGTGCGCCACACGTCGCGGATCCGGTTGGGTGTCAGCGGCGCCGCGCCCTCGCCCTCGGTGTCCCAGAAGCTGCGCACTTCCTCGTACCGTTCGTGCAGGTCCGCGAAGGCCGTTTCCACCGTTTCCAGCATCGCCGCGGTGGCGGTGAACTGCCTGTCGAAGTGCGGGGTCCAGGCGCGCGGGTCCTCGGCCTTGAACCGGATGTCGTGCTCGATCTCACTCCAGGCATGCGCAAAAATCGTGCGGATCTGGCATTCAAAGAAGTAGCTGCCGTTGGGCTGGGCATCCGGGTTGAAGACCTGCTGGTACTCTTTGACGGCCTCGTTCTGGATGGTCCGCAGGATCAGGTGCCGGCTGGAATAGCCGTAGGTGCCGGACTCGATGGAGCCGATGTCCTTCTCCCGGTCCCCACGGCAGTCGAACAGCTGCCGCTGCCGCTTGATGATGTTGGCCACGGCGGCATTCTCGGCCGGCAGCTTGGTGATCACCCTGATGCCTACCATGTCATTCAGCGTCCGGAACGGGTCCGGGAACTTCAGCACCGGCGGGCCGCCCGGCTCCAGCGGCTCCTCGATCCGGGAGATCTTCTCCTTGAACGATTCCACCGTTTTGGTGCGCCCGGTGACGAACAGCGGGGTGACCTCGCTGTCCTTCAGCATGTCCCGCATCAGCAGCAGGACATCCCGCGTTACCAGTTTCAGGGCAGGCCGGACGCGCTCATAGATCTCCACGTTCTGCTGTACAGATTCGCGCAGGCTAGGGTCCAGGCTGTCCCAGTTACTCGGCATAGTCCCAGCTTACGGCCGGGCACAGACAGAACGACGGCGGCTGGAACCGTCAGCGTTCCGCGGCAACAGTGGATCCGCGCACCACGAGCGAACTCTCCAGCGTGGCCCCGGTCTGCTCCAGCGCCTTCCCCTCCATCAGGCGGCGCAGCTGCTCCCCGGCCTTCAGGCCCAGCGAAGTGGCGGGCAGATGGACGCTGGTGAGGCCGGGATTGCTCGTGGCCGAATAGGGGAGGTCATCAAAGCCGGCCACCGCCAGCTCCTCGGGTATCCGCACCCCTGCCACGCGCGCCTCCTGCAGCACGCCGTAGGCGTGGGTATCGGTACCGCAGACGACGGCGGTCACCCCCTCGCGCTGCCACCCCGGCCAGGCGGAGGCGAACGCGGCGGCCGCCGTGCCGACGTCGATGGTGGTGCTGATGATGCGGTCCGGCCCAACGCTGATGCCGCGGGCGGCCGCCTCCTCCAGGAAGGCTTTCCGCCGCAGGGCGAAGGTTTCCGTGCCGGTGACGCTGTCCACGTACGCCGCCTCCTTGTGCCCGGCGTCCGCAAGGTGCGCCGCGAGTTCCCGCGCTCCGCTGGCCACGTCCAGGTTCACCGACGGCGCGTACGCCTCCAGCCCGGGAGCGTCCAGCAGGACAAGCGGCGACGGCGACGCGAGGTCTTCGAGGAAGCCGGCGCTGGGCGCATCCACCAGCAGCCCGGCCGGACGCAGGGACATCAGCCGCCGGACGTCGTCGGCCTGAGGGAACTCGCCCGCCTCGGTGACCGACAACAGCAGCTGGTACTGCGAACCCAGGGACTCCCGCACGCCGGCGATCACCTTGGCGAAGAACGGGTTGGAGATGTCCGGCGCCACCAGGATCACGATCGAGCTCACGCCTTTGGCGAGGGAACTGCCGATGCCGTCCACCACGTAGCCGAGTTCAGCGATGGCCTCGCGGACCCTGGAAACGTTGTCCTCGGAAACACGGCCGGCAGTCTTGCCGTTGGCCACCAGCGAGACGGTGGCGGTGGAGACGCCGGCACGGGCAGCGACCATCGCCGCCGTGATCCGCCGCGAACGCGCGGGCTGGTGCGACTGTTCCGCGAATTCCATACTTTGATCGTAGTAGGCGATGGGCCAGCTTCAGGTCAGCCGGGGGACAGCACTACCCGTCGAGGCCCAGTTCCTTGATGACCCCTGCCACCCGGCGGCGTTGGTCCCCGCTCAGCCCCTGGATCGGCAGGGGCAGGCAGGCCTCCGGCGCCAGTCCAAGCTGCTCCGCGACGGCGGCGACCACCCTGATGCTCCCGCCAAATTCGGCAAACAGGTTCCACAGCGGCGCAAGCCGCCCGGACTCGGCCAAGGCGTCGGCGAACCGGCCCTCCTGTGCCGCCCTGGTGAGTCCCACAGCAAGGCCGGGCAAAATGCCGCCGATGACGGAGTACCAGGCATCGCACCCGGCCGCCAGCCCGGCGGCGGCGTGTGCATCACCGGAGACGCCGATGGTCACGGATGCCGGGACAACAGCACGGATCTCCTGGAGCCGGGCCGCTGCATGCTTCGGGGCGCCCGGTAAACCCGGCATCTTGATGGACGCGATCCGCGGCAGCGCGGCAATCCGCCCGTAGAGCTCGGTGCTGAACGTGAAGTGGGTGGTCCCCGGGTTGTCGTATACGACGACGGGCAGCGATGTGTGCGCCGTGACCGTCCGGAAGAGTTCAAACACGTCGTCTTCTGTCAGCGGTTGATACGTCATCGGCGCAAGCAGCAGGCCGGAAGCGCCGGCCCGCTCGGCGTTCTCCGCGTTGGCGAGCACCTGCGACGTCCGCAGCGCCCCGATCCCCACAATCACCGGGGTGGAACCGGCATGCTCCACCGCCAGCCGGGCAACACGGCTCCGCTCCTCCCCGCTCAGGTACGCGTAGGAACCGGTGGAACCGAGCGCCGTGATGGAATCAACGCCGTCCTCCCTCAGCCGTTCCACCAGGCGGACGAACGAAGCCTCGTCCACGGCATCATGTGCCAGCGGGGTGAGGGGAAAGGCGCTCAAGCCAGTGAACATCGGCTCAACCTACAAAGTCGAGGTCGGCGGGGCTGGCTGCCTGTTTTTTGGACGAACGGCGGCTGCCACCGCGCTGCGCCGCGGCGCCGGCCAGGACCACCAGCAGGATTCCCGCCACTTGGATGGCGGAGGGCTGCTGGTGCAGGATGAGCAGTCCGAGGAGGACGCCGACGGCGGGTTCGAGGGCCATCAGCGTTCCAAACGCCGTGGGTGTCATCCTGCGCAGGGCCAGCATTTCCAGCGCGAACGGCAGCACGGGCAACAGAATGGCCAGCCCGGCGGCGGCAGCAAGGATGTCAAGGCTGAGGTGGCCTGCGGCCTGCGGGATTCCGACGACGGCGGCCGTCACCGCGGCGATGGGCACCGTGAGGGTGAGCGCGCCGATGCCGGTAAACCGGTCGCCGATCCGCTGGGTGAGGAGGATGTAAAAGCCCCAGGCGACGGCTGCCAGCGCGGCGAACGCGACACCGGTCAGGTTGAAGTCGCCCTGCCAGGGCTGGGTCAGCAGGACCACGCCCACCAGCGCCAGCGCAGGCCAGGCGAGGGCCTTCCGGTTGTGGCTGCGGATGGCGGCCACCGTCAGCGGGCCCAGAAACTCAATGGCGACGGCGGTCCCGAGCGGGATGTGCTCCACCGCGGCGAGGAACCCGATGGTCATCACGCCGGTGGTGATCCCGAGGCCGAGCAGCGGCAGCACGTCCGGACGCCGGATGGAGCGCAGCGGCGGGCGGCCAATCGCGAGCAGGATGATCGCTCCCATGCTCAGGCGCAGCCAGGCGGTGCCGGCCGGGCCCACGTCCTCGATCAGGCCTACGGAGAGGGCTGAGCCCAGCTGGACCGAGAGGATTGCGGTGACGGCCAGCCCCCACGGCGGTACCGGAACGTTTCGCTTGAGCATGTCAGTTTCCTTCGGTGGTTGTTGGGGCCGTGGCGTTAACCTCCGGGCGGTGCCCCGAGCCAACGCCCGGTTCGAAGACCGCCAGCGAGAACGTGGCCGGTTCGTTGGCCGGGTTGGCATAAGAGTGCCCGACGTCGCCAGGGAAGGAGACTGCGTCACCGGCCTCGAGGACGAAGGTTTCGCTGGCAACCACAACCGTGACGGATCCCCGGCGGACCTGGAGCAGTTCCTTGGTGCCGGCTGCGTGGGCTTCGCTCTCGTGCCGGTCACCGGGCGTTAGGGTCCAGTCCCACAGCTCAACCACGTCGGGGGACTCGGTCCCGGCCACCAGCACACCGCGGCCACCGGAGGCAGAACTCCAGAGGGCTGCGCCGTCGCCGCTCCGGGTGACCGTCACGGGCCTGGGCTGCGGTGAGTCCACCAGGGCCGGCAGTCCGATGCCCAGGGCGTCACTGATTCGAAGCAGGGTCCCCACGCTGGGATTCGCAGCGCCCTGTTCGACGTTGACCACCATGCGGCGGCTCACTCCCGCGGCTTCTGCCAGCTGGTCCAGGGTCCAGCCCCGCGACTGGCGTTCCTGCCGGACCCGGCTGCCGATCGCCGCCGCCAGGGCTGATGTGCTTTTATCCATTAGTGCATCATACTGCACCTTTAGTGCACTCACCGAACGCGCGGCGAGGAGGGGGAGTGTGGGTTGACGGAGCCCTTCCTTAGGGGGACGCCAGGTGGGACGATGCCCTTATGAGCGATATAAGCGGAGGGGGCACGCGCGATCTTGGTCCCCACCAGCATGCGCACGCGGCACCCAGTACCCAGCAGATGAGGACCGTCGGGCAGCGCCGGCGGGACGCCGAGGAGAAGTTGGAACACCACCTTCAGGAAGCACGCCAAAAGCACGAACATCACGCCGTTGAGGGCGACCCGGAGGTGGGGCTGGCCGGCACTGTCCAGCCGTAGGACGCCGTTCCGGGAAGCGGACCGAAAGGAGAGCCGGCAGTCCAATGGACTGCGGGCGTCAAACGCTTGACCTGCAGCTACGTCAAGCGTTTGACGTGATGCTGCTAACGGTGCCATGATCTCTCCTGAACGCTTTCGCTCCCCGCGCTGCGGCTAATACCCCCGGCGCGGGCCCCAATGACGTGGAGATCATCGTGGAACCCACCGCCCAGTCCTTCAGAGGGCAATCCCCAAGCCGCAAGAAAATCATTCTCGACTGCGACCCCGGGCATGACGACGCTGTGGCGTTGCTGCTCGCGCACGGCAACCCGGACATCGAACTGCTGGCCGTCACCACGGTGGTGGGAAACCAGACCCTCGAAAAGGTCACCCGCAACGCGCTGGCCGTCGGCACCATCGCCGGCATCACCGGCGTTCCCTTCGCCGCCGGCTGCGGGCGGCCCCTCGTCCGCAGCATCGAAACCGCCCCGGACATCCACGGCGACAGCGGCATGGACGGCCCCGCCCTCCCCGAGTCCACCATCGAGCTGGACCCGCGGCACGCCGTCGACCTCATCATCGAAACCGTGATGGCCCACGAACCGGGCACCGTCACCCTGGTGCCCACCGCCGGCCTGACCAACATCGCCATGGCTGCACGCAAGGAACCGCGCATTGTTGAACGGGTGAAGGAAGTTGTCCTGATGGGCGGCGGCTACCACGTGGGCAACTGGAGTGCCGTGGCCGAATTCAACATCATCATCGATCCCGAAGCCGCCCATATCGTCTTCAATGAAAAGTGGCCGGTGGTCATGGTGGGCCTTGACCTGACGCACCAGGCGCTCGCCACCCCGGAGGTGGTGGAAAAGATCGCGGCAATCGGCACGAAGCCGGCGAAGTTCGTCACGGAACTGATGGACTTCTTCGCCCATACCTACAAGGACGCCCAGGGCTTCGACTCCCCGCCGGTCCATGATCCCTGCGCCGTTGCCTATGTCATTGACCCCACCATCGTCAGCACCCGCAAGGTGCCGGTAAACATCGAGCTGCAGGGAACCCTGACGCTCGGCATGACGGTGGCGGACTTCCGTGCCCCGGCGCCTGCCGACTGCCACACCAGCGTCGCAGTCGACCTCGACCACGAGAGGTTCTGGAACCTCGTCACCGACGCACTGGTCGCCATCGGTGAGCCCCTCGGCGGTGAGGGCGGCAGCACCGCCAACGCGGCCGACGCCGAACGCCGGGTACCTGCCCACCTCACCGCGGGAGGCGTCAAGTAAATGACTGCCACCATTTTCGAAACCAAGGCAACCCGCGGCAACGTCACGGCACTGATGGTCGCCCTGCTGGCGGCCTGCGTGGCCTTCCAGCTCAACGCTTCCATGCTCAGCCCGGCCCTGGTGACCATGGGCGAGGAGCTCAACACGGACCAGGCCGTTATTGGCCTCTCGCAGACATGGTTCTTTACCGCGGCCGCGCTGTTCTCCCTGTTCCTGCCCCGCCTGAGCGACATTGTGGGCCGCAAGAAGATCCTGGTGGGCATGATGCTGCTCATGGCCGTCGGATCGGTCATCGCAGCCCTCGCCCCGGACGTCACCTGGCTCTTTGTGGGCCGCATCATCCAGGGAGTCAGCGGCCCCACCGTGCCGCTGTGCCTGATCATGCTGCGCTCCGCGGTGAGCAACCCCCGCAAGTACGGGACGCTGATGGGCCTTATTACGGCCGTCAACGGCGGCGTGGCCGGCGTCGACTCCTTTGTAGGCGGCTACTTCGCCGAGCACTTCGGCTTCCGCAGCATCTTCTGGCTCATGGTGGTGCTGGCACTGGTGGCCACCGCACTGATCGCCTGCCTGGCCGGCGAAAGCAAGCCGGCCGCCGGCACGCGGATGGACTGGCTTGGCGTGTTCTTCATCGTTGTTGCCGTGGGTGCGCTGCTGACTGCCCTGAACGAAGGCGCCAAGCTGGTGGGCGCCTTCTCGTCCGGCACCCTGATGCTGAGCCTGGCGCTGGTACTGGTGTCCGCCGTCGCCTTCTATGCCTTCTGGACCGTGGAGAAGCGGGCGAAGCAGCCGATGGTGGAAACCGTGCACCTGCGCCAGCGCTCCACCTGGGCGCCGCTGCTGACCACCACCCTGACCATGACCGGCATCTTCGCCGTCATCAACGGAATCGTCCCCGCCTACGTCCAGGCGGCCGACGGCTTCGGCATCGGGCCCACCGAAATGTCGCTGATCATCCTCACCCCGTACGCCCTGCTGGGGTGGATTGTGGGGCCGCTGAGCGGGAAGCTCGCCCCCGTGCTGGGCTACACCAAGGTGCTGCGCCTCGGCCTCCTCGGCAGCATCGCGGCGCTGGCCATCATGGCGTTCCTTGGCCTGGGCAGCCTGCCCCTGATGATCGCCGGCACGGTCTTGCTGGGCATCATGTACGCCGGTACGGTCAACATCATGCTCAACGGACTCGGCGTTGTTCTCTCGCCCGCGGGGAACCCCGGCTTCCTGCCCGGCATGAACGCCGGCGCCTTCAACCTCGGCGCCGGCCTCAGCTTCCTGGTGCTCCCCGCCGTCCTGGTGGCCACCTCCGCCCTGGGTGACGCCAGGGCCTCCTACCTCACGGTGATCGTGGTGGGCCTGGCCCTCACTGTGGCAGCCTTCGCTGCCTCGCTGCTGATCCCCAAGCCGGTTGAAGCCGAGGTTGCCGAATGAACGCAGCTGCCGAAAAGACCGGCCGGATCGTCGTTGTTGGCTCCCTGAACGCGGACCTGACCATCTACTGCGAACGCCTCCCGCTCCCGGGTGAGACCGTTCATGGCAACGGGTTCGCCGTGAACCCGGGCGGCAAGAGCGCCAACCAGGCGGTCGCCGCGAGCCGGCTGGGCGGAAACGTCAGCCTTGTCGGCGCGGTGGGGGAGGACCCCAACGGCGACATGCTGCTCTCCTCCGCGGCCGGCTCGGGGGTCGACGTCGGGCATGTCCGGGCGTCGCATGAGCCCACGGGTGTCGCGGTCATCGCCGTGGACGCCAGCGGCGAGAACAACATCATCATCTCCGCCGGTGCCAACGGCACGCTCTCGCCGGCGGACGTGGCGGAGGCCTCGGACGTTCTGGACGACGCCGCCGTCGTCTCCCTCTGCCTGGAAGTCGGCATGGAGACAGTGCTGGCAGCGGCGCAGGCAGGGCACGACGCCGGCGCAACAGTTCTGCTGAACCTCTCGCCGTACGGTGAGGTTCCGGAGCCGCTGACTGCCCTCACCGATGTCCTGCTGGTCAACGCTCACGAGGCCGCGCTGTTCCTGGGCGACGGCGCCGCCGTTCCCGGCCCGGAGGCGGCGGGCGAGGAATGGGACAAGGTTCGGATGCGGTTTGTGGAGCGGGGGATCCGGCAGGTCCTGGTGACGCTCGGTTCGCAGGGTTCGGTGGTGCTGGATTCGCTGGCCGCCGAGGGCCGGCAGGTGGACCGGATTGCGCCCACGAAGGTGAAAGCCGTGGACACCACCGGGGCGGGGGATGCCTTCACTGGGGCCGTTGCAGTCCGGCTCGCCGCCGGCGATGCCCTCGCCGACGCCGCTGCCTTTGCCTCGCTGGCTGCTGCCCTGGCCACCACCCGGAAGGGAACGCAGGCTGCGTACCCGGAGGCGGCTGACGTGGCGCGGCTGCTCGGGAGATAGCCGCCCTCGGGTGGGGCCTTGAGGAAGGCCCCACCCGGTCGGATCAACTGCGGGACAGGTCTTTGCTGAGCCCTGCGTTGGTGCCAGCGGCAGCCATGGCGTGCGGGACCGCCAGGAGGGCAACCACGGCCAGGGCACCCGCTGCTGCGAAGACGTAGAAACCCCACGGGTAGGCGATGCCGGCGGCCACTAGGCCGCCTGTCACAGCAGGTCCTGCGATGGCGCCGACGCGGCCCACGCCGGCAGCGAAGCCGAGTGCCGTTGCGCGCAGGCGGGCCGGGAACAACTGGCTGACCCAGGCGTAAACGAGGACCTGTGAACTGAAGACAAACACTCCCGTGACGAAGACGAGGGCGTTCAGCAGGACCGCGTTGTCCACCTTGATGCTCAAGAGGCCAAGGCACACCGCCGAAAGGCCAAACCACAGCAACACAACGGGTTTGGTTCCGTGCTTGTCAGCCAGGACGCCGGCGATGATGAGTCCGGCAACAGCGCCGAGGTTCAAGACAAGGAGCAGGGAAAGCCCTGCGCTGACCGGGTATCCGGCGGAAGCCATCAGCTGCGGAAGCCAGGTGTTCAGGCCATATACCAGCAGCAGTCCCATGAATGACGCTGCACCGATCGCCGCGGCAATCAGGGGGTAGGGCTTCTTCACCAGGTTCCGGAACCCGGTCTGCTCCTCTGTCCGGGCAGCCCGGGCGGCGGGCAGGGTCTCGGGCAGCTTGAACCACAGGAACGGCAGGAGGACCAAGCCGGAAACGCCGCCCACCACGAACATGATGCGCCAGTCAGGAATGACGATCATCGCCAGGAACGCTGTGGCCACCGCACCGACGTGGTACCCGGTCATGGTGCGGGTGGTTGACTTACCGGCGGAACCTGCAGGGGCATAGTCGTTCATGTAGGCAAGGGCGGCCGGCAGGCATGCCCCAAGCCCGGCCCCGGCCAAAAGCCGGAGAGCCCCAAAAACGGCAACATTGGGCGCCCACACCACAGCGAGGGTAAGCAGCGAGAACCAGAGCACGCACGCAACCAGCAGGTTCCGGCGCCCGAAGCGGTCCGAGAGCGGGGCGATAAAGAGCGCTCCCAAGCCCACGCCCACGAGGGATATCGTGGCGACGAAAGTAGCGCCCACCGCGTCAAAGCCAAGCTCGCCGGTCTTGATCAAGGTGGGAATGACGGTGCCGAGCACCACGAGGTCAAAGCCGTCCAGGACCATGGCCAGCCAGCAGAGCCACACCGGCCAGCGGGACGGGCGGGCGGAAGGGGAAGTTGTCATGGAATCCTCATTGATTTGGGAAAAGGGAAGCGCGATCGAACGAGAGTTCTGCCACAGCCATACGTGATCCACGGCATGCCCTCGTCCGTCGACAAGAGTACAGCCATGTTCAAGCCACGCACAAAAGTTCACTACTCGAACATCGGTGTTCTGAATCTTTACGGCGGGTAGTCTCGGCTCATGACTGGCTTCCGTCGTCGGACCTTCCTCCTAGGGGCAGGTGCCGGCCTCGCCGCCTGCGCAGGGGTGCCGCGAACCGGCCAGCCACAAGAAAGAGCAACGGAGGACCCCATCAGCGAAGCAGCAGGCCAGCGGCACCGGTACCAGTACGGCGATGACCCCAGCCAGTGGGGCGAGCTGTTCCTTCCCGAGCTGTCCGACGGCGGGAAGCATCGCGGCGTTGTGGTGGTCATCCACGGCGGCTACTGGCGCTCGCGGTACGGGGCCGAGCTGGGGGAACCGCTGGCCCGGGACCTCGCCGGGCGCGGGTTAGCGGCGTGGAACTTGGAGTACCGCCGTGCGGGAAACGGCGGCGGCTGGCCCAATACATTCCAGGACGTGCTTGCCGGCATCGACAAGCTGCAGGAGCTGGCGGTCCCGCATTCCCTGGACCTGACCAGGGTGGTGGCGCTTGGCCATTCGGCAGGCGGGCACCTGGCGGTGTGGGCGGCAGGGCGGGACCGATTGGGCGAGCTGGGGCTGGAGGCCGAGCACCTCGAGGCCTGCGCGAGTACTGACGGCGTCCGCCTCACCGGGGTGGTGAGCCAGTCCGGGGTGCTCAACCTGGCCGAAGCCGAAAGGCTCAACCTCAGCAACGGTGCGGTGGCCAACCTGCTGGGCGGCCCGTCGTCGGACTTTCCTGGCCGTCACCGGTACGCGGATCCGATGGCAGCGCTGCCCCTGACCGTTCCCGTTTACGCGATCCACACGACGGAGGACGAGGACGTGCCGCTCAGCATGTCTTTGTCCTACGTTGAGGCGAGCCGGACCGGGTCCACTCCCGCTCAGCTGGTCACGGTACCCGGGGACCACTTCGCATTGATCGATCCCGAAGCACCCGCATACCTAAGGTGCCGGGAACTGGTCCAGGAGTTCCTGCGCTAAGCGGGCGGCGGACAGAAGCGGCGGGTTGTCCTGCCGTACAGTGGCGGCCATGGACATTCCCTGGCTGCAAGGCACCTGGACGCACCCGCCCGCTTCCGCCGTCGAGCGCGGAACGGACCTGCTGGTCACAGCGAAGGAGGGCAGTGATGCGTGGCGGACCACCTCGTACGGCTTCATCCATGACAGCGAGCATGCGCTGCTGGCGCCGTTCCCGGACGGATCGGCGGTGGAGGTGGAATTTACTGCAGCATTTTCGGAGCAGTTCGACCAGGCCGGCGTTTTTGTGCGGGTGTCAGCTGGGCACTGGATCAAAGCGGGCGTCGAGTTTGCGGACGGCGCGTGCCAGCTGGGGGCAGTGGTCACCGACGGGAAGTCCGACTGGTCCCTGGCGCCGGTGCCCGCGTGGAGCGGATCCCGCGTCCTCATCCGGGTCAGCCGGAGCGGTGATGCCCTAACCATCCGGGCGGGGGCAGCCGGCGGGCCGCTCCAGCTGGTCCGGGTAGTACCGCTGGATCCGGCTGCGGAAGCCGGCGCCGGGCCCTTCACCTGTGCGCCCACCAGGGCCGGCCTTACCGTCCCCTTCCACGCCTGGCGGGCCATGGAGCCGGACGGCGCCCTGCACTAAGCGGCTGTTCCGCCCACGTCACGGACCGCCGCCGAACGGCCTCTTCTGGCAGAGTATGACCATGCTCACTGTTATTGGCGAAGGCCTTGTTGACGTTGTCCAGCGCGCCTCAGGAATTGAAGCGCATGTGGGTGGCAGCCCCCTGAACGTCGCGGTGGGCCTGGCCCGCCTTGACCACCCCGTGCAGTTCATCGGCCGGTATGGCCGGGACGCGTACGGCGACTCCGTCGCTGCACACCTGCGCGCCAGTTCCGTGATGCTTCCGCTCGGCCCCGATGAGTTGCCCACCAGCGTGGCCACCGCCCTGATCGACGACGACGGCGCCGCCACCTACACGTTCGACCTCACCTGGGAGCTCCCCGGCATCGCCGACCGGCTTGCCTTTATGCTGCAGGGCACCACTCTGCTGCATACCGGCTCGATCGCGACGATGCTGGCGCCGGGCGCCACGGATGTCCTCGCCGCCGTCGAATACGCCCACCCGCGCGCCACCATCAGCTTCGACCCCAACTGCCGGCCCAGCATCATCACGGATGTGGATTACGCGCGCCGCCACGCGGAGAAGTTTGTGTCCCTGGCGGACGTGGTGAAGGCATCGGACGAGGACCTGGCCTGGCTCTACCCGAACCTGGACGTGCTGGACGCAGCACGCCGCTGGCTTGACCTGGGCGGCAATGAAGGGCCGGCCATGGTGGTGGTCACCCGCGGAGCCGACGGACCATGGGGAGTGACCAGGGCGGGCGAGGCGCAGGTTGAGGCCACGCGGGTTGAGGTGGCAGACACCGTCGGCGCCGGCGATTCCTTTATGGCGGCGCTGCTCTCCGGCCTGGTGGACCGCGGACTGGACGGCGCCCAGAACCGCAAGGACCTGCGTGAACTTCCCGCGGAGGGCTTGGCCGAACTCCTGGCTCATGCTGCCAAGGCGGCAGCAGTCACGGTGTCACGGCCCGGCGCCAACCCGCCCACCAGGGCTGAGCTGAACGGCGCCTCGGGGGAGAGTTAGGCAGATTACTCACAAACTTAGGCGCGAAACCGACATAATGCTGTTACGCTGGTTTTGCACCTAGAGAGAGTGAGCAATGATGCTTCTCGAAAGAGACCTCATCCAGTCCGTCGGCTTCCGCAACGTCACCGAAGGCGGGCGTGTGACCGGCTTCCAGTTCCGCGTCCGGATGCCTTCCTACCGCGGCATGGCCGCGTCGCTGATCGACGGTATCGCGGTCCGCGTGGGCAACATCGTCGACGTCGGTCCGGCCGTTCCGCTATGGACTTTCGGCGGGCGGACCTACACCCTGCAGCAGCTCTGGGAGGGCGACGGCGTCCGCTGGCCCCTTGAGGAGGCGGCAGTGGTCACCGTTCCGCTCGACGGCGGCCTGCCGCAGGGCGTCCATGAACTCGCCATTGAATTGCGGCTGCGGATGTCCTACATCCCGGTTGAACACCAGCCCACCACCCACCGGGTCAGCCGGAAAGTAACGTTGGCACCGGAAGGCGGCGACGGCACCTTCCGCTACGGCGTTTCCCTTTACAGCTTTATGGGCGATTACGGCACCGTGATGGACCTGGAAACCGCGCTGGCCGCCGTCGCTGACGTGGGTGCCACCGGCGTCGAAATCCTCGGCGAGGGCCACGTCCCCGGCTACCCGGAACCTTCCCCGGCGTGGATCGACAACTGGTTCAGCCTGCTCGAGAAGTACTCCCTGGAGCCGACGAACTACGGCTCCTGGATTGACACCCGGCTGCACCCGGGCCGGAGCATGACAGCGAGCGAGGGTGCCGAGGCTCTGCAGCGGGACCTCAGGCTTGCCCACCGGCTTGGCTTCGGCTTCGTGCGGCCCAAGATCGGCGTTGTCTCCAGTGACCTGGTTCCGGACCCGATCTGGACCGACTCCGTGGAACGCTCCCTCGACCTGGCGCACGAGCTGGGAGTTATTATCTGCCCCGAGATCCACTCGCCCACGCCCATCAAGCACCCCGTCGTGGAGGACTACATCGGCCTCATTGAACGGACCGGAACCAAGAACTTCGGCCTGCTCATCGACACGGGAATCTTCCAGGACCGGCCTATCCCGCTGCGTGAAGGGGAGACCCGCGAAACCCGGCCCGCGTTCCTGGACGGCATCGGCGTCGATTCCGCAGACTTCGGGGACATCGCCCAGTACGTGGTGTTCATCCAAGCGAAGTTCCACGACATCAACGAGCAGCTGGAGGACCAGCAGATTCCGTGGCGCCCGGTGCTGAAAGCTCTCAAAGACTCGGGCTACACCGGTTATCTTTCCAGTGAGTACGAAGGCGAACGCACTCCCTGGCGTGCCATTGAGCAGGTGCGGCGGCAGCACTCCCTCATCCGCCGCATCGCGTCCGAACTTCCCTGATCCCCTTCCTCCTCCCAGCAAAGAGAACAACCATGCCAAACGGACTTCTTGACGATTCAAGCCTCCGCACCCATCCCGAGGGCCTTGCCCTGGCCCTGACGCTGCCGTGGTACCGGAGCCTGTGGCTCTCCTCGGTCTCAGCCCTGCGGCTCACTGTTGACGGCCAGGAAGTTCCCCCGGAAGACCTGTCCCTTGAACTGGGCGGTGTCAGCTACACCCTTCCCGACCTGCCGGCGCAAAGCGAAACCCTCTGGTACCTGCAGGAACACCCCCTGCTCATCGCCAAGCGGGATACCCCTGTGGCCCTGGGCGAGCAGCACACCATCCAGCTCATTGGGGAGCTGCGCCTGCCTTACATGCAGATCGCCCCGGGCCAGGACGGCGGCCCCGGCATGTACGTCCCCAACTTTGTGAACCAAACGCTGGAGCTGACCGTCACGGACAGGGCTGCCGCGGTTCCGGAACTCACGACGGCGGTCGCGCCGCCGCCGCCAAAGGCCGCGGACGATCCGTTCTCGCTGGGCCTCACCCTGTACTCCGCCAGCGCCGAGTTCCGGGCCGGCTGGTACGACTTTGACGGCCTGCTGAACCGGGTGGCGGAACTGGGCATCGGCCCGGGAATCGAAATTGTGGCATCCCAGGTCCTGCCCACGTATCCGCACGTGACGGATGGCTTCGCCCGATCCTGGCAGGAGGCCTTCGACAAACACGGCTTTACCGCCAGCTCCTTCGGCGCCAACCTGGACATGGGCCGGCGCCGCGACCGCGACATGACCCCGGACGAGGAGTATGAGTTCACCGAGACGCTCTTCCACGGCGCCAAGAAGCTGGGCTTCCCTCTGGTCCGCATCCAGAGCGCCAAGCCGGAGCTGTTGCGTCGGCTCCTGCCGCTCGCCGAGGACCTGGAGCTCAAGCTGGCCTACGAGATCCATGCACCGCTGGGGCCCAACTCGCCCGAGATCATGAAGGTCCGCGACGTCTACGCTGAGCTTGACTCACCACTGCTGGGGTTTGTGGCGGACTTCTCCTCCACGATGCACAGCATGTCCCCGACGCTCCTGCGGGCCGTCCGCCGAGCCGGCCTCGACGACGAAGCCCTCCAAACCCTCCAGGCAATCTGGGCCACCGACGCACCGATGCGGGCCCGGCAGGAGGAGTTCATCGGCTACCTCCGCGGACGGGACTTCGATCCGGCCCGTCTCGGTTCCTTCGCACACCTTGCCTTCAACATGCACGGCCGCGTCAGCCCGAAGGACTGGGCGGACATCATGCCGCAGATCATGCACGTCCACGCGAAGTTCTACGATATCGACGAGCAGGGCAACGAGCCGGCCATCGACTATCCGGAACTCGTCCGGGTATTCGTCGAGGGCGGGTACCGCGGCTACTGGTCCAGCGAGTGGGAGGGCCACGCGTTCGCCGAGCTCGGCGAGGTGGATCCGCTGCTGCTGGTCCGCAAGCAGCACGACCTCATCCGCAAGAGCATGCGGTCGGCGCTGGCGCCAGCCTGACCCTGCCCGAACGCCTCAGTGCCCGTCCGTTCAGCCGGCGGGTACTGAGGCGTTTAAGGGCGAAAAGGCGTTTGAGCGCTCACGGCGTTTACGGGGCTTCCTTGGCCGCGGCCGCTGCGACGATCTCGCCAGCCTCCTTGAACAGGTCCCGCATCCACTCGTGCTCCGAATCGCGGTTATGCACGGGATGCCACCACAGGGCGTTGACCAGCGGTGTGGCATCGAAGGGCAGCGGCAGGATCCGCACCCCGCCCACCCGCAGTGCGAACGGCACCAGTGCGGCCTGGATGAGCGCGATGCGGTTGGTCCCCACCACAAAGTGCGGCAAGGACTGGAAGCTCTCCACCACTACGTCCACGCGGGGCTCAATGCCGAGCTGCATGATCTGGCGTTCCGCTGAAGTTGACGCCGAGCGCGTTTGGTAGGTCATTACCCAGGGAAGCTCGGCGATGTTCTCCATGGTGATTTTCTCGCCGACGGCGTTATTGGAGGAAGAGACGACGGCGACCCAACCGTCCCGCCACAGGTCCAGGTACGGGAGTCCGGTCAGGAAGCCGTGCGGAATCACCATGCCGTCCACCGAACGCAGGCGGTTGGCGGCATCCTCCACCACCATCGGGTTGTGCAGCATAAACCGGAACCGGACCCCGGGGGCGTGCTCGGCCGCAAGCTCGGAAACCACCCGCCCGATGGTGGTGAAGCCATAATCGGAGCCGTAGATGGAGAACTCCCGCTCGGATTCGCTGGGCTCCCACGTGGCCTGGCTCTCGAAGACGCGCCGGGCCGCTTCCAGCGCTGTGGTGGTGTGTTCCGCCAGGCGCAGCGCGAAGGGGGTGAGTTCGTAGGCGTTGCCGCGGCGGGCCAGGATGGGATCCCCAAAATGGGACCGGAGCCGCGCCAGCGAAGCACTCAGTGCCGGCTGGCTGAGATGGAGCCGCTCGGCCGCCCTCGTCACGCTCCGCTCGGTAATGAGGGCATCCAGCGAGATCAGCAGGTTGAGGTCGAGCCGGGAAAGCAGGACATTATTCGTCACGGCACGGCGATCTTTCAACGGTGAACTTTCGTCCCGCCAGTGTATCAGCGGCATCAATAGGAACGGTGTGGTGCATCACATTTTCCAATGCAGGGGAAGCTTTCGCAGACCCCAATGAAACTTATGTCTGTCATCGGCAATACTTATGTGCTTTTTCTGCACATCTCCTGCATACTGATGAGTGACCGGGGTCACGGCTCCCGGATATTTTTTCGACAACGAAGTCAGAAAGGCTGGACATGACACAGCACCGTCGCTATTCGGGCCTGAAGGTCGGCGCCCTCGCCGTCCCCATCGCAGCCCTCGTCCTTACCGGCTGCTCGGCCCCCGCCGGCAGCAACGCCTCCTCCGGCGGCTCGAAGGAATTTTCCCTGTCCTTTGCTACCTCCAACACCATCGAAAGCCCCTTCCAGGTCCTGGGGGAGAAGTACATGGAGGCAAACCCGGACGTGAAGATCACGTTCAACCCGCAGCCCAACGACTCCTATGACCAGACCCTGCGCACTCAGCTCCAGGCCGGAAATGCCTCCGATATCGTGGTGACTTCGCCCGGCAGCGGCCAGGGACGCAGTATCCTCCCGCTCGCGGAGGCCGGGTTCCTTGAGCCGCTGGACGATTCCGCCAAGGAACTCCTGCCTGAAGGGAGCGCCAGCACCTTCGGCCCGGAAGGCAAGGTTTTCGGCCAGGCCACGGCCATCACCGTGTCCGCCCTGGTCACGAACGAGACTGCGGCTAAGGCTGCCGGCGAGTTCCCCGCGGACTTTGCGGCTCTTGAAGAGCAGTGCAAAACCCTCGAATCGTCGGGGAAATCCCTCTTCGCCCTTGCCGGTGCAGCGCCTCCCAACACGGGCCTTACCGCGATGTCCCTGGCAGCCTCCCGCGTTTACGGGGAAGACCCCCAGTGGAACGAAAAGCGCGCGGCCAATGAAGTCACCTTCGCAGGCTCCGAGGGCTGGAAATCGGCACTCGAAGCAGTCAACACCCTGAAGGACGCGGGCTGCTTCCAGAAGGGTGCCGCAGGTGCCGGTTTTGACGCCATCACCAAGGGCCTTGCCAGCGGTACGTCTCTGGCAGGATTTATCCCGGCCACGAGCTGGAAGCAGCTGCAGTCCGCTGCTGCCGGCTCCGAATTCGGCGTGCGCGCCCTCCCGGCCGAGAGCCCGGACAAGAGCTTCGTCTACGCCAGCGCCAACTACGCCTTCTCCATCAACGCGGCCGCCAAGAACAAGGAGGCGGCCAAAGCCTTCCTTGCTTGGGCGGCTGAACCTGAGCAGACCAAGGCTTTCGCAGAAATCGACGGCGCCCTTCCGGTCACCGGGCTGGACGCCTACGACTTCGAAGGCGGCGCCTACAAGAACATCGGCGACCTGATCAAAAACGGCAAGTACGGCCCCCTGCCCAACAGCCAGTGGCCGAACTCCGCGGTGTACGACGCGCTGGCCACAGGGGTCCAGGGCATCATCACCGGCCAGAAGAGCCCTGACCAGGTCCTGCAGGCCATGGACGCCGCCTGGGGCCAGTAAGCCGTTCCCATCAACGTTCCGACCACTCAAAGGGACAAGCAAGGAATACCATGACTGCGACGATGCAACCGAAAAGCGAAGCAGCAGAAGCACCCCGGCGAGGCAGGCGCACTCCGGGGGCGGGGCAGAACACCCGCTCCCGGGGCCGCGGCCTGGAGTTCGGACACTGGTGGTGGGCCCTGCCGGGAA
This sequence comes from Arthrobacter sp. Alg241-R88, assembly GCF_900537115.1. GTDB lineage: Bacteria > Actinomycetota > Actinomycetes > Actinomycetales > Micrococcaceae > Arthrobacter. The sequence goes on from NZ_UNRG01000009.1 coordinate 110,647, forward strand.
TCGCCCTGGTGTTTGCCATCCACTACGTGGCAACCGGGATCGGCGGATTCTTCGCCTTCACCAACTGGACGGGCATCGGCTCGTTCAAAATCACAGGCTGGGCCAACTTCGAGGCCATCTTCAAGGACCCCACGAAAGTGGGGGCACTCTCCAACACCCTTTTCCTGGCCTTTGGCTCGGTTCTCCTGGGCAATATCGCCGGACTGGTCATTGCGTTGGGCCTGAACCGGGTCCTCAAGACGCGCTACATCCTCCGGACCCTCTTCTTTATGCCGGTGGTGCTCAGCCCGCTGGCCACGGCCTACATCTGGAAATACATCTTCGACTTCGACGGACCGCTCAATGCCTTCCTTACGGCAATAGGTGCCGGCGACCAGGCAAAGCCGTGGCTGGCCGACCCGCAGTGGGCCATCTGGACTGTCCTGGTGGTGCTTGTCTGGTCTTCAACCGGCTTTGCCATGGTGATTTTTATGGCCGGCCTGGCCGGTGTCCCGGTGGAAGTCGAGGAAGCGGCCGCCATTGATGGCGCCAACCTGTGGCAGCGGTTCCGGAACGTTATCCTCCCCGCCATCCGACCCGCCGTCGCCATCGCCACCACGCTGGGAATCGTCCAGGGACTGCGCGTCTTCGACCCCATCATGGCGCTCACCGGCGGCGGACCCGCGGGGGCCACCGAAACGCTGGCCACGCAGGTCTACAAGCAGGCCTTTGCGCTCGGGAACTTTGGGGGCGGTGCCGCCCTGGCCCTGGTGCTCGCCGCCATCATCCTGATTTTCGCCGTACTTCAGCAGCGGCTGACGCGTTCGAACCCTGAGGACTAAGCCATGTTCCGCTACACCAAACTCACCCTGCTCCGCGAAGTCGGCCTGTGGGCACTCGCCCTGCTGTTCCTTGCGCCGTTCTACTTTCTGGTGACCACCGCCCTGAAGCCGGACACCGAGTTGTTCACCACCTCTGCCCTGGCTCCGCCAACAAGCCCTGACTTCAGCAACTTTGTGGACGTCCTGACCGCCACCGGCAACTCCAACGTGGTGATGGGCCTGGTCAACAGCCTCATCATCACCGCAGGCAGCATTGTGGGACTCATTGCACTGGGCTCCATCACCGGATACGTCATCTCACGGAGCACCCGACGCTGGAGCAAGGGCGCGTACTACCTCTTCCTGATCGCCATCATCCTGCCCGGCCAACTCGGCGCCGTACCCCTGTACATGGGTGCACGCGCCCTTGGACTCACCGGATCCGCCTGGGGCCTGATCGTCCTCTACACGGGCATGCTCCTGCCACTTTCGATTTTCCTCTACGCAAACTTCTTCCGCGGCCTCGGCACGGACTACGAAGAAGCGGCAACCATCGACGGCGCCAGCAAATCCCAGATCTTCTCCAAGGTGGTGTTCCCCATGATGGCTCCCGCCACAGGCACGGTGACCATCTTCGCCGGGCTCATCGTGTGGAACGACTTCTTCACCTCGCTGATCTTCCTGGGCGGCTCCGCCAACCAGACGCTGCCGGTAGCGATGTACTACTACATCGGCTCCCTGGTCTCCCAGTGGAACTCGATCTTCGCCATTGTCATCGTTTCCATGATCCCCATCCTCGCCCTGTTCCTGTTCGCGCAGAAGCGCTTCATCCAAGGATTCTCCGGCGGCCTGAAGGGCTGACCCACAACGGTTGACCACCGCTCAGCGTTTCGAACGCTGCGCGGCGGCCTTTCACACCCCAAAACCGGTGGATTCGGGCGCTGACGCCCCAAAATTTCAGCTCAACTTTCAACTTCAAGGAGAAATCCATGTACCAGCTTGCGCCCAATATCGACCTCCTGTTCTCAGAAGCAGGCGACAGCGCCGCAAACCGGGTCCGCGCAGCAGCCGCCGCCGGCTTCGACGCCGTGGAAATGTGGGGCCCCACCGGCAAGGACATTCCCGCCCTCAAGGAAGCCCTCGAGGAAACCGGAGTCCAGCTCACCGCCCAACTGGCCGAACCCCGCGTGCAGTTCATGATCCCGCCCAAGGACCACGCGCCCTTCTATACCGGCCTCGATGCCGGCGTCGAGGTGGCCCAGCAGCTCGGCTGCCCACGGATTGTGGTGGGCAGCGGCACCGGCTTTGGCGGCCGCAAGCGGCAGGACCAGCTGGACGAACTGATCGAAATCTTCACCCGCGGCGTGGCGCACATCGAGGGTTCGGGCATCACCCTGGTCCTCGAGCCGGTGAACACCCGTGTGGACCACCCCGGAGCCCTCCTGGACCGGACCTCGGAAGCCGTCTACATCGCCAGGGGAGTGGGGTCACCAAACTTCGGTGTCCTCTACGACCTCTACCACTCCACCATCGAGGGCGAGGACGTGGCCGCGGAACTGGCCAACGCCGGGGACCTCATCAAGTACGTGCAGCTCGCCGATGCTCCGGGCCGCGGGGAACCCGGTTCGGGTTCCATCGACTGGCCTGCCCGGATCGCGGACCTGCAGAACTGCGGCTACGCCGGCCCCATCGGGCTGGAGTACTACCCGACCATCGACTCGGCAAAGTCCGTCCGGCGCATCCAGGAACTGGTAGCGGGCCATGGCCGGTAGCCGCTACCCCGCCCGCGTCGACGTCGCCATTGTCGGCAGCGGGCCTACAGCATCGGCGTACGCACGGATCCTCAGCGAGGAAGCCCCCGGCGCCACCATCGCCATGTTCGAAGTGGGCCCCACCGTCAGCAATCCGCCCGGGGCGCACGTCAAGAACATCGCCGACCCCGACCGCCGGAGCATCGCCCAGCGCGCTTCCGAGGGGCCGGGGGCAGGGGCCGCAACGATCACCTCCCCCGGCGCAGCCAAGAGTGGAGAGCGCCGCGCCAGGGCAGGCACGTACCTCCTGCCGGACGGTTACGCCTTCCCCGGAGAGGACGGCATGCCCGTCGCCGCCATGTCCAGCAACGTGGGCGGCATGGCGGCGCACTGGACCGCCGCCTGTCCCCGGCCCGGAGGCACCGAGCGCATTCCGTTCCTGCCGGACCTGGAGCAACTTCTTGACGAAGCCGACCGCCTGCTGGGCGTCACCACCCACGCCTTCGACGACGCACCGTTCTCGGATCTCGTCATCAACCGCCTGTCGGCCGTCCTGGACGAGGGCCGCGACCCCGCCTTCCGCGTCCAGCCCATGCCGCTTGCTGTGCACCGGCGGGAGGACGGCGGCCTCGTCTGGTCAGGCTCCGACGTCGTGATGGGGAACGTCACGCGCGAAAACCCCCAGTTTGACCTCTTTGACGAGTCGCTGGTGACCCGTGTGCTGGTGGAGGACGGGATTGCCTCCGGCGTCGAGGTCCAGGACCGCCGCAGCGGCGAAATCCATCACGTGGCCGCCCGTTATGTTGTGGTGGGAGGTGATGCGCTGCGCACGCCGCAGCTGCTGTGGGCTTCCGGCATCAGGCCCGACGCACTGGGCCGCTACCTCAACGACCAGGCGCAGGTGGTGTTCGCGAGCAGATTGCGTGACGTGTCCGCCGAACAGGTGACCCGGGCCGCCGACGGTGCACTGAGCGAGCAGAGCGGTGTGGCGTGGGTTCCCTACCTGGACGAGGCGCCCTTCCATGGCCAGATCATGCAGCTGGATGCGTCCCCCGTCCCGCTGGCGGACGACGATCCCATTGTTCCCGGATCGATTGTGGGGCTGGGCCTGTTCTGCGCAAAGGACCTGCAGCGGGAGGACCGGGTGGCGTTCGACGACGATGCGCGCGACGCCTACGGAATGCCCGCCATGCGCATCCACTACCGCCTCACCGAACGGGACCGCGAGGTGGTGGAGCGAGCGAAGCAGGAAATCGTCCGCCTGGGCAAGGCGGTGGGTGAACCGCTCGACGAACATCCGTTCGTGATGCCGCCCGGAGCGTCCCTGCATTACCAGGGCACCACGCGCATGGGCGAAACGGACGACGGCGGGAGCGTCTGTTCTCCCGACAGCCAGGTCTGGCAGGTCCCCGGCCTCTTCGTGTCCGGCAACGGCGTCATTCCCTCCGCCACGGCGTGCAATCCGACGCTGACGGCAGTGGCGCTCGCCGTACGCGGGGCTCGAAAAATCGCAGGAGAACTAACCAGCGCTTTACTTATGTCTGAATCAGACAATAGAATGATCAAATAATGAAGAAGTGGCAGCGTGTGGCCCTTTCGTTCAATCACAGGCATTTCATTCACCGGCAAGGCATGCCGCAGACAAGGAGGTCTCGATGATCGCCGATCGCATAATCGAGCAGGGAACACTCAGTACCCAGGACGGCCGTACCGCCGTCGAAGTCCGCATCCCGTGGTACCGCGCCCTTCCGGGCTCGTGCATCGCCGGGGCAGCACTGACCGTTGACGGTGTCGCCGCCCCCGAGGACACGCTGCGCTGGACCATGAACAACCGGACGTTCAGCTTTGAGGAGCTCGTGGACGAAACCGGCGAATGGTGGTTCCCACTGGATTCGGCCATCCTCTCCGGCGACCTCCCCGTCCAGGATGCCGACGCAGAGCACGAGGTCCGCGTGGACCTGAAGCTCTACATCCCGTACATCATCACCGACCACGGCGTGCTGCACATCGAAGAGCACGACACCAAGACCATGAAGGTGGCACAGCGATGACCAGCCTCGGCACGCCGATCCAGGGCGTCACCCTTTACAGCTTCACCCGGGCCTTCCACGCCCGGCAGTACGACCTCGACGGCCTCATCCGCAAAGTGGCCGCCGACGGCTTCGGCCCGGGGCTTGAGGTCATCGGATTCTCCAGCCTGCGCGGCTTCCCGGACCGCATCGATGACACCTTTGTGGGCCAGTTCCGCGACCTGGTGGCCGAGGTGGACCTCGTCCCCACGTCGCTGGCGGTCAACGTTGATACGGGCATCCGCCGGGACCGGCTGATGAACCATGACGAGCTGGTCGAGTACATGCGCAAGCAGATCGAGGTGGCGGCCAGGCTCGGTTTCCCGATCGCCCGCGTGCAGATCTCGCTGACCCCGGACGCCATGGAAAGCCTGCTGCCGGTCGCCGAGAAGTACGGCGTCATACTGGCCTTGGAAGTGCACGCTGACCAGCACGGCGCCCACGAGCGCGTTCTTGCCCTCCGCGACCGCTACGAAAAGCTCGATTCCCCGCTGCTGGGCTTCACCGCCGACTGGGGCGCCACCGTCACCGGCTTTGCCCCGTCCCTGCTGGAGGCCTACCGCCGTCGTGGTGCATCCGAGGACCTGCTCCGGCAGGTGGTTGAGCTGTGGAACGCCTTCTACGCGGAAGGTCCGCCCAACAACCAGAAGGTCCACGGTGAACGTTTCGGCGCCTTCATCGGCCTGGCCGCTCGCCACGGCCGGCCGGACCTCGGCATCGACTTCGGCATCAACGGAACGGGGCTGTTCGGTCCCGCACCGCTGGACACCTGGCTGGAAATCATGCCGTGGGTCCGCCACGTGCACGGCAAGTTCTTCGGCATCGACGAGAACGGCGAGGAGCCCTCGGTTCCGGTGCGCGGCCTGGTCCGCCAGCTCGTGGAAAACGGCTACACCGGTGCCATTTCCAGCGAATACGAAGGCTGGCACTGGAACAACTGGCAGGACCCGTTCGACATCATCCGCGCCGAGCAGGCCGTCCAGCGCTCTGCCGCTGCTGACGCCGGCTCGGCCATGATCACCGACGCGTCAGAAGCGCGCCGCATCCTCAGCAGCCACCTCGCCCAGCCCGTCCGCGGCTGAAACAGAAGGAACCAACACAATGTCAGAAGGCATCGCAGGCTCGGGCATCGAGCTTGGCATCACCCTCTATTCACTCACGTCCGAGTTCGCAGCCGGGCTCTACACCCCCGAGACCCTCATCAAGGCCGTCGCCGATGAAGGCCTCGGCCCCGGCGTCGAGTTTAACATCGCGCAAATGCTCCGCACCTACCCGGATGTGGACGAGGACTTTGTCCGCTTGTGGCGGGACAGCATGGACCGCTACGGCCTGACTCCCAGCGCCGTGGGCACCAACCTGGACATGGGCCGCCGTAAAGACCGGGACATGACGCAGGACGAGGAATATGACTTCTTCGCCAGGCAGCTCAAGACCGCCAACACGCTGGGCTTCAACAAGATCGTCATCCGGTCCGCCGGCAAGGAACTGCTCCGCCGGCTGCTGCCGCTGGCCGAAAAATACGACCAGAAGCTCGGCTATGAGATCCACGCACCGCAGGGCCCGAACGATCCCAAGATCCTGCAGATCCGCGAAATGTATGAGGAGCTCGGCAGCGACCGGCTGGGCTTCACCGCAGACTTCAGTTCCACCATGCACAGCCTGTCGCCCACCCTCTTCCGCACCCTCACGCAGATGGGACTGCCCGAGGAGCACTTCGCCGTGATGCAGGACATCTGGCGCAAGCCGCTGCCCATGCAGGAACGGAACCAGGAGTTCGAGGACTACCTGCGCGAAAACAACTTCGATCCCGCCCGGCTAGGCCCCTTCACCCGGCTGGCGTTCAACATGCACGGACTGGTCCCGCCGGAGGAATGGCTGGACATCATGCCGCAGATGTTCCACGTGCACGCGAAGTTCTACGACATCGACGAGAACGGCAACGAGCCCGCCATGGACATCCCGCGCATCGTGCGGCAGTTCGTCCAGGGCGGCTACACAGGATTCCTCTCCAGCGAATGGGAAGGCCATGCCTTCGCCGACCTGGGCGAATCGGACCCCATCGACCTGGTGAAGAAGCAGCATTCACTCATGCGCCGGGCCGTCGAAGAGTCCGTCGATTCAACTGTTTCCAACCCGACCCTCGTCAAGACAGCGAAGTAAGGAAAGCCATGGCAACCCACAACTCCCTGTTCCAGGACGCCGACGTCCGCAGGCACCCCGAGGGCATTTCGGTGTCCGTCCAACTGCCCTGGTACCGCAGCCTCTGGCTGTCCGCCGTGGACGATGTGGCGGCCACAGTCAACGGCGTGGCGATCCCCAAGGAAGCCCTTCGCTTCGAACTCCAGGGAAAGTCCTACTCCATCGCGGAACTTCCCGAACAATGGGAAACGCTGTGGTTCGTCGCCGACAAGCCCGATGTGATCATCCCACTGGACCGCATCCCCGATGCCGGCGAGGAAATCGACGTCGAAGTCATCCTCACCCTCCGCTTGCTCTACATGCAGATCGCACCCATGCGCTACGTCGGAAACCGGGTGGCGGTTGAGCGCAAGGTAGTGCTGGCATGACAACCCTCCGGGTGGCCATGATCGGTCATGGCTTTATGGGCGCTGCCCACTCCCAGGGCTGGCGGACGGCACCGCGGATGTTCGACCTGCCGGCCGAACCGGAAATGGCGGTTATTGTAGGACGGAACGCCGAAGCGGTGGCTGCCGCCGCCCACAAGTGGGGCTGGGCTGAGTCCGCCACGGACTGGCGCGAGGTGGTCGCGCGGGACGATATCGACGTCGTCGACATTGTCACCCCCGGTGATTCCCATGCAGAGATCGCGATTGCAGCCCTTGAAGCCGGAAAGCACGTGCTCTGCGAGAAGCCGCTGGCCAACACCGTGGCCGAAGCCGAAGCGATGGCCGACGCCGCCGAGCGTGCCGCCGCACGGGGCATCCGGGCGATGGTGGGGTTCACCTACCGCCGGGTTCCCGCCGTGACGTTCCTGCGGAACCTGATTGCCGAAGGCGCCGTGGGAACCATTAACCAGGTCCGTGCCTCGTATCGGCAGGACTGGCTCGTTGATCCTGACATGCCGCTGGCGTGGCGCCTGCAGAAGGAGCACGCCGGCTCCGGCGCGCTGGGGGACATCGGCGCCCATGCCATCGACCTGGCCCAGTTTGTCACCGGGCTGGACCTGGAGAAGGTCTCCGGCACCATCGAGACCATCGTGAAAGAGCGTCCTCTTTTGGAGGACTCCACTTCCGGCACCGGGCTTTCCGGCACGGCCGGTGTGGGCAAAGGCCAGGTGACCGTGGACGACATCGCCATCTTCACCGGTCGCTTCGAATCGGGTGCCCTGGCATCGTTCGAGGCTTCGCGCTTCGCCACCGGCCGGAAGAACGCGCTGCAGATCGAGGTCTCAGGGGACAAGGGCGCCCTTGCCTTTGACCTTGAGGACCTCAACAGTGTCCAGTTCTATGACCGGACGGCACCCGCGGACCGCCAGGGCTTCCGGAAGATCCTGGTCACCGAGGCGGAGCATCCCTACGTCTCCGGGTGGTGGCCGGCAGGCCACATGCTCGGCTATGAGCACGGGTTCTCGCACCAGGTCAAGGACCTCGTGGAGGGCATTGTGGCCGGCACGGACCCGCAGCCCACCTTCGCGGACGGGCTGAGGGTGCAGCGGGTGCTGGAAGCCGTGGAGCGCAGTTCCGAAAATGAGTCCGCTTGGACCCGCGTCGCTTCCGGCGGCACTGTGCAGGCCGGGTAGGAAGGGAAAGTTAGATGGCACGACCTATCACTTTGTTTACCGGCCAGTGGGCCGACCTGCCGTTCGAGGAGGTGGCGCGGCTCGCCGGCGAATGGGGCTACGACGGGCTGGAGATCGCGTGCTGGGGTGACCACCTGGACCCCTGGCGCTGGGATGACGACGCCTACGTGCAGGGCAAGCTGGACATCCTGGAACGCCACGGCCTCAAAGTGTGGACCATCTCGAACCACCTCAAGGGCCAGGCCGTGTGCGATGACCCCATCGACGAACGGCACCGCGGCATCCTGCCGGACAATGTCTGGGGCGACGGCGACCCTGAAGGGGTGCGCCGCCGCGCCGCCGAGGAAATGAAGAACACCGCGCGGCTCGCCGCCAAGCTCGGCGTGAAGACGGTGACCGGCTTTACGGGTTCGTCCATCTGGAAGTACGTGGCGATGTTTCCGCCGGCCTCAGAAAAGATGGTGGACGCCGGGTACCAGGACTTTGCCGACCGGTGGAACCCCATCCTGGACGTCTTCGACGAGGTGGGAGTCCGGTTTGCCCATGAGGTGCACCCGTCCGAGATTGCGTACGACTACTGGACCACGCAGCGCGCGCTGGAGGCGATCGGGCACCGTGAGGCTTTCGGGCTGAACTGGGATCCGAGCCACATGGTGTGGCAGGACATCGATCCCGTGGGGTTCCTCTGGGACTTCAAGGACCGGATCTACCACGTGCACTGCAAGGACACGAAGAAGCGGCTCAGCAATGGGCGCAACGGCCGGCTCTCGTCCCACCTGGCATGGGCTGATCCGCGCCGCGGCTGGGACTTCATCTCCACGGGCCACGGCGACGTGCCCTGGGAGGACGCCTTCCGGATGCTCAACTCCATCAACTACCGCGGGCCGTTGTCCGTGGAGTGGGAGGACGCCGGCATGGACCGCTTGGACGGCGCCCCCGAAGCGCTGGCATTCGTCCGCAGGCTCTCCAGTTGCGAGCCCTCGGCGGCGGCTTTCGACGCCGCCTTCAGCACGAAGTAATTCAGCCCGCTATTCCGGCTTGACTGCGTAGGCGCTGCTGATTGCTATCCGGTTGTAGGTATTGATCGTCATCGTCAGCCACGTCACGGCGGACACCTGTCCCGGAGTCAACTGCTCCGCTGCCGATCGGTACCAGCCCGCATTTGTATGGGAGTCCTGGATCAGCGTGATGTATTCGCAGAGGGCCAGTGCCGCTCGTTCCTGATCGTCGAAGTACAGGCTCTCCCGCCAGGCGGGCAGCACACTCAGCCGCTCAGGGCTCTCACCTTTCGCCAGCGAGTCCTTGGTGTGGATCCGCAGGCAGAATGCACAGCCGTTGATCTGGGAGGCGCGGATCTTTACCAGCTCAATAAGCAGTGGCGAGAGTCCCTCTCCCAGGGCGGCCCGGTCCGCCCTCAAAGCTGCGGAATTGATGGCCTTGTACAGTTCCGGGTGCTGGGCACCCACATCGGTCCTGGGGAGGATTGCTGTAGCCGTCATTGTGTGTTGGGCTCCTTGGCTCGATAGGGAGTGCGCTTCTGCGCTGGTTCCACCATCTCTTCCCTGCTGCGTTGGGAACCACTGAATGGGGCGAATTGCCACCAGACGTTCCACCTCTGGTGGCGCGGGAGCAGCGGCTGCCTACGTCCTTGCCCTGCCGCCGTCCAGGTATTCGGGTGTTGCCATTCCGGCAACGGCGAAGCTGGACAGGTTCCGCAAGAAGGCTCCGTCGATGTCCTGGCCTGTCGCAATCAGCCGGTGATGGATTGCCCCGTAGAGGGCATCGATAACCATGCCGGCGTCGATGTCGCCCCGCACTTGCCCCCGGTGCTGGGCCCGCTGAATGATCGTAAGGAATCCTTGCCGACGCTCCCGAAGCATTGTCTGCCGAAGATGGACGGCGAACTCTGCATCCCTGATGGCCTCAGCCAGCAGGTTGGCGACTGTGGACGCCGCTCCGCCCACCTTCAGGCAATACGCCAGCGCCACGAGGTAAGCATGCAGGTCCCTCACCACATCGCCGGTGTCATGAACGTCGGTGAGCAAGTTCGTTTTATAGGTGAACGCTTCCAGCACCAGCAGCTGACGCGATGGCCAATAGCGGTACAGCGTTGATTTGCTCACCCCCGACGCCCTGGCTACCGCGTCAATGGTGACGGCCTCATAGGTGAGCCGGTCGATCAGGTTGCTTGCTGCCCGCAGGACTTTCTCCCGCACTTCCGCCTCGCGGGAGGCCGGTAACGGGTGGGCAGGATCGGCGCTACGGCGCTGCGAAGCCCGAAACCCGGGAGGCTGATGGCCCGAAACTGCGCTCATGGGAGAATCCTAGGGCACCGCCCTCGAAGCCTTCGGATGCGGGACCCTTTCGTCAGCAGGCCACTTTACTCACGCGGCCTCCGACCAGGGCTGCCTCGGCCAGCGCCAGGTGCCGCCGGGTCATTTCGGTGGGGTCGTCCTGCAGCCACTCGTGGCCGCCCCATTCGCTGGTCAGCGTGCCGCTGAAGCCGTTACGGCGCAGGAGGCTGCCCAGGTCCCGCAGCGGCTGCGAAACCCGGCCGCCGTCGTCGTCCAGGTCCCAGAACTTCAGGTGGAAGGCGCCCACCAGGGGCAGGACGCCCTGCAGGTCCGCCGCATCACTGCGGCCGAAACGGATCAGCAGGTTCATAAAGAGGGTGTGGATCCCCGGCGACACGCTTCCGGAGCGGAGCAGGGCGGTGACGGCGTCGTGGGTGGCCGGATCCCGCCAGTCATTCTCCAGGCGCGCCAGGAAGTCCTCAGGCAAGCCGCCCCGGCGCAGTTCTTCGAGGTAGGTGAGGGGAAGGGCGGGCATCAGCATGCTGATGTCCACGAGCACCCTCACGTGGTCATCTCCGAGGGCGTCAATCGCATCGAGGGCAGGCTCGACGGCGGCGCTGCCCGGGGCCTGCTGCCCCTGGATTTCCTCGTACAGCACCAGGTCGAGCTCATGCAGCAGCGGCTGGACCAGCGTGAGGAGTTCTGTCCCCGCCTGCCCGATCGGGAGCCGGACTCCGCTGGCTCCAACGCGGTGCGCGGCATGCAGTTGGGGGACCAGGAAATCCAGGCGCTCCAGCAGGGAGCGGCGGTCCGTGGGTGACGTGAAGTCGTCCAGACTGGCCCCCACAATGCTGACCGCTCCGCCCTTTGCCGCCAGGGCATCGCGCAGTCCGTCCACCTCGTCGTTCTGCGGGACGGGGAAGGACCGCCACACCAGCCCGGGCTCGAGCTCTACTGTTTTCACCACCGAGTCCGTAATGCCGGCGACGATGTCGTGGGCCGTCCGGCGGGCGGCGATGATGTCCGGAGTCCAGTTGAAGGAGCTGGCGCAAAGCGTCCAGCTGCTGGGAATTTCGGGAGCCATAGGCGTCTTCCCCTTTATGCTTGTTAATGACAAACTTATGTCAGTTTCAGGATAAAGGATGAAGGCCATGTTGGAAACCGCTGTGCGCGAAGATGCGCTGACCGCCACCCAGGGAGGCTTTGAGCTCCGGATTGGCTTGCCATGGATCCGTTCGATGCCACTGTCCAGCGTTGCCGGCCTGTCCGTCGAGGTGGACGGCGTTCCGCTTGCGGCAGGGGAGCTGGCGGTGGTGCTCGGATCCCGCACCGTGCCGCCTGATGCGCTGCAGGCAGGGCCCGGCTGGTGGTTCGTCCAGGACAGGCTTGTCCTGGCGGGCAGGCGTGAACTCCCGCATGGGCCGCACGCCGTTGCCGTCGACTTCCGCCTGATGGTGCCCTACCTGCAGGCGCGTCCGGGCTCTCCGCTGGTCCTGCCATTTCGCCTGGAGGCCCGCTTGGAGCTTGACCGGGTACTGGTCCCCAGCGTGTCCCGCGACGTGGCCTGAGAAGCTCCGGGCCCCGCCGCGGCGGAATCCTAGGCGGAAAGGGCCGCCCGTTCCGGCGACGGCCGTCCGTCCGCGAACCAGCGCGGGAAGGTGATATCGAACAGTTGCTCGCGGGCCAGTTCGGCTCCTCCGCGCAGCGGTTCGCGCTCATCGTTAACGGAGAGGGTGATGGTGAGGTCGCGGGTGGCCAGCGGCAGGGATAGTTCGTAGACGCGTTGGCGTACTTCGGCAAGGAACACTTCGCCGGCCGATCCCATGGCACCGCCAATGACAATAACTCCGGGGTTGAACATGTTCACAAGGGCGGAAATGGTCTCGCCCGCCACGCGCGCAGACTTTTGGACGAGGGTGATGGCCAGGGAGTCCCCCGCCTGGGCTGCAAGGGTAATCTCTTCGAGCGAAAGCCCTCCCTTCTTTGCCAGCGAGGCCAGGGACGTGTTGACGCCTTCCTTGATGGCCTCTTCCGCGTCCCGGATCAGCGCCCAGCCGCCGGCAACGGCTTCCAGGCAGCCGGTCTTGCCGCAGCGGCATTGGGCGTCGGAGTCGGACACCCGGACATGGCCGATGTCGCCTGCCGCACCGTTGGCGCCGCGGTGGATCCGGCCCTTGGACAGCAGGCCGGCTCCGATGCCCGAGCCGATCTTGCAGTAAATGAGGTCTGCCAGCGAGTCGCGCCGGCGGGCGCGTTCGCCAAGGGCAAGCAGGTTGGAGTCGTTATCCACCCACACGGGCGCCTTGAACCGTTCCTCGAAGGGCGTCCGGACGTCGAAGCCGTTCCATCCGGGCATGATCGGAGGTGCCACGGGCTGTCCCGAGGCGAAGTCCACTGGTCCGGGAAGGCCCACCACTACTCCCCAGACCGGCACGTCGGGATGCTGCCCGAGTACTTTCTCCACGAGGGTCATGACCGCATCGATGGTTTTCTCCGGACCCTGCGCGATATCCCAGGTGCGGTGCGTGTGTTCCAGGATGTCGCCGTCGAGCGCTGCTACGCCGACCCTGATATGAGCCGCTCCAAGGGCGCAGATGACGATGTGTCCCTGCTCCGCGCGAAAGCGGAGGGTCCGGGGTGCGCGGCCGCCGGACGAGGCCCCGAACTCGCCCTCGCCGAGGAAACCCATGGAGATGGCCTGATCCACGCGCTGACTGACGACACCCCTGCCGAGCCCGGTAACCTTGCCGATTTCGGGCCGCGTGGTGGCCTCGCCCGTTCGCACCAGGTTGACGATCCGCAGGAGGCTCGTCACTTCATCCGTCTGTGCCCCAAAGCGGAGGGTGGAGTCTGTGCTCATGTCAACAATTCTCACATAGATCAGCCCACTAAGGTGCGGATAAGCGCGACTATAGCCAGAAGCGTCCTTACTTAGGAATAATAGAGACAAAAGTGAGGAGGCGATGATGCCTTGGAGTGTGGGGATACTCGGAGCGGGGCCGGGCGTTGCGGCGCTGCATTTGCCGGTGCTGGGACGCGTGGGGGACCTGTACAAGGTGGTCCATATTGCCGACGCCGGTAGTGGCCGTGCGCGGGTGCTTGCGGAAAGGCTTGGCGCACGCTGGTCGGAGGGGGAGGCGGACCTCCTCGCCGATCCGGGAGTGGATGTGGTGGCCGTCTGCAGCCCGCCCGGTGAACATGCCCGGCAGATCCTCGGCGCGGTAGCGGCCGGAAAGCGCGCAATCTTCTGCGAGAAACCGCTGGCCACCAGCAGGGAGGAAGCCGATGACGTCATTTCTGCATGCCGGGCCGCAGGCACGCTCCTGTTGGTGGGAACGAACCACCTGTTTGATGCTGCGTGGGGGCGCGCGAAGCACCATCTTGTCGCCCTCGAGGGCCGCGTGCAGGCCGTCTCCGTGACGCTGGCGCTGCCGCCGAATGACAGGTACCACCGACTGGTGGCCGAGGGCCGTTCCCTGGATCCTGCCCGGCGGGGGCGCCCCGACCTTGGCAACGCCGCGGTAGCGGCAGGCATCCTGCGGCAGTTGCTGACCGGGCTCGCGATCCATGATCTTCCTGCCGTGCGGGACATCGCGCCCGGCGTCGATGAAATTGCCTACGCAAGAATCATTGCGCCAATTGGCTACCTCGTGGGGTACCGGACCGGCGGAGTCCTGGTCCAACTGGCGCTCACCATGCTGCCCGAGGGGCCGGATGCCCTCTGGCGGATGAGCATCGCCACCACCCATGACCGCATCGAGGTGAACTTTCCGCCCGCCTTTGTCCATGCCGGAAGCGCCGCCATCCGCGTGCGAAGCGTGGACGGGCACTGGACGGAGTATCCGCGGGACGAGGAAGACGGCTATGTGGCGGAGTGGCGCCTGCTGGCCTCGCTCCTGCAGGGTGATGCCCCCGTGGAGTACGACGAACTGCTGGCTGACTCGCATTTTGCCATCGGGCTCGCCGATGCTGCGGCAGCCAAAGTCCTGGAAGGGGTGCCGCTATGAGCCGGAACGGCGCATTCTGCGTCTTCACCGCGTTGCCCGCCTACACTGCCGCTGTTGCTGAGCTTCCCGTCAGTGCTGCACTCACAGAGGACAGCCGTGGTGCCGTGGTGGTGGTGCCCGGAGCCGGGAATTGGTGGCAGGGCATGCTGGCCGCCCGGGCCGGGGGAGCTTCGGCGGTGGTGCTGGCGGATCCTGCTGTCCTGTCGCGGGGAGCCGTTGAGTCGGAGCGGTGGCCCGGGGACATCCCGGTGATCGTTGAGCGGCCCCGGCTGCGTCCCGATGTTGTGGCCGATGCGGTCCGGGCAAGGCGAGGCAGTGCGATCCGCCTGGTCACCGTCGAATGTGCCGGTCCGGCCGCCGGCCTTGACGGCGCCATCCTCGACGGCTTCGGCTGGGCGCGGTCCCTGGCCGGGGCGTCCCTGACGCTGCGCGCGGGCATTGCCGCGCCGCAGGGCAGGATTGCATTGCTGGATTCGGAGGGTCCCGGTTCCGCCCCCGCCACCCTTTCGGCAACCGCCGTCGGTGGCCTCCGCGCCGGAGGCCTGCTCCAGGTGCTGGCCCTGGGGGAGGTTCGGACGGAAGTGACCGTCGACCAGCCCGCCTGCCTGACCCGGGTGGAGACCGTCACCGAAGAAGGGACCTTACGGGCTCCGGACCGCTATGAGTCCTCGGCGCGCCTGGCCCTTCGCCGGGCGATAGACGCCTGCTTGTCGGGTGAACCGGCAGCTGACCTGGATGAGCTACTCCAGGACCTGGTCCTGACCCGGGCCCTGCGCGATGCGTAGGAGGTCCTCGCCAAGATGTTTGATTCGCACACTCTTATGTTGTTTTCTGACTAAAGTGCAGTATCATGGATAACGGCGCCGGGGTTCCTTCCGGACCCGTTCTCCGGTGTGATGGTGCGCCGGAGGCACACCACGTCGCGTCGACGGCCCGATCGTTCGGGTAGATCACTATGCCACTTTCGCCTTTGAGACTCCGTCTCCTTGTTGTCTCCCTGCTCTCGGTCTCCTTCCTCGGAGCCCTGGACCATACAGTGGTGTCCACTTCCCTGGCCACCATCTCCGGTGACCTGGGCGCCCTGACGCTCATGAGCTGGGTTGTGGTGGGCTACACCCTCGCCAGCACCGTGCTGCTGCCGGTACTCGGCAAGCTCGGTGACGTGCTGGGCGCCCGCCGGATCTTCATCGGTTCGCTGGTGATGTTCCTCGCCGCTTCCCTGGCCTGCGGTTTCGCGACCGATATGGCGTGGCTGATTGCCGCCCGCGTCCTGCAGGGCATGAGCTCCGCGGGCCTGCAGCTGATGTCCCAGACGATCATTGCCCGCGTCACCAGCCAGCGGGAACGGCCCCGCTACATGGCCATCATCGGCGCGGCCTTCCCCATGGCCATCCTGGTGGGGCCCGTGCTCGGCGGCGCCATCACTGACTACTGGGGCTGGCAGTGGGTTTTCTGGATCAATATCCCCGTTGGTGCGGCGGCCCTGGCCCTTGCGCTGATTGCTGTGCCGCACCTGGAGCCAGGCCCTGCGCCCCGCCACTTTGACGTTGCCGGGGCGGCAGTTTTCACTACCTCATTGGTGGCCCTCGTACTCGCAGTCACCTCGGCAGCAGAGCGCAATGCAGGCGCCGCCACAGCTGCTGCGCTCGCGGTCAGCGTCCTGGGCTTCGTGGCGTTCTTCTTTATCGAGCGGCGTGCACCCGAACCCATCGTGCCGCTCCACTTCTTCGCCAACCGGACCATCGCTGCCGGCACGGCACTCTCGGCGATCATCGGCGTCGGCCTCTTCTCCATCACCGCCTACCTGCCCACGTACTTCCAGATGGCCTACCAGACCACGGCCACCGTGTCCGGCCTCGTTCCGATCGCCACGGTGTTCGGCATGCTGGTCAGCAACCTGCTGACCGGATGGCTGGCCAGCCGGACAGGGCAGTACCGGGTTTTCCCGATCGTGGGAACCATGATGGGGGCCGCCGGGCTTTCGGTGATGGCCATGCTGCCTGCGGGCCTTCCGCTGTGGGTTCCCATGATGGTGATGGCCGTCGTGGGGATGGGCACCGGCGCGTTTATGAGCCTGATCGTGGCCGTAGTGCAGGGCGCCGCCCCAGCCAGCCAGACCGGCACCATCACGGCCACCATCAACCTCGTGCGGCAGGTGGGGTCCACAGTGGCGACGGCGGTCATCGGCGGAGTGATTGGCTTCGGCGTCGCCGCCCTCCTGCCGGCAGGCCTTGATGCTTCCACACTGACGCCGCAGCTGGTGCACGCCGCCGCACCTGCCATCCAGGCCAGCGTGGCCCAGATCTACAGCTCAGTCTTCACACCGATCTTCATTGCCCTGGCGGCCACCTACGCGGTGGGGATTGTGGCGGCGGTCCTGCTTCCGCACGGCCGCCTCTCCGACGACCCCGTTCCCGCTTCCACCACCACTTCCGAATCCCTCTCGGCCTGATTTCAAAGGAGACATCATGTCCAACCCCACCATTGCCATCGTCGGCAGCGGACCCATCGGCTCCACCTACGCCCGGGTGCTCCTGGAGCAGGTCCCGAACGCCCGGGTGGTGATGTTCGAAGCCGGGCCGCAGCTCACGGACGTCCCCGGCGGGAGCGTCCGCAACATCCCAGATCCTGCCGAAAAGGCTCGTGCCCGGGAAATGTCCCAGGGCCCGCAGGCCGGCGCCTACCGGGAATCGCTTGGCATTCCGGCAGGCACTGTCACCGAAGGCATGTTCACGGCCCGGCAGGGCACCCACCTCCTGGACTTCGGCGGTGCGGGCTCCGCCCACGCCCCCTCCTTCCCGGCCGCGGCTGCGGCCACCAACGTGGGAGGCCAGGGCGCCCACTGGACCTGCGCGACGCCGTCGCCCGCCTTCAGCGAGAAGATCCCTTTTATCGCCGACGACGAGTGGGATGGCCTGATTGCGGACGCCAAGCAGCTGCTGCACGTCCACAGTGCCGCATTTGCGGACTCCAAGGTGGGCGAAGCCATCCGGTCCCTCCTCGATGAAGAGTTCGGTGCGGAACTGCCGGAAGGTTATGGGGTGGGCACCCTTCCCGTAGCCGGGGATCCGCAGCCTGACGGGTCCGTGCGCTGGGCGGGTGCCGACGTCGTCCTTGGCCCGCTCGTGGACAAGGACAGCCCGCTTTCGAAGCAGTTCGAACTCCGCGACCTCACCCTGGTGCGCCGGGTGGAACTGGACGGACGGCGGGTCACCGGGGTCACCATCCAGGATCTCCGGACGGGGGAAACGTCCTTTGTGGCAGCCGACATCGTGGTGGTGGCCGCCGATGCCTTCCGCTCCCCGCAGCTTTTGTGGGCCTCCGGCGTCCGGCCGCAGGCCCTGGGCCACTACCTGACCGAGCATCCCGTGGTCATCTCCACGGTGGCCCTGGATGCCGAGAAGATGGGGCGGTTCGCCACCGAGGAGGACCTCAAGGGTGAGCTGGCCCGGCGCGCGCTGAATTCCGCCGATCCGGTGGCGGCGGTGAACCGGATCCCGTTCTCGGAGCCGGAGCACCCCTTCTCGGTCCAGGTGATGTATACCGAGACCACGCCGTTTCCCATGGAGCCGGGCACCCCGTACGCGGAGAACCGCTGGGGCTACGTCAACATGGGCTACGGCCTGCGCAAGCACCCGCGCTACGAGGACGCCGTCACCTTCGACGACAACGAGCCGGACTACCGCGGTTTCCCGAACATGACCATCGACTATGCGCTCACGGAGCGGGAGGAAACGGAGATCGCCCAGGCCACGGAACGGCTGCGCCGTGCCGGCAAGGCCCTTGGCGTCTTTGTTGCCGAGCCCAGGCTGATGCCCAACGGCTCCAGCCTGCACTACCAGGGCACCATGCGGATGGGTGCCAACGATGACGGGACCTCGGTGGCGGATCCGTGGTCCCGGGTGTGGGGCTACGAGAACCTGGTGGTGGGCGGCAACGCGCTGATTCCGACGGCGACGGCGATGAACCCCACCCTCATGAGCGTTGCCATTGCGGTGCGCGGGGCCCGGAAGGTTGCGGAGGAACTGGGGTCCTGACACGCTTCCGGTTCGGTTGTCGCCCTGGAGTCCCTGGCGTCCTGCCATCCGTCCCGTGGATACCAGCTATCCCAAATCCATGATTCCCGGATAGTCCAAGGGTTGTCACAGTGAGGGAAGTCACTCTCCAGCGCCTGAACGCGCTGAAACCCTCCGTGACCATCAGAGGCTAAGGAATTCAATGGAGAATATTCAGCTCACGGATACCGGGACCAGGAATGCGGCACCCGGCCCCTCGGGGACTCGAAAGGCCGGACGGCTGCAGGCAACCCTCTTGGTTGCCGGCAGCTGCATGCCGGTGCTGGGCGCCGTCCTTTTGGCACCCATCCTGCCCACCCTGAACCAGGCGTTCCCGGGCACACCGGGCGTCGCCATCCTGGTGCCGCTCACCCTCACGCTGCCGGCGCTGTTCGTGGCACTCTTCTCACCGCTCGCGGGCTACGTCGCCGACAGGGTGGGCCGCAAGCAATTGCTGATCTTCGCCATGCTGGCCTACGCTGCGTTCGGGACGGCGCCGCTGTGGCTAAACACCCTCGAGTCCATCGCGCTGTCCAGGGTGGGCGTCGGAATTGCGGAAGCCGCCATCATGACGTGCTGCACCACCCTCATCACCGACTACTACGCCGGCGAACAGCGGAACAAATACCTGGGCCTGCAGACCATGGTCAGCGCGCTCGCCGCCACCGCGTTCTTCGCCCTCGGCGGCGCCCTGGGCAGCATCAGCTGGCGGACGCCGTTCTGGCTCTACGCGGTCAGCGCGGTGCTCGTTATCCCCATGGTTTTCAAGCTGTGGGAGCCGGCAAAGAGCCAGCCCACGACGGCGGAAAGGACGCCGGTGCCATGGCGGCAGATCGGTGCCCCGGCCGCAGTGACGCTGTTCGGCGGGATCGTTTTTTATGCGCTCATCGTCCACCTGCCCTACGTCATTACCGGACTGGGCGTGGGCGATGCGGCCCTCATTGGACTCGCTGCGGCCATCGCGTCCCTGGCAACCGCGGCAGGCGCCATCTCCTTCCGTTTCCTGGCCAAGCTGGGCACGCGGAACCTGCTGGCGCTCGCCTTCGGGCTGGCCGCCGTCGGACTTTCCCTGGTCTCCGTCGCGGGGAGCGTGCCGCTGGCAATTGCTGGCGCCGTCGTCGCCAGTGCCGGGACCGGTGTGCTGCTGCCCACCCTGCTGACGTGGGCCGTGAACGGACTTGAATTCCAGCAGCGCGGGCGGGGCACCGGCATCTGGACCGGCACTTTGTTCATCGGCCAGTTCCTGACGCCCATCGTCCTCGGTGCGGCCGCGGCGGGGCTCGGCAGCCTCGGGTTTGCCTTGGGCGCTTTGGGCATCGCGTGCGCTGTGGCCCTCCTCGCTGTCCTGGTGCGGGGACCCCGGATGGTGCCGGTCAGCCACTAGAAGCGGATGTCCACTTAAATTGCCGCTTGGGTCAGGCTTCCCAGCCCGTGGCCGTAGGCATACAGCGGGTCCCGGGTACCGCCCGGGACATCGCTGTGCGCCCCGAGGACCGCTTCGGTTGAGCGCGGCAATTCGAACGGCAGCCGGCCTTCCGGCGTTTCGGTTCCCGCCAGGACCCTGGTGAGGGCTTCGTCGGACACCCCAAAGGTGGCCAGCACGGCGGAGCAGTGCGGTTCCAGCGGCGTGAGGATGGCCGGGCGGTCCAGGTTCACGACGAGCACAACAGGAACCTGGGCTGCCAACTCCGCGAGATGCTCTACGACGGCGTCATCGAATTCGAGGCTTCCGGCGTGGAACATGGCCTCGAGGAACAGATCGTTCCGCGGCTCAAAAGGAGCATCGAGGCGGACGACGGCAAGGTCTGCCTCGGCCGGGGTCGCGACAACGGAGGCGCGGTGCTGGATGCTGTCGGCGGGCATGCCCTCCACGTACACGCGTGTGGAGGGCTGGAGGGGAAGGATGCCTTCGGAGGTTTTGAGGACCACAACGGACCGGCTTTGGGCCTTGAGGCCTTCCTCCCGGAACTGCGCGTTACCCACCAGCGCCGCTGCGGCGTCCTCGTCCACATAGCGGTTCTCGAAGAGGCCAAGTTCGAACTTCACCCGCAGCAGGCGCCGCACGGACTGATCGATGCGCTGGCTGCTAATGCGTCCGGTCCTAACGAGCTCCACGAGGATTTCGGGACAGGATTCGCCGCCGAACTGGTCGCAGCCTGCTTCGATGATCTTGATCATGCGCTCTTCGACGCAGAGGTGCTCCACGCCCCAGGCCCTGGCCGGCAGGTCCAGGCCGAAGAGGCTGACGTCATGGAGGAGGCCCCAGTCGGTGCACACCACACCGTCGTAGCCCAGTTCCCCGCGCAGCAACCCCGTAATGATCTGGCGGTTGAACCCGAAGCCCACTTCCTCGATGGCTTTGCCGTTGCGGCTGAGCCCGACCGGCATGCCGTAGTACGGCATGATCGCGCTGGTCCCGGCCTCAATGGCGTCCCGGAAGGGCAGCAGGTGGTCCTCGAACCTGCCGCCGGGGTATACCTGCTCCCGGCCGTACGGGAAGTGCGGATCTTCACCGTCTTTTTGGGGCCCGCCGCCGGGGAAATGCTTGGTCATGCACGCGACACTCTGGCTGCCGACTGTACTGCCCTGGAACCCTTCGAGGTAGGCCGCGGCCAGCTTTCCTGTCAGCTCCGGGTCCTGCCCGAAGCCGCTGTACTGCCGGGCCCAGCGGGGTTCCGTGGCCAGGTCCACTGTGGGGTGCAGTGCTGCGCGGAGGCCAACGGCGAGGTACTCCTGCCGGGCAATGTCAGCGAACCGCCGCACCGTTTCAGGGTCGCCAAGCGCGGCCATGCCGATGGGCTCAGGCCAGGCGGAGAAGAAGCCGGCGGCAAATGAAGCACCCTGGTTTTCGGCGAAGGCATGCCGGGGGTCGGTGGACACCGTGATGGGGATCCCGAGCCGGGTCCGGGACGCGAGTTCCTGCATCCGGTTGTGCCAGCGTGCTGCGCGGCGGGCATCAGCGAGCTGGTGCACATTGAAGTGGGTCATCTGGCCTTCAGCGATCAGGCGCCGCGTTTCCGGGTCCACGTCCGCCCCGCCAAAGGAGATGGCGTGGAACATCTGTCCAGCCTTCTCTTCCAGGGTCATGCGTGCCAGCAGGTCGTTGACGCGTTCCGCGATTGGCCGCGATGCGTCCAGGTACGCGGGTTCGAGGGCCGTGTGCGTCATTTCGAGTCTCCTGCCAGGGTCAGGCCTGTTGTGGTGAACGTGTGGGTGCCCGCCTCGACCGTTCGCCGGGGTGTGGACGGCAGGTCGACGTCGGCGGTCACGCCATCCGGTACCGTGACAGTGAGGATCAGCTCCCCCTCCGGAGCCAGGTGCCATTCGCTTGCCACGGTGCCGCGGGGAGTGGCGAGGGAGGTTTTGGCCCACTGGATTCCCGGGCCGGGCCGGGGTGCGAAGAGGACCTTGGCGTAGCCGGGTTCGAGGGGGCGGATGCCGCCGACGGCTTTGTGGAGCCAGTCGGCCACGGCGCCCAGGGCGTAGTGGTTGAAGCTCGTCATTTCGCCTGGGTTGATCGTTCCGTCGGGCAGCATTGAGTCCCAGCGTTCCCAAACGGTGGTTGCTCCCATCGTTACCGGGTAGAGCCAGGACGGGCACTGTTCTTCGAGGAGCAGCCGGTAGGCGTCCTCGATGTGGCCTGACTCCGAGAGCGCCCAGGCGATGAAGGGTGTGCCGGCAAATCCGGTGGACACCCGGTAGCCGTTCTTGGCTACAAGCTCGGCCAGGCGGTTCCCGGCAAAAGCCCGCTTCTCCTCGCTGTTGAGGACGTCGAAGGCAAGTGCCAGGGCGTACACGGTGGTGCAGTCGCTCAGGATGGTCCCGGCCGGGCCGATGTAGTGCCTGTTAAACGCGGAACGGACGCGTTCGGCGAGGTCCTCGAAATGGCGGGCATCGCCGTCGTGCCCCATAAGTGAGGCGGTCTGGGCTGTGATGCGTGCAGTCCGGTAGAGGCAGGCCGTGGCCACCACGCCGTTGTCAGCCTTTGAGTTCCACGGCTGGTCGGGGTCGGCGTCGGGGTCCAGCCAGTCACCGAACTGGAAGCCCTGGTCCCACAACCCGGTTTCCGAGAGCAGGCCCTCGACGCGCCGGGTGTGTTGTGCCATGGATTCGTATTGCCGTGCCAGTACGTCCTTGTCGCCGTAGGCTTTCCAGAGCGCCCAGGGGACCCAGACCGCGGCCTCGCTCCACAGCGCGGTGGATTCCGGGGCGGGAAATTCCTTCGGGTGCTCCTCGTATTTGAGGATGTCCGGCACGGTGAAGGGCACCAGTCCATTGGCGGCTTTCTGCTCGGCCGCCAGGTCCCGAAGCCAGTCCTGCAGGAAGTCCTTGACGTCATACAGGTACGCGGCCGTGGGTGTGAAGACGGAGATGTCCCCGGTCCAGCCGAGCCGTTCGTTGCGCTGCGGGCAGTCAGTGGGCAGGTCCAGGAAGTTGCCTTTCAGGCCCCAGACGATGTTCCGGTGCAGCTGGTTGACCGGCTCGCTGGAGCACTCGAAGTGTCCGGTGCGTTCCAGGGCTGAATGGACGACGACGGCCTCGAGGGCGTCCGCCGTCAAGTCACCGGGCCAGCCGGTCACCTCTGCGTAGCGGAAGCCGTGGAAGGTGAAGGTGGGTTCAAAGAAGTCCTGTCCGCCGGAGAGGACCAGGGTGTCGGTGGCCTGTGCTGTGCGCAGTGGCCGGACGGCAAGTTCACCGTCCTCGAGGACTTCTGCATGGCGAAGGGTTATGACATCCCCGGGCTGTCCCTGCACGGTGAAGCGGAGCCAGCCGACCAGGTTCTGGCCAAAATCCACGATGGTCTTGCCGCTGGGCGACGTCAGGATACTGACGGGTTTGACCACGTCGTTCCGGACAACGGGTGGGCCGATCGGCGCCACCAGCCGTGACGCGTCGAATTCGAGAGCATGGACTCCCGCCCAGGACCCGGCGTCGTAGCCGGGGCGTGCCCATTGGATACCTGCACGGCGGGCGTCGATGGTTTGCCCGTTGTAAATGTCATTCGCGGTTGTTGCCGAAGGACCGGATTCCCACGACGAATCAGTGCTGACGGTCTGGACGAAGCCGTCCGCGAACTCGATGTCCAGCTGTCCGAAGAAGCCAAGCTCTTTGCCGTAAAACGCTGAATTACCGTTCCAGGACAGGTTGCCCCGGTACCAGCCGTTCCCTAAAGCGGCGCCGAGGGTGTTGACGGGCTGCAGCAGTCCTGTCACCTCATAGGTGCGGTAACGCAGCCGCCATTCGTATGAGCTCCAGCCCGGGCTCAGTACGTCATCCCCTACCCGCTGGCCGTTGAGGAAGGCTTCAAAGACGCCGAAGGAGGTTGCCCGGAGGGTGGCCCTCACCGGGGTTCCGTGGCCGCCCGCGAGGGCGAACTCCTTGCGGAGGAGCGGGGCGCCGTCGAAGTCCTTATTCGGCGCAATCATTGCCGCGGACCAGGGTAGTGCTGTCATGTGCTTCTTTCCGTACGTAGGCAGTGGGGTTTCGCCCGGCAGTCGGCCCGGCTCAGCCGGCAAGTCCGCGGCCGTCAGTTGTTATGGACTTTGCGAGTCTGTCGAGGTAGGCGTAAACAGTGTCGTGCAGTGAAGTGGACGCTTTGGCCAGGGCCCACTGGATGGTGAAGCCGTCCACGACGGCGAGAATCTCGCTGGCCACCTGACGGACGTCAGTTCCTGGGATGAGCGCCCCGGCAGCGACCATGTTGTCGAGGATTCCCGATGAGAGGTCGATGATGTTGGCGTAGCGTCGCTGGAAGTATTCGTGCGCGGGATGCTCTTCGTTCGAGGATTCGGCTGCCAGGACCGTGAACATTTGGGTGAGCCCGGGCTGGCTCTCGTTGAAGGCTGTCTGTGCAGCCATCTGCCGAAAGTACCGGATGGGGTCGTTCAGGAAGTCTTCTACGTAGAAGGCCTCGACCGCCCGCTGGTCGCGCAGTTCGAGGACGGCCGAGAGGAGTTCCTCCTTGCTGCCGAAGTGGTGGATCAGTCCGGCTTTCGTCAGCCCGACGTCGGCGGCAATCTTGGGAACGGAGGAGTTGAAGTAGCCCCATTGGGAGAAGTGCTCGATGGCGGCCTCAAGAATTGCCCCGCGCCGTGCATCCGCTGCTTTGTAGGGGCCCGTCCGGCGGACGCGTTTGGAACGCTCGGCGGGAGCTTTGCTTGCCTCTGTTTGCATCGTCATAATTTAGCCTTCCCGGTGTTGGCTTCGTTGGGGTGGCAATGATCTGCCGGCTATCCCGCGACGTTCTGGGGCGCGGTTGCGGCGGTGACCATGGCGCCGTCGTCCTTCAAAAATGTGCGCATGCGGAAGATCCAGAAAATGCCGATGAGGTATGCCGCGCCGGAGGTAATGATGAGGAACAGGAACAGCAGCGCCGGGCCGGCCGCGATGATCAGGGGAGTGACCAGCGCTGCGCCGGCGGCGACGAGCCGGGCGAAGGCGATGGTGATGCCCTGCGCGGTGCTTCGGTGGCTGGTGGGGAAAAGTTCCTGTGACCAGATCTTGTACATGGGTTCACCGGCAACAGCGCCGCCGAGCGCCCCGAATACTCCCATGACCACCAAGGTGACGGCGGTGACGCCGAATACGAGCGGGACCGCCAATCCCACCAGGGCAAGGACGGCTGCGAGGACAAAGGTGCGGTGGCGCCGTGAACCGTCCACAATACGCATCATGACAAAGAGCCCGGCCACGCTGAGGAGCAGGATGCCAAGTCCGAGCATGGAGGCGGTTGCCACATCCACTCCGGCTACGTTCACGAAAAGATAAGTCGAGAACTGTCCGTTGGTGTTTGCGGCGATGTTGACCAGGGCGTAGAAAAGGCCCGTGGCGGCCAGCGGGGCAAAGAGTTTCGGGGAAAAGAGGGCCCGCAGCGAACGCAGGTCGACGCGCTCGTCATCAGCGGGACTGTTCTGCGATTCCTTCCAAAGGCGGGACTCCGGGATGCCCCAGCGCAGCGCAACGGCAATCAGTGCGACAGCAGCCAAGTGGCCGTAGATGATCTGGGCGCCCAGTATTCCGGCGTTGCCGAAGAAGATGCTAATGATGATGACGCCCAGGATGCCTGCCATCCAGAGGACGTGGGTGAAGGTCACCATCTTTCCGCGCTTATCCTCAGGAGCTGATTCGGCGATCATCGCCATGGATACCGGCAGGTCTGCACCGGCTGCGAGTCCGAGCACCGCCAGGCCGATGTAAAGCAGTGCAACGCTTGGCGCGAGCATAAGGGCCAAAGCGGCCACAACAAAGACGCTCAACGTCACCAGGAAGACCCGGCGCCGGCCAAACCTGTCGCCGAGGCGGCCGCCCACCAGCGCTCCAGCGGCGATCATGATCGTCAGCAGGGCCGAGAGTTGGCCGACCTGCGCTGGCGTCAGGCCGAGCGAACCCTGAAGGATCACCAGGGCGGTTCCGGTTCCCGCGATGGCTCCCGCATCCACGTAGGAGGCAAGGCCCGAGGCAAACGCGACACGCCACCCGTGCCGGTTGATGGCCTTTTGGTCAAGGGTACTCATGGGGACTCTCCTTTGAATCACATTTACGTAGTGGGGGGAGCAGGAGAATTTGAATCGTTTCGATCCTGCTGACTTGAGCCTAGCAACTTAAAAACCATCCCACAAGGAGGTTTTTGAAAAACGTGAAAACACTGTCGCAAGTAGCCGCCCATCCGTCAGCGATGATTCAGAAGCCAGCAATAAAGTCAGTTCCGAAGGCCGCAGCGTCCGCAACGTATGTGCCGGAGCCAGGACCGCATGCTCCGAGCCTCCGCGCCATTAGTGGCTACGCTATGAGCGTGAAGAACCTGGACCTGAACCTGCTGCCCCACCTGCAGGTCCTGCTTGAACTGCGGAACATCTCCCGGGCAGCGGAGCGGCTGCAGCTCAGCCAGCCCGCCACCAGTGCTGCGATGGCCCGGCTCCGGCGCCATTTCGACGACGAACTCCTGGTGCGGAACGGCCGTACCTATGACCTCACGCCCTTTGCGCAGTCCCTGGTCCCATTGGTTGATGAAGCCATGCTTCACATCCAGCGGGCCACGCGCGTGCGGTCCGGTTTCGACCCCGCCTCCAGTGAGCGGGAGTTCGTCATCGCCGCCTCGGATTATGCGGCGGCGCTGATCGTGGGGCCGCTGCGCGGCATCCTGCGCCAGGAGGCCCCGGGCGTGTCCGTGGACTTCGTGCCCACCGCCGGTTCCGGGATCCAGGGCCAGATGGCCGACTATTCGAAGATCGACCTGCTCGTGGGGCCCACCGGGTACCAGATGCAGGGTGCCAGCAAGCAGGTGTTCCGGGACAGCTTCGTGGCTATTGCCGACGCCGGGAACCCACTGCTCCAGCAGCCCCGGCTGACGTTGGAGGACCTGGCCTCGGTTCCCCACGCCGTCGGCTATTTCGGCGAGGGAATCAGTACTCCGGCGGACAAGCTGTTCGAGTCGCGGGGCATCCAGCGCCGTGTGGCTGCCGTGGTGGCCGGGTTCCTGTCCCTGCCGCTTCTGGTTGAGGGCACGGACCTCGTCGCAATGGTCCCGCGGATGCTGGCCGCACGGGCCCAGCGGGGCGCGGACATCGTTGTGCTGGAGTTCTCGGAAGGCACCGAAGCTTCCCTGGTGGAGGCCATGTATTGGCACCCGTCCCAGTCGGAAGACCCGGCCAGCGTGTGGCTGCGGTCCGTGGTCCAGCGCTCCTGCGCCCGGCTCCACGAGCTCTTCCCCGTCACTGCGCACCCGGTAACTATCAAAGCGGGAAGTGCCACCTAGATCACGCCTCGTGCCAGTTGCCGGAAGCGGTGTCCTGGGTGATATTTCCCCCGTGACCGGGACGATCCGCAGCCGTAGACTCGTGCCCACAGCGAGCCGGGCAGCGACTCAAACCACACACGGAGGACTGTTATGCGCAATGTAACCACCAGCCCCGAGGCGGCCGCCGCCGCACAGACCCTGTTCCGGGTGGGCCTGGGAGGCGTGCTCATCGCCCACGGATCCCAAAAACTTTTCGGCTGGTTCGGTGGGGGAGGTGTCGAAGGCACCAGCAAGGGCATGCACGCCATGGGATTCCGTCCCGCAAAACCCAGCGCCGTCCTCGCGGGCGTAGGTGAAGCAGGAGCAGGGTTAGCCTTGGCCCTGGGTTTGGCTACCCCTGCCGCCGGCGCCGCTGCTGCAACCACCATGGGTGTGGCAGCCAGCGTCCACGCCCCGAACGGCTTCTTTGCCCAAGAGGGTGGCCTCGAGTACCCGGCCGTGTTGGGCCTGGCAGCCGCCGCGTTCACGATCGGGGGCTCCGGCCTCTACTCCCTGGATGCGCTCACCGGCCATGTCCTGGACCGGCCTTGGATGCGGATCACCGCTTTGGCCGCGATCCCCACCGCCATCGCAATCCAGGTTTCCCGTCGGCGCAAAGCCCTCGCCGCAGACGCCGCAGCACCGGCCACAGACACTCCTGCGGTCATCGCGACGGAAGAGGGCTGAACCCGCCCGCTGTGACTATCCGCGCGGCGGATACCACCTAGACCCAAAGGGCCGTTCCCCGGATTAAAAGGGGCGCCGGCCCCCCAACTAAGTAGCGCTATGTGTCGTTTTGGGCCCTCAAAGCGACACTTAGCGCTACCTAGTTGGGATTCGGGGGGGGTGGCTAGCGCAGGGCGTCGGAGACCGACTTGGCGCCGCCGTGGCCTGACTGGCCGCCGTCCACCGGGATCTCCGCGCCCGTCACGAACGAAGAGAGCGGGCTGAGGAGGAAAAGCACGACGCCGGCCACCTCCTCAACGGTTCCGGTGCGGCCCAGCGGGGTTTCGGCAAGCGTGGCCTGTCGGAACTCCGGTTTGGCACCCGCCGTCATGGGGGTCTCAATAAAGCCGGGGTGCACGGTATTGACCCGGATCCCGCGAGGCCCGAGTTCCATCGCGGCCACCTGGGACAAGCCGCGCAGGGCCCATTTGCTCGCGGTGTACGACACCGGATAGTGGGCCGTCAGCCCCGCCACAGAGCCCACATTGACGATCGATGCGCCGCTGCGCATCAGCGGAGACAGTGCCTGGATCCCCAACAGGCTGCCGGCAACATTCACTTCATAAACCTTCTGCAAGTCGACCACCGAGGCGTCCAGGAGCCTGCTGCGCTGTGTGATCCCGGCATTGTTGACCAGCCCGTCCACCTGCCAGCCCTGTGACCGGATCCAGGAAGCGAGGCCGGACCAACCGGCCTCGTCACTAACGTCCAGCTGCCGGTACACCAGGGCGCCGGCCGAAGCCGAAGGCTTCGTGCCCAGCCCGGCGGGCATTTTCGCCGCCAGGTCCGCTGCGATCACCCGCGCCCCGGCCTCCGCCAGCAGCCGTGCTTCCGCGGCACCCTGCCCCTGGCCGGCGCCGGTGACCACCACGGTCCGGCCGTCCAGGTGAAGGGAAACCACCCTAGACGCCCGAAGGAGCCGCAGTGGCAACCCGGTTGCGGGGCCGGACCCGGGCGGCCACACGGGTCAGGGCTTCGCGCCGCGCGCCCACCGTGTTCTCAATAGTGCCGATTCCTTCCACCGTCATCCTCACCACGTCGCCGGTTGCCAGAGGCGGGGGAGTCTTCGCACCGTTCCGGCCCCAGAGGTCGGCCAGGCAGCCGCTGCCGCAGGTGCCGGAGCCCAGCACGTCGCCGGGCCGCACCACCGAGTCCTGCGACGCGTAGGCCACCAGCTCGGCGAATGGCCAGCCCATGTT
Source organism: Arthrobacter sp. Alg241-R88 (assembly GCF_900537115.1). GTDB lineage: Bacteria > Actinomycetota > Actinomycetes > Actinomycetales > Micrococcaceae > Arthrobacter. The sequence goes on from NZ_UNRG01000009.1 coordinate 140,084, forward strand.
GGACAGCAGGTCCTGCCCCATGGCCTCACCGTTAACCTCCACCGCCATGGAGATCGGCAGGAACCCCTCGGCGTCATGCCGGTCCTCGAACTCGTCCGCCGTCACGATCCACGGGCCCAGTGTGTTGGCGAAGTCCTTGCCTTTGCAGGGTCCCAGGCTGACTTTCATCTCACGGCGCTGCAGGTCCCGTGCAGACCAGTCGTTGAGGATTGTGTAGCCGAAGATGTGCCGGTGCGCCTCCTCCGCGGTCAAGTTCCTGCCGTCGCTGCCGGGGACGCGGCCGACGACGGCGGCCACCTCCGTCTCGAAGTCCAGGTCCTCGCAGCCTGCCGGAATACCAATCACCTCGCCCGTGCCGGTCACCGTGTGCGGGTTGGTGAAGTAGAACGTGGGCGCCTCGTACCACTCGGGCACCACGCCGGCCACGCCGTCGATGCTCTTCCGCACGCCTTCAACGTGTTCCTCGAACGCCACGAAGTCCCGGATGGTGGCGGGCTCCAGCGGGGCGAGCAGTTGCACGTCCGCGAGCGGAACGGCAGAGGCGGAACTTACGGTTTCCCGGGCCACGCGCAGGGTTTCGTCCAGTCCGGCGTCCAGCAGCGTCTGGACGCCCTGGCCAGCGGGCAGCGCGTAGCAGTGTCCGCCGTCCACGAAGCCGGACTGCGTCCCGCCGTCGTGGTTCCAGCGTGCGATCTTGACCATGGAAGTGTTCCTTAAGCAGTGGGTCGGGAGGTCAGGGCGGCCGCTGCCGTGATGCCCAGGGTGCGTGCGTTGCCGCCCAAAACCTGTGCCTCGCCGTCGGACGACAGGCCGGCAGCCTGGACCTCGTCCACGGGAAGGTCGGAGCCCATGTCGAACGGGTAGTCAGAGCCCAGCAGCACCTGCTCCGGACCGGCTGCGGCCACGAGTGCCCGCAGTTCAGCGGGGCTATGGACGAGCGAGTCGAAGTACAGCTTCTTCAGGTAGGACGACGGCGGCTCGGCGCAGCCATGTGCCTCGGGGCGGACCTTCCAGGCGTGATCTGAGCGGCCCAAGGTGGTGGGAAGGTAGCCGCCGCCATGCGCGGCGAGCACCTTGAGCTCCGGGTGCCGGTCCAGGACCCCGCTGAAGATCAGGTGGGACAGGGCTACGGCGTTCTCGGCGGGCTGGGACACAGTGTTGGCGAGGTAGAAGCGGTCCAGCCGCTCATCCAGTGAGCAGCCGAACGGGTGCAGGAACACCAGGGCGCCCAGCTCCTCGGCCCGGCTCCAGAACGGCTCCAGCCGGGGGTCGGACAGCTCGACGGTGCTGCGCTCCGGATCGTTCGGGGTCGCGGCGAACGATCCGATTTCGACGCCGAGCAGGCCGCAGTCGAGCACCGCGTGCTCCAGCGCCTCCACCATCAAGGCGGGGTGCTGGAGCGGGACCAGGCCCAGCCCGTTGAGCCGCTCCGGGGCGCGGTCCACGAAGCCTCGGACAGCCTGGTTGGCTGCCTTTGCCACCTGCAGGGCAAGTGCTTCGCCCGCAAAGTAGTAGAAGTGCGACGGCGACGGGGAGACCAGCTGCACGTCCACGCCCTGGGCATCCATGTCTGCAAGCCGGCGGTCCAGGTCCGTCAGCTGCGGCCAGCGCTCCTTGATCATCCGGCCCGAAGCGGCCATGGATTCGGGTCCGTTGCGCCGCACCTCCAGGGCCTGCTGGGCGCCGAAGCCCTCGGGGTCCGCCTCGGCCACGAGCTGCTGCAGGGCCGGAAGCAGGATATGGGCGTGGACGTCAACGGTGGGGGATTCCGTGGTGCGGGTGCTCATGCCGGTTCCTTAACGAGGCTGGAGATTGAGTGCATGAGCCCGGGCACGTTGGCATCCCGGACGCCGTCGAGCATCCACTGGCCCAACTGGACGGACGCGTTGACAACTGCCTTTGCCCTGTCCAGGCGGCGGTCGGTGAACTCTTTCCAGAGCGTCTCGGTAACGTCGTCGGCACTGATGAGCAGTTCTGCCAGCACAGCCGCATCCTCCATCGCCATGGCAGCACCCTGTGCAATCGTGGGCGGGCAGCTGTGCGCGGCGTCGCCGATGATGACGCTGCGGCCGCGGTTCCAGGGCCCGTCCACCAGGTGCGTGGTGAACCAGGTGTAGTTGATGCGGGCACTGTGGTCCAGGTTGGCGCGGATCTCGTTCCAGGGGCCGCCGTAGGCCGCGGCGAGTTCAGCCATGATGCGGGGGCCGTCCTCGTGCTTGCGCTCCTGTGCCTTCTCCACCAGGTAGGCGTAGATGGTGTCAGGGCCGGTGGGGCAGTAGCCGGCGATGAAGCAGGGGCCGCCGTAGGTGAGGTCCGTGCGGACCACTTCTTCGGGGCGCTCCACGAAGGCACGCCAGATTCCCATGCCCGTGGACTGGGGTTCAACCTCGATGCCGATGGCCTTGCGGACAGCCGAGTGCAGGCCATCCGCGCCGATGAGGAGGTCATAGGTGGCGCTGCCGCCGTCGGCGGTGCTCACGGTGACGGACCCGCGGTCGTCCGTTATTCCTGTGACGGTCTTCCCGTAGCTGATGCGGGCGCCTGCCTGCTCGGCCCGTTCGCGGAGGATGGCCGTGAGGTCCGGGCGGTACATGCCCATGGTGGCGGGGAGGTCATCGCCGCCGGTCCGGATGTCCTCCAGGACGGCGATGACGGTGCCGGCGGGGTCCGGGGCGCGCAGGCCCAGGGTGCTGAACCCGTAGCCCTTCGCCTCGACCTGCTCCCAGACGCCGAGTTGGCGGAGAACCCGCAGGGCGTTGCCCTGGAGGGTGATGCCGGAGCCAAGGGTCTGCGGTGCTTCCGCCTTCTCGAGGATTTCCACCTGGATTCCGGCGTCTGCCAGGAGGATGGCTGCGGTCAGTCCCGCGGCTCCGGCCCCGACGATTCCGACGTTCTGTACTGCTGCCATCGCTGACTCCTTTGTATTGACGGCGTTACTGCTGGTGGTTTTGTTGCTGTTTTAGGAAAAGCTACCGGACGGCGATCGGGTTGACGGGCGATCCCACAGCGCCGGTGATCGGCAGCGGCGCAGCGGTGAGCAGGAAGTCGTACCTGCCGTCCGCCGCGCACGCTTCCGCCAGGCCGTCCGGGTCCCACATTTCGCCCAGGAACAGGCCGAGGTTGGGGATGGCGATCTGGTGCAGGGGCTGGAAGGCGGCGTCGAACTCGTTCGGACGGACTTCGAAGCCCCAGGTGTCGGTGGCGATCCCGGCGATTTCGGAGCGGTGCAGCCATGGCGCCGTTGTGAATGACAGGCCGGGGGCGGAACCTCCGGCGTAGTCACCCCAGCCGTCACGGCGGACCCTGGTGTACTGCCCGGTGCGGATCACCACGATGTCACCCCGGCCCACCTTTGAGCTGGGCCCCTGCAGGTCAATGGTCCGCTGGAGGTGTTCGGGGGTAATGGCGAAACCGTCCGGCAGCTCGCCGTCGTTCCTCCCCAGCTCCGGTCCGAGCGCCCGGCCGACGTCGAGCAGCACGCCGCGGGTGACGATCTTGGCCGCGGCGGTTTCGATGCCGGTCACCAGGTCGCCTTCGGAGGTGACCACGTCGCCGGCGGCCCTGCCATTCCAGGCCTTGCCCTGGTCAAAGATGTGGCCCAGGCCGTCCCACTGCGTGGAGCACTGCAGCGGCATAGCGATCACGTCGTCAGCGCCACCGAAGCCGTGCGGAAAGCCTTGGTTGCCGCGTTCGGCGTCCACTCCGGTATCCGTCATGGTGTGCACAGGGTTGGTGCGGCGCCGCCAGCCCTTCTGCGGGCCGTTGGTGTCGAACGGCTGCGACAGTGAGAATGCCTCGCCGGTCTTCACCAGGGCTGCGGCTTCGACACGCTTGCCGGCGTCGATGAAGTTCAGCGTGCCCAGGACGTCGTCCTGGCCCCAGCGGCCCCAGTTGTTGTGTGCCTCGGCCATGGCGCGGATGCTGCCGAGCGGGTCCTCACGCCGGATCACCGGGGAATCTGTTGATTCCCCGGTGCCGGTGGTGAATGCAGTGTCCTGGGTGGTCACTGGACACCTTCACTTGTGGTTTCGTCCTTGCAGTGGATGAGCTGGGTGCCCAGTCCGGCGATGGTGCCTTCCATCACGTCGCCGTCCTGGAGCAGGCGTCCCCAGTGCTGGCCGTTGCCTGCCGGGCTGCCGGTGAGCACCAGGTCGCCCGGGCGCAGCGGCATGATCTGGGACGCTTCGCTGACGAGCTTGGCGACGCCGAAGATCATGTCCTGCGTGGACTCGTCCTGCATCGCCTTGCCGTTGAGCTTCAAGGTCACCTGGACGTCCTGCGGGTCGCCAAAGAACTTGGCCGGCACCAGGAGCGGTCCGGTGGGCAGGAAGCCGGGGGCGTTCTTGGCCCGGTACCAGTCCGAGCCGATGGCCGGCATGTCCTTGCGGAAGACGTATTCACGCGTGGTGATGTCGTTGACCATCGTGTAGCCAAACACGTAATCCAGGGCTTCCTCCGGGGTGACCCGGAACGCAGTCCGGCCGATGACTGCCGCCAGTTCCAGCTCCCAGTCGTGGGACTTGCTGTACGACGGCAGGGTGAGGTCGTCCGTGGCGGACGCGATCGCCGTCGGGAGCCCGATAAAGAAGTACGGCGTGCCCTGGCCCGCCCGCTTGTCCATCATGGCCGCCGTCTTGGCGCGCACCTCCTCTTCGTCCTCGCCCGGCTCGCGGTGCGCCGCGGCGAGATCGATGACGTGCTTGCGGTAATTCGCACCCGTCTGCAGGACCTGGGCCGGCTCAACCGGGGCGAGGACCTCGACGTCGGCCAGCGCCAGGCCGGTGTCCTCGCCGGCGGAGGCGGCGAGGGCATCCAGCTGGGCTTCGGTGGTGTCCCAGTGCTCGATCAGGGAGTTGATGTCCCCGTCCAGCGGCAGGATCCGGTCATTGATCAGCAGGCCGGCGCGGGCCTTGCTGTCGCCGGCCTCCTGGAAGCGGATGAGGGCATATGCTGCTGCAGGCATATTTTTCTAGCCCCGTCCCTGCTTTGCGTAGGGGTTGAGCAGGGCTTCCTTCATCTCGGCGGAGGCGCCTTCTTCGGTGGCGGTGAAGCCCTCGGCCGGCGGGAAGGATTCGGTCATGGAGTGCGGCATGGCGCCGTTCTTGTAGAAGTTGTTGGAGCCCAGGGACGGCTTCCAGGTGTTGGCGTCCCAGTCCGGAACGTAGTTGCGGTAGCCGCCGGAGTTCAGTTCGACGCGCAGGCCTGACGGGTCGCGGAAGTAGAGGAAGTTCTGTTCGCCCACGCCGTGGATGGAGGGGCCGTATTCCATCGGGGTGCCGTTTTCCATCATGACGTCAGCGGTGCGGAGCAGGTCCTCGGTGGCGTCAACCCAGAAGGCAATGTGGTTGACGCGGCCGGCGCGGCTGGAGGTGTCCAGGACGACGCCCAGGTCGTGGGACTTCTCGTTGGTGGTGAGGACGGAGAAGACGGTGATGGGTGCCTCGTCCAGGTCCACGAAGGCCATAACGCGGAAGCCGAGGGCCTCGTTGTACCACTTGGCGAAGCCGCGGACATCGGAGGATGCCACCGTGACGTGGTCCAGGAAGCGGGGTGCGGCGGCGTGGCTGCTGCGGCGTTCCGGCCGGTCCGGGTAAGTGGATTCGAAGCCGGGCTCGGCCACGAACTTCTCCACTTCATAGAAGAGGCGCATGTGGTGGCCGTAGGGGCCGGTGAACTCGTAAGCCTTGCCGAAGCCGTGGCCGCCGGGCGTCCAGGTTCCCTGCACGCCGGTTGCTTCGATGCGCTCGGCTGCGGCTTCCAGGGCTGCCTGGGAGTTGGTGCGCCACGCCATCCGGCCCAGGGACGCTTCCGGTCCTTCCGTGATGACCAGGCTGTAGCGGTAGTAGTCGCCCCAGCAGCGCAGGTAGACGTTGCCGTCCACGCGGTCGATGATGCGCATGCCGAACTTTTCCTCGTAGAACCGTGCCGAGGCTTCGACGTCCGGGGTGGTGATCTCGAGGTGGGCAAGATGGGAGAGGGGAGTTTCCACGTTGAAGTCCTTCTGGTTACTGGCTGCGGTACTGGTTGTTGCAGGTCTTGTAACTACTGTGAGGCACTTCATATATTCGGGGAAGGCGAGCTTTTTGATATCAACTATCCGCCCCGCTGATACCTGCCGATGCAACGCTCTCTCACTTAATGGGCTTAAATCAGCGACGCTCTCTCACTTTGAACTGGTCCCCGATAGTTGGACTGGCTAAATGGGATTCTAGGCTGCAAGGGTCTGGGCCCGGTATTGCGCCGGGCTCAGGCCCTTGAGCTTTGTGGAGATTCTTTTGTTGTTGTACCAGTGGATGTATTCCTCTATTGCAGGTGCCAGTGCGTCGGTGTTGAGGAAGCGGACGTGGTGGAAAAGTTCTTCCTTCAGGTGGCCGAAGAAGTTCTCCATCACGGCGTTGTCGTAGCAATTGCCCTTGCGGGACATGGATTGGACCGCGCCGGCGTTCTCGATGAGGGTGCGCCAAGAGGCGTGACGGTATTGGAAACCTTGGTCCGAGTGCACCAGCGGCTGCTGACCCGGCTTCAGAGAAGTCAGGGCCTCACGCAGTGAATCGTTGGTGAGCGCGAGGTTCGGGGACAAGCCCAGCGAGTAAGAAATGATCTGCCGGTCAAAGAGGTCCATGACCGGTGAGAGGTAAAGCTTCCGGTCACCGACGTGAAACTCCGTCACATCGGTTACCCACTTCTGGTTCGGTGCATCAGCCTCGAATTCCCGATTCAGCACGTTGGGCGCTACCGCGCCCTGGTCGCCCTGGTAGGAGTTGTAGCGCTTCCTGCGCCGGACCTTGCAGGCCAACCCGAGTGCCTGCATCAGCTGCAACACGGTCTTCTTCGCGAC
>NZ_UNRG01000010.1 GCF_900537115.1 Arthrobacter sp. Alg241-R88
GTTTCCGACCGCCGGGCACCTGTGTTCCTGGGCCAAGTTCTGCCCGGGGATCAGCTCCTCCGCCGGGAAAACCAAGGGCAACGGTTCCAGCGGACACGGCAACCGCTACCTCGCCCGTGCACTGGGCGAGGCTGCCGTTATCGCCGGCAGGACCAACACCTTCCTGGGCGAACGCTACCGACGGATCGCCAGACGCCGCGGGAAAAAGCGTGCAATTGTCGCCGTCGGACGATCCATCCTGGTCGCCACCTGGCACATCCTCCAAGACCCCGACACCAGGTTCCAGGATCTGGGCCACGACTACGTCCATGCCCGCACCAACCCGGACGCCAGGAAGCACAACCACATCCGCCAACTCGAAGCCCTCGGCTACACCGTGACCCTCACCCCGGTAGCCTGACAACCACACATACTCGCATAAGCCCAAACGTGGCCCGAACGATCAACCACGCCCAACCAACAAAGCCACGTCACCCCATTTTCGGACTAGCGCTAAGTGTCGTTTTGGGCCCTCAAAACGACACTTAGCGCTACCTAGTTGGGATTCGGGGGGCTGGCCCCGGTGCCACCTCCGTCATCAGTCCAGGGCGGCAACAACACAAGAACCTATTTCTGGCCCGTCAGCAGGGTGCCCTGGATCGCCGTCAAGGGCACAGGCCCGAAGTCCCTGGAGTCGATGGACACACCGCGGTTATCGCCGAGCACAAACACGCTTCCGGCGGGCACCTTCTGGGGACCGAAGTATGTTGCGTCGATGCGGCTGTGGTCGATAAACGGCTCTGGTACGGCCACGTCGTCGACGTACAGTTCCGCGTCGCGGATGGCAACAGTCTGCCCCTCCCCCGCAATGACGCGCTTGATAACAGTGTGGCCGTCAGCGGGACTGGTGAAAGCGACCACTACACCATTGCGAATCCAGCCCGCGGCGGCAGCCGGCTTGTACAAAAGCACGACGGCGCCCGAGGGAATGGTGGGCTCCATACTGTCCGACGACACGGTGAAGGGTTCCACGAGCCACGTGCGGACCGCCAGAATGACCAGGAGAGGAATCAGCGCCACCGCAAGGAGCCGCTGCCGGCGTCCTCTTATGAACCGCACCTTCGGCCACGGCAGCCGGCGGCGGCTCGGGAGCCGCCGCCGGCCATGGCGCTTTACTTGTGCCGTGCTCAATCGTCGTCGTCCCATTCAGCCTTGGCCGCTGTCATGGGATCGTTGTCGTCCACGTCGGTCTCTTGGAGGCCCACCCGGAATTGGACCATCATGTCGTGGTCTTCGTGCGGCAGGTTGTGGCAGTGCATCATGTAAACACCCTTGTGGGGAGTGAACTTCATCAGGAGCCTGACAGTCTCGTCTTCACCGATGTAGACCACGTCCTTCGGGCCCCGCTCGTAAGCGAAGGGCGCCCTTCCGTTGCGGCTGATGATCTGGAAATCCACCAGGTGGATGTGCAGCGGGTGGAACCAGCCGCCCGACCGGTTCTCGAATTCCCAGATTTCCACCGAGTTCAGCGCGGGATCGGCAACCACTTTCTTGTAACCGCTGGCAATGACGTCCTGCCAGCTGTCCTCGTTGATGGTCCAGAGGTTGGTGGTGTCGTTCCGTTTGACCCGGAACCTTCGCGTTTTCACGGATTGGGCCGTGGTCAGCGACATCGATTCGCTGCCGGTCAGGGTGGTCGGGATCCGGTTCCAGGTGGGGTCGGAGGTGTCCACTGGCTCGTCCGTAACATCAAACGCCATGATCTTGTTGGTGAAGTCATAGTCCACGTTGTTCTTGTTGGACAGGTTCCGGAGTTCGATCCGCTGCCCCGTCCTGTACTTCCGGAAATCGATCAGGACTTCATACCGCTCCGCCCCGGCGTGGCGGTAGTTGGCCACGCTTTGGGCCGTCGGCATTAGGCCACCGTCAGTGCCAACCACCACCAAGGGATCCCCGGTGCTGAGCGCCGGCCGCAGGGAGCGGGAGATGGACGCGTTCAGGATCCGGAACCGGTACACGCGCTTCTGCACCTTCATGACGGGCCAGGGCTTTCCGTTGACCAGGATCACGTCGCCCCACAGGCCGGAGTGGCTGTTGTCGTCGTAGCCCAGGGACCCGTTCTCGGCAAACATTGCGTCGCTGACGGTCAGTGCAACGTCGTAGCGGCCCTGCGGAAGAAGCTGCCGCTCGATGGGATCGTGCATGTGGTACTGCGCCGCGAGGCCGGAATAGGCGTTCAGGGCGGTGAAGTGGACGCCGTGGTCGTGGTACCACAATGTGCGGGCCGGCTGGAAGTTGGGAAAGCGGTAGTCCTTATAGAAACCCGGGTGCGTGATGTCGCTCGCGTAGCCGTCATACTGCGGCAGGGACGCGGACCCGTGCAGGTGGGTGGACGTGGACAGGGCATGACCGTCCAAAGCGTGCTGCGCCGGGAGCTGGTTGCGAACCCTTAGTACGGCTTTTGTACCCTGGTCGAGGCTGATGGTCGGCCCGGGGAACAAGCCGTTGTAACCGAGAATGGGCGTTGTCAGGCGAGGCAGGATATTGGCGCTAGCGGCTTTTTCCGTCACCCGGTAGTAGTTGACGGGCAGCCCGTCCGCCGGATCAATTCCCGTGGAATACGGCTCGAGGATAGGAGCCTGGACAAAAGGTGCCTGGAACGGCCGCGGCATCTCCCGGTCGCTCAGGCGGCTGGCCGACTTGGCCTCCACCGATCCCGTGGGCAACAGGGCGCCACCTGCTCCGAGGACTCCAAGTCCCCCGATCAACAGAACCTGACGTCGTGAAATTGTCATGGTCGGTCTCCTTTGCTGGATGGCTCGACTGTTCCGTACTCAGCTTGTGGATTTCCTGAACCGGTTTGCCCAATGCTTGGAGAAACCCTGAAAAGGGATCTGTTGCCGGGAATCTGACGCACTTCTATCTGCCGCCTCGGTGGTGTCCTGCACCAAGGGACAGGCCTTGCCCTCCTGGCAGCTCCAGGGTCAGGTCTATCGCGCGGTCCGGCAGCTCAAACACGAGGGTGGCGTTGATGCTTTCCCCTTGGCGCGCCGTCGCAGGGGCTGGAGAAAACCAGACCGGCTTCCAGGTCCCAGCGCCCAAGGACGAGACGGCATACCTGGACGGGTCGAAGGACAGGCCGTCCCGCTCCATCGCCGTCAGCTCCACCAGTATGCGGACCCGGTGGAGCTCTTCCCCTGGTGGGTTGGCGAGCGCCGCGGAAGGTGCCGGGGGCATCCATCCGTCCACTTCGAGGGGGATAACCCCATGAATGCGTGCAAGTCCTCCATGGAGGCTCGCTGACGCGCCCAGCATGGCAGGAGGCGTCCGCGGGGCGGCCGTGAGGATACCAAAAACAAGGGTCCCTACCAGGGCGAGCAAAACCGCCGGAACAAGAAATTTCGTGCCCTTGAGCAGTGCAGTCGATGCCATAGCTGCAGTCTTCCGCCGGCTCCTAGGGAATCCCTAGGGGCTCACGGATAGCCCCAGCCGCCGATGCACCGCGGCCAATGTCCCGGCCCGGATAGTGCTCCCCGGGACGTGGGAGGCATCAGACCCCTGCAGAATTTGCGGGAACCTTGAGGAACTCTTGACCCTATCTGCCGGGGTCCTTGAGCCAAGGACGGCAAAGTATTCGATGTAAGGCTTGAAGCGCAACAAAATTGCAGCTGGGACTGGGACCAGTAATGCCAAGGCCTTTATGGGGGAAACAGAGTCTCAGGGCTTGGCGGTGTCGAGAAGCCGGCACCGCCAAGCAGAGCCCCTCCCCCTGATCGGCACGTTGTTTGTACCGGCTGAGCGCCTAAAGTACCTACTTCTGAAAAAGTGAGTAGCCACTACTCGTGTGCTTCCTCCCCCTGCCCCGTAACGTCCTGAAAAAGTGTCTGCGATGACACTCGCTTCAGTGGTTCGGCTGTCAGGGGCAGGCTTATGGGGACTAAACCCGGAGTGCGGAAAGCGCACCATCAGACCGGGGCCAATGACGGAGGCGGCGGTACAGCGTGGTTCCGCAAAGAGTCATTGGCCCCCATAACGTCCGGGCCTCCCGCTGATTTTCCAGCCGAGAATGAACAGATATTCCTGGGCTTCATAGCCCTTGCTGCTGGCGCAGCCCTGCCCGATTCCGGGCCAGTCCTTGACTGCGAGGTAATTTCCCTGCCGGAAGGACAGCGATGACGCAGTACGGGGGCCATACCCTGCCACTCCTGGACAGTTCGGTTTTGGACAGGTTGCGTGCCGAGCTGGACGACGACGAAGGCGTCTGGAGTGTTTTTGTCCAGGATTTCGTGGCCCACCTGCCCGCCAGGACGGAAAATCTCCGCCTGGCCCTCACCACCGCCGATCTTGTCGGCGCAAGGAACGCAGTCCTCAGCCTCAAGACCTCCAGCCAGATGGTGGGTGCAGAAAACCTCGCGGGCCTTGCGCTTGATGTGGAGCATTCACTGCGTTCGGCCGCCCGCGATGACGACCCCGAGGTTGCCCTGCCCCGGCTCGCGGCAGCCTACCTCCTGCGCATCAGGCAATCCGCAGATCAGACTGCCTATCTCCTGGAGAGGCTTCTTCACCAACGACGAGCCGGCGCATGAGTCATCGGTTCAGCTCACTCCCAACGCTCGGTGGGTTTCGCCCAGCTCTCTTCCGGGGAACTGTCCACGCGCGTAATCTTGAGGAATCAGCGGCCTGCTTACTGGGAGCGGCTGGTGAGGGCTCGAGCAGGAGGGCCGGTTGTTCCACCGTCATGTGAACCACAGGTCGACGGTTCGGATGCCATCCTCATTGGAACTGCAGTGAAATCTTCAACAGATCAGCCCGGCATTCCACCCGTCGGCGGGCCTCAACGAACTTTCGGCGTTGAGGAGGAATTCCTGCTCGTAGATCCGGATACGGGGCAACCGGTGCCGGTAGCGGAACAGGCCCTGCGGCACGCCATTAAGAATCCAAGGACCGGCCAGGGGCCAGTCCTTGCTCTGGAGGTTAAACAGGAGCAGCTTGAGGTTGTTGGCCCCGTTTGTTCCACCTACCAGCAGATGGCGCAGGCCATCAGGCAGGGCCGGGCCATGGCCGATACAGCCGCCCGGGCAGTTGGCGCCCGGGCCGCGGCCTTGGCCACCAGTCCCTTGGCGGCCACCCCAACACTGGTACCTGAGCGGCGCTACCTGAACATGGCGGCCCGGTTCCACCTGACCTTCAGGGAACAACTGACCTGCGGCCTGCATGTTCACGTCCACGTCACCTCAGGGGAGGAAGGCGTTGCTGTCCTGGACCGAATCCGCGTCTGGTTGCCCGTGCTGCTGGCGCTGAGTGCGAACTCCCCGTTCTGGCAGGGGACCAACAGCGGTTACGCGAGCTTCCGCTACCAGGCGTGGAGCCGGTGGCCGACGGCGGGACCTTGCGAACAGTTCGGATCCTTACAGGAATACCGCCGTCACGTGCAGGAATTGCTTGCGACCGGTGTGCTGCTGGACGAGGGCATGGTGTACTTTGACGCACGGCTGTCCCGCAACCACCCAACCGTTGAGGTGCGCATCGCCGACGTCTGCATGGAGGCCGAGCACACAGCGGTCCTCGCGGCTGTCGCGCGGGCACTGGTGGAGCGGGCGGCCCAGGAATGGCGGGCCGGAATGCCAGCGCCACGCCTGCCGGCCGCGCACCTGCGCCTTGCTGGCTGGATGGCCAGTGAAGCCGGCGTCGAAGGCAGACTCCTTCACCCCCTGCGGCATTCTCCGTGCCCTGCGACGGAGGCCGTCCAGGACCTCCTGGCGCATATCCGGCCTGTCCTCGCCAGCTTCGGGGACGAGGAGCAGGTCACTTTGGGACTCGCCCACATCCTGGCCTCCGGTAACGGCGCCCACAAACAACGCGAAGCGATGGTTAAAAGCCAGAGCCTGACCGCTGTGGTGATGGACGCCGTCGAACGCACGCATGCAGCAGCCGCAAGCCCGCACCGCCGTTGGCGGCACCTCTACGCGACCTAACCGGATGAGTGGAACGCGAAGGCAATGTGTGCTGGGATGAAGTCAAGAAGCAGTTGGTCCGCCAAGGGCCAGAATGCTGGAAATGGAGCCGGTCATGGACACTGAATTGCCGCTGGCCGACGAGCTGGCCGCGGTCTTTGCGCGGTTTTCCAACGTACTCCTGACCGAGGAGACCGTTTCCAGCGCCCTGAAGCTCATCACCGAGGCCGCAGTCCTGGCAGTGAATGACGCGGCCGGAGCAGGCGTGTCCCTGCTGGATACCAGCGGCAACCGCAGCAGCGCAGCTTCAACCAGCCCGATTGTGGCAGAGGCCGATGCGCTTCAGTACGAGCTTGGGCAGGGTCCCTGCATTAGCGCGTGGGCGTCGGGCGCCCCGGTGGACATCGCAGACGTGCGTACGGACTTGCGCTGGCCTGAATGGGGCACAGCAGCAGGCGATCTGGGCTTGCGCTCCTGCGTAAGTGTTCCCTTGCTTTCCGGGGACGTCGCCTTCGGTGCAATCAAGATTTACTGGGACAAACCCAAGGCGGCCTCGCACCGGCTGATCCGGCTGCTGGAGTTGTTCGCAGCCCAGGCCTCGATTTTCCTGGTTAATGTGCAGGCGCGGGAGCGGGCCCAGATGTTGAGCGATGAGCTCAAGTCGAGCCTGACGCAACGCGATGCCATCAGCACCGCCAAGGGGATCGTTATGGCGAGCCTGGGCATGGGCAGCCATACCGCGATGCTGCACCTGATGACCAAGGCACTGAACGAGGACCGGACCATGCTGGAAGTGGCAGAGGAAATCCTCGAGTCCACGCCGGGACTTGATTCATGACCGGGGGTGAACGATGGCCCTCCCTGGGGACGAGGACGAACAGCGCCAAGGATTCCGGTTAGCTTTCGAGGCTGCACCATTTACCCTTGACCAGATCTGGATGAAGTACTTCGCGATCGGCGGAGGAGCCGGCATGACCGAAGTCCATGCCTACGTCCACGGGGCCCTGAGTCTTCCTCCCATTGAGCGCGATATGCTGGCGCACGCGCTGAACGAATCACTCAACGGCCATGGCGTCAATGGGCGCCGCGCCGGCTACAGCCAGGCCATCTGCCTCACGTCAGACGACCTCAAGCCAGACGAGGGCGAGAGCTGACGCCAGGGAAACGGCGTACGCTGGGGACACCAACTTCTGCAGGGCCTGACCCATCGCGGGTCGAAGGGTGGAACTGATGAAAGCGTTAGTCGTGGCTATTGTCGCCGTCGCCATAGTCCTCCTCATTGTGGGCTTGGCCGTCGAAACGCTGGGCTTCCTCCTGGGGGTAGCCCCGGTGCTGGTGGTCGTGGCTGTCGTCCTGCTGCTACTAAGCCGGTTCAGGGGACGCCGCATCCCCCGCTGACCGGCACTGCTGGACCAGAAGTTTCCGCGCGGGGTTCAGTTCGTGGTCGTTTGGGCGGGGTGGGGCTTTGAAGTTGCCCGGTCGAAGTGGGTTTGGGGTTTTTCGCCGGAAGCCTTGACCACTATTTCCTCGGCGAGATCGCGTAGTTTTTGGTTCCGGGTGCTGGAGGCCTTGGTCAGGATCTTCATGGCTTCGCTTTGGGTGCACCGGTTCTGGGCCATAACGATCCCGCAGGCCAGGTCGATGGCCGTCCGGCTTTTCATGGCCGTTTCCATGTCTTGGGCAACCCCTTGAATAGTTGCAACCTTTACGGCGAGCCGTACCGCATGGCCGGCGATTTCAGCGAACCCCGCAGCGTCCCGAACCGCGGCCTCGCTGAAGACGCCGGCTTGGGAGGCGAAAAAATTCAAGGCAGCAGATGCCTCCTGGTTCAGTTCCATTGGGACCCCCAGCGTGGTGAAGCATCCGTGCTCCATTAACTGCTTTTGATACTCCGGCCATCGGGAGTCACTTCGCGTATCTCCCAGCAGGACTGAAGTCTGAGTCCGGAGTGCAGTCATGCAGGGACCAGGGCCGGCATACTGCTCAATCCTGTCCAACTCGACGGCCCTGTCGCTGCTGCCGCCCACCGTCGCAGAAGCCCGGTGGCGTTTCAGGGTGACCCCGCACTCAACGTCCGTGCCGGCGCTGCGGCTGATCGTTGCAGCGGCAACCCCGGCAAGACTGGTAAGGAAATCGGACACCGAATCCGTACCGATAATGAGGTCCTGGAGCTGGACGAGCAACTCTTGTTCAGGGGAAATGGCCATATCTCAACCTAGATCAATGCCAACATGGCGACAATAACCTGCACGGCGCAAACCTGGCGGCACCACCCTAAGGAAGGGAAACACGCGCTCTCCCGTAATCCTCCATGGCCCAGGCCAGGATCTTCAGGTCAAAGGGGTCCAGGACGAGGAGCCCATGAAGGTAGGCGTCAAACTCCTCCAGCCGCGCCTCACCCCCATTTGCCCTGTACCAGACCCATAAGAGGCAAAGTGACGAATGATCATTGCGAACCAGCAACTGCGCCTGCGGCCGTGGATCTTGCATTGGGGAACCCTCGCTACTGCCGCCGGCACCAACGCAAGGCAAGGCAGTAATTAAACGCCCCCTAACTGGAGGCGGGCGGAACCCGAGTACAACTCCGGACACCCTGTGGGGATGAACTTCTGACGTCCATCAAGGCCGCTGGCTGCATAACGGCCTGACAGAATACGGTGAACTCTCGAGCACCTGAGTTTCGCGAATCCGAGCCGTGGGCTCGACCGATTTTTCGCTCTCCTCCTGCCCAGCATGGGCGCCTTTGCGCCAAATAGCCAGCCCGGCTGTCTATCGGAGGACGAATCCGCAGAAAGCACGGGTTTGAGTACAGGTACTGACTACCCGTTCCGCCCGAAACCACGTGGTCAGCAGGCGCGGAAACGAGTAACCAGTGCTGGCAGACTCGCGCCTAAACTTAGCCATGGACGCAATCCCGGCGGTAATCCTCATCCTGGGTGTGGCTGTCGCCTGGCTGGGCCTGGCGGTATTCCTGCTCCTCAGGTTGCGGCGCCGCAGGAGTGGATCGTCACTGGTCGCGTCGGCTCCACCTCCCGCCGATCCTGACACCAACCAGCGGCACAGGCCCTGGCGCCGCCTCCGCCCGGTAACTGGCCAAGCCCCGGCGCGGCGACGCAGGTTGAGTGTCAGGAAAGTCCGCGGGTAAAGCCAACACCTGCCACTAAGACGGGGGACAGTAAGACGGCGGCCAGGCGCTAAGTCCGCGCGTCGATATGGCTCTGGGCGATTGCGGCGAGTGTCCGGAGTACCTGCTGGTCCGATGGCGGGAAGGCGCGGGGCTGCTGGTCGATGATACACAGGGTTCCGATATTCCAGCCGCGGGGCCCGTGCAAAGGATAGCCCGCATAGAAGCGGATGTGGGGCTCCCCCACCACGAGCGGATTGGACGCGAAACGGTCATCGGTGAGTGTGTCGTTGATGATCAGCATCGAGTTCTGTTCCACCGTTGCCGCGCAGAGTGCGATCTGCCTCGGAGTTTCCTCGCGAAGTGGCCCGAAGACAGATTTGAAGTACTGGGCGTCTTCGGCGATAAGTGACAAAGATGCAGCGCCCACATCAAAGTACTTCCTGGTGGCAGTCACAATGCGGTCAAACGCTTCTTCCGCGCCGCTGTGAAGCAGGTTCGTCTCGTGCAGGGATTTCAGGCGTTCACCCTCTGCTTGTTCTGGCGTGAGCAGAAACTTGCCCGCAGCTCCCAGCGCTGACAGTGACTGCTCACGGGGTGTCCCCTGGTCAGCCGCGTACTGCCTGGATCTTTCCATCAGGCCTGGTGAGGGAGCCAACTGCCGCCCCGGCGAGTGTCCGTTGCCGGCGCCAAGGCGGCGTTGCGGTTTGGGCCACGCCATGGACCCGTGAAGGTAGGCGTCCAGCTCGAACTCCGACCACCGGGATTTGCCCGAATTGGCGGGCAAGAGTTTCCGGGGATCCAAACCGATCGTCGCAGCGAGCTCCAGCCGCCGCTCCACCTCGTCATCCACGCCGTACATCTCCAACCGAGTCGCCAAACCAAGCATTCCGCAGCTGCAAACCCCATTTGTAAGGTTACTTAGTACTTTACCCTTGTGGCTACCCCTCCGGCCTAATCGGCAAGGGCGCCCCCGCTTCCGAAAAACTGACAGTTGAGCGAAGACCTCTTAGGCAGGGACTCCGGGATTAGGATTTCTTCCATGAGGATTGCCGTTGCAGGGGGAACCGGTACCGTCGGGCGCCACGTGGTGGAGATAGCGAAAGAGCGCGGGCACGACGTCGTCAGCCTGAGCCGCTCGGAGGGCGTGGACCTGGTGAACGGCCGCGGCCTGGACCAGGCGCTCCAGGGCACGGAGACAGTCATCGACGTTTCCGGCATCCAGACCACGTCCACCAAGAAGGCAGTTGACTTCTTCACCAACGCCACCCAGAACCTGCTGGCGGCGGAGAAGAAGGCGGGCGTGCGGCATCACGTGGCACTCTCCATCGTTGGAATCGACAAGGCCACCTCGGGTCTCTACGCCGGGAAGCTGGTGCAGGAGGACGAAGTCAGGCATGGCGGCATTCCCTGGTCCCTCCTCCGGTCCACGCAGTTCCACGAGTTTGTCCCGATGGTGGTAAAGGCCGCCTCGGCCGGCCCGCTGGTGCTGGTACCGAAGATGTTCACCCAGCCGGTCGGCGCCCGGGAAGTGGCGGCTGCCCTGGTCGCCGCAGCAGAAGCAGGGCCGAAGGGACGCCTGCCCGATCTCGGTGGCCCCCGCGGCGAACAGCTGGTGGACCTGGTCCGCGCTTACCTGAAGAAGACGGGCAAGCGGAAACGGATTGTTCAGGTGCATGTTCCGGGCCCGATGGGTCAAGCGATGCGCAAAGGCAAGCTGATTCCCAAGGCGGGTGCCGCCGTCGGACGCCAGACGTTTCTTGAGTGGCTGGAAACGCAGACGCAACAAAACAGGTAGTCCCCGGCCGGCGCCGGCGAAAATTAGAGTACCCGCTACTGGTGCCCTCCCTTCGGGCCCGCCCGTAGATTCAAGGTGCAGACCGCGAACAATGCTGCGCGGGCGCGGAGCGAACGGGGGGGGTCACGGTGACGATTCATGTGGCAGGCACCAGCGGCAGGGTGTTGAAGGCCGACGGCGGGAAGCAGGCGATGGCGGGCTCCCCCGCCGTGGAGCCCTGGCCGGAGCCGTCCGGGTTCCTACTTGACCTGGTGACGGACACCCACACGGATGTGGACTCCCTGCGGAGGCTGGCCGAAACTGCTGCTGTTGCGCTCACCGGGTCGGTGGGGGCCCAAATTGATTGCGCCGCCACACTCGCCTCTGCACAGCGCGCTCCCATTCGCGCGGCCAACAACGGCCGGGCGGCTTCCCTCGCCGCAGCGGAACAGGATTTCGACGACGGCCCGCTGGCCCAGGTGGTCGATTCAGGGATTCCCGTGGTGGTGGAGGCCGACGGCGGCACTTTCCCGCGGTGGCAGGCTTACCGGTGCCGGTTCCTCGACGCCGGCTATGGCGAAGTCCTCGCCGTTCCGGTCCGGCTCGAGGCCGGCATATCCTGCGTCCTGGCCTTCTTCGCCCCGCCAGGCGTTTGGTTCACACCGGAGGTGGTGGGGCATGCCACCTGGTTCGCCGGCGTGGCGGGGAAGAGCCTGAAGCTGGCCCTTGACGTGCGGAGCGTGCGGGCAGCCGGGGACAACCTGAAGGCCGTCCTGGAAAGCCGCACCTCCATCGACGTGGCGTGCGGCGTGATCATGGGCAGGAACCGCTGTTCCTACCCGGACGCCTTCAGCATGCTTGCCTCTGCGTCCACCCGTCGAAGCATGCAGGTACGGGACGTGGCCGAGGGCATCCTCAAGAACATGCCGCGCGGCGCACCCGCCACCCGGTTCGTGGACTGATCCGGAAACTTGGCAGCAAGCCCTATCAGAATGGCCCGCTCCCGCGGGGGCAGCCGGGGGACGGTGAGCGGAAGCTCAGGGCTGGCCGACGGTGTCCCGCGGCTGCCTGGCTGTATCGAGGTGTGTCTGGAGAGCGTGGGAAGTCTGGCTGGCCCGTTGCTTGATCCGGTACAGATAGTCCACCGCGAGCCGGGGCAGGGCGACAGCTGGATCAGCGATCCGCACACCTTCCCGCTGGGCTGCCTCAAGGTCGAAGGCGAGGGCAGCGAGGCGTTCGGCACCCACCATTTGGCTAGCGGTCTTGAGGCTGAGCACCGCATCCCTGGCCTCAACGGCATCCCCGGTAGTCAACGCCACCCGCAGCTTTTCGATCCTTGAAGGCAGGGCGGTGATGAAGTTTTGGACAAATACCCGCCAGACCTCGTACTCATGAAGGTCCTCGCGCAACTTCTCCAGCACAACATGGTCTATGAGGGGATGGGTGGATCCTCCAGCGCTTATTAAGGGGGACGTCCCGCCGGCCTGGAGGCAATTCACCTTGTGCAGTGGAGTGGTGGTGGTGGTCATGACTGGACTGTACGGAGCGGATGTTGGGGGAACCCTGCGGCCGCACCTTGTGGTTTCCTAGCTCGTCCAAGGTCTCTCGTTTGGCCCTGGAGCCGGGGACCCTGATATTCTGGCTGCTCGCTTGTTGTCCCGTGCAGGCCATCAAGTCTGGCTGCTGTAGCCCAACGGCGGACCACTGCACCCTGCTGGGAAGAGCCGCAATGGCGCAATCACAGTTTGATCAGTTCCTCACGGAAGCCACCTACCGGGACCCCGAGTCCGGCTCGATCCTCAGCCGGGATGCCTTTTATGGCCTGTACACCAGCTGGTGCAACGTGTCCCAGGAAACGCCGCAGGCAGAGCACGTGTTCTGGGAGGCGATGGCGCACCTCGTCGGCCCCGGTGATGAACTGCGCATGAAAGGCCCGGCGGCTGCGGATTACATCCTGGCCAGCTACCAGGCCGTGGTCTAAGCGGGCCACATCGCAGTACTGACCCTTGCTCCCACCCGAAAAAGATAGACCGAAGGAAACAGAGCATGACCATCACCAGCAACACCACAGCGTCCAATGACGGACTTTCCCGCCCGATGAGCATCGAGGACCTCGACCTCACGCCCGCCGGCCTGGCAGACGCCCCTGCAAACGAACTAGACCGCGAAAGCATCGTGCACACCGGCAACAGCTGACATCTGCAGGACCTTGGCAAGGACAAGGGAAAGCCCCTCCTAGGAGGGGCTTTCAACGTAGTGGTCACTTGTCTTCTGGTATCGGTCAGCGGTGATGCACTCCCCCTTCCCGGACGCCCCCTAGCGTCCATCCGGACTATGACAAGTACTGACTTTAGTAAGCGGGGCCCGGGTAGTAAAGGGTTTTGACGCGGAAAAATCCTGATGGAACCGCAAGTGCCACAGTTCCGATGTGGACAGCCACACATCCCGGGCCATCCACTTCCGGTAAACCGCCAAACCCGTATTATTCATTCATGTGGACAAAACAGCACCAGGCCTTTTGCAGTAAGTGCGGCAGGGAGACCAAGCACGTAACGCACTACCAAAAGGACGACGTCGGCGGCTCCTTGGTTGCCGACGTCCAGTGTGCTGAGCACAGGGAATCGTCCGTCTACAGCAACCAGAGGATGTCAGCAGCGCCTGAGCCGGCGGCCTGACGCCAATGGGCGGCCCAGCACCGTTCCGCTTTAGAATGCAGGCCGCAGTAGCCGGCTCTGGCATCGGCGTGGCCTGGGACAGTTCGCATGCGGCGCCGAAACCGTCGGTATGACGCCGGCCCGGGCAGGCAATGCCCGGGCTGCATAAGGCTTATTCCCTGACGGCCTGATAACACCGGCGGATTCACGCACTGGGCCAGGGGGTCTCGCGGAGGCCTGCGCGCAGGCCCATATCGGCTAAGGGGCGGCGCATTCGTGCTGGCCGGCACGAGACCCGGGCGCCCACATGAAGGGGACCAGGCGGGCCTCGCCCGTCAGAGGCCTAGCGCGTCAGGGCGAGGGCGGCCACCGCCAGGACAATCAACAGGACAACAGTGCCAAGGATGGCGAGCTGCTTGCCGCCCCCTTGTGCTGGCCCTGGCCCTCTTCTGCGCCCGTGCTTGCGGATTACGTCTGTCATGCGCCGACTCTACGCAATCCCCCATGCCGGCGCCCGCGTATCGCCTACTCGTTTTACTAACCCCGGACCACGTGGCGGCGTCAACACGGCGTCAATATATTGACTTTCGATAGAAACCAATTGATTCTTGAGCTATGAGTATTGTGAGTCGATTGGTCCTCCCGCTTCGGGTCCTGCTGGTGATGGTGTTCCTTGGGCTGTTGGTGGCCCAGGTCATGTCGTTCCCCGGTGAATTCCTCTTCACGACAGAGGAGGGGCCGGGAATGGATCCCTGGCGGTGGCCGCTGCTGTTGTTCGCCGAATTGGAGGCGCTGTGCCTGCAGGTTGTCATCGTGTGCATCTGGCGGTTGCTGACCTTAGTTCAGCGGGACCGGATCTTCACCCCGGCCTCCCTGCGGTGGGTGGACGTGATCATGTGGACGTTCGTCGCGGCATGGCTGCTGCTGGCGGCATTGGCCGGCTCCCTTATCGCGTACATCTACTTCACGCCCGAACTGCGCGACCCCGGGACGCCTGCCATGTTGATCGGCATCACGCTGATCTTTGCGGTGCTGGTTCTGCTGATTGTGGTGATGCGGGACCTGCTGCGGCAGGCGACAGCACTGCGGACCGACATGGAAGGGGTGATCTGATGGCCATCGTGGTGCGCATCGACGTCGAACTGGCCAAGCGCAAGATGAGCGTGGGCGAGTTCGCCGAGCGCGTCGGGATCACCCCGGCCAACGTGGCGGTGCTGAAGAACGGCCGGGCCAAGGCGATCCGCTTCAGCACCCTGGACGCCATGTGCCGGGTCCTGGATTGCCAGGCGGGCGACCTGCTCGAGTGGGTAGCCGACGATGGTGCCGGCGACGGGAAAGAGAAGCGGTGAGGCGGCTGGCCTCACTCCTCGCCGTGGTGCTGGGCGTCACCGTCTTCGTGCTCGGCGGCGCTGATGACTCTCCGGGGCTGCAGGGTATCGGGGCGGTGATCGTAGCAGGCGCGGCCGTCCTCCTCGTCCGGGCCGTGCGCCGGGATCGCCACCGCTCTAAGCCGCAACAGGGGGCCATAGGCGCGGCTGTCCTCAATAACCTGTCAAAGCCGTAGCCAGCTGGAAGCCTGCGGGTATCCGCAGACTTCCAGCATTTGCCTTTCCTCCCTTGTCCACGTTCGTAGGATTTAGCCATGCGCCGGTTCTGGAACGTACAGGTGGTTGGTGGCTCCCCTTCGGTGAAGGAGTGGTAATGGTTCTCAGGGAAACTGAAATCCGGGCGCTCAGGGCTGTGGTGGACCGGCTGGCCCGGCGCTTCCCTGATCAGCCCCGCTCCGTCATCGAGGACGTGGTTGCCTACGAACACAGCCTTTTTGCTGAATGCCGGGTCCGGGACTACATCGCCATCCTGGTTGAACGAGCCGCAAAGCTCAGGCTTGCTGCGCCGCCAGTCCTGAGCCCGCAGGTGGATGCAGCCAGCGCTCCCGGCGGGTCTCCTGTCAACGCTTGACGAAGGGTTTACGTACGCCCGGGCACACGCGGCCGCCGCCGTACGTTACCAATCAGCCCCCGCCGTCGAACCGCGCACTGCTGCTGCCCTGCGGCACCACAACGTGCACAACGTTGCGCTCGATGGTGAAATCGGTGGGCGTGGCAGTGACGATCTCGCCGTCGAGGTTCACCGGCATGGGCGGCTCGGTAACCAGCCGGACACGCCGGCTGGTTAGGTGATAAACCCCGTCGCGTTCCACAAAGCTGCCGTCCTTCAGCAGCCGTGCGATCCTCACGTGCTCCCGCAGCGGCGCCCCGGGGATGGCATAGATATCAAGGGTGTGGTCATCAATCCCCGCCGTCGGCGAGACCGTGTTACCGCCGCCGTAGTGCCGGCCGTTGCCCACTGCCACCTGCAGCATGTCCTCGAGCTCCAGCGCTTCATGGTCCCCCTCGGGGAACTCGAGGCGGGCCCGGAACGGCCTGTGCCGGGCATAGGCGCGCACGGCGGCAACGCCGTAGGCCACCGGCCCGAGATACCGCTTCAGGCGGGGGCTGAGCGTCTCGGTGACACCGACCGAGAGGCCAACCGAAGCAACGTTCAGGAAGGGCTGGCCGTTCGCCCGCCCCAGGTCGATGTCCACCACCTTTCCGTCCGCGAGGGCAGCACAGGCACCGGCAAGATCGTTCGGTATCTCGAGCGTGCGGGCAAGATCGTTGGCGGTTCCCAGTGGAAGGACGCCGAGCACGATTCCGGTCCCTGCGAGCCGGCCGGCGGCGTAGGACACCGTCCCGTCACCGCCGCCGACAACCACCAGGTCGTGCCCGTCGGCCACCACCCTGTCCAGGGTTCCGGCCAGCTCTGCGCCGGACAGCACGCGGTGCACGGATGTGACGGTCAGGCCCGCCCTTCGCAGTTTGTCCACTGCCGCCTCCGGCGCCGCCGCTGCCAGGCGTGCCCCTGCGTTTATCACCACGGCAACGGAGTACGCCTCTCGGGCAAGCTTCATGGGGAACATCCTAGGCTGGGTGGGCGGGAAATCCCTGAGCCGCCAGGCTGAAGGTTCGCACCGGGCAACGTAGGGCGTACGACGGCGGCGCGCGGGCGCCGTCGTACCCCCTACTTCCCGACGTGGCTGGGACAGGAGTGAGACCGCAAGCCTGGTGCCGCAGGATCCCGCGGCCGTAGGATCTAGAAATGCTCACGCGAGTGTCACCGCTACCGAGGGAGTTATCCGTGATCGGCTACGCGCTTACTCTGCAATACGGCGGGCAGGACAACAGAGCGGGCGGCGGGCAATGACAGCGGCCGCCCCGAGCCTGCGGGACGCCCTCGCGCAGAGGCTTCGAGACCTGCTGAGCTCATTCCAGAACGTGCGTGAAGTGCGCATGTTCGGCGGCCTGTCCTTCATGGTGGATGACCGCATGGCTGTAGCGGCCGGCCGTAACGGGGACCTGCTGGTACGCACCGATCCCGCCCTGTACGGCGACCTGCTCAAGCGAGGCGGAGAACCGGCTTACATGGGCAAGGCTCGTCCGATGGGCCCCGGATGGCTCACCGTGCCGTACGAACGGATCCAGGACAGTGCGGAACTTGAATACTGGCTCAAGGTGGGCGTCGATTCCCGTAACGCGTCGAACTGAAGGTTCAGCCACGGCAGGACTTAGTACTAGCGCGCGTAGCGGGACTTCATCATCGAGACACCGTCCCCGGCCAACTCGTCGCAGTACGTTTCGCGGCCGGCCATCGCCATGGTCAGTGCCAGGGTTGTCCCTGTGACTAACGGGCCGGAGCCGACTTGGAAGGGACCGTCGGTCGCTTCCAGGCGAAGACCCTTCACCGCGGAACGGCTGTTCACCGCGAAATCACGGGCGGCGTAGAACTGCGCCACCGCGGTGACGGCATCGGCTGCCGGGGTTCGTTGCAGCCCGAGCGGTCGACGTATGTCCTGGCTGTGCACAATAACTTCACCCAGCCAAGCCGCTGTGTGCTTGGACGGCGCCTTGGTGCTCCTGATCACGGCCCGGAACCGGCTGAGCGTTTCGCTGGGGCTCGCGCCGCGCTGTTCTTCCAGGCGCCGCTGGTTGTGGAGATCGGCGTCGAACCGGGCCGCGAGAATGCTTCCCATCCAGCGGAGCGAGCCGATGCTCGCGGCCGCGGTCAGGTGGGCGACGACTTCCTCCACCACCCACCGCCCGCACAATGCTTAGTGCTCCCGGCGGGTCTCCTGCAGCCGCTTGATGAACCAGCGCGACTGCTCCGGCCCGTAGGGCAGGACGGGAATCGCCTTGGTCGCATCGGAGGGGGCCTCGCGGATGGAACGCTGGGCCTGGCGTACCGCCGTCGTCATGGTGTCCGCCATGGTCTTCACGAACTGGTCGCTGCACGGCTTGCCGTGGCCGGGGATGAGGAATTCGTAGCGGTGGCGCAGCGCTGAGATGTGCCGGAGCGCGTCCGCCCATTCCTCCGGGTAGGAGTCCTCGAAGGACGGGTGGGCGCCCTGCTCCACGAGGTCGCCGACATAGAGGGTAGTGGGCGTGCCCACCAGCAGGTCGCCGTCGGTATGGCCCCGGCCCAGGTAGAAGAGGGTGGCGGTCAACCCGCCCAGGTCCACCAGCACCGGCTGGTCCTTCACGATGGCATTGGGCACCACGAGCTCCACGTCCTGGCCCTCGCCAGCTGACATCTCCGGTTCCAGGGTCCCCACGAAGCGGCGCTGGAGGTCCCCGCGTTCATCGATCTCCCGGGCGCAGTTCTGGTGCGCCCAGAATTCGGTGACGCCCTCTGCCGCGAACACGGCGTTTCCGAAAAAGTGGTCGTAATGGGCGTGGGTGTTGACGACGACGAGCGGCAGCTGCGTCTTCTCCCGCACCGCATCCAGGATCTCGCGCCCCTGGCGGGGGCCGCAGCCCGTATCGATCACCATGGCTCGCTCGGATCCGACTATGAGTCCGGTGTTCAGCAGCGAGCCTTCGGTGACCAGCACATAGTTGTCCGCGCCGACTTCGAGCCATTCCGACATTGTTTCTCCGTACCTCCGGCAAAGCAGTGTTCGTTCGTCCAGGCGTCGATTGTACCCACTGGCCCTTGGAGTTCCCGGGATGACCGCTGTTGCTGGTGCAGGAGTGTCCCAGTGCTAGTTCCTCGCCCAAATCGCTACCCAGTCAACGTAAACATGGCCGCTGGTCTGGGGTGCCGGGCAGCCTGTCAGGCACGACTCGGTCTGCAGGATGTAGCGCATCGGCTTGTTCGGGACCATTGACGTTGCAACGCCGATGGACTTGCCATCAAGGAAGAATTCGATGCGCCCCGGACTCCACTCGGTGGTTGCCACATGCCAGTCCGTAAAGGGAACGTTGGGACGAAACACATCGAATTGGTGGCTGCCGTCCCGGATGCCATGCAGGGCGGCGTAGATGACTGTGGAGAGGTCCCCTTCCGGGAAATCGATCTCGCCGTCCTGCGGCCACTGCTTGCTAACGGGCCAGAGCAGCCAGGCTACCTTGTAACCCGGGAGGGCGTCGGCTTTGAAGCGCACGGAGTAGCGCCCGTAAAGCTGGCTGTTGTAGGGCGGCACGGTGGCTCCTGCGAATCTCGGGGAGGGTGCCGCACCCATGGAGACACCGTTTTCCGAGTGCAGGAACATGTCCAGGACACCGTTGTGGACACTCAGGACCTTTGACGGGTAGTAGCCAGAGTTTCTCTGGCCCTTTTCCTGCGCCTGGGCATGGGTGTCCGGCGTGCCGTCCTTGTAGGTCTCGTGCCATCTCGAACCGTAGATGCCGGGAAAACCGCCAAGGGGCACGTCCCCGTCGGTGAAGTCCTCCACAAAGACCTGCTTCCAGCCCGGCAGGTCGCCCACCGGCAGGGATTGGTCGAAGGACAAAGACATGGGTTTCGGAGCCGGATCAGAGCCGCCGTCCTTGGTCGGCTCCGGGGAGGCAGTTTCGGCAGTGGCTCCCGGAGGCCCGGCCTCGGCACTCGGCTGCAGAGAACTTGGATCAGAAGTCGGCTCCGGAGAAGGGGCATCCGTAGTGGGCTGCGCAGAGCGGGTTACCTGGGTCACTGGCTCTCCTCCTCCGCCTCCTCCTCGGCCCTCAGCAGCTTGGGTCCGCGGGGAAGTTGCAGCCACGCTGAGCGTGCTAATGGCGACCGCCAGGGAAACGACCATCAGGAGGGCGCCGCCGGTCCGCGCACCCTTCTTGACCGCTTCGGTGGGTGACGTTTCCTCCTCAGGGACAAGATGCCGCGTCGTGCCGTGTCCGCCCAGCCAAGGAAAGAGGGAGTTGCGAGGGCTGTTTGCCATGGTGTCCTCCCGTCGTGGTGCGTGGGGGACTTTGGGCAACAACGGAGCGCCCGGCCTCATCCCCGTCTATTCAGCCTAGGAGGGTCGCCGCAGCAGGTCACGAGTACCGAGTACTCATATTGAGATTCAACTCCCACCCGGGTACTTGTTTTTTCCGCACGCAACCCGGCGGCGCGGCCGCCGCCGTGCAAACCGCAGTTCGCCGTTCACCCACCCACGGCTTGTCGATGCATCGGCCAACGCCAAGGATGGCAAACTCCGTGACGCTCCTGGCACCCGCCTCAGGGAAGCAAGGCTGCCGCCTCAGCAAGGGACCGACGCAGCCACAGGGCGTAGTTGGTGGAGATGTGCTGAGCATCCGCATGGGTTGCAAATCCCGATACAACCGCGGGACAGAGATACTGCGCGCACAACCAGGGAACAACGTCCACGTATGCTGCGCCACCGGCCTCGGCGACGCGCTTCTCCATCTCATTGTGTTCGGTGTCCACGGCGTAACTTCGCGGAGTGTGGCAGCGACGGACGTCGTCGAAATTTGATGTGACGCAGTCCTGGGGATCCTTTTCCGAGTACGCGATGTCCCCGATCACCACCACACGATCACTTATGGCGCTCAACGACTTTATGGTCGAGGCGAGGCCCTGCTCCCAGGCGGCGTGCGTGTTTTCTTTGTCGGGGCGCCCTTCCTTCTCAAGCCACGTACCCTGACGCTGACCCGAGATGAGGACGACGCTCGGGTTTAGTGCCTCAATCTTCGCCAGCGACTCAGCACGGAATGCCTTGCACTCGGGATAATCACCCTTGCGCCTCGCGTTGTAGACCGAAAAGTCGGCTGGCGGACACGAGAACATCGAAAAGACTTCGAAGTGCCGCCCAAGTTCAGTGGCTGTCACGCCGAGCGGATCCGCCCACATCTCAGCGTGCGAGTCGCCATAGACCACCATTGTCCCGTTGCCGTTGGCGTCACCGTAACGGCATGGGACTTTCCCTGTTGGGGCATCCAGGCCCCTTACGCAAGCATGTCGGTTGAAAAGGAACCTCCCAACAGGCGGCTCCGGCGTCCACCCTGCAGCGTTTACGCCGTCAACCACGGCTTTTGCCACTTCATCAGCCGTCGGCAGGTCACTGCCGCGGGCAACTGGAAAATCGTCGTAGTTGTCTGTGGGGGAAGGCTTGGGGAGGACCGACACCAGAATGCTCGTGAGGCCCAGTGAAAGCGCCACCAGTGCGGCGCCGAAAGCCACACTGATTGATGGCCGGCGGGCCTTGAGCCAACTGGAGTTCCGTGCCGGAAATTCCACATATTTGAAGGTAACGACGGACAAGGCCAGCGCCACACCGACCAAGGCGAGCCCGGCGATCATCGTCAGTTCGGTTCCGAGCGATGCCGCGGCGAGGATCAGCACGGGCCAGTGCCACAGGTACAGCGAATACGAGAGCTTGCCAAGCCACTGCAGAGGTCCCCACTGCAGGAGCACTTCGGCTCCTCGCTTCGGTGCGATTGTCCCGCCGATTATCACAAGAACCGTTCCGACAACCGGAAGAATAGCAGCGGACCCCGGGTACCTCGTGAACTCGTCCAGTGTGAGGGATGCTGCCGCAATCGCGATGAGTCCAGACACACTCGTAACGGCAGCAAGAAGAACCGGCAGCCGCATGATGGCCGGTGTAAGCACGGCAAGAATTGCGCCAGCCGCAAGTTCCCATGCCCTCGTCAGGGGTGAGAAGTACGCCGCACTCGCGTTCTCCGTCGTCGCGTACACCGACCACGCGAGGGAGGCGGCAATCGTGACAGCGAGGAGAAACGCCAGTCGCATGTGCAGCGGAACTCTGCGTCCGATCGCAGCGACCGCAATCATTGCGGCTGGCCAGAACAGGTAGAACTGCTCTTCTATGGCCAGTGACCAGTAGTGCTGTAGCGGGGATTGAGGAAGGTTACTGGCCCAGTAGTCCGTCCCTTGCGAGATTTCGCGAAAATTACTGGCGAAAAGCGCTGCCCATAGCCCGTCTTCGGCGGTTCGAGCAGCACGCGAACCGCCGATCAGCGCGAAGGATGAAATAACTGTGACGGCGAGGACAAGAGTCGCGGCAGGCAGGATTCGCCGGGCCCGTCGTGCATAGAACCCCAAGATGGAGATCCGCCCGCCCCGTTCAGCGTTTTTGAGCAGGAGGCCGGTGATGAGGAAGCCGGAGACCACGAAGAAGACGTCGACACCGACGTAGCCTCCTTGCAGTCCCGGCACGCCTGCGTGGTCCAACACGACCAGTAGAACTGCGATCGCGCGAAGACCCTCTATATCCGGACGGAACGTGCGTGGAGCGGATGAAAGGCGAGCGGCTCCCTTTGGTGCGGGCTCACTCGTCTGTAGATGGCGTCCGCGTTTACGCGCGACGACATGGTTTCCCATGGCGCAATCCACTGGCCAGTGTCATCATGCCGCCCCTTTGCCCGACGTCTCTTACCGGCTCGTGCGGCCGACCGTACCGCTCTTTGCGGCCAGAATCAATGCATTTCCCCGGTTTGGGCGGCTGCCGCCACTCCCGCCAACAGGCGGGCCAGCCAGTACGACGGCGGCGCTTCGCCAGGACTCATCGGCAATTGGTTCCCGCGAAGGCATCCGGCTTATCGGGTCAAACTGGACCAGGACTCCAAGAACTTCTCAGCCATGTACGCATGGCCGGCTGAGTTTGGGTGGGCGCCGTCAGCGTCGAAGCCCGGGCTGTTGGCAGTTGTGAACCAGCCGGCCTCGATGGCGTCAATGAAGGGAGCACCGGCAGCTGCGGCGCCGGCGCGGACGGCGCTGTTCACGCCACGCAGTTCCTCCGCGAGGGGCTGGGGCGCCGACGGTCCAAGCACCACCACCTGGACGCCCGGCCAGAACCTGCGAGCAGCCTCGATGGTCTGCGCCGTGGCAGCAGTGACTTCTTCAGCATTGGGGACCTGGGAATCGTTCTGTCCGCCCTGCAGAACGAGGACGTTGGGCACGAACGCGGGGTTGGCGGCAATTTCCCGCAAACGGATTTCGTACTCACCCGCAAGCTCGTCCTGCCCACCGCCGCCCCAGGCGAACCCAGTGCCGGACACGCCGTCAATATTGGTCGGGTATCCCAGCTGCCCGGCAACCAGGTAGGCCCACCCCCGGTCCGGCTGGTCGGCACCAACACCGGCAGTGTACGAGTCGCCCATGATAAGGAGGACGGGCTCAGCTGGCAGCTCAATCCCCGGTTGCGGCGCGGTTGCAGTAGCCGAGAGTGCAGGAGCCGGAGAGGTGGGAGCCACAGACGCAGGAGCCGTAGGCGTTGCCACCGAAGCGCTTGCCGTCACAGGGACGGCCTCGCCTCCGCCCTGTGGGCCCATCAGGGCGATAGCTGCCACCCCAAATGCGGCCACGGCCAGCACGAAAAGTGCGGCGTACTTGGTCCACTCCTGCATGCGCCCGCCGTTTCCCCTCACCGGCACATCGTACCGGCGAGAGCCGCCCGTTTGGGGCTCGACCCGGGGTAATCAACGCGCGAAGAGCCCTGCAGACAGAGATTCGAAGCGGGGCTCTTCTCCTGCCTAGGTCCCGGCAGCTACAAGGGTTAACCAACCGTGACCTTCCTGCCGTTCCTTCGCCGGACAACAGCCGTTACTGTCGACTCCACCATCCGGATCGAACGGAAAAGAGGCGACGATGAGCATCGACATCGAAATTGGTAGCAGCCTCAGCAACGAGGACGCGGCGCACTTTGCGGCCAAGACGGAAGTCATCACCACAGCGATGCAACGGGTAAGGGAAGCCCACGCAGCATACAGCTGGGCGTGGACGGACGAGATCCGCTGCCGGGGATGCAACGCCAGCCTCGACATACCTCTACTCGCCAGCACGAACGCCAACGCGGACAAGGCTTTTCAAGCACACCAGGCCGCCCAGCTGGATGCCTTGCTGGCTGCCGGCGGCACCGGCCCGGCAAACCGGACGTGAAGACTTCCTGAAGCAGCTGTAGGCGTACGACGGCGGCGCGCGCCGCCGTCGTACTCCTCACCGTCCCTAGAGGTACTGCCACCTCGACTGATGGAGCGTTTGGGTAAAACCAACTTCAAGTGAGAGAGCGTTTGGGAAAAACCGACATCAAGTGAGAGAGCGTTTGGGTAAAACCGACGTCGAGTGATGGAGCGTTTGAGAAAAACCGACGTTAGGTGAGAGAGCGTTTGGCTTAGAGGTCGGCTAGGAGGGTGGTTGGGTTTTCTATTGCGTCGGCTACGAAGCGGAGGAAGCCGGCTGCGGTGCCTCCGTCGCAGACGCGGTGGTCGAAAGTCAGGGTCAGTTCGGTGACCTTGCGGACGGCGAGCTCGCCGTTAACTACCCAGGGCTTGTCGATGATCCGGCCGACGCCGAGGATGGCTACCTCCGGGTGGTTGATGATCGCTGCCGATCCGTCCACACCAAACACCCCGTAGTTGTTCAGCGTGAACGTGCCGCTGCCGAGCTCAGTTGGGGTGGCCTTGCCTTGGCGCGCGACGTCGGTCAGCCGCCGGATCTCCGCGTCCAGCTCCCGCGCACTCAGCTTTTCGGCGGAACGGACCGAAGGAACCACAAGACCGCGGTCGGTCTGGGCGGCGATGCCGAGGTTGATCCCATCGAACGAGATAATTTCCTGAGACCCGTCGGACCCCGTTTCGATGCGGGTATTCAGCTCCGGGTACTTTTTTAGCCCAGCTGTGACAAAACGGGCAATGAACGCAAGCAGGCCGGGCACCTCGGAGCCGCCGGCCTTGAGTTCCTGGCGAAGCTCCACGAGCGCGGTGGCGTCGACATCCACCCAGACAGTTGCCTCGGGAATTTCCGAACGGCTGCGGGCCATATTCGCGGCAACCGCTTTGCGCACTCCCCGAACAGGAGTCCGCGAAGAAATGGCCAGGCCGGTGCGGGCATCAGTTGTTGCAGCTTTTCCACCACTGGTTTCGAGAGGCTCCACCGCGGGCGTGGGCCCAGGGGCCACCGGAGCGGGCTCGACCACAGGAGTGCTGATGGCCTTCTCCACGTCGCGGCGCATGATCAGCCCGCCCTCGCCGGAACCGGGAAGCTCGCCGAGGTCCACGCCATGCTCCCGGGCCATGCGCCGGACCAGCGGCGAGATCACGGCACCGAGCTTGCCGGGGACGCGGGTGCGCAGGAGCGAGAGGTCCATGTCGGCACCCGCCGCCGGACCGCCGTCGGCCGCCCCATCCTCAAAGGGAAGCGTGCCGACAGAGCCGGCCGCAGTCCCCTTCCGCGCACGGGTCCGGCGGGCGACGCCGTGGCCGCCTGGAGTTCCGTAGCCGATCAAAACATTGCCGGATCCCGCTTTTTCCTCTTCGCGGTAAGCCTCCGCCTCGGGGTGGATTTCCTCAGCCTCAACTGCGGACTCCCCCAGTTCCGTTTCGGTCGGCTGGGTTTCCGGCTCGGCAGGCTCCGCTGGCTGATCCACCGGAGCCGGCCCGCCCACCGAGACAGGCGTCACCGAGATCAGCGGCTTCCCCACGTCCAGGGTCTCGCCCGGCTGCCCGTGCAGCTCAGCCACAATCCCGGCATAAGGCGAAGGCACCTCAACCGTGGACTTCGCGGTCTCCACCTCGGCGATCGGCTGGTCCACGGTAATCGTGTCACCAACAGAAACATGCCAGGAAACCAGCTCGGCTTCGGTGAGGCCCTCGCCCAGGTCCGGCAACAAAAACACACGTGTTTCACTCATGGTCAGTTCTCCCACTGAAGGTCGTCAACGGCGTCGAGGATGCGGTCCACGCCGGGCAGGTAGTACTTCTCAAGCTTCGGCGCCGGATAGGGGATGTCGAACCCGGTAACGCGGCGGATCGGGGCGGCCAGGTAGTGGAAGCAGCGCTCCTGCACCCGGGCCACGATCTCGGAGGACACGGACGCGAAGCCGTGGGCTTCGGCGATCACTACGGCCCGGCCGGTCTTCCGCACCGACTCACAGACGGTGGCGTCGTCGAACGGGACGATGGTGCGCACGTCGATCACTTCCAGCGAGCGCCCTTCCAGCGCAGCGGCTTCGGCCGCGGCGAGCGCGGTGGGGACGGACGGACCGTAGGCGATCAGCGTCGCGTCGGTTCCGGGACGGGCGACGGCGGCACGGCCTTCCGAGGACCGGCCGGCAGCAGCAGCAGCAGAGTGGGCAGACCGCAGCTCACCCAAATCCACCAGGTCCTTGGACCAGTAGAGCTTCTTCGGTTCCATAAACACCACGGGATCGTCCGAGTCGATGGCTTCGCGCAGCATCCGGTAGCCGTCGGCCACGGTGGCCGGGGTGAACACCTTCAGGCCGGCGGTGTGGGCGTAGTAGGACTCGGAGGAGTCGCAGTGGTGCTCCACTCCCCCGATGCCGCCGCCGTAGGGAACCCGGATCACCAGGGGCAGTTTCACGGCGCCCTTGGTGCGGTTGTGCATCTTGGCCACGTGGCTGATGATCTGCTCGAACGCCGGGTAGGCGAAGGCGTCGAACTGCATTTCGATCACCGGGCGCATCCCGTTGATGGCCATGCCCACGGCCATACCCACAATCCCGGACTCGGCCAGCGGGGTGTCGAAGCAGCGCTGCTCCCCGAAGGTCGCGGTGAGTCCGTCGGTGATGCGGAAGACCCCGCCCAGGGTCCCAACGTCCTCGCCGAACACCAGGACGGAGGAATCGGCGTGCATAGCGTCGGCCAGCGCCGTATTCAAGGCCTTGGCAAGAGTGACCGGCTGCGGGCCGGCGGCTTCGGCGGAGGCAGCGGCCGAGGCGGCTGCCCGGGCAGTCGCAGCAGAAACGTTGCCGTTGGCCTCGGATGAAGTGGTGATGGTGGGGCTCACTTGCCGGCCTCCTCGGTAGATGATGCTGCGTCGCGGGCGAGTTCGTCGGCGAGCAGGGCGGACTGTTCCTTCAGCTGGGGTGTGGTCTTGGCGAAGACGTGGCGGAAGAGCTCCTGCGGGTCCACCGGTACGTCTTCGCTGAGGCCGTCACGCAGCTGGGTGGCAACTGCCTCCGCCTTCTCACGGATCCGCGCCTCGCCGTCGTCGTCCAAGAGGCCGCGGTCCGTCAGGTAGGTGCGCATCCGGTTCACCGGGTCCTTGGCCCGCCACTCGGCAACCTCGCTGTTCTCGCGGTAGCGGGTGTCGTCGTCGGCATTGGTGTGGGCCTGCATGCGGTAGGTGTTGGCCTCCACCAGCAGGGGGCCGGAGCCTTCCCTGGCCAGTTTCACGGCCCGGTCCAGGACGGCGAGGAGCGCCACCACGTCGTTGCCGTCCACGCGTTCGCCGGCCATGCCGTAGCCCACGGCCTTGTGCGCGAGCGACGGCGCCACGGACTGGTGTGCCAGCGGCACCGAGATGGCGTACTTGTTGTTCTGGACGAAGAAGATGACGGGCAGGTGGAAGACGGCGGCGAAGTTCAGGGCTTCGTGGAAGTCGCCTTCGCTGGTGGCGCCGTCGCCGCACATGGCCAGCACCACGGTGTCCTCGCCGCGGAGCTTGGCCGCGTGGGCCACGCCGACGGCGTGCAGCAGCTGCGTGGTCAGCGGCGTGCACTGGATGCCCACTTTGTGCTTGAGGGGATCGAACCCGCCGTGCCAGTCACCGCGGAAGATGGTCATCACCTGCACGGGATCCACGCCACGGGTCATCACGGCGACGGCGTCGCGGTAGGTGGGGAACATCCAGTCGCCATCGGAGAGGCACAGCGCGGCCGCCACCTGGCAGGCCTCCTGGCCGTGGCTGGACGGGTACACGGCCATGCGGCCCTGCCGGACGAGTGCCGAGTTCTGGTCGTTGACGCGGCGGCCGACGACGAGCTGCTCGTACGCTGCCAGCAGCTCCTCATCGCCGGGCAAAGGGTACTCGTGGCCGGGTTCGGTGCCCTGCTCACCTTCGGGCTTGAGCCGGCCGTCGGGATCCACCATCTCGATCTGGTGCCGGGCGGGAAGCATGTAGTCCTCGGCAGTGATGCCGAACTTCTTGGCAGCTTCGGTGAGCGCGTCCCCGGTGGGCGCCTTGCTGGTTTGGTCCGGGGCGGTGTGGTTCGCGGAGATCGTCATCGTTCCGTCCTTCTGTTGCCACTATTACTCCCCAGTATCAGCCAGCAGAAGGTTTCGTATCCAGCACCCGGAACAATCGTGGAGAAGCTGCGCGATTCTGCTTCTCTTGGAAGACGAATTGTAAGTGTGAGCTGGCTAACGGGCAGGAGGTGTGGACGAAATTGTAAAGCGAAGGCCCCCAGCAGTAGTTGGAACCTGCGGTCCACCTGGGGTCGGCGTCGGATGCATGTGCACATGCGCCCGATCCTGCGCCCTCCATCGCGCCAACTAGCTTGCCGGCGGAAGGTTCCTGCATGATGAACCAAGTCCCGCAACGAGGCCAGCGTTGGTGGCAACCGAGGCACCGTTGGACGTCCACCCGTAACGCTTCATCACAATAGTCAGCTGGAGTTCCGAACCCAGGCCAAGCAGCCCGCCCAACAAGTTGACGGGTACGTCCGTGACATACCCCGTGGCGGCCGATCCCGTGGTCGTTGAGGTGAAAGAGAATCCCGTCAGCGGCGCCAAAACGGAACCCAATCCCCCGGTGGAGGCCTGCAGCTCAGCGTCAGCAAAAGAGTAGCCCTGAGGCGCACGCCAGTGAATGCGCACGTGGGCGCCCAGCCCAAGGAGGTTCGGAATGTAGCTGCAATGCCCGTTGAGGGTTGGAGCTGGAATG
The DNA here is from genome assembly GCF_900537115.1 of Arthrobacter sp. Alg241-R88. Lineage (GTDB taxonomy): Bacteria > Actinomycetota > Actinomycetes > Actinomycetales > Micrococcaceae > Arthrobacter. Next base: position 28,444 of record NZ_UNRG01000010.1, read on the forward strand.
GTGGCGGCGGCAAAGCTGCCCGAAGCGGCTTCACTGTGCTGCCACGCCGCATCGGTCGCAGGAGGAGCCAACGCCGGCAGCAACACTGCGAACAAGGACGCGGCCACTACAGCCTTTCCGACCATTCTCATGCTGCCGTAGCCCGCAGACGGGCCAGTCCATACCCTACGGCCACAGCGAGGAGACCGAGCAATGCGGCACCGCCCAGCCTCGCCCCGGTGTCAGCCAACATGCCGGCCGGCGGCCCTGTCAACTGTCCCGGAGGGCCCCCGGTCCCGGCGTCCCCAAACCCGTTCCCGGCGTCGTCCCCCGAACCGTGAACGCCTACTAGGATCTGCGTCCTGCTCCCCTGCACTTCCAGGGGAACCTCGTCCGCCAGGGACGCGGTCAGCAGCACATGGGCGCCGCCAGATACGGATGTCCCTGTTTCCATCAGATCCGTCCGGACGCCCTCCGCACTGCTCAACGCTGTGCGTTGCACCAGCACCGTTTGCCCGGCCGGGCACTGGCCATGGACCCATGGCCGGGAACAAGCCCGAAGCTCCACGCTGAGGAACTTCCCCAGCAGATCGGCTGCGGCAGGTTCCGCCTGGAGCGTCACCTCCAGCGAGGTGGCAGGCTCACCCCGTACGTGTACGTCCACGGGCCAGTGTGTACTCTCTCCAGGCGTGAGGCGGTACACGGAACTGCCCGCGTCGAGTTCCAACCAGCCGGAAGCTTCTGATGCCGCGGACGCGGGAGCGGGAGCGTAAAGGCCAACCAACACGCAGGCAAAAACAAGCCCCAGCACCGGGCCCCCGCTACGCCGCAACATGCTCGCCAACCGTCCGCCGCGGCCACAGAACCCACGTCACCAGGGCCGAGACAGCAATCGTTGTCCCGCCGAGTAGCAGCGGGTTGGCGGCCGCGGCCACAGGGTGGGCGAGCCCAGGTACGGACCAGAGGACCAGCCGCACCCGCTCCACGACATAAGGTGCGGGGTCGGCTTCCTGGTTTGCGTCACCTTTCATGGTGATGATCCGCGCTGCGCCGTCCCCTAGGTCCACCGTTTGGACCCGGTGGGTGATGGGCAGCTTACCGGGCCGGTCGACGGTCACAACATCGCCGGCGTTGATCTCGCCGGCCGGGATCTCGCGGACAACAGCCAGGGATCCGGCGGGGATGCCGGGGGCCATGGATCCGGTCTTGAACAGGATCAGGGATATGTTGAACAGCACGGCGCAGAGCACCGCGATGATGCACACGGCACCTCCAACAGCAGCGATATTCAGCAGGGCTTCCCGCAGGTGGCCGGCCCATAAACGCCCCGTCATGTGCTTGAGGTGGCATTGAACTGCCAGGTTGCCGTTGCGGTCTGGCCCTGCAGCGCGTTGCTGGCCCCCGCGGGGAGGGTCACTTCAAAACAGAAGTGCGTGGGCTCCCCCGGCCTGGTTGCCGAGGCGGCCTGCAGGGAATTTACGACGCCGGCCGGCTGGCCCTCCGTGAGGGGCTTGGCACCGTCGCTACCCACCACGAATGCAGGCGTCCCGCTGAAGGATGACGCCCCGCAGGTGACGGAACGGACCACGCGGTAACGCAAAGCCGCTCCCAGGTTGGCGTCTCCGGTTCCGCTGCTGGTGACCGAGGCAGCCGTCAGCACCAGCTCGCCAGCCACGGAGGCCGCCTTGGTCCTGATGGCGACCGGAGCATAAACCACGGTGCCCGGGCTCATCGAGGCTGCCTCGAACACCAGGTTGGCCCCCGGCTGCTGGTCGTTGGTGCTCCACGCGCCCAAAGCATCGTACGGCTTGGTGACGTTGGATTCCGTCTGGAAGGTACTTGCCCCGAACGAACCCGTGGCAAAGTTACTGTCCGTCCACGAAGCCAGCGTCACTGATGCGCCAAGCCCCAGGACCAGCGCTCCCGCCAGCAGGGCCCGGACGCGCAGGACCGCAGCCGCCCGGGGCCCCGTCTTGGCTTGTCGGTCGCCCATGGATTACTGCGATTGCGCGGAGAATTCCCAAGTGGTGGTGCCCGTCTGGGACCTGACAAGGGCATCATTGGCCGTGATCTGGAAGCAGAGGTAGACGGGTGTGCCCTCGGCAGACCCTTCTCCCTGGCTGAGCGCGAAGGTGACACCCGGCGGCGTCGTACCCAATGCCTGGGGAGCCGGCACCAGTGTGGAGCTGACCGCTTGGCCGCATCCGAAGCTGGTGGTCCGGGTCAGCGAGTAGGTCAGTCCGGCCAGGCTTTCCGTTGAAGTTTCCGTCGAAACGGTCACGGTTGCATCATAAGTGGATGCTGCGTCCAGCCTGACGGCGAAGGGAGCCGAAACCACATCCCCGGGCGAAAGGTTGGCGGTGGTGGCGGTGAATCCGATTGATGCCGGCGCGTCCACAGGGTTTTCCGTGAAGGTAGTCCCATCCGTGCTGCCCTTCAGGTTGAAGGCGCCGGCGGTGAATGTTCCCTTGGCGAATTCGGAGTCATTCCACGCTGCCAGGGTGATGGCCGCGCCGATGCCCAGGACCAGGCCTCCGGCCAGGACAGCGCGGACTTTCGGTGCTTTTCTTGAGCGCTGTTCCGCCGCCGGTGGCGTGTCGCTTACTGCAGCCATGGTTCCCCCAAAGTAGATGTGTTTGCCGGCAGACATGACCGGCAGCGCAGATGCGAGGGAACCAATGACGCTTCCCCCAAAGGCATCATTACTTACTAATTCATCATCTGACCTGCGCGAATGTCAATTTTCAGGGCTTGAAGGGCTCGCGGCCATGGGCACAACTACCCTGCTTCGAAGTTCGCTGATCATCCAGGGCAAGTGATTTACTGACCTGACCGTCACATACTCCTGGGGGACAAGTATGAAGACCTTAGCTGCCACGTTTTTGCTCGCATCGCTGGTGCTTACGGGCTGCGCCGTGACTGGCCCTGGCAGTGCTCCGGCAGCGTCAACAGCTCCCCCAACATCATCCGGTGCAGAGACCTACTCAAGCCTGGATCCGGCGGGAATAGAAGAGATTAAGGCCTCGAAGATGGCACGCTTCGATATGTCCTCAGGGAGACTTACCAAAAAGGACGTTGGCCTGGAGGATGGCACCAGCCAGGCGCCGGATGTCCTGGTTCCCGATGGTGTGATGGAACTGACTATCGAAGCGCCAACGGGTCTGATCCGCGCCAAGACAAACCGGCTCCGGCTCAACGGCATGAATAAGGGGCCCGACTTCCGTGAGATCACGTTCTTCCTCACAGCCGAATCATTGGAGGACTTTACAGCCCTGATTCGCGACGGCGTGGACCGCTACGGCATTCCCGGCGAATCGGCAGAGGACTGGATCGAATCCAAGTCCAGCCACCCGGAGGACAAGAGCGACTTTGCCCTGGCGCCGGGAACTTCAACAGGCCTCCAGGTGCAGTACGACCTCCGCTACGACGGTTCAAAGGACGTCCAGGTCATCATTGTGCACGTTCACCCCGTCTGATCCCGCGCGCAAGACGCGGCCACGCCCAGGAAGAGAGCACCGTGGAACCCCATCACCAGTACCCGAATAATCCTGCCCACCAACCGGCAACTCAGGTCCAAGCACCGCCGTTGCCTGCTTGGGCCAGGGTATTCAGGACCGTTCTGCTGGCCCTCGCCGGTCTCCTGGTGGTCATGCTGCTGCTTCTTTTTGTTGCGGGTACGTCCGCATCGGCCGATATGTACACCCAAGGCGGGAGAGACATTCTCCAGGCGACCATCTGGCTGGGTTTGGGTACTGTCGTAATGACCATCCCGTACCTCATCGCCAGCATCCTTTACTCCACCCTCTGGGCGGTTAAGCTGCGCGGCAGAGGCTACCGCGGGTACCCGGCCACTTCCTGGGTGCTGGTTGCCGCGCCCGTTATTGTTGCGCTACCTATCCTGGCCGTAATCGGGCTGGTCGCAGCCAACCCCAGCGTGTTGTGAAAGCTCGAAGGCTCAACATCGCAACGTAGCGCCAGTTTGCCCGACCCGCTTCAGAAGATCCCGGGCGCGGACGGAAACGACCATGCCGATACCCCTGCCTTTGTACAGCACGCCCTTGCCAACAAACAAGCTCACCCGAAGCAGGTCTCTTCTCTTGCCTACCGAAGGGTTAGCTAACCGTGACCTTCCGGTCGTTCCTTCGCCGGACAACAGCCGCTACTGTCGACTCCACCATCCGGATCGAACGGAAAAGAGGCGACGATGAGCATCGACATCGAAATTGGTAGCAGCCTCAGCAAAGAGGACGCGGCGCACTTTGCGGCCAAGACTGAAGTCATCACCACAGCGATGCAACGGGTAAGGGAAGCCCACGCAGCATACAGCTGGGCGTGGACGGACGAGATCCGCTGCCGGGGATGCAACGCCAGCCTCGACATACCTCTACTCGCCAGCACGAACGCCAACGCGGACAAGGCTTTTCAAGCACATCAGGCCGCCCAGCTGGATGCCTTGCTGGCTGCCGGCGGCATCAGCCCGGCACCTCTCGTGAAGGCTCCCTGAAACAGTTGTAGGCGTACGACGGCGGCACGTGCCGCCGTCGTGTGGCTCACCTCAGGAACGGGCTGGTTTATACGCGGCAACTGTTCCGCCGCGTCTGCTACGAAGAGGGAGACGGCGGCGGCGGGTCGGCCGGCACCTCGGAGCGCCAGGGATTGCGCCACTCCGCAGCATCCCAAGCATCCATGATGTAAATCCGCTCGTGCGCAACGCGGTCGCCCCTGAATTCCAGCAGGCTGACAGTGAACATCCACGGGGCGCCGTCGTAGCTGATCAGGTTCTCCACAACCACCAGGTCGGCACGGTGGGTGATGCGCCGGGTGTGGAACTTGAGGTTCGCCGGGTACCGCCGTCGCCATTCGCGGAAGTTCTCCACGCCTTCGAAGCGTTCGCCGGACTGGGGGAACTCGAGTACGGCGTCGTCGTGATAGATCTCGTGGGCGATGTCCTCGTCCTTGCCTGAGTACTCCCAATGACGCCGCAGGGCCTGCATCAGGTCCGCCTCTTCGAGCATCATCGCCTCCTCAGTCCGGAGGACCAAGCGTAACGCCGGGCTCCCAGTCCTGAATAGGGAAACTACATCGGTGGCCGCACGGCCGGCACAGGTGCTCGAAAGAGTTTTTTGATTGAAACCACTCGTTTATCTGGGCCATTTCCGGGCCGGGAGCCGGACAACGGAGGATAATGGCGTGCAGGCCCTACAGGGAGCAAAGCGCATGAGCAGGTATGACATCGGCATTCAGAGCCACCGGGCTATGCCGAGCGGGGTTAATGGCAGGGGTGCCGCTCCGCCGATGTCTGCTGCCGCGGAGTTGTTCAAGGCCGTGGCCCATCCGGTCCGGGCGCAGATCCTGGAGTTGCTCTCATATGGCGAGTCCACTATCCCTGAGCTTTGCGAGGCCACTGGGGTGAAGGCGACGCACCTGTCCCGCCACCTGGGCCAGATGCGCGGGCAGCACCTGATTCAGTGCCTCCGGTCCGACGGCCGCCTGATCTACCGGCTGGCGTACCCGGAAGCCGCCGAACTGATCGCCGCTGCCCGGTCCGTACTCCAGGCCCGGCCGGGCTCCGCCGTCACCTCTCTACGCCCCCTGCCGGAAGAACTGCCGTCCACGGCCCTCTGGGACGATCAGTTCCTGGCCCTGGAGGAGTCACTTGTATCGCGTTCGGTGATCGCCGAGGCCTGCGAGGCGATAGCCGCGCGAAGCGGCTGCACACCGGAGGAAGCGGCCGGACGGCTCATCATGACGGCTTGCAACCGCAACTGCACACTTTTGGAAGCCGCCCGGGACGAAGTTGGCAACGGGCAGCAACCGAACCGCCCCTGACTTTTGGAGGGGCAGGTTTGCGGGTTGGCGTATGAACTCCATCTCGGCAGGCCGGGTGCCCGTAATGCTTCTTCTGTTTAGAAAAACTCCTTGACCTTCTCGCTGCGTGGGACCACACTCGGATTGGTCGATAGACAAAAACGTCTATCGGTCAATCAGCGGCAATTCATTTTCCGTTATTGCAGGCAGCAGGCTCCGCACCAGGTGGCAGGGAAATCCTCTATGGGGGCTCCTGGTGCGGCGATGGACGCGGAGGGGACAGCGTGGTCCCCTCCGCCTCTGAATCACTTTCCCGATCAGCCTTTCCTGCGGCTGGCGGGAACCGAGGCAACCACGCGCCATCCGTCCCGCCGACGTGGGGCGGCATTCCAAACACAGGGAAATGACTAAGGGTGGGTATCCGTAATGGGCATTGACAAGGTGTGGGACCGGCTCGAGCCAGAAACACGGCAGTGGCTGATCGACAATCCCGGGTGCAAGATCCTTCCCCGGGCCGTGGTGGCGGCCATCACCAAGGCCACCGGAGTGGAGTTCGATCAGGACCGGCACGGTGAGACTCTCCTCTCCCCTGCCGACTGCGACTTCATCCGTACCGCGGCGAACCTGGACGATGCCCGGCGCAGCGAGGCCTCGTCCCAGCGTTCCTGACACCAGTTCGTATTCGGCTTGTTCGGTAATCGCAAAGGCTTGCGCAATTCCCCTTACACTGGGAGACGAATTGTAAGTGTGAGCCGGATTACTGATAGGCCGTGGACAGCGTGGCAACCAAGGACGCCGGGACGGAACCCGTCCCGTTGGACGACATCGACCGCAGGATTATCTCGGAGCTGACCCGGGACGGCCGCATGTCCGTCACCCAGGTGGCGGAGAACGTCCACATCTCTCGGGCGCACGCGTACACCCGCATCGGCCGGCTCACCAGCGAAGGGGTGCTGTCCAGATTCACGGCGCTGGTGGACCCGATCAAGGCAGGGCTCCGGTCCTCCGCCTACGTGACGCTGAAGCTGAAGCAGGATGCCTGGCGCGAACTGCGCGACCAGCTCGCGGTGATCCCCGAGGTGCACCACGTCGCCTTGGTGGGCGGCGACTTCGACGTGATCCTGCTGGTCCGCGCCGTGGACAACATCGACCTCCGGCGGGTCATCTTCGACCAGTTGCAGTCGATGCCTGGTGTGTTGGATACGCAGACGTTTTTGGTGTTCGAGGATTTGGATACGCGGTAGGTTAGGGAGCTTATCGTCGCAGGCCAATAGCCCATGACGAAGCGCTTGCGCTTGACCACTCCTAATGTGCGTCAAGGGAAGATGTCCACGGTGAGTGAGGCGACGGTCAGCGAACGGGAGCGCCGCCTTCCGCGACCTTCATCTAGTCAGATTGGACTGCAGGAAGACTGTCGGTCCAGCTACTCGCTTTCGCCGAACACTGCAATCATTCTGGGATAGCTACTGCGGGATGGGCGCGGAACGAACGCTCACGTGGACGGCGGGTCACTCCGCCTACAGCCGGATATGGGTATTGCCCCTCAATGACCAGGTATGCGTGACGGGATAAGACGCGTAACCTCTACTGTGGCTCATGCGAGTCTTTCAAAATAGCTTCTTAATGTGACCAGGGAAACTGAAACCAACGCTCAATCGGCTCAAAGCGACGATGAGGTAAAACGCCGGGGAATACTCCGCATAGGCACGCTGATAAGTGCACTAACCGGTCTTTCCGCAGTCTCAGCTGTAGGTGCCAGCAGCGCGCAGGCAGCGCCCGGCGCTCAGACTTCCCCCGATGCTTATGTCCCGGTTGCAGAGAAGGGATCGCCATCCGGTGTCGCAACCTTGGATGGGAAGGCAAAAATTCTTCCCATCCAGATTCCGGACCTTTCCGGCATGTATGCAAGCAAGTCCGAGGTGAAGCAACCATCTCTCGGCAAGCTACACGCTGCATTGGCACAGAGTAAGTCTGGCCCCGTGTGCCTCGCTTTTGCAGGGTCCTCCTCAGTAGCCGGAAGCAACGCCACATCCGCCGACAAGGGGTTCGTCAACCTTCTTAATGCCGATATTCAGGCTGCCTACCCTTCCGGCACGGGGACCGAACACTTTGTGGTCACGACCGGCGCTGCGCTTTCCACCGCCCCCGGCGTCCAGAGTATCAACGCTGGCGTCGGCGGGCGCGTAGCCTCCAACATCCTAAACACGACTGAGCGTAGCCATATCGCTGCCGCGAATCCGTCAGCGCTATTCGTAATGATCGGATCAAACGACTGGTTCAAGGGAGTTCCGCCCGCCGAATACAGAGCCTCTATTGAAACGTTCATAGCTGACATGAAGATCCGGATCAACACACCCTGTGTATATATCCTCTGCCATGCTTTCCGCCGCGCTGATGTGGCTTCCCCGGCGTACCCGTACTCTCACTACAAAGAAGTCCTTCAGGCCATCTCGGCAGCGGACCCGCAAAACGTCGCATTTATCGACGTAGAGGCCGTTGGCGAGGTCAATGGGCTGTCAGCCGAAGACCCGCTGAACCTGCTGGATATGGACATGGTCCATCCCACCGACGCCGGTCATGCAGTCATCAAAGACACCGTCCTCGAAGCACTGCATCTTCGTCCGCCGGTAGCGGTAATAAGCAGTGGCACGACTCGTACAGCAGTCACGGCACCGCCAGCAGGGCATCCTATTGCTTTGGACTACTTCGCCAGGGCGGACGGTGATATTGGTTCAGCGCTCTCCGGGCAGGCCTGGAGCACGCCAAGTGGCACCTGGGTTGTGGGGTCAGGAAAGGCCAGGGCCTCCACGAGTGGCACCGTTTTGCTCGACATAGGGGAATCAGACGACCTCTACATTTCGACAGCGATGTTGCTGAGTACCACTGAACCGGCCGCAGCCGGGGTAATCGCACGAGCCGTGGGCGACACATCGCGAGTAGGTGCTTTCCTCGACCCAACAGGCCTAGTAAACCTCTGGATCAAATATGGCACCTTCAATGCGGCGGTGGCCGGAGCAACACCAGGCAGCTACCGCGCCTCAGCAATGAATATCATTGGGCTAAAGATCAAAGGGAACACGATCACGACTTACCTGAACGGCGTCCAAGCATCGTCCTATACGCTTAACTCTAGGGAATCTGGCGGGTTGAACATCGCTGGCAACACCAACGTGGGGCTCCGCTCAGGGCTAAGCACCCTCCACAAGTTCGACAGCTTCGCAGTCCAGAGCATCTAGTTATAGGATCTGGTTTTCTTGGTCCTCGACGTCAAGCCGTTCACACTCGGTAGAACAGTACTTGTATCCACCAGCTACCCGGAAAGTTGCTGGCCTTACGCCGCAGTAATCACATGCGGTCCTTCGAGCAGCAATGGCCCCCGCAATAAAACGTCGAAGCGAACTAATTTTCCCCATCTACAAGGAATATCTGCCATGCATCAAGAATCTTGAAACTTTGGCTCAAGAATCTGCCAAACTCTAGCAAAGCCATGCCACTGGATGCTGCAGAGCAGGCGGCATTTGTATTGTCCTTCGTCGTCCTCAGTTTTGAATGCACGCTGCGAGCCTACGTCGCATCCTATTCTCAGCAGGTCTTTGCCACCACCTTGGCTCCGAATCTGCAGCTAGCCCTTACCCTGGATAAGTCGGGAGGGTAAGGGCTATTTCTTTGCTCGTGCGTTTATCGGTACCCGTCGACAATTGCTGCAGCAATCTCCTTATAAGCCCGCCGGGTCTCCGGTTTGAGGACATCCAACGTTACCAAGTCACCGTCAGCAACGCCCCGGTCATGTGGCACCGCTATGAGTTCACGACAAATTCCTGCAAGGTGCTCCTCAATCGCGTCTTTGTCGACTCGAGACGAAACCTCATCCTTATCTGTGATAACCACGATGGCGTTCCGGGCGAGGTCCTCGTACCCGTGGCTAGCCAACCAATGAAGGGTACTGCGAGCACGTTTGGCACCGCTCACCGCGTAGCCGGCAGCAATCACCAAGTTGTCCGCCGACTGCAGGATCCCGCTCATCGCGTTGTGGGTCACTCCTGTGCCGCAGTCGGTTAGCGCTACAGAGTAGTAGGCGGAGATGAGCTTTCGAATCCGCAAGTACTCCGCCGCGGTCAGTGAATCCGAGACCTCCGGGTCCTGCTCCCCTGCGATTAGATGCAGCCTGCCGGCATGGTGCATATAGCGGGCCAAGGCAGTGAGTGAGTCAATTGAGTCGAGGTTCCGAAGAAGGTCCGTAATGGTGCGAGGGCTGGACTGCTGGTATATACCCTCCCCCAGAGCGCGCTCCACGAGGTCGCCGGAATCCGGATTTGCATCGATCGCGCAGGGCGCGTCCCCACGGTACTCCGCGAGCGTTAGACCCACGCCCACCGTGGTCGAGGTTTTACCAATGCCACCCTTGAGACTCAGCACTGCCGTGTTGTAGCTGCCCTGAAGCTGGCGAGAGATTCGACGCCCTAGTTCTTCCTCCTGGCGCTGCTTCGCGCCCGGGCCCAAATTTATCGCCCCACCGGTTGCTTTGAAGATTGCCCCGCGGAAGCCGCCCAGGGGGCGGGGTTTCTGTTCCTTCACGAATAGGCCGGGCGAGCTAATGAAGTCTGGCATCGGAGTATCGGCGATGACATCTGCTCTTGTGGGCCGGGCCCGACGGAAAGCATCAGTTTCGAAGGGAAAGGGCGACGGCGCCGGCGGGACGGAGGTGCCGATGTCCGGCCTAGTGGCTTCCACGGGGGCAGGGGCGCGAGCCGGGGCCGGCACATGTACACCGGGCTTAGCAGCGTCAGCGGCCGCCGCTGCCTCTGCCCATGTGGTCCTGCGCGTAAGCGGCAGGGCAGCGTCGGGCTGGCTAGATGGATTGGGTGTTACGGCTGGCATGATTCCTGTCTGGGCGTCCGTCAGTTCGCCGTTACCGCGACGGAGGTCACGGCGACGGCGCAACTGCGGCTGCCCTGCATCCTCTACATGGGCGCGTGCGTTCTGATCCGCCGGATCGGGCATAAATGTCCCCCAAGACGTTCGGCAAACTTGGTGCAGCACTGGTTCAAACAGTAAGTCTAGGGGCTTTGGCAGATGCATTCGATCATGTGCGGATGATGGCGGCCGCAACCACCGCAGCGGTAAGGATTAGAAGAACAAGCAAAATTATGTAGGCCTGCCACTTCGGTCGACCTTTATGCGGGTTGATGTCAACGTAGGGCATGACTAACGGTGGTTACCTCGGGGGGCATCGGCGGGAGCGGTGACACGGATGGCACGTCGCTTGAGCCGTAGCACCTGGTAGATGAAAAAGAAGGGAACCAGCACAGTACCCAGCAGCGCGCAAAGCGCAAAGGCATACTCGGATATAGCCACAACAGCCTCCATCGGTCGCATTGATCCCCATCGACCTCGACCTAACCACGTGACTTAGCGTTTGACAAGTCGCGTCAAACGCTAGGTCCGCTCGACAGCCTTAGCGGCTTAAAGCAAACAGCACGACCGTAGCAGTTACTGTCGCCAACAGAATCAGCAGGGAATACGAAAGTGGCCGCAAGCGGGCCTGTCGAAGCTCACTGCGTGACTTACGCGCATAGGCGCTGTCCCCGTATTTACCCATGGGCCGATCATACGGAACACAACCTCAATGTTTGATCAAGTCAAGCCTTGTATGACGGTGAGGTCGCTTGCGGATCGCTTAGGTAAATTAGTGCTGTACCTGGCTGCACCGCGAATAACCCTGTTAGCGTCACTGGGTGCATCTCGAATGGATCGGCGTGCTTGGCGAGTGGCGTGACCATAGTGTTAGCCATGGTCTTGACAAATTGTGCCGCTCTTCCTTCAAGGACCCGTAACCGGAAGAGCGGATAGAGCCCTCCGGCATATCTCATCCCTGCCCTCGCTACGAAGTTCTCATACCCACTACGGCAAACCAGACAGCTCCCGGCGGTGTTGAGGATCTCGCGCCCACGTCGAAGGCCGCGGCGGTGCCAACCACCATGGCTCATTAGAAACCTAGAAGAAGTGAAGATTTCGTGACCAACCCATAATCGATGCTCCGCCTTCCAACCCTACGGACGTCGGTTGCCCCTACCTCGGCTCAAAGCAAATGCATCCGGTATAGGCACCATGTCTACCGGTACTCGGGATTCTTCTCGATACCGAGATCCGTATTAAGTCGAATCTCGTACTAAGGTCACAGCCGGGTTACGCAACGGCATTTGCTAGAAGTCCGCGTGAACGGGAGGCCTTAAACGACTCATTTTTCCACGTGATGAGACGGGACTGTACCCACCGACGATACGCGGAACTAGTACGAACGTGACGTTGATGGCTCTATGCGGGAGCGTGGCCGTTGGAAAAGTGGATTTCCGGGCAATCTCCGGAGCACGCTGTGTAAAAGGAGGGATCCGGCAGTCACGGCCGCAGTCATACCTACCGCCAACATTCCGTCCATTACTGGGTTTTGAGCCCAACTTACGGCCTTTCCAGGGTGAAGGTATGCCGCCGCCAACATAATCAATGGCGCGTGAAGCACGTATATCCCAAGAGTTCGCCGTCCTATGAAACTCGCGGCAATCCCTATCCACGTGATATTAGCTATTCCAGCAACCGAAACGATTACGGCTGGAATTGCAGCCAAACTCGGCAGCAACGCAAGCACCCACATGTCTCCGCTGCCTGGGATTGCCCGCAACGCGAGGAGAGCGATGAAAGTGCAGACAAAAGCAAGACAAGTAGCCGTGCTGGCTTTGGGGAGGGCCTTTAAGTAATCGCTGAAGTAAGCTCCCAAGGCAAAGAAGATGAAGTTGGTGACAACTCTAAGACTAAGAGAGTCAGGATCCCCCAGTTGTGAGAGTCCCCACAGTAACAGTGCGATCGACAAGACCGCCCCTTTGCGAAACCGCATGGTAGCGGCTAAAGCCACAGCGAAGGCGTAAACAGCGAGGGCGAAAATAAACCAGAGGGACGTTCCAGGAAGAACTAGTTGTATGCCTAGCTCAGCAAAAGAGGTGACCCGGTTCTCAACCGACGATGGGAGTGTCCACGACACGAGGAAGTAGACGATGATCCACAAGACATACAGGTAGTACGTATCAGCGACGCGGGCTGCCGCTCCTTTGGCCTTCCACCCCTGCAACAGCTTGCTTGCCAAGAACATTCCTGACAAAGCAAAGAGGACAGGCATACGGACCTTTGCGAGCCCCTGATTGAAAAGCGTCATTAGCCCAGAAAGGCCGGTCTCCGGGCCGTAAATGGGCGCGTGGTACCACGTTATGACGTGGAACAGCACCACAGCCAAAACGCAAATGCCCCTGGTGGCATCCGGCCAAACCAATCTCGTCTGCACAAAGACTGCCCCCTTTTGTCAACACGAAAGCCAGCTGACATCAGTTCTTGCTCTTCTTGCGGCACACTCATTCGGATAGGAAATCAAGTTGACCCGCAGCGGTGATTCAAAGTGACATTAGTTGTGCGGGTCATGCCCCAAGCGCAGAACGGGGAATCATATGAAGTGATTCCTAGCTCCCCCTAGGAGACAAGTGTAAACCACTACCCCGAATTCGCAATTTTAGTCACGATTATGGGACAAACAAGACGGGGGACGGTAGCCGGCACGTCGCTCAGAGGGAGCGCCGGCAATGGCGTCTATAGCGGATCTCCGACTAAGCCAGAGCTAAAATCCGAGTTTCCCTAGGGAAGGCACAGACCGCCATCTTCGGTGCCACTACGATCCCTACTCTTTTGAAGGGCCAGTATGCACATATACCGTCAAGGTTCCGTTCGAAGGCATGTCCGGTCGGCACGGCTGTCACGTCAACTGGGGCTACTCGGCACCTTCAACACCTGCGGGGCAACTTTGCTGGGCAGAACAACTACTGATCGCCGACCGCTGAGTCCCCGGCTGCACCGTACACTAGGTAGTCGTACGAAATTTGCGTTCTGGATATAGCCATAGGTGATCCAGTCGCCGACCCAGGGGGCCCAGCTTGAATCTCAGCGAATACCTTCGCATGGCACGTCGCAATTGGATGATCATCGCTGTAATGATGCTTGCCGGCCTACTGATAAGTGGGGCGACAACAATATTCACAAAGCCGACCTACACCGCTGAAACGCAGCTCTTCGTTGCCATCCAGAACTCGGGGTCGGTCCAGGAACTTCAACAGGGGAACACCTTCAGTCAGTCGCGGGTACAGTCTTACGCCAAGACGATCACCACGCCTGCTGTTCTCCAACCTGTTATCGACACCTTGGGACTGACCCAGTCCCCTGAGCAGTTGGCGAAGAATGTCAAAGCTACAACTGATCTAAATACGGTGCTAATCACCATATCGGTCGCCGACACCTCTCCAGTACAAGCCGCGGCTACAGCACAGGCCGTAGCCGACAGCTTGATAGAGGTCGTAGACGTTCTTGAACGGCCTAGAGCTGGTGGCACCTCTCCTGTCAGTCTTTCCGTCGTGACCCCTGCGAAAGCCCCGGCCGATCCTTCAGCACCCAACACACGCCTGAATCTCCTGATCGGCCTGGTAGCTGGTCTGACGCTTGGACTCGCGGCAGCGCTGCTCCGAAGCACACTGGACAACAGGATCCGCGGCGAAGCAGATTTCAGAAGAATTAGCAACGCGCCCCTGCTGGGGGGCATAGCTTTCGACCAAGACGCCACCAAAAAGCCTCTTCTCACGCAAGCACCCCATCAAAGCCCCCGAGCGGAAGCATTTCGGCAGCTAAGAACCAACCTTCAGTTTGCCAACTTCGCTGGGAAAACCAAGACGCTCCTCGTGACATCATCGCTGCCGGGCGAGGGAAAAAGTACAACGGCGACCAATCTCGCTATTGCCCTAGCACAAGCAGGACAATCCGTTTGCCTGATTGACGCCGATCTTCGTCGGCCTATGATCAACGAGTACTTGGGTTTGGACAGGAACGCAGGGCTCACCACAGCCCTCGTCGGCACGTCCGACGTGAATGACCTGCTTCAACCTTGGGGCGAAGACAACCTCTTTGTGATCACGTCCGGGCAGATCCCGCCTAACCCAAGCGAGCTTTTAGGGTCCGAGGAAATGGATGGCCTCATCCGCAGGCTAGAAACGACATTCGACATTGTAGTTATAGACGCGCCGCCACTCCTGCCTGTGACAGATGCTGCCGTTTTGTCTCAACATGTAGGAGGGGTAGTGGTCGTCGTAGGATCACACAGGGCGAAGCAACAGGATCTTGAAAAATCCCTGGGTGCACTCGACATGGTCGGGGCGAATTTGCTCGGTGTAGTTCTGAATCGACTGCCCTCTAAGGGACCAGACGCATATTCATATAGTTACTACAATCAGGAAGAGATCCAGCCTGCGAAGCGTGGCAGCAGAAAGGCCGCTAACAAGGAGGGAACGCCGACGGTAACTTGGCCGACCACCCTAGATAGCGAACCATACGATCGAGAGCCACAAGTATTTCCAACGTTGCGGCCGGGAAAATAGCTCGCCTTTTCAGTTCTCTAGTCCCCCGCGCGTCTGCGAAGACAGCCGCTACCCGATAGGACAGCTCGAATGACATTCTTCTCGTATCTAACGCAGGACTTTAAGGACAATCCCCTAAGTGCGGTTCGCCCTCCTAAACCCCTAACGGTGCGCGGACTGTCCACTCTGCTTGTTCGACTGTCACAGTTGGCCGGCAGGGTCCACCCCGTCTGCGGGGCAATCGTTAAGCAGAGCAACCACTTGCTCACTGGCGCGGATATCGCTTGGCAGGCAACAATCGGAGGGAATGTGAACTTTTTTCACCCCACGGGTGTTGTTATTGGAGAAGGGGTAATTCTCGGTTCAAATTGTCAGATTCAGGATGGAGTGACCTTGGGCGCTAGCGGGGGTGCTGTAGAGGGGAACCCGATTATTGGTGATGACGTGCATATCGGATGCGGCGCCAAAATACTTGGGCCAGTAAAAGTTGGGTCGCGATCCGTTATTGGCGCTAATGCCGTCGTTCGCATAGATATACCTGAAGATTCCATGGCAGTCGGTGTGCCAGCTACTGCTAAACCGCGAGCGGCCAAACTCACGAGTGAGGAAGTTGCGCGATTTTAGATGCCTCATACTTCGAGTACTCCAGCAAAGGCGAACGATCATCTTGTCCTCAAGCTGGCCTTAAGGCTATGAAAAGGGCCAGCACGCACCAAGGGTCTCTGTTGCTGGGGCCCGCGCTTCGAAGTCTTCATGCACCAACATAGGTCCGCACCTCGCGTGGGGAACCAATAAATCTGAAACTGCGAACTTTTATTTCTCACATTGGATGTCATCGGAGACAGTCCTCTGCGGATCAGATTAGCGGCCAAACCGCGCTTCGTAGTTGAAGGGGAATGGAGTTCGTGTCGTTGAAGCCAAGGGGGGCCCGTGGCCCTGCTGGCTTCATCGAACCTACCGGGGTCGCAGCCGCCGCTGCCACGATCCTGTTCAACCTGGCCCGACTATCACGTCATGTCCACCACCATCACTGCCGGCCGCCGGCAGGCCATCGTTGAAGCCAGCCGCTAGGTTGCCCAAGCTGCGCGGTCATCGCATCCCGGCGGAAAGAGCTCCGCCTTCAACGACCCGTGATATTCCCGTCGCCGGCCGGGCGGACGTGCTCTGGTCCAAGTACCGCTGGTACTGCCTAGAAGCAGCCTGCGAAGGGCTGTCGTTCTTTGAATCAACGCCCCAGGTTCCGCGCCGCGTCCGCTCCACGGTCCGTCTCCGGGACTACCCCTTGGAAGCAGTCATCCGCTCCGGCAGAGCCGTGTCGGAGACGGCTTCCGGGTTCGCGGTGTCGTGGTGCATGGTCCGAGCGGCGCCGAATGAAGCATGTCTGCTCAGGCTGCCGGTTGGACAAGCTAAGGCCGCGGATGTTCGGCATCAATGAACACCGGTTCAGGCCGGTGCGCCACTTCCGGGACGCGACGACGACGGCCTGGACACGGTTCAAGCCGTGGATGACAACCGTCGTGGACCTGGACACCGGCCAAGTACTGGGCGTGGTCGATGGCCGTGACCACAGGGGCCGTCGACGACTGGATGTTCGCCCGACCGCTGGCATGGCGGCTGGCCGTGCAGGTCGTGGCCATCGACCCGTCCGCGGCGTTCAAAAAAGGCGTTGCGGATGTGGCTTCCACGGACGGCGGTCGCGGTTGATCATACTCACCTGATCTCTCTTGCCAACCATGCCATGACCGAGACGAGGCAGAACCTCTCCCAGCAGGTCAAGGGCCGCCGCGGCAGCGCCATCGTCAAGGCCTGGGCTCACCGCATGCTCCTGCCGCGCGGCGGCGACAACCTCAGCTGCAGGGCAGCTCGTCGGCTGAAAGAAGTGTTCGCTGCGGACGACCCGACCGGCACCTCCAAGCCGACTGGCAGGTCAAGGAACAACTCCGAGTGCTGTTGGGCACCGGCCTACTGGAGGCCGCCGCGGCCGCGAAAAACGAACTCGCGGAACTCGTGAAGAAAGCAGCACGGCCGGAAACGAAAGCTCTACGGCACCGTCTACCGGTGTTGGGCAGAGATCGAGGTGCGCCTCATTACCGGCGCTACGTCAGGCAAGGTCGAGGCGAACAACACCGCCATCAAGAACAGCAAACGCACGGCACGCGGCTACCGCAACCCAGCCAACTACAAATCGGATATTCTCTTGAAAAGTGCCGCCCGGACGGCGGCATGACCGCTCATCTCAAGGAGCCATTTCCACATGAGCCGTGAAGAGCCTCTTGAGGGATAACTAAGCCACGAGGAGCCCGTGGACTATCTAAATTGACGGGCCGGTACCCATCTTTTGTTCTTGCCCCGTATCAAGCTCCAGCGAAGCGTCTCCTCCTGAGGACGCCACAACCAGCACGCGTCGCTTCAATAGATAGACATAGCTCAGCAACGAACAGATTCCCAAGGTCGCCAGCGAGACCAATAGCAGGTCTCGGGGAACGCAGAGCACAATGGCCAGACCGCCAGCAGCGCGAATTACATCCCAGACAAGACGCTCACGTTGACCGCCCAAAAGCGTAAGGCTTCTGTCTATGGGGGCTAGGAACACTGAGGTGGCAGAATAGCCAAGCATGGCAATGGCGATTGGCATGCTTAATGACTCTATATCGATCCAGGCCACGCCTATCAGCGAACTCATAATGCAAATCGCCCCCAACGTAGCACCCATCACCAGTCCTTTACGCCAAACGCTTCGCACTAATCGCGCTTTGCATTCCCGGATCCCGGCAAGGAAGCCGATGTCGAGCTTTGGCCCTAGGATATGGCCACCCACGGTCTGCAATCCCGTCATGATACGAATAGCAGTCGCCCAAGCCCCTGCGTCCGACGAGGGGACCAACGGAGTGATGAGCGCGCCTACTTGGCTGCCTAGGCCACTGACAATGGAAGCCGTTACTACATAGCGTGCCGCCACAAGCTCAGACCCGAAGCCGTAGAACGACAAGGTTGGTAAAGAAATGCTTTGTATCAGTCCCCAGGAAAATCGGCCCAGGATGATTGGGACAGCACCACCTAGGTATCCGAAAGCATTGACGAGCAAAAACGCGAGAGGACTAGCGCCGAGACCACCCATCAGCAGAGTGCCAACGAAGGTTAAGGAGCCATAGAGCAATCGGGAATACATCAACTTGGAGTAAGAAAGATCTGCGGTTCCTAAAGCCAGAGCTATAAAATAGATTGCTTGGCAGGGCAGAAGAACAAACAGTCCAAATATGAACCTGCGAAGAGTGATATCTTCGCTCAGAAAGAGTACGTAAATAAATACAGCTGAGAGACACGAAGACGCCAGCAGTACTCCGGAAAGCGAGGACGCTAAACGTGGCAACATCTGGGATTTGTCGGCCATCGGAAGCCGAGTTTGGGCACCTAATGTCACTGCATGGACGACAATTGTCACGGGCGCCGCTACCGTCAGCAGGTAAACCAATACGTCGTCGCGACCTATCAGTATGGGAAACATGGCTGCAGCTAGGGTGAGTCCCTGAGCCACGAATCCAGGGAAACTTCCCCTAAAAAGCGCTGAAAGCCGATCTTTCACTCTGTGAGCCACCGACTAACATCATCGCCCACCCTTTGCCATGAAAATGTGGTCCTGCTTGCTATTGACGCGTTATGTCCCAAGCGCTCCCTCATGTTGCGGTCCACAACTAGTTTTTCCAAGGCATTTGCGAAGTCATTTGGTGACAATCCGGCTGCTACGAGACCGCATGAAGCAGCGTGGATTTGTTCAGGCAATCCACCTACAGGAGTGACGACCATAGGAAGTCCCCGCGACATGGCGTAAGCGACTACTCCCGACTGACTAGCCTCCTTGTAGGGAAGCGCCAAAATGTCAAAGGAATCCAATATTTCGGGTATCTTCTCGTCGTCAATCCAGCCTATGGACCAGTTAAGCGCCGCTCCCAATTCGGTTCCTGCCAAATATTCTTCAGGTCCTGCGCCATGTACATGGCCTTCCACGTCGAGGCCGCGTGAGCGAAGAATTCCAACAGCTTCCGCCAGCAGATCCAGTCCTTTATATTTACCAAGGCGCCCGATAAATCCAATCCTGAGTGCACGGGCGCCGCTTGTATTGTTCCGCGCAACCTCCTGCGGTACATGCGAGTCAAAAGCACCGTGAACAGTCTCCCTAACTGGTCGTCCCCGTAGAGATTTCCCGCTACTAACAGCACTCCGCACTGCTCCACTAAAAACAATAAATTCGTCGGCTCTCGAACGTTCTCCCCAACGAGAAAGCTTCTTTAGGAAATGCTCATCCCCCGGATGATCTACGGCGTCATGCACGCAAGACATGTATTTCACTCCCCTAGGGATAGCGATCGGCGCTATCAAGCCTTGGTAAACACTCTCCATCGAATTGATAACGACTGCTATTTTGTTCTCTTGAATGTATCGCCGCAACCGGACAGCAGAAAAGAGCAGACGAGGCATCCCAAGGATCAAGCCGAATTTGCTCCTATACGTGGGTAAAGCCATGAACGAGGAACCGGTCGCACGGAACTGGGCCTTGTTATCAGCCCCCTCCGCTACAAGGTAGTGAGGTTCAAGATCGGGCCGGTCTAAAAGAGACGCGAACAAATGATAATGGAACTTAGGCCCACCGCCATTGCTTCCTAAATGTGTGACAAGAACTCGCGTGACTTTCGACGACGACATCTTCACTCCTCAACGGCTAAAGTTAGCTTTCCGCAAACAGGGCGACTAGGGAACTTTCCCGCACGATGACGTAAACGCCCGTACGAGCAGATAGTGCTGGTAATAATTCGGCAAGGGCACTAGCCTCACGACGAGGGAATTCTGCAGGCTCCACCCGCTATGTCAGATCGTGCGATTTAGCATGGGATCAACTGGGGCTTCCTCAGCAACCTTAGGCTGGTCGGATGGTTGCAGGACGATGCTTAGCATTAGAGGTAGAAGAGGCGAAAGATGCCGTATGTAAGAACCATAGTCAGGCTCGAAAATAGACTGCACGACGGTAAAGGCAAAAAGTAGGGCAACGCAACGTTGAACCCAGGGGTCTTCGGCGCCTCCCCGAACGGAAGTTTTCCATGATTTCTGCAGCGCTGTGAAAAGACGCACCCAAAGGGCCATGAGAAAGACCACAATTAGTAGGTAGAAGAACTGACCTTTGGCCACCAGCGGGATCGGCACGACAAAGCTGGCCAGTACGGCCAAGGCGTTGATGAAACCACCGACGAAGCCGCCCATGGAAGTGAGTGGTTGTATCGCGGATTGGGCATCTACATTATCGACGCGTGAATCATTGACCACCATACGATAGTGATCAAGGTCGAGACCCATGTAGAAAACAAAGACAGCCGACAGAAAAGCCAGGCCAGCAATGGAACCGATGATCATCGACTTCAGAGGCGAGTACTTTAGCAGTAGCAGACGAAACATAACGTAGAAGCCACCGACAATAAACCAATAACTCCTGAAGAACACGGCATAAAGTATGATGAAAATGAGTATGACGACGTCCCACGGCCATCGGCGTGTTCGCATGGTGACCAGGGCACAAATCGGTAAGATGAAGAATTCTTTTGCGTAATGGCCCAAATAAACGGCCCCCAAAAAAATGACTGCAGCTACAATACCTACCGTTACCAGCGAGAGTCGCGCTGCGGTGCGAGCACGCATAGCGAAAAGCAGTATCGCGCAGAATGCTACAAAGCCTATGATACCGGCCAGTAAAGGCAAATCCGCTAGACCGGTAACTCTGTAAATGTCGGCAACGATTTGAAAAGATTTGTCTGTCGGAATGCCAGGCTCTTCACGGGCCAATGCGGCGATTTTCTCTTCGTCGTAGGAATACTTCGGGGGTAGAAACGGATGCCCAGCCAGAATGTAGACTACGGAAAAACCGACAGCTAAAATGAGCAACAGGTGCATCTGTGCTGACCGCGTCCTAATCCCCAGATCTTCCTTCACGCACACCCCATCTATTTTCCTTTTCAGTACATCCACAGACAAGAGCGAGCGCAGTGCTGGCCACAGTCGTAAATTTGCCGGCGTACTCGGTTGTCAAAGTTCGTAAGCGACATTCAAAGCACGTTCCTGATGCATGTCAGTATTGTTCGCCAGCTGGCTACGCCAAGCTGACACATTCTTTTGCTTCCACGCTGCAAAGTCCAGTTGGCTACGGCAGATGTGGGGAAGAATCTTAAGGGCTGACTCAAGCTTGAGGTCTTCAGAGACTTCCTCGAACGCCGGTATATCACGGACAACTGTAGCAACAGACAGCGCCGTAGCTTCCAGAACCGCCAACGGGAATCCCTCCCACAAGGCGGAATGTATGTAAACGTCGGCTTGGCGAAGATGCTGCTGGACCTCACCTGACGACAGCCACCCGGTAACTAGGACTCCTTCCTCTCGCAAGGTCGCCTCTAGCTCAGGATTTCCGCCACCAATCCAAGTGGCAGAAACATCTAGCCCCCTTCTGCGCAGTTCTCCGATACACCTGGCGAAGAATTCCGGATCCTTTTGGGGTCCGAGCCTACCGGCGCCAACAACGGAAACTACCTGCTGATCAGAAGAGGGACCTGGCGTTCCCGCTATCACCCCCGTCATTATGTTGGGAATCATCAGCCGACCAGCCTTCACCGCTGGCCAACGGGACAGCTTTACTTCTCGCTCAGAACACCCGGCAAATAGCGTGGTATTGAAAGCCAGCGCCCACTCCATTAGCCAGAACAATACTCGCTTGACAAGTCCGATGTCTTGACGTTCAAACGCATAGCAATGCGGCGTGTAGACAATTCGCCGCTTGAGACTCTTAGCGGTAGACAAGCGCGTGTAGGCTCCCCCAAAACTGGAATGGGCGTGGATTGTGACTTCGTCAAAAGCAGCCAACCGCCGACGGAGGTCCAATATCCGACCTAAGTGGCTTGAGCCCATCTGTGTCACAGAGGCAAAGCCCTGAAGATCCGCAGCATCTATTGGCGCGTCATCTCTAGGCGCATACACAAGGTGGTGCTCTGCCTGAGGTGAATTCTTCTTATAATGCCTGATCGCGGCCGCAACGCCACCGCCAAAGCTTTCAGTCACATGAAGAATAGCTTTCCTATTAGGCTTCACCGGTGTCCTCTAATTCCTACATGGGTTCGTGCGTGGAGTGCACGCCTAAAAGACAGGGTCGCACTTAGGCCCGCTCGTGATGCCCGCATCCCCCGAAGGGACATCTTACTGGAGTCCGATGAGGACGACGCGCGCTGCTCAGGTCGTGCCGTAGAATCGGAGAGCCTTGCACCTTGCACCCAATTCGGACTGTCCGCGACGTTAGCAAGTGGTGGGACATCCTAGTCCGGCCTAGCTAGGCCAAATAAAATCGACGGCCTAACGGCCTGTACTTTGAGCTGGGTGAAGATTCGAATGGGGGGGCGAGTGAGAAGTTTAGATGGTTGGCGCATGCGCTACAGCCGGCGCCTAGCTGTATGTGATGCATTCGTAATCGCATGGGCAGTAGTAGGAGCCTATATCCTCAGGTTTGGCTGGAGTCCAGATCTCCAAAGGGGCGAGGAGGGTGTCTACGCACTTGTATCCATACCCCTGGCACTATTTTGGTGGCTCATGCTCGGGGCCTGGAACAGCCGTCAAAGCCGGATACTAGGGGCCGGAGTTGACGAGTACAAGCGCGTGGCAGCGGCATCACTTTGGGTATTCGGTCTCATCGCGATTCTTTCCTACGTCTTTCAGGCGGACATCGCCAGAGGCTATGTAGGTGTGGCGCTACCTGTGGGCTTGATTGGTTTGCTCCTGTCACGCTGGCTTCTAAGGCAGCATCTAAGCGTTGAGAGGGGGCAAGGAGAAAGTATGTCCAGGCTCTTGCTGTTGGGTGGGCCCAGCGCTGTCGAACATCTGGCGGTCTCGCTACGACGTGCAAAATTTGCCGGATACCTGCCTGTCGCGGCCTACACTCCAGGCGCCCAGGTTGGCGCCGAACCAACTTCACTTTCTGGTCTTCCTGTTCTAGGCCATCAGGCCGACGTGAGTTCTATCATTGAAGCCATAAAAGACTGCGACGCTGATGCTGTGGCTGTATCTGCAGGCGTTCAGCTGCACCCGCAAATCCTCAGACATCTAGGATGGGAGCTGGCGGCCCGAAACACGGCTTTGATAATGGCCCCCGCGCTAACGGATATTGCGGGTCCAAGAATTCACACGCAACAAGTTGCTGGGCTGCCGCTTATTCACGTCACAACGCCGACGCTTGAAGGCGGTCAAAGAGTAGCAAAACGTTTGTTCGACATTTTAGTGTCCGGACTGCTCATATTCCTTACGCTGCCTCTCATGGCAGCCATCGCCCTCTGGGTAAAGCTAGACAGTCGCGGGCCGGCACTTTTTCGTCAAGAGCGGGTCGGCATGGAGGGGCAGCCGTTCACAATGCTCAAGTTCCGCTCCATGGTGGTGGCAGCCGAAGACCTTCTGTCCGATTTGGCCAAACACAATGAGGGCAACGGTGTTTTGTTCAAAATGAAGCAGGACCCGCGGGTGACTAAAGCAGGCAGGGTTTTGCGTAAGTTCAGTCTTGATGAACTGCCTCAGCTATTTAATATTTTTGTCGGGGAAATGAGCTTGGTGGGACCACGTCCTCCACTGCCACGGGAAGTAGCCGTATACGAACACGACGTCAGAAGAAGGCTACTCGTGAAGCCAGGCCTGACAGGACTGTGGCAAGTAAGTGGCCGGTCCAACCTTTCGTGGCAGGATTCCGTTCGACTCGACCTCTACTATGTAGAAAACTGGTCTTTAACAGGCGATCTTCTAATTCTACTTCGCACAGTGCGAGCAGTTTTCCGAAGCACTGGCGCGTACTAAACCCACTTTTGCCCCCTGAAAGGCACCGCCCGGGATGACAGCAGCTAATCACGCGGTTCTTGCACCCTCCGAGAAGCGCGTCAGCCGAAACATAAAGGCCCCTCGATTGAAGCGGATAGTCATCATATCCGCTGGCATTTTCTTAATAGTGGCTGGCTGCATCTTATGGCTCAGCTACAAAGCGTCGTCGATGTATTCTCACCTAAATTCTGCTACTTCATTAGTTTCACTGTTGAAGGATGAAATCCTTCAAGATGACACGATAAGAGCGAATGAGATCACCAAAGAACTGCAAACGCATACATCGGCAGCGCGTGGGGCTGGGGAGGATCCGCTTTGGAAGGCGGCTGGGATGCTGCCTTGGGCAGGTGCAAATTTTCGTGCTGCCTCTGAGGTAGCAGTATCGGCAGATGACGTCACCCAACTCGGCCTAACCCCTTTAGTCGACGCGCTCGGGTTGCTGGACTTGAAGATGCTCACGCCAAGTAGCGAAGGTGTAGACCTTTCACCCCTGAGCGCTGCAAGGCCCAAGCTACTTGCCGCGGCCCACGCGGTCCGTGAATCATCAGATCGACTAAATGCCATAAACGAGTCGGCCTTGATTCCGCAACTGGCCGTGCCCCTCGTCGAAGCGCGCGAAGAACTTTCGTCGATGCGGAACGGGCTGGATACTGCCGCCGATATCTCCTCCATCGCTCCCAACATGCTGGGGGCGGAAGCACCTAGGCGTTACCTTCTACTGATACAAAACAATGCGGAGAGTCGGGCATCGGGCGGTATTCCCGGTGCGGTAGCTGTCTTGTCTGTTGACCAAGGGAAACTAACGCTGGAATCTCAAACTAGCGCGAGTGCATTGGGCAAATTTAGTCCAGCAATTGCAGTCGAGGCGCAGCAGCAGCTAATTTACTCGAGGCGGCCAGGGCTTTACATGCAAGACGTGAACCTCACGCCGGATTTCCCCACGACAGCAGACTTGGCAAAGCGGATGTGGGAGACGAGGATGGGCGGGTCACTTGACGGAGTTGTTTCCATCGATCCAGTGGCTCTTAGTTACATTTTGGATGCAACCGGAGTAGTTCACCTTTCTGATCCGCTGCTTCTTACCTTGGCAGGCGAGCGACTGCCCACAGAGTTGAACAGCGGCAACCTCGTTCGGACGCTCCTTTCAGATGTCTACGCAGAAATTAGCGAACCTCAACTCCAGGATGCTTACTTCGCCGGTGTCGCTCACGAGGTGTTCGACGCCCTATCCAAAGGCACAAGCGATCCCAAGGGACTAATTGTTAGCCTCACTCGCAGTGTCGATGAAGGCAGATTGAGGGTCTGGTCAAACACAACAGAAGAACAGGATGTGCTCGCTAGCTACGCCTTGGGCGGCTCCATCACCGGCGTAAGCGTCTCGCCGGCGGAGTTCGGTGTGTACTTCAACGATGGAACCGGCGCAAAAATGGACTACTACGTAAAACGGACCGTGCAACTCTTGAAGGAATGCGCCAAAGACGGTTACGAAGAGACAACTGTCCGAGTCACCAGCGTCAATAGCGCACCGGCAGATGCGGCCACGTCATTGCCAACTTATGTGACAGGTGGAGGAACCTACGGAGTTCCCCCTGGGTCCGTTCAGACGAATATTGTCGCCTATGGTCCAGTGCAGGCCAACGTAGAAACGGCAAAGCTCGACGGCGAGAAGACCCAGTTCGCACCCTATGTTCACAGCAACAGACCGGTCGGTGTTGTCGCCGTACAACTAGCACCAGGCGAAAGCAGGACGGTCGAGTTCACATTCGGAAAAATTGTGCAGCACGTGGAACCTAACCTTGTTGTCACACCAACAGTCGAACCAGTCATGAATGTGAGATTGCCCACACAGAGCGCTGCGTGCAGCTAGGACTCGTGAACCGTGCGTTAACACTATGTAAACCGATTGGATTGACGTTGCTTGAGACAACTTGCAGATGGTAACGTCTTTTTGGGATAAATATCCGTAGTTCTGCACTAGGTCTCGTGCGGAGGGGAATGCTCCCCAAAATCGGGTACAACAAAACTTATACGTCTCCGGGGGGACAATAATGAAGAAAACATTCGCAGCACTTGCACTCGCAGGTTCAATCGCTCTTATAGGCGCCGGCGCGGCTCAGGCCGGTTATGCACCGCTCCCACCGGCCGCTACCGTCTCGGATGCCACCGTGACTCCCGGTGAAACCTTTATTTTCAGTGGGCAAGGCATGCTGCCTAACGAGACAGTCACCATCACTGTGACTCCCGTTGATGGCACGGCGCCTGCTGCCGGTAGCCAGTCAGTTGCTTCAAAGATCAGCGTCTTCGCGGAACCGCAGACTCTTGGAACCACTGCTGACGCTGAGGGTAAGTTCTCCGTCCCGGTCACCCTTAACGAGGCTGGAACGTACTCCATTCTGGCGACTGGCAACATCTCCGATAACACAGTGGGTCCCGTCACGGTTACCGTGGCAGCTTCCCTGGCCAGCACCGGTGGCAACGCCGGCGGCGCTCCCTTGGCCAGCACCGGCGGTGCAGGTTTGGCCAACACTGGCGCCGACTCCGGCCTGGTCCTCTGGACCCTGGTGGGCGCTGGCGCACTCGCAGCCGGCGCTACCTCGGTAGTGGTTGTTCGCCGCCGGGCCAAGTCTGAGGTTGCTGCATAACTGCAACGCAAATAACCACCGAGGAAGGTGGGTGTCCTCCAGAGATGGAGAACACCCACCTTCCTCGTTTAAGGTTTCGAAAGAACTCAGCCGCCAGTCGGAGGGCTTGGCTGTGGTATCAATATGAACTATGGGGAGACATTGGCGACGAGCACCATGGCAGTACGACTTGTCCCTACCCCTACCGGGCCCTCAGATGCTCAGTTACGCCCTCCTGGCGCTACTCGCGGTTGCCGCCCTTGGAATCGCAGCATTAGCCCTTCTGAGGACTTCCTGAGGGAGATGTGAAGCTTCTTCAGAACTACCGACTCTGGCGTCTGATCCTTATCGCCACGATGGTTCCACTGGCTCTCATCGCCTTCTGGCCCACCCCTGTAGACCAGCCAATCCAAGGCCTGCTGACCCGCATCCTGCGATTCCTCCACCGCAACGGAATTCCGAACTGGTTCAGCTACAGATTCTTAGAAGCTTCGGCCAACATTGCGCTGTTTATCCCCATCGGATTCATAAGCTCGCTTGCTTTTCCAAGAAAGGCCTGGTGGCGGATTGGTGCCTTTGGGCTGCTACTTTCCGGAACTATTGAGCTGGGGCAACTCCTGTTTCTTCACGACCGCTTTGCAAGTCCAGTGGATCTTGTAACAAATGCGTCAGGATCTGTCATCGGCGCACTGCTGGCCATTGCGGCACGCAGAAAATTACAGGCCCGCTGCCTTCCGGCAGCGGACCTGTAAGCAGTATGTAGCATCAGTTAGTTGACGAAGCCCTTCATCCAGGTCTTCAGGTCCTCGCCGAACTCAACGCGCTCGGACGCGAGCGTGATGACGGCCTTGAGGTAGCTCAACTTGTCGCCAGTGTCGAAGCGGCGGCCCTTGAATACCACGCCATACACCCCGGAGCCTTCGCCCTCGCCGGAGGCCAGGGTCTGCAGGGCATCCGTCAGCTGGATCTCGCCGCCGCGGCCCGGCTCCGTCTTCTCAAGGATGCCGAACACGGACGGGTGCAGCACGTACCGGCCGATGACAGCCAGGTTGGAGGGAGCCTCACCCGTGGCCGGCTTCTCCACCAGGCTGTTCACCCGGACGTAGTCCTCGCCGTCCACCGCGGTGATGTCTGCGCAGCCATAGGCGCTGATCTGGGACGGATCCACCTCAATCAGGGCGATCACGGAACCTCCGGTCTTCTGCTGCACCTCCATCATGGTGGTCAGCAGGTCCTCAGCCTCGTCAATGAGGTCGTCTCCGAGCAGCACGGCGAAAGGCTCGTTGCCCACGTGCTGGCTGGCGCACAGCACCGCGTGGCCCAGGCCCTTGGCCTCGCCCTGGCGAACGTAGTGGATGGGGCCAAGCTCGGAGGCGTACTGCACAGACTCCAGCTTGTCCTTGTCGCCCTTGAGCTCCAGGGCGCGCTCCAGGCCCGGCTCGCGGTCGAAGTGATCCTCCAGGGAGCGCTTGTTCCGCCCTGTGATCATCAGCAGGTCAGTGAGGCCGGACTTCACGGCTTCCTCAACGACGTACTGGATGGCCGGCCGGTCAACAACCGGCAGCATTTCCTTCGGCATTGCCTTGGTGGCGGGCAGGAAGCGAGTCCCCAATCCGGCAGCAGGAATGACGGCTTTGGTGATAGCTTTCCCCGTAGTCATAGCTGAACCTTACAAATCAGCGGTAGATAAAGGCAATTTCTGGCTGGCCGCTGAGTTCTGACCAGCTTAACCACCGATGTCCCTGAAGTCCCGCACGATCCGCGGGGCAGAGCGCAGGAACCGGGCCCATCTGGCACGATGCTGCGAGAGCCGTCCGCGGACTGACATGTCCGCATAGATGTTCCCACTCAGGAAGACGTCCGGCCGCGGAATGACGGCCCGCCACAACATCTTTGGCTTCTGACGCCACGGCGCCTGTCCGATGGCTATAAGCCTTGCACTCCCCGGTTCCTTGGCCATCAGCCGGTTGCGCCATTCCATGGAGGGCTCCGGCCACTCCGGCAGAGCTTCTTCAGGGAGTAGATCCTCGAGAAAAGGCCGCATGGCCCCAAGGGAGTTAGTGGCCGTGGCGATATCCAACACTGCGGACACGCGCGATTCCCGTTTTGTGAGGTGGGCCAGGAATTCGAGCTCCTGCCGGCAGGCAGGCAGATGAGGAGACCGGAGTGCGTGCAATGCAAGGATCAGGATTCCCAGCGCCGCTGACGGGATGCGCACCTCCTGCCCTGCAAGCTCCAGGCAATCTGTATTTGCCCACATCACCTCGAAACCATCCATTGCCGTACTTTCCATCCCCGGGAAGCGGAAATGGACATCGATACAACACGGCCACTCCGGGTGGTGCAATGTCACCGCGTGCTTCGGAAACGTCCTGCTGTCCGGATCAACGGGACGTTCCCGCCAACCCCGCTCCCGCAAGCCTTGCACAATTGCTTCCAGGCTGGAGGGTGAGACGAAAACGTCCACGTCGGTTGACGTCTTCGGCTGGCGCAGCCCTTGCATCACACTGGCAGGCCCCTTGATGAAGAAGGCACGAACACCCAGGCTTTCCGCTACCCGTGCCACCAAAGCGTGGCACAGGAGTACGCCCTCAGGGACACTGAGTTGCGCTTCATTGGCCGCGTCCGTCATATACCTAGTCCTTGGCCCTGCGCCCGCTGCCAAGGGCTTCCAGCACGCCTTCAGCCCCGCTGTCCTGCGCGATGGTGATGGGCTGCGGCTCGACCCCCAATGCCGGCACGGGCCGGGGCGCAGCGGTGTACGTTCCGTAGTACGTGTAGGCATCCGTTCCCTTGGTTGGCACGTAATTGAGCACGGCCCCCAGGATCCTGCCCTTGACCTTCTCGAGGTTCCCCAGGGACTGTGCCAGCTGCTCCTGGGTAGTCCGGCCCGTCCGGATCACTACCACGGCGCCGTCTGCCGCGCGGGAGAGGACGGCGGCGTCAGTGACCGGCAGCAACGGCGGGGCGTCGATCAGCACGATTGCATCTTCGGCCAGTGTATTGAGCATCTTCTTCATGGCCCGGGACCCCAGCAGCTCACTGGGGTTCGGCGGGATCCGGCCGGAGCCAAGGACTGAAAGGTTCGGCAGCGCACCCCAGGGCTGGAGGACGTCCGCCAGCTCCGCGGTACCGGTGAGGACATCGGTGACGCCCGCTCCCGGAACCAGGTTGAAAACATCCACCAGCGTGGGCCGGCGGAGGTCGCCGTCGACCACGACGACGTTTTCTCCGGCGGCCGCCAAGGTGACCGCCAGGTTGGCCGTGACGGTGGACTTACCTTCTGACTGCACCGAACTGGTGACCACGATGATCCGCGGCGGCTGGTCCACGTCCAGGAAGCTGATATTGGTGCGCAGCTCCCGTAGGGCCTCTCCCATCGCCCCGCCGGCATCGTGGACCTGCATTTCTGTGCCGGCGTCCAGGACGGTACTCCTCTCGTCCAGGCGGTGGTCCACAGGAAGGGTGCCGATCACGGGGAGGCCGAAGAGCCGTTCGATTTCCGCGGCCTTCCGGATGCGCCGGTCCAGGTGCCGGCGGACCACCGCATAGGCGACACCGAGGGCCAGGCCGACGAGTGCGCCCAGCGCCAGGTTGAGCTTGGTGTTGGGTGACGTGGGGCTAGTGGGGAGAACTGCCTTGCCCAAAGGAAGCACCCGGACAGCCGTTGCCGTGGCGTTTGCCGGCGGCTCCGCGCCGGGCGTTGCTGCCGTGCCGGCCTCCACGGCTGCCTCGCCGGCAGGTGCCGTTTCGATCGCCTCCACCTGGGCGGCGAGACCGTTCACCCAGGCATCGGCAACGCGCTGCGCGGTGGCAGGGTCCGTGGACTGGGCAGTCACCCGGATTTCGGCAGTGTCCAGCGGAACCTTCAGGCTGATGCTGCCCAGGAGGGCGTCTGCACTGGTGTTCAGCTCCAGTGCATGGATGACCCGGTCCGCCACAAGCCGGGACTTCGCCACCGACTCGTAGTTCTTGACCTTGGCCTTCGCCAGGCTGTCCCCCGCGAGCGACAGGCTGACGTTGTCCGAGCCCGGCGTAACCACAATGCCGCTGGAATCCGAGGCGTAGATCTTGGGCTGCAGGACGGTCCAGCCCGCGGCCGCCAGGGTGGCCAGCAGGGTGAAGGCAACAATCGCCTTCCAGTAGGCCCGGAGCATGCGGAGGTAGTCCGACAGGTCCATGCCAACGGGCGCTTCCGGGGGCGCGGCTGTGGTGCTCACAGTGGTTCCTTCCACTCAAGTTCAATGTTTCCTGGCCCGGTCTTCCTGGCCGAAATACTGCTTCGTGCGGTTTCGCACCCGTTGGCGGCTACTCGCCGCCCTGTTCCAAAACTGATGCAGCGATGAGCTGCTGCATGGCTAGGGCGACGGCGTCCCGGTACCCTTCCGGCGTGCCGTGCACCTCCCCCACGGCTTCAGCGAGCTGGTCAGGCCGGAGCGCACTGGCGGATACTGCCCAGATGGCCGGGCCGATCCCGCTGAGCCGGACGATCTGGTTGTCCAGCATGACCAGCAGATCGTCACCTATAGCGACGGCATCCTTGGCCGGTGCCCTTCGGATGTAGCTGTCCGGAATGGGTCCGGGCCGGGTACCTCCTGCCGCGCGCGCTTCCCATTCAGGCCTGGCCCCGCTTTGGTTCTGCAGCTGCGTCCTGAACAGGGGATCCAGTGCTACCGGCAGATCGGCCGCTTCCGAGTAGGTCACCTGCCAGACTCCCCCAACGCTGTCTATCAGGCGGCAGAGCGACTGCAGCGGCTCCCTGATGTCCCCTTGCGAGGACGAGTCCGGGATCAGGGCGAGTACCGCATCGGCTAGCGGAACCCTCTCCAGTACCGGTGTCGCCAGGTGGTCACTTTGGACCCGGTTGAGGAGCACGATGGACTGGATGAAGGGCACGGCTGGAGCTGGCTGAAGGCCAAGCTCGCCCGGCCCCACCTGGCGTTTGGGTGCACCCGGCCCCTGCTTTACGGACAACGGCTTGGGATACGGAACCACCGAGCCGTCCGGGCGGATGGCCACCGTTTCGTCCGTGACATACCCATAGGTCTTGGCCAGCACGGACGCCGCGGTGGTTTTTCCCGTTCCCGACTTCGCCACGAGCGCCACCACCGCCCCCGTGGCCGGGTGGGCCACCCCGCAGGCGTGAAGCATTGTCAGCCCGCCTGCATTGGCCAGGATGGCTTCCACTGTGAGCCGGGACGTGAGGTTCTCAGCCAGCTCCGCAAAGGACGCTGCCCGCACGTGGAACATCCCGCCGTCGTGCTTCAGCGACCTGCCGATGACTGTAGCGGTGAACGGCAGGTTGTCCGTGGGCTCCATTGGCGGCGGCGGAAGCACTGGCTCGCGGCTGCTGGCACAGCGTGCCCAGGCCGAACTCATGCTTTCCCGCTGCTGTCGGTTGACCGCACGGCCCCAGCGGACAGTGAACTGCCTTCCCAGGATCTCCAGGCACAGCAGGTCACTGCCTCGTGCCAATTCCTCAAAGAGACGTTGCTTCCATGCCACAACTGCGTTTCCCATGGTTTCCGCGGCCCTGGACGATTAGCGCGACGCGTTGGGGGCGGCCTCAATCAGGCGCTGGGCCTCGAGGCTGGCGAGGAAGCGTTCCACCTGGGATTGCATTTGCCCTGCCTGATCCTCGAAGGTGGCTTCGAGTTCAGCAAGGATAGATTCCTGTGTCCGCCGGCCGTCGATCAGGTCCCAGATAGTTGCAGCCGTGCCTTCCAGGACCACTGGCTGGGTTGCGTCCAAATGGAGCAGGGCAACCCGGCCCTGGTGTTCGGTGCGGGCTTCGGCCACCAGGCCGCCTCGTTTCCAGACCATCGGGCGGCCTAGGTAAGCGCGATATTGGTCGAGATGGTCTCGACCTTGTTGTCGGGGTAGGTGATTGTGAGGGACATGAGGAAGTTCCCTATCTGACTCTTTTTCCCCCTGTAGTAGAAACGAGTCGGCACACTGGCAGTCGCGTTGCTCGCAATGCCCGGGATGCTGCAGGAGGCGGTGAAAACGCCAGTCGCACTGAGGCTCGGACCAATCAGCGTTGCGTTGGTCAGCGATTGGACTCCGACACCAAGGTCGCCCGATGCTGCAGAAACGGGCTCAATCCGGATCAAGACCGTGATGCTTCCTGTGATCGCACTGCCGCTATTCGTGATGTGAAAACCAGTGGGGCCGCTTCCGGTGCGGTTGTGTCCGGCCGCTGTTAGCTCCGGGAAAGCAACCGAGGAACCGGCATCGTCAAATGCTGCGGTGGCGCTGATCCCGGAAGCCGCTGCGGCCGGCGCTGCGATGGCTGTGGCGATAACGGGCAGGGACCATGCCACGCCCGCAACTACCCTGCGGCGGCTGAAACCGCTTTCTTCGCCGCAGGTGACTTTCTCGTTCAGAACCTCAGACAATGATGCTCCCGTTGTAGTCTTCAACCGCAGCCAGCCCTTTAGGAACGGCAGCGGGAGTTGGCCGGGGCACGTTTGCCCGGCCCTGCCTACTCTTCCGAACGAGACTTAAGAATCCTGCAACCAACCTGCAAGGTTGGGTCAAGATCTGCTGCGAGGGGCTGTATGGCGTGGTTCACCAATTGCGCGGGTAGGGATCGGGCTCGGCCACGAAGGTAGTCCCGCCTTCATCCGTCACCATCTGGTCTGATTCACTCAGGCTTGCTGACGCGGAACAGTCATCGCATCGGCCAACAAACTGGTGCGGGCAGGCCGCAAGGTTGATGCCGTCCCCAGTGGATGATCTGGTTCGCATGGATCCCGCCGTTCCTGAATCGCCCAGGGTTCGCCGGGGAGACTCATCGTTTCAGCTGCCGCGATGAATGGTGCCGGCGAGTGCTGCGGTGCAAGCCTTCGCGAAGGCTCCCACCTCGCCGGCACTTCCCAGTAAACAACCAAGCGAAGCGGGAAACACGAGTAGGCGATACCCGTTACTTCAGGCCCACCGTACCCACCTAAGCCCAGCTATGTAGTTCCACCTAAGCCCCTACAGGCTCTGTCCAGGCTCAACCCTCCAAAACCGCGAAGAGCCCCACCCTCGATTGATCGAGGATGGGGCTCTTCACTGCTTGCTTAACCTTCGCAGGCGATACCGTCGGAGTCCGCATCCAGCGCGGAGCGGTAGCCGGGCTGCCAACTGTAAAGTGGCGCTTTCCCTGCATTACGCACCGCAGTGCAGTTCGCATAGTAGACCGGAGCGGGGGCTGGAGCCGGCACCGGTGCGGGTGCGGGGGCTGGAGCGGGTGCAGGTGCGGGGGCAGGAGCCGGTGCAGGCTTGTAGGCGTCAGACGCGTACTCGATGCTCACGCTGCCGGAGCGCCACGTGATGCGGCCGCCCTGGTAGTCCTGTGAGTAGCCGCCACCACTGGCACCATACTCATTGGTTGTCGGGTAACCCAGACGGCCACCTTCGGAGCCCTGGCCCACCCAGGCACCCCTGATGCCACCAGTCATGACGCGCGCGCCCGAAGCCGGAGACCAGACAACTTCTCCACCTTGGAAGTACTGCTTCGCGCCGCCTCCTACGAGGCCACCGACCTCATCCGATGTTGGGTAGCCAAGCCCGCTGTTGGGTCCGCCGGCGTTGATCCACGTCTGGCCGATGCCGCCCTTGATGAAGCGGGAGCCGGTGGCAGGTGACCAGACAATCTGACCGTACTGGAACGCCTGGGTCACGCCTCCGTTAGCAGTGGCGTACTCGTTCGTGGTGGGGTAACCAAGGCCGCTGAGTGGGCCTCCTACCTTGTCCCACGTAGCGCCGATGCCACCCTTGGTGATGCGGGAGCCCGTTGCGGCGTTCCAGGAAATTTTGCCGTACTGAAAGCCTTGCATAACACCGCCGAGCATTGGAGCGTACTCATCTGTTGTTGGATAACCGAGACCACTGAGCGGGCCGCCTGCATTGTCCCAGGTGACACCGATGCCGCCCTTTGTGATCCTCGAACCCGTTGCAGGATTCCAGGAGATCTTGCCGAACTGGAAGTTCTGCATCACGCCGCCAGCCATCGGGGCATACTCGTCAGAGGTCGGGTAGCCAAGGTCGCTGTTTTGGGCACCGATCGAATTCCATACGGTGTTGATACCGCCGATGACCATGTACGCGCCGTACTGCTGGAGGTAGGCGATAGTGCCACGTTCAAAGAACTGGTAGGACCCGCCGAAACGCTGGTTTGCGAACTCCTGGGAGGTGGAAGAACCCAACACCCCCGCTGCTGCTGCATGTTTGTCGGCAATAGCGCCTTGCACTAAGTACGTTCTGTCGGCAGTCGGCTCGGAGGTGCCGGCCTTCTCCGGGTAGTACAACGTGTCGTAGCCGCAACTTCCAAGGGACAGGATCCGCTCGATCCCGTAGTACTCGTCTTGATCGACAGCCAGATTCCAGCGGTACTTAACCTTCAGCCAGGCGGTCGCGTACCTGCACCAAACTGTTGGGTCTGCCGGCAGCCAACTGGTGGGGTCATGATCGCTCTTGCTCTGGTTGATAGCCGAAGGTACCGCTTCCAGGGATTCGTCGATCACCATGTCATTCGCGAAGGCACGGCGCTGCTCCGGCGTCCAATAGGCAGCGCCCGAGTCCCACGCCTCCGACAGGGCAACAAAGTGGTCGATCTCGATTTGGGAGGCATCGTATGCCGTTCCGCCGCCGTACCAACCAGTCCACTGGCCGGCAGTTACTGTGCAGCCCGCGCCCACCGTGGCTGGGACCTGCGATTCTGCTATCAGGACTTCTTTACGTGTGTGGCAGCCATTCCCATCAGCATCAATCCAATGCTCAAACAGGTCCCGGTCGTACTGCACCGTTGACTCAGGCAGAACCTTCAGCGAGCCCAAGAGCCCGGAGACCTGGCCGAACGTGGTGCCGGATTCGCTGGCCGCGTTCAGGCTTTCAGCCGAGGCCACCACCTGAGGTGCCTCCGATGTTACGTGCGGCGCCGGTTCCGCGATGGCAGCAGCGGGGGCGCTGGGCTCTTCCGTCGGTGCCGGCTTGCTTGCCTCTGCGACGGGAGGCGCCACCGGGGTTTCAGCCGAAGCCGTTCCCGTTTCGGCGGGTGGATTGGTTGGTTCCGTAGCCTGCTCGTTGGTTACGGTGGTGGTTGGTGCTGCTATCGCCGGTGCAATGGATCCGATGCTGGATGCTGCAATGGCAAGTGAAGCAGCGGCAGCGAGAAGCCGCCTCTGAGAGACCCCCATGTAGATTCTTTCTCATAGTGCTGCCACGGCGCATCGAGAGTGATTGAGGATCCTTGGCTGCGGAAGTAACGGACTCGTTAGTTCCCCAGCGGATGCTGATTTGGTGACGAAGCTCGTCCCACGTCAACCCGTCGATTTGCCGCTTACCCGGCCTGATAGTGCTTACCTGTTCCGTGCAGCGTGCTTTGAACTGGTTAATCCAGCCTCGCCAACTCTTTCGAAGTTGGATCAAGATCGACGCAGCCCAAACGCAAGGTTGGCTCAAGATCTCTGCCCAGGATGGCAGAGGTCAACCACCGGGTGGTCTGGACAGGCTCAACCCCGGAACTGCGGCTCGCGCTTTTCCTGGAATGCCCGGAAACCCTCGGCATAGTCGTCCGTTTTGCACAGACGTGCCTGCTCGGCGTTCTCCTCGGCCATGGCTTCCCACAGGCCCAACCGCTGGTCCCTGATGTGCGCCACCAGCTCCTTGCTGGCGATAAAGGCACCAGTGGCGCCGCGGGCCACCTTCGCCACAATCCCCCGCGTCGTCTCCAGCAGCTCGTCCGCCGGCATGGCCCGGCTGAACAACCCCTGCGCCACGGCCTCGGTGCCGCTGATCAGCTCCGCCGTGTAGATCAGGTCCAGGGTCCGGTGCATCCCCAGCCGCTCCGTGAAGTACCAGTGCCCGCCCGAATCCAGCGTGGCCCCGAGCTTGGCGAAGGGCGAGCCGAACTTCGCATTCTCCGCCACGTACACCACGTCCGTGGCCAGCAGCAGCCCCAGCCCCACGCCCAAGCAGGCCCCGTGGGCCGCCGCGAACGAGGGAGCCGGGAACGCACTCATCTTCTTCAGCAGCGGCTCCACCAGCCCGCCCAGATACGCGGCGGCGTCGTCATTCTCCGGCGTCACGTTCTGGATGTCCCGGCCGGCGCAGAAGGCGCGGCCCTCTCCCCTCAGCAGCAACGCCCGCACCTCACCGCGGGCGGCGGCGGCAGCAGCGTCGTCGTACGCCTGGGACAAATCCGCCAGCGCCTGCTCATCCAGCGAGTTCAGCTTGTGCGGTGCGTCCAGGACCACTTCGGCCACGCCGTTGTTGATGGAGAGGGAAATCATGGAACTCCTTGCGGTTGAAAAGACTTAGACGTCGAAGTCGACGGTGACTTCCTTGCTGGTGGGGTGGCTCTGGCAGGTCAGCACATAGCCCTTGTCCAGCTCATCCTGCTCCAGCGCATAGTTTTCGTCCATGGTCACGCTGCCGGTGACCACCTTGGCGCGGCATGTGCCGCACACTCCCCCGGCGCACGCGAACGGCACATCCGGGCGGACCCGCAGGGCGGCGTTGAGGATGGACTCGCGGGCGTGGGTGGGGCTGGCCACCTCGCCCTGCAGGCCGTCCAGCTTGAACGTGATCTTGTACGTCTCCTTGGACTCGTCCACCACCACGGGACGGCCCGCGTGCCCCTCCGGCTTGTCCGGCTTGCCGCTCGTGAACAGCTCGAACCGGATGTTCTCCGGTTTCACGCCGCGCTCGGCCAGGGTGTCCCGGCACAGCTGCACCAGCTCGAACGGCCCGCACAGGAACCACTCGTCCACATCGTCGGCGTGGATGGCCGTGCCCAGCAGCTGCTGGAGCTTCTCGGCGTCGATCCTCCCGCTCAGCAGCGGCGCGATCCGCTGCTCGCGGGACAGCACGTGGTGGATGGCCAGCCGCTGCGGATACTTGTCCTTCAGGTCCGCAAGCTCCTCCAGGAACATCACGTCCATGGCGGCCTTGTTGGCATAGATCAGGTCGAACCGCGACTCCGGGTTGGCGGCCAGAAGTGTCCGGGCGATCGCTATCACCGGGGTGATGCCGCTGCCGGCCGCGATGGCCACAAAGCTCGCTTCCCCGTGGGAGGCGACATCCCCTGCCAGCTCCTCCGGGTTGTTCATGGAGTTCATGCGGTTCTGCTCCACCGCCTGGCCGTCCCGGCCGTGCCGCGACACGAACGCGCCCATGGGGCTCATCACGTCCAGCGTGTCCCCGGCCTTCAGCTCGGCGTTGGCCCAGGTGGAGAACAGCCCGCCCAGGTCCTTCTTCACCGCCACCCGGATCTCGCTGCTGCCGTCCGCGAAGCTGCGCGGCTCGGCGCAGATGGAGTAGCTGCGGCGCACCTCGTGCAGCTCGCCGGTCTCATCCGGCAGCTTGGTGCGCAGGGCCACGTACTGGCCGGGCAGGTAGTCGAACTGGCCAGCGAGCTCTTGGGG
This sequence comes from Arthrobacter sp. Alg241-R88, assembly GCF_900537115.1. Taxonomy (GTDB): domain Bacteria; phylum Actinomycetota; class Actinomycetes; order Actinomycetales; family Micrococcaceae; genus Arthrobacter. The sequence goes on from NZ_UNRG01000010.1 coordinate 66,586, forward strand.
GACGTGGAAGGCCACCTCGATGGCGTCCTCGGTGAGCCGGCGCACCTCCTTCACCGCGAGGGTGTGGAAGGACGGACGACGGCGGCCGGTGGCCTGCGCCGTCTCTGCGGCGGTCTGGCGGACAACAGGCATGGGGCTTCCTTACAGCACTTTGAAGTAGTCGAACGGTTCCTTGCAGTCCTGGCACACATACAGCGCCTTGCAGGAGGTGGAGCCGAAGCGGGTGAGTTCCTTGGTGTTCAGGCTGGCGCACTGCGGGCATTTCACAGCCATGCTCAGGCGGATGGGGCCGGCGTGGCGGGCTGCTCCTGCCTTGCCCGACGGCGGTGCGATGCCGTACTCCTGCAGCTTCGCCTTTCCGGCGTCCGTCATCCAGTCCGTGGTCCAGGCCGGGGCGAGTACCAGGTCCACCTCGACGTCTGTGTAGCCCTCCTTGGCGAAGGCTGCCTTGAGGTCGTCGCGGATGGCGTCCATGGCGGGGCAGCCCGAGTAGGTGGGGGTGATGGTGACCCTGACCTGTTCTCCTGCCACCTGCACGTCCCGCAGGATCCCCAGGTCCTCGATGGTGAGCACGGGGATCTCCGGATCGCAGACGGTGGCGGCGATGTCCCACGCCGTTTGCCGGGGAGTGCGGGTCCGGGTTTCAAAGTCGGAGATGTACATGGCCTTCACCAGCTGGCTCCGGGATGCTCGCGCGCCAGCACCTGCATCTCGGCCAGGATGTAGCCTAGGTGCTCCGAGTGCTTGCCGTGCCGGCCGCCACCGGGGGCCGCCGGGACGTCCGGCACCTCCAGTTCGGCCTCTTTGAGGACTTCGCCACTGAGCCGGTCAAAGTCCTCCCGCAGGCTGGAAGGCGCGACGGCGGCGCCTGCCTCGGCGAGCCTTTGCGTTAGCTCGTCGTCCTGGAACAGTTCGTTGACGTACGGCCACATCAGCCGGAGGCCGTGGATCATTCTGCGGCGGGACTCTTCGGTGCCGCCGGCCAGGCGGAGGATCCACTGGGCGCTGTGGTCCCGGTGGTAGTCCACTTCCTTCACGGCCTTGGCCGCGATGGCTGCGAGCGTGGCGTCAGTTGATTCAGTGAGCCGGCGGTACAGCTCGAACTGGTAGTAGCTCACGATGAACTGCCGGGCGATGGTCACCGCGAAGTCGCCGTTGGGCTGTTCGAACAGCTGGACACTGCGGAACTCGTGCTCACGGCGGAAGTAGGCGAGGTCGTCCTCACTTTTCCCCCAGGCGCCGCCGGCGTAGCTGAGGAAGCTTCGGGCGTGGCCCAGCTGGTCCAGGGCGATGTTGCCTAGGGCCACGTCCTCTTCCAGCTCGGGGGCGCGGGAGATCCAGTGGCCCAGGCGCTGGGCGAGGATCAGGGCGTCGTCGCCGAGCCTCAGTGCGTATTCTGCGACTTCCTCTGACGGCTTGGCCAGGCCGGTCCGGACCTCGAGGGCGATGTCCTCCGGGCGGAGCGCGTTGCCGGGCGTGATGCGGGTGGCGCTCGCGTTGGAGTCGCCACTGCCCGATGGGCCGGCCACGCCGGTGGAGATATCTCCATGGCCTGAGTTCTCGGTGGTCCGGGTGGTTTCGGGGATCACAGGTGCTTCACCCCTTCGCTCTTGGTGTAGTACGTGGCGTGCCGGTAGTCCTTGCCCTGCGGTGACTCGAAGAACGATCCCTTGGCGTCCGGGTCACTTGCGGCGATGGCTTCAGCCGGGACAACCCAAATGGAGACGCCCTCGTTGCGGCGGGTGTAGAGATCGCGGGCGTTGCGCAGGGCCATGGCGGCATCCGGTGCGTGCAGGCTTCCGGCGTGGACGTGGCTCAGGCCGCGGCTGGACCGGACGAATACCTCCCAAAGGCCCCAGGCGCCGCGGTCATGAGTTTCGGCAGGCATCGGTCCGGCGGCGGGCTGGATCGAGGGAACCTGGTTCTCGGAGGCCCGGGTTGTTGCGGCGGCCTTCGCCTCGGCGGCGGCTGCCTCGGGGGTGGGGGCGCCGGCCGGAACCTGCTCCGCGCCGCGGATCACTTCACTGGCCGAACTTGCGGGGACTTCCGGGTTGCCGTGGGGGCTCATGCTGCGTATTCCTTCGTCTTCATTGACTGTTTTGCCCGCTGTTTGTCCGCATAGGCGGACGCTGCCTCGCGGACCCAGGCGCCGTCGTCGTGCGCTTGCCTGCGGCGTTCCAGACGCTGGGAGTTGCAGGGGCCGCGGCCGGCCAGGACTTCCTGGAACTCGTGCCAGTCCAGCGGACCGTGCTCCCACTTTTTGGTGTCCTCGTTGTAGCGGATCTGGTCATCGGGGAGGGTGAGGCCCAGGACCCGAACCTGCTCCACCATCATGCCCACGAAGCGGCTGCGGAGTTCATCGTTGCTGAAGCGCTTGATGTTCCAGGCCATGGACTGCTTGGAGTTGGGCGAATCATCGTCCGGCGGGCCGAACATCATCAGGGACGGGGCGTACCAGCGGTTCACGGCGTCCTGGGCCATCTGCTTCTGCTCAGGGGTGCCGTTGGAGAGTTCGAGGAGGATCTCGAAGCCCTGGCGCTGGTGGAAGGACTCTTCCTTGCAGATGCGGACCATGGCGCGGCCGTAGGGGCCGTAGGAGGCGCGGCAGAGCGGGACCTGGTTGCAGATGGCGGCACCGTCCACCAGCCAGCCGATGGCACCCATGTCCGCCCAGGTGAGCGCCGGGTAGTTGAAGATGCTCGAGTACCGTGCCTTGCCGGCGATGAGGTCTTCCATCATCTTGTCCCTTGTTTGGCCAAGGGTTTCGGCGGCGCTGTAGAGGTAGAGCCCGTGGCCGGCCTCGTCCTGGACCTTGGCCATGAGGATGGCCTTGCGCTTCAGGCTGGGAGCGCGGGAAATCCAGTTGGCCTCCGGCTGCATGCCGATGATCTCCGAGTGCGCGTGCTGGGAGATCTGGCGCAGCAGCGTCTTGCGGTACGGCGCCGGCATCCAGTCTTTGGGCTCGATCCGGGAATCCTCGGCCATGACCCGGTCAAAGTTGGCCTTGCCTGCCGCTTCTTCCGCCGAGAGCTCCTCCGGGGATAGCTCAGCTGGCACTGACTGCAAGTTCTGCGCTGCCATGGTTGCTCCTATGCAAAGACCTTCTGGGACGTGCCGAATTATTTACCGACCGTTCGTTCAGGATATGCGGAAGCGTTCCAGACCGTCAAGCGCGTTCGCCCCCTCCCCTGCGACGCTCTCTCACTTAACGCGGCCTTTTCCCAAACGCTCTCTCACTTAATGCGGCCTTTCCCCCGACGCGCCATCACCTCCCGCACGAGGTGCGCGCCGCCGTCGTACGCCTTGTCCTGCCTATAAAGCTCATCAACTATGCTCGGGTGTGGCCTGACGGACCTTGCGCATGGCTTTTTGGGGGGAATGTATGGAAAACGAAGGTACTGCAGTGGCTCGGAAGCATGTAGGGCTGGCACGGTGGGCAGCTGCCTCCATTGCACTATTGGCGATGGGGCTGGCAGGATGCACGCAAACTGAGCCTTCAGCCCCAGCGCCCTCGGCCACCGCCGCACCGGAAGTGACAACGGCCAGCAACGGAAAGCCTCCGCTACGCGGGGAAGCGGTGGCCGACTCGTTCGGCAACGTGGATTACTACACCACGGTCTCCGGCGACACCCTCGCCAGTGTGGCTGCCGCTTACAACCTTTCAGAGGCAAAGGTCGCTGAATTCAACGGACTCCAGCCGGGTTCACCCGTGAGCCCGGGTACAAAACTCCGGTTGCTTCCCGCTGAACCGATAATTGGGGCAAAGGGCGCAGCCACAGTTGACGCGAACGGCATCCCAACCAGTTACAAGGTGGAAACCGGAGACACCTTAAGTGGCATTACGTACCGGTTCAACCTCACCCAGGAACAGTTAGCCGAAGCCAACAAGGTCCCGTTCACCTACGAAAAAGGTGGCACCTACTTCATCCAGGCCGGACACGTTATCCAGCTCCAGAAAAACCCCGTGCACAGCCGGTCAGGCAAGGGAACAACAGTCACCAACTCGTTCGGCCAGGCCATCTACTACACCACCGTGGACGGTGCCTCTTTCGACAGCCTCGGATACAAATTCCGCTCCACTACCGAACAGATCCTGCTGTACAACCCGTCACTCAAGGCCAACGAGCCGATCCCGGCGGGACGCAAAGTGCGGTTGATACCCGGCGAACTCAAGATCGAGGGCGCGCAGGGCACGTTCACTGCCGATGCCGAAGGAATTCCACTCACCTACACCACAGCCCCCGGCGACACGGAGCGCCAAATTGCGTTCCGATTCAGCATCACCGACCTGCGAGCAGCGAACCGCCCGACCACCGGCACAGGCGGAACCTGGTACGAAGCTGTTGACCTGCCAACAGGGGAATTAGTACCCGGACAGACCATAAGCCTCGCGCTGGACAAGCCCATCAACAAACCAGGCCTTTAGACCTCAGGGATCCAGCAGCTCCGAGCTGGACTACTCACCAGGACCCGTTTCTCCTTTGGGCGGCGCGGTGCGTCGCAGCTCAGCTATGCGCAGCCGAAGGAAGGTGATCACCAGGATCAGGACGTAGACGGCCAAACCGATCAGCACAGCCATCACGGCAATGTAGAGCACGGCCAGGATACCGAAGCCTGGAGCGGGGTTCACGGTTACCTCCGGCCTTAAGGATTGGCCCCGTGGGGCCTCTCCCGGTTTGAGCTGCCGGTGGCATCGTAAATGGGTTCCCCATTCTGGTTCACCGGGAAGCTCTCTATGACGTCACCTGTCGCTGTCTCAATGATGACCACAGAGTCTGCAGGCCAGGCGGGGTCGGGGACAACGGTGAAATCAACATCAGCGACGTTGGTGACTTTGCCCGCGTCGTTCATCGAGCGGTTGAAAGCATCAACAACTTGCCCGGTCCTGGTGTTTACCGCCACGGTTTCCTGGGGGAGCCCTGAGACGTCACCGGACAAGGGGGTCGCGTTCCACCAACCCTCGTACCCGCCCACGGTTGTGGGGCGTTCAACCTCGGCCGCCGCTGCCGGCGTGGCGTTGGGCGGGGCGGTTGCCCCGCTAGCGCAGCCAGCCAATGCAATGACAGCAGCAATTCCAATGAGTCCCAGTCTTACCCGCATAACTTCCCCCAAAGCTGATTCCGACAAACTGCACCAGGCAAAGACCCCTGCTCAGGTGCTGCTCGTCCTAAGCCTAGGGGACAGCGTCTCTGAGGCCGACGGCCAGCCCGGACCGCGACCGGCCGGAACGGTGATTAGCACCCTCCTGCAAGGTGACACCAGGCGATGCTGACACTTGCTGCAAGTGCAGACGACTTATCGATATGAGACCCGGAGCGCTCCGCTCCGTGGTTTGGGGGCGAGCAGTGCGGTGTCCTTAAGAAGCGAGCGGTCGGGGAAACTCACCCGGCTGTTAGTTGCGGGGTTCGCAGGATTGCTCGGGACCGTAGTGCAGCCAGTCCGGCAAAGCGGTAGTGAACGCCTCCCGGACTGCGGGTGTGTTGGTGACGGTCCAGTCCACCCTGCCTTTGACCTCAACCTCTTCTTTGTGCCATTCGAACCAGTTGATCATTTTCAGTTGCGGGAACCGGGCGGCCGTGGCGGGGTCGAAGAGCTGGCTCCACCACGCTTGCTTGATGGCCAGTTCAGCTTCCCCGATGGTTCCAGGGGCGAAGAGCGCGGCCGTTTCCGGGATCGCGACAGGTTTGCCGTGCGCCTCCCCGTAGACCTGGTAGAAATCCGGGAGCAGGGTATCGTCGCCGTTGGCGCCGGCGTAGTTGCCCGTGAGCTGGTCAACGAACTTCAGAGGTTCCGGAATCTCGTTTTCACCCCAGGGGTAGTCTGCGCCCCAGTGGTAAAGGGACATGCCGACCCAGTCCACCGCGTCATCACCCGGGTAGTAGGGCGCGTAGGAGTCATCGCCCATGCTCAGCACCCCGTCCGCGTCGGTGTCCAGGGCAGCGAAATCGGGCGTACCCGGTTTGGCTTCGTACTGCCCGCCGGCGAACGGGTATCCCCCGCCGTAGTTCGGTGCCCACATCATCGCCGAGCCCGGCGCACGGGTGTGGACTGCCTCCGCCATGGTCCGGTACGCCTGGATGTACTGGGCCGGCTGTTGCGACCAGGGGTACCAGGAGCCGTTCATTTCATGCGCGAACCGGACGATCACCGGGACGCCGTCGTCATTGAATTCCGCCAGATCAGCTGCCAGCGCCGCCGCCGATTCCGGGGTGACCGAGGCGAGCCCATTCATGGGTTCCAGGGTCAACAGCATCATCTGCCCGTGGGCGCGGATCTGCTCAACGGCCCGTTGCAGGTCAACCTTCTCCTGCTGTGTGTAGGGGAACCCGGTGAAGGACACGCTGACTGCCGGCTTGTGCCCGAGGTCCGCGGCGTAGCCGGCAAGTGGTTTGGCGTGCCAGTCAAGGTTCACACCGAACAGCGCGCCGCTGGCGGGTACCAGTTCCGCCCGGTCCGCAGCCCGGCAAAGGGGTCCGCTTGGCGTGGTTGCGGGGGCCTGGTTCTGTTGCTGGTTCTGCTCCTTCGCCCTGGCGGACACGCTGGTGTAGATGCCGGCACCACCGATGCCCCCAGCGACCAGGGCGACAACCCCGGCGAGGACGAAAGCCTGCCGGGTCTCCGATCCGCCTTTCTCCTTTTGTTTGCGGTTCCCCTTCGGAGTTCCCTCTGACATTCGTGCGCTACCCCTCTGACCTGCGGTTTTACCCAATCCTATTAGGACCGTCACAGGACGAATTTTGGGGCACAGTCAGTAGAGGGTGTTTCCGCTTTGCTTTCAACTGGATGACCTTTGGCTTCTGTACACTCACTCCATATCTAACTGTGAATACTCCTGAATCCGAGGAGGCCCCCTGTTGAACGACGAAACGGGCCAAAGCGACCAGACCAACCCTGAGCCGCCTACCGTTGGTGACGAGACGGCCACTTTGCTGGGATTTTTGGAGCGGCAGAGGTCGACCTTCGCATGGAAAACCGGCGCGCTTGACGAGGCTGGCTTACGGGCCACTTTGGCTCCCTCGGCGATGACTCTGGGCGGCCTGCTCAAGCACTTGGCCCGTTTCGAGGACGACATGTCCACTGAGTGGCTTCATGGCCGCAGGCAACTGCCCCCGTGGAACGCCGTGGACTGGGATGCCGACCCTGACTGGGACTGGAACTCAGCCAGCCAGGATTCTCCCGAAGAGCTCTATGCAAGGTGGCGCGATGCAGTGGTCCGCTCCCGTGCCCTATTCGCGGAGGCGCTTGCGGAAGGCGGTCCGGGCCGCCAGGGCACAATTGCTTCTAACCCCGAGATCGAGCTTCCCACTCTGCGCTACATCCTGCTCAACATGATTGAGGAATACGCACGTCACAACGGCCATGCCGACCTTCTTCGGGAGTCGGTGGACGGTCTCGTGGGACAAGACCCACCGGCTTAACGAAGCGAAAGGCACGTCATGCTGCACAAAGTCGCTGAGGGCGTTCTGGTCGGATCGCGCGTATGTGCAGGCCCTGCACGACGGCGGCGTTCCCGACGACCCGCGGGTGGGCCCATCGGCCCCGTTGGATTGGCTGCCGGACGTGCATCACTGGCAGCTCCAGCGGCTCGCCCAAAAGGGCGAGACAGCCGGAACGACCGGATAGCGAGGACATATCGGGGCGGCTAAGGCGGCGGTGCTCTGGGCAGGGCGGCAGGAAGGTTAACTGTGCGCGAACGGTGTCAGTAACTATGCCCGCTGGCCTGGGTTGGCGCTTTCCCTCAGATACCAGCACAGTGGAACGCATGAATTCGTTTACCGCGTCGCACGAAGATGGGATTTTGCGGCTGCATTGGCGGCCAGGAGTGTTCGTCACTTACGAAATTGCAGTCCAGGCTGCCCGCACCCTGGAGGAACTCAGCGGCGGGCAGGCCCTGCCCATTCTCGTGGATATCACCGGAGTGACCGGGCTGAGCCCGGAGGCACGGGCAGGCATGATCGCCTACCGGGGTTTCTCCGTAGTGGCTCTCGTGGGTGACCATCCCATGGGCACCGTGCTCGCGGCATTCGCCCGGCAATCCCCCACTCCCTCCGCGTACTTCACCAGCCAGCCGGAAGCCCTGCAATGGCTCTCCGAGCAGAACGGGCACCTGATGGCATCCGGCGGTTCGCCGAAAACGGGCCTTTAGGAGACGCCGTGGAAGAGGACGCACATGATGACGTCATCGGGACCATAGAGCTCTGCGGGCAGATCCTGTGCCTGAAGTGGGTTCCCGGTGCCGTAGTCAGGGAAAGCGACGCGAAAGCACTGATGCAGCGTGCGTCCGACCTCAGTGCAGGGCGGACGCTTCCGCTGCTGGTTGAAATGACCGGCATGACATGGATTGACCGGCGTGCACAGGAAGCCTTCGCCTCCTCCTGGCCGCTCACCCGGGCAGCAATCGTCGGAACCTCGGCCGTAGACGAAGCCATAGCCCGCTTCTACATGGCACGGCACCATCCGGCCCACCCCACCCGGTTCTTTACTTCCCAGGGTGAAGCGCTTGCTTGGCTGACTGAAGATTCTGCGCAGCCGTAATCACCCTTTTCCTATCAAAACGTGCAGCCTACGATGAAGTCCTCGCGGCCCTTTCCCATCAAAAGGGGCCGAGGGCATAAGAAACGATCAGAAAGGAAACTGGCACCATGGCCGAAACTCCGAACCCGATCCAGATACAAAAGTTCCTCGGCGGCGTGGACTATCCCGCAAGCCGTGACGCCTTGCTGTCCAGCGCCAAGGACTCCGGCGCTGACAACAACGTGATCCAGGCCCTGGAAGCCATTCCCGACAAGGAGTACGACAGCCCCACGGCCGTCAGTTCAGCGGTTTCGGACAGCAACTCCTGAACCGGACTGGCCCGTTCCTTTCCGGCTAGTATTCGGGAATGGGACTAATCATCACACTGCTTGTCATTTGGCTCGTTCTATCGATCCTTGGCTTCATCATCGAAGGCCTGCTGTGGCTTGCGCTTATCGGCCTGGTGCTGTTCGCTGCCACCGCAGCGTGGGGCTGGGTGAAACGAAAAGCCCGGACATGACCGAGGAGACGGACACCGGTTTGGCCGGAACCATCCTGCGCGAGCGCTACAGGGTGGGCGAAGTGCTGGGCCACGGCGGCATGGGAAGTGTCTACCGGGGAACTGACCTGGTCCTGGACCGGGACGTGGCGCTGAAGATCTTCCGCGATGACGTCAGCGGCGCCGACGAACTGGCCAGGCAGCAGTCGGAGGCCCGGATGCTGGCGCAGCTGAACCACCACGGCCTGGTGACGCTCTTCGACACGGGGACACTGTTGCGCGGCCAGCGGGAAGTGCCCTTCCTGGTGATGGAGCTTGTTCCCGGAACCGATCTTCGCCGCCACCTTGCAGGCGGACCGCTGACCGGTGCCGAAGCGGCGAGGCTGGGAGCTGAACTGGCCGAAGCACTGCAGTACATCCACCACCGCGGCGTGGTGCACCGCGACGTGAAGCCGGCCAACATCCTCCTTACCCGCTACGCGTCTGGTGCACCCCTCCGGCCCAAGCTCGCCGATTTCGGCATCGCGCGAATGCTCGACGGCGCCCGGGTCACCGCAACCAACATGGTCCCCGGCACAGCGGCCTACTTGAGTCCCGAACAGGCCAGCGGGGACAGGGTAGGACCGCCGGCGGACATCTACTCCCTGGGCCTGGTGCTGCTGCAGGCCCTCACCGGGACGGTGGCATTTCCCGGACCGCCGCTGGAAGCGGCGGTGGCCCGGCTCTCCCGCGGCCCCCACCTTCCTGCCTCGCTGGGCCCGCAGTGGTTATCGGTGCTTGCCGGCATGACAGCCCGGAACCCGCAGGACCGGCCCGACGCGACGAGTGTTGCAGCTACGCTGGGCACCGCCGTCGGCTGGTCCCTGCATGCCGAAGAACCAAACGAGGCAGAAACTGCGCTGGCACCCCACCCGGCCACCAAAGTCCTGGCCGCGGAGGCTGCCGGGATGCCCCTGTCCAGCAGCCCGGCGGTGCAGCACGGCGCCCGGCTTCCGGCCCTGCCAAAGGACCAGGCAACCAACGTCACGTCATGGCAGCCGGCCCCGCACATGCCGTCACGCTCACCGGCTTCCGCACAGGCGGCGCCCGCCCAGCCGTCTTCCGCGCACACGGCGCCTGCACGGCAGCGCCCGTGGGAAAAATTCGGACGCCCGGGAAACCGCCGGCTGTGGGTCCTGGCTGCGGTGGCCGCCGTCGTCGTGATCCTCCTGGCCGTGCTGCTGACCACTGTCCAGCGGCCGGCACCCACACCGGTGCAAACACCCGGGCCAGCCATCCCCGGGCAACTGGGCGAACACTTCAAGGAACTGGAAGAAAGCGTCACGCCATGAACCGCACTCCCCTGCGAAGACTGCTGACCGGAGTTGTGGCCGCCGCCCTGGGCGTGTCGCTCCTGACGTCCTGCGCTGGTCAACCCGATTTGGACGACGCCGTGGCGGCGCAACTGCAAACCCGGGTGGCCGCGGCGAAAGAGCGGGCCGCGCAGCAGGACTTTCCCGCAGTGCTGGCCGAGCTGGGGCAGCTGAGCCAGGAGGTGGCAACAGCCGCCGGGCAGGGCCGGATAACGCAGCAGCGCCGAAGCAGGATCGAGGCTGCCATCGGTACCATCAGGCGCGACCTGGAAGCATCCCTCGCGCCGGCACCCTCAGCCACAGCCCCCGCGACTGCACCCCAGCTGACCGAGGACCAGCAGGAGCAGGCGGAAGAGGCACAAAAGGAAGCCGAGGAGGAGCGCGAGAAAGCCCAGAAGGAAGCCGAAAAACAGCGCGAAGACGCGCAGAAAGAGGCCGAAAAGCAGCGGGACAACCGCTGACTGGACTGCTCCCCCACTGCTCCGCGTCCCAGCCCTGAACCCGGTGAGCAGCTTGGGATTTCCTTGGGGGCCTCGGGTCCACAGCGTCTAGGTTTTCCGCAAGGCGGTGGCTTCAAGCTGTGGTTATCTGGCTGGGGAGTTGGGCCCCCATAACTCATTCCGGTCAGTGCGCCGGGCCAGGCATCCTAGCCCCCATGTGATGCCCAGCCCGGCGGCCAGGTCTCCCGCTCCACGACGTGAACAGCCCATCCGTGCCGTCCGTCGCTGGGGCGCGTCACGGATTGGACTGCGGAACGTGCCCATCATCAGCAATGTCGCCTGGGACGGACGGCTCAAGGCTTTCAAGGGCAGGGACACTGCCCACTACATCGAGACGGTCAAAGCTGCGGCCAGCCGCTGCGGGGCGTGCCTGCTGCCTTTCGGCCCCGGGGCTGTCCTGTCCCTGTCGGTGATCATCACCGAAGGCCGCAGCCTGGAGGGCACACCGTCCCTCACCTTCGATCCTGTTGTCTGCCATCTGCAGTGCCAGGAACCCGGGCTGACTGTGCGTGAAGAGTTGGGTGCGGTGGAGAAGGTGACCTCCATTGGTGCCCGGCTGGTCCTGAGCGGCGCGGGGCCCGGGGCGGACATTCCCGTGCTGGCCTACACCCTGGTTCCGAATGTTGTTATCGGCGAACCGGGCGGGGAGAAGACGTCGGCGCTGGTCTCGGTCCTGCTCAACCACGGATTCCAGATGTCTTTCAGCGCCAGCTACAGCGACATTCTTCAGCGGGCTGCCCCTGCCGGGAACACCTGCACGTGCACCGTGGCCGATGGTGGAACAGTCCAATTGCATGTTGACGGACTCCTGATGTGTTCCCAGCAACTGGACAGAAGGAACCGCCTCGATGCCGTATGGCTGCAAGCAGCCGGCGCAGGACGGGTCCTGGTGATCAGCGGCGACAACCTGAGATTCACGGAAACTGACCTGGAGCTGACAGCAGCTGCCCGCCTCGGCACACTCGTCACCGGTATTGTCCCTGCGTCCTGGTAACCAGTTATGGGCCCTGCCGGCCGATGAACTACGGGCCTGGAGCCGGGGTGGCCCCGCGGAGGGAACAATGGAGCCATGGCACGAGGTAATCTGCGCATCCTTCTGGGGGCTGCGCCCGGGGCGGGCAAGACGTTTGCGATGCTGGAAGAAGGCCGACGGCTTGCCGGAGAGGGCTTTGATGTGGTGGTGGGTGCCGTCTCCCCGCGAGGACGTGCCGATACTGCCGGGCTGATGGAGGGCCTGGAACTCTTCCCGCAGCGTCCGGACAGCGCGCCGGCTGATGCGGATGTCCAGGCGCTGATTGCCCGCCGGCCCGACGTCGTGCTGGTTGACGACTACGCTGCAATGGCCGACGACGTAAGCCGGTGGGAGCAGGTCGATCAGCTGCTCGAAGCGGGGATTGATGTTATTTCCACACTCGACATCCGGAACGTGGAGTCACTGTCGGACGCCGTCCGGGAGATCACGGGCGTCCAGGAATCGACCACTGTCCCCGACGCCGTGGTGCGGCTCGCCAACCAGGTTGAACTGGTGGATGCCTCCCCGGAGCTGCTGCGCCAGCGGCTGGCGGACGGAAAGATCTACAGCACGCGGGAGGAGGCCGATGCCGCCCTGGCCGGCATCTTCCGTGTTGGCACGCTTGCCGCCCTGCGGGAGCTTGCGTTGTTGTGGCTGGCTGAACGGGTCGACGCCGGACTGGCGGACTACCGTGACTCGCCGCGCGTCAGGGAGGGCTGGCCCGGGCGTGAAAAGATCGTCGTGGGGGTGGGCGGCAGGGTGCAGGACCAGGTACTGGTCCGCCGCGCCGCGAGGATGCTCGCAGCCGCCGCCGGCGGAGAACTGCATGTGGTTCATGTCCGCACCAGCAGGGATGGCCGCGGCCCGGAATCCGGCAAGGACTTGGAACAGCTGCGCAAGCTCACGGCTGAGCTGGGAGGATTCTTCCATTCCGTCGGCGGGCAGGACGCGGGTGTGGCACTGGCGGATTTCGCGAGGAGCATGAACGCCTCCCAGATTGTCATGGGGTCCCCCTCACGGCGACCGCTGCTGGGCACCCGGCGCGGGGAGGCAGCCGCCGTGATGCGGGACGCAGGCAACATCGATGTCCACCTCATCAACCACCTCCCCAACTCCGCCGACCGGCAGCCACGGCGGCCTCCCCGGCTGGGGCGGCGCCGGGAGATCCCGGCGTTCGCCCTCGCGGTGGCGCTTCCCCCGCTCCTGCAGTTTGGCCTGGACCTGCTCCCCCACAACCAGCTGTCCACCGACATGCTGATCCACTTGACCGGGATCGTTGGTGTGGCGCTGCTCGGGGGGCTGTGGCCGGCAGTGGCAGCCGCCGTCGTCGCAGGTCTTATCGTGAACTACTACAGTGTCCGGCCGGTGGGTTCGCTGACCGTGATCGATCCGGAAAACGTGCTGGCGCTGCTGATCTTCGTCCTGGTGGCAGTGGCCGTGTCCCTGGTGGTGGACCGGTCCGCCAAGCTCAGCAAGGAAGCACACATTGCCGGCGCGGAAGCGGCTGTCCTCGGGGAATTGAGCCGCCGGGCCGTGGCGGAAGGGAACAGCATCCCGGCGTTCCTGGACCAGGTGCGGGAGCATTTCCAGGCGAAGGGGGCAGGACTGTGGACCAGGCAGGAGTCCGGGCCCGGCAGGACAGTCGGCTGGGAGCTGCAGGAGTTTTCCGGCGAAGCCCGCCCCGCCGACGTCGCTGAGGCAGACACGGTGGAGCAACTGGACGGGGACCGGATGCTCACCCTGAACGGGAAGGAACTCTCCCAGGACGAACGGCGGTTGCTGGCCGCCTTCGGGGCGCACCTGCTGGCCATGGTCCAGCGCGAGGAGCTGTCCGCGAGCCAGCGTGAAAACCTGCGCCTGGCTGAGGGCAACACCATGCGGACCTCCATCCTGCGGGCCGTGTCCCATGACCTGCGTACTCCCCTGGCCGGGATCAAACTGGCTTCCAGCAGCCTCCGGGACAGGTCCATCACCTTCGGGCCGGAGGAGCAGGAAGAACTGCTGGCCACCATAGAACACGGCGCCGACAGGCTGGACCGCCTGGTCAGCAACCTCCTGGACATGTCCCGGATCACGGCAGACTCGGTGGCGCCCCTGATCCGGCCCGTCTACTGGGCGGACGTGGTGGGTGAGGCCTTGCGGGGAACGGACTCGGAGCGGCTCCGCGTGCTGCTGCCGGACAACATGCCTCCGGTGGACGGCGATCCGGGGATGCTGGAACGGGTCATCGCCAACCTCGTGGAAAACGCGCTGAAGTACGCCCCCGAGTCCGACGTCGTGATTGCCGGCGCGGTGGGCGGCGCGGGCAGTGCAAGAATTGGGGATGTTCCCGCCAGCGAGCTCAGCATCGTGGATCACGGCTCGGGCATCGCTCCGGACAAGGTCCTGGCCATGTTCCGGCCCTTCCAGCGTGCCGATGACACCACGCCCGGGACGGGGATCGGACTTGGCCTTGCCGTCGCGAAGGGCTTCACCGAGGCGATGGGCGGGGTGCTGCTGGCTGAGCCCACTCCCGGCGGGGGCCTGACCATGGTGGTCCGGCTGCCGCTCTCCACGGGCGTAGCGCCGGAACCCGGCTTGAGAGGACACCATGGCAGCAGTGCTGATCGTTGACGATGAGGTCCAGATCCTCCGCGCCCTGCAGATCAACCTGAACGCCAGGGGCTACTCCACGGTCACCGCCTTCACCGGACAGAACGCGTTGGAGCAGGCGGCGCAGCATCCGGTGGACGTCATCATCCTGGACCTGGGCCTTCCGGACCTGGACGGTGTGGAAGTGATCCGGCGGCTTCGGCGCTGGAACAAAGTCCCCATCGTGGTGCTGTCCGCACGGCACGGCTCCGATGACAAGATCCAGGCCCTGGACGCCGGCGCCGACGATTACGTGACCAAGCCGTTCGGGATGGACGAACTGATGGCCCGGCTCCGTGCTGCCCTGCGCCGCGGATCCACCGGGGACGTTCCCGTCATCGAGACCGCCGGCTTCACCGTCAACCTCGCCACCAAGCAGGTGACCCGCCGGGGCGCGGCAGTCCGGCTTACCCCCACTGAATGGAACATCCTGGAACTCTTGGCCAGGAACACCGGCGCCCTGGTCACCCACGAAGAGATCCTCACCCAGGTGTGGGGGCCCGCCTACGCCCACGAGACCGCCTACCTGCGGGTGTACCTCGCACAGCTGCGGCGGAAGCTCGAAGCCGACCCCGCGAATCCACGGCATCTGCTGACCGAGACCGGCCTGGGTTACCGCTTCCAGGAGTGACCCGGTGGGCCTGCTGCAGCGGCACGGGTGCGCCCGCAGGAGGGCTGCAAAGGCGGCGTTAAGAAAGCATTAAGATCCGCGGAAACGCCGGGTTGGCGGGCTTTCCCCGGTGCTACGCTCCGGTGGTTATCAGCACAGCGTCGCGCCTGAAAACGGGACGTTATGCCCGTGTCAGGCAGTACAGAAAGACACGTCCTTGACGGCTTCCGCCCACTTCACCATCCCCGCCACCGTTCCCAATCCTGAACGGGAGGCCCTACCCGGCAGCCCGCTGGTCAGGTGGCTGCTGGAACACCGGGTGAACCAGCCCGTAGGGCCGGAAGCAAACGAAATTCACGCCACCCAGCAGAGCTGGTGGAAGGTCATGTGCCTGACCGGCGTGGACTACTTCTCCACCCTGTCCTACCTGCCCGGCATCGCCGCCCTCGCCGCCGGCGCACTCTCACCGCTCGCGACGCTGCTGATCGTGGCCCTGACACTGCTCGGGATGCTGCCCATGTACCGGCGGGTGGCCAAGGAAAGCCCCCACGGCCAAGGGTCCGTGGCGATGCTCGAACGGCTCCTGCCGTTCTGGCGCGGAAAAATCTTTGTGCTGATCCTGCTGGGCTTCGTTGCCACCTCCTGGATCATCACCATCACCCTTTCGGCGGCAGACGCCACGGTGCACCTGCTTGAAAACCCATACCTGCCGCCCTTCCTGGAGGGACAGGCCGTTGCCATCACAGTGGTGCTGCTCCTGATCCTGGGCGGGGTGTTCCTGCTGGGCTTCTCGGAGGCCGTCGCCGTCGCCATCCCGCTCGTGGCCGTCTTCCTGCTGATGAACGCCATCATCATCGGGGAAGGAATCATCCACGTCTTTGCCACCCCCGGCGCGCTCGCCTCCTGGACCGACGCCCTCACCTCCTCCGGCGGCGGCTTCAGCGGCATCATGGGGCCCGCCCTGGTTGCCTTCCCTCTGCTGGTCCTGGGCCTGTCCGGCTTCGAAACCGGCGTCAGCATGATGCCCCTGGTCGCAGCCAAGGGCACCACGCCAGAGGAAAAACTGGCCAGAAGGATCAAAAACACCCGCAAGCTCCTGACGACGGCGGCGCTCATCATGAGCGTCTACCTGCTGGGCAGCAGCTTCGTCACCACCGTCCTGATCCCCGCCGAGGAATTTGCCGCCGGCGGCGAAGCCAGCGGACGTGCCCTGGCCTACCTGGCCCACGAACGCCTCGGCAACGGTTTCGGCTCCGTCTACGACGTGAGCAGCATTCTGATCCTGTGGTTTGCCGGCGCTTCCGCGATGGCCGGACTGATCAATATCGTCCCCCGGTACCTGCCCTCCTACGGCATGGCCCCGGACTGGTCCCGCGCCGTCCGCCCGGTGGTGCTGGTTTACACCGCCATCAGCATCCTGATCACCATCGGCTTCAACGCGGACGTCAACGCCCAGGCTGGCGCCTACGCCACCGGAATCCTGGCCATGATGGTGTCCGGCGCCATCGCTGTCACCATCTCCGCCATCCGCAAAAGGCAGCGCCGCGCGTCCATCGGCTTCACGGCCCTGACCGTGGTGATGCTCTACGCCCTGGCGGCGAACGTGATCGAGAAGCCGGACGGCATCACCATTTCCGGGTTCTTCATCCTGGGCATCGTGGCCGTTTCCCTCGTCTCCCGCATCAGCCGCACCACCGAGTTGCGCGTGGACAGGATTGAGTTCGACGACGACGCGCGCCGCTTCATCAGCGACACCCTGGAGTACGACGGCCGGATCAACCTCATCGCCAACCGGCCCCAGGCGTGCGACGGCGCCGAATACGCGGACAAGGAAGCCGTCCAGCGGGAGAACAATCCCGTGCCCGGAACCGCGGACGTCATCTTCCTCGAAATCGGCATCACCGACCCCTCCGAGTTCAGCGACACCCTGACAGTCCACGGCGTGGAAGTGGACGGCCACCGGGTCCTCCGCGCCCAGAGCCCGGCCGCGCCGAACGCCATCGCCGCAATCCTCCTGGCCCTGCGGGACGCCACCGGCGTCCGCCCGCACGCCTACTTTGAATGGTCCGAAGGCAACCCGCTTGCCCACCTGATGCGCTACCTGCTCCTGGGCCGCGGCGACACCGCCCCGGTGGTCCGGGAGATCATCCGCGAAAATGAGCCGGATCCGGAACGTCGCCCCGGCATCCACGTGGGATGAGCATCCACAAGGAGGTCCCGCCGTCGGAATCCCCCACGCGGGAACCCGACGCGTCCAGCATCGCAGCCGTACAGAAGATGCTGCGCGACGCCCGGGCCGAGGGCCGCAAGGAAGACCCCAGGAAAGGCCGCAAGGAAAACATCATCCGCAGGGTGATGTCCCACCCGGTCCGGGCAGTCCCCCTGGCCTTCCTGCTGGTCATTATGATCGGCGCCGCCTTGCTGATGCTTCCCGCTGCCCGGACCGACGGCGGGTCCGAAGGGTTCATGCCGGCCCTGTTCACGTCAGTGTCAGCGGTCTGCGTCACCGGCCTCATCACCGTGGACACGGCAACGTTCTGGACCCCGCTGGGACAGGGCATCATCCTGGGGCTCATCCAGGTAGGCGGGTTCGGCATCATGACCCTGGCAACGCTGCTGGCGCTGCTGGTCCGCAAGAGCATCGGGCTGCGCGGCCAACTCGTGGCCCAGTCCGAAACCCACACCCTGAACCTCGGTGACGTCCGTGCCGTGCTGGTCCGGGTGGCCAGGATCATGCTCACGTTCGAAGCCTTAACAGCCCTGGCACTGACCGTCCGGTTCATGATCGCCTACGACCAGAACCTGGCCACCGCCCTCTGGCACGGGATCTTCCACGCGATCTCCGCGTTCAACAATGCCGGCTTCTCCGTCTACAGCACCAACCTCATCGGTTTCGCTGAAGACCCCTGGATCATCGCCCCCATTTGCCTGGCCATCATCGCCGGCGGGCTGGGGTTCCCGGTGATCATCCAGCTCACGCGCGGTGAGATCAAACCCAAAAACTGGACCATCCACCTGCGCCTGACCATCTACGGAACGCTTTTCCTCCTGGCCGCCGGTGTTGCGCTGTTCGCCGCGTTCGAGTGGAACAGGAACGAAACGCTCGGCCAGCTTTCCCTCACCGGCAAGATCCTGAGCTCGCTTGCCGGCGGTGTCTTCCCCCGCACGGCCGGGTTCAACAGCATCGACTACGCGGTTGCCGCCCCGGAAACTCTTATGGTGACCAACATCCTGATGTTCATCGGCGGCGGCAGCGCCGGCACGGCCGGCGGCATCAAGATCACCACATTCCTGGTGCTGGGCTTCGCCATCTGGAACGAAGTCCGCGGCCGCGACCAGGTGACCATCGCGCACCGGTCCATCAGCTCCTCCTCCCAGCGCCAGGCCCTGTCCGTGGCCCTGCTGGGCATCGGCGCCGTGGTCACCGGCACCATGCTGCTGCTGATGTTCACCGACTACAGCCTGGAAAAAGTCCTCTTCGAATCCATCTCCGCCTTCGCCACGGTGGGCATGAGCACCGGCATCACCTACAACCTTCCACCGGCTGCGGAGTGGGTCCTCATGGCGCTGATGTTCACCGGACGCATCGGCACCGTGGCAGTGGCGTCCGCCCTGGCGCTTTCGGCCCGGCCGCGCCTTTACCGCCTGCCGGAGGAACGGCCCATTATCGGCTGAACCGGCCGGCCGACGGTCCGCGTGCCCGGCCTGCCCGGCCTGGGATGGAGGGACGCCGGGACGCAAAAGCACGGCCCGCCCTCCGGAACGGAGGACGGGCCGTGCGCGGGGAATCAGTGAGGATTCCGGTGGTGAGCCTTAGCGGCGGGTGCGGCCGTCGTCGTCGAGCTCGATGTTTTCCTTGCGGACTTCCTCGGTGACGGTGTGCTCGTTGGTCACCGTCTCCTTGTCCAGGCGCACGCGCTCCACCGGGACTGCTTCCTTTTCGACGACGGGGCGCTCCTCGTGGAGGATAACCTCGTGCTCTTCCTCGCTGATCGCGGGGCCGTCCATCGCGGCGCCAATGTTGGCGTCCGTGATGGGTTCGCGCTCCAGGCGGACCTCTTCACGCTGCACCGGGACGGTGGTGGTGACGTTTTCGGTGACGACGTACTTGCGCAGCCGTGCCCGGCCGGCCTCTTCCTTGCGGGTGCCGACGTGCAGCTGCTCCTCGGAGCGGGTCATGGCGTCATCGGTGGTGGGACCGGAGGTGTCGTGGCCGACAGTTTCGCGGCCCACGGTGTCTTCCGCGGTGCCGGCAGCGAAACCGTTGCCGCCCGTGAAGCCGTTGCCGGTGTGCCCGTTGAGGCCGTAGTAGGTGTAAAGACGGTCTTCCTCTTCCGGCTCGAGGTGGCCGTCCGGGGCGACGCGGGGTGCGTCCTTGACCTTGTCCTTGGTGTGGGCCACCACGATGTCGTTGCCGTCCTGCGAAGCGGCGTCCAGCGGGGCGAACGATTCGTGAGAGCCGAAGAGCCCAGTCTTCACCGTGACCCAGGTGGGCTCGGAAGTCTGGTCATCAACATAAATCTGGCCGATGGATCCGATCTTGCTTCCGTCGGAACCTACGACGTGTCCGCCGGCAGTGGTCAGTGCAGAAAGGTTCTCAGTGCTGATCATGTGTTTCTCCTTCTTGTTACTGGTTTGTGCTGCTTGAGGACAAAATTTAGAAGCGGTTCCGCGGCGGACGGGTCTGTCCGGCACGGAGTTGCTTGGCCTTCCGGGCCTTCAGTACCCGGCTGATGATGCCGGGGAGCAAGGCAAAGAGCAGTTTCTTCATGGCACGGGTCCTTTGGTTGGTGGGGCTGGTGTCTTGCTGTCAGCTTTGACTGCTTACGGCTGGCGTTCCGCGCCGCGGACCTCGCTGTACGGATCGTCCAGGTCCCGCAGCGGGACCCCGCCTGCTTCCGTGCCCGAATAGGCCGGCCGGGCAGGTTCGCCGTAGATGGTTTCGCCGTAGGTTGCCGGCGCCGCCACCTGATCCTGGTAGACCGCCTCCTCGCCCCAGGGTGGACCGGTTGGTGCGGCAGCAGTTGTTGCGGCAGCCGGCGCCTGAGCCGGCATCGGCGGGATTGCTGCCTGCGGGGCCGGGGCAGGTTGCAGACCACGCGCGAGCCGGCCCACGAGAATGCCGGCGCCCGCAGCCAGGAGCAGGAACGTCCCCGGCTTGCGCCGGGCGAAGGACTGGACGTCGTCCAACAGCGCTCCGGGATCCTTCCCTTCAACCCAGGAAGCAACCGAGGACGTGCGCTCTGCAGCCTGACGGATCAGGTCGCTGGCGATACCCTTCTGCTCCGGGGCATCTGCCATGGTTCGCAGCTGGCTGGAGATGGTCCGGATGCCATCTGCGGCCTTCTGCTGCTGCGCGCCGGCCTGGCTGCCCAGTCCCGACTTCGCCTGGTGCAGGAGGTCCTTGGCGCTGGACTTGGCCTCGGAGGCGACGTTCCCGACTTCGTGCTTCGCGGTCTGCGCCACATTGTGGGCCGCACCGGCCGCCTGCCCGGCGATCTTCGACGTCTCTTCCTTGGCTGCGTCTTTCTTGGTGACGTAAGTTTCCGGCTCTGCGGAAGGATCCGTCGGTGCTGCGTTCCCGTACTGGTCGAGATGGCTTCGGGCAGAAGCCTCAGGCCACTGGTTCTCCGTCATCGTCACTCGCTTCCACTGGTTGGCAGCTGGACTTTCAAACCCAGCCTGATCAATTAGTAAGTAAGGTTACTA
Source organism: Arthrobacter sp. Alg241-R88 (assembly GCF_900537115.1). Lineage (GTDB taxonomy): Bacteria > Actinomycetota > Actinomycetes > Actinomycetales > Micrococcaceae > Arthrobacter. The sequence goes on from NZ_UNRG01000010.1 coordinate 87,413, forward strand.
ACTAGATACTAAGCACACTTGCTATCTATCGCGCAAGACGTGTTCGAGGGCGCCGGACGCAGCCGGGGTGCGGACCGCCGTCGAACTTTCCTGTCGGGAAGGGCAAGTTCCCGGCAGTCCGCCGAGCCGTCCGCCCCGAACCACTGACCGGCACCAAGGAAAAATTCAACGACAAGGATGAACGATGGCTGACCTCACCGCACTTGCCCTTATTTGCTCCCTGACGCCTTCTCCCGCGCCGTCCAGCAGCGAGCTCATGGCCCGCCACGTGCTGGATGAACTTGCAGGCCACGGCGTAGGCACGGCCTCGCTGCGGGTGGTGGATTACAACGTGCTGCCCGGTGTCCAGGTGGACATGGGCGACGGCGATGCGTGGCCGGGGATCCGCGAGAGAATCCTCGCTGCGGACATCCTGGTCCTCGCCACCCCGATCTGGATGGGGCACCCGAGCAGCATCACGCAACGCGTCATCGAACGCCTCGATGCCGACCTCGCCGAAACTGACGACGCCGGGCGGCCCATCATGTACGGAAAAGTAGCGATCGTCGCGGTGGTGGGCAACGAAGACGGCGCCCACAAGACCGTGGCGGACACGCAGCAGGCGCTGAACGACGTCGGCTTCACCATCCCCGCCCAGGGCGCCACGTACTGGGTGGGCGAGGCCATGCAAACGGTGGACTACAAAGACCTGGACAGCGTCCCCGAAAAGGTGGCTTCGACCACCGCCGGAGCAGCCCGCAACGCCGCCCACCTTGCCCGTTCCCTCAACCAGGCGCCTTACCCTGCGGGGTGAGGCGCCGCCGTCGACTGTTCAGGAGGGGTGTTAGGCGGAGCCGCCGGCCACCCTGGAGGATAGACTGAAGATCTGCCGCCCAGGCGGGTCACGGCCTTTTGCGGTGCACCTTCAGGGTCATTGTTCAGGGCATTACAGGAACGAGGCTGCATGGTCCAGGATCGCAGCACGCAGCAGGACAACGGCGTGGCCGACTACCTCCAGGACCTTGTCCTGGCTTCCGCTGACGTGGAGGAACTCCTGACGGAACTTGCCACGTTTTCCGCCGCGAGCCTCTCCACCCACAACAAGCTGCTTTGCGGCGTAACGCTGATGCGGCGGAAAAAGCCAACCACCGTTGCTACGAGCGACCCCGCCGTCCTGCCCCTGGACGAGCTGCAGTACGGCCACGGCGACGGGCCCTGCCTGGCAGCCCTTCGGGAAAAGGCCACGGTGCACGTTCCGGACCTGCGGGACGAGAGCCGCTGGCCCCGATACTGCAAAGCTGCCTGGGCCGAAGGAATCGGATCGATCCTTTCCGTACCGCTCCACTTGGAGGGCGAGGCGCATGCCGGGCTGAACCTCTACTCCACCAGCACCCACGCGTTCAGCGGTGAGGACATCGACAAGGCCGAGGCGTACGCCACGCAGGCCTCCAAAGCCCTGCGTATGGCCGTTCGGGTGGCGCAACTGGTGGATGACCGCAATAACCTTGCCGCGGCGATGGAGTCACGCACCACCATCGATATCGCCGTCGGGGCGATCATGGCGCAGAACCGCTGCAGCCAGGAGACGGCCATGAAGATCCTTCGCATCGCGTCCAACAGCCGCAATACCAAGCTCCGTGACGTGGCGGCATCCATTGTGGCTTCCGTGTCCCAGGACCCGAAAGTGCTGACGCATTTCGACCCGTGATCGGGTACCACTTGGCGTTGGCGGGGTTATACGGTCAGGTCCCTTCCGCGGATCAGGTGGCTGGCGGCTCCTGCCGCGATGAGGGCGACGGCGGCCAGCACCAGCGCGCCTTCCGGGTGGAAGGCCTCAACGGGCATGGCTGAAGAATGCCGGAACGGGCTCAGGTCCTGAAGCCACCCTGGCAGGCCGAGCAGTTCCCCGAACTGTCCCAGGACCAGCGCGGCGGCCAGGGCACCCCAGCCAACTGCACTGCTCCAGCGGGGTGCAAGGGCGAACACGAGCACGGTCACAGCCGGGAAGACGAGCGCCGCCGGGATGTGCGCCAGCGCGGCCGCAAAGACCATACCGGGGCTGCTTCCCCCAGCCTGCGCCAGGGCGAGCACGACGGCGGCCGAGGCTCCGGCGGCAGCGGCTACGGCCGTTGTCGAGATTGCGGCGACGGCGAGGGTGCCGCCCAGCCAGCGCATGCGCGACACCGGCGCGGCCAGGAGCAGTTCGGCCCGCCCCTCCGCCTCTTCCGCCCGAAGCCGGAGCACCGCCTCGATGCCCGCGGCAGCGGCGAGGATCCCGGCGATGCCCAGCATGGCGGCGGTGAAGAGGTCAATGAGGCCCGCGTCGCCGGGAACGATGCGGCTTAGCAGTTCCGCCACAGACGGGTTTCCTGCCAGTGCGTCCCGGACCACCGGGCCCAAGCCGCCCGCCACGGCCCCCAGGGCAGCGGTGGTGAGGCACCAACTTGCCAGGCTGCCGCGCTGCAACCGCCATGCCAGGCCCAGCATCGACGCCAGGCCGGAGCCCGCCCGTTCCGGGCCCGACTCATCGGCAGCGATGTAGCCGGCGCCCAGGTCCCTGCCGTTGCGGAGCGCCACGGCAGCCCCTGCCAGGACTACTGTTCCGGCGCCGATCACCAGCAACGGCAGCGTGTCCACCTCTGTGAAGGGCCGGATGCGCTGGCCCCAGCCGATGGGTGAGAACAGCGAGGGCCAGGCGGCGGTGACGTGCAGCAGCGATGAATCGGCGGTGCCCAGGGCGTCGCCGGCGCCCCGGACCAGGTAGGCGCCACCCACCAGCGCTGCGGCTGTACCGTTCGCGCTCCTGGCCGAGGGCATGACCTGTGCCACCAGTGCGGCGGCGGCCATAAAGAACAGGCCCACGGCGCCAACAGCTGACCCGGCCAGGAATGATCCAGGTACCGGCAGGCCGGCTCTGATGAATCCGGCGGCAGCAACCAGGGCAAGGACCACGTTTGTGAAGGTGCCAAAGAGCAGGGTTGCGTACAGGGAAGTCACCCGGGTGACCCGGGTGGAACCGACCAGCTCAAACCTGCCCTGGTCCTCATCCCCTCTGGTATGCCGGACCACCAGGAACACACTCATCAGCCCCGCCAGCACTGCCGTGAAGGAATAGCCCTGGAAGAAGGTGACCGCTCCGGAACTGATGACGTCCGGGAGCCCCCGGAGGAACAGGAACGCCGGACTGGCCGCGGCCACGGAAATCAGGGCGGCCCGCTCGTTGTCCCCGGCAAACTGTGTGGTGACGGCGGTGGCTGCCGCGTAGCCAAGACCGGCGATGCAGAGGATCCACGCCGCGAGGATTCCGCGGTCCCTGCGTGCCTCGAGCAGGGCCAGCCGAAGGACGGCGCTCATCACTGCGCCTGGCTCTTGTGGCTTGCCTGCCTGCCGGCCTGCCTGCCGGCCTGCCTGCCGGCCTGCACGCCGTAGTGGCGCATGAACAGCTCCTCCAGGGAAGGGGGCGCGGCGGTAATGCCGGTGATGCCGGCTGTAGCCAAGGCATCCAGGACGTAGCCCAGGTCCGCTGCATCGGCGTCGAACTCTATGGCGGTCCCGTTGACGCGGAGGTCGTGGATGCCCCGCCAGGTTGCCATTTCCTCTGGTTTCACCGCTGACGTGACCCGGAAGCGGATGCGGGTGAGGTGCCTTAGTTCGGCCAGGGTGCCCGATTCCACGGCCGCTCCCGCCCGAATGATGGTCACCCTGTCACAGAGCTGTTCCACCTCGGCCAGGATGTGGCTGGACAACAGCACCGTGGCCCCGTCGGCGGCGACCCGGCGGATGTGCCGGCGGAAAACAGCATCCATGACGGGGTCCAGGCCCGAACTCGGCTCGTCCAGCAGGTAGAGCATGGCCGGGCGGGAAAAGGCCGCGATCAAGGCCGCCTTCTGCCGGTTGCCTTTGGAGTAGGTCCGCGCCTTTTTCCGTGGATCGAAATCGAACTCATCAATCAGCTGCCTGCGCAGGCCTTCATCCGCACCGCCCCGCAGCCCGGCGATCAGGTCGATGACCTCGCCGCCGGTCAGGTTGGGCCACAGCGTCACGTCCCCGGGGACGTAGGCAACATCCTTGTGTGCCCGCACCGGCTCAGCCCAGGGGTCGATGCCAAACACCCGGGCCGTACCCGACGTAGGCCGGATCAGTCCCAGGAGGATCCGGAGGGTGGTGGACTTCCCTGCCCCGTTGGGCCCCAGGAAACCGTGGACCTCACCGGGCAGAACGGACAGGTCCAAACCGGCAAGCGCAGCCGTCCGCCCGAAGTTCTTGGCAAGGCGTGAGGTGTTGATGACGGGAGATGGGTCTGCATGCACGGCATGCTCCGTTCCTTGGTGGCAGCTATCACGCCAAGGCGGTTGCCATGGCATGCCGCAGGCGTTTCCGCATGCGGGCCGACCAGGCTTCCCGGCTCTCCGGTGGACATCTTACAAGTGCGGCAGAAGATGCGGAAGGGGCTGCGGCTGGCCGGGGCTTTACGCCTCTACGGCTGAATACTTGCCAGCGTTCTTATGGCAGAATGTGCGCATGAATGCAGATAATGCAGCTTGCTCGCTGAGCGCGGACAGCCAGTACGTGGAGCTCGCGGTCGAGGTCTTCGCCATGCTTGCCGACGCCACCCGGGTGCGCATCATCCTGGCCCTGCGCGACGGCGAGATGGCAGTGGGTGCCCTGGCCGACGTCGTGGGAAAATCACCGGCGGCCGTCTCGCAGCACCTGGCCAAAATGCGCCTGGCCCGGATGGTTTCAACGCGGCAGGAAGGCACCAAGGTTCTGTACCGCCTGGCAAACGAACATGCCCGCCAGCTGGTAGTGGACGCTGTTTTCCAGGCTGAGCACGCCCTTGGCGGAGAGCCCGCTCACCACCGCCGCGACCGGAAGGCGGCCTCATGAGCAGCTCCGGGCACGCCCACCAGCACACGGACCCGGCCCGTGAGCACCATGACCACGGCCACGGTCATGACCATGGGCACGGGCACAGTCATGACCATCAGCACGACCACGGGCACCATCACCATGGCGGGTTCAAGGGCTGGCTGGTGGAACTGTTTGTTCCCCATACCCACGATGCCGCCGACTCCATCGACGACGCCATGGAAGCCAGCGTCGAAGGCGTGCGTGCCCTGAAGATCAGTCTCTTCCTTCTCCTGGCGACCACCGTCCTGCAGTTCCTGGTGGTGCTGATCAGTGGTTCCGTGGCACTGCTGGCCGATACCATCCACAATTTTTCGGATGCCCTGACGGCGGTCCCGCTCTGGGTGGCGTTCATTCTGGGCCGCCGCGCAGCCACCCGCCGCTATACGTATGGCTTTGGCCGGGCAGAGGACCTTGCCGGGCTGTTCATCGTCGCCGTCGTTGCCCTGTCCGCCGTCGTGGCCGCCTGGCAGTCCGTTGACCGGCTCCTGCACCCCCAGCCGCTAAGCAACCTGTGGTGGGTTTTCGCCGCCGGCCTGATTGGTTTCGCAGGCAACGAGGCAGTGGCCATGTACCGCATCAGGGTGGGCCGCCGGATCGGCTCCGCCGCGCTGGTTGCCGACGGCGTGCACGCCCGCACGGACGGTTTTACGTCCCTGGCCGTGGTACTCGGCGCAGTGGGCGTCATGCTTGGTTTCCCGCTTGCGGACCCCATCGTCGGCCTGTTGATCTCCGCGGCCATCCTGGTCCTCCTGTGGGGGACGGTACGAAGCATCGGGCGGCGGCTGATGGACGGGATCGAACCCGACCTTGTGGATAAGGCGCAAAAGGCCCTGGAGGGCGCTCCAGGCGTCCTGGCCGTGCCGCGCCTCCAGCTGCGGTGGTCAGGTCACCGCTTGCAGGGCGCAGCGACTTTGCTAATGGACGACGGCGTCACCCTGGCTGATGCCGAAAAGGTCACCCAGGAAGCCAGGCACCGCTTAGGGCATGCGCTGCCAAAGATCGACGACATGATGCTCACTCCCCTCAGCAACGCCACCGACAACCAGCTGCACGTCCGCTCGTCCTGAGCCCCGGGCCGGCTCCGGTGGCTAAAACATTTATTAACACTGACCCATCCTTCGCAGATATGGCTCCGAACCACTGCCGCGCGACCTGTGCCGCGACACATTCGTAAAGCCAGACCGACCCGAAGGAGCCACTTATGAGTGTTCCGAACTACACCCGCTTCCTCTCGGATTGCTTCCTTCAGGACCGCGAGAGGCAACCGGCTCTCTGCGAAGACGACATCTACGGGGTGTACGTCAGTTGGTGCTTGCTCAATGGCCAGCAGCCCGGCCCCGCAACGTCCTTGTGGGCAGCCATGGACCAACGGGGATATACAAAACAACACCGCGATACGGGCCGGCATGAATGGCCAGGACTGTCCTTGAAAGGCCCGGCAGCGGTGGACTACATCCTCACGAGCCAGCCCAGCCTGCTCTGATGTCGTTACCAGGACCAGGCCCTGACCCAATTGCTGTGTCGCGACGTTAAGCGCGGGTCAGGCCGGCGCTAGGCTGAGCTGATGGCCTTCCTCGATGCCTTGGCACCCACGTTTGCGGCCGTGGCCATCCTCATGCTGCTGACTGTCGCGGTGCTCCGGGGTTCGCGTACGCCGTCGTACCTTGCACCGGCTCTGGCTATCCTCCGCGGTGCAGCCCAGCTGGCGCTCATCAGCCTGGTTCTCGGCGGTATCATCGCAGATTCGCTGTGGGTGGTCGTGGCGCTGCTGGTGATGTTCACCGTGGCGGCAGTGACGGCAACGCGCCGGCTTACATGGTCCTGGCGGCGCTTCGCAACGGTGTCAGCGACCATGGCCCTTGGCATCGTGGTGACCCTCGCCGTCGTCTTCGGCACCGGAGCTGTGGCACTTGAGCCCCGTTACGTCCTGGCAGTGGGCGGGATAGTGATCGGCAACTGCATGACCATCGCGGTGCTTGCCGGGCACCGATTCCATGAGGCCGTCCGTGAGCAGTGGGACCAGGTGGAAGGCTGGCTCGCCCTGGGCGCCACGGCCCCGCGGGCCACACTGGCCCAGGCCCGCTCCTCGGTGCACGCAGCCCTGATTCCCTCCACGGACCAGACTAAAACCACCGGGCTGGTCACCCTGCCCGGCGCCTTCGTGGGCGCAATCTTCGGCGGCGCCTCCCCGTTGGAAGCGGGGCGGTTCCAGGTGATTGTCCTGGCGTCCATCATGGCAGCGGGCGCCATCACCGCCGTCGCGCTTCTGCGTTCACTGGGGGCGGTCCGCGTGCGGCCCGAGCCGCTCTAGGCGGCTCCCGCAGCCGGGTTATCCGCAGCCGGACTAACCGCAGCCGGACTAACCGCTGCCAGCGAGGAAGGTTTGGATTTCCTCCGCCATCCGCTTGGACTGCGTCCAGTGCAGGTAGTGATTGCCTTCCAGCGTGACCACTTCATGCCGGCGGACGTTCTTCAGCAGGTTCTGCGCAGCGGATGTTTTGGCGGCTGTCGAATCGGAATCCTCGCCGGCAATGAAGGCCAGAACGGGCAGGTCGTCGGGGTAGGTCACTCCCCTCAGGGCTGCTGCGTTGTTTGCTATCCGGGCGGTTTCATCGGCTACTGCCGGATTCCCGTAGTTCCAGCTGGTCATGAGGCGCATCCGGTGCAGCTCGTCATCCGTGTACGCATCGCTGGCCGGGTCCACGAAACCCGGTGCGACGGCGGCGACTGCGCGCACTATTCCGGTGACGGCCAGGGCCCGTTCCCAGTTGATGCCCGGCTCCGGGTCTGGAACCGGCTGATCCCCCGGTTTCGGTATGGTCGCATCGATTCCGACGACGGCGGCCACCTCCGTTGGGTACCGGTTCGCGTAGTCGAGCATGTAGAAACCGGCGATGGAGTGCCCTGCCAGAACGTAGGGCTGTTTGACCTGCAGTTTGGCCAGGACCTCGTGAAGTTCGGTACTGATGTTCTCGTTGGTCCGCGGCGGGGCTTCCATGTCGCTGTAACCGTACCCAAACCCCTCAACGGCGATGACGTCGAAGCCGCTGAGTTCGCGGGCCAGAGGAGCGAAGTCGAGGCCGGGCGCCGGGGTTCCCAGGCCGCTGAGCAGGACAATCGGCTGGCCCTCTTCCTGCCCGTTCCGGTACACGTTCAGAGAACCGCTGCCTACGGCGATACGTTCGCCGTAGGCAGCCATGCCCGATTTCTCCATCGGCTCCAGGACCAGGTTGACCACCGTGGAGACGAGGATCAGCCCCAGGATGATCAGCGCGGCGATCCCGGCGCGGCGCCAACCGCGCCGGGGCTTCTTCGCGGCACCGGAAGCCGGAGCTTCGGCCAGCCCGGAAGCCGTCCGAGGAGATGGACGCATTACCCGCCCGATTCAGGCAGGCTTGGCAAAGGTGGCCGCGCTCATGATCTCGTAGCCCACGAATGTCTCGTCGCCTTCGACCCAGGCATCGTGGCCGGCAGGAATGGTGTACGCGTTGCCGGGGCTGATCGTGGTCCGGGTGCCGTCCACCATCTCCACCGTCAGCGTCCCCGCGGCGCAGATCCCCACGTGATTCACCTGGCAGCTGTCGGTGTGCACCACGGTCTTGACCGTCTCGGACCACTTCCAGCCCGGCTCAAAGGTAAACCTGCCCAGGGTGGTGTCTCCGATGTTGACAACATCCACCTGGGTCTTCGGCGGGCGGCGTTTTTCATCCGGTTCGTCGAACGACTTCGATTCAAGGGCTCTGACTGAATTGCCGGCCATTTTGTTCTCCTGACAGGGAGCGGGTGGAACTTATTCATCCGGAGCGCCCAGACAACTCCGGGAGAGTTGGCCGGCCGGCTTGCGACACTGCAGCATGCCGGCCAACACGGGCAGCTAGCGCTATAAGGGTGCGCCCAGGCTAGGGCCCTGTCAATAACGTGCGCCCCGACTAGGGCGTTCGTGGCGCATACACCCGGACCCAATCCACCCGCATCTCGCCAGCGCCGTTGGCAGTGCTGTCCGGGAACCAGTCGAGTTGCAGCGTTTGGTGCATCGGACCGGGGGGCTGGTGCGCGGCGTTGGTGGTCTCAAACCACTTCACGCCGTCTACGTAACCAACGATTCCGCCGGAGTGCCAGTCAACCGCGTAATTGTGGAACTGGGTTACGTCCAGCGCCTTTTCAGCGGACACCTGACGGTTCTCGCAGGAGTAGTGGTGGAAGAACTTGATGACGTTCCAGCCGCCGGTTGTCTCCGCGTAGTCGACTTCACCGTCACACGGCCAATTCCCATTGTCTGGCCACAGGATGGACACCAGGTGGTATTCGTTATCACCGGACCCGGCCGCACGGACTTCCCACCGCCCGTACTTCTGGTTTGCAAACTTCGCGCTAATGCCCGCGGTTGTGCCCTCCGGAGTTCCAGTCATAACCATTTTTGACCCGTCCACGGTAACCTGCTGGGGACTGCGGATACCGTTGCCCGCATGCCCGGGGCTGTTGTAGACAATCCACTTGGTGGCATCCGGCGCACCTGTGTAGTTGAACTCGTCGCCGGCAACAGGCTTGCCCCAACCACGAACCACCGCAGCTTCGGTTGAGGTTGCTGTGTCAGGCGCCGTGGTCACCACCAGCCGTGGGCGCAGGGCGGAATTGGAAGATTCCCTCGACTTGAACCCGATCCACTTCTGAGCGTTGCTTTCCAGCTTGAAGTTCTGCTCGCCACCTTTTGCGCCCACGCCCTTCGTAACATCCCATTCAACCCAAGAGCCGGCCGCGAAGCCGCCGGCCTTCCCCAGCCACGTTGCGCGGGCTGGTGCGTTATTCCAGATAACTCCACTCTCGGTCCAGCCGCCGGAGGTAGTAAAAACATCCACAAATTCAGTGGAGGTTGTGGACGTCTCCGAATAAGCGCGCAATTTAGCCGAAACAACATGTTCGCCGGCCGGTACTTGAACATTGAACCGCAGGAGCGAGTTCCGCCAGATTTTCGCACGGCCCTCTGTAGAAATACGGACGCTGGCGCCAAAGTTGCTAGTCGGCTTGTCCGCCTGGACGTAGGTGTCCATGGTGGGCAGGATCGTTGATACCGCGGCACTTGCCGTTGTCGGAGTGACGATTGCGAACCCGACCAGAAGGGATGATGCAATCGCCGCACATTTACGCCAGAACATCGCCGGCCTCGCTATTTCTACTGGGGTTCTAAAAATATCCGGCTGGGTTAAGCAAGCGTTGACCCAGAAACAACGACGGCTAAATGCCAGCTACGCCAAAGCGTAAACCCGAAGCGAAAGAACAGGCAATCAATCCCCTATACTCCATTTTCAAGGAATGTACGAATTTCCTATACCTAACCGGCAAACCGAACGATAACCCCTATATACCTAACTGCCCCGCGCCTTGAATGCCGAGTTCGGGGGCCGGGCTACTTGGCAGCCGGGATGAGGGACTCGATCAGGCCCTCGATGCGGGTCTTGATCTCATCGCGGATGGGACGGACGGATTCGACGCCCTTGCCCGCCGGGTCCTCCAGAACCCAGTCCTCGTAACGCTTGCCGGGGAAGTAGGGGCACTCGTCGCCGCAGCCCATGGTGATGACGACGTCGGATTCCTTCACGGCTTCGGTAGTGAGGACCTTCGGAACTTGGGCGGACATGTCGATGCCTACCTCTGCCATGGCCTCCACGGCGGCGGGGTTGATTTTGTCGGCAGGCTGGGACCCGGCGGAACGGACCTCGATCTCGCCCTTGCCGAGCGTGGTGAGGAAGGCGGCGGCCATCTGGGAACGGCCTGCGTTGTGGACGCAGACGAACAGGACGGAAGGCTTTTTGGCGGTATCGGTGCTCACGGGTTATCTCCTGAAAGTTGGGATGAATGGTCTGGTTGAGGTTCGAGCTAGGCGGCGTGCATCCGGGGCGCCAGGTCGTTGACCCGGTTGGAGATGTCAGTGAAGGCGCTCTCGAAGGCTTCCTCGGTGTTGATCCGGAGGGGATCGGGCACAGACCAGTGGATGCCCCCGAGGCCGGTAAGTTCCTCGTGGGCGTTGTCGCAGACAGTGACCACGAAGTCGCCGCCACTCACCCTGTCAAGCTTGCGGGGCGGAACCTCCGCAAGCTTCACGCCGTGGCGGCGGGCCACCTCAATGGCTCCCTGGGCGATGCGGTCACCGGGGTGTGTTCCTGCCGAGGTTGAGGGGATTTCGCTGGCCTCGCGCCAGAGGGCGGCAGCCAGCTGGGACCGGGCGCTGTTCCGCGTGCAGACAAACACAACGCGGCTGGCTGCATGCTCCTCCCCAGGCGCAAGGCCTTCCAAAGCCCTGGCGGCCAGCCTGATGTAGCTTCGGCGCTTGTCCGCCTCAGAGCGGTGGCGGGTTGCCAGCCCGGCTCCTTCCAAGGCACGCAGGTGGTGGGACAGCAGGTTCGAGGGCATGTTCAGTTCAGCCTGAAGTTCCGTGGGCGAAAAGTCCCCGAGGGTCAGCAGGTCCACAATGCGCAGGCGTGCAGGATCAGCAAGGGCGGCGTGTTTTGCGACCCGTGCCTGGAATCCGTCTTCTCGCTCAGTTTTCATTGACTCAACTTTGACTGAGATACTCTCGTGCGTCAAGCTTGATGCCATGACTACAAACCAGCCACCGCTGTGGCGCCGCGCCGTCGCAGAGCTTCTTGGCACCAGCCTGCTCGTGATGGTCGTTGTAGGCTCGGGCATCGCGGCGCAGCAGCTCTCCCCCAACGACGTCGGGCTGCAGCTGCTTCAGAACAGCACCGCGACAGTGCTGGGGTTGACCGTCCTGATCCTCGTGTTCGGACCTGTCAGCGGCGCGCACTTCAACCCTGTGGTCTCGCTCGTGGACTGGATCCTGGGGCGGCGCAGCGGTACGGGACTGACCCTGCCCGAGCTCGGCACCTACGTCGTGGTACAGACGCTCGGCGCCATCGGCGGAAGCGTGGTGGCTAACGCGATGTACGACGTCGGCACCTCCATCTCCAGCAAGGACCGGGCAACCGGCGGGCACCTCCTCGGTGAAGTTGTTGCCACCGCCGGGCTGATCCTGCTGATCTTTGCGCTCGCCGCAACCAAGCGGGGCGTGCTTGCCGCGCCGGCGGTGGGCGCCTACATCGGCGCAGCGTACTGGTTCACATCCTCCACCTCGTTCGCGAACCCTGCAGTGACGGTCGGCCGCATCTTTAGCGACACGTTCGCCGGCATCGCACCGGGCTCCGTACCCTCGTTCGTCATCGCCCAGCTCATCGGCGCGGCAGCGGGCCTGGGCCTCCTGCTCGTCCTGTTCCCCTCAGCGGCCCGCGCCGCCGACGACGTCGTACTCCCGCACCAGGTGGACAAGGCCAACTCCTAGGCAGGCACCACCTGTTCCTAGTCCGCCTCCACCCACACCGTGCAGTCGGCGGCGTCGGCCACCACGGCCTCCAAATCCCCGGTGCGGTGGATCACCTCCAACTGCCGGACGGCGCCCGTGCCGGCGTAGAGCAGATCGTCCATCAATTCCTCCACCCGTTCCAGGTCCCCAATGTCCTCCAGCGCCTCCCGGATATGGTTCAGCAGGGCATTGACGACGGCGAGCGCCGGCCCCGGGCGGCTGGTCAGCGGGTCCAGCAGTTCCCCGCGCAGTCCCCACCGGCTGGCCTTCCACCCTGCCAGCCGAAGGAGCGTCGCAGGCACGGCGACCGGGTCGATGCCCTTCCGCCACTCCCGGGCAGCGGTCTCCACTAATCCGCGGGCGATGCCGGCCAGCAGCACCGTGTTCTGCGGCCGCAGGCACACATCCGCGATCCGGATCTCCACCGTGGGATAGTGCCGGGAAAGCCGGGCATCGAAGTAGACCATCCCCTCGTCCAGTGCCACGCCGGTGCTCACCATGTCGTACACCAGTTGATGGTAGGCATCCGGTGAACCCAGGATTTCCAGCGGCCCGGCCGTTGGCCACCGGCTCCACACCTGCGAGCGATAGCTGGCGTAGCCGGTATCCTGCCCGTGCCAGAACGGAGAGTTGGCACTCAGGGCGATGAGTACCGGCAGCCAGATCCGCATCCGGTCCAGCACCGCTACGCCTTCCTCGTCCGACTCCACGAAGACGTGAATATGGCAGCCACAGGTGAGCTGCTCCCTGGCCGTTAACCCATATTCCTCCGTCATGGCCACGAAACGGCGGAGCTGCACCGGATGGGGATCGGAGGGCAGCGGGGATGTTCCCAGGGCTGCAACCCGGACTCCCACGTCCCTCGCCGCCCTCGCAGCAATGGTCCGCCCCCGAATGATGTCCGCCTCCAGTGCAGCCATGGTGGAATGCGGGGGCGTGACAACCTCGATCATCTCCTGTTGGAACTCTGCGGTCAGGACAGGACCGGAAGCGGAGTCCATCGGACGAACGTACAGGTCCCAGAGCGCGCCGGCCATTGGCACAGCTTCCCCGGTACCCGGATCCACGAGGAGCAACTCCTCCTCGATGCCGAAAGTCCGGACAGCTGGACTGCCGTTTGTGTCCCGTCCGGTGCCGCTGCCGTTATCGCCTGAGCCGTCCATCGTCGTCGTCCTTTGTCATTCCATCCGGGCCAGTTCGTCCCAGAAGCATGCAAGCGTGACGGCGCCGTTGACAAGGACTTCGAGGTTGGCGCTTTCGTCACTGTCGTGCCAGTGGTCCTCCACCAGGCCCGTCCCGAAGAACAGGACCGGCGCGTGCAGCGACCGGCTGAGCAGTTCGGCAGGCCCTCCGCCGGCGTTGCCCATCCTGCCCACATCGGCTGAGCGGAAGCCTTTGGCCATGGCCCGTTCCAGGGCGGAAACAGCAGGGTGGTCCGGGGTCCAGTACGGTTCCTGGGCCGTCTCGAGATCCACGCTGAGCGTGCGGCCGTAGTTCTCCCCCACCGTGTCCTGAACCCATTGCCGGAGCTGCCTAGCCACCTTTTCCACCCGCTGGCCGGCCACCGTCCGGAAGCTCAGGTCCACGGACGCCACCGACGGAACAGCAGCGCTGGAAAGTCCGACAGGATCGCCGGCAACCAGCGCCGTGACTTCCACCGCCGGGCGGAGCCACAGCCGCTCCGGAACCGTGAACCCCACTTCGCCCGTGATGCTTCCCGACTCCGAGCGCTTCACCCAGTCCTCTTCAGTGAAGGGCAGGCGTGCGAGTGCTTCCCGAAAGTCCTCCGGCACCGCGGCAACGTCGTCATAGAATCCGGGGATGGCGATCCGGCCCTCCCCGTCATGGAGACCGGCGAGCAACCTGCTCAGTTCAAAGGCCGGATTGGGGGCGGCACCGGACACGGCGCCGCTGTGCACGTCCACGTCCGGCCCGGTGAGCTCCAGGTGGGCGCTGAGCATCCCGCGCAGGCTCATGCACAGGGCCGGATGATCCTCGCGGAAGAGAAGGGTGTCCGAGAACAGCACCAGGTCCGCCTGCAGCCGGTCCGCCTGCTCCTCCAGCAGCTGGGCAAGATGCGGTGACCCGCCCTCTTCCTCCCCTTCGACGAGGTATTTCAGGTTGACGGCGGGTGCGGTGCGTGCGGAGCCCGGCGGTGCAGGGTGAGAGAGCGTTTGGGTTTTGGGCCCCGAAAGTGAGAGAGCGTTTGGGTTTTGGGCCCCGGAAGTGGGAGAGCGTTTGGACTGCTGGGCCAGGTGCGCGCGAAGTGACCACAGGTGGGCCATCACCTGGCCCTTGGCATCGGAGCTGCCCCGCCCGAATAACCGGCCGTCCCGCACCACCGGCTCGAAGGGCCCGGTCTGGTCCCACAGCTCCGGCTTGGCCACCCGTACATCGTGGTGGCTGTACACCAGGACGGTGGGGGCGCCGGCCGCTTCGCACCATTCCGCGTACACGGCGTGCGACTCCCCAGTGGGCAGCACCTCCACCACCGGGAAGCCCACATCCCGGAAGGCAGCCGCCAGCCAGTTCGCCGAGCGGAGCAGGCCCTTGGGGTGCTCCGGGTCCCCCAGCACCCCGGGCACGCGAACCCACTCCGCCAGCTGGCCCTCAAGCTCAGCCCGGCGGGACTCGACGAAGGAGCGAAGGTCAGCGCCGCCGTCGTGGTCCATGCCGCCGTCGTGCTTAGCCCCGCCGTCATTCACGCCCGGGTGCTCCGGGGCGTGCAGGCCCGGGCCCTCGTGGCCCGGGCCGTCATGGCCCTCCAATTCGTGATATTGCCGGCTCACCGGGGCTGGGCAGGGTTGGTGGGATCGCCCTGCGACGGCGGATTGATGGGCGGCCCCGGCACGTTCGCAGTCTGCGGGGTGTCCGGCTGGCCGGTATTCACCTCCGGCGTGCTGGGCGCCTGCGGGCCGCGGGGAACGGTGCCGCCCTGCAGGTCATGCAGCCTCTTTTCGAGGATCTGCATGATGGGCAGGCGGTTCCCGTGGGCCTTCTCGTACGTGATCAACTGCGCCATTTGCGCCTCGTCCAAGCCTGAGATACGTGACGGGAGGGTTCCCACCGGCAGGTGGTCGTAGTCGGGCAGCGGCAGTTCCTTGTGCAGGGGTACTTCGTTCATTGTTGTTCAGCTCCTTCATCCAGTGAGGTCAGCAGGTCGGCGCATGCCTGTTCACAGCGCCGGCACGCCTCCGCGCAGACCTGGCAGTGGTCGTGCATGTCGGCGTGCTTATCGCACTCCTCCGCGCAGGCCCTGCAGGCAGCGCGGCAGGCTTCCAGCAACGCCCGGGTGACATTGCCGTTGTAAGCGGCGTGGCGGGACAGCACATTTCCCGTTGTTGCGCAGATGTCCGCGCAGTCCAGGTCCGTCCCGATACAGGTGACCAGTTCCGCCACCATGTCCTCGCTGAGGCAGGCGTCGGCGCAGGCAGTGCAGGTCTGCGCGCATTCGAAACAGGCACCGATGCACTCAGCCAGTTTGGCTTTGTTGAACTCATCCAACCCTTTGGGGTGGGCGTCGATCATCGCCCGTATGTGCGTCATTCCACTCTCCTTCCGTGACTGGCAGGTTTTTGTCCAGATATGCAGGGTTCCGGGGCTCGGAAGTCTGCATAGCTGGACAAAAACTCTGCGTTAGGCAGTGGCCTCGGCGTCGGACGGTTCCGGCACCTGCAGGCCCGAAGCGAACACGGACTCGGCCATCTGGGCTGCGATCGCATCCCAGTGGTACTTCTTCAGCAGCTCCCGGGTCTTCGGCTTGGGGCCGCGTGAAGGATCCCGCTGGCCGAGGGTCCGGCACAGCGAAGCAAAACCCGCGCCGTCGTCGCGCAGGTGCACCACGCCCGGGAAGTCAGCCACAACGTCCGGCACCCGGGTGGACACCACAGGAAGTCCGGCCGCCAGATATTCCAGCGTCTTGGTGGGGCTGATGGAACGGGTTGCCTCATTCAGAGCAAACGGCATCAGTGCAACGTCCAGGCCGGCCATCACCGCCGGAAGGTCCGCGTAGCAGGTATACCCCTCGTAACTGATGTTGGGCGCCTGGGGCAGGCTGGCCGGATCGATCTTGGCCACCGGCCCGTACATCCTGATGTCCCACTCCGGCAACGCGCGGGCCAGGTCCGCGATAAGGCCCAGGTCCAGCCGTTCGTCCAGGACTCCCACGTATCCGGCAACGGGACGCTGCCCCGGAACCCGGGGCTCCGCCGTCGGGGTCCTGTAGTGCTCCGGCTCCACGCCGCTGGGGAAGAGCAGGGTGTCTGCGCGGCCCTGCCGCACCATGGACCGGTGCAGGGAGCGGCCGCCGGCAAAGACGACGTCGGCCCGGCGGAGTGCCTGCCGCTGCCTCACCACCAGCTCGGGCGGGGCGTCCTTGAAGGCGGCGAGATCGTCCATCACGTCGTACACCAGCGTGGTGGGCTGCAGGGCGAGGGCAAGTTCCAGGGCCAGCGGGGTGTACAGCCACACCACCCGTTCCCCCGTGGGCGGACCCACCAGTTCGGGCAGCTGCTCGATGTAGTCGGGGAGGACGTCGTCGAAAAATCCCACGTGGTGGCCCTGCTCGGGGATCTCCAGCCAGGCCCGGTTCAGCCCGTCCACCCTCTTATGGTTGATCCGGTTCGGCCCGGTAAATCCGGGCGACGGCGTGAGCGGTTCCTCCACGTACCAGGTGGAACAGCGGGAGCCCAGGCGGGAAACGAGGTGCTGGGGGCGCTGCCATACCCAGTCCCAGCGGAGATGCGACAAAACGATCAGTTCACTCTGCATTGACTATCCTCAATTCCATCCGGGTCTGTGCGTTGGGCAGGCTGTTTCCCTGATCCGCGTCAGGGGCTTCACTCCAATTCCAGTGGGACATGTGTGATTCGTATCCGCGCAGCCAGGTAGCCACGGGTTCGCGAAGCGTGAAGGCCGGCAGGTCTTTCGACGGCGTGCCGGCCGCGGCTTTCGCATAGGACTCGGACATGACTGACGGCTGACGGGCCAGCTCGTCGTCCAGCCAATACACCCCCACGGGGTCGATGTGCCCATCGTTGCGGAACAGAAGCGACGCCCAGTCCGTGGAGTCAATCACGGGGAACCAGCACAGGCCGTCCAAGGGAACCCCCATGTGCCGGGCCCGTTCGCACTGCTCCAAAACGTACTTGAACCAGGTGGCCCGGTCGGATGTGAAGCCGCGGATGTTGGTTTCGGTGAGCAGGCACGGGAACCGGTAGCGGTCCCAGTACAGGTAGATCTGCTGCGCCAGGGGCAGGGGATGCGGCGTGTGGGTGGACCCGCCCTTGTCATCGAAGTGCCACTGGCAGTGGGCGTAGTAGTCCAGGCCCAGCACGTCGATCCGTCCCGGCTCCATTTCCTGCAGCTTCTCTCCCCCGGCGTCGCGGAGCAGCTCCGCCATGGGGCCGTCCGGGTCGTAGCCCTTGCCGTCGTATTTGCCCAGGAAGCTGTCCAGCACCAGGAACCGGCGCTCGTTGGCCATGGTGGCGTAGGCACCGCCGGCGGCCCCTTCCCCGGTGTGGTGCTCGCAGGTGTCCACCCAGACGTGCTTGGCGCCGGGCAGCAGTTCCGCATAGGCGCGGCTCGCCTCCGCCACTGCCGGCAGCACGTTGAGGATCTGGCGTACGAAGCTGTCCACGCCCTCGTGGTAGGGCGGCCAAATGGCCTCGTGCCCGGTAAGGAACAGGGTGGAGAAGGGCTCGTTGAAGAGCGTGTACTCCTGCACCCACGGGTACCGCCGGGCGAACTCTTCCGTGTACCGAAGGTAGGCGGTGCGGAAGCGGGGGTCCGCGAAGCCGCCCTCCATCCACCGGGGATAGCTGGTGTGGTGCACCAGGTCCACGATGGGCCGGAAGCCGTTGTCCCGGAGATAGTGCAGCACCTTGTCCGTGTCCTGCCAGTTGAAGACCCCTTCCTCGGCTTCCACCCGGTGCCAGCGGACGGGGTACCGCAGCCGGCTCACCCCGCATTCGGTGAGCAGTTTCAGGTCCTGCTTCCACTGGACATCGTGGGCCGTGGATTCGAAGATGTCCCTGTCGTGCCGGGGAAGATACGTGCTCTCAAAGGCGCCAATGATGTCGATTCCGCTCATCTGCCCGCCCCTTCCCCCTCCAGGGCAGGAGCCTCCGCGGGCAGGCGGCCCGGGTTGCCGGCCAGGTGCTCGTAGACGAGGTCCAGCAACTCGGCGGCCCTCCGGTTCAGCCGCCGGGACTCGTCCAGGTCCCGGTCCAGCCGGACAACCTCGGCGCGCAGTTCGGCGATATCCGTTGCGGCTATGGCCAGGCGCAGGTTGACCTCTTCCAGCGGGTCGCTCAGGGGCTCGTGCTCGTGGATGGCGTCAATCAGGGGATCATTCATGGCAGGGCCCTCACTTTCACTCGTTGCGTGGGTATGGCGCCGTCGGCCGGGCGCCCTGGTTGTGGTGGAACTTCCTCCGCTTCCAGCCCCAGCTTTGCGAGGCTGGCTTTCAGATCGGCAACGTTCATGGGCGCATAGAAGCGGCACTCCGGGAAAGCCGGTTCGGACTCCCCCACCTGGACTTCCAGGAAGGCCGCGGCGGCCTGGCCCTGGTTCCGCAAAAGCTGGCGGACCAGCCCCAGCGTGTTCTCCCGGCCTTGCCAGTCAAGCGAATTCAGCAGCAGCCGCGCGTACACATACAGGGGACCTGGGCCCTCATTCAGGATCCTGGCCAGCGGGGCGGTCTCCCGAAGTGAGTTGAGGTTGACCCGGCGGAACTCCAGGGACCCGTGGCCAGCGTGTTGCGCGCGCAGGTGCTCGATTGCCGGGCGGCTGTAGTCAACGGCCACCACTTGGTGCCCCTGCTCCGAGAAGTGCCGCGCGTCGCCGCCGAGGCCGCAGCCCAGTTCCAGGATGCGTGAGCCCGGCGGCAGCCCGCGGGCCAGCTCCTCCGCCCAGGCCGACGGCGTCTGGCCGGCACCGTGCCCGCCCTGACCCCGCAGCAGAACCCGGTGGTGGTCCTCCCAGTTCTCCCGGTCCCAGTCCAGGCCGCCCAGCCACGTGTCATAACGGCGGCGGGCAGGCGGCGGCGTGATGAAACGGAACGCGGGATCAGGGGTGTGCCAGCCGGGCCCGTAAATCGCGGCCAGCATCTGCTCCGGCTCGGCCGGTGCGGGCAGCTCCCGTCCGTTGATGCTGAGGTTCCGCAGCGGAAAGATGGTCACGTCCTCCGTGCGTTCGCGGGCATGGAACGTGCCGTGGAACCAGCCGCCCACGTTGAAGTAGGTGAAGATGTCCAGGTAGAACCGGTCCGTGCCGTCCGCGCCGGGGAACAGCAGCTGCAGGTGCCCTGCTGAGTGCCTGACCGTTTCGTAGCCTTCCGCATGAAGGGCCCGTTCCAGCTCGAAGCCCTCCAGCGCGATGTCCGAGGGATTTTCGTGCCGGCTCAGGTAGGCCAGGTCAACATCGTCGTCGCCGGGCATCACCCGGCCGTCCCGGACGGGCCCCAGGAGGGTGCCGCCGGTGACGAACAGCTCCTGGCCGCGGCCCCGCATCCACTCCACGAGCCTGCAGGCCTCATCCAGCGCCTCGTCAATCAGGTAGGCGCGCCGGCCTTCGAAGTTCCGTGCGATCCGCCCCCACTTGTTGATGATTTGCGGCATCCCCGTGCCGGGCTCCTCGAGTGAGAACTGGTGGGGTGAATCATCAAAGGTGACTCTCGCCGTCGGGCATAACGGCGTTCCGTCCTGCAGCACGCTCAGCCGCGCCCACCCGGACAGCCGGCCGGCGAGGG
Organism: Arthrobacter sp. Alg241-R88; assembly: GCF_900537115.1. Classification (GTDB taxonomy): domain Bacteria; phylum Actinomycetota; class Actinomycetes; order Actinomycetales; family Micrococcaceae; genus Arthrobacter. Next base: position 107,407 of record NZ_UNRG01000010.1, read on the forward strand.
CCGGCGGCCAGTCGATGATGCAGCAGCCGGGGCCGCGCCTGGCGCCCTCGCCGGAGTGGACGCTCCAGATGGGCCTGTCCCCCAGCAGGATGGACAGGGTGGCGCCGGCCCGAATGGGCGGGCCGGCGAGGGTCAGCGATACCCTGTCCGCCCGAAGGCTGTGGCTGTAGCTATTGCTGGTAACGCTGCGTACCTCGACGTCCTGGCTCATGGCAGCGCTACCAGTTCGGAGTCTTTGGACGGGTCGGTGTAAGGGAGCCGGACGTCCACCACCTGCCCGGTCATGGCCGAGGCCAGGACCTGGATGCTGGCCCCGGCCACAGCCGCCGCGGGCAGCAGGGACCCTTCCTCCTCCGCGCCGAACGCCCTGGTCCGCATAGGGGTGGCGGTGCGGCTGGGGCTGATGCAGTTCACCCGGATGCCGTCCGAGCTCCACTCGTCCGCGAGCGCCTGGGTAAGGTTCACGATCGCAGCCTTGGTGGCTGAGTAGACCGTGTAGTTGGCCCGGCCGCGGGTGTAGGAACTGGAGGCGAAAAGCGTCAGCGATCCCTTGCTTTCGGCCAGGTACTTTTGCGATTCCTGGGCCACGATGAAGGCGGCCGTGAGGTTCACATCCACGTCGTGGTGCAGCTGCTCATCGGTGAGCTGGGCGAGCGGCCCCACGCTGAGGACGCCGGCCGTGAGGATGACGTGGTCGAGGTGGCCATGGGTGGCGGCGGCGGAGGCCAGCGCCTGGGCCACGCACTGGCGGTCCTCCACGTAGGTTCCGTTGCCGGTGCGGCTCTGCCCCACCACCAGGGCGCCTTCCGCCTCGAGCTGCTGGACAAGCTCCAGGCCGATCCCCGAACTTGCACCGAACACCAGCACGGTGGAGCCGCGGAGCCCGGCCCTGTTCCCGCCGGGCAGCATGGTTTTGTGCTTGAGCTGGAACAGTTTGTCCGCAAGGTGGATGTCGATGGGCTGGGTGATCTTGATGTTGGCCTCGTCCCCGTCCACCACGAAGATGGGGACGTCCGGGCAGTACTTGAGGACCACAGAGCAGTCGTCCGTGGCGGAGAAGCCAGGGTCCTGGCCGGCCCGTTCGTACGCCTCGGCAATCACGGGCATCCGGAACGCCTGCGGGGTCTGGCCCCTTCGCAGTTTGGCCCGCGGCGGCACTGCGCGAATGAAGTTCTCATCATCCACTTCGATGATGGTGTCCGCTGAGGGGATGGCGGTGTCGACCGCGGCGTAGACGTCGAGCGCGCGGATGCAGGCAATGATGATGTCGCCGTCGAGCAGGGGGCGGACGGCGTCGTGGAAGATGACGTTGGCGTCCTTGTCCGCGATGGCGGCCAGGGCCAGGCGGGAGGTTTCGCTGCGGTCCGCCCCGCCCGGCAGGATGCCGGCGAGTTTGCTGAACTTGTTGGCTGCCTTCGCATCAGCGTTGGCGCCCGGTTTGCTGCCCAGGAGCAGTTCCTCGGCGCGGGGGATGTAACCCGGAGCCATCATAACGATCATCTCGTCCACCAGCCCGCAGTGCTGGAACAGCTCCACCGTGTGCTCGAGGCTGGTGCGGCCGGCGATCGGGACAAACTGTTTGGGGATGTCCAGGCCCATGCGGGCGCCGACTCCTCCCGCCAAAATGACCGCCACGTTGCGGCGGCGGGTACCGGGTGGAGAGGGTGGTTTCTGGTCCATGGCTGGTCCTTTCATTCGACGTGGCGGCCTAGTGGCGGCCGCAGGGGGTGCCTCCCGCGTTTTCGGTGGCGGATGGGATGTCGATTTTGGCGGCCTGGAGCCGCTGCCGGGTTTCCTCCGCGGTGATGTAGGAGTTCATCCGTGGGTACTCGCCCACCGGAACCACCGCCGAGACAAAGGTCCGGTTGTGGATGCGGATCAGGTTGAAGGACCGGGCGCCGTCCAGGCCCTGCATGGCGCCCGCGGGCAGTGCCAGGTCCTGGGTGTAGCTGGTGGAGGCTGCCACCGATACCGGGATGCTGGCGAAGGTTGAAAAGACGCTGTGATGGGTGTGGCCGGAGAGTATCCCGATGACGTCGCTGCCCTCCAGCACCCGGGCGAGGCTCTCCTGGTTCCGCAGCTCCGAAAGCACCGCGAGTTCCTGGACCGGCGGCACAGGCGGGTGGTGGATCACCAGGAGGGTGCCGTCGTCGGCCTGTGTCTCCAGTTGCCCCGCCAGCCAGTGCAGCTGCTCCTCGCTGATCTCGCCGTGGTGGTATCCAGGGGTGGAGGAGTCAAGGACCAGCACCCGGAGGTTGCCCAGGTAGTAGCTGCGGTCCACCGGAAGGGTGCGCGGCTCCTCGTCGAGAAGCATCTTTTGGAAGTTCATGCGTTCGTCGTGGTTGCCCATGGCCCAGATGAGTTGCGCGCCCATGCGCTCGGCATACGCCTGGCAGGTGGTCCGCAGCCGCCGGTAGGCTTCCAGGCTGCCCTTGTCCGCCAGGTCACCGGAGAAGATGATGGCTTCCGGCTTCAGGCCGCTGGCTTCGATGGCGTCAAGGACTTCCACCAGCCCCGTTTGGGGATCCAGCTCGCCGTACAGCAACCCCTCTTCCACATAGTGAGGGTCGCTCACGTGGACCAGCACATGGTTGGGGTTTGAGTACTCGGACCGGGTCAGGTGCATGGGAGCCTTTCAGCTGTTTCCCGCCGGGTCAGCCCGTTCGGGAATGTTCGCTGACGGTCGCTGCATGCCGTCGAAAGAAGAACATAATAAGCACCCTTATGAATTATTGGGAAGACTTGTCTTTTGTTACGGCGGTGTGCTGGCGCTTCCCTGAGCCTGCTGATTCAGCTCGGGATAGCGGCGGGCGGGCTATACTTCCCCGGCTGCCGCGGGTAGATTCTGAAGTGTGACGGGCGTTACTCCCGTCCTTCCCGGCCCTTACTGCAGGGGCGGCGGAAGTCGCTGCTGGAGCCACCCGGCGGCACATGTTGCAGAAGCGGATTGGGCCACCATGCCGTCCTCACATTTCCAGCAGTTCCTTGACGAAGCCACCGTCACCGATCCTTCAGCCGAACACCCGTTGGGACCTGATTGCCTGTACGGCCTCTACGTCAGCTGGGCATCGCTGCACGGCTTCCGCGCCAAATCTGACCAGGCCTTCCGCGCCGGCATGCGGCGTTGCGGTGTTGACGTGAACGACTGCCGGTTGTACATGACCGGTCCCGCCGCCGCCGACTACATCCTCGCCAGCTACCCGGACGTCGCCTGACGCGCGGCCGGCAGCGCCGCCCCCAACGACGTCAAGGGGACAGTCATGGGATTCGAGCCGCACGAGCCGGAGGAACGCAGCCAGCTCAACCGCACGCTGAAGGACGCCGACATCACCGTTGCCGAGCTCTGGCTGCGCTACTTCGGCATGAGCGGCACTGCCGGCGAATACGAGGTCCAGGCCTATGTGGAGGCAGTGATCTCGCTGCCAGCCCTCCAGCGTGACCTGCTGGCCATGGCGGCCAGGGAAATCATCAGCGACGCGGCATGATGTGGCGCCCGACGGCGGTACTCACCCGCCGCCGTCGGCCTCCTACGGCTTGCCCTGGTTCCGGCGGCCTCCGGGGAAAAATCCGCACGGTTCGGACCTCTTCCATCCGCTACTTTCCCGCGCTAGGGTGGGCACAAACCCGCTGGCCATGTGCCATGGGCAATTGGGCTCATGCAGCTGGGCCTCTGGGTCTTTTCCGGAGGGAACCGCGCTGTGAGCAGCACTGGAAGAAACACTTTTAGATGGCGGCGGGCTGCCGCTTTACTGTCGATTCCGGCCCTGCTGGCGTTGACCTCCTGTTCTGCGGAGGTCCAGCGAGGCTGGCTGCCCGGCGAACGGGACACTACCGACCACACCCCCCTGGTCACGGATCTGTGGGTGAACTCGTGGATCGCTGCGCTGGTTATCGGCGTGATCACCTGGGGACTCATCCTGTGGTGCGTCATCGCTTACCGCCGCCGGAAAGATACGGTCGGGTTTCCGCGGCAGATGAGCTACAACCTCCCGCTGGAGGTCTTTTACCTCTCTGTACCGCTCATGATCGTCGGCGTCCTGTTCGTCTTTACCGACCGCGAGCAGCGGGCCATGGACGACCGGTTCGAGGACCCCGACGTGGTGATCGATGTCCGCGGCAAGCAGTGGGCGTGGGACTTCAACTACGTCAAGGAGGACGTGCATGAAGACCCTGGCGTCCAGGCCCACCTGGACGGCAACTGGGGTACGCCCGACCGGCTGCCTACCCTGTACCTGCCGGTGGGTAAAAAGGTGGAACTGCAGCTGAACTCCCGCGATGTCCAGCATTCCTTCTGGGTAGTGGAGTTCATGCAGAAACGGGATATGTACCCCGGCGAAAACCAGTACAACAGGTTCGTCGACATCATTCCCAACCGCACCGGTGAGTTCACCGGCAAATGCGCGGAACTCTGCGGCGAATACCACTCCGAGATGCTCTTTAAGGTCCGGGTGGTGACCGAGCAGGAGTACAACAGCCACATTGCCGATCTCCGCGCCAGGGGCAACACCGGCATCCGCGGAGATGCATACGACCGGAATCCGGCACGACCGGCTTTGGAGCAGGCACAGCAAAGGACGGAACCATAATGACCACCACCGGCCAGAACATGGGCGTAACGTCGGCGACCGCCGCACCTTCGGTGGTCAAGCGCCCCAAGGGCAGCATCGTGGTCAGCTGGATCACGTCCACCGACCACAAAACCATCGGGTACTTGTACCTGATTTCCTCGTTCGTTTTCTTCCTGCTTGCCGGCGTGATGGCCTTGCTCATCCGCGCCGAATTGTACGAACCAGGCATGCAGGTCCTGCAAACCAAAGAGCAGTACAACCAGCTCTTCACGATGCACGGCACCATGATGCTGCTGATGTTCGCCACCCCGCTCTTCGCAGGTTTCACGAACTTCATCATGCCGCTGCAGATCGGCGCTCCCGACGTCGCTTTCCCGCGGCTGAACGCGCTGGCCTTCTGGTTCTTCCTCTTTGGCTCGACGATTGCGATGTCCGGCTTCATCACGCCGCAGGGCGCCGCGTCCTTTGGCTGGTTCGCCTACACGCCGCTGTCCAACACCACCTTTACGCCCGGCCTCGGCGGCGATCTCTGGGTGTTCGGCCTGGCGCTGTCCGGCTTCGGAACCATCCTGGGTGCCGTCAACTTCATCACCACCATCATCTGCATGCGTGCCCCGGGCCTCACCATGTGGCGGATGCCGATCTTCACCTGGAATGCCCTGGTCACGTCCATCCTGGTGCTGATGGCCTTCCCGCCGCTGGCCGCCGCGCTGTTCGCCCTGGGAGCGGACCGGAAGTTCGGCGCCCATATCTACGATCCGGCCAATGGCGGCGCCATCCTCTGGCAGCACCTGTTCTGGTTCTTCGGCCACCCCGAGGTGTACATCATCGCGCTGCCGTTCTTCGGCATCGTCTCGGAGATCTTCCCGGTCTTCAGCCGGAAACCCCTGTTCGGCTACAAGGGCATCGTGTACGCCACGATCGCCATCGCAGCCCTGTCCGTGACCGTGTGGGCCCACCACATGTACGTCACCGGTGCGGTGCTGCTGCCGTTCTTCGCCTTTATGACCATGCTCATCGCGGTTCCCACCGGTGTGAAGTTCTTCAACTGGATCGGCACCATGTGGGGCGGCTCGCTGACGTTCGAGACGCCCATGCTGTGGAGCCTGGGCTTCCTGATCACGTTCCTCTTCGGCGGCCTCACCGGCATCATCCTGGCCTCCCCGCCGCTGGACTTCCACGTCTCCGATACCTACTTCGTGGTGGCGCACTTCCACTACGTGGTGTTCGGCACGGTGGTGTTCGCGATGTTCGCCGGCTTCTACTTCTGGTGGCCCAAGTTCACCGGAACCATGCTCAACGAACGCCTGGGCAAGATCCACTTCTGGATGCTCTTCCTGGGCTTCCACGGCACCTTCCTCATCCAGCACTGGCTTGGTGTTGAGGGCATGCCCCGCCGCTACGCCGACTACATGCCGGAAGATGAATTCACCTGGATGAACCAGTTCTCCACCATCGGCTCCTACCTGCTGGCCGCCTCGATGATCCCGTTCTTCTGGAACGTCTACATCACGTGGCGGACCGGCAAGAAGGTCACCGTGGATGACCCCTGGGGCTTCGGTGCCTCGCTGGAGTGGGCCACGTCCTGCCCGCCGCCGCGGCACAACTTCACTTCCCTGCCCCGCATCCGTTCGGAACGGCCCGCCCTGGACCTGCACCACCCGGAGCTGAGCGTCAGGGAGCACGCGCCTGCCGACAGCCCGGCCGCCGACATCCTGGGCGCTGCCGATATCGGCCCGCGCGACGTCAAGGATCCGGACCCCAACAAGTAGGCACGTCGAAGCCCCTGCCGCCTGGTCATATCGGGGACCTGCCGGCAGGGGCTTCCTGTGCCATTGCGACCCGCAAAGTAGCCTGTGACGCGCAAAACGCTGGCGCCCCCGGACTTGTGTGGGTGCGCCAGCGTTTTTTGTGTGTCGCGGATGGCCTTGCGCGGCCGCAGCTACTCCTTCTTGAGCTTGTCCTGAATGGTTCCCGCAGCCTTCTCCATCATGTTCGGCAGCTCGGTGGTGCCGTAGAAGCGGGAATCCGGGTGCGTGGGCGGCGGCATGGGGACTCCGGCCGGGGGCTCTGCGACGTATGTGAACTCGCCCAGGCCGTCCGGCGTGGGGCCCTTGGCCCACGAACCCTCCGCCGCGGCCTGGCCGTCGGAGAAGTTCCGGTACTGGTAGGCGACGTCCCGCATCTCCTTGTTGATGGGGAAGTTGCTGGGTACCGGGAAGTTTTCCTTGCCCTCTTCCTGCAGCTCCTTGGCCGCCGCAATCCATTGATTCTGGTGCATGGTGTCCCGTGCCAGCAGGAAGGACAACATATCGCGAATGCCATGGTCGTCTGTCATGTGATACAGCCGGGCCACCTGCAGCCGGCCCTGCATTTCGGCGTTGGCGTTGGCCCAAAAGTCTGCCAGCATGTTGCCGCTGGCAGTGATGTAGCTGCCCTGCCACGGGTTGCCGTTGCTGTCCACGGGCCGGACGCCGGCGCCGGCCACGATGGCGGACTGAACGTCGGTTCCACCCACGATCGCCGCAACGGTGGGATCGGCCTGCACGGCGTCTTCGGTGATGCCCAGGGGTGCTTTCTCCAGCAGCTGGGCGATCATGGTGGCCAGCATCTCAACGTGGCCAAATTCCTCGGCGCCGATTCCGAACAGCATGTCCCGATATTTCCCTGGCATGTGGGCGTTCCAAGCCTGGAACGAGTACTGCATGGCAACGGTGATTTCGCCGTACTGCCCGCCCAGGACTTCCTGCAGCTTTCGGGCGTAGACGGCGTCCGGCTTATCCGGCGTCGCCTTGTATTGAAGTTCCTGCTTGTGAAAGAAAACCATGAGTATGTCCTCTCGAGCCCACATCTGGATTTGTTTGAACCGATCCGGTTCCGGCAGCCGATTTAATCAGCATGCTTACTATCCTGCGTCAGGTGTGCCGATTTTTCCAGACGTTGGGCTACCCCGAAATAGAAGCCAGCCACCGAGGGCCAGGGCCACGCTGACTCCCAGGAAGCCAAGGTCCCAGGCCAGTGGGCCGCCCAGATCGTCCCGGACGTGGTGGATCTGCAGGAGCTGGTGGTTGACCAGGCCCTCGACGACATTGAACATTCCCCATCCGCACAGGACCAGGCCGGTGTGGAAACTCCAGCGGCCGGACAGCCGCCCCTGCCGGCGGGCTCGGACGGTGAGGGCCGCCGCGGCCACCACCAGCACCCACATGGCGCTGTGGAACAAGCCGTCCGCCAGGGTGTTCAATTCCAGGCCCGCCACAGTTTTGGTATCGCCGCTTTCGGTGTGGCTGAGCATGTGGTGCCATTGCAGCAACTGGTGCAGGACGATGCCGTCCAGAAAGCCGCCGATCCCCATGCCGAACAGGAAGGCAGGCGCCCGCGCCGGTGCGCCGGCCGCCCTCGCCGGCGGCGTTCGGATTACCCGTGACACTGTTCGCTCCCCCTTCGATTGGTGCACCTTTTACCTAGTCCCCTACCCGCCGTCGGACGCCCTAAGCATGCTGCGCGCCCGCTGCCGGTGCCGGCGCAGCGACCCTTGACCAGCTCCCGCCTGAAGTGGAAACGTAGGGCACGCGGTGCGCCTCAAGCAGCGGGGTGGTTCCTGGATGAGACGGAACCGCACTGCCAGCCAACAACCAAGGCGGCACACATGCGAGCAATGGTTTACCGCGGCCCGTACAAGATCCGGGTCGAAGAAAAAGACATTCCTAAGATTGAGCATCCTAATGATGCAATCGTGCGGGTGACGAGGGCTGCGATTTGCGGCTCTGACCTGCACCTCTACCACGGCATGATGCCCGATACCCGGGTGGGCATGACGTTCGGGCACGAATTCATCGGCGTGGTGCACGAGGTTGGCTCCTCGGTGCAGAACCTGACGGTCGGGGATCGGGTGATGGTCCCCTTCAACGTCTACTGCGGGTCCTGCTACTTCTGTGCCCGCGGGCTGTATTCGAACTGCCACAACGTGAACCCGAACGCGACGGCGGTGGGCGGCATCTACGGCTACTCCCACACCTGCGGAGGGTACGACGGCGGCCAGTCCGAGTACGTGCGGGTCCCCTTCGCCGACGTCGGGCCAGGCCTGATCCCCGACTGGATGGACGAAGAGGACGCCGTCCTGCTCACCGACGCCTGCCCCACCGGCTACTTCGGCGCCCAACTCGGCGACATCGCCCAAGGCGACACCGTGGTGGTGTTCGGCGCCGGGCCGGTGGGCCTGTTCGCCGCCAAGTCCGCCTGGCTGATGGGCGCAGGCCGGGTCATCGTGGTCGACCATCTGGAGTACCGGCTGGAGAAGGCCCGCACGTTCGCCCACGCCGAAACCTACAACTTCGCCGAATACGACGACATTGTGGTGCACCTGAAGAAGGAGACCGACTACCTCGGCGCCGACGTCGTCATCGACGCCGTAGGCGCCGAGGCCGACGGCAATTTCCTTCAGCACGTCACCAGCAGCAAACTCAAACTCCAGGGCGGCTCCCCCATCGCCCTGAACTGGGCCATCGACTCCGTCCGCAAGGGCGGCACCGTGTCCGTGGTGGGCGCCTACGGCCCCATTTTCAGCGCCGTGAAATTCGGCGACGCGATGAACAAGGGCCTGACACTGCGGATGAACCAGTGCCCGGTCAAACGGCAATGGCCCCGGCTCTTCGAACACATCCGCAACGGGTACCTCAAACCCAGCGACATCGTCACCCACCGCATCCCGCTGGAACACATCGCCGAGGGCTACCACATCTTCTCCGCGAAGCTCGATAACTGCATCAAACCCCTCGTCATTCCCAGCGCGGCCTGAAAGGAAAAACCATCATGGCTGAGATACCAACGCCCTACACCGCGGCCAAGCCGGCCCTGAAGGAGTCCGTGGAGGACCTGCGCGCCCGGATCCCGGGCTGGGGTGCGGACCTGGACCCGGCCGACAGGCCCTCCTACCCCCGCGAACAACCTGGCATCGAAACCGGCGCACATTGGGACTTCCCTGAGCGCCAGCCTGAGAAATGGCCCCGGGAACGGTCCGTCGAACACGCATTCCTGACCCCCGTTTTCGGGACCTCCACCCCACCCAAGGGCGCGTCCGGGGCCATCCGCAAGTACGCCTACAAGTACAGCGAGGGCCGGGCAGCGCACTGGCTCCTGCTCATCGCCGCAGACCGCGTGGACGCCTGGGAAAGCCATCTGCGATCGTTCGCCACCATGCGTCCGGACAACCCCGTCACCGAAACCGGGGTGCTCAGCGAGTTCTCCCGCCACGGTGTCCGGTCCCGGTTTGGACAAAAGCGCGCCGACGTGAACCACCAGTGGATTGATCCGCTGTTGGTGGGCGGGCCCTGGGTGCTTGCCGGTTTAGGTGGGGTTGCCGCGGTGCGGGCGCTAACGCGGGCGGCGGGGGGACGGAAATGACGCAGGCCACCTCGGGCAGGGCGTCGTTCACCACGGTCGCGGACGGCGTGCACTGCGTCTCCGAGGCCTTCGTCAATTTCTACCTGGTGGAAAGCCCTGACGGGCTGACCCTGGTGGACTCCGGGCTGCCGGCGATGTGGAAGACGCTGGAGGAATCAATGCGGGGCCTGGGGCATGCCGTGGGCGACATCAAGGCGGTGGTGCTCACCCACGCACACTTCGACCACCTGGGCCTGGCGCACCGGCTGCACTCGGAATTCAAGGTGCCGGTGTGGGTGCACGGCGGCGATTCCTTCATCGCCCGCCACCCCTACCGGTACCAGCACGAGAAGTCCCGTTTCGTCTTTGCGCTGGCGCATCCCGGCGGCCTTCCCGTCCTCGCCAGCATGACCAGGGCGGGCGCCTTGCGGGTGAAGGGCGTTGACGACTTAACCCTGTTCCCTGCCGGATCCGGCACGCTGCCGGTGCCGGGATCGCCCGAGGTGGTGTTCTCCCCCGGCCACACGGCCGGGCACTGCGGCCTGTACCTGCGGGACCGGGATGTGCTGTTCAGCGGCGACGCCCTGGTGACGCTTGATCCCTATTCGGGACGGACGGGTCCGCGCATCGTGGCAGGAGCGGCCACCATGGACAGCCGGCAGAACCTGGACACCCTTACCCAGCTGGCGCGGACCGGCGCTTCGCTGGTCCTGCCCGGCCACGGTGAACCCTGGACAGGCGGCATCGAAGAGGCAGTGGAAGCAGCCCGGCGCGAGGCGGCCGCCTGATCCCGGTGTGCGTCAGCCCGCCGTCGTGATGCCCCTGGCGACACACGCGGCGTCGCAGTCCCTGCTGCTGACACAGAAAAAACACCCTGTTGAAACAATTCAGCAACCTCGCCACGGCAAGCTGTTCTTACGGGGATACAACAGCAGGAGGCACCGCATCATGGAGGCACCAAAAGTAATGACGGCCCAGCTTCGCATCGGCGACCAGATCGAAGCGTGGCACAACGGCAAGCTCTTTCACCGGGGGCGGGTGACCGACGTCGTACCCGCCCTGGAACTGTTCTGGATCCTGGACGCAAGGACCGGGGCGCGGAAGTTGCTGGATCCTGAGGCGCTGGAAATCCGGCACGTGGAGCAACAGGCCAAGCCTCTGGCCACCGCTTGAGCGTGGTCGCTTTTCCGGCAGCGGCCGGACACAGTAACCTCTGAATCCGGAAGAGTTTTCGGTGAAGGAGGCCGGCGTTGAGCCAGGGGCAGCCCAACAGCATTCCGGAGGACAGCGGAGAGCAGTGGATCTCCGCTGAGGACCGCGGCCTGCAGGAACTGGTCCTCAACAGTGTGGACGTCAGCTCGTTCCTCCAGGAGCTCGCAGTGCTCGCCGCGTCCACGCTGTCCACGACGGTGAGTCCGCTCCACTGTGGAGTGACGGTGGTAAGGCACCGGAAGCCTGCGGTTGCGGCAAGCAGCGACTCTCTTGCCCGGTCCCTGGATGAGCTCCAGAACGGGTTCGAGGACGGACCGTGCCTCACTGCCCTGCGGCGGCAGGAAACCATCCTGGTTCAGGACGTGAGCATGGAGCGGCGGTGGCCCGAGTACACGGGCGCGGCAAGGGACCGGGGCATTGGTTTCATCCTGGCTGTCCCGCTGCATCTTTCCGGTGAGGCGGAAGCTGTGGTTAACCTCTACGCCGAGAAGCCGGGAAGCCTGTCCCCTGTGGACATAGCCACCGCGCAGAACTTCGTGGCCAACGCTTCAAAGTCGCTGAAACTTGCGCTGAAGCTGGCCGGACTGCGTGACGCCAGCGACGACCTGGCCGCGGCCATGAAATCCCGGGCCATGATCGACATGGCAGTGGGCGTGATCATGGCGCAGAAGCGCTGTACCCATGATGAAGCCATTTATCAGCTCACCAGGTCCTCCAGCGCCCAGAACACCAGGCTCAAGGAAACTGCCGCCGTCGTGGTCGGGGCGGTCAGCGGCAGGGGTGCGGCCGGAGCCGGGGACAGCCTCCGGATGGTTTTGGAGGCGTAGCAAAAGCCGCATGCCGGCCGTGCATAGAATGAAGCCAATGCGGCACCACCGCGGCAGTCCGGGCGTCACCTGCCCGCTACCACCACGAAGGAGCACATCATGATCGGATTCATCGTTGCAGGGTTGATCATCGGCGCATTGGCCCGCCTCATCAAGCCGGGCAAGCAAAACCTGGGCCTGTTGGCAACCCTCCTGCTGGGCCTGGTGGGCTCGGTGATCGGCGGAGTGGTCGCTTCCCTGCTGGGCACCGGAGACATCTTCGAGCTGAACTTCCTGGGCTTCATCGTGGCCGTCATTGCCTCCGTACTCCTGGTGGGCACAGCCGAAGCCGTTGTGGGCCGCCGCCGGTCGGTGCGCCGCTAAAGCGCACCCGCCAGAACCCGGAGTTTTTGTCCACGTATGCAGGCTTCGCCACCCCTGAAGTCCGCATACGTGGACAAAAACTCCACGGCTGGCCGGCTCTAAGGCCGCTCCTGGTACACGTCCGGGATGCCGTCGTGGTCCGCGTCCACTCTTTCGGCAGCTTCAGCTGCACGGTACTGGCGGTTCCTGGTCTTCAATACGGCCGTTGCGAGCAGGGCTGCCAGCAGCGACGCAGCGAGAATGCCTACCTTGGCATGGTCATCATGCAGGCTTCCCTGCCCGAAGCTAAGCTCGGCCACCAGCAGGGACACGGTGAACCCGATACCGGCCAGCAGTGCAACCCCGAACACGTCAATCCACTTGAACGATTTGTCCAACTCCGCCCTGCTGGTCTTCGTCAGGAGCCAAGTGGTGCCCATGATGCCGATGGGCTTCCCCAGCACCAGCGCCACGATGATGCCCAGCGCCACCGGATCCGCGAGCGCTGAACCCAGTCCTTCCCAGCCGCCAACAGCTACACCGGCGGAGAAGAAGGCGAAGATGGGAACAGCCACCCCTGCCGAGATGGGCCGGAACCGGTGCTCGAAGACCTCGGCAAGGCCCGGTCCCGCTGCGGGTCCGCCCGCCGCCTGCGAGCGGAGCACGGGAACGGCGAAGCCCAGCAGCACACCGGCCACCGTGGCGTGAATACCGGAGGCATGGACAAGGGCCCACGTGACCACGCCGAGCGGCAGCAGGATGACCCAGGCCGCTGAAGCTTTCCGGCCAAAGAAGTAGCGGTACTTCTGCGCGAGGAACGCGTAGATAGCCAGCGGGATGAGGGCCAGGAGCAATGGCATGACGTGCAGGTCGCTGGTGTAGAAGAAGGCGATGATGGTGATGGCAATGAGGTCATCAACGACGGCCAGGGTCAGCAGGAAGATCCGCAGCGCGCTGGGCAGGTGCGAGCCGATGATGGCCAGGACCGCCACTGCGAAGGCGATGTCGGTGGCTGTGGGAATGGCCCAGCCGCGCAGCGTCTCCGGGCTGGTGAGGTTGATGGCGGCGTAGATCAGCGCCGGGACCACCACGCCGCCCGCTGCAGCGGCCACCGGGACGATCGATTTACTGATTTGGCGGAGATCCCCCGCCACGAACTCCCGCTTGAGCTCGAGGCCCACCAGGAAGAAGAAGATCGCCAGCAGCCCGTCGGCCGCCCAGGCTCCGAGGCTCAGTTCAAGGTGCCAGGGTTCGTAGCCCACCTTGAAGTCCCGGAGTGCGAAGTAGCTGTCCGATGCGGGCGAATTTGCCCAGACCAAGGCGATGAGCGCCGCGGCCACCAGTAGCGCTCCACCCACGGTTTCCTTGCGCAGGATCTCCCCGATCCGCAGGGATTCGGCATAGCTGCCCCGTCCGAAGATCGTGGAGCGGGTGGGGTTGGGTGGGGGCGTTTTACTCATGAAGCGTCCTCAAATCCGGGTCGACAAAATTATGCCGACCAGACTTCCCGGCGCACCTTCAAACCATCCTACAGGGCCGACCTTTCCGCAGGCATGGCCTCAAAGCAGCATCAGGGGACGAAGACAACAGAAGATGCTTGTGGTCCAATTCACTCCTTTCCCATCCGAAACAGGAGCAGCTTCGAAGCACTTCTGTCCCTCATCTGGGACGACAACGTTACTTGTATGAGGAGACTGCTTTCCGATGAACAAGACACTCCGCTTTATGGCTGTTCCCACCCTCGCTTTGGGCGCCCTTGCCCTCTCCGGCGCCCCCGCCATGGCGCATGACGGGGCGGACCACTACCAGTCCACCCTGAGCCAGCTCAACGGCAGCGCCGGTTCGGGCACCATCACTGTTGATGTGACGGGCAACCAGGCCCATGTTGTCCTGAATGTTTCCGGCATGCCGGCGACCTTCATGGACGCCCCGTACCCGCACGTCCAGCACATCCATGGCGGAGCGCAGGGCGTCTGCCCGGCCCCTTCCGCCGATAAGGACGGCGACCAGGTCATTTCCACCACCGAAGGCGCCCCGTCCTACGGCGGCATCGTCACTACCCTCTCCACCAGCGGCGACACCAGCCCCGCAGCAGGCCTTGACCTCAAGGTGGGCGGCCAGGGTGCCGCATACACCGTTGACCGCACCTTCGAGCTGAACGCCGAGACCAGGGCGGCCCTCGCAGCAGGCACCGCAGTGGTGGTGGTGCACGGCCTTGACCCTGCCACCCTCAGCGCTGCCGGCCAGGCCGCAAAGAGCGACCTCGCACCGACCCTTCCGCTCGCCGCCACCTCCCCCGCGTTGTGCGGAACCCTGACTGCAGGGCAGATGAAGATGCCTGCGGGAGGCGCTGACACCGGCATTGCCCAGGAAACCGGCACCGACACCGGAGCCCTCGCCATCGGCGGCGGCCTGGCCCTGGTCGCCCTCGCCGGCGGCGCCTACGTTGTACGCCGCCGCAGCACCGCTGCAGCAGCCTAAGCACCGGCTGGCTGATCACCATCGTGATTAACATGAATTCCGGCTGCCGCGGGGGCCTTTTTGCCTCCTCGGCGGCCGGGTTTCTGCTCGCCTTGGCCTTGGCCGGCTGCGGTGCCGGCAGTACCGGAACGCCCGACGCCGGTTCCCCGCCTTCCGCTTCCGCCGCACCCTCTGCGGCGGCTACCCGTGCCGTGCCCGGTTCAGCCGTGCCGGCGCCTTCCGCTGCCGGCCCCGCTGCCGCCGCGCCTCCTGCCGCAGAAAGTGCGGTCCTGTCCCGGTCCGAACCAGTGTCGCTGGAAATCCCGGCCATCGGTGTTCGGACCGAACTCCTCAGCCTTGGCCTGCGGGAGAACGGCTCACTGGAGGTGCCCCAGGACGACGGCAACGGAGCCCCTGCCAGCTGGTACAACGGCTCCCCCACTCCCGGGGAACGCGGACCATCGGTCATGCTGGGCCATGTGAACTCCCCCAATGGACGCGGGGGCGTCTTCGCAGACCTCCGCAAGCTGGTTCCCGGGATGGAGGTCGCCGTGTCCCGCGCTGACGGCAGCACCGCCGTTTTCACTGTTGACCGCGGCGAGCTCTACAGCAAGAACGAATTCCCGACCCTCGAGGTCTATGGAAACACCGCAGGATCCGAACTCCGCCTCATCACCTGCGACGGCTACGATCCCGCCACCGGCCTCTTCGACGACAACTACGTCATCTACGCAAAACTCAAAGCCTGACAGGCGGCCGCGACTCCCCGAAGGGGCGCGGCCAGGACGGAAGAGCCATGAAGAACCGCACTCCCCTGCTGGCCTCGCTGGCACTCTCGTCCCTGCTGCTCTCCGGCTGCGCAGCAGCGGCGGGGTCCGTGGGAGCGGTGCCCGCACCGCCGTCGGACGCTGCTTCCGCCGCCTCTTCCCCGTCCGCAGCCCACAGCCGCGGACATCACGACGGCGGCGCCGCCTCCCCCCGAGCCTCCACCGAGGGGCCCAGCGAAGCGGCAAAGATGGTGTGCGGTGTCCAGCCGATGGACAGGCTCACGTCAATCCTCGATCTGAAGCAGGACCCCCATACCGTGAACAGCTGGGCCGACACCACGTTCACCTGCCTCTACCACCTGGACGAAGGCGCGCTGGAAATCTCCGTGAAAGAAGCCGCGGACCAGGCCACAGCACTGAACTACTTCGAGGCCATGCAGGCACTCGCCGTGGACGCAACGCCCATCGAGGGCCTGGCGAACCTCGGGTTTCCGGCGTATGAAACCGAGGACGGTTCAGCGGTGTTCCAGAAGGACAGCTTCGTGCTGCAGGTGGACGCCTCGGACCTGCCCGCCACCCTGGGACCGGACGCCATCACCCGGGGCGCCCTGGCCTACCAGCTGTCCACCACCATCCTGGCCTGCTGGGTGGAGCACCCCTAGGACGAATCAGCTGGAACGGATCAGCTGGCGCGGCGGCGGGCTGCCGGTTTCCGGCCGTCCTGCTGGATTGCCCGTACAGCGTCGGTGAGATAGCCCCGCGTCTCCTCCGAGTTGGCCAGTTGCACCAGTTCGGCGGCCACCACGACCAGCTTTACATTGCGATGGCTGCTGGTGCTGACCAGCATCTGGAAGGCATCCTCCGAACCCATTCCCAGCTGGCCCATCAGGATCCCCCTGGCCTGGTCAATGACACTGCGCGTGGACGTGGCACCGGCCACCGCGTCCCGGGCTGTCTGTTCCGTTTCACGCTGGAGCGTGGAGGTCAGGTCCACCATGACGCCCTCGATGGAGGTGACTTCCCCCTCCGCGTTCATAATCGCGTCGCCGGACGTGAGCACCCGCCGGGTACGCCCCCGGGCGTCGATGATCCGGTGGTACATACAAAAATAACCGCCGGTCCTGCAGACCTGCGCCACGATCTCCTCGCACCGCGGCCTGTCCTCCGGATGCTTGTGCGAATACAGCAGCTCCAACGTGGGGACCACATCGCCGCGCTCATAACCGTGCAGTTCGAACATCCCGTCCGACCACACAATCTTCCAGCCGTCCAGCTCCACGTGGAATGTGCCCGCCACGCATTGGTTGTCGCCCAATGCGCTCGAATACGTGTAGGGGCCGCTGAGTTCAGCCACAGCCACCTCCGGTCCTTCTTTCCGTCCGCCCGCCAGGACGTCCCGGCGTCGTTGCCAAGTCATCCAAGTATGTCCGGAAACTTGCACCGGCGACAGAGCAGGCAGACCCTTCCACGGCTGAACCCCAAGGCAATGGTTAACCTACACCTCTTGACCCAGATACCCCCCTGGGGTATATTTCAGGTGTTGTCAGTGAAGTGGTATGTCCCGGCCGGTGCCCCGCACCGCCTTTCACAGCCGTTCAACCCCAGCACCCATCGATCCTTCATCAAGGAATGGAACTGACATGCTTGACCATCAGCACCAGCACCACACGCACCATCACGACGCCGAGGGCCGGGCCGGCGGCACGCTCACGGAAGCGGGAGCTGCTGTGGCCCGGGCCGGCCACGGTCAACACGGCACCCGTACCGCTGCCCACAACTCCCAAGACGATGACCATGCCGTCCACACCCTTGGACAACACGCCGGGCACAGCACGGCCATGTTCAAAAACAGGTTCTGGCTCACGCTGGCACTGTCCGTTCCCGTGGTTTACTTCAGCCCGATGGTGGGCCACATCCTCGGTTACATGGCCCCAATGTTCCCGGGTTCAACCTGGATCCCCCCTGTCCTCGGCACGGTGATCTTCCTCTACGGCGGCCAGCCCTTCCTGAAAGGCGGCCTGCAGGAGCTGAAGGACCGCAGGCCCGGCATGATGCTCCTGATCGCCATGGCCATCAGCGTCGCGTTCGTTGCCTCCTGGGTCACCAGCCTTGGCCTCGGCGGTTTCGACCTGGACTTCTGGTGGGAACTGGCGCTGCTGGTTGCCATCATGCTGCTGGGGCACTGGATCGAGATGCGGGCGCTGGGTTCGGCGCAGGGTGCGCTGGATGCACTCGCCGCGCTGCTGCCGGATGAGGCGGAACGCATCACGGACAACGGAACGGAGACCGTGCCCGTCTCCGAACTCCAGCCCGCCGACCTTGTCCTGGTGCGCTCCGGCGCCCGGATGCCTGCCGATGGAACCGTGGTTGACGGGCAGGCTGAGTTCGATGAATCCATGATCACCGGCGAGTCCAAAACCGTGCTGCGGGGCGTTGGAGACACCGTGGTGGCAGGAACAGTCGCTACGGACAACAGCGTGCGGGTCCGGGTGGATGCGGTCGGTGATGACACCGCACTTGCCGGGATCCAGCGGCTGGTGGCTGAAGCCCAGGCATCCTCGTCGCGGGCCCAGGCGTTGGCTGACCGCGCGGCAGCCTTCCTGTTCTACTTCGCGGCGGGCGCCGGCATTATCACCTTCATCGTGTGGACACTCCTGGGCAGTGTCCCCGAAGCCGTGACCCGCACCGTCACCGTTCTGGTCATCGCCTGCCCGCACGCTTTGGGCCTGGCCATACCCCTGGTCATCGCCCTCTCCACGGAGCAAGCTGCCCGCGCCGGCGTCCTGATCAAGAACCGGATGGCACTGGAGCGGATGCGCACTATTGATGTGGTCCTCTTCGACAAGACCGGCACCCTCACCACCGGCGAGCCCGAACTGAAGGACGTGGCCGCGGTAACCGGCGTGGAAACTGATGAGCTGCTGGCCCTGGCCGCGGCTGTCGAGTCCGACAGTGAACACCCTGTGGCCCGGGCCATCGTCCGCGCGGCCCGCGAGCGGAACCTTCCGCTGCCCGCCGTTGCCGGCTTCAGCTCGCTGACTGGCCGTGGCGTCCGTGCTTCCGTGGGCGGCCGCACGGTGCACGTGGGCGGGCCCGCGCTCCTGCGCGAGCTTGGCGCCGTCGTACCCTCTGCCCTGGCCGGCACGACGCGCGCGTGGATGGACCGCGGCGCAGCCGTGCTGCACGTGGTCGACGACGGCCGGGTGCTTGGGGCGGTCAGCCTTGAGGACGCGGTGCGGGCAGAGTCGCGCCAAGCCGTGGCTGCCCTGCAGAAGCGCGGCGTCAAGGTGGGCATGATCACCGGCGACGCCCGGCAGGTGGCCCAGGCCGTGGCTGCCGACCTGAACATTGACGAGGTGTTTGCCGAAGTCCTGCCTGCGGACAAGGACAAGAAGGTGGCCGAGCTGCAGGCCCGGGGGTTGAAGGTGGCCATGGTGGGCGACGGTGTCAACGACTCGCCGGCGCTCGCCCGTGCGGAAGTGGGCATCGCGATTGGTGCCGGCACGGACGTCGCCATGGAATCGGCAGGTGTGGTGCTGGCCGGAAACGACCCGCGCGCGGTGCTGTCGATGGTGGACCTTTCGCGGGCGAGCTACCGGAAGATGTGGCAGAACCTGGTGTGGGCCACCGGCTACAACATCCTGTCCGTGCCGTTGGCCGCAGGGGTGCTGGCTTTCGCCGGAGTGGTGCTCTCGCCGGCCGCCGGCGCCGTGCTGATGTCCGTGTCCACAATCGTGGTGGCTTTGAACGCCCAGCTGCTGCGGAGGGTGCGCCTCAGCCCGGCCGAGGTACGTTGAAACCCAAACGCTCTCTCACTTAACGCCGCAAAAACCCAAACGCTCTCTCACTTAACGCGGCCCAAACCCAAACGCTTTTTCATATCCACCAGAAGGACCCATTGCCATGAAGATCAGCACGTTCGCCGTCACCGCAGCCCTCGCCGCCTCGCTTGGCCTTGCCGGCTGCGCCGCCGGCACCGGGACCCCCGGCGGCAGCAGCACCCACGGCGCGGATCACGGCAGCCCGAGTGCGATGGCCAGCATGATGCCGGACGCCAATGCCGACCATAATCAAGCCGACATCATGTTCGCGCAGATGATGATCCCCCACCACGCGCAGGCAGTGGAGATGAGCGACATCGTCCTGGCCAAGCCGGACCTGCCCTCGGAAGTCGCCGCGCTGGCCACCAGGATCAAGGACGCCCAGGCGCCCGAGATCGAGGCGATGACCGGGTGGCTCAAGAGCTGGAATGCGCCCGTTGCGATGTCCGATCACTCCGGGCATGGCATGGCCGGGATGGTGGACGCTGAAGGCATCAACAAACTCAAGGCGGCCCAGGGCACCGAGGCCGCCAGGCTCTTTATGGAGCAAATGAGCGGACACCACGAAGGTGCCGTGGAGATGGCCCAGCAGGAGATCGGCGCGGGCAAGTACCCCGAGGCAGTCCAGCTGGCCCGCGACATTGTCACAGCACAGGAAGCGGAAATCGCTCAGATGAAGCAGCTCCTGGCCGGGCTCTGAACTCCCCGCTCGACGCTCTCTCACTTATCGCACGAAGGGTGGGAGAGCGCCGCAAGTTCGAGCACGCCTCTGCGGTCAAGGGCCGCCACTCTTCACATGTTCGGGGAGGATTCCAACCCCGACCAAACGTGCCGTGAGGCGGCGCAGCAGGGGTGAGGCGGCTCGGAGAAGCAGGACAAGCCAACGTGGCGCAACGCGACTTCCGGCGGTCGCCCTGAAAAGTACCTTGTGTCCGTTGCGCTGCAGCAGCTGCATGACCTTGACCGGCCGCTCCCGACGCCGCTGCACCGCCGCGAGTTTCTCGACCGGCGCCGTTCCCTGAACGAGGTCCTGGGCGATGGCGTTGAACAGTGCAACGGCATCCTGGATGGCGAAGTTCACTCCGACGCCGAACATCGGTGACATCGCATGGGCAGCGTCACCAATCGCGATGAACCCGGGACGGTACCAGCGCGGGAGCCGGTTGATTTGGACGGAGAGCAGCTTGATCTGGTCCCAGTCCGTGAGGGTGGCGACGACGGAGCGCAGGACGGGTGCCGCGTCGCTGATCCGCTTTTGAAGGCCGTCGAGCCCTGTCCTTCGAAGCTCGTCGAAACCTCCCTTTTGGATGACCATGCCCGACTGGTATTTATCGCCGCGGTCGATGGTGAGGACCATTCCCTGCGCAGATATGTAACCAAGGGTTGCGGGTGGCGGGTTTGGCGGCTTTGGCAGGTTGAACCACAGCACGTCGATGGGCACGCCGAAGTCATCGGGAGTGAGCCCGGCAGCGGTACGCAAGGCGGAACTGCGTCCGTCGGCAGCGACGGTGAGCGGCGCACGGATCTCCAGCCCGCCGTCGGACGTTACCGCCCGAACACCGCGCACCTGGTCCTGCTCGAGGATGAGTCCGCTTACCTCGGTGCCCATGCGCAGCTCGAAGTTGGGGAATGCCGCGGCTTCGCCGGCGAGGAAGTTCAGGAAGTCCCACTGCGGCGCCAGAACGAGGAAGTTGTCGGGCCCCGGGAGGGTGCCGAAGTCGACCAGGGTCAAGCGCTGGCCGTCGAGAACGGCGTCCATGGTGGGCAACCGTGTCAGGGGCAGTTGCAGGAACTTATCGCGCAGCCCGAGCTCCCCGAGCAGGCTCACGGTGGACGGATGCACCGTGTCGCCGCGAAAGTCGCGCAGGAAGTCCCCGTGTTTCTCGAGCACCGTGACTCGCAGGCCGCTGCGCGCGAGCAGGTAGCCGAGCACCATCCCTGCCGGGCCGCCGCCGGCAATCACGCAATCCCGTTCGATATCGCTTCCCACAGACATATCATCGTGTCCCTTTGCGGAAGGTGATAGAGCGTTCGCGAAAAACCTGCGGAAGGTGATGGAGCGTTCGGGGTGGGGAGGCCGCCGTCGGGCTGTTGCATGTTAAGTTGAAAAGCATGGAGGCACCGGCTGGAAAGAGAAATCTCCCTTGGACTCACCCGCACCAGTAAGAATCCTGACCGTCTGCACAGGCAACATCTGCCGCTCCCCCGTGGCTGAGCGCCTTCTGCAGGCGGGGCTCAACCAGGTGCTGCCGGGCGCTTTCGAGGTGGCCAGCGCAGGAACCCGTGCCATGGTGGGCGACCCCATGCAGCCCATCTCCGCAGACATTGTGCGCACGTTCGGCGGCAATTCCGAGAACTTTGCCGCCCGCCAGCTGACGCCGAAGATCCTGCGCGGTGTGGACCTGGTGCTCACCATGACCTCCGGACACCGCGGCGAAGTGCTGCAGCTGGACGCGTCGCTCCTCAAAAGGACGTTCACCATCCGCGAGTTCGCCCGGATGCTTGATGTCCTCGACCAGCGCGCTGCCGCTGCGGAGGGCAGGGAACCGGAGCGAGGAACGCCCGACGACGGCGACCCGCTGGCAGCCAATCACACCTTCTGGCGGGGTTTGCCGGCCCGGGCGGCCGCTGTACGGCATCTGTCGCTGCCGACGGACCCGGCCGAGAACGACATCATCGACCCCTACCGCCGGGCGCCGGAGGTGTACCGGCAGATGGAGGACGAACTCGCTCCTGCCATCGTGTCCATCCTGCGCCATGCACGGCTCAACGCTCCCGTTCGCGGGATGCGTGCGGGCTCGCTGTAGCGTTACGGCGGTCCGGGCACCTTTCCGGCGACTGCGACGACGGCGCCCCGCCTGGCCTGCCTGCCCCGCCGCCGTCGTCCGGCCGCCCCCGCCTGACCCGACTGTCGCCGTCGTGATGCCGCGGTGGCAACCCTGCGGGATTTCTGCGGATTCCCCTGATGTATCGCGGTTCCGCCGTTGCTAACTTTCGGGGATGGGCTGCCACTAACGGCCAGCGCATAGTGCTGCCGGACCCCTACTTAATCGAAAACATCCCGCAGATGACAGTTTGGACACGTATGTAGCCAGCGGGGGCCCGGCGGGCGGACACTGATCCCACCATCCCACAATGAGGTGAGGCACAATGAGCACGCCAGGCGGTTCTGAACCATCCGGTACCAACCCCTCCAACCCCCATCCGCATGGCCTGCTCGCGAACGGACGGCGGCGGTGGATCGCGGCACTGCTGGCACTCGTCCTGGTGGTGGTCGCCGCCGTCGCGGTCATCAGCCTCAACCGAGCCGGCACGGAGGCGCAGCCCGCGGCGGTGCAGACCGAAATCCCGTCGCCCACGCCCTCCGGGACACCGTCAGAAACTACACCTCCTGCCCCGCCTCCTCCCCCG
>NZ_UNRG01000011.1 GCF_900537115.1 Arthrobacter sp. Alg241-R88
GTCCCATTCCGAACCCGGAAGCTAAGACCCACAGCGCCGATGGTACTGCACCCGGGAGGGTGTGGGAGAGTAGGTCACCGCCGGACAACCATTAGGTCGAGGCCCCAACCACCAGGTTGGGGCCTCCCACATTTAACAAACAAAAACACCACCCGGAACCCTCTCTCACTTAGTGCGGGTTTTTCCCGGTCGTTCTCTCACTTAACGCGGCCTTTTCCCGATCCCTCTCTCACTTAACGCGGGCTTTTTCCGATCGCTCTCTCACTCGACGTGTTCTCAACCAAACGATCCCTCACCCGCCCAGGAGTTAAGGCCCAGCCGGCAGCATCCCAAACCAGCCGTCGTCGTCGGCCATCACACGGAAGAGCAACACCATGGAACACCGCCAACTGAGAGAGCATCACCCACAAGGCCACATCAAGTGAGAGAGGGTCACCCAAAAACCCGCATGGAGTGAGAGAGCGTCACTCCAAAACCCGCATCTAGTGAGAGAGCATCACCCAAAAGGCCACATCAAGTGAGAGAGCGTCACTCCAAAACCTACATCGAGTGAGAGAGCGTCCGGCGAAAGGCTGCAGGAGCTGATAGACGTCCGACGAAAACCTGCAGGGAGTGAGAGAGCGTCCGCTACGGGCTCAATCGGGGCCGAAAACCCTCAAGAATCTGGTGATTAACCTCAAAAAGTCGCGGAAACACGCGGAATTTGCGGAACGGGAGGGCCCAAGCTGGTAAGTTTTCGAACAGTGGCTTGTGCGCACGCCGCGTTCAGGCTCCAGAATCATGACCGTCCAGGAGGACATAAATGGCTAAGAACCGTAGTGAACTTGTTGCAGAGGTAGCGGGCAAGGCCGGCACCAGCCAGGCAGCCGTCAACTCCGTCCTCGACGCACTGTTCGAGGTTTTCGAGACTTCTGTCGCCGCGGGCGAGAAGATCACCATCCCGGGCTGGCTCGCCGTCGAGCGCACCGACCGTGCAGCACGCACCGGCCGCAACCCCCAGACCGGCGAGACCATCCAGATCGCCGCTGGCCACAGCGTCAAGCTGACCGCCGGCTCCAAGCTGAAGGCTGCGGTCTCCAACAAGAAGTAAAGCTTTTCCCCCGGCATCAGGCCGGCGTGGCTAAAGGGGCGGCAACCACCTGGTTGCCGCCCCTTTAGCTTTAAGCCGATTCGCGGCCCGGGCAAGGGTATCGGACAATGGATAGGTGCCTTCCGCCGCAATACCCCAATCCGCAGCAACCCAGCCAACTCCCGGCAAGGGAGTCCCTGGGCAGGCCGGCAACGTCCTGGGCCTCTCGGCGCCATGGCAGCTGGCAGGACTGGCGGCACTCTTCCTCGGCCTGGCAGCCGCGCTCGTTTTTTCAGGCGCGGCCGTTGCCCGTGAGGTGTCGGATCCCGGTGCACTGGTCCGCTGGGGCCTGCCCATCAGCAAAGCCATCCACAACGTCTCGGTGGCCACAGTCATCGGCGGCCTGATCTTCGCCGTCGGCATCCTGCCCAAGAACCTCGGGCTCCGCAGCAGGGACCGGGACGCCGGCCGCGATGATGAGGCCCCCGAACATCCGGCGTTCACCCGCGCGATGGCGGTTGCAGCAGTTGCAGGCGCCGTCTGGACCCTGTCCGCCATTGCCGTCCTGGTGCTTACCTATTCGGACGTAGCCGGGCAAGCGGTGTCGGGCGACGCCGAGTTCACGCAGGCCCTGGTCTACTTCATGACGGACATCGAAACGGGCCGGGCCTGGCTCGCCGTCACCATCATTGCCGCTGTGGTGACCACCGCCCTTTTCGGTGTCAGGTCCCTTGGTGGGTTGGCGCTAACCCTGATCCTGGCACTCATCGGCCTGGTCCCGACGGCCCTGATCGGGCATTCCTCGAGCTCATCGGACCACGAAGGCGCTATTAACTCCCTCGGCCTGCACCTGGTGGGCGTCAGTACCTGGGTGGGTGGCATCATCATGCTGGCGCTGCTGTCCGGGATCCTGACAGCGGGCAAAGCCGGAGCCGCGGCGGATATCACCGAGTCGACACTTCGCCGGTTCTCCTCGCTGGCGGGCTTCGCCTTCGTGCTCGTCTTCGCTTCCGGCATCATCAATGCCAGCATCCGCATCACCAACTGGGGCGACCTCTTCGGATCCTCCTACGGCCAGCTGATCCTGGCCAAGTCGGCTGCAACGCTGGTCCTGGGCGGGATCGGCCTGATGCACCGGCAGTGGGTGATCCCGCAGCTGAACCGCAAGGGCGCCGCGATGTCCTCGCGAAGGGTCCTCTGGCAGCTGGTCCTGGCTGAATTCCTCGTGATGGGCGCTACCTCCGGCGTGGCCGTGGCCCTGGGCCGCTCGGCCCCGCCCCAGCCCACCACGTTTGCACCCGACGCAACACCCGCTTTTATCCTGAC
Organism: Arthrobacter sp. Alg241-R88; assembly: GCF_900537115.1. GTDB lineage: Bacteria > Actinomycetota > Actinomycetes > Actinomycetales > Micrococcaceae > Arthrobacter. Next base: position 2,396 of record NZ_UNRG01000011.1, read on the forward strand.
CGGCTACGAACTTCCTCCGGAGCTGACCCCCGCGCGCTGGCTCACCGAGTGGCGGCTGGACTGGCTCTGGATTGCCGTGGCGCTGTTCGGGCTGGTGGCCTACTTCCTGGGCGTGGCCAAGATCTACCGCCGGGGCGACAAGTGGCAGTGGTTCCGGTCCGTGAACTGGGTGATCGGACTGCTGGTGCTTACCTACATCACGTCCGGCCCGCCGTCGGTCTATGGCCGGATACTGTTCTCGGCGCACATGGTGGACCACATGGCGCTGACCATGGTGGCCCCCATCTTCCTGGTCCTCGGCGCACCGGTGACCCTTGCCCTGCGCGCCTTGCCCCCTCGCGGAGATGGTTCCCGCGGTCCAAGGGAGTGGCTGCTGGTGTTTGTGCACTCCAGGTTCTCGCAGGTGGTCACGCATCCGCTGTTCGCCGCCGCTAACTTTGCCGGTTCAATCGTCCTGTTCTACTACTCGGACCTGTTCGGCTTCGCCATGCGGGAGCACGTGGGCCATGAACTGATGATTGTGCACTTCCTGCTCACGGGATACATCTTCATCTTGAGCATGATCGGCTCCGACCCGCTGCCGCGCCGGGCGCCGTACCCCATGCGCCTGCTGCTGCTGCTGGCCACCATGGGCTTCCACGCCTTCTTCGGCGTCGCCATCATGGGCGGCACCAACCTGCTGGCCGCTGACTACTTCGGCAACCTGGGCCGGGCCTGGGGACAGTCGGCCCTGCTGGACCAGCAAACGGGAGGCGCGGTGGCCTGGGGCATCGGCGAGGTGCCCACGCTCCTGGTGGCCATCGGCGTGGCCATCATGTGGTCAAGGTCCGACCAGCGGGAGACCAAACGCGTGGACCGGGCGGCGGACAGGAATAACGACGCCGATCTCACCGCTTACAACGATATGTTTGCCAAATTGGCTGAACGCGACGCCAGGCTGGCCGAACGAAACAAGCTGGAAGGACGCTGATGAGCGAAACCGTACGCACCCACCTCCGGGTCCGAGCCTCCGAACTGGTGGGCCGTAACTGGTTGAACACCGGAGGGAAATCGCTGGACCTCGAAGCCCTCCGCGGCAAGATCGTGCTGCTGGACTTCTGGACCTTCTGCTGCATCAACTGCCTTCACGTCCTGGATGAACTGCGGCCGCTGGAGGAACAGTACTCCGACGTCCTGGTGACTGTGGGCGTCCACTCGCCCAAGTTCGAGCACGAGGCAGACCCGGTGGCCCTGGCGGCGGCTGTGGAGCGCTACGAGATCCACCACCCGGTCCTGGACGACCCGGAGCTGGACACCTGGAAGGCGTACACCGCCCGCGCCTGGCCCACCCTGGTGGTCATCGACCCTGAGGGCTACATCGTGGCGCACCTTTCCGGTGAAGGCCACGCGGACGGGCTCGCGGTGCTGATCCCCGAGCTCATCGCCGAACACGAAGCCAAGGGGACCCTGCACCGCGGCTCCGGCCCGTACGTGGCCCCTGAGCCCACCTCGGGAACGCTGCGTTTCCCGGGCAAGGCCCTCTTCCTGCCCGCCGGGCGCGGTTCCGCCCCAGATGCAGCGCCCGACGCCGATGCAACGGCGGGTGCCGCAGCTTCCAACGGTGCCGCAAAGGGCTCCTGGCTGGTCACCGACACCGGACACCACCGCCTGGTGGAACTGGGAACCGACTTCCAGACTGTCCTGGGCACCTACGGCTCCGGCACCAAGGGTTACGCTGACGGCCCCGCCGCCGGTGAGGCGGCCGCCGCCCAGTTCAACGAGCCCCAGGGCCTGGTCCTGCTGCCGGAGGACGTGGCAGCGAAGGTGGGTTACGACGTCGTGATTGCGGATTCCGTCAACCACCGGCTCCGCGGGCTCTCACTGCAGGACGGGAAGGCGACCACCCTCGTGGGCAACGGCATCCAGCGCCTGCTCGAGACCGGACCGGCCCGCGTTGACGAGGACGCCGCCGGATTTACCGGCCGCTTGAGCGAGCACCCCCTGGAGGTCTCCCTGAGCTCACCGTGGGATCTCGTCTGGTCCAGCAAGCTCAACGCCGTGGTGATCGCCATGGCCGGAACCCACCAGATCTTCAGCTTCGACCCCGTGTCCGGCGAAGTGGACATCATTGCCGGCAACGGACTTGAAGGCCTGCTGGACGGCCCGGCCCACGAGGCATGGTTCGCCCAGCCCTCTGGCCTCGCCGAAGACGCGGCCGGCAACATCTGGGTGGCTGACTCCGAAACGTCCGCGCTCCGCAAGCTCGTGATCGACGACGACGGCGCCATCACCATTGAATCTGCCGTGGGCAAGGGCCTGTTCGACTTCGGTTTCCGCGACGGTGCTGCTGAGGAAGCCCGCCTCCAGCACCCGCTGGGCGTGACGGTGCTGCCGGACGGTTCTGTGGCTATCGCCGACACCTACAACGGTGCTGTCCGCCGCTACGACCCCAGCACGGAGACCGTCTCGACGCTGGCACGCGGGCTCCTGGAGCCCTCGGACGTGATTGTGGACCACACGCAGTCGGCCGGCTCGGAGCCGCTGCTGGTTGTGGTAGAGGCCAACCAGCACCAGCTGGTGTACGTGCCCATCCCCAAGGAAGCCCAGCAGGTGGACGAGGGCGCGTCGCAGACGCACCGGCCGAAGAGCCCGGTGGCGCCTGGCCCGCTCGAGCTGACCGTGCGCTTCACTGCACCCACCGGGCAGAAGCTGGATGACCGCTGGGGCGATCCCACCCAGCTGAAGATCTCCTCCACTCCGCCTGACCTGCTGGTGTCCGGCGGCGGAACGTCAGTGGGGCTGCTGCGGACCCTTGAGTTGTCCGCAGACGTCCCCGAGGGCATCCTGCATATCACCGCCCGCGCCGCGGCCTGTGACGGCCCGGAAACTGAGGACGGCGAAATCCCGGACCACGCAGCCTGCCACCTCTACCAGCAGGACTGGGGCATCCCGGTAATACTGCAGGCCGACGGCGATACCGAACTGGTACTCGACCTTCGCGGCATGGACTGACGCGCCGCCGTCGTACTGTGAGCGCAAAGGCTGCCGCCCGTGACGTAAGTGTCACGGGCGGCAGCCTTTTTGTGTTGCGCCCGAAGCCGGACCGGCCAGGATCCAGCCCTAGAAGCTCAGCATCGGCGTGACTTTGATGGTGTCTCCGGAAACGTCCAGGCGGGTGGTGAAGCTGAAGTCCACCTCTTCGTCCAGCGGGTACCAGGCGCCGGTGAACAGGTTCTGCTGGAGCGCTTCCACCTTCGCCTTGCCGTCCAGCGGCGCCACCACCCAGCGGCCGTCGAACGGCTCGATGGCCACGTTGGGATACTCAGTGACGGACCACTTGATGGTGCCGTCCTGGACCCGGTTGTTGCTGGCGAAGTAGAAGGGACAGTCAGGCTGGAGCTTCTGCTCCTTGACTGCCTGGGCCGCGCAGCCGTCCAGGAATTCCTTGACCTTTGCCGCCACGTCCGTCTTCAGTTCGTCCGTGGCCTGGGTCAGCAGGTTGAGCGGTGCCACCGGGACATCGCGGGCGGTCACGGTGGCACGGGTGGCAGGCGCGGAAAAGTACTCCCCGTTCACCGTGGCCTCATATTCGCCCGGGTAGAAAACGGCGAAGGAGTTCCGGCCGTTCGGCATGTTGACGTCCACGCCGTTGACGGTGGCCTCGCTGGCGTTGACCACGGTGACATCAACGGTGGGCAGCCGGGACGGGACAAATGCCCACGTGTTGAAGAAGATCCACTCGGTTCCGGTCTTCTGGAGCAGGAACTCCGTGCGGAGGCGGCTGCCGTCGATGGTGTATTCCAGGGGCACCATCACCTGGCTGCCGGGCCGCTCCTCGGCGTCGCCGATGTTCACATTGGCCAGGCGGGACGCGGCGGTCTGCAGGGCCGTTCCGTCGAGCATTGCAGCGTTGCTGGGCGGCACCGTTGCCCGCAGAAGCCCCAGCGCCTTGCCGCCGTCGCCGCTCTGCAAAGCGCCCAGGTACTCGCGCACGGGCTGCTGCGGACTGGCCACAGTATCGTTCACGAGGTTCACGGCAACGATGGCGCCGGCGATAGCAAGCATGAGGCCCAGCAGCCATCCGGCCGCGATCCTCACCAACGCTTGACTCATCTGCACGTTCCATACGTTACCTGCCATGCGCCCGACGGCGGCAGTTGAGTCGGCGCACTGCGGCGGCCGCGGTCAGCGGCGGCGCCGGGACGACGTGCCAAACACGCCCCGCAGCAGCTCACGTCCGAGCTGGGTTCCGATGGACCGGGCCATGCTTTTCAGCCCGCCGCCAAGTGCGCCGCCGAGGACACCGCCAAGGTCGCCCATCGCGCCGCCGGACTCCTGCCGGGTAGTCCGCGGGACATCAGCGGGGGCGCGGCGGCCGCTGCTCCTGGTGGGTGCGGGCCGGCTGCTGGGCCGGCCAAGGATCTCCTCTTCGATCCGCCGCGCCTCGGCATCGACGTCGCCGGCGCCGCCGGGAACACCGCCGGTAGCGCCGGCACCGCCGCCGGTGCCGGGAACGGGAGGTTCACCGGGCGCAGCCGGGCCGGTGGGAGCCGCCGCCTTGCCGGTGAGCTTTTCGTAGGCCGAGGGGTTGTCTACGGCGGTTCCATACTTTGGCAACAAAGACGACCCTGCCACCGTGCTTCTCACCAGGGCCTCATCACTGGGTCCCATCACGGATTCAGGGGCGCGCAGCCGGGTATGGGCCACGGGAGTGGGCGCACCCTTCTCGTTCATGACCGTGACCACGGCTTCGCCGATTCCTGCGGACGTCAGGGTCTCTTCGAGGTCGTAGTCGCTCATCGGGAAGGTGGAGACCGTGGCCTTGAGCGCCTTGGCGTCCTCCGGCGTGAACGCCCGAAGGGCATGCTGCACCCGGTTGGCCAGCTGGCCGAGGACTTCAGCCGGCACGTCCTTGGGCGTCTGGGTGACGAAGAAGATGCCAACACCCTTGGACCGGATAAGCCGGACGGTGGTGGTGATGGCGTCCAGGAACGCCTTGGATGCATCGTTGAAGAGGAGGTGTGCCTCGTCGAGGAAGAACACGAGTTTGGGTTTGTCGAGGTCGCCGGCTTCGGGCAGGTCCTCAAAGAGGTCGGCCAGCAGCCACATCAGGAAGGTCGAGAACAGCATGGGCTTGGTCTGCAGGGTAGGCAGTTCCAGGCATGTGATCACGCCGCGGCCGTCCGGGGCGGTCCGCAGCAGCTCGGCGGTATCGAATTCCGGTTCGCCGAAGAACTTCTCCAATCCCTGGGCCTCCAGGTTCACCAGTTCCCGCAGGATCACGCCCGCCGTGGCTTTGGACAACCCGCCCAGCTCCTCCAGCTGGTCCTTGCCCTCCGGCGACGTCAGGAACTGAATGACCGCCCGGAGGTCCTTCAGGTCGATCAGCTCCAGGCCGTTCTTGTCCGCAAAATAGAACACCAGCTGCAGGCTGGATTCCTGGGTGTCGTTCAGCTCCATGATGCGCGAGAGCAGGATGGGGCCGAAGGATGTCACCGTGGCCCTGACCGGGACACCGTTGCCGTCACCGCCCAGAGCAAGGAACTCTACGGGGAAAGTCCTGCCCTGCCAGGCCTGGCCGATGCTCTCGGTGCGTGCCGCAAGTTTTTCGCTGCCCGCGGCGGCCGTGGCGAGGCCCGAGAGGTCACCCTTGATGTCCGCCAGGAAGACGGGGACACCCGCGGCGGACAGCTGTTCGGCCATCATGTGCAGCGTCACGGTTTTGCCGGTGCCGGTGGCGCCTGCCACCAGGCCATGCCGGTTCATCATGGCCAGCGGCAGGCGGACCTGCGCCTCCTTGTGGAGTTCGCCGTCAACGATGGCGGCGCCGAGTTCGATGGCTGCCCCTTCCAGCGTGTACCCCTTCTGGATGGTGGCAAGCTTCTCTGCTGTGGTTTTGTTGGCCATGCCGTTAGCTTAGCGGTGGCTCTGCCCCGGCCGGCGGAGCCGGTCAGTTGGGCCGAACCTCTGAAAGCTCCTTTGTGAACGCCAGGAACTTCAACGTCTCCGGGTCTGCATCCAGATCGAACTGCGGCTGGTAGCCGGTGCTGAGATAGAGGTGTTTGGCTTCGGGCTGGCGGGGACCGGTGGTGAGGTAGATCCGCGTGTACCGGCGGCTGGCAGCGAGGGTTTCCAGCTCGGCCATTACCACCTTGGCCAAACCGCGGCGGCGGTGGCCGGAGTGCGTCCAAATCCGCTTGAGTTCCGCCGTCCGGGAGTCGTAGCGGCGGAAGGCTCCGCCGGAAATGGATTCCCCGTTCTCCTGGATCACCAGGAGCGCTCCCCCGGGTGCCTCGAATTCCTCGGCAGGGTAGCGGTTCAGTTCGTCCGCCGCTGCCTGCCGGCCGAAGAGATCGCCGTACCGGGTGTCGTATTCGACGGCGAGCTCGTCCAGCAGTGGCCGGACCCGGGGATCGTGCATGGGGAGGTTAAGGACCGTCAGCGCGGCCGGGTCAAGCGGCCGGCGGGCAATGCGCAGGGGCTGGCGTGCGCCGTCCAGGGGCTGGCATACGAGGTCTGGTTCTGCTGTCACGGTTCAGTTCTTTCCGACGGCGGCTGGTTCTGGAGACATTGTGCTGGACGTGCGGGAGGCGATGCCACGGGCAGCGGCGAGGATGGTCCGGGCCAGGGCATCATTCTCACGGAAGGGCGCGGCGTTGGTGCCGGGCCGGGCAAAGGCTCCGGCGCCCCAACCGGACGTGCCGGGGCCTACGCCAAACATCCCCGGCTGCGGCTTTCCCTCGGCGTTGACCAGCTCGTGCCGGGCCGAGATCAGCAGTTTGCCCGTGGAGTGGATCCCGTCCGCCGTGAGCAGTTGCTGCTCCGCGCCGAGGCCCGTCCGGTAGAGGGACTGCAGCAGCGGGTTAAGCGACCGCGCCACGGTGGGGGAGGGCAACCGGGCTTCGATCAGGGCTTTTGCCGCCACGGAGGCCCCTGACTCCGGCGAGCTGCCGTGGAACAAACCAGTGGATTCGTCCGCGGCCACCTCAAGCCCCGGCCCGAGGAAACGCAGCAGGCCGGCGCGGTGAAGTGCCAGCATCTGGCGGAGCCGGTGCGGCGGCGGCCCGGAGTCCACGAAGCTGAAGAATCCGTGCCACCAGCCGTGGACCGTCTGCTGGGACCGCGCGTTGAGGCGCTCCGGCGGGACAATGCGGCCCACTTCCATGTACACGTGGAGCAGAGCCAGGAAGAGGGCAAAGGTTTCCGGGTGGTCGGGGCTGTCCCGGAGGCCAAGATCGTGCTCAATGTACTCAACCACCGCATCCTGCACCTCCTGGGTGCCAGCAAGGCGGCGGCCGGCGAAGGGGCGGTCCAGCCCCTCCAGGTCCAGGTGCAGGGCGGGATCCGGAACGGCAGCAGCCACGAGCTCCTCCCGCTTGGCGCTGTACCATTCCATGGCGGAGTAGTGCCCGGCGAACTCCTCCCACCCCATGGCGGCCCGGGCCGGGCTGCCGGTCAGCAGTTCCCGGTAGTAGTAATAGCCGGCTTCCTTCGCCACCAGCGGCCACAGGTCCCTGCGGAAATCCAGTTCTTCGTGCTGCTGCAGCAGGGCATCCACGGCTGCAGCGGTCAGGAAACGCAACGGCCCCGGCGTCTCGCCCCGGAGCGTTGCGGAAATCTTGGAGTGGTAGGGCACACCACGGCGCGACCCGGCCCACAGCCTGGGTTCCCGACCGGACGGCAGGTACTGCAGGCCGCCGTCGGGATTCTCCACAAAGCGGCCGCCGCGTCCCTCCATCAGGAGGACCAGGAGGTCAACGAAGGCCAGGCCCATGCCGGAAACGATCACGTCCTGTCCCGGAGCAATGGGTGAATAGTCGACGTCGGTGGTGTAGCTGGGTGCCGCATGGAACCCGCCGTGCCGCTCGGCAAAGTCGGCCCAGGCGGCAGAAGCGGTATCAGGATGGGCATCCGTGTGCCCCAGGGCGGTAACCACGACGTCGGCCCGCAGGGTCCGCCCGTTTGCCAGGGTAACGAGGTAATTTCCCTCGGTATTGGCGCCGGAAGCGGCGTCACCGGCCTGGCTGACAGCCACGGCAGTGGTCCGGTGAACCGTCACCTGACGGCCGAAGGACCTGGCTGCGCGGCGGAAGAACCACTCCAGGTACTGGCTCTGCAGCTGCCGGGTGGGAAACGTGGCGCCTGTCAGCGAGCGGAGCTGCTCCCACAAAGGCCGGGGAAAGTCCGGCACGTCGGTGATGGAGCCGTTCACCACGCCAGCGGCCCATTCGGCCAAGCTCGGACCATTGCCGGCAGGACCCTCACAGGCAACCGAGGCATCGGTGAACATGGTGATGTCCGCCGCAGTGGAGTTGAGCAGGAGGCCGGGTTCCTGTTCGTAGCGCCAAATGCGGCCGGAGCCCGGGACATGCGGTTCGATCACGTGGATCTCCAGCGGTCCGCTGAAGAGCTCCGGGCGGTTCGCGGAAATCCGCTCAAGGACGCCGGCCGTGCGGGGCCCGCCGCCCACGAAGACGACGGCCGGAATATTCGCTGGCATGGATGCTCCTGGTAGCGGCGGTTGGGGGCGGCTGGAGTGCCCATGCTAGGCAGCGTTTCCGACGGCGGTCGAGTGCTTCTTCACGGCCGTTAACTCCGCGTCACACCACGTCAAGGGACGCAAAAAACCGACTCATGACGCTGTGCGAACTCCGGTGAAGTTATGCAACCTGCTGCCTTGCTGCCCCCTTCTGGCCGGTCCTAGATTTGCAGCCAGCACCCGGGGCAACCAGCTCCGGCCCAACCAGAGAAGCGAGGTGGCGCATGAGTTCAGCAGCAACGACGGTGGCGCAGTCAACAAAGTCAGCACAGTCAGCTGCAGGCCCGGCGCCGGCCGCAGCCCCTGGAACGGCTGCTTCCGCGGCAGGCGGGCTCCCACCCGAAGACGGGGCCGCCCGGGTAGCCACTGACTACTCCGCCTACCGTGTGGTGGCCGCCAAGCACCCCTGGCGGTGGGTGGGGACCGCCGTCGTGGCCCTCGGAGTCCTCGCGGTGGCGTGGTCCCTGGCCACCAATCCCCGCTGGGAGTGGGGCGTGGTGGCGCAGTGGTTCACCGCCCAGCCCGTCATTAACGGATTGCTGGAGACACTGAAGCTGACAGCGATCTCCGGCGTCCTCGGCTTTGTGCTGGGCTTCATCCTGGCACTGATGCGCCTGTCCGCCTCGCCGCTGCTGGTCTCGGTGTCCTGGACATTCTCCTGGATCTTCCGGTCCACGCCGCTGCTGGTGCAGATGTTGCTCTGGTACAACCTCGGCTACCTGTACGAAAAAATCAGCTTAGGCATCCCCTTTACCGACGTCCGGTTCTTCGAGGTCCAGACCACCACCCTGATCAGCCAGTTCGCTGCAGCCGTGCTTGGCCTGACCCTGAACCAGGCCGCGTACTCGGCCGAGATCATCCGGGGCGGCATCCTCTCGGTGGACCAGGGACAGCTTGAAGCCGCTGCTGCGCTGGGCATCCCGGCCTGGCGGAGGTCCACCCGCATCGTCCTGCCGCAGGCCATGCGGGCCATCCTGCCCAACGCCTTCAACGAGATCATCGGACTGGTGAAGGGCACGTCCATTGTGTACGTCCTGGCCTACTCCGAACTGTTCTACACAGTCCAGGTGATCTATAACCGCACCCAGCAGGTCCTTCCCCTGCTCCTGGTGGCAACCCTTTGGTACGTGGTGATCACCTCGGTGCTCAGCGTCTTCCAGTACTACATCGAACGGCACTACTCCAAGGGGGCGGTGCGGAACCTGCCGCTGACGCCCCTGCAGAAGGCCCGCAAATTCTTCGCCACCCACGCCGTGGCCACTAACCGGGCAAGGAGCCTCTGATGACCGCCGCTGCGACTGCCGCGAATGCCCCAGCCACCAAAACGGCCGCTCCGAAGGATGCTGCAACCCGCGGCCTGGTGGAAATCACCAAAGTCCGTAAGTCCTTCGGTACCACCGAGGTCCTCAAAGGCGTCAGCCTCACTGTGGAGCCCGGCGGCGTGGCCGTCATCGTTGGCCCCTCCGGTTCAGGCAAATCCACCCTGCTGCGCACCATCAACCACCTGGAAAAGGTGGACGGCGGCTTCATCTCGATTGACGGCAAACTGGTGGGCTACGAAGTCCGCGGCGAGCGGCTGCTCGAGCTGCGGGAGAAGGAAATCCTGAAGCAGCGCACCGGGATCGGCATGGTGTTCCAGAACTTCAACCTGTTCCCGCACCTCACCGCACTCGAAAACGTGGCCGAAGCTCCCGTCGTGGCACTGGGCCGCTCCAAGGAGGATGCGCGGCGCCGCGGCCTGGAGCTGCTGGACCGGGTGGGCCTGAAGGACCGCGCCGGCGCCTACCCCCGCCAACTCTCCGGCGGCCAGCAACAGCGGGTAGCCATCGCCCGCGCCCTGGCCCTCGACCCCAAGATCCTGCTGTTCGACGAACCCACCTCGGCCCTCGACCCCGAATTGGTCAATGAAGTACTCGATGTCATCCGCGAACTCGCCACATCCGGCACCACGCTGATCATCGTCACCCATGAGATGGGCTTCGCCCGCGACGTGGCGGACACCGTGGTGTTTATGGACGAGGGGCAGATCGTGGAACAGGGCAGCCCGGAACACATTTTCACCAACCCGCAGGAACCACGCACCCGGAGCTTTCTCTCCAAGGTGCTCGAACCGGCCTTCAACATCTAAAGGACTTCCCATGGCATTCCCTTCACCTGCCGGCATCCGCGCCCCGCGCTTCCGCAACAGGCGCACTCTCGCGGCGCTGCCCGCCGTCGTACTCCTGGGAACGGCTGCGCTGTCTGCCTGCGCCGATCCCGGTGCAACAGCGGCGGGTTCCGCCAGCGATGGTGCCCAGACGACGGCGGCGCGCAACGGCATCGTCTACAACACGGCCCCGGACCAGCAGCGTATCCGGGCGGAGAAGGACACGGCGCTCGCCGCCAAGGTCCCCGAACTGATCGGCAAGGACGGCAAGCTCGCCATCGCCACCACCGCGGGATCCATCCCGCTGTCCTTCCACGCCACAGATGACAAGACGCCGATCGGGTCCGAGCTGGACATTGCCCAGCTGGTGGCCGACAAGCTGGGCCTGGAGCTGGATGTCCAGGTGACGTCCTGGGAGAACTGGCCGCTGAAGACCCAGTCCGGTGACTTCGAGGCCGTTTTTTCGAACGTGGGCGTCAACAAGGACAGGGTGAAGCTTTTCGACTTCGCCAGCTACCGGGCGGCCTTTATGGGCTTTGAGGCCAAAAAGTCCGCCACCTATGACATCAAGGGTGCCGACGACATCTCCGGGCTGAAGGTGTCAGTAGGCTCCGGGACCAACCAGGAGAAGATCCTGCTGGCCTGGAACAAGGAGCTCGAAGGCAAGGGCAAGGCACCCGCCACCCTGCAGTACTACTCCTCCGATGCCGACACCATCCTGGCGCTGTCCTCGGGACGCACCGACCTCAACATCGCGCCCTATCCCTCCACCGTGTACCGGGAAAACACCCGTGACGACCTGAAGGTGGTGGGCAAGGTCAACGCCGGCTGGCCATCCGAAACCCTCGTGGCAGCCACCACCCTTCGCGGCAACGGGCTGGCACCGGTCATCACCGAGGCCCTGAACTCGGCCATTGAGGACGGCTCCTACGCAGAGGTGCTGGAGCGCTGGGGCCTGTCCGAGGAGGCGCTGCCGGAGTCCAAGACCATCACCGAAGAAAGCTTTGCGGCCGCCCGGGCCGCCGCTACCCAGAATGGGAAAACCCGATGAACGCGACCACAGCCCAGTCCACTGAAACCGCATTCGAATCCTTTGAGGCCGACTGGCAGGAATGGCACGCGGCCCATGAACGCCACCGGGCACACCCGCACGGGTTCCTGGCTGTCACCCACCTGCACTGGCTGGGCCCCGAGCCCGCCGCCCTGGACGGAGTGCCCGGAACCTGGAGCGCCGTCAACGACCTCGTCACGGTGGTCCTGGAGCCCGGCGAAACACTGGAACTGGAGCAGCAGGCCTTCCCGGCAGGGGAAACGGTCATCGGTCCCATCGCTGAACGCGGCGGCCTGAACCTCAGCTCCGGGCAAACTGTCATTGAGCTTGCCAAGCGGGGCGGCGAGTACATCGTGCGGCCGCGGAATCCTGAAAACGCGCTGCTGCGCGGCTACCAGGGCACGCCAGCCTACTCACCGGATGCGGCGTACGCCGTCCGTGGAACTTATGTGCCGTTCGAGGTGCCCCGCCCCACCGCGGTGGGTGCCGCCGTCGAAGGCATCCAGCATGTCTACGAGGCGCCGGGTGAGATCCGCTTCAAGCTGGCCGGCCAGGAACTGGCGCTCACGGCGTTCAATGGGCACGCTCCGGGATCCCTGCTGGTGCTGTTCACGGATCAGACCTCCGGCAAAACCACCTACGCAGCCAACCGCTCCCTGTCGATGGTCCCGGCCGCGGATGGCGCAGTGGAGCTCGACTTCAACCGGGCCGTGAACCTGCCGTGCGCCTACACCGATCTCGCCACCTGCCCGCTGCCGCCGGCGGAAAACCGGTTGCCGGTGCCCATCGAAGCCGGCGAGAAGATCCCCTACGAACGTCAGGACCAGCAGTGAGCACCCCGGAAAAGAACACACCAGAAGCGGCACGGGCCGGATTCCTGGCGATCGAGCTCGACGGGGCCGGATGGGACGGCGGGGACTTCGCAACCCTCGCCGAAGCCGTCCTCGCCGCCGAGTCCGCAGGGTTCCATGCAGCCACGTTCAGTGACGCACCGGCTCCGGGCCGGGCCAACGCCCTGCAGCGCGCCGCCTACGCCGGACCGGTGACGCGGACCATCGCCCTCGTTCCCGAGGTGGACACGGTGTACACCGAGCCGTTCCACGCCGCCACCCAGCTCGCAAGCCTGGACTACGTTTCCGGCGGCCGCGCCGGATGGATCGCAACCGCAGCGGAATCACCGAAGGCGGCAGCCGCCGTCGGGCGCAACAACGTCACCGGCACCGCGCTGGCCCAGGAAGCCGCCGCTTCCATCGAGGTTTCCCGCCGGCTGTGGGACTCCTGGGAGGACGACGCCGTGATCCGCGACGTCGCAACGGGCCGCTATATCGACGTGGACAAGCTGCACTACGTCGATTTTGAAACCCCCGCCGAATTCGCCGGCAACGGTTATTCAGTCAAGGGACCGTCCATCATTCCCAGGCCGCTGCAGGGGCAGTTGCCGGTGCTTGCCGCTTCAGCATTGGTGGACGCGGGGCAGGTCCCGGCGGACGGCGTGGATGCCGTGCTCGTCACCGCGCCGACGCCCGAATTGCTCGCCGCCGAAATCAAGGACGCCCGTGAACGGCTGGGCGTGTCCGTGGCGGTCGTCGCCGAGCTCGACGTCGTCCTTGACGCCCGAGGGCAGGCTGCGGCTGAGCGGGCGGCCGGTTCCGAAACCGGCCGCGCACGCTACATCGGCACTCCCGCAGGCCTGGTGGACCTCCTTGAGCTGCTGCTGGCGGAGGCCGACGGCGTTCGCCTCCACCCGGCGTCGCTCGCCGTGGAACTGGACGAACTTTCACGACTGGTCCTGCCCGAACTACGGCGCCGCGGTGCGCTGCGGGCGCCGATCCAGGACGGCACCTTCCGCGACCTGCTGGGGCTCTCACGCCCGGCCAGTCGCTACGCAGATTCATCCGCGGCCGCTGCCGCCGGAAACTAGGGGAAGACCATGACACAGCAAGGCACCGTTCCATCAGAAGTGTTTACACCCACGGGCAAGCTGCAATTCGGCGTCTTTTTCCAAGGGGTCAACTCCGGCACCATCTGGAAGGCGGCCGAATCGGGCTCACAGACCGACTTCGAGTCCTTCCGCCGCATTGTGCAGACGGCCGAGCGCGGGCTGTTCGCCGCGTTCTTCCTTGGCGAGGGCCTCCGCCTGCGGGAGCACCTCGGCAGGCCGCACGCTTTGGATGTGGTGGGCCGGCCGGATGCGCAGACCATGCTCGCCGCCCTTGCTTCCGTCACCCGAAACATCGGGCTGGTGGCCACCCAGAACACCACCTACAACGACCCCGTGGACCTCGCGCACCGGCTCTCGTCCCTTGACCTGATCTCCGGTGGCCGGGCGGCGTGGAACATCGTGACCACGGACAACGCCTGGACCGGTGCCAACTTCCGGCGCGGTGGATACCTGGACCACGCGGACCGCTACAAGCATGCAGAGGCCTTCGTGCAGACCGCCAAGCGCATTTGGGATTCCTGGGAAACCGCGGAGGGACCCGCCCGCCGGGTGCTCCATGAAGGGCAGCACTACACGGTGGACGTAACACCGCGGCTGCCTCGAAGCGCACAGTACCGGCCGGTGCTCTTCCAGGCGGGAGACTCCCCGGAAGGCCGCGACTTTGCCGCCCGCCAGGCCGACGTCATCTTCTCGGCCCATCCCAAGTTCGACGACGCCGTCGAGTTCCGCAAGGACCTTGTGGCACGCTCCCTGAAAGCGGGCCGCGGCGCCAACGCCGTGCAGATCATGCCGGCCAGCGAATTCATCCTCGCGCCCACCGCAGAGGAAGCAGCGGAGAAGAAGGCGTGGGTCCGCAGCCTGCAGATCGGTCCGCAGCAGGCGGTGGCGTACCTGGAGCAGTTCTGGGGGCGCGAACTCTCCGGGTATGACCCCGACGGGCCCCTTCCGGAGATCGATCCCGTGGTGGAGGAAACCTCCGAGACCCGCGGCAGCGGCTTCCACGGAGCCAAGGCCAGGCAGCTGGCGGACCAGTGGCGGGCGGAGGCCAAGGACAAGGGCCTCTCCATCCGCCAGTTCGTCACCTCCCGCACGGCACGCGTGGACGCCACGTTCACGGGTTCCTATTCGGGAGTGGCAGACCAGCTGGCTGAATATGCGCGGGTCGGCGCGGTGGATGGCTTCAACATTTCCCCGTGGCTGATCCCTACTGGTTTGGACGATATTGTGAACCACCTGGTGCCGGAACTGCAGGAACGCGGCGTTTACCCCACCGAGTACGCAGGCCACACCCTGCGCGAAAACCTGGGGCTGGCGGCTCCGGTTCGTGCTGCTGAGGCGGTCCGCGCATCATGAGCGCGCCTGGCTATGGGGGAAGGGCCGACGACGGCACGGAGACTGCCGTCGTCGACCCTTCCCTGGGGAGCGTCAGGCTGCAGCTGACAGTATGGGAGCTGCAGCTCTAAGGGACTTTGACCTCCGCCACGCCGAGTTCGACTGATGTCGCCTGCAAGGCAGGGCCCGACGACGGATGCGCTCCGGGAGCCCTGACCCCTGGCTGCGGCTATTGGTCCCGCGGCGGGGCGAACGCGATCTCCTCGGTGCGGGCAATACTTCTTTGGATGGCTGCTTTGTCTATGCCAAGAAGCGCCGTGAGCCACATGCCGTTTTGTACCACGACGATGTCGGCTGCGCGCTCCCTGCATTGCTCCCACGGGAGCCCGGGGACGGCATTGGACACCAGCGAAGCGAGTCCGTCGAGGTACCGGTCAAAAGCTGCGGCATTGATCTCTGCATAGTCCTCATCGGCTTGCGCGAGGGCCCAAAGGTGCAGGCGCAGGGACAGGTACCGTGTGGTCAGCAGTTCGGCGCCCGCAACCCGCCGCAGGGCCTTGCGCAACTGTTCCTCCGGGGCCGACGAGGGGTCTGGTGCCACCAGTTTAAGGTCGTGCTCGTCTACCCGGTGCAGGGCTGCCCGGATCAGGCTGGTCTTATCGTCGTAGTAATAGTTCACCAGCCCCAGCGCAACGCCGGCTTCGCGGGCCACAGCGCGCATGCTCACACCTGAGATACCGTGGCGGGACAGCAGCTCGAGCGCCGCCTCGAGGATGCGCGACTGCCTGTCCACCTGTTCGCCGGAGTTCACGGTTCTTGTCCCCATCTGGCCAGACTATGGCCTAACCTGCCAGGCGTGCACTTTCAGGGTGGGTCGAAGGGTGGATTGGGTCTCGGGCGGTTACGGTGAGTCTTGCCCAACCTCCGCCGGGGCCCAGCCCAGGGCGGGACCCAATTTGCCAGCGATATCGGTGAGGATCTGGAGGTAGTCCTCGTGGTCAAAGCTAAAGGGGAGGGCGAACGCCACCTCATCCACTTCCCGGAATCCTGCGTGTGCGTAGAGCTGCTCGGCGATTTCATCGCTGGTGCCGATGAGGTCCGGGGCGAACATCATGCCTTTTGGCCCCTGCGGCGCCCGTGTGCGGGGAGTGCGCTCCTCGACGTACCGCTGGTACTTCTCCCGCTGTCCCGGTGACGCTGAGTCGGTGGGGATGACCACCAAGCCCTGCGACACCCGGGCCGGTCCGTGTGCGTGGGCTGACGTTGCGGCGGCCTCACGGAAGGCACGAATCTGCGATTGCTGAACGCGGGCGAAGTCCGGTTCCTGATCCGCTTCGGGGAAGATCACACTGCTGGAGAGCAGGTTGAAACCGTTCGCCCCTGCCCAGACGGCCGACTTTCTGCTGCCTACCCCATACCAAAGACGATTCCGTAGGCCGGGAGAGTGCGGCTCGACGCGGTTGGAGAATTCCTCGACCACGCCTTGCCTGCCCGAAAAGTCCCGCACCCTTTCGCCTGCGATCAGGCGTGCAAGCCGGTCCACGCGGGCGTAGCTGAAGTCCTCAAGCTCTGACGTATCCGGGTACAGTTCGTGCTTCACTGTGTCGTAGTGCATCGGCTCCCCCACACTCAACCCCGGGTTGATACGTCCACCCGCGAGCAGATCCACGGTGGCCAGGTCCTCGGCGAGGCGCAATGGGTTTTCCCAGCCCAGCGGTGTCACAGCGGTTCCAAGCTCAATCCGGGAGGTGCGCTGGCTGGCGGCGGCCATCACCGCAATGGGGGAGGAGATCCCGAACTGCAGATGGCGGTGGCGCAGCCACGCACTGTCGAACCCCAGCCGCTCGCCACGTTCGATAATCTGCAAAGTGGACTCGTGGCCGGCGGCAGGATCTGCCGGATCGAACAGGCCAATAGTGAGGAATCCGAGCTTGCGCAAGGGACGTGTCGGATGGGGCATGGGGCTCCTTCAGCATTGGGGGCGGCTCCTTCTCAGAATATGTGCCCTGGCGTGGATGGTCTGGTCTTCGGGCAATGAGGGTCGGGGCCAGCCCGGCGGCTTGCCCGGCCGGCGGCTCCTCGGGACGCTCGGGCGAGAACGTGAAGGATCCCCGCCTCGCTGAAGCAAGGCGGGGATCTATTCGTCGGCAGGCTTCCCTACTTCTTGGGCAGGCCTGCCGGGTTCAGCTCGGACTTCTGGATGGCCTCTGATGAGAGGCCCCAGCGGTCCAGGATCTTGCCGTACGTGCCGTTTTCAATCAGCTCATTCAGTGCGGCCTGGGCTGCGACCGCCAGGTTGTTGTCCTTCTTGGTGGTGAAGGCGATCTGCGCGGTCAGCGGCCAGCCGCCGTTGAGGGTGCCCACCTGCTTGCTCTTCCCGTCCAGCGCGGCCTTGTAGGCAGACCCGGCATTGGGTCCGAACGTCAGGTCCGCACGGCCGGACTGCAGGGCCAGCGTTGAGGCGGAGTCGTCGTCGTAATACTGGAACTCGACCGGCTTCAGGCCGTTCTTCTTGTTCTCCTCGTCCCAGCGCACCAGGATGGCTTCCTGGTTGGTGCCAGAGCCAACGATGACGCGCTTGCCCGCAACATCCTTGGCCTCCTTGATCTCGCCGATGTCCGAATCGCTTTTCGCGTAGAAGCCCAGGAGGTCGTTCCGGTAGGTGGCGAAGTCGAACTTTTCCTTGCGGGCTTCGGTGACCGTCACGTTGGACAGCACGGCTTCGTACTTCGCGGACTCAATGCCCAGCGGCCAGTCGGCCCAAGCCACGGGAAGGACCTCGACCTCCAGGCCCAGCGTCTCGCCCACCGCGTAAGCGATGTCCACCTCGCTGCCGATCAGGGTCTTGTTGTCCGTGGCAAAGGTGCTCAGCGGGGCCGTGCCGCCAGTGCTGACCACCGTGAGCTTGCCATCGGCTTTGATGGCGTCGGGAACCAGCGCGGCGGCTTCGGAGTCGACGGAAACCTTGAAACGGTCCTGCTCAGGGGACAGGTTGAAGGTCTTGCCTGCCGCCGTGGTGGAGGATCCCGACGTCGGTGCTGTCGCCGCCGTCGCGCCCGGGTCGGAGCAGGCTGCCAGCCCCAGGAGCGCGGTGATGGTGAGGGCGACGGCGGCAGCCGGTTTCGCCTTGGTGATGGCCATTTGTCCTCCTTGGACGTGGATATCGGATGCAACGGAGTGTGTTCGTTGAAGCAACTATCCGGCAGCCCGAGCAGGGGAATCAAAGGCGCTGAAACCCGGAGATACGGGGAGTAACGGCAGGTCACGGGAGGACCGCGGCGGTCACATTCGAAAACGATTTACTGGGTGGGCCAAGTAGCGGCTCTCAGGAGCTTTTCCAGAAAACGAGTACTGAAGGAGCAAAGACAGGTGGGCGATTACGCGTGTGCCCGTCCGGTCCCGGCACCTACGGTTGGCTGAGGCAGCGGCCAGGGTTGGCCGCTTTTAGGTCTCAACAGGAGCTCAAATGCGCACTGCAGCGTCAAAGTCTGTCCTCTCACGCCGTCTCGCGGCAGCCGTCGTCCTTCCGGGCCTGCTGGCCACCAGCCTTGTGCTGGTCCAGCCGGCGGTTGCAGCAGGAACAACGTCCAATTCTTCGGTCTGCAGCGGCGTGGTGAACCAGTTGGCGCACCGGGGCACCGTTCAGGAGAACCTGCTGAAGAATGCGGCGAAGAGGAACGCCGACGCCATTGCCAAGCTGACGGCAGAGCGGGCGGCACTGGAATCCAGCGCGGCCACCCTTTCGGGCCAGATCGCGGACACCAACAAGGCAATTGCCGACCTCGATGCAGAGGAAAAGCAGTTGGCAGAAGCCGTAACAGCCGCTCAGGGACAAATTGGTCAACTTGAGACGGAGAAGACAACTGCCGAAGCGGCAATTTCGAACGTTGAGAAAGCCCTCGCTACCCTGGAAACTCAGAAGTCCGACGAGGTCAACGAGTTGGGACCCCTCCAGGAAGAGCTCGCGGCTGCCGAGGCGGCAAAGGCGGACCTCCAAAGCCAAGCCGACCAGTTGGCCGCCGATCAGGCTGCGAACAGCGAGGCCCTCGTCGCCGCCCAGGACCAGCTGGACTGGCTCGAGCACGCAGCTCAAAAGGCTGCTGATGAAGTGTCCGCCAAAAATGCGGAGATCCAGGATGCCCAGAGCCAGTTGGAGAAGTTGACTGAGCAGGCAGAGCAGGCGGCTGCCGCCGTCGTCGCCGCAGACCAGGAAGTAAGCAAGGCTCTGCAGGATCTGGCGACTCTCCAGGCTGCTGGTGCTGACGCAGCCGAGGCGCTGCAAGCCCAGAAGGAAAAGATCGCCGCAGCGGAAGAGACTCTGGCGGATGCCCAGAGGGTTGAGGCAGCCGCAAGAGAGGCAGTCGCGGTCAAGAAGGGCCAGATCACCACGGCCCAAGGTGATCTTGGAGCTTTGCAGACCGCCGCAGCCGATGCCAAAACCGCCCTCGACGCCAAGAACACAGCTATTGCCGCAGCCCAAACAGATCTTGCCCGGCTTCAGACAGAGGCCGCTGCGGCAGCCAAGGCAGTGGACGACAATAACGCGAGAATTACGGCGCTCGCGAGCGAGACAACAGCACTCCAGGGGCAGATCAGCACCGTTGATGGGCAGGTAACTGTCAAGCAGGCGGAACTCACCACGGCAAAGGGCGAGCTCGCAACCCTCCAAGCGCGGAAGGTCTTCCTTGAAGGCGAAATAAAGCGCTATGAAGCTGTCAAGGACAACCGGGACGGACTGAAGAAGGAGGCGGAGGAAAAGCTTCCTGTGCTCCGAACAGAGCTGAACACCGTTAGCAGTCAGATCACCAGTAAGAGCTCCCAGATCTCCGCGCTTCAGGGGAACTTGAGTGGACTGCAGAAGCAGGTCAACACCTTGAACGACCAGTTGCTTGCAAAGCAAACAGAAAGCAGCGGCCTGCAACTGAAGGCTAAGCCCCTCCAAGACGTGCTGACAGCGGCAAACGCAGCAGTCACTTCCAAGGAAGCCGAGATCGCGACGCTGAACTCCCAGATCGCTGGGCTGCAGGATGCAGTCAATCTGGCGAACGGTGCAGTTGTTGCCAAGCAGGCGGAGCTGACCACCCTTCAGGACGGATTGCCGGCGCTCCAGGACGCGGCCGTGGCTGCGGCGACTGCTGTCGCCGACCAAGAAGATGTAGTTTTCCGTCTCAAAGAAGCACTGCCGGGACTGGAAAGCGATGTTGCGGAAGCCGAAGCTGCGATCGCCGAGCAGGAGAAGGTGCTGGAGTCACGTAAGTCGGCTTTGGCTGAAGCGCATCAGTCCCAGGCCGCGGCCGACGCGGCAGTGGACGCCAAGAAGGCTGATGTGGCAGGTCTGCAGGAGCAGCTCCCGGTCCTCCAGAAGGCAGTCGATGACGCCAACAAAGCAGTTGCCGATAAGACGAGTGAGATTGGTTCGATCAACCAGATCGGCGAAAGGCTGGCTGCGGAACTCAAGACGCTGAACGGTCAAATTACGACGAAAGAAGGCGAGATCCTGGCCCTGCAGGAACAAGTGAGCCCGCTGCTGGCCTTGCTCGACAAGCTAAACGGAGAAATCAGCGCCGCGGAGGCAAACCTCTCGTCCTTGCAGGCGCAACTGACTACCCTCGACGGACAGCTCACGGCAGCCCAGGGGAAGCTTCGAGACCTGCTGGCGGCGAAGGGCGTGAAAAAGGACGCGGTTGAGGCGCAAAAGGCGGTGGTCAACTCTCTGACGGCCAAGATGGGGGAGGTGCAGAACCAGATCAAGGCCATTGACGGAACCATCGCTCTCGGTGGCTGCGCGGTCTAACCAGTAGCCGAACGCCGCGCCCGTAAGGAAGTGGCCCGGTCGCCAGACCGGGCCACTTCCCTGTCAGCACCAGCGGGCGGGACAGCTTTCCTGCGGCGTTTACTGCCCCGCGGCTTCGAGTTCCGCGTAGGTGTCGTCGTTGAGGGTGATGCCCGCAGCGGCCATGTTCTCCTCAAGGTGCTTCACGGAGCCAGTGCCGGGAATGGGCATCATCACGGGGGAGCGGCGCAGCAGCCAGGCCAGTGCCACCTGCGAGGTGGTGCCACGCAGCCGCTTTGCGGCCTCGTCCAGCGGTCCGCCCGGCTGCGCAAGCTCGCCCGCGGAGATGGGCGCCCAGGGGATAAAGCCGATGCCGTTCTCCTCCGAGTACCGCAGCACATCCTCGGAGCTCCGGTCCGTCAGGTTGTAGCGGTTCTGGACAGTGGAAACGGTGAAATGCTTGCCGGCCGCTTCCAGTTCCTCCACGCTCACCTGCGAGAGGCCCAGCGCCCGGACCTTTCCCTCGTCCTGGAGTTCGCGGAGCACACCAAACTGCTCTTCAGCATCCACCTTCGGATCGATCCGGTGCAGCTGCAGCAGGTCCAGGGTGTCCACCTTTAGCTTCCGCAGGCTCAGTTCGGTCTGCTGGCGCAGGTATTCCGGCCGGCCAACGGGGATCCACCTGCCCGGCCCGGTCCGCGTGAAGCCCACTTTCGTGGCGATCTTCAGCCCTTCCTTGTACGGGTGCAGCGCCTCGGCCAGGATTTCCTCGCTGATGTTCGGGCCGTAAGAGTCTGCGGTATCGATGAAGTCCACTCCGAGTTCGACGGCGCGGCGCACCACCTCCACGGCGGCGCGGCGGTCAGCGGGCTCGCCCCAGACGCCGTCCCCCACGATGCGCATGGCACCGAAGCCGAGCCGGTGCACGGTCCCGAGGTCCTTCAGGTCAATGGTTGCGGACAGTTCCAACTGGTTCGTTGTCTCTAGGCTCATAGGGGCGGCAACCTCATCAGCATGCTGAGTATTCCGAACGTCACAGAAATAAGCAGGCCGCCGCCGTCGTTATGCAATGCGTGCCCGCCGCGACCCGGCCGGCGCATCCCTGCGAAAACGTTTTGAAAGGCCGGCACCTACCGTGACTCTTCCCCTCTCCATCCTTGACCTGGCAACCATCGGCAAGGGCCAGACGGCGGCGGAGAGTTTCGCGGGCAGCGTGGCCATGGCGCAGAGCGCCGAGAAACTTGGCTACCGGCGGGTCTGGTACGCCGAGCACCACAACATGTCCTCCATCGCCTCCTCCGCCACCAGCGTGCTGATCGCCCACGTCGCCGCGCACACCGAAAGCATCCGGCTCGGCGCCGGCGGCGTGATGCTGCCCAACCACTCGCCGCTGACCATCGCCGAGCAGTTCGGCACTTTGGAAACCCTCCATCCGGGCCGGATCGACCTGGGCCTGGGCCGCGCTCCGGGCAGCGACCAGAACACCATGCGCGCCCTGCGACGGGACCCGATGTCCGCGGACAGCTTCCCGCAGGACGTCCTGGAGCTGCAGGGCTACCTCACCGGGCCGACCCGGATCCAAGGCGTTGAAGCCACCCCGGGCAAGGGCACCAACGTTCCGCTGTACATCTTGGGATCCTCCCTGTTCGGCGCGCGGCTGGCTGCCCAGCTTGGGTTGCCGTACGCGTTTGCCTCCCACTTTGCGCCCAACGCGCTGCAGGATGCCGTGGCCATCTACCGCCGCGAATTCAAGCCCTCTGCGCAGCTGGACGCGCCGCATGTGATCGCGGGTGTGAACGTCATTGCCGCCGATTCTGCCTCCGAGGCACAGGCCATGCTGCAGGAGACCAAGCGCGCCAGGGTCTCCCTGTTCTTCGGCGGTGGCCGCGAGTTCACGGACGACGAGGCGGACATGATCCTCGACTCGCCACAGGGCCAGCACGTTTCGCAGATGATGACCTACTCCGCGGTGGGTACGCCCGACGTCGTGATGGACTACCTGGACGAATTCGGCAGGCACGCCGACGCCGACGAACTCATCGTGGCGCACCAAAGCACGGGCACCGAGGCGCGGCTGCGTTCGGTGGAACTGCTCGCTGAAGTGGCAGGCCTGGCCCGGGTGTAGCAGCCGGCGGCGCTTCGCCGCCGGACTTTTCCACATAGGCAGTGCTTTTACACATACGCAATGATGGGGACTTTCGGGGGAAACGGGCCGGGCGGACGATGAGGAATGCCCCCTTTGGAGTTCCCCGTGGAAGTCCGGGAGGGGCACCACCCGATAGCCGTGGGCCATCCTTCGGCTGCCTTTCCGGGTGCGTCCTGCCTAAGGGGTGCACGAATGGCGATGCCGTTGAACCAGAGCGTGGCGGATTCCGCGCTACTCACCCGGTCCCTTCCGCTGGGGCTGCTCCGATCCTTTGTCCGGTCCGACGCGGCCGACGACGGGCTGACGCCCAGCCTGATGGCCGAACTTAAGGTCCTCGCCCGGGTTCCGGGGCTGCTGGTGGCCTGCAATTATGGCGGAACGCTGTGTGATGCCGAGGGGATCTCCACCGAAACCCTCCCGCTGGGTAGCGCCGCGATCGCCCTGCGCGCCCTGGCGGCTCTGCCCAACACCCATGCCGCCGTCATCTCCGGCCGCTCCCTGCGCGACTTGGCCGCCGTGTCCCGCCTGCCCGCGGAGGTTCACCTCATCGGCTCACACGGCGCCGAATCCGACATGGGTTTCGCGCACGTCCAGCCGCTGGCTACCGAAGCTGCCCTGCAGAAAGTCAGTGCAGCAGTCACTGAGGCGGTGGGCTTCCACAAGGGAGTCTGGATCGAGCGTAAGCCCGTGGCCGTTTCGATCCACACCCGTCCCGCCGCCGCAGAAGTGGTGGAGGCGGTCACGGAAACTGCCCGGGAGATTGCCCGTGAGCACGGCCTGTTCTTCATCGTGGACGGGTCGGTCCTGGACCTCTCCGTCGTGGAACCTTCCAAGGCCGAGGCGCTGGAAAATCTCCGCTCGCGGCTTGGCGCCAGTGCTGCCATGTACGCCGGGGACGCGTACAGCGATGAGCTTGCCATCGCCACACTGCGGGGGCCGGACATGGGCCTGCGGGTAGGGCCGGGGGAGACAGGCGCTTCACACCGGCTGCGCGACCCGGAGGGCTTTGCCCGCGTGCTTGCCATCCTGTTTGAACTGCGCCGGGCGTGGCTGTTCGGCGAGGACGCCGTGGGGCTTGAGCGGCATTCGATGATCGGGAACGGATCGTCCACAGCCCTCGTCACCCCTGACGCCCGGATCTGCTGGATGAGCCATCCGCTCCCCGACTCCGGATCGCTCTTTGCCCACATCCTTGGCGGCGACGCGGCCGGGCACTTTTCTGTTGAGCCCGTCAAGGCCTCCCAGGTGCTGGGCCAGCGTTACGTGGACAGCACCATGATCGTGGAAACCCGCTGGGCCGACGTCACGGTCACGGATTACCTGGAACCGGCCCCCGAGGGCATCACCAGCCTTGTCCGCGTGCTCTCAGGAAGCGGTGCGGCGAGGATCGTGTTTGCGCCCCGCCCCGACTACGCCAACGCTCCCTTCAGCATGGAGGCGCGCGGCGACGGGCTGCACGTGGTGGGGACCTCTGACCCGATTATTCTCTTCGCTCCGGGCGTGACGTTTGCCATTGCCTCGGATGGGCGGCATGGCACGGCGACAGCCGCCGTCAACCTGCAGGACGGCCCAGTAGTGCTCAACCTGAGGTGCGGCGATACGGAGTATCAACCTGTGGACCCCGGCGGCGAAACCGAGCGGCGGGCCGGCGTGGCGCTCCACTCTCGCAGCTGGGTGCAGCGCCTGGACCTGCCCACCGTCAAGCCATCCCTGGTGCGCCGGTCCGCCCTGGTCCTCCGCGCACTGGTCCACGAGCCCACAGGCGCGGTGCTGGCCGCGCCCACCACATCGTTGCCGGAAGGCATTGGCGGCACCCGCAACTGGGACTACCGGTACTGCTGGCTGCGGGACGGCTCCATGACGGTCAACGCGCTGGTGGATCTTGGCTCCACACAGGAAGCAGTGGGTTTCCTAAACTGGCTCGGGCGGATCCTGGAGCACGCCCCCGGCCCGGAGTGGCTGCATCCCCTCTACTCGGTCACCGGCGCGCCGCTCTCAACAGAGGCGGTGATCGACAGCCTCCCTGGCTATGCCGGCTCCCGGCCTGTCCGGATCGGCAATGCCGCCGACCATCAGGTCCAGCTGGACGTCTTCGGTCCCATCGCGGAACTTATCCACGCTCTCAGCGAGAGGGAAGCGGCCCTGACTGACGGCCGCTGGGAACTGATGGTCCAGATGGCCTCGGCAGTGCTGGCGCGCTGGCGGGAACCGGACCACGGCATCTGGGAAGCCCGGCGGGCTCCCCGGCACCACGTGTTCACCAAAGTGATGTGCTGGGTGACCCTTGACCGGGCCCTTCGGACCGCGGCCCGGCACGGACGCGCATTCGAACCGGTATGGGAAGCCACGGCCACGGCCATCCGGGAAGAGGTGCTGACGGAAGGCTGGGACGAGTCCGCATCCTCCTACACGGTGGCTTACGACAGCCCGGACCTGGATGCGGCCGTCCTGCACATCGGCCTCTCAGGCCTGCTCGACGTCACGGACCAGCGCTTCCTGGATACCGTTACGGCCGTGGAACGGGAGCTGCGGGTGGGCCCCACCGTGTTCCGGTACAGGTACGACGACGGCCTGCCGGGTTTGGAGGGCGGGTTCCACATCTGCACCACCTGGCTGATCGAGGCGTACGTCGCGGTGGGAAGGATCGAGGAGGCCTGGGACCTGTTCGACCAGTTGGTGAACCTCTTCGGCCCCACGGGCCTGCTGCCGGAGGAATACGACCCCGGCACGGAAACCCACTTAGGGAACCACCCGCAGGCATACTCGCACCTGGGTTTCATCCGCTGTGCCCGGCTCCTGGACGGGCACCAGCACAGAAGGTAGTCGCCGTTCCGCTTCGGTCCCTAGAGTGGAGATAACAGGGAAAACGGAAACAGGGACCGAAACGAGACATATGACTACGCGAGCCCAAGGAGTGGGGTTCCGTTCAGAGCGGGGCCCCATTCTTATGGCACTGATGCTGGCCACCGGGCTGGTGGCCATCGATTCCACCATCGTTGCCACCGCAGTCCCTTCGATTGTTCGCGACGTGGGCGGCTTCGAATCCTTCCCCTGGCTCTTTTCTGCGTACCTGCTGGCCCAGGCCGTCTCGGTGCCCATCTACGGAAAGCTTTCGGACATGGTTGGCCGCAAGCCGATCATCATGGCAGGCATCGGGCTGTTCCTGCTCGGTTCAATCCTCTGCGGGATCGCCTGGAGCATGCCCGCCCTGATTGCTTTCCGGGCGCTGCAAGGCCTCGGGGCGGGGGCCGTGCTGCCGGTGTCCATCACCATCGCCGGCGACATCTACTCAGTTGAGGAGCGGGCCAAGGTCCAGGGCTACCTGGCCAGTGTGTGGGCGGTCTCCTCAGTGGTGGGTCCCAGTTTGGGCGGCATCTTCTCCTCACTGGGGATCTGGCGCGGCATCTTCCTGGTCAACGTTCCGCTGTGCCTGCTGGCAGGGTGGATGCTGCTCCGGACCCTGCACGAAAACGTCGAGCGCGCCAAGCACCGCGTGGACTACGCCGGCGCTGCACTCCTGGCAGGCTCGCTCACCCTCCTGATCCTTGGCGCCCTCCAGGGCAGACAGGCGTGGGAGTGGAACTCGCCGGTTGGTATCGGCGTCTTCGCCGTGGGGGCCGTCCTCCTGGTCCTGTTCCTCCTGGTGGAGCGGCGGGCCGCGGAGCCGGTCCTGCCCACCTGGGTGGTGTCGCGGCGCCTGCTCGGTACCACTGCCCTGGTGTCCTTCGGTGTCGGCGCAGTCCTGATCGGACTGACCTCGTATGTGCCCACGTTCCTCGAAGGAGCCCTGTCCACCTCGCCGTTGATTGCCGGCCTGGCGCTCGCGGCGCTGACCCTCGGCTGGCCGATCAGCGCCTCGCAGGCGGGGCGGCTCTACCTGCGGATCGGGTTCAAAGCCACAGCCCTGATCGGAATTGCCGTCACAGTGACGGGTCTTATCGTCCTTGCCCTGACTTCGGCTACTCCCAACGTGGTGCTGATTGCCACCAGCTGCTTCGTCGTCGGACTCGGCTTGGGCTTGGTGGCCACCCCGACCCTTATCGCTGCCCAATCCAGCGTGGAATGGAACGAGCGCGGCGTCGTGACGAGCACCAACATGTTCGCCCGGTCCATTGGCAGCGCCCTCGGCGTGGCCGTGTTCGGCGCCATCGCGAACTCGGTGTACGCAACCACGGCAGGAGGCAGCGGTGAGGCGCCCGCCGTCGTCGCCGCTTCAGGCGCCGTCTTCCTGGCGGCGCTGGCCGCAGGCCTCCTCACTGTGGCGGCGGTGCTGGCAATGCCCGCGGTCAAGGCGAACGCGGGAAAGCCGGCCGCGGGAAAGCAGGCCGACGCCGAGCCGGTCGCCAGCGTGGTGGAAGACGGCAAGGAGCGCTAAAGGCTAGCGTGATGCGCGGAAGATCTCCGGCGCCGGCCGAGTGCCGGTGGCGAGGTCGGCAAGGATGCGGCCAACAACGGGAGTGAACTTAAACCCGTGCCCGGAGAATCCTGCACCGATGACCACAGGGCCAATCCGGTCCAGGATGAAGTCCTCATCGGGGGTGGTGGTGTACGTGCAGCTGATGGCCTCGAATGAATCGGCGTCCACGCCGGGCAGCCACGCCCGGGCGTAATCCTGCAGGGCGGCGAGCTGCACGGGTTCCGGCTGGAAGGACCGCCGGTCCGGGTCCACTACCGGGCCCACGCCGTGCCACCCGGCCTTGACCCCCTCACCTGGAGTCTGCATCCCATAGACGGGGGAGTACCAGCCTTTGTACTCCGCGCCCGTGCCTGGCATGTGGTTGAACCCGGGCCATCGGGCGCCCTCATCCGCCACGCGGAAGTGCGCCGGCTGCTCCTGGGTGACCCGCAGCGTCGGAATCCGCAGTTGGGTACTTCCCCAGGCGCCAGCCAGGAGCTTTTCGGTCCAGCCGCCGGCGGTGACCACAACCTGGGCGGCGTTGACCACTTCGGTGCCCGAGCCGGACTCCAAGGTGAGCCGGACGCCGTCGTCCATCACTTTCAGCTCCACCACTTTGGTGTGGTACCGCATCTCCGCGCCGCGGGCCACCGCGAGCCGCTGGAAGGCGGGCAGGGCCGCCTCCGGGTTGAGCTGGCCGCCGTCGGGCATATGGAGTACCTGCTGGTCGAAACGGATGCCGCGCCAGCGCTCGCCGGCCACCGCCGGGGACAGGAACTCGGCGCGGATGCCGGCCTGGTTCAGGGCATTGGCGACGTCCGGAAGCCGGGGATCGGGGCCGTGGTTGACGATTCCCGTTCGGGCCAGCAGCTTTTCGCCGCTGTCCTGCTCGAGTTCGTCCCACAGGCTCAAGCCTTCGGCCAGCATGGCCACGTATTCCGGCCGGTGGTAGCCGGGGTTCAGGTTGCGCGTGGCCCCGTGCGAGGCGCCGATCTTGTGTCCCGGCCCGAACTGCTCCACCAGCGTTACCTGGCGGCCGCGGCGGGACAACGCCCATGCCGCAGCCGAACCCATGGCTCCGCCGCCGATCACCACGGTGTCCAGCATCTTCTCCATCAAACTCCCATCACGTCAGCAGCAGCGCTACGCCAATCATCGCCGGGACGGCCACCACGGTAGTAATCAGCACCGTGTCCTTGGCCACGGTGAGGCCCGTCTTGTAACGGCTGGCGGCCACAAAAACATTCTGCGCGGTGGGCAGTGCCGAGGTGACAACGACGGCAAACAGGATGTGGCCCTCCAGCCCCAGCGCGAAACGGGCAAAGAGATACGCAAGCGCCGGCTGGACCGCGAGTTTGAAAGCGCTGGCCAGCAAGGTGTCCACCCGGCGGGAGGTGGAGGCCTGAAGCGGACGGGTGCCGTTCAGGCTCATGCCAAAGGCGATCAGCATGGCCGGGATCGCCGCGCCGCCGATCAGGTGGATGGGCTCCATGACCAGCGGCGGAACCTGCCAGCCGGTGCCTGCCACCAGCAGGCCAAGGGCGGAGCCGACGATCATGGGGTTCTTCAGAATCATCACTGCAAAGCTCAGGGGCGTGGTGCGGTGCGAGCTGGTGCTCGAGTCCAGGATCATCAGGAACAGCGGCGTGAAAAAGGCCAGTTGAAAGATCAGCAGCGGCGCCACGTAGCTCGCATCGCCCAGGACGTAGACCGCGATGGGGATGCCCAGGTTGGCGGAGTTCACCAAGGATGCCGCCATCGAGGACATCAGGGACTCGGGAAGCGAGCGTTTAAGCCAGAACTTGGCGATGACAAAGAAGATGGCTGCCGTGGCGATGGCCGACACGGCGGCGACCAGCAGGGGCGCCGCAAAAACCTCGGCGAGTGGCGCCTTGCTCAGAGTTTCGAACAACAGCGCCGGGCTGGCCACAAAGAAGGTGAGGGAACTGAGGACCTGGCGTGCGTTGTCACCCAGTACCTTCTGCCGGCCCACGAACCAGCCCACCAGGATGATGCACCAGACCACAAAGAAGCCGGCGAGTACACCTAGCAAGGGCTAACCCGCTGGGAGGTGAACCGCTGGGACTTAAACCGCAGGGCGCGGCGGTGGAGGGTACTGGGACACACGCTCCGGTTTAGAGGGAAGCGTTGTTAAGGGCAAAAGGGGGGCGGAGCAGCCCTGGCGTCAGTCCCTCGGCGGGGTCGTTGCCCAGCTGGACAACGCGGTTGTTCTCGTCCACGTGGACCACCTTTGGCTCGTAGGCCTTCGCCTCTTCGGTGGTCATCTGCGCGTAGGTAATCAGAATGACAATGTCGTTTTCCTGCATCAGGTGGGCCGCAGCGCCGTTGATGCCGATGACGCCGGAGCCGCGCTCGCCGGCAATCGTGTACGTCTCCAGCCGGGCGCCGTTGGTCACGTCCACGATGGACACCAGCTCGCCGGGAAGAATGTCGGCAGCATCCAGGAGGTCCAGGTCAACGGTGACCGACCCTACGTAGTGCAGGTCGGCGTGCGTGACGGTGGCCCGGTGGATTTTGGACTTGAACATTGTTCGATTCATAACGGCATCAGTCTAGCGCCGGGGGCCATCCTGCGCAGTGACGCAGGGAACACTGCAGCAGGAAGCCCCAACCCCGCGAAGTGAAGGGCCCGACGGCGGCCGGTCACCCGGCGTCGTCCGTTGCCACCGCCGCGGCGGCAGCGGCCAGCGTTTCCCGTGCTGCCAGGATGGCGGGCCGCTGGGCGCTGGAACGGCGCACTGACGTGAACACAGTCCGGTGCGGTTTGCCCGGCAGCTCCAGCAGTTGGGCAGTGGTGCCGCGGCCTGTCCAGACCAGGTCCGGCATCAGGGCTACGGCGTTGCCGGACTCGATCAGCCGGATCTGCGCCTGCAGGTCGGCGGTTTCAAAGCGCACGTCCGGTTCAAAGCCGGCGCTCCGGCAGGCCTGCTCCGCCCAATGCCGCGATGCTGCTCCCCGCGGCTCCATGACCCAGGCGAGTTCCGCTGTGTCCGCCAACGAGCTGATGGCGGGCCCGCCGTCGGACGTCGGTGGAACTGCCAGCCTGATGGCATCGGTGGTCAGCCGGACGCGGTCCAGCTCGGGGTAACGCGGGGCTGCGTGCCCCGGGTACTGTTCGGCGATGACAAGGTCGAAGTCCCGCGCCCAGGTCTCGTGCAGCGCGGTTTCCGGCTCACGCTGGATCATCTCGATGCGGACCTCCGGGTACGCCTTGGCCATCCTCGTCAGCGTTTCCGGCATCAGTGCAAGGGCCGCGGACTGGAAGACCGCGATCCGGACGGTCCCCGTGACAGTGGTCAGGGAAGCCGCGAGATCGGCCTCCGCCTGTTCCATGGTCTGCAGCAGGCTCGCCGTGTGCGCCACCAGCACTTCGGCCTGCGGCGTGAGCTGCACGCGCCGGCCGGTCTTGCGAAGCAGCTCCACGCCTACTTCCTTCTCCAGCAGGGCAAGCTGCTGCGATACCGACGACGGGCTGTACTGCAGTGCCTCCGCCACCTCCGCGAGGGTTCCCCGGATGCTTAATTCCCGGAGCAGCCGGAGCCTGCGGAGATCAAGCATGGGGAATTCCTAACTGAAACTAACGAATATAGGTTAGAAGTAGTCACTTTATCTAATGCAAGCAGGCTTGCATACTGTTGGGACCGAGTTACCCCCGTCACAGCGCCTAACGGCGTGCCGCGGCGGGGTCGCACCCCAAGCAGGAGTTCCTGATGAGCACTAGAGATATGAGCCAGTCGATCATGAGGCGCAAGCCCATCGACGACATTGAGGAAGAAAACAAACACAGTGGCCTCTTTAAGTCACTCGGGCTGTGGCAGCTTACGGCGATCGGCGTAGGCGGCATCATCGGCGTCGGCATCTTCTCCCTTGCGGGACTGGTGGCAGCAGGAAGCGAAAGCGCACCCGGGGTGGGGCCCGCGGTGTTGATTTCCTTCCTGGTTGCCGGCCTTGCTTCGGCGGCCGCGGCGCTGTCCTACGCAGAGTTCGCGGGCATGATTCCCCGCGCCGGCTCGGCGTACACCTATGGATATGTGGCGCTGGGCGAGATCATTGGCTGGTTCATCGGCTGGGACCTGCTGCTCGAATACATTGCCATCGTGGCCGTGGTGGCCATCGGCATTTCCGGTTACTTCGACGCTTTCCTCTCCGGTATCGGCATCAATATGCCCATCTGGATGACGTCCACGGCTGACGAGGGCCGGGGCGGAATCGTGAACATCCCGGCCATCGTAGTGTGCCTCATCGTGACCTGGATCCTCTCCCGTGGCACCAAGGCGTTTGGCCGGTTCGAGCTCGTGGCAGTGGCCATCAAGGTCATCCTGATCCTCTTCATCATTGGACTGGGCGTCTTCTACATCGACACCAACAACTACAACCCGTTTATGCCCAGCGGTTTCGGCCCCGTCCTTGCGGGTGCAGCCACCGTCTTCTTCGCCGTGTTCGGCTACGACGCCATGAGCACCGCGGCCGAAGAGGCCAAAGACGGCAAGAAGCACATGCCCAAGGCCATTATCCTTTCGCTGATCATTGCGATGCTCCTGTATGTGGCCGCCACCTTGGTGCTGACCGGCATGCAGAACTACAAGGACATCGACCCCACCGCAGGTTTTGCTTCAGCCTTCACCGGTGTGGGCCTGCCGGTCATCGCCACCATCATTTCGGTGTTCGCCGTGTTGTCCATCCTCACCGTGATGCTGACCTTCCTCCTGGGCGTCACCCGTGTCTGGTTCTCCATGAGCCGCGACGGCCTGCTGCCCGGCTGGTTCTCCAAGACCGACCGCCACGGCACCCCGCAGCGCGTTACATGGATCGCCGGCGTGGCGTCCGCCCTGCTGGCCGGCGTGTTCCCCATCAAGGCCGTTGCTGACCTCACGAACATCGGCATCCTGGCCGCGTTCGTCGTCGTCTGTTTCTCTGTGATCGTGTTCCGCTACAAGAAGCCGGACGCTCCGCGGTCCTTCCGCCTGCCCCTGATGCCGGTCATCCCGGCCTTCGGTGTGCTGGCCTCGGCGTTCCTGATGTTCCAGCTGCACTGGGAAACCTGGGCCCGCTTCGGCGTCTGGCTTGTTATTGGCCTGGCCATCTACTTCTTCTATGGCAAGAAGAACTCGCTGATGAACCCGAACAGCCCGCGGCACGACGAGATCGTGGAGATGCACCGGCCTGTCGGCTGACCCCCCTCCCGCCTCCGCGAACGCCCCATCACCTGCCGCACCAATCCCCGGGACGCTCTCTCAGTTAATGCCGCTTTAAACCGGACGCTCTATCACCTTCCTGTGGAGGGTGATAGAGCGTTTCCGTTTTTCCCGCATTAAGTGAGAGAGCGTGGCCACATATGGTGCGCCAAGTGAGAGAGCGTCCGGTGGGGAGGGGTGCGGGGCCATATTTGAGCGCGCCAAACCTTTGGGTTTTCTAACCTGTATTGCTTAGAAAAGATCGCTTTATCTTACGTGACTGGAAGTTCATACTGGTGGGTAAGACCTCCTCGAACCACAGGAAAGAACGAGAAAAGCCATGACCCACATTGCAATGGAACCGGCAGTTGCCGCCGGAACTACGCTGCGGACCGTCGACGTCGATGTGCCCCAGGCGAAGGCGCTGGCCAGCGAAGCGGTAGCGCTGGTCCGCCACTGGCTGACCGAGGCGTCCAAGGTTCCCGTGGATGCTTCAGCCCAGCAACTTGCAGGGGTGCTGAAGGACCCCAACGGGCTCGAGTTCACCGTTGGCTTCGTGGACGGCGTGGTCCGTCCCGAGGACCTGAACGTGGCCGCGCGGAACCTCGCCGCGCTCGCACCAAAGGTCCCCGCGTTCCTGCCCTGGTACATGCGCCGCGCGGTGCAGCTGGGCGGAACCATGGCTCCGGTCATGCCGCAGGTTGTCATCCCCATTGCCCGCAGGGTGCTGCGCGAAATGGTGGGCCACCTGATTGTTGACGCCACCGACGCCAAGCTCGGGCCCGCAATCGCGAAGATCCGCAAGGACGGCATCAAGCTCAACGTCAACCTCCTCGGCGAAGCCGTCCTCGGCGAGCACGAGGCATCCCGCCGGCTCGAGGGCACGCACACCCTGCTGGCCCGCCCCGACGTCGACTACGTCTCCATCAAGGTGTCCTCCACCGTTGCCCCGCACTCCGCCTGGGCCTTCGACGAAGCCGTTGACCACGTCGTGGAGAAACTGACGCCGCTGTTCCAGCGCGCCGCCTCCTTCGCCGGCAACGGTAAGAAGGCCAAGTTCATCAACCTGGACATGGAGGAGTACAAGGACCTGGACATGACCATCGCGGTCTTCACCAGGATTTTGGACAAGCCAGAGTTCAAGGACCTCGAAGCCGGCATCGTGCTCCAGGCCTACCTCCCGGACGCCCTGTCCGCCATGATCCGCCTGCAGGACTGGGCGGCCGAACGCCGTGCCAACGGTGGCGCCGCCATCAAGGTCCGCGTGGTCAAGGGTGCCAACCTGCCCATGGAGCAGGTGGAGTCCTCGCTGCACGACTGGCCGCTGGCAACCTGGGGCAGCAAGCAGGATTCAGACACCAGCTACAAAAGCGTCATCAACTACTCCCTCCACCCGGACCGGATCCAGAACATCCGGATCGGCGTGGCCGGCCACAACCTGTTCGACATCGCCTTCGCCTGGCTCCTGGCAAAGCAGCGCGGCGTTGAGTCCGGCATCGAGTTCGAGATGCTGCTGGGCATGGCGCAGGGCCAGGCCGAAGCCGTCAAGAAGGACGTCGGTTCGCTGCTGCTCTACACCCCTGTGGTGCACCCGGCCGAGTTCGACGTCGCCATCGCCTACCTGATCCGCCGGCTCGAAGAAGGCGCGAGCCAGGACAACTTCATGTCTGCAGTGTTCGAGCTGAGCGAGAACGAGGTCCTGTTCGAGCGGGAGAAGCAGCGCTTCCTCGCCTCGCTTGCGGCGCTGGACAACAGCGTTCCCCCGGCCAACCGGCAGCAGAACCGCAACCTGCCGCCTGAGCCGATGCCCCATGACGGCTTCGAGAACACCCCGGACACGGATCCCTCCCTGCCGGCCAACCGCGACTGGGGCCGGGCCATCCTGGAACGCGTCCCGTCCTCCACGCTCGGCAACGCCTCCGTGGAAGCCGCCTTCATCAAGGATGAAGCAACGCTGAACGCGGCCATCAACACCGCCGTCGAAAAGGGCAAGGCCTGGGGCGAACTTTCCGGCGCCGAGCGCGCGGAGATCCTGCACCGCGCGGGCGACGTCCTGGAGGCCCGCCGCTCCGACCTGCTTGAGGTCATGGCCAGCGAAACCGGCAAGACCATCGACCAGGGCGACCCCGAAGTCAGCGAAGCCGTGGACTTCGCTCACTACTACGCCGAGTCGGCACGGCAGCTCGACGAGGTCGACGGCGCCACGTTCGTGCCAGCCAAACTCACCGTGGTCACGCCGCCGTGGAACTTCCCGGTCGCCATCCCGGCAGGATCAACCCTGGCGGCACTCGCCGCCGGCTCCGCCGTCGTCATCAAGCCCGCCAAGCAGGCCGCCCGCAGCGGCGCCGTGATGATTGAAGCCCTCTGGGAAGCGGGCGTTCCGCGCGATGTCCTCACCATGGTGCAGCTCGGTGAGCGGGAGCTCGGCAAGCAGCTGATCTCCCACCCGGCCGTGGACCGCGTAATCCTCACCGGCGGCTACGAAACCGCCGAACTGTTCCGTTCCTTCCGCCAGGACCTGCCGCTGCTGGCTGAGACCAGCGGCAAGAACGCCATCATCGTCACCCCCAGCGCGGACCTGGATCTCGCAGCCAAGGACGTGGCCTACTCCGCGTTCGGCCACGCCGGCCAGAAATGCTCCGCGGCTTCACTGGTGATCCTGGTGGGCTCCGTGGCCAAGTCCAAGCGGTTCCACAACCAGCTGATCGACGCCGTCACCTCCCTGAAGGTGGGCTACCCGCAGGATCCCACCAGCCAGATGGGGCCGATCATCGAGCCTGCCAACGGAAAACTCCTCAACGCCCTTACCACCCTGGGCGACGGCGAAAACTGGGCCGTGGAACCAAGGAAGCTGGATGACACCGGCCGGCTCTGGAGCCCGGGCGTGCGCTACGGCGTCAAGCGCGGTTCCTACTTCCACCTGACCGAATTCTTCGGCCCGGTGCTGGGTGTGATGACCGCTGAAACGCTGGAAGAGGCCATCGCCATCCAGAACCAGATTGAGTATGGCCTCACCGCGGGCCTGCACTCCCTGAACTCTGCGGAGCTGGGCACCTGGCTGGAGACCATCCAGGCCGGAAACCTGTACGTGAACCGCGGCATCACCGGCGCCATCGTGCAGCGCCAGCCGTTCGGCGGCTGGAAGAAGTCAGCAGTAGGCGCCGGCACCAAGGCCGGCGGGCCCAACTACCTGGCCGGCCTGGGTGAGTGGACTTCCGCGGCGAGCACGGCGGATACGCCTGTGACCCATCCCGGTGTCGGGCGGGTCATCAATGCAGCCGGTTACGCCCTGGAACCTGCAGAGCTCGAGTCCGTCCAGCGCGCACTGGCCTCGGATGCTGAGGCTTGGGCCAGCGAGTTCGGTGCGGCAAAGGACGTCTCCGGCCTCAGCGCGGAGCGCAACATTTTCCGCTACCGCAGCCTGCCCGTGACCATCCGCCTCTCCGAGGGCGCGACGCTCGCACACCTTGTGCGGACCGTAGCGGCCGGCGTGCTGGCGGGCTCGGAGCTGACGGTGTCCACCGCCGTCGAGCTCCCCGCCCAGCTGCGCGCGGTGCTCACCGCGCTGGACATCGACGCCAAAGTTGAGTCCGACGCCGAGTGGCTGGCAACCGCCGGCCAGCTCGCCAGTGCCGGCAGGCTCTCCGGAGCCCGCATCCGCCTGATCGGCGGAGATGCCGCTGCCCTGGCGCACGCGACCGGCGGTCGCCCGGACCTTGCCGTCTACTCCCACCCGGTCACCGAGGCCGGCCGCGTGGAACTGCTGCCGTTCCTGCATGAGCAGGCTGTCAGCATCACCGCGCACCGCTTCGGCACACCGAACCACCTCTCCGACGCGCTGATCTAGCCTCGCAACGGCAAAGCAAAGGCCGGGCGGTCACCTTGGCGGTGGCCACCCGGCCTTCTGCAGTTCTGACTGGTTGGGCTCTCCGCTAGCCGAGGTACCAGCCCGGCGGAGTCCATGTCACCGGCACGCTGTGGGCGGAGAACTCCTCGCAGCGGGTGCAGGTGTAGGCGACTTCGCCCAAAGTTGCCACAGCACCATCCCGCCGGTAGGTCGGCGGAATGTAGGACTCAAGGTAGACAAATTCATCGGTGCGGCACTTGTCGCAGGTGGGCTTACCAACGTATCCGGAGTCCGTGGTGGCCAGTCCGGAGCCGAGGGTGGATTGGCGGGTAGCCAGAGGCCGGGCAGTATTATGCGGGCGGGCATGCGTGGAGCTGAGGCGGGTGTTCTTGGCTGTCGTCATTGGCTGCCTGTCCCGAGCGCGCAGCCCGACGGGCAGGGCGTGCTCGTATTGAAGAACCGGCCATCTGCTTGACCATGGGAAAACCAGCATAGGCGATGCAACGTTCCGGCATCAATGGAGAACGGGTTGTCTTCCGGCGGAAGCTTTAGCTGTTCAGGAACGATTTCAGTGCCGCTATCCACGCGCCGGAGGCATCGAGGTGTGCGTCATGAGATGCCCTGGGAATGTCGACGCGCCGGACGCTATGGCCGCGGGCAACGAACTCCGTCTTCTCTTCCGCTGAAAACATTCCTTCTTCGCCATACACCACGAGGGTCGGCGCCGCGACGGCATCCCACTCCTCCCAGCGGGGCCGCATCAACCCGTTCATCGTGCCCACCATGACGTCTGCAGAGAAGCGGGGCCAGTACCCGTCCTCCCGTTCTTCAAGGTCGGCCACCCACGCGTCCTGCAGGGGCCCGTTGCCCAAGAACTCCTTCGCGGCGGCCCGGCTTGGAAATGGAACCGGCCAGGAACGGAAGAATTCCCCGAGCTGCATATTCTCGGCAGCGCTGCTGCTGCCGGCACTGCTTTCCAGAAGCACGAGCTTGCTGACCAGGTCCGGCCGCTTCGCTGCTACCAGCATTGCGGTATGGGCGCCCATCGATTGGCCCACGAGTGCCACAGGGCCGCCCGCCGCGGACTCGATCACGTGGACGACGTCGCCAACAAAGGCCTCCCGGGAAAGGTCGCCGGGCCGTGGGGTGCTTCGGCCGTGCCCGCAGGCGGGGACCGGCATCAATAGGTTCGAAAGTGCCTAGGCCGGGCGGTTGATGGTCCGCCCCACAATGGACTGCGTCAGCGCGTCGATCACCTCGGAGTTGGCCAAAGGATTGCGGATCAGCGTGAAATCCACGTCGCCGACTGCCGGCAGGTCAAAGCGCCGGGTAATGATCTTCAGGTCGTCGGGCACCAGCGAGGACGGCATGACGGCGACCCCGATGCCGGCCCGGACTGCGGCAAGGACGCCGCTGATCTGGCGCGTGGTGCAGGTGATGCGCCACGTCCTGCCGTGCGACTCCAAAGCATCGATGGCGAGCTTTCGGCTCAGGCTGGGTGAGGGGTAGGCAATCAGCGGCACGGGAGCCCCGGGTTCCAGTACGGTCTGTTCCTGGCCCACCCAGGAGAACGAGTCATGCTGCACCACCGTGCCATCCTTGGCCCCGGCGACCCATTTCACGAACACGAGGTCCAGCTGGCCCGCATTGAGCTTCCGGTACAGCTGGTCGCTTTGGCCTACGGTAAGTTCCAGGTTGATCTGCGGATAGATCTGCCGGAATTCGCGAAGGATCCGTGGCAGCCCGGTAATTGCCAAATCATCGGCGGTACCAAACCGCAGCCTTCCCCGCATGGCGGAGCCGGAAAAATACCGTGCAGCGGCGTCGTGGGCCGAGAGGATGTTCCGTGCGAAGCCTGCCATGGCATCACCGTTGTCTGTCAGCCGGACATCCCGCGTGTCCCTTGTGATCAGCACCCGTTTGGCAGCTCTTTCGAGCTTGCGGACGTGCTGGCTGACGGTGGGTTGGGCCAGGCCCAGCCGATCAGCAGCCTTGGTGAAACTCAGGGTTTCCGCGACCGCCAGGAAGGAGCGCAGCTGCGCAGGTTCAAACACTGTGGACTCCAGTGGGACAGAGCGGATATTGGCGGCATTGCAGTTTGCAATACGAGTTATAGGGACAATACGTCTCCATAATCACGTGCACCAGCCTAGCGTTAACGGCATCCCGGACCGACCGCAATTTGAGGACACTTCTGTGGCACCCCCACCGCCTTCATCGGCAACTGTCACCCAGCCCGTCATCGACTCCACAAGCGCTGCACCGCCGGACAGCCAGACCCAGCCCCTCGCCGTCGTCCCTGACCGGCTGCCGTGGAAGCACACCTTCATCTCGCTGAAGGTCCCGAATTTCCGGATCTTCGCGGTGGGTCACTTCATCGCCGTCATCGCCATCTGGATGCAGCGCATCGCCCAGGACTGGATGGTCCTGCAGCTTTCCGGATCCGTGACCGCGGTGGGCATCACCGTGGCGCTGCAGTTCCTGCCCTCCCTCCTGCTGGGCCCCTGGGGCGGCATGGTGGCGGACAGGTTCGCCAAACGGAAGATCCTGATCCTGTGCCAGAGCATGGCCGCGGTCCTGGCTGCCGCGCTCGCGGTTCTTGCGCTGACAGGCGCCGTCGAGGTCTGGCACGTCTACGTCATCGCCCTGGTCCTCGGCCTGGTCACCGTGCTGGATCAGCCCGCCAGGCAAGTGTTTGTCAACGAACTGGTGGGGCCGAAGTACCTGCGCAACGCGATCAGCGTCAACTCCACCACCTTCCAGCTTGGCGGCCTGATTGGTCCCGCCCTCGCTGGATGGCTGCTGACCGCCGTGGGGGCAGGATGGGCGTTCGCCGGCAACGCCGTAGCCTGTTGTTCCACGGTGGCCATGCTCCTGATCCTGCGGAAAGACCAGCTGTTCGTCAGTGCACCGACGCCCAAGAGCAAGGGCATGCTCCGCGAAGGACTCAGCTATGCCCTCAGCAAACCCACCATCTACTGGCCGTGGCTGATGGCCGGGTTCATCGCGGTGTTTGCCATGAGCCTGCCGGTAGTGCTTGCCGCCTTCGCCGATCACGTCTTCGACGTAGGAGCCGGAGGCTACGGACTGCTGAACGCCCTCGTGGCACTCGGCGCGTTAGCGGGAGCCGTGGCGTCCACGCGGCGCCGGCAGCTGCGGCTCCGCTCCGTGGTGTTCTGCGCCGGCATGTACGGGATCATGCTCTGCATTGCCGCCGCGGCACCGTCCATGCCGGTTTTCGGGGCGGTGATGGTGCTGTCCGGCTTCTGGTGCCTGATGTTCCTGACGGGATCGAACCAACTTGTCCAGGTCAGTTCCAACATGAGTATCCGGGGCCGGGTGATGAGCCTGTACATCATGGTGCTGATCGGCGGCCAGGCAATAGGCGGGCCGATGCTGGGCTGGCTCTCCGAGCATGCCAGCCCGCACGTGGCCCTGCTGGTGGCCGGGGGAGTCCCGGCTGTCGCCGCCCTGACGGTCGCCGTCGTCCTGGCGCGGAAAGGCTCGCTGCTGCTGAGGATCAGCCTCAAGGACCGCCGCCACCCCGTGAGCATCGTCAGCAAGGCGACGACGGCGTAAGCCGGGCTACAGGGCCAGGTGCGGGTATGCGGCTTCCCGCTTCTGGAACTCGAGGACATCCTTGTTGCGGATGACGCCGTCGCGGATCTCGATGGCCCGGGTAATGGTGTCGTTCCCGGCCCACGCCTCGGGGCCGTCGATGACCGTTGCCAGGAACGGGAGCAGGGCCTGGCTGATCTCCCACGTGGAGGAGTTCCAGAGATAGGACGGGCTGTGGTCCACCGCGTAGTAGTTGATGTGGTCTCCCACCGTGAACATGGGATCTGCGAACGTGGTGGACCTGGCCCAGCTGAAGCCCATTCCCTCGTCGCAGGAAACGTCCACGATCAGGCTGCCCGGCTTGAACGCGGGAAGATCCTCTGTTTGCAGGTAGGTCAGCGGATTGTTGGGGTCCTGCAGGGTGCAATTGACCACAATGTCGCTCTCGGCCAGGAAGGGCGCCAGCGGCACCCGGCCCCGCTCGGTGATGACCTGGCTCAGGAAGGGCGCTTCGTCGTCGTGATCGAACTGGACAATATTGACCGAGTGGATGGGCGCGCCTACTGCGGCGACTCCTCGATTGGTCAGTACCTGGACGTCGTGGATGCCGTGGGCATTCAGTGCCGTCACCGCACCGCGGGCCGTGGCGCCGAAGCCGATCACCACAGCGCTGAGGCGCCGCCCGTAGTCGCCGGTTGAACCGGTCAGCGCGAGAGCGTGCAGGACCGAGCAGTACCCGGCCAGTTCGTTGTTTTTGTGGAAGACGTGCAGGCCGAAGCCGCCGTCGCTTGCCCAGTGGTTCATGGCCTCGAAGGCGATCAGCGTCAGCTTCTTGTCGATAGCCTGCTGGGTGATGGCGCGGTCCTGCACGCAGTGCGGCCAGCCCCAGAGGACCTGCCCGTCCCGCAGTTCGGCCAGATCCTCGGGTTGCGGCTTCGGCAGGAGTACGACGTCGGCCTCCGCCAGCAGTTCCTCCCGGCCCGCCATCCTGCCCACCAGGGTGGAAAGGTGCGCGTCTGAGACGCCGAAGCGCTCGCCGTAGCCTTGCTCGAGGATGATGTGTTGGCGAACATCGGGCGCGATGCGCTCAAAATGCAGCGGGTGGATGGGGAGTCGGCGCTCGGCCGGTTTTCGCGTGGACGCCAGGACGCCCAGGGTCAGTTTGTTCTCGAGGCCGGTCACTTCTTCTTTGCGGCCTTGCTGGACGTCAGGTCCAGGGAGCTGGCCGGCGCGGAAGCGGCCTTCTTGTCTGCGCGCTTTTCCTTGATGGACTTGCCGGATTTCTTGGATGCTGCTTGACGCGGGGACTTGTCAGCCATGATTGCTCCTGTAGCGGAACCGAAGAGGTTCCTAACCTCTGACGATACACGCCGGTACCTAATGGACCCGGCGTGTAGGTGTCTCTTCCGCTGCACTCGTGGAGCGGCTGACGGGAATCGAACCCGCGTATCAAGCTTGGGAAGCTAGCGCTCTACCATTGAGCTACAGCCGCATCGCCCCGTTCCAGGGGCAGAACATAGCTTAGCGCAGATGTGGCCGCGGGCCGTTCAAGCGGCGTGCGGGCCGCCGTGTCCCAACACCCGGGACGTCATCCAGTAACTCTTCAATAACGTCGCGGGTGCTGGCTAGGTGGCGGCGGGGGAGTGCGGGCTAACCTGATCCGGGTAGCTGCAAGGCCGGGGGGTGCAGCTGCTGCGGCAGGTAGACGTCAACCATGAAAGATCCCGATGGCATTCGCAGAGCATGAGGTCCTCATCCGCCGCGATGCCATGGCTGTGTACCTCTACCTGCTCGATGCAACCAACCTGCCGCTCTGGCGGGACGGCGTCCGCAGCGTTAAACTGCTGCGGGGCTCCGCTGGAACCAAGGGCGCCGTGTACCGGCAGATGGTCGCAGGGCGGTCCGGCCTGAGCATCCCGGCCGATCTGGAAATCACCCAGGCCCGGCCTGGGGCTGAAATCCAGTTTGACGTCATTTCGGGCCCGTCATGCC
This sequence comes from Arthrobacter sp. Alg241-R88, assembly GCF_900537115.1. Lineage (GTDB taxonomy): Bacteria > Actinomycetota > Actinomycetes > Actinomycetales > Micrococcaceae > Arthrobacter. The sequence continues at coordinate 44,292 of NZ_UNRG01000011.1, forward strand.
GGTCGGGCGGCTATTACCTGAGCACGGAAACGTCGGGCACGCGCGTCCGGTTCGCGGTTGAAGCCGAGCAGGAGGGGCCCTATGGGTTCCTGAACCCGATGACCTTCCTGAACCGGCTCGGTTTGCTCAATACGATGATGCAGCGGAGCCTCAGCTCGGAGGTTGGCCAGCTGGAGCGGCTGAAGGACGTCCTGGAGCTCCAGCCGGCCGTATAGCCCCTTACTGCGCCAGCCGCTGCCCCGCCCACGGGCCCGTAATGTTCGACGGCGAGGCGAGGCTTCCGGAGGTCAGGTCCCAGTACTGCACCACGTCCGAGGCCCGGCGCAGCGCCACCCCTGTGGAGTTGAGCCCGGTGACGTCCCGCAGCGGCCGAATCCCCGTAACGTCGCCCCAGCCGGTGCCAACGGTAAGCCTGGTTTCCGCGCGCAGCGCGGTGGTGCCCCAGCCGCGGTGCAGCTGGACGGATCCGTCCGACCGGACCGCCAGGATGTCCTGGAACCCGTCGGCGTCGTAATCCACCATGGACAACTTCCGGGCTGTGCCGATGTTCCCGATCGACGCGCGCTCGGAGAGATCTCCCAGCCCCTTATTGGGATACAGGTAAAGGTTCCCGGCTCCGTCCAGTGCCAGAAGCTGGGGGAACCTGTTGTTGGCGCACCAGCCGCCCACTGCAAGGGTGAGCGTTTCCCAGCCGCCGCTCCCGAGCGTGACCGGCACCTGGAATCCGCCGGCGGCTATGCCGCGGTGCAGGGTGAGGGTGCCGCTGGTCCATTGCGTCAGGAGATCGTACGCGCCGTCCCGGTCCCAGTCTGTAGTGAACACGTCTTTGGCGCCTGCGAAGCCTGACCCGATGGACCGGGCCGCTGCATAAGTGCGCGCACCGGTGGCCGCGCGGGCGAGGAGTTGGCCTGCCGAGTCAACTGTCACGAGGTCGGCCGGCCCCTTGATGGCTGCGGCAGAGAGGTCCAAAGTGGGCGGCATATGCCGGCCGGGAGCGTCGCAGATGCTCGGCGTCGGCGGGGGGAACGCAGGGCCTGATCCTGCGCCGCCGGGGGAATTGACGGTGCCGGCGGGAAGGGTGGTGTAGCCAAAGAAGTTCACCACGCCCCAGATTTTGTACGTTCGGTCCGTGTACGAGATCCCGGCACCCATGACATTGAAACGCGGATCGAGCAGCATGGCGTTGTGGCCAGGAGATCCCTTCCACCACTCCACCAGTTGTGCGGCGTCACGGTCCGTGCGGATGGCAATGACTTCACCGGCGCCGTTGTTGGCATTCATGGCACGGGAGTCAGTCCAAAAACTGGCGCGGTGCTCAATGACTTCACGGGAGGCGATGCTGTCCGACCACTCCTGCGCCAGTCCTGCCACGGTGGGGTGGTACTTCACCGGGTTCAAGCCCTTGGACGCCCGGTACTCATTGATCCTGTTGAACACCGTGAGGACCGCCGCAGCATTGCTGTCCTGTATCAGGGCCTCCGTAGAGGGCAAAGCAGCAGGGGACTCGGGGGCCGCCAGGCGCTGGGGCGATGGGGCGGCTTCCCCGTCCGGCCCCCAGAGCGGCGGGATCCAAGGGACTTCGGGGGCTGGTTCTGCGGCTGCAGTGGTGGCCGGTGCAGGTGCGGTGACGGCCTCCGTGGCAGGTGCTCCGACGGCGGGCTCCGCTACAGCCGGACCCGTGGTCCCAGCCGGTGATGCTGGCCGCATGTCCGGTTCCACGGCGGGGGTGAGCCCGGAAGCAGCCGAAGGGTCGCTCGAGGAAGCGCCGCCGTCGTCGTTCACCCTGGCCGTGCCCAGCGTGACACTGCGCGGTCCCGCCGCGCTCGCTGCCTGGCTCGCCGTAAGCGGCATGGGTGCGGTGCCCGCGGACGAGGAAACCAGCGCCAATGCGCAGAGCACGCCAATAAAAGTGGGCGCGACCAATTTATTCACAACATCCCCAGCTCTGTTGGGCCATCCGGGAGACCATCCGGCGCCTGAATCACTGAGGCAACATTAGCCCCACCAGCACACAGGAACAACGAAAGAATGCGGCTGTGGATAACCGATACGGTAATTTGGGACGGTGCTGATCTCTGACCGCGACATTCGCGCCGAAATAGACTCCCAGCGGATTGTGCTGGAACCGTACGAACCGGCGATGGTGCAGCCGTCGTCGGTGGATGTCCGCATCGACAAGTTCTTCCGTCTGTTCGACAACCACAAGTACGCGCACATCGATCCCGCCGAAGAACAGCCGGAGCTCACGCGCCTGGTGGAAGTGGAGCAGGACGAACCCTTCATCCTGCACCCGGGCGAGTTCGTCCTTGGCTCCACCTATGAGACGGTGACGCTCCCCGATGACATTGCTGCCCGGCTGGAAGGCAAGTCTTCCCTGGGCAGGCTTGGGCTGCTGACCCACTCCACCGCAGGCTTTATCGACCCCGGCTTCTCAGGCCACGTCACCTTGGAACTCTCGAACATGGCCACGCTGCCCATCAAGCTGTGGCCGGGTATGAAGATCGGGCAGCTATGCTTCTTCCGGCTGACCTCGGCGGCTGCCTACCCCTACGGGCAGGGCGATTACGGCAACCGTTACCAGGGCCAGCGCGGACCGACAGCCAGCCGCAGCCACCTGAACTTCCACCGCACCGCTATTTAGGCTTCTACCGCACCGCTGGCTAGGCTTTCGCAACAATGCCCGCGGGCGGCAGCGCCGTCTTGACCAGCGGTTCCACGTAGCGTGCCGCCAGCGGACCAACCACTGCCATGATCAGCACATAGGCGGTGGCGAGGGCGGCAAGTTCGTCTGGAATCGCCCCTGAGGCCAGGGCCAGCCCGGCGATGACGATCGAGAACTCGCCGCGTGCTATCAGCGTGGCTCCCGCACGGAACCGGCCGGGACGGGCGATGCCCACCCGCTTTGCGGCCCAGACCCCGGTTGCCATCTTGGTGGCTGCGGTGATGAGGGCCAGCACGAGTGCCCAGCCGAGCACCGGCGGAATCGACGTGGGGTCCGTGTTTAGCCCGAATGCCACAAAGAAGATGGCGGCAAACAGGTCCCTCAACGGTTCCAGGATGCGTGTGGCGTTGTGGGCGGTGGCGCCGGAGATGGCGATCCCGAGCATAAAGGCCCCCACCGCCGCGGACACCTGCATGGCTGAAGCCAAACCGGCCACCAGCAGCGCGGCGCCCAGGACATTCAGCAGGAATACCTCGGAGTTCTCGCTGTGTACGGCCTTCGAAACCCGGTGTCCGTGGCGCAGCGCAATCATCAGGACGAGGCTCACCACAGCCAGCGCGACACCCACGGTGGTCAGTCCGCCCAGGAAGCTCACCCCGGCCAGCATTGCTGTGAGGATGGGCAGGTAGACGGCCATCGCCAGGTCTTCAAAAACCAGGATGGACAGCACTACGGGAGTTTCACGGTTGCCCAGCCTGCCCAGGTCCGTGATGACCTTCGCCGCGATTCCCGACGAGGAGATATAGGTGACACCGCCCATCACCATGGCGCCCACCCCGCCCCAGCCCAGCAGCAGCGCAAGGCCGGCTCCAGGGAGGAAGTTCAGGACCAGGTCGAGTACGCCGGCTTGCCAGGAGCGGCGAAGGCCGGTAAAAAGCTCGGCGGCCGTATATTCCAGTCCGAGCATAAGCAGCAGCAGGATAACGCCGATTTCCCCGGAGAGGTGGGCAAACTCGTGCATGCCTTCGAGCTTGATGATCCCGCCGGCCCCGAAAGCGAGCCCGCCCAGGAGGTAGAGCGGGATGGGTGACATTCCGATCCGTCCGGCCAGCCTGGCCAAGAGGCCGAGGCAGAACACAACGGCCCCCAGTTCGATGAGGGTCAGGGCCAACGGGTCCATCGCGTTTATCCGTTACGCAGGATATCGGCCGCCGAGTCGAGGCCTTCCTGGGTACCGACAGCTACCAGCAGGTCGCCGGTGTGGAGGACGACGTCGGGCCCCGGCGAGGGGAGGACCTCGCCTTCGCGCATGATGGCCACAATCGAAACGCCGCAGCGGGTGCGGATGCAGGCCTTCCCCATGGGCTGGTTCTGGAACGGGGAGTCAGGGGCGATCGAGAATTGCCGGGTGACGATGCCGGGAACATCCTTGTGTTCTTCAGTCAGCTTCATGGCCAGGTGCTGCCCGCCCAGGAGGTTTCCGAGGGCTGCAGCCTCGTCTCCCGTCAGGGGAATCGAGGCTTGGCAGGTATCGGGATCATCCCAGGTGGACACGATGAGTTCCATCTGGCCTTCCCGCAGCTCCACCACGCCGATCCGGCGGCCGGATGCTGTCATAAAATCCTTCCGCCGGCCGAGGCCCGGAAGATCCGTCTCATCCACGTTCATGAACCAAGCCTAGTCTGCCGTAACCCGCTTGGCGCTGGTCCTGAGGATTCCCGCACGACCAGCCGCATCGCAGTAGGGCCGGGCTCCGGAGGAGCAGGGGCATCAGGGGTTAGCGCAGCGAGCAGCTGGTGCATTGTGCTGCTTCCCTGGGCCTCCAGGTCCATCTGCACGGTGGTCAGCGAGGGCACCAGGAATGCGGACTCCGGGTGGTCATCCCACCCCACCACGCTGACATCCGCAGGCACGCTAAAGCCAAGTTCGTGGAGGGCGCGCATGGCCCCAATAGCTAGTTGGTCGTTGGCGGCGAAGATGGCGGTGATGGAGGAATCGCCCATGAGGGTCCTGGCTGCCCTGTAGCCGGAGGCCGAGCTCCACTCAGCGCCTGCGACGCCGCCGTCCTCCAGCCCTGCGTCGCTGACGGCCTGCCGGTACATGGCCAGGCGGTTGCGTGCGGCAGGCCACTCCTGTGGTCCGGCGATGTGCGCAATCCGCCGGTGCCCCAGGCCGGCGAGGTGTGCCACGATGGCCTGCGCTGCCGAACCGTCGGACATCCGGCCCTGGCCGCGCATCTTGTCGTCATACTCCCCGGCCACTACCACGGGGATGCGTTCCTGCGCCTGCAGGAGGTCGCTGTTCGGAATCGGCACAAAGGACAGGGCCCCGGCGAACGGGCCGCCGTCGAGGATCCTCCGCAGCCTCGCTGTCCGCTCCGGCCCCGTTCCTTCCAGGGCCACGACGTCGAGCTGGTAGCCGGCCGCATGGGCTGCGTCGGCTGCCCCGTTGAGCATCCGGGACGGAAAGTACGGCGAGGCACCGGGCACTAGGGCCAGGAGCCTGTACGTGGCCTTGGTCCGAAGCGAACGGGCCGTCAGGTTGGGCGAATATTTCAGTTCCGCCATGGCCCGTTCCACCTTCTCGGAGGTGGCCGCCTTCAGCTTCGAACGGTCCGCCATGTAGCGCGAGACCGTCTGGTGCGAGACGCCGGCGAGCCGCGCCACCTCATAGATGGTGGCGGCGCGGACGGGTTGCCGGGACTCGGCCGGGGTTTGTGTCACAGTCTGGAATCTTCCCACGTGGTCAGCTGGCCGCACATGCCGTAACCTTCACCAGTTCGCTGCCGGGCCCGCACCACTGCCGCTCCCGCCATCGAAGCTGCCGACCCGCCCTCCAGCTCCAGCAGCGCTTGCTCCGTTGCCGCCACCTGGCTGCGGACGTTCGCAGCCCAGATTTCCTTCCAGCGCTCCACTTTCGGGCGGACCAGCGCTGCGGCGAGGCGATGGAATTCAGCCAGGGCCTCCGGCCCGTCACGAAGGACCGATTGATGCAGCTCGGCGTATCCTTCCAGGGCCAGGTCCCGCCGCCGGCGGGCGGCGGAGGAAACCACTGATTGATCCGCGTCCGGGGGGAGGACAGCGTGCTGCGCATAAAGGTCAGGGTCCTGCAGGATGTGCCGCGGGAAGGTCAGCACGGAATCCCCCGCCTCCGGCAAACCTGCGTTGGACATAATGACGTTGAGCGTCAGCTCCGCAGTGTTGACCAGGCGGTGGACAGTTCCGGGGCTGAACCAGAGCAGGGATCCTGCAGTGAGGTCATGCTCGGCCGGGCCGTTCATTGAGATGGTGTGGACCTGGCCGGTCCCGCTTGTCACCAGGTAGGCCTCGGAGGACACGGTATGCAGGTGCGGGGAGCCGCCGCACAGCCCGTCACTCGCCTCCCAGTCGTAGACCCGCAGCCCACTGACGGCAGTACCGCCGGGAAAGCCGGGCGCCGCTGCGGATGAACTCATCGTTCCGTTCCCCGGCCTGCCCGCGGCTCAGCCGCACTTGCCAGGACATCACGGGCGGCGGCGGCAAGTGCTTCGGCCCGGCCGGCATCTGACTCGCCGTCCGCTATCACCACCCCGTACCGGTACCGCAGTGTGGAACCGGCCGGGAACAGGACTTCCTTGCTGAAGAACGGTGCCGGGCCCATGCAGGCGAAGGGCTCGGACCGGGCAAACCATTCGGGCTGGGGGTGATCACTGTGGGGGTCGTCAACCATCACAACCGTGGAAAAGCGGCACGTTTCATCATGCTGGCCCACGAAGGAAAGCCATGGTGCCCGCTGTCCACGCAATTCCTCGCCGGTAGCCCCGCCGGGTCCGATGATCGCTCCGCCGGCGAAGGAGCGGGGACCGCGCCAAAACAGTCCGCCGTAACCGGCGTTTTCGCGTCCCTCGGTGGTGGGCGACCCGATGTGGATGTCCCCGCCGGAGACGTTGGTCATGGCTGAATCGAAGACCAGGGTGTAGCTGTCTTCGTTACCCGGCATTACCTGGAAGGACCGTTCCTCCTCAACCACGAGCGACCCCGCCTGGCTAATCCACTGCAGGGTATGGGCAAAACTGAACCTGCCGCCGTCGTCCGCGGCCTGGCGAAGCTCGCCGTGCCGCATGGCGCCGTTGTTGGGCAGCCACTGGTAGTCCTGGCCCCGGCGGTAGCTGGGGCCGCCCCAGAAGTTGTCCGGGCCCAGGTGCGGCAGCGACCAGGCGATGCCCTTGTGCCAGACGTGATCGTGCGGGCGGTAGGCGCTCACCACGTCGCCGGTCCGCGTCCGGACAGGGTGGAAATAGGGCCTGGGCGACTCCACCTGGGGATCGTCCGCGGCGTAGGTGTACGTCAGGACAGGGACGCCGTCGAGGGACACGGCGACGGCGGCGCCGTCGTCAACCCAGCTGAAGGGGCGGGCAGTAGAGGTGGCGGAGGATGCGGGGGCGGCAGTGCTCATGCGTTGCTCTTTTCGAGTTTCCAGGGTTCGAGCCGGCCGTCGGCGCGGTCGAAGAACGGGTTCCCTTCGGTGATTTCGCCGCGGCGGACGGTTTTGCCGGTGAGGGCGGAAGCGTAAATTGCGGCGGCGAGTTCCATCGTGGGGTAGGCCTCTGAAAGGGTGACCGGCGGGATGGCGCCGGAGCTGATGGCGTGAATGATGGGTGCGTACTGGGCCGGATGACCGCTTGGCGTGACCGCGGAACCGTCCGCCCAAAGTTCGGCGAGGTGCTCCTGTCCGGGGGCCGGGGTGAAGCGCCAGTGGGAGTCGTCATAGCCGTAGAGGTGCTCGAGTTCCACGGTGGCGTTCTCGTAGTCGAACCGGAGTTGCGAAGTTTCGCGCGGCGAAATGACGGAGTTGATGACAGTGCTAAGGGCGCCCGACTCGAAACGGACGATTGCCGTGGACACGTCCTCGGTTTCCGTGCGGCGCGCCAGCCTGCCGGCAAAGGCGGTGACTTCCCGCCACGGGCCCCAGAGGTGGAGCAGCATGTCGAACTGGTGGATGCCGTGGCCCATGGTGGGCCCGCCGCCCTCGACGTCCCACTGGCCCCGCCAGGGAACGTCAAAGTATTCCTGGTTGCGGAACCACAGCGTGTTGCAGAAACCGGTGAGTGCATTGCCCAGGACACCGGACTCCTGCAGGGCCGCCAGCTTGCGGGCGCCGCTGCCGAAGCGGTGCTGGAAGACGCAGCTGACGTGCTTGCCGGACGCGCGTTCCGCCTCCTGCAGCTCCAGCATCTGCCGCAGCGAGAGTGCCGGAGGTTTCTCCAGCACCACGTTCAGGCCCAGGGACAGTGCCTCCAGGGCCAGGGATGCGTGCGATGACGGCGGGGTGCAGACGGCGACGACGTCCAGACCGGCTTCAGCGGCAGCGGCCAGGCTGGGCGCCGTCTGGGCGAAGCCCATTTTCTCCGCAAATGCTGCTGCCCGGTCTGCATCAATATCCACCGCGACCACAAGCTCTGCGCCGGCGAGTTGAAGGGCTTCGGCATGGGCGTGGGCTATGCCGCCCGTGCCGATGATTCCTGCGCGCGGGCGGCGCGGGGCCTGCTCCATGTGTAGTGCTCCTCGTCATTGAAAGGATTCATGTTATCGATCACCACTAGTATGTGATCGATAACAGAAGGAGTCAATACCCTTGGGAGCCCACATTGCGGGAAAGGCAGGAACGGCTGGACGGGCACAGCCCAAGGCGGGGCAGATGCCGTGCCGCCGCAGCGTTCGGGGAAAATCAGGCCGTGGGGATGACCGCGATGGGGGCCTTGTCCGGTGACTTCACCGGCAGCAGGACCAGGAGCCCGGCCAGGAGAACCACCATGATTCCCAGGATGCCCCAGCGCTGGGCTTCACCCGGGGCCACCAGCGGGGTGGCAAGTGTAATGCAGAGGGTAAAGAGCACCGGCGCCAGGAAACTGACGGCCCGGCCCGTGGTGGCGTAAAGCCCGAAGAGCTCGCCGGATTCGCCATGCGGGGCAAGCCGGGCCAGGTACGCCCGGGACGAGGACTGGGCGGGACCCACAAACAAGCAAAGGAACAGCCCGAACACCCAGAAGGTGGTGCTGCCGGGCCAGTCCATGCCGAAGAAGACATAATTGCCGTTGCCAAGGACCAGGATGACCGTGCCGGCGATGAGCAGGCCCACCAGGGATCCAATAATCACTGATTTGGGCCCGATTTTGTCATCCAGGAAACCACCGACGATGGCGCCCGCCGCGGCCACCACATTGCCGAAAATAGCGAAGAAAATGACCTCAGACAGTTCGAAGCCAAAAGTGCCCGCTGCGATGATTCCACCGAATGTAAAGACCGCGGCCAGGCCATCCCGGAAAACGGCGCTGGCCAGCAGGAAGTAGATGGTGTGCGGACTGGTGGCATAGATCGCCTTGATCCGGCGGATCAGCAGCCCGTAACTGGCCACGATTCCCAGGCGGCCGGCCTGCGGAGCCTTTGGCAGTTCAGGCACGGCAAACAGCACGGGCAGGGCGAACACAAAGAACCACAGGGCCGAGAAGACTGCCACGAGCCGGATGTTCAGGCTGTCCTCCGTGGAGGACCCGAACCACTCGAAGCTGGGCTGGACGAACAGCTGCAGGACGATCAACAGCGCAACAATGCCGCCCAGGTAGCCTGCGCCCCAGCCAAGGCCGCTGACCTTTCCGATGTTCCGCGGCGTGGAGATCTGGGCCAGCATGGCGTTGTAATTGACGCCGGCGAACTCAAAGAACACGTTGCCCAGGGCGATAAAGGTCACCCCCAGCAGGAGGAACTCGGGCCGGGGGAACACAAAGAAGCACAGGGCCGTGAGAATGGCGACGGCGGCCGTGTTGACTCCCAGCCACAGCTTGCGCCTGCCGCCGGCGTCCGACCGTTGCCCGGTGACCGGAGCCAGCAAAGCGATGGCGAAGCCGGCAACGGCCAGTGCCCCGCCCAGGACTGCCGACGCCTGGTCTTCGCCCCCGAACGCGTTGGAAGTGAGGTACACGGTGAAGACGAACGTGGTCATCACAGCGTTGAAGGCGGCCGAGCCCCAGTCCCACGATGCCCAGGCGAGTACGCGCCCCTTGCTGGTTGCCTGATTCCCGGATTCAAGTTCGGAGGACGGCTGCGTTGCCCCGGGAGCGCTGGCGCTGTTCATACGATGCATCGTATCCGCCGATGGCGAACAGGCGGCGGACGTCGAGCCCGTCACGCCGGGAAATGCGGGGGCAGGATACAACACGGAGGAAGGAAGGGGAGGCCGGGCCTTGATAAACTGGCTCTTCCCGAACCTAACCAGTAACCGCCTGCTCCAACTTTTGACAATCGAATTCCTAACGTTGCGGAGATAACAGTGATCACAGTCCTTGCCGTGCACTTTACGGTGGCTGTGGTGGCGCCGTTCCTCTTCAGGGCATGGGGCCGCAACGCTTTCTACGCACTGGCGGCTGTTCCCGCTGCCTCCTTTATCTGGCTGCTGTTCCAGCACCGCCCGGTTTACTCCGGGGACGGGGCGGTCGCCGAAGTGGTCCACTGGATTCCGGGCCTCCAGCTTGAGTTCGCCTTCCGGATGGATGCCCTGGCATGGGTCATGTCCCTGCTGGTGCTGGGCGTCGGCTCGCTGGTCCTGGTCTACTGCGCAAGGTACTTCAAAAAGAAGGACCAGGACCTTGGCGCCTTCGGAGCCCAGCTCCTGGCCTTCGCCGGAGCCATGTTTGGCCTGGTGGTGGCGGACGACCTCCTGCTGCTGTTTATCTTCTGGGAACTCACCACCATCCTGTCCTACCTCCTGATCGGATTCGCCCGCACCAGGCTCGCAGCGCGGCGGTCTGCACTCCAGGCATTGATGGTCACCACCGCGGGCGGCCTGGCGATGCTGGTGGGCCTGATCATGCTTGGCTACGCGGCCGGCACCTACCGCATCTCGGACATCCTCCAGCAGGCGCCTGCGCTCATGGGCGGACCTGCGGGCTCCTTGGTGGGTGCCGCCGTCGTCCTCATCCTGGTGGGTGCCATCACCAAATCGGCGCTGGTTCCCTTCCATTTCTGGCTCCCCGGAGCCATGGCGGCCCCCACCCCGGTCAGCGCCTACCTCCATGCCGCAGCGATGGTCAAAGCGGGCATTTACCTCGTTGCACGGCTGGCCCCGGGCTTCGCCGAGACGTCCTTCTGGCAGCCGGTGGTGCTGGGCCTCGGACTGGCGACGATGCTGGTGGGCGGCTACCGGGCGCTCCGGCAGACCGACATCAAGCTCATCCTTGCCTACGGCACGGTAAGCCAGCTCGGCTTCCTCACCATGGTGGTGGGGCTCGGCACGCCGGACGCGGCCCTCGCCGGCCTGGCCATGCTGTTGGCCCATGGCCTGTTCAAAGCCACCCTGTTCCTGGTGGTGGGCATCATCGACCACCAGTCCGGAACCCGCGATGTCCGGAAGCTTTCCGGGGTCTTCAAGTCCTCGCGCGCCCTGGGAATTGTGGCCGGCGTCGGCGCCGCGTCCATGGCAGGCGTGCCGCTGCTGGCGGGCTTCGTGGCCAAGGAATCGGTGCTGGAGGCCTTTGTCCACCACGCAAGCGACCCTGCCGCCGGTCCCTGGGGGATGGTGGTCCTGGCCGGGCTGGTCCTGGGATCCATACTGACCTTCGCGTACAGCGCACGCTTCATGTGGGGTGCGTTTGCGGTCAAGGCGGGAGTCGAGCCCACACCCTTCAAGGCCGTCAAGCCCTCTTTCCTCGCCGCGCCGGCCATCCTCAGCCTCCTGACCATTGTCTACGGCCTGTGGCCGGTCCCTGTGGACGCGTGGATCCAGCCGTACGCCGCGCTGTTTGCTTCGTCCGCTCCCGACGCCGGCACGCCCGCTGAGCAGGCGGGCCACCTTGCGCTGTGGCACGGTTTCACGCCGGCGCTGGGTTTGACGGCTCTCACTTTCGCGCTGGGCCTGGCGATGTACTTTGGCCGCAGCGCGGTTTCGCGGGCCCAGTCCCTGGTGCCGCCGTGGGTGGACTCGGACAAGGCCTACCAGTACACCATCGGGGCATTGGATGACGTGGCTGTGTGGATTACCGGACGCACCCAGCGCGGTTCGCTGTACTACTACCTCGCCGTCATCCTCAGCGTCGCCTTTGTGCTGCCCCTGGCGGCCATCCTGCTGGCGGGCAAGCCGCTTCCGGACGGGATCTACCTTGTGGATCCGGGCTCTCCGCTCCAACTGGTGGTGGGTGCAGGCATCGTGATTGGCGCCCTGGCCGCCGTCAAGGCCAACAAACGGTTCCTGGCGGTGCTCATGGTTTCCGTCACCGGCTACGGCATCGCACTGATGTTTGCCCTCCAGGCCGCCCCGGACCTGGCCCTCACCCAAATGCTGGTGGAAACCATCGTCCTGGTGGCTTTTGTCCTGGCGCTGCGGAGCCTGCCGCCCGAGCTTCGGGACCGCACCGGCGGCAGATACCGCGTGGTCCGCGTCATTATTGGCCTCTGCTTCGGCGTCACCATGGTTTTTGCCGCGATCTACGCGATGGGCGCCAGGACCGCCATCCCTGTTTCGCTGGAGTTTCCGCGCCTCGCGTACGAGGGCGGCGGGGGACTGAACATCGTCAACGTCACGCTCGTGGACATCCGGGCCTGGGACACCTTCGGTGAAATCACCGTCCTTGCCCTGGCAGCAACAGGTGTCGCAAGCCTCATCTTCGTCCGTGGCCGCGGCGACCGGATCAAGAACTCCGCCAGCGTTGCCGCCGGCACTGTGGGCCGCTACCGCGGAGCCAGCCCCGGTTCCCGCGACGCTGCTGCGCTGGCCGTGAGCCGGAAGTTCGCCGCGTCTGCACGGGACGCGTGGATTGTGGCGGGCAGGACCCTGGCCCCGGAACGGCGCTCCATCATCTTCGAGGTGGTTACCCGGCTGATCTTCCACTCCATGATCATCTTCTCGCTCTACCTCCTGCTGGCCGGCCACAACCTTCCGGGCGGTGGCTTCGCCGGTGGCCTCACCGCAGGCCTTGCCCTGGCCATCCGCTACCTGGCCGGCGGGCGGTTCGAACTGCGCGAGGCCACCCCCATTAGCGCAGGCGCCCTGCTGGGGGTCGGGCTGGCAGTCGCCGCAGCCTCGGGCGTAGTGCCCTTGCTGCTGGGCGGCCAGGTGTTCCAGACCGCCATCATCGAACTCTGGCTGCCTGTGTTCGGAGACATCAAGTTCGTCACGTCCACCATCTTCGACATTGGTGTCTACATCGTGGTGGTGGGCCTGGTGCTGGACGTCCTGCGGAGCCTCGGAGCCGAAATCGACGAGCACTTTGAAAAGGGATCCGCCGCGGTGTCCCATGACATGGCCGACGACGGGCAGGAAGTTGCCGCGGACGCGCACGCAGCAAGCATGACAGCGCCGGCCGCGCCGGCACGGGAACAGAGGCCGGAAGGCGTCTCCGCAGAGACCACCGCAAAGGGCCAAGCATGAGCATAAACCTGACCCTGCTGATAGTTATGGGTGCCCTGTATGCCTGCGGCATCTACCTAATTTTGGAGCGCAGCCTCACGCGGGTGCTGCTGGGACTGATGCTCCTGGCCAATGCCACCAATCTGTTGATCCTGGCGACCGGCGGATACGCCGGGCTTGCCCCGCTGTATTCGAAGGAGATCGCGGCCCAGGACTACAACGATCCCCTTCCCCAGGCGCTGATCCTGACGTCCATTGTCATCTCCTTTGCCGTCACGGCCTTTATGCTCGGCATCATCTACCGCACGTGGGTGCTGGCCCGCCAGGATGAGATCCAGGATGACGTGGAAGACCGCCGCGTGGCGGAAACGCCAAGCTTCGACGCCGAGGACGATGCCGAGATCCCTGCCGAGACCTCCGAGTTCCCCGTGGCAACGGTGGTGGCCGGCGGCCGGGAAATGTCCGCTGAGAGCGCCGCCGCAGAAGAAAAACCCGGCTCCAAAAATGTGGCCCTTGGCCCGGAAGGAGGCGGAAAGTGAACATCGCAAGCTTTGCCCCGCTCGCCGTCGTACTTCCCATCCTGGGCGCCGCCCTGACCTTCCTGCTGATCCGGCACTCACGGGCGCAGCGGGCGGTCAGCATCGCGCTGCTGTCCCTCACGCTCCTGCTGGAATGTTTCCTGCTGGCCTCCGTCTGGGACGGCGGAACGGCTGCCGTGACCATCGGCGGCTGGCTGCCGCCATGGGGCATCGTGATGGTGGTGGACCAGTTCTCCTCGCTCATGCTGGTGGTGTCCTCGGCCGTGAGCCTCGCCGTGCTGGTGTACGCCACAGGGCAGGGCATGGCCGACGGCGACCAGGACGCGCCCGTCTCGATCTTCCACCCCACCTACTTGATCCTGGTGGCCGGCGTCTCCAACGCGTTCCTCTCGGGGGACCTGTTCAACCTTTACGTGGGCTTCGAGATCCTGCTGACGGCAAGCTACGTCCTCATGACCCTCGGCGGCACTGGGCCGAGGATCCGCGCGGGCGTTACCTACGTGGTGGTGTCCGTGGTGTCATCGGTGCTGTTCCTGATCTCGATCGCCATGATTTACGGTGCCACGGGAACCGTCAACATGGCCGACCTTGCCGTCAAGCTAGGCGAACTGGACCAGGGGACCAAAACGCTCCTGCACGTAATGCTGCTGGTGGCTTTTGGCATCAAGGCGGCTGTCTTCCCGCTGTCCTTCTGGCTGCCGGACTCCTACCCCACGGCGCCCGCGCCGGTTACTGCCGTGTTCGCAGGCCTGCTTACTAAGGTGGGCGTTTACGCGATGGTGCGGACCGAGACCCTGCTCTTTCCCGGCGACACCCTTAACACACCCCTGATGGTGGCAGCACTGCTGACCATGGTGGTGGGAATCCTGGGCGCGCTGGCCCAGAATGACATCAAACGTCTGCTCTCGTTCACACTGGTGAGCCACATCGGCTACATGGTGTTTGGCCTGGCCATGTCGTCTACGGCCGGCCTGGGCGCGGCGGTCTTCTACGTGGCCCACCACATCACCATCCAGACCAGCCTCTTCCTGGTGACCGGGCTGATCGAACGCCGTGGCGGCAGCTCGTCCGTGGACCGCCTTGGCGGCCTCGCCAAACTCTCGCCCTTGCTGGCGCTGCTGTTCTTTGTTCCCGCCATGAACCTGGCCGGCATCCCGCCGTTCTCCGGATTCCTGGGGAAGGTGGGGCTGATGCAGGCCGGCATCGAACTGGGCACGCCGCTGGCTTACGCGCTGGTGATCGGCGGAGTTGTCACCAGCCTCCTGACACTGCTCGCAATCGCCAGGGTGTGGAACCGCGCCTTCTGGCGCAGCCCCAGCGACGCCGAACATCCGGATCCCGTGCTGCTGGCCCCGCCGATGGCAGCAGTGGCCGGCCCGGGCGCCAAGCGGAATACCGTAACCCTCCTGCCGCGCACCATGGTGGGTTCCACCCTGGGCCTGGTGGTCCTCGGCGTTGCGCTCACTGTTTTCGCGGGTCCGTTGTTCACCGTCTCCGACCAGGCCGCCGAGGACATGCTGGACCGGTCTTCCTACATCCAGGCCGTGCTGGGCGAGGACACCACGGTCCCCATGGTTCTCACGTCCGGAGGAGGAAAATGAGCCGCCGGCGCATCTCACTGCGCCAGGAACTTCCGCTCCTGGTGTGGCTGGTCATTGTCTGGGGCGCCCTGTGGCAGGACTTCAGCCCCGGAAACCTGCTGTTCGGTGCGCTGCTGGCCATAGCCGTAGCCAGGCTGTTCTATCTGCCGCCGGTGGAACTCAGCGGCCGCTTCAATATTCTCTACGCCGTCCCCTTCGCACTCATGTTCCTGGCCAAGGTAGTGGTTGCCAGCGCGCAGGTCCTGTACCTCGCAACAATGCGTGGGCCACGGGTCAGGAACGCTGTGGTGGCTGTGACCCTGCGGAGCCACCAGGATCTTTTGGTCACGGCCACCGGGCACGTGATTTCGCTGATTCCCGGGTCGCTGGTGGTGGAGGTGGACCGGTCCACCTCCACCCTCTACCTGCACGCGCTGAACATCAGCTCTCCGGAGGAGGTGGAGAACCTCCGGCAGGAGGTGCGGTCCATCGAAGCCGGGCTGATCAGGATCATGGGTACCAGGGAAGAACTCGAAGCCGTTCGTATGGAGGCAGCATCATGATGCAGACCGTCCTGGTTGTTACCGCCGTCATTTTCTCGCTGGCCGCCGCCGGCGCCATCATCAGGATTTCACGCGGACCATCGCTGCTGGACCGGGTGCTTGCCACAGACGTCCTGCTCGCCATCCTGGGCGGGGCACTGTGTGTGGACATGGCCGTTAATCGGCACCTGAACAACCTGATGCTCGTGGTGGCCATCTCCATCATCGGCTTCATCGGATCCGTGACTGTTGCCAGGTTTGTGGCCGATCGAAGGGAACAGCCCATTGAATCCTGAAGCCACTGCCCTCGACGGGTGGATCGACCTGCTGTCAGCCGTCTTTATGGTGGTGGGCGCCGTTATGTCCCTGGGCGCCGCGATCGGCCTGCTCCGTTTCCCGGACCTGCTGAGCCGCATGCATGCCGCCACCAAGCCGCAGGTGCTGGGGCTGTTCCTGCTGCTGGCAGCCATCGGCCTGCAAATGCGTACCTGGTGGGTGTGGCCCGTGCTGGTGGTCGCCTGGATTTTCCAGCTGTTGACGGTGCCGGTGTCCGCCCACATGGTGGGCAGGGCGGGCTATCGCACCAAGCACCTGCACCGCGAGCTGCTGACGGCCGATGAGCTGGAGGCAGTAGTGCAGAAAGCCGCCGCCAAGACCGCCCGCGAGGACGGTACCGGCGACGGCTCCCAGCCGTAGGAGTTTTTGTCCAGATATGCTGGCTTCCGAACGATGCAGCCCGGCTTATCTGGACAAAAACTACGTTAGTTAGACGATGTCCTTGCTCTTGGCGAACCGGGTGATGGCCCGCTGGGTGCCCCGGTTGGCCAGGACCTGGATGATGGTGCTGACCGAGGCCGAGATCAACGCGAACGTCAGCGCAGACTGCAGGCTGGTGGGGATGTCCTCGTCCTTGCCGGTAGGCGGCTTCCGTCCGGTGGACTTTTCCCAGATGGTGTTGACCAGCTTGGTTCCGACGAAGCCGGCGCCGAGGCTCACACCGGTGCCGAGCAGCTTGATGAAGAGGTTCATTCTTAGTACTCCTTGCGGGCGGAAAACGGGCTGACTTCAGCCTAACGGCATCAGTGGCGGGAGCCGGTGCGGTGAATCGCCGGTTCGCTGTGGGCGTTGTGCACTCGGTGGAGGAGCGCTGATCAGCCCACCGGCGGTTCCGTCCGGAACTTGATCATTTTATGGGTGCCATCGCAGTAGGGCTTGATGGCCGAGGCGCCGCAGCGGCACAGCGCTACGGTCTTGCGCTCGCGCGGGACGGGGTCGCCGGAGGGCGTCACGATCTCGAAGTCGCCCCGGACAATCAGGGGCCCATCGGGGCACACCACGATCGAGCTTTCGGCGGGTTCCTGGTTCATGGCTGCTCCTGGTCTCGGTTGCTGGCGGACGGCTTGATGTCTTGTTGGCGCACAGTGGCCAGTTTTCCGGAGTGCCTGCGCTGCAGTTCAGCCTCCGAATGGGCAGCGGTCCCCAGCCGTGTCCCGGCGTAGGGAATGCCGCCGCCCAGGCGGAATCCAAGTGCGATCCAGATACAAACAGCCCGTTCCAGGGCCCACAGCGGGGCACACCACACGGCCCGGAAAGGGAAGACGGCTGCCCCGTTGTTCCGGCGGCGCCCAATGCCGGCGATGATGACCGGCGCCGCCGCCAGTCCGAGGAAGGCCCGCCCGCGGCGCCCCCGGGGAAGGCAGGCTGCTGCGGCTACCGCCGGAAGCAGGGAAAGCTCCGCGGCGAGGCGGCGGGGCTGGGCGAAGTCATCGTAGGCCTGGCGGGTGCGCTGCTTGAGGAAGTGCCGCGGCCCGGGCGGCCTGCGGGCAATAAATAGGTCCGGCAGGATCTTTTCCCGGCCGCCGGCTGCCTTGACGGTCCTGATGAGCTCGAGGTTCTCGAAGAGCACGGGATCGTAGCCGCCGGTGGCCAGCAGCGCGCTTCTACGCACGGCCAGGGTTCCCGGGTAATCTGCGGACCATGCCCGGTTGATCAGCGTCCTGGCCGTGTCCCACCACGCGTGCCACGGCAGGGGTTCGAAGTAGTTTTGCGGCCGCACGATGTCCGCCGACTCCAGGTGATTGACGACGGCGGTGAGCGATTCGCGCGTGTAGCGCACGTCGTCGTCGGCTATCACCAGCAGCTCGGCCTTGGCGGCATGAACGCCTGTCATTACACCGGCTACTTTGCCGTTGGCGCCACTGCCCCTGTTGTGGCCGTCGCCGTCCTGCACCGGACGGATATGGCGAACGCCAGCCGGGAAGGCAGCCCGATGCCGCTCGAACAGTTCCAGAGCGGAGCCGTCCACCACGGTGACAGGGATCCACTCGACCAGGTGCCCAAGGTAGGCGGCCAGGTCCGGCAGTTGCGAATCCTCGGTCCAGCGCAGCGGCAGGATGTACTCTGCGGACACGATGCCCTTGGCGTTCATGCTGCCGCCGGCACTGCCGCCCTCAGCGAGGTCTCGCCGTTTTCCCAGCAGGCCAAAAGGTGCGTGGAAATCCTGCCGTCGATCGCCATTGCCGCCGTTGCCCCCAACAGGACATCCCCGAGTAACCCGGGCTCAGCTTCCACCAGCCCACCCGCAAGGTCACGGCCCGCGATCTGCTCGTGTACGGCGTCGGCTTCAACGTGCTCGTCGAAATAGTGGGTCACCCCGGTATCGAAGCCGTGCCGCCGGAAGCCGTTGCCGTACAGGCGGTTGGGCCGCGACGAGGTCATTTCGTAAAGTGCCAGGTGTCCGGTGATGGCACCGCGCAGCCGGCGGTTGAGCCCGAAGAGGGACATCATGTTCACCGCCGCGAGGGAGATGGCGGGTACCGCGTTCACGTAGGCGCCGTATTGGTCGTCCATTCCCAGCCCCCGCATGGTGCGGGCAAAGAGCGCGCTGTGCATCCGATCGGGGCGTCCTCCGCCGTACTCGTCGGCCTGGATCTCCACCAGCGCTGCCTTCGGCCGTCCGGTAAGCCGGGGGATGGCCCAGGTGTGCGGGTCCGCTTCTTTCAGCTGGTAGACGGACTTGTGGATGAGGAACTCCTTGAGCTGGTCCAGGCTCGCCTTTTTCGCCACGTAGCGGGACACGCTGGGCCCGGTATCGGTCCCGGCCAGCCCAAACAGGACGTCGGCCACCGCGTCACTGGTCATCTCCGCTGCCGGCGGCAGGTCCAGCTCCCCGGCTGCCGACTGGGCAGCGGCCCGTAGCGCCTCCTCGAACGGCCTTTCGAGCAGGCGGCGAACCTGGATGAGGCCCGGCTCCCACTCCCAGTCGTCGCTGACGCCTTCAAGGCCGGAGTAGTGGAGCTCATAGAGGCAGAAAAGTGCCAGCTGGACGTCGTCGTCCCCGATGACGTCTGTGGTTCCAACCAGCTCTCCCGTGACCAGCCGGCGCAGTTCTTCGACGCGCGTGGTGGCGTCGCCCGTGCCGGCGGTAACGGACAGGGCAGTGAACAGTGCGCTGCTGAGGGGACCTCGGGCTTCCGGGATTTTCATGATGCTCCTTGTGGGTGGCAGCGGTGCTGCCTGTGCTGCCTGTGCTGCGGGCGTCGGCGGCGGTTTCGGTTTGGCCGGCGGTTCACGTCCGGGGCGGCGTTTTCGGGGTAGTCCGCGGTGACAGCAGGATGGCCAGGATGATCATGCCCAGGCCCAAGGCCAGGTGCAGCCAATTGTCGGCGCCGTTGAGGGGGACAAAGTTGGCGGGGGTTTGATCACCCACCAGGAGTCCGTACAGCCAGAGGACCAGGTAGACAACGCCCCCGTAGATGAGGAAGCTCCTTGCCTGCTGGTGGGTCCGGGCCAGCAACAGTCCCGCCGCCCCGAAGGCCGCGTGCACGATGTTGTGCAGGATGGACACCTGGAAAACTCCCAACAGCAAGGCCCCGGAGCCGTACCCGGCCATGCCCAGGGCTTCATAATTGCTGGTGATCCCGGGGATGAACCCCAGGACACTTACCAGGAGGAAGAGGGCGCCCGTTGCAAGCGCTGCCTTCTGCAGGCCGGTCCTTGCTCCGGTTGCCCGGGTGCTGACTGTCATTGTCCTGTCTCCTCAAAAGCCGGGAGACAACATAGTAAGCATGGTTACTAATAAAAGCTAAGTACGCTTCTCATTTGTGGACTGCCAGCATGCGTCAGACCCGGCAGCCCATGGTGGCGCTCACCCCTCTGAGGTACTCCACAGATAAGGGTTGGCATGGTGCCCGCCGCGGCGGCCGTGCTCGTACCCTTGCTGCCAGGCCTTCCCCACGGCGGACACAAGTTCCGCCAGCAGGGGGTAGTAGGGGTGGTCCGGGCCGATATAGATCATTTCCTCGGCGGCCTTGTCCACCGCCGCACGCACTTGGTTTTCGGCTGCACGACCGATCATGGCGTCCTCCTGTTTCGGAACTCCGGCCGCTCGCCTTGAATGTACTCCCGGCATTCATGAGGAGTCCATAGTCCGCGTTGATGCTGCAGTCAGTCCGCCCGCATGGAACCATGGATCTCGCGCAGGGCCTGTACCACCAGGTCATGGTCCTGCACCTGGGGAAGCCCTGAGACAGTCACCGTTGCGACTGCGCCCACCCCCGTGACGTACACCGGGAAGGACCCGCCGTGCGCCGCATACCGGCTCTGATCGAACCAGGCGTTGTCCTCGATCCGTCCGCCCTTGAGCCGGGCGCGCAGCCCCACCAGGAGGGAAGGCACCTCATACCGGGCGGCCGTGCGCTGCTTCGCGCGGATCCAGTGCCCGTTGTCCGGCGTGGCGCCGGGCAGCGCCACATGGAACAGGACCTGTTCACCCTTGGTGATGTCGATCGCGATGGGAAACTGGCCCTCCTTGCCCAGCTCCACCAGCAACAGCCCAAGGTTCAGTGCATCGTCCAGCGAGAAGCCGGGAAACTGGAGCTCGTGGATTTCGCCTTCGATCCGGGCGATGAGCGCTTGCAGGGATCCTTCCTGCTGGATGGCATCGGAATCCGGATCGAACTCGGTCACATGCGGGGAATTGGCAGTCATGGCCCACAATCTACCCCTCCTCCGGTGTAAACTGGACCCCGCCCGCAAGGGCAAATATTTACCGACAGAATCATTCAACGACAGGGGAGCGCCGCCGTCGGGCATAACTGGCCATGCCAGGGACCGCAGGTGGGCGCTGAGAGTGCGGATAGCCGCAGACCCTCGAACCTGATCCGGTTAGTACCGGCGCAAGGGAGTCGAGTTCTCGAAGTGTGCGGCAACGGCGGCAGCGCCGGTTGCTGTATCCACTTTCCCCTCCTGTTCCTCAGGAGGATCGCATGGCAACGACAGCAATCAAGAAGACCACCGGCAAGTCCTGGCGCGTTGTGGACATCGTGGTGGCAGCCCTCATCGCCATCGCCGGCGGCGTTATTTTCTGGGCCTGGTCCCAGGGCGCAGCCGCAGTCTCGGCACCCATGAACGCCGTCTATCCGCCGCTTACCGGCCTGTTGGCCGGCGGCTGGATGATCCCCGCGGTGCTGGGCATGCTCATCATCCGAAAGCCGGGAGCTGCACTGTTCTGCGAGACCGTGGCCGCCACCGGTGAACTGCTCATGGGCTCGCAGTACGGCGCCTCGGTGCTGTTCTCCGGGTTTGTTCAGGGCCTGGGAGCCGAGATCATCTTCGCGATCTTCGTGTACCGGAAGTTCAACCTGCCGGTATCCTTGCTCGCCGGCGCCGCTGCCGGACTTTTCTGCGGCCTGAACGATTCCTTCGCGCCCTGGGGCTGGAACATCGCCTACTCCGGCGGGGACAAGCTGGCCTACATCATCTTCACTGCCATATCCGGCGCCGTAATCGCAGGAGCCCTGTCCTGGATCGCCACCCGCGGCCTGGCGAGGACCGGTGTCCTGAGCTCCTTTGCGTCACGCAAGGCAGCATCGGAGCCCGTCTTCTCCTGATGACTGCTCCTTCCCTGCACGGCTCTGCGGTGGCGGCGCGGCCGGCTGCAGTCACCGCCAGAGGCTGGGGCTGGCGGCACGCCGGGCGGTCCAAGCCTGCTGTCCGCGCCCTCGACCTGGACATCCAACCGGGTGAACGCGTCCTGCTCCTGGGCCCGTCCGGCGCAGGCAAGTCCACGCTCCTCCACGCGCTGGCGGGGGTGCTGGGGGATGCGCACGACGACGACGCCGAGGCCGGCGATTCCGATGAGTCCGGTTCGCTGCTGATCGACGGAGCCTCCCCCCGGGAGCAGCGCGGCCGTGCCGGGCTGATGCAGCAGGACCCGGAGACCCAGGTTGTCCTCTCGCGCGTAGGTGACGACGTCGCCTTCGGCGCCGAGAACCTTGCCGTGCCCCGCGATGACATCTGGGCCCGCGTGCATGAGGCGCTGGACGACGTCGGGCTTTCCCACCTGCCGCTGGACCATCCGACGTCGGCCCTGTCCGGCGGGCAGAAGCAGCGCCTTGCGCTGGCGGGGATCCTTGCCATGCGGCCGGGGCTGATCCTCCTCGATGAGCCAACCGCCAACCTGGACCCTGCCGGAGTGGTGGAGGTGCGCGACGCCGTGGGCCGTTGCCTCGAGAAAACCGGGGCAACGTTGGTGGTGGTGGAGCACCGTGTGGCCGTGTGGAAGGACCTGGTTGACCGGATTGTGGTGCTGCAGCCCGGCTCGTCGACCGATTCCGGCGTGTTGCTGGATGGGCCGCCGGATCAGGTCCTCAGCGAAGCCCGGAGCATGCTGGTCGCGGCCGGAGTCTGGGTGCCCGGCTACGTCCCTCCGACGCGTCTCCGTGCTGCCGGTTCGGCCCGCGGGACGGGCGACCTGCTGCTTGCCGCCGAGGAACTGGCGGTGTCGCGTGAGCGTGCGCGCCGCAAGGGCTTCCGGAAGGTGGCGCCGGTGCCGGTGCAGCAGGGCATCTCCGCCCAGGTCCGGGCCGGGCAGGCGCTGGCAATCACCGGGCCCAACGGCGCGGGAAAATCGACATTCGCGCTGACCCTCGCCGGGCTGCTGGAGCCCGTTGACGGCAAGGTTTCCGCCACGCTGGCGCTCAGCCGGGGAGCTGGGATAGACCCTTACCAGTGGAAGGCCGAGCAGCTGATCGAGCGCGTGGGTACGGTGTTCCAGGAGCCTGAGCACCAGTTCGTCACGGGGAAAGTACTGGACGAACTGCTGTTCGGCCCACGGCACCTGGGCCACGGGGAGGAACGGGTGGATGAACTGCTGGAGCGGCTCCGGCTCACGGGGCTCGTTGACGCCAACCCGTATACCCTTTCGGGCGGCGAGAAACGGCGGCTCTCCGTAGCCACGGTCCTGGCCGCGCATCCCCAAGTCCTGGTCCTGGACGAGCCGACCTTCGGGCAGGACGCCAATACTTGGGCTGAGCTGGCATCCTTCCTGTCCGAGCTCCTGGACGAGGGCACGGCCGTAGTGTCCGTGACCCATGATGCCGAGTTCACGGCAGCGCTGGGCGGAACGGAACTGCGGCTGGCTGCTGCGGCGGCGGTGGCGCAATGAGGCAGGAGCTGAACCTGCGCGGCAACCATGCCCTGCTGACCCGTGCCAATCCGCTGAGCAAGTTCGCCGCCGTCTTCCTGATCACCGCAGTGCTGGCGCTGTCCATTGACTGGGTGTCCGCGTCGGTGGCGCTGGCCTTCGAGTTCCTGCTGTTCCCTTTGGCGGGCCTCACCCTCACTCTGCTGTGGCAGCGGGGCTGGCCGCTCATCATTGCCGCCGCCGTGGGTGGCTGGAGCACCTCCATCCTGGCGCCGGACAGCGGAAAGACGCTTATCGACGTCGGCATCTGGACCATGAGCGAAGGCTCGCTGGAGCTGGGGGCCGGGTTTATGCTGCGGGGGCTGGCGATTGCGCTGCCGGCGGTCCTGTTGATGAGCTGCACCGATCCCACGGACCTGGCTGATGCGCTGGCACAGAAGGCGCGCCTTCCGCACCGTTTCGTGCTGGGGACCTTGGCCGCCATGCGGCTGGTGGGGCTGATGGCGGAGGAATGGCAGACCATCGGCATGGCCCGCCGTGCCCGCGGCGTCGGCTCCCGCGGTAATGCCCTCCAGCGGCTGAAGGCGACCCTGGGGCAGAGCTTCGGGCTGCTGGTTCAGGCCATCCGGCGTGCTTCCCGGCTTGCCGTCACCATGGAGGCACGCGGCTTCGGCGGCGGAAAGCGGACCTGGGCGCGGGAATCCACGTACAGCGCCCTCGACCTTTGGGTGCTGGCCGCCGGGGTGCTGATGGCCGCTGGAGCGTTTGTTGCCGCCATATGGGCGGGCACCTGGAACATGGTGTGGCTGGGGAGCTGACTGCCCACACGTCTGCTGATTCAGCCGCAGGAGTGGTTGTAGTCGAAGTTTCCCGTCACGAACTGGGTGAGCGTGACTTCGCCGCCTGCGGTCAGCGGTGGGCTTGCGCAATTGGCTTTGGCTCCGGTTATGGCGCGGGCCCCCGCCAGCCAGCTCGGCAGAGAGTACAGGTTGCTTGAGCTGCTGACGGTTCCCACAATCCGGCTCCATTGAAGGCCGGTTGAGTAGATCCCAACACCCTTGACGTCGATGCTGTGGAAGGAGTCCGTCATGCCCTCCAGGACTGCGCGGTTGGCATCCTTGTCCGTGGACCAGGAGTTTTCGGTTTCCACATCCAGCCACCAGACGTAGTCGGAGGGATTGCTGATTCCACGGATGTAAGCGTCGTCCCAGGCCTTGGCATAGCCGTACATGTAGGCGCACGCCGTGCCGTAGTCCCTTTCCTCGCAGGAGCCGTAGGGGTTATGGACGGCCGATCCTATCGGGTACTCGTTGCTGGAGGGCCACCACGAGCCGCTGCTTCCCGGGTTGGCGGTGTTCACGTAAAGGGACACCTCAGGCTGGGCCGAATTGCCGGATGAGGCAGCAGCCCACTCGAGCTGTTCCTGCAGGCAAGGATTGGTGTTGTTGGCCAACCCGTTGTTGACGCCGACGATGGCAAAAGCCTGGCCGGTAGGAAGGTCCCTGCGGCATTGGGGCCATGAGACATCGTTGCCCAGTGTTGACTGTCTGCCTTCCCCTGGCGACGGCGCTGCGAATGCCGGCCAAGCGGGGACCAGGAGCAGGATGGCGAACATCAGGCCCGCCAGCGTGGCTGCCGCCCGGGGGTCTCGTTTCCGGCGCATCAGCACCTCCGTCGTCGTCGGAGGAAGAGGTTCCATCCAGTCTCCTCCGGCCCGTTCGGTAGGGTCAACAACCGGCTAGACCGGAGGGGAGGGCACATTTTCTATCGCATGTAGTGGGTAAACGTTCTCCGCTGGGAGGGCTATCGGTCGATATCTGCTGCCGCTAACTCATTTATGATATATTTCTTGCATGACGCAGGAAACTACGGAACACGTTGCCGCCATGCTCCGGGACGCCCGGGGCGAGAAAGGCTGGACGCAGGGCCAGCTGGCCGCCGAGCTCGGAACCAGCCAAAGCGCCATTGCCCGGATGGAGCAGGGCAAGCAGAACCTGAGCCTGAAAATGATCCAGCGGCTCGAGACCATCTTTGGCCGGAGCATCGTCAACGTCGGCAAACCACAGATGACGCACCTTCGCGTGGAGGGTGGCCGCACGCTGTCTGGAGCCGTGGACGTCAACAGCAGCAAGAACGCCGGCGTCGCACTGCTGTGTGCGAGCCTCATTAACCGTGGGACAACCATTCTTCGCCGCCTTGCGCGGATTGAAGAAGTAAACCGCATCGTCGAGGTGCTCAGCAGCATCGGGGTCGAGTGTACCTGGCTCAATGATACCGACCTCCAGCTCCGCAGGCCGGCCGTCCTTGACCTCGCGGCGATGGACGTGGAAGCCGCCCGCCGCACACGCAGCGTCATCATGCTGCTGGGGCCGCTGCTGGACGAGACCTCCGAGTACCGCCTTCCGTACGCGGGTGGCTGTGACCTGGGCACGCGCACCGTAGAGCCACACATGCAGGCGCTGCGCCAGTTCGGCCTCGCAGTGGAGGCGACGGCCGGCTTCTACAGCGTCCAGGCTCCTTCGGCCGATACCCGCGACCGCTCCTTCGTCCTGACCGAGCGCGGCGATACTGTCACCGAGAACGCCATCATGGCTGCCGCTCACCGTGAGGGGACAACGGTGATCCGCAACGCCAGCCCGAACTATATGGTGCAGGACCTCTGCTTCTACCTGCAGATGCTGGGCGTGGCCATCGACGGCGTCGGCACCACCACCTTGAAGATCACCGGGCGTCCCATGATTGATGCCGAGATCGAATACTTCCCCTCCGAGGACCCCATCGAGGCAATGAGCCTCATCACCGCGGGTATCGTCACCAACTCCGAGGTAACCATCCGCCGGGTCCCCATCGAGTTCATGGAGATCGAGCTGGCCACGCTGGGGCAGATGGGCCAGCAGCTGGAGATCTCCGGCGAGTACATGGCACGCAACGGCCGGACCCGCTTGGTGGACGTGACCACCAAACCTTCCGAGCTGCACGCGCCGGAGGACAAGATCCACCCCATGCCGTTCCCCGGGCTGAACATTGACAACCTGCCCTTCTTTGCAGTCATTGCCGCGAACGCCAGCGGACAGACAATGATCCATGACTGGGTTTACGAAAACCGCGCCATCTACCTCACGGAGCTGAACCGGCTCGGTGCGCAGGTTCAGCTGCTGGATCCACACCGCATCTACGTCAACGGGCCCACCAAGTGGCGCGCCGCAGAGGTTGGCTGTCCACCGGCTTTGCGCCCCGCAGCCTGCCTGTTGCTGGCCATGCTGGCAGCCCGGGGAGTCTCCGAGCTGCGGAACATCTACGTTATCGAGCGCGGGTATGAGGACCTGGCGGAGCGGCTGAACACTATCGGGGCGAAGGTGGAGTACTTCCAGGACTGAGCATTCACGCTTCGTCACGAAGTCCGAAGGACCTTAAAAAGTCCCTCAGCTGCCGCAGAATGTGAGTATGCGAACATTCGGCGTTGAGGAAGAGCTCCTGATCGTTGATCCGGAGAGCGGGGAGCCGCTTGCCCTCGCTGACGCCCTGCTGTCCCTCCGCCGGTTGGCGGCAGACGACGCTCCGGACGACCCCCGGGACCTCGTAACGGAAGACAAAACCGTTTACGACGACGATGAAATGGGCCTGAGTGCCGAACTCAAGCTGGAGCAGATCGAGACCCAGACGCGCCCGTGCCTGGAGTACGGTGTGCTGCTTGACCAGATCCGGGCAGGGCGGGTGCTCGCTGACACGGCTGCCAGGAGGCACAATGCGCGGGTGGCGGCGCTGGCCACGTCCCCCCTTGGGCTGGCCAGCCACACCACCCCTGATCCACGCTATGCCAGGATGCTGGAGCGCTTTGGCCTGACGGCCCAGGAGCAGCTGACCTGCGGTTTCCACGTCCACACCTTTATTGAGTCACCCGACGAGGGTGTGGCTGTGCTGGACCGGATCCGTGACAAGCTTGCCGTCCTCACGGCCCTGAGCGCCAACTCGCCGTTCTGGAACGGGATTCAAACGGGGTTCGAAAGCTACCGCACCCAGGCATGGAACCGCTGGCCCACAGCCGGTCCCGCCGGTATTTACGGAACATATTCTGCCTACCGGAGGGTGGTCACCCGCCTCCTGGACAGTGGAGTGATGCTGGACGAAGGAATGATCTACTTCGACGCCCGCTTGTCCCGGAACCACCCCACTGTCGAGGTCCGTGTTGCAGACGTCTGCCTCCGGGCCGAGGACGCAGCACTTCTTGCCGTTCTCGTCAGGGCGCTTGTGGAGACTGCGAGCCGTGAGTGGCACGAGGGGGTTGAGCCTGCGCCGGTGCCCACCGTACTTTTGCGGATGGCTTCATGGCAGGCAAGCAGCGGCGGACTCAGCGGGGACCTCCTGGATTTCGGTACATTCCGGCCCGCGCGGGCCGCCGACGTAGTTCGTTCCCTGGTGGACTACCTCGCACCGGTATTGCAGGAGCAGGGTGAGCTTGCCCTTGCCCGTCAAGGTGTGGAGGACATCATCGCGCGCGGGACAGGGGCAGCTGAACAGCGCCGCATCCGCGACAGGGCTTTGGCTGCCTCAGCGCCGGAGGACCTGGGCTTTGGTGCAGTGGTCAAGCATGCGGTGGATGTAACCATGCGCGGCTCCGTTAATCCTTCGGCTGTCGACGGGTCCCCGGAATTACTGCGCGTCCGCCAGTCTTAGCGGGCAGAGGCAGCCGTATCCAGCCAGAGGTGCCAGTCCGGAAACGGGTCCCCGAACTACTGCTCGTCCGCCAGTCCTAGCGGGCAGAGGCAGCCGTATCCAGCCAGAGGTGCCAGTCCGGAAACGGGTCCTTGGGCAGTTCGTCTTCAGAAGGGCCAGGATCTTCCGGCACATCAAAATCTGGCAGGTCAAGGTCTTCCGGCGGGTCTAAGTCTTGCGGTGGGTCCAAGTCTTCCGGTAGGGCAAAGTACCCAGGCACGTACAGGTCCGAGGGCTTCGATTCAGCCTGAATGGAGACATCCCAAAGTTCCTCAATCCATTTCGGCCAGTGGGGTGGTTCCCAGTCCTGGTGTTCGCTTTTGTAGTGCCGGCCGGTGGGTGAGGTCCAGCCGGGCGGTTCATTTTTTGGTGGGCGGGGTGGGTTTCCAGCCGCTGCTGTGCCGAAGCTTGTGGTGTTTTGGACAGGGCTGTCCCAGGTTTGATATTCCGGTTGTGCCGCCTTTGTGCCAGGCGAGGATGTGGTCCGCTTCGTTGTCCAGTGAGTTGTTGTTGCAGCCGGGGAACGGGCATTTGCCGTCCCGCAGCTGCAACCAGTTCCGCATCGCTTTGGTGAGCCGGTAGCTGGTCCGGCCAATCTCCAGCGGAGCCCCGTCCCGCGGATCCACCAACACCCGGTAAAACGAGTCCGCCCCGTTACCGACGAGGTTCCGTGCCATCGAGGCCGGGATCGGGCCGAACCCGTCCAGCATCGCCGGCTCATCGGTCAGGCCCAGCAACGAGAACACCGGCACCGTGACCAGGACCTGCGCCCGAATCGAAGATCTCTTCCCGGGACCCTTTTCCTGCCCGCCGGCACGTGTGCTGTTGGCACTGTTGGCCCCGCTCTTGCCGAAACTGTTTCCGGCGCCGGAACTGGTGTTTCCAGCGCTGATCCCGGGCCCGGTATCCAGAAGCGCTGAAGTGTAGTTGTCGGCCCGGAGTTGGGTGAGGGTGCGGGGTTCGTCCGGTCCCTGCATGTCCCGGGAGATKGTGGTGAGCCGGTCCCAGAYCGCAGACGCCTGGTCCGCGGGCAGGCACGCGGCGATCCAGCCCATCCCGTCRCTGTCCGGCCAGAACYCGACCCGCCGGTCCGCCACACTCCTGGCGTGCCGCTTCTCCAGGCTCTCCGGGTGATGGCGTTCCCGCCACTGCCTGGCCTTGGYTTTGAACCGGTACGCCGGCATCTCCCCGACCGCGGCGGCCGCGGCGGGTCTCGGCRYGTCCGGGTCCAGGAAGTGCGCCTCCAACGCCGCCGCCCCGGCAGCATCAAGGCTCGCGGTCTGGTCCACCATGGTCCGGGCRTGCGCCCAGGAAATCGTCCCGGCCTGCAGTGCCGCCAGGGTCCGCGGCAGGGAGGTGGTCAGGGCATGGGAGTCGGCGAGCAGGGCACCGGCGGCCCGGTCACCGATCGCCAGCACACACCCCACCTCGGCGACCAGCGACCGGTCCTGCGCCGAAGCCTCCTGCGGAGACGAAGCCGGACCATTCAAAACCGCAGTGGCCGCAGCAAACACCGCCACCGCCTCCGTCTTCACCGCCGCCAGTTTCGCTTCCGAACGCCCCACCACGGCAAGAACTTCCAAAGCCCCATCAGCAACCCGCTGCAACGGATCGTCAGACTCAACCGCGGAACCGGGATCAGCGGCACCGGAAACAGCAGTATCGCCGCCAGCCAGCGCCGCCATAAACGCAGCGACAGCAGCCACAACAGCCGCCTCCGCCTGCACTACTGCCGGGTTCGTTTCCATACCCCCATCATGGCGAGGGGGTCTGACAAAACAGGGGCCTAAAAGTCCTCCTACTGGAAAAGGAATCAAAAAACTTTTCAGCCTGCACGGTTTAAGCCCCGTGGCTTGCCTGATGCTGGCGTCAGCGGGGTGAACAGGGCGGAGGGGAGCCCTGAACAGGGAAAATCAGTAATCGGTGGTGCCCCGGCAAGGAGGCGTGGCATACTCGGCGCGTGACGGCGTCGTACTCCTTCAGGACTGAGCTGTGGCTATATCCGGGCGAAGCAGGCTGGCATTTTCTGACGCTCCCAACAGACGTCGCGGATGACATCCACGAACAAAGCGCCGGCGCCAGCAAGGCATTCGGATCCGTCAGGGTGACCGCGGAGATTGCCGGACACTCCTGGCAGACCTCGCTGTTTGCGGACCAGAAAGCCGGTTCCTACCTGTTGCCCGTAAAGAAGGCCATCAGGGACAAAGCCCGGATTGGTGAAGGCGACGAGGTGGCCGTCCAGCTCTCCATCGAAGAGGTCTGATAAAGCCCCCGCCCACCTGGCCGCGAGGATGCTGGGGCCAGCTGTGTAGCTTGCGTCAGAAAAAGAAATGAGCAGCAGGCGGCAATGGTGCCGGAGCTCCGCCACAGCGCCAGGCACCTCTAGATCTGCTTGAGCGCCTGTTCCAGGTCGCCAATCAGATCGTCCACGTCCTCCAGGCCCACTGAAAGCCGCACCACACCGTCGCTCAAGCCAATGGCTGCCCGCCCCTCCGGACCCATCGCACGGTGGGTGGTAGTGGCCGGGTGCGTGATGAGGGACTTGGCATCCCCGAGGTTGTTGGAGATGTCGATGATGCGCAAACCGTCCAGCAGCGCAAAGGCGGCTTCCTTGCCCGAGCGGCCACCCGTCGTCGCAAGCTCAAGGGTGAGAACCGTGCCGCCGGCGCTCATCTGTTGTGCCGCCAGTTCGTACTGCGGGTGTGTCTTCAGGAGCGGGTACTTCACCCAGCTCACGGCGGGCTGCTGCTCCAGCCACTCGGCCAGCCGCAGGGCGGACGCCGATGAATGGTTGACGCGCAGGGCCATGGTCTCAAGGCCCTTGGTGAGCACCCAGGCATTGAAGGCGGACAACGACGGGCCGGTGTGGCGCATCAGCTGCTTGACCGGTCCCTCGATAAATTCCTTGGTACCCAGGATGGCGCCGCCCAGGACGCGTCCCTGGCCGTCGATGTGCTTGGTGCCGGAGTAGACGATAACGTCGGCACCAAGCTGCCCGCAGCGCTGCAGCAGGGGAGTCGCAAAGACGTTGTCGACGACGACGGTGGCACCTGCCGCGTGCGCGAGTTCGCTCACTGCGGCGATGTCGACGATTTCCTGCATGGGGTTGGACGGTGACTCGAAGAACACGGCAGTGGTGGGCTGGGACAGGGCGTCGCGCCACTGTTCCAGGTCAGGACCGTCGACGAACACCGTCTCCACACCCCACCGCGGCAGGATCTCGTTCAGGATCACAAAGCAGGAACCGAAAAGCGAGCGGGCGGCCACCACGCGGTCGCCGGCGGCCAGCAACGCGCCCAGGGCGGTAAAGACGGCGGACATGCCGGACGCCGTCGCGAAGCACGCCTCGGTCCCCTCGAGGAGGCGGAGGCGCTCCTGGAAGGTGGCCACCGAGGGGTTGCCGTAGCGGGAGTACACAAAGCGCTCGTCCTCGCCCGTGAAGGCGCGCTCGGCAGCGGCGGCGGATTCGTACACGAACCCGGAGTTCAGGAATACCGCCTCGCTGGTTTCCTGGAAGTTGGTGCGGTCCAGTCCGCCGCGTACGGCCTGGGTGTCGGGGCTCCAGCCGGCGGCGTCTTCGTTGAAGGTCACTTAGTTCTTTCCAAGGTTGGTGGGCAGTCCGCGGTTCTTCCAGCCGTTGACGGTGCGTTCGCCGTAGCGGTCCGGCTCGCCTTCAAAGCCCTCCAGCACGTTGTAGGAGGTAAAGCCGGCCTGGGTGGCGGCAATGGCGGCCGCGATGGAACGCTGCCCGGAGCGGCACAGGAATACCAGTTCGGTAGACGGATCCTCCGGCGCCTGCTGGGTCAGGGAGCTAATGAAATCAGGGTTGGGAATGCCACCCGGGAATGTCCACTGGATGAACAGCGGATCGTTGTCCGTGGCCTTGGTGTCAGGGATGCCGATGTGGGCCCATTCGCCCTCAGTGCGGACATCCACCAGGATGGCTCCCTGCTCCAGCTTTTCCCACGCCTCCCGGGGCGTGAGGTCTCCGGCGTAGCTCATGCGTGGCCCTCGCCGTCGAACTCGAGGTCTTCGCCTGCGGATTCGAGGTTATCCACTGCGGTGGCGACGGCCGCGTCGGCGGAAGCGATGGCCGCCGGCAGGACCAATGCCTGCGCCACGATCACCTGGCCGCCGTTGGACGTTGCGGCCGGGCTGCCGTGGAGGACATAGCCTTCAGCCAGGGCAGCGGAAATCCGTTCGCAGAAGGACCTGTCATCCGGTCCGGTGACAAGCCGGTAGGAAAGTCTTTCTTCAGGGGCAGGTGCGTCGGACACGACGGATCTCCTTCTCTCACGCTTGCAACTCGAATCGGTCGATATGCCGAGTATTCACCTGAGGCACCCCGCCGTGAAAGGAGGGTTGCCGACCGGCCAGTCAGGGCTTGGTGCCGGTACTCATTACTCCCCAGAAACGTAACACTTGGCGCGCAGGGCCGCACGGCCGCCGTCGTCATGTTCCGTAACTGAACCAGGCACGGTGCACCAGGCAGCGGTTTCCGCGACGCCGGAGGAACCGACGGCGGCGGCATCACCGCAGGTGGACGCCCCTTTTTGGCCTTTTGCGGACGCGCCGCCAGATACAGTTTCTTACGGGGCAGTGCCTCATCATCAGAACCAGCACCGGGGGTCCCCATCAGCACGCGAACTGCCGCGCCACAGCACCCTGCCGGCCTTTACCGGGTACCCGGGCTGCGCGTAGTCGGGGCGTTCCTTGCCACGCTGCTGATTGCCCTCGTGGCTGTGGTGCTGCCTGCAGGGTCAGCCCAGGCCGCGCGAAGGTTTTTTCCGGAAGAGGGAAAGCCGCTGCTGGGCGCCGTCCTTGAATGGGGCGAGGACTCCGCCGCCGGCTTCGCCGACCGGCTGGGCGCTTCCCCGGCCATTTTGGGCCACGACATAGCGTTTCCCTACCGCTCATCAGAGCAAAACAACATCAAGGGATTCCTGGAACAGTCCTCCCTGCAGGGTGCCCACGCGATGCTCACCGTGAAGCCCACCGTGCCGTTGGACGAGATCGACGCCGCCGCTGCGAGGCGCTTCGCCGAACGGGTGTTGGAGCTTGCGTCCAGTTTCAAAGGACAGCTGCTGGTCCGGTTTGCCCCGGACATGAATGCGAGCTGGGTTGAGTGGGGCCAGCAGCCGGCTGCCTACCGCGAGGCGTTCCGGGCTGTGACGGCGGCGTTCCGGGAGGTCGACGGCGGCGGGGGCACTGTGATGGTCTGGGAACCGTACCTGGGCACGGATTATCCGTTCGACCGGAACCGGAACGCGCCTGCACAGGGAAATGACGGGTTCGCGCTGCTTGATACCAACGGCGACGGCGTCTGGAACGGCTCGGACGCGGCTTACGAACCCTACTATCCCGGGGACGATGCGGTGGATTGGGTTGGCCTGACCGCCTTCCACGACGACACAGCCGGTGGTGCTGCCGTCAACACAGTTCCCCGCGCCGGCGAACTGCGGGAAATGCTCACGGCCTCCGGCGGTGAAAACTTCTACGCCAGCTATTCAGCGGGACGGGACAAGCCGTTCCTCCTGCAAACCTCCGCGTTCTACAGCCCGGTCTCCGGCGGCGCATCCGAAGTGGACATCAAGGCCGCTTGGTGGGACCAGGTGGTTGGGGTCGCCACTGCCGGCGAATTCCGCATGGCAGGGGCTGTGGTGTGGGACGAGCGGACCAGCACCAGGGACACCGGCGTGGCCAGCATTGACTGGCGGCTCACCGGAAACCCGGGCATCGCCAACGCCGCCCTGGGCGCGCTGGAAGGGTCCCCCATCGTCACTGGACCGGTCACCGAGGTCAGCTCCGGCAGCGCGTACGTCCGGGCCAACACCCTGACGGGGACCGCCGCCTGGACAGTAGGGGCAGCGCTCCTCATCGTCCTGGTTGCCCTGTGGCAGATTCCCCGCCGGGTGAATGCCGCAACGGCGTGGGGATACTCTGACCCGTCCAGCAGGGATTCCCGGGTGGATATGTTGCGCGGCCTGGCCATCGTCTTTGTTGTGGTTAACCACCTGGGCATGGCCTCGCTGTTCCAGTTGCTCACGCAGGAGGCGGTGGGGTTTGTCTCGGGTGCCGAGCTGTTTGTCCTGTTCTCCGGCCTGGTGGTGGGTATGGTGTACGGGCCCAGAGCGAAGGACGACTTCGGAACGGTGGTTGACCTAACCTCGCGGCGGGCCGGCAAGCTCTACCTGACGGCACTGGTAGTCCTCATTGGCGTCTTCCTGGTCTCGTTGCTGCCGGTCTTCCGGACTGACGCCCTCACTACCTTTGTGGACCAGGGAACGGGCGGGGCAGGGCACGACGGCGCCGGCCGTACCTATGACCTTTATGCAGGCATGGAATCCCTTTTCCAGTTCCCGGTTCCGCCGCAGGTGCTTCCTGCCATCCTGCTGCTGCAGTTCGGGCCCTGGCAGTTCAACGTGATGGGGCTTTACGTGGTGCTGCTCCTTGCCAGCCCGCTGATCCTGGCTGCGCTTAACCGGGGCAAGGCGGTTTGGGTGCTGGCCGGAACCCTTGCGGTCTACGCCGTGGGAGCGGCCACGAGGTTCCGGCTCCTGCCCTCGCAGTTCGAGGATTCGTTCCCGCTGCTCGTGTGGCAGGTGCTGTTCGTGATCGGACTCGTCGCCGGCTACCACCGGCGCAGCATCGCCGCCTGGTTGGCGGGGCAGACCTGGCTGGTGGTTGCGTGCACCGCCGTCGCACTCCTGTTCGCGTTTCTCTCGTGGGGCAACCCCTACCTGGCGAACGGCTTTGATGTCCGCCTTGCGATCATCCCGGACGCCCTGTACCGGAGCATGTACGACTTCTTCTTTGGCCGCACGTATCTGGGGCCGGGCCGGCTGCTCAACGTCCTGGTCATGGTGGTGGCGGCCTACGCCTTCCTCACCGCGTACTGGAAACCCGTGCAGCGCGCACTCGGCTGGTTCCTGATTCCGCTGGGCCGCGCCACCCTCTACGTCTTCATCATGCACGTGGTGCTGATCGCCGTAGTGGCCAATATTCCGGCGCTGCAGCAGGAGGACGTGCTGCTCAACACCGCCGCCTATGCCGTAGTGCTGGGGCTCCTGTGGGTCATGGTCCGGACCAGGTTCCTCTTCCGGGTGATTCCCACGTAGGGCATCCCCTGGAGTTGCCTGCGACATCCGGGAAGCGTTTACTTCACGGAAATGTGAACGGTACAGCACCGACATTGTCACAGCATTTGACGAAACATTTGACCCTTACGCTCACCTCGTAACACTCCGGTGAAAGGGAAAAAATGACAGATGCGACTCGCAGGAACTTCCTCCGCTACGTGGGCATGGTGGGAGGAGCCGGGGTGATGTACGAGACCATGGCCGCGATGGGCCTGGCTCCCGATACGGCCGCGCCTGCCTATGCTGCGCCCCGGGCCAATGACCTGCAGGGCAAGGGGAAGAGCGTCGTCATCCTGGGCGGCGGCATCGCCGGCCTGACGACTGCTTATGAGTTGGGCAAGGCGGGCTACAAAGTCACCATCCTCGAGGCCCGGATGCGGCCGGGCGGACGCAACTGGACCGTACGTGGCGGCACCGAGGAAACAGACCTCCGCGGAATTACCCAGCGGGCAACCTTCTCGAAGGACCAGTACATGAATGCCGGCCCCGGCCGCATTCCCCAGCACCACATCACCCTGGACTACTGCAAGGAACTGGGGGTGGCGATCGAGCCGTTCACCAACCAGAATGCTGACGGATATCTGTTCCGGGAGGGCAACACCAAGCTCTCCAACACCCCTGTCCGCCATCGCGCCGCCAAAGCCGATGTCTACGGTTACGTCTCCGAGCTCCTCGCCAAAGCCACGGACCAGGGTGCCCTGGACAGCTACATGAGCGCCGCGGATAAGGAGAACCTGATCTCCTTCCTGCGGAACTTCGGCGCCATCGGCGGCAAGGTTCCCGGTGATGCGGCGGCAAGCTTCAAGTACACCGGCACGGGCCGCAAGGGCTACTCCGTGGCCCCGGGCGCCGGGCTGGAAGCGGGAACACCCCTGGCGCCGGATGCCCTTTCGGATGTCTTTGCCAGCGGCGTCGGCAACTACTTCTCCTTCGAATTCGGCTGGGACCAGGCCATGATGATGTTCCAGCCCGTGGGCGGCATGGACCGCATCCCGTACGCGTTCGAAGCCGCCATTGGCAAGGACAAGTTCGTTTACGGGGCCCAGGTCCTGTCCATGAACAACACTGCCGCCGGTGTGGCGGTGGAGTACACCAACCCGGGCGGCCAGGCAAAGAAGATCGAAGCGGACTTTGCGGTCTGCACCCTGCCGCCGCAGATCGCCGCCAAGGTTCCGGGCAACCTTCCCACAGACGTGCTCGACGCCCTGAAATTCGCAAGCCCCGCCGACGCCGGCAAGATCGGCATCGAGTACTCCCGCCGCTGGTGGGAGGAAGACCACCGCATCTACGGCGGCATCACCAACACCAATATCGATCTCGGCAACATGTGGTACCCGTCCACCGGCTTCCACGGGCAGCGCGGCACGATGGTCGGGTACTACAACACCGGCGCCAGCGCCCGCGTGTACAAGGAACTCAGCCCGGAGAAGCGCCTGAGCCGCGCCCTGGACCAGGGTGCCAGGATCCACGGCGACGTTTACCGCAAGGATGTCGCGGCGTCGTTCTCGGTTGACTGGGGGAATACCGCCTTTTCTGAAGGCGCCTGGGTGGGCTGGCCGTCGCAGACGGACGCCAAATACGCCAAGCTGCTGGAACCGTCCGGCAACATCTACTTTGCCGGCGACCACCTGAGCCACGCCATCGCCTGGCAGCACGGCGCCATGACCTCTGCCAGGGCCGCCGTCACCGCCCTGCACACCCGGGCGGCAGCAATGGTGGCCGGATGAAGCCCCTCCCTGCTCCCGCCATAACTCAAGCCAAACCCCGAAAGAAGCCCATGCTGCGCCGCAAACTTTCCCTCATCGCCGCCGGTATCGCCGGAATCAGCCTCACCGCTACCGCAGCCTTCGCCGCGCCGGCGGTCTTCAAGGACCTCACCGATCCCAAGCCCGGAACTACGGTTTCCAACCTTCCCGCCGGTCAGGACAACCCCATGATTGCCGGCGGCGTGGCAATCGGTGCAAACACTCCCATTTACAAGACCAGCGGCCTGGGACCGTCCGCGCTTAACACCGCTGCCCCTGCCGGCAGTGAGCAGCGCTACGTGGACACCGCAGTCTTCCCCGGCGGGGTCCTCCCGCCCGGTGTCACCATCACCGAGGCGCAGGGAATCAACGCCCTCCGCAGGATTGGCGAGAACCTTGCCCAGGCTGGATTGGATTACGACGACGTCATCACCATGCG
Source organism: Arthrobacter sp. Alg241-R88 (assembly GCF_900537115.1). Classification (GTDB taxonomy): domain Bacteria; phylum Actinomycetota; class Actinomycetes; order Actinomycetales; family Micrococcaceae; genus Arthrobacter. The sequence goes on from NZ_UNRG01000011.1 coordinate 81,454, forward strand.
CGTCTTCCTCCAGAACCCCGCCGGTGCAGAAAAAGCGGACTTCGACGGCTGGAACCGTGCGTACCGGCAGTACTTCGCCAACACCAGCCTGTCCGACGGTTCCGCCTTCAAGGTTCCCCTGGGTTCGGCTGCGCCCGCCGCACCGTTCGTCATCAATGCTGCCCGGCCCTCAAGGTTTGCCCTCGAGATCGAAAACCTGCCTGTGAACGGGTGGCTCGTCGAGGTGGAAGTGGACGCCGCGTTCCCGGCTCCCGGAGGTAAATAGCAAAAAGGCGTGGACCGCTCGGCTTCGTGCCGGGCGGTTCACGCCTTTTGTCGCTGCCCGCTCTTAAACGAGTCCGGGGTAGCTGGTCATGATGTAGTCCGTGGCGGCAGGGCCCTTCATGCGGAGGCCATTGCGCGCGGGGTCGATCTTGTTCTTCATGGCGGCCCAAAACGTGGATTCCGGGCCGGGTGTCTGCTGGTTAATGAAGCACCAGCTGGTGTAGAGCCCATAAAGGCGGTCCTGATCCAAGGTGGAGTCAGAGGTTTGGTCGAGGTAGGTGGCTTCGTGGAGAAACAGGTCGAACTGCGAATTAGCCATGACGGCGTCCCTTCGCTACGTGCGTGGCGCCGCCGTTCGGCTACAGCAGCAGACCTCAAATGCCTTGCACAGGGCAATGGAGTGTGACCGGCCCCGCAGAAAATCAGGGCCTACAGGCGGCGTGAATGCCTTATCTACACTGTAGACTTTAGCCGTAGACTACAAATACGGCAAGCGTCTGGAATTACTGCCCGCGCAACGCTTGCTGCCGGCTCCAGAATGGAAAAACTGATGTCCTCGCCCAAGGCCCCAGGCACGAAACGCCGCGACCACAAAGCGAGGTTGAGCCGTGATGTGGTGCTCACCAAAGCTTTGGAAGTAGTGGATGCGGAGGGCCTGGAGGCCCTGACCATGCGCCGCCTCGGGCAGGAACTGGAACGGGATCCCATGAGCCTGTACCGCTATGCGGAGAACCGGGCGGCATTGCTGGACGGCGTCTCGGAGCTGGTGCTCAACGAGTTGCCCATCCACCCCGAGGACCCCGACTGGAAAGCGCAGCTCCGGCATATCGCGCATAACCTGCGGCGGCTCGCGCTCCAGCACCCCAATGTCGTACCGCTGCTGGTGACCAGGCCGCTTTCCACGCCGCTGGGGCTCAGGCCCCTGGGGACCCTGCGCCCGCTCGAGCAGATCCTCTCCCTGCTCATTGGGGCCGGCTTCAGCCCTGCCGATGCCCTCCATGTCTACCGCGCCTACTACGGGTTCCTCTATGGCCACATTTTGAATGAGCTGCAGGRWTTCGTTGTGGACCCGGAAGAGAACGAAGTGCTGCTCCGGCTGGGACTGCACCGGCTGCCATCAAAAGAGTTTCCCCGGCTCCGTGCACTGGCCCCAGCGCTCGCCGATTATGATGGCGAGCGCGAGCTGGACCAAGGCATCACCATCCTGCTGTCAGGCCTCGAAGCGCAACTGACTCGGGAACCGCAGGCTTCCCCCGCCTAGTTGGCGGGAGTGCCGCGGCAGCTACTCGAAGGAAGCCCGCCGGCGGTCAGCAGTGCGGGTGTTCCAGACGTCGGGCGAGTTCACCTTGAAGCGGCGGCCGGTCATCGCACGTGCTGACAACCTGATGTAGTGGGCTTTCTCGCCCGGCTGCCAGGGTTCCAGGCCCAGGCTGTCCACGGCATCCTTGTCCGCCTGGTCCTCTATGATCTCGGTGTCCCCGCGAACCACAACGCTCCAGGCCTCTTCGGTGTGCGGATCGTAGCCGTCGATTTCGAGTGCGGCAGGCCTTTCGGATTTCGCGTTCCACAGCTTGGTCACTCCGGAAGTCCGGAAGACGATGCTCCGGCGGTGCACCACATAGTTGACCGGGAAGATCTCCGGATGGCCGTCCACCACCAGGCCAAGGCGGCCCAGGGTGTCACCCTCCAGGAGGTCCCAGCATTCATCAAACGTCAGTTTTCCGGTTGGCTGTTCGTCAGCAGTCATGAACCATACCCTACGGCTCCTACCGCACTAGGAACATGGCCCGGGAAAAACTGCTATTCGATACCCGCGAACAACTCGTTCAGCTCCGCGGTGAGCTCCTTCTGCACCGATGGCAGCCCCACCTCTTTGCCGTCAATGCGGTTCACGGGCGCAAGCATCCGCACGCTCGAAATCAGCCACACCGCATCGGCATCCAGCAGGTCCTGGGGCTCCAGCGGGCCGTACCCCAGTTCCCAGCCGGCCGCTTTGGCCGCAGCGAACAACGCACCCTGGGAGGTGCCGGCCAGGATGCCGCTGTCCAGCTGCGGTGTGATCAGGCGCTTAACGGGGGCGCCGTCGTCGGACGTTTCCACGTGCGCCATCAGCACGGTGGACGTGGGGCCCTCCAGGACCCGGCCGTCCGAGGAGATGAAGATGACGTCGTCCGCGCCCTGCTTGTGGGCGTGGCGCAGGGCTGCCATGTTGACAGCGTAGGAGAGCGTCTTCGCCCCGAGCAGCAGCCATGGGGCGCGCTCGGCGACGTCGCTGTCGTAGCCGCGGTCCAGGAGGATGACGTCGAGCCCAGCCTCGCGCTGGCGGTGCCCGGCCGCCCCCACAGGAGAAACCTGGACCCAAGAGGTGGGGGCTGAGGCGCCCTCCACACCACGGGTCACCACGAGCTTGACCACCAGTTCGTTGTCGGCCCCGGAAGCGGGCGGATGCTGGGCGAGGTGTTCGGACACGGCGGTGGCGACCGCTCGGCGCCACTCCTCCTCGCCGGGAATGGCGAGGTCCAGCGCCGCTGCGGAACCCGCCAGGCGGTCCAGATGGGCCTGGATCTTCCGTACGCTGCCGTCCACTGCCAGCATCGTCTCGAAGATCCCGTCGCCCCGGGTAGCGCCCTGGTCCGTCACCAGCAGCTGAGGCTTGGTTGCGTCGGCCAGCCGACCGTCCGGGTGGGAGGGGTCGAGGAATACGAGAACCACGGAAGCTGGAGAGGTCATGGCTCCAGCTTAGTGCGGCGTCCCGCGGATAAGCTGGGCAGAGTGCCCCGGCTGGAAACCGTCCGCCGGCGGCCCGTCTCCCGGGGGTTATTTCCGTGTTGTGGCCATTTTCGCTTGCCGGTTCCGCGCCGACGTGGATCGTGGTGCTGCTGGCTGTCGCCGACCTGGTGATCAGGGTGCTGGCCGTGGGCATCATCCCCGGCAACCGGCGGCCCACGACGGCCATGGCCTGGTTGCTGGGCATTTTCTTTGTCCCGTTTGTGGGCATCGTCCTTTTCCTGCTGTTCGGCAACTTCCAGTTGTCAAAGCGGCGCCGGGAGCAGCAGCAGCTGGTCAACGAGCGGGTGCGCGCCGGGATCTCGTCCCTCGCCGACGTGGAAAGCGACTACCCGGGCCCGGAATGGGTGAGGTCCGCCGCGGAATTGAACCGGAGGCTGGGTTCGCTCCCCATGGTGGACGGCAACTCCGTGGACCTCATCCCCGGCTACCCCGACTCCATCCTGCAGATGACGGAGGCGGTGCGGAAGGCGAAAAAGTTCGTTAATGCCGAGTTCTACATCATGAGCACGGACCACATCACCAATGACCTGCTGACCGCCCTGGAGGAAGCAGCGGAGCGTGGCGTGGAAGTCCGGGTGCTGTTCGACCACATCGGCACCCTCCGGGTCAAGGGTTACAAAAACCTGTTAAAGCGGCTCAGGGCCGGCAAGATCCAGTGGAAGCGGATGCTCCCGCTCCTGCCCATTCACGGCCAGTGGCGCCGGCCCGATCTGCGGAACCACCGCAAGATCATGGTGATCGACGGCGAAATCGCCTTCACCGGCTCCCAGAACCTGATCGAGCCCTCCTACAACAACCCCCGGCACCGCAAGGCCGGCCGGGAGTGGGTGGAGCTGATGGCCCGCCTCCATGGGCCGATCGTCACCACCCTGAACGTCGTCTTCGCCACCGACTGGCTGAGTGAAACCGACGAGTCCCTGGAACACCAGCTCCAGCTCCCGGCCAACCCGCATCCCGGCAACGTCACCGCGCAGGTGGTTCCGAGCGGCCCGGGGTTCATTACCGAAAACAACCTGCGGCTCTTCAACACCCTTATCTACTCCGCGCAGCACCGGATCTCCATCTGCAGCCCGTACTTCGTCCCGGACGATTCGCTGCTCTACGCCATCACCACAGCTGCCCAGCGCGGCGTGGACGTGGAGTTGTTCGTCTCCGAAAAGGGAGACCAGTTCCTGGTCCATCACGCCCAGCGTTCCTACTACGAGGCGCTGCTGGAGGCGGGCGTCCGGATCTACCTGTACAAAGCCCCGTTTGTGCTCCACGCCAAACACTTCACCATCGACGACGAAGTGGCGGTCCTCGGCTCCAGCAACATGGACATGCGCTCCTTCTCGCTGAACCTGGAGGTGTCTGTGATGCTGCTGGGAGCCGACATCGTCACCAAGATGCGCGCCGTCGAAGACACATACCGGGACATTTCGCACGAGCTCAAGCTGTCCGACTGGCTTAACCGCCCGCTGGCGGCACGCTATGTGGACAACGTGGCCAGGCTGACGGCGACCGTTCAGTAAGCCATGCTGGACGCTTAGTCCTCCGGGAACTCCGCACCCAGCGTTGAGAGGACACCGAAGGCCTTGGTCCGGATCTCCTCGTACTCCTCGCCGGCGTCGGAATCGGCAGTGATGGCGCCGCCGACGCCGAGGGTCAGTTCCGCGGTTCCATCACCGGCGTCGCGGATCACCAGCGTCCGGATGGCGACGGCGAGGTCCGTCGCCCCGTTCAGTGAAAAGTACCCGACGGCACCGGAGTACATGCCGCGTCCTGCGCCTTCCAGCCGGTCCAGGATGGCCATGGTGCTGATTTTGGGCGCGCCGGTCATGGAGCCGGCCGGGAAACAGGCTGCCACCGCCTCTGCCCGCGACGACCCACGCCGCAGCTGGGCGTCGATGGTGCTGACCATCTGGTGGACGGTGGCGTAGCTTTCGATGGCACAAAGCCTGCTCACGGTCACGGAGCCGGGGACCGCGAAATGGCTGAGGTCGTTCCGCAGCAGGTCAACGATCATGATGTTCTCGGCGCGGTCCTTGAGGGACGTTTCGAGCTCTGAGCGCAGGCGGGCATCTTCCGCCGGATCGGAGGCACGGCGGCGGGTGCCCTTGATCGGCTCGGCCCGCATGGCGCCGTCGGACGCTATCTTCAGGAACCGCTCGGGCGAAGTGCTGGCAAGCGTGAGGCTATCGAACCGGAGGTAGCTGGCAAAGGGCGCGGGGTTCCTGCGCCGCAGGGCAAGGTAGGTCCGCCACGGGTCCAGCCCTGCGGCCGGAACCCTGGCCGAGAGTGTGGTGGTCAGGCACACTTCGTAGCTGTTTCCCTCGGTGATTTCGTGCTGCGCGGCGGCGATTTTCGCCTTGTATTCGGCACCGGTATCCCGGCTGTGGAACGCTGGCGGACCTGAAAGTACGACGCCGCTGCTGCCGCCGGCGTTTGGGGGCCGCTCGGCATCCGGAGCTAGTACGGAGGCAGCTTGGACAGCTGCCCGCGCGTTCCTGAACCACTCGTCCGCATCCGGAACGTCCAGGGCCAGGAGCCAGGCGGTACCTGCGGCGTGGTCCAGGACCACTGCCCTGGCGGCGAAGATCAGGGCGGCATCCGGCGTGGGAGCTGCAAGATCGGTTCCACCGGTTTCGCGCTTGAGTTCGTAGGCCAGGCAGCCCAGCCAGCCCAGCGCGAATTCGCCCGGGTAGCCGTCGGGAGTGTGGACCGTTGCGCCTCCCCACACGGTGTCCAGCCAACGGAAGAAGGGCCCTTCGATGGTGGCGCTGGCGCAGCCTGCGTGGATCACGCTGTGGCCGGAGCGGTGCGATACGCACTGGCCGGACAACCCGCCGTCGTCCGCCATGATGCTGAAGCGGCTGCGCTCTGAAGCTGCGGCGGACCCGGACGGGTGCGGCGGAGTCCCGGCGGCAGCGCCCGTATTGGAGGAGTCCAGCCAGACTGCGTTGGATGAACTGCCGTAGAGGGCGCTGAACAGTGCCGCGGCTTCCGGGCGCAGGTTGAGGCATTCGGCGCGGAGGCTCAGGTCGCGGCGGGCGGACAGTTCGGGGGAGAGGGCGGTGGCCAACGCGGGAAGGTAGGGAAGGAGCTGGAGTACGTCAGCGGGGGCGGCACCGTCTGCGCGGTTCAGGACGTGTACGTCAGCGTGGCCGGGAACGTCGTCGCCGCGCAGCCACTGCTCTTCCTGTGCCGCCCATTGGTCCCAGAACGGTTCGTACGTTCCGCCATCACGGTCCAGTGCGCGGGTCCGGCGTATGTCCTCGGGAGAGTCAGCCCAAATGACGGCACTGAGGAAGGGGCGGGCAGCGGCGGCAGCGGAACCCACTCCCTCGACGATGACGATCTCGGCGGGCAGCGTGACGCGGACGTCGCCGTCGTAGTGTTTCTCCCAGTCCCAGCTGACCCAGGCAGCCGCCTCGCCCCGGCTCAAGGGTGCCAGCACGGTGGCGACGTAGCGGTCCACTCCGGCCATCAGCCCGTTCCAGCCCGGGTAGATGTCCTCGAGGTGGAACAGCGAGACCTTGTGGTGCGCCCGAAGCCGTGCCGCCAGTTCAACGGCGAGTGTTGTCTTTCCTGCGCCTGAGCGCCCGTCGACGGCGATGATGACGGGGGCAGGGCTCATGGATTAGAGCGTACCTTTATCCCCGCAGGGCTTTCATCAGCGCTGCAGCTGGGCGCCTTGGAGGACAGCCCCTTTGAGATAATCCACCAGCCCGGGCAGGGCGGCGTGGATCTGGTGCCAGACGGCGTCGAAATCTGCGTGCCCGCCGTACCAGGGGTCCTCGATCCCCTGGTCCAGCAGGTCTTTTTCTGCCAGCCGGGGATCAAAGCTCCGGAGCATGCGGATCTTGTTCCGGGACTCATCGTCAGGCGCGGACTCGCTCAGCCACGCGTAGTGGTCGATGTCGAGTGCCAGGATCAGGTCGCGTTCACGGAACCATGCGGGCTGCCACTGCCGGGCGATGTGCTTGTCCGAGAAGAGCTGCGTGGCGTCCAAACGCCGTGCGGCCCGCGGGTCTATCGGGCGGCCTGCTTCGTAGCCGGTGGTGCCTGCTGAGTCCACGGTGACCACGCTGTCCAGCCCCTCGCGTTCAAGCGCCGCGGCGAGCATCAGCTCGGCCATGGGGGACCGGCAGATGTTTCCGGTACAGACGGCAATGACACGGTATGGGCTCGACGTTGAGTTCATATACTAAGCATGCGTGCTAATTGGCCCTGTTGGCTAGCGTCAGGTTCATAAAGGTTGACTCTTTTGTAAAGAAGGTGTGCTTTTTGGTCACACCCGCCGTCAGCTGGCGGGCCCAACTGTGCCGAAGGGTCAGTGGAGGAAAGCCAGCAGGATGCCCACGGCCACAAACAACACGCCAAACGATCGGTTCAGGGCAAGTTGTCCTCGGGCGCTATGGGTAAAGCGCTCGAAGGACCTGGCTGCTGCCGCAAAGAAGAACCACATCACCAGGATGTCGATGGCGACGACCGTTGCCGCCAGTACTGCGTATTGGGCCAGGAGGGGCTGGTCCGGCCGGATGAACTGGGGCATAAACGCGAGGAAGAAGACGATTGCCTTCGGGTTCAACAGGTTCACCCAAAGGCCCCGCCGGAAGATGGACCAGGCTGGCTCGTTCCTCAAGCCCGCAATCTTCTCGTGTTCAAGGTCCGGCTTGCTAAGGAACTGCCTGATGCCCAGATAGACAAGATATGCCGCGCCGGCGTAGCGGATGACGTTGAAGGCCACTGGCGAACCCGCCACCAGTACGCCCACGCCGAGCGCCACAATCACGATGTGCACCACCAGCGCCAATTGCTGCCCCAAGATGCCCCAGATGGAGCGGCGGAAACCGGCGGTCAGGGAGTTGCTCATGGTGTTGATGGCCCCGGCGCCCGGGGTGAAGCTGATCAGGGCACCGGCGCCCGCCAGGGCGAGCCAAAGGGAGAATTGCACCAGCCAAGTTTAGTGGCAGTTCGGGGCAGGGATGACGCCGTAAAGCCTATGCCCGGGCGATGACCTCGCCGTTGGGAATCAGGAACCAGCCGTCGTCGGTGGATCCCCAGCGGTGCCAGCCGGCAGAGATCCTGGCCAGGTCGGCAGGGTTGGCGAAACCATACTCCAGTGCCTGCTCTGCGAAAGCGGAGTGCAGCACGCGTTCGCCCCAGACGCGCGCTTGCCAGCGGCGCTGCTGTCCGGTGGCGTAAAGCCAGTTGCTGCTGGTGGGCGCGACGTCGGTGAAGCCGGCCGACTGCGCCCAGCTCACCAGCCGCCGCCCGGCGTCGGGCTCCGCCCCGTTCCTCCGCGCGATGCGCTGGTACAGCTCCATCCACTCGTCCAGTTCCGGGATGGCGGGGTACCAGCTCATGCCGTGGAAGTCGGCGTCGCGAACGGCAACGATGCCGCCCGGTTTTGCCACCCGTCGCATCTCCCGCAGCGCCTCCACGGGGTCGGTGAGGTGTTGAAGCACCTGGTGGGCGTGCACGACGTCGAATGTCTCGTCGTCGAAGTCGAGGTCGTAGATGTTGCCCGCCACGAACTCCACGTTGGAAACCTCCCGCTCGACGGCGAGGGCTTTGGCCTGGGCGATGATGTCCGGTGAGCGGTCCAGGCCGGTAACTTTTCCGGGGTTGACCAGGACGGCGAAATCGCAGGTGATGCTGCCCGGGCCGCAGCCGACGTCGAGCACTTCAGAGCCGGGCGCGAGGTGCGGCAGGACAAATGCGGCGGAGTTCTCGGCCGTCCTGGCGGCATGGGCGCGGACCACCGACTCGTGGTGGCCGTGCGTGTAAACGTCGTCTTCGGGCTGCTGGGCACTCATAACCAAACGCTACCCCCAACCTACCTGGGCGTGCTGGCCGATTCTTCCCGCGCGGCCACCGTGGCCTCCACCATTGCCGTCATAAAGCGGGTCACTGTTTCGAGTTCCTCCGCGCTGAAATTCGCCATGGCGCTGCCCATCCGGTGTGAGAGGGGAGCGAAGATGGCGCCGCCGTCCTGAAAGGCCTTGGGCGTCATGCGAAGGTGAACCTGCCGGCGGTCGGAGCTGTCCCGCTCGCGCACTACGTGTCCGGAGTTGTCCAGCCTGTCGATCAGGGCAGTGGTGGCAGGGGAGCTCAGGTTCAACTCCTTGCGCAGGATGCCCGGCGTGACAGTGCCGCCGTTTGCCGTGTGGCGCATGATGACGGCCAGCGCGTTCAGGTCCGTCCGGTGCATGTCCTTGCGCCCGCCTGCTGTGTCCACATAGCGGTTGGCCTCAAGGGTGAATTCCTGCAGGAGCCGCACGAGCGGGTGCGGCCCGCCGGCCGCCGGCGGGCCGGGGGCAGCGGACGTCTCTTCGCCTGCCATGTCCGCCTCCAGGAATTTGTGCTCATACGGCCCCGCCTCGGGCGCCGACTGTGCGGCTTAACCGTACTGACGGATATTACTTCAGCTGAGCCTTTCCCCTCTTCCCGGTTTAAAGAGGAGAAAAAGCTAGGGAACCACTTATCTCCATTATAGAGATACTCTAGTATGGAACTAATCCTACTCCCGATAGCTGCCCGGAAGGCATTATGAACTCCCATTCCCAACTCAAGGAACGCGGTCCTTTCTGGCTGCGCTGGCTCCTCCCCGTAATCCTCGTGTTGACCTGGCTGGCGCTCGCCGGGGTCGGCGGACCCACCTTCGGCCGGCTCGAGGAGGTGTCCTCCAATGACCAGGCATCATTCCTGCCGGCCAGCGCCGAGGCCACTGCCGCGCAGGACTGGCAGGCGAAATTCCGGGACTCTGATGAGGTTCCCGGCGTGATTGTCCTGGAAAGCGACGAAAGCCTCACTCCTGCCCAACTGGGCGAGGCCGCGTCCCTGCGGACGGAGCTTGAGGGCCTGGAACTGGGCAGTACGGTGATTGGTCCAATTCCGTCAGAGGACGGCAAGGCGGTCCAGTTCATCGCCCCCATCGATTCGTCGGTCGAAATCAAGGAGGCTGTCCAGGAGTTGCGGGACACCGTTGCCGGGGCAGCACCCGAGGCCATGCGCACCTATGTCACCGGTCCTGCCGGCCTGGCGGCAGATCTCACGGCCGCCTTCGCCGGCATCGACGGCATCCTCCTGCTGGTGGCGCTGGCCGCGGTTTTTGTGATCCTGTTAATTGTCTACCGCTCGCTGTTGCTGCCGATCGTGGTGCTCCTGACCTCGGTCTTCGCCTTGTGTGCGGCCATCCTGCTGGTGTTCGGCATGGCGAAGGCCGGCTGGATCCAGCTCAACGGCCAAAGCCAGGGCATCCTGTCCATCCTCGTCATCGGCGCCGCCACGGACTATGCCCTGCTGTATGTGGCGAGGTTCCGGGAAGCCCTGACCCACACCACCAACCGCACCGCCGCCGTGCTGACCGCCTGGAAGGCCTCCTTCGAGCCCATCCTCGCGTCCGGCGCCACCGTGATCATCGCCCTGCTGTGCCTGCTCTTCTCGGACCTGAACTCCAACAAGGCGCTGGGTCCCGTGGCGGCTGCCGGCATCCTCTGCTCGCTGTTCGCGGCCCTGACCCTGCTGCCTGCCCTGATGGCGCTCCTGGGCCGCGCGGCGTTCTGGCCCTTCCGCCCCAAACTTTCCCCCGCGGACGAGCGGGACCCGGAGCTCATCACCGGGCTGGAAGGCCAAAAGGGGCTGTGGCGTGCCACGGGCTCACTGGTTTCGCGGCGTCCCCGCATCGTCTGGGTTGCCTCGGTCCTGCTTCTGCTGGCCGGTTCCGCCGGTGTCCTTCAGCTCAAGGCCAACGGGGTACCCCAGACTGACGTCATCCTTGCGGCGTCCAACGCAGTGGACGGCCAGGACGCCCTGGCGCGCCATTTCGACGCCGGCAGCGGCAGCCCCGCCGTCGTGGTGGTGGACCAGGGCAAGGCGGAGGAGGTGCTGGACACTGTGAAGGCGGCCGACGGCGTCGGCGAGGCCTACCTGTTGGCGCAGGGTCCCGTGCCTATCACCGGAGCCCCCGGTGCTCCCAGCGCTCCCGACGTCCGCGAGGGCAAAGTGCTGATCAATGCCACGCTGAACTCCGCCGCGGATTCGCTCGAAGCGGAGGAGTCCGTAAAGGCCCTGCGTGGGGAGGTCAAGGCTGTGGACCCCGACGCGCTGGTGGGAGGGGTAACCGCCACGGCCCTGGATACCAACACCACTGCCCAGCGCGACCTCGTGATCATCATCCCGGTTGTCCTGGTGGTCATCCTCTTCATCCTGATGCTGCTGCTCCGGAGCGTGGTTGCACCGGTCCTCCTGGTGCTCTCGGTGGTCCTCTCCTACGCGGCCGCCATGGGTGTCTCGGCCTTTGTGTTCAACAACATCCTGGGCTTCCCCGGTGCGGACGCCACTGTTCCCCTGTTCGGCTTTGTGTTCCTGGTAGCGCTCGGGGTGGACTACAACATCTTCCTCATGAGCCGCGTCAGGGAGGAATCGCTGAAGCACGGCACCCGGCCCGGCATCCTTCGCGGGCTCGGCGTCACCGGTGGTGTGATTACCTCCGCCGGGGTGGTGCTGGCAGCCACGTTCGCCGCCCTGGGCGTCATCCCCATCATGTTCCTCGTGCAGCTGGCGTTCATCGTCGCCTTCGGGGTGCTGCTGGATACCGTCCTGGTGCGCTCGCTGCTGGTGCCCGCCCTGGCCTACGACATCGGTCCGCGGATCTGGTGGCCGGGCAAACTGGGGCGGCAGGAGCTTGAGCAGCGTACGGGCACGGCTGATGCCCTGTTGGAGGAAACGCCCGCTGGATAGACTGCAAATGCGCCCGCATGGACGCGGAACTCAAAGGAGAGGTGCACCATGACTGAGAACCAGGAATCCGCAGCGGAGCAGCCCCGCAGGGGAAACAGTGCCCCCGGACTGGAAGGCGAAGGCGGCCAGTATGTGGATGGCGACTACGGTGACGCCGGCACCGTAGGGGACCCTGCCGGGAACCTTGACGACGGCGAATACCCGGACGGGGATTACGGGGATGCCGGCACCGCTGGAACCGGGCACGAAACTGACGCGATCCGGGAGGGGCTTACCGACGGGCAGGTCAACACCACGGCTGAAGAGCGCGGGCCCCTTCATGGTGACCGGGACAGCGACAGGTAGCACCGCAAGGCAAACAGCCCGGCGGCGCGGTTCACCAGCAGCGAAACGGCGGGCCGCCGTCGTGCGCTGCTCAAGCCCGGCATCGTAAGGAACTCCAGGCCAACTCTCCACTGCCCGAAAACAAAGTTGAGCGTACTGCGCTCAACTTGGATTGACATCGCTGGCGCCCTGAGTAAAGTTGAGTGCAGAACGCTCAATCATCAGGGCGCCAGTAAGTTTCCAAGGAAAGAAGGAAGCAACACATGTCACGTGCAGTAGGTATCGACCTCGGAACCACTAACTCCGTCGTCTCCGTTCTCGAAGGTGGCGAGCCCACCGTTATTGCCAACGCCGAGGGTGGCCGCACCACGCCGTCGGTCGTTGCATTCTCCAAGTCCGGCGAGGTCCTGGTCGGCGAGATCGCCAAGCGCCAGGCCGTCAACAACATCGACCGCACCATCGCCTCGGTCAAGCGCCACATGGGTACCGGCTGGACCGTCGGCATCGATGAGAAGAAGTACACCCCGCAGGAAATCTCCGCGCGTATCCTCATGAAGCTGAAGAACGACGCCGAGTCCTACCTGGGTGAAAAGGTCACCGACGCTGTGATCACCGTCCCGGCGTACTTCAACGACGCCGAGCGCCAGGCCACCAAGGAAGCCGGCGAAATCGCTGGCCTGAACGTCCTCCGCATCGTCAACGAGCCCACCGCGGCCGCACTGGCCTACGGCCTGGACAAGGGCAAGGAAGACGAACTCATCCTGGTCTTCGACCTCGGCGGCGGTACCTTCGACGTCTCCCTGCTCGAAGTCGGCAAGGACGAAGACAACTTCTCCACCATCCAGGTGCGCGCCACGGCCGGTGACAACCGCCTGGGCGGTGACGACTGGGACCAGCGGGTTGTTGACTACCTGCTGAACCAGCTCAAGGTCAAGGGCATCGACCTGTCCAAGGACAAGATCGCCCTCCAGCGCCTCCGCGAAGCAGCCGAGCAGGCCAAGAAGGAACTGTCCTCCTCCACCAGCACCAACGTCTCCCTCCAGTACCTGTCCGTCACCCCCGACGGCCCGGTCCACCTGGACGAGCAGCTGACCCGCGCCAAGTTCCAGGACCTCACCAAGGACCTGCTGGAGCGCACCAAGAAGCCGTTCCACGATGTGATCAAGGAAGCCGGCATCAAGCTCTCCGACATCAACCACATCGTCCTGGTCGGTGGCTCCACCCGTATGCCCGCAGTCTCCGAGCTGGTCAAGGAACTCGCCGGCGGCAAGGAGCCGAACAAGGGCGTCAACCCGGATGAGGTTGTGGCCGTTGGCGCAGCCCTGCAAGCCGGCGTGCTGAAGGGTGAGCGCAAGGACGTCCTCCTGATCGACGTCACCCCGCTGTCCCTCGGTATCGAAACCAAGGGTGGCGTGATGACGCACCTGATCGAGCGCAACACCGCAATCCCCACCAAGCGGTCCGAGACCTTCACCACCGCTGACGACAACCAGCCGTCCGTGGCCATCCAGGTCTTCCAGGGCGAGCGCGAGTTCACCCGCGACAACAAGCCGCTGGGCACGTTCGAGCTGACCGGCATCGCCCCGGCTCCGCGCGGCGTTCCGCAGGTCGAGGTCACCTTCGACATCGACGCCAACGGCATCGTCCATGTTTCGGCGAAGGACAAGGGCACCGGCAAGGAACAGTCCATGACCATCACGGGCGGTTCCAGCCTCTCCAAGGAAGACATCGACCGCATGGTCAAGGATGCCGAGGAGCACGCAGCCGAGGACAAGGCCCGCCGCGAGGCAACCGACACCCGCAACACAGCAGAGCAGCTCGCCTACTCCGTGGACAAGCTCATCGCCGACAACGCCGACAAGCTGCCCGAAGAGGTCAAGACGGAGGTCCAGACCGACGTCGACGACCTCAAGAAGGCCCTCGAAGGTACGGACGACGCCGCTGTGAAGGCCGCCTTCGAGAAGCTGCAGGCTTCCCAGGGCAAGCTGGGCGAGGCCATCTATGCCCAGGCCGGTTCCCCCAACGGCGCGACCGGTGCCGCAGGTGCCGAAGGCGCCGCTGGCGGGGAGAAGACGGGTTCTGCCTCGGGCGATGAAGACATCGTCGACGCCGAGATCATCGACGAAGACGAAGCGAAGAAGTAGCCATGCCGCACCACGGTAACGAGGAAGAGCACATCTCATCCGCGCGCCAGGAGCAGCAGGGCAACGGCCACCAGGAACCGGTCATCCGGGACAACCGCAAGGTTGACCCGGTGACCGGGCAGGCCCGGCACCCTGAGGGCGCCGAGTCAGCCCCGGGCGAGGGTTCCGACGTGGACTCCGACGGCGACGCGCTCGCCCAGGCCGAGGAGATCCTCAACGGCATCGAAGTGCCGGCCGAGGAATCCGTGGCCCAGGGGGTTCCGGCAGGCTCCACCACCACGGAGGCGGCCGAGCTGAAGAACGACCTCCTTCGGCTGCAGGCTGAGTACGTCAACTACCGTAAGCGCGTTGAACGCGACCGCGCCGTGGCAGGGGAGATGGCCGTCATCGGCGTCCTGAACTCCCTGCTTCCGGTCCTGGACGACGTCGACGCCGCCCGGCAGCACGGCGACCTCGCCGACGGCCCCTTCGCTGCGATCGCCACCAAGCTGGAGAACGCGCTGAAGACCTACGGCCTGGCACGCATCGATGAGACCGGCGTGGAGTTCGATCCCACGATCCACGAGGCCCTCATCCAGCAGCCCGGCGAGGACATCGAAGTTGACACCGTCAGCCAGGTACTCCGCTCCGGCTACAAGTCAGGCGACCGCGTCCTCCGGGCCGCACAGGTGATTGTGGCAGTGCCGGCCTGACTCACCTTCCGCCTCCGCGGATGAGGGGGCCCCGCCCCTACGCTGGGCGGCTATGATCTTCGATCCATAGCCGCCCAGCTCCGGCAGGCCCGAAGCCACTCCCGGGCCCCCTCCTCCGCTCCGGCGGAGCGGTAGTCTCGCCTTAACGCTTTTTGTACTTTGAAAGGAAACGCCATTGGCTAGCCAGGATTGGGTGGACAAGGACTTTTACGCGATCCTTGGTATCGCCAAGGACGCTTCCGACGCCGACATCAAGAAGGCTTATCGGAAGCTGGCCAGGCAGCACCACCCTGATACGAACTCGGGGAACTCTGCTTCCGAGAAGAAGTTCAAGGACATCTCCGAGGCTTACTCAGTACTTTCCGATCCCGAAGAGCGCCAGCAGTATGACGCCATCCGGGCCATGGGCAGCGGAGCCCGATTTGCTCCCGGCGGTGCCGGCGCAGGCAACGGCGGGTTCGAGGATATGTTCGGCGGCCTGTTCACGGGCAACACCGGACGCCACGCCGGCGGGTTCAACCCCTCCGCCGGCGGTATCCCGCCGGAGTTTGCCGACCTGTTCGGCGGCGGTTTTGGGCAGACAGGTTTCCAGCGGACCCCGCAGAAGGGCGCTGACCGTACTGCCTCCACGAGTATTTCCTTTGCGGGTTCGATCCGCGGGACCACCATCGGACTGCGGGAACCCAGCGGTGAGGTTATCGACGTCCGCGTGCCCGCCGGCATCAAGGACGGCCAGAAAGTCCGCATCCGCGGCAAGGGCCAGCCCGGTGCCGCCGGCAACGGTGACCTGGTGGTGTCCGTTTCGGTCCAGCCGCACCCGTTCTACACGCGCGACGGCGACAACCTGCGTATCCATGTTCCCGTCACCTTCCCCGAGGCTGCCCTGGGCGCCGATATCGAAGTGCCCACCATCGAGGGCGAAAAGGTGCGGGTCCGCGTTCCGGCCGGTACGCCGTCGGGCCGTACCCTCCGGGTCAAGGGCAAAGGCGTGAAGACGTCCAAGGGGACCGGCGACCTGCTGGTGACCATCGACGTCGCCGTTCCCAAGAACCTGAACAAGGAAGCCGAAGCCGCGGTCAAGGCGTTTGCCGATGCCACGGCCGGGGCTGACGTCCGAGAAGGCCTGGCCGCCAAGGCCCGGCTTTAGCAGCGGGTGGGCCATGGACATCAACTCAGACCAGCCGATCTTTGTGATCTCGGTGGCGGCTGAACTGGCGGACATGCACCCCCAGACTCTTCGGCAGTACGACCGGATGGGCATCGTCTCGCCCAGCCGCGCCCCCGGCAAGTCCCGCCGCTACTCGCAGCGTGACATCAACATGCTGCGCGAGGTGCAGCGACTGTCGCAGGAAGGCGTCTCGCTCGAAGGCATCAAGCGGATCCTGGAACTCGAAAACCAGGTGGCTGCCCTGCAGCACCGTGTAGCGGAGCTGGCTGACGAACTGAGCCGGCGCCCCCAGCCTTTCGATTCCCGGATCTTTGCGGCGGGCGCAGCGGGCGACGTAGTGAGCCTGGCACGCGGCCAGCGCCCCCGTCCCCGCTCGCAAGCTGTGGTGCTCTGGCGACCCCGCGCTATCGGACAGTAGCTCCCGCCGCCTTGTAAAGCCGCAGGTCAGGCGCGACTAACGACGGCCCGCCGGTTTATGTCCGGCCGGCGGGCCAACGTTACGCCGCTGCACGTTTCCTCTAGGTTAACTTCCTTTTCCGCACTTTTCCGGCCTTTTTTCGCGTTTTCGGCCGCCCACCGGAAATCCGGCCGCTCATGGGATGTCAGGACGAAACGGTTTCGAAACCAACTGCCGCAGCTGCCGAAACAATCCGCTCCTACATTCATCGCAAGGGGTCACTTCCCAGGACCTCGGAGGCGAGCCGCTACCCACGCAGCGGCGGAGTGAGAAGCAGGTACATATGAGGGTTTCGGTCAACAAACGCGCTTTCCTTCCCCTGGCGGCGGCAGCCATGGCCACGGCCCTGGCGGGCTGCGGCAGCCAAATCGCAGATCCGGCATCCGCGGGCTCCACCGCCAGCACCGGCACCTCCTGCGTGGACACGTCGGGAAGCAGCATCAAAGTAGGCTTCATCAACTCCCTGTCCGGCACCATGGCCATCAGCGAAAGCACGGTCTTCGACTCCCTGACCCTGGCCGCAGAGGAGATCAATGCTTCCGGCGGCGTCCTGGGCAAACAGTTGCAGGTGGTCAGTGAAGACGGTGCCAGCGAACCGACAAAGTTTGCCGAGCGGGCCGGAAAGCTGATCCAACAGGATTGCACTGCCGCGGTATTCGGGGGCTGGACGTCGTCAAGCCGGAAAGCCATGCTCCCCGTGTTCGAAGCCAACGACGCGCTGCTGTTCTACCCGGTGCAATATGAAGGCCTGGAATCCTCGAAGAACATCTTCTACACCGGTGCCACCACCAACCAGCAGATCATTCCAGCCCTGGATTACCTGGCCGAGCAGGGAACCAAGTCGCTCTTCCTGGTTGGCAGCGATTACGTCTTCCCGCGGACGGCCAACAAGATCATCCAGGCCTACGCCGCCGCCAAGGGCATCGAAATCCTTGGTGAAGAGTACACCCCGCTCGGTTCCACGGAATTTTCCACCATCGTCAACAAAGTCCGGGACTCCAAAGCCGACGCGGTCTTCAACACCCTCAACGGCGACAGCAATGTGGCCTTTTTCCGCCAGTACAAGAGCGTTGGCCTCGCGGCTGACACCATGCCCGTGGTTTCAGTTTCCATCGCCGAGGAGGAAGTTCCCGGCGTCGGTTTGGACAACGTGGAAGGGCAGCTGACCGCCTGGGATTACTACCAGACCCTCGATACGCCGGCCAACAAGAAGTTCGTTGCCGCCTTCAAAGCGAAGTTCGGCGCTGAGCGCGTGACGAGCGATCCCATGGAAGCCGCCTACACCTCGCTGTACCTCTGGAAAGCCATGGTGGAGAAGGCCGGGTCCTTTGACGTGGACAAGGTGCAAACTGCCGCGGATGGCGTGACCTTCGAAGCCCCCGAAGGCCTGGTGACGGTCAACGGGGAAAACAACCACATCACCAAGACCCCGCGGATCGGGAAGATCAATTCGGAGGGGCTCATCGACACGGTCTGGTCCTCACCGGAGGCAGTTGAACCGGATCCGTTCCTGGCCACGTACGACTGGGCCAAGGACCTGGCCAAGTAACCGGGCGCCGGACACATCGAGAAAGGCCTGCTGGATGGAACTCCTGATAGGGCAAATGTTCGCCGGACTGAGCCTCGGGTCCGTGCTGCTCCTGGCAGCACTGGGACTGTCGTTGACCTTCGGCCAGATGGGGGTCATCAACATGGCCCACGGCGAGTTCATGATGGCCGGGGCTTACACGGCCTTCGTGGTCCAGCAGGTCATCTCCGATGCCGGCGTTTCACTGCTGGTTTCCGTTCCCGCGGGTTTCCTGGTGGGTGGTGTCCTGGGGCTGGTGCTCGAGGCGGTGCTGTTGCGCCGCATGTACCACCGGCCCCTGGACACGCTCCTGGTCACCTTTGGGGTGGCGCTCATTTTGCAGCAGGCCGCCCGGGACATTTTCGGTGCACCCAGTGTGGACGTGCGCGCACCAGGCTGGCTGCAGGGAAACATCGAGGTACTGGGCGCACCGATCCCGCTGACCCGGCTCTTTATCCTGGCGCTCTCGCTGTTGTGCCTGGCCGGACTGGTCCTCCTCCTCAGGGCCACCCCGCTGGGCCGTCGCATCCGGGCCGTCGTGTTGAACAGGGACCTCGCAGAAACCAGCGGCGTCTCAACCCGGCGCAGCGACCAGCTGACGTTCTTCATCGGTTCCGGCCTGGCTGGAGTAGCCGGTGTGGCCGTCACCCTCATAGGTTCCACCAGCCCCTACCTCGGGACCAACTACATTGTGGATGCCTTTCTGGTGGTAGTGGCCGGCGGCATCGGCCAGATCAAGGGGGCTGTCATCGCGGCGTTTGCACTGGGCGTGCTGCAGTCTGTCTTCGAGTACTCGACCACAGCAAGTGTTGGCAAGGTCCTCATCCTGATAGTGATCGTGGTGTTCCTTCAGCTTCGGCCGCAGGGCATCTTCAGCCTCAAGACAAGGAGCCTGGCATGAGGGGGCTGTTGCGCGGACGGTTGGGTACTGCGGCGGGATTCGCCCTTGGCACAGTCCTGCTCCTGGGAGTTGCGCCCGCGGTGCTTCCGGTCTTCAGCCTGGGCCTGCTGGGGAAGTTCCTCTGCTTCGCGATCGTGGCAGTCGGCATCGGCCTGGCCTGGGGACGCGGCGGCATGCTGACCCTGGGCCAGGGAGTGTTTTTCGGGCTTGGCGCCTACGTCATGGCCATGCACATGAAGCTGGCGGACGCCTCGCTGTTCGGCGGCTCCGGGGTGCCGGACTTTATGTCCCTTTACGGCAGCGGCGAGGTACCGGGCTGGTGGGAACCGTTTCGGAGCCCCGCCGTGACGCTGCTGGCGGTGGTGCTGATACCGGGGCTGGTGGCACTTGTCCTTGGCCTGGCGATCTTCAAACGCCGTGTTAAAGGGGCGTATTTCGCAATTCTTAGCCAAGCGCTGGCGGCTGCGTTCGCAGTGTTCCTGATCGGCCAGCAGGCCACCACCGGTGGTTCAAACGGGCTCAGCGGGTTCCGGTCATTTTTCGGTTTCGACCTGAAGGACCCGAACAACAAGGTGATGCTGTACCTGATCGCGGCGGTAGTCCTCCTGCTGTCCATAGCCCTTGCCCGGCAGCTGATGCACAGCCGGTTTGGGGAGCTGCTGGTTGCGGTCCGGGACCAGGAGGAACGGGTCCGCTTCCTGGGCTACGACCCGGCCACCATCAAAACTGTCACCTATGTGGTTGCCGCTGTCCTGGCAGGCATTGCAGGCGCGTTGTTCGTCCCGCTCGTCGGAATTATCTCTCCGGCGGATGTCGGTGTGATCCCTTCCATCGCCTTCCTCATCGGCGTGGCCATTGGCGGCCGTGCGACGCTCCTGGGGCCAGTCCTCGGCGCTGTGGGCGTTGCCGCCGCCCAATCCGCCCTGTCTTCCACCTTCCCCTCCTTCTGGGTGTACTTCCAGGGCCTGTTGTTTGTCCTGGTCATCGGTTTCATGCCGGGCGGGCTGGCCTCCTTGCCGGCGCTGTTGGGCAGGCGGCGCAGACTCCGAACAGCAGCATCAACGCCGGCGGTGCCGGCAACCCGCGTGCGAACGCCCCTGGCCGCACCGCCGGAACCAGAACAGAACGCCACCATGCCTGAGGAGGCCCGCAGATGACCATGCCCACCCTGCTCCCCGACGGTGAGCCGCGGGCCGGAGGGTTGCGCCACGGCCGGCCGAAATACCTTGAAGTCCGGGACCTGTCGGTCTCCTTTGACGGATTCCTTGCCGTGGACAACGTCAACCTCGATGTGATCCAGGGCGACCTGCGGTTCCTGATCGGCCCCAACGGCGCCGGGAAGACCACCGTTATCGATGCGATCACCGGACTGGTACCTGCCACGGGATCGGTGAACCACACCGGCACGGAAATCCTCGGACGCAAAGTGCATCAAGTCGCCCGGCTGGGCGTGGGGCGTACGTTCCAGACTGCCAGCGTTTTCGAGAATCTTTCCGTACTCCAAAACCTCGACATCGCTGCCGGTGCCGGCCGGGGGCCGCTTCGGTTGCTCCGGCGCCGCAAGACCGTGGACGCGGCGGTGGAAGAGGCGCTGGAGATCATCGGACTGGAGGGTGCCGCAGGCAAGAAGGCCGGGATCCTCGCCCACGGGCAAAAGCAATGGCTGGAGATCGGCATGCTCCTGGTCCAGAATTCGGATGTCCTCCTCCTGGACGAGCCAATCGCCGGGATGAGCCAGGACGAGCGCGCGGAAACCGGGGAGCTGCTGCGCCGGATCGCCGCCAGCCGCATCACCTTGGTGATTGAACACGACATGGACTTCGTCCGTGAGTTCGCTACGTCGGTCACTGTCCTGGCTGCGGGCAAGGTGCTCAGTGAGGGAAGCGTGGCGCAGGTGCAGGCGGACAAAAAAGTACAGGACGTTTACCTCGGGTCCTCGGAAGTGGAGGCTACCGATGCTTGAAATTGAAAAACTGCAGACGGGCTACGGCCGCACGCAGGTAATCTCCGGGGTGAGCTTGACCGTCCCGGACGGAGCCGTTGTCTCTGTCCTGGGGTACAACGGCGCCGGCAAGACAACGCTGCTGCGCGCCGTCGTCGGGCTTCTCAAACCCACGGCGGGGCGCATCAGCCTTGACGGGGAGGACATCTCAGCCCTCCGTCCGCACCGGCGGGTGGACCGCGGAATGGCGTATGTGCCGCAGGGCCAGCAGTCATTCGCACAGCTCTCCGTCCTGGAGAACCTGCAGCTGGTGGCGGACGGGCGCAGGAACGGCGCCGGGCGCGTGGCGGAAGCCCTGGATATGTTTCCGGCGCTCCGGCCATTGTTGGCACGGCGGGCCGGGCTGCTCTCCGGCGGGCAGCGGCAGCAGCTGGCCATCGCGCGGGCACTCATCACGGACCCGCGCCTGCTGATCCTCGATGAACCCACCGAAGGCATCCAGCCAAACGTCGTGGCCGAGATAGAAGCAACCATTATCAAGCTTTCCCAGCGCAACGGAATGAGCATCCTCCTAGTGGAGCAGCACATTGGTTTTGCCCTGCAGGCCGCGGACAGCTACTACGTCCTCTCGGCCGGAAGGGTCTCCTCCTCAGGGGCCGGCGGTGCCGGATCCGCGGCTGACGTCCGCAAGGCAATGCTCATCTGAGGCACCCGGAACCAACACCCATCCGGAAAATATGAGTACTCACTACTCGTGACGGTACAGCCCCCGGAAACTTGAATGGAACCACTGCTGGATCAGCAGCAGTGGTTCCAAGTTTCTGGGGGTTTTTGATGTTTGGTACTCATGGGCAGACGCCCGCCTTCTGTTGCCAATGCCACGGAGACAACCGGTGAGCCCGGGGATGGAAGCGGTCGCCTCATTCAGCGGCTCGATTCCCGGCCAGATCCTGTTGGCACTCGGACAAACCGTCGTGGTGGTGTGCGTCTGCTTCGACATGGTGCGCGCGCTGTCCGTGCCGCGGTCGCACCGGCGATTTGTGGCGAGCACCGTCTTCCGGACGCTGGCCGTACCGTCGATCATCGCCAACGGGGTGACCGTCCTGATTGCCCTGGTGCTGGCGTCCTGGATCGATGTGGTGATGGGCATGTTCGTGCTCATGGCCATCATCTTCCGGCTGCACCACGACAAGGATGAGGACAACTGGTGGAAGGGCAAGGGCAAGAAGCTGGCCCGCTGGGCCCGCCGCCAATTGTCCGGCCGGACCGCCGCCGCCCCGGCAATGGGGTAGGCCGCTGCCCAGGGCCTCGGGGCGCAGGCCCTTGGGGCAGCGACGGGGGGCTGGGGCTCAGCCGTTGATGACCTGGGGTATGCCGAGGGCCTTGAGGCCTTCGACGCCGAATTCGACGCCGTAGCCGGACTGCTTGGCGCCGCCGAAGGGGATGCGGGGGTCCACGGCGCCGTGCCTGTTGATCCAGACGGTGCCAGCCTGGATACGGGCTGCGACGCCGCGGGCGGCTTCCAGGTTGGGGGACCAGACCGAGGCGCCGAGGCCGACATCGAGCCCGTTGGCCTTCTCCACGGCTTCGTCGACGCTGCTGTAGCGGATGACCGGCAGGGCAGGCCCAAACTGCTCCTCGACGACGAGCGGGTTGTTGTTGTCGATGTCCGCCACCAAGGTAGTGGGATAGAAGAAACCGGGCTGGCTGGTGTCTGGGTTTCCGCCCAGCAAGATGCGGGCGCCGGAGTCCTTGGCCGCCTGGACGAGGGTGGCGACGACGTCGAACTGTGCCTTGTTCTGCAGGGGACCCAGGACGTTGTCCTCGTCGAGGCCGTTGCCCATCGGCATCTGCCGGGCGACGGCCACGAGTTCCTCGCAGACGGCGTCGTAGATGTCGTTATGGACGTAGAGGCGCTTCAGCGCCGCGCAGGTTTGGCCGGTGTTCAGGAATGCGCCCCAGAAGAGGTCTTCGGCGATGGCTTTGGGGTCGGCGTCGGGCAGGACGATGCCGGCGTCGTTCCCGCCCAGTTCCAGGGTGAGCCGCTTGACCGTGTCCGCGGAGGACTTGATGATGGCTCGGCCGCCGGCGGTGGAGCCGGTGAACATGATCTTGCCGATCGCGGGATGGTCCGTGAGCCGGGCACCGACCTCGCGGCCGCAGGAAACCACCTCCAGGATGCCCTCCGGCAGTTCCTCGTTGAGGACCTTGACCAGGGCCAGGACGGAGAGCGGGGTGTTGCCGGACGGCTTGACCACAACGGCGTTGCCCATCCGCAAGGCGGGGGCGAGCTGCCAGACTGCGATCATCATCGGCCAGTTCCACGGGCCAATCGCACCCACGACGCCGATGGGCCGGTAGTGCATCTCGGCCCGGGTATCGCCGTCGTCCACGATGGTTTCAGGCTCCAGCGGCAGGCCGGCCGTGGCCCGCAGCCAAGCGACGCAGGCGCCTACCTCGAAGCGGGCGTTGGGGCCGTTCAGGGGTTTGCCCTGCTCACGGGAGAGCAGCTGGGCGAGTTCCTCGGCGGAGCGTTCGACGGCGTCGGCTGCTTGCAGGAGCGCGGCGGATCGGGCGTCGTGGCCCAGGGCAGCCCAGGCAGGCTGGGCCGCGACGGCTGCGGCGACGGCAGACTCAAGGTAATCAAGGCCGTGGACGGGCGCCTCACCCACAGCCTCACCCGTTGCGGGGTCAAAAATGGTCCGGCCGGTGCCGGCAGCGGGGGCAATGGACGCGAGAAGTGCATCATAGGTTTCCAAGGGATACTCCACTTCGAGTAGCAAGGACGCCAGCCGGTCGGCGTAGCGGGTTGCTCCCAGTTTGGTTGACCGGGAGTGCCGGAGGCTTGTCTTTATGCGCAGGACAGTTGGCGCAGAGAGAACGCCAAGGCGTCAGGCAGGGCATGCTGTCCGGAACACCGGCCGGTTGCCGCCGAAGGGTGCGGCGGCGTCGGCTGCGTCCAACGCTGCAATCGCGTCCTCGCTTGTGGCGCAGGCGAGGGTGGCGAGCACCTCCCCGGTGGCGGGGTCGTGAACGTCGAACGTGCCGCCGTCGGACGCCTCCCGCCACTTACCATCGATCAGCAGGCCGGTCGGGACAGAGGCAAGCAGCGCGGCCTCACGCTCCGGTGAGACGGCAGGGGCAGCGCAGAGGTAACTGTCATTGAAGCAGCGTCCTTAGGAAGGGACGGATCAGTAGCTGGCAGGGGTGTCGCCGTCGGGCTTCGGGATGTACTGCTTCGCGAGGGCTTCGGAGCCTCTTGCGAGGAGGGCGACGTCTGCGCCGACAAGGATGAAGTTCGCCCCGTTGTCCAGGTAGTGGCGGGCGGTGTCAGGGTTGAAAGCGTTCACGCCGGCAGGTTTCCCGGCCGCTTTGGCTGCGCTGAGGCAGTGCTCGACGGCGGCGCGCACCTCGGGGTGTTCCTGCTGGCCCAATAGGCCCATCGAGGCTGCGAGGTCGGAGGGGCCGACGAAGATGGCATCGACGCCGTCGACCTTGAGGATGTCCTCGACTGACTCCACTGCTGCCGTAGATTCGATCTGCACGGTGACGCTGATGGTCTCGCTGGCTCGGGCGAGGTAGTCCGGCACCCGGTTCCACCGGGCTGCGCGGGCCAGCGCCGAGCCGACACCGCGGACACCGTGGGGCGGGTAGCGCGTGGCAGCGACTGCTTCTTCAGCTTCGGCAACCGAGTTGACCATGGGGATGAGCAGGTTCTGAACGCCCAGGTCCAGGTACTGCTTAATGACCACGGTGTCATTGGCCGGCGGCCGGACAAGGGTGTGGACCGGGTAGCCGTGGATCGCCTGGAGCTGGGCGAGGATGGATTCGAGCCCGTTGGGACTGTGTTCGGCGTCCACCAGGAGCCAGTCCAGACCCGATCCTGCGCAGAGTTCTGCGATGAGTGGGCTGCCGGAGCAGACCCACATGCCTGCCAGCGGCCGGCCTGCTTCACCCTTTTGCGCAGCCAGGGCGTCGCGGAAGGTGTCTTCTATTCGAAGCGGCATGTGACACTCCCCAAGGGTCCGTAGTCGGCGTGGACGGTATCGCCTTTGTAAACCCAGAGCGGGCGGGTGAAGGAGCCGGCGAGGATGATGTCGCCGGCCTTGAGTGAATCACCGTGGGCGGCGATTTTGTTGGCCAGCCAGTGCACGCCGTTGGCCGGGTGGTCCAGGACGCCGGCGGCCACACCTGTTTCTTCCACGGTCTGGTTCTTGTAGAGGATGGCTGAGACCCAGCGGAGATCCACGGAGTCCGGCTTCACCGGCCGGCCGCCGATCACCATTGCACCCATCGCTGCGTTGTCGGAGATGGTGTCCACGATGGTCCGGCCCTCCATCTCAATCCTGGAGTCCAGGATCTCGAGGGCCGGGACCACGTAGTCGGTGGCGTTCAGGACATCGAAGATGGTGACGCCGGGGCCCTTGAGACCGTCCTTCAGGACGAAGGCGAGTTCCACCTCCACCCGCGGATGCGTGTACTGGTCCCACTCCACCGAGCAGCCGGTTTCCAGCACCATGTCATCAAAGATGGCACCGTAGTCCGGTTCGGTGATGCCCGTGGCGGCCTGCATGGCCTTGGACGTGAGGCCGATCTTGCGCCCCACCAGGGTCCGGCCCGCTTCCTCGTTGCGGCGCCGCCACAACTGCTGCACGGCGTAGGAGTCCTCCACGGTCATGTGCGGGTAGCGGGCCGTCAGGCGGGGGACGGGTGTGCGGGTGCGGCCGGCTTCCAGCAGTTCGTCGGCGATGGCCTCGATCGTCTTGGCATCCAGCATGGCTACAGCTGCGCTCCGAGCTTGAACCCCTCAGCCCCGGCTGCTTCGCTGGGCCGGGTGTAGGAGAAGCCGTCGGCGCCGACGGTGACGGCCATTTCGGACTTTTCCTCCCGGACGATGACGGGCTGGGGGTTGCCGTCCAGGTCCAGGACCAGGGACGCTTCGGTGTACCAGGACGGGACCACGGGGTTGCCCCACCAGTCGCGGCGCTGGTTGTCGTGGACGTCCCAGGTGATGGTGGGGTTGTCGGGATCACCGGTGTAGTAGTCCTGGGTGTAGATCTCGATGCGGTGGCCGTCCGGGTCCAGGATGTAGAGGTAGAACGCGTTGGACACGCCGTGCCGGCCCGGACCGCGTTCAATCCGGTCGCTGATGCGCAAGGCGCCCATTTTGTCGCAGATCTGGATGATGTTGTGCTTCTCGTGGGTGGCAAACGCGACGTGGTGCATCCGGGGGCCGTTGCCGCCGGTCAGTGCGGTGTCGTGCACGGTCTGCTTGCGGTGCATCCACGCGGCGTAGGTGACGCCGTCGGAATCCTTAATGTCTTCGGAGACGCGGAAGCCCAGGTCCTCGAGGTAGGCGCGGCCGCGGGGGACGTCGGGGGTGACCTGGTTGAAGTGGTCTAGACGCACCAGTTCACCGGCGGAGTAAAGGTCGTAGCGCTGGGTGAGGCGCTCCACGTGCTGCACGTCGTAGAAGAACTCGTAGGGGAAGCCGAGCGGGTCCTCGACGCGGACGGAGTCGCCGATGCCCTTGGTGAAGCCGTCCTTGCGCCGCTCCACCCGGCAGCCCAGCTCGCGGTAGTAGGCCTCGGCGGCGTCCACTTCGGCGGGGGACTTCACCCGGTAGGCGAAGGCGGCGACGGCGGCGACGGGTCCCTTGCGCAGCACCAGGTTGTGGTGGATGAACTCCTCCAGGGAGCGCAGGTAGATCGCGTTCTCGTCTTCTTCGGTGACATGCAGGCCCAGGACGTCGACGTAGAACTCGCGGGACTTGGCGAGGTCGGTGACCACGATGTCCATGTAGGCGCAGCGGACGATGTCCGGGGCCGGGACAGTGGGGGTGGGAACGAAGTTGGTCATGATGGTCTCTCTTCTTTGAAAGGGTTTGGGAAAGTCCGACGGCGGCAGGGCGG
Source organism: Arthrobacter sp. Alg241-R88 (assembly GCF_900537115.1). GTDB lineage: Bacteria > Actinomycetota > Actinomycetes > Actinomycetales > Micrococcaceae > Arthrobacter. Next base: position 108,342 of record NZ_UNRG01000011.1, read on the forward strand.
GCTGGGTGCCGGAGTTTAGCCTTCGTTGGCGGCCGAGGTTTCGATGCTGCCGAACTTGGGGGTGTGGACGGTGCCGAGGGTGATGTGCACTGCCTGCTGGTCGGTATAGAAGTCGATGGAGCGGTAGCCGCCTTCGTGGCCCAGGCCGGAGGCTTTGACGCCGCCGAACGGGGTGCGGAGGTCCCGGACGTTGTGGCTGTTCAGCCACACCATCCCGGCCTCGACGTTCTGGGAGAAGTTGTGCGCCCGGGTCAGGTTCTGGGTCCAAATGTAGGCGGCGAGGCCGTATGTGGTGTTGTTGGCCAGGGCGAGGGCTTCGTCGTCGTTCTCGAACGGGGTGATCGCCACGACGGGGCCGAAGATTTCCTCCTGGAAGATCCGGGCGTCGGGGGCGACGTCGGCGAACACCGTGGGCGCGATGTAATTGCCTTCGGGCAGGTGGTCGGGGCGGCCGCCGCCGGCCAGCAGCCGGCCTTCGGACTTGCCGATCTCCACGTAGGAGGCGACTTTCTCGTAGTGCTCCGGGTGGACCAGCGCGCCCACCTGGGTCTTGGGATCATGCGGGTCACCGACCACGATGTTCTTGGCCCGGGCTGCGTACTTTTCGCAGAACTCGTCGTAGATGGCCCGTTCAACGAGGATGCGGGAGCCTGCGGTGCAGCGTTCGCCGTTGAGGGAGAAGACCCCGAACAGGGCCGAATCGATGGCTGCGTCCAGGTCGGCGTCGGCGAACACGACGCAGGGCGACTTGCCGCCGAGCTCCATGGACAGGCCCTTGAGGTTGGCGGCGGCGTTGCGGAAGATGGTCTGGCCGGTGGTGGTTTCGCCGGTGAAGGAGATCAGCGGCACGTCCGGGTGCTTGACGAGGGCGTCACCGGCTTCCTCGCCCAGGCCGTTGACCAGGTTGAAGACGCCGTCGGGCAGGCCCGCGTCCTTAAAGATGGTGGCCCACAATGACGCGGACAGCGGGGTGAACTCGGCGGGCTTGAGGACCACGGTGTTGCCCGTTGCCAGCGCCGGGGCGAGCTTCCAGGACTCGAGCATAAACGGTGTGTTCCACGGCGTGATCAGTCCCGCGACTCCGATCGGCTTGCGGTTCACGTAGTTGATCTGCGAGCCGGGGACCTTCATGGCGTCGTCGAACTGGGCCACGATCAGGTCTGCGAAGAACCGGAAGTTCTCGGCGGCACGCAGTGCCTGGCCCTTGGCCTGGGTGATGGGCAGGCCGGTGTCGAAGGTTTCCAGCTCGGCGAGCCGGGCTTCCTGGGCCTCGACGGCGTCGGCGATTTTGTTCAGGACGCGGGCGCGTTCGCGGGGTTTCATCTTCGGCCAGGGGCCGTTGGTGAAGGCTTCGCGGGCGGCAGCCACGGCGAGGTCGATGTCTTCCTTCTGGCCCGCCGCGGCGGTGGCGTAGTTCCCGTTGGACACCGGGTCCAGGACGTCGAAGGTTTTACCGCCAACGGAGTCGACGAACTGGCCGTTGATGTAGTGCTGGATGTGGGTGGGAAGGTCCTGCGGCACGTAGTGCTTGGCGGTTTCTGCAGAGGTCGTCATCGTTGAAGTCCTTACTAGTGCTTGGCTTGGGCGAGGTAGGCGTCCAGGGTGGCGGAACGGTGCAGGCGGGCTGCCTTTTCGATCGAGTCAGCATCGGCGCCGGTTTCGATCAGCTTCAGGAGTGCCTCGTGCTCGTCCACGGAGTCGTGGGCGCGGCCTGGGACGAAGCGGAAGGTGGAGGACCGCAGCGCTGCCAGCCGGTTCCAGCCGCGGTGCACGAGGTCCAGGATGTGGGGGTTGGGGCAGTGCTCGAACAGGACGCTGTGGAAGTCCTGGTTCAGCCGGGTGAAGCGGACGGGGTCAAAGTGGTCCAGGCACTCGCGCATCTCCTCGTTCACGGCGCGCGCCCGGGCAATCGCCACGGAATCAATCAAGGGAGCGGACAACGCTGTGGCGGCGCCTTCCACGATGCTCAATGTCTGCATGGTGTAGAGGTATTCGGTGGGATCGATCCCGGCCACGGTGGCGCCGACGTTGCGTTCGAACGTGACCAGGCCTTCGGCCTCCAGCCGGCGGATGGCTTCCCGGACCGGGACCACGCTGAATCCCAGGTCCTTGGCGATGCTGCCCAGGACCAGGCGGTACCCGGGAGTGTAGGTCCCCTCGATGATCCGCGCCTTGACGGCCTGGTACGCCTGTTCGGACTTGCTGCCGGGGGCAGCGGCAAGCTCAGCCACTGCTTCAGTCATGAGGGTTGCCTGCCTTCCATTCCGCGTACTTGGCCTGCCAGCCGGCGTTCATCGGGTAGAGGCCGTCCACGCTGTTGCCCTGCCTGACCATTTCGAAGATGAAGGTTTCTTCCTGCTCCTGGGTGATGCAGTCGTCCACGAGTTCTTCGGCGATGGCCGGCGGGATGACCAGGATGCCGTCGGAGTCGGCCACGATGATGTCGCCGGGCTGGACGGTGGCGCCGCCGCAGGCGATGGTAATGTCCGTGTCCCAGGGAATGTGGCGGCGGCCCAGCACGGCGGGGTGCGGGTTGGCGAAGTAGGTGGGCATGTCCAAACCCGCCACGGCTGTGAAGTCGCGGACGCCGCCGTCGGTGATGATGGCCGCGGCGCCGCGGACCTGGGCGCGCAGGGCCAGGATGTCACCCACGGTGCCGGTGCCCTTTTCGCCGCGGGCTTCCATGACGAGGATTTCGCCCTCGTTGATCGAGTCGATGGCCTGCTTTTGGGCGTTGAATCCGCCGCCGTGAGTCTTGAAGAGGTCCTCGCGGTTGGGAACATACCGCAGGGTCCGGGCCAGGCCGACGACGCGGCGGTCCGGGCGGGTGGACTGCAAACCGTCGATGCTGACGTTATTAAGGCCGCGCTTGCGCAGCTGGGAGGACAGGGTGGCTGTGGCCACGCTCTCCAGCTTTGCTTTCAGCTCGGGGGAGAGGGAAGGCGCGACGGCGGGCAGCCCGGCGGCCGAACGCGAACCATACGCCTCCTCCCGCTGCAGGTCATCAACCTTGGGCCCGGCACCAAAGTCCGCGAACGGCGTCGTGCCTTCCTCCACCCGGGTGACCAGGCGGCCCGTGGTGAGGCCGCCGGCGGAAACCTCCACCTCGAGCACGTCCCCGGGTTTGGCCACGGACGCGCCGGCAGGGGTGCCGGTGAGGATGATGTCCCCCTCCTCAAGCGTCAGGAGCTGGGACAGATCAGCCACCAGCCGGGCGAACGGGAAGAGCAGGTCCTCCGTGGTGTCATCCTGGACCAGTTCGCCGTTGTGCCAGGTACGGATGCGCAGGCCGGCGGGGTCGACGGCGTCTGCCGGGATCAGTGCCGGGCCCACTGGAGTGAACCCGTCGCCGCCCTTGGACCGGAGGTTGGAGCCCTTGTCCGCGTAGCGCAGGTCGTACACACCGAGGTCATTGCTGGCGGTCACGGCGGCAACATGGCTCCACGCGTCCTCCATGCTTACCCGGCGGGCGGCCTTGCCGATGATCAGGGCGATCTCGCCTTCGTAGCCAAGAAGTTCACAGCCCGCAGGGCGTTCCACCGCGTTTCCAGTCAGGGAGAGCGACGACGACGGCTTCAGGAAGTAGGACGGCTGGGCCGGTGTGCGCCCCCGCTGTGCAGCGCGGCTGGGGTAGTTGATGTGCACCGCGATCACCTTTCGCGCCGCTGAGAGGATGTCCTCGTTGACCTGCTCCAAAGCAACTCCTTGTGAAGTACGAAATCGTATACGATCACTTTCACGCTCGGACCTAACGTTTGTCAACCCCTTGGTCTTTGCCAATTCTGTCGCTCTTGTCGCCCGCGTCACACCTGGCGTACAGTGTTGCTCCACAGCATGGTTTTCTCATATGGAAACCCAAATTCCATTATCGAACACATATCCTTTGGCTCCCAGCCACACAACGAAGTGAGGAATCCCGTGCAGTTTCACCACCACGGTTACGTATCCGGAGACCCGCGGGTAAAGCCGGCAGCCGGCGTCGGCCTCAACCGGCCCGATGAACTCCCGGACGAGGTTGACGTCCTGATTGTCGGCACCGGTCCGGCGGGTATGCTCGCCGCAGCACAGCTTTCGATGTTCCCGAATATCACCATACGGATCATCGAGCGCCGCCCCGGCCGGCTTGCCATTGGACAGGCCGACGGCATCCAGGCGCGCAGCGTCGAAACCTTCCAGGCCTTCGGATTCGCTGAGCGCATCATTGCCGAGGCCTACCGCATCACCGAGATGGCGTTCTGGAAGCCGGATCCCTCGGACCGCAGCCGAATCATTCGGACTGCCCGCACTCCTGATGACCCCACGGGCATCAGCGAGTTCCCCCACCTGATCGTCAACCAGGCCCGCGTCCTGGATTACTTCGCCGAATACGCCGCCAACTCACCCACCCGGCTGAAGCCAGACTTCGGGTATGAGTTCCAGTCGCTCAGCGTCCAGGACGGTGGGGAATACCCTGTCACCGTGACGCTCCTGCACACCTCCGGTCCCAATGAGGGGCAGGAACGCGTGGTGCGCGCCAAATACGTGGTAGGTGCCGACGGCGCCCGGAGCAAGGTGCGCACAGCGATTGGCTGCACCCTCGCCGGAGACCAGGCCAACCATGCCTGGGGCGTGATGGATACCCTCGCCGTCACCGACTTCCCCGATATCCGCACCAAGTGCGCCATCCAGGGCGAAAAGGGCAGCATCCTGCTGATCCCGCGGGAAGGCGGACACCTGTTCCGTATGTACGTGGACCTGGGCGAGGTGGACCCGGCAACCCACCACGCCGTGCGGAACACCAGCATTGAGCAAATCATTGAAAAGGCCAACGAGATCCTCCACCCCTTCACTCTCGACGTGCGCAATGTAGCGTGGCACAGTGTCTATGAGGTGGGCCACCGCCTCACGGACAGGTTCGACGACGTCCTGCCGGAGGACCGCGGCACGCGCACCCCGCGGGTGTTCATCACCGGCGACGCCTGCCACACGCACAGCGCCAAAGCCGGCCAGGGCATGAACGTTTCGATGCAGGACGGCTTCAACATCGCCTGGAAGCTGGGGCACGTGCTCGAGGGGCGCAGCCCGGAGAGCCTACTGGCGACGTACTCAGCCGAGCGCCAGGTGGTGGCAAAGAACCTCATCGACTTCGACAAGGAATGGTCCGCCATGATGGCCAAGAAGCCCGAGGAGTTCGAAAACCCCTCGGACCTTGAGGACTTCTACGTGCGCACCGCAGAGTTCCCGGCCGGATTTATGACCGAGTATGCGCCGTCCATGCTGGTGGCCCCTGCCAAGCACCAGGCGCTGGCCACGGGCTTCCCGGTGGGCAAACGCTTCAAGTCCGCGCCCGTGGTGCGGGTTGGCGACACGAACCCTATGCACCTCGGCCACCACGCCACAGCCGACGGGCGGTGGCGCATCTACGTCTTTGCAGACGCGGCGCCCGCAGGAGCCCGCTCAGGGGTGGCGAACTTCACCGAGTGGATCGCGAGCTCGCCGGACTCGCCACTGGCCGCGACGCCGTCGGACGCTGATCCGGACGCCTGGTTCGACCTGAAGGTCATTTACCAGCAACCGCACACCGGTGTGGACATAGGACAGGTTCCCGCCGTTTTCAAACCGCACGTGGGCCCGTTCAAGCTGACCGACTACGAAAAGGTGTACGCTACCGATCCCGGCGCCGACATCTTCGAACTTCGCGGCCTGGACCGCGGCGGCGTGGTGGTGGTGGTCCGCCCGGACCAGTACGTGGCGAATGTCCTGCCGCTCACGGCGACGGCCGAGCTGGGGGAGTTCTTCTCCGCCCTGCTGAAGCCGCACCAGGCCTCGGGTCAACCTCTGACGGTCTGAGCTGTCCTGTACTCCGCGGCGTCATAGACGCCGAGGATCCGCACCTCGGTGGTGAAGAAGTCCAGTTCCTCGAGGGCCAGCTTCAGCGGCAGGTCCTCGGGGTGGCCTTCGACGTCGGCCATAAACATGGTGGCCGCGAACTCGTTGCCCACCATGTAGCTTTCCAGGCGCGTCATGTTCACGCCGTTCGTCGCGAACCCGCCCAGCGCCTTGTACAGGGCGGACGGGACGTTGCGGACACGGAACACAAAGCTGGTGACCGCCGGTCCGGGCAGTTCGTCCCGGGCCGGCAGCACGGTTTCACGGGCCAGGACCACGAAGCGGGTGGTGTTGGAAGGATCGTCCTCCACCCGTGATGCCAGCACTTCGAGGCCGTAAATCTGCGCGGCCAGCGGGGGAGCGAGGGAGAGTTTCCGGGGATCGTTCCATTCGCTCACTTCGCGGGCCGACCCCGCCGTGTCGCCGGCGATCACGGGCTTGAGGCCGTGCTCGCGGATCAGCTTCCGGCACTGGCCGAGGGCGTGGATATGGCTGTGGACCTCGGTAGCGTCCTCGATGGTGCTGCCCGGGATGCCCAGAAGGTCAAAGTGGATCGGCAGGAAAAACTCGCCCACAATCTGCAGGTTGGACTGCGGCAGCAGGATGTGGATGTCCGCCACCCGGCCCGCAATCGAGTTCTCGATGGGAATCATGGCCAGGTCCGCCTCGCCGCTGGACACGAGTTCAAACGCATCCTCAAAGCTCGCGCAGGGCACGCTTTCCATGTCCGGGAACATCTGCTGGCACGCAATATTGGAGTTGGCGCCGGGTTCACCCTGGTACGCAATCTTGGAGGCCATGGTCCGTATGGTTTCACGCCCCGCCCCCGCCCGCCCAACTGGGTAGCGCTAAGTGTCGCTTTGGGCGGTCATAACGACACTTGGCGCTACTTAGTTGGGATTACGCAGGGGTGACGCGCAGCCAGAGATACTGGCGGGGCAGGAGCGTGACTCCCTCGTCCAGTTGCAGGCCGGCTTCGGAGAGAAGGTCGACGGCGGCGCTTGAGTATCCGGAGAAGGTTTCGGCAGGCAAAGACTGGGGCTTGTCGCTGAAGTTGGCCAGTGCCAGGATCCAGGATTGCCACCCCGGGCGCTGGTAGGCCAGGACGCTGCGGTTGTTGGTGGCGAAGTCGATGAGCCGGGTGCCGGCAAATTCAGGCGTGGCCGCCCGGACCTCGACCATCCGCTTTAGGCCGGCAAAGACCGCGCCTTCGGGGGTGGAAGGATCCTGGCGGTGGGCGTACTGCTCCGCCGGGTAATGCGGCCGGTGGACCCAGCGGCTGTCCGCTTCGTGCCCCGGCTCGGAGGCGTAGCCGTAGTCGTTCACCTGGCCCACCTCGTCGCCGAGGTACAGCAGCGGAATGCCGCCGGTGCTGAAGGCAACCGAGTGGGCCAAGAGGATCCGCTCCACCGCCTCAGCGGGGTCGACTTCCATACCGCACAGGGACGCCGTCGTGCCCGAAATCCTGCAGTCCCCGGTCTTGGGGTTGTCCTGGAAGGGCACGCCGCGGGCGAAGCTGCCCGGGAAGCGGTTGACATAGAAGGAGTTCAGGAACCGCCGGTGGTCGAAGCCGTTGATGCCCAGTTCCGGGGCGTCCTCGTCCGCGAAGGTCCAGCCAATGTCGTCGTGGCTGCGGACATAGTTCACCCACGAGGTGCCGTCCGGGATGTTGTGCCGGCGCTCCAGGGCCTGGGCCAGGAGCGAGGCGTCACGGGTGGCCAGGGATTCCCAGATCAGGGCCATCTGCAGCGGGTTGTAGGAGATCTGGCATTCGGCGGGGTCGATGTAGAGGGCTACCTCGTCCGGGTGCACGATGGCCTCGGACTTGAACAGCAGCGACGGCGCCGCGAGCCTGCAGACGGCGTTGAAGGCCTGCAGCAGGGTGTGGGCTTCGGGGAGGTTTTCGCAGGGGGTGCCCAGCTGTTTCCAGATGAAGGCCACCGCGTCCATGCGCAGGATGTCTACGCCCTGGTTGGCCAGGAACAGCATTTCGCTGGCCATGGCCCGGAACACGTCGGGGTTGGAGTAGTTGAGGTCCCACTGGTAGGTGTGGAACGTGGCCCACACCCAGCGGCCGTCCTCCATCCGGATAAAAGAACCGGGGTGGTTCTCGGGGAAGATTTCCCGCACGTTCTGTTCGAAGGCGTCCGGCATGGTGCGGTCCGGGAAGATCCAGTAGTAGTCGCTGAATTCGGGATCACCGGCGGCAGCGCGCCTGGCCCACTCATGCTCGTCCGAGGTGTGGTTGAAGATGAAGTCCACCACCAGGCTGATCCCGTTGACCTTGAGCTCCGCGGCCAGATCCCTGAGCTGCTCCATGGTGCCGAGTTTCGGGTTGACCTGGCGGTAGCTGGAGACTGCGTAGCCGCCGTCGGAGTGCGGCTCGGGTGCCAGGAACAGCGGCATCAGGTGCAGGTAGGTGAGGCCGAGTTCCTTGAAGTACGGGATGCGGCTCCGGACTCCCTCCAGGCTTTCGGCATACCTGTCAACATAGCAAACGCCGCCCAGCATGGTGTTGGCCAGGAACCAGCCGGGGTTCGCCTCCCGCTCGGCGTCGATCGCCTTCAACCCACGCGGGCGTTCCTGCCACGAGCGCGCACACTGCAGGACCAGTGCGGTGAGCTGGTCCAGCCAGTCCCCCCGGGAACCGTACAACGAATGGAAGAGCCGGAGGAGGTCCGGGAAGTGCCGGTCGAACCGTCCCTCGAAGTCAGTTCCGGCGCTGACGTCCGCGCGGGCCAAGGCCTCCACGACATGCTGCCGCGCTGCCTCGTCCACACTGGCGAGTTCCTGCATCAAAGGGGCCCCTTCCGGCCGGCGGGTCCGGCAATCTCTGGTCTAGGGCAGTATGCCACGGGCAGGTGACGCGGTGGCCTCACGAAGGGTCATTGCGGACACGGGCACTCCGGAAGCCCGTGTTGCGCTCAGCTACAACAACTGATCGCTGCACGACAATCCCGCCGCTCCCGCCAGTGCCATGCTGAATCCAATGGTGCAGGAAGTGATGAAGCCGCACCCTTTCCGCAGCGCTCATGACCGTTAAGAAGGATCCAATGAGTATTTCGAATTCCGAGTCCCGGACTGATGATGCAAAGCCCGCCAGGGAGCATTCCACTGCCCTCCGCTCCGGCAGCATCGGCGTCATGGGCATCCTGTTCTTTGTGCTGTCGGCGCAGGCGCCTCTTACGGGAATCGCCGGTGCTTCCCCCTTGGCTGCCGCGCTTGGCAACGGTGCCGGCGCCCCGGGCGCCTACTTGATTGTCGGCATCGTGATTGTCATATTCGCCGTCGGCTTTGTGGCCATGAGCCGCCGGATCCGGGCTAACGGCGCGTTTTACGCGTACGTAACGGCGGCCTTCGGCAGGAAGGCCGGCGCCGGCGCGGCCTGGCTGGCACTGCTGGCATACAGCACAGCGCAGGCGGCGATGTACGGCCTCTATGGTGCGGCATTTTCCGGGCTGCTGGCTTCCGTTGGCGCAAGCGTTCCTTGGTGGTTGCTGGCCCTGGCCACGATGGCGGGAGTGCAGGTACTCGGCTCGCTGAACATCGAACTCGGCGCAAGGGTCCTGGCCCTCCTGGTGGGACTCGAAGTGGCCGTCCTGCTGATGTTCGGCTTCACCGTGCTGTTCAGCGGCGGCGGGCCCGAGGGCATCAGCCTGGGTGGGTCCTTCTCACCCGAAGCCATTGCGGCCGGCGCCCCCGGCGTGGCCATCATGTTTGCTGTGGCCTCCATGTTCGGCTTCGAATCCACCGCCATCTATTCGGCAGAAGCCAAGGACGCCCACCGCACGGTTGCACGGGCCACCTACCTGTCCGTGGCCGTGATCGCCGTCTTTTTCTCCTTCATCTCCTGGATGCTGGTGAGCTACTACGGCCCCAGCCAGGTCATGGACGCCGCCGGCGCGGCCCTCGAATCAGGCGACTCCACCAGCTTCGTACTGGCTCCCATGGTGGAACTGTTCGGCCCGTGGGCCGGTACCGCCACGGGCATCCTGCTGGTGACGTCCCTGCTCGCAGGCATCATCGCCTTCCACAACGGCATCAACCGGTACCTGCACTCCCTGGCACTCCAAGGCTCCATGCCCGCCGTCCTGGCCAGGACCAACCGCCACCGCGCCCCCGCCGCAGCGGCCCGCATCCAGACGGCCACCGCCGTCGTGCTGGTAGTTCCGTTCGCGCTGCTCGCGCTGGATCCCGTCCTGACACTGTTTTCCTGGTTCAGCGGACTCGCGGTGGCTGCACTCCTGGTGCTGTATATCCTCTGCTCGGTGGCCGTGGTGGGATTCTTCCGGCGCGAACGCGTGGAAGGCCAGCTCTGGCAGACCCGCGTGGCGCCGGCCCTCGCCACACTGCTGCTGGCGTGGGTACTGTCCCTGGTGGTCAGCAACTTCACCGCACTGATCGGCGGCAGCGCTGAAACGGCGGCGGCCCTGCTGCTGGCTGTCCCGGTGATGTTCGCCGCCGGTGCCCTGGTGGAATCACGGATTGAACGGCGTATGCGGCTCAGCAGTGTGGGGAACGCCGGCTAACGCGCAGCTTCCCCTCCGGCAGCGGAAAGTGTTTTACTGACGGCCCCGTCCGGTGCAACTGCACCGGACCGGGCCTTTCTGCGCGTGGGGGTCCGGCGCGCCAGGACGCCGGCGGCGGCGAACAGTCCGGCAAGCAAGGCGGCTGCAGCGGCAGCAACGATCGGGCCGCGCGGCCAAAGCCCGGCGAGCCCCAGAAAGGCCGGGACGGTGGCGCTCACCTGACTGGTGAGGACCAGCGCCCAGCCCGTGAACCGGTCCACCCTGGACAGGCCCAGGGCCATCGAGGCAAAAAACAAACCCCACAGCAGGGACCAGCCCAGCCAGAGAACGGCCAGCAGGGGATCCTCGGCAAGCCGGGCCACCGCGAGGAGCAGCCCAACGCTGGCAACCATGCCGCAAAACCAGCCCAGCCCCTTTGAGCCAAGGTCCAGCAGAAAGTCCAGGCCCACATAGAGATATGTCAGGCCGAACAGGAACATGCCGGCAGCTGTCAGCGCTCCGCCCGCAGATGGGCCCGGGGACAGGACGACGACGCCGAGCACCAGCTGGACGAACCCCACCGCCAGGCTCAGCACAGCTGCGTCGCGGCGGGGCACGTGCCCGAGGGCGGCCAGGCCGTTGATCAGCAGCGCAGCGCCGGACAGGAGGAGGCAGATATACGGCATCAGGACGCCCCGCTGACTGACGAGCCGCCCGGTGAGTATTTCGTAAAGTGGAATATTACTGTCACAATACGGAGATTAGCGGAAGCTGGGATGCCCGCCTAACAGTCCGCAGTCGTAATCGGATAACTTGAAATGTAAACCTTCGGGACGGCGCCGCCCTGCGTCCGCCATCCCTCGTTCGGCCACGTAAGGAAAAGTTCATGCATGCTCGGCTGGAGGCCATCAGGGATACAGTCCTGGCCAGAAACCCCGGTGAAGCGGAATTCCATCAAGCCATCACGGAGGTTCTCGAAAGCCTCGGCCCGGTCCACGACCGCCACCCGGAGTTCCTCGAAGCGGCCATCCTGGAGCGGCTCTGCGAACCTGAGCGCCAAATCATTTTCCGCGTCCCCTGGACGGACGATCAAGGCCGGGTGCGGATCAACCGCGGTTTCCGGGTGGAGTTCAACTCCGCGCTGGGTCCGTACAAGGGCGGATTGAGGTTCCACCCCTCGGTGAACCTTGGCATCGTGAAATTCCTCGGCTTTGAACAGATCTTCAAAAACGCCCTGACCGGCATGCCCATCGGCGGCGGCAAGGGCGGCTCCGACTTCGATCCGCGCGGCCGCAGCGACGCCGAGGTCATGCGGTTCTGCCAGTCCTTTATGACCGAGCTCTACCGCCACATCGGCGAGTACACCGACGTCCCGGCCGGCGACATCGGCGTGGGCGGGCGTGAAATCGGCTACCTCTTCGGCCAGTACAAGCGCATCACCAACCGCTACGAATCCGGCGTCCTCACCGGCAAAGGCATCTCCTGGGGCGGGTCCCTGGTCCGGCCGGAAGCCACCGGGTTCGGGACCGTCATCTTCACCAACGAAATGCTCAAGACCCGGGGACTCTCCTTCGACGGGCAGCGCGTGGTGGTCTCCGGTTCCGGGAACGTGGCCATCAACGCCATCGCAAAAGCCCAGGCGCTGGGCGCCACGGTGGTTGCCTGCTCGGACTCCAGCGGCTACATCGTCGACGAGGCCGGGATCGACGTTCCGCTGCTGCGCCAGATCAAGGAAGTGGAGCGCGCCCGGCTCAAGGAGTACAGCGTCCGCAAGCCAGGCGCCACCTACGTTGACGGCGGCTCCGTGTGGGATGCCGGCGCCACCGTTGCGCTGCCGTGCGCAACGCAGAACGAGCTCGACGGCGATGCTGCCGCGGCCCTGGTGCGCGGCGGCCTGCTCGCCGTGGGTGAAGGCGCCAACATGCCCAGCACACCCGGCGCCGTCTCGGTCTTCCAGCAGGCAGGCGTCCTGTTTGCGCCGGGCAAGGCAGCCAATGCCGGCGGCGTTGCCACCTCCGCCCTGGAGATGCAGCAGAACGCAAGCCGCGATTCCTGGTCCTTCGAGCACACCGAGCAGCGCCTGACGGACATCATGGTGGGCATCCATGACGTGTGTGCCGCCACGGCCGAGGAATACGGGGCCCCCGGGGACTACGTCCTCGGTGCCAACATCGGCGGATTCGTGAAGGTGGCCGACGCCATGCTCGCGCAGGGGCTGATCTAGGCTCCCAAGCCGGCGCCAGCCCGCCGTCGTACACCCCCTCCCGTTGGCACGCCAACAAACCGAACTGAGTAGGCATTTGCCCTCAGAGTCGCTCGAAGTTGCCAGATCGTGTTTGAGCGCCGGCTAACCGGCGGCGGGTTTGGTCTCGATGTAGTTGATGACCAGGAACTCTCCCGCCGGGACCAGTTCCACGTACCAGCGGGTCGGCTTGTCAAGGTCCTCCCAATTGCCCTGGCCGGCCACCATGGGGCGGTAGACGGCATCGAACTTCAGGAACGTTCCGCTGTCTGTGGCGCTCGAATCGATTTCCTGCAACAGTTCGAACTTCCCCCGCCCGCTGCCCTCCGGTTCAGCAGAGCGGACCGCTGCCAGGTTCTGCTGGTTCATCACCTTTACGGAGGTGAAGTATTCCTGCCAGGCCACGTCGCTGTGCGTGGTGAACAGGGTGGCCGAGTAGGCCTCCGCGTTCCTTGCGGCGAGCCGCTCAACGCAGCTCTCAGGGACGGCCATGTCTGGACTCCAGGCCGCGATCAGCTCGGAACCGGCGTTGAACCACCCGCTGTAAGCGTTCAGGACACTGCCGATCGTCTCGCGCGGGGTGCCCAGGGGGATTCGGACCGGCGTCAGGTCGTTCTGGCCAACGAAGGGGCACTCCGGCGGAAGCGCCGACACAGGCGTGGCCGGAGCGATATCCGGCGGGGGCGGAGGCGACGGGAACAGGCTGCAGCCGCTCATGCCGGACAGCAGCACAAGTGCGGCAGCCGTCGTCGTGATTTTTCTGCCGAGCCCATGCCTGACTGGAACTTTCATTATTTCTCCCCCGATAACGCCATCCTCAAATGGGTTAACAGCGTTGGTTGCGTCAGGCCTGGCGACGCCAGTCGGTGGGGGACAGGCCGAAGGCGTCACGGAAGGTGCGGCTGAAGTGGGCCGCGTCCAGGAAGCCCCGGCGGGCTGCGACTGTACTGACTGATTTCCCGGCGTGCAGGGGGTCGCGCAGGTCGCGGCGCGCGCCTTCAAGGCGCTGGCTCCTGATCCAGCTGGCCACCGTGGTGCCGGACTCGTGGAAGACGTTGTGGAGGTGCCTGGTGGAGATGAAATGGGCGGCCGCGATGCTCGCCGGGGACAGCAGCGGATCGGACAGGTTGGCCTCAATGTACTCACGGATGGACGCGGCCAGGAGCGCCTGCGGCTTCATCCGGTCCGGGGCGATGTCCATCTCTGCGTGCAGCATGGTGGACACCAGGTCCAAGGCATTGGTGGCCAGCCGTGAACCGCTGGGACCGCCCAGGACATCGAGGTTTTCGGAGAGCTGGCGGATGAACTGTCCCACGATCCCGCTCAATCCGGTGCCCCCTGCCATCCTGACGGCGGCCAGTTGCCCGACGTAATCTGTGGGCAGGGTAAGGGCGTCGCAGGGAAACATCACCACCATCATCCGGGCCTGTTCCTCGAACGCCAGGGTGTAGGGGCGGTTGGTGTCGTAGATGGCCAGGTCGCCGGGCTCAAGGAGCGCCTCGCGGTTGTCCTGGATCAGCAGGCCCGTGCCCTCGAGCTGGAGGTTGAGCTTGAAGTAGCGCTCACCGGCCTGGGCAATGAGCGCGGGCGTGCGGTGGACCTCGTGGGATGTGGCCGTGACGTCCACGATGGACATCCGGTCCAGCACGCGCGAGCGCAGTTGTCCGCGGAAGCCGTCCACGTCTGCTGTGCGTGCCGCGAGCGGCACAAAGGATTCGGCCACGAGGTGCTTCCAGTCGTCAAAAGTCCGGGCAACGCTCGTGGTGACGTCCTGGCTGGCGGGTGCGGTAGCTGTGAGCATGGATGTTCCTGTCGACGGAGGGCCATCTGGCGTTCCCCAAGGACTGTGTCCTGGAACACAGTCCTATGAGGTTAGCCCCGGTTGATATCTTTTTTCAACACTTGGCGAAAAAAGAATTCCTCAGTTGCCGCAGCTCCGGCTATTTGTTCTTCCCCCGGGCGGCTACGGCCCAGCGGTCCACGAGCTCGCCGTGGCTGACCACCGCCACGTCTTCCACGAGGTTCATCGCAAGGCAGACGTGATTGGGAATGACCCGCAGCTTTGTGCCAATGGGCGGTGGCGTGCCGTCCCCGTGCCATTCCACTGTGGCGTGGTGCTCGGACAGGGCCGTGATCCTGGCATCCGGGTGGTCCATCAACCGGCCGAAGCCGCTCGCCCAGGCCGGCCGGTCGCTGCCCAGGATCTTGCTTCCGGCGTCGAGGATAAACCGCGGCGGCGTGCCGGGAGCGGTGCGGTGGTGGCTGACCACCGTCGCCGCAACCGTCAAGGCGATGTCGTCAAGCGCGCAACGGCCCAGTTCAAGCTGCTGGGCGTCGCCGAAGACGTAGACGCCGGGCCGCACTTCGGTTGCGGACGAGCCCTGGGTGAGGAGTGCTGTCGGGGTGGATCCTCCGCTTCGCACGGCTGCCTCGAAGCCTGCCGCGCTCAGCGTTTCCGCTGCCTGGCGCAGGGCCTCCTGCTCCTGGGCCGCCGCCTCAACCGGCATCCCCGGCGCGTAGCTGTGGCCCGGAAATGTGAAGACCCCGGCAATGTTGAGTCCGGCGTCGGAGGCGGCCCAGGCAACGGCCGCAGCGGCCTCCGGCTGGACCCCGCTGCGGTGGTGGCCGCTGTCGATTTCCACCAGCACGCTGATCTCCCCGGCTGCTTCGCCGAGGCCTGCTCCCAGCGCGGCCGCTCCCGCTGCCGAGTCAACACCTACCGAAATTTTCGCGGCCGCGGCCAGCCGGCGCAGCCGCTCCGCTTTCTGCGGCGAAAGCCACAGGGGGTAGGCGATGAAGAGGTCCTGGACTCCGGACGCGGCGAACACTTCGGCCTCTCCGATGGTGGCCACGGTCAGCCCGACTGCCCCCGCCGCGAGTTGCCGCGCCGCGAGCTCCGGAATCTTGTGGGTCTTGGCATGCGGGCGCAGGGCGAGCCCTTTCGCCTTCACGGACTGGGCCATCCGCGCAATATTCCGGTCCAGGATGTCGATGTCCACCAGGATTTCGGGCGTATCCACGTCGGCGGGAATCAGTGTGGCGGCGCTCTCGGCGGGCACTGCTGCGTTCATCGGGCGGACGGCTGGGTCAGCAGGGCCAGGTAGCCCTCAAGCTGGCGGTCATGTCCAAAGTCCGTGCGTCCTGCCGGAGCGAGGGCGGCTTCGATCTGGGCGCCGAGCAGCATGTTCAGGAGCTGGCCTGCCAAGGCTCTGTCGTCGACGCCGGTATTGACGTCGCCGGCGTCCCGCGCCTCTTTGAGGCAGCGCCGGATAGCGGTGAGCCACTCGTCCATGGACTGCTGGTGGATCACAGCCTTTTGGGGATCGTTGACGGCTTTCTGCCAGAAGGGGATCACGATCCGTGCCTCGTTGATGCGCTCCTCATCGAGGGGGAGTACTTCAAGGCAAAAGGCCCGCAGCGCTGCCAGGCCGGTCTGGCCCGCGGTGACTTCGGCGATCCGCTGGTTGGTCCTGTTGAAGACGTGGCTGAAGGCGAACTCCAGCAACGTGTCCTTGGTGGGGAAGTACGGCTTCAGGGCGCCGTTGGCGAAGCCCGCCTCCATGGCAATCTCGCGCATGGTGGCACCTTCAAGGCCGTTCCGGGCGATGATCCGCCACGTGGCATCCACCAGCTCCAGGCGCCGCTCGTCATGGTCAACAATTTTTGGCACCGCAACCGCTCCCCGAAAAATATTCTTGCCCAAACCCTTGTGAGCCATCTTACGTAGAGCTTATTCTCTACAACTATAGAAAATAAACCGCTCAATCCCACGCGGTCCGATCAAAGGCTTCCCCATGACGCTCGTACCAGTTGAAACAACCCCGGCATTCGGCCTGGCCACGGCCCCGGAGATCCTCGAGGTCCAGTCCATTCTGCAGCAGGAGGGCCTTCTCGGGCCGCAGCACCGGATTGCCTACCTCGGCCTGTTGGATCCGGCCCGGCCCGGCAGGCCCGGCGGCTCCACGGCCGGCGGCACGGACCAGGCCCAGGACCGGCGCTTCCGGATCTTTATCCACGACGTCTCCGGGGCTGCGCCAACCGACGCCATCGTTTCCCTCACGCACCAAAAGGTGGAATCCGCCGTCGTGCTCGAAACCGCCTTGACCGGCGAACTTCCGGTCCTCGAGGAGGAGTTCGAGGTGGTGGAGGCGCTGCTGGCCACCGATGAGCGTTGGCTGGACGCCCTTGCCGCCCGGGATCTCGATGTGGCAAAAGTCCGCGTGGCCCCGTTGTCCGCCGGGGTGTTCGAGTATGCCGAGGAGAAGGGGCGCCGGATCCTTCGCGGCTTGGCTTTTATGCAGGACTTCCCGGAGGACAGTGCGTGGGCGCACCCCGTGGACGGGTTGGTGGCCTACGTGGACGTGGTGAACAAGGAAGTCACGCAGGTCATCGACCTCGGCGTGATGCCCGTTCCGGCCGAGCACGGCAACTACACCGATCCGGAACTGACCGGGCCGCTCCGCACCACCCAAAAGCCCATCAGCATCGCCCAGCCCGAAGGGCCCAGCTTCACCGTCACCGGCGGCAACCACGTGGAGTGGGAAAAGTGGAGCGTCGACGTCGGCTTCGACGTCCGCGAAGGCGTGGTCCTGCACAACCTCGGCTTCCGGGACGGGGACCGGGTGCGGCCCATCATCAACCGCGCCTCGATCGCCGAGATGGTGGTCCCATACGGGGACCCGTCGCCCATCCGGTCCTGGCAGAACTACTTCGACACCGGCGAGTACCTGGTGGGCCAGTACGCCAACTCCCTGGAGCTCGGCTGCGACTGCCTGGGCGACATCACCTACCTCAGCCCCGTCATCTCGGACGCCTTCGGCAACCCGCGCGAGATCCGCAACGGCATCTGCATGCACGAGGAGGACTGGGGCATCCTCTCCAAACACTCGGACCTCTGGACCGGGATCAACTACACCCGCCGCAACCGCCGCCTGGTGATCTCCTTCTTCACCACCATCGGCAACTACGACTACGGCTTCTACTGGTACCTCTACCTGGACGGCACCATCGAGTTCGAAGCCAAGGCCACCGGGGTCGTCTTCACCTCGGCGTTCCCCGAGGGCGGCTCGGACAACATCTCCCAGCTCGCCCCCGGACTGGGCGCGCCCTTCCATCAGCACCTGTTCAGCGCACGGCTGGACATGGCCATCGACGGATTCACGAACCGCGTGGAAGAGGAGGACGTGGTCCGGCAGGCGATGGGCGAAGGCAACGAGCGCGGCAACGCGTTCTCGCGCAAGCGGACCGTGCTCGCGCGCGAATCCGAAGCAGTCCGCGAAGCTGACGCCCGTGCCGGCCGGACCTGGATCATCTCCAACCCCGAATCACGGAACCGGCTGGGCGAGCCCGTGGGCTACAAGCTGCATTCGCACAACCAGCCCACGCTGCTGGCGGACCCGGGCTCCTCCATCGCGAAGCGGGCAGCCTTTGCCACCAAGGACCTGTGGGTGACCCGCTACGCCGAGGACGAGCGCTACCCCACCGGCGACTTCGTCAACCAGCACTCCGGCGGCGCAGGCCTGCCCGCGTATGTAGCGCAGAACCGGGAACTCGACGGCCAGGACCTCGTGGTGTGGCACACCTTCGGCCTCACCCACTTCCCGCGGGTGGAGGATTGGCCCATCATGCCGGTGGACACCGTGGGCTTCAAGCTCCGCCCCGAAGGCTTCTTCGACCGTAGCCCGGTGCTGGACGTTCCGGCCAACCCGAACCAGCAGGCCTCCTCCTGCCGCAGTGAGGGAACCTCCGGTGGCTCCTGCCACTAGCCTCGCGCCAGGAGCGGGGAAGCGTACGACGGCGGCCGGCCGGGCCCCTGTCGGCGGTCCCGTCCGGCATCCCCGGCTGGTCGCCGTGGTCACCGCCGTGTCCTGCGTTGTGCACCTGTGGGTGGCGGCCGCCGGCCACCACGGTGCCTGGCTGGGCGTTTTGATGGTGGCGCTGGCGGCCGTCTGCGTACCCTGCACCATTCACATCTGGCGGCACAGCCGTGTGGGCGCACTGCGACAGGTGACTCTTTCTCCCCTGCTGATGGTCGGCCTGCACACTGCGCTGCTGCTCGGCGCGGGAGGTGCGGGGCACACCCACGGCGGCAGGCCGGCGTCGTCCGCTGCCCAGGCAACCGGGAACACCCAGCTGCTGCTGGTCATTGGCCTTGAGCTGGCCACCGCCCTGCTCGCCGCCACCCTGGTGGCGCGGCTCCGGCACCTTCCTCAACCCAAGTAGGTAGCGCCAGGTGTCGTTTTGGCCGCCCAAAACGACACCTGGCGCTAGTCCGAAAATGGGGTGACGTGGCTTTGTTGGTTGGGCGTGGTTGATCGTTCGGGCCACGTTTGGGCTTATGCGAGTATGTGTGGTTGTCAGGCTACCGGGGTGAGGGTCACGGTGTAGCCGAGGGCTTCGAGTTGGCGGATGTGGTTGTGCTTCCTGGCGTCCGGGTTGGTGCGGGCATGGACGTAGTCGTGGCCCAGATCCTGGAACCTGGTGTCGGGGTCTTGGAGGATGTGCCAGGTGG
>NZ_UNRG01000012.1 GCF_900537115.1 Arthrobacter sp. Alg241-R88
CCATGGGAGAGTTCAACCCCGGGGTTTACGGCGTCGCGCCGCACTTTTTTATCCCATGCGACACCGACACTGCCAAGGGCTGTCTTCTGATCGGTGAGGATGGGCGCCGCGACGCCGTAAACCCCGGGGTTGAACTCTCCCATGGTCAAAAGGTAGCCGTCCTTCTTGATTTCGCCCAGGCTCTTGCGGAATTCGCTCCACGTACTGCCCAGCCCGGCCTTCTCAATTTCCGTACTGTATCGCGGGTAGATGGCTTTCAGACGGTGATGGGGGAGGTAGGCCAGGATGACCTTCGACACCGCGCCCTGAAACCAGGGGCGACGCTGCCCGCGGCTGAACCGGTTCGCGGGGCTCAGCGGGGCGCGGTACTCCCCGATGCACAGGACCGAATCACGAAACGCGGTACACAGGGTAGCCGAGTGCCCGATCTTGTCCACCAGTTCCTCCAGGACGCCGTGGCTGGCCAGCAGCAGTGGATCCGTCTGGCGGATCTGCAGGTCCATCTCGATGATCCGCGGGCCGAGGCTGTAGTAGCCATTGCGCACAGAGGTGAGTAGCCCGGCATCATGCAAGGTCTTGATGTAGCGGTATCCCGTCGACCTGGAGGTCTCCAAAGCCTCAATAAGGTCAGCCGTAGACCAAACAGGCTCCTTCTCACTGAACAAATCCAGAACATTCAGCATCCTGGACAGGCTGCCAGCACTATCCGAAGACCCTGCCACCTCGCCGGCCGGCGAATCACGTTCACTCATACGCCGAGTACCACCCCTCTCTACGCGTGTCCCGTTCGGCGGCCTGACGACGCCGGGCAACAGGTCTGAGCTGATGTCGAAGGACTCAATACACCCACATCTCACCATTGACAAACATCTCGATATACAGGATATATCAACGAAGATTCGAGGAGCTCGGTAAAATCACTGTCGTCGGCGGCCATCACCCGCCCGCTCCTGAGACGCCTCCGGTCGTCGCGATCTTCTGGAAAGCTCGCATTCCCTCTATTGGTGGCTGTCCCCCCGCCGTGGAACGGCAGCGGCAATTCCCAAGCCGGTGAGTTCACCCACTGCATCGCTGATCGCCTAACCGGCCGGATGCTGCGCTGCTACACCCGGACGTCCTGCGTTCTCGTGCGGTGAGCCGATGGGCCGACTTAGAGCTCGGCGGAGGAGTAGAGCTGCCGACGGGGAAGATCAGCGCGCCGGGCGGCGAAGCGAGTCCTCCACAAGGTCGTCAATATGCAGGCCCAGAAAGGCGGCGCTCTGCGTTTATTGTGATCCATCAGGGGGCGCGGCCATGCCGGAATAGGGACCCGGGTGCACCAGCCGCGGATGGTGCGGACGCCCATGTTGACGAACTCAATTCCGTAGCTCCTGGCAGGAACCGAACTCGGATGGCTGGTCTTGCCTCGAAATACCGCACCGGTGCCGGTAGATTTTCTCCCATGATGTGGCGGCGGTGGCCCCTGAACGGGCGGTGCCGCCGACCGTTCCGGGCCCGCGGCTCGATCTATGACGGCTGATCATCGCTTAGATCAGAAGTTGTTGGCGCCCATTTGGGCTTCCGGCTCAGCAAAGAGCCACCTATTTAGGAGACGCGGCCTGGGCCGCTCCGGATCAGAAGATTACGAGACCTGGAGGCCGCCGTTGATGTCATAGGTAGCCGCAGTGATGTAGCCGGAGTCCGCGCCAAGCAGGAAAGAGATCAGGGCCGCGACTTCCTCACGGGTGCCAACGCGTCCCATCATGATGCCTTCCGACATCTGTGCCTTGCGCTCCTCCGTCAAGGTGCCACCCATGATGTCGGTGTCGATGGGCCCCGGCGCGATCGCGTTCACGGTAACGTCGAATTCGCCGACTTCGCGCGCCAGTGCTCGGGTGAAGCCAATGATTCCGGCCTTCGATGCGCTGTAGGCAACCTTGGAGTAGGTGCCGCCGCCGCGCTGAGCTGAAATCGATGAGATGCTGACGATCCGCCCGAGCTTGCGCGCAATCATCCCCTTGAGAATTCGCTGGGAGACGATGAAGGTACCCCGCATGTTGATGGCGAAGACTTTGTCCCACTCCTCCACGGTGGTCTCCATGAACGTCGTGGGGGAGCTGATGCCAGCGAGGTTTGCAAGGGCCACGATAGGCGGCAGAGATTTTTCGAAGTCGGTGATGGCCCGGTCCACGGAGGCGGCGTCGGAAACGTCGGCGCCCACACCCATGGCATTCACGGCGTACTTGGAGCCGATCTCTGCTGCCGCGGCTTTGGCCTCGTCCGCGTTGATGTCCAGGATTGCGATGGACCAGCCCTCGCTGGCCATCCGGTCAGCGGCTGCACGGCCAATGCCGCGGGCGGATGCCGCTCCGGTCAGTACTACGGTGCGCTCCATGGGGAATGAGGTGGGTGTCATTGCGTTTCTTTCGTCAGTATCGAGTGGTCGGGGGACTCACGGGCGTTCACGGCCACGGCGGTAATTGTCGGACCGGTGCGAGGTGGACTTTCGGACGCTCCCGTTCGTGGAGGTACACGCTGGAATCCCTACTGTCAGCGGCGGGTTGCTACTGTGCGGATTTCGTCTGCGATGGTTTTGCCCAGCTGTTCCGTGGTGCCGTCGCCGCCGAGGTCAGGTGTGAGGGACCGATCCCTCCTTGCCAGGACGTTTTCGAAGGCCTGCACTATTGCGGCAGCTGCAGCATCTTCGCCAAGGTGCTGCAGCATCATTGATGCGCTCCAGATTTGACCGATGGGGTTGGCGATGCCCTTCCCGGCGATGTCCGGGGCCGATCCGTGGACGGGTTCGAAGAGGCTCGGGAACCGGCGTTCGGGGTTGATGTTGCCGCTGGGGGCTATGCCGATTGTTCCGGTACACGCGGGGCCGAGGTCGGACAGGATGTCGCCGAAGAGGTTGCTGGCCACGACCACGTCGAACCGTTCGGGATGCAGTACGAAGTTCGCTGTCAGGATGTCGATGTGGTAGCTGTCGGTCCTCACGTCGCCAAATTTCCGCGCCATTTCCTCCACCCGCTCGTCCCAGTACGGCATGGTTACCGAGATGCCGTTGCTCTTTGTTGCCGACGTCAAATGCCTCTTTGGGCGTCTCGCGGCGAGCTCGAACGCGTACTTGAGGATGCGATCAACACCGGTCCTGGTCATGACCGTCTCCTGGATGACCGTTTCCCTGTCCGTTCCCTCAAACATCCTGCCGCCGATGCTCGAGTATTCACCTTCCGTGTTTTCCCGCACGACATAAAAGTCGATATCCCCCGGAACCCGGTCCGCCAGCGGGCTCTTCACTCCGTTCAGGAGTTTGACGGGCCGGAGGTTGACGTACTGATCGAAGTGGCGCCTGAACTGCAGGAGGCTTCCCCAAAGCGAGATGTGGTCCGGGACGGTATCCGGGGAACCGACGGCACCAAAGAAAATGGCGTCGTAGCCGCCGAGCTGATCGGCCCAGTTATCCGGAAGCATCTTCCCGTGCTTGAGGTAGTAATCCCCATTGGCGTAATCAAAGACTGTGGTCTTCAGGTTGAAGTCAAAGGCCTCTGCCGCGGCTGCCAGTGCCCGTACTCCCTCGGGTACTACCTCCTGCCCGATTCCGTCACCGGCAATCACTGCGATTTTGTGCGTCTGTGTCATAGTCGGACTTTCTCGTTTGGTCGGCAAGCCTGCTGGCAGCGAGTGGTGCGCCGTGCTTTCAGTCAGGCCAAAGCGTGGATGACGAATGAGGCGTGGGTGGAGCTGATCTGCCGCTTCGGAAAGCGATCAGCGGTTGTAGGCGGGCATAGGGCCGCGGAGCCCGCCACCCACGGCCTCGCAGGCCTCCAGGACATCGGCCGGCAGCGGTCCGTTGGCGACGGCCGCGATATTGGCGCGGAGCTGTTCCACCTTGGATCCGCCCAGCAGGACGGAGCCCACACCGTCGCGGTAGGCGAGCCAGCGGAGGGAGAACTCTGCCAGGGTGATGCCAGCGTCCTTGGCGATGCGGGAAAGTTCGTCCACCGCGTCGAACAGCTGCCGGTCCCAGTAGCGCTGGGTATACATGGCGGCCAGCTTCGAGTCGCCGTAGCGGCCGTGGGCCGGCTTGGCGTCGAAGCTGTGCTTGCCGGTAAGCAGCCCACCGCCCAAGGGGTTGTAAACCATCGTGTGCACATGGTGCGTAGCGGCGAATTCGAGGTATTCCTCCTCCACCCGGCGCGCCACCAGGTTATATAGCTGCTGCGCCACGACCGGTCGCGGCGCCCCCACTTCGCTCGCCACCTGGATGACGTCGGCGATCTGCCAGGCGGCGAAGTTGGAGACACCTAGAGCTCCGATCTTTCCTTCCGCAGCAAGCTCAGCCACAGTGCCCAGGGTTTCGTGCAGAGGCGCAGCACGGTCCGGCTGGTGCAGGTAAAACAGGTCGATGCTCTCGACGCCGAGTCGTCGAAGGCTCCCTTCCACGCTGTTACGCAGCCCTACCCGGGACAACGGCGAGTTTTCGCCGTGGTCTCCGTGCGTTATGCCTGCCTTCGAGGCGAGGATGACGTCCCCGCGCCGCCCCTTGAGGAGGCGGGACAGCATTTCCTCCGTGGTTCCCCCCACATAGGAGTTGGCGGTGTCAATGGTTGTGATGCCGGCGTCAAGCGCTTCGTCCACCATTCGGCCCGCGGTGGCCTCATCGACGGTGTCGCCGAACGTCATCGTTCCCAGGACCAACCGGGATATTGGGAGTATCAGACCGTCCACCTGGGTGCCTTCGGGTTGCTTGCTCATGCGTTGATTCCTCGTGGTTGCTGTGGACTTAAGGGTGGATTGCTATAAGGGGACTGGCCGGATATCGCCAGAGGGCGGAATAGGTGCCGGGGCATGGAGCGTTTCAGGCCTGCGGAGCGCAGCCCTGCAACGCCGGGTTTTCGCGGCAGTCCTTCTTGTGGACGATCAGCACGGACGCGCCGCCGCATTCCACCTGCTTGCCCAGGACGCCGCCGAGCCCGGCCGCGCCGTACCGGTAATAGTCACCACCCGCCCCTCGACCAAGGGGTCCCGCTGATGCTGGCACACAGGAGTACTGCGGGGGTATGAATCAGGGGAGTCGTCGTCATAGTCGATCCTCGTAGCTTCGCATCCTGGTAGCCGTGCAGTGCAATGGACGGCGTGGTGCTGACTTAGCAGACTGCACTCACACTCAAGCGTGAGTCCCAAGGGGCCACAAGAGGCGGGACCCCTAGGTAACGTTATCCCACTATATAGGATCATGTCAATAATGCGTCTTGAGACTTAGGGGCCTTGTTCCTGTTTCAGGACGCATAGCCGGGCGGGCGACTGCGGGTCCGCTTGGCGGATGCGCGGGCCCCTCCCAGTAATCCGAGCGGTCCATAAGATCCACTGCGCGCGCCACCGTGCGCAGTCCCGCGTCATGCAGGCTCTGGATATCGCAGCATCTCAATCAATGGGGGATCCCAAAGGCTGAGAAAGGTCATTCCACGAGAGCGCCCCACGGCGCAACTATTGACGTAGTCTCATAATACAGGATATCGTTCAGGGTATTCCCACGAACTGTGTGCATCGTCACTGTCGATTCGCAGGCCTAAGACAGGCCACCGTGTCGGCAGGACGAGCCGTTTACCTTATTCGATTGCGTCCACCCGCTACGAGGAGGAGCAGTTCGCTAACACACCGATTTGTTCGCGCCCTGTGCACCGAACACCAAGCCAAAGGTAGTGAAACGCATGTCCGAACAGTGTCGATCGAACCCGTGCGAAGCTTGTACTCTGACCCCAGCAGACCGGGCTTGTACCGCGACTATTATCCCGGAACGGGCCTTGCTCCCCGTCAGGAGCCCGAACCCCACCAGGTGCTCTAACCCCGTTGCCACGGCGCGGCCGGGAGGTGTGGGCTGATGAGCACGCACGTGGCCGCGGGACCGCGGCTTGACAATCTCCCGATCGGCAAGTTTCACCGTCATCTGATGCTGCTGGTCGGCCTCGGCATGTTCTGGGACTCGTTCGACAACACGCTCTCATCTGCGGTGCTGGCATCGCTTCTGCCCACGGGCTTCTCGACACTCGAGCTGAATTCGCTCTTCCTGTCGGCGACGTTCGCGGGCCTTGCAATTGGAGCGTCCTTCGCCGGCTGGCTTAGCGACCGGTTCGGACGCGGCTTCGCCTTCCAATTCAACCTGGCTCTCTTCGGGGTCCTCGCTTTATGCGCGGCGGCGGCACCGTCGATGGAGGTTCTCATCGGCCTGCGTGGCCTGATGAGTATTGGGATGGGCGCCGAATACGTCATCTGCTACGGCATGATCACGGAGTTCATCCCACGCAGCCATCGTGGCCGCTACCTGGGAGTGCTCGGAATCTTCGCCGGCCTCGGCGTCTCGCTGTCCTCGCTCGTTGGTTGGTTGGTCATTCCCGTGTGGTCCTGGCGCGCGATGTTCATCATTGGCGGCTTGGGTGCAGTGATCACGTGGTGGCTGCGCCGGGGTATGCCGGAATCCCCACGATGGCTGGAGTCCCGCGGGCGGCATAAGGATGCCGAGGCCGTCTTCGAGAGAATCGCGAGGGAGTCCGGCGTCGCCAGCCAGGAAGCCAGCTCGGTCACCCACCCGATAGCCAGCGTGGAGAACGAGAAGGCGGAATGGGTGCCGTTCAGAGTACTGTTCTCGCGCCCTGTCATCCGGCGGACATTGATGGCCCTGCTCCTGACCATCATCAGCCTGTTCGGTTCATACACCGTTACCGGGTGGATACCCACGTTCTTCGTGAAGCAGGGGATGACTGTGTCATCGTCCCTCGGGTTCAATGCGGCCATTATGTCCGGCTACGTCGTGGGGCCGATCGTGATCATATTGCTTGCCGACCGTCTCGGACGGCGCAACATCATCGTGACGTACGGGACGCTCGCGGCTATTTTCGCTGCCATTTACCCGTTCATGAATGAGCCTGCGCTGATTATCGCCATCGGCTTCATCTTGACTGTCATGGTCTCGTCGTTCCTGACCCTGTCCCTGGGAACCGTCCCGGAGTTCTTCCCCACAGCCTTCCGTTTCCGCGGCGGCGGCTTTACTCAGACCGTCGGGCGAATCTGCCTGATCGCCTCCCCCTTCATCGTCCTGTGGCTGTTCAATGGCTTTGGCATCATCGGGGTGATCCTGACGCTCTCGGGCATGTACGTCCTGGTGACCTTGGTCATCGCCGTCGCCGGTGTGGATACGTCCCCTGCGGCATTGGCCAAGATCGCCCCTAAGGGCGACACCGCGGATGCCCCAGCCGGTGACACCGCAGGTGCCCCGCCGGGGCGCAGTGTCCCACACGACTCACAGCGATAGTCGGAACCGCTTACCCGATCCATCGCTCGCGTGTTCAGCCCTGATGCGGGACTTGCGGCCTCGCTCTCACGGCTGAACGCGTCCGCGGACCGTATTATCCCTTGAGTCCGCGTGGCCGGCCCATAGCTGCGCTGCTGGCCATCACACATGCGGCGCCGTCGGCGCCGTCCAACCCTGACCATTGAAAGCGTTAACATGAAAGCCGTTGTTTTCCAGGGCGAAAGTAAGCTCGAGATCCGTGAGTATCCGGACCCGGTGCCGGGGCCTGATGAAGTGGTCATCCGCATGAAGGCCTCGGGCATGTGCGGGAGCGACCTTAATCACCTCCACGGCCCGGTACGAACGGGAGCCGAGCTGGTCATCGAAGGACACGAGCCGTGCGGCGTGGTCGAGCTCGTCGGTGACGCCGTGGGGCCCAGCGAGGCCAGGATCGGAGACCGGGTCATGGTCCACCATTACGATGGGTGCCGCACCTGCCAATTCTGCCGCTCGGGCTGGACGCAGTACTGTCCGAACGCACGGATCGTATACGGTGGGCTCAATGGCGACGGCGGGCACGCGGACTTCATGAAGGTACCCGCGCACACACTCATCAAATTGCCCGACTCACTTTCGTTCAAAACAGGTGCAGCCATTTCATGCGGCACCGGGACGGCCTACGGAGCAATCAAAAGGATTGACCTATCAGCTGACCAGACCGTGGCCATATTTGGGCAGGGGCCTGTGGGGCTAAGCGCGACAATGCTTGCCAAGGCCTTCGGAGCCAAGGTGATCGCGGTCGATGTTGAGCCCTCGCGGCTGGAGATGGCCAAACAGTTCGGGGCCGACTACGTTGTCGACGCACAGGAGCAAGACCCTGTAGCCGCCGTCCGCGAACTCACCCGTGGCGAAGGTGCCGACAAGTCCATCGAATGCAGCGCCATCGATGCCGTGCGTCGACAAGCCGTCCAGTCAGTACGTCGTTGGGGAACGGCATGCATGGTTGGCGTTTTCGGCAGGATCGAATTCGATAGCGAGGAACTCATCGCTTTGCACAAGACCGTGTTGGGTTCGCTTACTTTCAGTAAGAATCAGCAGGAAGAGTGTGCCCGGTTTGTGGCTGAACGTCGCCTGGACGTGGAGTCGCTGTTCACGAACGAATTCCGGCTCGACGAGGCGGAGAACGCCTATGAGCTGTTCGATCAACGCAAGATCGGCAAAGGCGTCTTCGTCTTCGACTGAGGAAAAGGCAACGTCACTTGAGAGGAATGTCATGACGATAACCCAGCAGAGTTTTGCTCCGTCGGAGCAAGCGCAGAGCTTTTTTTCCCGTGAGGTGCACCACCTTTTTATTGATGGACAGTTGGTCCCGGCACAGTCCGGGATGACGCTGACTACGACCAATCCGTCCACCGGCGAGGTCTTGGCCCGGTTTGCCTCCGGTGGCAAGGCTGACGTTGATCACGCGGTCCTCGCCGCACGGAGGGCTTTCAAAGGGCCATGGAGCTCCTGGACCCCTTACGAGCGTCAGGCGTTGCTGACGCGCATTGCCGAGGTCCTTGACCACCGGTTCGAGGAACTGATTCAGATCGAAGCGATGGACATGGGTGCCCCGGTTTCGAGGCTGCGCAATACCAAGACCTCGCTGATGAAAATGCTGGCCTTCTTTGCCTCTCAGGCCACCAGCATTTCAGGTGAGACGTTGATGAACGGCATCCCCGGGAATGTCACCACCATGACACTGAAAGCACCCGTCGGTGTCATCGGTGGAATCATCCCCTGGAACGGCCCTCTTAACAGCCAGTTCTGGATTATCGGTGCAGTGCTGGCCAGCGGGTGCACCGCCGTGCTCAAGCCGGCCTCAGAAGCCTCCCTGTCAGTGCTGCGGGTGGCCGAGATCCTTCATGAAGCCGGAGTTCCCGCGGGCGTCATCAACGTGGTCACCGGTCCAGGCAGGGAAGCCGGCAATGCGTTGGCGGCCCACCAGGACGTGGACCGGATCGCTTTCACTGGTTCGACTGAGACCGGCCGCCGCATTATCGAGGCGTCCACCGTGAACATTAAGAAGCTGCAGCTTGAACTGGGCGGTAAGTCTGCGGACATCATCTGCGCGGATGCCGACCTGGCTAAGGCAGTGCCGGGAGCAGCGATGGGGGTTTTCGCCAATTCCGGCCAGATCTGCTTCGCCGGCACGCGGGTGCTGGTCCAGCGCCCCATCGTGGAGGAGTTCACCGAGCGGCTGCTGGCCTTCATGAAAACCCTGCGTGTCGGGCACAGCTTGGACTCGGCGGTTTCGTTGGGCCCGGTCATCTCCCAGCCTCAACTGGACACAGTGCTGTCCTACATCGATATCGGCCGAAATGAAGGGGCCGAACTGCTCTGCGGCGGCCAGCGGCTGGGGAACGAACTCGGGAACGGATACTTCATGGAGCCGAGCGTCTTCGGTGGCGTGACCAATGAGATGCGAATCGCCCGCGAAGAGATCTTCGGCCCGGTCCTGTCAATACTTCCGTTTGACGACGTGGACGAGGCGATCGCTATCGCTAATGACAGCGAGTACGGTCTTGGGGGAGCGGTATGGTCCCAAAATCTGTCCACTGCTCTGCGGGTGGTCCACGGCGTGCACACAGGCACGATGTGGGTGAACTGCTACGGCTACATCGATCCGCTTGTCGGGTTCAGCGGCACGAAGCTAAGCGGATATGGCGCCAAGGGGACAGCTGCCCACATGGACACCTACGTCTACACCAAGAGTGTTTACATTCAACTATGACCAGGATGCGGTCCGCCGCTTCCTGGATGCCCCTGCAGAACCGGTAGCGGCACGAGGATGATGTGTCATCTACGTATATCCCGAACTAGACGATGGGTCCTCCCTCCGCGCATTCCGAGCCGGAACAAAGGACCCTCCAACTCCGATCCAAACCAGAGGTGGAACGCTCGGGACTTTGCCCCTGGTTTTTTGACTCTTTGCCCATCAAAGGAGTGCTCGCGGAAGGAGTCCGTGTCGACGGTTTAGTGGCGGAGTTGCGACCGCAAGGCCAGGTGGACTGCAGGAATTTCTGGCTTTCAATCCACGACGTTTGAAACGCTGTCATCTCTGAGCCAGCAAGTCCGGGGCCCGGCTGCGGCCGGTTTCATGCCGTCGCGACGGCATGAAACGAGCGTGCCATGCTCCTAGTCCAAGGGCCGGCGCATCTGGCGGGCAAAAGAAACGGCATAGCGCCACCACCATTGACGCGATCTCACATCGCGGGATATTCTTAATCCGGCTGATGCCGGTTTTTGATTCAGCCACCCGAGTTCGGATGGATCCATTCATGACTGCCGAGTCAATGGACATCGGCAGTAGATAAAGGAAGTAATTAGCGTGTCCAAAAAGATCGCAATTCTGCACACAAGCTTCGTCTTTGTTTCCGTCGAGCCCGTGATCAATGACCTTATTGCTGAGCTAATTCCCGATGCTGAAGTTATGCACTTTGTAGACTCTGATGTTTTGGCGACAGTTGTGCGCGAGCAAGGGATTTCGTCGGATAGCGAGGCGCGAATGACGCATCTTGCGCAGGCAGCGGAAGCAGCAGGAGCCGACGTCATCTTCTCTGCATGCTCTTCGCTGGGACCGGCACTGGATGTCGCGGCCCGTAACGTCCATACCCCCGTGGTGAAAATTGACGAAGCGATGGCCATCCGCGCCGCCCGCGAAGGCAACCGCGTAGGAGTCTTGGCCACCGTGCCCACCACGCTTGGTCCGACATCGGATTTGATCCAGGCAAAAGCAGACGAAATCGGACGCAGCATTTCGCTCGAACAGCGGTTATGTGAAGGAGCATTCTCGGTCCTCATGGCGGGGGACCGTCAAAAGCACGACGCTATGATCATCGAGCAGGCGGTGGACCTCGCCGAAAACGTCGACTTGATCGTCTTAGCCCAGGCATCGATGAACCGCCTTGCCGGAGTGCTTCAGGAGAAGACAAAGATGACAGTTCTGTCGAGCCCCCGTATGGGTGTCGACTACCTCGCTCGTCGCGTCGCCGAACTTCCTGTGTGAAAATGGCGAATCTGACCGCAAAAAAGCAGGCATCACTTGAGTTGCTTGTTCGGCCCCGCGGTAGGGCGTTTCCCTGATTCAAGACTCCGCATTCGCGAGGCAAACGCTGCCACTTGGATGATCGGGCTGAAAGGCGACCCCACCGGAAACCATCAGGGTTCAGGGCATGTCGGGGTCGTATCCGGTGCCGGCTCCACGCAGTGACTCCACCCTGATGAAGGCCCAGGTTTCATGCCTCCCTCGTGAGAATGGTCGGTCCAGGGTCCCGGGGGACACCAAATCCAGAACCGCAGCTACCACGCTTCAGCCAAGCGACGACGAAGAACGGACATCAGAATGACCGCAGCCGCAAGCCAATCAGACCGCGCACAGCAACTGAAAGCGCTGCACGAGGCCCCCGAAATTCTCCGTGTTGTAAACGTCTGGGATGCGATCAGCGCAGCAACGGTCGCGGCGTTGCCGGACACGAAAGCGATCGCCACCGCCGGCCACTCTATCGCCGCCATGTACGGTTACGCCGACGGCACGATGCCCTTGGAGTTAGCTCTGGCAGGGGTCAAAACAATCGTCGACGCCGTTGACCTTCCCGTTACGGCCGACCTTGACGACGGTTACGACAACCCCGCAGAAACGATCCGCCGGGCTATCGGCCTCGGCGTTGTCGGAGCCAACGTCGAGGACCGACTTCGGCCCTTCGATGAAGCTGTCGCCCGCGTGCACGCCATCATGGTGGCCGCCAACGCTGAAGGTATCGCATTTCAGCTGAACGCACGGACAGACGCGCTCTTTATGGGCGGTGACCGCCCCATCAAGGACAGCATCGACGACGCTATCGAACGGGGCCGCGCATTTCTCGACGCCGGCGCCGCGTTGGTGTTTGTTCCGGGAGCACGCACCCGCGAGGTCATCGAGCCTCTGGTCGATGGACTTGGGAGGGGAAAGCTATCAGTGGGCGGCGGCGCCCCCGGGGCCCTGCCCGCCACCGAAATGCAAGAACTCGGCGTAGCCCGCATCTCCTATGGCCCCTTCACCCAACGTGTCGCCCTGCGCGCACTGCGGGATCTCGCCACCGACCTGTACGGGACCGGCGTCGTTCCCGCCGATACCCCACCCCTGAATTAACTACACGACATCAAATGCTGGTGGCCACCGCAGTGAAGACCTGGTGCAAACAGGATGTCCCTGCCCAATCCGTGCCGGTCCAAGGCCATCCGATTGACAGCGGCGACGAGACCGGCCCACCAGTGAGGAAAACGGCGATAAATTTTTCGGTCCGTGCAGGTTCCCGTCTCGCGGAAGAACGACCGCAGACCATTCCCATCCATTCCAGACAAGGATCCCTCATGAGTAACCCGACAACTACCTACTCCGAGACCTCGCAGAGGGCAGCGGAGGCAGTCGCG
This sequence comes from Arthrobacter sp. Alg241-R88, assembly GCF_900537115.1. Classification (GTDB taxonomy): domain Bacteria; phylum Actinomycetota; class Actinomycetes; order Actinomycetales; family Micrococcaceae; genus Arthrobacter. Next base: position 12,722 of record NZ_UNRG01000012.1, read on the forward strand.
AAAGTTAGCACCCGTCTGTTCATCGACGGCCAATGGGCCGAGGCGACTACCGGTGCACGTTTCGACGTGATTAACCCCGCCACTGAGGAAGTTATCGCCACGGTGGCCGACGGGGGCCCTGAAGATGCCCGCCGGGCCATTGAAACGGCCGGCCGGGTGCAGAAGCAGTGGGCTAAAACCGCACCCCGGGAGCGTAGTGAGATCCTGCGCCGCGCCTTCGACCTGATCATGGCCCGGCAGGATGAGCTGGCCCTCATCATGACCGCGGAAATGGGTAAACCTCTGAACGAAGCCAAAGGTGAGGTAGTTTATGCCGCCGAATTTTTCCGTTGGTTCTCCGAGGAAGCCGTACGCATTGGTGGCGATCTAACCACCACGGGGGACGGCAAAAACCGTATCCTCGTTTCCAAGGAGCCGGTGGGTCCCTGCGTTCTGATAACGCCCTGGAACTTTCCGTTGGCCATGGGCACCAGGAAGATCGGGCCAGCCATTGCCGCTGGATGCACCATGGTTTTCAAACCCGCCGCCCTCACCCCGCTATCCTCCCTCGCGCTCGTGGACATCCTGATTGAGGCCGGCCTGCCCAAGGGCGTGCTGAACGTGGTCACCACCACCAAGGCCTCCGACGTAGTGACACCGTGGATGGAAAGCGGCATCGCCCGCAAGGTCAGTTTCACCGGCTCCACCGCGGTGGGGGTGCGGCTCCTGGAGCAGGCGGCGAAGAACGTCATGCGATCGTCCATGGAGCTGGGCGGAAACGCGCCCCTCATTGTCCTTGAGGACGCCGACCTGGACCGCGCTGTCGAAGGGGCTGTCGCGGCCAAGATGCGCAACATCGGCGAGGCCTGCACAGCCGCGAACCGGATCTTCGTCCAGCGGCCCGTCGCGAAGGAGTTCACTCGCCGTCTCGCCGCACGACTGGGCTCGCTGTCGGTTGGCGACGGCACCGAGCCGGGCACTGAAGTTGGACCGCTCGTGGAGGAAAAGGCCCTGCGGAAAGTCCAGGAGCTCGTCAACGATGCTGTCAACAAGGGAGCGACAGTCGTCTGCGGCGGGAACCGGCCAGACCGCCAAGGCTATTTTTTCTTGCCCACCGTCCTCTCTGACGTTTCAGCGGAGGCAGACCTGATGACCGAGGAGATTTTCGGTCCGGTGGCTCCCGTCATCCCGTTCGACACGGAGGAGGAGGCCGTTCGCATGGCCAACGACACCCCGTTTGGCTTGGTGGGTTACCTGTTCACTCAGGACGTGGACCGGGGCTTCCGGGTGGGGGAGGCCCTCGAAGTCGGCATGGTCGGCCTGAATACCGGCATCGTGGCCAGCTCCGCCGCACCGTTTGGCGGCGTCAAGGCCTCGGGTCTGGGTCGCGAGGGAGGCCGTGTAGGCATCGACGAGTTCCTCGAGTACAAGTACATGGCGGTCCCGCGGGTTTAAAGCTGTGGCCGCGACCAGAATGGCCGGAGCCGACCCCTCACCAAGTCCCGCCCGAACCAGCTTTCTGCCCGGAAGCTGGTCGGGCTTCACAAGGTCAACTGCGTCTGCCTTAAGCCAGGAGGAGATCATGGAGGACACACGGAATCATTCACAAGATTCTGGCCAGTTCGTCGGATCGGCGGTGGTCGCCGGAGCAGCCTATGGTTCCCAAACCACCGTTTTGCAACTTCAAACCTTCGCCGGAGAATTCATCGACTACACCCTTGACGACATTCCCGATCCAGCAGGGGCAGCCAAATTCCGCAACAACAACCTCCGTCCCATCTCGGTCCTGATCCAGCACGGTGGTGAACGTTGCAGTGTGCTTGCGCTGACCCCGGACGGGCCGCGACGCTCGATCGCTACTCTGGGCACCGCCTTGGCGTTGCACCAATCCGGGGCGCATACCGTGGTCGACGGGGGCTCGACGACCCGAGTGCCCTGTTCCACCGATAAGACGGCGGCCAAGGAGCGCGCCCTTGTGCTGAATCCTTGACTTGGCGATGACCCGGCATGACAAGAGTGTGCGTCCGATCTCCAAGCGGTACCGGAGAATCGGCGCGGTCCAAGAAAGCACAAGGACCGTGGGTCATCGCCGAGGAAGAAGCGCACTGGTGGCACGCCGCAGCCAGGGAGGACGTCCCCGTCCCGAACCTGCTCATCCGTGCTGCCCTCCGAGGGGGCGGAAACACCGATGGGACGTACGGATGTGATTGCTGAACTGATGGCCATTACGTTGCAGGGTAGCCATAGCCAGCCCGGACACAATGAGGGAATGCAGAATTTCGTCGGCTCTCCATCCGCCAGCCACGAGGCCTGTTGCCGCAGATCGCTTCAGCCCCGGAGGTTTTCAAATGACGCAACGAATCACTCTTCTCGGAGGTATTGCAATGAGGCAACATGGGAAGAAGTACCGTGTCCCGCGTCCGCATTCCCGGCTCCAGTGACCGACTCGGCCGTTCGGCGGCCAAAACGCTGCCCGGCGACCTCCAGGCCTTCGTCGTTCGTGCCCTCCTTGACCGAGGCGGCAGGCCCGGTGGCAACTCCGCTGAACCTGACAAGTTCCGTCCTCTGCCACGCAAGCAACGCTCGCGGGCCGGTCCGACGCAGTGATCCACGTCTGGATCTGGTCCGGTAGTGGAGGGTCGGCTGTTTGTGCGGGCGTGGTCACGCTGGTACCGGCTGCGTCGTCGCTGCAAGGCAGACACATCAGGTGGCTCTTACCCACGGCGAATCCGGACCTGACCGGGGTGATTGATGAGGCGGATTAGATGTGCCAGAAGCACGTATTTGCCGCCAATGGTCGCCGTGGTGCCGCGTGCGACGACGGCAGAGGTCACCCCAAAAATGAACAGCGCGTTTGCCGCACAGGAAAGGAATGATGAACATGGTCAGTTATGACTTCAACGGCAAGGTCGCTTTCGTCACCGGGGCGAATGCCGGGATGGGTGCGGCGACGGCCTGGGCGTTCGCCGAGGCCGGTGCCGCGGTCGCAATCGTTGATCTCGATGGCGGGGCGGCGGAGCGTTTCGCTGCTGAGCTGAACGGCACGGGTCACCGTGCACTGGCCGTACAGTGTGACGTGTCCGAGGAGGCTTGAACTTCCGCCGGATTCGCGGACCTCGACATCACTTCCGCGCGGGTCCTGCTGTTCATCGCGGGGAACCAGGGGCCGCTTACGGGAGTTCGGCCAAAAGGGCTGATCGGCTTACGTAGGATCCGAAGGAACTCCCGATGATCCCGGGGGCGTGTCGACCCTTACGACCGCATTGGCCTTATCCCGTCTGAAGAAGTTCGCTGCGCTCTTCCGCGGACGTTTGAGCCTTGAAGGCAGCCCGCAGCAGTGCTTGGTCGAGGGCTTCCTCATCAATTGCCTGGTTTTACCGTTTCTGTTTATAGGGCGGCCCCTTTTCAGCCCTTCTTGCCGCAACTCCTTCCGCTTCCAGTGGCCGGAGGAGCAAAAACGAGGAACCGCGATACGGCCGGCGGGGCCCGTCCCGGATGACGGCCAGGCCCCGCACGTCTGATGGCGCCGTCCGTGGCTTTTCACCGGTTCGGCAGCTGCCTCACTTGGCTACTGCGGGCGTGAGGCAAGGACGTCCTTAACGACGGGCATTGCCGTAAAAACTTTCGGCCAGCCGGCGTAAAAGGCGAGTTGGGTCAGGGTTTCACCGATCTCAGCACCGGTGAGCCCGTTATCCATGGCGCGGTTCAGATGATAGGGGATTTGTTGTACCTGCCCGGAGCTGATGAGGGCGACGACGGTGATCAAGCTGCGGTCACGCGGCTTCAGGTCCGGTCGCAGCCAAAGATCGCGGAAGAGGACGTCGGTGGTTTTCTCAACCACCCCCGGCGCCACTTGGCCAAAGTTGGACTCAACCCCCTGGGCCCGGGCCTGTTCTGCTGCCTGGTCCAGAGGCAGCAGTTCCGGGTCGGCCACCGGCAGCTGGGAAGCATCGACGCTGCGGGCTCTGAATACTGTGCCGATGGCGGGGACCGCGGCCATGGCGTTTTCCCAGCCGCTGTAGAACGCAAGGTGCGTGACCGTTTCGGAAATTTCCCGCGGCTCCACACCGTCATCAAGAGCCTTGGAGACATAAAACGGGAGCTCCGCTGTCTGGTTTAGGGCGATCATTTCTGCCACCGTTACAAGGCTGCGGTCCCGGTCCGAGAGCCCGTCACGTTCCCACAAGTCCCCAATCACGACATCGTCCCGGTACCGGGCGAGGGCCGGCGCGACGTTCTCGATTCCTTGGACGGCGGACGCTGACTCCACAGAAGGAGTGCTGGACCCGCTGCGGGTCGGCGTGCAGCCGGTGACCGTCGTGGCCAGGACAGTTGCAGCGAAGAGGGACAGGTAGCGGTATTTCACAGGAAGACCTTTCCGGGGTTGATGTTGATGTTGTTCGCGTCCTTTTAGCGGCCTTCGTACTGGGCATCGCTGACGTGCTCCAGCCACCCGGCGTTCGAACCGTCGACCGTGTCTTGAACCGCGATGTGTGTCATTGCCTCCGCCGACGTGGCGCCGTGCCAGTGTTTGGTACCGGCCGGGAACCACACAACGTCTCCTGCATTGATGTCCCGTCGCTGGCCGCCCCACTCCTGTACCCAGCCGCGCCCCTCGGTGATGATGATTCGTTGTCCGGCCGGATGGGTGTGCCAGGCGGTACGCGCCCCGGGTTGGAACGTGACCCGGGCTGCTCCTCCGCTGGAGTCATTATTGGGGCTATAGAGCGGAGTGATTTGTACGGAGCCAGTGAAGTATTCCGCCGGTCCGGGCGTTACCCCCCGGTCAGCTTGGGAAGAAATATCAATGGTCTGGGTGTTGGGTGAAGCGGCCGCCGCAGCCGTTGGTTGGACAGTGACGTCGGACCCTGAAGTGGCGGGGGACGAGAGCTCTTCCTGGGCCGGCGAACATCCGGCCAAAGCAATAACGGAGCCAAGGGTGGCGGCGGCGTAGGTCAGGCGTGGGCTGGGCATAAAGTGTTTCTCCTATTTCTAGGCGATGGAAAGCGGGGTTCTCGCCGAGGTGTTGCACAACGCGTCGGGCAGCCATGTTCGTTCACCGTACGTTCCCAGCGAAAGCTGAGGGAGGGCCCTGCCAAGCCGGGTTTTGACAGGGCCTCCCTACTCTGCACCCGCGGGGCTTACCTTAACTGGAAGAGATGCGGTTGTGAGGTGCAGAACCTAACGTCTGGCTCAGCCGCACCGTCACGGACAGGCCGCGTCACCGGCGGGAATTTGCCTCCCCGCCCTTGGCACCTGTGCAGTTCCACCTCCCGTAATTGGCAGCGAAAGGATTCAGACATGCGAGCCACTTTTATGTATGGAGCCGGCGACGTGCGCGTGGAAACCGTGCCTGATCCCGTCCTGCAGGATGCGACTGACGCGATTGTCAGAATCGTGAACTCCTGTATATGCGGGTCGGATCTTCACCCTTACCACGGCATGCCGAAGTCCCATGAGGGATCACCAATGGGGCACGAATTTGTCGGCGTTATTGAGGAGACAGGCAGCGACGTCTCGATGCTAAGGAAGGGTGATTTTGTGATCGCCCCGTTTGCATGGTCGGACGGGACGTGCGATTTTTGCCGCGAAGGGCTGCAGACCTCCTGCCGGCACGGCGGGTTCTGGGCATCCAACGGCATCGGCGGTGCCCAGGCTGAAGCCATCAGGGTCCCCTTCGCGGACGGCACCTTAGTAAAGGCACCCGCAGGAGAGGACCCGGAGTTGTTGCCGTCTCTCCTCACATTGTCCGATGTTTACGGGACGGGATACCACGCGGCCATCAAGGCGGGCGTTAACGAGCGGACCTCCGTCACGGTCATTGGTGACGGTGCGGTCGGGCTCCTGGCAGTGCTGTCGGCCAAACAGCTCGGGGCGGAGCAGATCATATTGATGGGCAGGCACAAGGCGCGCACTGATCTCGGCCTGGAATACGGCGCTACTGCCGTGGTCGCAGAACGGGGCGAGGCTGGTATCGAGAAGGTGCGCGAGCTCACCGGTGGGGACGGTACCCACACGGTGCTTGAATGCGTGGGTCACCGGCCTGCATACGACCAGGCCCTTGGGGTGGTCCGCCCCGGAGGCGTGATTAGCCGGGTAGGCGTGCCGCAGTATGAGGACGCGCCCATCGGCTTCGGATCCATGTTCGGACCGAACATCACCCTCACCGGTGGTCCAGCTCCCGTCCGGGCCTACATTGAGACTCTGCTGCCCGGTGTCCTTGAAGGCACCGTAAATCCGGGCAAGGTCTTTGACAGCACCATCAGCCTGGACGAGGTTCCTGCCGGCTACCGTGCAATGGATTCACGAGAATCACTGAAGGTCCTCGTCCGCCCCTAAATTCTGCGGCGAATGGACCGAAGAACCCAGCTGCCTTCACACAGTCGCCCAGGACCCCGTCCTCGGTGCAATGAGCAATCACGAAACATGCCCGAAGGAAGAAAGCTATGAGTACACAGATGCAACCCAAGACTCCCACCGTCAAGGGTCCCAAGGAGTGGTTTACCGGCGACGTGTACTTCAACGCCTACTACTCCGGCCAGCGCCCTTCGCTTGCCCGGCTGAACCTGGTGCGCTTCACTCCCGGCGCACACACGGCCTGGCACAAACACGCCGTCGGCCAAACCCTGCACGTTACGGAAGGGATCGGTTACGTGCAATCCCGAGGGGAGGAACTGATCGAATTGCATCCCGGCGATACTGTGTACACCCCAGCAGGGGAGTGGCACTGGCACGGGGCAACCGAGGAAAATTTCATGTCCCACCTAGCACTGTGGGAAGCGGCTGCTAACAACGAGGAGCCCGAAACGGTCTGGGGCGACAAGCTTACTCACAACGAATACCCCTTCAACAGGAAGTAGACGACTGCAGTCGCGCCTCCGGAATTACCTGAAGGCGGCCGCGGCCCTGCTTCGGGCGCATTCGCCGGAAAGCAACGCGGTCGCGTGGCGCCCAGGCCGTGCGTCGCCGGGCATGATCTTCACGCATAGGATTGTCTGTCACATTAACCTGAGTCTCCGCCGATCACGTCCACGTGCACGTGATCTACGTGGCGCAGGATCTCGTTGCTTGGCTCAGGTGCATCATAATTGTGCCACTGCCCCCGCGAGATGTGTGCGCTCCAGAATTGGTCGTCGAAGATTACGTACTGGATGTCCAAGTCTTCGGCATGAGCGACGAGCCAGTGGGCGAGTATCCACCCCTCACGCCGGTTTTCCTCAGTCACCGGACGGAAAAAGATGTCAAGGGCTCGTCCGTCGTAGTTCCCAAGCAGCAAAAGGACCAAGAACAGCCGGCTAAGGCGGTACGGGCCCCCTCTGAATCGTTGATAGTCATGACGAGGGCAGACCTTGGGGCGACGCCGTGACCCGGTACGTGTCGGCGCCGGCCAACTCAAGGGCGAGGACTGACCTGAGGACCCCAACGCCGGTCACTGCGTCCTTAGCGATGATGTTGCACCCCCCTTCGTTTCGCAGCAGGGTTCCAACTATTGCAGGAGCGGACTACCGGGGCTGTCGAGCACTGTGATTAGTGGCCCCGAACGGGCGCGGCGCCTTTACCTGTGGGGGCAGCCACAGGGCAGCTTTGGCGTGTCATGTCGTGAACTAGGGCCGCCTTCGCGTCCTAGTCCGTAGCCCGTTCGTAGGTAACACGCCATCCCTCTGAGGGGTCGACGGGGGTAAGGACCAGGGTGTCATCGGTAACCTCAAAGTTACGGCTTAGGGTCTGTCCGATGAGGTCGCGTGCGGCGGCTGACTCGACGGCGACGGAGAACCTACCGGCGTCGGCGTCGATGGCGGCATCTCCGTAGAACGCCTCGTACCCCTGGACGGTGTAGGGGGTGTCGGGTGCGGTCGTGTCCGGGTTCATGGCCTGAACCGAGACGGTACCTGCGTCGGTAAAGATAATCTGCCCGGAGAACGGGACCTGCTGCAGCTCACCACCGGTTCCGAACTCAAGAGTCGTCATCGTCCATTCCCCGATGATCGAGTCGGATTGATCAGCCGTTCCGCTAGCTTCGGAAGCGTTTTGCGGGGCTGGTGCGGTGCATGCGGATGTGGTGAGCAGCAGGCCCAAAGCCAGCAAGGGAGCGGGGATCAACAGCTTGCTCTTCTTCATGGTCAGGTTCATAGTGCGACCTCTCAAGGATTGGTGGGAGTCGTATCTGCCACGCTACGGGAGCCACCCCGGACGAGGGAGACCCTCCTGGAGCGCTCCTTGTCAGGGCACCTCTGAGCTGACAGTCAGGGCAACTATCGGGTTACCTGCGTTCTCACCGGATCGCGGACAACGAAGGGCGCGAAATTAGACCACATTCGACCGCCCGCGATATTTTGACCAGTCGCAGGCGGTCCAACCTTGTACCTCGGGGCTTACGGTGCTCCAGCCGATCCGAGGGCGTGGGGATGACGGCCTTGATGTCCCGCGAAACAATCAAAAAAATTTGCCGACTGTGGGAGGCCCTGCCCAAATTTACCAACAAGGGCTCCCTGTTCACCGTGAAATGGGATTTGCTGGATGCGGAACCCAACTTTTGGAAGGATCATCTCAACATGCGCTTCATCACGAGCACCGTACGACAGACCCGCCCCGGCGCCCGTCGCGCCACGCTGGCAGCGACCTCCGCCATTTTCGCGGCGATGTTCGTAGTGCTCCCCACTAGCGCTGCGCAGGCCCATCACGGGTTCGACGATTTCGACACCGACCGCCTGTACTACATCTCGGGCGCCGTCTCGCAGGTCCGTTGAGGCGAACCGCACTCCTACTTTAATGTGACCCTCGACAGGGGGCTCCCCGCTGACACGCTGAAGTGGCTCTGCCTGCGCAGCTGCAGGCCCCCTAGGACAGTGGCCCGATCAACGACGTTCCGTCGTACAGTGGCTCGCATGACATGCTGGAGGTCGTCATCGCGCCGCCGAGCTTCACAGGAATATGGGGCCTCGACCTTCCACTCGTCGACGGCGAGCGAGTCGAGGCGGTCGGCTACATCGGCGCGAGTCACGACGATGAGTTTCGTCCAGTCGTATTCTGGTTCGAGAACGGGCAGCCGGTCAATCAGGTGCTCGGAAGTGAACTGCCGGTAAGGCCGCTGCCGGTTCCGTATCCTCAGGACGACGCGTCTGCCGCCGCTGTCGACCAGGATGCCCCCGCTGCGACCAATCCAGGGGCGTAATGGGGTCAGGGTGGGTACACGCTTCCGCGGCGGCACCGCCAGAACCCGGTAGGGCGCAGGGGTTAGGCGACAAGGCGTACTCGTCCCGAGCAGGACCGGTTACTTCGAATCCGGGGCGTCAAGACCTCACGCGGCTGAAACTGGTGGTGACTCTGATCCGTCCTGGCAGGGGTCAATTCAGTTATCCACGGCTGGAAGTAGGAGCCGTTGGGTTAGCTCCCTGGCAGCCGTAGCGGTGGGTAACCTATGAAAATTGATCCCGGCTGTGGGCGGGCGGACCCTGACTAATCATTCAAACGTGGATCAATTCCAGTTGTTCCGAGGACCAGGTAAGGAATCGTGTCAGCTTCGGGTGTACTTCAAGAATTCGCAAGGACCTTTCCTTCGACGAGCAGCTGCTCGAGGCCCGACCGAGACTCAGGCTTCCAGTACCGGCACGCTTCGTGGCTGACCCTCCTTGACCTGTCATCACCGCGGGGGTCCCAAATTTGTCGTGGAGGGTGCAATCCCTCCCGTGCAGGAAAACGGGCCGAAAGGAAATGTATTGCGCGTCAATTCAGGTGCCCACCGGGTGGCCGCTGCACCGTCCGCGGACCGAACACGCACTCTTGTTTCCACCCCATACGGGCTCTGCCAGAACCCGTCTTAGCAGGGACTCCCGCTGACCGTTCCGGCTGTGGTGTGCTCGAAAGGACGACGAAGTCCATCAAGATACGGAACCGACGATCACGAGGATGAATACGATGAGCACGGACAAAGCAAATCACAACACAACGAAGGGGCTTCGGGCGGAGGGGGTGTCGCGCCGGAACATCATCAAGCTGACAGGCGCAGGCGCGGCGGCAATCGGACTCGCCAGCGCAGCGGGGCTGGCAGGATCGGGACCGGCTTTCGCCGCCCCGGCTGCTTCACGCAACAACCTGGAGCCCGGCGACACCTCGAACGGGGCTGATAACTTCTACACAAGCGACCAGGTCACGGTGAAGAAGATCTCGTTCAAGAACAAGTACGAGATGAAGGTCGTCGGCAACCTGTTCGTCCCCAACAAGCTGAACCGGGCGACCACCCACCCGGCACTGGTGGTGGGACACCCCATGGGCGCGGTGAAGGAACAAAGCGCCAACCTCTACGCCACCAAGATGGCGGAGCAGGGGTACGTCACGCTCTCCTTCGACCTTTCATTCTGGGGTGAGAGCGCCGGAAAGCCCGGCAACTCAGTACTGCCCGACGTCTACGCTGAAGATTTCAGCGCCGCCGTCGACTACCTACGGGCCCAGGCCTTCGTTGACAAGGAACGCGTCGGGGCCATCGGGATCTGCGGCAGCGGCAGCTTCGTCATCAGCGCGGCAAAGATTGACCCACGTATCAAGGCGATCGCCACGGTGAGCATGTACGACATGGGCGCCGCCAACCGCGACGGGCTCAACAAATCCGTGACCCTGGAACAGCGCAAGGTCATGATCGCCCAGGCCGCGGCCCAGCGCGACGTCGAGTTCACCGGCGGAGCGATCGAGTACACCGGCGGTACGCCGGAAGTACTCACCGCTGAATCCACGGCGGTGGACCGGGAGTTCTACGACTTCTACCGGACCGCCCGCGGCTACCACCCCAACACCACCACGCATCCGGCCCTGGCAACCAACACCAAGTTCATAAACTTCCACCCGTTCAACGACCTGGACCTGATCTCACCGAGGCCTCTGCTGTTCATCACCGGCGACCAGGCACACTCACGGGAGTTCAGCGAAGAGGCCTACCGGCTCGCCACCGGCCCCAAGGAACTCTTCTGGGTTCCCGGAGCCGGCCATGTGGACCTCTACGACCGCGTGGGCCTGATCCCCTTCGACAAGCTCACGGACTTCTTCCGCACCGAGCTCTAGGAAGGCAGGGGGCCCGCGCGTTCCAAAGGTGCGCGGGCCCCCTTACCGGTCGACAGTCTCAAAACCCGGTACTTCGGGCCGTTCATGGTTGCCGCCTTCGGGTGCGGCGGCAACCATGGACGGACGTTATGGTTTGCGGTTATGGTTGCGGCGCCGGAACACGTGAGGTGACCCTCTATGGCGCGACCAGTGGCCCGCTCGATCAGGAGCGCTCGTTCGCTGCTGCGTGCTGTGGCGTGCGGGATCTGCTTCGGCGTCGCTGGCCTGGCATGGTCCCTGCCGCGGCTGCGGGTGCGTCGGTTGCGGCGGGTGGCCACGTGCCGGACCTGCGCGACTCACATGAGGATGCGCAACGTGACGGTATTCCTGGCCGCGGCGCTGCTCCTCGCCGGAGCTGCTGCCCGCACCATCGAGGCGGTTTCACCGCAGATCATTTGCCATAGCCACATCACCCCTGGCGGCCAAGTGGAGCCGGAGCCGTACCTGGAGATCTCGCCGCCTGCCCCGTGGAGTTTCACCCGTAACTTCCTGGTTGCGCCCATCAGCGGGGTGGGCGTTTTGGCCGGCGGGGTGATGGGGATGGAGTCCTGCTCCGGACCGCCGCTGCTGGTCATGTTCTGGCCACCTCCCCGGACAAGTGGCGGCGGAAGCGTCCTGGGCGATGTGTTCGTTGCGTGGATGCCTCCCGGGGAAACGCAGGCCGGACCCTTAAGCATCAATGGGTACGGGACCGAGGGGGAGCGGCTGTACATCAGGTATGGGCCAAACATTTCGCAAGCCCGGGATGATGAGGAGGAGCTGGGGCTTCACGAGTCGCGGCACGTGGACCAATGGGCTGTCGCCAACTTCCTGGCGGGCCCCTTGGCCTTCCCCGCAGCCTACTTTGTCGACGACGCACTCTTTCCCGGCTCACGCAACCACTTTGAGCGGGACGCCGGCCTGTCCCGGGGCGGATACCCACCTGCGCCGGACAAGGGGCCAGCCCCCAAATGGCCCGAGACTGCGGCTATTGCCGTGCTGGGCGTGATCATCTTCCGGAGGCGGCTGCGGTGGGCTGTCCGGGTATTCCGGGGCGGCCAAGGGCAGCGCACGGCACACACAACTGGCGAGTGTCCTGTCCACACCCGTGGGTGGACCCCCTAGGAGACTGCTGAAATATTCGCGGGTCGGGCGCGTCGGCTGGACTCGTGGGTTTGGTAATTAAGACTGGTCTTATGCAGGGACGGGAGGACGCGCAACGCGGGTATTTGGATGTGGAGGCGCTGGCCGGGGAGTTGTTGGCTCCGGGCAGCGCCTTCGCTTTTCTGGCTGGGCGGCTACGGGCTGACTGAACGGCATTCCATCCGAGCACGCTTACGTACTGGCGCAGACGGCTGGCCGCCGCGAAGAACCCGTACCGAATCATGGAGGTCATCGCCGAAGTCGTCGCGGAAAACGGGGTACTGAAGGGCAAGCGCCGGAGGGGGTGGACTCCACGGTCCTGGACGACGCGTTCGCCAGGCAAGATACCATCACACAGCTGATCGCCACGGTCCGCCGCTTCGGCTGGGACATCCCCGGCGGCCAGGACCTGGTGGTCAGCCACGCGAATGGGTATGACTACACCCGCACCGGCATGCCGGACATCGCCTGGGATGACCAGGACGCCCAATACGGACTGATCTCCGCGTTTGTCACCGACGCGCTGGCTCTGCTCGCCGTGGAGGATCCAAAGACGCTCGACGGTAAGGCGGCCGATGCGTACGCGTTGCTGGCCGTGGTCGCCGTAGTAGACGGAGCCCTCGAGCAGTTCCGAAAGCCTGCCGGCGGCGCGGCGGGGTTCCGGCACCCCGGCTTTCAGCGTGGCTTCGCTGGCTGCCTCCACCGGGCTGGTGAGTGAAATGAACTCCTCGCCAAGCTTGGCATGCCCGTTGGTTAACTAGGCGGCTCGGCTCCCTCACGCGGCACATCCGCAGCACCGGCAATTGGGACGCCTCCCTCAACATCAAACCGCTGAACATCACCGACGGAACCGGCTCACCCGCGAACGCTTTCGCGCTGACGTGACCCGGTTCTAGTAAGCCGGTCATCGGCGGCTTGAACCCCTCGGCCTATGCTGGATGGCCCTCCGGGTAGGGGCCCTGAAAGGGACTCCCTCTTGCCCGGGGGTTGGCCTAGCGTGGAAGGCATGGACAATCGAGCGGAAGTACGTGACTTCCTCATCTCGCGGCGCGCCCAGGTTTCGCCGGAGCAGGTCGGTTTGCCTGCCGGGGCCAACCGGCGCGTAAAGGGTTTACGCCGAAGCGAAGTAGCCGCCCTGGCCGGTTTGAGCGTGGAGTATTACACCCGACTGGAGCGCGGCGCGATCAGCGGCGCCTCCCCACAGGTGCTCGAGAGCATCGTCAGGGCCTTGTGCCTGGACGACGCCGAGCGGGCGCACCTGTTCAACCTCGCCAACGCCGCCAGCCCGGCTGCCCGGCGGCCGCGGCGCCGAACGTCCAAGTCCTATGTGCCGCACCAGAGCCTGCAATGGGCGCTTGATGCGATCACTGCCGGTCCCGCGTTCGTCCGCAATGGCAGGATGGATCTGCTGGCGGTCAATCCCTTGGCGCGGGCGTTCTACAAGGATTGCTATGACATGCCAGGCCAGCCCCCTAACATCGCCCGTTTCACTTTCCTGGACGAACGTGCCCACGAGTTCTACCCGGACTGGGATGCCTTCGCGGAGGTGACCGTTTCCATCCTGCGCACCGAAGCCGGCCGGGACCCGCACAACAAGGAACTCCACGACCTCATCGGTGAGCTGGGAATCCGCAGCGAGGAGTTCCGCACCCGCTGGGGCGCGCACAACGTCCGCCATCACGGCGCTGGCTTCAAGACCTTCAACCACCCCATCGTGGGCGAAATGAGCCTCGCGTTCGAAGGTCTGGAGATGGCCGCCGAGCCAGGACTGACGCTCACGATTTACACCGCGGAGCCCGGGTCGCCGTCCGCTGAACGGATGCAGCTGCTCGCCTCGTGGGCGGCGAGCGAATACGGAAAGGCCATCCAGGCTGCGCCCGAGAGGACGCGGACGGACGGCTAATGAACAGCCGATGTACCTCCACGAAAGAGAGAACACTGTGAATACTACGATCGCGATCATCGGTGCAGGACGCGGCCTGGGTCTTGCCTCTGCCCGCCGCTTTGGAGACGAAGGCTTCAACATTGCCCTGCTCTCCCGTACCCAGGAACATGTCGATGCTCTGGCTGCGGAACTGGCCGACGCCGGTATCACCGCCCGCGGTTACGCCGCAGACGTCCGTGACCAGGAAGGGCTCAACACCGCCCTTGCACAGGCATCCGATGACCTGGGGCCTGTTGAAATTCTCCAGTACAGCCCGGTGCCGTCCAAGGAATATCTCCGGCCCGTTCTTGACACGACAGCCGAAGAACTGCGCTCGGCGCTTGAGTTCTCAGCTTTGGGAGCCGCGGCCGCCATCAATGCGGTGCTTCCCGGCATGCGCGCCCTTGGGCGCGGAACCGCGCTGTTCGTCAACGGCTCCAGCGCCGTCCGTCCCAACCACAACTACGCCGGCACCTCCGCCGCGTTCGCCGCCGAATCCGCGTACGCCCAGATGCTCCATGACGCCCTGGCACCGGAAGGAATCCACGTAGCGCAGCTCATCATTCCCCTGGGCATCGGCGGAGGCGACCCTACGCACGAACCGACAGCCCTGTCCGAAACTCTTTGGAGCATCTACGCGGATGGGAAAGACTTCCGCACCTTCGTGACACCTCTGGATTAAGGACGGGACTGTTTTCCCTGCGCGCCGCCCATGGCCGCTGCGATGCCACGGGAGACCGGGCGGGGCTGGGTCCTCTAGGAGTCCCTCCCAGTACCCCTAACAACAGGGGCTCCTACCCTTCTTCGCCAACTGCTTTGCTGGAATGGACAACTTTTCTCACTGAAAGGGGAACCATCTCCCATGCGCCTGAAAATGCGGGCCCTGGTTGCGATCATCGCCCTCGCCGTGCCCCTGGCCGGGTGCAACACTACGTCGAACGGTCCGGCTTCCACCCCTGAGCCGCCGTCCTCCCCAACGGAAACATCCACGGCGGCCGAGGGGTCGTCGTCGCAGCCTTCACCTGTCCCGTCCTCACCGGCAGACAGCACCCCGATCACCATCGAGATCGATGGCGGGACCGTGACAGGTACCCTTTCCGGCAATGCAACTGCGCGCTCCCTCATCGGGCAGCTTCCCTTGACGCTCTCCTTCAGGGACTACGGCGGCCAGGAAAAGATCGCAGAGCTGCCGGAGGCGCTTTCGCTCGACGGCGTGCCCGCCGGCGCCAGCGCAGAACCACTGACCATCGGCTACTACGCGCCCGACCAAGCCCTCGTCCTCTATTACGAGCGCGTCGCGTACTCGCGCGGAATTGTGCGGATCGGATCGTTCCACGACCTCGCGGCGATCCAGGACCAAACAAGCGGCTTTAACGCCAGGCTGGCTCCCGCTAACTGAGCTGAATGACACGGCTACTCCGAACATTCTCCACACAAGAACGGAACCGTTTTGACTCGAGCAACCCTTGACGATGGCGCGCGCCAAGCGCCCGTCAAAGCCCTGCCCCACGAAAACAACAACATCATTGAAGAAACAAAAGATTCGGCCACGGCAAGCGATCCTTCCGTCCCGGCCGGGCGCTTTCCCTGGGCGGCCCTGCTGGTCATGGCCCTGATGGGATTCCTGCTGATTGCCACCGAGACCATGCCCGCCGGTCTGTTGCCGCAGATCGCTTCGGGACTGGACGTCACCGAGGGGACCGCGGGACAGTTTGTCAGTGCCTACGCCCTGGGAACAGTCATTGCGGCAATGCCCGCAATCGCGTTGACACGCGGGCTGCGCCGGAAGCCCGTTTTCCTTTTCGGGATCCTCGGCTTCCTGGCCGCGAACCTCATTACGGCATTCTCCACCGACATCGTCCTCTCCCTCGGAGCACGGCTCCTGGCCGGTGCATTCTCCGGCCTGCTGTGGGGAATGACTGCCGGCTACGCCCGGCGTATCACGGCTCCGCACCATGCCGGCCGCGCCTTGTCCGTCGCCTCAGTAGGAACGCCCGTCGGCCTGGCAGTGGGGACGCCCTTCGGCTCCTGGCTGGGCACGGCATTCGACTGGCGCTGGTCCTTCGGTGTACTCGCGATCCTCACGGTGGTCACCGTGCTGCTGGCGGTCTTCCTGGTCCCGGACGCGCCCGGCCAACGAGCCGGCACACGGGTACCCCTCGCACGGGTCTTCGCCATCCCGGGCGTCGCTGTTGTCCTCGGCGTCATCGTCAGCTGGATGCTTGGGCACAACATCATGTACACCTACATCGGCTCCTACCTCCGCGGGGCAAACCTTAATCTCTCCGTGGACGTCGCGCTCGTAACCTTCGGCGCGGCCGCCATCGCGGGGATCGCCATCACCGGCGCCGTGATCGACAAGGGCCTTCGACGCCTGGTCCTGCTCAGCCTCGGGAGCTTCCTTGCGGCCGGCGTCATCTTCATCGTTGGGCAGGCGTCACTGCTGGCAGTCCTCGCCGCGATCGTGCTGTGGGGCATCGCCTTCGGCGGCGCGGCAGCACAACTCCAAACCGCCATCAGCGCCGCAAGCGGAGAAAACGCAGACGTCGCCAACTCAATGCTTGGCGTCGCGTTCAACCTCGCGATCTTCGCCGCGGGCGTGGCCGGGGCGGTCGTGATCAGCACCTTCGACGGGATAGTCCTGCCAGCCGCCCTGGCCGGACTTGCCGCCGTCGCCCTCGCCATCACTGTTGCCGGACGCCGCACAGCATTCCCCACCTAGCCAGCCAATCGGCGCATGCAACAGCAGCACTGCAACAAACATCCTCACACGCATCAGGAGAAGCCTTGAAAGCCACCCGCACGCCAGCCCTGTTGGCAGTCACTATCGGAGCGGGCCTGATGATGGCCTCCTGCGCTGCCACATCACCGGCATCCACACCACAACTCGAGTCCGCTGTTCCGTCCCCCGCCCCCTCCTCAGCCGAGGCATCGACGACGGCGGGAAATGCCACTCCCACGGGCGCACCCCAGGTCGTGGCCACCGGGCTGGAGGCTCCATGGTCCGTGGTTTTCCGCAACGGCACCCCGCTGATCAGCGAGCGGGACAGCGGGCGGATCCTCGAACTCGGCCCCGACGGCACCACCCGCAGCCTTGGAGAAATTCCCGGCGTGGCCGGCGTCGGGGAAGGCGGGCTGCTGGGCCTGGCTGTAGACAGCCAAGGCCGCCTGTACGCGTACTCCACCGGGACGGACGGAAACAGGCTCCAACGCTTCGACGTCACCGGAGCACCGGGGTCCTTGGCACTGGGGCAGCCCGAAACGCTCCTCGACGGCATCGCGTCCGCGAGCTATCACAACGGCGGCCGGATCGCCTTCGGGCCGGACGGTATGGTCTACGTGACAATCGGAGATGCCGGCAGGCGCGACAGCGCGCAAGACCTGGATTCACTGAACGGGAAGATCCTGAGGATGACCCCCGACGGCGACGTCCCTGACGACAACCCCTTCCCGGACTCGCTCGTCTACAGTTACGGACACCGCAATCCCCAGGGCCTGGCCTGGGCGGAGGATGGCACCATGTTCGCCACCGAGTTCGGGCAGAACACCTGGGACGAGCTGAACATCATCACGGCGGGAGCAAACTACGGCTGGCCGACCGTTGAAGGAATAGCCACCACAGGAGACTTCACCGACCCGCTGCAGCAGTGGGAGCCCTCCGAGGCCAGCCCCAGCGGCATGACACACACTGACGGGACCCTGTTCATCGCCAACCTGCGCGGACAGGTCCTCCGGGCCGTGCCCGTTGCCGACCCGACCACCTCGACCACCTACCACAGCCGCGAATTCGGACGCATCCGCGATGTCACGGAGGCTCCTGACGGGAAGCTCTGGTTCGTCACCAACAACACCGACGGCCGGGGGACCCCCGGTCCCGACGACGACCGCATCCTCAGCGTGGAGCCGGCCCGGCAGTGACCAGACGCTACGAAATCATCGTGCGGCAATCACCTCTGCACTCGTGTTGACCAACGACCACACGCACAGAGTCCGGCGCCGCCCGCTCCGAACGCTGCTGGTACTTCTCCTGCTCGGGTTGCTCGCGTCATTAACGGTGCTATTCGTGCCCAATTTGCTCGCTGGTTCGCGCACAGAGGACGGCTCGCTGCTGCTGCGCCCGGAGTGCACTGTCCAAACCTCCGAGGGAGAGGTCGGGCTCGACCGTGATGAGGCGCAGCTGGCCACGACGGCGGTCGCGCTCCTGGCCCGTGGAATGGAGCCCCCGGACACCTCAGGCATCGATGACGCCGTGATGCAGCGGCTGGCCGACGGGCCAGCTGAAGACGCGGGTCCTAGCCTGACCTGCAGGGGTTCGGCCGCCACTGACCTGCAGGAACAGCAGCTCAGTGCCACCGGCCTGACACCGCGCGCCGAGCAGTTGCGCGAGGCCATGACCGAGGTGTTCGGTGACCAGAGCCTGGGAGGGTTCGCCCCGGGTGGCGTCGGTCAGGGACACGGAACGGATTCGACGCACTACGACGGCCGGGCCATCGACATCTTCTTCCGCCCGGTGACGGAGGAGAACCGACGTCAAGGGTGGATACTGGCCCACTGGCTCGTCGCTCATGCCGACGACCTGAACATCCAGTACGTCATCTTCGACGACCGGTTCTGGAGTGTCCATAGCTCGCGAGGGCTATGGCACTACTACGACGCACCCGAGCCTGGCAACGAGATCCTGCGTCACGTCGACCACGTGCACGTCGACGTGCTGGGCGGAGGTTTTGCCTGAGGAACACTTGCACGTAGGATGATCCGGCTGGATGCGGCTGCCAGGCCCTGACCCAGGAATGAATGTCCCCAGTGGTGACAAACCAGGTGCCTCAGGAACATCACCAGGGAAAGCCGCAGCCCGATCCCGACAAGCAGCAAGCCCGACCTCACGTCTGAATGCGTTGGCGGTAATGCCGCGGGGTTTCTCCTGCATCATTGAGGAAATGCCGGTTGAAATTGGAGAGGTTGGTAAAGCCAACTTCATAGCAGATGTCGGAGATGGGCTTGTCGGTGCGTTCCAGCAGGCGCCGGGCGTGGGCCAGGCGCAGCTTGCGGACCAGATCGCTGAAGTTTTGGCCGGTGGCGCGTTTGAAGTATTTCGAGAAGGAAGCTTCCTGCATTCCTACCATCGATGCTGCCTCAGACATCTTGACGCTGCCGGCATGGTTGCTAAAAACGTACTCCAGGACGATGTCCACCACTGCGGCAGCCCGCCCATCCAGCTGCGGCCTGAACCATTCCTCGGCCAGGTAGCGGCGGTTTTCCTCGGGGGCGCTGGTCAGGACCCGGAACAGTGCGAACAGGTGCTGAAGACGCTCCAACCCGGTAGAGGCGCCCATGGCCTCGATAGCTGTGGCCGCATCCCTGGCCGAAGTTCCAAGGAATTCGATGCCTCGTGCCGACTGTTCCAGCAGCGGCTTGACCTCGGCCAGCTCGGGAACCAAGGAGGCGGCGTTCTCAACCCAGGTTCCCTCGAATTGAATAACTGCGTCCCGGTTGTCGAGCACTTCGCCGGGCTCCAGGTCGCTGACCCAGTCGTGCGGAAGTCCTGGCCCCACCAGGGATACATGGCCTGCCTCGAAGGTGCCGATGTGGTCGCCGACGATGAACTTTCCGGTGCCCTTCCGGATGAGATGAATCTCGTACTCGGGATGGTAATTCCATCGTGCCACAGGGCTTGGGTAACTGTGCTGATGCCACCGGACGGAGTGGTTGGGATCAGGCGGGATAACCTCCCGGTTGGCCCGCATCCCCAATAGTCTTTCGGCGAGCCTCGCCGTTGCTCCGTCGGCGGCAGTCATCGTGCTCCTCAATCAGGTTCCAAGGCAGGGCTACACACCCTACAGGTTCCCTCAGATTAGCTCTCCATTAGTAGTTGAAGTGGCAAATTTGTATCAGAAAGTGGCAACCAGGGCGCTAGTTGTGACCTGCACCTCGCGCCTAATCTTGAGGTACATCAGCGAGATGTCTCGGAACTTCCGGTCATAGCCCTCGCCCTGGTCACGTATCCCGACATGGCAGTCGGGGTGTGGTGACTGTGCATCCCTGAAGAACAAAGGAGTCCTTAATGCGCCCGAAAATGCGTGCTGTGACCCTGGCCGCCGGCGCTTTGTGCGTTGCGCTGAGTGCCTCGGCCTGTGCAGGTGCCGGCGGCGGCAATTCCGCCGGTGACCCGAACAGCATCAGTGTCCTGATGGTGAACAACCCCCAGATGGAGGACCTGCAGCGGCTTACCGCAGAGAACTTCACCAAGGAAACCGGGATCAGGGTCAATTACACGATCCTGCCGGAAAACGACGTGCGGGCCAAGATCAGCCAGGAGTTCTCCAGCCAGGCCGGCCAGTACGATGTCGCTTCACTGTCCAACTATGAGATCCCGTTCTATTCCGCCAACGGCTGGCTCGCCCCGCTGGACGACGTTGCCAAGGATCCTGAGTTTGACCAGGACGACATCCTGCCGGCCTACACCGCATCCCTGACCGGTGAGGACGGCAAACTTTACGGCGAACCGTTCTATGGCGAGTCTTCGTTCCTGATGTACCGCAAGGACATCCTGGAGGCCAAGGGCCTGGCCATGCCGGCGAAGCCCACCTGGGATGAGGTCGCGGACATCGCGGCGAAGGTCGACGGCGCGGAACCGGGCATGAAGGGCATTTGCCTGCGTGGCCAGCCGGGCTGGGGCCAGGTTTTCGCACCGCTGACCACCGTGGTGAACACCTTTGGAGGGACCTGGTTCGACAAGGACTGGAACGCCCAGGTCAACTCCCCGGAGTTCACGGAGGCTGTGGAGTTTTACACCAAGCTGGTCCGCGAGCACGGTGAAGCAGGAGCCGCGCAGGCCGGGTTCACCGAGTGCCTGAACAACATGAGCCAGGGCAACGTGGCCATGTGGTACGACGCTACCTCGGCCGCCGGTGCACTGGAAGCCGAAGACTCCCCGGTCAAGGGCAAGATCGGCTACGCCCAGGCACCGGTGAAGGAAACAGCCTCTTCCGGCTGGTTGTGGACCTGGTCCTGGGCCATGCAGGCCGCCTCCAAGAAGCAGGACGCAGCCGAGAAATTCATCGCCTGGGCCAGCTCCAAGGACTACGAGGAACTCGTCGCCTCCGAGCTCGGCTGGGCCAAGGTCCCGTCCGGGAAACGGATCTCCACCTACGAAAACGCCGAGTTCCAGAAGGCCGCCCCGTTCTTCGAGGCTGAACGCTTCGCCATCGAGAACGCCGACCCGAAGAACCCCGGCGCCCAGGAACGCCCCGCCGTCGGCATCCAGTTCGTGGGCATCCCCGAATTTGCCGCCCTCGGCACCAACGTCTCCCAAGGCGTCAGCTCCGCCATCGCCGGCCAGGGCAGCGTGGCCGACGCGCTGGCCAAAGGCCAGGAAGCCGCCCAAAAGGTCGGCAACAAGTACAAGCAGCCCTAACCGAACCGCAGGAGAACATCATGACTACCGCAACGGCGCGCATCTCCCGCCCGGGACATAATGCAGCCAAACCTTCACGAGACGCCAAATCGCGCGAACGCGCCCTGGCCTGGGCACGGCGCGCACCACTGCTCCCGGCCCTGGTCTTCCTCATCCTGGTCACCCAGCTCCCGTTCGTGGTGACGCTGATCATCTCGTTCATGAACTGGAACAGCCTCAGCCCGGACAAGACAGCCTTCGCCGGCCTGGAAAACTACGCCACCGTCCTCACCGACCCTGACCTGCGCCAGGCGATCTTCACCACCATCCTCCTCACCGTCTCCGTGGTTCTGATCAGCCTGCTCATCGGCCTGGGACTGGCACTGCTGCTGGACAAGAAGTTCATCGGCCGAGGCCTGGCCCGGACCCTGCTGATCGCCCCGTTCCTGGTGGTGCCCGTGGCAGCGGCCCTGATCTGGAAGCACGCCCTGCTCAACCCCACCTACGGGCTGATCAACGGTGTCCTCACCTGGGTGTGGTCGCTGTTCGGCAGCGCCGCGGCACCGCAGCTGGACCTGCTCTCACAGGCACCCATGATGGCTGTGATCCTCTCCCTGGTATGGCAATGGACGCCGTTCATGATGCTCATCCTGCTGGCCGGCCTGCAGTCCCGCCCCATGGACACCGTGGAAGCCGCCCAGATGGACGGCGCCACCCCCTGGGGGATCTTCCGCCACCTAACGCTGCCGCACCTGCGCCAGTACCTGGAGCTCGGAGGACTGCTCGGCGCGATTTACATCGTGCAGAACTTCGACGCCGTCTTCACCCTCACCGCAGGCGGACTGGGCACAGCCAACCTGCCCTACGCGATCTACCAGACGTTCTACTTCGCCAACGAATACGGACTGGCATCCGCTGCCGGCGTCGTGGTGGTCATCGGCACCATCATCGTGGCGACCTTCGCCCTCCGCACCGTCTTTTCACTCTTCAAGAAGGAGGCAGCACGATGAGCACCCTCACCCCCGCTGCACCGCAAAGCACACCTCCTGGCCCGACTGCGCTGAACACCGGCCGCTCTCCACGTCGTCGCGGCAAGGCACGCATGGACCCCACCCGCAACAACACTGCCGCCGGCATCGCGGCCTGGCTGCTGGCCCTGCTCTTCGCAGTCCCGGTCCTGTGGATGGTCCTCACCTCGTTCCACTCCGAGACCGACGCGGCAACGAACCCGCCGTCCCTGGCCGCGAACCTCACCCTGGACGCGTACCGGGAGTTCTTCGGCGAAACCTCCGGCGTCAGCCCGTGGCCGTCGCTGATCAACTCGGCCACCGCCTCGATCCTGTCCACGGTCCTGGTGCTGCTCCTGGCCTTCCCGGCCGCGTACGCCCTGTCCATCCGGCCGGTGAAGAAGTGGACCGACGTGATGTTCTTCTTCCTCTCCACCAAAATGATGCCCGTCGTCGCGGCGATCCTGCCGCTCTACCTCTTCGCCCGAACCGTCGGGGCCCTGGACAACATTTGGTTCCTGATCCTGATGTATACCTCCATGAACCTGCCCATCGCGGTCTGGATGATGCGCTCCTTCCTCGCCGAAGTACCTGAGGAAATGCTGGAAGCAGCCCAGATCGACGGCGCCAACCTGCTGCTCATCCTCCGCAAAATCATCGCCCCCGTGGCCATGCCCGGCATCGCCGCCACCGCCCTGATCTGCTTCATCTTCAGCTGGAACGAACTGCTCCTCGCCCGCGTCCTCACCGGCGTGGTCGCCGGCACCGCCCCGGTGTTCCTCACCGGGTTCGTCTCCGGCCAGGGACTGTTCCTCGCCCAAGTCTGCGCCGCCGCCGTCGTGATCTCCCTCCCGGTGCTCTTCGCAGGCTTCGCCGCCCAGGACAAACTCGTCCAAGGCCTCTCCCTCGGCGCCGTCAAATAGCCAGTCGGCTCCCTTCCAAACACTCTTTTCAAGGATTACTTCGATGACAACGACAACCACGCAGTCAGCCGCTACCGGCTCCGGGCTGCCTGCCACCATGCGCGCCAATATCCTCAAAAGCCAGGGCGACATGGCCATGGAAACCCTGCCCCTCCCGCAACTCGACGCCGACCAGGTCCTGGTCCAGGTCGCCGCCGTCGGCGTCTGCGGCAGCGACGTCCACTACTACGAGCACGGCCGGATCGGCCCCTACGTGGTGGACCACCCGCTGATCCTCGGCCACGAACTCTCCGGCCGGATCGCCGCCGTCGGCAGCGCCGTCGACCCCGGCCGGGTCGGCCAGCGCGTCGCCGTCGAACCCCAGCGCCCCTGCCGTAAATGCAAGCAGTGCAAAGCCGGCCGCTACAACCTCTGCCCGGAAATCGAGTTCTACGCCACCCCGCCCATCGACGGCGCCTTCGCCGAATACGTCACCATCCAGTCCGACTTCGCCTACGACATCCCGGACAGCGTCAGCGACGAAGCCGCCGCCCTGATCGAACCGCTCTCCGTCGGACTCTGGGCCTGCGAACGCGCCGAGATCAAGCCGGGCAGCCGGGTCCTGATCGCAGGTGCAGGGCCCATCGGCATCATCGCCGCCCAGGCCGCCCGCGCCTTCGGCGCCACCGAAATCTACATCTCCGACATCGCCGAAGACCGCCTCGCCTTCGCCCTCGAACACGGCGCCACCCACGCACTCAACGCCAGGACCGACACGGTGGAAGGGCTCGACGTCGATGCGTTCATCGACGCCTCCGGCGCACCACAGGCCGTCCGCTCAGGCATCAAGGCCGTGGCCCCGGCCGGCCGGGTCATCCTCGTGGGGTTGGGGGCCGACGACGTCGAACTCCCCGTCTCGTTCCTCCAGAACCGGGAAATCTGGCTCTCCGGGGTGTTCCGCTACACCAACACCTGGCCGCTGGCCATCCAGCTCATAGCGGACGGGAAAGTGGACCTGGACATTCTGGTCACCGGCAAATTCAGCCTGTCCGAGTCCGAGGAGGCACTGAAGGCCGGCAAGCAGCCAGGCCAGCTCAAAGCCGTCGTTTACCCGGGCCGCTGAACCTCACGGCCCAGAAGCAGTACCCCGCCACATCAAGCACCGACCTGCGAGGAAGCAGCCATGTCATTACAAGGGACCGGCACGGAAACGAATCTCTCCGACAGCAAAGCCCTGGTCACTGTCATCGGGGAAGCACTCGTCGACATCATCGAAGACCCCAACCAAGGGAGCACAACACCGGAGAGGCACCCGGGCGGCAGCCCCCTGAATGTGGCCGTCGGCTGCGCCCGGCTGGGCCTTCACACCAAACTCGTCACCCACTTCGCCGAGGATCCGTACGGCCAGTTGATCGCCAGGCACCTCGAGAACAACGGTGTCGAGACCATCGTCGGGGGATCCCAACCCACCTCAACAGCTGTGGCGACTTTAGATGACACTGGAGCCGCCCAGTACACCTTCGCCATCAGCTGGGACATCAACGGGGCCTCCATTACGGCCCTGGCAGCGGCGGAAAGCTCCCTGCACGTCCACACCGGATCCATCGCCACGGGTCTGCCTCCAGGCAGCAAATCGGTGATGGGCCTGCTCGACGCTGCCCGCCATCACGCCACCATCAGCTTCGACCCCAACTGCAGGCCGGCAATCAGCCCGGACAAAGCAGCCGCCAGGAAACAGGCAGAGGACTTTGTTGCCGCCAGCGACATCGTCAAGGCCAGCGACGAGGACCTGCTCTGGCTTTACCCCGACAGGACCCTGGAGGAATCAATGAACGCATGGATGGCTCTGGGGCCGGCCCTGGTGGCATTGACCCGCGGCGCCAACGGACCCGTCCTCCTCAGCCGGTCCGGAAGGGTGGACATCCCCGGCGAAACGGTCACGGTAGCAGACACTGTCGGAGCAGGAGACTCCTTCATGGCCGCACTGATTTCCGGGCTGGCGCAGCTGGACGCACTCGGCGCAGCAGGCCGGGAGCGACTCCAGCGGATTAGCCAGGACGAACTCCATGCCCTGGCCCGCTACGCGAACAAAGCCGCCGGCATCACCTGCTCCCGGGCGGGCGCCAACCCACCGGGACCGGCAGAACTGGGGCTGCTGGCAACCCCATCGTCGTTCCTCGACGCGTAGGCGCACCCATGCAACCCCTGAAAAACTACACCCTGCCCGACGTTCCCGGCCCGGTCAGCCGACCAGCATACAACAGGTCACAACTGACAGAGGGCATCGTCCACTTCGGAGTCGGCGGTTTCCACCGCGCGCATCAGGCCATGTACCTGGACAAGCTCATGAATGCCGGAAAAGCTCTTGACTGGGCCATCTGTGGAGTAGGGGTCCTGCCCGGTGATGTTCACATGAAGAAGGTCATGGACGGCCAGGACTGCCTATACACCCTCACCGTGAAGCACCCCGACGGCATCAGACATGGCAGGATTATTGGCTCCATCATCAACTACCTCTTCGCCCCGGACGACCCGGAAGCAGTCATTGAGAAGATGGCCTCGCCCGCCATCCGCATCGTTTCGCTGACCGTGACTGAAGGTGGCTACAACTTCCACCACGTAACCGGAAAATTCGACGCGGACAACCCCGACGTGGTCCATGACCTTCAACCCGGAGCCGTGCCCCGGACGACCTTCGGTCTCATCACAGCAGCCCTCGCCCGCCGAAGGCAGCGGGGACTTGCCCCCTTCACCGTGATGTCCTGCGACAACATTCAAGGCAACGGCAACGTTGCCCGCGAGATGTTTACCGCCTTTGCTGCCCTCAAAGACCCGGAACTTGGCGCGTGGGTACGGCAAAACGTCCCTTTCCCCAACAGCATGGTCGACCGCATCACCCCCGCCACCACCGACGGGGACCGGCAGGCCGCATCACGCGAATATGGTGTCGAGGACGCCTGGCCGGTCGTCTGCGAACCGTTTGAACAATGGGTCCTCGAAGACCATTTCAGTCTCGGCCGGCCCCCGTTGGAGGATGCCGGCGTCCAACTGGTGGCCGACGTAGAACCCTACGAACTCATGAAACTCCGCCTGCTCAACGCCAGCCACCAAGGCATGTGCTACTTCGGCCACCTCGCCGGCTACACCTACGCCCACGAAGCCGCCCAAGACCCGTTGTTTGCCCGCTTCCTGCTGGACTACATGGACAAGGAAGCAACCCCGACCCTGGAGCCCGTGCCGGGAATAGACCTTGGCAGCTACAAGCAAACCCTTATTGACCGTTTCTCCAATGAGCACATTCGGGACACCCTCGCCCGTCTGTGCGCCGAAAGTTCCGACCGCATCCCCAAATGGCTGCTGCCTGTGATCAACACCAACCTGGAACGGGGCGGGGACATACACCGCTCGGCCGCGATAGTGGCGAGCTGGGCTCGCTACGCCGAAGGGATTGACGAGCAGGGAAACATCATCGAAGTCGTCGACCGGCTCAAAGCACCGTTGATGGCAGCGGCTGCCCGCCAGCGCAAGGAGCCCTTGGCGTTCATCTCCAACCGCCAAATCTTTGGAGATCTGATCGACAACGAGCTGTTCGTCCAGGCCTACACCGAAGCGCTGAACAAACTCCACAAGGGCGGGGCACGGGCCACGCTTGAATCTCTTACCTCTCAGCCCTAACCGGAAGACACCAAGCGTTCCTGCCGGTCGACGAGGAAGTGGGCAACAATGAGCCACACGAGAAGCAGTCAGTCCCATCTTGAGACGCAGTATTCGAGCCAAAATTGGTCGGAACTTTGCGTTGGCGAAGACGTGGAGGTCCAGTATCCGGACGGGCACGTCGAAACAGCAAAAATTGACGCTAAGTCGCCCGACTCAAGAATTGTTTGGTTACTCTCATATTCCGGGCAGGGCCGCAGAATGTACGGCGACTGGGAAGGCGTTTGCCTTAGTTCGGCGCCGCGAGAGCATGGTGACGAGTGACAACCGGTATGTGGCTGGAGGGCCGACGGCGGTTGGTGCCAGCTCTCGTCTTCCTCAACGTCTTCCTGATTCCCCTGTGGCTGGCGTGGCAGGCAGATGCGCGGCCCGGAACTGCGTACTGGGATCTGCTCCGGGGGAACCTGCCAGTCTTCTGCGGATTGTTCCTTTTCGTCCTGGTTCCCTCACCGATTTTGAAGCCTGGATCTACCCTGCCGAATAACCAATTGCGTTGCTTCCGATATGCCGTCGGGACCGGGATTCTTCCCCTCGCCAGTCTGTTCAGGGACTGGACAACGGAACTGGTCGAGCGGCGGCGCGGCCTGGAAAGAGCACTGCGCGCGCTTCCAGTCGCCATCCTGATTTCCGGTGGAAGCACTGTTTACGCCGCTGCGGTGCTGCCCGGGAGCTATGGATACTTCCTGACGAGCGCTGCTGTGTCCGTTTTCCTATGCCCCGTCCTCATGGAACAGACCCGAGCCCACCTCAGAAATATCTGTTCATTGGAGGAACAGCTCCAACTCCAGAACCTTTACCTGAGGACCTCCATCACCAAGCTTTAGCCCGCGCCGATAATGGATATTCCGTCAAGTAAACGGCCGGTGTCAGCTGCGGTGTATTTTCGGTCGGGCTACAGATGCTTCGCCGGTCGGGATGGTCTTCAGTTGCGCCCGTTATAGCGGAGTTCTCGCTTCAGGATGGGCGGGCGCAGCATTGATCCTTTTCTTCTTCAGGCGTCGCCGCCGTCGGCGGCTGGAAGCTTTGCCAGAGCTAGTTCGATGTCATTCAGGATTACCAAGGGGGCTTTGTTCAGGGGGTCCCGCAGTTCACGCCCTGGGGTCCAGCGTGTGAATCGTCGGAAGTCGCGGGATCGTTTTTCGTCGTGGGCGGAGATCGTCGTGTGCACTGCCTCGTATGCTTCGGGGTCATCAATGATTTCYGCCAAGCCGCTGGACAGGCTGAGTTTGGCCCTTTCGGGTCTCTGAACCAGGARTGTCTCGGACCAGGTGTGGGATCCACTGCCTACCTCGTRCGYCGCCCCGGAGGGCAGGACCACTGTGGCCGTGGTGTTGGGAGGCAGCGTGATCTTGACAGTCAGTTGCCCTCCTTCGAGGCGCCACCCTGATTCTGCACGTCCGTAGGGTGTTTCGTGCCAGCTGCTTGCGTGGCCGAGGCCGGGCAGCACGGTGGGTTTGATGATGAGCTTCCGGTAGCCGGGTGTTGCGGGGGCGAGRCCKGCGACGGAGTGGTGGAGCCACTCGGCSACSGCACCCAGGGCGTAGTGGTTGAAGCTTGTCATTTGGCCGGGATTGATGCTGCCGTCCTCGAGCATCGAGTCCCAGCGTTCCCAAACGGTGGTGGCGCCCATGGTGACCGGGTAAAGCCAGGAAGGGCATTCGGTTTGGGTGAGGAGCCTGGATGCGGCTTCCACGTGTCCCGTTTCTGTTAGAGCCTGGCATACGAGGGGTGTCCCGACGAATCCTGTGCTGATGCGGTATCCGGCGGCACGGACGAGGAACGCGAGCCGGTCGCCCATGGCCTGCCTTTGGTTTTCGTCCCGGGCAAGGCCGAAGCAGATTCCCAGTGCGTAGGCCGTTTGGGCGTCGGACATCATGCGCCCGGCGGGGGTGACGTATGCTGCGCGGAAGGCTTCCTTGATGTTCTTGGCCAGGGCTGAGTACTGCTTGTGACCGTCTTCGTCGCCGAGTTGCGCGGCTGTGTGTGCGGTCAGCTCTGCGGAGCGGTAGAAGTAGGCAGTCGCGACGATGTCGGCGTCGACCTTGGCATCGCCGGGCCGGTCGGGGTGGGCGTCCGGGTCCAGCCAGTCTCCGAATTGAAGGCCGTCTTGCCAGAGGAGGTCTTTGCCTGCGCGTTGGCACAGCACGTCCACCCAGGCGCGCATGCTGTCGTATTGCTGGTGGAGGATGCCCTGGTCGCCGAAGTGTTGGTGCAGCACGGTGGGCACGACTGTGGCCGCGTCGCCCCATGCGGCGACCGGATCTGTGAGTCCGGGAACCTGGGGGATGACGGCCGGCACTACCATGGGGACGATGCCGTTGTTGGCGCTTTGTTCCAGGGCCAGGTCCTGCAGCCATGAGCCGAGGAAGGCGTTGCAGTCGTAGAGGAAGGCTGCTGTTGGGGCGAACACCTGGATGTCCCCGGTCCAGCCCAGCCGTTCGTCACGCTGCGGACAATCGGTCGGAACGGACAGGAAATTCCCCCGCATCCCCCACACCACATTTTCGTGCAGTTTGTTCAACAGCTCGTGGGAGCTTTCAAAGCCCCCCGTGCGGGGCATGTCAGTGTGGACGACGACGGCTGTGACGTCCGCCGGGTCAAGGTCCCCTGGCCAGCCGTCAATCTGTGCATACCGGAAGCCGTGGAAAGTGAAGCGCGGTTCCCAGATCTCGGTGTCTTGCCCTTTCAGGACGTACTGGTCGGTGGCGGCGGCGTTGCGCAGTGGCCGCACGCCCAGTTCGCCGTGTTCGAGTACCTCGGCGTGGCGCAGCGTAACAGCCCTGCCTTCCTCGCCGCGGACCCGGATGCGCAACCAGCCCACAAGGTTTTGGCCGAAGTCCAGGACGGTCGCGCCACTGGGAGTTGTCAGGACTTCCTGAACGGGAAGTTCCTCGATCCGGCGCACCGGCGGGGATGTGCGGGGTGTCGGCGTTACGTTCACGTCCGTCCGGACGTGAACGGGCTGCCAGTTACTGTCGTCGAATTCCGGGGTGGACCAGCCCGGAACTTCCAGCCTGGCGTCGTACGTCTCACCCTGATACAGGCTGCTGGCGGTGATGGGGGCGGGCGCCCACCGGGAGCTTGCGTCAGTGAGGACGGTTTGGGTTCGCCCGTCGGAGTATTCGATGACGAGCTGCCCGGCCGCCGCCGGGGATCCTTCATAGAACCGCTTGGCTGCGTCGCGGAACCCGAAGCGTTCGGTGTACCAGCCTCCCGCCAGCAGGATGCCGAGGGTGTTCCGGCCCGGGCGGATGTGGCGGGTTACGTCAGTTGCCTCCAGCGGTACCCGCCACTGGTAGCTTGTCCACCCGGGCTTSAGCACGTGGTCATCCACGTCCGCACCGTTCAGTTCGGCGTCGTAGGCGCCAAGGGCGGATGCGAAAAGAGTGGCCCGGGCGACGTGCCCATCCACATCGAAGCTGGTACGGATCATCGCTGGTGCTTCTGCACCTGACCCGACAAACTGGGCCCGCCACTCGCCGTCCGCCAGGAACCCTGCCGTGACGGTTGCTGCCGGGCTCCACCCGGATTCGCTGCCGTCAGCACCGTGCACGCGAACCCGTACCGAGACGGTTTCACGGGGTGACAAGGGAGCGAACGGCCAGTCGACAAGTACGGATGCCCGTCCGTCGAGGACGCTCGTCCGGGTTCCGGTGGCTCGGGTGACCTCGATTTCCGCTCTTTGCTGGATCCAACCCGGTAGCTCGGTCTGGGTCTTCCAACTGAGACGCGGCCGGTCCACTGCAACGAAGGGGTCGTCTGTGAGGTTCTCGAAGCGGGGGCGGGTTACCTGTACCTGGCGCAGCATGTGGTTCTTATCCTTGTCAGCCGTGGTGGATGTCTCGGTTGCTTTTCAGGGTTTTGGCTATTTCACGAGTGCGGGAGCCGGTTCCTGAAAGGTGGCGCCCTGCGCCCGGCGCGCACGGCGAAGGATTATGGCTCCGATGCCTCCGGAAGTCAGGGCGAAGGCTGTGAGCAGCCAGTACAGACCCGACGGGCTCCAGGCGATCAGTGCCGGGGTGATCAGGGCGAATCCGGATGCGATGAAGCGGGCTGCAGCGATCGTGGTTCCCTGGACGGTGGCCCGGGCATTGACCGGGAAGGACTCCTGGGTCCAGATCTTGTAGAGGGCTTCACCGACAAAGGGGAAGGCGATGTTGTAGAGAACGAGTGCCGTGAACATGATCGGCAGGACGGTTCCGCCGGTGATGGCGATGAGTACCTGGCAGGAGGTGAAGACGGCGACGCCTGCGAAGAAGAACCGGCTTCGCCACTTCGTGTCTGCGATGCGGGTGAAGATGATGGTTCCGACCAGGCCGATGAGGGTGGTGACGAAGGAGATTCCGGTTGCGGTGCCCTGGTCCGTGCCGCCAACGACAACCAGGAAGTAGGTCTTGAAGGAACCAAAGGTGTTGGCAACCAGGCTGAAGAACACGTAGAAGAGCGCCGTGAGGACAATGGTCACGACGAACGTCCGGTTGGTGAAGAGGGCTTTCAGGGGAATGGCGACCAAGGCGTTGACGCCGTTTTCTTCGTGGCGGCGCTCGGATTCTGCTTCGAGTTCACGGAAGGCCGGGTAGAAGGCCCGGAAAGCAAAGGTGGCSACCGCCAGGACCGTGAGCAGCAGGAAGATAATGCTGATTCCCAACGTTCCCAAGCCTGCAACAACAAACCCGAGGGCCGTAGCGACAACGACGCCAACCGTCCACATCACGTGGGTGAACGCCACCAGCCGGCCCTGTGCGCCGACAGGGGCCCGCTCAGACAAAACGGCGATGGAAGTGGGCAGGTCCGCCCCTGCGGCGAGCCCGACAACSACGACGCCGGCCACAAGAACYGCYGCGTTCGGTGCCAAAGCAATCGCCGCCGTACCTACCGCATAAATAAGGATCGTGATGGAAAAGACCTTGGTGCGGCCGAACAGGTCCGCCACCCGGCCGCCGAACAGGGCCCCGATGGCAATGAAGAGMGTCAGTGCGGAGCTCAGCACGCCGACCATCCACACGTCGAGGTTGTAGTGGGTYTTCCAAAGAGCGAGGCCCAGGCCAACAGAAATGATGGCAGCCGAGTCMAGGAATGATGCCATTCCTGCAGCCACGCCCAGTTTCCAGTGCCGGGAGTCGATAGCTGTGGGGGTTCCAGTGTTAGTCACGGAAATCTCCTCATTGAGTCATGAAAGTGATTGTGAAGCCGAGGTTCGGGCAGATGCCCAGTTAATGCAGTCTGCGGGCTGTGCCCGGCGCCACTTCTGTGCCGCCCTTTTCTGATTGCTCCGTTGGCTCAGTGTGGCGGCCCCCACAACCATAAAACAAAATTGGAACGATTTACAAGAGCAGATTTACTAGGAATAGAAGAAGACTGTTGTCACGGTAAACCGATACAATGAGGACGTCCCCGTGGGAACGGATGTGTTGAATCAGGGAAGATAGGCCAGTGAACAAAGTGACAGTGAACGACGTCGCCCTGATGGCGGGCGTCTCAAAGTCGAGCGTTTCAAACTTTTTCAACAGCCCTAGCCGGCTCTCCGAGCCGACACGTGACCGGATCCGTGAAACCGTCGAGAGACTGCAGTTCGTTCCAAATGACGCCGCCCGGCAACTGAGGTCTGGTACGAATCCTGTCATCGGTTACATCGCCTTCGAGCTCACGAGTGCCTTCACCCCCGAAATCGCAAGGTCCATCGAGCAAAAGGTCAGCGCACGTGGAATGCACGTCCTGATGGCCAACGACGACGGCTCCTCTGAACGGGAGCGCAGCTACATCGAGCTCTTTGAAATGCAGCGCGTCAGCGGCCTCATCGTCGCACCAATAGGGGACATCGAAGAACAACTCCTGCGACTGAAACGGCGAGGCACCCCAAGCGTACTCAGTGCCAGGAAGGCCAAAAGCCCCCACCTTGCATGGGCAGCGGCGGACGGTGTCGCCGGAGGATACATCGCGGCTAAGCACCTCCTGAGCCTTGGCCGGCGTCGGCTCGGTTTCGTTACCTCTTCACTGGAGCTCCAACAACTCACAGACCGGATGCAGGGAGCGCTGAAAGCCATCCAAGAGGTTCCGGGAGCCCTGTTTGAGGTCATTAACGTTAGCGAACGCAGCGTTGCCGCCGGTGCATACGCCGCCGGAACCATCGCTGCCCGCCCTCAAGAAACACGTCCGGACGCACTATTCTGCGCCAACGATCTCCTCGCGATCGGTGTCGTTCAACACCTGACAAGCACCGCCAACGTCAGCGTGCCCGAAGATATAGCCGTGATGGGATATGACGACATCGAGTTCGCCCAATCGATGGCAGTCCCACTTTCGACCATCCGCGTGTCCGGCGAAGCCCTAGGAGCAGCCGCGGTCGAGCTACTGTTCGAAGAAATGGACCTCATCGCAAAGACCAAGCGTGGGGAACTGCCCCAAGTCGCCAGCCGCCACGTTCTCTTCCAGCCGGAACTCATCATCAGGCAGTCCACAACCAACAGATAACAGGGCACCGGGGACTGCTCTCCCGGCCGTTTCGATCCATCCCACCCGACACTGGCAACAGCGCTTCCGGTAATGGCCTTCTCGTGTCAGGTTGAGGTGTGGTGTCATGTGACGAAGTTTTGCTGTACGACACACCTCTGCGGCTCAACATGCTTCTCACCCGCACGCTGCCTGCTTGGGAGATATCGTGTCCGCCAGGGACTGTCTGAATAACGGTGTGTGGGGTCCGGCCTGATCCGAAAGGAGTCGGCCGTGTCAGAGTTCACGACCGAGGTGACAGGGGTGATGATCGATCCTGTGACGGGAGAGATCATCGATCAGAAGGAGCTTGCGGAGCGGTTGCTCGCGCAGGCCAAGGAGCAGGGCGTGAGCCTGGTGGGCCCGGGCGGGCTGCTGAACCAGCTCACGAGAAATGTGCTCGAGACCGCGCTGGAAGCCAAGCTGACAGAGCACCTCGGGGCACGAGCACGGCCCGACACCGGTCGTAGCCAACATGGGCAACGGCACGAGGTTCAAGACCGTGCTGACCGAGATCGGTCCGGTCGAGATTGAGGGCCCCGGGATCGGGACGGCTCGTTCGAGCCGGTGATCGTGCCCAAGCGGAAACGGCGGCTGGACGGGATTGATCAGATCGTGCTCTCGCTCTCTGCCAGGGGGCTGACCACCGGGGAAATCGCCGCGCACTTCGAGGAGGTCTACGTGGCCAGAGTCTTTAAAGACACCATCAGCCGCATCACGGAGAAAGTCGCTGGGGAACTGGCCGAATGGTGTGCCCGGCCTTTGGATCCGCTCTATCCAGTGCTGTTCGTTGACGCGGTTTAGGGTTCCGGGATTTCCAGGTCCCACGTTGAGGGGTCAACGTCGTCGGGGTCTGGCCCTCCGCGCACGCCGCGATCAAGATAGTCGATGGCGTAAAGGTCCTCGTCGCCGAGGGCGAAGTCAAACACGTCGATGTTCTTTGCCATCCGCTGCGCGTTGGTGGATTTGGGGATCACGGAGCGTCCCTGTTGGAGGTGCCACCGGAGCATGATCTGCGCCGGGGTTTTACCGTGTTCCGCGGCTATACGACCGATGGTCTGGTCCTCGAGGACGCTCTCGCGGTTCTCGCCCCACCCCGGGTAGAAGGTGATGCCACCAATGGGCGACCACGCCTGCGTCACGGTGCCAAGTTCGGCGTTGGCACGCTGGACGGCTGGCTGGGTGAAGTACGGATGCAGTTCCACCTGGTTGACTGCCGGGACGATCTGGGTCTGCTCGCGTAAAGCAGCAAGGTGGTGGGGCATGAAGTTGCTGACTCCGATGGACCGCACGCTTCCGTCTGCGAGGAGTTGCTCGAGCGCGCGGTAAGCCGCCAGGGTTCGCTCGAAGTGTTGCGGCATGGGCTGGTGCAGGATCAGCAGGTCGATCTGGGAGACACCGAGCTTGGTGGCGCTCTTCTCAAATGCGTGCAGCGTCTCGTCGTAGCCGTAGTCGCTGACCCAGACCTTGGTCTCGAGGAAAACATCGTCCAGGTCAATGCCGGACCGACGGATGCCCTCTCCGACCTCGCGTTCGTTACCGTAGCCTGCGGCGGTGTCGATATGCCGGTAGCCGGTCTTCAAGGCGGTCTCGACGGAGGCCGCGGTTTCTTCCGGGGCGCTTTGGAATACGCCGTAGCCGACCGCGGGCATGCTCACCCCGTTGTTCAGCGTGAGTTGGTTGTTCAGTGTCAGTGGACTTTTCATGGGTTCTCCGGAGGGGATGATCAGGACGGGCCGTCGGTCGCGGCGCGTATGGCGGGGTTGGTATTGCTGTTGGCGGTGGCGGGGGTTGTGGCCCAGGAGCCGAGGAGCGCCACTCGTTCGGCGGTGGGTGAGTGTGGTTCGATCGTGTAGACGAGCATGGTCAGTCCGGGTTCGGTGGTGAGGTCGAAGGACTCGTAGCCGAATTCAAGGTCGCCCACGTTCGGGTGTCGGTACCTTTTCGTGCCGCGCTGGTAGCGGATGACGTCGTGGGAGGCCCACATCGCACGGAATTCCGGGCTCTGTGTGGAAAGCTGACCGACGAGCCGGATGAGTTCGTCATCAAACGGGTCCCGCCCGGCCGCTTGGTGGAGCAGCGCGACGGCATTCCTTTTGGCCCGGTCGAAGTCGATGAAGAAGTCTTCTGCCCGCGGGTCAAGGAATTGGTACCTCGCGGCGTTGAACTTTTCCCCGCCCTGGGCTGGATCCGGTAGGCCGTACAGCGCTGCCCCGAGTCTGTTGGTTGCGACGAAGTCCAGCCGGGAGTTCTGTACGAGGGCGGGAACGGTGATCGCGTCCAGTACCGCCTGCGTTCCCGGGGCGACGACCGTCCGGCTTTTGGGGCGGGGCTTTCGCCGGCGCGGAGATGTAGTGATGTCCACGAGGTTCATCAGATGCTCCCGTTCGGTGTCGTCCAACTGGAGGGCGCGGGCGATGGCATCGAGCACTTCGAAAGACGCGCCTCGGGTATTGCCCCGTTCCAGCTTCGAGTAGTAGTCGGTGCTGACGCCCGCCAGGTGCGCGACCTCTTCCCTCCGCAGACCAGGGACCCGCCGGTTGCCCGCGAAGACCGGTACACCTGCCTGTTCCGGGCTGATCCGGGCGCGCCGTGAGGTCAGAAAGCTGCTGATCTCCTCGTGAGTGGTCACTTCAGGCCGCGTCAATGGTGAGATCAATGGCCTCAGGGTTTGCGTCGTCGGGATCGATCGCTCCGCGGCGGCCGGTGTCGAGCGTGGCAATGGCTGCCATGTCTTCGTCAGTGAGCTCAATGTCGAACACGTCAAAGTTCTCAAAGATCCGCTGCGGCTTCACTGACTTGGGGATGGCGCTGCGCCCTTCCTGCAGATGCCAGCGCAGGATGACCTGGGCGGGGGTCTTTCCGTGCGCTTGAGCGATGGCCAGGATCGTCTCGTTCTGCAGTGGAGGGACAGTGCCGTTTTCGCCCGCCCAGCCGTAGACACCGCCGATCGGCGACCAGGCCTGCGTCAGGATGCCGAGCTCCCGGTGCAGGGCGAGTTGGTCAGGCTGCTGGAAGTTCGGGTGCAGCTCGATCTGGTTGACCGCTGGCACGACATCGGTTTCCCTCACGAGCGCCCGCAGGTGATGGGGTTTGAAGTTCGCTACCCCGATCGCGCGTACTCGGCCCTCGGTGAGCAGCCGCTCGGCTGCCTGGTAGGCGGCGACGGTGTGGCTCCAGTTCGCTGGCCATGGCCAGTGCAGCATGTAAAGGTCCAGGTACTCGACTCCGAGCTTGATAATGCTGGTGTCGAACGCGCGCAGTGCGCTGTCGAACCCGTAGTCAGTCATCCACAGCTTCGTTGTGAGGAACACGTCTGCGCGGTCGACTCCCGACTCGCGCATACCTTGGCCGACTTCGCGTTCGTTGAAGTAGGCCGCTGCAGTGTCGATCAACCGGTAGCCGGTCTGAAGCGCGGTCGAGACCGCTGCTGTCGCCTCACCGCCCTCGCTCTGCAACACCCCCAGGCCCAAAGCCGGAATCTGTGCCCCGTTGTTCAAGATGATCGGTGTGTCTGCCATGGCAATCCTTTCGTTTCCCATGTCTAGTCAACCCGCTGCCATGTCTTCCCGGAAGGGCGGGATGAACAGTGGTCTGCCAGACCACCCCATTACGGTCATGAGTGCTGCTGCCTCAAGACTGCAAGGCCCCGTTATAGGCATAGGTGCCTTGCTTCCGAAGCGGTGGTGGGCTCTGCGACGTGCTGCCTGATGGAACGAACCTTCAGACGTAGGCCAGGAATCGTCCTGCGAAGATCACGCCCGTCCACGTCGTCATCGATACGACCGCCGAGATGCGGGCTGCGATCGGTGTCGCGTCGGCGTCCGCCCACTCGTCGACCCGACGGTGGACGCCGCGGTGGAACACGAGGACGTTCAGCCCGGCCAGGAACAGGAGTCCGAGCTTCCACGGTGCAGCACCGGAGCCGGCGACGCCGACGGCCTGCGCGCTGAACAGCAGGATGCCCGTGGCGACGGCGATGGCCAGTCCGAGGTGGGACACGGGCAGGAGATAGCGTGCGGCCATCGTGACGGATACCAGAAAACGCCCAACGCCCAGCAGCCGGAGGTCGAACGCGAAGGCCGGGCCGACGAGCACGGCAATCCCGAGGATGTGAAGGCTCTCGAGCGTCGGATACATGAAGGGAGTGGAGCGCACGGCATCACCGAGCGCGGATTCCTGCAGCCAGCGCAGGATTGGTTCGAGCCATTCAGGCATTCGGGCTCCGTTCGTCCTGGCGGGTACGGCGGCGCACGTAGAAGACGCCGCCCACGACGGCTGCGACGACGGCGGCACCGAACACCGCCCAGACGACCGACGTCTCCGAGCCGCTGTCATTGACCATGCCGGCATCCTCTGCCGGAGGGTCCATCTCCAGGGGCTCCTCTGCCGCGGACGGCGCGGCGGCAGGCTCGTCGCCTGCCTGCGCCTCGCCCGGTAGCGGTGCCCTGACCGGAAGCGTGTTGCCGATCACCTGGTTGACGGGCGCATTGTCGTCTCCGTACCAGAAGGCGACCGGACGGAAGAGGCCGTCGTCGGTGCTGTTGATGTACCCGACGCCCTGGAAGCGCTCTCCGACCTCCAGGGAGCGGCCCAAGCCGTTGCTGCTCGACCACCACGGCGGAGCGATGATGACCTCGAGCTCGTCGTGGGGCCCGTCATACGCGAGAGCCGCCTCGACCCGGGGGCTGTCCTCCGGTCCCGACAGGTCTTCGGGGATCGGCAGATCGGGCGTGTTGGCCGGGAGCTGGGCATCCAGGGCAACATCGAAAAGCGAATGCGGATCGCCCCAGCTCCCCTCAGACGAGACGGTGCCGGCGATGTAGACGAGGTCGTTGGTCTCGAAGCCGTCCCAGCCGTGATGCGCGGCGGCCGGTGATGCCGGGACCAGCGCGATGGTTGCCGCGGCGAGGAGAGCCGCGGCGGCCAGAAGGCCGCGGCGGAGTGGTCGGTCGGTGTGTGTGGAGACGCTCAAAATCGTCGATCCTCTCTGTGGGCGGTGGGGCTCCCGTATGGCGAGCCTGGGGTTAGTGTTCAGCTTTCTGCGGGGAACGCGACGCCGGTCTGCTCGGCGTAGGCGGCCAGGAGCCGGTCCTGCGCCTGGGTGTCATGCACGAGCTCATTCACGCGCGTCTCGACCTGCTGGTGGAAGAGGAACTCGCCGGTGACGTCGCTGCCGGGCTCGAGGCCCTCGGCCAGCCAGACCTGAGTCAGGTAGCCGTCGCGAAGGCTGTCGGGCGTGCTGGTGTTCCCGTTGTGGAAGCCCATCAGGGTGGGGATCCAGCCGGGTGCGACGGCGTTCACCTGCCGGTCCGGCCAGAGGCGGGCCGCTGCCGTGGCGATCATCGCCATGTGCAGTTTGCTGTCGCCGTAGCCGATGCCGCCGCCCGAGCGCACCTCGTCGAGCCTCAGGTCCCCGCCGAGGTGCAGGTCCGAAGAGAGGTAGCTCAGCTGCCGCGGCGGGGTCACCAGCGCGGTGAGGAGGTACGGCGAGAGGGAGTTGGAGTTGAGCAGGTCGCCGTCGGGGAGCCCGTACTCGCCGGCGTTGTGGACGATGACGTCGAACTCGCCGAGGGCGTTGATCTGCCCGGCCAGCGCTCTCGTCTGGTCAAGGTCGAGAAGATCGCCGGTCACAACGTCCCCGAGGCCCGGCAGGTCCCGGCGCACGTCAGCGGCGCGCTGCTCGTTCCGGGCGTGCGCGACGACCGTGTGGCCGCGCTTGAGGAGATGGGCAGCGGCGAGCTGCCCGGCACCGGCGGTGGAACCGGTGATGAGGATGCGCTTTGTGTCGCCGTCGAGCGGTTGGACGTTCTCGTCGATCCACACCAGCTCGTCGGCGACCTGCTGGGTGTTGTACACGCCGACGCCGTACAGGCCACCCTGGGCCTGGACGGCGCTTCCGGAGGTCTCGGTGCGCTCAGGTGCTGTTCCCGTCGGCGCAGGCGTCGAGGCGTCCTGCGGGGCAGCGCTGGTGCAGGCGGCCAGGGCCACTGCGCCAAACGCCGCTCCGGTCAGCAGGAGGCCGCGTCTGGTCAGGGGTGTCGTATTGAGCTTCATTCTCGTCGTTTCCTTCGTTTAGCCGGCGACGGCGATGATGACCTGCTGCCCGTCCAGCAGCACGGCGGTGACGCGTTGCTGCATCCGGCGAGGAGCAGCGCCAGTGCGATCGCAGCGCCGGGCGGTTGTTCTGGGCAGGCCGCATTGTGGAGGCTTTCCGGGTCGGTCCGAGGAGTACTCCATCAATGCAACACGGAGAATTGACGGTGCGGGAGTCCCTGTCGGGAGGGGTACCAAGAGGGACTCCCGCACCGGCGATCGGCGGGGGTTCCTTGGAGCCGTCTTGCTGCAATGTGATGCTGTGTTTTCCTCCCGGGAATTTTGTCGTTATGTCGTCCAGTAGACACCGAGTGTGGCAAAACAAGGGAGTCTCTATCTAGGGGTGGGATTGGCAGGGCACCCCTTGCGGCCTGACCTCGCGGAGAGTAACGCTCGTTTGTCATCGGATATCGCCGTGTCTGGATGAATTGCAGGTGACGTTGCCGTCCAAACCACCAAAAAGCGCGTAGCGTGAAAGTCCCTGTACCGCGATAGGCGTCGGCTTTGGCCTATACGACCGCGAGAGCCTTATCCGATCCAAAAGCTCATAGACTTCCGCATCTACCAGACGTGATACATTCGCTGCTACGCGCGGCCATTAGTAGGCCTCTCACCCGGCCCGGACGGGTAACCGCTCTTCCGGCTGGCAATGATGATCACCAGGGCCGAAACGATAGGAACGGCCGCGGCATAGGACACAAGTCCGGCACCCATGGTGGTTATTGCCACCGCGCCGTAGGAGGCACCCAGGGCGATGCCCAGTTGGATGGTTACCACTGTCAAGCTATTGGCAGCATCCCGGTGTTCCCCGCCCACACGGAGGATCGCGGCCTGGTTGAAAATGCCGATTGCGCCGAAAGCCGTTCCCCATAGAGCCAGCATGATGATCGCGCCAGCCCAGCTGCCGCCGAGTGCGGGAAGTAGCACAAAGACTGCCAGGAACCCAGTCACCGTGACCAGCAGGGCACGTCGGGGGTGTGAGTCCGCGGTCATGCCAGCGATCCAAATCCCCACGAGGCTGGCGA
Organism: Arthrobacter sp. Alg241-R88; assembly: GCF_900537115.1. Taxonomy (GTDB): domain Bacteria; phylum Actinomycetota; class Actinomycetes; order Actinomycetales; family Micrococcaceae; genus Arthrobacter. The sequence goes on from NZ_UNRG01000012.1 coordinate 53,464, forward strand.
CGCCAATCACCGACAGCGCGATACTGACGCCACTTGCCGGCAGGCCCGAGGTCAGCAGGAACGGGGCGATGTAGGTGAAGAGGGTGAAGTGCGCCAGGACCAGCAGCGGCCAGGCCACGGCTACAGCAATGACGCCCGGGACGGCCAGGGCCGCTCGCAGCGACGGCGTGGATTGACGGCCAGCTTCTAACGAGGCGGGAAGGAGCCACGCCGCGAGGATCCCCAGGGCCACTGCGACTCCCGCAAGCACAAGGAACGAGGTACGCCAACTGAGCACGGCGCCCATCATGGTCCCCAATGGAGCGCCGACAGCCAGGGCAATGCTGTTGCCACTAAAGACGATGGCCATCGCCTTGCCTACCGAATGTGCGGGCACGATCCTCGCTACATACGGTGCCATACCAGACCATAGGAGCCCATGCCCCACGCCTCCCAGGAGCCTGGCTCCAATCGCCAGGGGAAGCGTGGGGCTCAACGCCAGCAGCACATTGCTAAGGGCAAAGGTGAATATTGCAGCCATCAGCAGCGTCTTCCGCGGGACACGGCCTACCAAAAGCTTCGACAAAGGCAAGGCTGTAAAGACGATTACTGCTGCGTACACGGCCGTCAGCGACCCCACGGCCGATTCGGTGACTCCCAGCTCACGGCTGATCTCCGGCAGCAGGCCGGAAGGCAGAAGTTCCGTCGTTACGGCAATGAAGCCAGCAGCAGCGAGGACAAGGAGTCCGGCCTTTGGGTTCATTCTCGGGCCGGACCCTTCTGCCGGACCCAAACTTTGTTGATTGGGCGTCGTCGATTCGGGCTGCAATATGCTGTCGCTGGGTTTATCCATCTTTCCAAGGAACCATCATGTTTCCTCCGGCGGGAGTCACTGGCGGAACCCCCCTCGCACTGCCCTAGGCTTATAGGCCTAAGCAATACCTCCGACAAAATTGTCCAGTCATCGGCGCATCCAACCCACGTCCTGTCAAGTTGAGTTCTTTGGGCGATAGCATCACCGGTCGCCTCGATGCGGAGCCTGCGGGATGTGCGCATCACCACCGGCAGGGGGTGAATCGGCAAAACATCCCATTTGAAGCTCTCCTCTCTGGAGAACCCTCGTTGACTCGGGATAATGCGGGGGCAAGTCACGAAGGGTCCGTTCGCCGATGATCGTTGCTTGCGTGCGGGCCGCTGTGGATGCCGGAACCTCCCCGGTTGCGACAAGGGAGGCCCCGGCGGCTTGGAGGGCACCGGCGGGTGAGGACGGGACTGCCTATGAGCGGCACCGAGGAGTCTCAGAAGCTGTCACCCATCCTGCTAATGACAATTTCTTCCCTGCAGTCAAAGGCACGGCGGATATCGCCTGATTCAGGAAGTACCCAGACGACACGTGCGTCCTCGGTCAGGACATCGACTGTGGCTTTATAGGAATAGTGCGCAGATTCTGAGACGGTGACGTGATCCCCTGGTCGCAGGCGTGCCCAGTTCTCCCGTGTGGCGTGTTCCTTTGGCAAGGTACAAGTATCCTTTCGGTGGGAGTGAGGGTTTCGTTCGTCCGCAGTCCTCTTCACAATTGCTCGGGAGGCAGCACACAGAACGGCCTGGAATGACTCGTTACGTGGTGAGTGATCGGACAACGGGCGCCAAGTACGCGGGCACGCTCGAGCCCGTGCACATGCGTAGTCATCTGCTGGTGTCGTGATACATTTCGGCGGCACGTGCGCGTTGGGTGGCCAGTTCGATCATCAGGTCGAGGTTGGGGGTTGGGACCTGCACCAGTTCTGCCAGGTCAAGGGGGACACGGAACATGGCGTCGATCTCCATGGGACGGCCGGCCAGCAGGTCCTGAGCGATGCTCTGGAGATGGCCGGACTTCGCCAGCTTGCTCAGGCCTTCGTAGGGATCGCCCGGATCGCAGCCCAGGGCTCGGGCGATGGCGGCGCCCTCGGCTGCCATGGCCTTGGCGGTGCCGGCAACGGCGGCCTTGTCCAGGACATCCTTCATCGGCGAGGCTGTGAGGACGGCCAAAGAACCCCCGATCAGGTTCATCAGTAGTTTGGCCCAAACGGCGTTACGGATCTTCGGTGTCACGGTGACTTCCAGGCCACTGGGGTTCAGGAGCGACGCCAGTGCATCGAGCCTGGCATCCGCCCCGCCGTCTGGGCGTCCTATGATCAGGCGGTTAACGGGATTTGCGGCACGGATTACCCCTGGTGCGATCACGCTGCAGGCGGTGTAGGCCACGGCACCCACGGCGCGCTCCGGGCTGATGTGTTCCCACAGCGCACTTTCGGGATCCAGCCGTCGAAGGCGGGTGCCGTCCAGGTCTCCGCCGTGAGAGTGGAAGTACCACCAGGGGATGCCGTTCATGACAAACAGCACCAGACTGTCCTTGTGGAGCAGGGATCCTACGTCCTTGGTGATGGTCGGCAGGGACGGGGCTTTGACCGCGACGATGACGATGTCCTGGGGTTCCAGGTCGCCGGGCCGGTCGGTGGCAGTCGGGTGGGAAACCAGCACTCCGTCACGGGTTTCCACCCGCAGCCCGTGCTGCCGGATGGCGGCAAGTTGCTCGCCGCGGGCGATCAGTGACACCTCAGCTTCACTCCCAGCAAGCCGTCCGGCGATGTGTCCGCCTACGGCTCCTGCTCCGTATACGCAGATTTTCATGTGTGCTTCCTGTTCCGTGATGTGTCGGTCATTCGAATTGCTGGCGCTTTTGTGCTGCGGCGGCGCTGAGGAAGGAGATGTCGTTGCCGGTGGAGACAAAGCCGGCGCCGAGATCCAGGTATTGACGGATGAGGTCCGGCCGCCCGCCCAAGCCGCCGATGCCTACGGACTTTCCGTTAGCTTGGCAGGCCTTGATGACTTGGAGGTATGCCTCGTGTACCCGGGGGTGGTCCAGTTGCCCCGCGACACCCAGTTCGACGCTGAGGTCGCTGGCACCCACGAGGAGCATGTCCACACCGTCTACGGCGGCAATGGCTTCCACCGCGTCAAGACCGGCCTGGGACTCAATCATCGGTACCACCATGGAGGCCTGATCGAGTTCACGGACGAGTTGATCGGCGGGGAGGGTCCGGTAGTGCAGTTGGGGCGCGGCCCCCGCCAAGGACCGCCCACCCAGGGGTGCATGCTTTACGGCGCGAACCAACGCGCGTGCCTCCTCGGCCGATTCCACCCCGGGGACAATGATCCCCATGGCCCCGGAATCCATGACCCTGGCGATGAAGGACGGGTCCAGGCCGGGGACGCGGACCAGGGGAGTGACGCCCAGGGAGTTGCAGGCCATGCAGATTTGACCAGCAGCCTCCAGGGAAAAACTGCTGTGCTCCATGTCGATGTAGACGGAGTCGAACCCTGCGGTGTAGGCGATGGAGGCGATGTCGACAGTCCGCACCAGACGAACGGTCATTGAGTACACCCTCTCGCCCTTGGAGAGCTTTTCTTTGGCATAATTGCGCAGCAGCGGGGCTTCGTTGTTCATGTTCTGTGTCTCCTGATCGAGTCGGGTGTTTCAGCCGAACAGTGCCGGTAGCGCTTGCGCTTCGTCCTCGAACCCGTAGACGGACTTGACCTCCAGGTATTCTTCGAGCCCGAACCGGCCCATGGAGCGGCCGATGCCTGACTGCTTGTATCCGCCCATGGGCGTGTATGAATCCGTGGCTGCGCCGTTGTAGCTGATACGTCCGGCCCGCAGCGCGTTCACGACACGCCGGGCATTCGTCCGATCGCCACCGAAGACATAGCCTCCCAGCCCGTAGGGCGAATCGTTGGCGATCCGGACGGCATCGTCCTCGTCGCGGTAGGGAATGACGGCCAGGACGGGTCCGAAGATCTCCTCCCGGGCGATTGTCATGTCCGGGGTCACTCCCGTGAACACCGTCGGTTTCACAAAATAGCCCTGGTCCAGACCCTCAGGGCGCTCAAGCCCGCCGGTGACGAGGTGGGCGCCCTCATCGAGGCCGGTCTGGATGAAATCTCGGATCGATTTGAACTGGTCAGCACTGACGACCGGGCCCATAGAGGTCGAGCTCTCCAGAGGGTCACCGAGCCGGTAGCGGTGTGCCTCGTCGACGAGGAAGGGCACTGCCTGCTCCATCTGGCTCTCGTGCACGAGCATGCGGGCGGGGGCATGACAGGACTGACCGGCATTGAAGAAGGCGCGTTGGATGTTCCACCGAGCGGCCTTTTCAAGGTCGGCGTCGGGCAGCACAATGTTGGCTGACTTTCCACCCAGTTCCAGTGAGACACGTTTCACCGTGTCTGCGGCGGCGGCTCCGACCTGCCGGCCGGCGGCGGTGGACCCGGTAAAAGAGATCATGTCCACCTCGGGGTGGCGGGAGAGCGCGTCGCCGACGATGCGTCCGGTTCCGTTCACTAGGTTGAACACGCCCGCCGGCACACCCGCCTCGTGCAGCACCTGGGCCAGAAGCGTGCCGCTCGCGGCGGAGTTGATGCTGGGTTTGGCCACGATCGTGCAGCCGGCAGCCAGGCCATAGATGGTCTTGATGACGCCGGTCTGGATCGGCCAGTTCCACGGTGAGATCAGCGCGCAGACCCCGATCGGCTCGCGACGGACAATGGCGCCGCCGATCCGCGACTCGAACGGGTACTCGCGCAGGATGTCACGGGCCACCCTCATATGCTGGACCGGGCCGGTGACTTGGGCGCGGTTGCTGACCGGGATGCCGACTTCGCGGGCGATCAATTCGGAGAACTCGTCGCTGTGCGACTCGTACACGTCGATGACGCGGTCAATCAGCGCGACGCGTTCCTCTACTGAGGTGGCAGAGAAAGTTTCGAAGGCGCGCCGGGCGGCAGTGACCGCGCGGTCTACATCCGCGGCAGTGCCCAGGGTGACCCGGGCGAAGGCTTCCTCGCGGGTGGGGTCGATGAGCTCCACTTCGCGCGGGTCGGTCGGTTCAACCCATTGGCCGTCGATGTAAAGGTGCGGGTACTGCTCCATGCGGGGTTCTCCTCAGGCTGTGTGGCTTGTCGCGGGTTAGCTGCTGTGGGTGTAGCCGCCGTCGCAGGCGATGGTCTGGCCAGTGATGAACGCCGACGCCGGCGTGGCGAGGAAGAACATGATGCCGACCAGGTCGGTGGGGACCATTCCGCGGGGGATGCACTGCTGAGAGGCGGCGCGCTCACGGACCTCGACGGTGGGATTGACGGTGCGCTCAACTTCCGTGGCGATCATGCCCGGTCGTACGCAGTTGACGGTAATCCCGTCGCCCCCCAGCTCGCGCGCCAATGCATTGGTCATGCCGATCAATGCTGACTTGGAGGTTACATAGTGCAGGTAGTTGCCGACGCCACGGGTGACCGAGTCGGATGAGATGTTGATGATCCGTCCGAAGCCCGCCGTGCGCATATGGGCAGCCACCGCCCGAACGCACAGGTAGCTCCCGGTGACGTTGACCTTGAGCACCTGCTCCCACTGTGCCATGGGGATCTGATCGAACGGCCCCTTCTCGATGGTCGCGAAGATCGATGCATTGTTGATCAGCACATCGACCCGGCCGCACTTTCCCATCACCGTCTCAACCATCGACGTGACGGACGCCTCGTCCGCCACGTCAACCTTGACGGCAAAACCGGTCCCACCGGCGTCCTGAATCTCCTTGACCACTGCCTTGGCCTTGTCGATGTTGAGGTCGGCGACCACGGAAAAGGCTCCGGCCGCGGCGAACTGGCGCGCTAGTTCTCGGCCGATGCCCTGGGCGGCCCCGGTGATGAGCACCACCCGTTCCTGGACGCTGAAGTCCCGCGCCGACGCCGGCACGCCGGAGTCCTGTGGGGTATGGGTCAGGGTTGTCGTCGTCATAGTCGATCCTCGTGGCGTCGCGTGTCGGGGTGGGGCATGCAGTCAATGGTGGAGGAGTGGTGTCCTCTTGGGCGACTGCACTAGCGCCTCACTGCGGTCCACCTCCAGACGCCGGCGATAAAGGTTCTCCCATGATGTGGGCATCGCGAGCATCCTCTAGGAGGCGGCTGTCATCGGTGAGGCAACAGGGGCCGTGCTCCTGCTCGTAATAGACAATATCCTGTTATATGGGATACTGTCAATAACGCGAGCGGTCCTTCGCCGGTACAAATGACGGCCGGCGGGTCGGACTCCGCAGCCCTTCGGCTTTTGCCGCAGGAGGAATCCACTTTGTAAGGAGTAGGGAAGATGCGCGTAAGCAAAGCAGCAGAAACCGGCAGCGAAGCAGTTGGCTCCATGCGTGAGGGAGTGCTGGAGCAGAAGCACCTGCTGGTCGGCGAAGACGGCTCGCCGAACAATTACGACCTCAACATGGGCCAGACCGGCGGTGGCGGCTGGCGGACCCCCCGCCACCGGCACACTTTCGACCAGATCCGCTATGTCATTCAGGGTCAGCTGCCCTACACCGAGAATGACGTGCTGGAGGAGGGGTGGGTGGGGTACTTCCCAGAAAGTGTCTACTATGGCCCCCAGGAGCGTGCAGAGGGCCTTCGGACCTTGGTTCTGCAGTGTGGTGGCGCGAGCGGCGGCGGTTATCTGAGCGCAGCGCAGCGTGAGGCAACGAATGCGGAACTGGAAAAGACCGGTGAATTCAAAAAGGGCATGTATCACTTCACGGACGCCAACGGTGAGCCCCAGACCCTGGATGGCTCCCAAGCGATCTTCGAGCGTGCCACCGGAGGCAAACTTGAATTCGCGACTCCGCGGTACACCGATGTCATCGCGATGAACCCAGCAGCCTACGACTGGCTGCCCCAGGGCGACCAGGGTGTTTGGGAAAAGTGGCTGGGCAGTTTCACTGAACGCAACTTGCGGACCGGTTTCCTCCGCCTGGACGCCGGCGCGGTTTACCAGGCCGGCCAGCACTCCTCCATCGAAGTCCTGTTCCAGATCAACGGCCAAGTCACTGCGGGTGGCGAGAAATACGGTCCCGAGACCGGGTATGAATTCCTCGCCAACGAAGGCCCCGTGCCCGTCGAGGCAATCGAGCCGACGGAGTTCCTGCGCGTCATCCTCCACACCTTCTGAACCGCCACGGGCCAACACGGAGAACGTGTTGGCCCGTGCGCCCGCGCACGCGGCCAGGTTCCGCAAGGACTGGTCCGTATTCGGTGACGTCATGAACGCCTCCGCCACCGTCCGGCTTCATCGCCGATGACCACGGCTCGATGCCATGGCAACCAACACGCCGTTTCGTGGGGTCAGCCACGCGACGTACATGACTGCGAGGGTTCCGGGGGAGGGCAGGGTGCATGAGTTCATCTGGCGGTCAAGCGAGGGTCTGATCTCCAGACCGCCGGTTTTTCGTGGGTTCATGACCTGCGCTGGTTGTCCATGAGGCGCTCTGATATGGTCGCTGCTGCGTGCTGGACGGCCAGCGCTGCCTGCTGGACATCGACGTCGCGCCGCACTTTTTTATCCCATGCGACACCGACACTGCCAAGGGCTGTCTTCTGATCGGTGAGGATGGGCGCCGCGACGCCGTAAACCCCGGGGTTGAACTCTCCCATGGTCAAAAGGTAGCCGTCCTTCTTGATTTCGCCCAGGCTCTTGCGGAATTCGCTCCACGTACTGCCCAGCCCGGCCTTCTCAATTTCCGTACTGTATCGCGGGTAGATGGCTTTCAGRCGGTGATGGGGGAGGTAGGCCAGGATGACCTTCGAYMCCGCGCCCTGAAACCAGGGGCGACGCTGYCCGCGGCTGAACCGGTTCGCGGGGCTCAGCGGGGCGCGGTRCTCCCCGATGCACAGGACCGAATCACGAAACGCGGTACWCAGGGTAGCCGAGTGCCCGATCTTGTCCACCAGTTCCTCCAGGACGCCGTGGCTGGCCAGCAGCAGTGGRTCCGTCTGGCGGATCTGCAGGTCCATCTCGATGATCCGCGGGCCGAGGCTGTAGTAGCCATTGCGCACAGAGGTGAGCAGTCCCGCATCATGCAAGGTCTTGATGTAGCGGTATCCCGTCGACCTGGAGGTCTCCAAAGCCTCAATAAGGTCAGCCGTAGACCAAACAGGCTCCTTCTCACTGAACAGCTCCAAAACGTTCAGCATCCTGGACAGGCTGCCAGCACTATCCGAAGACCCTGCCACCCCGCCGGCCATCGAATCTCGTCCACTCATACGCCGAGTACCCATCCTTCTCTCCGTGTCCGCTGTACTACGCAGACACATCAACAAGCTATTGACTGAGTCCCATAATACAGGATATCTTTGTTCAAAGCCCTATTTGACATGGATACCCCACCGTCAAAAGAGGACGTCCCGGAATCACTAGGAAGTCACCACACAAAGTGCCGAGGGTTCCCGAACGTTAGCCCCCTTTTGTTGGTACTTGGGGCACGTGTAATCAGCGTGCCGGGTCAGATGACGGTTTCGCGTTCTGCTCAAGGAAGAGAAGGATCATGCAGAGAAAAACCCTTACGGTCGATAGCCCCAGCACGTCGGGGTCCGCCGCGATCCCAGGCCCGATGCCGGGAACAGCTCGATCCAATGGACGAGACACCTCCGCCGCGACGCGACAAATCCGCTCTATTGCTTGGTCATCATTGCCACTGCTGGTATTTCTGGCGATCCTCGTGGCGTGGGCTGCAGTAGTCGAGCTGTTCAAGATCCCGGCGTACCTGCTCCCGGGGCCCATTGCGGTGTTTGAACGTCTATTCAGTGATGCAAGCAGTTTGTGGACCCACACACAGTCCACTCTCGTGGTGATTGTTATAGGGCTTCTGCTGAGCATCGTCATCGGCATTCCGCTTGGCTTGGTCATTGCACTCTCCCGGACGGCAAAACAGTTGCTTTACCCGCAGGTTATGATCCTGCAGCTGGTGCCGAAGATCGCGGTCGCACCGCTGCTCCTGGTTTGGCTCGGTTTTAGCATCAACACGAAAATCGGCTTGGTCATACTCATAACCTTTTTTCCCTTGCTGATGGCGAGCATCAGCGGGTTCAGGATCCTTGATGACAGGCTCCTTTACTTGACGCGGTCCATGGGCGCGACTCGGTGGCAGACATTCTGGTTTCTTCGGTTTCCTGCCGCGCTTCCAGTGATTTTTTCCGGAATCAAGACTTCGGCAACTATCGCGATCACGGGCGCACTTGTCGCGGAGTTCCTCGGATCAAACAGCGGTCTCGGCTACGCGCTGCTGCGGGCTAGCGGTGCGATGGATACGGAGTACATGTTCGCCATTCTGGTCATCCTCACTATCATCGGCGTGATCGTCAATTACATGGTGGAGGCCGTTGAATGGCTGCTCACGCCCTGGCAGCGCCGCAACGCATAACACATATCCGCCGCGAGTCGACTTCCGTGGAAGTGGCTCAAACGCAGCTATCACCGACATTTTGGCAAATTAGACACGATCCGAAGGAACACCATGCGTAGAAGCATTCCTAAGATATTCGCAGCTGCAGTTGCGGCGGGAGCGATGATGCTCACCGGCTGCTCAGGGCCTAGCGCCTCCAGTAGTGCCGGCAATGAAAGCCCCGTCCGCTTTCAAATGAATTTTTCCTGGTCGGCCTCCACCGCAGGCTTCGCAGTTGCCCAGGGGGAAGGCTTTTACAAAGAGGCCGGAATTGACGCGAAAATTGAACAGGGCACGGGATCGGGGACGGCTGTCCAGCTCGTAGCGAGCGGCCAGGCGGACATGGGCGTGGCGGACGCAGTGGCTGTGAGTCAGCAGATTGAACAGGGGGCGCCGCTTGTGATGGTCGCAACCGACAATCAGGTGACGAACATCGCGATTCAGGCGCTGGAATCCTCTGGGATCAATTCCGTCCAGGATCTCAAGGGAAAGACCATCGCATTGTCTCAGGGCGGTGCACATGCTTTCCTGTTCCCCCTCTTTCTCCAGTTGAACGGTCTCAGTGAGAACGATGTGACCATCTCTACCATGCCTTTTGCTTCCATGTCCGCGGCACTGCTTCAGGGAAACGTTGATGCGATGGTGGGCGGACATGACACCGCCGTGTCGCTCGAAATGGAGAACGCAAAAATCAGAAACTTCTGGTTCAAAGACTATGGTGTTTCTCCCGTCGCCCATTCAATCTTTACGACCCAAAGTTTTGCGGAAAAAAATCCCGAGGTCGTCAAAAAGTTTGTTGCCGCCAGCCTCAAGGGCTGGACCGGCACGATGGATGATGCTGAGCGTGCAGTAACCGCCGTCAAGCAGCTTCAGCCTGACTCACGTGACGATGTAGTACGCGCAGAACTGAAACTACTGCTGCCCTTGATGTGTGCTGCAGACGCCAAGTTTGTCGGACGCGCCGAGCCGGAGCGCTGGGAGTACAGCAACGAGGTATTGACGCGTGCGAAGCTCCTGCCTGCTCCCCTTGACATTTCAAAGGCTGTTTCCTACGACTTCCTGCCACCCGAGTCCGAACTGCGTAGTTGCAAATAGGTTTCGATGCGTGAACGCGCGGGCATTAAAAGTCACTAATGGGACAACCAAAGGTATTCGTGACGCGACCAAAATGCGCATTTGGCCGCCCTCCGTCCAGGGCAGCCTGAATAATGAAAAGTCTGAATTCGCTGGGGCCAGAGAAAGGCAGCACAAGTGAACGACACAGTATTGCAAACAAGGGCCGCAGGCCTGCCGATTTCCATAACGGGCGTTTCGAAGACCTTTAGCAGCCCGAAGGGAAAAACTTTTGAAGCACTGCGGCCGGTCTCGATGGACGTAAAGCCGGGCGAGTTCATTTCCATAGTCGGCCCGTCCGGCTGCGGTAAAAGTACGCTTATGCTGATGGCGGCCGGTCTCCTGGACAGATCCGAGGGGGACATCCGCATCGGCGGTACATCAGTAACCAAGCCCTTCACGGACATCGGGATTGCTTTCCAGGACCACCTCCTGCTGGACTTCCGCACCGCAATGGAAAACGTCCTGATTCAGGCTGACATACGCGGCCTTGACAAGAAGGTGCTGCGGTCCAGGGCAACCGAGTTGTTCAAGCAACTCCACCTTGAGAAGGCCATGGATAAATACCCCCGCCAACTGTCCGGTGGAATGAGGCAACGGGTGTCCCTAATTCGGACGATCGTCCATGAGCCATCAGTGCTCTTGCTCGATGAACCGTTCGGAGCCCTTGATGCTCTTACCCGGCTACAGGTGCGATCTGACCTCGAAGCACTTTGGCTGCGTAACAAACCAACAGTCCTGTTCATCACCCACAGCGTTGAAGAAGCCGTTGGACTGTCCGACAGGATTTTCGTGATGAGTCCAAGCCCAGGTGAAGTGGTCGACGAAATAGTTGTTGACCTCCCGCGTCCACGACCCCTTGCACTAGTGGAATCTCCTGATTTCGGGACGTACGTGGATCGAATCTACGGTCACTTTGAGCGTATGGGAGTGCTCCACGGAATCGAAATCCCCAAACGAGGAAACGAATGAACGAGGCGCACCTCCTAGGAAGCTCGCTTCAACATGCCTATCTGGGGCGGAACTGAATGCGATCCGCATCGTGAGCTTTGCGACACCAAGCTTCACAACAGCCCCCGTTTGAGGCGAGGCGAAAACGATTGCACGGGTCGCGCGACCCGGGCGCACAAACGAAGCTTCCCACTATCAGGTCGATGGCCGCATCCGGCCGGACAATGCTACCCGAAGACTTTACACGCCCTTTAAAGGAGATCGCGAAGATGACGACAAAAATATCCGACGAGCTAATTGTGGCCCAGCGCGGTGAGGGACGCCGTGTCGGGATAATCTCAGCTGACGGTGTGACAGTACCTGCAAATGGCTATGAAATGGAGATCCATAACCCCGCTACCGGGGAACTCATTGGCACGCTGCATGAGGCCGATGCCGCGGAGATCAATGCGGTGGTAGCCGGGGCGAAAGCGGTATACGAAAAGGTTTGGCGGCGGACGGCGCCCGAGGTCCGGGGAAGACTGCTGGGTGCCTGGGCGGATGCAATCGCCAGGCACCGCGAGGAATTAGCCGACATTGAGGTCGCGGATGTAGGCCACCTGCGCCGCGAGGTACTCGCTGACATCGACAATAGCTCCCGGATTCTGCGCTACTACGCCGGCATCGCCGACAAGCTCGAAGGACGCACTTTCGCACAGCTGCCCGACCGGCTCTCGTACGGCGTCGACGAGCCCTTCGGCGTCGTAGCCGGCGTCAGTCCCTACAACGGAAACGCCAATTCCCTAACTCTGAAGGCGGGCCCGGCACTCGTCGCCGGCAACTGCATCGTGATCAAGGCACCTGAGGTCGCCCCCCTGCTGAACTACCGGTTGGTCGAACTCGCACTCGAAGCCGGCATGCCAGCCGGCATCATCAGCGTCGTAACCGGCCGCGGGCAGACTGTCGGCCCGCTACTCACCGAGCACCCGGACATCGGGATGATCGCCTTCACCGGCGGACCAGACTCAGGACGGGCAATCATCAATCAGTCCGCGACCAACATCGTGCCGACGTTCCTCGAACTCGGCGGAAAAAGCCCGGCGATCCTGCTCCCGGATGCCGACCTCGAAACTGCTATCCCGTCGCTGCTCCATTCAAACTTCGCCAAAAGTGGACAAAGCTGCGTAACAGGATCCCGGATCTTCGTCCCGGACTCAATGTACGCCGAGGTCAGCGAACGGCTCGGGCAGAAGGCGAAAACAGTGCGCGTAGGACTTCCCACGAAGGATTCCTCGCAGATGGGCACGCTCATCAACCGCCGGCATCGCACACGCGTCGACGCACTCGTCAAACGCGCGATCGATGCCGGCGCGGTCTGCCTCGCGGGCGGCGCTCCAGCAGAGGAAGGCGAGCTAGCCAACGGCGCCTTCTACCAGCCCACTGTTCTCGCGGAGGTTAAGGATGACAACCCTGCAGCCCTCACCGAAGCCTTCGGCCCAATGGCGAGTGTCCTGTCCTACTCAGATGTCGACGAAGTAATCGCGCGCTCCAACTCCTCTGAGTTCGGACTCAGCGCCCAAATCTGGGGCAACGACGCACGGACCATCCAACACCTCGCGAAAGGATTGGAGGCAGGAACCGTATGGATCAACACCTACCGCTCCTTCCACCCGACCGTCCCGTTCGGCGGCATGAAACAAAGCGGCTTTGGCAAAGAAAACGGCCTCGATTCGGTCGCCATGTACACCCGGCGAAAAGCGGTCGTGTGGGACCTCTCGACCGAGCGCGAGCTGCCCTACAGCAATTGATGACCTTGGGCGGTCCCAAAGCCGCGCAAATCGCGATCCAGGGGTCGCAGCAAACATCCGAAACCCCGAAGCACGTGGTCCACCCACGCCTTACGAACATGACAAGGGAAATCTGCAGATGAACGACGATGCACAAACGCCGACCCAACGGCTGAGAGGGCGTCGGATTATTGTCACCGGCGCAGCAGCTGGGATTGGACGGCGCACGGCACAACTCTTCGCACAAGAAGGGGCAGCAGTTGCCCTCCTTGACCGTGACAAGGAGAAACTCCAAGTCGCCGCCGAGGAAATTGGCGGTTGGGCTTTCCCAGTGGACATCACCGATGATGAGGCGACTACTGGTGCAATCGAGGAAGCTGCGGCAACCTTAAGCGGGATCGACGGTGTTGTTAATGCAGCGGGGATCATGTTCCAGGGGTTGGCGTCCGAAGTTTCAGCGCAGGACTGGCGGAGGGTGATCGACATTAATCTCACCGGCACGTATAACGTAGTCCGCGGGTGCATCCCTTGGCTGTTGCAGGCACCGTCAGCGACGGTTGTGACCATCGCCTCAGCGGCGGGACTTATGCCAAACGCCGCCGGACTGACAGCTTATGCTGCGTCTAAAGGAGGAGTCATTGCCCTGTCGAAGGCATTGGCGGCCGAGCTAGCACCGAAAGTCCGGGTCAACACTGTTTGTCCAGGCATGGTTGATACCGCCATGGCTGACGGCTTCAGGGGAAATGTAGGTAACTACGCGCTCAAGCGTCTGGCCGACCCGGTTGAGATCGCTCACGCTATACTTTTCCTCACAAGCCAGGAATCATCCTATGTGACAGGAGCTGCCCTGGCAGCAGACGGAGGCAGGTCGTTCCACTAATCCTCGTCAAGCCGGATATTTCCGTTTTGATGCCTAACTCGGGCGCGCCGCAGCACCGGTTACGTGTGGCGGCGGCTTAGGAACCTCAATAGGGCGGCCTACGAACCCTCAATAGAGGCAGGGACCGAAGGCCCCTTCCGAGTCAGTGGACGCAATCGTCGATGTCACCCGGATGCCCCTGACTCTAGTTCGCCGCAGGTTGTGTGGGCAATTGCGGATCAGTCTCCAGGGTTGGGTTGAGACAGGGGCAAAATGCCGGTTGGATTCGTGGGTATTCCTTTCTACTCCATTGCCGCCGCCATGGCACCTGCTTGAAGGTGGAAGTCCACGGTGAAGAAGGTTTCCATCTCTTTGCAATGGCAACTACGTCATGGTGAGGTGGCCATGAAGCGAGCCGGGGGCAGTACGTCAGGCCACCCCTAACGGACCACCTATCCACCGATCCGGCAGGAGTCCTTCGTAAATTCGGCGCCTCTCGAGGCGTGAGCGTGGCCTGCCTTAGAGCATGTCTGGGGCTAGCTGGATACTTCTGACTGCGCCTGCGCCCCACAGATGGAGCTCATTCGCAGGGCGCTCCACTCCTTCGGCCGAGACACGTACTTCGCGGGCTCATGACCTGCGCTGGTTGTCCATCAGGCGCTCTGATATGGTCGCTGCTGCGTGCTGGACGGCCAGCGCTGCCTGCTGGACATCGACGTCGCGCCGCACTTTCTCATCCCATGCGACACCGACACTGCCAAGGGCTGTCTTCTGATCGGTGAGGATGGGCGCCGCGACGCCGTAAACCCCGGGGTTGAACTCTCCCATGGTCAAAAGGTAGCCGTCCTTCTTGATTTCGCCCAGGCTCTTGCGGAATTCGCTCCACGTACTGCCCAGCCCGGCCT
>NZ_UNRG01000013.1 GCF_900537115.1 Arthrobacter sp. Alg241-R88
AGTGGGGTGGCGTGTGTTTGTTGGTTGGGGGTGGTTGATCGTTCGGGACACGTTTGGGSTTATGCGAGTATGTGTGGTTGTCAGGCTACCGGGGTGAGGGTCACGGTGTAGCCGAGGGCTTCGAGTTGGCGGATGTGGTTGTGCTTCCTGGCGTCCGGGTTGGTGCGGGCATGGACGTAGTCGTGGCCCAGATCCTGGAACCTGGTGTCGGGGTCTTGGAGGATGTGCCAGGTGGCGACCAGGATGGATCGTCCGACGGCGACAATTGCACGCTTTTTCCCGCGGCGTCTGGCGATCCGTCGGTAGCGTTCGCCCAGGAAGGTGTTGGTCCTGCCGGCGATAACGGCAGCCTCGCCCAGTGCACGGGCGAGGTAGCGGTTGCCGTGTCCGCTGGAACCGTTGCCCTTGGTTTTCCCGGCGGAGGAGCTGATCCCCGGGCAGAACTTGGCCCAGGAACACAGGTGCCCGGCGGTCGGAAACTGTGACATGTCGACCCCGATTTCGGCGATGATGATGGCGGCGGCTACAGGGCCGATGCCCGGGATGTCATCCAGGCGTTCCGCCGCCGCGGCGAAAGGGGCCAACTGCACCTCGATCTGCTCATCGAGTGCAGCAATATCGGCGTCGATGCCGTCGATCCGTGCCAGCATCCGGGCGAGCAGGAAACGGTGATGGTCATCGAAGCGGCCGGTGAAGGCCTCCTCAAGGTCGCTGATTTTGTTCCGCATGACCGACCGGGCCAACTGGGCAAGGACTTTCGGGTCGCGTTCACCCGCGATCAACGCAGCCATCATGTCCCGCCCGGACACCCCGAAGATATCCGACGCGACGACCGAAAGTTTGATGCAGGCGTCCTCGAGGAGTTTCTCGACCCGGTTCTTCTCCGCGGTGCGTTCCCCGACCAGATCGATCCGGTAGCGGGTCAGGTCCCGCAGCCGGCGAATCTCCACGGGCGGGACGAAGCTGGGCCGGAGCATCTGCCGTTCAGCGACCTTGCACAACCAGACCGCATCCAGCACGTCGGTCTTGGGCCGTCCGGGAAGGTGCCTGACATCCCGGGCGTTCACCAGCCACGGCTGAAGCCCGTGGGCCTCGAGGAGATAGAACACCGGCTTCCAATAGTCGCCGGTCGCCTCCATCACCACCCGCTCGATACCAAGCCCGACCAGACGGTTCGCCAGCTCTCCCAGCGAACGTGTCATGGTCGAGTGCGTGCTCACTTCCTGCAAGCGTTTCTTCCGGTTTCCCTCTGCGGGAATCCGAACGCAGCACACCAGCTCGGCCTTGCCGATATCCAGTGCAGCGACCCTGGCAATAATCTCTTCCTCATCTTGGGACTCAGCCAGCATGGACTCCGTCATCTCCTCCCGAACGCGCCCGCCGAACATAACAGCGGCCGCCTGGGGAATCACGAGGGAAAGGAAAATCTAGTCCTCGTTCTCAACAACGGAAACAGTAAAGGGCT
The DNA here is from genome assembly GCF_900537115.1 of Arthrobacter sp. Alg241-R88. Taxonomy (GTDB): domain Bacteria; phylum Actinomycetota; class Actinomycetes; order Actinomycetales; family Micrococcaceae; genus Arthrobacter. The sequence goes on from NZ_UNRG01000013.1 coordinate 1,466, forward strand.
CACGTCATGATCCCCAACACCTGGCTACCTAACGGCCTCAAGGAACCAAAGAACCACGGCTTCGACAGGCGACCACACGCACATTTTCAGCCCGGAACGGGCGCCCCGCAAGGGACACAAAGGCTACCTAGTTGGGCAGGCGCTACGTCCCGCTGAACCACTCCCGGGCAGGGTTGGTCACTTCCGGGGCGGCGCGGTGCAGACCGGGCTGGGCGGCCCACATAACGCCGTTGGCCAGGACCCGCTGGATCTGCGGGTGGTGGTACACGGGGTACTCCTGGTCACCGGGGCTGAAGTAGAAGATGCGGCCCTTGCCCCGGGTGAAGGTGACGCCGGAACGGAATACCTCGCCGCCGGCGAAAGAGCTGATGAAGATCAGGTCGTCCGGGTCCGGGATGTCGAACAGTTCCCCGTACATCTCCTGCTCGGGGATAACGATGGGACTGTCCACGCCTTCGGCAATGGGGTGCGACGGCTTCACGGTCCACACCAGCTCGCGCTCGCCGTCGTTCCGCCACGCAAGCGAGCAGCTGGTGCCCAGCAGCTTGGTGAAGACCTTCGCGAAGTGCCCCGAATGGAGGACGATCAGGCCCATCCCGCCCAGGACGTGGCGGTGGACGCGCTCGACGACGGCGTCGCTCACCTCGTGATGAGCCATGTGCCCCCACCAGAGCAGGACGTCCGTCTCCGCAAGAACCTCCTCGTCAAGGCCGTGTTCATCGTCGGTGGCCAGGACCGCCGTCGTAATCTCTGCCTCGGGATAGTAGGAGCGGAGCCCTGCGGCGATGGCGCCGTGGATGCCGTCAGGGTAGATCTCCCCGATGTGGGACGGCTCGTTGATGGCTTCGTGGACGCCCTCGTTCCAGACCCGGATCCTCAGTTTGCCGTTCATTAGAGACGAACCTCCTTTTGCTCCCGCGCGGACTGATAGCACGCGTCGATGATTTGTGCCCGGTAAAGGGCCAGGGATCCGTCGTGCTCGCCCCATACATCCTTGCCGCCGCGCACCGCCGTCACGAAATCTTCCACAACCCCGTCATGCGCCCGGCCCGGCAATACCGGCGGCACGTAATCCGCGCTCTCGCCGTCCCTTTCGGTGAACACCCGAAGCTGGCCCACCGGTGGAAATGGTGCGCCCTGCACCTTCAGTTCGGCGCCGCCGTCCGTCCCGTAGACCGTGAAGTCCAGGAGGTCGTCCGTTTCCCGGTAGGTGGCCCAGCTCGCCTCGATCAGCAGGGTCCCGCCCCCTTCAAGGCGGAGGAATGCGGACGCGAAGTCTTCCACCTCAAAGGCGTGGCTGGAGGCCAGTGCTGAATATGCGCTGCCGCCGCCGCGCCCCTGCGGGCCCAGCTCCGAGTGGGTGGCGGCGGAGACCGCCACCACTTTGGGCTCGCCGAGAAGATGCAGTGCGTAGTCCAGCGCGTGGACGCCGATGTCTGCCAGCGGTCCGCCGCCTGCAAGCTCAGGATTGGTGAACCAACTGCCCAGCGTCGGGATGCCGGAGCGGCGCAGCCAGGATGCTTTGGCGTAGTACGGCCGGCCCAGCCCGCCGTCGTCGATCACACCTTTCAGCGCCTGGATGTCGCCGCGGCGGCGGTGGTTGAAGGCGACGTCCAGGACGCGTCCTGCCTTGCGCGCCGCGTCCACCATGGACTGGCCTTCGGCGGCGTTGCGCGCGATCGGCTTCTCGCTCAGTACGTGTATGCCGCGTTCCAGGGCGGCCACAGCGATGGGGGCGTGCAGGAAAGTAGGCACTGCCACGCTGACCGCGTCCAGGCCGCCATGCTCCAGCATCTCTTCCCACTCCGCGAAGGCATTGGGAATGGAGTATTCAGCCTGCAGGGAGTCGCGGAGGTCCTGCTCCATCCCCGCAAAGGACACGATGCGGACGCCTGCCAGCGCATCGTAGGCCTTGAGGTGCTGCTGACCGGCCCAGCCAATGCCGACGACGCCGACCCTCAGGTCCTCTACGGGCTCCTTCTCCGGGGGAGCGGCGTGCTGTCCTGGCGACTGGTCGTTGTTCACTGATCTTCCTTATCTCTTGGAGGCGGGGGAGAGATTCGAAGCTGCCACTGCCGTACGTTGCTGCGCTGGGTTTTCAGTTGCTGTGGTGGGTTTTCAACAGCATAGCTCCCTGACACTTACGGGACTTGGAGCTGCGGCTTCAAACGGCATCCAAGACGGCCGTCGCAGCACCACGTGGGTTGCCGGGGCGATCATCGAGCCCAGCCAGGGCGGTCTCAGGCACCCACGAAACCTCCAATTAACATGCCGGCACGACGCCTGAAATGTGCGTTTGGCTACTCTGGTGCAACAAGGTTTACTACTAGCTAACACTGACCGAACAGGAACGTTCCGATGACGAGTGTCGCAACCCCTGCTGTAACCACCCAGGCAGTGGCCCATGACCAGCAAGCTGTTCCCCGGCCCGAAAGCCCCACGATCACCCTGCGGGACATTGCACAAGCCCACGACGTCCGCTTCCTCCTGGCCACCTTTGTGGACATGACCGGGAAGCCGTGCGCGAAGCTGGTCCCGGTGGAGGCCGCGGACGAGCTGGAAAGCGGTGCCATGGGCTTCGCCGGTTACGCAGCTGGCCTGATGGGACAGAAGCCGCAGGACTCGGACCTGATCGCGGTGCCGGACCTCGCGTCCTTCACGCCGGTTCCCTTTATCAAGGAGGGGCTGGCCATCATCCACTGCGACCCGCACGTCGACGGCAAGCCCTGGCCCTACGCCCCGCGCGTGGTCCTGAGAAACACCCTGGCCTGCCTGGCAGAGAAGGGCATGCAGGCCAAGGTGGGAGCGGAAGTTGAGTACTTCCTGGTGAAGAAGAACGACGACGGGACGTTGAGTACCGCCGATGACCGGGACGATTCACCCCGCCCCTGCTACGACGCCCGCGGCGTCACCCGCATGTATGAGCACCTCACCTCCATTTCCGATGCCATGAACGGCCTGGGCTGGGGCAACTACGCCAACGACCACGAGGACGCCGCCGGCCAGTTCGAGCAGAACTTCAACTACGCGGATGCGCTCACCACGGCGGACCGGGTGGTCACCCTCCGCTACATCCTGAACATCCTGGCCGAACAGCGCGGCATGACCGCCACTTTTATGCCGAAGCCCTTCACCGACCGGACCGGCACCGGCCTGCACCTCCACCTGTCCCTGTGGTCCGGTGCCGAGGCGCTGTTCCCGGCTGACGGGAATAAGGCGGACGACGACGGCCGGGGCCTTGGGCTGTCCGGGCTCGCCTATGCATTCATTGCCGGCATCCTCGACCACGCCCCTGCCCTGCAGGCGTTCCTGGCACCCACCGTCAACTCCTACAAGCGGACGGGCGCCACCACCAGCTCCTCGGGCGCCACGTGGTCTCCGCGGAAGGCCTCCTTCGGCGGGAACGACCGCACCCACATGATCCGGGTGCCGGACAACAAGCGGATTGAGCTGCGCTCCGGCGATGGTTCTGCAAACCCGTACCTGGCCATCGCCACTGCCGTCGCTGCGGGGCTGGACGGTGTGGAGAAATCGCTCGACCCCGGGTTGCCGTCGGGTCCGGGGGAGTCCAAGCCGGATGCCCACTTGCTTCCGGCCACCCTGCTCCATGCAGTGGAAGCGCTGCGGAAGGACCCGGTGATCCTGGCCAGCCTCAGCGGGGATGCAGAAATCGGCAAGTACTACGCGGACGCCAAGGAAGAGGAATTCCTGAGCTGGCACAACCAGGTCAGCGACTGGGAAATCCGCACGTATTTGACCTCCATTTAGCCTGACGTCCATCTGACCCAGTTTCTACCTGACCACTACCTCCAACCCCCATACCAAGCAAAGGACCACCATGTGCGGAATCGCCGCGCTGCAGCTGCGCAACCCCTCGCTGCACCCCCGGATGGGCAGCCTGCTGTCCTCGATGCTTTGCCAGATCGTGGACCGCGGACCGGACTCGGCCGGCCTCGCCGTTTACAACACCCCAGGCCTGGTCAAGGAAGGAACGTCGACGCTTAGCCTTTTGGGCAGGGACCAGGGCATAACGACGACGGCCATCACCGCAGGCGTCTCGGCAATGCTTCCAGCGGACTCCGCCGCCACCGTTCAGGTGGTGGGCGATACCACCCTGGTGGGCGCCGCCGTCGGGACGGACCTTCTGGTGAAGGCCGTCACCGAAACCCTCCCGGCCGCCACCATCATCGGCCGCGGCGAGCATGTTGCCGTGATGAAGAGCGTGGGCCATCCGATGGAGATCGCCGCCGATCACGGCCTCGAGGCAATGGCCGGAAGCCAGGGACTGTCCCACACCCGGATGGCCACCGAATCCGCAGTCACCGCTGGTGGATCACATCCCTTCTCGGTGGCCGACGACCTGTGCCTGGTCCACAACGGCTCCTTTTCCAACCACGCCACCGTGCGGCGGGGCCTCTTGCGCGAAGGCGTGATGTTCGATTCCGAAAACGACACCGAAGTGGGCGCCCGCTACGTCGCCTCGCGGCTGAAGCAGGGCGACACCCTCGAGGAAGCCCTGGTGAACCTGGGCAAGGTGCTCGACGGTTTCTACACCTTGGTGGTCACCACCGCGGACAGCATGGCCGTGGTCCGGGACCCCATCGCCTGCAAGCCGGCCATCATCGCCGAAACGGACGATTACGTGGCCATGGCCTCCGAATACCGTGCCCTGGCCGGCCTGCCCGGCATCAACAACGCCCGCATCTTCGAACCGGAACCCGGAAAGGTCTACACATGGTCACTCTGACAGCCCCCGAAACGTTCTCCCCGACAATTGGCACCGCAGCCGCTGCCGCGGACCCAACAGTCCTCGACCTCGCCGCCAGCCCGGTCCGCGAACTCAACCAGGCCGTCCACAACGCCGTTGACGGGGAGTCCTGGGCTGTTATAAACCCAGGCGGCAAGCACAGCCTGGCCGTCGGCATCAATGCGGACATCCAGGTGACCATCGAAGGCCACGCCGGCTACTACGCAGCCGGGATGCACCAAAAAGGCGACGTCACTATCAACGGCAATGCCGGCGTCGGACTGGCCGAGAACATCATGTCCGGCAGGGTCCACGTCACGGGAGACGCCTCCCAATCAGCCGCGGCCACCGGGCACGGCGGCCTGGTGGTCATCGACGGCAACGCCGGGGCCCGCTGCGGCATCTCGATGAAAGGCGTGGACATCGTGGTGGGCGGAAACATCGGCCACATGTCCGCCTTTATGGCCCAAGCCGGCCGCCTGGTGGTCTGCGGCGACGCCGGTGACGCACTCGGCGACTCCATCTACGAGGCGCGGATCTACGTCAAGGGCACCGTCGCCTCGCTCGGCGCCGACTGCATCGAAAAACCGCTGAAGGAAGAACACCTGGCCGAACTCGCGGAGCTGCTGGCCGCCGCCGGACGCACCGACAATCCCGCCGACTTCAAGCGCTACGGCTCAGCCCGGAACCTCTACCACTTCCACGTCGACAACTCGACGTCGTACTAGGAGCCCACCATGACCATCACCTCCGTTCCTGCTGCAGCGCCCGCTTACAACGCCCAACCGCAAAACATCGCCGAATTGGGTCTGCGCGAATCCGCCACCTTCGACCGCGCCACCATCGCCGACATCCAGCGCGCCGCCGCCACCGGCGTCTACGACATCCGCGGCTGGGGCGCCAAGCGCAAAGTCCCGCACTTTGACGACCTGCTCTTCCTCGGCGCCTCCATGTCCCGCTACCCGCTGGAGGGCTACCGCGAAAAGTGCGACACCGACGTGGTCCTCGGTGACCGGCACGCCAGCAAGCCGCTGCACCTGCAAACCCCGGTGACCATCGCCGGCATGAGCTTCGGCGCCCTGTCCGCCAACGCCAAGGAGGCCCTGGGCCGCGGCGCGTCCGAGGTGGGCACCTCCACCACCACGGGCGACGGCGGCATGACGCCTGAGGAGCGCGGGCAGTCCAAGCACCTGGTGTACCAGTACCTGCCCTCGCGCTACGGCATGAACCCGGACGACCTGCGCAAGGCCGACGCCATCGAAATCGTGCTGGGCCAGGGCGCCAAACCGGGCGGCGGCGGCATGCTCCTGGGCCAGAAAATCACCGAACGCGTCGCCGGAATGCGGACCCTGCCGGTGGGCATCGACCAGCGCTCCGCCAGCCGGCACCCCGACTGGACCGGCCCGGACGACCTGGAAATCAAGATCGGGGAACTCCGCGAAATCACCGACTGGAAGACCCCCATCTACGTCAAGATCGGCGCCTCCCGCCCGTACTACGACACGGCACTGGCCGTGAAGTCCGGCGCTGACGTGGTGGTGGTGGACGGCATGCAGGGCGGAACCGCCGCCACGCAACAGGTGTTCATCGAAAACGTCGGCATCCCCACCCTCGCCGCGATCCCGCAGGCCGTCCAGGCCCTGCAGGAACTCGGCGTCCACCGCAAGGTCCAGCTCATCGTCTCCGGCGGCATCCGCACCGGGGCCGACGTCGCCAAGGCCATGGCCCTCGGCGCGGACGCCGTCGCCATCGGCACCGCCGCGCTGATCGCCCTGGGCGACAACGATCCCCGCTACGCGGCCGAATACTCGGCGCTTGGCTCCGCCGCCGGGTTCTATGACGACTTCCAGGACGGACGCGACCCCGCCGGTATCACCACCCAGGACCCGGAGCTCTCCTCACGGCTGGACCCGGTAGCGGCCGGCAAGCGCCTGGCGAACTACCTCCGCGTCCTGACGATGGAGGCCCAGACCATCGCCCGGGCCTGCGGAAAGTCGCACCTGCACAACCTGGAGCCGGAGGACCTGGTTGCGCTGACCATCGAAGCGTCAGCCATGGCACGGGTGCCGCTGGCCGGCACCTCGTGGATCCCCGGCATGTAGGACGGATCCACAAATGCCTGATTTTTCCGACTATGTGGTGGTGGGCGCCGGACTGGCCGGCGCCGCCACCGCCTGGCAGCTCGCGGCCCGCGGCCACCAGGTCACCATCCTTGAACGCAACGTCCCCGCCAGCCACGACGCCAGTTCCCACGGCTCCGCCCGGATCTTCCGCTACGCCTACCCCGACCCCTTCTACACCCGGGCAGTCCTGGAATCCAAAGAGCTGTGGGACGGGCTCACCGTGGATACGGGAACAAAACTGATCACCCCTGCCGGTTCCGTGGACTACGGTCCGGAGCGCAATCCGCGGCTGCTGGCCTCGGTCCTGGCCGGCGAAGGCGTAGAGCACGAACTCCTGTCCGCCTCCGAAGCCCGGAAGCGCTGGCCGCAGATCGCCTTCGACACCGAGGTTCTGTGGCATCCCGGTGCAGGCGTCATCGACGCCGAAAGTGCCGTCAACGCGATGGTGTCCCTCGCCGTCGGAAGGGGCGCCCGGTTGCTGACGGGCTGGCAGCTGGGCAGGGTGGAACGCCAAGGCGCAGGTTACCGGCTGCACTCCAGCACAGGGCAAATGGTCGACGCCGGCAACGTGGTCATCAGCGCGGGCGGCTGGCTGCCCGGGCTGCTGGGGCAGCTGTCCCTTCCGTCGGGCTTCGTGGCCGGGCTTCCGGAGATTACCGTCCGGCAGGAGCAGGCGTTCCACTTCCGGTACCGGGATCCTGAAAGTGCTGGCCAGTGGCCCACCTTCATTCATAAAGCTGCAGACATCCAGGCCTACGGGCTTCCTGGCGGACGGGATGCGGGCTTTGCGGGCCAGAAGGTAGCGGAGTACAACGGCGGCGGGCTCATCCCTTCCGCGGGGAAGCAGACCGGAGAAGTGGACCCGGCCAACCGCCGTCGGGTGGTGGACTACGTGCAGCGTTACCTCCCCGGACTGGACCCGGAACCCTACGCCGAGACGACGTGCCTGTTCACCAACACCCCCCATGAGGACTTCATCATCGACCGCATCGACAACCTCACCGTCCTGTCGCCCTGCTCCGGGCACGGCGCCAAATTCGCGCCGCTCATCGGGCAGTGGGCTGCAGGCCTGGCCACCGGCACCGGCAGCGTCCCGGATCGCTTCCGCTCTGCGACGGTGCCTGCCGGCGGCCGCTGAGCACGCACCCTCCGCACCAAAACCACCTAAGGAACTTCGTGACCGTTTCGCTGCCTCCCGCCACCCTGCCGCTCCAGGAAACCCCTGCTGTCCCCTCCGCCACGGAACCCGCCGCCACCTCGGTGAGCAACCTCCTGAGGGAAATTTCCGACGTCGGACGGGACAGGACCCGCGGAGGCTACTCACGCCCGGTGTTCTCCGGCGCGGAAACCGAACTGCGCAGCTGGTTTGTCGAGCAGGCCGGACGGCGGGGGCTGGACGTCCATACTGACCACAACGGGATTATCTGGGCCTGGTGGGACACCACCGCCGGTACCCGGAAGGACGCCGTGGTTACCGGAAGCCACCTCGATTCCGTGCCTGGCGGCGGTGAGTACGACGGGCCGCTGGGAGTAGCATCGGCCCTGGTCGCCGTCGACATCCTCAAAGCCCGCCGGTTCCGGCCGCGGCGACCCCTGGCCATTGCCGTCTTCCCCGAAGAAGAAGGCTCACGGTTCGGCGTCGCGTGCCTCGGTTCCCGCCTTCTCACCGGGGAGCTTGACCCGGACAAAGCGCGCCGGCTCAAGGACCCGGACGGCAACACCTACGCCGACGTCGCGGCGGCGAACGGCCAGGACCCCCGGCTGATCGGCGCGGACTACACAACCCTCCAGCAGCTCGGTCTCTTCGTGGAACTGCACGTTGAGCAGGGCCGGGGACTGATCGACCTGCACCAGCCGGTGGCCATCGGGTCATCGATCCTGGGCCACGGCCGCTGGAAATTGACCATTGCCGGCGAGGGAAACCACGCCGGCACCACCCTTATGAAGCACCGTAAGGACCCGATGATCGCCGCGGGCAAAATCATGGTCAACATCCGCGACACAGCCCGGAAATACCGTGACGCCAGGGCCACCGTGGGCCGGCTGCAGCCGGTACCCGGGGGGACCAACGTGATCGCCTCCCGGGTGGACTTGTGGATCGACGTCAGGCACCCGGACGACTCCGTCACTGCCGCGCTGGTGGAGGCTATCGGGCTGAACGCCCAGCTGATGGCAGCCGAAGAGGGGTGCACGGCCAGCCTGACGGCCGAGTCGCTGAGCTCCACGGTGCATTTCGACGGCGGTTTGCGGGACCGGCTCCAGGCCCTTCTGCCGGATGCGCCGGTCCTGGACACCGGGGCAGGGCACGACGCCGGAGTCCTCAGCTCGCAGATCCCCACCGCGATGCTGTTTGTCCGCAACCCCACCGGCGTCTCGCACTCGCCCGATGAGCTGGTGGAGGACTGGGACGCGGAGGCGGGAGCCGTCGCGCTCGCGGACTCGCTGGCAGGGCTGCTGGGCAACGCGCGCGTCGTCGGATAGGGCGCGTGACTCTTGGCTTTAGTTCCGCACCCGGTACGTCATCAGGACGCAGCCGCCGGCGATGGTGCGTGCTTCTGCCAGTTCGAGCGCAAGGCGGCGCGTTTGCTGGAAAAACGGCACGCCTGAACCGAGCAGCACCGGGTGCACGTTGAGGCTGATCTCATCTATCAGGCCAGCATCGAAGAGCGAGCCGGCAAGTTCCCCACCGCCCATCACGCAGATGCCCTTGCCCGGCTGATCCTTCAGATGCTTGACGAAGCCGGCCGCGTCGGAAGAGACGAGTTCCACTCCGGGCTGGGGTTCCGTCAGCGTGCGGGAGAAGAGGTAGGTGGCAACAGCCGGGATGCCGCTGCCGTCGCTACTTGCCGAGGGGATGCCCTGGCCTGGGTCGCCGCCTGACTCCGCACCCATGCCTTGGGCCGCCGCAAATTCCCAGGTCTTCCGGCCCATCAGCACGGCGTCCACGGTAGACCAGTACGCGCCCATCACGTCCTCGACGTCGCGGCTGAAATGGAGCCAGTCGAGGGCGCCATCGCTACCGGCGATGAATCCGTCCAGGCTGCATGCTGCACCATAGGTTACGGTCCGCACGGGTCTTCCTTTCACTCCCATGTCCTACCAAAAACTGTAGGCAGGCGCCGGAACCTTGGCTACGGCGTCGACGCTGCACGGGGCGGACGGCCTGAGGCGGCCGGGCGAGGCGCACCTATGATGGCTCCTATGACCAATCACGCCCCGGACGGAACCGACGCCGCGGACACCGCCGCCGATGCTGCCGGGGCGGGCGCCGCCGTCGGGAAGCCCCTGGGAGCCGGAACCGGCGCCGGTGAGTCCCCGGACGATGCAGCCGCCCCGGGGAAATTGGAGCAGGTCATTGCCCGGCAGGTCCGGCACTACCGCACCGCCAATGGTCTGTCCTCGGCGGAGCTTGCTGCCCGCACGGGCCTGTCCAAGGCCATGATCTCAAGGATCGAAACGGCCACCACCTCCTGTTCGCTGACCACGCTGCAGCGGCTGGCGGACGGCCTCAAGATTCCCGTGACCGCGCTGTTCCGTGGTGCTGACACGGACCGGGACGCCACCTTCACCAAAAGCGGCCAGGGGAGCCTGACCGTCCGAAGCGGCACGCAGCACGGCCACGAATACCGGGTCCTGGGTACGCTCAAGGGACGTACGGACGCGCTCGAACCCACCCTGGTGACGCTTACCGACGCCTCCGATGTTTTTCCCCTGTTCCAGCACCCGGGAACGGAATTCATCTACATGCTTTCCGGGAAGATGGTGTACGGCCACGGCGCCTACGAGTACGCCATGGAGCCGGGGGATTCGCTGCTGTTGGACGGTGAGGGCCCGCACGGTCCGCTGGAGCTGCTCGACCTGCCTATCAGGTTCCTGGCCGTCTCTGCCAAGTAGCCCTGCCGGCCCTTGCCCCCGCATGCCCGGGGGTCGTCTGCGATCAGCGTGACGCCTGAAACTCGCGCGTGAATGACTGAAACCATCATTTAACACACCGGAAACCCACCCCGAAACGGCCGCCATACAGTTGGAACCAGACGGCAATAGCTGCCCTCCGATGAACGTGGTACTGACTCCGCGTCCCTCCTCCGGAGTGGCTCCAACGGGCGATTTGGCGTTCTCTCCTCGCATCACGAAAGGGGTTTCCCATGGATTCGGGAAATGTCGCTTGGATTCTGGCCAGTTCCGCACTGGTCTGCATGATGATCCCCGCCTTGGCCCTGTTTTATGGGGGCATGGTGGGGTCGCGCCGCATTCTTAACATGATGATGATGTGCTTCGGCGGCGCCAGCCTGGTGGCCGTCCTGTGGGCACTCTTCGGATACTCGATGGCCTTCGGAAATTCGGTAGGCGGCCTGGGGCTCATCGGAGACGTCACCGAATTCCCGGGTATGGCGCAGCTGCTCCCGGCGGACGAGGGTGCTTCCATCCCGGTGGTCCTGTTCGCCGCGTTCCAGCTGTTCTTCGCCTGCGTCACCACAGCCTTGGTTGCCGGAGCCGCAGCCGGGCGGATGAAGTTCGGTGCGTGGATGCTGTTCGCCGGCATCTGGGCCACTATTGTCTATTTCCCCATCGCGCACTGGGTGTTCGCCTTCTCCTCCGCTGATGGCAGCGTCACCGGCGGCTGGATCGCCAGCGGCATCAAGGCCATCGACTTCGCCGGCGGAACCGCCGTGCACATGAACGCCGGCGCAGCTGCCCTGGCTCTGGCACTCGTCCTGGGCAAAAGCTCAGGCTGGCCCAAGGTGGAACACGCGAAGCCGCACAGCCGTCCGCTGGTGCTCATCGGCGCCGGACTGCTGTGGGTGGGCTGGTTCGGGTTCAACGCCGGCTCCGCACTTTCCGCCGGCCAGTCGGCGTCCGTGGTTTTCCTTAACACAGCTGTTGCTGCTTCGGCAGGCCTTCTTGCCTGGGCACTCGTCGAGCGACTCCGCCGCGGCGCAGCCACCAGCATGGGTGCAGCGTCCGGCCTGATCTCCGCACTGGTTGCCATCACCCCGGCCTGTGGTGCCGTGAGCCCCCTCGGCGCGGTGGCCATCGGCGCAATCGCCGGGGCCGTCTGCTCCCTCGCCATCGAGCTGAAGTTCCGCTTGGGCTATGACGATTCGCTCGACGTCGTAGGCGTCCACCTGGTGGGCGGCATCCTGGGCACGTTGCTCATCGGCCTGTTTGCTACCGACGCCGCACCCAACGCCGTCAACGGACTGTTCTATGGCGGCGGCGTCGAACTCCTCGGTGTCCAGGCCCTCGCCACCGTCACGGTGCTGGCTTACTCCTTCGGCGTCACCTGGATCCTGGCGAAGATCCTGGACAAGACCATTGGCTTGCGCATCCATYCCGAGGACGAGATGCGGGGCATCGACCTCGCCGCCCACTCCGAACTGGCCTACCTGACGGATGAAGATCCGGTGGAGCTCGGCTCGCCGCAGCGGACCTGACGGGTACGTGAGAAGTCCGGGCGGGGGCGCCCGGAGTACGCGTCAGGCAGAGGGCCAAACCTTGGACCGGTGCCGGCAGCAGCCGGCTTATAGTTCCAGGGTTTGGCCCTTTGTCTTCCTTGCCGCGCGGGGTTCGGGTTCGTGATCAGGGCTCGTTGCAGACCAGGTTGCCGTCGCGGACTTCCAAGACCGCCGCCCGGACGTGGCTGAGTCGGGTCCTGGGGTCGGGTGCCATGGTGTCGATGTCTTCGCCGCCCCAATGCGGGTGGGTGAAGTAGACCAGCAGGGCGCGTTCCTTGCCGTCTTCCCGGGCTGCGAGCGGAACCACGTCAGCATGGCGTCCGACGACGGGCCTGCCGTCCACGTGCTCCGGTCGCGTCAGGATGAGCCCGCCCAGGTGTTCCTGCCGGACCCAGCCGCCGGCGGCGTCCTCCGAACGGTAGACCGCCTGGCCCCGCCATTCGTCCACGATCATCCAGTAGGTCCCCTCGAGCTGGAAGACCTTGGGCCCTTCATGCGGGCGGCCGGGGATGGTGAGTCCTTCAAGAACCCACGACGACGGGTCCTGCGGTGTGTCGCTGACCGCGCTGTACGTGTTGGAGCCGCGGGCTTCGTCCTTGTACCAGAGGCGGTAACGGCCATCCCCGCAGAGCGCCACGGCGGCATCGATGACCCGCGGGGAATCCAAATCGACTGCGCCGAGGTACTCCCACGTCACGAGATTGTGGCTGGCAAACTGGACGATGGACGCGGTGCCGGTCCAGTCCGTCCGTACCCCGCCGAGCACGGTCAGGTACATGATCCACTGGCCGCCAATTCTTACGACGTCGGGAGCCCAGAGAGTAGCGGGCTGTTCCGTTTCCGGCGGCACCAGTCCGTCCGCGGTGCCTTGGTACGTCCAGTTCCGTCCGCCGTCGGAGGACCGCGCAACGCCGATGGCTGTGCCGTGGACCCACTCGACTCCGGTCAGCCCCGGCGCCGTGGCACGCCGCTGGGTGTAGAACAGCACCCACTCGCCGGTGAGGTGGTCCGGCACCAGGATCGGGTCGGTGGGCCCGTCCCAGACGGGGTCGCGGTAGGGAGCAATGAAGGCGTCCGGGCGCAGGGGAGTGAGGGCATTTATTTGCTGTCGCGACACGCGCTTCTCCAACGTTGTAACTTTTGGTTGTGTCCAGCATAGGCGGATGAAGCGCACGTGTCTGAAAAGACCTTGCGCTACTCCTGGAACAGCCCTGCCAGGTCTTCGGCCGTGATGGCGCCGCCGGCCAGGGCGTCCCCTTCCATCACGTCGGCGAACAGTTGCGACTTCCGGGCCTTGAGCGCCATGACCTTCTCCTCGATGGTGTCCTTGGCGACAAGCCGGTAAACCATCACGTTTCGGGCCTGCCCGATCCGGTGGGTCCGGTCCACCGCCTGCGCCTCGGACGCCGGGTTCCACCAGGGGTCCAGCAGGAACACATAGTCGGCCTCGGTGAGGTTCAACCCAAACCCGCCGGCCTTCAGCGAAATCAGGAATACGGGCGCCGTGCCGTTCTTGAACTCGCTGACAACGTCGGCACGGTTGCGGGTGCCGCCGTCGAGGTAGCAGTACTCGATCTTCTCCTCGTCCAGCCGCTCCCGGACCTTTCCCAGGAACCCGGTGAACTGGCTGAAGATCAGGGCCCGGTGGCCTTCCGCCACCAGGTCCTCAAGCTGCTCAAACAGCACGTCCAGCTTGCTTGAGCGGACTGACGAAAGCGCGGGATCCACAAGCGAGGCGTCAAGGCTGAGCTGCCGCAGCAGGGTCAGCGACTGGAAGATGGTGAAGCGGTTCTTGTTGACGTCCTCGATGAGCCCCAGGATCTTCTGCCGTTCGCGCTGCAGGTGGGTCTGGTACACCTTTTGGTGGCGCGGGTTCAGCACCACTTCCAGGATCTGCTCCTGCTTCGGCGGCAGGTCCTTGATGACCTGGTCCTTGGTGCGCCGCATCATCAGCGGGCGGACCCGACGGCGGAGCTTGTCCAGTTGCCCCTTGTCGCCGTTTTTCTCCACCGGCTTCTGGTAGTACTCGGCGAAACGCTTGGGACTGGAAAACAGCCCCGGGGCGACGATTGAGGTAAGCGCCCAGAATTCCATGAGGTTGTTTTCCAGCGGGGTGCCGGTGATGGCGAGCTTGAAGGCCGCCGGCAGTTTGCGGGCGCACTGGTACGCCTTGGACTGGTGGTTCTTTACGAACTGCGCCTCATCCAGCACCAGGCCGGACCATTCGCATGAGGCGTAGGCGTCGTAGTCGATGCGGAACAGGGCGTAGGAGGTGATTACGATGTCGGCCCCGGCCAATGCCGCAGCCACGTCCTGCCCGCTCTTGGCGAACGTCTCACCGACCGCCTGGACCTTCAACCCGGGAGCGAACCGCGCTGCTTCCAGGGCCCAGTTGCCCACCACGCTGGTGGGGGCAACCACCAAGAAGGGAGCGACGGCGTCGGGCTGGCTTGCGGCTGCGACGGCCTCGGCGGAGTTATCACCAGCGCTGCCGGCGCCGTCGGACGCGTTGCTGCTTCCAGCACCGGCAAGAGCCAGCTCCTTCGCCGCGCACATCAGGGCGAGGGCCTGCACCGTCTTGCCGAGGCCCATGTCGTCCGCAAGGATCCCGCCCAGGCTGTGCCTGTATAGGAAGGTGAGCCAGTTGAAGCCCTCCAGCTGGTAGGGGCGAAGCTCGGCGTTCAGGGTGGCGGGCAGCGGCAGGCCGTCCACGCCGCCCTCCAGCAAGCCGCCCACCGCCGAGCGCCAGGCGGCCGCCTGTTCGTCAACGATTCCCAGCTGGGCCAGCTCGTCCCACAGTCCTGCCTGGAACCGGCTGATTTGGAGGGGCGCGTCTTTGTTGTCCTGCAGGGAGCGGGCCTCTTCGATCAGGGCCCGCAGCTGGTGCAGTTCGGGCAGGTCCAGGGAGAAGTAGGCGCCGCTGGGCAGCAGCATCTTGGTTTGTCCCGCGGCGAGTGCTGAGAAAACCGCGGCGAATGAAACCGGCTGGCCCTCGAGGGTGATCTGGATGCCGAGGTCGAACCAGTCGCGCTGTTCCGTGGCTTTGGTGGAGATGGAAACCACCGGCGCTTCCTCAGCCTCGCGGTAGTCGGCGATGTCGCCCACGGTGTCGACGTCGACATCGGGGGCCTGGCGCAGGCGGGGCAGCACTTCCTCAGTGAACGCGAGCGTGTCCAGGCCCTTCAGCTCCACGGACGCCGTGAGCCGGGGAGTGCCCCAGCCGCCGGTGGCGGATTCCCCCAGGGCGGGCACCCCGTCCCATGGTTGGCCGATGCCTTCGAGGATCCGGGCTTCGGCGGTGTCGTCGCGGTAGCCATGGTCGCCGGGGTGCCGCCACAGCGGTTGGGCCGTGACCAGGTTTCCCGTTTTGTAGTGCCATTCCCAGTGCAGCCGCACTCGGTGGTCAGCACCGTAGTTCGCCAGCAGGGAGAGTGTGGGGACGGCCAGGGTGGGCAGCTCAACGGACTCGTCGCGGGCCGTGACCCGGGCCGTCTGCTTCAGCTTGGGGTAGAAGCCGGTGAGGAAGCGCGATTCGTCCTTGGCCGGAATGTGGAGGGTGCTGCCCGCCGTCACGAACGACAGCAGTTCCTCGCTCAGGCCGCTTTCCAGTGGCGCCAGCGTGATGGTGCCGTCAGGGTCCGGAACTCCGGGCAGAGCAGCCTCTCCCGTGGTGACAAAAATTCCATGCGCCGGCCGGCCGATGGTTCCAATCGACGCCGGATCCACCTCAACGCCCTCAACGGTGACGGTGGGCGCAAGCTCCAGCCCGCCGTCGGTACCGTCCCTGTCCGCAGCAGCGCCGTACCTGCCCAGGTTAAGCCCGACGGCGGCGGGGGACTCCGCGAGCCGGACCGGCTCCGTGCCGCGCGAGTGGACCAGTGCCAGTCCGATCTTCCTGGCGTCGGCCAGCAGGCTCCAGAGGTTCTTCCCGGAGTAGGTGTTCAGCCCCAGCCAGAGCCCGGAGGAGTTGTGCATGCGGCTGGCCGAGGCGGAGTGGGCGGCCAGGAACTCCTGCATCCACTCCCCATGTGACTCATTGCACTCACGCCGGAAATTCAGGTAGCTGAGCGTGTTCCAGGAGACGTCTCCGCGGATCCATTTGCCCTTGGCCCCCATGATCACCGGGCGCGCCTTGAGCTGGCGGACACTCCGGAGCGGATCCCGGCGGCCTGTGTAGGAGAAGTGCGGCGCCGGTTCCTCGATCTCGAACTGGAGGGCCAGGGGGATGCCGTTGCTGGACGGAGCGGCACCGGGCTGCGAGATGAGCGGGCTGAGGGCACGTTCCCAGTCAGAAACGGCGGCGGATGGTTCGCGCGAAACCTGGGTGGCGGTGGCCGGTGAAAGCAGCTGGACGCGGGTGGCCGGGTTGTCCTCCGCCGCGAAGAGCAGTGCCGCCACGTGCTTGCAGTCCTTCCGGACCGGGCAGCTGCACACGCCCACGGTGCAGCTCCAGCCGCCCCCCTTGCGGACCAGCTTGGCAGTGGTGGAATAGGGCAGGTCGGCACCGCCGCGGACCTTGCCCAGCATGAGCCCGGTGGCGGCGTCGAACGAAATACCGGAGACGCGGCTTCCCATGGCATAAGCGAGCCCGGCCGCCAGGGAACGGTCGTTAATGGCGGGGGTCTGTATTGCCAGTGCCGCACTCTCGTCCGGTTGGGATGGCATGGTGCGCGCTACTTTCAGCAGGCCACGGCGGGGCCGGGGCCGGTGGTTGGTTATCTGATCCATCTTAGTTCGCCCGCGGGGGAGGGCGTGCCGCCGTTTCTTTGCGGGCGGAAGGCATGGCCGGACAAACAACAGGGTGGAACAGCAAAGGCCGTGGGGTGCCGCTGTACAGAACAGCAGCACGGCCACGGCCAGTGCTTCACGAACTTCGCGCAGGCAGCAGTTGCGGGACTAGGAGAACCGCTCCGGCCGGAACGTCTCCAGCATCGGGTGCCGCGCTCCGGTGAGGATTTCCCCGGCCAGGAGCTCGCCGGCAATCAGCCCGAGGGTTGCCCCCGAGTGGGTGAAGGCGACAAAGCAGCCGGGGACTTTTTCGAGTTCGCCGAAGACAGGCTCGCCGTCGCCCGGAATGGGTTTGTAGCCGATCTTCCACGACGCCGGCTTGAGCTCCGGGTTGCCTGCGATGAGCTTGGAAGCCTCGTCGGCAAGTTCCTGCACCACGTCATCAGGGACGCTGAAGGTCCCGTCAGCGTGTTCGGTGATGCTCTCCTCGTACCAGTCGTGGTCAAGGGCAAGGGTGTTTCCGGGGTTTGGCCGGACAGCGGCCCGCGGCGTGTTCAGCACGGGCGCCAGGCCGTGGTCCGTGGGCTTCGTGATGACCAGCATCGATACCGGTGAACCGTTGGGAATGTCCACTCCCAGGGGGGCCACCACTGAAGGGGTCGCAGCGCCGCAAGCCACCAGGACGGCGTCGGCATCATGCGCAGCACCCGAAGCGGCCTGAACGCCGACAGCGCGTCCGCCTTCAACCACCACTGAGGCTTTTCCTGCGTTGAGGACCAGTTCACCGCCGAGTTCGTGGAACTCCGCCATCAGGAATTCCACCAGGTCCGGCAGGCTTACCCAGCCTTCGCCGGGGTTGAAAATCGCGTTCTCAGGAACGGCCGAGGCATCAACCCCGGGAGCCACCGATGCGATCTCCGCCGGTGCCAGCAGCTTGGAATCGTAGCCCTTATCCAGCTCATACTGGTGGCGGGCAGCCGTGGCGTCAGCCTGGCCCGCCGGGTTCCACATCAGGCCGCCGCCGAACTGGAGCCACTCGCGGGAGGGGTCCGAGGCGAACAGTGTCCGGTACCTGTCCACTCCTGCCATGCGCAGCTGGTGGTAGGGCGTGGAGCGTTCACCCGCGGAATTCAGCCACGAGAGCGACCGGCCTGAGGCCTCGCTGGTCAAGCCGCTTTCGGTCAGGAGGACTACCGAAGCGCCTGCGCGCAGGAGGTTAACGGCAGTGGAAACACCAAGGATTCCGCCGCCGATGACGGCAACTTTCCTGGCGGGGCTGGTGGAGGACATGGGGACTCGCTTTCCTGTGTACAACGATGTGCCGTGACGGGGTGCGTCAGGCGAGGGCATGGACTTCTTCAATGACTTTCAAGACTTCGACGGCGTCTGCCGGGTCAACCGGGACCGGTGCGCCGCGCAGGAGGGTATCGGCGAGGAGCCGGTAGAACTGGGGATAGGCACCCCGCTTGGCGGGAACGGCGCTTGTTGCACCATCCACTCCCAGGACCCCCCAAGAGTCCTGGGGTTCGACTCCGTAGCCGGGGTCGCCGGGGAGGACCCCGGCGTCGAGCGCGGGTTCCTGGCCGTCCAGTCCCCACTTTGTGTAGCCGGCGGACGAGCCGAGCACATGGAACCTGGGACCCGTCAGTGCGGCTGCACCGTTCATCCAGAGCCGGGAGCGCACGCCCGAATCATGCAGCAGGGACACAAAGGCATCCTGTTCCGGTGCTGACTGCTCTTCGCTCTTCCCGGCTGTTTCGCCGTAGCTGCGTGCCACCGGCCCAAAGAGCTGGATGGCCTGGTCAATGAGGTGGGCGCCCAGGTCGTGGAGGATGCCGCCGCCCTCCGCCGTGGTGGCAGAGTCGCGCCAATTCCCGAAACCTTCAGGGCGCCACCACTCGAACCGTGATTCGAAGGTCCGGACCTCGCCCAACGCACCCGCATCCAGGAGCTTCTTGAGGGTGAGGAAATCGGCGTCCCACCGGCGGTTCTGGAAGACCGTCAGATGCACGCCGGCCTCGGCCGCGGCGGCCAAAAGCTCCTCGCCGTGGGCTGACGTGGTGACGAATGGCTTGTCCACCACAACATGAAGCTTGTGGGCGATCGCCGTCGAAGCCATCCCGAAATGGGTGGCCGGAGGCGTTCCCAATACCACCAGGTCAAGGTCCGCGGCGAGCGCGAAAAGGGCCTCGGCCGTGGGGACAACCCGCGCGTTCGGGTAGCGGGCCGCCGCTGCGGCGGCACGTTCCGGGTCGGCGGTAACTATCACATCGAGTGAATACGAAGGGTCCGCCTCGATCAGGGGTGCATGGAAGACACGTCCGGAAACCCCAAAACCGACGACGGCGGTACGGATGGGCGCGCTCCCCGCTGCCATCACAGGACCTCCGAGAGGAAGCGCTGGAGGCGTTCACTCTTGGGGTTGTCGAAGATGTCCGCCGGCGTGCCCGCTTCAACCACTTCGCCTTCATCCATAAAGACGACCTGGTCGGCGACTTTCCGGGCGAAGCCCATTTCGTGCGTCACCACCACCATGGTCATACCCCGCTTGGCAAGGGATGCCATGAGGGTCAGGACGCCCTTGACGAGTTCGGGGTCCAGGGCGCTGGTGGCCTCGTCGAAGAGCATGACCTCCGGTTCCATGGCGAGGGCCCGGGCGATGGCGACGCGCTGTTGCTGTCCGCCGGAAAGGTCCCGGGGCCGGTGGTCGGCGCGTTCGGCGAGGCCCACTTCTGCCAGGCGGCGGCTTGCGCGCTCCCGTGCCTCTGCCTTGGACATTTTCTTGACGCTCCAGAGGGCGAGGGCCACGTTTTCCAGGGCAGTGTGGTCCGGGAAGAGGTTGAAGTGCTGGAACACCATCCCGATCCGGCTGCGCAGAATATCGGGATTGACCTTCAGTGCGCTCTCGCCCGCCAGGAGCACGTCGCCGCTTTTGGGCTCATGCAGGCGGTTCACGCCCCGAAGCAGGGTGGACTTGCCCGAACCGGAGGGCCCGATGATGCAGGTGGTGGTGCCCGGCGCCACCGTGAGGCTGACGTTGCGGAGGACCTCGATGTCCCCGTACGCCATGGTCAGGTTCTGCAGTTCCAGGCTGGATCCGTGAAAGGTCTGGATGTCAGCGGTGGGGTTGGCGCTGGTGCTGGTGATCATGTGTTGCTCCCGGTAGTGAGCGGCGAGGCCGCGTCGAGTTCCTTGACTTCATTCAGGCCGCTTGACGGAGCCGTGGGCCGGCGCTTTCCTGTCCGGAAGCGGCTGTCGAAGTAGTTCACCAAGTGCGTGAGCGGCACGGTGATGATGAGGTAGAAGATGCCGG
This sequence comes from Arthrobacter sp. Alg241-R88, assembly GCF_900537115.1. Taxonomy (GTDB): domain Bacteria; phylum Actinomycetota; class Actinomycetes; order Actinomycetales; family Micrococcaceae; genus Arthrobacter. Next base: position 21,833 of record NZ_UNRG01000013.1, read on the forward strand.
CCATGACCAGCGGGGAGAGGTTTCCGGAGAGGACTGCGGCGTCCTGGCCGACGCGGAAGAGTTCACGTTCGCTGACCAGCAGTCCGAGGAAGTAGACGAGCGAGGAGTCCTTGACGATGGCGATGAACTGGTTCACGAGTGCCGGCAGGACGCGGCGGATGCCTTGGGGAATGACGACGAGTGCCATGGATTTGCCGTAGCTCATCCCGAGGGCGCGGCAGGCCTCGCCCTGGCCCTTGTCCACGCTTTGGATGCCGGCGCGGAAGATCTCGCCGATGTAGGCGCTGGCGATCAGGCTCAAGGCGATAATCCCCAACGGGTAGGGCGAGGGGCCGAAGATGGACTGGCTCAGCCGGGCGAACCCCTGGCCAATCAGCAGGATGGTCAGGATGGCAGGCAGGCCCCGGAACAGGTCTGTGTAGATGCGGGCCGGGATACGCAGCCACCGGGACGGTGAGATCCCCATAACGGCGACGATCATGCCGAGCACGACGCCGATAATAGTTGCCGCGACGGAGATGATGAGGGTGTTCAGGAGGCCCACAGCCAGAAGCTGGGGCAGGACTTCGGCCATTGCACCGAAGTCGAAGAACGTGCGGATGATGGTGTTGAGCCAGTCCATGGTTGCTCTCAGACGTTGTTAGCTGGTGGAACGGGGGCGGCGCTGCCGGCGGTGATCCGGTGGCGGGCCGCCCCCGCAACCTTGGGAGGGTTACTTGCTGGGTGCCGGGCTGGAGGTTTGTTCAGCCTTGGGAAGGTACTGCTCGGGCATTGGGGAGCCCGGGAACCACTTTTCGTAGAGCTTCTTCCAGGTGCCGTCCTCCATGGCTTCAGCCAGGCCCTTGTTCAGGGCCTCCTTGAACTCGGTCTTGCCCTTGGCGATGGCGAAGCCGGCCGGAGCGTCGAAGGACGGGATGTCCGCAGCGCTCACCAGCCCGAACTGTTCCTGGTATGACTTGGCGGCCTCGTAGTCCAGGAAGTGTGCGTCGACAGCACCGCTGTTGACGGCCGAGACTGCAGTGTTGTTGTCGGGGAAGCGCACCAGGTTTGCGGAGGTGAAGTTCTTGACAGCGTAAGCTTCCTGCAGCGTGCCCTGGACAACGCCCAGGCGCTTGCCGGAGAGACCTTCCGGATCGCTGATGCCGGACGTCTTGGTGGTGATGATGGTCAGGTATCCGGCCAGGTAACCGTCGGAGAAATCAACGGTTTCCTTGCGCTTGTCCGTGATGCCGATGGCGGCGACACCCGCGTCGAACTGCCCGTTGGCTACGGCGGCAAGCAGGCCGGAGAAGTCCTGTCCGGTGAAGACCACGTTGTCTACACCGGCCCGGCGGGCTACGTCCGTAAAGAGTTCGACGTCGAAGCCCGTGAACTTACCCTGGGCGTCCGTGAAGGTGTACGGCTTGGAGTCGCCCAGGCTGGCGACACGGATGGAGCCGGGCTCAATCAGGCCGTACGGGTTGTCTGCGGACGAGGATGAAGCAGGAGTGGAGGCTCCGCAGCCGGACAGCGCCACGACCGCGGCGACGGCAGCGGCAACGAGCGTTGCGGGGCGGAAAGTCTTTCGAGTAAACACAGCGAGTTTTCCAATCGAGAGAAGCGGGAGATGGGGGATCAAGATCCGCCGTGGTGGTGGTGCTTTGCCGGTGCCTCTTGCTGAGTCCGGTCTCAGTCCCTACGATTGAGACCGGACTCACACCGATTGATAAGAATGTAACCCAAGCCACAAAAGGGCGTCAAGCGCCCGGTAAGAAAGGCCGACATGAGTAATGACGCTTCACGGCGGCGCGACGTCACAGTCGCCGACGTCGCCAAGGCCGCACAGGTATCCAAAGCCCAGGCGGCACGTGCACTGGGCAACTACGGCGCTGTCAGTGACGATGTGAGGGAGCGCGTGCTGGCTGCGGCGGAAGAGCTGAACTACCGGCCCAACGAGCTTGCGCGAAGCATGAACACCGGAAAATCCAACACCATCGGCGTGGTGGTGGGCGACATCGAAAATCCCCACTTTGGCCTCGCCACCAGGGGCATCACCGACACCGCCAAGAAAAGCGGCTTCAACGTCATCCTGGTCAACACCGATGAGGACACCGCGGCCGAAGTCGACGCCGTGAAGGTTCTGCTGGACAAGCGCGTCGACGGTCTGATTATCGCTCCGGCGTCGTCGGTTGATACCAGACACCTGGAAGGCGTTCACAAGTCAGGGCGGCCCTTGGTGCTCCTGGACCGCAAGGCACCGGGGCTGGTGGTGGACACGGTGGCGGTGGAGATGGAAGGGATCTCCTATGAATCCACCAGCTACCTCATCCAGGAAGGGCACAGCCGGATTGCCTTCATTTCCACTATCCGAACGGATGAGCCCTATTTCGCCGGATTGCCCTTGGAATCCTCACAGATTTCCGATCGCCGGGACGGCATGAAGCGCGCCTTTGACGAAGCGGGGCTTCCCCAGCCCGAGGACTTGGTCCGCCTCAACGCCGGCAGCCCGGAGTCAATCAAGAAGATCACCCGGGAACTGCTGCAGCAGCCCCATCCTGCCACCGCGATCATTGCGTCTGACGGGCTTATCGGACTCAGCGTGGTGGAGGCAATCCAGGACCTGGGGCTTTCGATCCCGGACGATGTCTCGTTCCTGATGTATGACGACTTTGCCTGGACCCGCCTCACTACCCCTCCTCTGACGGTCATTGCCCAGCCCGTCTATGAGATGGGCGTGGCAGCCGCCGAAGCCCTCATTCGCCAGATCCAGGGCAGGAAGGCGCCGGTTGCCATACCTGAATTTTCCGCAACCCTGGTGAGGCGGGGATCTATCGGCTCGCCGCCCAACAGGGGTGGCATTCCGGTCAACTAGCGGAAACGTCCAAACGCTGCGCGATGCTGTCCTCCCACGCGTTCAGGCACTTCTGGAAGGCGGCCCGCGGATCGATGGAGTACGAGCCGTCGCCGAAAAGTTCGAAGGTAATTGATTCCTTGTACTCCAGCTGCCCTAATCCCCGCAGGATTGCTGGCAGGTCCAGATTGCCGTCTCCCCACGCCATGTGACCGGCGGGGGAGCCGTCTATCAGGTGTACGTGGCGCACCTTCCCGCCAAAGGACCTGCCGTAATCACTGATCGCATCTCCTGCCACTGCCAATGCGACGGTGTCAATGACAACACCGAGGTCACGATGTCCGACGTCGTCCAGCATGCGCTTCAGCGACGACACATCGGTGACCAGGTTCGACTCCACCCGCTGCAGCGGTTCCAGGACGCAGGAAACGCCCAGTTCTGAGGCCCGTTCAGTGATCGACTGCAGGGCAAGGACGCTCCGTTCCCAGGCTGGCTCCAACGGCTCATCCTCGTAGCCGCGGCCGGAGGTGAGGAACAGCAGGGGGGATTCCAGGTCACTGCAAATCTCGGCTGCGCGGAGGAAAAGCTGCACACTTGCCTCCCGCAGCCAGGTCTCGCCTGACGCGATGTTGACCGGGTAGGCCACCTGTTCAGGCGTTATGCATGCCACCGAAAGCTCACGCTCACGGAGCAGCTGCAGAACATTCCTGACGTCGTGCTTGCCTGCGTCCGGGATGTACAGGTGGGGCGCTATGCCCCACAGCTCCATCTTCGCGCGTCCCAGTTCCACCATGTCGTTAAGGCAACGCTCAAGAGTGTGGTGCTGGTAGGCAAAATTGGAACCGCAAATCTGGTCCGCGCCCAGGTTGCCCATTGCTACTTCCCCACACCGTCAGCCAGGCCGCGGATGAAATACCGCTGACCCGCAAAGAAGAGCACAATCACCGGCACGGCGGCGATGGCCATTCCTGCGAAGACCACGGGGTAGTCCGTGCCGTGTTTGGCCATGAGGTTGGTAAGTCCCACCGGCAGCGTCTGCAGCGTGCCGCCGCTCGTGAAAATCATGGCGAAAAGGTATTCGTTCCAGGTGAAGAGAACGTTCAGCAGGATCGTAGAGATGATGATTGGCCGGCACATCGGCAGGATGACCTGCCAGAACGCCCGTGCCTTCGAGGCACCATCCACTGCTGCGGCCTCGTCTACCTCGAGGGGCAAATCCAGCATGTAGGCACGGATCAGGAAAGTGGTGAAGGGAACGCGGAAGGCGGTGTAAAGAATCAACAGCGCCCAGAAGCTGTTGTAGAGACCCAGCGCCTGGAACATCTTCACGAGGGGAATCAGGGCCACGGTTGGCGCCAGCATCAAACCGGCCAGGATCAGAATCAGGATGGTCCGGTTGAACGGAATCTTGACCCTGGTCAAACCGTACGCTGCCCAGGCACTGATCAGCACGGTGGCGGCGGTGGACGCAACGGTGACGAGGACGCTCGTGGTGAGGTAATCGCCAACACCCCGGTTCCAGGCGGTCACGTAGTTTTCCCACCGCCAGGTTTCCGGCAGCGCAAACGGATTGGCGAACAGTTCCGAATTCGACTTCACACCGTTCAGCAGCATCCACAGCAGGGGGTAGATCACAACGATGGCCAAGGCCACCAGGAAGGCCTGGACAAAAACCCGTCCCAGGATCATCAGTACTGAAGTGCGCGTCACCATTCCACCCTCCTGCGCTTGGCCAGCCGGAGCTGGAGTACCGCGAGGACCAGCGTGATGACGAAAACAGCCGTGGCGATGGCCGCGGCATAACCAAAATCGTTGCGGACAAAACCGCTGCGGTAGAGCCAGGTGCCAAGGACCTGGCTGGAATTGTTGGGGCCGCCTGTGGTCATGACCATCACCTCGTTGAAAACCTGGAACGCCCCCGAGACCGTAACGATCATCATCAGGCTGCTCATCTCGCGGACAAGGGGCAGGGAAATAAAGAAGAACCTGCGGACGGGGCCAACGCCGTCGATGGACGCCGCTTCGAAAAGCTCGGAGGGAATACGTTGCAGCGCCACTGCGAAGAGCAGGGTGCAGTAGCCGAAGCCCTGCCACTGGCTCATGGCGATGATGCCGAAGATTGCCGTATTTTCCTGGCCGAGCCAGGCTTGTGCGAAGTTTCCCAGCCCCAGGGTTTCCAGCGCTGCGTTCAGGATGCCCATACGCGGCTCGTAGATGAAATAGAACAGGAGCCCGGCCACCGTAAGGGATATTGCCGAGGGAACGAAGTAGATCGCCCGCAGGGCACCGCGCCAGCGCGGACTGGGCAGCCCCTCCACGAGGGCTGCCAGAACCAGCGCTCCGAACACCTGGAAGACGATTGAAATTCCGGCATAAAGGGTGTTGTTGAGGAGTGACTTCCAGAAGATCGGGTCATTGAACATCTTGAGGTAGTTATCGGCACCAATGAAGGTCTGCCGTCCGCTGTAGATGTCCCATTTCAGGAGGCTGAAGCCCAAATTCTGCACGAGGGGCAGGTAGCAGAAGACACAGAGCAGCAAAACCGCGGGCAGAACCCACACCATGTTGCGCCACCGGCTGGCCCTGCTCCTGTCCGCTTGCCGGCCTTTGGGGAGACCTTTGGCGTCGGATCCGGAGGCCGAAGGCGCGGGCCTCCGGATCGCGTTCGAAACTGTCATGGCAGGTCTGCTACTTGGCTGCGCTGGAAGCGGAACGCACGGCGTCAAGGACTTGTTGCGGGGATTGGGTTCCCGCAACAAGGGCCTCGCCGCCTGCCAGCCAGGCATCGGCCACATCCGGAACGGTAACTGAGTCAAGCCAGATGATGGCTTCGGAGGCGTCATTCACCTGCTTGATGCCTTCGACCACCGGTCCGGTGGAGTTGTGTTCCGAGACCACGCCCTTGACCGCACTGGGCTGACCATAGGGCGGTGACGAAAGTTTCGTGGCATTCTCCTTACTTGTGGCGAACTTCATGAAGTCGACTGCCAGCGCCGCGTTCTCGGACTTGGGGTTGATCAGGTATCCCTCCGGAGAACCCTCGATTGCCTTTGTGTCGCCCTTCGCCGCGGCTGAGGCAGGCAGCTTGAAGATGCCCAGGCCGTCGTTCTTGAGCTGGGATCCCTCCGACGCCGTTGTGTCGAATTCGAGGACTTCCTGGTAGTACATACCGGCGGTACCCGTAGCCAGGGCCTGCTGTGCCGTGGTGTAGAGGACGCCGTTCGAGTCTTTTCCGCTGCCGGTGCATTCGTTGATCAGCTCGGTGAACTGCTCCATGGCCCGGATGTAGCCCTGGTTCTCGAGCTTCGCCGTCTTGGGGTCGAAGTCCGCTTCCAGTTCCTCGGTAGGCACCTCATAGGCGAACAACTGCTGGAGGTAGTGCAGGCCCGGCCAGCCGTCCTTATTGCCAAAGGCAATAGGTTCATAGCCGGCATCCTTGAGCACGGAGCAGGAGGAAATCAGTTCCTCGAAGGTGGACGGCGGGTTAAGGCCCAGCTCCTTGAAAACCTTCTGGTTGTAGCCCATGAATTTTCCGTTGTTGTACAAGGGAACCGCAAAGAACTTGCCGTCTCTTTCAAAGGCTTTGAGTGAAGATTCGCCGAAGGTGCTTCCCCAATCAGTGCCAGGGGCGATGACCGGCGTCAGGTCCGCTGCGAGGCCGCCGTCGATGAAGTTGTTTGCCCAGTTCCCCGCCCAGGTGAAGTAGATGTCCGGCAGGGCCTGGGATGCTGTGAGGGTCTTGGTTTTGTCCTTGATGCTCTGGTCAGTCTCCTGGATGAGTTCGAAGGAGACATCAGGGTGGAGTTTTGTGTACTCCTCGGCCAGGTCCTCGAAGTATGGTTCCAGGGGGTCGCCGCCGAATTTGGTGAGGATACTCAGGGTCCCGGAATATTCGGGTTCTTTCTGCAGATCCAACTGAGCAACAGGCTCGCTTCCGCCGGCGCAGCCGGTAAGAGCGAGGGCTGTTCCCGCAAGCAGGGCTGTCAATATGTGCGTGCTTTTCCGCATCGTTTCTACTTTCGCTCGGATGGCTGAATAGCCGAGGTCCACAGGACGAAGAGTGCTGCCCTCCGTTGGATGGCACCTGCGCCAAGTGTGCGTTTTTGGGAATTGTGATACCGGTACCACAGTGAATCACGATTGTGGGCCCGGGGGAAGGGTTTCAGGAAGAAATAGTTGCCGGCGGTTTATTCGGCTGCACGTGAAGGCGCAGGGCCGTCGGAGGAGCGCGCAATGAGTGTGGAGGGCAGGACGTGCTTCCTCGGTGCGGAGGAATCGCCCTCGATCCGGACGAGGAGCTGTTGTGCTGCCGCGGCGCCAAGTTCGCGCATGGGCTGCTGGATCATGGTCAGGGGTGGTTCCATGACTGCGGCCCAAGGGCTGTCATCGAAGCCGATCAGGGACACGTCCTTGAGGATCCGGCGGTTGTGCGTCCGTAGTGCATGGAGGGCGCCCACCGTTGCCTCGGTTTCCGTCGTGAAGATGGCAGTGGGGGGATCCGCAAGGGCGAGCATCCCGCCGATGGCCCTGGTTGCCTGTCGTTCATTTTTCAGGACGTGGGTTACCAGGGCGGTATCGAACGGTATTCCGGCCTCTTCCAGGGCATCCAGGTAACCGCGAAGTCGTTCGCCGTCACTCCAGAGTGCCTCGTCAAGGATGCTGTGCATCTGCTGCAGGTCTGTTGCAGGGCTGAGTGTCACCGGGCCCCAGGCGAAGGCAATCCGCTGGTGGCCGTTTGCAATCAAGGACGCGACGGCGGAGCGGGCGGCTTCCCGGTTGTCGATGACCACCGAGTCGGTATCCAGGCCGTCCACCAGGCGGTCAATGAGGACCACCGGTATTCCACGTTCCATCGCGGTGGATAGGTGCGAGACGTCGTCGTTCCTTCCGGCCGCCGAAGCGACCACAAGGCCATCAACCTGTTTGGCCAGCAGGACCCTGATGGCGTCGCGCTCCAGGTCCAGCTTCTCGTCGGTGCTCAGGATGATGGCATCGTAACCGGCCTGTTTTGCCGTTTCCGAGATGCCCCTGAGGACCCCCGAAAAGAAGGGGTTCGCCACGTCCGCGAGAACAATTCCCAGCGTTTTGGTGATGCCGGTGCTCATGCTGCGCGCCAGCGTATTGGCCTGATAGCCCAACCGTTCGGCAGCCAACAGGACCTTTGCCCGCGTGGCATCGCTGACGGACCCATAGTTGCCCAGGGTACGGGCGACGGTGGCCCTGCCCACCCCAGCGGCAACGGCAACTTCCGAGATGGTCGGAGCGCCCCCGTGCTGATGGTCCGGCGACATCCGGTTCCCTTCTGGTCTTGGAATCGCCCTGGGGCGGTTCCTATGAGGACAAAGCTCTGGTTCAGATCCTAGTTGCTGCAGCGACGGGACGGCCGTGCCCGAATGCAGCTTCAACGTAGCACTGTTCCGCTGCCGATTCCGCGGCAAAAGCGAGGGCGGGGCGCAGCGAATCTGCAGTTGGCGCGGAGTCCCGTGCCCAGCCCGACTGCAAGAGTCTGACGACTAATCCGGTGACGAACGCGTCCCCGCAGCCCATGGTATCGGCGAACCTTTGCGCGTCCGTTGGCGCGGCTCCCTGTGTAAGGAACCGCTCGCCGTCGTACAGTACCGCGCCAGCGGCCCCCCTGGTGGCAACCGCGAGCGAAGCGCCCGCCGCCTTGACGCGCGCAAGCTCATGTTCAACGGCCCTCAATGGTGCGTCTCCCAGCGACAGCAGGGCCATGTCCACGAAGGGGGCGGTACGCCGCAGGTAGCTGTCAGTCCTGCGCTCCGGTTCCCAGGAGTAGTCAAAGCTGACCAAGGGGCCGGCCGCCCGCACTGACGGGAGCTGGTCTTCGGAGGCGGAGTAGACGCTCGAATGGACAAGGGCTGCTGAGGCCAGGTAGCTCCGATGTTCAGGACCGAGTGTGAAGGGTTGGCTGGTGGTGACACCGCCTTCGTTCCAGCCCAGGAAGACCCGGTCGCCGTCGATAACCTTGATTTCCGTGACGCCGTTGGGGCCTTCGCGGGTCTGGCACCTGCTGACATCCACTCCTTCCGCTTCTATGGCGGAACGGACAAAGGCGCCCAGCGGATCGGAACCGAAGACACCCACATAGGCGGACTCCAGGCCCAGTCGGCGTGCCAGGACCGCAAAGTTCACGCAGTTTCCGCCCGGGTACATCACTCCCCGGTCCAGGAAGCGGTCCACGATGTTGTCCCCGAACCCTATTACTTTCATGCTCATCCTGTCTTGACGGCGGTGTCCCCGGCTTGTGGCCGGGTGAAGCTGCCGCGCCCCGGGCCGGGGCGCGGCCATCGGAGTCTGTCAGTATTCAACGACCCGGTAGTACCGGCGCAGGTCCAGCGAGTGGTTGCGGACCCGTTCCAGGTGCTTGCTGATCCGGTCCGCCACGGTGTCCAGAACCAAAGGTGCCAGAAGGCCCCGGAACCGTGCGCTGATTCCCGCCAGCTCGTAGTCCTTGGTGTCGAGGATCGTGGTGTTCTTGTTGTAGTTCTCGGCGAACTTGACCACGCGTTCCATCAGCGGGCGGCTTTCGTCTTCACCCAGGAAAAGCATCAGGCTGGTGTCCTCCTCGATAAGTTCGAGGGAGCCGTGGAAAAACTCGGCGCCGTGGACACGCGTTGTGCGCAACCACTGCATTTCCTCGAGGATGCACATTGAGTACAAATAGGTGAAGCCCCAGAGATTGCCCGCGCCGACGAGGAAGTGGTAGTCCGCCTCCTTGTTTCGTTCTGCAAACGCTTCCGCCACCGGTTCTGCCTGGCGTGCCACCTCAAGGAGGACTTCGGGAACGGTCTGGAGCTCAGCCGCAAACTCTTCGTACCCCTCAAACTCTCCCCGTGCATCCAAAAGGCGGGTGGACAGGAGCAGCAGGGGGATGTCGAACGGCCAGGTCTTCGGTTCGGTGACCAGGGTGACATCCAACGCCTTGGCAAAAGGACTGTCCCCGAAGCCGGTAAAGCCAACGGTGTAGGCCCCTTTGGCTTTGGCGAATTCGATCGCCTCGATGATGTCCTCCGTTGTTCCGGAGACCGAAGCAAAAACGGCGATGGATCCGGGCCCGAATGCCGGGTCGCCGGTCAGCATCAACTCCTTCCCGATTGCTGCGCGAACGGGAAGGGTGGACCGGGAGCGGATGAAGTGTTCGTAGGGCAGCATGGCGGCGTAGGTGCCACCGGCGCCGATGAGGAAGAGGTTGTCAAAACCCCGCTCCTGGATGGAGTCCACGAACTGTTCGATGTGTCCCTGCAGCGCAAGTGCGCTGCGGGTCTGGGCGAGGAATTCCTCTTCTTTGAAGCCGAGCACGGGCTGTCCTTTCGTCTTTGTGGTAGTTGCGGTTGATACGTGTTGATACCGGTATCACAACTGCTCATCATGGTTTCACGGTGCTGGCGGCGGGTCAATAGATTGCTGACGGGAATTTTGGGGGAGCCCATTCGTCGCGCAAGGAACGCGTCCAGGTTGCGGCCCACAAACTTCGCCGGACGTTCACTTCCCCCTCAACCCTGTGAAGGGACCGCGCACGTAGCGTGAAAAGCGTACGAGCACCACCCGCCAACAGCCGTGAGGATTGCCATGATCACCAGCCAGCAGCCCGTCGTCCTGACCAGCAGCAGCATCGAATCCAGCGACGAGGATGTCGTGGAGGCCAACGTCAGCATTGTGGACGCCATGCACGCCGCCCTGCTCCGCGCCGAAGAGATGTCACCCGTAGCTGTCCGCGGCTACTATGTGGACTTCTACCTCACGCAGGCGCTGGAGGGCGGCTTCGCGCAGTACGTCTTCACCGCCGTCGACCGGGCCGCAACGGACACACTGATCCGCGAGGCCATGGCAGGGATGGGTGCCGCCGCCCACCTTGACCTGTTCAACCGTACGGTGGCGGCGTACGACAACCTGTCCGAGGAAGACGAAGAGCACTACCTCGACGGCGGCCTGGATGGGTCAGGGGAAAGGCCCGACGGCGTCCTCCGGATGGAGGAGCTCGACGGCGAGTTTGAGGAGCTGCTCGAGCGGGAGAACATCACTTCCCTCAACGCCGCCTGGCTGCGGGGCCAGGCCGATCTCCTGGTGCTGGACGACGAGGAAGTCGGCGCTCACATTGAGCGGCTTGTGGCGCAGATCCCGGACCTGCCGGAGCGCCAGGCGCAGGCTGACGCCGAGGCCCTGGAAGACGCCCCGGACTTCGAGATCATCATCCGCGAGCTCTGCAGCATCGCAGGGTATGAGCTGGTCAAGATCACCATGGGCGACCCCAACTATGTCCATGGCGGCGAGAAGACCCTGGCCTGGCACTTCTCCACCGACCACGGCGACTTCCTGATGGTCGAGGAGGACGATGAGGCCTTTATGATCAACCCCGATACGCAGGAAATCGTCGCAGCCGTGGAGTTCGAGGACGCGGACCTTGAGGAAGCCGACGCCGAGATGGTCGGGGCTTAAAGGCGCTATCGCAGCTGTAGCCGGCTGACCGTGACGGCGCCTTCCAGAACCAGCCGGAACGTGCGTGTTTCATAAAACGGTGAAGTACCGGAAGTCAGCGGGACCTGAAGCTCGCCGCTGAAACCGGGCGAAACACGGGCGGTGCCGATCGTGTTCCAGGTGTCGGCGGGTCCCGGCACCTGGACCCGGAGCACGCAGCCGGCGCCCGGTGTGGCCGGGCTGCAGGAGACGACGTCGGCCAGCACAACGTTCTCCCTTAGCGGCTCCGCTGCACTCCAGAAGCGGTAGGTCACCCAGGCGGGGCGGGCGGCGTCTGCGGGGCTAACGGCAGTGCCCGCCAGCCGGGTCTCGGGAACCAAGGCAACATTGCCGCAGGAGTCGAAGTTTTCCGAACGGAACCAACGGCCGGTGCTGCGGCCGCGGCCTGGTGTTCCGGGCACTGCCAGCGCCACTGCCAGGGGAAGGTTCTCTGCCGAGGAACCCACCAGCAGCTGGTAGGCGCCGGGCTCCACCAGCATCCGCTCCTCCACCGGGCTGTAGGTTGCCAGGCGGTCCAGGGGAACAGCGATTGTGGCCGTTGCTGTTCCGCCGGGGGGCACCTCCACCCGCTGATGGCCCACCAGCAGGCGGCGCGGGAATTCGAAGCGGTGGCCGGGGGCGGATGCGTAGACCTGTACCAGCTCGAACGCCGGCCGGCTTCCCTCGTTGCGCAATTCCACCGTTAGTTCGGCCAGGTCTGCGCCGGTGGTTCCTCCGCCAGGCATCTCGCGGAGGGCAACGGACCCGTACCGCACATCGCCGTACGTCAGGCCGTGGCCCAGCGGGAACAGGGGTTCGGCACGGCTGTACAGGTAGGTGGAGCGTGAGGTGATGATGTCGTAGTCCAGGATGTCCGGCTGGTCTGCATCCCGCGCAAACCAGGTCTGCGCCAGGCGCCCGGTCGGTTCGGCGTCGCCACTGAGGACGTCGGCCACACCGCCGCCCAGCTCCTGCCCGCCATGGCTGCTCCAGACGATGCCGGGGGTGTCAGCCAATGGGCCCAGGGCGTAGGGGTAGGAGGACACCATCAGGAGCACTGTTCGCGGGTTCGCCTCACGCACAACACGGACAAGTTCCTGTTCGGCCAGCGGCAGGTCCAGCGTGCTGCGGTCCAGCGTTTCCCTGCCGCCGAGGTGCGGATCATTGCCAACAACCACCACGGCGGTATGCGCTTCGGCGGCGGCTTGCCGGGCGGCCTCGTGTCCGGACTTGAGCGTCCGGAGCACAAACCGTTCAGCCGTGGCGGCGTCCGGAACCAGGGCGGCGCTGGTGGTCCCTGACTCAACCCGAAGCCACTTTCCGGTCCCAACATGCTGCAGGGCGGCGGTGCCGTCAGCAGCGCGGTCCAGCCGGAAGGTCTCCTGCACCACCCAGCCGCCAACCCGGTCTGCCACCGCCCGAAGGTAACCGTCGCCCGTGTCCGTCACGAATTTGCCGGTCAGCATTGACTGGAGGGTTACCTCGCCGGCTCCCCAGTCCTTCAAGGTAAACGATTCCGCCAGGCCGGGTGCGGTGGCGGCGGCGGTGAGCACCTCGCCCGGGCCGCCACCCAGGTACCCGCCCGTCCTGACGCTTCGCAAGGCAACGATGTCGGCACCTTCTTCAGCAACGACGCCGGCCCCGTCCGTCCCGCCGTAGCGGCGGGTGAGTCCTTCAGCGATGCTGACGGCGTCCTGCAGGGTTCCGCTGTACCAGTCACTGAGGACGCGCGATCCGAGGCTTCCGATGACGGCGATGGTGCCGGGGGCGTCGCCCAGCGGCAGGATGCCGGCGCCGGCATCGTTGCGCAGCAGCACCACGGACTTTGCAGCCGCTTCCCGTGCCAACTGAACGTGCGCCGCCGCGCCGATTTCTTCGGGCCCGATCGAGGCGTAGGGGTGGGACGCAAATTCACCAGTCCTGGCCCTGAGGGTGAGGAGCCGCAGGACAGCCCGGTCCACGTCAGCCTCGCTGATCAGGCCCTGCTCGAGCGCCTCAGTAAGGTAGGCGATGGACGGTGCGGGGTTATCGCCGTCGTCCGTGAAGCTGTCCACCCCTGCCTTCAGCGCGGCCGCGTAAGCTGCCGGGCCGCCGTCGAAGTACTTCTCGGCGCGGAAGAGCGAGCCGGGAGCGCCGGCGTCCGTAACGATGGCCAGGGAGTCCCCGTTACGCCACTGCCGAAGCTGCGACTGCACCAGGTCCGAAACGTGGGCCGGCCTGCCGTTGACCAGGTTGTAGGACAGCATCACCGCCCCGGCCACCCCCTCTTCGATGGGGGAGCGGTAAGCGGGGAGCTCATATTCATGAAGCACCCGCGGGCTGAGGTTGCTGGAGGTGACGTTCCTGTCGAACTCATTGTTGTAACCGAGGAAGTGCTTGAGCGTGGGAACCGTCAGCCACGTGTGCGGGTCCTTGCCCTTCAACCCGCGGCAATAGGCGCCGGCCAGCTCCGCCGTCAGGTGCGGGTCCTCCGAAAAGCCCTCCTCGTTCCGCCCCCACAACGGATGCCGGAGCGGATTCACCACCGGCGCCCACACGTTCAGGCCCACGGAGGAATCTTCCGCCTTCTTGCCGCGAAGTTCGCGGCCTGTTGCCTCGCCGAGCCGTTCAATCAGGTCAGCATCCCAGGTGGCGGCCATGCCCACCGGCTGGGGAAAGACCGTGGCCGGGCCCAGCCACGCAACTCCGTGCGCAGCCTCTGCACCGGTATGGAAAGACGCCAGTCCCAGCTCCGGGACAGCCGGCGCGTGCTGGTGCAGCATGGCCACCTTCTGCTCCAGGGACAAGCTGGCCAGGATCCGGGCGGGCAGGCCGGCGTCCTGCTCCTGGCCGGGCCCTAAGGCATCAACGTTGAGGGTGGCAGGCTGAGCGGAATGCGGCACTGGAGTCCAATCGGCTGGCTTATCGAATCGCTTATACAAAGCAGGCGAGACCCAGTGTTGCACCCCAGGATGTGAGGCGCAACACATTTCGGCCTTGCGGGATTTACTGCGAGTGCCCTACGCTAATCGAAGTCGAACCGATTCGATGAATTCGTTGAATCCCGCCGTCATTGACTTAACACGAAGGAGTGCTGTCATGCTCATTTCCCACGTAGGCCCCGGGAGGGGCAAACCCCGTAAAACCGCCGCCGGACTGCTGGATGAAGCATCATCCGCAGCGGTGAACCGCCGGTCCTTCCTCGGAATCCTCAGCGGCGCCGTGTTCCTGGCCGCGGCGCCGGCGGGGTTGACTGCTTGCTCGCCAGGTACTGCAGCACCACAGGCCACCAACTCGGGAGGACTGGCGGAAGCGGTGGCCAAGCTGGTTCCTGCCTACAAGCCGCTCGAGCTGGTGAAGCCCGATATCCCTCCGATCAACGGCTCCACCCCCGGTTTCACCAGCATCCCTTCCTCCCTGGTCAAGTCGGTCACCGGCACACCGGGAAGCGGTGGAACCTACACGGCCATGACGCCGGCCTGGTGGGCTGTTCCGCCTGCCCTGCCGCAGAACAGCTACTACCAGGCTGTCAACGAAAAGCTGGGCGCCACCATTAACTTCCAGGCCAACGACGGCAACGCCTACGCGGATAAGGTCCAGACAGTGCTGGCCTCGCCCAAGGACGTGCCGGACTGGATGGTTATCCCCAGCTGGAACCTCCCCCCGCGCTTTGGGCAGGCCGCCGCGGGTGTGTTCCAGGATCTTTCGGAGTTCATCGCCGGGGATAAGGTCAACAAATATCCCAACCTGGCTAACATCCCTACTGCCGCCTGGAAGATGGGCTGCTTCGAAGGCGGCCTCTACGGGCTCCCGTATCCCGGCGCGTTGATCTCGGACGCCATCTTCTACCGGGCGGACCTCTTCGGGGAACTGGGCGTGGAACCGCCGAAGTCCGCGGACGAATACCGCAAGCTCGCCAAGGAGCTGACGGACGAGTCCAAGAACCGCTGGGGATCCGAAGACGTCTGGAACGGCGCCCAGATCATGCACGGCGTGGTGCCCAAGTGGAAGATGGTGGACGGCAAGCTCCAGAACAAAGTCGAAACGGACGAATACCGGGCCGCCCTTGAGTGGACGGCCAAGCTGTTCGCCGACGGTTCCGTCCACCCCGACGCCGTGGCAGGCAACTCCCAGCAGTCCAAGCAGCGTTTCGAGTCCGGCGCCTCCCTTATGGCGTCTGACGGAACGGGATCCTGGCATGAAGCCCTGGCCCGGGTCCTGCCCTCCAACCCGAAGTTCAATATGCAGCCCATGGACTATTTCGCTCCCGACGGCGGCAAGCCCACCCTCTTCCGCGCCCAGCCTGCCGCCATTTTCAGTTTCATCAAGAAGGCAGACCCGGCGAAGGTGGAGGAAATGCTGGCACTGGCCAACTTCATGGCCGCCCCGTTTGGCACAGAGGAGAACGTCCTGATCAACAACGGCGTTGAAGGAGTGCACTTCACCCGTGATGCCCAGGGCATTCCGAAGGCCACCACCAAGGGGACCGAGGAGGTCACCAGCACCTACGCGTTCCTCGTCAGCCCTCCGATCGTCAACTCCATGGTCCAGTACCCCGGGCTGGTGAAGTCGCAGTCTGATTGGGAGGCGCGGCAGGCACCCAACGTGGTGGAGGACGTGTTCTTCGGCATGCAGATCCAGGAGCCGGCCAAGTTCGGCTCCCTGTCCAAGCCGTTTGATGACCTGGCCAAGGACATCATCCGCGGACGCAAGAGCCTGAAGGACCTCGACAGCGAGCTCGCGTCCTGGAAGAGCAAGGGCGGAGACGAACTCCGGGACTTCTACGCCGGGTTCCTGGCCTAGGACGTGGCACGCATGATCACCGGAATAGAGCACAAGGCTTCCGCGCCATCGCAGGATGGGGGTGGGACACGTACCGCTGAGGCCCTGCCACCGGGCACGACGACGGGGCGTAGCTCCCGTGTTGCCAGGCGGGCTGTTGGAGGTGCCGCCGCCGTGCCGCCGCGCGCAAAGGGCAACCTTCGGTTGCGTTTCAAGCGGGACCGCTCGCTGGTATTGATGGCATTGCCTGCGGTCATCCTGCTGGGCGTTTTTGCCTACCTCCCCATGCTGGGCAATGTGGTGGCGTTCCAGGATTACTCGCCCTACGTCGGCATTCCCGACAGCCCGTGGGTGGGCACGGACAACTTCGCCAGGGTGCTGGCGGACGCCGACTTCTGGCATGCCGTGAAGAACACCCTGGTGATCACAGCGTTCCAGCTGGTGTTCTTCTTTCCGATCCCCATCGCCCTGGCCATGCTGTTGAACTCCCTGGTGAATCCCCGGTTGAGGGCGGCGGTACAGGCCGTGGTGTACCTCCCGCACTTCTTTTCCTGGGTGCTGGTGGTGTCCGTCTTCCAGCAGATCTTCGGCGGCGCCGGACTGCTCAACCAGTCATTGCGGGCCAACGGCTGGCAAGCGATGGACATCATGACCAACCCGGACACCTTCCTGTTCCTGCTCACCTCCCAGGCAGTCTGGAAGGACGCAGGCTGGGGCATTATCGTCTTCCTCGCTGCCCTGAGCGCCATCGATCCCGCCCAGTACGAAGCTGCGGCGGTGGACGGAGCGGGCCGCTGGAAGCGCATGTGGCACGTCACCCTGCCCGGCCTGCGCAGCGTCATCGTGCTGCTGCTGATCCTGCGGCTGGGGGATTCCCTGACCGTGGGTTTTGAGCAAATGATCCTCCAGCGCGATGCAGTAGGCGCGGAAGCCTCCGAGGTCCTGGACACCTTTGTGTACTACACCGGCGTCCAAAACGGCGACTGGAGCTACGCCGCTGCGGCCGGCCTGATCAAAGGCCTGGTGAGCCTGGCCCTGATCCTGACAGCCAACAAAGTTGCCCATATCTTCGGTGAGAGCGGTGTCTATTCCAAATGAGCACAATAATCAGCAAGGCCGGGCCCTCCACCAGCACCTCCAAACCCTCCACCAGCACCTCCAAACCCTCCAAACAATCCAAGCCGCCGCGGCTGAAACCAGAACGCCCCGTCTGGGACGAAGAACCGGGGGCAGCGGCGAAGGCAGGGAAGTTTATTGTCCTGGCCGTCGTCGTTCTGGCTGTCCTGGGGCCGCTGTACACAATCGTCCTGACGAGCATCTCCTCCCAGGCCACCATCACCCAGGCCGGGGGACTGGTCCTGGTCCCGGGAGAAATCTCTTTCGCCGCGTACCAGCAGATCCTCAGTGGAGGTGTGGTCACCCGCGCGGTGCTGGTCAGTGTGGGAGTCACGGCCACCGGAACCGCCCTGAGCATGGTGGTTTCCATCCTTTGCGCCTACGGGTTGTCCCGGCCGGGGTCCTTTGCGCACACACCCATCCTGTTCACGCTGCTGATCACCATGTTCTTCAGCGCAGGGATCATCCCCTCCTATCTGCTGGTCTCGGGGCTGGGGCTGATCAATACGTATTGGGCGCTGATCCTGCCCAGCTGCATCTCGGTGTTCAACATCATCATCCTGCGCGGCTTCTTTATGGGTATCGACAGGGGAATCCTGGACAGCGCAAGGATCGACGGTGCCAGTGAATGGCGCACCCTGACCCAGATTGTGCTGCCCATGTCCAAGGCGGTTACCGCCGTGATCGCACTCTTCTACGGCGTTGGCTACTGGAACGCCTTCTTCAACGCCGTCCTCTACATCAACGACAGCGCCATGAACCCGCTGCAGGTGGTGCTCCGGTCCTACGTGCTCCAGGGCGTCTCGGTTCCGGGCCAGGTGGACGTGGGCACGGGGGCCGCTGCTGGCCCTGCCCTGCAGATGGCCGTCATCGTGCTGGCCATGGTGCCCATCCTGATCGTGTACCCCTTCGTGCAAAAGCACTTCACCAAGGGCGTGATGATCGGGGCGGTCAAGGGATGAGGGGCCAGTCCGCGCCGGCCCTTCAACTCACGTCATCGAGCCGCGGCGGTGGTTTCTCCAGCCGTCAGTGTGGGGGCGATGAGCCGGAGTTCGGCTGGTTTTTCCAGGCTCAGCCGGTCCATCACCATCTCCACCGCGGCACGGCCGATGTCCATCGCGGGGATGGGCACAAAGGTCCAGGGGCGGACGGCAGCCTTTGCCACATCTGCCGGCGCAATCACCGCCACGGAGATGTCCTCGGGGACGGAAAAGCCGTGGACGGCCAGGTTCTCACGCAGGATCGGCAGCAATCCCTCGTTGTGCACCAGAAGAGCAGTAATGGGCCCGGGGCCGGCGAAGACCTTGTCCAGGGCCCTTGCCAGGTCAGGCGAGTTGGCCTCGCACGCTACGGCTACATGATGAACCTCCAGCGCGCGGCAGGCCTCCTCGAATCCACGCAGGGCGCGGTCGGCATAGGTAGCGTGGCGGCGCAGCGAAGCCGGCGGAGACCCGATGAACGCAATGCCCCGGTGCCCCAGCTCAGCCAGGTGGCGTACGGCAGTGCGGGACGCCCCGGAAAAATCGAAGTCCACGCAACTAAGGCCGCGCGGATCATCCGGCATGCCGATCAGCACCGCCGGTTTCTGCAGCCTGGCCAATACCGGAATGCGGGGATCGCGGGCTTCGATGTCCATCATGAGCAGGCCGTCCACCATGGACTGGGACGTCACCCGCTCTATGCTGCCGGCGTCATCCTGGGTCAGCAGCAGGACGTCCTGGTTGAAGGAACGGGCAGTGGTCACCACGGCCGTGACGAACTGCATGACCACTCCGACGTTCACGTCAGCCCGGAGCGGCACCACAAGGCCCAGCACATTGGACCGGCTGGAGGCCAGTGCACGGGCACTGGACCGCGGGCTGTACTTCAGTCGGCGCATTGCCGCTTCGACGATATCGCGGGTTTCTTTCGATATGGGACGGTTCCCGCTCATCACGTAGGACACCGTACTTGTTGAAACTCCGGCTTCTTTGGCCACATCGCTGATCGTCGCCGCAGTTGAAGCCTTTCGATTACCCATACCCCCATTTAACCAAGGAATTCAATGCATCTTCGCAGCCACGGGCTGAACTCCGTGACCCAGCAGGCAGGGTTGTTGTTCGGCGCCGACTACAACCCCGAACAATGGCCGGAAGAAAGCTGGCCGGAGGACATCCGCCTGATGCAGCAAGCGGGGATTAACCTCGTCACCCTGGGCGTGTTCAGCTGGGCAAGGCTGCAGCCATCCGAAGGCAGGTGGGACTTCGGCTGGCTGGACCGGATCCTGGCGCTCCTGCACGAAGGCAACATCAATGTTTGCCTCGCAACGCCCACCGCATCGCCCCCGCCGTGGCTGGGACACCGCTTCCCCAGCACGCTCCCCACCGACGCCTCGGGAACTACTCTCTGGTACGGCTCACGCAACCAGTTCTCGCCGTCGTCAGCGGTGTACCGCAGCGCTGCGCTGCAGGTTACGGCCGCGCTGGCGGAGCGCTACGGCAAGCATCCCGCCGTCGTGATGTGGCACGTGGGCAACGAGCTCGGGCAGGTCAGCTACGACGACGAAACGGCCGGTGCGTTCCGGGGCTGGCTGCTGCGCCGCCATGGTTCCCTGGACAACCTCAATTCCGCCTGGGGCACAACGTTCTGGAGCCAGGGGTACAGCAGCTGGGAGGAGATCCTGCCGCCCCGCACAGCGCCCTACCTGCATAACCCCACCCAAGTCCTGGACTTCAAGCGTTTCACCTCGGATTCGCTACTCAAGCTGTTCACCGCTGAGCGCGATATCATCCGCCAGCACTCTCCCGACGTCCCGGTCACCACGAACCTCATGGGCTTCTTCCGCGGCGCGGACTACTTCAGCTTCGCAGGCGAGACGGACCTGATCGGCAACAACTGGTACACGGACCCGGCCCAACCTCAAACCTGGGAACTGGGCGCGCTCACCCACGATCTCTGCCGGGGACTGGCCGGTGGCAAGCCATGGCTCCTGATGGAATCAGCGGCGTCGGCCGTAAACTGGCGCCCGCACAACAGCGCCAAGGAACCCGGCGCGCTGCGGGTGGACTCCCTGTCTGCGCTGGCCCGCGGCTCGGACGGAATCTGTTTCTTCCAGTTCCGCCAGTCCGCCTTTGGTGCCGAGCGCTTCCATTCCGCAGTGGTACCCCTGGCGGGGGAGGACACCCGCGTGTTCCGGGAAGTCTCGGCTCTCGGGTCCGAGCTTCAGGATCTCCGGCTCCTCGCCGGAACCCCCTCACCCTCCCGCATTGCCGTGTTGTTCGACTGGAACAGCTGGTGGGCTGCCGAGTCCCCGGACTGCCCCAGCGACAGGCTGGGCGTGCTGGACCAGCTCCAGGCCTACTACCGGCCGTTGCTAAGGCGCGGATTGTCGGTGGAAGTGGTGCATCCCGCTGCCGCCCTGGACCGCTTCGACCTGGTGCTTGTCCCCAGCCTCTTCCTCCTCACCGAAGAACATGCTGCTGCACTGACCGGCTGGGTGCACGGGGGAGGAACTGCAGTGGTGGGCCCCTTCAGCGGATTGGCCGACACCAACGGACACCTCCGCCAGGGACGGTTCCCTGCAGTGCTGGCCGGCATGCTGGGGGTCACGGGGGAAGAATGGCGCCCGCTGGCCGGCAGCGTGGGACTTGAATTTGCGCAGCCCGGACCCATGGGCCCGGAGGCCAACGCAGGACTGCCGGACAACCTCGAAGCCGCCGTCTGGTCGGAGGACCTGCGCCTCCACAGTTCCAGCGCTGCCGCGGTGGCCACCTTCGCGTCAGGCCCGCTTGCCGGGAAGCCGGCAGCAGTCCGCAACAGCCACGGCCAAGGGACCGCCTGGTACATCGGCTGCGACCTGCCCGCTGCAGCGCTGGGAAACATCGTTGGGGCGGCGGTGGCGGAAGCGGGACTGACCGTGCCCGTCGCCGCGGACCTGCCCGACGACGTCGAACTCGCCACCCGCGGCGGCTACCACTTCCTGCTGAACCACAGCCCGGAACCGCGGACGGTACGCCTCAAAGAGCAGTCGGTGGACTTGCTCTCCGGGGACAGCCACGGACCTGACATAACCCTGGAGCCGTACGGCGCCCTGGTCCTCAAGAACAGCTTTGACCACACTGAGAATGGAAACTGAGACCCCATGAAATTCACCGACGGATACTGGCTGTACCGCAAGGGCTTTTCCGCGCTGCACCCCCGCGACGTATCGGAGGTAGTGGTGGACGGCGGGACGATGACCGTCTACGCGCCTACCAAACGCATCACCTCCCGCGGCGACGCACTTAACCTTCCCCAGCTGACGGTCACCTTCGACGCCCCGATGCCGGACGTCATTGGGGTAACCATCGAACACTTCCAGGGCGGCCTGGACAACGGCCCGCATTTTGACGTGAACCGGGCAGGATCCGCCGCGGAGTTCAGCCAGGACGGCGGCCGTACCGCAAGCATCACCTCCGGGGGGCTGACGGCCCGGATCAGCACTTCCGGCGACTGGGGAGTCGACTTCCTCGGGAACGGCAGGCTGCTGACCAGCTCCACTCCGCGCAGCGTCGGCGTCATCACGGACGACGGCGGGCGGACCTTTGTGCACGAACAGCTCAGCCTCGGGGTGGGCACCAACGTCTACGGCCTCGGCGAGCGCTTCGGCGCCTTCGTGAAGAACGGCCAGGCGGTGGACATCTGGAACGAGGACGGCGGCACCTCCAGCGACCTCGCGTACAAGAACGTTCCGTTCTTCCTTACGAATGACGGGTACGGCGTGTTCGTCAACCACCCGGAGAAGGTTTCCTTCGAGGTGGGCTCGGAAGTGGTTTCCCGTACGCAGTTCAGCGTGGAAGGCCAGAAGCTGCAGTACTTCATCATCCACGGGCCCACACCCAAGGAAATCATCCGCCGGTACACGGAGCTGACCGGCCGGCCCGCCCGGATCCCGGCATGGTCCTACGGGCTCTGGCTGTCCACATCGTTCACCACCGACTACGACGAGAAGACCGTCAACTCCTTCATCGACGGCATGGAAGAGCGGAACCTTCCGCTCTCCGTCTTCCACTTCGACTGCCACTGGATGCGGTCCTTCCATTGGAGCGATTTTGTGTGGGACCCCGCCACGTTCCCGGACCCGGAGGGCATGCTCGCCCGCCTGCACGACCGCGGGCTCAAGGTCTGCGTCTGGATCAACCCGTACATCGCCCAGCGCTCGCACCTGTTCCGGGAAGGCCTGGAACGCGGCTTCCTGGTCAAGCGTCCGGACGGTTCTGTCTGGCAGTGGGACATGTGGCAGGCAGGGATGGGGCTGGTGGACTTCACCAACCCCGACGCCGTGCTCTGGTACCAGGAAAAACTCCGCGGCCTGCTGGGGCAGGGCGTCGATTCATTCAAGACCGATTTCGGCGAGCGCATCCCCACTGATGTGGTGTGGCATGATGGCTCCGATCCGGCAAGGATGCACAACTACTACGCGCAGCTGTACAACAGGACGGTCTTTGACCTGCTCTCGAAGGAGCTGGGTGAGGGCGAAGCCGTGGTCTTTGCCCGTTCAGCCACAGCAGGCGGCCAAACCATGCCGGTGCACTGGGGCGGAGACTGCGAGTCCACCTTCGCGGCGATGGCTGAATCGCTGCGCGGCGGGTTGTCACTGGCGGCGTCGGGCTTCTCGTTCTGGAGCCATGACATCGGCGGTTTTGAAGGTACGCCTGAACCGGAAATCTTCAAGCGCTGGATCGCGTTCGGGCTGCTGTCCTCGCACTCACGGCTGCACGGCTCCAACTCCTACCGCGTCCCGTGGCTCGTGGACGAAGAGTCAGTGGACGTCCTTCGGCACTTCACCGAGCAGAAGATGCGGCTGATGCCTTACCTGCAGATGGCGGCCGAAGAAGCGTATGCAGAGGGCATTCCCCTGATGCGGCCGTTGTTTATGGAATTCCCGGAGGACCCGGGCTGCGCACATCTTGACCGGCAGTACATGCTGGGCCCCGACCTCCTGGTGGCACCTGTGATGGACCCCTCCGGCACAGTGTCCTTCTACCTGCCCGAAGGGACGTGGACCCATCTGGAAACCGGCGAGCAGCTGGCGGGCCCCCGGTGGCATCGCAAGGAGTACTCGGTCATGGAAGCGGCAACCTGGGTCCGGGAAGGCGCGGTGCTGCCCATCGGTACGGTGTCCGACCGGCCGGACTATGACTGGGCGCAGGACATGCAGTTCCAGGCCTTCGCAGCCCAGGACGGCACGCGCCGGGTCGCTGTGCCGTCACCGGGCGGGTCCACCACTGTCTTCGAGGTGACAGTCCAGGACGGTGGCGTGTCCGCCGTCGTGGTCCCGTAGCTCACGCTGGTCTGGTTGGCGGGTTGCTAAGCAGACGCAGGGCAGCCCCGTCGGCTGTTCTGCGTCCTGGTTACCTGTTCTGCACGGTTAGCTGTTCTGCTCGGTCAGCTGTTCTGCTTCAGGGCCACGGCCAGGATGCCCAAAAGTTCATCGTCCACCTGGTCGACTGAGGTGAGGCGCACCCTGCGGGTGAAAGGGTCATCGGCCCGGATCTTGACGGTTTCGATCCGGCTCTCCGCAGGGGCGTCGAGCCGGAGGGTTACGTCCACGGCAGTGTTGGTGGTCCGGGTGACCTGCGCGAACTTCCGCCGAGCACTGTGGAGGGACACGTACCCCTTCCGCATCTGGATCTCCACACCGTCGGTTGCGGACGCCCATGCCAGGAGGGCGTCCGCGATGGGCCTCAGGTGCGGGTGGTTGGCATACTGCCCGTTGATCAGTTCATCGGCGTCACGCAGCATAAATTCGGGGTAACCGAACATCTCCCAGGACACCGCATATTGGGCGTACCCGGTCACCCCAAAGCTGTCGCGCATCCAGGTGCGGAGTTCGCCGTCGTTCCGGATACCGGCGGCGCGGGCCTTCCCAGCCCAGTACGCGGTGTCTTCGCCGGTCTTCCGCTTAAGAAGGGCTTTGTTGCTGTCCACCATCGACTGCCAGGTGCTGGCCTTCTTCTGGGACTCCGGGATCGTGGGCATGCATCGATCGTAGCGCCGTCCCTAGACCTCGCCGGCTGCTGCCCGCCGGCTGCTGCCCTGCTGGCTGCTGACACCGCCCCGAAAAAAGATTCCGGACGCCCGTAACCTTTCCGCCTGTCCCTGCGATGTAGCAGGTGATGGGTCCGCCCGGCGGACCTGAATCGAATAAGTTGTCTAGGTTTTGGAGTGTCTTATGTCGTTGTTCACCGTTCTCGCCACCAGCAAAGTTGCCGCCGGAGTACTGGCAGCCGGCACCATTGCCGTCGGCGGAACCGGCGCCGCTGCCGTTTCCGGCGTCCTTCCGGCCGAATCACAGCAGACCGCCCACAATCTCTTCGGCGCCCCGGCTCCCCAGCTGGCAGCAGAAGCCGCCTCTGACGCGCAGGCAACCGCTGACGCCGCCGCCGATGCCACTGCCAACGCTTCCGCTGACGCAGAAGCAGAAGCCACAGGAGATGCCGCGGTTTCCGCCGATAACGTCGCAGCCCAGGCTTCCGTGTCCGCCGCAGCCGGCACTGCAGTTGACGCAGCCGGCGCCGCGGCCCTTGGCCTGTGCACCGCGTTCACCAACGGTGGCCTGAACGCCTCTTCCGAAGGCTTCTCCTCGCTGGCCATCGCAGCACAGGGTGAAGCGAACATCGAAAGCTTCTGCACCGACGTCGCAGCGCAGGCTGACGCTGCCACAGAGGCGGGCGCCGCAACCGATGGTTCCGCCGCTGTTGAGGTTGAGCGTCCCGAGGTTCCGGCTGTTCCGGCGGTCCCGGCTGTTCCGGGTGTCGACGGCGCGCCGGCAGTTCCGGCCGTGCCTGCAGTTCCCGAGGTTCCTGCTGCCTCCGTCGACGGCGGCAGCGCAGCTGTGGACGCACCCTCAGTTTCGGTCCGCTAAGCGGCGTTGGCTAGTGTGTACTGCGGGAAACGGCGCACGGTCCGTCTCCCGCAGTACGGCGGTACTCGATTTCAGGAACTGCCGTTTCAGGAACACTGACGGCCCTTGGGGAGGCCGGTCCGGAATGAAACCCGGAATAACCTGCCGAAAGGCAGCGGGAAAGTAAGCGCAGGACCCGCAGACCGCACCGTAAAACCGGGATGGGCGTTGCCTTGCTCCGGGATGGAGGAGCCGCCGGTGCTAGACACTTTGGCCCAAGAAGAGATCGACATATTCGACGACGCAGCCGGAACCGACCCGGCTGCGGTGTTCGGCGTTGCCTACCGGTCCTTCGCGGGACCGGTGCTGGGATACCTCAAGGCACGCGGCGTGGACGATCCCGAAGCGGTAACCCAGGACGTGTTCCTGGCATTCTTCCCGCAGATCAGCGGCCTCACCGGCGGGCTGCAGGGGGCCAAGTCGCTCATCTTCTCCATTGCCCACGCCCGCATGGTGGACCACTACCGGCGGCTGGAACGCAGGCCCCAGCTGACTCCTTACGATCCGCTGGAGGACAGCCGGAGCACCCCCTCCGCAGAGCACTGTGCGGTGGAGCTGAACGGCGCGGCTGCCGCCCTGCTGGACGGGCTCAGCGACGAACACCAGGAAGTGCTTGCCCTTCGCGTGGTGGCTGACCTGTCCATCGAACAGGTGGCCGGCATCATGGGCAAGAGCGAAGGGGCAATCAAGCAGCTCCAGCGCCGGGCCCTTCAAAATCTCAAGGCACAGACGCTCAAAAGAAACCAGGCAAACCATGAGTGACACTGCAGGATCCCGCGGCGGGTCCGTCGACCAGCTGCTGTTGGAGGCAGACCTGGACGGCGACACCCAGCTCCGCCCCGTCCTTCTCGAGCTTCAGGCCCTGGCCTCTGATGCGCCGGAGCCTTCTGCCGAGCTGCTGGCCCTGATGGCCGGAGCCAACGCAGGGCTTGGTGCTGACCCGGAAGTCGCCGACGACGCGATTGCTGCAGCCCCCGCTGACGAACTCGCTGCCCGCCGCAGGGCTAAGCGCCGGGTCACCTTGACGGCCCTGTCCGTGGCGGTGTCCCTGAGCGCCGGCGGCGCAGTTGCCGCGGCATCAGACCAGTCCATCCGGGAGTCGTTCGCCCAGCTCAACCAGGCTGTCACTTCCTTCATCACCGGTTCCGGCGGCGCACCTGCACGCCACCAGGCCGATCAGCCCGCGGCGCCTGTGCCAGAGTCCCCGGCGGGTACCGCACCTGCCGGCACCGCACCCGGTGGCCCAACATCGATACCGGCAGACCCGGCCGCAGCGACGCAACCGACCGCCCCGCCGTCGGACGGTCCAGTTGCGCCGGAGACCGCTGTAAGCCAGCCAACTTCCCCGGGAAAACCCGGGGAAGTCCCCGCTTCAGAGACCCTGCCCGCGGCTGTACCGGAGCACATTGCCGACGGGCTGGGCGGGTCGCCGGAAGTGCCGGTGCCGCCACAGGTTCCACTGCCCGCCACCCTGCCGGCAGTTCCGCTCCCGTGACGAACCGGCACCCGGCTCACCGCCCCCGTAGGGTCATTATTTGGCCGCGGTTTTGATCATTTCGCCGGCCGGATCGGCCAGGTACCAGACGTCGTTGACGCCCTGGCCGAGGATGTCACCGGCCTTCGTGTCCTTGGCGAAGTAGTACAACGGCAGGCCGTTTAGGGTCACTTGCTTGGCACCTTCCGGCGTAGTAATGGTGCCCACGGCCCCGGTTACCCCTTCGACTTTGGGCTCGTCCGAAGTGGTGAGGAGCGGCGGCCACGCGGTCAGGCATCCCCCGGTGCAGGTGCTGGTACCGGAGTCTTTGACATCCTTGGTGTAGTAGTAGACGCTCATCCCCTTGCCATCGACCACAATGTCGCCCAGGCTGGAAGACGCAATCTTGAGGTCGACACCGGCGGCCGTTGCTGTGGACGTTGCGGCGGGCGGAGAAACAGAGGCAGCGGGGGCCGTTGCAGAGGCGTTGGGTGAGCCCGCCGTGACAGCCGGGCTGCTGGCTGCAGGGGTGGTACCGCCGCCGCCGGCGCACCCTGCGAGGGCCGCCGTCAGGGCGAGGATAGTGAGGCCTGTTCCCAGTTGCTTTTTCATAGGTTTGCTCCTTGGTTCGTGCCCGGCGTCGATGCCGGACGCTAACGACTAAGACGCCTCCGGGTGAAGAATGGTTCAACTGAACCAAATTCCGGCTGCGGACGTCGTATCAGCCGGAAGCACACGGTGGCGAACCATGCTGAAGGCCGGGAGGTCCTGATATGCCGCTGGACGAGGATGTTGTTGAGTCCATCTACCGTGAGCACGGCCAGGCCCTCCGCCGCTTTGTGCTCAGCGCCTCCCGTGACCCGCAACTGGCTGAGGACGTGGTCCAGGAAACCGTGCTCCGTGTATGGCAGCACGCACCGGAGGTCACCGGGAGCCTTCGCAGCTATCTTTTCCGGACGGCCAGGAACATCATGATCGACAACTACCGGCGGGCGCAGCGCCGCCCGGCCGAGACGCTGGACGACGGCCTTGCCAATTCTGCCGAGGCAGTGGAACGCGTGGACGAGCTGCTGAACAGGGTGCTGATCGAGGAAGCGCTGCTCCGCCTCAGCTCGGAACACCGGGACGTGCTGGTGGCATTGCACTACCGCCGTTTCACCGTGAATGAGGCAGCGGTGCAGTTGAACGTGCCGACCGGAACGGTGAAGTCCCGTGCGTACTACGCAGTGCGGGCGTTGCGGACCATCCTGGACGAAATGGGGGTGGAACGGTGAGCGCTTCCGAGCAGCACCACTTGCTGGGAGCCTACCTGTTGGGCGGGCTGGACGCCGAGGACCTGAAGATTTTTGCGTCGCACCTTCAGGGCTGCGCGAGATGTAGGGACGAGCTCGGCCGGCTGGAGAAAGTGCCTGCGTTACTGGACGCCCTCCCGGTGCCGGACGCCGTTGCGCTCACCATGGTGCCGGCAGGACCGGGCGCGCCACCCGCCCGGGCAGCCGGGGCCCCGGTGCCCCTCCTTTCGGAACTGTCGCGCCGCCGTCGGAAGGTACGACGGCGGTGGGCGGCCCTGGTGGGGGCGGTCGCCGCAGCATGCCTCGCCGTGGGACTGGGGGTGGGTCCGGTCCTGAACCGGCCGGCGCAACCGGACGCGAGCTACTCCGTGCAGTCCGGAGATGGCCTGCAGTTCAGCATCGACCTGGCCCGGAAGACCTGGGGAACCGAGTTGGCTGTGAACGGCAGCAGTCTCCCTGCCGACGGGACATTGTCCCTGTGGGTCCGGGACCGGGCGGGCGGCGAGGACCGCGCGTGCGCTTGGACGGCGACGCCGAGCGGCAGGGTCAGGGTCACCGGAGCAACGCCCATCCAGCTGGCCAGCATTTCGAGTGTGGAACTGCGGGACGGTACCCAGCAGGCCGTCGCGGTAATTACCGTGCCATAGCGTCTGGTATATGCCCGGGCGCTCCAATCCCAGCTGGCAACTTCATCAGCTGCGGCCGCCCACTATCGGGTCATCTTCGCGAGGCGTGCCCGGACGATCATGTAGGCGCCGTAGCAGATGAGCCCGGCACCCACAGCTGCCAGGAGGTACACCCCGAAGGGCTGGTCGCGGAGTGCACGAAGCCCTCCATCCAGGCCGGTGGACTCCTCAGGGTGCGCCTGCAGGGTGGCTATGGCGATGAGCAGCCCGGCCAGCAACAGCACAATGCCCTTCGCCACGTATCCTGTTACGCCCAGCACCGTGACCGCCGTCCGTGCGGTGGGGGACGAGGGCATTGTCAGATGCTTTTCGAACGATTTCCGAAGGCCGCGGATGCCGTACACCACGCCGGTCACGGCAATGCCCACGCCCAGCAGGACCAACAGCGCTACGCCGCCCGGTGCCTTCATCACGGAAGCGGTAAGGTCGCTTGCCGCCTGCTGGTTGTCCCCGCCCGAACCGGTTCCCATGGCGAAGGACATCAGTGTCAGGGCAAGCCCGGCGAAAACGACTGCCTGCGCCGCTGCCTTTGCCTTCTTTCCGGCCTTTTCCTTTGTGGGCAACTGGTTGTAGTCGAAGATGGCATCGCTGGTCTGCCACAGTGCAAGGGCAGCGCAGGCGGCGAAGCTCGCCCACAACAGGAAAGGTCCGGCAGGCTGGGTGGCGAGTTCGGCCACGGCACCGCTGAAGTCGGCGTTGCCCGTACCGCCCATGGCCAGCCGGATTGCGATTGCACCTACTAAGAGATGCAGGATGCCGCTCGCCGCAAACCCCGCCCTCGCCATCATCTCCAGGGTGTGCGAGTTGGTGACGTTCTCTGCCGCATCTGCGGCCTGTCGCAATTCTTTTTTGATGGCTGTTCCCTTTGCACAGGAGCGGATGGTGCGTACCCCCGCGTAAGGGCAATCGTGCCACGCGCTGATGGTCCGGGCCAGTGATCCCCCAGGACTATGTGGATTAGGAGGTGGATTGTGCGGGCTTTCAGGAATGCGGTGCCAGTGCCGCCGCTGCCGGATGGGGAGGGATGCCCATCGCCGAAGTTCCCGCCGCCGTGGAACTATATGGTCAGCGACCGAACATCGGCGCGAACTTCTCCGGGGGACGAACCATGACTTTTTACGGCGCTGATGTCAGCCAGTTGCGGGCTCTGGCGAAGGCGGCTGACCAGGCTGCATTGTTGTTGAGCACCCGGGCGAGTTCGCTGCATAACCAGATCCAGGCGGCTCCCTGGAAAGGCACGGACGGCGAACGTTTCCGTCAGGAGTGGAGCGGAAGCCACCGCCCCGGGCTGGAGAAGGTTGTGTCCAGCCTGCGTGAGAACTCCAGGATCCTGCTGCAGCACGCGGAGGAGCAGGAGAAGTCCTCCTCCTCGTCATCGGCCGGTGCCGGCACCGGCGTCTGGGACCGGGTTGAATCGTTTGCTGAGCAGGCCCAGGACTGGCTGACGGAACAGGCCACTGCCGCCGTGGCCGCGGCCGGGCACCGCCGGGAGTTGGAAGCCGGCCTGGAACGGATGCTCGACGCCAGCCCGGAAGAACAGGCCACGTGGTGGGACAGCCTCTCTGCAGCCGACCGGAAATACCTGATCGAGGGCGAAGACGGCGACGGTCCGTTCGCCGAGGACCTCATGCGCATGGACGGCGGCATCCCCAAATCCGCGCAGGAGCAGGCCAAGGAACATCTCCAGGACCTGGCAAGGGCGGACATCCCCGTCTACTCCGAAACAGGCAAGGCATCGATCGAGGCCCGGGTGGCCTGGGTGCATGGCGGTGCCGAAGTGGGCACCGAAGTGGTGGAGAATGCCGATGGCACCGCCACCATGAAGGTGTACGGAAACATGGGGCTGGGCGTCAACGACACCACCGGAACCGCCGGCGTGACCCTCAATGGGCAGGTGTCCCGCGAATACACCTTCGGCAGCGTGGAAGAAGCCATGGCAGCCCGCGAGCAGATGTACCGGGACCTGCCGCCGGACAGCGTGGGTGAGATCAAGGATGTGGCAGGCAATCCGCCCGGTTACATCCTGGAAACCATCAACGAAGCCGCCGGTGCCAACGGCTCCACCGGGCAGACGGACAAGGCCAAGGGAACGTTGTCGCTGGAGGCCGACGGGGAAACTGGAGCCGCAACAGGTTCGGCCAGGCTGGACCTGGCCTACGAGCGGAACCTGACGGACGGCACCTCAACAGCCAGCGGCGAGGTTTCCGCCCAAGGCAAGCTCAACCTGGACGGCCGCGTTTTCGAGGCTTCCGGCAACGGCGGACTGCAGCTGAACATGGACAAAGACAGCAACATCGAATCCGTGTCAGTGTCCATGGATGGAACGGTGGCGCAGGGAGTCACGGCGGGTACGGACGTGAAGGCCGCGAAGCTCGAGTCCACAGTGACGGTGGGAACCCAAGGTACTGTCAAGATCGACGTGGATTACTCAGCGGAGAACAAGCCGCTGATCGACAGCTACTTGCGGCATGTCGCGCTCGGAAACGAATACGGCGCAGCACGCGATGCCGCCAGGCTGTACGAAGCCGGTTCTGCCACTGTCCAGGTCAACAATGTGGTGACCGCGTCCAATGAGGCCGGGGTTGACGTGAAGGTGGGCGAGGTGGAGGTCAAAACCGAGAGCCAGGCCACCACGAACGTCTCCACGTACTACAAGGTCCCCAACGACACCAGGCTCGAGCGGCTGTAATCGCGCCGGCCAACGTCCGGCCCCCGCACCCAGCCCAGCTACGACACACCCGCTGAAGGAGCAAGAGAATGTCAGTCCACATCGAATCCGCGCTGGGGTTCACAGCCGACTTCCCCGAGCACACCCAGGTCCTGGAAGACTCCACGGCCGGCCCCAACACTGAACAGTACGGACTGCTCGGTGGGGTCCTTGTCACCGTCATCAAGGACGACACCTCCGTGCAGGGCGCCGCGCAGGCCAACGGCTGGGCGCACCTGATGTCCGGCTTCTACCTGGAGGAGAAGGGAGGCACCCTTCTCACCGAAGGTGAATTGAACCTGCCAGACAAGTCCGCCTACGCCGTGGTAGTGGGCTACGACGACGCCGAGGGGGAGGGGAAAGTGGCAGCGACCGTGGGCGTGTGGGAACGCGGCCGGTTCATCGGCCTGGTAGTCATTTGGCCCTACGTCAGCCCTGACCTGGAGCCGAGGCTCAGCATGCTCACGGAGATTGTGGCCTCCATCAGCGTGGGCTGATGAGGACCGGAGGTCGGCGGCCGGGTGTGCCCTCGCTGGAACTAACGGCGGCGGTAGCAGAGATCAAAAATGAGCCGCCCGGCCTCGTGGGCCTTGCCTTCAAAGCTGGTCCGGATCCTTCCCTCAAACCTGGGGGCCCAGCCGCCCGTTTCGTCCACACCTTCGTTGGGGCCGGTGTGTTCCGTGCTGACCGGGGCACGGCCTTCACGGACGGGGGCACCGCCCACCACTGATTCCACGCCGGACTGCCACACCTGGGTCAGCGGACTTTCCGGTCCGCGGCGCTCGCCTGTGTGCAGGTTCTCAAAGTCCTTCGAGTCCGCCAGGACATCGCGGACATGGACCGCATAGTTGGACCAGTCAGTGGCAATGCGCCACAGCCCGCCCTTCTTCAGGGCACGGGCAGCAAGGTCCGCGAATTCGGGTTGGATCAGGCGCCGTTTGTGGTGGCGGGATTTGTGCCAGGGATCGGGAAAGAAGACCCACAATTCACTGACGGAACCCTCCGGGAGCATGGTGGCCAGCACCTCGGGCGCGTTGGCCTCGACAACCCGGACATTGCTCAGTCCCCGGCTGTTGATCTTGATGATGGTGTTGGCCAGCCCGGGAGTGTAGACCTCCACAGCGAGGAAATCGGTGTCCGGGTTCTGCTCAGCGGCGTGGCAGATAGCGTCGCCCAGGCCCGAGCCGATCTCGACGATGAGGGGTGCTTTACGGCCGAATTCCGCCTCCGCGTCGAAGGTGTAGTCCGGGTGGACCGACGTGTTGGCTACGTGCCGGGGGACGTTCACGGCCCACCGCTCGGCATGGAGTTCCCAGGCTGCCTGCCGGCGTCCCTGCAGGCGTGTGCCGCGGCGAACAAAGCTGACGGGCCGGCCGCCGTACGTGCCGTAGGAGGCTTGGGTTCCTGGGGTCACCGTCCGCGGGACATGCTCCGGCTGGGGGGTTTCTGGGGATTCACTCATCCCTTCCAGAATACCGGCGGCCGGACAGCCCCCATTATGAATTCCCCAATTGATCCAGTGCAGGCCCCATAGCCAGGACGAAGACCAGTCCCGCGAGGCATAGGGCGAGTGCCGCCGATGACCGGTTTGGCGAAGTATCCGGGGAGTTCCTGAGGACGGAAATTGCCAACACCAGGGAGGGCAAAGCAAACACGAGGGGAAGGCTGAAGAACACCAAAGGTGCCACCCAGGGCATCTCGGATGGCCCGGTGGAAGGGTAAGTGGCAAGCATGGCAAACATCGCCAACGGAGCAGTAACGATCATGCTGACAAGGGCCAGGACGGCCAATAACACGCTGGCTGTTGCTTTGTGCTTATAACGGTCTATCCGGGCTTCCTGGGCTTCCGCTGCAACGGGTGTTTCGGGTTGGGTTGGCTCATTTGCCGCTTGAGGCTCATTTGGCGGCGGAGTGCCCATTAGTCTCCTCCGGAGCCGGGCGGTTGGGCGCTGTTCATGCTTCCAAACCTATGGTTCACACCTGCGGCGGCAGTAGGCGTCCCCCGCCTTATGTGGATAACTCGGACCCAGCCCTCCTGTAAGAATGGGCAGGTGACGGAAGCGACGAGTGCTGCGGCGAAGAAGGACCGGCCCGCCAAGCCCCCGATGAAACCCGACAACCTGGTGGACGCCGAGATTGATGAGTTGCCGGCGGCGGAACCCACCCTGGTGGGAAGCCGGAGGGGCCTGGTCTACCTGGGCCTGTGCCTGGTTCTGATCGGCCTGAACCTGAGAACGGTTTTCTCCAGTTTCTCGGCGGTGCTTCCCGAGGTGACGTCGCAGGCCGCACTGCCCGGGTGGGCGGTTGTTGTGCTGACCACTGTCCCCGTGACGCTGCTGGGCCTGTTTGCGCCCCTGGCCCCGGTGCTGGCCCGCCGGTTCGGTGCCGAGCGCGTGCTCCTCGGCGCCATGGCGGTGCTGACGTCCGGGCTTCTGCTGCGCCCGGCCGCGCTGCCGTGGCCTCCAACCGGGGACCTGCCGGGACCAGTGCACCTGCCCGCCCTCCTTGCCGGGACAGCCGCCTGCGGTGCCGCCATCGCCCTGTGCAATGTGCTGCTCCCAGGGCTGGTCAAGCGGGACTTCCCGCACCGCCTGGGCCTCATGGGCGGGCTCTACACCACGGCCATCTGCGCGTCGGCCGCTTTGGGAGCAGGCTTTACCTACCCCGTCTACGCGGCGACGGGGGAGTGGACCCTGGCGCTGTGGTTCTGGGCGCTGCCCGCCGCCGTCGTCCTTTTCCTGTTCCTGCCGCTGGCGGTACGGCAGCACCCCGTCCGGCACCAGGCGGTAAAGGAAGGGGTGAACGTCTGGCGCTCGGCGGTCGCGTGGCAGGTCACCATTTTTATGGTGCTCCAAGCCATGATGTCCTTCAGCGTCTTCGCCTGGCTGGCACCCATCCTGCGGGAACGGGGAGTGGACGGGGCAACGGCCGGGTTGATCGTGTCGGCGTGCATAGTGCTGCAAATGCTCGGCTCGCTCTTCGCCCCGGCGCTTGCGGCGAGGTTCCGGGACCAGCGGGCAATCAACACCGTGGTGGCCCTGATGACCGGCGGTGGCTTCGCGCTGAGCATTTTCGGGCCACTCGGGCTGATCTGGGTATGGGCAGGACTGCTGGGGCTGGGCCAGGGGAGCCTCACCGCGGTGGCGCTGACCATGATCATGCTGCGGACCCGGGACGGGCACACTGCAGCGCACCTGTCCGGGATGATGCAGGGCGTGGGCTACGGCCTCGGTTCAACGGGGACCCTGATGGTGGGCCAACTTCACCAGGCCACCGGGTCCTTCACAGCCGCCGGCGTCCTCTTCCTGGCCGTGGGGCTGCTCGCGGCGGTGTTCGGCTACCGGGCCGGACGGAACCGCTTCGTCGGTGACCCAACTGGGTAGCAGTAAGTGTCGTTATGAGCGTTCATAACGACACTTACTGCTACTTACTTGGGGGAGCTAGTGCGTCAGGTCCTTGCCCTTCGTCTCCGGGATGGTGAAGACGAACAAGGCGCTGACCGCCAGGAGCAGCACGGCGTAGACGTTGAAGAGGTCCGGCAGCTGCAGGGTGGTGCCCAGCCACTGCTGCAGGTAGGGGGCGGTGCCGCCGAAGAGCGCTACGCAGATGGAGTACGGAACACCCACGCCCACGGTGCGGATGCTGGTGGGGAAGAGCTCGGCATACACGGCCGGCACAATCGCGGCGCTCGCGGCGATGAAGATCAGCATCACGGACATGCCAACGGCCAGCTGCCACGCAGAGTCCTTCAGCAGCCAGGTCATGGGGAAGTGCATCACGGCAGAGCCAATGGCACCGGACCACAGCACCTTCTTGCGGCCAATGCGGTCCGAGAGTTTGCCCCAGAAGGGCAGCGCCGCGATGAACACGATGTTGCCGATGACGCCGGCCCACAGGGCCTCGCCGCGGTCGATCTTCAGTGCGGTGGTGGCGTAGCTCGGTGCCACCACACCCCAGATGTAGTAGATCACCGTGAGGCCCACGGTCAGGCCGATGACCTGCATGGCCTGCTTGCGGTGGCGGACAATCTGCGGCCAGATCGGGGCCCGCTTTTCGCGCACGGACTCGCTTTCGAAGGCCTCGGTCTCGTGCAGCCGGGACCGCATGATCAGTGCGTACAGCCCCAGCACCGCCCCGATCAGGAAGGGGATGCGCCAGCCCCAGGCGTTCATGGCCTCCGTGCTGAGCACCATGTTCAGCACGGCGCCCAGGAGCGTGCCGAACAGGATGCCCACCGTGCCTGAGGTGTAGATCAGGGTGGCCCAGAACCCGCGCTTTTCCTTCGGCGCCATCTCCGAGAGGTACGTTTGCGACGACGGCAGCTCACCGCCGTGCGCGAGGCCCTGGACCAGCCGGGCCACCAGCAGCATCAGGGAAGCCCAGGCACCGATGCTCGCGAACGTCGGCGCGATGCCGATCATCAAACTGCCCAGCGAGGCCAGGCCGACGGCCAGGGTCATGGACGTCTTGCGGCCCACCCGGTCACCTATCCAGCCGAACAGGAATCCGCCGAAGGGCCGGGCAACGAAGCCGACGGCGAAGATCGCCAGCGTGGACAGGACGGCCGACGCCGGGTCCGCCTTGCTGAACAACTGGCTGGCTATGAAGGGGGTGAAGGTTGCATAAATCGCCCAGTCGTACCACTCCACGGCGTTGCCGATCCCGGTACCAACAATGGTTTTCCGCATTGCTGCGCGCGCGCTGCGCTGCGGGTTCACGACAGTGGTCATTTCAGTTCTCTTCCTGGAAGGGTGGATCAGGAGTTGTTGGTGCGGGATTGCGAGAGCGCGGCGAGGCGCTGCGTGGCGAGTTCCGCGTAGAGGGCGGCACCGTCAGCCAGCACGCCGTCGTCGAACGTTGCGTACGGTGAGTGGTTGAACGGGGAGGCGGCATGGTCCACGCCGCGGGGGACGGCGCTGAGCCCGATGAACGTGCCGGGCACTTCCGCCAGCACCCTGGAGAAGTCCTCCGAGCCGCTGAGGGGAGTGGCCCAGCGGGACAGCCGGGAATCACCGAACAGCTCCGTGATGACGTTCTCGGCCGTATGGGTCTCGTCCTCGTCCGTGATGGTGAGGGGGTACTCCTGCTGGTAGTCGACGTCGACCTCGAGGCCGTGCGCGGACGCGATCCCCTGCAGGAGGCGGGGAATGGAGTCCATCAGCTTCTCCCGGGACGCCTCGGAGAAGGTGCGGATGGTGGCTTCGATCCGCGCGGTTTCCGGGATGACGTTCCGCTTGGTGCCGGCATGGAGGACGCCGACGGAGAGGACCACCGGATCGAACATGTTGAATTGGCGGGTGATCATCACCTGCAGCGCGGTGACCATCTCGGCGGCCGCAGTCACCGGATCCTTGGCCGCGTGCGGGGCCGAACCATGGCCGCCTGCACCGAGCACGGTGACCACCAGGCCGTCGGAGGCGCTGAGCATCACTCCTGGCTTCGTGGTGAAGGTGCCGTGCGGTTCCAGGGCGGAAAACACGTGCATGCCATACGCGGCGTCCACCCGGCGGCCCGGCGCGTCCAGCACACCCTCGCGGATCATGTAGCTGGCGCCGTCAAACCCTTCCTCGCCCGGCTGGAACATCAGGACCACGTCCCCTGCCAGGCGATGCCGGTTCTCGGCCAACAGCGTAGCGGCACCCGTGAGCATCGCGGTATGGAGGTCATGGCCGCAGGCGTGCATGGCGCCGTCCAAGTGGGAGGTGTAGTCCACGCCGGTCTTTTCCTGGACCGGCAGGGCGTCCATGTCGGCGCGAAGCAGGACAGCCGGCGCGGCCTCCTGTCCCTGCCCGGCGTTCTGTCCCTGCCCGGCTCCGGCACCCGAGGCGCCGCCGGTGCCGCGCAGCACGGCCGTGACCGACGTCGTTTCCTTGCCCAGGGTGATTTCGAAGGGGAGTCCGTCCAACGCCTGAAGGACCTTTTCCTGCGTCCGTGGCAGGTCGAGGCCGATCTCCGGCTCCTGGTGCATGGCGTGGCGGAACCGGGTCAGTTCGGGCTGGAGTTCCCGGGCCGCGGATGTGATGGTCATTTCTGCTCCTCCAAAAGATGGACTGCTTCCAGTCTGGCGTGACCTGCTTCACAACTGCGGGAACTGCTGGAAGAATGCAAGCGCAATCCTCCTGCTCCTCGATTTATGCAGCCGTGCGGAAGAATGGGCACCATGGAACTGACCGAGGAGGACCTCGCCCTCATCAACGCCCTTGAGATCGCGCCCCGGGTGAGCTGGGCGGATGCAGGCGAAATCCTGGGCGTGCACGCCACCACCTTGGCAGCGCGGTGGGAACGCGTGCGCCGATCGGGTGCCGCATGGGTGACGGCCCACCTGATGGGCGATCCAAAGCAGATGTGCCTGGCCTTCGTGGACGTCGACTGCGAGATGCACCGCCGCGAAGAGGTGACGGAGGCCCTGGCTGCCGTACCGGAGATCGTCACCATCGAGGAAGCGGCCAGCAACCGGGACCTGATGCTGACAGTCCTGACCCCGTCCCTTGAGGGGTTCACCACCACAGTGGCCTCCCGCCTCAAGGACATCGATGGCCTGCTGAAGTACCAGACGTCGCTGTGCACCAGGCTGCACTCCGGCGGTTACGCCTGGCGCCTCAACGTGCTGGATCGGGCGCAGGTTGCTGCGCTTCAGGCCAAGGCCGGGCCGGAAGCGGCAGGATCTGCACCCCCGGAGTCCGTCGTCGAGCCTTTGCCGGAAAGCCACCTGGCGCTGCTGCCCTTCCTGGCAAGGGACGGGCGGGCGACAGCGGCCGACATCGCCCGAGCCTTGGACAGGCACCCTGCCACAGTGCAGCGCCAGCTGAACCGCGTCCTCGCGAGCAGGGTGCTCTCCTTCCGCTGCGAAGTGGCGCAAAAGTTTTCCGGCTACCCCGTAACGTGCCAGTGGTTCGCCAACGTACCGGCGGGCAGGCATGAGGCGGCCGCCGTCGAACTCCGGGGCCTCCGCAACGTCCGCCTCAGCGCCTCCACCACTGGCCGCACCAACTTCGTGATCATTATGTGGCTGCAGTCGCTCGCCGATGTGATGAACGCGGAACTCGCCCTGCAGCAGCGGATCCCCGGGATTGAACTGGTGGAAAGCGTGGTGATGCTCAGTACCGTCAAACGCGTGGGCTGGATGCTGAACCAGGATTCCACGGCCACCGGACGGGTCATCGTGCCCGCGGCGGTGGCCAGCGCCGGGTGAGCCTTCGGGAAGCGCGTGCCGTGTCGCTGCCGGCCGCTATGCTGGCACGAAAGACAAGCAACGAATCGGGCCAGAAGCGTGCGCGAGACAACCCTTTCAGTCGCCGATCCACACGCCGGCATACTGCAGCGGCCGTACCTGTGGGTGACCATCGGTGCCTGCGCGCTGGTGTTCCTTGCGGCGTTCGAATCCCTTGCGGTGACCACCATCATGCCCGTGGTCAGCCGGGAGCTGAATGGTGCGGGCCTCTACGCGCTGGCGTTTGCCGGCCCGCTGGCAACAGGCGTGATCGGCATGGTGGCTGCGGGAAACTGGTCCGACCGCAGGGGACCCACCGTTCCCCTGTATGCGTCGGTAGCGCTGTTCGTGGCGGGGCTGCTGATCGCGGGCACCGCCGTCTCCATGTCGCTGCTGGTGGCGGGCCGGCTGGTGCAGGGGTTGGGCGGAGGTGCCCTGACCGTTGCGTTGTACGTGCTGGTGGCCCGTATCTATCCGGGGCTGCTGCACCCCAAGATTTTCGCTGCCTTCTCCGCGGCCTGGGTGATCCCGTCCCTGGTGGGGCCCTTCGCAGCCGGAATTGTGGCGCAGGCGTTGAGCTGGCACTGGGTGTTCCTGGGTGTGGTGGGCCTGGTCATTCCGGCGCTGGTGATGATCGTGCCGGTGCTGCGGGGGATGGCGTCGGCCAAGGAACAGGCAGCCCCGTCAGGGCAACCACCCGTCCCGTGGGCCCTCGGCCGCCTGGCCTGGGCAACTCTGGCGGCCCTTGCCGTACTGGGGCTCAACCTGTCGCGCGAGGTCAGGCTTCCCGGTTTCCCCGCCGCGCCGGCACTGCTGGCGGTGGCCGCCGTCGTGGTTGCCCTGGTGGCCGTGCGGCCGTTGGTGCCGCCGCGCACGCTTATTGCCCGGCGCGGCCTGCCAAGCGTGATCCTGGTCCGCGGGCTTGCCTCTGCCGCATTCTTCGGCGCCGAAGTCTATCTGCCGTACCTGCTGATTGAGCAGTACGCCTTTTCGCCCACCTTTGCCGGGCTCACCCTTACGGGTGGAGCGTTGGCGTGGGCGGGTGCGTCGGCAGTCCAGGGGCGGCTCGGTGCGCGGTTGTCCCACCGCCGCGCCGTCCGCATCGGTTCGTTGATGGTCCTGGGCGCCGTGGTCCTTGCCCTGTCCACCACCGCGCTGCACTGGCCGGCCGCCGTCGCAATCGTTGGGTGGATCTTCGCCGGCGGCGGCATGGGACTGCTCTATCCGCGGCTGAGCGTGATGACCCTGGCGCTGTCCACCAAGGAGAATGAGGGCTTTAACAGCTCGGCCATGTCCATCTCCGACTCCCTCGGCGGCGCGCTCGCACTGGCCACCACCGGCATCGTGTTCGCGGCGTTTACGACGACGACGGAATCCTTCGCGGGCGTCTTTGGACTCGCCGCCGTGGTCGCGGTAGCCGCGGCCGCCATAGCGCCCCGGGTCACCACCAAAACCCGTTGAGTTTTTGTCCAGATATGCAGGCTTGGCCGCCTCCGAAGTCTGCATATCTGGACAAAAACTCCAAGGAAAGTCAGGCGAGCCGGCTCGCGCGCACCACCACGTCGGCGATGGTGGCGTGCTCGCCGTCCGGCCCCGTGACCGGCCGCTCCCGGCTGGTCTGCACTTCAAGCTGCCAGTCGGGCCCGTCAAGCCCCAGCTCCTGGACCAGTTGCTCCCCGGTGTAGAACATTCCGTCGTGTGTGTGCGCCCCGCCCCAGGGCGGCAGCCGATGCGGATGGTGCCCAACGACCAGCAGGGTTCCGCCTGGCTTGACTGCCGCGGCGGCCGTGCGCAGGGGGCCCTGCCAGGCCAGTTCCTGGGAGTGGAGGAACTGCGAGGTCACGAGGTCGTACGTTTCCCCGGGCTGCCATTCCGCGAGGTCGGCCTGCTGCCAGTGAATGCGGCTGGCGATGGCGCCTTCGGCTGCATGCACGCTTTCCCGCGCGAGTGCGGCTTTTTCGTGCCCGTGCGCACGTTCCAGCGCCACGGCTGAAACGTCGACGGCGGTGACGGTCCAGCCGTGTTGGGCGAGCCAGATGGCGTCAGCACCTTCGCCGCAGCCAAGATCCAGCGCATGTCCCGGCCGCAGCCCGCCCGCTTCCCGGACCAGTTGGGGGTTTGGCTTGCCGCTCCAGATCTGGGGTTTGCTGCGGTACCGCTCGTCCCACAGGGAAGCCGCGTCCCGGATCCCCTGGCCCTCGCTGTTCCCGGAAAGGCCGGGGCCGCCGTCGTGCGTTGCCTCGTGTTCATGCTGGTGGGCCGCGTGTTCGCTCATGCCTCAACCCTGCCCCGCGCAGGCTATGTTCGCAACGCCCAAGTAAGTAGCGCCAAGTGCCGTTTTGGAGGCCGAGAACGACACTTAGCGCTACTCAGTTGGGAGGGGACAGGGCAGGGGTGGAGAAGCGGGGTGTGCGGAGGATGCTAGACTGGTGGAACTTGATGTGCAGTGATGCCCATGTACCCCTTCATTTAGGGGACGGGGCTTTTTTCATGTGAGAGGCACATCCTGCGTCGATGAACGCGTTCCATTTGGTCCCGGCCGTCGCTTTGCATAAGCGGCAGCAGGCTGGTTGATCACCTGACTTTTCTTCGGCGAACCCCCTGGGCCAACCGGCGTCGGGGGCCGATATCCGCACGGATACCGCCTGAAAGACCTTTGAACTTTGACTACTTTTGCTGCCCTCGGCACGCCCAAAGCCCTTGCCGATACCCTCACCGCCCAGGGAATTACCGAGCCGTTCCCCATCCAGGTGAAGACCCTCCCTGACACCCTTGCAGGACGCGACGTCCTGGGCCGCGGCCGTACCGGCTCCGGCAAGACCATCGCCTTCGCCATCCCCCTGGTGGCACGCCTTGCCGAGCGGGAAGCCAAGCACTTCCGCAAGCCCGGCCGCCCTATGGGCCTGGTCCTTGCACCTACCCGCGAGCTGGCCACCCAGATCAACGCCACCATCGAGCCGCTGGCCAAGGCTGCCGGCCTGAACACCACCGTGATCTACGGCGGCATCTCCCAGGCGCGCCAGGAAAAGGCCCTGCGTGCCGGCGTCGACATCGTTATCGCCTGCCCCGGCCGCCTGGAGGACCTGATCCGCCAGCGCATCCTCACCCTCGAGGCCGTGGAAATCACCGTCCTGGACGAGGCCGACCACATGGCCGACCTCGGCTTCCTGCCCGTGGTGAAGAAGCTCATGGACATGACCCCCAGCCAGGGCCAGCGCCTGCTCTTCTCCGCGACCCTGGACAACGGCGTGGACAAGATTGTCCAGCGCTACCTGTCCAACCCGCTCACGCACTCCGTGGACGACCCGCAGGCAGCTGTCACCACCATGGAACACCACGTCCTGGTGGTCAACGACCAGACCGTCAAGAAGCAGCTGATCGTGGAGCTCGCTTCCGGTGCCGGCCGCCGCGTCCTCTTTATGCGGACCAAGCACCACGCCCGGAAGCTGGCTAAGACCCTCACCGATGCCGGCATCCCCGCCGTCGACCTGCACGGCAACCTCTCGCAGAACGCCCGCGACCGTAACCTCGCCGAGTTCTCCTCCGGCGACGTCCGCGTCCTGGTGGCCACCGACGTCGCAGCCCGCGGCGTGCACGTGGACGACGTCGAACTGGTGATCCACGTTGACCCGCCCACCGAGCACAAGGCATACCTGCACCGTTCAGGCCGCACCGCCCGTGCCGGTTCCGACGGCACTGTGGTCACGCTGACCCTCCCCGAGCAGCAGACCGACGTGAAGAAGCTGATGAAGGCTGCCGGCGTCGAGGTTAACTTCGAGCGCGTCACCGCGAGCTCACCCATCGTTGCCGAGCTCGTGGGCGAAATGGCTGAGAAGATCGATCCGCGCACCCGCGCAGCGCTGCTGGCCAAGAAGGCCGCACAGCAGGGCGGCGGCACCTCAACGGGAGCCAACGCCGAGCGCAAGCGGGCACGCCGCCAGGCTGCACCCACTGCCGGCGGCCGTGGCGGCCGTGGTGGACGCGGCCGGGTTTCCGCCGAGCCCACGCGTACCGATGTTCCCCGCGCCGAGCGCCGGGCTGCAGCATTCGAGGGCCGCACCGAAGCCCGCGCAGCGTTTGACCGCGTTGCCGAGCAGAACGAGGACCGCGCCGTCGCAGCAGCAGCTGCCCGCCGCAACGCCCGTGGCCGCGGCACTGCAGCTTCGACCCACCGCAACGACGTCCCCGCAGCAGGTGGCCGTGCAGCCGCTGGCCGCGGCTCGGATGGACGCACTGATTCACGTGTAACCCGCAGCGACGCTCCCCGCGGGGGCACCGGCCGTCCGGCTTCCTCAGGCCGTCCGGCTGCTTCCGGCGGACAGCGCAGCGGACGTCCGGCAACAGGCCAGCGCGCCGCAGCCGGTGCAGGTGCCCGGACCGGCGGCGGTTCACGCTCCGCAGGTGCAGGTGCAGGTGCAGGTGCAGCCAGCGGCGGCAACAAGGCCGTCTGGTCCTCGAACACCGGCGGAACCTCCGGCGGATCCTACGGTTCAAGCAACGGCGGCGGCTCCGGCCGTCCCGCCCGCAGCGGCCCGCGCCGTGCTTCGGCTCCGGCCTCCAACGAGCGCCGCAGCCGCTAAGGCTACGTCTTTTCGCCGCCTGATTAGCTGGGGGCACACAAAATCCCGGGCGCTAGGGGTACATCACTAGCGCCCGGGATTTTGCGCAGCGCGAGTCACAAAGCGCAGCGCGGAACGCTACCAGCCGCGGGCGCGCCACTCCTCGAGGTGTGGCCGCTCAGCACCCAGGGTTGTCGGTTTGCCGTGGCCCGGATGCACGACGGCGGCGTCCGGGTAAGTCCCGAACAGCCGTTCGCTGACGTCGGTGAGAAGACGGGTGAACCGCTCCGGGTCGTTCTGCGTGTTGCCCACCCCGCCGGGGAACAGCGAGTCGCCGGAAAAGATGTGCGTGGGGCCTTCCGGGTCCTCGTACACAAACGCGATCGATCCCGGCGTGTGCCCGCGCAGGTGGACGGCCGTCAGTTCGAAGCCTTCCACAGCCACCGTGTCCCCGTGCTCAAGGGGCCGGTCCACTGCAACGGGCAACGCGTCGGCGTCGTCCTTTCCTGCAGCAGTGGGCGCGCCCGTGGCGGCCACCAGCTCCTTCAACGCCCGCACGTGGTCCCAGTGCTGGTGCGTGGTGGCGATCAGGGCAAGCCTGGGCGCAGCGGATGTATCGGCAGTCGAATCCTGCAGCAGCTGCCGGATGGCCGGCAGGTCATCCGCGGCATCAATCAGCACCTGCTCGCCGCTGGTCTTGGCGGTCAGCAGGTACACGTTGTTGTCCATCTCGCTGACGGAGATCCGGCGGATGGTCAGCGTCGGCAGGTCATACAGAAGTGAGTCCATAGGCTTTAGTCTAGGGACACGCTTTTCCGGCGCCGGTTACTCGCGGCCCTGCGACACCCAGTTGGGATCCGCCGAGCGGGAACCGACGACGGCGTCCGAGGCTTCGGCCAGTGCGTCCAGTTGCGCCGGGGTCAGCTTCAGGGCCAAGGCACCCAGGTTCTCGTCGATCCGGTGTGTTTTGCGGGTGCCGGGAATGGGGACGACTGGCAGGCCGAGCAGCCTGCCCTGGGCGAACAGCCACGCCAGGGCAACCTGTGCAGGCGTCGCTTCCAGTTCGTCCGCTACGGACCGGACGGTGGCCACCACTGCCTCGTTGGCACTCGCCGCATCAGGGGCGAAGCGGGGGATCCGGCGTCGGAAGTCGTTGTCCCCCAGGGTGGAAGCGTCGACGGTGCCGGTGAGGAATCCCCGGCCCAGCGGCGAGTACGGCACAAAACCCACTCCCAGGGCGGCGGCGGCCGGAACAACGTTGCGTTCCACGTCGCGGCTCCAGATGGACCATTCACTCTGGACCGCCGCAATGGGGTGGATGGCGGATGCTTCCTCCAGCTCCTGGGCCGTCACCTCCGACAACCCCAGGTGCTTGACCTTGCCCTGCTGCACAAGCTCCGCCATGGCCTCCACGGTTTCCACAATCGGAACGCGGAGGTCACGGCGGTGCATGTAGTAGAGGTCGATCACATCCGTGCCCAGCCGCTGCAGGCTGCGGTCCACGGCCCGGCGGATGTGCGCGGCATCGCCCCGGATGTCCGTATAGCCGTCCGCCGGCGAGCCCACCAGGCCGAACTTAGTGGCCAGCTGGACCTCGTCCCGCCGCGCCTTCAGCAGCTGTGCGATCAGTTCCTCGTTGCTGCCACCGCCGTAGATGTCCGCGGTGTCGATGAAGGTGACGCCCGAGTCGACGGCGTGATGCAGCGTCCTGAGTGCGTCAGCCGGATCAACTTCCCCATAGACCGGTGTGAGTGCCATTCCGCCGAAGCCGAGCTGGCTGACCATGAGGCCGTCGCCAAGGTGGACCGTTGCTGCCATGACCGTGCTCCCATCATTGAAGTTGTCCAAGCCAAGAACCCCGCTCCCGGTGGCTGTATTCCGCCAGTCCTAATGCCAGGGAATGACCCGGTCTGCAGCTGGGCGGGTCGCCTGGAT
This sequence comes from Arthrobacter sp. Alg241-R88, assembly GCF_900537115.1. Classification (GTDB taxonomy): domain Bacteria; phylum Actinomycetota; class Actinomycetes; order Actinomycetales; family Micrococcaceae; genus Arthrobacter. Next base: position 66,802 of record NZ_UNRG01000013.1, read on the forward strand.
CAGCACCGCGTTGGCTTCGTCCGGGCCGGTTGCCCAAGCCTCGGCCGCAGCCGGTTCCATGCCAAATGAGACGTGCCGTGCCACCAGGCGCGCGAGACGCAGATCCGGGGGCGTGTCCACAAACCACACCTCGTCCAGCTGCGCCCTGATGTCCTTCCAGGGTTCCTGCTCCATCAGCAGGTAGTTGCCCTCGGTGATCACCAGCGGGACGTCGGCCGGGATCGCGATGGAGGCTGCCACGGGTTCATCCAGGGTGCGCCGGAACTCCGGGGCGTAAACAACTGGCTCATCCCGGCGCACCAGTCGGCGCAGCAGCGAAAGGTAACCGCCGGCGTCGAACGTGTCGATGGCTCCCTTGCGCTGCCGCAGCGGGGTGCCGTCGATTATGGCGTTGCCGAGGTGGAAGCCGTCCATCGGCACCACCACGGCCTGCCCGGGCTCGAACTGCTGCCGGATCATTTCGGCGAAAGTGGACTTGCCGGAGCCCGGCGCCCCTGCGATGCCCAGCACGGTCCGCGTTCCCGGAACGAGCTTTGCCCGGAGGGCGGCCATCGCCTGGGTGATCTCGGGGGAGTCCATGGCAAAAGCCTAGACCGCCCGCTGAATCTCCCCACCTTTTGTTCCAGGAAGGCCACAGCCGACGGCGTTTCCGGGGGCCACGCCGTCGGCCTGCCTGAATCGTGGGGAGATTCAGCGGCGGGCTGGGGAGGCAGTTTCCGGCTCGGAGGCGTCAGCCCCGCCGGGCAGCACCTTGAGGCCGGCCGCACATGCGACGATCCCGGCGATGAACACCACTTTGACCACACTGAAGGCCTCAACGCCGGTTGCCATGGCCCAGCCCACCGTCAGCGCCGCACCAATTCCCACCCACACGGCATAGGCGGTACCCAAGGGAATGGTCCGGATGGCGATGCCCAGGCCCAGCATGCTCAACGTTGCCGTCACTGCGAAGACCAGGGTGGGAACGGGCTCGGTAAAGCCGTCGGACAAACCGAGGGCCGTGGCCCACACCGCTTCGAGAACGGCCGAGGCAAGAAGCACCAGCCAGGGAATCGAGCGCCGCAGCATTACGCCACCACCTTCAGGCCCACCACGCACACCGCGATGCCGGACAGCAGGAGGAGCCGTGCCGCCGTCGGGCGTTCCACCTTGGTGGCGATGGCGTAGGCGGAGGTCAGCACCACGCCCACACCCACCCACACGGCGTAGGCCGTCCCGGTGGGGATCGATTGCATGGCGATGGCCAGTCCGCCGGTGCTGGCGGCCACGGAGACGAGGAAGAGGGCGGCGGGGGCGATGCGGCGCCGGCCGGAAGCCTGGAAGGTACGGTGCAGGGCGGCGGCCCACACGGCTTCAAGGGCGCCGGAAAGAATGAGGATTAACCACGGCATGACAGATCCTTTGGCCAGTCTTGTCGCGTGCCGGGTACTGAACCGTCGTCCGGAGGCCCGTTTGCGGAGCCTACCTTTCCAGCGTAGCAACGCCCGACGCCGGCGGGCCACCGATGGTGCCGAACCTCACCACTGTCCCGCCAGCCCAACTAGGTAGCGCGAAGTGTCGTTATGAAGCGTCAAAACGACATTTCGCGCTAGTCCGAAAATGGGGTGACGTGGCTTTGTTGGTTGGGCGTGGTTGATCGTTCGGGCCACGTTTGGGCTTATGCGAGTATGTGTGGTTGTCAGGCTACCGGGGTGAGGGTCACGGTGTAGCCGAGGGCTTCGAGTTGGCGGATGTGGTTGTGCTTCCTGGCGTCCGGGTTGGTGCGGGCATGGACGTAGTCGTGGCCCAGATCCTGGAACCTGGTGTCGGGGTCTTGGAGGATGTGCCAGGTGGCGACCAGGATGGATCGTCCGACGGCGACAATTGCACGCTTTTTCCCGCGGCGTCTGGCGATCCGTCGGTAGCGTTCGCCCAGGAAGGTGTTGGTCCTGCCGGCGATAACGGCAGCCTCGCCCAGTGCACGGGCGAGGTAGCGGTTGCCGTGTCCGCTGGAACCGTTGCCC
>NZ_UNRG01000014.1 GCF_900537115.1 Arthrobacter sp. Alg241-R88
AGGTTCAGGGCCAGGACGACGACGAGGGCGATCAGGGCCCAGGCCCATTGCGGGACGGCGGCCATCCAGGGGATGTAGTTGCCGAAGAAGTTCATGTACAGGGCCGCGGCGGTGATGTCCACGATGGTGGTGGTGGCCCAGTTGATCCAGTAGAACCAGCCGGAGACGAACGCTGCTTTTTCGCCGAAGAATTCCCGGGCGTAGGAGACGAAGGACCCTGAGGAGGGGCGGTGGAGGACGAGTTCGCCCAGGGCGCGCAGGATCAGGAACGCGAAGAACCCGCACACGGCGTACGCGATGACCAGGGACGGGCCCGCGGCGTTGAGCCGGCCGCCGGCACCCAGGAACAGGCCGGTACCGATCGCACCGCCGATCGCGATCATCTGGATCTGCCTGGGCTTGAGGTTCTTGTGGTAGCCCTTGTCCTCGGCATGCAGCGCCGACTCAGAAGCATGGGCATGGCCGCCGTCGGCCTGTATCAGTACAACCTCGTCATTGGGGTTGATGGGCATGGGTGATCCTTTCGATCCGGTGAAGATCTGACTGGGTGGGAAAGAAGTAGTGGTGGGCCCAGTGGCGCAGGTCAGAAAACGGACCAGCCGGTACGGTCGGAAAGGTCGGCGAGGGCGGCAGTGCCGGCTAGTGAGTTTCCCTTGGCGTCCAGCCGAGGACTCCATACGGAAATGGCGCATTCACCCGGAACGATGACCAGGATGCCGCCGCCCACACCGCTTTTGCCGGGAAGGCCTACACGGTAGGCGAACTCTCCGGCGGCGTCGTACATGCCGCATGTCAGCATGATGGAGCCGATGCGTTTCGCGTCGCTCGGGGACAGGACAGCCCCAAGCCTTCCCGGTCCTTCCTTGGCCAGGAAGAGCCCTGCCTGGGCGAGTTCAGTGCAGGTCATCATGATGGAGCACTGGCGGACATAGTTTTCCACCACTGATTCAGCCGGCTGCTTCAGGTTGCCGAAGTCTTTCAGGAAGTGCGCCAGCGCCAAATTGCGGCTGCTGCTGGATAGCTCGCTGGCGGCCGCGCCCTCATCGATGAACGGCCCGGCGCTGCCCGCCTCCAAGGTGAGGAACCGCAACAGCTGCGTGGCGGCGTCGGACGTTTCTTCCATCAGGTGGTCCGTGACCACCAGCGCGCCGGCGTTGATGAATGGGTTCCGCGGGATGCCGTGCTCCACTTCCAGCTGGACGAGGGAGTTGAACGAGGTACCGGAGGGTTCGCGCAGGACCCGGGACCACAGTGTTCCGGATTTATCGCCCCCAAGGGCCATTGCCAGGGTGAAGACCTTCGAGATGCTCTGGATCGAGAACGGGACGTCCGCGTCGCCCGAACTGAATACATTGCCGGAGGTCGTGGCAACGGCTATCCCGAATTTATCGAAGGGGACCGCTGCCAGGAACGGGATGTTGGCGGGGACAGATCCCCTTTCACGCTGCGGCCTGTGGTAGCGGACGAGGTCGTCGAGGATGGGGCCGAGCGGCGGCGCCTCAAGTGCTGTTTTCATTTCCTGCCTGAATGTTCTTTGGACGTTCCGGCCCATTCCTGGATATGGAGCAAGGCCACCAGTGAGTCCCGCGGGTTGCCGAAATCCAGCCCTGTGACCCGGGAGGCTTTGCTGATCCGGTAGTAGACCGTGTTCTTATGCAGTCCCATCCGCTGGGCGCATTCAGCGACATCGAGCGAGGCGTCGAAGTACGCCCGCAGGGTTTCCGCGAGTTCGAGGTCCTCCTGCAACAGGGTGGAAAGGCCGCGGTGGCGGAAGGTTGAGGATGTGAAATTGTGGACTGCCTCGCGGAAAAGGATTTCTCCCTCGAAGTCGTCCACTGTGGCCACGGACGTGTCGGGAGAGGTGCCTACGCAGCTCAGCAGCGCTTCAGTGATGCTGGTGATTGAGTGGATGGACAGCAGGTCCGGTACCAACGGGCCCACAGCCGCAAACGGGCTGATGCCCAGGTGTTTGGCAGCGTCGCGGACGATGGCCTCGGCCAGGCTCCGCAGCCCCGACTCCGTCGCAGTGGATTGCAGGCCGGGAACAATCACGGCGGTATCGCCCTTGAACTGCCCGACGACGGCGGAGGCCTTGAAGGCAGCCGCATGGATGGAGGCCAGGTTGGCGAGTTCGCCGTGCTTCAGTGCGGCGTCGTCGGCCTGCGCTTCGGCATCGGAGATGCCGATCAGGATCAGCGCGGCAGGGCGCTCAGCCGGAATCTTCTCGCTGTGCGCGCTGGCTGCGGCTTCCGCAGGCCCCGACAGGATCCGCGCGACGCGGTCTTCGCGCATGTGTACGGACTGCTGGTTGCGGTACCTGATCAACTCTGCTGCGGTCCGGGCGGCCGACCCCTTCAGCACATGATCCACGTCGGGGCCAAAGCCGGCACCGGTTTCCTGGAGCCAGATGTAGCCCATAATCCGGTCTCCGGCGAAAAGCGTGATGGCCACCCGTTCCCGCAACCCGTCCTGGGGGCGGGCCGGCACCCTGACGGGCAGCCGTGTTCGGTGCAGCTCCCGGTAGGCGCCGAGGTCCTTCAGCAGCAGCTCGTATTTCCGCGGGCCGCGGCGGGCCAGGATGGAGGCTTTGCGCAGTTCGTCAATGTCGTTCGAGACAGTGGAGTACGCAAGCACCTTGTTGGCGGCGTCTTCGATGAGCACGTGGCTGGATGTAAGCCGCGCAGTGGTTTGGGCGATGGCAAACAGGTCTTCCTCCAGCAGCGTCAGCACTTCACTCTGATAGCTGCGCGGCTGGATCCGGTCCTGGGCGATGGACAACAGCCGGTCCCAGTCAGCTGCAGGGTTCACCAGGAGCAGGCCCGTCCCGGCGTCGCGCAGCAGTTCTTCGGCTTCGGAGAGCTCTTCCCGGGTTCCCTTTACGGCGACTACCGGTGGCGGGTTCTGCAGGAGCCGCCGCAACGCGGGCAACGCCGACCGCCCGCGGACGCCGATCAGCAGGACCAAAGCAGCGCCGCCGTCGGGTGCAGCATCGTCAGCATCCACGATAAGGAAACGCTCGATGGCGGAACCGGTAGGAGCGGGCCGGAGGATGAGGCTGGCGAACCCCAGGGGGAGATCCGAGAGGATATCGTCCACCGTAACCGCGGCCATGGTTTCCTTCGCGTCGATCGGGCCGGACGGCTCTGTCCGGTCAGATCATGGTATCCAGCTCCGATCATCCAAAAATTGGAAGGAGACCCAAAGGGGGAGGCAGTTTTTCGGTTGGCATTCCAAGCCAGGGGTGGGGATCTTGCCGTAGGCCGGGAAGCGGTTCAGCGGCGCGGCAACCACTTGCGCCAAACAAAAGACCCCTGCTTCCCGGTAAACATGAAGCAGGGGTCTTTTCACATGGCGGTGACGGTGGGATTTGAACCCACGTTGGCTTTTACACCAAACAACATTTCGAGTGTTGCACCTTCGGCCGCTCGGACACGTCACCAACCTCAATAGGGTACCGGAGCGAGGGGCCCATCCCCAAAACGGGATCATCGGAGAGCGCCTTCGCCCATCTTCGGTTTTCCTCCTTTTCTTTCTGCCGCGAATGATAGTGGGGGGAGCATGACTGGAGCGCCCCTGAACGATGAACGGTTTTCATCCGTGCGGTTTGAGGAGGTGCGCGAAAAAAGTTTGAAGAATTTTTTTGGGGGCATCCGCTTTTGGGGCCCGGAATGTCAGACCCTTGCAAGAGGATTGGTGCATGGATACGAAACCGGCAGTGGCACAGGCGGAGGCGGCCCTTGTCGCTGCTGTCGCTGCGTTTGCTGCGGTGCTCACTGCCGACGATACTGCTGCATCTGGTGGCGCTGATCCCGGGTCCGCGGTTGAGTTCAATGATCCGTTGCAGCGGGTTGCTGATGGGGCTTTGGATGTTCTTGCCGCGGTGGGGCGGGGGGAAGCGAAGCTGGCGGCGGTGAAAGCGGAGGCGGTGGCGGTGTTTGCTGCGGCCACGAAAGCGCTGAACGCTCCTGTTTCGTCGCCCTATGAGGCCACGGCGCAGGAGCGGAGCCTTGTGGCTGAGGTGGGGTGTGTGCTGGCGATGGGTGACCGGGCCGCCGGTGCCCTGCTCGCCGACTCCCATGCCCTGACCACTTCCCTGCCGCGGACCCTGGCGGCACTGCAGGCCGGGACGATTTCCTGGGCGCATGCCCGGACCATGGTGGACCAGACCGCGAGCCTTGATGCTGCCGGGGCGGCGGCGTTGGAGGCGCACTTCCTGGACCCGGACGTGCCGAGACCCGCCGCGGCCGCCGCGGTCGGGGAGATGCCGGCGTACCGGTTCAAAGCCAAGGCCAGGCAGTGGCGGGAACGCCATCACCCGGAGAGCCTGGAGAAGCGGCACGCCAGGAGTGTGGCGGACCGGCGGGTCGAGTTCTGGCCGGACAGTGACGGGATGGGCTGGATCGCCGCGTGCCTGCCCGCGGACCAGGCGTCTGCGATCTGGGACCGGCTCACCACAATCTCCCGGGACATGCAGGGACCGGACGAACCCCGCACCCTCACCCAACTCCGGGCCGACAACTACACTTCAGCGCTTCTGGATACCGGGCCCGGGATCAGCGCCGGAAACACCAGCACCGGCGCCGGAAACAGTCCCAGCAACGGCGGGGCCAACAGTGCCAACAGCACCGGCGACGCCGGCGGGGAGGGCACCGGTCCCGGGAAGGGATCTTCGATTCGGGCGCAGGTCCTGGTCACGGTGCCGGTGTTCTCGCTGCTGGGCCTGACCGATGAACCGGCGATGCTGGACGGGTCCGGCCCCATCCCCGCCTCAATGGCCCGGAACCTCGTCGCCAATGGGGCGGACTCGTTTTACCGGGTGCTGGTGGATCCGCGGGACGGGGCGCCACTGGAGATAGGCCGCACCAGCTACCGGCTGACCAAAGCGATGCGGAACTGGCTGCAGCTGCGGGACGGTAAATGCCCGTTCCCCGGCTGCAACAACAACTCCCTGGACAACGAAGCGGACCACATCCTCGCCTGGCACAAAGGCGGCACAACCGGAATATCAAACCTGGGACAGCCCTGTCCAAAACACCACAAACTCCGGCACACCGGCGGCTGGAAACCCACCCCGCCCACCAAAAATGAACCGCCCGGCTGGACCTCACCCACCGGCCGGCACTACAAAAGCGAACACCAGGAATGGGAACCACCCCACTGGCCGAAAAGCATTGGAGACGCAGCCATGCCCAGCACTCACGGCTGCCCTGCTGAAGACGCTCTATTTCTGGAGCCCCCACTGGAGGAACCTCCGGGTGACAACTTCCTGGACCCGGACGATCTTCCGGCTGAGGACCCTCTTTGGGAAGACTTCTATGCCGCGCCGATCGTTTTGCCCAAAGACCCGTTCAGGGACTGGGAGCTGGGACTGACCTAGCAGCTTTTGGTGGAGCGAGCCTTCGCCAAGCGCTCCAATGCGGGGATGAGGCCGTCAAACTTTCCCCGGCGAACGCAGGCAGCTAGATTCATCAGCAAGATGACTAATTCACGCGCGCCCATCCATGCAACTGCCTACTGGACCACAACCCGGGAGCACGGCGAGCTCCGGTCGGAGGAGCTGGCGGGGCCCGGTCCCGGCGAAGTGCTGGTCCGGGCCCTCTACTCCGGCATCAGCAAGGGCACCGAGATGGTGGTCCACCACGGCTTGGTCCCGCCACGCGTCGCCAAGGAGATGCGGGCCCCGCATCAGGAGGGCCAGTTCCCGGGGCCAGTGAAGTTCGGCTACCTGTCGGTGGGAGTCGTGGAGAAGGGGCCGGCAGAGTGGATAGGCCAGCGGGTGTTCTGCCTGAATCCGCACCAGGACCGATACGTGCTGCCCCTTGATGCCCTCACCAAAATTCCCGACGCCGTCCCTTCGCAACGTGCTGTCCTCACCGGAACGGTGGAAACGGCAGTGAATGCCCTGTGGGAGGCCGGCCCGCGGCTGGGAGACAGAGTAGCCGTGGTGGGTGCCGGCCTGGTGGGCGGCATGGTTGCCACCCTGCTAAGGACCTTCCCACTGCAGCGGCTTCAGCTCGTAGACGTGGACCCGGGCCGGAAGCAGCTGGCGGACGCCCTTGGCGTCGAATTCACCCACCCGGATGACGCCCTGGATGACTGCGACGTGGTGTTCCACTGCTCGGCATCCCAGGAAGGCCTCGAGCGCAGCCTCCAGCTCGCCGGCGATGAAGGCGATGTGATCGAAATGTCCTGGTACGCCAACCGGGAAGTCACACTGCCGCTGGGCGAGGACTTCCACGCCCGCCGGCTCTCAATCCGCGCCAGCCAGGTAGGAGTGGTGGCACGTGCCCGGCGCCACCGCAGGACCAACGCTGACCGCCTGGACCTCGCCGTATCCCTGCTGACCGATCCGGTGTTCGACGCGTTTGTGACAGGTTCGTCGCCGTTCACCGAACTGCCCGAGATTGTTCAGGGGCTCGCTGACGGCACGCTGGATGCGCTGTGCCACGTCATCGAATACCCCCAAGCCGAAAACCCGCAAGCCGAAAACCCCCAAGCCGAAGACCGGCAAGACCAGTACCCCGAGGATCAGCACGCCCAGGAACCCACCCGCGAAGAGCAGAGGTAGCCCATTGTTCAGCCTGACCGTCCGACGCCACTTCATGATCGCCCACAGCCTTCCGCGGGAGGCTTTCGGCCCCGCCCAGGCCCTGCACGGGGCCACCTTCGTCGCGGAGGTGGCCTTCCGCCGTCGGACGCTCAACGACGACGCGATCGTGCTGGACATCGGCGCCGCCGGCAGCATTATCGAGGAGGTGCTGTCGGGCTTGAACTACCGCAACCTGGACGAGCACCCTGACTTCCAGGGAAAGCTCAGCACTACCGAGGCGCTTGCGGAGTACGTCGCACAGTCGGTTGCCGGCAAGATCAAGGACACCGACGACGGCCGCGAACTTGCGGGCATCGACGTCACCCTGCGCGAAAATCCGGACGCCTGGGCCACGTACTCGCTGGACCTCTCCGCCGCCTGACCATGCGCGCCATCCGGCTCCTCGTTCCTGCCAACATCCGGCATAACTCCGGCGGCAACGTGTACAACGCGCGCCTGGTACAGGCTCTGCGGGCCCTGGGCGTGGACGTGGATGTAGTGGCAGTTGAAGGCTCCTGGCCGGAGTCCACTGCAAAAGAACGACGCCGGCTGGGCAGCTTGCTGGGCGCGTGGGAGCCGGAGCGCCAACACGGGTCCGTCGTGACCCTAGTGGACGGGCTGATCGCCATGGGTGCGCCGGACGAACTGGAGTTCGCGGCCAAAGCCCGGCAGGAGGCCTGGGTGCTGGTGCACATGCCGGCCCCATCGCGCCACGAACTGGAGGCACGGGCCCTGCGCGCGGCATCGGGAGTGATCTGTACCAGCAGTTGGGCGTCCGCCACCCTCGAAGCCCGCCACGGCCTTTCCGGGCTTCGGGTGGCCCTGCCCGGTACAGACCCCGCACCCGTGGCCCAGGGATCCATTCCGCCGCACATCATCACCGTAGCCGCACTCCTGCCGAACAAGTACCAGTTGCTGGCCATTGAAGCACTGGCACGGATCCAGGAACTCGAGTGGACAGCATCACTGGTGGGATCGGACCGGGCGGACCCGGAATACGCAGCCGCCGTACGGGCCGCGGTCGCCGCGCACCGGCTGGGAAACCGGGTGCGGCTAACCCGTGAGCTGAAAGGCCGGGCGCTCGAGGACGAATGGAACCGCGCAGACCTGAGCGTCCTGGTGTCTCAGGCTGAGGCCTTCGGCATGGTAGTGACGGAGTCGCTCGCTCACGGCATTCCCGTGGTTGTCCGCCAGGGAACAGGCGCCGTCGAAGCCCTGAGTTTTGCCGCGCCTGGAATGGAGTCGGGAAAGCGGTCGGGCGCCCACCTTCCCGGAACTGCCGTAGCTTTTCCGTCCGATGCTGACCCAAAAAACCCTGCCCTGCTGGCAGAGGTCCTGCGGCGTTGGCTGCAGGACGGAGCAACCAGGGACACTTGGCGGGCAGCCGCGCTTGGGACGAGGAACCGCCTGCCGGGGTGGGAGCAGACGGCTGCGCACGTGCTGGACATCCTTCGTGGCTAAAGTTTCCACGCGGACCGGAACAAGCACAAGCACCTACAGCCGGCTACGGTGCCCCACAAAGAAGTCACGCAGCAGCCCGCCGCACTCGGCTTCACGCACCCCGGCGTAGACCTCAACCCAGTGATTCAGACGGCGCTCGCGCAACACGTCGAACACGGATCCTGCTGCGCCGGCCTTCTCGTCCCAGGCGCCGAAAACCACCCGGGGAATCCGTGCAAGGACAATTGCACCGGCACACATCGCGCAGGGCTCGAGGGTCACCACCAACGTGCAGTCGGCCAGCCGCCAACCATCTCCGCTCCCGCCGTCGGCCAATCGCAGGTCCCGCAAGCGCGCCGCCGCCTCCCGGATCGCAACCACTTCGGCGTGTGCGGTGGGGTCGCCCAGCTCCTCACGCTGGTTCCGGCCGGAACCGAGCACGGCGCCGTCGGGCCCTAACACCACGGCGCCGATCGGCACGTCCTCCGTGGCAAGGGCACGGCGCGCCTCCGCGAGGGCGAGGCCCATCCAGGCATCGTATTTGCTATCTGCGGAGACCATGGCTCAATGATAGTTTCGAAGGATACCCAGAGCCCGTGACGTATATCCGCCGGGAGGCACAATGAGCACCGTCCGAGACCGCATGGACAAGTGGATCAAGCCCTATGCCGCCCTGTGGCTGACGATGATCATCGGCGGTGCGCTGGTGCTCACCATGGCCCTGCTGGGAGCCGAGGTGTACTCGGACGTGGTGGACGAGGAAGGACTGACAAGCCTCGATATTCCTGCATTGGAATATTCACAATCCTTGCGGAACCCCGAAGTGGATGCCTTCGCTACCGCCTTCACGAACGTAGGCGGCGGGATCGGTATGCCAATCCTCGCAAGCATCCTCACGGCCTGGCTGACACTCCTGAGCCGGACCTGGCGCCCCATCGTCCTGGTGGGCGGCGCAGCCCTTGTTTCCACCACCGCCACCACGCTGGGCAAGCGCCTGGTGGGCAGGACCCGCCCGGACCACTCCGAAGCAGTACCGCCCTTCGAGACCACGCCATCATTCCCCAGCGGCCACACCCTGAATACAACAGTGGTGATCGGCGTCCTGGTGTACATCATGTGCCTTCAGTTCCAGATGCTCTGGGCAAGAATCACTGCCATCACCGCCGGGGCAATTTTCATCATCGCCATGGGCTTGAGCAGGGTGTTCCTGGGGCATCACTGGATGACCGATGTGATGGCGGGATGGTTCCTGGGGCTGGCATGGGTGTGCATGGTGATCCTGGCCCACCGGCTGTTCCACCTGGTCCGGAAGCGGGAACATGCCGGTCCGGCACCCACCTTCGAGCACCCGGTCCTCCGCGAGGACCACAGCGGGGACCCTCTCACAAACAGCGCGGGCACCTCCGGACAGCGCGACGCCGGCTCCTCGCGAGGGACCGCCGGCACCTCCGAAAGGAACGACGGCGGCACCGCGGGAGCGTCCGACGGCGGCACGTTCCGTGGGAGCGACGGCGGTTCCTCACGGACGGGTGCAGGAGGCTAACGGCAGGAAAAGGCCCAGCGGCCGGGTGATAGTTTTGACCCATGCGCACTCTCGTTGTGGACCACCCGCTGGTCGCCCATAAGCTCACTGTCCTGCGGGACAAGAACACCCCGTCCCCGGTCTTCCGGCAGCTGACGGAGGAGCTGGTGACGCTCCTTGCCTACGAGGCCACCCGCGAGGTCCGCACAGAACCTGTCACCATAGAAACGCCCGTCAGCACCACTGTAGGTACGGCGTTCACCAAGCCAACCCCGCTGGTGGTCCCCATCCTGCGGGCCGGCCTGGGCATGCTCGAGGGCATGACCAAGCTCGTTCCCACCGCTGAAGTCGGCTTCCTGGGAATGGCCCGGGACGAGGAAACCCTGGACATCATCACCTATGCCGAGCGCCTCCCCGAGAACCTCACGGACCGGCAGATCTTCGTCCTGGACCCCATGCTGGCCACAGGCGGAACCCTGCGCGAGGCCATCAAGTTCCTCTTCAAGCGCGGCGCTTCAGACGTGACCTGCATCTGCCTCCTGGCCGCCCCGGAAGGTTTGGCCAAGCTGGAGGAGGAACTCTCCGATGCCAACGTGACCATAGTCCTGGCCTCCATCGACGAAAAGCTCAACGAGAAGTCATACATCGTTCCAGGGCTGGGGGATGCGGGCGATCGCCTTTACGGCATCGCAGGGTAGTCCTCAAGCCTTTTTCATTCCGCCTCCCGCCGTTAGCCTGTGCGGATGGACTGGAAACTCGAACTTGTGTACGTCCCTGTGTCCGATGTGGACCGCGCCAAGGACTTCTACGTCAACAAGGTGGGCTTTGTTGCCGACTTTGATGAGCGGCCCACGGACTCCATCCGCTTTGTCCAGCTGACGCCTCCCGGCTCCGCCTGTTCAATCTGTATTGGCGACGGGCTTACGGAGGCGCCTCCCGGTACCGGCTCCAACCTTCAACTGGTGGTCAGCGACATTAATGCCGCCCACCAGCAGCTCAAAAGCAACGGAGTGGACGTCAGCGATGTGGATGTGCAGGACTGGGGCCACTTTGTGTACTTCGCCGATCCCGACGGCAACAGGTGGGCGGTCCAGTACATCCCCGGCCGCGGCGCCTGACATGCCGTAAGCGGCAACGGGATCCGGGAGGCGCAGCAGTGATCCCCGAACGCAGAGCCTGAGGCACAATGGGGACCGTGAACGCCTCCATGCCGGCTGCTGTCCGGACCCTGACCTGCCGCGCCGTCCTCTTCGACATGGACGGCACCCTGGTGGACTCCACGGCAGTGGTGGAACAGGTGTGGGGTGAGTTCGCGGCGCGCTACGGGCTGGACATCGAGGAGATACTCCGGACGTCGCACGGGGTCCAAGCCGGCGATACCGTCAGGCGTTTCGCGCCGCCAGGGGCGGACGTGCTGGCGCTGACAGCGGAACTCGGTGCCATGGAACGGGTCCGGACCGAGGGCATCCTGCCGCTGCCCGGAGCCGCCCGGCTGCTGGCCTCCCTGCCGGCGGACGCCGTGGCGCTGGTGACATCAGCTGACCGGGTCCTTGCTGACATCCGGATGGCTGCAGCGGGGCTTGCCATGCCGGCCACCGTGGTGACGGCCGAGCTGGTGACCCGGGGCAAACCGGATCCCGAGGGATACCTGAAGGCCGCTGCCGGTCTTGGCGTGGATCCCTCCGACGCCGTGGTGTTTGAAGACGCTCCCGCCGGCATTGCGGCCGGCGTGGCCGCCGGTATCCCAACCGTAGCCGTGGGGCGGAACACCGGTCCGCTTCCGGCGGGGGGTCCTGCACATTCCTGATTACAGTGCCATCGCCGCCCGCGTGGACAAGGACGAGGAGGGCCGGACGGTCATTTCTTTCCGGCTTTGAGGTCCTCCACCACTTTGGCAATGCGTCGCGACCGGGTCTCGGGAGTTTTGGCTTCGCCCAGCGGCTCCACGTACCGCCGCTGGGCGCTGTAGCTCAGGGTCGCGTAGAACTCCTGCGCCGCCGGCTCCGCAGCCATTGCAGCGGCAAGATCCTCAGGGACCTCAACAATCCGGGGCTGCGTGTCCAGTTCCACGTCCACGTCAACGGTGTCTCCGGCTTCGACGCCAACAAACTCCTTGTTGGCTGCGCTCAGCGATATCAGGTTTTGCCCGCCCATCACTGCGATGCTGCTGCGATAGCTTTTGCCGTTGATGCTGACCACCACAGGCGGCCGCTTGCCAGCTCCCAGCTCCGAAACAACCTGCTCGGGGACTACGATGCCGGTTTTATTGCCGCTGCCCTGGATGGTGGTAGTGAACTTCATGGACCACAGTATGCCGGGCGCCCCGGTCCTTCAAAAGGTGCGCGGCGTTTAGTACGCCGCCCGCGTGTTGCAGCACCGGGTGTGCCAGGACTGCTTAGTACCAGTTATTCGACAGGTGGAAGTTCAGCGCACCACACGGGGACTGGTAACGCTCCTGGATGTAATTCAGGCCCCAGTTGATCTGCGTGCGGTAGTTGGTGAGGTAGTCCGCACCGGCGCTGGCCATCTTCTCGGCGGGCAGGGACTGCACGATGCCGTAGGCGCCGCTGCTCGGGTTGGTGGCCGTGGTGGTCCAATCCGATTCCTTGTCCCACAGGGTTACCAGGCACTGCATCTGGTCAGGAGCCCAGCCGTAGTTCGCGAGCTGGCCAGCGGCGTACGCCTGGGCGCCTGCGGGATCGTTGACCGCGACGACGGGCGCAGGCTCGGGCGCTGGGGCCGGAGCAGGTTCGGGAGCAGGCTCGGGCGCTGGGGCCGGAGCCGGCTCAGGAGCGGGTGCCGGTGCAGGTTCGGGAGCCGGCGCAGGGGCGGGCTCGGCCGCCTGCGGGGCTACAGCTATCTCCGGAGCGGCGGGCTCAGGCGCGGGATTAGAGGTAATCTCGCTCTTCTCGATGCTGAGGTTCGACTGCGCCTGGGCGGCCTGTGTCTCAGTGGCCGCTACACGGATACTGGTTTCTGTAGCCTGTCCCGCAGCTCCCACTCCAACGAGGAGTGCGCAGGATGCGGCAACAACGGCCGCGCGCTTTCCGAAGGAAGGGATTTTGCCGGTTTCCGCTCCAGCGTGCGGTGCGGAATCGGTTTTCGGACGTGGTTTTGCCAGGATTTTGAACATGATGGATCGCCTCTCACACCTGCGGAGTTAGCTGTCGGGTTCGGATGAGGGCATCCGGCCACACGGAAAGATCACGTGCTGGCTTAACCCCAAGGGCAATCAGTGCCCGGGACGGTGGGTCCCCCGCCTCTGCCTTTGTTCAAAGGGAATCCGGGAAGTGGCAGAGCTTGGCGTCATCCGGATATGCGGCTCGAACACGAGCTGCACCCAATCGACGGTACAGGAATGCAGCGCGTAAGTCACATTTTGGTAACAGAGATCACGACGGCGGCGCGTCGCCTTGCCGCTAGCGTCACCGCAAGGGGAGCTGTAAGGCGAACTCTGTGCGCCCTGGTCGTGATGTCACCGTTACCCTTCCGCCGTGGGCCTCCACGATGGATTCCACGATGGACAACCCCAGGCCGCTGGTGCCTTCGGCTGCTGCAGCCCCCGCCTCATCTCCCGCGCCCTTCCGGGCCGCGTCTGCGCGGGCGAAGCGCGAAAAAACATGGTCCACAAACTCCGCCGGGATTCCGCCGCCGTCGTCCGTTACCGTTATCAGCGCGGCACCTCCCGCCGTCTTTCCAACGCCGGAAACAACAGTGGTGCCGGCAGGGGTGTGTTTGCGCGCGTTGGAGAGCAGGTTCATCAGCACCTGGCGCAGCTGGGAGGCGTCACCGGTGACCACCACGGGCTCATCTGGAAGTTCCAGCCGCCAGTTGTGGCCCGGCGCCATCACCTTTTCATCACTGACGCTTTCCACCACCAGCTGCGTAAGGTCCACCTCGCTGAGCTTCAGCGGCTGGCCCTCATCGAGCCGGGCCAGCAGCAGCAGGTCTTCCACCAAGGCGGTCATCCGCTCTGACTGGCTCTGTACACGGGCAAGGGACTTTTGGCCGTCGGGGGTGAAGTCCTCCGTCATCCTCATCAATTCGGTGTAGCCGCGGATGGCGGTCAGGGGAGTACGCAGCTCGTGGGAGGCGTCGGCCACAAACTGTCGCACCTTTGTTTCGCTCTTCTGCCGCGCCTGCAGCGCGTTCGCCACGTTATCCAGCATGAGGTTGAGCGCGTGACCGACGCTGCCTACTTCCGTTCCCGGATTGGAGTTCGACGGCGGCACCCGCACCGCGAGTGCCACCTCGCCGGCATCCAGGGGAAGCTGCGAAACCCGGGTGGCAACCTCCGACAGCTGCTCGAGAGGTTTCATCGTGCGTCGGATCAGGACCGTGCCCACTAATCCGATCAAGAGCAACCCGCCAAGCGAGACGACCACAAAGGTCCACACGAGGGAGGCAAGCGTGCTTTCTTTGGCAGCGAGGGGGAGCCCGGTGACCAGGACATCACCGAAGTTCGTTTTCACCGCTACCAGCCGGTAGTCACCGTTTGAAAGGCTACGGTCCACGGGCTCCACGTCTGCCGCCAGTGCCAGCAGCGTCTGCTTGTCCTCGGCGGTCAGCGCAGAACGCGTGGTGTCCGAGGTGAGGAATCCTCCACTGTTCACCTGGCCGTTCAGGATGCGCGCGTTCATGGTTCCCACGCTTTGGCCGCGGGCGTCCAGGGGGTCCCGTCCGTTGAAGCCGCCCATGGGAGGGCGGCCCGGATTGTTGGACCGGTCTGCAGCCTGGCTCAGCTGTTCATCCAGCTGGCGGGTCAGGAACGCATCCATGGAAGCATAGCTGGCAACGCCCACGGCACCGCAGATGGCGATGAGCAGGGCCATGGCCAGGAGGATGAGGCGGGTACGCAAGTGCCAGGTGCCGGGTTTGAGCCAGCTCCGGCGGTGGGGATCGGCTGCCTGGTGTGACGCCATGGTGCGACTACTCGGCAGGCTTGATGACGTACCCGGCGCCGCGCACGGTGTGGATCATGGGCGGGTGAACTGCGTCCACCTTCTTGCGCAGGTACGAGATGTAGAGCTCCACAATGTTGGCCTGGCCACCAAAGTCGTAGTCCCACACGCGGTCCAGGATCTGTGCCTTGCTGATCACGCGCTTGGGATTCTCCATAAGGTAGCGGAGCAGTTCGAACTGCGTGGCCGTGAGCTGGACCTCCGCCCCGGCCCGGGTCACTTCCCGGGTATCGACGTTGAGGACGAGGTCCCCTACCACCAATTCGGCCGTGTCCATAGCGGCAACTCCGGAGCGCTGGACCAGGCGGTGCAGCCGAAGCAGGACTTCCTCCATGCTGAACGGTTTGGTGACGTAGTCGTCGCCACCGGCCGCCAATCCCACGATCCGGTCCTGGACCGCGTCCTTGGCAGTGAGGAAGAGAGCGGGTACCTCGGGCGCGAACGTGCGGATCCTTCCCAGCAGCTCGACGCCGTCGAACCCCGGCAGCATCACATCAAGGACCAGGACGTCGGGACGGAAGTCCTTGGCCAGTTTCACTGCTTCCGGGCCGTCGGCCGCCACCGCCACCGACCAGCCGGCCATGCGCAGGCCCATGCTCATCAGCTCCGAAAGGCTTGGCTCGTCGTCGACCACCAGGGCGCGGATGGGGGAGCCGTCGGGGTGGGAAAGCTGGGGGAGGTTGTTGGTCATGGAGTGCGAAGTGGCCATGGAACAACTCTCCGATCAGTCGTTTAGCCGGGGCTATGGGCTTCCTGTGCCTCAGCTGTGAATACCAGCCTAGCCAGCTGGGCAGGTAACGGCGGGCGGCGGAAGGGGCGGCTGCTGCCCGGCGGCTGCTGCCCGGTCAGCGGCGGTCGACGGGAAGCTGGGCAGTCGGGTGCCCTGCAGAGTTGGCCTTACAGCGGAGGAGGTGCGATTTTTTCTTCTCCAGCTCCGGCTCCCACTGGACAGGCGGGGCGCACAAGGAGGGCAATTTCGGCATTCCCCGTCCAACTGAAGAAAAGGGCGGCTGCTGGAGCAATGGACGAATTAAGTTCACCAGTGGTGGTTTTCACGCCCTGAAAGCGGGACAATGATCAGCAATCTGACCATTGTCCAGAATCGTGATCTGTGCCACATCAAGCGCTTTTGTCTCATAATGCGGACGGAAGCGTCCATTGTTACTTGCAAGTTCGCATTGTTACGCTGCACACTTCCATTGTGAACAAGAACTCAACAGCACCTGCAGCCGCAGACTATTGGCCCAGCACATCCGCTGCTGCCTACATGCGCTGTTGTCGAATGTACGCCTGATCTTCCCACCCCTCGAAGTTCGTCGGCATACGCCCCCAGCCCAGCGTCGGGCGTCCCTCCCCAGCTACATTGCGGGGAACCCAGCATTCGAGCCGCGATGACGGCCATTCACATTGAGGTAAGCAATACATGTCAGTTGCATCCGGATACGTCCACATTTCTGTCCGTAACGCCGCCAAGGGTGGCCAGCCTTCCGGCCTCCGCCCCGGCTTCGGACCACGCACGGCGCTCGCTCCCGCCACGTCCGGAAGCAGCTTTCCTGGCTCGGGATACGGCCCCCAGGGCTATAACCCCAACTCCTACGGCCAACTCCGCGCCGTTCCGCCGGCCGAGTCGGCGCCGGTCACTGCTCCCACTCCGGTAGTTGCCGGGCCCAACCAGGTCCGCCCCGTGGCCAGCGACACCGTGGCCCGTGGATTTGTTCTCTACATGGGGATCGACGAGGAAACCGCAGCCGCCGCAGGCACCTCCATCGCCAAGCTCGCCCAGGAGATCCGCGCTTACGCCCAGTCCCTGGTATCGGGAGCCGAAAGCTACGCCGCCGTCGCCGTCGCCCCTGCGGGCACGCCCGGCTCAGCACTCGACGTCGTCCGCTCCACCTTCGGTGACCCCACCGTCAACACCCGCCAGCGCACCGAAAGCCCGCGGCCGCAGCAGCCGCAGGAGCCGCGCCCCTCCGGCGTCCTGATCGACCTTGCACGCCGCGAAGTGCACCTGGACGGTGAATCCCTGAACCTGACTTTCAAGGAGTTTGAACTCCTCAACTACCTCGTGGAAAACGGCACGCGCACTGTTGGCCGTGACGAACTGCTCGAGGGCCTGTGGCGCAACGCCGAAGAGGTGCCCAACGAGCGCACCATTGATGTCCACATCCGCCGTCTCCGGTCCAAGCTTGGCCGCCTCGCCAACACGGTGCGCACCGTCCGCGGCCAGGGCTACCGGTTCTACGAGCACCCCGAGGTTGTTGTCTGGGCCGCTCCGGAATACTCGATCTAGCACTCAGAGGCACGCAGGAGGCATGTGGGCGGTGCCTTAGGCTTGGGCCATGAGCCAGCACCATCTTCGACGCCTTGTGATCATGCGCCATGCCAAGGCCGATTGGCCCGGTGGCGTGGCTGATCACGAGCGGCCGCTGGAAGAGCGGGGCCACCGGGAGGCGCCGCTTGCAGGACGCTGGCTGCTCAAGCACAACATCGTGCCTGACTTCATCCTGTGCTCAAGCGCGCTGAGGACCCGCCAGACCTGCACGTGGGTATGTTCTGAACTGGGGGACAAGGCGCCCACGCCCAAGCTCGAAGACGGCCTCTACGCTTCGTCCGCCCTGCGCATGCTTACCGTGGTCAACCACGTGCCCGATACCGTCACCACGCTGATGCTGATAGCGCACCTGCCAGGGGTACAGGACCTTGCCATGCACCTCGCCTCACGCGATTCCGACCACGATGCCTACATGGACGCCGCAACGAGGTACCCCACCAACGCGCTCACCGTCCTCGAAACGGAAAAGTCCTGGGCTGAGCTGGACGGACAGGACGCACGGATCACCAAA
The DNA here is from genome assembly GCF_900537115.1 of Arthrobacter sp. Alg241-R88. Classification (GTDB taxonomy): domain Bacteria; phylum Actinomycetota; class Actinomycetes; order Actinomycetales; family Micrococcaceae; genus Arthrobacter. Next base: position 17,356 of record NZ_UNRG01000014.1, read on the forward strand.
TTCAAGGTGCCGCGGGCGCATTAGCGCAGCTATTTCCTCGTTGCTGCGCGGCCCTGAGGCAGCTTTGCGGAACTTTGTTTTGTGGCACTTTGCCTGGCGGCGCCCTGCCTCGCCGCGCCTGGTCCCTGGGATGACTGTCCCTGGGACGCCTGCCGGGCGGACGACGTCGGCTGCCGCACTTGCGCCCGCGCCCCGGACGGGGTGCGCGGCTGCGCTGCGCCGGCCTGCCGTGTCGGAGCACTCCTCGCGGCGTTGCTGCTGCCGCGCGCAGCGGTCCGGACGCCGGCAGCCCGGGAGGCGCTGCCTTGGGTGCGCCGGCGTCCCGGCCACATGGCCCCCGTGAACAGTGCCGCCAGGGCGGTCAGTGCGGAGAGCGCGGCCAGGAAGAAGTAATTGTCCGGATCCGAGGTGGGCAACGGGGTGCCAAACAGCGACGACTCGTCGGTGAAGGCCAGCTCCCACGTGCTCAGGAAGGCCAGCGACCCCGCCACTGCGAAACTGGTGGACAGGCCTGCAATGCCGAGCATAACGAAGCGCCGGCGGCGCAGGACCTCCACGATGCAGGCAAGGTAGGCGAGCCCCAGCACGCCGAGGAAAGCCATGAACACGGGCTCCGCCAGCGTCATGCCTGTCAGGACCAGCAGGCCGGCAGCCACGATGCCTGTGATGACCGCGAATTTTCCGCTGTTCCCCATGTGCCGCATGTCCACCATCATCCCTGAGGAGCGGGCTGCTGGATTACGTAGCCGCGCATGATGGCCATGATTGCTGCAACGCTTTGGTTACGGGTGCGCTCCGGGTTGTAGGTCTGCCGGTCAAGCCCCACCACAAAGCAGGCTCCAAAAATGGCTGTTTCCAGGCTGCCCCGCGAAACGGAGGGATCCACAGGGTAGGCCTTGGCAACGTTTTCCACCGCTTCACTGATGACCGCCAGGAGCTCTGCCCGCAGGAGCGTAAAGGTCCCCTGCCATTCGCTGGGCGTACGCCAGTTCTCGCTCACCCAAAGCCGGGCGAAGGACGGGTACTCGGCCATGAAGTCCATGGCCTGGCCAATCATCGCCTCCATTGCCAGCAAGGGATCCTGGCCCGTCCCGCCGTCCGGCGCCCCCATCAGACGGGCCTTGAGGATATCCACGCCATGCCGCAGCAGCTGCGCGATAAGGTCGGACTTGCTGCCGAAATTGTAGTAAACCGTTCCCTTGGAGACGCCTGCAGCAGCTGCAATCTCGTCAACAGTCACACCGGCAGCACCACGCTCGCCGATCAGCTCCATGGAAGCGTCAAAGAGTCTCTGCCGCGTGGCTGTCGTCCTGGCAGGGCGGAGTTTTTTCGCTGGTTCCGCGGGTCTCATACTGCAATCTCCGGTTTCAGCGTCTTGAGCGTCCAGTATTTGCCCTTGCGCACGGCCAGGGTGGACATGGCCAATCCCAGCGCCGTATACCCCGCGAGTCCCAGCACCGTGGGGATGATCATCGAGAGGTCGGCCCCGTAAATCAGGTGCCTCATCCCTGTCACCACATAGCCCATGGGCAGGATCTGGTGCACCACGTGAAGGGGTTGTGGTGTGGTCTGCCAGGGGAAGGTGCCACCGGAAGAAACCAGCTGAAGGACCAGCAGGATCAGGACCACGAGTTTTCCGGGGGAGCCCAGCAGTGCCACGATTCCCTGGATGAGGGCACTGAAAGCCATGGCTGCGGCCAGCATAAAGAGCCACATCAGGACGGGATGGGCGGCGTCCAGGCCCAGGGCCAGGTTGACCACCAGGGTGAGGAGGGTGGCCTGCACCACCGAGACGGCCAGGAAGGGCAGCCATCCTCCCACCGCGATTTTCCAGGAGCGGGCGTTGGATGCCAGCGCCCGCTGCGTCAGGGGCCGCATGGCCTGGATCAGCATAAAGATGCCGATCCACAAAGCGAGGGTGAGGAAGAACGGTGCCAGCCCGGCGCCGTAGGACCCGGCTTTCGCCTGTGAGACATTGCTGACCGCCACCGGATCTGCGATAACCCGCGACAGGTTGCTCTTCTGGGCGGCGTCGGGATGTGGAACCTGTCCTGCACCGCTGCCAATCTCGTCGGCCAGGGTTCGGGAACCGTCTGCGGCCGTACCTGCGCCTTCCTCGAGCTGCGCGGCGCCGGCGTCGAGCTTGCGCGCCCCGTCCGCCAGGGCTGCAGTGCCATCCACCGCTGACTGTTCTCCGGTGGCGAGCGTCGCTGCGCCGGTGTGCAGCCGGTCAGCGCCTCCGGATGCCTGTGTAATCGCTTCTTTCAGTGCCGGGGTTCCGGCAGCCAGTTGTGCCGCACCTACGCTGACGGCATCGGCTCCGTCTGCCAGCTGTTGGATTTGCGCGGCGTCGGCCTGGAATTGTGTTTTGGCAGCTGTCACCGGGTTGGAGGCGGCCACCGAGTCGAAGTCGGCCAGAATGCTGTCCGCCTGGGCCTGGGTGAGGACGCCGGAAGCGATCAGCCTGTTGTTCGACTCCACCACCCGGGTGCGAAGTCCCTGGTCAGCGGCCTCCAGTTGGGCAGCGGCGTCCTGGACCTTGGTGTTCAGCTGGGCGTTTCCGGCAGCCACCTGCGCGGCACCCGCTGCCAGTGTCCGGGAATCCCCGGGCAACGTGGCTGTCTTGTCCTTCAGTACGGAGAGCCCGCTGCTCAATTGGCCGGCGCCGTCGGTCAGCTCGTTGGCGCCGTCGCGCAGCTTGAGCTGGCCCGCGTAAAGCTCATCAACGCCGCTGCTCAGGCCAGCGGTCCCGTCATGAAGGGCCGCACTCCCGTCCCGCAGGGTGGCCGCCCCGTCCGCAAGGCGACCGGCGCCGTCGGACGCCTTGACCATCTGCGTATGGATGGTGCCGAATCCGGTGAGCAACTGGTTGGCGGTTTCTTCTCCGACATCGGCAGCAACGGTGCTGTGTACGGAGGTGGTCAGCTTGTCCACGATGGTGCTCAGCAGATAGTTGTTGGCATCGTTCGTGGTGACGTTGAGCATGGCCTGGCTGGCGGAGTCAAAGCTGCCGGGGGACACGAGGTGGTCGGAAAAGTCCTGGGGTATTTTCAGTGCGAAGGCGTACTTGCCGCTGGCGACGCCCTCATCCGCCTCGTCTCCGCCGGCTACCGGGATCCAGTGGAAGACATTGCCCTCCACCAGGCTGTCCGCTACTTCCCTGCCCGCCTGCAGTTCAGAACCGTCGCCGGCGGTGGCGCCGGTGTCCTCCACTACCAGCGCGGCGTCGATCTGGTCCAGGTTGCCGTACGGATCCCAGTTGGCGTAGAGGTAGACGGCGCCGTACAGCAGCGGGACCATGGTCAACGCGAGGATGGTCAGCTTCGGCAGCAGCCCGCCCGTCATCCGCTTGAGTTCAGAGCGGGCCAGCCGCAGTACAGTCACTTCGCATCCTCGGTTTCGAGTTCGAGTTCGTGGGTAGCCGCCGGGCTTTCCGTTCCAGCTTCCGCCTCGGCAACATGTTCGCCGGGCACAGCGTTGCCAATCGCAAGGATCGGTCCGGACCACGACGGCGGAGGGGCAGCTACCGTCGCAACGACAGCCAGCGGCCGCCCGGCGTCGGATGCCAGCTGCTCCAGGCGCGGCAGCCAGCTGCCGGGATCGGTAGTGTGCCGGTCCGGTGAGTCGACCACCAGCAAGTCCGTATGCGGGCTGGCCAAAGCCAGCGCCGTCAGGAGTTCCAGCCGGCGGGAAGGATCCAGCTGCTCAGTCCACAGGTCGGCGATGTCCTCAAAGCGGTTGACCTTGAGCCACGGACTGCTGAGCAGGGCACCCCGGTACCGGCGGGGGATTAGGGCCAGGTCCTCCGTCACGAGGTCGCGCACGCTCAGGTGCGGTTCAGGCTCGTTGACGCCCGGGGCGTCAACCAGAGCGCTGGCCGTGCGGAGTGCCTTGATGCCGCGGCTGCCATCCCAGTTGATGAAGCCCCCATCGGCCTTCATCCGGCCGCTGAGCACAAGGGCCAGCGCGGTCCGCTGATCCTGCCGGTCCCCGCAGGCAAGGACCAACTCCCCGCGGCGTGCCTGGAGGGAGGTCGCAGGGAGCAGGGGATCCCGGCGGCCGCGGACATGGAGCTGCTGGGCAAGAAGCAAGGGTGCCTTTCACTGTAGTGGTCTTGCACCCAGTCTATTCAAACTGACCAGTCAGTTCAAATAGGAACCGCTAGAGCCCGTACTTCTCCAGCAGGCGCAGCCAGACCTCGCTGATGGTGGGGTAGGAGGGAACTGCATGCCACAGCCGGTCCAGCGGCACTTCGCCCACCACCGCGATGGTGGCCGCGTGCAGGAGTTCTGCCACGTCCGGCCCGGCGAACGTGGCTCCCAGGAGAACCCTGCGGTCCTCATCAACCACCAGTTGCGCCCACCCCTCGTAGTTCTCCGAGTGCAGGGAAGATCCGGCTACCTGGATGGGAAGTTCAACGGAGGAAGCGTTGTAGCCGTCCTTCTGCGCGATTTCCAAGGTGCGCCCGACGGTGGCCAGCTCAGGGTCGGTGAAGACAACACTGGGTACAGCATGCTCGTTGGCAGTTTGCGCGAAACGGCTCCAGTCCCTGGCGGCGCCTGCCAATTCCCCCTTGGCCCGGGCGGCGATGGCGTCTCCGGTGGCGCGGGCCTCGTACTTTCCCTGGTGCGTGTAGAGGTTCTTGCCGGCGGCGTCACCCACTGCATAAAGCCAGGGCTCTCCCCTGGGGGCTCCCTCCACCACCCCCGAATTGTCCGTGCGAAGGGTGAGGTGCCCCTCCTGGCCAGGTTCGAAGCCCACGCTCTCCAGCCCCAGGCCTTCCAGGGCGGGGTGCCGGCCTGTGGCCACGAGGACCTTTTCGGCGGTCACGCTGGAACCGTCAGCCAGTTGCAGGCTCAGCGTTCCGTCGTCGTTCTCGCTGATGCTTTCCGCCGTGGTGTTGAGCCGGATCTCCACGCCGTCGGCACGGAGCCCGGCCGCGACCAGGTTTGCTGCCTCCGCCGGGAAGGCCCGGAGCAGTCCGCTGCGTGCCACGAGCGTCACAGCAGAACCCAGCCGGGCATAGGCCTGCGCCAGTTCTGTCCCGGCGACCCCTCCCCCCAGTACTGCAAGCCGTGGCGGTACTTCCTTGGCTGAGGTGGCCTCCCGGGTGCCCCATACCTGCACGTCCTCGAGTCCCTCGATTGGGGGAGTGTTGGGTGCGGAACCAGTGGCCAGGACTACCGCATGACGCGCGTGAAGCTGGTACGGGTTGCCGTCGAGCCCGGCGACTTCAACCGACTTGGGCCCAGTCAGCCACGCGTGCCCCCGGACCAGTTCGATGCCTGTGTCCTCCACCCACTTGACCTGCCCGTCGTCCTGCCAGTTGGACGTCATGTAGTCCCGGCGCTTGAGGACGGCCGCGGCATCCAGGGTCCGCGTCACCGCTTCCTTGGCCCCCGGTGCGGTCTGGGCTCCGTGGAGGGCCGTGCCGGGGCGAAGCAGGGCTTTTGACGGCATGCATGCCCAGTAGGAACACTCGCCGCCCACCAGCTCCGCTTCCACCAGCACGGCCGTGAGGCCGCCCTGCACCACCCTGTCAGCTACGTTTTCCCCCACGGCGCCTGCGCCGATCACCACAACATCAAATTCACGCGAAATCGCCTCGGGCATCATGGGGAAAGCCTACGCCCGGGATCCCGGCCTGCTGCTGGAGGGGGCATCCGCCACGTGGGCACTTTCGTGGCGCAAAACAAAAGGTCCGCACCGGCGAACCGGTGCGGACCTTATCTGTGCGCCCAAAGGGATTCGAACCCCTGACCTTCTGTTCCGTAGACAGACGCTCTATCCAGCTGAGCTATGGGCGCATCTTGTGTCCGGGGAGAAGAACCGCTCTCCCTGAACCTCGAATTACTTTACGCGAGGGTTGGCCACGATGCCAAATCGGGAGGCGTGTAATCTCGACGACTAGACCGGTATAGGTGACCTTCGTCACTTAATCCTCGGATTTGCATGCCAAATTCCTTGATTTCCCGCGGAAACGCATTTCTGTTGCGCCAAATGCTCAGCATACGTCCCAAAAACTCCGGTGGTCCGGACCATAGCATTTAGCTCACACCGATGAACCCGAGGAAGGGAACCGAAATGGGCGATCTGGCGCAAAAGCCGCTGCTTGAGAATGCACCCACTACACATGCCGGTCTGCTGGCATGGGTCGAAGAGGTTGCTGAGCTTACGCAGCCGGACCGGATCTACTGGGTTGACGGCTCCGAAGAGGAGAACACCCGCCTTACCGACGAGCTGGTCGCGGCAGGAACCCTCAGGCGCCTGAACCAGGACCTCTTCCCTAATTCCTTCGCCGCTTTCTCCGATCCCGCTGACGTGGCACGCGTGGAGGAGCAGACCTTCATTTGCTCCGAAAAGGAGCACGACGCCGGGTTCACGAACAACTGGATGGCGCCGGCCGAGATGAAGGACAAGCTTCGCGGCCTGTTCGCCGGGTCCATGCGGGGCCGGACCATGTACGTCATTCCATTCGTTATGGGCCACCTCGACGCCGAGGACCCCAAGTTCGGCGTCGAGATCACTGACAGCGCCTACGTTGTCGCTTCCATGCGCATCATGGCCCGGATCGGTACCGATGTCCTGAACCGCATCACCGAAACCAACGCGTTCTACGTCCCCGCGCTGCACTCACTGGGTGCCCCGCTGGAGGCCGGCCAGGCAGACGTCCCGTGGCCCTGCAACCCGGACAAATGGATTGTCCACTTCCCCGAAGAGCGGTCCATCTGGTCCTTCGGCTCGGGTTACGGCGGCAACGCCCTGCTGGGCAAGAAGTGCTACGCCCTGCGCATCGCCTCCGTCATGGCCCGTGACGAGGGTTGGCTGGCCGAGCACATGCTCATCCTCAAGCTCACCTCGCCTGAGCAGAAGACGTACTACGTCTCCGCTGCCTTCCCGTCCGCCTGCGGCAAGACCAACCTTGCCCTGCTGGATCCCACCATCAAGGGCTGGAAGGTCGAAACCCTCGGCGACGACATCACCTGGATGCGGTTCGGCAAGGAAGGCGAACTTCGCGCCGTCAACCCTGAAGCAGGCCTCTTCGGCGTTGCCCCGGGCACGGGTTGGGGCACCAACCCCAATGCCATGCGGGCCATCGCCAAGGGCAACAGCATCTTCACCAACGTGGCACTGACCGATGACGGCGGCGTCTGGTGGGAGGGCATGACCGAGGAAGTTCCCGCCCACCTCACGGACTGGCAGGGCAACTCCTGGACCCCCGACTCCGACAAGCCCGCTGCCCACCCCAACTCGCGCTTCTGCACACCGATCGACCAGATCGACATGCTCGCCGAGGAGTACCACAGCCCCAACGGTGTTGAGCTTTCCGCCATCCTGTTCGGTGGCCGGCGCAAGACCACCATCCCCTTGGTCACCGAGGCGCGCAGCTGGTCAAACGGCATCTTCATGGGCGCAACGCTGTCCTCCGAAACCACTGCTGCCGCTGCAGGCGCTGTGGGCGTGGTGCGCCGCGACCCCATGGCCATGCTGCCCTTCATCGGCTACGACGCAGGCGACTACCTGAACCACTGGGTCAACCTTTCAGCGAAGGCCAACCCCGAGCGGTTGCCCAAGATCTTCCTGGTCAACTGGTTCCGGCGGAACTCTGAGGGCGGCTTCGCCTGGCCCGGATTCGGCGACAACGCCCGTGTCCTCAAGTGGGCCATCGAGCGCCTTGAGGGTAAAGCGGATGCTGTTGAGACCCCGATCGGCTTCGTGCCTACCGGCGATTCGATCGATCTCGAAGGCCTGGACATGACCCCCGCCCAGGTGGAGGAAGCAGTCAAGGTGGACCCGACGGAGTGGGCGGCGGAACTGGCCTCCATCGAAGAATGGTTCGCCAACTTCGGCAGCTCGCTCCCCGACGCACTGCAGTCGGAGCTCACCAGCCTGAAGTCCCGGCTGGGCTGAACCCCTTAAGTACAACGGCGTCTTAAGTGCGAACGCGGCCCCGCACCTTTCCAACGAAAGGTGCGGGGCCGCCGTCGTCCTCCCCGGAGTTTTTGTCCAGCTATGCAGACCTAAACCGCCTCCACGTCCGCATACATGGACAAAAACTCCATGGGTAGGGGTTCAGCCGGCCAGCCAGATGTCCGGGCCGAAGACCTCGTAGTGGATTCGGGTGGCCGGGATGCCGGCGTTGATTGCCTCGTTGCGGATGTTCTTCATAAAGGGCAGCGGGCCGCAGAGGTAGAGGGACGCATCGGCCGGCAGGTCCACTTCGCGCAGGGACATGAAGCCTTCCTTCGCTCCCGCCTCCGGCTGTTCCAGCCACAGCTGCAGCTCGGCACCGTCCAGGCGCTCGACGTCGTCGGTCATCTGGCTGCGCAGGGCCCAGCTTTCCAGGGTGCTCTCGGCGTGAAGTACCAGCACCTGCCGTTCGGACCCGGAATCAGCCAGGGAACGCAGGATTGATGCGGTGGGCGTGCAGCCGATGCCGGCGGACGCGAGCACCACCGGACGGTCGCCATCCTTGAGGGTGATCTCGCCGTACGGATTGGAGATTTCCAGGATGTCTCCCACCTGCACGTTGTTGTGGAGCACGGGCGAGACGTCGCCGCCGTCGTCCAGCTTGGTAGTGAAGCTGCGGGTGGTGCCCGCCTCGCCCGAAAGGGAGTATTGGCGGACCTGGCGAAGGCCTTCCGGCAGGATTACTTTCACACTGATGTACTGGCCGGGAAGCGCCTGCGTCACGGGGGTCTCGTCGGCGGGCTCGAGGGCGAAGGTCATAGATCCGGCCCCCGCGGGAGTTTTCGCAGCTACCCGCCATGGCGTCCACATCATGCTGTTGGCCTGCCCTGCGTACAGCGCCTTCTCGAGTTTGATCAACGCGTCCGCCATGAGCCAGTACACCTCTGTCCAGGCTTCCGCGATTTCGGGTGTGATGACCTCTGCCAAGTCTTCCGCAACGGCCGCGAACAGGTGCTCGTAGACCACCTGGTACTGCGGTTCGGTGATGCCCAGGGAGGCGTGCCGGTGCGCGATGCGCGAAAGGACAGTCTCGGGGAGGGTGCCCGGGTTGTTGACGAGGTGCGTGGCAAAGGCCGCAATGCTTCCTGCCAGGGCCTGCTGCTGGTTGCCGGAGCGTTGGTTCGAGCGGCTGAACAGGCCGTCCAGGAGTTCGGGGTGCGCGGCGAACAGCCGTTGGTAAAACTTGGGCGTAATTTCGCTGATGCGTGAACCAACAAGCGGCAACGTGGCTTCGATGACAGGGCGGGATTTGTCCGAGAGCATAGGAACTCCTGAGGTAGGGACCGGGGCCTTCGCCCGGCCTTTCTGAATACCCGCATTCGCAATGCTTGTATTCATATCCCAAGTTCTACACGCTGTAGAAGTTGCGATCAAATCTTAGGATTGCCCTGGCCGTCCCGTTGCTGAGGAGGCAGCTTGCGCAGGGCTAAAGCCCGGGGCGCAGTCCGATCATTTCGAAGACCGGAGTCATCTGCCGGGAGGCCGGCAGATTAGCGATTACTACCCCGTCGAGCTCGCGGTAGAAGGACTCGCGGGCGCGGGACAGGGCAGCGCGGAGCTTGCACTCGTTGATGAGGGGGCAGTTGCCGCTGGGGGCGACGCATTCCGCCGCATCCGTTCGGGTGTCGAGTTGCCGAAGAATTTGACCGACGGTGGCACTCCGGCCACCATGGCTTAGCCGGGAACCGCCCGTCCGGCCCCGCTCCACCTCGATCAACCCCAGGTTGCGCAGTTTGGCCATCGCCTTGCTGACATGGTTGTAGGGCGTTCCCACCGTATCGGCAATGTTTTGCGTGGTAAGCAGGGTGCCGTCAGGCGCAGCCGCAAGCACCATGAGGGCCCGCAGGCTCACGTCGGCAAAAGCATTGATTTTCATGGCGGGGGCCGGTCTAGTCCACCCAGATAACGGGCTCGCTGGCGTCAGCCGCAAGCTCGCCGAACTCCCACGTCCGGGTGACGGCGTCGGCGGAGTAGGGCAAAACGGCGGCGAATACCGGGCCTTCGCGGTGCTCGGTGGCCACATGGATCGCGTCCGAGTCCTCCTCCACCAGCAGAATGTCACAAACCACCGCAGCGGCGCGAAAGTCCTCCCGGTTCTGGCGCAGCAGGGCGGTGAGGTCACTGATCATCGCATCGGCATCAAAGTCGCCGTCGGAACCTTCCCGGGCATCCGCCGGGGAAACGGCGACCAAGCGGACCTCGCCGTCGTTTTGCACAGTCAGGGCGAAGGGCAGGAAGCCGCCATTGCGCTGGAGCTGCTCCTGTGCGGCGCTGATGCCCGTTCCTAGAAGGTTCTCAAGGTCCGTGGCCGTGCTCTCGGGAACGGTGTCGCGCCAGGAGGCTTGCCCGCCTGTCCCTGCTCCCGAGCCGAATGCGCTCTCTTCAGCCATGCGTGGACTAGGCCCGGACGATCGACAGGACGCGGTCCCGGATCCGCTCCATTGTTGTGCGGTCCGTAGCCTCAGCGTTGAGCCGGAGGAACGGCTCGGTATTGGACGGGCGCAGGTTGAACCAGTAGCTGCCGTCATTGGCGGTAAACGTGCTGCCGTCCATCCCGTCGATGGTGAGGTCTTCGTCGGCAAAAGCCAGGCGGACGCGCTCGACTGCTGCGGCCTTGTCCTCCACTTCGGAGTTGATCTCGCCGGACGACACGTAGGGCTCGTACTCGCGGCCCAGTTCCGAAAGCGGACCGTCCTGCTCGCCCAGGGCAGCCAGGACGTGCATTGCCGCCAGCATGCCGGTGTCTGCGTTCCAGAAGTCACGGAAGTAGAAGTGGGCTGAGTGTTCTCCGCCGAACACCGCCCCTTCCTTCGCCATGACTGCCTTGATGAAGGAGTGGCCAACCCGCGTACGGACAGCCCTGCCGCCGTCGTGTTCCACGAGTTCGGGCACGGCACGCGAAGTGAGGAGGTTGTGGATGATGGTGGGGGTGGCTTCTCCCTGCGCTTTGGCGCGGGCAATTTCGCGGCGGGCAACCATCCCGGTGATGGCCGACGGCGAGACCGGCTCGCCCTTCTCGTCGATGACAAAGCAGCGGTCAGCGTCGCCGTCGAACGCCAGGCCGATGTCCGCACCGTGCTGGAGCACTGCAGCCTGCAGGTCGCGGAGGTTCTCCGGCTCAAGCGGGTTGGCGGGATGGTTTGGGAAGGAGCCATCCAGCTCGAAGTACAGGGGAACGATGTCCAGGGGCAGTTTGGGGAGCAGGGCGTCGCCCAGGACTGCCGGGGTGGTGAGGCCGGCCATGCCGTTGCCTGCGTCCACTACCACCTTCAACGGACGTGTTCCGGAGAGGTCCACCAGCTTGCGGAGGTACTCGGAGTAGTCCTTGAGCACGTCGCGGACGCTGACCTGGCCGCGCTTTTCCGCCGCTGGAATGGAGCCGGTGTTCAGGTACTGCTCGGCCAGGGCCTGGATGTCCTTGAGGCCTGACTCCGAGGAGATGGGCACGGCCCCGGCCTTGGACATTTTGATGCCGTTGTAGCCTGCAGGGTTGTGGCTGGCGGTGAACGTGGCACCTGCACGGTTCAGGTAACCGCAGGCGAAGTACAGTTCGTCAGTGGAAATCAGGTCCAGGAGCTCAACGTCGGCGCCACGGGCGGTTGCGCCGCTGGCGAAAGCCTTGGTGAACTCCGGGGAGGAAGGGCGCATGTCGCCGCCCACCAGGATTGTCTGGCCCTGGAGCTGGAGGATGTCCACGAACGCGGCCCCCACGGCTTCAACGATTTCGGCGGTGATGGACTCGCCCACGATGCCCCGGACGTCGTACGCCTTGAAGGATGCCGAAAGGTCGAAAGTCGTTGTCTGTTCGCTAGTCACGGGATTTATCTTACGTGGACGGCGGAAGTGGCTGTGGAGGACGGGTTGGCAAGCGCGCTATGTGACGGCTGTTCCGGCGACCATGCGCGTTTTGTATCCCTGCCGTATCCCTGACGTATCCACGGAGGGGCGGCGTTTGGAGCCGCGTGTCAGGGGCGGCTGGGATACTGAATCAATGGTCGATAACCAGCACTCCACAGCAACCGCAGAGCCAGCCGGAGGCTCCGCCTCCAACTCCGCAACCCACCACCAGGCACTGGAGGTGCTGCGCGAGCTTGTGGGACACCCCGGGGCTGCCTTCCATGAGGGGCAGTTTGAAGCCATTGAAGCGCTGGTCGACGGCGGCAGGCGGGCCTTGGTGGTCCAGCGCACGGGCTGGGGCAAATCGGCCGTCTATTTTGTGGCGTCCCTGCTGTTGCGCCGCCGCGGCGCCGGGCCCACGCTTATCGTTTCGCCGCTGCTGGCCCTGATGCGGGACCAGGTGGCTGCCGCTGCCAGGGCAGGGGTGCGTGCCGTCGCCATCAACTCCGCCAACCAGCTGGAATGGGACGCGGTCCGTGAGCAGCTAGCCAGTGACCAGGTGGACGTGCTGCTGGTCTCCCCGGAGCGGCTCACCAACCCGGCCTTCCGGGAAACCCAGCTGCCGGAGCTCATCCGGCGCACCGGCCTGCTGGTTATTGACGAGGCCCACTGCATCTCGGACTGGGGCCACGACTTCCGCCCTGACTACCGGCGGATCGCGGACTTGATCACCCAACTGCCGGATAACGTTCCGGTCCTCGCTACCACCGCCACGGCAAACTCCCGGGTGGTGCACGACATCGAAGAGCAGCTTGGAGACGGGGTCCTCACCATCCGTGGTTCCCTGGGGCGTGACTCCCTGCGGATGGGCGTCCTGTCCTTGCCGGACTCGAAGCAGCGGCTGGGCTGGCTCCTGACGCATCTGGCCGACCTGCCCGGAAGCGGCATCATCTATACCTTGACTGTGTCGGCGGCGGAAGACACCGCGCGGCTCCTCGCCGAAGCCGGGCATGACGTACTGGCCTATACCGGCCGCACCGATCCCGCAGACAGGGAACGCGCCGAGCAGCTGCTAAAGGACAACCAGGTCAAGGCGCTGGTGGCCACTTCGGCCCTGGGCATGGGCTTCGACAAACCTGACCTGGGCTTTGTGGTCCACCTTGGGGCGCCGTCTTCCCCGGTGGCCTACTACCAGCAGGTGGGCCGTGCCGGCCGAGGCGCCGCCAATGCCGACGTCCTGTTGCTTCCCGGCTCGGAGGACCGCGACATCTGGCAGTATTTCGCCACCGCGTCCATGCCCTCCGAAGAGAAAGCAGCGGCCGTCCTCACTGCCTTGGCTGAAGCCGGCACCGCACTCTCCACGGTGGCCCTGGAAGCGCGGGTTGACCTCCGCCGCACCCCGCTGGAACTGCTGCTTAAAGTCCTGTCCGTTGACGGCGCAGTGGAACGGGTGGGAGGCGGATGGCGGGCCACGGGCCAGCCGTGGGTTTACGACGCGGAGCGGTACAGCCGGATCGCTGAGGCGCGCGTGGACGAGCAGGACTCTATGGTGATCTACCAGGACACCGCCGGATGCCGGATGGAATACATCACCTCCGTCCTCGACGACGAAACCGCGCAGGCCTGCGGCCGGTGCGACAACTGCGCAGGGCGCTGGTTCCCGGCAGACATAGCGGAAACCGCCACGGAGGCTGCCGGCCAGACCCTCAGCAGGGCAGGTGGGGTCCTGGAAGCCAGGCTCCAGTGGCCCAGCGGCATGGACCGCCTTGGCGTGCCGGTCAAGGGGAAGCTCAAGCCGGGGGAAGGGCTCGCCGAAGGGCGCGTTTTGGCCAGGCTGACGGACCTTGGCTGGGGTGGCGCCTTGCGCGCGCTGTTTGCGGCCGGCGCCGAAGACCAGCCCGTGGATCCGGCCATGCTGCAGGCCTGCGTGCAGGTCTTGCGGGAGTGGGGTGCCGGCGACGCCCGCAATCCTGGCTGGAGCGGAGTCGGCCGGCCTGCCGCGATAGTAAGCATTCCGGCGCGGAGCAAGCCCGAGCTGGTGGGTTCCCTGGCCAGGGGAATCTCCGAGATCGGGCGCATTCCCTACCTTGGGGAGATGCAGCTCGCGCATGGTGGTCCCACCGGAGGCCGCGGCGGCAACAGCGCCTACCGGCTGGCCGGCGTGTGGGAGCGGCTGGTGGTGGGTCCTGAGCTCCAAGCTGCGCTGGCCGCTGTGCAGGGCCAGCCCGTGATGCTGATCGATGACCTGGCAGACAGCCGCTGGACACTCACGGTTGCTGGCCGGGCACTGAGGCAGGCCGGGGCGGGAGCTGTCCTTCCGTTGGTCCTTGCCCAGGCCGGGTGAGCCCAGGCGGGGTGAAACCAGGCCGGGTGAAAACCAACGCGAGCCGGTTTGCAGCCTGATCAGCCAGGGCAGCGGGCTTATGGCCGGTCAGGAGTGCGCTTCAGGGAGGGAGTGCCAGTGGTCGGGCCCATGTAACCGGCTTCAGCCTGGCAGGGCCGGGGGATGGGAGCCTAGACCCGCTGGGCGTTGCGCTGGCTGACTTCCGCACCGGCATGCCGTGGCAGGAACAGGCTGTCTGCCGTGCTGGCCAGCATCAGCACTGCCATGGCGAGAAAGGCGCCGCGGAAGGGTCCGGCGGCGTCGTCAGGAAATGTGCCCAGGCCGTCAAAGAGCCGGATCAGTAAGGCTCCCACAGCGATGCCTGCGGCAGCGGCCAGTTGGACCAGGGTGGCAGAGACCGTGTTCGCCGAGGTGAGCTGTGCCGGTGCGATGTCGGCGTACTGAACCGACGCGTAGGCCGAGAAACCGATGGAGCGAAAGGCTCCACTGCAGACCAACAGGGCGAAAGTCAGCGGCTCGGGCGTCTCCGGCGTGAGCAGGGCGCAAAGCACAAAAGTAGCCGCAGAGGCAACCGACGCAAAGACGAGCACCGCTTTGAAGCCGAACCGTCGAATCAGGGGAGTTGTAGCGGGCTTGATGCCGATGTTGCCGATGAACACAGCGGCCACCATGGCCCCGGCGTGCAGCGGGGTCCAACCGAACCCGGCTTGGAACATCAGGGGCAGCAGGAAAGGGACCAAACTGATGGTCAACCGGTAAGCGAACCCGCCGGTGGCCATGGCCCGGAACGTCCGGGTGCTGAAAACCCCGAGGTCAAAGAGCGGATAGCGAACCCGCCGCATCCACAGCACGGCACAGGCGACAGCAACCGCGCCTGCTCCTGCACTCAGGGCGGCCCAGGGAGCGGGGTGGGTGCTCACCAATTCGAGGCCCCCCACCAGGGCCCCCACGCCGAGCGTCGTGAGGAACAGCCCCAGCCAGTCCAGCCGCCGCCCCCGGTCGCCTGCCGCTGCCGGGACCAGTCGGAGTGCGGCCAGGAATGCAGCGGCACCCAGCGGGAGGTTGATCAGGAAGATCCAGTGCCAGGACAAATAGGTCGTGAGGGCCCCGCCCACCAACGGAGCGAGGACCGGTGCCAGGAGGCCGGGCCACACAAGGAACGCCGTAGCGCGAAGGAGTTCCGCTTTCGGCGTCCCGCGAAGGACCAAAAGAGTTCCGACGGGAACCATCATGGCCCCGCCAAGCCCCTGCATGATCCTGCTGAGGGTGAGCGCGGTAAGGTCCTGGCTCAGCGAGCAGGCCAAGGATGCCAAGGTGAAGATCGCGATGGCAAGGCAAAACACAAGCCGGGCGCCAAACCGTTCAGCCAGCCAACCGCTCAGCGGGATGCCCATGGCAACGGTCAGCAGGTATGCCGTCATCGTGATGTTCACGTCTGCGGGGGGAACCCTGAAGTCGTCAGCGATGTTGGGGATGGCCGTGGTGAGGACGGTGCCGTCCAGGAACTCCATAAAGAAGGTCGCGGCCACCAGCAATGCCAGCCGGGGACTCCAGGCCTGCGTGCTGCCTGGCGTCTCATCCACCGTGTCGCTTGCTGCCATCCGTTCATCATTCCACCGCCGCGGGATCCCGGGATGCATCTGTCCGCACCGCGGACGGGGAGGGCAGCCGGGGCAGCAAGCAGCACCATCGGCGGGTACGCAAAAGGCCCCGGTCCAGGACCGGGGCCAAACGCGGAGACGGGGGGATTTGAACCCCCGGTGGAGTTGTGCCCCACACTTCATTAGCAGTGAAGCCCATTCGGCCGCTCTGGCACGTCTCCAATTGCTATTCCTAGCCCACCAAGGATACGCAGAACGTGGCACGCAGTGCAAAACGGGCCGCAAGACCCTTCAAAGTGCCCGCGGGGATCGCCCGCCGGCTACGAACGCGGGACCTGCCCGGGCCGCACCAACCTGATTTCGCGCAGGTTCTCCCAGTCGGGGATCACGTCCGCCGCGCCGTCGGGTGTGAAGCCGAAATGGCTGTAGAAGCCAATCGCACGCCCGTTCTCAGCAGCCACCCACAGGCTTGCCGCGCTGTCGCCCAGTGCTGCCTCCAGGAGCCGGCGCCCCAGTCCCAGCCCCTGGTGCGATGCCAACAGGTAGAGTCCCCACAATTCCAGGGCCCCGGACGAGGGCGGCCCTGCTGAATGCCAGGAGTCGCCGGAAGGCACACGCCGGATACCCGCGAACCCCTCGATCACGCCGTCGTCGCAGGCCACCCAGGCGTCCGCAGGCTCCGTGCTCTCCAAGAGGTGGCGCCACAGCGGCAGGCGGTTATCGGGAGTCTGTGACGCCAGGAACCCCTCGGACAGCATGCCGCGGTACGTCTCCTGCCAGCAGCGGACGTGGACCTCCGCCAGCCGCTCCACGTCAGTCCGCGCGGCCCGCCGCACGGCCAGGGACACCGCTACGCCGTCCCGCCCGCCAGCGCCTTCCAGAGGAAGTGCTGGCTTCGGGCCTGCAGCGCTGCCGCCTGCCGGTTGTCGGACGCTCCGGCGTGTCCGCCCTCAAGGGCCTCGTGGAACCAGACATTCGGGATGCCCATGGCCAGCATGCGGGCAGCCATCTTGCGGGCCTGCACCGGTCCCACGCGGTCGTCGGAGGTGGCCGTCCAAATGAACGTCTCCGGGTAATCAACCCCATCCTTGAGCAGGTGGTACGGCGAAAACGTCCTGATGTACTCCCACTGCTCCGGCACATCCGGGTCACCGTATTCGGCGATCCACGAATGGCCGGCGGACAGCTTGGTGTAACGGCGCATATCAAGCAGCGGCACGCCGCAGGAGATTGCCCCGAACAGCTCGGGGTACTGCGTGAGCATGTTTCCCACCAGGAGTCCGCCATTGGACCCGCCCACACAGCCCAGCCGCTCCGGCGAGGTGACACCGCGGGAGATCAGGTGCCGGGCCACGGCCGCGAAGTCCTGGTAAGCCTTGTGCCGGTTCTCCTGCAGGGCTGCCCTGTGCCACCCCGGACCGTATTCGCCGCCGCCGCGGATGTTGGCCACCACGTACACACCGCCCCTGGAGTGGGATGCTTCCCCATTGGTGCCGGCGGTAGTGGAAGTCCGGCGTTCCAGCCAGGCCCTGCCCACAGTGCCGCTGTAGGCCGGAGTGCGGGAAACCTCAAAACCGCCATAGCCCGAGAGCTGGGTGGGGTTCTGCCCGTCCAGCGGGAGGTCCCGGGAGGCGACCTGGAAGTAGGGAACCCGGGTTCCGTCGTCGGAAACGGCGAAGTGCTGCTGCACTTCATAGTTTTCGTCGGCAAAGAACGACGGCGAGGCCTTGACTGTCTCGTGCCGGCTCACCACCCCGGGCGTCCCCGCTACGGCACGCTCCAACGTGCCCCGCATCAGCGTGCTGGGGGTGGTGAAGCCCGTGGCGACGAGCCAGAAGTCGTCACCCGCGCCGCCGTCGGCTTCGTCCTCATCGTCCACCGCGTAGGCGTTGACGTCGTGCAGCGGCGGGCAGGCATCCAGGAGGGTAGACTCCCAGGCTCCGTTGGCGTCACCCGTTGGCCGCGACGGGTCGAGAACACGGATCTCGGAGGAAACGTCCTTCAGCAGGTTGAGCAGCAGGAAGTTCCGGGTCCAGCTCCAGGACTGCAGCGAGGTGTAGGCGTCCGGAGTGAACAGCACTGCCACGTCGCGCACACCGGCCAGGTAGTCCTCAAACCGGGCGGCCAGGAGCGATCCCGCCGGATAGGTTGACCCGTTCAGCACCCAATCCTGCTGGGGACGGAACAGCAGCCATTCCCGGTGCGCGCTGACGTTGACGTCGGTGGGGACGTCGATGAACGTCCAGGAACCGTCGCGCAGTACGGAATTGCTCCTGTTGTAGAAGTCGATGTAGTCAACCGCGAAGGTCCTCTCGAACCCCGGTGTGGAGTCGTGGGCCACCACTGCCATCATGTGGTTCTCCGGCACCTCGAACAGGCGGGGCGCTTCGGCCAGCGAGGCGCCGCGCTTAAGGGTGACGGCAGTCCGGGCATAGGACGAAGCCGTCCTCGGAAGCCCCTCTGCGGTGGAGGCCACCAGCAGCGTGTCCGCATCCAGCCACGACACGTTCCCCTTCGCCGTCGGCAGGTCAAAGCCGCCCCGCGCGGGGTCCACGAACGTCCGGGATTCCACATCGAACTCCCGGTAGCGGTTGGCGTCGCCGCCGTCAGGTGAAAGCGCCAGCAGCGCCAGACGGTAAGGCGCACCTGGCGCAGGGCGGAGGAAGGTTGCCCCGTGGAAGACCCATTCTTCGCCCTCTGCGGCGGACAGGGCGTCGACGTCCAGCAGGACATCCCAGACCGGGGTATCAGTGCAGTAGCTCTCCCACGAAGTGCGGCGCCACAGGCCCTTGGGGTTCTGCTGGTCCTTCCAGAAGTTGTAATACCAGTCACCGCGCTTGCCCACCATGGCGATCCTGTCCGTGGAGTCCAGCACCTCAAGGATCTTGCCCTCGAGTTCCACGTAGTCGGCGTCCTCCAGCAGGTCCTCCGTGCGTGAATTCTGTTCCTTCACCCAGGCCAGTTGCTGCTCGCCGTAAATCTCCTCGAGCCAGGCATTCTCGTCAATGGGCTCGGGCGCGATGCCCGAGGGCGCGATGCCCGAGGGCGCGGTGCCGGTGGTATCGCCGGAGGCGGGCGCTGGATCAGCTGCAGTGGTGGTCATGCGCCCCATCCAAACAACATCCGCGGACGGCTGGCAAGTCAAGTGTTCAGCGCGGACTTTGTTTCAGCCCGTACTCTGGATGCCGTGGAAAAAACGCAGAGCATCCGGACCGCCATTGTTGGGGCGGGTCCCCGCGGCACCAGTGTCCTGGAACGCCTGCTTGCCCGCACCGCCGCGTTGACCGCGGCCGGCCCTGGCCCGGTGCGGCTCCACATCGACGTCATTGATCCCTATCCGGCAGGTCCGGGCCACGTGTGGCAGCCAGGGCAGTCGCGGCTGTTCCTGATGAACACGCAGTCCTTCTATCCCACCCTGATCCCGGAGGACCCCGCCCTGGCGCCGCCGGTCGCCGGCACCACCTTCGACCGGTGGCGGGCCCGGCAGCAGAAGGACCCTGCCCCGTCCCTGAGCGAAGAAGAACTGGCGGAACTTGCGGTCCTGACCGCCAGCGATTTCCCCAGCCGTGCACTCTACGGCCGGTACCTCCGCAGCACGGTGGAGGAGCTGATGCGGAATTTACCCGACGGCGTCACCATCGACTTCCACGAAACGTCCGCCCTGTCGGTGCGCCCCTCAGGTGACGGAACGTTCGACGTCGGCCTGGCCACCGGGGCAACGATCCGCACCGGATCCGTAGTGCTGGCGCTCGGCCACATCCCGTCCCGGCTGAATCCTGAACAGCGTGAGCTGCAGTCTTCGGCCGAGCAGTTGGGCCTTCGGTATTTTCCTCCTGCGGTGCCGGCGGACGTGGACTGGTCCCTGATTCCGTCCGGGGAACCTGTGCTGGTCCGCGGTATGGGACTGAACTTCTTCGACACCATGGGCCAGCTGACCGAGGGCCGCGGCGGGAAGTTCATCAGCAACGGGACGGTGCTCCGTTACGAGCCCTCAGGCCAGGAACCGCGCATCATTGCTGCCTCCCGGCGGGGAACGCCGTATCGGGCCAAAGCCGCGCTGAACGGCTACTACCCGGCATCCGTGACCCTGCGCTACTTCACCGAGGCTGCGCTGGAACGCTTCAAGAAGGCGGGTATCCGCCCTGCATTCGACCATGATCTCTGGCCCCTCCTGCACCGCGATGCGCTCTGGGCCTACTACTCCACCCTGGTGCGCTCGCAGCCCAATGCCGTGCCTGATTCGCCCGCCTTCCTCGAGGCATTGGACGAGGCACTCCACCCGCACGCACACAGTGCCGCGAACTGGGAGGACAGCGTAGAGAGCGTCCTCGCTGTCCACGTTGGGCCCCGGCACCGGCTGGATCTTCCGGGGCTCGCTGCGCCGCTGGCGGGCCGGTCCTTCGGGTCGCGGGCCGAGCTCGACGCCGCTATCGTGGAGTACCTGCTGGACGATGCGCGCCGCTCCGCCCTGGGCGAGGATGACCCGGTGAAGATGGCCATCGGTGCCCTCCACCATGGCCGCGCGGTGCTGAAGACAGCTGTAGCCGACGGCGGCATCACCGATGAATCCTGGGTCGCGGGACTGCGTGGCTGGTTCGAGTCGTTTGTGGAAGGACTGGCCAGCGGGCCTCCTGCGCTGCGCTCCGAACAGCTCGCGGCGCTGGCGAGGGCAGGAGTGGTCAGTTTCGTGGGGCCGGACCCCAAGTTCGGGGTGGACCGCAGGAACGGTGTCTTCACTGCCTTCTCGCCATGGGTGGACGATGAACCGGTGGCAGCACGGACCATGGTGGAGGCGCTGGCTCCCGGCAACAGAGTCTCCGCCAACGATTCGCCGGTATTGGAGCAGCTGCTGGCCGACGGCCTGGTGCGGCCACGCCTCATGATGTCGGTGGAGGGTGCCCCTGTGCAGTCCACCGGCCTGGATGTTGAGCCGCACCCTTACCGCCCGCTGGCAGCGAACGGTTCCGTGACGGAAGGCCTCTACGTGCTGGGACTGCAGCTCTCCTCCACCCAGTGGGGCACCGCCATTGCGGCCGAAGCCGTCCAGTCCGGCGGACCGAACTACCGCAGCGGCCAGCGCACGCTACGCGACGCCGACGAGATCGCCGGCGCCATCCTCGGGCTCTAGCAAACCCCAACGCTCTCTCAGTTGATGCGCCTTAAACCCCAACGCTCTCTCACTCGATGTGCCTTAAACCCCAACGCTCTCTCACCCAGTTGAACTGGTCCCCGATGGTTGGACTGGCTAAATGGGATTCTAGGCCGCGAGGGTCTGGGCCCGGTATTGCACCGGGCTCATACCCTTGAGTTTGGTTGAGATTCTTTCGTTGTTGTACCAGTGGATGTACTCGTTCAGGGCTGTTGCCAGGGCATCGGTGCTAAGGAATCGGACGTGGTGGAAGAGCTCTTCCTTGAGATGTCCGAAGAAGTTCTCCATGACTGCGTTGTCATAGCAGTTGCCCTTGCGGGACATCGACTGGGCGGCGCCGGCATCGTTGAGAAGGATCCGCCATGAGGCGTGTTGGTATTGGACGCCTTGGTCCGAATGCACCAGGGGCCGCTGCCCCGGCTCAAGACAGGCGAGGGCACCGCGGAGCGAACTGTTGGTCAGCTCCAGGTTCGGCGAGCTGCCAACGGAATAGGAGATGATCTGCCGGTTGAAGAGGTCCATGACCGGGGAGAGATAGAGCTTCCGGTCCCCGACGCGGAACTCCGTCACGTCCGTCACCCACTTCTGGTTCGGCGCATCAGCATCAAACTTCCGGTTCAGCAGGTTCGGGGCAATAGCGCCCTGCTCGCCTTGGTAAGAGTTATAGCGCTTCCTTCGCCGGACCCTGCAGAACAGCTGAAGTGAGCGCATCAGTTTCAGCACGGTCTTCTTCGCAACCGCCCACCCTTGCCGGGTTAGCTCGCTGTGGATCCGGCGGTGGCCGTAGCGGCCATGGTTTGTCGTGAAGATCTCAGTGACCGCGGCCTTGAATGCTTCCTTCGGATCTGGAGACCGGAGCCGGGCCTGTTGGTAAGAGAACGTGGAGCGAGCCAGACCCGAGACCAGCAGCAGGACCGGGAGGGGGAAGTCAGCCTTGAGGGCAATGAGGGCTTGAACCTTCACTGTCGTTCCTGAGCCCTCAAGGCCCGCAATTTTCCCAGATACGCCACCTCCGCGCGCAGCCGTTCGTTCTCCCGGCGCAACCGTTCCAGTTCGGTTAATTCGGCCCGTGGAAGTGGAGCTGAGGACTTCGCCGGCCTGCCTTTGGCCTTGGGACGCAATGCCTCCGGACCATCACGGCGATACGCCCGGACCCACTTTTGCAGCAACTGGCGCGAGGACAAGCCAGCCTCTACAGCCAGGTCCGGGCCGGTCTCGCCCGCGAGGAACCGTTCCACTAAGGCCAGCTTGAACTCGAACGAGTACGACTTTGCCGGTTTGCTCACCAGCACTCCTTGCCCATGAATCCTCCACCGCCCATACAGTGCCCTTACCGGCACACGAGGCGCATCAAGCAGCCGGGACGCTGCCCGATACCCGATGCCCTTCTCAAACCACGCTACCGCCGCCTCGCGCTGGACCTCAGATAACGAACTACGTGCACGCATAAAACTGCTCCCCGGAAGTCGGAACTGAAATTCTCAGTCCAACTTCCGGGGAGCAGTTCACAGTTCACTTGGGAGAGAGAGCGTTAGCGGAATACGCGCATTAAGTGAGAGAGCGTTGACGGCGGCTGCCGAAACCGGTCCCTTAGCCCCGGAGGCACACCTGGTACTGGAGCCAGGCTGCAGCGTAGCGGATCCAGTCCAGGACGTCGTACCACTTGGTCGGCTTCGTCGGCGGGGTACACACCGGCTCAACCGGAACGCTTGCCACCGTCACCTCAACGGTGACTGCGGTGCCGGATTCAGCTGCGGTGAGGACAAGGGTTCCTGTGCCGGCAGCGGCGCCCGAGGGAACGGGCAGGCTCACGTTCGCTGCGCCTGCTTCCACAGGCACGGATCCGAGCTGGGTCACCGTGCCGGCAGAGTCGGTGAATACGGCTGACAGGGTCTTGTTGACCGGGCTGCCGAGCGACGTCAGGTCCAGCTTGGACACTGCCAGCGTGATGGCCTCACCCGGCTTGACCTCGCCGGCGGTGGTGTTGGTGACGGCCACAGAGCGGCGGGCAAAGTCAGGCGAAACGGGGCTGCTCTCCTGCAGGTATCCGATCCAGGCGTCCCGGTCCACCAGGCCTGAGTCCTTGGTGTTGGACCCTTCAGTGAAAATCCGGAAGTTGTCGCCCCCGGTAGCCAGGAAGCTGAACGTACCCACCCGGTAGGACTTGGCCGGATCGAGCGCGGCCCCGTTCACCCGGACGGAGGTGATGCGGTCCCCGGCGGGCCGGGCTGCATCATAGGTGTAGTTCACGTTCTTGGACAGGCCGAGCTGGATGTAAGCCCGGCTGGGTACCGTGCCGTCCGGGTTGGTCTGCCACTGCTGCTCCAGCAGCGTCTTGAACTGGGCGCCGGTCAGGGACGTGGTCCACAGGTTGTTCACGAACGGCAGCACAGCGTTCGCCTCGGCATACGTGATAGTTCCGTCCGGGGCGTAGTAGAGCTCGTTCCGGAGTCCGCCGGCATTGACCACACCGATTTCGGCGCCGCCCAGTTCCGCCGGCTGCAGCGAATCCAGCAGGGAATCGGCCACCAGGTTGCCCAGTGTTGACTCGCTGCCGCGGTCATCACGTTTGGCAACACCCGCGGCGTCAGTGGTGAAGGCCGTCGTGATGTCCGCCGTGACAGCGCCAACCGGCTGGTTGCCCACGACGGCGGCATCCGCGAGTGCCTTCTTGACGATGGCGTCGACGGAGGCAACCCGCGGGAAGGCGGCGATCAGGTCAGCGGCGGGATCGGTGGTCCGCTTGACGTTGCCGGCCTTGTACGCCGTCACCTCCTTGGTGGCGGTGTCGACGGTGAGCTGGATCTGCCCCACATTCTCGCCGTAGTTGCCCGTCTGGACGATCGGGCGGGTCTTGCCTTCATCGCCCGGGACCGGGGCCTCCCAGGAGTACTCCTTGTGGGTGTGCCCGGTAAAGATCGCGTCGACGTCTGAAGAGGTCTGGGTGACCAGCTTCGCGAAGGGTCCGCCGGCGGCCACTTCCTCCTCCAAGGTGGCGCCTTCCACAGTTCCCGAACCCGCGCCGTCGTGGTTTTCCACGATGATGACGTCGGCAAGCTTCTCCGACGTGATGCGTGCCGCTGCCCGGTTGATGGCGTCCACCGGGTCGCCGAACTCAAGGTCGGCGATGCCGGCGGGGGTCACCAGGGAGGGAACCTCCTGGGTGACGGTGCCGATGACGGCCACCTTGATCCCGTTCATGTCCAGGACGGTGAACTCGGGGAGGACCGGTTCGGTGGTGCCCTTCTTGTAGACGTTGGCTCCCAGGTAGGGGAACTTCGCGTTGGCACCGCCGGCGACGACGCGGTCCCGCAGGTCCGCCCAGCCGCCGTCGAACTCATGGTTGCCCACGGCGGATGCCTGCAGCTCCAGGGCGTTCAGCACGTCGACAGTGGGCTGGTCTTTGGCGACGGCTGACGCAAACAGCGACGCCCCGATGTTGTCGCCGGCCGAGAGGAAAGCGGTGGCGCCGGGGGCGGCTGCGGCCCGGAGCTTCTCGATGGTGCCGGCAAACTGGACCGTGTTGGTGTCGATCCTGCCGTGGAAGTCATTGATGCCCAGGAAATTCAGGTCAACGGTGGCCGGTGCGGACGCCAGGTTCATGCCCACAATCACAGGGTCGTGGTCGCTGGCGCGGTACTGGTCCGGCGCGTAGTAGTCGGTGACATTGTTGTTGTAGCGGCTGTACTCCAGGGCTACGGATTCCACCGAGTTGATGTTCCAGATGTCGGCTCCGGTGACCGTGGCGTCTGCTGCCGGGGAAGCCAAAATGTGGTCCAGGGAGCCGACCATTCCGCCGAACAGGTAGGAGTGCTTGGCCGTGCCGTCGGCGTTGCGTGCCTTGTCGTCCTGGTTGACGTAACCCTCGGCCGTGAAGACGTTGATGGGGTCTTCCTTGGCGTACGCGTTGAAGTCGCCGATAAGGAAGACCTTGTCCGTGCCCTTGGACTGCTGCAGGGACTTAGTGAACCCCAGAAGGGACTTAGCCTGTGCTGTACGCGCCAGGTTGGACGCACCTTGTCCCTTGTCCGTGTCCTCCGGAGTGGCAGCGGAGCCCTTGGACTTGAAGTGGTTGGCGACGGCGATGAACTCTGTCCCGGCGCCGCCGCCCACTGGCTTGAAGACCTGGGCAAGCGGCTTGCGTGCGGTGGCGAATGCCACGGTGTCGTTGTGGATGATGGACTCACCCACAGGTTCTGCAACGGCCTTTTTGTAGATGAAGGCGGTGCGGATCATGTCCTCGTCGCTGAGCGGCGGCGCGTTGGCAGGCGAACGGACGTAGTCCCAGATACCCGGGGTCTGGACGTTCAGCGCATCCACCAGCTTGGCCAGGGCGTCATCCCGGTTCTTGCCGAACTGTGCGGAATTTTCGATCTCCATCAGCGTGACAACATCCGCGCCGGCCTTGGTGATGGCCGCGGCGATCTTGTCCTGCTGCCGTTCAAAGTTCTCAGCGTTGGCGGCGCCGCGGGCATCACAGCCGCCGCGGACAGTGATGGGGTTGCCGGCCCGGTCCTCGTAGAACGTGCAACCCGCCAAGGTGTCGCCTGTGGTGGGGAAGTAGTTGAGGACGTTGAAGGAGGCGAGCTTCAGGTTGCCTCCTACCGCGGCGGGAGCTTCAGTGCGGGTGGCACCGAACGTGGCGGGCTGTACCGTGGCCTTGTTGCCCTCCGTCAGGTGTGTCAGTGGCTGGAGCTTCCAGGCATCGTTGGCATAGCCGAGGACCACGTTGGTGGTGAACGTGACGGGGGATCCCACCCGTACCGGTTCAGTGGTGGTCAGGTAGGGCAGGACCTGCGCCTTCGTGGCCGCGTCCCTGAGGAAGTTGGTGCTGGAGCCGTCGTCGAGCTTGATGCCCCGGGCGGCATTTTCCGCCACAGTTGCCGTATGCTGGGCTGAGCCGTAGGGGGCGACGGCGGTGGGCTGGACCAGCGGAGTTGTTCCGCCGGCGAGGCCGATCTCACCGTACTGGTTCAGGGTGTAGTTGTCCGTCACCGTCAACGGGCCCTGGGGCGCCAGGAGCATGCCTTCCAGGGATTCACGGAAGGTCTCGTTGGCGGGCAGCGTGAAGGTGGTGGCCTTCACTTCGGGTGCCGGCTCTGTCAGCTTGGTGAGCCCTGCCGCTGCCGTAACGTTGAGCTGGGTCATGCCAAAATACTCGGCCACCGTGCCCGTGACCTGAACGTGGTCTCCGGCCTGGACCGAAGCCGCCGTTGCCGGGGAGTAGACAAAGATCCCGTCCGACGCCGCGTGGTTGGTTGCCGTCAGATCCCCGCCGGTTCCCGGGGTCTGCACGTAGTAGCCGTTGAGCCCCCCGGTGGGGAAGACTGCCGTGACCTTGCCCGTGGTGGTCACCGTGGACCCGGTCAGCGGGCTTTCGGTGCCCGTGCCCTGGATTTCCGCGATGGTCCGGATTGAAGGCGTGGGCGTGGGGTCAGGGGTTGGATCTGTGGGCTCCGGATCGGGCGTCGTGGTGCCACCCGCCGCCGTCGGGGTAATGCGGGCACTGAGCGAGAAGTCTGCGGAGTTGCTGTTGCTGTCCGCGCCGGCTTCGCGGTTCAGGCTTCTGACGTCGGTGTTGGCGGACGGAGCCTGGGCTGCCTGTGCTTCGAAAGTGTTCGAGGTGCCGTAGCCGAGGAGGTCGGCCACGCCGGCAGGCTCCACCTGGGAACCGGTGCCCAGCACGACGGCGGTGCGCTGCTTTGCAAGGATGAGTGTCCCGGCGCCGCCTGCGGGGTTGATGCCGGTGGCCACCAGGTCCGCTGCCGGCAGGTCTGCTCCGGCAGCGCCACCGTTATTGCTTCCTCCCTGGATGAGGTAATGCCCCTTGGCTGGGATGGAACCGGTCAGCGCAGCCACGCCGGTGGGGGCTGCGCTGCCTGAGGCGGAGCGGTACTGAACCGACCAGCCCTCCAGGGAAACCGGAGCGTCCGAGGAGTTGTACAGCTCAACGAATTTGTTTTTGTAGGCAGCTCCTTCGCTGCCACCGCTGAGATAGGCCTCGTTGATCACAACGGGCGAGGTTCCCGCCGCGGCTGAGACCTCCGCGACAGGGTCGGCAGCAGCAGGAAG
The DNA here is from genome assembly GCF_900537115.1 of Arthrobacter sp. Alg241-R88. Lineage (GTDB taxonomy): Bacteria > Actinomycetota > Actinomycetes > Actinomycetales > Micrococcaceae > Arthrobacter. The sequence goes on from NZ_UNRG01000014.1 coordinate 44,330, forward strand.
CGCCGCCAAAGGAGCTATGAGCCCCGCCGACAGCGCTGTCCCCAGCGCTAATTTCCAAGGTGATTGATGCATCCGCTCTTACTTTCAGAAGGGTCTCCCCGGTAGGGGAGCCGATGGAAGGTGTCCAGGTTTTACCGACGGACAAGGGTCCGGATCCTGCTCCTGGTCAAGTGGTATCCGGCACATCACAACAGCGCTGAATGAACGCAAGGTTGATAGCGCGTGCATTCGGCAGGACGTTCCCCAGCGGAACGTCCCGCCTCACCGGCCGGCGCCCCAGTAGCCCGGTCCGGTGATGCTGTCAGCAGTGGTTGGGTTGGTGGCCGGAACCCCATGTGCCGGCCATCACAAAAGAATACCGGCCGGTAGCTTCAGGGGAAGCTCCGGCGGCAGTTCTTTTAACTTTTTTGCGACGCGTGGAACCAGGCTCCTGCCTACTGGTCCTGCATAGACCCGGAGGGGCTCGAAATAACCTTGAACATGCCGCCCATGGGATCTGCCAGTTGCGCAACCCTGCCGAAGTCGCTGTCTGCCGGTCCGTCCAGGACGGAGCCTCCCATCGCCACGGTGCGCTCAACCGCGGCGTCGGTATCCTCCACGGCGAAATACACCTGCCAGTGGGACGGGACAGCGTCGGGAAGATACCCGGAAGCGTCCATGATCCCGGCCTGGGCGGTTTCCCCCGCGCCCGAGGTGGTGTAACGGAACTCGGGAGCGTCGCTCATGACACTCGTCTGCCAGGCAAAAACGTTTTCGTAGAACCTGACAGCATTGTCATAATCCTTGGTGTGCAGTTCATGCCATGCGGGGGCGCCGGGTTCGGCCGCGATTTCAAACCCGCCCATCGCGCCGGGCTGCCAGGCACCCACGGACGCGCCGCTGGAATCGGCAAAATAGGCCATGACTCCCTGCGCCGGGACATCCATGGGCTCCATGTAGACCTCTCCGCCGTTGGAGGACGCCGAGGCTGCCGTGGCGGCGGCGTCTTCGGTACACAGGTAGGTGGACCACATGTCCGGGAGCCCGGCCTGGTCCTCCTGCTTCTGCATAATGCCTGCCACCGTTTTCCCGTTCTTGCGGGCGGTGATGTAGCCGCCGTAGAGTTCCTGGTCACCCGCTTCGAACTGCCAGCCAAAGAGTCCGCCGTAGAACTCCCGGGCCTTGGTGGTGTCGGAGGTCATGAGGTCGATCCAGCAGGGGGAGCCGGGTTTGATATCGGGAGCGGGCATAGCGGTCTCCTGGTGAGGGGTGATCGGTTGTGTAGGAACGGATGGATCTCCGTTCCTGGATGAACACCATGAGGCTATGCGGGGGGTCTGACACTTTCAATGGTCCGGGCCCGTCCCGGCACATTGCCGCCAGTGCCGGGATAAACGAAGGACCCCTGCCGGCCAGCGTGCTGGCGGACAGGGGTCCCAATCGCGGAAGGTAAGAGATTCGAACTCTTGGTACGGGGTTACCGCACACTAGTTTTCAAGACTAGCTCCTTCGGCCGCTCGGACAACCTTCCTCGACTAGTAGTGTTTCATAGGCACTTGCCTGCAACAAAACAGAGACCGGAAGCTGTCCGGTGCACACTGGTTGCAGCCAGTATTAAGTCAGAAACGGGAGTGTTCCATGAAAGCCGTCTACATATCCGAACCGGGCGGCCCGGAAGTACTTGAGGTCCGCGAGGCGGACGCTCCGGTACCCGGACCCGGGGAGGTGCTGATCGACGTCGTCGCCGCCGGCCTGAACCGCGCGGACGTGCAGCAGCGCAGGGGTTTTTACCCGCCTCCGCCCGGCGCTTCCGAGATTCCGGGGCTGGAGGTTTCGGGCCGGATCGCAGGCTTTGGCCCCGGCGTCAGCAAGCCCTTTTCCCTTGGCGACAAGGTGGTGGCATTGCTGGCCGGCGGCGGATATGCCCAGCAGGTGGCGGTTCCGGCTGAGCAGGTCCTGCGCGTGCCCGACGGCGTGGACCTGGTCACCGCGGCGTCGCTGCCTGAGGTGGCCGCCACTGTGTACTCCAACCTGGTGATGACTGCCCAGCTCCAGGCCGGCGAAACGGTCCTGATCCACGGTGCCACCGGCGGTATCGGTACCATGGCCATCCAGCTGGCCAAGGCCCTGGGCGCCAAAGTGGCAACGACGGCCGGCACGGACGAAAAGGTGGGGACGGCAAAAGCCTTCCTCGGTGCCGATATTGCAATCAACTACGCCGAAGAGGATTTCCCTGCGAGCCTCCGCGAGCAGAATGGCGGGCGTGGCGCTGACGTGATCCTCGACGTCGTCGGTGCCAAGTACCTGGCGCAGAATGTGGATGCGCTCGCCGACTACGGACGCCTGGTGGTGATTGGCCTGCAGGGCGGCACCAAGGGGGAGCTGGACCTGGGCCAGCTGCTGAAGAAGCGGGCCGCAGTGGTGGCAACGGCGCTAAGGCCACGGCCGGTCGAAGAAAAAGGTGCCATCATGAACGCGGTCCGCGATGCCGTCTGGCCTCTGGTCAGCGACGGCAGGATCCGTCCGCTGGTGGCCAAGACCTTCCCGCTGGACCAGGTCCAGGCCGCGCATGAGTACTTTGACAGCGGCGACCACGTGGGGAAGATTCTCCTCCTCATGTAGCGACCTCGGGTGGCATAGATACTGAGTATTGCTTCCGCACCCCTCCTGCGTTACGCTCCAACATACGCGGTATGCACGCGCCTTGGGGGAGCGTGCATACCAAAGCTTTCAAGCGCAAGGAGCGCCATGTCCATCCGCCACAGCCTCCTCGCCCTGCTCCAGGACCAGCCGCGCTACGGCTACCAGCTGCGGGTCGAGTTCGAAAACCGTACAGGAGCCACCTGGCCGCTGAATATCGGTCAGGTTTACACCACGCTGGACCGGCTGGAACGCGACGGCCTCGTCTCCAAGGACGGCGACGACGGCGAGGGCCACGTGATCTACAGCATCACCGACGCCGGCAAAGCCGAGGTGGGGAACTGGTTCGCGGCCCCGGTGGAGCGGAACAACCCGCCGCGCAACGAGCTTGCCATCAAGCTGGCGCTCGCCGTCACCATCCCGGGCGTGGACGTGCAAGGCATCATCCAGGCGCAGCGGGTGGCATCCATCAGGGCTTTGCAGGACTACACCAAGGCCCGCAGGGACACCGCCACGAGCCAGCGCCCGGGAGACACTGCCTGGCTGCTGGTCATTGATTCCCTGATCTTCCAAACGGAAGCAGAGGTCCGCTGGCTGGATCTTTGTGAAGCCAGGATGGTCCAGCAGGCGCAGTCTGCCGGGCAGGCACGCAGGACGTCCACCGGGGTCACGGAAGCCGCGGCCGCGCTACACGCGGACAACCGACGGTGAGCGTCCAGGGGCCGCAGCAGGTCCTGGAACTTGCCGGGGTCAGCAAGACTTTCGGGGAGGGCGCGACGGCGGTTGCCGCACTTCGCGACGTTGACCTCACCATCAGTGCGGGAGAGTTCGTTGCGGTGATGGGACCGTCCGGGTCCGGCAAGTCCTCCTTGCTGGCGCTCGCCGGGGGACTGGACCGCCCGACGTCAGGCAGTGTCTTTGTTGAGTCCACACCGCTGGCGGGGTTGGGGCTGAATGACCTGGCGCGCCTCAGGCGCCGCGCCGTCGGCTACGTCTTCCAGGACTTCAACCTCGTCCCCACCCTGACGGCGGCCGAGAACGTGGCGCTGCCGCTGGAGCTGGACGGTACGGCCTCCAGGAAAGCCCATCGGCAGGCGATGGACGCGCTGCGGCAGGTGGGAATCCCCGAGCTGGCGGACCGTTTCATGGACCAGATGTCCGGAGGCCAGCAGCAGCGCGTGGCCATAGCCCGTGCCGTCGTGGGACAACGGCGCCTGATCCTTGCGGACGAGCCGACGGGAGCACTTGATTCCACTACCGGCCAAGGGGTCATGGAAGTACTGCGCTCCCGTGCGGAGGCAGGTGCCGCCGTTATGCTCGTCACCCATGAGGCCCGGCACGCGGCCTGGGCGGACCGCGTGGTGTTCCTTCGCGACGGCCGCATCGTGGACCAAGCGGCTGCACTGCAGGACCCCGCTGTTCTGCTGGCGCAGGCAGGCCTCTGATGCCGCTGGACCTCGCTCCGGCCCCGGGCGGGCGCCGGGGCAGTTTCCGCGTTGCCCTGCGCATGGCCCGCCGGGACATCAACCGGCACAAAGGGCGCTCGCTGCTCATCATCCTGCTGATCATGCTTCCGGTAGCCGGCATGACCGGGGCGGTTACTCTGTTCCAGAGCACGCAGAAAACTTCGGAAGAAATTGTCCGGTACGAACTCGGGGGCACGCAGGCCCGGTTCAGTGCCCTGCCCGTGCCCAACGCGGATTCTGTCCAGGATCCGCTGAACGACACAATGGTTGCGCACAGCACCGGAGTCCATGATGCGGACTTCACCAGCGCGGACCCTGCGGAGCTGATCCCGCCGGGTTATGAGGTTCTGCCGCAACGCGAGTTGGACCTGACAACGGGTGTGGGTGCGGCTACGGTGTCCCTGCAGGGCTGGCTGGTTGACGCACTGCATCCCGCCTTTACGGGAAAGTACTCACTCCTTGAGGGAAGGGCTCCCCGGTCCTCGGAAGAGATCCTGGTTTCTCCCGGCTTGCTGGAACGGTTCAGTCTTGGGCTGGGCGAGCAAATCACGACGTCGGCGGGTTCTTTTGTGCCCGTCGGAACCCTCCGCGATGCCGATGCTTCGGACCGGAACTCTTTTATTTTCCTGCGTGACGGGCAGGTGCCGGATTCTGTCCTGAACCAGCAGCCCGGATCTGCGCAGGCAGTGTCCTACTACCTTGTTGGCCCGGAGCCGGTCACGTGGGCCCTTGTTCGGGCGGCCAACAGCCAGGGGGTGGGGGTGCTGTCGCGCAGCGTTGTGTTCGATCCGCCGTCCGCCGATCAGCAGGCTATCCAGGGCGTCCCACCTCCCCAACGGGGTTCAGACTTCATGGCGCTTTATGCCACGTTCGGCCTGATCGCCGCGCTGGCGCTCCTGGAGGTTGGCCTCCTCGCAGGAGCCGCTTTCGCGGTTGGTGCCAAAAGACAGGTTCGGGAGCTGGCGCTGCTGGCGGCGTCAGGAGCCGATTCACCGACAGTCCGCTCCGTGGTGACGGCAGGGGGACTGTGGCTGGGCGGCATTGCCGTCCTGTCCGGTGCCGCATTGGGCCTCTGCTCGGCAGCAGCCGTGGTGCACTTTGTTCGCTTTATGGGTTCCCCGCGCTTTCCCGGCTTCCATCCCGACGTGCCGCTGACACTGGTCTCCATGGTCATGGGCCTGGTGTGCTGCATCCTTGCGGCGATGGCTCCGGCGAACCAGGTGGCCCGGCAGGCGGCGCTCGGCGCCCTCAAATCCGGCAGGGCCCCTGCCGGCAATGGAAAACGGACAAGCCTGGCCGGGGCCGCGTTGCTGCTCGTGGCAGGCGGGCTTCTGGCCACGGGATGGCTGCTCGGGCAGTCAGCCGCCGATCCGGACATCAAAGCCGGGCAGCTCCCACTGGTTGCGGGGTTGTTGATTGCGGGAGCCGTCCTTGCCGTCGTCGGCTTTGTGCTCATCGTCGGCTGGACCATTGCTGTCCTGACCGCCAGAACGGACTGGTTGCCGCTGTACGTGCGGCTGGCTGCCCGCGACTCCACCAGGAACCGTGGCCGCACCATACCGGCAGTGGCCGCTGTCCTGGCCGCCGCCACCCTGGCGAGCGCTGCACTGGTCCTCTTGGCCAGTCAGCAGGCCGGGATGCGGGAGAACCATCACTGGAATGCCCTGGAGAACCAGACCTTTCTGCCGTTGTCCATCGAGCGTCCTTTCCTGGCTGACGGCAGCAGCCAGCCGCCGGTCGACGTCGAAGCAGCGGATCTTTCTTCCGCCCTAACGGGTGCCCTCGGCAGCAGCGTTGCCTGGACGAAGACCATCAGTGCGCCAGCCTATGTTCGAAACTGCGCGTTCGGGCCCGGCTCGGACTTGTCGGTGCCGGCCAGGACGGCCACCTCCAACTGCCTGCAGTATTCGTTGGCCAAGCCCCCGGGCAACGAATGCCCCGTCACGCCGCAGGGGAGGGTTGTGAACCGTGATGACTGGCGGTGCCGGGGCTCCCTCGCCCAGTCGCCGGGATCCCAGAGTTCGATCATGATTGGTGACGCTGAGGTCATTGGGGCCGTGCTCGGGCGTGAAGCAGGTCAAGAGGCTTTGGCTGTCCTGGACGCGGGAGGCATGGTGGTGACCAACCCCGTCTTCGTCCGCGATGGGGAAACCGTGCTGCTGGCGCAGAATGTCCGCACCCAGGCCGAACACCCGGACCCCTACTTGATGCATAAAACTGTCAGCAGTACTGTACTTGCCGCCGCGGTTGTTGAGCCTGCTGAAGCCGTTCCGTACTACGGCTTCATTTCGGAAGAGACGGCCCAACGGCTCGGTATGCAGCCTCGGCCCGCTGAGCTCCTGGTCCAGTTGAACCGGCACCCGTCCGCGGCTGAGGCAGATGCGGCATCTGCCGCCGTTGCCGCCGTGTACCAGCAACCCAGGGCAGGGTTCTGGGTGGAGCCGGGCATTTCGCAGGAGAATCCGTGGATGACCTGGTCGATTGTTGCCGTCAGCGCACTGATCACGTTCAGTGCTGCCGGTATTACCGCCGGCTTGTCGCTTGCGGATGCCCGTCCGGATCACGCAACGCTTGCTGCAGTGGGCGCCTCACCCCGGCTGCGGAAAGGATTGGCCGGTTCGCAGGCGCTCCTTACGTCCGGTCTGGGGACGTTGCTCGGCTGTTTGGCGGGTGCTTTGCCCGCAGTTCTCATTGCCAGTGCTACCGGAATGAGCGCTTTGGTGGACGTTCCCTGGCTGCACCTGCTGGCACTCCTGGTTGCAGTTCCGCTGACCGGTGCTTTCCTCGCATGGCTCTTCACCCGGGCCCGACTGCCGGCATCGCGGCGCGCGGTGGGAATATGAGCAATTAGGTCACTAAATTGGGTCTTTTTGATTGTTCCCAACAGGCTTACCGTGGGGTTCAGGAGCCGCCCGGCCAGGGCGGCGAAACCCAGGAGGACTTTCCATGACAACGCACGTCGCAGACTGCAGCGTAACGAACTGTTCCTTTAACGACCACACCAACTGCAATGCCGCCGCCATCACCGTGGGCGGTGCCGAAAACCACGCACATTGCGCCACGTTCATTGACACCGGAATGCATGGCGGATTGCCCAAGGTGCTGGCCGACGTCGGAGCCTGCCAGCGCTCCGAATGTGTCCACAACGACCACCTGATGTGCAAGGCAGCTGAAGTGCACGTTGGGCCGGGGGCCGACAACGCCGACTGCCTTACCTATTCACACGCCTAGCAAACCCGTTCCGCCGCCGGCGGGAGTGGGGGCCTCCGTCCGGAACACCGGGTGGGGGCCCTCTTTGCGTGGAGCCGCACGCAGGCCGGCTGCGCCGCGGACCGCAGCCGCAACATGTCGTTTGGCGCTGGCCGCCAGCCGTTTGGCGCAGGGCTTTCCATAAGCGGCAAAATCCAGCGCGATACGCACCGGTCGTTGGTAGGGTGCCTGTCAGCAGAAGCGAAAAAAGAATCTCAAGGAGGAGACATGGCCGAAACGCCTGATCGACGGAGCGCAGCCCGGGGCGAAGGTGCGGTTGCCACCGACACCGATCTGCCTCCCTCGGCCCTGGATGAAAAGGTCCGCGAGGCGGAAGACAAAAAATGGACGCCGGGGAAGATCGCCCTGTGGGCCGCGATTGCCCTGCTGGGCGGCGTGGCATGGTTCATGCTCGCGATCATCCGCGGCGAAACGGTCAACGCCATCTGGTTCGTGTTTGCTTCGGTCTGCACCTACCTGATCGGCTACCGCTTCTATTCCAAGGTCATCGAGCGCTACATCACCCGGCCCGATGACCGGCGGGCCACCCCCGCCGAGTACAAGGCGGACGGCAAGGACTACGTCCGCACGGACCGCAATGTCCTGTTCGGCCACCACTTCGCCGCCATCGCAGGAGCCGGTCCGCTGGTCGGACCCGTCATTGCAGCCCAAATGGGGTACCTGCCCGGCACTATCTGGATCATCATCGGCGTCGTCCTGGCTGGTGCAGTGCAGGACTACCTGGTCATGTTCTTCTCGATGCGGCGCGGCGGGCGCTCCCTGGGACAGATGGCCCGGGAGGAGCTCGGTGTCATCGGCGGCACCGCAGCCCTGATCGCCACCCTCCTGATCATGGTCATCATTGTGGCCATCCTGGCCCTGGTTGTGGTCAACGCCCTTGGTGAAAGCCCGTGGGGCGTCTTCTCCGTTGGCATGACCATCCCCATCGCCCTGTTCATGGGCGTCTACCTCCGATACCTGCGGCCCGGCAAGATTATGGAAGTCTCCCTGATCGGCTTTGTCCTGCTGATGGCGGCGATCATCGGTGGCGGCATTGTTGCAGAGACCCCCTGGGGCGCCGACATCTTCACGCTGGATAAGGTGACCATCGCCTGGGGACTCATCATCTACGGCTTCATCGCAGCCATCCTGCCGGTGTGGCTGCTCCTGGCCCCCCGGGACTACCTGTCCACGTTTATGAAGATCGGCGTGATCGTGATGCTCGCGCTCGCCATCATCGTGGTGCGCCCCGAGATCACCGTCCCGGCCTTCAGCGAGTTCGCCAGCAGGGACAACGGCCCGGTCTTCCCCGGCGCACTGTTCCCCTTCCTGTTCGTCACCATCGCCTGCGGCGCCCTTTCCGGGTTCCACGCCCTGATTTCCTCCGGCACCACACCGAAGCTCGTCGAAAAGGAACGGCAGACGCGGTTCATTGGCTACGGCGGAATGCTGATGGAGTCGTTCGTGGCCATCATGGCTTTGGTCGCTGCAATCTCCATCGACCGCGGCCTCTATTTCGCCATGAACTCTCCTGTCGCCCTCACCGGCGGAACTGTTGAGACAGCCGCCACCTGGGTCAACAGCCTGGGCCTTGCCGGCGTCAACATCACGCCGGACTTCCTCGCGCAGACCGCCGCGAACGTTGGTGAGGAAAGCATTGTCTCGCGCACCGGCGGTGCCCCAACCCTCGCCGTCGGCCTCGCACACATCATGCAGCAGTTCATCGGCGGCACGGCCATGATGGCGTTCTGGTACCACTTCGCCATCATGTTCGAGGCCCTCTTCATCCTCACGGCAGTGGACGCCGGCACCCGCGTGGCCCGGTTCATGCTGCAGGACTCCATTGGCAACTTTGTTCCCAAGTTCAAGGAAGCATCCTGGCGGCCCGGCGCGTGGCTTTGCACGGCCATCATGGTGGGCGCCTGGGGCGCCGTGCTGCTCATGGGCGTGACCGATCCGCTCGGCGGCATCAACACGCTGTTCCCGTTGTTCGGCATCGCCAACCAGCTGCTGGCGGCCATCGCCTTGTCCGTCTGCCTGGCCATCGTCGCCAAGCAAGGAACCTTCAAGTACCTGTGGATCGTGGCGCTGCCCCTGGCCTTCGCCGCGGTGGTCACCATCACGGCGAGCTACCAGAAGATCTTTTCGTCCACCCCGGCAGTGGGCTACTTCGCCAACAACGCAGCCTTCAGCAAGGCACTGGCGGAAGGGAAGACGGAGTTCGGCACCGCGAAGTCCGTGGCAGCGATGGAGGCCGTGGTGCGCAATACCGCCATCCAGGGCTGGCTGTCGGTGATCTTCGTGGTGCTGAGCATCATCGTGATCGCGACGGCGTTGCTCGCCACAGTCAGGGCGTTCCGCAACCGGACGGATGCCACAGCCGCCAGGGGCAATGAGGACCCCGCCAGGCCTTCGCGCGTCTTCGCACCGGCCGGGCTCATTCCGACGCCGGCCGAGCGGGAATTGATGGCTGAGTGGGACAAGGTTCCGGCCGAGCTGAGGTTCGAGAGGGCCGGCCACTGATGAGCTCCGGACTCGCCGCGGTTGCCAAAGGCTTCCAAGGGTTTGCGCGCTATTTTGGCGGCGTGCTGGGGGCGGATGCGTACGCGAAGTACCTGGAGCATCACCGGGCTGCAGGCCATAGCGCTCCGCCCCTCAGTGAGCGTGAGTTCTGGCGGGACCGGACGGACCGCCAGGACTCCAATCCCCAGGGTCGGTGCTGCTGATTTAGCCTGCAGCGGACAAACCCTCGGCGGGCTTCCTGGAGTGGACTCCGGGCGGATCGCTCATGAGAGTATGAACGCATGAGCGATCCGAAAGACACTCAGGCACCTGAGGACCTCCCGGTAGAGGGCACCACCATCGACGACGGGCTTCCGGCCCCTGCGCCGGCTGCCCCGGACAACGGCGGCAAGCCCAAAGGCAGCAACCTGCAGGATTTGGTGGACGAACCAGCCAAGGTGATGCGGATCGGAACCATGATCAGGCAGCTGCTGGAAGAGGTGAAGTCCGCCCCGCTGGACGACGCCGCCCGAGGCCGGCTCGCCGAAATCCACGAGCGTTCCATCAAAGAGCTGGAGGATGGGCTTGCCCCTGAACTGGTGGAGGAACTGGACCGGATCAGCCTCCCCTTTTCGGATGAGGCCACGCCCTCCGACGCTGAACTGCGTATAGCCCAGGCCCAGCTGGTGGGTTGGCTGGAGGGCTTGTTCCACGGCATCCAGACGGCCATTGCTGCCCAGCACGCCGCCCGCGAGCACGCGGCCGCGCAGCTGCAGCTCCGCCAGCTTCCTCCCGGCACGGTGATCGCGCCCGGCGTCGTTATTGGGGAAAACGGAGAGCCCCAGCGTGCGTCGGCCGGCCACCGCGCGGGGGCTCCGGCCCGTCCAGGGCAGCCCAATGATCCGGACCACGGTCCGGGACAGTACCTCTAGGGTCATTGGGCTTTTTCAGCGCCGCCAGGCAGGGGCGCAAGGACGATGCGGAACTTGGGAAGGGATTGTGGCGCCGGGCCCACGACCGTTTCCACCGGGGGCTGGACCGATTCCACCAGGTCCTCGAAGGGGTTGAGGACGACCAGCTCTATGGGGAACTGGTGGACATCGCCAACGAGCTGGCCGCGCTGTTGGACCGCGTCCGGGCGGTCTGTGTGGAAGCACAGCAACGGTCGCCGAGTGAGGGCCTGGACATCCCGGTTGCCCTCGCACCCGTCCACCGCTCGCTGTCCAAGGCGGGCAACTCCCTTGCCACCACCGCCGAAGCCGCTGCGATGCTGCGCCTCGCCGTAGGCCCCGTCCCCATAGGAGCAGCCTCCGTGCGGCGCCGTGCGGAGGCTGTCTTCCAGCAGGTGGCCGACGCCGAAAGGCAACTGCGGGAGGAAAGACTGGGCTCCCGCCAGAAAGATATTCCTGGTTAAGCGTGTGGCTTAGTCCGCGCCAATCGTCCTGTTAAGGGCAGCGGATTTGGCAAGATATAAAGCATGACTTTTTCACCGACACTGACTTTCAACGACGGTAACCAGATCCCCCAGCTCGGCTATGGCGTATGGCAGGTCGAGGACGGAGTGGCGGAAAAGGTTGTCCGCCAGGCCTTCGAGGCGGGCTACCGCCACATCGACACCGCCAAGATTTACGGCAATGAGGCGGGAGTTGGCCGGGCCATTGCCAGCTCGGGCCTGTCGCCGGAGCAGCTGTTCATCACCACCAAACTCTGGAACTCAGACCAGGGCTACGAGTCCACCCTCGCCGCTTTCGAGGACTCGATGGACCGGCTGGGCCTCGAGACCCTGGACCTTTACCTGATCCACTGGATGACGCCCAAGCGGGACAAGTACGTGGATACGTGGAAGGCCCTGATTGAGCTGCAGAAGCGCGGACGGGTCAAATCGATTGGTGTTTCGAACTTCACCGTCGAAGGGCTGGAGCGGATCATTGATGAAACCGGCGTGGTCCCGGCTATCCACCAGATCGAGCTCCACCCGTACTTCAGCCAGCGCGAACTGCGCGAGTTCGGCGCATCCAAGGGGATCCTGACCCAGGCCTGGTCTCCGCTGGGCCAGGGCGGCGAACTCCTCGAGGATTCAACCGTAGCCTCCATCGCTGCCAAGCACGGTGCCACGCCTGCACAGGTGGTTATCGCCTGGCACCTCGCTATCGGCAACGTGGTCATTCCCAAGTCCGTCACCGAATCCCGGATCCGCGAGAACTTCGCGGCGCTGGATGTTTCCCTGGACGCTGACGACATCGAGGCCATCAACGCACTGGACCGCAGCGCTAAGGGCGAAGGCCGTATCGGAGCCGATCCTGCGGTTGCCGACTTCGCTTAAGCTAAGCCGCACGCAGGCCTAAGCCGGACCGTTGACCCGCGTTTCCTGGGTATTCCCCAGGAAACGCGGGTCGCTGCTTTAAGCGGCCTGGACTTTCGCCGGCCTCGACTCAGGCGGCAATACGCTCGTGCTGGACCGGGACCGCGTCCACGACGGCCCAGCTGTCTTCGCCGGCACAGTGCCGGCTGGCGAACCGCTCGGCTTCCGCCAAGGTGTCAAAGACTTCAGCGCGTGCGCGGCCACAGTCGGCATCGAAGTAGGTGACGTGAAATTCCTGTACAAGTTGGTTTTCCATAAATCCAGTGTGCAACCGGGGTCTGACATTCCTCGGAATCAGCCCCGCGTGTTGTCCAGGCGGAGGACCCGTTCCTGCGCGAGCATCGCCGTCCGCTCCGCTTTGTCCGCGGCCCGCGCGGCCTGTTTAGCCTCAGCAGTTGTGCTTGCCAGCCTCTTGCGGGACTGCTCCAGCCGGTCCTCGGCCGCTCTAAGGCGGGCCCGAAGATCCGCTATCTCCTGTTGCAGCTCAGCAATTTCAGTCCGTGTTTCGTCCGCCTGGTCCTGCAGGTCCCGGGCGAGCTGCGCTGTCTCTGCTTCTGCCGCCTGTGCTTCGGCCAGGGCGGCTTTGGCTTTCTCCAAGGCGGGTGGTGACGTTGGCCGCGGTGTCTGCCGGACTGCCTCAAGCCGCGGCTTGTCCGGCTTGGGCCGGGTGGTGCCGGCCGCCGTCGTACTCCTTGCCTGTTCCTTCCGGGTGGGCGCCTTAGGCGGAGCGGGAGCTGCCTTGGGTGCGGGCAGGGCGGCAGGAACCGCCACCGAGCCCTCAAGCTCCACGGCATTAACGCCGTCGGCCGAGAGTGTCTTCAGGAGCCTTCCGCTCTGGACAGCAGCAGCTGCGCCTTCATCCGCCGTGAGGGCCCGCAAAGTCTCCTCGATGTCCGTCGCCATGGCATCGCTGATGGCCCGGCCCTGCTGCTGGGCCACTGAGCGGGCGGTATCGACGGCGGCGGCCAGCATGGTCCGGCGCTCACGTCCCAGCTCCCGAAGTGCCGCAGCGTCCAGCGACGCCTGTGCACCGCGCATCCTGCCGCCAAGATTCGCCAGTTCGGCGAGGACATCCGGTTGGTGCAGGGCCAGCATGTTCACCGCCCAGGCGGCAACCGAGGGCTTTGGCAGCCCGCGCACAGCTGCTCCAAGTTCCTTGTCCGAGCCGGCAGCTTCCTTCGCGGCCGCGGCGCGTGCTGACACAAAATCTTCCATCGGCTTGGCATAGAGCTCGTTCGCGATCTCTGCCAGGGCCTCGTCTTCCATGGACGCCATCTTAGGCAGGTCGGGCAAAGCTGGCTGGTCCGGAACCCGCAGTACCACGCGCTTTTGCTAGTTGTCGTTCTGCCGGCGAACCATTTCGGTGATCCAAATTGGCGCAAACGGCGACGTGCAGCCCGGAGGAGTTGGGTAGTCCTTCAGCACTTCAAGGCGCTGGCCAATAGAAATGGCCCGATCCCTGTGCTCGGCGTGCCCGATCCCTATTTGGGCCAGGCAAGTGTTCATCGCCCACTGCAGGCGATCCGGCGCACTTTTCATCTCGGCCTCGATGACGTCCAGCAGTCCGGCCAGTTCGAGGCCTTCGGGCTGCTTCGCCACCCGTTCGGATGTCAATGCCCAGCCGGCGCTGGCGACCAGGGGATCGGGGTCGGCGAACCAGGCCAGCCGCAATTCTTCTGATTGTGGGTTCTTTTTCACCACGTAGTTCACGAGCCAGTCCTGCACCTTGGGTGTGCGGGCCTCGCGAAGCATCGTGTCCAACTCGTCGCGCCCGAACGCCTTGGGGCGGCAAATCAGGAGGGCCAACAGCCTGGCAGCGGTGTCGCCGGTGTCCCAGAGCTCACGGGCGAGTTCCTGCTGCGTCTTCAGCCGTTTCGCGATGGCCCGCAGTTTGCCGAGGTTTACACCGTGGTCGTCGCCGTGTTTTTCGTTGATCTCGCGCGCCCGCGGGTCCTCAAGGTCCGCAAGCTCGGCCATCAGCTCGGGCATGCTCGTCCCGGTCAATGCAGTTCCGGCCATCACAGTCCCCTCTCCGTCGCGTGCAAACTTCAGCCTACGATGAAGCAGTGGATCAGTACACGCCAGCCCCCGCCCATGCGGGAGCAGGGGCTTTAGAGCCGACGCTGCAACCAGGTGGCGACCCGCCAGGGAAAGTGCAGACTGGGCGCAGGGCCGGGCACGTACGGGGGACGAAGCGCGTTCCACGGTGAACGCGGATGGCCGGCAGCAGCCGTGGCCGGCATGCTGCCGTACCCATAAGACTAGGTGCCGGTGACGGGCTATTCATCAGTAGGAAGTACTCGACTTTTGGATTTTTCAACTACGCGCGGGATTCCCGCGGCCTCACCGTTCTGTTCATCACCATGACATCGCCCGGCCTGCTACAACGCGTCAGGTGATGGTGATGGCTGGCGCCTTTTGACCGGTTGCAAGACATCAATTAGTTAAGGTCACAAATAACGCACAACAGAACCCCCTATATCTGTGTTCGTGGAATGCACAACAAAACCCCCTATACCTGTGTTGGTGGAATGCCGGAAAACCCCATATGCCTAAAAATCGAATTAAGCGGGAACCCTATACCTAAACAATGGGCGGCAAGATAATCCCGCTACTTACGGAGAGCGGATAAACCGTGCGGAGAAAAGGAAGTACCAGCTACTCGTGACACTTCCTGGGGCGAACCATACGCTCGCTGATACCGCAAGGACTTCCACTGACCTAGATCCGAGGGCACTGTTATGCGACTGCTACGCCTTTTAATTGCTCTGCTACTCGCCGCGGCCGGCGTTGTCGCACTCCCCGTCGCCGCCCAGGCCGCTGATGTCGGAAAGCCTGGGCCATCATATGCTGGGGACGGCGTCGAAACCCCGACTGCGGACAAGGCCCAGAGCAAACTGTGGTATCAGGATGGGACCTGGTGGGGGCTGATGTGGAGCGCTTCCGCAAACGCGACTAAAATCCACAAGCTCGACGGCCCAACGCAGGCGTGGCAGGAGACGGCAACGGTTGTCGATGCACGGCCGAGCGCGCGTGGTGACGCGCTCTGGGACGCAAAAACCGGCAAGCTCTACGTCGTGTCCGGCACCACTGTGCTCTCGGAGTGGACCACGCCTCCAACCCAGGCCGCGGTGACCGCCGGGTCCGCAGCGCTTCACCGCTTCAGCTACAACGCAACCACGAAGACCTATTCACGGGACGCCGAATTCCCTGTCACCCTGCACAGGGGGAGCACGGAATCGATTACGGTGGCTAAAGACTCCCTCGATAAGCTATGGGTCACCTACACCGTCGTCTCGGCCGATCTCACAAACCGTGTTTACGTCAACCACTCGACGACGGGCGACACGGCTTGGGGGACTCCGTTCGTCCTACCGACACCCAACGCCTCGGTGCACCACGACGATATCTCCGCAGTCACATCGTTCCAAGGCAACAAGATCGGAATCATGTGGAGTAATCAGCGGGTAGGGCATAAGAGGTTTTACCTTGCCACCCACGAGGATGGTCAGCCAGATGCTTCGTGGCAGACAGAGGTCGCGTACGGGGGAGGAAACAACTGCTCCGGGGGATGCGCCAACGACCACCTGAACCTCAGGCAATTGACAAGCGACGGCAGCGGCCGCCTCTACGCAGCGATCAAGACAGCCAAGCAGGCCCCGGGTCTAACGTTTGTGGCGCTCGTGGTGCGCGATGCCAATGGCACATGGACCAGCACGGAGTTCGGCACTGTGGCGGACGCCCACACCCGGCCCATGGTCATGATCGACGAGCAGAACCGTCAGGTCTACATGTTCGCGATCGCGCCGGAGGAGGGCGGCACCCTCTATTACAAGAAGTCGTCGATTGACAACGTGTCCTTCCCGCCCGGCCCCGGTACCCCCATCATTAGCAGCAGTACCGACAAGGACATCAACGACCCCACATCAACAAAACAAAACGTCAACGGTCAGACCGGTCTGGTGGTGTTGACCGCCTCGAGGACAAACGCCCGGTACTGGCACGCCCACCTGGATCTTGGGGGCCCGACCACACCACCGCCTGGTGGCGGCACGACCCAGACGGTCACCGTTGACGCGCTCGAGGACAGCTACGTCTCCGGGGGTGCCGCCACGACCGACAACGGCTCGGCCACGGCGCTGGGGGCCGACGGCAGCCCCGCCGAGGTCAGCTATCTGAAGTTCGACCTTGGGACTCTCTCGGGTAGGACGATCACCGAGGCAAAGCTGCAGCTCCAGGCAACCAATGGCTCGACGGGAAACCAGAGAGTCAAGCTGGTCCCGGACGACCTCTGGAACGAGAACGCTATTCGCTTCAACGCCCGCCCGCTCCCTGGAACAACCCCGATAGGGACGTTGACCGGTGCATCCAGCGCCGGTACCTACAGCGTCAACCTCGACAAGAACGTATTGCAGGCGGAACTGGGCCAGAGTCTGTCGCTGGCCGTGGACTCCTCCAGCAGCGACGGGTTGGACTTTGCTTCCAGCGAGGCCGCCACCGCCGCCAGCAGGCCCAAACTCATCCTCACCCTGACCTCCCCCTAGGGGAGCGTGACAATGTGAACCGGTCCCCGGGAGGTGGACTGCCCACATAAGATCAAAGCCGCGAGGGCCTGGGTCCGGTATTGCACCGGACTCAGGCCCTTGAGCTTTGCCGGGATCCGGGCCGTATTCCGACAGCTGATGTATGCATTCAGGTGAAAGGCCCCAGGTTTGCCCAACTACCCCACTTCGGCCCGCAACCCCTCATGAGGGTGGGGCGATGAGGACACAGCCCGTTGACAGCCCGCCCGGGCGGGAGTAGCACAGCTTTAGGTGGTCCAACCCCGGGCCGCCCGGAATGCCGCACGTGCCGCCCGAAGGCGTACCGCGGCACGCTTCAAAGGAGAAGCATCATGGCCATTGCACTCATCCTTCACCGTGTTGCCGATTACGACGCCTGGCGCAAGGTCTACGACTCTGTTGCCGACATGCAGAAGGAGGGCGGGGTGACCAAGGAGTCGGTACACCGGATGGCCGACGATCCGGACAACGTCCTGGTCATCCATGAGTTTGATAGTGTGGCGGCCGCCAAGGCGTTTTTTGCCAGAGCCAACCTGAAGGACGCCATGCAGCGTGGAGGCGTTCAGGGCGAACCGCGCATCGAACTCTTCGAGTAAGCACGGGATTCCGGAGAGCATGCACCCGATGGAGGACCAATCGGTCCCGGCTGCTTAACCAGCGAAAAACCCCGCATCATCGTCGAAATCAACGACAACACGGGGTTTATCCCGAGCTTCCTATCAGAATCGAACTGATGACCTTTTCATTACGAGTGAAACGCTCTACCGACTGAGCTAAGGAAGCACCGCATGCTTTACCCGGAAGAACCGGGCGCTTCATGCAAGAGTCAACTGTAATAGAGTCCCCGCGCCCGGGTCAAAATGGACGGGGCGGAAAGGGCTGAGGCCTTCAGCACACCGTGTTGTCGGCGGGAACCTGACCGCTGACAAGGTAGGTGTCCACGCGGTCCTCGATGCAGCTGTTGGACCGGCCGTAGGCGGTGTGGCCTTCGCCTTCCCAGGTCAGCAATGCGGCGTTGCCCAGCTGCTTCCGGAGCGAAGCCGCCCACTCCACGGGAGTGGCGGGGTCGCCCGTGGTGCCGATAACGACGATGGGGGACTCGCCCGTGTACTCAACGGGTGCCGGTGTGCGGACGTTCTTGTACGGCCAGTCGGCGCAGTTGGTGCCGCCATAGGCAAAGAAATACCCGAACGTGGGGGAGTCCTGCATCAGGCGCTGCTGTTCCGCCCGCATAGCGGCAGTATCGGACTCCATGGGGTAGTCCAGGCAGTTGATGGCGTTGAACGCGAACGTCGAATTGGAGGTGTATGTCCCGTTGGAAGCGCGGTCCGCACCCAGATCGGCCAGCCGAAGCATCAAGCTCACGTCGCCGGTCATCGCCGCTTCCAGGGCCTGCGTCAGGGCCGGCCAGCTCTGGTCGTTGTACAGCGGGGTAATGAGGCCACTGACGAACATCGTGGCGTTGACCACGCGCCCGTCCTTGGCAGTGCGGGGCGTCTGCTCGACGGCGGCGATCAGGTCGCGAACCTGCTGCACTCCGGAATCAACGTTCCCGCTCAAGGGGCACCCCTCCTGCTGGAGGCAGCTGGCAACATAGGCCCGGATCGCCTTTTCGAAGGCGCGGGCCTGGCCCCGGGTCAGCTCCTCGTTACTGATCGACGGATCCAGGGCGCCGTCGAGCACCATGCGCCCCACGTTGTCCGGGAACAGCGAAGCATAGGTTGAACCCAGGAACGTGCCATAGGAGTACCCGAGGTAGTTGAGCTTACTGTCATTGACCACTGCGCGGAGGATGTCCATGTCCTTCGCGGAGCTCACCGTATCGATGTGGGCCAGAACCGGACCGGTCTGCTCAGCACACTGCGCGGCGATGGCCTTGTTGTCCGTCCGGGCCGCTTCCAGGCCCGCGTCCGTTTCCAGCTCGTAGATCTTCGCCCGCGCTGCGTCGCGCTCGGCATCCGTCATGCAGCTGACGGGAGCGGAACGCTTCACGCCCCGGGGATCGAAGCCCACGAGGTCGTAGGCGTCACGCACTGCCTGGGAAAAGTGTGTTCCCGAGGCATCTTTGACGAAGTCGTATCCCGACGCTCCCGGTCCTCCCGGGTTGACCAGCAGGCTGCCCGTCTTGTTGCCCGTGCTCGAAGCCCTCAGCGCAGCCAGTTCGATGGTGTCGCCCTCGGGCTTGGCGTAGTCAACCGGCACCCTGACCTTGGCGCACTGAAATTCACTTTCGCACGGCTCCCACACAACTTCCTGCGAGTAGAACTGCTCCAGCCCGGCCGGAGCGGACGCCACAATCGAGGGATCGGCCTTTGCAGTGGATGCCTCCTGGCTGCGGTCCTCGCCGCCAAGGAGGGTGCAGGAGGCCAGAACCATGGCAAGCACCATGGCCCCGGCGGCACGCACTCCAATCACCCAGGATCGGGGGCGTGCTGGCAGGGGGCGGGCAGTCATCGGGTCTCCTTGGAGGGCTAGATCAGGCTGGCTGCCATGGACTCAATGGTCAACAGCGGGGCAACGTTGGTGGTGGTAATGCGTTCACGGGCTTTGTTGATGGCGTCCATCCGGGCGAGAGTGGCTTCTGGAGCGGAGCGGCTGGCAAACTCCTCCAATTCACTCCTCAACTCAACGTTTACGAGCTCCACAGCATTCCCGAGCTGGATAATCAGCACATCCCGGTAAAAGGACAGCAGGTCGGTGAGCGTCCGGTCCAGGGAATCGGTGATGGACCGCTTCGCCCGGCGCTTCTGGTCCTCCTCCAGCTGCTTCACCTGGCTGCGCATGGCCGGAGGCAGCGTGCCGGACTCGGGCGCGCCCAGGGTTGCCAGCAGGGCGGCCTTCTCTGCGGCGTCGCGCTCCTCATTGGAACTGTTGGCCTCTTCTGTGGCGATCTTGACCAGCTTCTCCGCCATCATCACCGCGGCGGTAACACCCCGAAGTGCCAGGGGAAAGCGCACGGTCTCCAGCCTGCGTTCCCTGGCTGCAGGATCCCGGGCAAGCCGGCGGGCGATCCCCACATGGCTTTGTGCCGCCCGGGCCGCGCGCTCCGCCAGCGCCGGCTCCACGCCGTCGCGCTTAACCAGCAGAGCGGCCACATCGGCGGCGGGCGGCAGCCGCAGGGCCACGCTGCGGCAACGCGAGCGGATGGTCACCAGTACGTCGGCCGGGGAAGGTGCACACAGCATCCACACCGTCCGGGGAGTTGGCTCCTCGATGGCCTTGAGCAGGACGTTGGTGGTGCGCTCGGCCATCCGGTCTGCGTCCTCCACCACGATGATCCGCCAACGTCCAGAGGATGGCCGGTTGCCCGCAGTGGCCACCAGTTCCCGCGCCTCATCAATGGTGATTGTGACTTTTTCGGTGCGGACGAACGTGACGTCGGAGTGGGTTTCCCCCAGGATGGTCAGGCAGGCAGGGCACTGCCCGCAGCCGCGCCGGCCCACGTCCTCCTGGTCGCAGTTCAACGCCGCGGCGAATGCCTTGGCGGCATTTGAACGGCCCGACCCCGGCGGCCCGGTAAACAGCCAGGCGTGCGTCAGGTTTTCGCCGCTTGCGGCCTGGCGCAGTTGTTCGACGACGGCGGCCTGGCCCTGCAGGTCGTCCCAGACCGTCATGCCGTGTCTCCCTCCGCAGTCGCCAACAGGCCGTCCACGCGCTGGAGGATCCGGGCGGCAAGGTCACTCACGGGAAGATGGGCCGGCAACACAAGGTAGGAGCCGGCGCGGCTGGCAGCCAGTTCCAGGAAGGCATCCCGGATCCGAACGTGAAATTCGTCAGCTTCGGATTCGAGCCGGTCCTCCGCGGCATCACCGGCGGTCCGGCGCTGGCGGCCCACCGCCGGGTCAACATCCAGAAGGACAGTGAGGTGGGGTTCCAGGCCGGAAGTGGCCCACGCGTTAATCGACCGCACTGCATCCTTGCCCAGGTCCCGTCCGGCTCCCTGGTAGGCAACGGACGAATCGATGTACCGGTCCGTCAAAACAATCTCGCCGCGCTCAAGCGCCGGCCTGATGACCTGGCTCGCGTGGGCGGCCCTGGACGCCGCGAAGATCAGGGCTTCGGTGTGGGCATCAATGTGGCCGTGGCCATGGTCAAGGACCAGGGAGCGAAGTTTCTCGCCGATGGGCGTTCCGCCGGGTTCCCGGGTCCGCAGGACGGTGAGTCCGCGCGCTTCAAGGGCGTCTGCAAGACGGGCTGCCTGGGTGGACTTGCCGGCACCGTCCCCGCCCTCAAATGCGATGAAAAGACCCGCCCTTTGTTTACTCACCGGTCAAGCCTACCGACCCTCACCTGCAATCGCAGATTGCCGAACGCGATATGTGGACAGTATTAGCGGCTTTCCAGGGTGCCCGGGGCGGACAGTAGGCTTTCCTGCATGAGCCTTTCGGAACAGCAAGCGGCTTCCCTGGCAGCCGAGACGGTTGTGGTGGCGGCCGGGCGTCCTCCCCGGGAAAGGGACCAGCCGGTCAACCCGCCCATCGTCCTGTCCTCGACGTTTTTCGGCATTGGTGCCCTTGCTGACGGGGACCGCGGCTACGGCAGGTACTCCAACCCCACTTGGGATCCCTTCGAGGAAGCGCTCGGGCAGCTCGAGGGAGCGGAATGGCCGGGCCTCCTTTATGCATCCGGCCTCGCTGCCGTCAGTTCCGCCCTGTCCCTCATTCCCGCCGGTGGGGTGCTGGTCATGCCCACCCTGTGCTATTCCGGGTCCCTGGTGATGGCCGCCGAGCTTGCCCAGAAGGGTTTCATCGAACTCCGGACCGTGGACATCGCGGATACCGACGCCGTCAAGGAGGCGCTCGCGCCCAGCGGCCCAGCCGGGCGCCCCGCTTCGATGCTGTGGATCGAGAGCCCCACGAACCCCATGCTCAGCATTGCGGACATGCCGGCTGTCACGGCCGCGGCACACGCCGCCGGAGCCATCGTGGTCACGGACAACACCTTTTCCACCCCCTTGGTCCAGCAGCCCCTCCGCCTGGGCTCCGACGTCGTCCTGCATTCGGTGACGAAGTACCTGGCGGGCCACTCCGACGTCGTCCTTGGCGCACTGGTGACGTCCAACCCCGATATCCGATCCGCGCTGCTCCACCACCGCACCATCCATGGCGGCATTGCCGGTCCCTTCGAATCGTGGTTGGCACTGCGCGGGTTGCGGACGCTGGCGCTCCGCGTTGAACGGTCCCAAGCCTCTGCCATGGTCCTGGCGGAGCGGCTTGCAGCCCATCCGCGGCTCGAATCGGTCAGGTTCCCGGGCCTTCCCGCGGATCCGGGCCACAAACGGGCCACGGCGCAGATGAAGGGCTTCGGTTCAATCATCTGCATCCAGGTAGCAGCCGCGGACGGCATGAGCGGCGCCGACGCTGCGGACGCGGTGGTCCGCGCAGTGAAGCTGTGGCTGCCCGCAACCTCGCTGGGCGGGGTGGAATCGCTAATCGAACGCCGGCGCCGGCACACCGCCGAACCTTCAGACGTGCCCGAAAACTTGATCCGCCTCAGCGTGGGCATCGAAAGCGTTGAGGACCTCTGGGCGGACTTGAAGCAGGCGCTGGACGCGCCGGGCGGCTAGGCTGGGCTTGTGGACGGTGAACTCATTATTCGGCCTGTAGAGCAGGCAGTGTTCTTTATTCTTGCCCTGGTGGCCCTTGGGCTCGAATTGTGGGCTGTGGTGGACTGCGCGCGTCACCGCGCCAATGCCTTCGAGGCAACCGGGAAGAGGACGAAGACCTTTTGGATGGCCCTGACAGGCGGAGCCGCCTTCGTCGGCGTCATCTCGTTCTTCGGCAGCGGCGGCGGATTCTTCGGCACGCTTGGCCTGTTCGGGCTCGCCGCGGTGGTCGCGGCGTCCGTCTACCTGGCGGACGTCCGCCCGGCAGTGAAGGACGCCGGACGCGGCGGCAGCCGCAACACGGGGCCCTACGGACCCTGGTGACGGACTGCACTGACTTAACCCTGCTGCCTTAACCCTGCTGCCCTAAACCCGCGGGGCCACCGCTTCCCAATCAACTGTGAGCTCGCCCAGCCGCCACCTGGCCGGACCGTCCTGAACCGGCCAACCGGCGTCGCGCAGGATCCGGGCCATGGACTGCCAGCGCTGCCTGTTGCCAAAGGCCGCCAGTGGAGCGGACTCCAGCCAGGCCCGGTCCATGGCCTGCATCAGGGCGTGCACCGGTTCGCCCGGCACATTGCGGTGAATCAATGCCTTTGGCAGTCGCTCCGCCACGTCCGAAGGCAACTCGAAACTTCCAAATCGGACGGAAATACTCAGTGAGAGCGGCCGTTCGGCGTCCAATGCCACCCACGTCACCCGCCTCCCGATCTCGTCGCAGGTGCCGTCGATGAAGAGGCCGTCCGCAGACAGGCGGTCCTGCACCAGTCGCCAGATCCCGGCTACATCGGCTTCCTCGTACTGCCGCAGGACATTGAACGCCCGCACCAGCACAGGCCTCCCGGCAACGGGGATTTCGAAGCCGCCCACATGGAAGCTCAAACCGGGCCGCTCCAGGGGCAGGGCGGCGCGGACCCGATCCGGTTCGATCTCGATGCCGCGCACCTGGACATCCGGGCGCACGGCGGACAGCCGCTCAAAGAGTTCGACGGCGGTGGCCGGGGTGGCGCCGTAGCCCAGGTCCACTACCAGGGGACTGGCAGCGGACCGAAGGCGCCAGCCCTGAGGCCCGGTCAACCAGCGGTCCACGCGGCGCATGCGGTTGGGATTGGTGGTGCCGCGGGTCACGTTGCCTACCGGCCGCCCCTGCCTGCCGCCCGGGTTCCTGCCACTCAATTGCGGGGCGTCCACCCGTTCAGCTTTTTGCACCACAGCCCAACCTTAGCCTTGTGCCAGTCCTGCCCGCCCGCTGGGAGGTGGCGCCCTTTGTAACGCTGGGCGGGCGGCAGCGGCGCTCGGCTAGGATGAAAATCATGACTTACAAGCTGATTCTGCTGCGCCACGGCCACAGCGAATGGAACGCCAAGAACCTGTTCACCGGCTGGGTGGATGTAGACCTCAACGACCAGGGCCGTACCGAAGCAGCAAGGGGCGGTGAGCTCCTGGTTGAGAACAATGTTCTCCCGGACATCCTCTACACATCCCTGCTGAAGCGAGCCATCAACACCGCAAACATCTCCCTGGACAAGGCCGACCGCGGCTGGATCCCGGTCAAGCGCGACTGGCGCCTGAACGAACGCCACTACGGTGCATTGCAGGGCAAGGACAAGGCCCAGACCCTCGCCGAATACGGCGAAGAGCAGTTCATGGAGTGGCGCCGTTCCTACGACACCCCGCCGCCGCCCCTGGACGACAACTCCGAATTCTCCCAGGTGGGGGACCCCCGCTACGCCAACCTCGGGGATGCCATTCCGCGCACCGAATGCCTGAAGGATGTCCTGGTCCGGCTGCTGCCGTACTGGGAGTCGGACATCAAGGCGGACCTGAAATCAGGCAAAACTGTCCTGGTGACGGCCCACGGCAACTCGCTCCGTGCGCTCGTCAAGCACCTCGACGGCATCAGCGATGAAGCCATCGCCGGCCTGAACATCCCCACGGGTATCCCGCTGGTCTACGACCTCGACGAGGATTTCCAGCCGGTCAAGCCGGGCGGCACCTACCTGGATCCCGAAGCAGCTGCAGAGGCCATCATGGCCGTGGCCAACCAGGGCAAAAAGTAGGGCTTTAAACGCTCGACGGCGGGCCGGTCACCTTCTTGAGTTCTAGCGGTCGTTGCAACACCCATAGATTTTGGGAGTTGCAACGACCGTGCCGTATTTAAGCGATGTTTCAGGGGAGTCCCGGAAGTACGCGAGATCGACTGTTCAGCAGAGGGAAGAGTTCTTCCGGGTTTTTGACCGACTTGGAAGTGCGACATTGGCCGCGGCAGAACTGGGTTTGAACCGGAACAGCTGCTATCAGTGGCTCCGCAAGGCTGGCCTCACTTCCGGGAACACCGCATCAACCCGGCCGGCAGCCAGAGCCAAGTACACGCCCGAACAGAAACGGGAGTTCTTGTCCGTTCTCGAGCGGGAAGGGAGYGTGACTGTTGCCGCAGCTGAGATCAGCCTGAATGTAAACACTGCGTTCCGCTGGGCACGCGAGGCGGGCATTTCCAGCCGACCGGTGAGTCATCGCAGGCGGGTGGAGTACCTACGCTTACGGGAACAAGGACTGAGCCGGCGCGATGCGGTCAAGGCCCTGGGCGTTCCCCGCAGCAGTGCACGGGAGTGGGAGCTTGGGGTGAGGAAATCCGGTGGTCGACGCATTTATCCAGCTGGACAGAGAATGCACTACAACCATGATGTGGATTCTTCGACACTTTCTGCCGTCCCCGACAAAAGGCAGCCGACCCGGCCTGTATCGATCTCGGTGCTTGAACGGCCCATTGACACGAGGTTTCTGTCTCTGCAGG
>NZ_UNRG01000015.1 GCF_900537115.1 Arthrobacter sp. Alg241-R88
GACCCACTTTTGCAGCAGCTCACGGGAGGCCAAACCGGCCTCCACCGCCAGCTCCGGGCCGGGCTCGCCCGCGAGGAATCGCTGCACCAAGGCCAGCTTGAACTCGAACGAGTACGACTTCGCCGGCCTGCTCACCAGCACTCCTTGCCCATGAATCCTCCACCGCCCATACAGTGCCCTGACCGGCACCCAAGGCGCATCCAGCAAACGAGCCGCCGCCCGATACCCGATACCCCTCTCAAACAACGCTACAGCCGCCTCACGCTGCGCCTCAGATAATGAACTACTTGCACGCATAAAACTGCTCCCCGGAAGTCGGAACTGAATTTCTCAGTCCAACTTCCGGGGAGCAGTTCACTTTCTTAAGGAGAGTGAGAGAGCGTCGGCCGGGATGGCGCGTTAAGTGAGAGAGCGCTGGTGAATATGGCGCGTTAGGTGAGAGAGCGTGCCAGCCGGTGCGTTACTCCTTGCCGAGGCCCGCGGCCGAGGTCTTCTCGTCCGAAACACTGTTGAGCGCGACCAGGTCGAAGATGCCGTTGATGTCGGCCTGCTTGGTGGTGCCGGCAGCGACGCCGTCGGCCAGGAGCTTCTGGTAGGTTCCGGCGAGCGGGTCCACGGTGAACACGATGTTCTTCAGCGACCTGTCGATCACGTCCGCCTTCAGTTCGGCGCCGGCGGATTCCTTCAACGCGGCGTTGATGACAGAGGCCTTCTCGCCGTCGGCCGCGCCGTTCAGCCACTCAACCGACTTCACGTGGCCCTTCAGGAGCGCCTTCACGGTGTCCGGGTGGTCCGCCGCGAACTTCTGGCTCACGATCAGGATGGTGGTGGGGAATTCGCCCGGCTTGCCGGACAGCGAGCCGTCCCACAGGTCCTTTTCATCCACCAGAACCTTGGCTCCGGCGGTCAGCACCAAACGTGAGGCCCACGGCTCGGGCAGCCACGCGCCGTCGAGCTTTCCGTCCTGGAACAGCTTCAGGGTCTGGGCGTTTTCGGTGGGGTTGATGGCGACGTCGCCGCTGCCGTCCACGTTGGTCTTGTAGCCCTGCGAGGCGAGCCACGCGCGGAGGGCGACATCCTGCGTGCCGCCAAGCTGCGGGGAGGCGAGCGTCTTGCCCTTGAGGTCTGCCGCGGAGTTGATCTCCGGCTTGACCACCAGCTGGGCGCCGCCGGCGGCTGCGCCGGCGATGATGTGCACCGACTCGCCGGCGCTCTTGACGTAGGAGTTGATGGCCGGGTTCGGGCCGATGTAGGTGGCATCGATGGCGCCGGCATTCAGGGCCTCGATGGCGGCAGGGCCGGCGTTGAACACCTGGGTGGTCAGCTTTGTGTCGCCGAGTTCCTCGGCAATGTGGCCCTTGCTGACGCCGACAAGGGCGGGGGCGTGGGTCACGTTGCCGAAGTAGCCGAGCTTCAGTTCTGCAGCAGGGTTGCCGGCAGCTGCGGTCTCCTGGACCGCTGCCGGGGCGCTGTTGTTGTTGACGGCGGAGGCGACGGCGGCGCCGCCGCCCACCAGGGCCAGGATGCCGGCGGCGATGCCGATCTTCAGGCCGAGGGGCCGCTTGGGAGTGGCTGACTGGCCGGCGACGATGCGGGTGGAGCCTGGCTCTTCCGGGCTCTTGCTTGAGGGGTCTGACATGGGACGTTCCTTTGCTGGGGCGGATGCTGAGTTGAGATTACGGAGCACCCGGCAGCGCCACAATGATTCCCGTAGCGGGCGTTCACGGGACGTCGTGAACGCTCAACAGGGCGTAGCGCAGCGTCAAGGAACGTCTCGGGAAGACACAAAAAGGGAGTGGTGCTGCGCCCTTCGCTGAAGGCGCAGTACCACTCCTTTGTTGTGTCGGCTTTAGCTGCCGGCAGCTGCCGGCCTGGACTCCCGTACCACCGGCGGCGTGAACCTCGCCCCTGTGTCCGGGAAGGCAGGCACCTCGATGCGGGCGTGGGTGTGGACCTCCTGGACTGACCGGCGGGTGTGTTCGGCGATGTCTTCCATGGTGGCCACCCACATGCCGTCCATCGCCTTCACCCGTTCAATCAGCCTTTCCAGGGCCACTGCTTTTGAGGGCCGCCCGGAGATGAAGGGATGGTTGGTGAGCACAAAACAGCTGCCCTGGGCATGGTGCGCCTCCGCCTCGAGCGTCCACATTTCGAGGACCTTGGCCGGGCTTTCGATGACGCCGCTGCCCGTGACGCCGGGGTAGAAGGCATACTGCTCCCAGTCGTCCAGCGCCCAGTCGACAGGGATTTCCACAATGTCCCGGGTGTCGCCCGGGGCGACGCTGAAGCGGTAGGGGGCATCGCCGTCGAGCAGGCTCGAATCGTAGAGGAAGCCGCGGTCCGCCAGAAGCGCCGGCGAGTGCCAGTTGAGCTCCCACCACGGCGCCCGGTACCCCACAGGCTCTACTCCGGCGGCCTTCGCCAAGGCCTCCAGTCCGCGATCGATGTAGCGGGCCTCCGTGGCGGCGTCGATGCCCTGCATTGGCTCGTGCAGGTAGCCGTGGTGGGCCACCTCGTGCCCGGCGTCCACGATGCGCCGGACGGTGTCCGGGTAGCACTCGGCCGTGAAGCCGGGGACGAAGAACGTGGCGCGGATGTCCTGCCGCTGGAGGATCTGCAGTAAGCGGGGGACTGCCACCTTGGGCCCGTAGGACTGGTGGGTCATTAGGGACATCCGGCTGGTGCTCTTGGGGTCGTGGGCGATGGTGCAGGATTCGGCGTCGACGTCGAACGTGAAGGACGCTGCTGCGCGCTTGCCTTCCGGCCAGGTGATGGGGTGGGCGGCGTCGGGAAATGCTTCAAGAGTCATGTTGGGGAATCCTGTCGTAACGGGGTGCGGCGGTTCAGAAAGTGGAATTCAGAGTGCGGCGGGCGTGCCGGGCTG
Organism: Arthrobacter sp. Alg241-R88; assembly: GCF_900537115.1. Taxonomy (GTDB): domain Bacteria; phylum Actinomycetota; class Actinomycetes; order Actinomycetales; family Micrococcaceae; genus Arthrobacter. Next base: position 2,885 of record NZ_UNRG01000015.1, read on the forward strand.
GGCAGCGGCACCGGTCAGCTCAGTGGGCAGCTGGCGGTGGGCAGGTGCCGGGGTGGACTCGATGAATTTGCGGTGCATCCTAGGCCCCAGGATGGCGTAGCTGGTGGCGCTGGCAAGGCCGCCGGCGAGCCAGGACAGATCCCAGCCGCCCAGGGCCACGGCGATGGGGCCCTGCATGGCGGGAACGAGGCCGTACATAAACAGCCAGGTGGCGAAGATACCCACCAGGAGGGAGGTGATGCCCGCCCAGTTGACGCCGGGGAGCCGCCGGGTGCCGACGCCGTCGAACAGCCTTTCCGGATTGCCGGGCCAGCGCTTGTCGATCCAGAAGTAGTGGACCAGCATGACGCCGCCCCAGGCGGCGACCCAGGCGACGAGCCCGATGAGCCAGGCGTCAAGGACTGCTGCGAAGTCCTCCTGGAAGATGAAGAAGACGACGGCGGCGAGCGAGAAGACGCCGACGAACAGGTTGAGCTTGCGGCGGCTGATGGTGATGTCGAGTGCCTGGGTGGCCACCGAGAAGGTGTAGATGTTGAGGATGTTGGTGGCGATGGGGCCATGGAGCACCATCAGCAGTACGGGCAGGGCGAGGACGCCGAAGTTCTGGACGATGAGCTTTCCGGGGTCGATTTCGCCGCTGTTGGTGGCCAGGCTTGCGCCCAGGACACCGAGCCAGACGACGGGGATGAACTGGCCCAGGACCGATGCCAGGTAGACCTTTTTCTTGGGCACTTCGGTGCTGACGAACCGGGAGTAGTCTGCGGCGTAGGTGAACCAGGTGATGCCCCAACCGATGCCGATGGCGGTCATCACGGCACTCATCGCGGCAATCCGGTCCGAGCCTTCCAGGATGTTGCCCGCGGGGCCGGCGTAAGCCCAGTTGATGTCCATGCCGAACCACGCCACGGCTGACATCACGGCCAGGATGACGATGGTTGGCGGGACAGTCCACTTTTCAAAAGCCGCAATCGCCTTATAGCCAAACCAGGCGATGGCTACCTGGGCGGCCATGATTCCGGTGGCGACGGCAATCTTCCAGCCGTAGTTGGCGGCTGTGGGGTCCACCCAGCCCAGGGTGCCGAACAGTGCCATGACCAGGTCCAGGATGATCCAGGTGTTCACGGCGCACCAGCCGATCACCAGGAGCGCCTGGATGGCTGCCGGGAGGTAGTTCCCCCGCCTGCCGAATGCGGCCCGGGCGAGCACCATGCCGGTGGCGCCGGTTTTCTGCCCAAGGAGGACGAAGCAGCCGAAGAGCAGCATGCCGATCAGGTTGCCCAGCACCAGGACTGTCACGGTGTCCGCGAAGCCCAGCCCCAGGTGGATTCCGAGGGCGCCCAGTACCCAGTTGATCGGTGCCAGGTTGGCGCCGGCCCAGATCCAGAACTGGCCGGAGACCTTGTGTGTGCGCTTGGATTCGGGAATTGGCTGGAGCCAGGCTTCGACGTCTTCCGTGTGAACGGATTGCTCGGCTCCTGGGGCTGTGGATTGGTGTTGCATCGGGGCCTCTTCGTTGAGGGGATGGGGATTCTTCAAGATTATGTGTCGGGGGCCACATCTACCATCTACAATGTGTCTTGAGCTTTCCCCTTCTACATGACGGAGTGTCATGCCGGTTCGTTTGGAAGATGTCTTGCGGCATTCCACTGTTATTGCCGCGGATCCCGTGGTCCGTGCGGCGGCGGGAGTCGTTCCCCAAACCCAGCTTCGCTGGATCCACTCCAGCGAGGTCTTGGACATTGCCTCGCTGCTGGGTGGCGGTGAGCTGCTGCTGACCGGCGGCCAGGCCCTGGCACTGGCTTCCGATGAGCGCCGCACGGGCTACATCCACGATCTGGCCGAGCGTGGGGTGGCGGCGCTCGCCATCGAGACCGGCAGTGTGCTGCCGTCCATTCCGTCATCGATGATTTCGGCTGCCGAGGAAGCCGGGCTTCCGCTGATCGAGCTTCGCAGGGTGGTGCCTTTTGTGGCGGTCATGGAGGCCATCAACTCACAGCTTGTCAGCCAGTCCGCCGCCCAGCTGCAGCAAGCCGACCAGGCCAGCCACGCCATGGCGGTGGAACTCTCGCACGGAGGCAGCCTGGACCGGATTCTTGCTGTCCTGGCTGCGGCCACGGGTTCGGAGGTGGTGCTCACCTCTACCGCCGGGATTACCCTCGCGAGTGCTGAATTTGCGAGTGAGCGTGAAGCCTCTGCCTCCTTGGATGGCTCCGGCGAGCATCAGAGCACCGTCCAGATTGAAGTGCCCGTGCGGGGGATTCCGTCGGCCCGCCTGACACTTCAGGTGCGCGGCGAAGCCGACGTGAACCTGGCGCGGATCGCCGGCAACCGTTCCGTGGACATCCTGGCCCTTGCGCTGTTGCAGCGGATGCCTCCCGGTTTGAAGGAGATGGCCGGCGCGGCCCTGATCCGGGCTGTTGATTCCGGCAAGCAAAACTGGCGGCTGCAGGAACTGGCGCCCGCCGCAGGCATCCCGGTCTCTGCCCAGGTGGTGGCGGTGGTTATGCGCTCCTCCGCTTCCCAGCAGCTCCGGCGGCAGGTGGAGCACCTCCTGGACCCGGGTGGCCAGCACGGTGCCAGCTATGCGGACAACGCGGAGCTGCTGGCCCTGGGGGTCCTCCGCTCCGGGAATGCCCAGGATGAGCGGCAAAAGATCCTGGCCGGCCTGCAGTCGTTGGAGGTACCGGAGGGAACGGTGAGCGCCGTGGGACCCATTGCATCGGGTATCTCCTCCGCTCCATGGTCGCTCGCCGAGGCGAGGCTCACGCTGGAACTGGCTGCCGACGTCGGACGCTTCGGTTTCGAGGGAACGGCACCTGGGCGGGTGCTTGATGCCCAGGCGTTCGCCGTGGAACGGTTCGCAGTTCACTCCATGGACGAAGCCCTGCGCCGGGACTTCGTGAGCCAGCAGCTCGCCGCCGTCCTTGAGCACGACGCCCAGCGCCAGTCCAAGCTGGTGGAAACACTGCGCGTCTGGCTGGACTCCGGGTGCAACACCGCCCAGGCTGCAAGGGAGCTGCATGTGGAGCGGCAGTCCATGCACCAGCGGCTCCAGCGGATCTTCTCCCTCTGCGGCGGCGACCCCCGCGGAACCGGCCGCCTCCCCGCCCTGCACTTGGCCACCCGCCTCGCCGCCCTCCAGCCCAAATAACCCCTGCGACGCTCTCTCACTTAACGCGGGTTTTTCGGCGACGCTCTCTCACCCACCGAGGCCCAATGGTCGGCCTGTGGATAACTTCTGCAGCGTCCTGCCCTGAGGAGGCACAATGCCAGCATGCGAAAGCAAGAATTCCTGCCCCCGCCGTTGGCACAGGCTCCCTTCACCTTCGGTTCTGCCAGGGCTTCCGGCGTCACCCTGGACAGGCTTCGGCGCAAGGATGTAGTCAACGTGGGCCGCGGTCTTTACCGCCCGGCGGATTGGGACTTCGATCTGGAAGGTGCCGCAAGGGCGTTGTCCGCTGCTTCGCCCGGCGCCTGGATTTCACACGTGACCGCGGCCCGGCTCCGGTGTCAGCTGCTGCCACCGTGGCTGGCCGATTCTAACGAACTGCATCTCAGCAAGCCGCGGGCGCGGCCGTCGGTCCGCCGAAAGGGCATATTCGGGCACACCGTCGTGGCCCTTGAGGATGAGATTGAAGTGGTTGACGGCATCAGCATGAGCACCAGGTCCCGCACTTGGCTCGACCTGGCACGGATCCTGCCGCTCAATGATCTGGTGAGCATGGGTGACGAACTGATCCGCATCCCACGGGTGGATTTTGAGGGAAGGACGCAGCCCTACGACACCTTGGCGGGGCTTCGCATCCTGGTGGGCCACCACCCAAATCTCCAGGGCATCGTCAGGGCCCGCGAAGCGCTGGATCTGATGCGGGTGGGTGCGGACTCCGCGCCCGAATCGCTGCTCCGCCTGGCTATCATCAGCGCTGGCCTACCCGAGCCGGAACTTCAGGTGCCATTGCGCGCAGGAGACGCGAGGTCGCCGTCGGCCGATTTGGGCTATCGTCATCGCCGACTTGCCATCCAGTACGACGGCGGGCATCACCTTGGCGACGCGCAGATCCTCAGCGACAGGAGACGGGACAAGGCGTTCGAATCCGCTGGCTGGACGGTCCTGGTTCTTGACAAGGACGACCATGCGGACGGTTTTGAAAGTGCAGTTCAACGCATCAAACGGGCACTTCGGAGGGGCTGGCTTGACCACCCGCAGGCGTCAGGATTTGCCAGCGGCGATTGAACGTCGAAGATGGCGCTTAACGCCGTGACGCTCCCTCACCAGAGATGAGAGAGCGTCACCGGAAAACCCACGTTAAGTGAGAGAGCGTCACCGGAAAAGCCACGTTAAGTGAGAGAGCGTCGCAGGAAAAGCCGCGTTAAGTGAGAGAGCGTCCGTGGGGGTTAGCGGAGCACCACCGTCCGGTTCCCCTGCAGGATGACCCGGCCCTCACAGTGCCAGCGGACCGCGTTGGACAGCGCCTTGCACTCGGTGTCGCGTCCGGCGGCCACCAGGTCCTCGGGCCCGTAGGTGTGGTCCACCTCCACGGTCTGCTGCGAGATGATCGGCCCCTCGTCGAGCTCACTGTTGACGTAGTGCGCGGTGGCGCCCACGGTCTTCACACCGCGGGCGTACGCCTGGTGGTATGGCTTGGCGCCCTTGAAGCTGGGCAGGAATGAGTGGTGGATGTTGATCGCCTTCCCGTCCAACTTGCGGGTCAGGTTGTCGCTGAGGACCTGCATGTACCGGGCCAGAACCACGAGTTCCACATCGAACTCGTCCACCAGCTCCAGCAGCCGGGCCTCGGCCGCGGGCTTGGTGTCGGCAGTGACGGGCACATGGAAGAACGGGATCCCGTGCCATTCCACCAGCGCCTGGTGATCGGTGTGGTTGGACACCACCGCCACCACGTCAACGGGCAGCTCGCCGACGCGCGCGCGGAACAGCAGGTCGTTGAGGCAATGCCCGAACTTGGACACCATGATCAGCACCCGCCGCTTGGAACCGTGCGGCTCCAGCCGCCAGCGCATCCCGAAGCGCTCCGCAACGGGGCCAAAAGCGGCCCGCAGCGTGTCCGCGGTGGAGGCATCGCCGTCGGACGCAAAATGCACCCGCATAAAGAAGTGTCCTTCGGAGCGCTCGCCGAACTGCTGGTTGTCGATGATGTCGCAGCCGTGCTCCAGTAGGAAGCCGGACACGGCATGGACGATACCCGGTGATTCCGAGCAGTCCAGCGTCAGGACATGCTCCACAGTGGTCGCCAGCTGCGGCAGGGAAGTTTCAGTCTGGATGGCAGTCATGGCTCAGCACTCGATTACGTTGACGGCAAGGCCTCCGCGGGAGGTTTCCTTGTACTTGGTTTTCATGTCGGCTCCTGTTTCGCGCATCGTTTTGATGGCCTTGTCGAGGGATACCTTGTGGCTGCCGTCGCCGTGCAGGGCAAGGCGGGCGGCGTTGATGGCCTTCACGCTGGCGATGGCGTTGCGCTCGATGCAGGGGATCTGCACCAGCCCGCCCACCGGATCGCACGTCAGGCCGAGGTTGTGTTCAATGCCCACTTCGGCGGCGTTTTCCACCTGGGCAGGCGTGCCGCCCAGCACTTCGCAGAGCCCGGCGGCGGCCATGGAGCAGGCTGAGCCCACCTCACCCTGGCAGCCCACCTCGGCCCCCGAAATGGAGGCGTTGATCTTGAACAGGATTCCGACGGCGGCCGCGGCCAGAAGGAAGCGGACCACGCCGTCGTCATTGGCGCCGGGGACGAACTTCACGTAGTAGTGCAGCACCGCCGGGACGATGCCGGCCGCGCCGTTGGTGGGTGCCGTGACGATGCGCCCGCCGGCGGCGTTCTCCTCGTTTACGGCCAGTGCGAACAGGTTCACCCATTCCATGGCCCGGAGCGGGTCGGTCACCCCGGTGTCCGCATTCAGGGTCTGGAATAACGACGGCGCGCGGCGGCGGACGTTGAGCCCACCGGGAAGGATTCCTTCCGCGGCGCAGCCGTTGTCCACGCATTCGCGCATGACCGCCCACAGCCCCAGCAGCTTCTCCCGGAGTTCCGCTTCGGTCCGCCACACCAGCTCGTTGGCGAGCATAACGTCGGAAATGGACATGCCTTCGCGTGCGCAGATCTCCAGGAGCTCGTCCGCGCTGGCGAACGGGTAGGGAAGGACGGTCGAGTCGGCAACAACCCTGTCGCCGGCGTCGGCGTCCCCGTCAACAACGAAGCCGCCCCCAATCGAATAGAAGCTCCGTTCGCTGAGCACGGCGCCGGCGTGGTCCAGCGCCCGGAACGTCATCCCGTTCGGGTGGGCCGGGAGGGACTTGCGCCGGTGCAGCACCACGTCCTCGTCCCAGTTGAAGTCCACCCGGTGGTCGCCGCCCACCCACAGCTCGGCGTCGAGGGCGGCGGCAGCCACCTGGTCATCGGCAGTGGAGGTGTCCACGGTTTCCGGGTCCAGCCCCTTGAAGCCCAGGACCACCGCCTTGTCCGAGCCGTGGCCGCGGCCGGTGGCGCCCAGCGAACCGAACAGTTCGGCCTGCACGCGCCTGGTGGAACTCAGGTGTCCGTCGCCTTTGAGTCCATCGGCGAACAGCTTCGCTGCCCGCATCGGGCCCACCGTGTGTGACGACGACGGCCCGATGCCAACGGAAAACAGGTCCAGGACGCTGAGGGCCATTTAGGGGACCTCGGGGGAGGCGTACTCCCGCATGGCGTCGAGGAGCCAGCGGCCCAGGAAATCGGCGAACGACGCGCGGGGGAAGATCCGGAAGGTCTCCTCACCAGTCTTCCACAGCACCACGGGAATGTTGCCGATCTCCGTGGACAGTGCCGTGCCGGCCTTCAGCACGCGGGGGTGCAGGTCCAGGGCGCAGCCCTTTTCCAGGACTGCGCGGGACCGGGGTCCGGTGAGTTCGAAGGTGGTGCGGTTGGCGGAGAGGTCCACTACCTGGCCTTCGCCGTCGCCGAGTGCTTCGCGGAGTGCCTGGATCAGGTCGCCGCCGAGGGACTCATGGGCTTCGGTGGGTGCCACCACCAGGAACTCTTCGGGCCCGAGCCACAGCACCGAGGTGTCCCCGGTGCCGCTGACGGCGCCGCAGGCCGCGGGCAGGCCGCCGGTGACGGCGGTTACGCGCTGCCCGGTGTCGCTGGTCCGGTTGACCCGAAGACCCACCATGGTCAGGAAGGACACCTCGGACAGTTCCACCACGCCCTGGACGGAGCCGGTTTCAAACGCTGCCCGGAGCTGGGCGGCGGGGGTGACGCGGAGGGAGAGGTTCTTCTCGTAGGAGGTTGCGGGTGCTGCTGTTTCAGCCATCTTTGCGGGTCCCTTCGGGGTCAAAAAGTACGGTTTCGGCGACGACGACGTCCACGAGCTGGTCGCCGGCGGCAGCCACCAGGGTTTCGCCGATGCGGTTGCGGCCGTTCTTGATCAGTGCCAGGCCGAATGACCGGCCCAGGGCGGCGCTGTGGTAGCTGGAGGTGACGAAGCCTTCCATCGGTACCGGCCCGTAGGCAGGGTTGGTGGAGCGGCCCTTTTCCACAAGCTGGGTGCCTTCCGGCAGGCGCAGTGTCCCGTCCACGGGGAGCACGCTGACCAGGTGCTTGCGGTCCTCGCGCTGGGCGTCGGCCCGGGCGTAGGAGCGCTTGCCGATGAATTCCTTGGCCTTGGAGACGATCCATTCCATGCCCGCGTCCTGCGGGGTGACGGTGCCGTCGGTGTCCTGCCCAACGATCGGGTAGCCCTTTTCGGCGCGGAGCACGTGCATGGTTTCGGTGCCGTAGGGGGTGATGTTGAACTCGGCGCCGGCGGCTGCCACGGCTTCCCACGTGTTCAGGCCGTACCAGGACGGCACGTTGATCTCGTAGGCCAGTTCCCCGGAGAAGGAGATCCGGCAGACCCGGGCGCGGACGCCGGAGGCCAGGGTGGTTTCGCGGAACGTCATGAACGGGAAGGCTTCGGCTTCCAGCCCGCCGTTGGCGGCGAGCTCCGGTGCCACCTTTGCCAGGACCGCGCGGGATTTGGGCCCGACGACGGCAATGGTGCTCCACTGTTCGGTCACCGAGGTGCAGTGCACGTCCAGGTCCGGCCACTCGGTCTGCAGCCATTCCTCCAGCCAGTCCAGCACCTTGGCGGCGCCGCCGGTGGTGGTGGTCATGAAGTAGCGGTCCTCGTCGAGGCGCAGGGTTACGCCGTCGTCGAAGATCATGCCGTCAGCCATGCACATCACGCCGTAACGCGCGGAGCCCGGAGCAAGCTTCTTGAAGGCGTTGGTGTAGATCCGGTTGAGGAACTCACCGGCGTCCTTGCCGCGGATCTCGATCTTGCCCAGGGTGGTGGCGTCCATAAAGCCCACGGAGTCGCGGACGGCCGCGCATTCACGCAGGACGGCCGCGTCCATGTCCTCCCCGTCCTGCGGGTAGTACCAGGGCCGCTTCCACTGGCCGACGTCCTCGAACAGGGCGCCCTTTGCCACGTGCCACGGGTGGATCGAGGTGACGCGGGCGGGGTCGAACAGCTCGCCGCGCTGGCGGCCGGCGAGGGCCGCGAACGCCACGGGGGTGAAGGGTGCGCGGTAGGTGGTGGTGCCGATGTCGCCGATGCCGCGGGACGCCTCGCCGGCGGTGCGCAGCGCGGCGGCGATGACGCCGATCGCGTTGACGCCGGAGGTTTTGCCCTGATCGTTGGCGGTGCTGATGGAGGTGTAGCGCTTGATGTGCTCCACGGACCGCATGCCGGCTCCGGTGGAGCGCAGCACGTCAGCCACGGACTGGTCGCGCTGGAAGTCCACAAAGTGGTGGTGCCAGTCGTCCGGAGTGCCCTGCTCGCCGGGAACCAGCCACAGCTGGCGGGTGGGGGCGGCGGCCTTCGGCTCGCCGAGCGGTGCCGGTTCGACGGCGGCGCTAAAGCCAGCTGCGATAGCTGCCGTCGCGCCGGCGGAGATTCCCTCGGCCAGGCAGTCTGCGGTGTCGAAGGAGCCCCGACCGGAGCCGACAATCTGCTGGTTGGGGACCACGGTGCTTGGCACAAAGGCGGCCAGTTCGTCATCCCAGCGCAGCTTGCCCTGCCGCTGGGAGTGCAGGTGGACCAGCGGGCTCCAGCCGCCGGACACAGCCAGCAGGTCGCAGGCGATCTGTTCGATGCCCGACGTGAGCTCGCCGTCGTCGTTAATGCTGCGGACGGTGACCCCGTCCAGGCGGCCGTCGGTGTTTGTTCCGGCGGAGCCGGAGGAGGTGTTGGCCACCGCGCTGCCGATCAGCACCCGGGTGCCGGCTTCGACGGCGGCCGCGGCCACTGCGGTGAGCTGCGGCCGGGCGTCCACCACGGCGGCGACCTTGACGCCGGCGGCGCGCAGGTCAGCGGCCAGGGCGTAGGCGCTGTCGTTGGTGGTGCTGATGACCACGCGCTGGCCGGCTGCGACTGCGTAGCGGTTGAGGTAGCTGCGGACGGCCGAGGCGAGCATGATGCCGGGCCGGTCGTTGTTCTCGAACACCAGCGGCCGTTCGTGGGCGCCGGGGGCCAGCACCACCTGGTTGGCACGGATGTGCCAAATACGCTGCCGGGATACACCGGACGCGGCGGGGGAGGACAGATGGTCGGTGCGGTTCTGGACGGCGATCACGTAGTTGGCGTCGTACGCGCCGAAGGCGGTGGTGCGGTTCAGGACGGTGGATTCGGCGCCGGAGACGAGTTCGGCTTCGACGTCGGCCACCCATTCCAACGCCGGCTTTCCCTCGATGGTCTCGTCAAGTCCCGCTGCCGTTGACCCGGAAAGGAGTGATCCGCCCAGTTCCGGCTGGTCGTCCAGGAGCATGACGCGGGCGCCGGTGCGGACGGCTTCGCGGGCTGCGGCCAGGCCTGCGGGACCGCCGCCGATGACCAGGACGTCGGTGTGGACGTACTTCTTGTCGTACTCGGCGCGGTCCTCCTCGGGGTCAAGCTTGCCCAGGCCGCTCAGCAATTCTGCCTGCAGGCCGTCCACCAGAGTGACCGTGGTGGCGGGGAGCATGGACTCGGCCACGTGGCCGGGGAAGCGCGGCTGCACCTTGACCAGGGCGTTGGATTCCTCCACACCGGCGGACATGATCCCGCGGGGGCGGTCCTCGTAGAGCGAGTTGCCGGCGGCGACGCGGCCGTTGGCCAGCAGCGCGGAGGCGAGGGTGTCACCGGGGTGGCCCGTGAATTCCTCGCCGTCCACGGTGAATCGCCAGGAGATGGTGCGGTCGATGCGTCCACCGGCGGCGAGGCGGGCGTTCTGGGAAGCCGCGGGGTTCTGGGAAGTCACTTGGTTGCTCCTTCCGGGGCGGTGGTGCTGGTTTCAGAAGTACTGGTTCCGGAAATGTCCGGCGCGGCAGTCCCCGTGGTGGTGCTGTCAGCGGCGGTGCTGGCAGTGCCGGACTCAGGTGCCGGGGCAGGTGCGTCAGGGCGGGGCGTGCCCATGGGGTAGACGGCCTGGATGTCGTAGGTGACGGTGTCGCGGAGCATGTTGAACCACTGGCGGCAGCCCGTGCTGTGGAGCCAGCGCTCGGCGAAGGCGCCCTTGGTGTTGTCCCGGTAGAACAGGAACTCGGCCCATTGGCGGTCGGTCAGTTCGTTGGGGTTTTCCGGGTAAGGCACGTGGGCCTGGCCGCCGTAGTGGAACTCGGTCTCGTCGCGGGAGCCGCAGTTGGGGCAGGAGATGAGCAGCATGTGCGTTGTCTTTCTGTGGGGGCGGCGGCTAGTGGGCGACGGCGGCGGCGCCGTGTTCGTCGATCAGCGCGCCGGTTTCGAAGCGTTCCAGCGCGAACGGCTTGTTCAGCCTGTGCGGGGCGCCCGTGGCGATGTTGTGCGCGAAGGTCATGCCGGCTGCGGGGGTGGCCTTGAAGCCGCCGGTGCCCCAGCCGCAGTTCACGAACATGTTCTCCACCGGGGTGTTGCCCACGATGGGGGAGGCGTCCAGGGTGGTGTCCACGATGCCGCCCCAGGTCCGGAGCACGTGGGCCCGGGCAAAGATGGGGAAGAGTTCGACGGCGGCCGCCATCTGGTGCTCAATCACGTGGAAGGAGCCGCGCTGACCATAGCCGTTGTAGGAGTCAACTCCGGCGCCCATCACCAGTTCGCCCTTGTGGGCCTGGGAAACGTAGACGTGCACGTGGTTGGACATGACCACCGTGGGGTGGACGGGTTCGTGCAGTTCGGAAACCAGTGCCTGGAGCGGGTGGGACTGGATGGGGAGGCGGAAGCCGGCCATTTCGGCCAGGACCGAGCTGTGCCCGGCAGCGCAGAGGCCCACCTTTTCGGTGTTGATGGTGCCGCGGTTGGTCTTGACGCCTACTACGCGCTCGCCGTCCTTGACGAAGCCGGTGACTTCGCAGTTCTGGATGATGTCAACGCCCAACTCGTCGCACTTGCGGGCGAAGGCCCAGGCCACGTGGTCGTGCTTGGCGATGCCGGCACGGGGCTGGTACGTGGCGCCCATCACGGGGTAGCGGATGTTGTCATTGATGTTCAGGATGGGGCAGAGTTCCTTGACCTGCTGCGGGTCAAGCCATTCCGCGTCCACGCCGTTGAGCTTGTTCGCTCCCACGCGCCGCATGCTTTCGCGGACGTCGCCCAAGGTGTGGGCAAGGTTCATAACGCCGCGCTGGCTGAAGAGGAAGTCGTACTCAAGCTCCTCGGGCAGGATTTCCCAAAGCTTGAGGGCGTGCTCGTAGATGGCGGCGCTCTCGTCCCAGAGGTAGTTGGAGCGGATGATGGTGGTGTTACGGGCCATGTTGCCGCCCGCCAGCCAGCCCTTTTCCAGGACGGCGATGTTGGTCATGCCGTGATTCTTCGCCAGGAAGTAGGCAGTGGCCAGGCCGTGCCCGCCGCCGCCCACAATCACGGCGTCGTAGGAGGACTTGGGCTCCGGGTTGCGCCAGAGGAAGTCCGGGTGCTCGGGGAGCTGTTGGGTGCTCACTGGGCTGCTCCAATCATGTCTGCTTCAAATTCGTTAATGTCCTCGGCGCCGTTGCTGAGGTGGGGGTAGAGGGGGAACTTCTCCGCCAAGGCGGTCACGCGGGCGCGGAGTTCGACGGCGGTGCTGCCGCCCAGGGACGTGGTCCCGGAGGCGACGCTGCCGGCCGAAGCGATGAGCGCCGTCGCGATGATGTCCGCAACTTCTGTGAATTCCTCGGCGCCGAAGCCGCGGGTGGCGAGGGCCGGGGTGCCGATCCGGAGTCCGGAGGAGACCATCGGCGGGCGGGGGTCGAAGGGGACGGCGTTGCGGTTGACGGTGATGCCGATGCGGTGCAGGGCGTCTTCGGCCTGCTGTCCGTCCAGCTCGGAGTTGCGGAGGTCCACCAGGACCAGGTGGACGTCGGTGCCGCCGTTGACCACGGAAATTCCTGCTGCGGCAACGTCGTCGCGGAGGAGCCGTTCGGCGAGAAGCTTGGATCCCTGCAGGACGCGTTCCTGGCGTTCCTTGAATTCGGGGGTGGCAGCGAGCTTGAAGGCTACGGCTTTCGCGGCGATCACGTGCTCCAGGGGCCCGCCCTGCTGGCCGGGGAATACGGCACTGTTGATTTTTTTGCCGTACTGCTCCTTGGCGAGGATGACACCGCCGCGCGGGCCGCCGAGGGTCTTGTGCGTGGTGGTGGTGACGACGTCGGCGTACGGCACCGGGTTCGGGTGCAGGCCGGCGGCCACCAGGCCGGCGAAGTGGGCCATGTCCACCATGAGGTAGGCGCCCACGAGGTCGGCGATGCGGCGGAACTCCGCGAAATCCAGCTGGCGGGAGTAGGCGGACCAGCCGGCAACGATCAGCTTGGGCTTGTGTTCAAGGGCCAGTGCCTCCACCTCGGCCATATCGATGCGGAGGTCTAATTCGCTCACGTGGTAGGGGACCACGTTGTAGAGCTTGCCGGAGAAGTTGATCTTCATGCCGTGCGTCAGGTGTCCGCCGTGGGCCAGGCTCAGGCCCATAATGGTGTCGCCCGGGTTCAGCAGGGCGAACATGGCGGCTGCGTTGGCCTGGGCGCCGGAGTGCGGCTGGACGTTGGCGAATTCGGCGCCGAAAAGGGCCTTGACCCGGTCGATGGCGAGCTGCTCCACAACGTCAGCGTGCTCGCAGCCGCCGTAGTAGCGCTTGCCCGGGTAGCCCTCGGCGTACTTGTTCGTCAGGACCGAGCCCTGTGCCTCCATGACGGCGGACGGTGCGAAGTTCTCCGAAGCGATCATTTCCAGCGTGGACTGCTGGCGGCCCAGCTCATGCGTGATGGCCTGCTGGACCTCGGGATCGACTGCGGAAAGTCGCTCGTTCAACTGCTCAACCACGGATGCTCCTTTTGAAATACCATTTGCTTGGTAACTGATATATCAGTGTGAGGTCAATGGTATGATTGGGATCACAGCAGAGTCAATAGCTGGACCGAAAGCGGCAGGAAACTACCGTGTCCGGGTCCTGCACGTCATCGAAGAACGGAGCGGCGCCTTGAACGCACTTCTTGCTCTGACCCCTGCGGAGGAGGAAGCTCCGTCCCAGGCCGAGGCCGCGTACCGGCAGCTGCGGGACAAGCTGATCATGCTGGAGATCCGCCCGGGGGAGCCGATCAATGACGGGCAGCTGGCGGCTGAGCTTGGCTTCGGGCGGACTCCCGTGCGCGAGGCGATTAAGCGGCTTGAGGTGGATCACCTGGTGGTTTCCTATCCTCGCCGCGGAACGTTCGCCACGAATGTTGACTTCACCGAGCTGGCGGATGTCTCGGAGATCCGGGAATTGCTGGAGCCCCTGGCCGCCCGCCGTGCAGCCGCCCGGGCGAGTGAGGGCATGCGCCGGGAGCTGCTGCGGGTGGCCGATGCCATTGCGGGGATTGACCCCACGTCCGGGGAGACCCGGGACCTGATGCGTTATGACCTGATGGTGCACCGGCTGATTTACAAGGCGGCCGCGAACCCGCACCTGGAAAGCACGCTGATCCGCTACGACAACCTGGCCACGCGCATCTGGTGCGTGGTGCTGGACAAGGTTCCCTCGGTGACAGGCCACATTACAGAGCATGTGGACCTATTGAAGGCGGTAGCGGCCGGTGACGCCGACAAGGCCGGCGAGCTGGCCCTGCACCACGTCACGAGCTTCGAGGAAACCATCCGCAAGGTGCTGTAGCGCTTCCCACTGAATCCGCCTTTCCGGTTCTGGAACCGGGGCGCCCTCTCACTGCCAGAAGGAAAAACGCACGATGCCAACTGCCACCCGGAACGCGCAAGGACGCACCGCCAGGATCGGCTTCGCCCTGACCGGGGTTCTGCTCATTGCAGTTAACCTGCGGGTGTCCTTTGTCAGCGTGGGACCGGTACTCGGGAACATCAGCGGTGACCTGGGCCTGTCCAGTGCCGCAGCGGGGTTCCTGACTGGCCTTCCGCTGATTGCCTTCGCGGTCTTCTCACCCGTGGCGCCCGGATTCGCTGCCCGCCTGGGGCTCGACCGCGCGCTGTGGATGTCCCTGCTGTTCCTGGCCTCGGGCATCGTGCTCCGCTCCTTGCCTGTGCCCGGCTTCATTTGGGCCGGAACGGCGTTGATTGGCCTGGCGATAGCGTTTCTCAATGTCCTGGTCCCCTCCCTCGTCAAGCGGGACTTCCCGGCAAAGGTCAGCCGGGTCACCGGAAGCTACACCGCAACACAGGCCGCGTTCGCCGCGATGGGGGCCGCCGTCGTCGTGCCCGTGGCGCAAACGTCGCCCGCCGGTTGGCGGCTTGCCCTGGGTATCTGGGTGGGACTGGCCATCATCGCCATGGCGGTGCTCCTGCCGTGGCTGCGCCGGCACCGGTCAGGCACCGTGACCGCCACCAAGCGGGAGGTTTCCTACCGGTCGCCTTGGGCCTCGGCCCTGGGCTGGCAGGTGACGGTTTTTATGGGGTTGCAGTCGATCGCGTTTTACGTCCTGATGGCATGGCTGCCCACCATCGAACAAAGCCGCGGGGTTTCTGCCACAACTGCCGGCATCCACCTGTCCGTGTTCCTGCTCATCAGCGTGTTCGCCAGCCTTATGGCCGGCGGAATCCTTCACCGGGGTTCGGACCAGCGGCTCGTATCCTTCGCGAGCGGCGCGGCGATGTTCGTGACGTTCCTCGGGCTGGCACTTGCACCGGACCTCACGTTGCTGTGGGTCGTTCTTGGGGCCATCGGGTGTGGGAGCCTCATTGTGATCGCCCTGTCGCTGTTCAGCCTACGGACGGTGAACTATCCGCAAGCGGCGTCGCTCTCCGGCATGGCGCAGTCTGTCGGCTACGGCCTGGCCGCTGTGGGGCCGGTGATGTTCGGTGGTCTTCGCGACGTGAGCGGAGACTGGACGCTTCCGCTGCTCGTCACTGCGGGCATCATGGCGGTTCTCGCTTTCATGGGTGTGCTTGCTGGGCGTGACCGGGTGATCGGCGGGTCAGTGTGACGGCGGGGGGTTTGTTAGGGGGTGCGGGAACCCGTTCGGCGTGGGTATTTCCGGCGTCAGTTCTTTCGCGGCCGCCTGTCAGATTGGGGTCTTAGGGTGTTCGCCCCGGGCGTGTAGTAACGGCCTTCCGGACCCTATTCTGACGGTAATTGAGCGGGTTCCTGACGTCAGGTTGGGGTGTGCTCTAATCAAGCCGTTAGCTCTATCGTGTCAGGAAGCCCGCGCCAATTTTGTGCCACAACACCACCATTGAATTTGGTGTCTTGCTCTAGTTGTGTTGCTGGCGGATGAGCCCGAAGGGCACCTCCGGGTGTGCCCGGAGGATGTAGGGCCCCGGTCCGATTCGGGTAATCATGATCCCCGTTCGGTGGCCGATGGCCGCGGCTTTGACGGTCTCGACTGCGTTGTTCAGGGCGTGGTCGATTTGTGAGGCGTCGTCAACGCTGACATCGACTATTCCTGCTGATCGATAGGTCTGTGCTGTTGCGGACACTTGAGCCTCCTATGCTGGAGTGAAAGTAGCGATAACAGCTAATGAGTAGTGTCGGGGAGCTTCCCGCTGCGACCTGGGTTACGCAGTGGCTGACGAGAGCGTGATCCCGAGGCCATGACGGAAACATGGGCTGTCGGTGCCGAATCAACGTTCCGAGCGAGCCGGTCGATGCTGTCCGCGACGACGGGTGTCTCCTCATCAGGAACTGCAGCACATCCAGACCTGGTCCATCAGTTCGTCAGTTGGAGGGGACACGCATTGTTGAAAGCGTGCGCTTCCAGGCTCGATCAACGCCGAGTCGGGGCTTGGCGGCGAAGTTAGAGGGTCGGCACCAGCAACATTGTTGCAATAGCCTGCATTACACCGTCGGTTACGTCGTCGATTGGGCCAATGCCGTCCACCTGGGTGAGGATGCCGCGCTCGGCGTACTTGGCCACCACGGCTTCTGTCTGCTCGTGGTAGAGGTCCAGGCGGTGGCGGATGACGGCTTCGTTGTCGTCGCTCCGGCCCGTTTCCTTGGCCCGGCCGAGGAGGCGGTGGACCAGTTCCTCGTCGTCGGCAGTCAGCTGCAGGACGACGTCGAGCTTCTTCTCACCCTTGGCGAGGATCTCGTCGAGGTAGTCCACCTGGGCTGTGGTGCGGGGGTAGCCGTCCAGGAGGAAGCCGTTTTCGACGTCGGACTCGCTGAGGCGGTCGCGCACCATCTTGTTGGTCACGCTGTCCGGAACGAAGTCGCCGGCGTCTATGTACTTCTTGGCTTCAATGCCAAGCGGCGTCTCACCTTTTACGTTTGCACGGAAAATATCGCCGGTGGAGATCGCCACAACGCCGAGGCGCTCCGAGATCCGTTCTGTCTGCGTTCCTTTTCCGGAACCTGGAGGTCCAATAATCAGCATATTCATCATGAAAAAACCTTTCATTGTGATGAGTTCGAGTCGGTATTTCTCTTGTTCCACAGTTCCCACCGAGTGTGCGAATGGGTGTACTATTTTTGGGGTCTGCCGTCGGGGGTGATATTTCTGCTATTGGTGGTACCGGAATCGCGCTATGGCCTGCTGAATCCGCGTTCTTAGTTTCCTCCGATGGGCGCTGGTGCGTGCCGCTTGTTTGGGGCGGGATTTTCTTATTGCTTCTATTAGTGTGAAGCCTTCCATTCTTTCTGCTCCTTGATTTGCTGAGCACCCCAGGGGTTACCGCCGGCGCCACGATCGTCCGCATCGTCCGCGGCAATGGCGGCCATGGGCACTGAACACGTGTCGCCGGCGACGGCAATGGGGGCACATGCTGGGCACTTGAATGCGCAATTTCGCCAGAGTCGGTTGCCTTCGTGCGTTTTGCTTTTGGTCCATCTGTTGTTTCTTCTTTGGGTGCTGTTTGGGGCCAAGGCCACCCAGTTGCGAGATGGGTGGCCTTGGCGGCTTTATGCTCCTGCTATCTGGCGGCGGGAGGATTCTGTCGGCGGGCCTTCGGCCGGTGGGGAGACATCAGGCGTAACGACGGTAATTGCTTGTCCTAGCTGTGGAGGAAGTGTCGTTCCCTGTCGTCACTGAGATGCGTTGCGTGGGCTGGCGCCTAGCCGATAAGGCGCATTTGGCCGACTTCGGCTGCAGCGGGGTCTAGTCCGTGCTTTGTGAGGATCTCGGCGATTTCTCCGTCTGAGCGTAGCTTTTCCAGGTCTTCTTTGACTGCGGTGGCGAGGGTTTCGTTTTGCTTGGACATTGGGAAGCAAACTTGTCCGGGTTGCGTGCTGGAGGCTACCCGTTCATCAGCTTGGGGGCTCTTGACGGTCCATGTGTTCCCGCGTTCCTTGTTGACGTAGGTTCCTGACCCTAGTGAGTCGGCGGCTCCGTCGATCCGCCCGGCAGCGAGATCGTTGTACATGGCGGTGGGATCCGGGTACTCGCTCAGGTTGCCCCCGTAGATTTTTTTGAATTCCTCGTTCCAGAGGGAGCCGCTGAAGGTACCAACCTTTTTGCCTTCCAGCTCCGCGAAGCTTCCTGCTCCGGTTCTGGAGACGATGGCGATCTGGTCGTTGTAAACGGGCCCTGCCAGAGTCACCACTTTTTCCCGTTCCGCGGTGCAGTACACGTTGCCAGCGGCCAGGTCAACGCGTCCAGTTTGTGCGGCAGAGATCCTGGAGGCTGTGTCGAGCAGCTGGGTGGAGACCGTCAGACATTCCATGGCGGCTATCTTGTCGAGGATTTCACCTTCGACACCGGTCATTTTGGTGCCTTCCACCTGTGAGAAGGGCGGAAATACAGAAGTGGATGCGGTGAGAACTCCCGCGTTTACGGTTTTCAGGTCTGAGTGTGCGGGGGTGCAGTCGGCAGTGGCTGAAGTGCCAGCACCTGCTGCGCAGCCGGTGAGTACGGATGCAGCCAGGATAGTTGTTCCTGCCAGGGCAACGAGTTTACGCATTGTATGTCCTCCAGATAGTGGTCGGGTCATGTGTGGCGGGCCAGTTTGTCGGCCACACGGTCGGTGAAAATGCTTGCCGGAATGGTTATCAGGGCGTACAGAAGACCGGCGATAAGAAAGAGGTTGAAGTAGTGGAAGTTGCTGCTCGCGATGGACTTGGCTTGCGCCATCAGCTCGGGTACCGCAATCGTGAAAGCAAGCGTGGTGGCTTGGAACATGATGATGCAGAATCCCAACAGCGGGGGCAGCGCAATTCTCAAGCCTTGGGGGACCACCACGTCTCGCATGGTGTGGAAGGCGCGGAGCCCGAGTGCGTCGGCCGCTTCAATTTCTCCTGCGGGAACGCCTCGTAGGCCTCCACGGATGATTTCACTGGTGTAGGCAGCAGTAGTTAGAGACAGTGCGATTGCAGCAGACAGGAAAGCTGTCAAGGTGACGGGAAGCCCGTAGTAGACCAACTGCAGCATAACGAGCGCTGGTGTTCCGCGTCCGACTTCTACGAATACTACGGCCAGGATGCGCACGGCTTTAGCGCGGTTGAAGCTGGCGACAGCGAGCAGGAGCCCGCCGGGCAGACCCAAAGCAAAGGTCAGCAGCGCAAGGCTAATGCTCACCCCAAGCCCGTTGACGAGTTCCTGCTGGTAAGTCATGAAGTCATCCATGATGCCTGTCAACGGAGTACCTTCCTGCTGAGCCGGGTTTCGAGATGGCGCGCTCCCCAGGCGGAGGGAATTGTCAGCGCTAGGTAGTACACGCCGGCGACGAGAAATGGGACAGCTGAGCTGCTTGTACCGGCAGCAGTGTTCGCGTAGAAGGTGACTTCAAAAACGCCGATCGTTGAGGCAAGGGACGAGTCTTTGAGTAGACCTATTGCATAGGTTGCGGAAGCAGGTATGGCCGTCCGTAGCATCTGTGGAGCGATTATCCGTGCAGCTGTGTCCACTTGTGTCATTCCCAGCGCACCGCCGGCTTCGCGCTGCCCGAGGGGGACTGCTCTCAGCGATCCTCTGTAGATTTCAGCCATATGCGCTCCTGATACAAGCCCGATAGCGAGGAGGGCCGATAGCCAGGAGGTGAAGACGGAACCAAGGCTGGGATCGAACTGGGTAGGGCCGTTGTAAATAAGGAACAGCCATACGACTAGTGGCACTCCCCGGGTTATTTGGATATATGTGCCGCTTATCCACCGCACGGGTGCTAGAGGCGCGAAGCGCATGGCCACCAGTGGAATGCCGAGGAGCGCGCCGAGGCTGAAACCTAGGACAGTGAGGCCGATGGTGTTGGATATGCCCTGGGCTACGAATGTCCACACGTTCTCAGTCACTCGCGCTCCAAGACAGCGCGAAGGAATTCTCGGGTTCGCTGCTGTTGCGGGTTCGCGAATATCTGGCGCGGGTCCCCTTCTTCGAGGATCCGACCTTGGCTCATCACCACCAGATGGTCGCTGACGTTGCGGGCAAATTGCATTTCATGGGTCACCACCGCCATGGTCATGCCCTCATCTGCGAGCTCCCGCATGACTCGGAGGACTTCCAGTCCGACTTCGGGATCAAGGGCGGACGTCGGCTCGTCAAAGAGCATCACTTTAGGGTCGAGTGCCAATGCTCTTGCGATAGCTATCCGCTGCTGTTGCCCCCCGGAACAGCGCGTCGGGTACTGCTGCGCTTTATCCGCTAGTCCCACACGCTTGAGTAAGGCGTGGGCACGGTCTTCCGCTTCCTTCTTGCTCCGACCCAGGACACGCTGCTGGGGCAGAGCAATGTTCTTCAGCGCCGTCATGTGCGGAAAAAGATTGAAGGACTGGAAGACCATTCCGACCCGGGACCTAAGCTTCGCCAGCTCATTGGCACTTACCGTGTGACCGGCTTCAATAGTCACGCCGTCAACCGTGATCGTGCCTCCTGTGGGGCGCTCAAGCAAATTGATGCAGCGAAGCAATGTACTCTTGCCTGCTCCGCTGGGCCCGATGAGTGCCAGGACTTGCCCTGGATCGACAGATAGCGAGACCTGGTCGAGAACTGTGTGCTCGCCAAACCGTTTATCAACGTTATGAAGACGGATTGCGGGTGAGTCAGGTCGCTGGATGGGGTCCACTATTGCTTCGGAGATTCCATGTCCCACGTGCCCCTGCTTTCTTGGGAGGTCGGCGAGCAAGGGCCATTTAGGCAAACGCGGTGAAGAAGCGAGACGCCTTGCTCGGTGTGGTCACCGACGCCAGGGCAGAAGCTGGGACGCTCTGAAGTTTCGAGAGTGCTTCCCCAACCCACCCCATCGTCGGTTGCTATTTGAACGGTAATCTGGCTGGAGTGCAGCTGTCAACAGTCTGATCGTACAATTGTAGTCTTGCTTGTCGTGTGCGGTAAAACGATTGGCTGGGCTCCACGGGACTGAAGGAAGGACGGCTCGGCTACCCTCGCGCAAGCAACAAGCAACGCACTTGTGCATGATTCCACCGCCGTACCAGCGCCCGTCACCATCGCCCCCGTTCTCCTGGAGAAGGCTCTCGCCCCGGCCCCGAGGGCTCAATGTGGGCGAGCCGCGCTATCAGGTGGCGCTCTGTCCTTTTTCGTCCAAGAGCTCGGCCAAGTGCAGGCTGCTACGATCTGGCTCCAGCTGTTTGATCTGCATGGCACAGCTGAAGCCATCGGCGAGGACGGGGATCTCGCTTGGTGTACTGGCGAGTGCTGGAGCAAGTGCCTGTTGGGCGACTTGCATGGAGATGTCGTAGTGGTTCGCTTCGAAGCCGAAGTTGCCGGCGACACCGCAGCAACCTGTAGCTTCCTTGACGGTGGTCACCCCAAGTGCGGCCAGCGCTTTGCGCTGGACGGTTGCGCCGAATGTCGAGTACTCGTGACAGTGGGTTTGCACAGTAACTGCCCTAGGTACGGTTGGGGGTACCCAGCCGCCTTCAACCCATCCGTTAACAGCTTCAGCAAAGCTTTGAATGCGGTTTGAGACTCGTGTTGCCGCTTCAGTGTTAAGGAGCTCGGGAGCGTCTTTCCTCAGTGCCGCTGCGCAGCTTGGTTCGATGACGACAATCGGAGCATTCGTACCGTCGTCGAGCTTGGCGACGGTTTTGGCCATCATTTTTTTGGCTGTGTCGAGTTGCCCTGTGGAGATCCACGTCAATCCGCAGCAGGAGTCGCTCTCACACGAGACTGTGCGCCCGGTAGCGTTGATGACCCGGGCGGCAGCACCGGCAACTTCGGGTCGGAAGCCCTTGGTGAACGAGTCGATGAAGAGCACGGTGTCGGCGGTTTCGTTGTTCGTGAACCCAGCGAGGGCCTCGCGCAGCGACTTGCGGGACGCGAACCTGGGCATGGCGCGCTTGGTGGTGAGGCCCCCTGCCGCGGCCACGAGTTTGCCCAACGGGCTTCCCATGACGGTGTTCACGACCGGGCTGACCCGTGTGGTGATTTTTAGCCAGCGTGGGAGCCACCCTAGGGAGAAGTGCGATAAGGGGCGGATTTTTCCGTCGTAGTAGTGGGAGAAGAACTCTGACTTGTAGGTTGCCATGTCCACGCCGGCGGGGCAGTCGTTGGAACAGGCTTTACATGCCAGGCACAGGTCAAGGGCTTCGCGGACGTCCTCAGATTTCCATCCCTTGTCAATGCTTCGTGCCCCGCGGACCATGTCCTGCAGGACGCGGGAGCGGCCACGTGTTGAATCTTTTTCATCCCCGGTTGCCCTGTAGCTCGGGCACATCACACCCCCGGCATCAGACCGGCAGCGGCCAACTCCGATGCATGCCTGGACAGCATGTACCCACTTGTCGGCACCTGCAGCTGCTGCTTCGACAGGGCGAAGCTCGAAATGGGTCCGCCACTCGCGGTCCGGGACACCCTCGAGCGCGAGGTTGCTGTCGATTGGGTCTGCATGGGTGATGGTTCCGGGGTTGAGGATCCCTGGCTTGTCCCAGAGGCTGCGGTACGCCTCGAAAGCGGCAATCATCTCCGGGGAGTACATAACCGGCAGCAATTCGGATCGCGCCCGTCCGTCACCGTGTTCCCCGGACAGAGACCCCCCGTGGCTTACCACGAGCTCAGCGGCGGCCTGGGTGAACTTGCGGAACACGCTTAGGCCGTCCTGACTGCGCAGGTCGTAGGTGATGCGAATGTGCATGCAGCCAGCCCCGAAATGGCCGTACATAATTCCGCTTAGCCCGTGCTTGTATAGGAGTTCCCGGAAGTCCGAGAGGTAGGCGGCGAGGTTTTGCGGGGCCACGGCGGAGTCTTCCCAGCCGGCCTGGGATTCCCCTCCGCTGGCGGGGCGGGAGGACAGGCCAGCGCCGTCTTCCCGGACCCGCCAAAGGGTAGCCCGTTGCACGAGGTCCGGTACCGTGCGGCCGTCGATGAGGCGTCCATTGGCTTTCAGCCGTTCGAGGAGTCTTTCTGCTTCTTGGGCAACGCGGGCGGAATCTTCTCCGTCCAGGTCCACGTAGAGGAATGCCTTGCCTTGGGGAAGGCCGAGGACGGAATCGGCGCCGCGACGCAGTCGCATGGTGTCGACGATTGCTTCATCGATCCCTTCGACAGCTGCGGGAGAAAATTTCAAGATGGTCGTGATGTCTTTGGCGGCATCAACGACGTCGGCGTAGCCCAGGCAGACCAGCAGTGCGCTCGGTGCTTTGGGGACAAGCTTCATTCTGGCGCGCACGACAACGGCGCATGTGCCCTCTGTGCCGGCAAGGGCGCGGGCCACGTTCAGCCCGTTTTCCGGCAAGAGGTTGGCAAGATGATATCCGGAGACTTGGCGCTGGATACGCCCCAGCTCCAGGCGGAACGCTGAAAGATTCTTCCCAGCCAGATTTTTCAGATCCTCGCTCAGGTCGTAGGCGCGCCGGACGGAATAAGTGTCTGCTGGGTTCGTTGCCCGTAGCCCCGTGGCTGTGGCGGTGAGCTGCGCGCCGTCAGAGGTGACGACGTCGATCTCTACGATATGGTCCGAAGTCCGGCCGTAGCGGACGGAGTGATTACCACAGGCGTCATTGCCGATGGCCCCACCAATGGTGGCCCGATTTTTCGACGATGGGTCCGGGGCAAACGTAAGTTTCCCGTTGGTGGCGATTTCGGTCTGGCGGGTGAGGTGGGAGAGTATGACGCCGGCTTCGACATCCGCAGTCTTCGCGCGCTCGTTGATGTCGAGGATCCGGTTCATGTGCCGGGAGAAATCCAGCACGATGCCTGGCCCGATGGCATTGCCGGCCATGGATGTCCCGCCGCCCCTGCTGATGAGGGGCGTGCGGGTTTCCCGGCAGGCCGCGAGCGTGGCCAGAACGTCCTGGACGTTGCGTGGAAAGACTACGGCTAGGGGAGGGAGCCGGTAGTTGGACGCATCGTAGGAGTACTCAGCCAGCCGGCGGCCAGAGGTGTCCAAGGGCACATCCGCAGCCCTGAGCAGAGCCAGCGCCGGCGCAGCTTCGGACGGGGACAGGACATTTCCGGTCACGTTGTCTAGGCTCCGACTTGGGCTGGTACAGCACCCACGACAGCGGCGACTGCAGCTTCGAAGCGGGACAGGCCGGCGTCAATTTCGTCCTCGGTGACAACCAACGCGGGGATGAGGCGGACAACGTTTCCCTCGGGCCCGCAGGTAAGCGTTAGGAGCTTTTGTTCGGTGGTTGCCTGTTGCACAGCGGCGGCCGTTGCGGCATCGGGTGAACCGTCGGGGGCGGTGAATTCGATGCCCTGCATCAGGCCAAGGCCACGGACGTTGCCGATGACAGGGAAGCGGGCCTGAAGCGCCTTCAAGCCTGCCTGTAACTGGTCACCACGTACGCGGGAATTTTCCACAAGGCCTTCTTCTTCCACAACTCCGAGGGTTGCCACTCCTGCAGCGGCCGCCACGGCATTGCCGCCATAGGTACCGCCCTGGGATCCTGGCCACGCTTTGGCCATGGTTTCCGTGGAAGCTGCGATTGCTGAGATGGGGAAGCCGGACGCAATTCCCTTGGCCGTGATGATGATATCGGGCGTAGCCGTGGACTGCTGGTGGCCCCAGAATTTACCGGTGCGGCCAATGCCTGCTTGTACCTCATCAAAGATCAGCTGGATGCCGTAGCGGTCAGCCCGTTCGCGCAAGCCTTCCATGAACGCTGGGGGAGTGGGAAGGTAACCGCCGTCGCCGAGCACGGGTTCGATCAGGAAAGCCGCGGTGTCATTGGGAGCAGTCCGGGTCTTGAGCAAGTAGTCCAGTTCCTTCAATGCGAAGTCCACAGCCGTCGCTTGATCCCAGCCATAGCGGTACGCGTACGGGAATGAGGACATGTGAACGCCGGCCATTAGCGGTGCGTACCCGGCAGAGAACTTGGTGCCCGCGGTGGTAAGGGAAGCCGCCGCGACGGTACGACCGTGGAACCCTCCTTGAAACACAACAATGTTTGGCCGACCGGTGGCCATCCTGGCCAAACGGATGGCAGCCTCGACGGCCTCGGATCCTGAGTTGGCATAAAAAACAGAGTCCAGCCCCGCAGGCAGGACTTCGCCGAGCCTTTCCGTCAGCTCCAGCAGCGGCTTGTGCATCACGGTGGTGTATTGGGCGTGAATGATTTTGCCGACCTGCTCGCGGGCCGCAGCGACGACCTTCGGGTGGCAGTGCCCGGTGCTTGTCACCCCGATACCGGTCGTAAAGTCCAGGTATTCGTGACCATCAGTAGCAAAAATCCAGCTGCCGAGTGCGTGATCAACCACTACAGGAGTGGCTTGTTTGAGGATAGGGCTTAGGGAAGTCACTGGTCACCTTCTTGATGGCAGCGCGCATCATCGCGCTCAGTACGTGTTGACGTCCTACACGCCCATGGGGGGGGTGGACTACTCCTATAGTTATTGGCCGCCCGAGAAATGTCAACAATCCGACAATCAAACGGCATAAGTGTAGAATATGTGCTGCAGCTGCGCTCGAGAAAGCCTTCTCTCATTCTCCATGCCTCTACTTGGAGGGCCGAGGAAAGCAAGGTGAGGACATGCTGCACAGCCAGTACGTAAATGCAGATGCACGGGCAGCAGGGAGCCACTCATGAACAAAACGAAAACCGGCACCGAACTGGGGATAACGGGCAGCAGCCGTGTAAAGCGGGGCATGGCTGAGATGCTCAAGGGCGGCGTCATCATGGACGTCGTCAACGTCGAACAGGCCCGCATCGCCGAAGACGCCGGTGCCGTCGCTGTGATGGCGCTGGAACGCGTTCCGGCCGATATCCGCGCCCAGGGCGGCGTGTCCCGGATGTCCGATCCGGACATGATCGACAAGATCATCGACGCCGTGTCCGTGCCCGTTATGGCCAAGGCCCGGATCGGCCACTTCGTCGAGGCCCAGGTCCTGCAGTCCCTCGGCGTGGACTACATTGACGAGTCCGAGGTCCTGACCCCGGCCGACTACACCAACCACATCGACAAGTGGAACTTCACCGTTCCCTTCGTCTGCGGCGCCACCAACCTCGGTGAGGCACTGCGCCGCATCAACGAGGGCGCGGCTATGATCCGCTCCAAGGGCGAAGCCGGCACCGGGGACGTCTCCAACGCCACCACCCACATGCGCCAGATCCGCGCCGAACTGCTCAAGCTCGCAGCCCTGCCCGAGGACGAGCTGTACGTCGCGGCCAAGGAACTGCAGGCACCGTACGACCTGGTCAAGGAAGTTGCCTCCACGGGCAAGCTTCCCGTGGTCCTGTTCACCGCAGGCGGCATTGCCACCCCGGCCGACGCTGCCATGATGATGCAGCTCGGCGCCGACGGTGTGTTCGTGGGCTCGGGCATCTTCAAGTCCGGCAACCCCGCCCAGCGCGCTGCCGCCGTCGTGAAGGCCACCACCTTCTTCGACGACCCCGACGTGATCGCCAAGGCCTCCCGCGGCCTCGGCGAAGCCATGGTGGGCATCAACGTCGACGAGATCCCCCAGCCGCACCGCCTCGCCGAGCGCGGCTGGTAGGGCGTGCCACTCTTGCGGGAACCTTTCAACGCTGGTGAAGTGAGATCCCGAGAAGCGTTTTTGCTTCAGCTGGCAGAGTCGATCATGAAGTCCGAATAGTCTAGGTGCTCCGCCAAGAGCTGGTCAGCCCGCGAGCGGTCCTTGTCGCTTATGGCGCGGGCAATATCCCGGTGATCCTCCGCTCGGAAAATCTGCGTGCCGCTTTGCGCCTCGAGCGTCATTGACATGCGGGTTTCGATCATGAGAGTGGAGTGCATCTGACGAAGACGGGGGCTGTTCGCGAGGGAAACGAGCAGTGAGTGAAAAGTGATGTCACTCTCGACCAAGGCGTCCAGATCATCCTGCTTGCCCGCCAGTTCCATTTCGTCCGCTGCCTCAAGGAGCTTTTCTCCAGCCTCCGCAGGGCTGCCGCGCTCGATAATAAGTTCGGCAGCATAACGCTCCAACGCAGTCCGTCCTATATAGACGTCCCTGACGTCCTCCGGCGTCAGCTCCACAACAAAGACGCCCTTATTGCGGATGCTGACCAGCAATCCCTGCTGTGTCAGGCGCTGGACCGCTTCTCGGAAGGGGCCACGGCTGACCCCGAAATCCTGACTTAGCTCAACCTCATTCAGTCGTTCCCCGGGCGCAAGCTGGCCCTGTCCAATCAGCCTTCTCAACTGGCGGGCAATGAGGGTGGGAGTGCTTTCCTGCACGACCATCTGGACTCGGTTTTCGCTCACATTGGACTCCTATGGGTCGACGATTGAATACTGTTTACAATTCTACGGGAAGAGGTCCTCTCGCGAGGCATGCCGCTCCCGCCAATCCTGCTTCGGGGTGTGAGCCCTGGCGACACCAGAAAAGCCCGCGTGGCTGTGATTGGCCCTCAGTCTTGACTTTGTATGTTTGCAGACTGCAAACTGTCTACAACATGATTGCGGTCACACTGCGAAGGGAACGTTGAGATGATCAACAAAGTGAAGGTGCAGACTTCGGCAAGTCCGATTCCGATTATCAGGGACGAGTTGTATGTGCTGGGCGGGACCGTCGAGCATGAAGGCTTTATCAGTTGGGTTCCTGCCGACGCTGACGGTTCTGAGCCCCTGAACGCCTATGTCTTCGTTGACGGGGATCACGGTCTGGTCATCGATACCAGCTTGCCGGTTATGGGGGAAACGATCGTCACCCAGCTCAAGACCCTCGGTTTGAAAAGACTCACGATCGTGATGACCCGGCCCCCTGAGTTCGACAGTATCGGGAATGCCGAGACGCTGGTCCGGAATTTCGAAGTGGATCGGGTCTACAGCGAACTGATGTTTCCCGCCGATGAATGGGTACAGTTCCGTAGCGACGAGGAACTGCCAAAATTTGAGCCGGGTGTGTACCGGAAAAACACTGACGTGGATTTCGTTGAGGGCCGGACCTTCAACGTTATCGATGCACGGCTGAAGTTGCTCGCCTGCGCGTGGCTTTTTGATGAAAAGACGGGCACCCTGTTCACATCAGATGCGTTCACCCACGTGCTCTCCAGGGAACCCGGTGAGCAGACGGTTACCGAAGCCTTCGACGTCACCCGCCAGGAAGACGTGACGCGGCATCTGGGCACCAAATACGAGTGGCTCAAAGGCTCCTACACCGAACCACTCCGTAAATTCCTCAAAGAAGTCTTTTCCACGTACGACGTGCAGACAATCGCACCCATCACGGGCTGCGCCATCATCGGGCGGGAACTGGTCGCCGGCCACGTCGCCATGATGGATGAGGCACTTCAGCAGCTCGCAGAACAGGAGAGCCAAGCATGAGCAACAACCATTTGCTATACCGCCAGGACGTCACTGATCCCTGGAACACTGCAGGTAGGCTTCTTCCCCGGGAAATGGCACCACGAGTGTACTGGCTGGGTGACTGCATGCTCTGGCCTGGCAAGGAGCGGCTTGAGCACTCATACACCGCGACGTATCTTGTCGCCGGCACCGAGGCCAGCCTCCTTGTCGACACAGGTCACCCAAAGGACTGGCCGGTCGTCCGCCAGCAACTCGACACCTTGTTCAATGAACGAGGCGTTCCGCCTCTTAAATGGGTCTTCCCGACCCATTGCGAGGTCACGCACTCAGGCAATCTGACGCGGCTGCTCAACCACTACCCGGACGCTCAGGCTATCGGCGATATGCGTGATCAGCAGCTTATGCACCCTGATCACACCGACCGCATGGTCCATGTGCAGGAAGGGCACACCGTTGATCTGGGGGGCCGCCGGTTCACCATGGTCGAGGCCGTCCTTGAAGATCTTCGCAACTCCCTGTGGGGATACGACGAGCAGGAGCAGGTACTCTTCACCGCTGACGGGATGGGGTTCGGTCACTACCACGGCGAGGAACACTGCGCGAAGTTCTGCGAAGAGATCGAACACCTCCCGATCGCTGAACTGAGCGGGCAGTTCCTGGAATACGCACTGTACTGGTCCCGGCTCAAGAGCGTTGAACCGAAGATTGCACGACTCAGGCGGTTTATCACCGAGGAATACCCCACACGCCTCATTGCCGGCGCGCACGGAAGCCCCATTTCCGACCCCGCATTGACGATGCCCCGGGTTGAAGAGGGCATGCGCCAGCTCTCGGAGCGATTCAAACTCTGACCCAGCCGGCGGTGGTGGTCTCCATACCCCAAGGAGCCCACACCGCTAATGCTCACAGAGAGAAAGGCAGGGATGGCATGTCACATCTGCAGTCACCACAGGTTGTAAACCCCGACACCATGCGTTCAGTCCTCGGACGCTTTGCATCGGGAGTCACCGTCGTGACCGGGCTGGTGAATGACCAGCCCCTGGGCATGACCATCCAATCCTTTTTATCGTTATCCCTTGAGCCCCCACTAGTACTCATATCGGTGGCACGCACTTCTTCCACTTGGCCGCTCCTACGGCTCCAAGGTCAATTCGCCGTAAACATCCTGGGAGAAACCCAAGCCGGAGTGGCTTCCAGCTTCGGCAGACGGCAGGGGAAAACGTTTGACGGCGTACCCTGGCGCCCGGGCCCCGCGACCGGTTCGCCCGTTCTTAAGAACGCGGTGGCCTGGATCGAGGCCGAAATTTGGCAGACGTACGACGGGGGCGACCATGAGATCGCCGTCGCCCGCGTCCTGGACCTCGGCACAGAAGACTACGAATCTTCGCCTCTGCTCTTCTACCGTTCGGGCTTTACAGCCTTGGCGCATACAGATGCTGCAGCGCGCACACGCGCCCATTGTAATAAGGATGCTTGAAATGCAGTTTCCAACCCGTCTTGTCCTGCCGGAGACATCTGTGCAGCTTTTCAATGGAGAAAATGATGACGTCTACCAATAAATTCGCTTCACCAAGTGGCGGGGATACTCCGGTGGCCGCGGGAAGCAGCGCTAAAGGCAAGCTGAAGGGGCGGATGACGACCCTGGATCTTGTTCTCACCGTGCTCGCGTGCGCCGCCCCCCTTGCCTCTGTTTCCGGTGTTTTCCCCTTCGCCATCGCTTTTGGTGGCGGCTGGGCCCCGGTCGCATTCTTCGGGGCCATGGTCATCCTGGCATTGTTCGCCACCGGAATCGCGACCATGTCAAAGCTTGTGCCGAACCCGGGCGCGTTTTACGCCTACATAACCGTTGGTATCGGCAAGTCCGCTGGCCTGGGCGGGGCCTTCCTGGCCATCTTCGCGTATTGGCTCATTACGGCCGCAAGCTATGCATTCCTCGGGTCAGCTACGCAACAACTCGTACACGGATCCTGGGGGGGCCCTGACATCCCCTGGTATGTCTATACCTTCGCGGGACTCGCCATCGTCACTGTTCTGGCCTACCACAACGTCGCTATCTCAGCGAAAGTCCTCTCCGTTGTCATGATGCTTGAGGTGCTCATCATCGTTATCTTCGATGTTGCGGTCGGAGTTCAAGCTGATAAAGGCGCTGTTTCCCTCCCAGGTCTTTTCGGTGGCGCTTTGGCGCCATCCGATTTCCCCATCGCAATCGTTTACGCCTTGCTCTGCTTCATCGGCTTCGAGTCAACGGCAATTTTCCGCGAAGAGGCGCGCAACCCGGAGAAGACCGTCCCGCGGGCCATGCTCCTGGCAGTGCTGACTATCGGCATCTTCTACGTCACCTCTTCATTCATGCTCATCCTGGCATTCGGGCCGGAAGAAGCCTTGCGTATGGCGCTCAACGAGCCTGCAACCATGTTCCCGACTGCTTTGAGTACGTTCGTCGGCCCCGTCGCCAGCGACATCATGAGCGTCCTACTCGTTACCTCAGTCTTTGCATCCCTGATCGCCCTACAAAACATGCTCGGCCGCTACATGTACTCGATGGGCAACGACGGCGTGCTGCCCAGCCAGTTGGGTGCGGCCCACCCGAAGCACGGTTCCCCTTACAAGGCCGCAATCGTAACCGGACTCATGATTGCCGCCCTCGCGTTGGTGTTCTTTGTTGACCCGAGCGACCCCATGAAGCTTTACGGGCAGATGGTTGGCGCCGGAACATGGGCCTTGATCCTGCTCATGGTTGTTGCTGCCGCCGCCGTGGTCATTTTCTTCGTTCGCACCCCGCAACCTGGCACATCTGCATTCAAGACCAAGGTTGCTCCCATCCTGAGCTTCATCGGACTCGCCCTCATCATCTACTTCACTACCGCCAACCTCAGCCTCTTCACGGGACTTGAAGGCGCACTTGCCATTGGATTCATCGTGGTGACGGTCCTGGTCTTCACAGCAGGCTGCCTCGCCGCGCAGCGATTCCGGACAAAGCGCCCAGACGTCTACGCCAGAATCGGACGCCAGCAAGGCTAATCCGCCCAAGAGCGGCGGTCGCCCTTTCGATCAAATTCAGCCCTCGTCCCCGAGGGCAAACAGCAGGAGAATCATCACATGAACCCACAGACCACATACGACTACATCATCGTCGGTGGTGGCAGTGCCGGCTGCGTTCTGGCAAACCGCCTTACAGCAGATTCCAGCAAGCGAGTGCTCGTCATCGAAGCCGGCCACCGCAGCTCCAAGCTCGACCTCCCGGTGAGGGTTCCTGCTGCGTTTATCTTCCTTTTCGGCAAGCCGTTCTATGACTGGTGCTTCAAGTCCGAGCCCGAGCCCGGACTTCACGGCCGGCGCATCGAACACTACCGCGGGAAGCTGATGGGCGGTTCAAGCTCCATCAACGGCCTCTTTTACCAGCGCGGCAATCCAATGTCATTCGACCAATGGGCACAAGCCCCTGGCATGGAGGACTGGGACTACGCACACTGCCTGCCCTACTTCAAAAAGCTAGAGGACTATCGAGGCCCGGAAAGCGACCACCGCGGGAAGGGCGGTCCGCTCCCCGTGGAGCAGGCACCGGCCAACCGTCCGATCTTCAAAGCATTGTTCGATGCAGCCAAACAGGCCGGCTACGAGGTGGTCAGCGACGTTAACGCCCATCGGCAGGAGGGCTTCGGTGCTTTCGACCGGAATATTCGTGGTGGCGAACGCTGGTCAGCGGCCAGGGCCTACGTGGATCCGGTACGCAAACGCCCGAACCTTGAAGTCATGACCAACCGTCTCGTGAGAAAGGTCGTCTTCGAAGGCAAAAAGGCCGTCGGCGTCGAAATCGGCAAGAACCGCGGCGGGGAGAGCACTATCGTCCACGGCCAGGAAGTGATCCTCTGTGGTGGTGCATTCAACTCCCCGCAGCTGCTGCAGCTGTCAGGTGTAGGCAACGCAGCCGAGCTGAGCGCGCTAAATATCCCTGTCGTCCATGACCTGCCCGGCGTCGGCGAGAACCTCCAGGACCACCTTGAAGCGTTCATGATGTACGAAGCGAAAAAGCCTGTGTCAATACAGCCATACATGCGCCCATGGCGGTTCCCGGAAATCGGATTGAAGTGGCTCTTTGGGCGAAAGGGAGTCGGAGCTTCGAACCACTTTGAGGCTGGAGGGTTCGTCCGCACCCACGAAAGGGCGCCGATGCCGAACATGATGTTCACCATGCTCCCGGTAGGCGTACGCAACGATGGAAGCCCCGCCAAAGTACCTCATGCCTACCAAATCAATATCGGCCCCCAAACGCCCACCTCCAAGGGACACGTCAAACTGAAGTCGGCAGACCCCCGCGACGCCCCAGCCCTCACCTTTAACTACCTCTCTACCGAAGAAGATCGATCCGAATGGATCGAGGGTGTCAGGACCGTGCGGGAACTCCTGTCCCAAAAGGCCTTTCTGGAGATCGATGGGGGACAGCTCTCCCCAGGACCCAACGTCCGGACGGATGAAGAAATCCTCGACTGGGTTGCCACTGACGCCGAGACGTCCTACCACCCATGCGGCAGCTGCAAGATGGGCACCGAAGACGACGCCGTCGTTGACCCCAACAGTTTCCGGGTGCACGGACTCGACGGTATCCGGGTGGTGGACGCCTCCATCATGCCCATCATCCCGAATGCCAACCTGTTCGCCCCGGTGATGATGATCGCCGAAAAGGCCGCCGATGCGATCTTGGGAAACAAGCCCCTCGCCCCGGAACACGTGCCGTACTACCGTCATGAAGGAGCCCGTTCCTCGTGAATCCGAGCGACTCTTTCGGAACAACCAACGACACGGCAAATCAAAATAGCTAGGAAATGATACCCATGACATCACAAAGTACCGTCGAAAAAATTCCTGTCCGTTTCGCCGGACTTTCCCTGGCTCACTTCATCAATGGCGAGTGGTTGACGGAAAACAACGCTGCTGAATTCCCACTGGTGGACCCGAACACCGGAGAGGAGGTCGGCAGGGCCCCCATCGCAAGCGCCAAAGTCGTCGATGACGCTGTTGCTGCTGCGACGAAAGCCTCTGCTGCCTGGCGGCTTACAACTCCCCGGGAGCGTTCAGAGTATCTCCACCGCCTCGCCGACCTTGTAGACGAAGCAGGAGACGACCTTGCCCGCTTGGAAAGCGCGAACGTGGGCAGGCCCATTTCGGACGTCCAGGAGGACATCCCTTACATTGTCGACGTCCTACGCTTTTACGCAGGTGCTGCACGTTCAACAAACGGCACCTCAGCCGGCCAGTACGAACGTGGGACAACGTCCATCGTGCTGCGACAGCCCATCGGTGTCGTCGGGCTGATCACGCCATGGAACTACCCGTTGGTGGAAGCACTCTTCAAATTGGCTCCCGCTCTCGCAGCCGGCAACACTGTCGTGCTCAAGCCCTCGGAACTGACACCGTACTCGACGGTAGCCCTCGCGGAATTGGCTGCGTCCGTTCTCCCCCCGGGCGTTCTGAACGTTGTTCTCGGTGACGGCTCCACGGGCGCCGCAATCGTTGAACACACTGGCGTCGGATTGATCTCGCTCACTGGTGACGGCAGTACCGGCAAGAAGATTGCAGCGTCTTCCGCAGCCACTCTCAAGCGCGTCCACCTCGAACTCGGCGGCAAAGCACCAGTACTGGTCTTTGACGATGCCGACATAGACCGGGCAGCTGAGCATCTCGCAGTGGGTGGATTCGTCACCACCGGCCAAAACTGCACTGCTGCGTCCCGCCTCATCGTCCACGATGCCGTTTTCGAGAAGTTTGTCGAAAAGTACACAAACCACGTCCGGCAGCTGCAGGTGGGGGAGTCATCTGACCCCCGGACACAGATGGGCCCGCTTGTCTCACAACGCCAGATGGAGCGTGTACTCGGGTTCCTTGAGCGGGCGGCCTCCACACCCGCCAAAATTGAGCTCGGAGGCTCCCGGCTGGACCGCCCCGGCTTCTTTGTAGAGCCCACTGTCATCACTGGTGTTGATCAGGGCAGCGAGCTAGTGCAACGGGAGGTCTTCGGCCCGGTCGTTACCATCCAGCGAGCCTCCTCCGAAGAGCAGATGCTGCAGTGGGCAAACCAAGTCGAGTACGGGCTGGCCGCCGGTATCTGGACCAGGGACCTTGACCGAGCTGTAGAACTGATGACCGAACTGAACTTCGGTACAGTATGGGTCAACGACCACCTCACAACCCTGCCGGAAATGCCATTCGGTGGGTTCGGTGAATCAGGTTATGGCAAGGCGCTCTCGGCCGAATCCCTCAACGATTTCTCCCAGCTAAAGCACGTCCTGGTCCGGTCAGCCCGCTAAAGGGTCTAGGCAGAAACAATTTGTTGATTCCAGGGAGGGCCAGGCCCTCCCTGGAATTGCCATAACCGTGTCGTGCTGGAGACGACATTTTCGGATACAGCGCCACCGGTTGCGGAAAGCCCCGCCGTATGAGGCTCAGTCCCCACCAGCCGGCCAGGCCCTTAATCGGTACGAAGGCTCTATGCTGCTTTCCGCGGCGGCCGCACTTGCCATAGCCAAGCCCCTGGCGCCTCCCTTGCCCCGGCTCAAGCTGGTACCGCTCAGGACAACTCACACCCCGATACTGCCGGAACTTTCGCTGCGCTTGCGGTAGCACCCCCTGCCGTGAGTCAGCTCCCTCTCCTTTCCAGAGACTTTTGCGGGTTCAGAGACGGGAGGATTCAGCAGCAGCAGGACGTCAAAGGGGCCACACGCCCCTTCACAAAAGATCATCATCCCTTAGAGGACTTTTGCGTGCCTAAAACCTATAACGTCATCATGTTTGTATTACTCCTTGGCGGTGTTGTCTGTGCCATTTTGGCGGACACCACCGCCACCTTCGCATCCGGGCTGGTCCTCCTCGTTGTTGGGACCGCAGGGCTCTCCTCCGGCTATGTGACGCACCTGGACGATGAGGTCAAGTAGGTACAGGACGGAGATTCAAGGGAGGCTCGGTGCTTCGACGGCTTCGAGTCCGCGTAAATCCCCGCTTTGTCGTTGATCTACCCGGCAGTACCGTTTGCTGAGTTATGCCGTTCCCAAAGGTAGGCCAGTAGGCCGGGCTATGGCATGGCGAACGATGCACATGTGTACGCGTGCGACCAGGCACACTGGTGTACTCAGAGCAGCCGCTTAGGCACTCTGGTTCCGCGTACACTCCCTGCGGGCCGAGCCCATAACAAAAGACAGGAAGACGCGGTGTGTGAAACACACCGCGTCTTCCTGTGCATGGCGAAGGTGGACGTGAAGTCAGGGATTCGATGTCACCGCGTACGATTCACAGACTGTACGCTCCCTTCGGCACTAGGTGTCATCCGGCGATGTAAAGCAGCCGCTTGTTTACAAACTCATCCATGCCCAAGGGGCCCAGTTCGCGGCCGAACCCGGACCGCTTGATACCACCAAATGGCATGTCGGCGCCTTCGCCAGCGGCGGTATTGACACTGGCCATGCCGCTTTCAAGGCCCTCCGCCACTCGACGGGCGCGCTCCTCGTCGGTGCTGAAGACTGCACCGCCGAGGCCATACGGGGTGTCGTTGGCGAGGTCAAGTGCTTCCTCGTCGCTCGAGGCCTTATAGACGACGGCGACCGGGCCGAACAGTTCTTCGCTGTATGCGCGCATGTCCTTGGTGATTCCCGTGAGGACAGCCGGCTGGAAGTATGCCCCCGGACCATCCAGCAATACACCGCCAACGTGAAGAATTGCACCCTTTGAAACCGCATCCTGTACCTGCTCTGCCAGTTCTTCGGCTGCTGCTCGGGACGCCATTGGAGTGAAGGTTCCCTCAGACTCCTC
Organism: Arthrobacter sp. Alg241-R88; assembly: GCF_900537115.1. Taxonomy (GTDB): domain Bacteria; phylum Actinomycetota; class Actinomycetes; order Actinomycetales; family Micrococcaceae; genus Arthrobacter. The sequence continues at coordinate 38,683 of NZ_UNRG01000015.1, forward strand.
GAGGGGATTGCCTGGCTTCAGGTCTTTGGCAAGTTCAACCATTGCGGCGACGAACTCGTCGTAAATGTCGTCCATGACGATGATGCGCTTGTTGGAATTGCAGGCCTGCCCGGTATTAGCCATACGCGTGGCCCAGGCCGACGCTGCAGAGGCCTTCACATCGGATGAGTCCAGGACGACGTAGGGGTCGGATCCGCCCAACTCCAGGACTGCCTTCTTAAGGTTTTTTCCGGCCATGGCGCCGACAGCTGCACCGGCGCGCTCCGAGCCTGTAAGGGAAATGCCTTGAACACGCGGGTCGGCGATGATTTCTTCGAGTTGAGCGCGGTTGGCGAAGACGTTGACATATGCGCCCTTGGGAAGGCCTGCGTCATCCAAGATCTGCTGGATGGCCAGCGCTGACCGCGGGCAATTGATTGAGTGCTTGAGGATAATGGTATTTCCCAAGACCAGATTCGGTGCTACGAACCTCGCAACCTGGTAGTAGGGGTAGTTCCACGGCATGATGCCCAACAGGACGCCGACCGGACGCTTCTGTATGACTGCTTTGCCGCCGATGGCGTTGATGGGCTGGTCCGCGGCCAGTTCCGGCCCCTCGGTGGCGAAGTAGTCGAAAATTTCCGTGCAGAAAGTCGCTTCACCACGTGCCGACTTGATCGGCTTTCCCATTTCTTCACTGATGATAGCCGCCAAGTCATCTGCCCGCTCACTGAAGAGCTCGCCGATGCGGGCGACAATTTTCGCGCGCGCCTGGAGGGGAACCTCACGCCATTCCAGGTAAGTGTCATGGGCGGCGGTAAGAGCCTCCTGAATCTCCTGGTCCGTTGCCGTTGCAAATTCTTCGACAATCTGTCCGGTTGCTGGATTCAAAACCCGGTATCCGCGGGCGGTGGATTGCAGAGGTGCGGTCATTCCGAGGGCTCCTGTTCGTGGGCGGTAGGTAGGGGGTGTGACTTCAGACGCCATCAAGGGCCAGTCCACGCGACTGAGCGTGCAGACGGTTCTCGTCGGCTGGAGACTCCCTGAGTGCGTTGCATGTTTCCTGCAAGTTCTTCCACTGTAACTGCAAACTGTAGACTTTTGAACTGTAAACTGTGAATTGTAAGCAGAGTGACGAGGGATTCCATGAATATGAAAGTCATTGTTGTAGGTGCGGAGAGCGACCTGCCTCCAGAAATGGAGAAGATAGAGGCGGTCGCGAACGTGATTCCCGTGAACAGTGCGGAGGAGTTTGCGCGGGCACGCAAGGAAGCCGATGTCGTGTTTATGTGGCAGTGGGACAGCGATTTGGTTGCGCAGGCTGGCCCTGGCGGTCTCTCCTGGGTCCATGTCAACAGCATCGGGGTGGATGCGCTGCTGACGCAAGAAGTTGCAGACTCTGAGTTGATCATCAGCAACACCAGGGGTGTCTTTGAGCCCCCGGTCGCAGAGTGGGTCCTGTCGGCTTTGCTATTCATGGCCAAGGACATGCGGGGGACCGTGGAACTTCAGCGGCAGGGAACTTGGAAACCCCGACCGGTCGATATGATCCGCGGCCGCCGGGCCTTGGTGCTGGGACCAGGGGGAGTGGGCCGCGAGATTGCCCTGCTTTTACGGGCCGCCGGATACACCGTTGACATCGTTGGCCGTACCTCCCGGGACGAACCGGAACTCGGTCGTATCCGTTCGACAGCTGACCTGAACGAGCTGTTGGCCCATGCCGACGATGTAATCCTGGCTGCGCCGCTGACTGAAGAAACCCGTGGAATCTTGAGCGCGGAGCGCCTGGCGAAGATGCGGAAGGGGGCACGCCTCGTCAACGCAGGCCGGGGGCCCTTGGTCGACGAGCGAGCACTCCTCGAGCGCCTCCAGGAAGGCCACCTCGCTGCTGCAGCCCTAGACGTTTTCAACCAGGAGCCGCTGGATTCGAGCCACCCGTTTTGGTCTATGGAGAACGTTCTTGTTTCGCCTCACATGGCGAGCTATGCCAATGGCTGGGAAAGCGCGTCCGTCGACGTGTTCCTCAAAAACCTGGAGCGCTGGATGCAGGGCGACAAGCTCAAGCACGTAGTGAATGCCAAAAAGCTGATCCACGTTTCTGGCTGAGCAGCACCGCTTCAACCTTTCCTAGCCCACCCGTCAGCAGACATTCCTACTGCAGACTGTTGACAACCTGTGCTTTGGTGGTGTTCGCTGGATGTGGAATCAATGCGAGAGGGATAAGTCATGAGACGCTGCAAGGCTTGGGCCGACGCGGGGAGGACGGCTGCTTCGTTGGCCGGGAGCTTACAAAGCCCGGGGCTAACGAGCGATGTCTCGAGACTTTCAATGCCCAGGCGGCGGTGCCTTTTGGCGCACCAAAACCGGGAAGCAATCGTTTGTTCACGTGAGCCCGTCGAGGTGTTCTTGTGAGCCGCTCTGCCCCTGAAGCGATAACGCTGGTAGTCGCGGCTGGAAAGAACCCTCCAGACCTCAGCACTCTTGACGGTCTTGACATCCGGATGGCCACTCCCGAGCAACTTCCGAGTGCGATCCGAGGAGCTGATGCACTGCTGATATGGGATTTTTCAGCAACAGGTGTAGCCAGCGCCTTACAGGTTCAGGATCGGCTCAAGTGGATCCACGTCAACAGCGCCGGCATTGACCACGTCCTGACTCCGGAGCTTCGCCGGAGCGGCATCACCCTAACCAATACCCGCGGCTTGCTTGATGAAGCCATCGCTGAGTATGTCCTGGGCCTCGTCCTTGCCTTCGCCAAGGATCTGCCGAAAACCCTGCAGTTGCAGCAGAAGCAGCAGTGGAATCACCGCCTTACTGGCCGCCTTTCCGGTTCAAAGGCATTGGTGGTGGGTCCGGGATCCGTCGGCAGGTGTGTCGGAGAGGTGTTGGGCAAAGTCGGGGTGGCTGTGGACGCAGTCGGCCGGACTCCCCGCCATGGAGACGGTACTTTCGGCTCCGTTTTTGCACAACACTGCCTCAAGGACGTTATCGGGAACTACGGGTACGTCGTACTCACAGCCCCCCTGACTCCGGAAACAGAAGGGATGATCAATGCTCCCGTTCTCGATGCAATGGACTCCGCGGCACGGCTCATCAACGTCGGTCGGGGACCCCTGATCGTCGAAGATCACCTCATCGCCGCACTTAACAAGGGAACTATTGCCGGCGCGGCCATCGATGTCTTCCAACACGAACCGTTGCCGCCCACCCACCCGCTGTGGACAACGCCCAACACCATCATCTCCCCGCACATGGCAGGTGACTTCTTCGAATGGCGCGCTGCGGCCCTTGAGATTTTTGTCCGGAATCTGAGGCGCTTCCGCAGCGGCACAGAGCTTCTTAACCAGATCGATAAGGAGGCAGGCTACGTCCGCAGCAGCCGTTCCCCGTCCTCTGTGCTTCAGGAACAGCAGAAAGAAAACGCCTCATGAACGACATCGATACCATCGTGCCACTCCGGATGCCACTGGCCGCAAGCGTAATCGCCGAACAACTCCGCGCCCGAATCCTGGACGGCACTCTTGCGGCGCTGGAACACATCAATGAAGCCCAGCTCGCGGCCAGGTTCAACGTCAGCCGGGGACCAGTCCGGGAGGCAGTCCAACGCCTCGTGCAGGAAGGGCTACTCAAAAGCACCCGAAACCGGGGTACCTTCGTCACTGACCTCGGCCCCGCTGACATCGAGGACGTTTATAAGGCACGGGGTGCGATCGAGAAGCAGAGCGCCCGACTCACCATGTCCAACTCGACCGATGAGCTTATCCATAATCTGAGGGAAATCTTGGCTGCCATGGCGAGGGCCCTTGATGAGAAGGACTGGTCCACCATTGCTATGCGCGATCTTGAGTTCCACCAGTCCATTGTCAGCGCCGCTGGAAGCCATCGGCTGTCCAGGATGTTTTCGACCCTGGCAGCCGAAACCCTCATCTGCATCCGAAAGACCCGCACCGTTTATCAGGACAAGGCCGCAATCCTCCATGAGCATCAAAGGCTGCTGAAGCTGATCGAGGCGGGGGACCTTGAAGGATATCTCACCGCAATAGATGACCACATGAACAATTCCGTTGTGATGCTCACCGCCGCCCAAACACTGGCCGCGTCCGAGAGATAAATCGATAAGCACCCATGACCACCGGTTCGTTTCCCAGTGAACGAACCAGCATCTCTTCTCACCACACTCATGAAGACAAGGACACTAGACATGACCACTGAGACCACGCATTCGGCCACCTCCCAGCAGGCCCGGGACATCATCGCAAAAGTCAGCACCGGGGTGCTGATCGACGGCACCTGGACAGAGTCGGCCTCAGGAGCGCGCTTCAACGTCATCAACCCCGCAACCGAGGAAGTCATCGCGACGGTGGCTGACGGAGGTCCGGAGGATGCCCAGCGTGCCATCGCGGCCGCGGGCCGCGTCCAAAAGGAATGGGCCCAAACCCCGCCGAGGACGCGCAGCGAGATCCTTCGCCGAGCCTACGACCTGGTTATGGAGCGGCAGGAAGAGCTCGCCCTGGTAATGACTACTGAGATGGGCAAGCCCCTGGCCGAAGCCCGCGGCGAGGTCGCCTACGCAGCCGAGTTCTTCCGCTGGTTCTCCGAGGAGGCCGTACGCATCGGGGGCGATGTAACGACCACCGGCGACGGCAAGAACCGAATTTTCGTTTCGAAGGAACCTGTTGGACCGTGCGTGCTCATCACGCCGTGGAACTTTCCGCTGGCCATGGGCACCCGCAAGATCGGGCCAGCAATTGCCGCCGGATGCACCATCGTTTTCAAGCCCGCGAACCTCACCCCGCTGTCGTCGCTGGCGCTTGCCGACATATTGCTGGAGGCAGGCCTGCCCGCCGGGGTACTCAACGTCGTCTGCACCACTAAAGCCTCCAGCGTCGTCACGCCCTGGATGACCAGCGGCATCGCCCGCAAGATCAGTTTCACCGGCTCCACTGAAGTTGGCGTCAAACTGCTGGAACAGGCCGCGCAGCACGTCATGCGCTCCTCGATGGAACTTGGCGGGAACGCACCTTTTATCGTCTTCGACGACGCTGACATCGACCGTGCTTTGGACGGCGCCGTTGCCGCCAAAATGCGGAACATGGGCGAGGCCTGCACTGCCGCAAACCGCATCTACGTCCAGCGTGGGATAGCGGAGGAGTTTGGCCGCCGGTTGGCCGCCAGGCTCACAGCCCTCAAAGTTGGCGACGGCGCAGAGCCAGGCATCGAAGTCGGACCCCTGGTGGAAGAGAAAGCCCTTGCCAAGGTCCAGGAACTCGTCAACGACGCCGTAAGCAAAGGCGCAACGGTCATTGGCGGTGGCTCAGCCCTGGACCGGCCCGGCTACTTTTACTCTCCCACGGTTCTTACGAATGTCAGCCCAACCGCCGACATCATGAGTCAGGAAATCTTCGGACCTGTCGCCCCCATCGTCCCCTTCACCACAGAAGAGGAAGTCATCAAACTCGCCAACGACACACCCTACGGGCTTGCCAGCTATGTCTTTACCCAGGACATCGACCGGGCATTCCGGGTTGGAGACGCGCTGGAAGCCGGCATGATCGGACTGAACTCCGGGATCGTCTCGAACCCGGCGGCCCCCTTCGGCGGGGTGAAAGCCTCAGGACTTGGGCGCGAGGGCGCACGCATTGGAATCGATGAATTCCTCGAATACAAGTTCATGGCCCTCCCACGAGGCTAACTACGGACAGGGCGAATACGAACCTGCCCCGTACTAGGTAGCTGCCCGGGCACACGTGCGGGGCAGCTACCCAAGAGGGAGCCTAGCCAAGCTCTAAGCAAGGGCGGATACGACCGCACAACACCTATCAAAATTCATTAAGAGGAGCTACGCCGTGACTGAGATGTTCTACGACGAGGATGCCGACCTATCCACCATCCAGGGCCGCAAGGTTGCCATTGTTGGTTACGGCTCCCAGGGCCACGCCCACGCGCTGAACCTGCGGGATTCCGGCGTCGACGTTGTCATCGCCCTGCAGGACGGCTCGAAGTCCAAGGCCAAGGCCGAGGACGCCGGGTTTACCGTCAAGAACGTTGCCGACGCCGCCGAATGGGCGGACGTCATCATGATCCTGGCACCGGACCAGCACCAGCGCTCGATTTTCAACGACTCGATCAAGGACAAGCTGACCCCGGGCAAGGCACTGGCTTTCGCCCACGGCTTCAACATCCGCTTCGGCTACATCCAGACCCCCGAGGGTGTTGACGTCATCCTGGTTGCCCCGAAGGCTCCGGGCCACACCGTCCGCCGCGAATTCGAGGCCGGCCGCGGCATCCCGGACATCATCGCCGTCGAGCAGGATGCCACCGGCGCTGCCTGGGACCTGGCCAAGTCCTACGCGAAGGCAATCGGCGGCACCCGCGCCGGCGTCATCAAGACCACCTTCACCGAAGAGACCGAAACGGACCTCTTCGGCGAGCAGACTGTCCTCTGCGGCGGCGTGTCCCGCTTGGTCCAGTACGGTTTCGAGACCCTGACCGAGGCCGGCTACCAGCCGCAGATCGCCTACTTCGAGGTCCTGCACGAGCTCAAGCTCATCGTTGACCTGATGTGGGAAGGCGGCATCGCCAAGCAGCGCTGGAGCGTTTCCGATACCGCTGAGTACGGCGACTATGTTTCCGGCCAACGTGTCATCACCCCTGAGGTGAAGGAAAACATGAAGGCAGTCCTGGCGGACATCCAGTCCGGTGCCTTCGCCAAGCGCTTCATCGAGGACCAGGACAACGGCGCCGCCGATTTCAAGGAACTGCGTGCCAAGGCCGAGCAGCACCCCATCGAGGCTGTTGGCCGCGAGTTGCGGTCCCTCTTCTCCTGGCAGCAGCAGGACGTGGATTACGTGGAAGGTTCCGCAGCCCGCTGAGGCTGACGGAGGAGGGTACCCATGAGTACATTCGCAGGTCCTATCGCCTCTTGCTCTGAGTTGAGGGACGGGGACGAGATAGCAGCATTCCAAGGAGACGTCCGTCGCTTCCACGGTTACGTGACGGACACCATGCCTGATATGGAGCTCTTTTGGGCTGTATCGCCGGTCGGGGAGCGGCGAATCATTGAATTTGAAGAGTACAAAGTAACCCTGCTGGATTCGGCCGAAGCTCAAGGTTGAACCTCATCGGCAGGCGTGCACATCCGTCTCGCCTCCACCTGGCGGCAGCGGCGGTGAACGTTTGTTCCCGCTGATGTGTGGGAAAACAGCCCCACTCACGGGGACGGTTGCTGAAACCACCCCGGCTGAAGGCAGCTGGAAAATTCAAAGCCAACACCCAACTCTGAAGGAGAACCAAAACGTGAACGCCAACAATCCCGCCTCTCAGGATTGGCCCGCCGCTGAAACAGTCCAGCAGCACCGGATCGTGGCTGGAAGCCCCCGGACCAGTTCCATTTCCGTCCATCAGGACGGCCTGTCCCACGCCGGGCTATGGCGGGTCTCTCCGGGAGAGTTCATGACCGCCCGACGCGGGCAGACTGAATTCATCACGATCCTAGAAGGCACCGGGCGCCTTGTCAGGGATAGCGGTGAAACTACTGAGCTCTATCCGGGCGCATTTGCCGTAATGGAAGACGGCTGGACCGGTCGCTGGGTGATTGATACTGACCTGGTGAAAACCTTTGTCACCGTAACAACCCCCTAGGTCGCCTTCAGTGGCTGTCGACGGCACCGCTCGCTTGACACTTGTGACGCCAAAGCAGCCCTTGCCAGCGGCAGGCATTTATGTCGCCTTCACCCCTCCAGGCAGGCCTGGAGGGGTGATCTGCGTCGACGGTCAGTAGAGGATTCTGGCCTTCTTCGGGGTATAGCATCAGTTCCGGCCGTCTGAGCCGCCATCAATGTTGCTGCCGGTGCTGAAGCCACCCTGGGACGGGCACGAATCCGAGATTCGCTTGTCGACTGCTTAATTAGGACCTTGCCGCCTATCGGCGGGGCTTGGATCAACACTCATCCAGCGACTCGACTACTACCCCATGAAGCCACACGAGTCCTAGGGAATTGCAAAGGGCCTCCGGGCCATGAAGCGGAGGTCCGTTTCATGGCCCGGAGGCCCTCTTGAGTTTTGGCGCCGGAGGCTCTAGCCGATCGTTGCCAGAACTTGGTCAAGTTCCGAAAGGAAATGCTCGGCGTGGTTGGCCGTGAAGACAAGTGGCGGGCGTACCTTCAGGACGTTCTCGGCAGGACCGGTTGCGCTCACCAGGATCCGGCGGTCCCGTAAACCGGCTACAACCGCATCGGCAAGCTTCGCGTCCTGCTGCCCTGTGGCAGGGTTGACAATGTCAGCAGCCAGGAAGAGTCCGGCGCCACGTACCTCCGTCATGATGGGGTAACGTGCGGCCAGGTCGGTCATTCCGGCAAGCATGACCGCGCCGACCTTCAGACAGTTTTCCTGCAGCCCTTCCTCCTCGATGATGTCCAGGACGGCGCCGGCGGCGGCGAGGCAGGCACTGTTCCCAGCCCCTGTGTTGAAGTAGCGGATGTCCCGACCAAACTTTTCAAGGTGGGTCCCTTGTGCCACAACCGCCGAAATCGGCAGGCCATTGCCCATTGGTTTGCCCATGGTCACCAGATCAGGGATGAACCCATGGCGCTGGTAACCCCACATCTCGTCGCCACTGCGCGCGAAACCCGCCTGGACTTCGTCCGCGATAACCAATCCACCCGCCTGATGTACGACATCGACCATGGCTGCGAGGAAGCCGGCCGGATCAGGAGCCAAACCGTCGCTGGAGAAAAGGGTGTCGACCAGTATCGCTGCAAGACGCTTCCCCCGACGCTCGATATCAGCAATTGCCTGTTCTACAGAAGCACGGAAAGCCCGCCCTGCAGCCGTAACGTCACCCCCGGCCTGGCATGCCGGCGCTGGGATTAAGAACGTGTTCGGCCCCAAGGGAACGTTGCGCCCGAGGCTAGGGGAGAGCTCTGAGATCGATGCTGTGAGGCCATGGTAGGCATTGGCCGTGACAATGACGGCTTCGTTCCCGGTGGCATAACGGGCGATGCGTAGAGCAAGGTCGTTCGCTTCACTTCCCGAGCAGGCGTACATGACCTTGTCCAGCTGCGCCGGATGAGTCGCGAGAAGCCTCTCACTGTAGTCCAGCACCGTGTCGGTCAGGTACCGGGTGTTGGTGTTGAGCGTGGACATCTGCTTGGCAACGGCCTCGACAACCCGGGGATGGCAGTGACCGACGGAAGGAACGTTGTTGTAGGCGTCGAGGTATTCATTGCCGTGGCTGTCGTACAGGGTTACACCCTCGGCCCTAACGAATTCAACGGGCTTGCGGTAGAAAAGCTTGATGCTGGGCCCAATCAGTTCCTGGCGCCGTTTGATCATCGACTGCAGCCCGGGATCGAGCTGGTCCACCGTGTTGGGGTCGAATGCGTTGGGCATGATGCTGAAGGTAGTCATATTTTCCTCTCAGATGGTGCAGGTGCGAAGGATGCGGTCGGTTGCCACGTCGGCCGGGATCGACGAGAGGCGCCGGAGCTGTTCCCAGGCAAGGGAAGCTTTCCGGGTAAGGTAGGCGCGGTTTTGGGGTGAGCGCACTGAGAGCCATTCGCTAATGACGAGGTACATCACTAACCGCACCTGCATAAGGTCGGGAATCAGCACGATTTCTTCCTGCAGGAGCGGTGATTCCTGGTGGTACCCTCGGACGACGTCAAGCGCGGGCCCCAGGGGATCATCTCCTGTACCTACATAGCCGTATGCCGTGGCCGCCAAGTCATTAACCACTTGGGTCACCACCAGGTCGTCAAAGTCCAAGACTCCTGCCACGCCGCGTTTGTCAGAGGTGACGAGGACGTTGTCTGTATTGAAGTCGTTATGCAGCACGCTTCTCCGAAGCGGAGTCAGTCGCTGCACAAGGCTTGTCTCAAAGCGCTCGAAAACCCCTTCCAAGAGTCCGTAATCCGGCATCGAAGGAAGTTCCCGCAGCATCTGATGGGCCCCGCTTGCCCTGGCGATATCCCACATCACATGCCGATAGGCAGCCGGATGCGCGAACGTTTCCAGGGCGGTCGCAGTACGGGCCAGTGATCGACCGATATCTGTCCGGAGAACACCGGAACTGGGGGACCGGCCGAGAGGTTCCCCTTCAAGGTATGTTGTCAGCCGGGCCCATCGTCGCTCCCCTGCCTGCGTCGTAATCTGCAGCTGGTGGCTTCCCCCAAGGGTATGGATGACGCGCTGTACCGGAAGGTCAGGCGCATGAGTCTCAAGATGCAGAAGGGCGCTTGTCACCAGCTCCCAGGTCGCTTCATCCGCTTGGGCGTGAGCGATTTTTAGCAGGTAGTCGCCCCCGTTTCCACGCAGGCGGAAGATGGCGTCCTTCTCGCCAGCCAAGGGGCGCGCCGCAACTTCCAGCCCAAAATACTGGCGGGCTATGGTTTCTGCTTCCGCCGTCGTTACGCCTGCGGCGCCAGCACCAAACCGGGTAGGTGTGTCCGAAGTTGATTCGGAAGTCGTCGGCCTTTCCGTGACGGAGACGCCCTGTGCCAACTCAGGAGCATGTTTGCACGGATCATTTGCTGGCAAGGTTCTGGTCCTAACGTGAGTTCTGAACACATCGGTTATCCGCAGACAACAAGTCGTTTGGGTAGGAAACACAGGACGGGCCTCGGCCCCTAACCGCGAGGCAATTTTGATCAGTGAGCCCCCGCGAGTATGTTTTGGCCGTTTTGCGGGCCAAAGGCAGCTTGTTTCTGCGGGCTAGCTGCGTCATACCCGAGCAGTCCCCTTTGCCTTGTCAGAAGTCGCCTTCCTAAGGCGTGGTTCCAGATGTCGGGGCGTTGTAATCCCGATGAGCTTGCGGAGGGTCTTGTTGATCCTGCCGTTGAGCAGATGCCCGTTGTCCTGCATTTCTTCGACATACTCAACCGATGCGCGGACGAGGGTTCCGCCGAAATAGCGGAAGGGCTCCGGTGGCAGGTAGGCCCTGGGCCCGCCCGTAAGCGGTGAACGAGCGTCCTCGTCGTCGACGCCGAGCGCCACCTTACCGAGTACCCGGCCAAGATACGCCGCCGGCCCGACGCCGTTCCCGGAGAAGCCCCCTGCATAGTGAATGTTCCCGTTATCACCGAAGGAGCCGACGAACGGCAGCGGAGACTGGGCCCGGTCAACCGGTCCTGTCCAGGCATGGGTTATCCGTGCATCAGCCAGATCAGGAAACCAACGGTGCAGGTCCTCAACGATCGAGGACCAGGCCGGAGCGTCGTGGAGAAGCGATGGATGAATTCGGCCTGCGCGCCCAATTTTCCCGCCGCCGCGGCCGAAGATCAGCCGGCCATCCGTGGTGACCTGCATGTAGTGTACGGATAGCCGTTGATCGCCAAAGGCGTCACCCCGGGCAAATTCACGTCCCAGCAACCGGTCCCCGAGCGGCTCGGTAGCAACGATTGAGCTCCCAACCGGGACTACAGCACGGCGCAGTTCGGGAAGACCGGCAATCCAGGCTCCCGTTGCCAGTACCACTTGGTTGGCCGTTACCGCCCCGCCCATCGTCTGCACTTGGGGCGGCGTTCCCCGGTCTAGGCCGATCATCGGTGTGCCTTCGAAGATCTGTGCCCCCAGCTGCAGGGCCGCTCTCCTGAGGCCCCGTGCCAGCATGGCCGGCTGGATAGTTGCTCCGTCAGTTTGAACGGCACCTTGCAGCGGGAGCGGGGAGCCGGTTCTACGCCGTACGTCTTCCGCTCCGACCTCATTGTAAAAGTCTCCGCGGCCATGGTCACGGCAGGCCTGCATTGCAGACTTCCATTTCCCCACCTGAACTGGGGTCACCGCTACTTTTGTTGCACCGTAACGGCGCAGCCGACAATCAATCCCGTACTCTTTGGAGAAATCTGCGACACGATCAATCGCCCAGGCAGACCGCTCGGCCAACCAAAGTGCGTCGTCCAGGCCATACTCAGCAATGATCGCATCCAGCCCGTCATGCCACCCCGTCATCCACCCGCCATTGCGGCCGCTTGCACCGAATCCGCAACCTTCTGCTTCAAGCAGGACAACGGAAGTGTCGGGCGACCGCTCGAGTATCTCGATGGCCGTCCAAAGGCCCAGATAACCGCCACCCACAATGCAAACGTCCGCATTAATGTGGCCAGCCAAGGGCGGACATGCTTGCTCGTCAATGCCTGCCATTGCCTCGTCCAGCCAGTAGACGGTGCCGTTAGTCGGGATTGCTTTGCTCATCAACGTTCCTGTTCTGTGTCATCACTGCGGGAACGACGGGCCAAAACGTCGGCCTAGGTTTCAGAGGCGGCCCGCGGGCCACCAGCTACTGCGCGTTCACTGACAAAAACTTATCCTCCAAATGTAGGATTGTCAACAATAGGAGAACGGGAAATGCAATTTTGATAATTGTGTGGGGGCAGTTTTACGGATGTCCGTGCGCAGAAGTGCCCAGGCAACTGACCTGCTTCGATGGCTGCCACGATGTCTTGGGCACGGTCGACGCCATGTTGTTGACGCCCTTTTCGAGCCTTGCGTACATGGTGAACACCCCGCTAGGGATTCCCAGGCGTAAGGAGCGTGGCGGTTGGCGGTTCCGGGAATCCGGCACAGCGCGCGAGAAAACTCCACAAACCAGTGGAGCAGAAAGGCCTACTCTCCGCCGGGGCCCCGCCGGCCGGCTGTACGTTAACGCCGTCCTGTGGCCTACGAAAGCATAGCTTTGCAGAACCCTCTGCGAACTGCCCAAACGACAGCACGTCATATTGATGTTGAGCGCAGCAGAAGCGACTCGAGCATGGAGACCGTCGCGTCGACGTCCAGCCGCTCCCCCGCCTGTTTTAAAGAGCCGATAACGGATATTCCGTCAAGTAAACGGCCGGTGTCAGCTGCGGTGTATTTTCGGTCGGGCTGCAGATGCTTCGCCGGTCGGGATGGTCTTCAGCTGCGCCCGTTATAGCGGCAGTTCTCGCTTCAGGATGGGCGGGCGCAGCATTGATCCTTTTCTTCTTCAGGCGTCGCCGCCGTCGGCGGCTGGAAGCTTTGCCAGAGCTAGTTCGATGTCATTCAGGATTACCAAGGGGGCTTTGTTCAGGGGGTCCCGCAGTTCACGCCCTGGGGTCCAGCGTGTGAATCGTCGGAAGTCGCGGGATCGTTTTTCGTCGTGGGCGG
>NZ_UNRG01000016.1 GCF_900537115.1 Arthrobacter sp. Alg241-R88
GCGTTCACCCGCGATCAACGCAGCCATCATGTCCCGCCCGGACACCCCGAAGATATCCGACGCGACGACCGAAAGTTTGATGCAGGCGTCCTCGAGGAGTTTCTCGACCCGGTTCTTCTCCGCGGTGCGTTCCCCGACCAGATCGATCCGGTAGCGGGTCAGGTCCCGCAGCCGGCGAATCTCCACGGGCGGGACGAAGCTGGGCCGGAGCATCTGCCGTTCAGCGACCTTGCACAACCAGACCGCATCCAGCACGTCGGTCTTGGGCCGTCCGGGAAGGTGCCTGACATCCCGGGCGTTCACCAGCCACGGCTGAAGCCCGTGGGCCTCGAGGAGATAGAACACCGGCTTCCAATAGTCGCCGGTCGCCTCCATCACCACCCGCTCGATACCAAGCCCGACCAGACGGTTCGCCAGCTCTCCCAGCGAACGTGTCATGGTCGAGTGCGTGCTCACTTCCTGCAAGCGTTTCTTCCGGTTTCCCTCTGCGGGAATCCGAACGCAGCACACCAGCTCGGCCTTGCCGATATCCAGTGCAGCGACCCTGGCAATAATCTCTTCCTCATCTTGGGACTCAGCCAGCATGGACTCCGTCATCTCCTCCCGAACGCGCCCGCCGAACATAACAGCGGCCGCCTGGGGAATCACGAGGGAAAGGAAAATCTAGTCCTCGTTCTCAACAACGGAAACAGTAAAGGGCTCACGTCATGATCCCCAACACCTGGCTACCTAACGGCCTCAAGGAACCAAAGAACCACGGCTTCGACAGGCGACCACACGCACATTTTCAGCCCGGAACGGGCGCCCCGCAAGGGACACAAAGGCTACCTAGTTGGGTAGGAGGGGGGAGCGCTTAAACGCAACAGCCGCCGTCGGGCTTCCCCCAGGGAGGGAAAGTCCGACGGCGGCCGCTGCTTAGCTGCGGTGCTGCTACTCGGCGTCGTGATCCGTTTCGAGGATCTGGACCAGGTGGTCCAGGGCGGTGTCAGCGCCGTCGCCTTCGGCGCGGAGGACTACCACGTCCCCGTGTGAGGCGCCCAGGCTCATGAGGGAGAGGATGCTGGCCGCATCCATGGCCTCATCGGCCGGTTCGCCTTCGCGGGCGATGGTGATGTCCAGGTCGTATTCTCCTGCTGCCTCGGCAAAGATGGCGGCGGGGCGGGCGTGCAGGCCCACGCGGCTGGCGACGGTTGCTGTGCGTTCTGGCATTTTTGCTCCTTTGTCTTCCGGGCGGCTGGCGTTCAGCCCCGGACAGGTAGTGGGTGAGGCAGGTTAGACCGTTGCTGGAACGGTCTCCACCGTAGCAGCGCTCTTGGGGGCAGCCCAACGCTTCAGCGCCACCACGGCCAGTGCGCTGACAATGGTTCCGGCGATGATCGAGATCACGAACATCAGCAGGTTGCCGATGGCGAAGAAGACGAATAGGCCACCGTGGGGTGCCTGCGACGTGACGTTGAAAGCCATGCACAGGGCGCCGGTGAGGGCTCCGCCCACCATGCTGGCGGGAATGACGCGCAGCGGGTCGGCGGCGGCGAAGGGGATGGCGCCTTCGGAGATGAAGGACGCACCCAGCAGCCAGGCTGCCTTGCCGTTTTCACGCTCGGCCAGGCTGAAGAGCTTCTTGTCCAGGACCGTGGCCAAAGCCATTGCCAGCGGCGGGACCATGCCCGCTGCCATAACGGTTGCCATGATCTGCCACGGGGCCTGGTTGTCGGCGCTGCCGGCGCTCAGGCCGGCGACTGCAAAGGCGTAAGCCACCTTGTTGACCGGACCGCCCAGGTCGAAGCACATCATCAGGCCGAGGATGATCCCGAGGACGACCGCGGACGCACCGGTCATCCCGGACAGCCAGCCGTTGAGGGCCAGCGTCAGGCCGGCGATGGGGCCGCCGAGGACCAGGAACATCAGGCCTGAGGCGAAGATGGAAGCGAGCAGCGGGATGATCACCACGGGCATCAGGCCGCGGAGCCACCGCGGAACCTGCCACGTGCCGATCAGGTGAGCCATGTAGCCGGCGAGCAGGCCGCCGACGATGCCGCCGAGGAAGCCGGCGCCCATGAACCCGGAGACTGCACCGGCAACGAAACCGGGTGCAATGCCCGGCCGGTCGGCAATGGCGTAGGCGATGTAGCCGGCGAGTGCAGGGACCAGGAATCCCATGGACAGGGCGCCGATCTTGAACAGCACTGCGCCGAGGTAGGTGGTCAGCCCGCCCTCAGGAAGGTTGCCGAAGTTGTTCTCCACAACCACCTTGTCCGCAACTTCCGTGATGTCGTAGCCACCCAGCAGGAAGCCGAGGGCGATCAGCAGGCCGCCGCCGGCAACAAACGGAATCATGTAGCTGACGCCGGTGAGGAGTGCGCGCTTCAGCTTCTGGCCGATGTGCTCGCCCTTTTCCTCGGCGTCGTGCTCGGCCTGCTCTTCGGCACCGAAGTGCGGGACGCGGCGGGCGTGCGGATTGTCCGCGGCGGCCAGTGCTTCCTGGACCATCTTGGCGGGCTCGTCGATGCCGCGCTTGACCGGAGCGTTGATGACCGGCTTGCCGGCAAAGCGTTCCTTGCCGCGCACGTCCACGTCCACCGCAAAGATGACGGCGTCGGCCGCGGCGATAACGGCGGGGTCCAGCGGCTTGGCGCCGGAGGAACCCTGGGTTTCCACCTGCAGGTCAACGCCGGCTTCCTGGGCCGCTGCGACGAGGGAGTCGGCTGCCATGTAGGTGTGGGCGATGCCGGTGGGGCATGCTGTTACGGCGACAAGGCGCTTGGGTCCCCGGGCGGCGGAGCCGTCTGAACCTGCCCCGGCTACTGCGGAGGCCCCGGACTGCCCGGAAGAGTTCAGGGTACCGCCCGCAGAAGCGGCTGCACCTGCCGGGGCTGCGGCTGCATGGGCGGCCGGCTTGTCAGCGAGTGCGCCGTCCACCAGTTCCACGATCTCCTCGCGGGAAGAAGCGTTGCGCAGGGCGGCCGTGAAGTCCTTCTTGATCAGGGACCGGGCGAGCTTGGACAGCAGCTTGAGGTGCTCCTGGTCCGCGCCGTCCGGGGCTGCGATGAAGAAGATCAGGTCCGCCGGGCCGTCCTTGGCGCCGAAGTCCACCTTGGGGTTGAGGCGGGCCATGGCCAGGGTAGGTTCCGTTACTGCGGCGGAGCGGCAGTGCGGGATGGCAATCCCGCCAGGGATGCCCGTGGCGGTTTTCTGCTCGCGGGCGTAGGCATCGGCGAAGAGGCCTTCAACTTCTGTTGCGCGTCCGGCGGCAGCTACCTTGCTTGCCAGGTGCCGGATCACCGCCTCGGGCGCGTTGCCCAGGTTCTGGTCGAGCTCGACCAGTTCCGTGGTGATGAGCTGGGTCACTGTCAATCCTTTCGAAGGGCCGTGATGGTTACGGCATCCGGGGTGGTTTGGTGAACTGCCGGAACTGTGGAACCGGGCAGGGAGGCGGCAGCGGCACCATGGGCCACGGCCTGACGAAGGCAATCGGCCGGGGCGGCGCCCTGGCCGTGGGCGAGCAGGTAGCCGGCCAGGGCTGAATCGCCCGCACCGACCGTACTGACCGCGGCGACCGGCGGGTGCGTGGCCAGCCACGCGCCGTCGGCCGTTACCAGGACAGCTCCCTTGGATCCGAGAGTTGCCAGCACAGCACCCACACCGGAACGTACGACGGCGGCGGCTGCTGCTGCGGCAGCAGCCGGGTCCGCTTCCAGTTCGTCAGCGGTGGCCGGGGAGGCGAAGCCGGCTGCAGCAGCCAGTTCCGCCAGTTCTTCGGCGTTGGGTTTAAGGAGGTCCGGTTTTCCCGAACCATCGCCTGCCTCGTCGCTGGAGACGGCGGCGGCAAGAGGGGCGCCGGAGGAGTCCACGGCGATCTGCGGGGCGTTTCCGTTTCCCGCAGAGCGGAGCCGGCGCGCCACGGTGGCGTAGAAGTCTGCCGGGAATCCCGGCGGAAGCGAGCCGGCAAGGACCACCCAGCTCGCACCGCGGGAGCTCTCGAGCAGCAGCTTCATCAGGGCTTCCTGCTGGTCGGCGTCGAGCAGCGGTCCGGGCTCGTTGATCTTGGTGGTCACTCCGCCGGGCTCAGTGAGCGCCACGTTGGTGCGGAGCGGCTCATTGATGGGGAGGGAAACGAAGGGGACTCCGCTTTCGCGCAGGCCGGCCAGGACGGGGTCGCTGTCCGCGCCGGGCAGGACGGCCACGGATTCAAGGCCGGAGGCCACCAGCGCGCGGGAGACGTTGACGCCCTTGCCGCCGGATTCCTGGCTGACGGAGACCGCCCGCTGCACTTCGCCCCGTTCGAGGGGGCCGGGGAGCGCCACGGTGCGGTCGAGGCTGGGGTTGGCCGTGAAGGTGACGATCATGCGATCACCACATCTACGCCGGCTTCTTCCAGGGCGGCTGCAAGTTCCGGGCCGGGTTCGCTGTCTGTAATCAAGGTGTCCAGATCTTTCAGGGAGGCGAACTGGACCAGGGTTTCCGTGTCCAGCTTGGAGGAATCGGCCAACACCACAATGCGGCGGGCCGAACGGACAAAAGCTGCCTTGACGGCCGCTTCTTCGGGATCGGGAGTGCTGAGGCCGAATTCCGGGTGGATGCCGTTGGTGCCGATAAACGCGATGTCCGGCCGGAGCCTGCCGGCGGCCTCTACCGTTGCCTGGCCCACGGCAACCTGCGTGATGCCGCGCACCCGGCCGCCCAGGATCTCCAGGGCGATGCCCGGAACGCTCGAAAGCTTGCCGGCGATGGGGACCGCATGGGTGATGGCCACCAGTTCCGCCCGCGGTTCTGCGCCGTCAGCGCGCTCGACGGCGGTGCGCCGGGAAAGCAGGTCCGCCAGCACTTCGGTGGTGGTGCCGCCGTCGATGAGGACGCTCCCGGGGGAGTTGCGGGGGATCAATGCCAGGGCAGCCTCGGCGATCCGGATCTTTTGATCGGGCCGCTGGATGGCCCGCTCGTTGACGCTTTCCTCCGTGGTGCTGAATCGGTCTGCCGCCACGGCCCCGCCGTGCACGCGCCGGACGGTGCCGGCGTTTTCCAGGGTGGCAAGGTCCCGGCGGACCGTTTCGGTGGTGATGCGGAAGCGCTCGGCAAGGAGGGTCACGCTGACCCGGCCGGTGCCGGCAACAAGCTCGGCGATCTTCTGCTGGCGCTCCTCGGCGAACACGTACCCTCCGTTGCGTAAGGCTTGATCTATCGGCTGTTGATGGTGCTGCTTTTGATGATGGGAGCGTCCGCTGCTGCGTGACTGGCATCACATGATGTTGAGTTACTTGACTTTATCTTTGCTTGTGTTGGTTTGTCAATGGAAATCCACATGAAACAAAATGCTTTGAGGTTTCAGGCCTCCTGCAGCGTCCCGCCGTTCCGGCCCTGCGGCTGGCCAAGAACGCCGGGGGACCAAAAAGCCGGGCCGGACCGCAATGGTCCGGCCCGGCTTTAGCGGGTCACGATGCTTCTTTCTGCCCGGCTACAGTCCGCCATCGCGGCTTTCATTCCGGGTGATGCGCTCTCCGGTGTTGGGGTCCACCACCGAGCGGCTCTCGCTGACGCGCCGGCTGCGGCCGGGGGACGCGAGTATGAGGGAGGCGATGAGGCCGATCAAGCCGACGGCCATCAGGATGTAACCGACCAGCACCTGGTCGACGGCGGGTATCAGGCCTGGAGCGACCGCCCACGCGAGGATGGCGCCGAGGGCGATGAGGAAGATGGAGGATCCGATTCTCATGACGTGCTCCTTGTGGTGGCTGTGGGCGTGTTCATGGCCCGCTGAGGGTTGCTAAGCATGCTTCCCGTTAAGCGTCACGCTACAGCCCCAAGTTGCGGTATTCAATGACTGGGGTGGGGTAGTTGTGGTGGCGTGAGGCGGGACAGGTGTGACGCAAGTGATTAGGGGTTCCGGTTGCGGCTGGTTCCTAACCTGCCTCGTTAGGCTGATTTGATGGAAACAGTTGTGTGGTCCAAGCCGGAGGACGAGCGGGCGGGTACTCCGTTGCTGGTGATGATGCACGGCTATGGCACGGACGAGTCGCGCATGGTCAGGCTCTTTGAGTACCTGCCGGCGGAATTTACCTGCGCGGCCCTGCGGGCCCCGATGCCCATCGGCGACCACTTTGGCTGGTTCCTGCTGGACTACTTCCTGGCCAATGACTTCGCCGATGTCATCAAAGCCTCCAGTGCCGTCCAGGCATGGATCAACAGCGTCAAGGGCCAGCACAGCAGCGTCAGCCTGCTCGGTTACTCACAGGGCATGGCGATGGCCAGCACCCTGCTGCGCCTCCACCCCAAGGACTATGTGGCCGTGGTGGGGCTTTCGGGTTTTGTGCTCGAAAATGAGCTGCTGTCCCTCACCGAATCCTTTGATACCAAACCGCCTTTTTTCTGGGGGCGGGACAAGGCGGACCTGGTCATCAACGAAGACGCCATCGCATACACCGAGGAGTGGCTCCGGAACAACACCCTCCTCACCGCCCGGACCTACCCCGGCATGGGGCATGCAATGTCTAAGACGGAGATGGTGGACGTGAGTGCCTTCCTGCGCCATTACGTGCTGAGGCCTAAAGCGGCCGTTGGAGCGTAGGCAGGCTGGGTTGGACTTAGCGCGCCGGCCATGCTTGGTCGTGAAGCGTGTCACAGTCTGACCGAACGAAAAAACAGTTGCCAGCCAAATTTGTAAGCGCTTACACTCGTCTTCGGCTGTTATTGCGGCCCTGAACTGGGCGGACAAGGAGATCAACGCGGTGCGGACGGTTTACTGTGGCCCCAAACGGCCAGCTGCCGTGACTTTCGCGGTCCCAGTTGAATGCTCCAACGGTTTGTGCAATGGCGCATTTCACGTTCATGATGGAATACAACGATCAGCTAGCTTATGGGCCCCGGCAATGTCTATGCCGGCAGTCGCCTGCCGCTCCTGCGGATCGTCCGGGCATCGAGGCCTCCACACTCCCAAAGCATCCCGCCTTCGAGGCTGCCCGCGTCCTGAAAGGACAACCCACCGCTGATGACTGAAAACATGGCTACAGAACAAGCAAGCGCCGAACTCTCTGCCTGGACCGGCGCCTCTGCCATCCTCTTCGACCTGGACGGGGTGCTGACCCCCACGGCCACCGTCCATGAGCGGGCGTGGCAGGAACTGTTCGAAGGCTACCTCGCATCGCAGCCGCGGGTCGCCGGCTACAGCGAAAGCGACTACTTCGACCACATTGACGGTAAGCCGCGCTTCGATGGCGTCCGGGACTTCCTGGCCTCGCGCGGGATCGTGCTTCCGGAAGGGCCCACCGACGATGACCCCGCCAACATCACGGTGCAGGGCCTGGGCAACCGGAAGAACCGGATCTTCAACGACATCGTCAGCGCCGGCGTCGAGCCCTTCGAGGGCTCCGTGCGGTTCCTCCAGGCCGCGCTGGACCGCGGACTGAAGGTCGCCGTCGTCTCTTCCTCCCGCAACGCTCCCGCTGTCCTGGCGGCCGCCGGACTCAGCCGCCACTTCGAGGTGGTGGTGGACGGCGTGGTGGCAGCCAGGGAAGGCCTGCCCGGCAAACCCAGCCCCGCCACCTACCACTACGCCGCCCGCCTGCTGGACCTGCCTTCCCTGGAATGCGTGGTGGTCGAGGACGCAGTCTCCGGTGTACAGGCCGGAAACGCCGGCACATTCCACTCTGTTGTCGGAGTGGACCGCGGCGCCGGACGGCAGACGCTTCTCGAGGCCGGGGCCACCGTAGTGGTCACTGACCTCGACGAGCTCCTCTAGCCGCACCGTACCGGGTGGCGTCCCCCAATCCCGCCACCGGAACACAACGAACCACCTACGCAAGCAATAAGCAGCACCCCCAGCTGCCACAATCCCCATCGGCACGCCTGCCCGGCCCACCCGGCAGCACCGCCACAGCACAAGGACCCCAACATCATGGCTCTGATCTCCGCGGACCGCGAAAGGTTCCCGAACACACCCTGGCAGCTCGTGGAAACACGCCACGAACAGGGCCGCGAAGGGACGCTGGAAACACTCTTCGCCCTAGGTAACGGGCACCTGGGGATCCGTGGCGCCCACTGGGCGGCAGCGGATTCTGATTTGCCGGGCAGCTTCATCAATGGCCTGCACGAGATCTGGGACATCAAGCATGCCGAAAACGCCTTCGGCTTCGCCCGCACCGGCCAGCGCATCCTGTACATCCCGGACGCCAACAACTTCACCGTTAGTGTCGACGGCGAGGCCCTCAGCCTGGCCGAATCCGAGGTGCTGGACTACCGGCGCTCCGTTGATTTTTCCAAAGGCGTCTACGAATGCCGGATCACCTGGCAGTGCCGCTCCGGCGCCGCCGTCACCACCACCGAGCGGCGCGCCGTCGGATTCGCTTCCCGGGGAACGCTTGGCATCTCCCTGGAAGTGGCCACGGACCGCGACGTTTCCCTGGACGTCACCTCCTCAGTGATCAACCGCCAGGACCAGCCGGTGGAAGACCATTCCGCCCACGATCCGCGCCGGGCGGGCCGCCACGCCGGACGCGTGCTGCTGCCCGTGCGGCTGGATGGCGGGGACGGGTCCCTCCGGCTTGCCTGGGAGGCTGCCGAATCCAAGCAACGGATCGGCGTCGCGGTGGATCACTGGACGTCCGCGGGGCATCAACCGTTCGACACCCTGGTGGACCAGGATGACAGCAGCGTCCGCTACGTCCTCGCCGTCAGTGCCGACGAGCCGTTCCGCCTGGAAAAGAGCGTCAGCTACGCGGCTGGCCCCGCCGTCCAGGACCCCGCAATTGACGCCGCCGGCGTAGCAGAGGGAAACCTGCGCCCGGTCCAGGACATCTTCGCCGAAAGCGAAGCGCACTATCGGGACTATTGGGCCACCGCGGACATCGTGGTGGCCGGCCAGCCCGAATTGCAGCAGGCCATCAGGTGGAACCTGTTCCAGCTTGCGCAGGCAACGGCCCGTGCGGATGTTGCCGGGATTCCTGCGAAGGGAGTTACGGGTTCAGGCTACGAGGGCCACTATTTCTGGGACCAGGAGGTCTACCTCCTGCCGTACTTGACCTACACCAACCCGGACGGCGCCCGCCAGGTCCTGGAGTACCGCCACGCGATCCTCCCCGAGGCCAAGATCCGCGCCAAGGAACTCAGCGTGGACGGCGCGCTTTTCCCGTGGCGCACCATCAACGGACTCGAGGCCAGCGCCTACTATGCCGCCGGTACCGCCCAGTTCCACATTGCCGCCGCCATCGCCTTTGCCACCAACCGGTACGTCTGGGCCACGGGGGACACCGCATTCGGTGACGGGATGGGCGCTGAATTGCTCATTGAGACCGCACGCATGTGGATCTCGCTGGGCTTCTTCGGCAAGGACGGGCTCTTCCACATCCACGGGGTCACCGGGCCGGATGAATACACGGCCGTGGTCAACGACAACCTTTACACAAACGTCATGGCGCGCTTCAACCTGCGTGCTGCTGCTGCCTTGGAACATGCAGAGATCAGCCTGGAAGAGCGGCAGCTGTGGGAGGCAGCGGCGAACCGCATGCAGTTGCCGTTTGACGACCGCATGCAGGTCCATTCGCAGGACAACGACTTCATGACCCTGGAGCCCTGGGACTGGACCACGCCCCGGTCCAAGTACCCCCTGCTGCTGCACTTCCACCCGCTGGTGATCTACCGCCACCAGGTCCTGAAGCAGGCGGACACCGTCCTGGCGATGTTCCTGCAGTGGCAGGATTTCACGGCAGAGGAAAAGCAGCGTGCCTTCGACTTCTACGATCCGCTGACAACGGGCGACTCGACACTTTCCGCCTGCGTCCAGGGCATCATGGCTGCCGAGGTGGGGTACTCCCGCGAAGCCCTTGAGCACTTCACCAATGCTGTGTTCATCGACTTGGACGATACGCACGGCAACACCATCGACGGTGTGCATATCGCCTCCACCGGCGGCGTGTGGAGCTCGCTCGTCTGCGGGTTCGCCGGCCTCCGTGACCAGGGCCCGGTCCCGTACTTCGACCCCCGGCTGCCTGCTCAATGGGAAGGCCTGACCTTCCACCTCAAGATCCGCGGCCGCCTGCTGCTGGTTGAGCTCGTCGCCGGTGCCATCACCCTGACGGTCGAGGAAGGCGAGGCACTGGAGGTGGACGTCCGCGGCCAGCGGCTCAGCGTGGGTGCGGAGCCGGTGCGGGTCGCTCTCGAACCCGTGCCGGAACCCGAACCCACCGTGTTCCCCAGCGGACATCCGACGGCGAGCATCCCCGTGGTGCGCGCCAACAACTGAGCGCCGCGGGCAGCGGCGAGCGGCCACCTGCGGCCGCTCGCCGACACCTGCCTGCTGACGCGTTCGGCAGCTAGTCGCCGGCCGCCGTCGAACGTTCCACAACAGGAGCCCTGTCCAGCGGGTGGGCCAGTTCGTCGTCGGCCATCCGCGCCACCATCATGGCGATGACCGCCATGATGGGGCACACAACGCCGGCCACCAGGAAGATCAGCCAGATAGGCAGAACCTCGGCGGCCGGCCCGGCCAGGGCCATGGACACTGGCATGAGGGCGAGCGACACAAAGAAGTCCAGGCTGGAGACCCGGCCCAAAAGGTGGGGCGGGACGCGCCGCTGCAGCAGCGTGCCCCAGATGACCATGCCCACGCTTCCGGTGGCGCCCCAGACGAACAGCGAAGCCGCCATCACCCAGAAGTTGTCCATGAGCCCGACGGCGGCAAGTGGCAGGCTGCCCGCGCCCCAGGACACCATCATCACCGTGAGATAGCGCCGGGGCAGCCTCAATGATGCCGTGAACAGCGAGCCTAAGGCCGCGCCCACGCCCATCACGGCGAGGAGGAAGCCGAACATGCGGGAGTCGCCGCCAAGCTGGTCGCGCACGACGAACGGCAGCAGGACCTCGATGGGCCCAATGAGGAACAGGACCGAGATGCACGCCCACAGCAGGGTCCACAGCAGCCACGGGGTGCGCAGCGTATAGCTGACACCCTCGCGCAGGTCCTGGAAGAAGGACGATTTGCCGCCTTCTGCTCCTGCAGGGTGGGAAGCGTCTTCGGCCCCGTTGACGGGCGCGTCCAGCGAGTGCTGGCCCAGGAAGTTCAGGACGATGAAGGCCGAGAGGTGGCAGACGGCCACTGCCGTTACGGCATGCGACGGCGAGAGGGCGGCCACAACGATGCCGGCCACGGCAGGACCGGCGGCCTGCTGGAGTACCGGCCGCATGGAACCCTCCACCCCGTTTGCTGCCAGCAGGTCCTCCGCAGGCAGGATGCGCGGCAGGATGGCCGAATAGGCGGGGAAGAAGAACGCCGCTCCCACGCCCAGCACAAAGGCGCCCACAGCAAGATGCCAGAGTTGCAGCCACCCGGCCATGGCGAGCCCGCTGATGGCGGCGATGACGGCGAGGTTGGCTCCCTCCACGGCAATAATCAGGCGCCGCTGCGGAATCCGGTCGGCGGCGATCCCGCCGGCCAGCAGGAAGGCCACCAGGCCAACACTTCCGGCAGCGGCCACCACTGACAGCTCCAGCGGTCCGCCGCCCAGATGGATCACCTGGTAGACCATCGCGACGGCCCACATCCCTGAACCGAAAATGGAGATGGCCAGCGCCGAAATCAATACCCGGTACTCACGATGGGCAAAGGGCCGCAGGGCTTTGGGGGCGGGCATAGGGTAAGTCTAGGCTTTGGACGGATACCCGGACAGCCGGGCAGCTACCCCCAACTTCGGGTTTGGCAGGGGTGCCGTGGCCTAGTGTTAAGCAACCTTAGTATTAGGAGAGGCCGCAACCAACGCGGCCGGCGAGACCAACAGAGGTGACCATGGCCAAGCGCAGCAATCCCGCAGTACGAATCGCACACGAAACGGCCCACAACGCCGTATTCGACGCAGACGGCAAACCGAAGCCGGGCGTCCACAACATGCTCCTCCGGGCGGTGGAGATCCAGCGCCCGCTGGTCCTGGCCTACATCCGCCGGCTGCAGCGCAAGCACCCCCGTGCAACCGCCGCCCAGCTGGCGGACATCCTTGAACGTGACTACCTTCGTGCCGTCACAGGCGGCGGTGCAGTGGTTGGCGCAACCGCCGTCGTTCCCGGTGTCGGTACCGTCGCATCCCTTGGCCTCTCGGCCGCCGCGACCGTTGGATTCCTGGAGGCAACCGCCCTTTACGCCACCTCCCTCGCTGAACTGCACGGCATCCGCCTCACCAACCCGGAAAAGGCCAGCACCATGGTTATGGCCCTCATGCTCGGCGAGGAAGGGACCGCGCTGCTCGGAACACTCAGCGGCCAGGCGGCGGGCAATGGCGTTAACGCCACCAAGGCCTGGGGCAACGTCCTGTCGAAGTCCATGCCCGTGCCCGGCTTCGGCTCTGTCCGGACCCGGATCCAGAAAGCCTTCCTCAAGAACCTCCTCAAGCGCCAGGGCACCGCGCTGTTCGGCCGGGCACTGCCGTTCGGCATCGGCGCAGTGGTGGGCGGAGCCGGTAACCTCATGATGGGGCGTGCGGTGGTGTCCAACGCAAAGGAAGCGTTTGGTCCCATGCCGGACACCATCCCCGGCGAGCTCAACGCCGCCGCACCGCACAACCTGACGCTGGAAGGCAACAACCTTGGATCTCAACGCTGACCTCGGCGAATCATTCGGCTCCTGGAACATGGGGGACGACGCCGCGATGTTCCGGCTGGTCACCAGCGCCAATGTGGCGTGCGGTTTCCACGCCGGCGACCCCGTCACCATGCTGGACAGCTGCCGTGCCGCCTATGAACTGGACGTGACCGTCGGTGCGCACGTTGGCTACCGCGACCTCGCGGGCTTTGGCCGCCGTTCGCTGGACATGTCCTTCGACGAGCTGTTCGGCGATGTGCTGTACCAGCTGGGTGCGCTCGACGGCGTCGCCCACGCCGTGGGTGCCTCCGTTGACTACGTGAAGCCGCACGGGGCGCTGTACAACCGGCTGGTCCGCGACGCCGACCAGGCCTCGGCGGTGGTGGCGGCCGTGAACTCCTACGATCCTGGCCTGCCCATCCTCGGCCTGCCCGGTTCGGAGCTTCTTAAGCAGGCGCAGGAAGCGGGGCACCCCGTCTTTATCGAGGCATTCGTGGACCGCGCCTATCTGGCTGACGGAACACTGGTGCCGCGCTCGCAGGAGGGCGCGGTGCTACACGACGTCGACTCCATCGTGGAGCGGGCTGTGCGTATGGCCACCAAGGGCGAGGTGGCGGCCCTTGACGGATCCGTGCTGCAGGTACGGCCGGACTCGCTGTGCATCCACGGCGATACCCCGGGGGCGGTTGAAATGGCTGCAGCCGTCAGGGCGGGCCTGGAAGCTGCCGGTGTAGAGCTGGAGTCTTTCGCGTAGGTGTAGCTTCTCACCCAAAAATCAGGTGCGCCACGGTAAAGATCGTGAGCCCGGCCAGTGAACCCACCACGGTGCCGTTGATCCGGATGAACTGCAGGTCCTTGCCCACCTGGAGCTCGATCTTCTGCGAGGTTTCCTCGGCATCCCAGCGGGCAACGGTATCCGTGATGACCCCGGCGATGTCGGAGCGGTACGTCCGCACCAGGTAGCCGGCGGCGTCGCCAATCCAGGCGTTGACCTTTCCGGCGAGTTCGGGATCGTTGACCAGCCGCGATCCGAAGTCGCGGACCGCTGCCTTGAACTTGATGGTCAGGTCGCTTTGCGGGTCATCAACAGCGTTCAGCAGGGCGTTCTTCACGGTTCCCCACGTCCGGGATGCCAGTTCCCGGACTTCGGGATCACCCAGGACCTGGGCCTTGACGTCCTCGGCGCGCGCGATCATCACGGGGTCGTGCTGCAGGTCCTGCGCCAGGTCGTTCAGGTACTTGTCGATGGACTGCCGGACCTGGTGGTTCTGGTCCGCCTGGACAGCCCGGACGAACTTGAGGAATTCGATGTACACCTTGTCGCCCACGAGCCCGTCCACGAACTGCGGAACCCACGTGGGCGAACGCTCCGATACCAGCCGGCTGACCGTCTCGTGGTTTTCACTGACCCAGTCCGCGGCCCTGTCCACCAGGAGGTCCACCAGCTTGTGGTGGTGTCCGTCGTGGAAAATCCGCTCCGCCATCCTGCCCACGGGAGGTCCCCACGGCGGAGTCAGGAGGTGCTTGCGGACCATGCCTTCGATGACCGCCTGGACGTCGTCGTCGTTCAGGACCTTGAACGCACCGCGGATAACGGCGGCGCCCTCCTTGGCCACCCGCTCGGCGCCTGCTGGCGTCGCCAGCCATTCGCCTGCCCTGCGCGCGATGTTCACGCTGGCCAGCTTGTCCTGGACCACCTGCTCAGACAGGAAGTTGGTTTCCACGAACTCACCCAGCGAGGCGCCGATCTGGTCCTTCCGGCGCGGAATGATGGCGGTGTGCGGGATCTTGATGCCCATGGGGTACTTGAACAGCGCGGTGACGGCGAACCAGTCGGCCAGCGCGCCCACCATGCCGCCTTCAGCCGCAGCACGCACGTACTGGAGCCACGGATACTCCTTTTGCAGCGCGAACGCGAACACGAAGACCACCGCCATGGCCACCAGCAGCGCCAGCGCCACCAGCTTCATTTTCCGCAGCGCAGCCGCCTTTTCGGCGTCACCGGCGCTGAGTTTATGGCCGACGGCGGCACGCACCTCCGCGCCGGGCGGTGCGGACGGGGCGGACAGAGTGTGGTTGGCGCGTGCTTCCCTTGTAGTTGCCTCAGAGTTCACCTGCATGTGCCAAGCCTAGTCCCGCAGTGCGGCGCGGGTCGGCTACCGTGTCTCCATGACTACTGACGAGTCAGTGCCGCCGCGGCCCCTGGTCTTTGCCCACCGGGGCTCGAGCGCCGCGTTTGCCGAGCACACACGGGCAGCCTACCTGCAGGCGCTCGCGGACGGGGCGGACGGCGTGGAGTGCGATGTCCACCTCACCCGCGATCAGCACGTTATCCTCCTGCACGACGCCAACCTGGACCGTACCTCGGATGGAACGGGGCCGGCGGCGGAACGGACGCTGCGCGAGCTCCGGCGCCTGGATTTTTCTTCGTGGAAAGGCGCGCGCATCCCCGAGGCGTACGGTGCGCGGTCCGAGCAGTTCCTCACCCTTCCCGAGCTGCTGGAGATCCTCCGCGGGGCCGGACGGCCCGTGCGGCTGGCCATCGAACTGAAGCATCCCAGCCCGTACCAGCTCAAGCTGGAGGACAGGGTCCTGGAGGTTCTCCGCGCCGAAGGCTGGGACGCCGGGAGCTCATCCCTGGACAACGTGGCGGTGACCTTTATGAGCTTCAGTCCGGAATCCGTGCGCCGCCTGCTCCGGTCGGTTCCGGCCGAGTACATCTGCCAACTGGTGGATGACGTGGATGTGCGTGAGCTTCGCGAGGAATTGGGGTTGGGGCTGATCACCGGCGGTGCGATTGCCAATGTCATGAAAGCCGCCCAGCTGGAAGGTGAGCGGATCCTGGATGCAGGCGAAGCCGCTTTGGCCGGTCCAGGCGTCGACTACGTTCGCCGCCATCCGGCAACTGTCCAGCGGTGGCTCGAGCAGGGCCGGCGCTTCCGGGTGTGGACCGTGGACTCCGAGCAGGACGTGGCCCTTTGCCAGGACCTCGGCGTCCACGAGATCACCACCAACGTGCCGGCCCGCGTGCTGGGCCAGCTTCATGTGGCTTCGCCGCAGGGAAGCTGACCAGGCAAGGCAGGCAGGCTAAGTGAGCAAGGCTTTCGACGGCGTTCCCCAGCTGTTCCGGAATCTCGAGCCAGCATTCGTCGCCCCCGCGCCCGTGCTCAGTGGCGGGGAACCAGCGCTCGGCGACGCCCTGCCGCCCTGGTCCGGTCCCAGAACCTGGTGGGGCGGCCCCCTGGACGTGGAAGGCCTCGCGCTGGGAGCCGTTGGGGCCGTAGCCGCAGTATTGAACCTCCTGGCCGGAGCGCCGGGACGCTTTACCACCACGGCGGCCTTGACGGCCGTCGCCTTTGACTCCTCCGGCCACCTGCGGATTAACGGCCGGAAGATCCAGGGCTTCGCCCCGCTGTCCGGCTTCCGGCGCACGCAGGACGGCTGGATCCGGCTGCACGCCAACTACCCGCACCACGAACAGCGGCTGATGCAGGCGCTGGGAGCCAGCACGGCCGATAGCGTGGCGGCGGTCCTCCGCACGATGACGTCCCTCGAAGCGGAGGCCGCGATCCAATCCCAGGGCGGGGCTGCCGCAGCGGTGCGAAGCCGCAGCGAATGGCTGGAGTCCGGGATGGGCCAGGCTGCAGCAGCGGGGCCATGGATCGATTGGGCCCTCCCGGAGGGAAAGACCACAGGTACCGAGGGCCCCCTGCGGCTCCCGGCTGAAGACCCGCGCCGCCCGCTCAAGGGAGTGCGTGTGCTGGACCTGACCCGCGTCATCGCCGGACCCGTCTCCACCCGGCTGCTCGGGGCGCTGGGCGCCGACGTCCTGCGGATCGATCCGCCGCAACTGCCCGAAATCACCGACCAGTTCGTGGATACCGGGTTCGACAAGAGGAGCGCCGAGGCCGACCTGACCACCGCCGTGGGCCGACACCAGCTGGAACAGGTGCTGGAGAGCGCCGACGTAGTGATAACCGGCTACCGGCGCGGCTCCCTGGACCGCTTTGGGCTGGAGCCGGCGGCGCTGCTGGCATCCCGGCCGGAGCTCGCGGTGGTCTCACTGGACGCCTGGGGCAGCATGGGGCCCTGGAGTGGCCTGCGCGGTTTCGACAGCATTGTCCAGGCGGCCACCGGAATCGCCCACCTTTACGGGACGGAGAACCACGACGGCGAGTGGCGGCCGGGTGCGCTCCCTGTCCAGGCCCTGGACCACGCGACAGGGTACGGTGTGGCCGCGGCAGCCATCGCCCTGCTCGCCCGGCGCCGGCAGGCCGGCCTCGGCGGAGGAGCCCGGTTGTCCCTGGTCCGCACCGCAGAGGAACTTTTCGCCCTGCCGGCCGTGGATTCCGCGGGCATGGCAAGCTCGCTGCCTCAGCCCGAACTCGCAACCATGGCCAGCACTTATGGGGAACTCCGCTACGCTCTGCCGCCGCTCCTGGTGGCCGGACGACCCCTTGACTACACCGCGCCGCCAGCGCGCTACGGAAGTTCTGCTCCCGCCTGGATCTGACGGTTTGCCCGCGTTGATGGGTTGACTAGGCGGTTGGGTTTGTTGGGACTGAGGGTTTACTCCAGGCCGGACGGTTTCAACGGCCCGCCGCGCTTGTGGTTGAGTGGAGCCATGCCTTTTCCCCGGTCCGGCCGGGCCCTCCAGAGCCTTTCCGCTGCAGCTATGAGCGCGCTGCTGCTGGCCAGCGCCATGAAACACTTCCGCGACCCCGGCTTCTTCCGCCAGGTAGTGCCCGATTACCTCTGCCTTGCGGATTTAGATCGGCAAGGACTGCGCGACGGCGGTGCGGCCGCCAGCGGCAGTGTTCCCGCCACCAGCACAGCTGCCTTCGACGGCGGCCCGGAACCGGGACGCCGTCGGCCCTTGGCTGTGATGACCAGGGAAGAATGGATCGCCGTCAGCGGCCTGCTGGAACTGGCTGCCGCCGTCGGCATTCTTGTCCCGCTAACCCGCAAGGCGGCGGCAACCGCGCTCACCGCGATGTTCATCGTCTTCCTGGCGGGCCATGCCGATGCCCTCCGCCGGGCCTACAGCAACCAGGGGACCCCTCTGCAGCGCAAGGTTCACACTCTGCGCCTCCCGTTACAGGGGCCGCTGATCGTCTGGGCATGGAGCCTTCGGAAGCCTGCGGTGGCTTCGTGGCCGTGGCAGTGAAACTCCTGGCTTCCCCTGCCGTGCGCGTGGGGCTCTCCATCAGCGTGGCCACCGGCCTGTACGGAATATCCTTTGGCGCACTGTCCGTCACGTCCGGGCTGGACTTCTGGCAGACAATGGCCCTTAGCCTGCTCCTGTTCAGTGGCGGCTCGCAGTTCGCGTTCATCGGCGTCGTGGGTGGAGGCGGCTCGGGCATTGCGGCCATGAGCGCAGCCACGCTTCTGGGAATGCGCAACGGCATCTACGGCATGCAGTTGAACGCCTTGCTGCACCCCACGGGGTGGCGCAAGTACGTGGCCGCCCAGGTGACCATCGACGAATCCACGGCCACCAGCACCGGCCAGACCGACCCCGCAGAGCAGCTCCGCGGCTTTTGGGCAGCCGGCATCGGGATCTACGTGCTCTGGAACCTGTTCACCGCGGTGGGGGCGCTGGCCGGAAGCGGGCTGGGGGACCCCAAACAGTGGGGACTGGACGGCGCAGCGGTGGCAGCTTTCCTGGCCCTGCTCTGGCCCCGGTTGAAGGGCCGTGAACCGATCGCCATTGCGGTGGTGTGCGCCGTGGCCACGGTGGCGGCAGTACCCTTCGTTCCTGCCGGAGTGCCGATCCTGGTGGCCGCCGTCGTGGCGGCCGTGATGGGCTGGTTCAGCCACGGCCGGAGCGATGAAGGACTTGAGCCGGACGTGGATCCTTACCGGGAGCACCAGCACCAGCACCAGCACCGCGGCGCGGACCACCACCAGGGCGGGCACCGCCAGCACGGCGCGGACGATGGCCACCAGCGCGGCGAGGGCGGCACCCCGGGGGCCGGGACATGAACCTCTGGATTTGGCTGCTGATTGCCTGTGCCCTGGCCTACGCCTGGAAGCTGGTGGGCTACTTCGTCCCGGCCAGGTTTTTGGAGAACCCCCGGATGTCGCGGGTCGCAGGCACCATGACTATCGGGTTGCTTGCATCCCTGACAGTAGTGAACGCCGTAGCGTCAGGGCAGACCTTGGCGGCCGATGCGCGCCTGGGTGCGCTCGCAGCAGCTGCAGTCGCACTGGCGCTGAGGGCACCGTTTCTCGTGGTGGTGGTGGCGGGTGCCGGGACTGCCGCGTTGCTCCGGATGCTGGGCTGGAACTGACCCGCGAGTAAGAACGTGACGCCGTTCCCTTCCCTTGCCGGTGGGTCTGAGTTGTACTATGGGAGCGGCTATGCAGTTGGCCCCAACGATTTGATGAACGGCGACGATGGAAGATCAACTGCACGCGCCCGGGTCACGGGCCGGAAGCCCCCGTCCACGCAAGGACTTTCGGCGACGCGCGGGGCTGCCCGTCAAGCGTTTCTTCACCCGTTTTGCCGCTATTTCCGACGTTCCGGCCGAGGACTTGGAAGCGCTCGCAGAAAGCCTTGAAAGGGCGATGGACGTGGACCCGGCCTCCCAGGTTCCTGCGCTCCAGGCCTTGGTGCGCCGGGAGATCCGCGCCAGGGGAGCCGCTGACAGCAACTGAATGGGCCAGGACATCAAGAGCGGTATCAGGGGAGTCCGCACGTGGTGGACGGAATGTGGCTAGGCCACCCCGTGGGCGGCGCCGTCAGGTGCAGCTGACCGGCGCGAGCTTTCTTCCACCGCCATCTCGTACCAGGCCTGGGCACCGAACTCGGGTTCGGGAGTGTCTAGGTTCTGGAAGAGGGCATCCAACAGTTTTGCGAGTTCCTCTGCCGGCAGGGTGGGAAGAAGTTCCTCGGGGCCGCGCGGGTCGTTGATGTAGTGCAGAAGCCGGGAACTGTTCATCGCGCTGGGGTCGTGGCGGGCCGGAGGTGCAGGAACTGTGGCATGTGCGGGCTCCATCTGGAGAGAAACAGAGGCTGGCTGCGTAACCCACTTGAAGTGTATTGCACGTGCCGGAGGCCCACAATGGGGAGGGCCAGGCGTCCCTGCTGGCAGGATTCCTGCGGCTAGAGGGGCTGCTGCCCCGCCACGGAAGCGGCCGGCAGCGGCACGTGAACGGGAAGCGGGCGGCTGGGCCGGACCGTTCGGATGGCGTCCTCCACCAGGGCCAGCGGACGGCGCCAGGCGTCCGATCCGGGTTCCATCGTATCCACGACTCCTATAAGCATGGCGAGCAGCCGGAACATGTCCGTCATGGAGATGTCCGCGCGCAGGCTGCCCTGGCCTTGGCCGCGCACCAGCAGCACACTCATCGACTCCATCAGGGAACCCGTGATGCCTGTCAGGAGCTCCCGGCGGCCGGCGACGGCCCCCAAGAGATTGGCGTCTTCACTGGCGACGGCCATCAGGGCCTCCATGACCCGCAGCAGTCCCGCGGCAGCGTCAATATCGGCCAAGGCGCCGTCCACGACCGGATCCACCGTGAGCCGCAGCTGCCGGTTGAGGGCTGCCAGGACCAGCTCCTCCTTATCCGAGAAATTCCGGAAGAGGGTTGCCGGGCCCACCCCGGCCGTGGCCGCGATGGTCTGCAGCGGTACTTCCGGGCCGAACTCGCGGAAGCATTGGCGCGCCGCCGTGATGATCTTGTCCACGTTCCGCGCTGCGTCGGCGCGGAGGGGCTTGCGGGCGACTGCGAGGCTCATGCCAAAAGGTTAGCAATCGAGCCTGCTGCCTTCACCGTTACCGAAGGGTAGGGGGTTATGTGACGAGGGGGCCGGCCGCCCGGGCCTGCGGCATCGCCCGGCGCCGTGGCACACTGGGCTTCATGTTGCTTGCGTTTTCTGTCGCCCCGTCCGGTACTCCCAGCGAAGGTTCCCGGCCCGCTGACGCCTCCGTCCACGACGCCGTTGCCGCCGCCGTGAAGATCGTCAGGGAGTCGGGCCTGCCCAACAAAACCGACTCGATGTTCACCACTATTGAGGGTGAGTGGGATGAGGTGTTCGACGTCGTGAAGCGCGCCACGGAGGCGGTGGGCCGCTACGGCAGCAGGGTTTCCCTGGTCATCAAGGCCGACATTCGGCCCGGTTACTCAGGTGAGCTGACCGCCAAAGTAGACCGCTTGGAAGACGCGCTCTCCGACGGTTCCTGACCGCGGGCGTCCCCTCCGGCGTCGGCCGCACATTCTCTGGACCCGGAGGTTGCCGCATGCCAGACTGTGCCCATGTTCGAGCACAAGCCCCGGCCCGAGTGGATTGCCACTGAGAAGTTCCTGTCCGACGTCGTGGTCCATCCTGATCCGGCCGTGCTCAGGGCCGTGCAATCCGCGGCTGCCGCAGGCATGCCGGCCATCGAGGTGGCGCCCAACGCGGGCAAGCTCCTCAAGCTCCTGGTTCAGCTCTCCGGTGCGCGCCGCGTCCTGGAGATAGGAACCCTGGCCGGCTTCAGCACCATCTGGATGGGGCAGGGACTGCCCGACGACGGCACTTTGGTCACCTGCGAATTCCTCCCCAAGCATGCGGAAGTGGCGTGGGCCAACATTGATGCGGCGGGCTTGGGACAGAAGGTGGAGATCCGGCTTGGACCGGCTCTGGACACACTCGCCGCCCTGGAAGAAGAGGACCGGGAACCCTTCGACTTCATCTTCATTGATGCGGACAAGGAGAACAACAGCCATTATCTGGACTGGGCCATCCGCCTGGGGCGCCCGGGGACAACCATCGTGCTGGACAACACCATCTGGGAAGGTGCGGTCATGGACCCCGGCATGGATCCCGTCAATGCCCAGGGAATTGTTGACGCGCTCAAGCTGTTGGGCGTCCATCCCAGGCTGGATGCCACCGTCATCCAGACAGTGGGCTCCAAGGGCTGGGACGGATTCGCTCTCGCGCTGATCAAGTAGGGCTGCGGAGAGTCACGTGGCGCCCAATACCGGACCGGCGCAGCCACTGATCGGGCAAAGCGGAAGGGCCCGCCGCGTGTTCCGCAGCAGGCCCTTCTTGGGGGACTCAGTCTTTCCTGAAAGCGTCCTTGACTTTCTCGCCGGCCTGTTTCAGGTCCGCTTTGGCCTGGTCCATCTTGCCTTCGGAGCGAAGGCCTTCGTCATTGGTGGCCGCACCGGTAGCCTCTTTGGCCTTGCCGCCCATCTTCTCTGCGGCGTTGTCGATCTTGTCATCCAAACCCATGGTGATTCTCCCTTCGGCTGGTGGCCTGCGGACAGTAACCGCTGGCCATGTTCAATGCTAACCAGCGGAAGGTAGCTTCAACAGGTTCGATAGGTTTTGTCAGACCAGGTCCGGCGCGCTGGCCACAATGTAGTCGGCGGCGGCGGGGCCCGTCATGGACAAGTTGTTGCTGTCCGGGTTGATCCCATGGGACTGAAGCGCCTCCCACAGGGCTTCCGGAGCTTCGAGCGGTGCCTTGTGGAGGAGGCACCAACTGGTGTAAAGCCCGTAGAGCTCATCGCGCCGGAGGCCCAGGCCGGGCTCCCTGTCTGCGACAACTGCTTCGGCAAGAAAACTTTCAAAATGTGTAGCAGGCATATTCGCTCATTCGGGGTCGACCGTGTTGCCGCCGTTTCTGCTTCAGCGGCGCTGCCGGATCCCAGGGGAACCAGCAGGGTAATCACGAACGTATGGCAGTACGGCTCGTTTTGTCCAGTTGCGCCGGGAATTTCACTGGATCGAGGGGGCCGACGGCGACTGGGGGGACTGGCCTCGGTCTCAGAAGAGGCCATCTCACCGCCGGCCCCGCCTGTGTCCCGGGCCACCTTGTTGTTGGCCTGGGAAACCTGTACAGGACCCTCCACCACAATTTTCCCCCATCTTGCAGGTCCTGCCTAGTCCCCGAAACTACGGCTGCTGCCTGCTAACTTCTGCCTGCCGCTGTCCCGGCTCCCAACTGCTCAGTCCCGGCCGGTGCCACGGTCACGCAGCTTGTTCCGAACCCGGTCACGATGCGGCTCCCTGGGCTGGCCAGCGTCCTGGTTACCGGCCTGGCCGTTGTCTCCGTTTTCCCCGGAATCCCCGTCCTTGCCGTTCTCCGCACTGTACTTCTCGCGCAGTTCACGTCCGTGCTTGATGTCCTCTTCCTCCTGTTTCTGCAGCTTCTCGCTCTTCTTGGTGTCACGCGGCGGCAGCTGGATGGTCTCTTCGGCCTCGATACCTGCCTGGAGCTGGCGGCCCCGCTCCATCTCGGCGTCGAACTCGGCGCCGAAGAGTAGGGACATGTTCAGGATCCACAGCCACAGCAGCATCACGATCACGCCGCCCAGGGCGCCGTAGGTCTTGTTGTAGTTTCCGAAGTTGCCTACGTAGAAGCCAAAGCCGAGCGACGCCAGCAGGAAGACAAAAAGTGCGATGGCCGAACCGAGGCTCATCCACTTGAACTTGGGCTGCTTGACGTTGGGCGTGGCGTAGTAGAGGACAGCGATGATCACGATGATCAGTGCCACCATGACCGGCCACTTGGCAATGTTCCAGATGGCGAGGAAAGCGCCGCTGAGCCCGATCAGGCCACCGACCGCTTCTGCCACCGGGCCGCTGAGCACCAGCATGCCGGCCAGGATCGCAATGATCACTACCGACAGGAGGGTCACCACCAGCATGGTGCCGCGCAGCTTGACGAACGGCCGCCCCTCGTCCACCTCGTAGACACGGTTCATGGCCCGTCCGAAGGCGCCCACGTACCCGGAAGCAGACCAGAGGGCGGTGGCAAGGCCAAGCACGAGGGTCAATCCTGCGGCCGGAGCGTTGGCCAGTTCCGATACCGTGCCGCTGACTGTGTTGACAGTCTCCGCAGGTGCGAAGCCGCGCACAATCTGGAGCAGGGCATCGGTGGTTTTCTGTGGGTCCCCGAAGATGCCGATCAGTGAAACGAGTGCCAGGATGGCCGGGAACAGCGACAGCACCGCGTAATACGTCAGTGCAGCAGCGAGATCCGGGCACTGGTCCTTGTTGAATTCCCGCAGGGTCTTCTTGGCAATGTACTTCCAGTTCGGCTTGTCCAAGTCCCTGGGGCTGTCCGGCTTCCGTGAGTCGTTTGGATCCGGTGCCTGGCCTGCTTTGGCTGTGCTGCTCTCGGATGCGTCATGAGTGGCCATGGGGTGTCCTCTCGATAAGGGTGCGAAAACTGAAAGGCCGGCTCCGCGGGATGGCGGGGCCGGCCTCTCAGGTGGTGCTCGTGCCTCTGGGTGCCGCGTTTAGTGGCGGGTCAGGTGTTTTGGACGTTGGTTTTGGCGTCGGTGGCGCGGTCTTTGACGTCGGTGACGGCGCCTTGGCCTTCGGCTTTGACGTTCTGGGCGGCGTCGGTGGCGGTGGCTTTGACGTTGTCCATGGCTTCCTGGGCTGGTTCCTTCAGGTCCTGGACCATGTCCTTGGCGGCGTCGGTGACCTGGGTGGCGAGGGGCTCGGCGGCGGTTTTGAGCTGCTGGGCTGCTTCGCGTTCCTTKTGGCTGGCCGGGATCAGGGACGAGACGAGCATTCCGGCGCCGAAGGCGATCAGGCCGGCGGCCAGGGGATTGCCCTGGGTTCTGGCTTTGACCTGGTCCGGKGCCTGGGAGAGTGCGGTGCCGGCGTCAGAGAG
>NZ_UNRG01000017.1 GCF_900537115.1 Arthrobacter sp. Alg241-R88
CGCCTCCACCCATTCCGGAGCATCCTGCCGTACCCATGAACGTGCTGGTAATCGGCAGCGACATGCGTGGCGTCGCGAGGGATGCTGCGGCACATACGGCAGCGACCGGCCAGCCCATGGACCATCGTTCAGACGCCCTCATGCTTGTCCACGTTCCTGCTGACCGCCGGACCTTGTACATCGTCTCCATCAACAGGGATATGTGGGTGGACATCCCCGGCTTCGGCGGGGGGAAGATCAACGCCGGCCTACAGTACGGCGGCATCGACATGACCACCCAAACGGTGCAGCAGCTGTTCGGGATCACCATCCACCACACCCTGATGCTGGACTTCGGCGGCCTCAAGCTCATGGTGGACGGGCTGGGCGGCATCGACGTCAACGTCCCCGTCCCGTTCCAGTCGACGCACGATACAGGGCACGTGTTCGGTCCGGGCGTGAACCACCTGGACGGCCAGGCTGCGCTGGAATTCTCGCGGGAGCGGTACGCGTTCGTGGACGGCGACTTGCAGCGGGTGCGCAACCAGCAGATTCTGCTGCGCGCCGTCCTTGCCCGCCTCACCGCCGGCGGCACATTGAATGATGTGACAGCGGTAAGGAGTTTGGTGGACTTCGCGTCCTGCTGCCTCACTGTGAACAAGGGCTTTGACCCGGTGCAGGCAGCCATCCTCGCCTACAGCCTGCGCAACCTGGACGCGAATGCCATTGAAACCATGACCTTGCCGACGGCCGGCTCCGGATTCATCGCGGGCCAGTCCGTGCTGTTCGCCGATTATGGTGCCATCAACGCTGTGGGGGCCGCGCTGCGGGAGGGCCGGATCGGGGACTTCGCCGCCGTGCCGTAGGGCGGTTGTGCAGCCCAAGCTTACCCGGCGTTCACCGGCGGACGTGATCACGTCCAAGCAACGCGGGGTCACTCCAGGCCCAACATTCCGTGGTTTTTGGGCACCTAGTGACCCCGCGTCGCTATGGTGGGGCCGCGCGGCTTTAGGCGGCAGGCCGCCGTCGTCCGTTTGCTTTCCCTCGTTTACTTTCCCTGCCCCTTGGGTACGCCGCTGGTAATGTTCCTGCATTCGGCAAGGCACACGGACGGGGTGATTCTTGTGAAAGAGGATGGGCTGACTGAGGCTGTCCAGGAAGCCGGGGCGGTGGAGCTGATCCTGATCCGCCACGGTGAGAGCGAAGGCAACGTGGCCGCAACTGATGCGCGGCTGGCGGGGGCCGAGGTCATCGAGGTGCCCGCCCGGGATGCTGACGTGGACCTGTCCGGTACAGGGCAGGAACAGTCAAAGGCCCTGGGCGCGGCGCTGGCACGGATCGCGGAGGACCTCCGGCCTGATGCCGTGGTCTCCTCGCCCTACGCCCGCGCGCGCCAGACGGCCGAGATCGCCGTCGAAGCCGCGGGCTGGCCCCTGCAAGTGCGGACCGATGAACGGCTGCGGGACCGCGAACTCGGCATCCTGGACCGGCTGACCCGCCGGGGCGTCGAAAATCGCTTCCCGGAAGAGGCCGAGCGCCGCGAGTGGCTGGGCAAGATGTACTACCGGCCGCCAGGCGGCGAATCCTGGGCTGATGTGGCGCTGAGGCTGCGGTCCGTCCTGGATGAACTGAACAACCTCAGCACCGGGCACCGCGTGATGCTGGTCTGCCACGATGCCGTGATCCTGCTGTTCCGGTACGTGCTGGAAGGAATGACGGAACGGGAGATCCTGGACCTCGCGGCAAGCACGTCGGTGCTTAATGCCTCCCTGACCCGGTACGTGCGACCGTCGGGCGAGGGGCCCTGGACCTTGGAGAGTTTCAACGTGGCGGACCACCTCACCGAGCAGGGCGTCACCGTCACCGAACACGCAGGGGATGCCAGTGTCCACCCAAAGTGAGTCCGTTGCCGCCGCTTCACCTACCCTGGTGACGCCGTCGCTGCTGCGCGACTGGCCGCTGCCGGCGCCGGGCGAGGACAAGTATTCGCGCGGCTCGGTGCTGGTCATCGGCGGTGCGCGGGCAACGCCCGGTGCCGCACTGCTGGCAGGTACTGCTGCGCTGCGGGCCGGTGCCGGAAAACTCACCCTTGCCGTGGCGGAATCCGTCGCCATGCAGCTTGGTGTGGCACTGCCGGAATGCGGGGCGATGGGACTCCCGGAAACCGCAGAGGGGTCCGTGACCGGCAAAGGACTGGACCGGATTTCTTCCTACCTCGACCGGGCCGACGCCATCCTGGTGGGCCCCGGGCTGGACGACCCGGACCTTGCCGAGGAACTGCTGCGGGCGCTGTTGGAGCGGGAAGGGGAAGGCTCTGGCGGTACAGGCTCCGGCGGTTCGGGCTCTGGTGGTTCAGGCTCCGGTGAGGGAAAGGCGGGAGGTGGTCCCGCCGTCGTACTTGATGCCTATGCCCTGGGCGGCCTCGTTAAGTTGGCGGAACGGCTGGACCCGTGGAAGGGGCGCCTGATCCTTACCCCTAACCCCAAGGAGGCGGCTGTGCTGCTGGAGCGGGAGGTGGAGGACCTGACGGCGGACGTGGCTGAGATCGCCGATAAGTTCCAGGCCGTCGTGAGCTGCCAGGGTTTCATCGCCCGGCCCTCCGGCGGAGACGCTCCGGAGGAATCCGAGCTCTGGAAGATGACCACCGGCTACGGCGGGCTGGGGACCTCGGGCAGCGGGGACGTCCTGGCCGGGGTGATCGCGGGTCTGCGGGCGCGGGGAACCACCAGCGCGCAGGCGGCATGCTGGGGCACGCATCTTCATGCCGCAGCAGCCGACAGGCTTGCCAGCAGGCTGGGCCCCCTCGGTTTCCTTGCCCGCGAACTGGCCGACGAACTGCCCGCGCTGATGCTGGAGCTGAACACGTAACTCGACCCTGACGGTTGCAGCCCCGGGCGCTGGACGCTCCCGTGCGTGGGATGCCTCTGGGCGTGGGATGGCCCCCGGCCGAAGCCGGGGGCCACCGTATCGGGAAGTTCAGGCCTCACCTGCCGATGCGCGAAAGGCGCTGTGGCGTGCTCAGAATGGCTATCCGCCCCAAGAGGCAGTCAACAATCAATACCCGACGTCCCGATCCTTGTTGGCGACTAGGCGGAAATTTCCTGCTTTGCCCCCTTGGTCTCAATCTCGATCTTGCGCGGCTTGGCCTTTTCGGCGACAGGAATCCGCAGAGTCAGGACACCGGCGTCGTACGAAGCCTTCACGTTGTCAGTGTCCAGCGTGTCCCCGAGCATCAGCTGGCGGCTGAACACGCCGCGCGGCCGCTCGGAGGCGATCAACTCGGTGTCCTTGCCTGCAGGTTCGGGACGCTCCGCCCGCACCGTCAGGACATTCCGTTCCACATCCAGATCCACTGAATCCGGGGTGACGCCGGGCAGATCAAAGGCGACTACAAAGTCCTGGCCTTCACGCCATGCGTCCATCGGCATTGCTG
Organism: Arthrobacter sp. Alg241-R88; assembly: GCF_900537115.1. Lineage (GTDB taxonomy): Bacteria > Actinomycetota > Actinomycetes > Actinomycetales > Micrococcaceae > Arthrobacter. The sequence continues at coordinate 3,413 of NZ_UNRG01000017.1, forward strand.
CCGGACGCGCTGCCGTGCCGAGGACCTGCTGGGCCAGCCTGTCCAGCTCGCGGAACGGATCGGTTCGCATCAACATGGCTTCCCTCCTCGTAAGAGACGGTCCAACACCTGTTTTGGTACCAGCCGATCTGTATTGGCTGATATAGATTTTTTAGCACTCGCCCAACAGATCTGCAAGCGGTTTTTGGAAAGAATTTCTACTGCTTTCGGGCGGTGCAGCAGGCACGGCGAAGGGGCCCTCGCGGTGTGCAAAGGCCCCTTCAGAACGCGGTGTATTGCTGTTCTAGCTGCGGGTGGGGTCGGGACGAAGCGGCGCAGGACCCGGATCCGGGACGGGCAGCGGACCGGGCGGCTCCGGCGCCGGAAACGGATTGGGGGCCGGTGGCCCGGGATGGCCGGGCTGGGTCGGATCAGGCTGGTCCGGGCCCGGTTCCGGCGGAAACGGCTCGGGCTCGTGCACTGGCGGGATGGTCATAAACTTCCCCTCTCACGCTGGGCGGATGTGCCTTAGCGTGAACAGGATACGCCTGCCGCCAAAAGCCCACTAGGGCGCCATTTCACCAATGCCCTATCACTCTTGGTCCCCAAGATGGCTGGTTGGGGACCAAAAGTGATAGGGCATCACCTGGATTTCTGTGGGAAGTGATGGCGCGTCCGGGGTGGCGGGTTGGGGTTATCGTCCGGTAGCGAACGGCCGGTTCATTGTCGGCGGGGGTCTATATATTGAATTCATGACCCAGACTCCGCTGCAGGATTCCGCCAGCACCGCCGCCACCACGCCCACTCCCCCGGTGGCCAAGAAGATCCCCTCCGAGCGCATTCATCACGGAGACACCTTCGTGGACCACTACGAGTGGCTGCGGAACAAGGAATCCGACGAGGTTGTGGAGCACCTCAAGGCCGAGAATGCCTACCAGGAAGCGGTCACTGCGCATCAGGAGCCGCTGCGCGAGGCGATTTTCCAGGAGATCAAGGGCCGCACACAGGAGACTGACCTGTCCGTCCCCCACCGCAAGGACGGCTGGTGGTACTTCAGCCGCTCAGTGGAAGGCAAGGAGTACGGCATCCAGTGCCGGGTGCGGGCCCAGAACACCGGAAACCCCGTTGCGGACTGGACTCCCCCCGCAGTGGAGCCCGGCGTCGAAATTCCGGGCGAGGAAATCCTGCTCGATGGCAACATCGAAGCCGAGGGGAAGCCGTTCTTCTCGGTGGGCGGCACGGCCGTGACTGTGGACGGCAACCTCTATGCGTACGCCGTGGACAACGCCGGCGATGAACGCTTCACCCTGCGCATCAAAGACCTCCGGACCGGCGAACTGCTGCCGGACGTCATCGAGAACATCTTTTACGGCGTCGCCTTCTCCCCCGACGGCACCCGTATCTTCTACACAGTGGTGGACGACTCCTGGCGCCCCTACCAGGTCAAGGCCCACACCCTCGGAACGCCCGTCACCGAGGATTTGGTGATCTACCAGGAAGACGACGTCGCCATGTGGCTGGGCTTCGAGCTTTCTGCCGACCGTCGCTACCTCGTGCTGGGCATTGGCTGCTCGGAGTACAGCGAGACCCGCCTGCTCCGTTTCGATGACCCGGCCCAGGAGCTCACCACCGTGATCTCCCGGGACGAGCGCGTGCTCTATGAGGCCGAGCCGTTCCTGCTGCCCGGCCCGGACGGCCTGATAACGGAACGCATCCTCCTCACGCACAACCGCGGCGCCATCAACTCCATGGTCTCCCTGACGGACCCGGCCGAGCTTCGCAAGCCGCTCGCCGAGCAGCACTGGGACACCGTCGTCGAACATTCCGACGACGTCCGCGTCAACGGTGCCGGCGTCACCGCCACCCACCTCATCGTCTCCATCCGCAAGGACACCATTGAGCGCGTCCAGGTCATGGGGCTGGCGGGCCTGGGAACCGGGGCCCAGGAAGCACCGGTGGAGCCCGCGTTCGACGAGGAGCTGTACACCGCGGGAGTTGGCGGATCGGACTACGAGGCTCCGGTGATCCGGCTCGGCTACACGTCCTACTTCACGCCGTCGCGGGTTTACGACTTCGTCCTGCCCACCCCCGGGCAGCCCGCCGGCGAGCTGCTCCTTCGGAAGGAAAGCCCGGTCCTGGGCGGCTACGACGGCAACGACTACGTGGCCACGCGCGAATGGGCCGAGGCCAGGGACGGCACGCGGATCCCGCTTTCGGTTTTGCGCCACAAGGCCGTGAAGCAGGATTCGACGGCGGCCGGCCTGGTGTACGGGTACGGCTCCTACGAGCTGAGCATGGACCCCGGCTTCGGCATCGCGCGGCTGTCCCTGCTGGACCGCGGCGTGGTGTTCGTGATCGCCCACATCCGCGGCGGCGGCGAGCTCGGCCGGCACTGGTATGAGAACGGCAAGAAACTGGCGAAGAAGAACACCTTCACCGATTTTGTCGACGCCACCGACTGGCTGGCGCATTCCGGTTGGGTGGACCCGTCCCGGATCGCGGCCCTCGGCGGCTCGGCCGGCGGACTGTTGATGGGCGCTGTGGCCAACATGGCTCCTGAAAAGTACGCCGCCATCGTGGCCCAGGTGCCGTTCGTGGATGCCCTCACCACCATCCTGGACCCGGAACTGCCGCTGTCAGCCCTCGAGTGGGAGGAATGGGGCAACCCGATCACGGACCCCGAGGTCTATGCCTACATGAAGTCGTACTCCCCGTATGAGAACGTCGGCCCTGCCCGGTACCCGAAGATCGCCGCGGTGACGTCCTTCAACGACACCCGGGTGCTGTACGTGGAGCCGGCAAAGTGGGTGCAGGAGCTCCGGAACAGGACCACCGGATCCGAGCCTGTGGTGATGAAGATCGAGATGGACGGCGGCCACGGCGGCGCGTCCGGCCGCTACGTCCAGTGGCGCGAAAGGGCCTGGGACTACGCGTTCATCGCCGACTCCCTCGGCGCCACGGAACTGCTGCCGGGCGCCGGCCTGAAGTAGGACTCGAGGGTACGACGGCGGGTGCGTCCCGCCGTCGTACGTCCGCCGTTGCCCCCCAAAAAAGTGCCGGGACGTCAGGACTGCGGGTGTTCGGCCAGCCACTCCGCCAGGGTTTCGAGGTTGGCGCGGACGGTCCGCCCCTGGGCGCGTTCCACCAGGGAGTCGGCCAGTTTGCCGAAGACGCCGCCCAGGCCTGATCCGGCATCGATCCGCTGGGTCAGGCGGGTGCCGCCGTCGGACGGCTCCAGTGCGAGCGTTACGGTGAAGTCCAGCTTGCCTTCGACGGAGCGGGACACCATCCGCCGGGGCGGGTCGAATTCGATGATCTCGGTGGTCCAGTCGAACTGCTTTCCCATGATTTTGCTGGTTCCGCGCCCACGGGCGCCCACCCCGAGGGGGCCGTTGCCAATCTGCTCGGACGCGGTGACCGAGGAATCGTAGACGGCGATGTTTTCAAACTTGGAGAGGAAGTCAAAAACTTCCTGCGGCGGCCGGGCAATAACAACACTTTCTTCTACAACAGGCACTGGAGTTCTCCTTTGAAGGGCACCTGGTGCCGGCACGGCTCTGCCGGCAGGAAGGCAGGCACAGCGACAGATTGGACCCTCCGCCAGGCAGTGTCAATGCCATGCCACGAGGGCTGGGCGCGGCGGGAGGGGAAGCTGCGCGTGCCCCCTCGAACCGGCGTGACCAGCGGTAACACGTCCCGCCCCGGTACCCGCCTGTACTAAAAAATGCTCATCATGCTTACTATTGTCTGGCGCCGACTGCCCGCTGGGGGCAGGCCACCCGGCGCCGAATCTGGAGGTTTGCGTGAGCATGGAACAGGAAATGCGTCCCCTGACCGACGATGAACTGATGTCGGAGCAAGCAACAGCCCTGCCGGACAAGGAAGTTGCCTCTGTCCTTGACCTGAACGCGGACCTGGACCTGGGCATCGATGCGGCAGCACCCATCGACCTTGCCGTGGCGGCCAACGCCAACGTGGCCGCACCGATCGACGCCGCAGCCTCCGCCAACATCCTCTCCTTTGGCTCCGAAGCCCAGGCCCTGGCGGACCAGGGCGTCATGATCGACCAGGGCATCGTGGCCGACGCGAACGCCGAATCCACCCAGGACAGCACCATCAACCAGGGCAACGACACCGTTGACGACGGCGGCACCACGGCGGGCACCGGAACCACTGAACCGGGCACCGTTGCTGGAACGGCCGACGCCGGGAGCCTCCTCCCCGACGGAACGGCCACCGACGGCGTCGTCCCCGAGGACGGCCTGGGCGGCGCCCTGCCCGACGTCGGCGCACTGCCGGTGGATCCCGCCGCCGCACTGGACGGGGACCTGCTCAACGTCAACGTGGACCTCGCGGCCGACGCCGACATCGCCGCACCCATCAACGGCGCAGTGGCCGCGAACGCAAACGTCGCCGCTCCGATCGACGCCGCCGTCGCAGCGAACATCGGCTCCATCGACAGCCAGGCCTACGCGGTGGCCGAGCAGGACGCCATCATCTCGCAGCACATCGAGGGCGAAGCCAACGCCTCCGCGGACCAGCAGTCCAACCTCGAACAGTAAGCACAAATGACCCACGCCACCGGCGGGCCGCGCCCTGAGGCCGGCCCGCCGTCGTCCCCTGCCTCCCTTGCCGAGCACCCTGTGCAGGTTCCCTCCCGTGCCGACGGCGTCCAACTGTTGGGGCAGTCCGAGGGGTCGGGTTACCGTGAACCGCCTTCCCTGGTCCGCCGCGCGGACGGCCAGACCCTGCAGCTGACCCGGCTGCTGTACCTGGTGCTGGAAGCTGCGGACGGAAACCGGAGCGTGGAAGAGATCGCGCAGCACGCCACGGCGGGTTCCGGACGCCTCATCAGCGCCGACAACGTGCGCACCCTGATGGACTCCCAGCTGCTGCCCATGGGCCTGCTCCGCCTGGCCGACGGCTCCGAGCCGGAAGTCCGGAAGGCAGACCCGTTACTGGGCATGCGCTTCCGCTACACCGTGACTGACCCGGAACGCACGCGGAAAATCACGGCACCCTTCGCGGTGCTCTTCAGTCCGCTGATCGTCGTGGCCGTCACAGCTGCGTTCCTGGCCGCCTGTTGGTGGGTGCTGATGGTGAAGGGCCTCGGCTCGGCCACCCATGAGGCGTTCGCCAACCCGGCACTGCTGCTGCTGATTTTTGCCATCACCATCCTTTCCGCCGGTTTCCACGAGTTTGGCCATGCCGCAGCGGCGCGCAAAGGCGGCGCAACACCCGGCGCCATGGGCATGGGTCTTTACCTCGTCTGGCCGGCGTTCTTCACTGACGTCACCGATTCGTACCGGCTGGGCCGCGGGGGCCGGATACGCACAGATTTTGGCGGCCTGTACTTCAATGCGATTGTTGCAGTGGGGATCATGGGGCTGTGGTGGGCCACCGGCTTTGATGCCCTGCTGCTGGTGGTGGTCACCCAGATCCTGCAGATGGTCCGGCAGCTGCTCCCGCTGGTGAGGTTCGACGGTTATCACATCCTGGCTGACGCCACCGGCGTACCCGACCTGTTCCAGCGCATTAAGCCCACCCTCCTGGGCCTGCTGCCCTGGCATTGGGGAAAACCGGAAAACAAGGTGCTCAAGCCCTGGGCCCGGGCCGTGGTGAGTGTTTGGGTGCTGGTGACCGTGCCGCTGCTGCTGTTCAGTTTGGCCATGATGGTGCTCGCCCTGCCGCGGCTGCTGGCCACCGCATGGAGCAGTGCCGCGAGGCAGCAGGAACTGTTCACCGAAAGCCTTTCCGCGGGCGACCCGGCGGGCGCTGCAGTGCGGGTCCTGGCCATCACGGCCGTGGCCCTTCCCATGCTGGGCATGCTGTACATCCTGCTGCGGCTGCTGCGGCAGCTGGTTACCGGGCTCTGGCAGAGGACGCGCGGCAACGTCCTGCGGCGCACGGCCGCCATGGGTGTTGTGGCGACGCTGCTCGCCGGGCTGGGCTGGGCATGGTGGCCCGACGGCGGGACGTACCGTCCGGTGCAACCGTACGAACGGGGCACGCTGGCTGATGCAACGACGTCGATCCTCCCTGCTGCGAACACCGTCCTGCGGGAAGGCAGCAGCGGAAGGACCGTGGCACTGTGGCCCGAAGGCGCCGCTAAGCCAACCCGGGAGAACCCGCAACTGAGCATGGTGCTGGTGCCGGTGGAGGCTTCGCCCGGCTCCGGCCCGGCTTCATCCCCTTCCACTTCTCCCGCTGCGGCTGCCCCGCCGTCGTGGGTCTTCCCCTTCGACCGGCCGGCGGCGCCTGAGCAGGACGGCAACCAGGCCCTGGCCGTGAACACCACCGACGGTTCCGTCACCTACAGTGTGGCCTTCGCGCTGGTGTGGGCCGAGGACGGGGATCCCGTTGACACCAGGAACGAGGCCTACGCCTTTGCCAGCTGTACCGGCTGCGCAGCGGTGGCGGTGGGCTTCCAGGTGGTCCTCATCGTGGGCCAGGCGGACGTGATCGTCCCGGAGAACCTCTCGGCCGCAGCCAACTACAACTGCCTCGAGTGCGTCACCTATGCGCTGGCCAGCCAACTGGTCCTCACGTTGGATGGTCCGCTGAGTGAATTCGGCATGGCCCAGCTGGCAGCCCTGTGGGCAGAAATTGCCGAGTACGGCCGGAACATCCAGAACGTGCCGCTTTCTGAAATCCAGGGCCGGCTCGCCGCCTTCAAGGACCAGATCACGGCCATCGTCCAGGCCGATCCACGTGCAGCCCAGGGCTCCACCCAAACCGTCACTCCTGGCCCAGCCGACGTACCGGCGGCAACATCGGATCCCACCCAACCAGCCGTACCGGCTTCACTCGCGCCAGCTCCACCCGGCACGGGAGCCCAGGCACCTGCTCCAGCAGGAACCGGGGCCGCAACCGCACCGGCGACGCAGCCCGCCCCCGGCTACGCACCGCCGTCGTACGCCCCCGTTGAGACGCCGGCCCCAACGGCGGATACTGGGGGCACAGCCCCCGCTGTGGAACCCCTACCCACCGCAAATCCCAGCTAGGAGAGCACATGTCGTTGAGCAAGGGAACGTCCGTGGAATGGAACACGCCACAGGGCAAGACGCACGGCAAGATCGTGGAGAAAAAGACCAGCGACTTCGAACTGGACGGCAACAAACACCGCGCCAGCGAGGACGAGCCCCAGTACGTGGTGGAATCGGCGAAGACCGGCGCGCGGGCCGCCCACAAGGCCTCCGCCCTGACGGAAAAGAAGTAGCGCAGTGGCCGCACAGCACGAGGTTGTGATCATTGGCGGCGGCAATGCCGGCATCTCCCTGGCTGCCCGGCTGGAGCGCTACGGCGTCAAGGACGTGGCCGTCATTGAGCCCCGCGAGCACCATTACTTCCAGCCGCTGTTCTCCCACATCGCCGGCGGCAGGGCAGCAGCCAAGGAAGCCGTCCGGCCCCAGGAACCCCTGATCCCCAAAGGCGTCACCTGGATCCGCGACTCCGCCACAGGCGTGGACACGGACTCGAATACCGTCACGCTTGAGTCCGGAGCCACCGTGGCGTACGGCCAGCTGGTGGTCTGCCCGGGCCTGCAGTACGACTGGGACGCGGTACCCGGCCTGGCCGAGGCTGTGCATTCCCCGAACGGGGCTTCCCACTACGAGTTCGAACTGGCGTCCAAGGCCTGGACACTGCTCAGCGGCCTGAAATCCGGCACCGCCGTGTTCACCATGCCCGCCGGCCCCATCAAGTGCGGCGGCGCAGCCCAAAAACCTATGTACCTTGCCTGCGACTACTGGCGGGAGCAGGGCGTCCTGGACCAAATCCGGGTTGTGATGGTCCAGCCCTACCCCACTGTCTTCGGGGTGGCGGAGGTGGACAAGGAACTGGACCGGAAGATCGCTGAGTACGGCATCGAGCTGCGGACCAACAGCGAACTGGCGTCCGTCGATGCTGCGGGCCAGAAGGCGACCGTGCGGAACATCGAGTCCGGCGTCGAGGAAAACCTGCACTACGACGTCCTGAACGCCGTCCCACCCCAGTCGGCGCCGGACTGGCTCAAGGCAACCGACCTGCCCGCCCCGGCTGATGCGGGCGGTTTTGTGGAGGTGGACCGGCAGACCCTCCGGCATATCCGGTTCCACAACGTCTGGTCCCTCGGCGACGCGGCCGGGACCACCAACTCCAAGTCCGGCGGTGCCCTGCGCAAGCAGACAAAGGTGCTGGCCAAGAACCTGGTGGCCGCCCGGAAGGGGAAACCGTTGCCAGCCAAATACAACGGCTACTCCGTGTGCCCGTTCACGGTGTCGCGCAACACCGTGGTGTTTGCGGAGTTCGACGACCGGTACCGGCCCATGCCTACAATCCCCCGTGTGCCCACCTGGAACGAGAGCAAGCTGTCCTGGGTGGTGGACCGGGACATCTTCCCGCAGGTGTACTGGAACCTGATTCTCAAGGGCCGCGCCTGATGGGTGAGAGAGCGTTGGGGAAGAGCCCGCATCAAGTGAGAGAGCGTTTGAGAAAAACGCGCATCAAGTGAGAGAGCGTCGCCAAGGGGTTTCAGCGTTTTAGGGCCTGGTCCGTTTGAGGGCCTGGTCGACGCGCCACTCGTCGGCCAGGACCGCGTAGATCAGCTCGGTGGCCCACTGGCCTTTGTAGTGCCACTTGTCCACGTGCCGTGCTTCCTGCCGCATGCCCAACCGGCAGCAGAGCTCCGCGGATGCCGCGTTGAGTTCATCCAGGCGCGCCTCGATCCGGTGCAGGCCCAGCTCCTCGAAGCCGAGCCGGAGCATCGCCTCGGCGGCCTCGGTAGCGTAGCCCTTGCCCCTGGCACCCGGCGCCAGGGCCCAGCCCACCTCGCCTTGGGCCCGGCCCGGCAGCCATTTCAGCACCACCTCGCCCTGCAGGCCGGCCTGGTCCGCCGGCTCGATGGCGAGCGCCACCCAGTCGCCCTCCTTCTCGAAAACGAAGTTGGCGTACCGGCCCACGCGCTCCATCGACTCCGTGTAGCTCTTGGCCGGTCCGGGCAGGAACCGGGCCGTCTCCGCCAGCGAATGGTACGCGTGGAAGGCGTCCAGGTCGCTGGCCTCGAAGCGGCGCAGGATCAGCCGCTCTGTGCGGATCGGCAGGGTGATCTCAGGCATGGGAAGGAGGCTAGCGGGCAGGCCCGGATCCTACGACGGCGGCCGTCGCCTCAGCGATGGCGCGTTCCTCGTCGGTGGGAACCACCAGGACGGGGATGGCGGACTGCGGGGTGGAAATGACGCGGGGTTCCTTGGACCGCTCGGCGTTCAGGCCGGCGTCGAGCTCTATGCCCAAGGCACCCAGCTTCTCCGCCACAAGCGCGCGGAACTGGTGTGAGTTCTCGCCGATGCCGGCGGTGAACACCAGTGCCTTGGCTCCGCCCACGGCCACATGGTAGCCGCCGATGTATTTGGCCAGCCGGTACGAGGTGACGCCGAGCGCGGTGGCCGCCTTGGCGTCGCCGGCCTCGGATGCCTCGACCACCGAGCGCATGTCGTTGTTGCCGGCCAGGCCCTTCAACCCGGATTCGCGGTTGAGCATGGTGTCGATGTCTTCAGGGGTCCAGCCGGCCCGGCCGAGGAACACCAGGATGGAGGGGTCCAGGTCGCCCGACCGGGTGCCCATCACCAGGCCCTCCAACGGGGTGAAGCCCATGGACGTGTCCACGGAATGGCCTCCCCTGATGGCGGTGACGGAGGCGCCGTTGCCGAGGTGGGCGATGACGCCGTCGAACTCCTCAACCCGAAGGTCCAGCAGCGCGGCCGCGCGGCGGGTGACGTACTCATGGGACGTGCCGTGGAAGCCATAGCGGCGGATGCCGTGGTTCGTGTAGAGCTCGTCCGGGACGGCGTAGCGCCAGGCGTGCTCCGGAAGGGTGCGGTGGAAAGCTGTGTCAAACACGGCCACCTGCGGCATGTCCGGCCACTTTTTGGTGATTGCGCGGATGCCCAGGACGTTGGCCGGGTTGTGCAGGGGCGCCAGCGGGTTGAGCCGCTCGATCGCGCGGGTGATCTCGTTGTCGATCAGCACCGGCTCGGCGAACCGCTCTCCGCCGTGCACCACGCGGTGTCCCACGGCAGCCAGCTCCAGGTCGCCCAGTTCCTGGTGGATGGCTGCGTCCACCTGCTCCAGCGCCTCGGCGTGGTCCCGCGGGCCCTCGATCTCGCCGTCACCGTCGCCGCCGTTGCCCATGCCGATCTTTTCGATCAGCCCCTCGGTCAAGACGCTCCCTGCGGCGACGTCGCGCACCTGGTACTTGAGCGAGGACGAGCCGGAATTGATGACGAGCACGAGCATGCGGGGCCTCCTGAGCCTGGCTTCTGCAGTTCAAACCACACTATAGGTTGCCCTGCTGCCACGCAGTTTCCTTGCGATTGGGAGCGGGCTGTGCCTAGAGTCGGCGGACAGGCTGGACCACGCCCCGAGAGGACAATTCCATGACGAACGAGCCCGCTTCGATCGACGAGAACGACCCCACCAACACGGGTTCCAGCAGCACGGCACCCCTCAACCCGCAGGCGGACTCCGACGCCGGCCCAGGCTCCGGTACCAAGGATCCCACTGGCGTTGAGGGTGCCAACCCTGCCCTGGACGACACCGGCAACGTCAAGGCCGCCGAAACGGGCGAAGCCCCGCAGGCCCCCGAAAACACCGAGGATCTCGACCTGACCCCGCAGGGCCTGTCCGACGAGCCGGCCAAGCAGGAGGATGATCAAAGCCTGGCCAAGCCGGACAACAGCTAATCCCTGCAAAAGGACGACGTCGGCACCCCAACCAGGTGCCGACGTCGTCCTTTTGGTTGTGGAAGCCTGTGCCGCGCGGGCTAGGAGGCCGGCGCCTGCGCCTGGATGGCTGTGATGGCCACGGTGTTCACGATGTCCTCCACGGTGCAGCCGCGGGAGAGGTCGTTGACCGGCTTCCGCAGCCCCTGCAGGACGGGCCCGACGGCGACAGCACCCGAGCTCTGCTGCACCGCCTTGTACGTGTTGTTGCCGGTGTTGAGGTCCGGGAAGATGAATACGGTGGCCTGCCCGGCAACTGAAGAGCCCGGCATTTTGGATTCGGCGATGGAAGCGTCCACGGCGGCGTCGTACTGGATGGGGCCTTCGACGGCGAGCTCGGGACGGCGCTGGCGGACCAGCTCGGTGGCCTGCCGCACCTGGTCCACGGCCGAGCCGGAACCGGAACCGCCGGTGGAGTAGGAGAGCATTGCCACCCGCGGCTCGACGCCAAACTGGGCTGCGGTCTCGGCCGATGCCAGCGCGATATCCGCCAGCTGCTCCACGTTCGGGTCCGGGTTCACGGCGCAGTCACCATAGACCAGCACCCGGTCCGGCATCAGCATCAGGAACACGGACGATACGATTTTCACGCCCTCGCGGGTTTTCACGAACTCCAGTGCGGGCCGGATGGTGTGCGCGGTGGTGTGGGCGGCCCCGGAAACCATCCCGTCAACCACGCCCAGCTGGACCATCATGGTGCCGAAGTAGCTGACATCCTGCATGATCTCCAGGGCCTTGGCCAGGTCCACACCCTTGTGTGCCCGCAGCTCCGAGTACTGCTCGGCGAACTTCTGCCGCAGGTCGGAGGTGGCGGGATCCACGATGTTGATCCCGGACAGGTCGATACCGCGGGCAGCGGCCAGTTCGCGGACGTCCGATTCCGGCCCGAGCACGGTCAGGTCGCAGACATCGCGCCGGTGCAGGATTTCCGCCGCGCGCAGGATCCGCACATCAGTCCCTTCCGGCAGGACCACGTGGCGGCGCTGCGCCCGGGCACGTTCGATGAGGTCGTGCAGGAAGCGGAGCGGGGTCATGCGTTCGGCCCGCGGCAGGTGCAGCCGCTCCACCAGCTCCGCCTCGTCCACGCTGCGGGACCAGAGTCCCAGGGCCGAGGCCACCTTGCGGCGGTGCCCGGACCAGATCTCGCTCCGGACTTCCGAGACACGGCGGGCAGTGGTGTATGTGTCCTCCTGGGCGGCAAACACCGGGAACGGCGCCTGGGCCAGGAGGGGGTAGATGTTGGCGTCGGGCGCCAGCCCGCCCGTGAGGATGAGCGCTGAAGCCACGGGAAACTCGGGCGAGAAGGACGACGCGAGGCAGGCCACCATCACGTCCGCGCGGTCCCCCGGCACGATCACCAGGGCACCCTCGTCCAGCACGTTCAGGAAGTTGCCCACGTTCATGGCCGCCACCTTGATGTCACGGACGTCGCGCTCCATGTCCGCCCGGCCGGCAATTTGCCGCACGCCAAGCGCGGCAGCCACTTCCCCGGTGGTGGGGCGGGCGATTTCCTCCAGCTCCGGCAGGACGTAGACGGGCCGCTTGGAGGCGCCGGGCTTGACGGCGGCGGCGATAGCGTCGACGTCGTCCGGGTCAGCGCGGTTGACCATAATGGCCAGCAGCGCGCATTTCTCCGCGGCGAGCTCCTTGCGGGCAACCTCGACGGCGGCCGCCGCCTCCGCCACGGTCCGCCCCTTGGCGCCGACCACGGCCACCACGGGGGCGGCCAGGTTGTTGGCCAGGCGCGCGTTGAGGTCGAATTCGACGGCGGCGTCCTGGCCGGTGAGGTCGGTGCCCTCCACAATCACGACGTCGCAGTGGCGGGACATCTCGGCGAAGATTTCCACGCAGCGGGAGTCGATCTCCTCGCGTTTGCCTTCGGCCAGCAGGAACCGGACCTCCTCGTGGGTAAGGCCGCCGCGGCAGCGCTCATCCTCCAGCGCGAACCTCGACTTCATAAGCGCCACCATGGGATCGTCCGCCGCGTTCGGGCCATGCACCACGGGTTTGAAGAAGCCGATCCTGTCGGCATGGCGGTGCAGGGTGTCCGCCAGGCCCAGGGCCACGAGGGATTTGCCCGATCCGGGAGTGGTTGCGCTGACGTAGATGCTTTTGGCCATGGTCCGCCCTTTTGCTGGTGTGCTGGTGCCGGTCCTCCCATCCTTGCACTTCCCTCTCCGCGCGATGGCACTTCGCGCTCCGCGAGATGGCTTTTCGCGCTCCGCGAGATAGCTTTTCACGGCAATCCGGAAGCCCGTCGCTGCCGTCCCATGCGTCCCGCGGCAAGGCGTTCCCCTTGACACCGCACCCCCTCATGGGATTACCTAATGAACATTCGGTAAATAAAGCTGGAGGCAATGACGCATGGCTGAAACAACCCTTTCCGGGCCCCACCACCAGATCCTGGAGAACGATTACGCCTCCGAGTGGATGGGCATCGAAGTCCTCTCACTGAGCGACGGCCATGCCACCATCCGCATGAAGCTCCGGCAGGAAATGCTCAACGGCTTCGGCATGGCCCACGGCGGAATGATCTTCGCCTTCGGCGATACGGCGTTTGCGCTTGCGTGCAACCCTGCCGTCCCGGCACCCGGGGAGGAAAACAACATCACCGTGGCCTCCGGCGTCGACATTAATTTCCTCAAGCCGGCCTTCCGCGGCCAGGTGCTGACCGCCGTCGCGGACCGCCGCTCCAGCGCCGGCCGCAGCGGCCTCTATGACATCCAGATCTTCGCCGCCGACGCCCCTCCGGCAGAAGCCGCCAACTCCGGCACCCCCGGCGAACTCATTGCCGAGTTCCGCGGACGCAGCCGCACCATCCCCAAGAAGTAGGACAACCATGACTCTCCACGCCCCCGAAACTCCCGCCCCGACTGCAGCAACGTCCGCAGCCGCACAGATAACGGACGCCGTCCTGGACCGCGAGGAGACCATCTCGCGCGACGAGCTCGAAGCCCTGCAACTCACCCGGCTCCAGCACACCGTGGCCTACGCCTACGAGCGCGTACCCCTGTACAAGCGCAAGTTCGACGACGCCGGCATCCACCCCGCCGACCTGCGTGAACTCAGCGACCTGGGCAATTTCCCGTTCACCACCAAGGAAGACCTGCGCGCCGAATACCCGTTCGGGATGTTCGCCGTGCCGCAGAGCGAAGTAGCCCGCGTGCACGCCAGCTCGGGCACCACGGGCCGGCCCACCGTCGTCGGCTACACCAAGCAGGACCTGGCGGACTGGGCCAAACTCGTGGCCCGCTGCTTCCGCGCGTCCGGTATCCGTCCCGGCATGAAGGTCCACAACGCCTACGGCTACGGCCTGTTCACCGGCGGCCTGGGCGCCCATGCCGGAGCGGAAGCCCTCGGCTGCACCGTCATCCCGATGTCCGGCGGGCAGACCGAACGCCAGATCCAGCTGATCCAGGACTTCAAGCCCGACGCCATCCTGGCCACCCCCACCTACCTGCTGACCATCGCTGACGCCATGGCGCACATGGGCATCGACCCGGCCTCCACCTCCCTGAAGTTCGCCGTCCTCGGCGCCGAGCCGTGGACCCAGGAGATGCGGCACGAACTCGAAGTCACCATGAACATCAAGGCCTGCGACATCTACGGGCTTTCAGAGGTGATGGGCCCGGGCGTCGCCGGCGAGGCAGTGGAAACCCAGGACGGCAGCCACATCTGGGAAGACCACTTCCGTCCCGAAATCATCGACGCCTTCAACCCGGTGGCGGGCAAGGAAAACGTCCTGCGCGACGGCGAACACGGCGAACTCGTCTTCACATCGCTCACCAAGGAAGCGCTGCCCATCATCCGCTACCGCACCAAGGACCTCACCCGGCTCCTGCCCGGCACAGCCCGCCCCGCGCACCGCAGGATGGGCCGCATCACCGGCCGCAGCGACGACATGATCATCCTCCGCGGCGTCAACCTCTTCCCGTCCCAGATCGAGGAAATCGCCCTGCGGATCCCCGAACTCAGCCCCCACTTCCAGCTCGAACTCACCCGCCCCGAGGGCCAGCGGATGGACCAGCTCACCGTGCGGATCGAACGCCGCGACGCCGTCACCTCCGAGCAGAGCACGACGGCGGCGCGCGCCCTGCAGGAGCAGATCAAGATCCACGTGGGTTCTTCGTGCACGGTGGATGTGGTGGAGCCGGGCTCACTTGAGCGGTCCAACGGCAAGCTGCGGCGCATCTACGACCTGCGGCCGAAAGGCTAGGACCAGCACGCGCAGACTGACCGACCGTTCGTGAGAAACTAGGCACCATGCCCAGCACCACTGAAACAGCAAGTACCGCCGCCGGTGCCAAGCGCGGCCGGCCCGGTTACGACCAGCAGTCGGTGCTGCGCATCGCCGTCGACGTTTTCAACCGGCACGGTTACGACGCAACGTCCATGGGCATCCTGGCGGACAACCTGGGCATCTCAAAGTCGGCGATCTACCACCACGTGCCGTCCAAGGGCGACCTCCTCAAGCTCGCCCTTGACCACGCGCTTGGAGGCCTTGAGGCCATCCTCGAACAACCGGAGGCTACCTCCGGTGCGGCCGACGCGCGGCTTGAGTTTGTGCTCCGGCAGACGGTGGCCGTGCTGGTGGACCGCCTCCCGTTCGTCACGCTGCTCCTGCGCCTGCGCGGCAACACCGAGATCGAACGCAACGCCCTGGAACGGCGCCGCACCTTCGACCACAAGGTGGCCGCCCTGATCTCCAACGCCCGGGACGAAGGCTCGCTGCGGCAGGATATCGATCCGCGGACCGTCACCCGGCTCCTGTTCGGCATGATCAACTCGATCGTGGAATGGTACAAGCCCGGCGGCTCGCTTTCGCCCGAAAAACTTGCCGACGACGTCATCACCATGGCGTTCGACGGGCTCCACTCCCAGCCCTAGGCTCGCCTCTTCCAACCAAGATACTAAGTGTGCTTGGTATTTCTGTTGCTGCCCGGTTACGGTGGTAGGACCAGTCCGCGTCCGCAGGAGGTCTTCCATGAGCACCAGTATCAGCAGAGGATCCCGACGGCCTGCCCGCGTGCGTGCGGCAGCCGGAAGCGCGGTACTGGCGGTGTCCCTGGCCCTCACGGCGTGCACCGGCCTGCCTGCTCCACCGGCCCCCAGCGAACCGTCCGCAGCCACCACTGCCGGCACCAACAGCCCACCTGCCACCGCTTCACCCACCGGGAATGCCCCCGCTCCTGATGCAGCCGGCGGAATTCCCCAGCTGGTGGAGAACCTGGCCCCGTCCGTGGTGACCATCTTCACCGAGGGCGGGTTGGGCAGCGGTGTGGTGTATTCGGAGGACGGCCTCATCCTCACCAACGAGCATGTGGTTCGGGGCAACACCACGGTTGAGGTCGGTTTCGCGGACGGGCAGCGGGTAGAGGGGACCGTGCGGGCCACGGATCCTGTCACGGACCTGGCCCTGGTGCAGGCCAACCGCACCGGCCTGCCCAAGCCCACCTACCAGAACAGCCTTCCCCGCGTGGGAGAAGGTGCCCTGGTGCTGGGTTCCCCACTGGGCTTTGAAAACACCGCCACCGCAGGGATCATTTCAGGGCTACACCGTTCAATTCCGGGTTCCGCCTCCAACAGCCTCTCCCTGGTGGACCTGATCCAGACTGACGCGCCCATCAGCCCCGGCAACTCCGGCGGTGCTGTCATCAACATGCGCGGCGAAATCATCGGCATCAGCGAGGCCTACATCCCGCCGTCCGCCGGCGCCGTCTCCCTCGGCTTTGCCATCCCTGCCGCCACCGCCGTCCAGGTGGCGGAGGAGCTGCTCGCCGATGGTACGGCCGAACACGCCTATCTCGGCCTCACCCCGGGCGAACTGACACCGCAGATCGCAGACCAGCTGGGCATCGACGCAACCACCGGCGTCGTCGTTTTGTCCGTGGACGGGGACGGCCCGGCGGGCCGGGCCGGAATCCGCCCCGGCGACGTCCTGGAATCCATGGAAGGAGCGGAGCTGAACGCGCCCGAGAAGCTCCTGGCTGAACTCCGGAACCGCAACCCCGGCGATACCGTAGGCTTCAAAGTCCGGCGGGATGACCAGACGCTGGACATCAAAGCGGACCTTATCGACCGGCCAACAGAGTAGTAAACCCAAAAGGAAGGTTAGACAATGAGCGCCAAGGAAGAACCGAACGCCGGCTTCATCATTCCGGACCCGTCCAAAGTCCGCGAGGACATTCCCCAGGATGCCGCAGACGAAGCCAACGCCATCCGCTTCAGCGAGGAGCAGGCGCTGATCGAGGAACAGTCCCACGGCATCCGCCCGGACACCTACAGCGTTCCCTCCGGCGGCCCCACCATGGATGAAGCCCGCGGCAACATGGACCTCTCCGACCAGACCGGGGCTGCGCCGTCGGACGACAGCAGCGACGACGGCCTGCACAGCGGTGCCGAATCCTGACGCTTCCGGCGTAAACGACGGTAGGGGCGCCCCGATTGATCGGGGCGCCCCTACCGCTTTCAGGGGGTTTCTAGAGTTCGTACTCGGCCTGGACACCAAGTGATTCGTGGACGCAGAGGATGTTGTGCTCCGTGTCCATGAACCAGGCGCACTTCTCCGAGTTGGTGGTGCAGATGTGGTTCTCGGTCTTCAGGTTCGGCAGGTCGTAGTCCTGGAACTGCACTCCCCTGGCTTCCATGTCCCGGACGGTCCGCTCGATGTCCGTCACCTCGAAGCTGATTGCAGTGTGCTCGGAGTGTTTTCCATCCGAGACGGGCATCAGCTGCAGCATCGGGCCGCCGTTGGTGCCGAGTAGTTCGCTTCCATCGTCTGTCATGCCGCGGTGCGGGAGCCCGAGTTTTTCCGTGTAGAACCTGCGGGCGCGCATCGGATCATCGACTGGCAGGACGGTGGTGGCTGTGTTCATTCTTAGGGTCATATGGCCACCTCCTACGGGGAGAATTTTACGCCCGGGCGGCCTGAAAAGCGCCGCCCGTTCCCCCTGCTTCAAACGCTCTCTCACTTAATGCGCCCCAACCCGAAACGCTCTCTCACTTTCCTAAGGAGAGTGAACTGGTCCCCGATAGTTGGACTGGCTAAATGGGATTCTAGGCTGCAAGGGTCTGGGCCCGGTATTGCGCCGGGCTCAGGCCCTTGAGCTTTGTGGAGATTCTTTTGTTGTTGTACCAGTGGATGTATTCCTCTATTGCAGGTGCCAGTGCGTCGGTGTTGAGGAAGCGGACGTGGTGGAAAAGTTCTTCCTTCAGGTGGCCGAAGAAGTTCTCCATCACGGCGTTGTCGTAGCAATTGCCCTTGCGGGACATGGATTGGACCGCGCCGGCGTTCTCGATGAGGG
>NZ_UNRG01000018.1 GCF_900537115.1 Arthrobacter sp. Alg241-R88
GCCGCACCCTGCGCCAACGCGCCAAGGCGAACCTTGAGCACGGCGGGATCTGGGTCGCGGACACGAACACTCATCGCGGTTGGCCGCGCATCGCACCCGATGAGCAGGTCGTCACCGACGCGGGCATCGACAAGGCGAAGGCGTGGGCTCCCGCTGGTCGCAAGGTCGTGGTCACCGACCGGCGGACGATCCGACTGTCGATCGATGGACACGACGCGCACGGAGCGCGCATCAGATGGGTCCGCCCGTGATCCGCCTGCCCGCCACCGGCATGAACCACAGCCTCAACGTCGCCTGGTTCGCCATCCGCTGCCTCGCCTTCGCACTTACCCACCGCCGCCGCTACCGCTAGGAGAAACACATGTACGCCAACAAGGCCGTCCTCGCCTTCGTCTTCACCTTCGTCGCCGCCCTGCTCGCACAGGTGCAGGACAAGACCGAGTTCTCCGACCTGTCGGTGCTCCAGTGGGTCACCGCCATCCTGTCGGCCGTCGTCACCGCTGGCGCCGTCTACGTCATCCCCAACCAGCCGAAGGGGTTGTGACATGGTCGTCGCACGCCTCTACGGCTCCGTTCCCGCCAAGCTGGCGAACAAGGAAATTGACTGGGACACCGACACGATCAAGGTCGCTCTCTGCACCTCGTCGTACACCCCGTCGCAGGACACCCACGACTACTTCAACGACATCACGAACGAGGTCACCGGCACCGGCTACACCGCTGGTGGTGCGACCCTCACGGGCAAGACGGTCAACTACACCGCAGGCACCAACACGACCGCGTTCGACGCGGCTGACGTGACGTGGGCGACCAGCACCATCACCGCCCGGTACGCGATCGTGTACGTCGACACGGCCGGCGCGAGCACCACGGACCCGCTGATCGCCTACATCGACTTCGAGGCCGACGTGTCCTCAACAGCCGGGCCGTTCGCGTTGACGTGGGACGCCGCTGGAGTCTTCACCGCAACGGTCGCCTGATCGTCCGATGAGCCCCATCGAGATCCAGGGCACTCGCCGACGTGGGCCGGGGATCCCCGACCCGGCCGACTGGCAGACCGCCTTCGACTCTCGGGACATGCGGGGCACCCAACCCGACCGCGACACTGCCGAACCCGTCGGCGCCATCCGGGCGTGGTACGAGGCGAACACCGGCCACGACGCCTCGCTGACCTACGAGGCGACCACGGCAACGAACGGGTCGACGGGGCTCAGCACGTCGTGGCTCAACGCCCGCCTCGGGAACGGTCGTGTGTCGTTCGCCGATGGTCGGTGGCTGGTGGAGCGGTACATCTTCCCCGGCCAGGTTCGCTTCCAGACCAACAACATCACTTTGCGGAACAGCCAGCTCATCAACGCTGGCGGCGCCGAGTACGGCTTGCAGGGTCGCAGCCTTGATGGCAACCCGACCGGGATCGTCGTCGAGCATTGCACCCTCAACGGCAACTACGACGACGACTTCGCGTCCGCTGCCATCAACTTCAACATTGCGAGCGAGCCCAACCAGATCACGATCCGCAACTGCGACATCTACGGCTACCGTGCCGGGCTCTACTGCTTCGCCGGCACGACCGTCGAATACAACTGGGTCCACGACCTGAACTTCACCATCGACCCCGTGAGCGGCGACCGCAGCCACAACACGCCCGCGTCGATCCGCGGCGGGAACACCACCGTTCGCCGCAACCTCCTCACCGACGGCAACTCCTCGGCCACGAGCTGCTACCCCGAACACAGCACCTTCACGGGCGTCCTCATCGAGGAGAACTGTTTTCGGCTGCAAGCCTCCGACGACGGTGTTGAAGTGCTCCACGCGATGGACCGTCCGTTCTCCATCCGGCAGCCGGGCGAGACGCGGGTCTTGCGCGGCAACTTGTTCTATCGCGGCGGCAACCGTGGCGAGGGTGGCGGCATCACGGACGGTGTGCGGGCGAGCATGAGCGAGATCAGCGGCAACTTCGACCGCATGGGAGAGGCTGTGACCTGATGGCGATTGCGTTCGGGGCCATCGGCGCCAAGACCATCGCGGGCACCACTACGTGTGCGATCGCTTATCCCGCTTCGGTGGGTGCTGGTGACCTGCTCATCGCGGGCCGTGACGTCTACCACGCCTCGAGCATCGTGGGTGTCGACGAGGCGGGCTGGACTGCGGCGGGGTCGCTGCGGGCTGGGGACGCACCCAACGCGGCCGACGACCACAGCAGCCTTGTCAAGGCCGACTACTTGGTCGCTGCGGGCGGCGAGACCGGCACCGTCACCTTCGACCAGTCCGGCACCATCAGTGGTGTCGTCGGTGTCATGGCCCGCTACACCAAGAGCGCTGGCGCGACTTGGGATGTGGCGTTCGAGGTCGCCGGGGATACCTCCCACGCTGCGGACCGTTCCGTCACCCTGTCGTCGGCGCACACGGTCGAGGTTGGTGACTGGTTGGTCGCCCTGGTGCCGGTCGACACCGATGTCGCGCTGACGATCACCGCGCCGACGTTCACTGGCACCGCGACCTTCGGGACCGTCAACCGCCGCACGTCCGGCGCGGGCGCGACCACGGGCCTCGACGGCAACCTCGAGTGGTTCGACGTCGAGGTCACGGGCGACGGCACCTGTGCCGGCTTCACGATGACCACGGCCACGCTCCAGTGCGGCCCTGTCGACATCCTGCGTCTGCGGGAGATCGGCGGAGGATCTGGCGCGGACGTCACCGCCGTTCCCGCAACAGCCACCGCGGACGCTCCCCTGCCTGCCGTGTCGGCCGGCGCCACGATCGCAGCAGTCGCGGTGCTCGTCACGGCGGCGGCTCTCGCTCCGACCGTGTCCGCGGGCAGCAACGTCGACGCGGTCGCCCCCACTACGTCCAGCTCGGCTGCGGCTCCGGTGGTTTCGGGTGCGACCACTGTCACGGGCGGCGGGCCGGCGGCGGCGACCATGCAGGCTCACGCGCCGGTTGTCACGGGCGGTGGCTCTGGTTCGGGTTCGGTTACTGCTGTCCCTGCCACGTGCTCTGCCGCCGCGTTGCCGCCCGTCGTCAGTAGCGGTGCCACCGTGGCTGCTGTCGTCGCAGCAGCGACCACCGTGGCCCCCGCTCCCACGGTGTCGGTCGGATCCTCCGTGGCTACCGTCCCGGCCACCGCAAGCACCCTGGCCCTACCCCCCACGGTCTCCGGCGGATCCACTGTCGCCGCCAATGTCACCGCAGTCCGCGCCACAGCGACCGCGACCGCCCTCGCCCCCACCGTCACCGGAGGCACCGGAAGCGACCTACACGACACCGACGTCGTCATCAGCCTCGCCCCACGCTCCACCACCGCACACCTCGCCGACCGTGCCACCACGGCCACCCTCGGACCACGCCGCACAACCGCAACCCTGGAGGGCAAGTGACCGACTGGCAGATCCCCCGCGAAACGACCGAGTGGATCGGCCCGGTGGACGTCACGCCTGCCGACGAAACGCTCGAGCTCGCCATCCTCCCGACGACGCGCAGGCCGAAGGAAGAGGACTGGCAGACCCCGCTCGTCCTTGACGGCAAGCCTGGTCTGTTGCTGACCACTCCGGCGGCGGGTGATTACGCGTATTGGGCGCGGGTCACGAGTAGTCCTGAGGTTGTTGTCGTCCAAGCGTTCGCGTCCATCCGCGTCTCTTAGGGCCGCCATTCCTCGCGGTAGTCGGGGTGGTCGGCATAGACGCTGGCGAGGTGACGCAGGACGCCCGGACCGAACCCGTTGGTCCCGAGGCGCTCAACTCGCCCCCACTCCTCCACGATCCGCCGCTTGGCCTCACACTCAGCCAGCACGCGGTCGGGGTCAATGTGCACGCCAGAGCGGTGCCCTTCGACCTCATCCACGGCAAGGCGATACCCAAGGTCGTACCCGGTCCCAATAGCAGCCTCAGCCACCTTCTCGTCGTCGGCGATCCGGGCGAGCAGGAAGTCGGCGATGTCGCTCATTGTCCCGCCTCCCGCTCGTGGCGGCAGCATTCTGCGTACCGGCCGCAGGAACAAATCGGAGGCACGTAGTTGCCTAGGTCGAACGGTCCCATGTTGTCAGCCGCGATGGTTGCCATCACTTCCCCGCCTCCCGCTTCCACCGCTGCAACGTGTTGGTGCTGAGGCCGGTCAGCCGCGCGACCTCGCGATACGAGGACTTGCCGATCATCTCCACAGCAATGACCCGCAACCACATGGCAGCCTCACTGGCCTCGTCTTGTGCTTCACACAAGCGCACCTGATCTTCATGGGACAGCCGTCCCCTTTGTGTCACCTGCATAGTCTGACTGTATCAGTAATCGCCACGGTTCTGTAGCGAATCCCGACACGCGCAACACTAGGAGTCTTCGTGGCCCACGTCATCCTCGGCGAGCACGCCGACAAGCTCACCGTCCGCCTCACCCTCAACGACGGCGCAGACCTCGTCGCGACCCTCACCGACACGACCGGCACCGAAATCGACTGGCCCGACACCCCCACCCTCGAGTTCCAGTCCACCCGCGACCGAGACGCCGACGTGCAGTCGTTTGCTGCCACCGTCGACGGATCCACCGCCACATGGGCGCTCACCGACACCGACGTCGACACCATCGCCGCAGACTCCCCCGGCCCCTACGGACGCCCCGAAACCTCCGCACGCATCACCCTCCCCGACGACAGCGACGGGAAGGTCCTCAACGCGGGCAAGGTCGACTGGCGCACCGACTGGGAAGCCGGCGACCGGAAGCAGCGGGTGACGTTCACGCTGCCCGGAGGCTCGCCCGGACCCACCGGACCCGCCGGACCCCAGGGGCCGCCGGGAGAGGGCGGCAACTCGTCGCTGACCGTCGTCAACGGCGGCACCGTCGACCTCGACGAAACCGAAGCTGACGGGTTCCTCATCGGCTACAAGGTGACCGCCACCACCACCATCGAAGGTGTGTCGTTCCCCGCCGGCTCCTACATCTTCGAGCGCGACTCTACCGTCGGTGCCGGGTGGACGTACCGAACCGTCGCCGCAGGAACCGAGATCGGCGACGACCCCGAGCCCCCCGCCGACACCCTCACCAGCGTCATCACCGCCCTCGAGCCCGGCCACTACTGGCCCCTCGAAGCCGACCTGACCCCCGCCACCGGGGGCGTAGCGCTGACCAACATCGGCTCCGTCACGTTCACCGACGAGATGGCCGAGTTCAACGGATCCACCCAACGGCTCGAGGCAGCCGCACCCCTCCCCCACAACGGAGCCACCGCCCTGTCGTTCGTCGCCAAGATCAGACTCACCTCCGACCTCGCCGCCTCAGCGAACTACGGCGTGTTCTCCAACCCCTACTCGACCTCGATGGGCATCTACGACACCTACCACTGGGCGTTCGAGAACATCGGCGTCGTCAACGGCGGCGCCATCTGGACCGCCGGGGAGCACATCATCGGCTGGACGTGGGACGGCACCAACATGCGCCTCTACCGCGACGGCGTCCTCGACGCCACCCGAGCCAAGGCAACCCCCTGGCCCGACGTGTCAGCCGGCGACAAGTTCACCATCGCCGGCCGCGCCGGATCCTCCACCTTCACCGGAGCCGTCGCACACATGGCCGCATGGAAGGACGTCGTCCTCACCGACGCCGACATGCTCGCCATCGCCGAAGTGGCCGGTGTCGCGTGAGCCTTCTCGCGCTACTAGCAACCACGGGCGCACAACCCCTCCCGACCCGACCCGACACCCTCGACGGGCCGCTCACCCAGCGGCTCGTCGCGTGGGGTCGCGTGTCGCACCACAAAAGCACCGGACCCGTCACATCCACCACCAGCCACATCGCGCCCGTCGAAGCAGACGGGATCGTCCTCCACTGGGGCAACGTCGCCGGCGACCACACACCCCCCTACGCCGCGAACAGTTCACCCATCACCGTCACCGCCTCAATCACCACCAGCTCCGGCAGCCACAACGTCACCTGGGCCGGGCAGCCGAACGTCACCATCGCAGGCGGATCCCTCGCCACCTCCGACCCCATCGGCTGGGTTGTCGCGGGCGGCACCGTCTCCGTCACAGCCACCGTCACCAGCAGCGGCAACGTCCCCACAATGGAGGGCTACAGCGACGGCACAGGCGCCTACCTCGTCGGGCCGCTCGCCATCACCGGAGGCACCCCCACCCCCGACACCACCGACCGGTGGCTGTTCCTCGGCAACTCCGTCAGCGAAGGCGTCGGCGACACCCTCCACGGACGCTCAGGCCAAGACGGAACCGGCGGCTACCCCGAACGGCTCGCCACCAAAGCCGACGTCGCCTACCTCAACGCCGCCGCCTCCGGTGAACGACTCGGGCAACTCCCCGCCGCATGGGCTGCACGAGTGGGCGACACCCTCGCCGAACACTGCTCCCACGCCCTCATCGCCTACATCGTCAACGACATCCAGGTCTACACCGCCACCGAGCTCGCCGACACCCACGCCGAATACTGGGGCACCCTCACCGCGACCGTCCCCAACGTTTACGCCGTCACCTGTCTGCCCCGCACCGGAACCGACGGCACCACCATCGCAGCAGGAGCCACCGAACGGCAGGCATGGAACGCGTGGCTGCGCGACGGAGCCCCCGCCTACTATCAGGCGATGTTCAGCCGCTGGCAGGGCCGACCGACTGGCGACGCCTCGGCCGACACCCTGCGGATCGGGGAAACCGGCGACGGACGCACCCACCCGCTGGCTGGGATCCTCGACGCGGCCGCGGTGGTAGCTGGGACGAACCCCGACCATTGGAAGCCGGGCTACACCTCCGACGGCGTCCACCCGAACACCACCGGGCACGCTGCGATCGCTACGGCGCTCAACCTGCCCTGACCTGCTCCATTCCACGGCCCCCGGTCGTCCTCACCCGAGGGCGGTCGGGGGCTTCCGTGCGTTGTCGGTGGCTAGGCGTACCACAGCGTCTCGCAGTAGAGGCACAGGTGTCCTGCGTGCGTCCCGTCAGGGTTCTCGACGGGGATGGTGTGGGCGGGCGCGTAGTCGGCGGTGTCGCAGATGCAAGTCGTCATACCTACTACACGACAGACCGACCCCGGTTCCGTTCCACGTTCTCCAAAAGAAGTGGAGAATCTTCGTGGGCAGGGCAGACGCCCTGGAGTCGGTAGCACTCATCGCACTCCGAGATGCCACGCAACCCGTAAGCGTCATGCACTCCCTGCTGCACCGACCACATGACGTCCTGCCACGTCGTCGAGAACACAAGGTCGCGGTGGTGGCCCTCGCGCAAGTGGGGAGCTTCGTCCCAGATGCGCTCACCGATCGCCTGCATGATCTGTTCGTAGGTCGGGTCGTTGCTTACTTGCCCGCCGACTTCCATCCTTCTTGCGTGTGACTTACAACTGGAACTGGGTTCGCTCATCGCCCCGCCTCCTCGTCGTCAAGCCAACGGCATCCCGGAGCCAGGGGATAGTGGCGAACGATGCGGCGGGCTCGCTCGCGCGTGACGGTCGGGATGCGCTTCTCTCGACCCGAGCACACGTCGAGAAGGAACTGGAGCGCGTCATCTAGCGAGCGCGCCTCTTCGTGCGGGAGGCTCATGGTTGCCCCTATCGGAAGGTGTGTTGCCAACCAGTGTACGCCCCATTGTGTGTAGTTCGGTGTGTCATCGTCGGATTAGGCACATCGATCTTGGCCGATATTCGCAGGTAGATCGCGTAGGGCGGGTGGGGCTCGAACCCACGACCCAAGGATTATGAGTCCCATTCTGGTGTAGAATTGCGAGCGTGGATCGGCAAGAAACCGCAGGTCAGGGGCCGTTCTGCTAGCACCAGCAATACAGTGCAATGCGGTGGAATAGTATGTAGTCCAGTGTGTCACCCCAGCCAGAGGGAGCCAGTCGTCATGCCAAGGAAGCCCGCCGAGCCTGTCGCCGATCGCATCAAGCGGCGCGTGACGATCGATCCCGAGACTGGTTGCTGGTTGTGGCAGGGTGCCATCGCCACGGCTACCGGCTACGGCCGCATGGCAATCAACAACGGCCGCTTCGGTGGCGAGCGGGTGATGACCCACCGCATGTCCTACGAGACTTTCGTTGGCCCGATCCCCGCCGGCATGGTCATCGACCACCTATGCCGCGTCCGTTCCTGCTGCAACCCTGACCACCTCGAGCCGGTTACACAGGCCGAGAACCTCCGTCGTGGAGAGGGTGTCCCCAGCAACGCTTTCCGCGAAGCCACACACTGCATCCACGGCCACGAGTTCACGCCCGAGAACACCTACCGGACCGATAAGGGCCGCTACTGCCGCGCTTGTCGCCGACGCCGCAACCAGGAGTCCGCCGCTCGCAAGAAGGCTCGGGCGTGACCCAGCGACGCAGCAAGGGCGAGGGCGGCATCACCCAACGCCACGACCACCCATCCTGCCCCCCACGCACCAACGGCACCCGACCAGAACACCGATGCCGCGGACGGTGGCAAGCAACCCTCGACGTCATCATCGACGGCCGCCGGAAACGGAAGACGATCTACGCCCCCACTAAGGCTGAGGCACGCGTCAAACTCGCCAAAGCACTGAGGGAACGAGACTCCGGCGCGCTCGTCATGCAAACCATCACCGTCGAAGCGTGGACGACAGCCTGGCTCGAGCGGAAGAGCAGGCCACCGAAGCCACTCAAGCCGCAAACCATGCGCTCCTACCGCTCCAAGACCGCCCGCTACATCGTGCCCATGATCGGCCGCCGGAAGCTCACCGACCTCCGCGCCGAACACATCGAAGCCATGTACGACCAGATGCGCGACGACGGACTAGCCGAAGCAACCATCCGGCAAACCCACGCCATCCTCGCCCGCGCCCTCAAGGACGCTGTGCGGGTCGACAAGCTGTCCTACAACCCGATCGACAAGACCAACCCGCCCGGCACCGACAAGGCCGTCCGCGAACAGTTCACCGTCGACCAAGCCCGGCGCGTGCTCCGTGCTGCCGGTGACGACGCCCGCTGGTGGCTCGCACTGTTCTACGGCGTGAGGCAAGGGGAAGTCCTCGGCCTCGACTGGGCGCGCGTCGACCTCGACACAGGCGTGCTGTACGTCGCCGAAACGCTACAGACCGGCGAGGACGGGCGACTGTTCCTCGGCGCCCCGAAGACCGACGCCTCCCAACGCATCGTGCCCATGCTCCCCCAGATCGCGAACCGGCTTCGGCTGCTCTGGGAATCCGAAGGCGAGCCGACCGCAGGGCTCGTATTCCACCGTGGCGGCAAGCCACTCCAGCCCAAACGCGACTGGCAGGCGTGGCGCGACCTCATCATGCGGGCCAATGATGAAGATCATCCCGTGCCCGTCATCGCACTCCACGCCGCCCGCAACTCCGCCGCATCCGTCATGGAAGCCGCCGGCATCCCCGACCGGCTCGTCATGCAGATCCTCGGCCAGTCGCAGGTCAGCACCACCCACCGCTACCAGCGCGCCGACGTCGAACGGATGCGCACCGCCCTGGAGTCCGCCGGCCGCCTCCTCGAGCTCGACTAGCGCATCTGACGCACCGAATGAGGGCCAGGCGACGCGTCCCGGCCCAGCTCGAACGCAGACCGCATGAACCGGGCCTGCTTCTTGAACATGTAGCGGATGCTCACGGTCGCTGCCGCCGCCGAGATAGCCAAGCCGTGCGCCATCAAGCCGAGAGCGATTGCCAGGTAGTCCGTCGGGCCGCCCACCACCGCTGCGGCCGTGCCGGCGAAGATCAGCAGGAACGCCAAGGCCCACAGGCCGTACGCCGCCAAACAAGTGATGCTGATGGTTCTGTCGTGCATTCCGATGCCCCCTAGGTGTCCCCGGCAGGAGGTCTCTACCGAGAAGGTGCTGATGCTGACACGCGGCACCGACACCCTTAGAAGGGTTCAACGAGCCAGCTTGCCCAGTGTGACGGTCTAGACCGCCTTCTTGTTGCCAAATGCACGGAATCCACCCGAGCGGGTAAAGGACGCCCGGACCCGCGGTGCGGATCCGGGCGTATCTTTGTCTCTGCCGCCGCTCGACTCTGGGTTCTCTAGGCCACCTGTCGAGCGGCGGCGCATGGAGGGGGCACAGCGTCCGTCATCAGCCGGCCCCCCTCTCCCGCTTCTCGGCCGGAAGCTCCGGCAAGTCGTCACGCCATCCGGCGTCATACAGGGCGACCTCAAGCACGTAGTCGTCATAGGGAAGACCCACGAAGGCAGCCAGGGCGCGCAGGGTGTCGGCATCGGGAAGCTCCCGAATCCCCCGCTTGCGCCACGAGCTGAGCGTCTGAGGTGCGATGCCGATGGCACGCGCAATCGAGGCATCGGACGGACGACCGTGGGTGTCACGGTAGTCGTCGATGATCCGGACCAGTTCGCTCATGGCTTCACTCTCCAGCCAGGCCGTCGGGCCGCGCAACAACCCCGGATTTGTGCTGTCCACCGGGGATCGGCCCTGAAGTGAATATTGGTGTCCACCAGATCATGCCGCACACAATGCCACCAAAGCCGCTACCTGCATAAATACACGGCGGTAGTTAGTTGACAGGTGTCCACCACCTGATGCAGAATCATCCGCAGGTACTTGACACCACGAACTCAGGGAGCAGAGGATGAGGGCTACAAGGAAGCGCTGGCCGAAGGGCACATGGATGCGACTCAAGAACGGCAAGCTCCTGCGAGAGCTGATGAACACGAAGAACGTCTCCAACGCAGAGGTGGGCCTAGCGGCCGGCGTGGGGCGCACCTTCATCTCAGCCCTCGTCAACGAACGCCGGACCTCATGCCGGCCCCAGGTCGCCGAAGCGATCGCGAAGCGACTGGACGTACCCCTCGAGGTCATTTTCGACCCCCGACCATCCGCAGGTAGCGGACAGAACATGAAGGCGAGTGCCGCATGACCGACATCGACCCGATCTTCGTCAGCGTCAAGGAAGCGGCCCGGATGCTCGGGCTCTCGCCTTGGGCGATCTACCAGAAGCTCGACCAGCAGGTCATCGAGTCTCGCTACGACGGGCGTAAGCGCCTCGTGGTCGTCGCCTCGCTGCGTGAGTACGCGGCCAACCTGCCGGCGACCGCACCGAAGGCGGAGGCGTCGTGAACCGCGTCTACAACACCATCGGCCGGGTCGTCACCTGGGCGATCTGGGTTCCGGTGGACCGCACGGTTTGCCGTTTCGCGGAGCTGACCGACAGCGACCGCACCCACTGACGCCGGTCGGTGCGCCGGCCCCTCCAGCGCACCGATCGGCACACCATCCGAGAACAGGGAGCCAGCGCCACTTCGACCCGGCGTGCTGGCCCCCCGAACAGAAAGAAGTATCCCATGATTCGTCACTCCGGTTACACCATCCACCACGGCCACGACCCCCTCGCCGACCTTGATGTCCTTGTCACGACGTGGGCTGACGGCGCGCAGGAGGTTGCGTTCCGACCAGGCCGTGACCGCACCGACCTCCGTTGGGGTGCGCCTGTGCGTGTCGAGCTGGTTCCGGCGTGGGTGGTGGCGTGATGCCCGCGTCCCTGTTTAGCCGCCGTCGTGGGTTCGTGACGTTCTACCGGATGGGGGGCGCGCTGTGATCGCCGCTGCTGCCGTCCTGACCGTCGCGGCCCTGGTCATCGTCGCGTGTGCCCTGTTCAACGCCTACGCCCGCCGCAACGTCGCCTCGCATGTGACGGCTGCGATCGGCCCGCGTGTCCCTGTGCCGCGACCGGACATCGAGGCAGGGATCGCCGCGATGGACCGACTGGGACGGAGCCAGAACCGGTGAGCGCCGACGACCGACCAACGCGCCGGCTGACCTCGTTGCAGCCGCTCCATGACGCCCTGTGCCTCGAGTTTGCCCGCCGCGAGCTCGACGACGACGCCAAGTTGGCCGAGACCGTCGGGAGGTGGGCGACGTGAGTGAGCGATCCGCCGAGAATGACGTAGATCGTATCTACCGCCGTGACCTCCGGGGCCTCGACGCGAATGGCATCCGTTGCGAGGCGTGCGGCAGACACATGCACGACCACGAGTGGGCCGACCTGGATCTCAATGGGTTCGTCGTGTCCTGTGTCTTTTCCCCCGGAGCGAGCGCATGATCCGCCGCTGCTCGCACCCCCACTGCCGAACCAGCCTCGACGAATACCCGACCGAGTGCCCCCACTCGCTCCCGTTCTGCGACGCCTGCACGTGGGAAGAGGCTTGTTCGGAGTGCGCGGCGGTGGCGGCATGAGCGACCTGACCATCGACCTCAACGCCGCACTCGCCACCGCCATCGCGAGGGTCCGCGCCATCCAGGGCGAACCCCCCGGCCGGCCCACAACAACCTGCCGCTGCGGCGAACAAGACACCCGAGGCCAGGATCCGGCACCCGTCGCGGACCTCCGCGACGCCGACGTCACCGTCGAACGATCCGCCGCCGTCCGCGACTGCCACGCCTGCCCCCACGGCATCTACGTCGGGCAAATGTGCATCGCCCACACACCCATCCGTCCGTCCACACGACGCGACTACTACCACCCAGAATGCACGAGGCTCTGATGACAGACCCCGAGAAGCACCCGAACCTCCAGGCGGCGTTGTCCGCTTTCCAAGCCGAGATGCCCACCGTCGCCAAGACGAAGCGCGCCAACGTCGGCCAGTACTCCTACTCCTACGCCGACCTCGCTGATGTCACCGAGGCGGCAGCCCCGATCCTCAGCAAGCACGGCCTCGCCTTCGCCGGCTCCTCCCGCCACGTCGAGGGCGGACGCTACGAGGTCGTCGGCATCCTGTCGCACGAGTCCGGCAACGAGCGCGAAGGCGCCCTGCCGATCTCCGGTGGCACCCCGCAGCAGATCGGGTCCGCGATCACCTACATGCGCCGCTACCTGTTCGGCGTGATGACCGGGCTCGTGACCGACGGCGACGACGACGGCGAGCTCGCGTCGACGCAGCTCGAGCAGAAGCGCGAACGCCGCAGGGCGACCGCCGAGAAGCCGATGACCGCCAAGACGCGCGGCCAGCTCTTCGCCCTCTTCGGGCAGAAGGGCATCGCCGAGGCCGACCAACTCGCCGGGGTCAACCACATCAACGGCACCGACCACACCTCACGCACCGAGATCACCGAGGCCGAAGCGGTCGCTGCGATCGCCGTGCTCAAGACCCGACCAGACGCGGAGGTTCCCGCATGACCACCCCCTGCCACCACCTGTCGTGCAACAAGCCCGCCGACATCAAGGTCGGCGACAACGTGCTCCTCTGCGCGCACCACTACCTTCAGGCCAGCGCGTGACCGGCCCGGTGCTCATCGGCGCCGCATGCATCGTGGGGCTGATCCTCGGGGTCGCAGCCGGATGGAGGCGAGCATGAGTACGCCGACGACACCCGAAGTCCTCGCCGGCCTCCAGCGATCCCGTGAAGCCGACCAAGCCGCACGCTGGGCAAGGCTGCTCGGAGGTGCGCGATGAAGCTCGCGATCGCAGACCCGCCCTACCTCGGCCGCGCAGCCCGCTGGTACGGCGACAAGGCACACACCCTAGGTCCGCACGCCCACGCAGCCGACAACCACCCCAATGCGGCCGAATGGGATGAACCCGCCCGCCACCGCCAGCTGCTCGAAGAGCTAGAGGGTGGTTACGACGGTTACGCAATCGCCTGCCCGCCGTCCGGGATCGACGCATACCGGCCGCTCCCTCCGTCTGCTCGCGTCATGGTCTGGGTGAAGCCCAACGCCATGCCCTCCTCGGGGCGGCTGCACAACAAATGGGAAGCCGTAGTCGTGCGGATTCCCGATGGCCGATGGACCGCCCGAGGTGGCGTCGGCGTCACTCCCGACGTGCTTATTGCCCCGAAGCGAAACGACGGCTTCGCGGGCAAGAAGCCTGCCGAGTGGACGCGATGGGTGTTGGACGCCCTGAGTTACGACCCGGAGGTCGACACCGTCGACGACCTGTTCGCCGGATCTGGCGCGGTTGCAGCTGCGCTCGCTCAGGGGGTCCTCCTGTGACCTCCATCCCGCTCCCCTTCGAGCTGCCGCCGCTCACCAAAAACCAGGTTCGTCGCCTTCACCACCACAAGGAAGCGAAGATCCGTCGCCAGTCGATGGAAGCAACCCGGTGGGCCATCCGGGCAGCGAAGGTCCAGCCCCTCGAACAGGCCGTCGTCATATTGCATTGGCGTGTTCCCAACCGGCACCGACGCGACGGTGATGGCGCACAGCCGACCCTCTCGTTCTGCCTCGACGCGCTGGTCCTCGAGGGCGTGCTGCCTGACGACTCGTGGAAATTCGTCGCCCATTCCGGCGTGACCGTTCACCCGCCGATCCCTGGACAGCCCGGCGCTCTCTGGCTGTCCATCAACGACCCGACCGATCTCAAGGAATCCGCATGATGAATGACGAGCTCCGCGACCTCATCGAGGCCCGACCAACCCCGACCCGCGAGCAGTACGAGGCGGCTGAGGCGTGTTTGCGTCGGCTTGCCCCTGACCTGCTCGACATGGTGATCGGCGGTGTCGCATGAGCGGCTACAAAACTATCGTCGCCGACCCTCCGTGGCCGTCGATGCACCAGCGCAGCACGTACCACCGAGGCAAGCCGGAGCGCCACTACAACACGATGCCCATCGAGGACATCTGCGACCTTCCGGTGAGCGACTGGGCCGACGTCGACGCGCACCTGTGGCTGTGGGGCGTCAACCGGCTCATGGAGGACGCCTACAAGGTGGTCCGCGCATGGGGCTTCACGCCGATGTCGGTCCTGACGTGGTGCAAGCCCGGTCCCGGGATGGGCTACTACCTCCGAACGAACACCGAGCACTGCATCTTCGCCACTCGCGGCAAGCCGATGGTGCCCGACACGAAGGCGATGTCGTCGTGGTACGAGTGGCCTCGCCTTCGCCACTCACAGAAGCCCGACGAGTTCTTCGACATCGTCGAGACGGTGTCGCCCGCGCCACGCTTAGAGCTGTTCGCGCGGAACTACCGCGAGGGCTGGGACTCATACGGCGACGAGGCACCCCGTCGCTCGGACGTGAGCCGCTTTCTGGACGAGGGCGGTGTCGCATGAGCGAGCGCCACACCGACCACACCAAAGACGCCGCCATCCACGACTACCTCACCACCGGCGACCCCTACTCCGTCGTCGACGGCCGCCACGGAATCAGCCGGTCCGCCCTCCACGCCTGGGTCAACCCCGACGGCGTCAAGAAACGGAAGCCGAAGACGTGGGGCGCAGACGAGGTCGCACTAACGGGCGGCCACTGGACCCCCAAGGGCGGCATCAGCGTGTGGCAGCCCTGCTTCTACGCGTCCGTCGACGCCTGCGACATCAACCACCGCAACTCAGCCGCGTGATCAACCCATCCGGCAATGGATGGCTCGCGTCCTGCGAGCCCTGCCGCTGGGAGTTCTACAGCACCAGACGACCCACTGCCGACAAGGCAGCCCACGAACACCGCAAGACCAACCACAAGGAGAACCAGTAATGCTCCCCTCGATCACCATCGACGGCCGACTCGTCGCCGACCCCGAGCTCCGCTTCACGACGGGCGGCAAGGCTGTCTGCTCCATGCGAGTCGCCGCTTCCGACAGCAAGAAGGACGCCAACGAGCAGTGGCAGACCACCGAGCAGATCTTCATCGGCGTCTCGCTCTGGGAGGCCGAGGGCGAGGCTGCGGCGGAGGCGTTCCGGAAGGGCGACCAGGTGCTCGTCACCGGCCGCATCTTCCAGCGCGAGTACGAGGCCAGCAACGGCGAGAAGCGGACATCGCTCGAGCTCAAGTTCCCGACCGTCGCGAAGAAGGTCAGAGCGCCGCGGGGTGAGCGTTCCGCAATCCGATCCGCGCCCCCGGTCAACGACCCGTGGGGCAGCGTGCCGGCGCGGAACGACGAGCCTCCGTTCTGATCCGATGCCGACACGTCAAGGCCCACTGGTCATCCCTGTGGAAGCACCCTTCCCGCTGTCGGCGAGTGCCTGTTCAATGGATCACAAGACACCGACAAACAGTCGGCCCGGCGGGAGTTGCAGCTCCGCACCGGGCCTCGCCGACCAGAAAGACACCGACCGACTCATGGACATTGTGCACGCGCGCACCGACAGCGCGCCACCCCGACCATCGTTCTGCCCCAAGTGCAGCCTGCCGGCCACCAATACGCCAACCCCCCGAACGGTCAACGGCGATCCGGCCGGAATCGTCACTGCCTACTACGTGTGCCCCCGGGAACACATCTGGGCCGTCCGCTGGGACGAGGCCGCGTAGTGGCCAAGATTCGCGGCATCAAGCCGGAGACGTGGACCGACGACAAGTTCGTCCAGCTCTCCCCTCTCGCCCGCCTGCTCTTCATCGGCATGTGGAACCTCGCCTGCGACAACGGGCATGTCGAAGACAACGCCGTCCAGCTCAAGATCCGCCTCCTCCCGATGGACCCTTGCACTGTTCCTGCACTGGTCGACGAGATGGTCCTCACCGGCCAGGTTGAGCGGCATGAGGGATACTTGAAGGTCATCAAGCTCGCTGAGCACCAGCACATCGACATGCGGTGGTTGAGCATCTGCGAGTGGTGCGAACACGACGAGCACTCGGCGTACAAGCCCACCCAGAAGAAGCCCCGCAAGGCGAGTGCTCCTAGTGCGCTCGACGAGCAACCCGCGAGCACACCGCGAGCGCTCGACGCTGATGGTGATGTTGATGGTGAGTTGAAGGTGAGTGGAAGTGACGCGGCGCCCGGCGTCACTTCCACGAAGAAGAAGGCCGCCAGTCGCAAGCGACCGGCCACACCACTACCTTCGGATTGGCAGCCGACCGAGCAGCACTGGGAAAAGCGCCACGACGCCATCGATGTCGAGCGCGAGGCCACAAAGTTCCGACTCCACGCCGAAGCCAACGACCGCCGCCAAGTGAGCTGGAATGCCGCCTTCTCGCAGTGGCTCCTCAATGCCCGGCCGGACCCCCGCTCCACCAAGCCGAGGAACCTCCCGAACGTCCACGACCTCGAGCGCCCGCCCGATGGCCTCTCTCCTGACGAGTACGCCCAATGGGAGTACGAGCGGCGCCAGAAGCGGGGGCGAGCATGAACGACGAAATGCCCACCGCGAACGACGCAGAGGTCTCACTGCTCGGCGCGTGCATGTCTGGATTCCCCGACATCGACGACATCGACCTAGAGTCGTCCGACTTCTACCAGCGCATCAACGGCGACATCTGGGCCGCGATTCGACGAGTACATGCGACCGGAGCTCAGCCCGATGCCGTGAGCGTCCGGCTGGCCTTGACCAACCCGCCGCCCAGCTTCAACCCGGTGCGCCTGTTCGAGATGACGCAACTCGTTCCCGTTGTTGCCCGGGCGCCCTTCTATGCCGAGCAGGTTGCCGCCGCATCGGGTCGACGACGACTCATGGAGGCTTCGGTAGCACTGTCGGAAATCGCGAACGAGGTCGGCGACATCGACGAGCAGCGCGAGATGGCTCGCCAAGCCGTCGACGACGCGACCCGGGGACGCTCAACCTCCAAGGCCCGCACCATCGCCGACATCCTGCCGAGCGTCATAGACACCGCGCAGAACGGGCGCACGGCACTCCTCGGATCCGGGTGGCCGGATGTCGACCGGCTTATCGGCGGTCTCGGCCCGGGTCGTCTCGTCGTGGTCGGCGCCCGCCCAGGCGTCGGCAAGTCGGTCATGGGCACCAACCTTGCGCTGCACTTCGCGCACCACCACGAGCACGCGGTCCTCCTGGCGTCGCTCGAGATGCCCGAGGACGAGGTCGGGCAAAGGCTTCTCGCGGCCTTCGCCGACGCCAACCTCTCGAGCCTTCAGGACGGCACGACCGACGAGCGGACGTGGCAGAAGATCGCCGAACGTCACGCCGCTCTCGACGCGCTGCCCATCCACATCGACGACACGGCCGGGCAGACCGTCACGCACATCCGGAAGAAGGCCCGCGATGTTCAGCGCACCCGCGACGACCTCGCGTTGATCGTCGTCGACTACCTCCAGCTCGTGCGGCCGGCGGACGATCGCAAGTCGTCGAACCGTGCGGAACAGGTCGGGCAGATCAGTCGAGATCTGAAGCTACTCGCCCGCGAGACGGGTGCGTGCGTTGTCGCGATGGCGCAGGTGAACCGAGAGGGAACCAAGCATCAGGACGGCAAGCCTCGGATGACCGACCTCAGGGAGTCGGGATCCATCGAGGCCGACGCCGACCAGGTGATCCTCCTGCACCAGCCGGACGACGAGATACCCGAGATCGAAGTGCTGGTCGACAAGAACCGTCATGGACCCAAGGGAGTAGCCAACCTGCAGATGCAGGGGTTCTACGCCCGCCTCGCCTCGGTCTCGCGCCACTACGGAAGGGAGCTGGCATGACCTGGTACTCGACATGGCCCAGCAACGGGAAACCCGCCTACAGGGAGCATCCCACCGAAGCGCAAGCCGAAGCCCACGCAAAGTTCATCGTCGACAGCAAAACCGCCCTGTACGCCACCGCATTCGAAGCCAACCAACCGGAGATGAGCGCATGAGCAACCTGTTGTGGATCGGCGACCCGGGCGCCCGCGATGCGCCCAACGAGATGCGCGCCACCTACGTCGGACCCGCCAAGGCGTTTTGCCCCTGCGACACGGACAACCCGCAGGACTGCAAGCCCGAGGAGTGGCGGCCTGCCCACTCGCCGCGACCACCCTGTGAGCGATGCGGCGCGCCGCTCTACGGACACCAAGGCAACTACTGCCGCCGCCCGACGCCCTGGGCTCCGCGCGTCGACACGAACTGGATCTGGCACTCGCTGATTGAGCGCACGCCTTGGACGCCCCAAGCGGTCGACGTCATGCGCAAGGCCCTCGCCAACTACTACGCCGCGACCCCCGACCGCCCCTCTGCCAAGGAGCAGCCATGACCACCAGCCCCTCGCATCTCGACATTCACGACCACATCGAACAACTCGTGGAACACCACACCCACCGGGAGCCCTACTCCTACCGCAACGGACAACAGCTCGCGATCTTCACCCACCTCACGATGGTTCCGCCGCTCATCGACCAACTCGACGAAGCCAACGCCACCACCAAAGGCGACGTATCAGGCGGCGCCGGCTACAGCAGTCGACCAGCGGCGTCCATCGAATCCATCGACACCCTCATGTTCATCGACGACGAAGCCGCACGGTGGGTCCGCCGCCTCGGTGAGGACGACCCCAGCGACACCAAAGCCTGCATCCGACGCGTCCACGCCCTCCACGCCAGCCAGGACGCCGCCACCAAGGCCGACATCGAACGCGCCGTGAAGCGGTGGTGGTCGCAGGCCCGGATCACCAGTGGCTGGGACTCCCCGGCGTGGCGACCAGACAACACGTGCCCTGTCTGCGAGGTCCGCCGGTCGCTGCGGATCAAGCTCGCCGACCAGATGGCGCACTGTGTCGAGTGCCGCAGCCTCTGGCTTCCGGAGGAGATCGGGTTGCTGGCCGACTGGATCCGCCTCGAAAACGCCGAAGACGAAGAAACGACCGAAGAGGAAGCATCATGAGTGACCCCGGGAGGAACGACGCGCTTCGCGATCTCCGCGACCGACTGGCGCGCGCGAACAACACGCTGCTCGACATGAAGCACCAGACCGAACGCATCACCGGCAAGGCCGAAGGCGTCAGGCTCGCGCTGTCCTACCTCGACGATGCGTTGCGGACCAGCCCCGGAACCTGTTGGTGCGACGGACCCGACTGCGGCCAGATTCCCTGTGTCGAGGAAGTAGGACGGGCCTGATACACCCGATTGGAGCAAAACACCAGAGTTGACTTGCGAACAGACTAGGCGTATGAGCGCGAGGTGTGCTAGGCTCCTGTGTTGACGGGAGGAGTGTCTCCCGATCAAGAAGCCCCGAGACTGCCAACGCGGTCTGGGGCTTCTTGCATGTGCAGACCCCGCCCTGGGACGACACCTCGCTCACGACGCCCCCGCGTCACGGCCACGGCCGAATAGCCACCACGTCCAGACGAGTCGGGTACGCACTTCCACCGGGAGGTCTAGATGCAAGCCACGGTCCAGATCTCTCCAGACGGCATGGTCATCGCCAACCTCGACAGCGACGACTACGACGATGACGAAGACGCCCGCGCGCTGCTGAACCTGCGGGCCGACGACATGCTCGACCAGTGCGCCCGTGTCGCTATCGACGCGTGGTTCGAGATCCGCTCTCGGGAAGACACCGAGGACGGCGAATGAGCATGGTTGGCGAGAACGGCCCCCCGCTTGAGGGTTGGACACTTCCGCCTCGTTGCTGCGGCAACTGGTGTGAGGGCGCGTCCTGCGAGCTTTGCGGGCGACATAAGCGTGACATCCCCGCGAACATCGGGCTCGGCGAGAACTGAGCCCTCCGAACCACATCAACCGTCGCCCGGATACCGAGTCGGTGCTGCCACCGTCTGCCGTTTGATCGGCGTCGCTTCGGGGTCGGTTGATGTTCAGCACCACCCAGTCTCGGTCACACCCCGCCGCAAGGCGCGTCCCCGGAGGTCCCTCCGTGTCAAAGATCGCCCACAAGATCGCCACATCCCCAGCACCCGACACCGTTCGGACCCGCCGCGGACCCGCGAACGCCTGCTACCCCCTCTACGGCGAGGGAGACCTTGCCGACTGGGAAGCCGTCGAGAACCTACGCATCGGCCCACCCAAGCTGGAATGGCGCGACGTCCAGGCCCACATCGACGGGCTCCTCGACGTCGCCCAGCCGCTGCCGCTGGAGAAGTTCCGCTACCACTGGCGCCGCCGCTGCTACTGCTGGCCCGAGGACCTGCGCCGATGAGTGAACTCGCGCAACGCCTCGCCGCCGCTCCCCCGGCGAAGCTCCAGAACGCCCACAACGTTCTCATCTACGACATCGAACGAGTCCCCGGCCGCGCGATCCACAAGCACCGCGGACTCACCATCGAAGGCGACTTCTGGGACCTCAACTCCTGGAAGCACACCCTCGGCTACCGGCTCCCCGCCGACTCCGTCATCGAGTGGCCCCGCACCATCTGCGCCGCCTGGCGTTGGTACGGAAAGCCCAAGGTCCACTTCGCTGCCGAATGGCAGGCAGGCGGCCACGAGGGGATGCTGCGGAAGTTGTGGGACGCCCACAACAAGGCGCAGATCACCATCGGGCACAACATCAAGGGCTTCGACGAGCGGAAGCTGCTGTCCGACTGGCTGCTGTACGGCATGCCCCGTCCCGCACCTTCCAAGCCGTTCGACACGCTCACCGAGGCCCGCAAGCTCGGGTTCGAGTCCAACACCCTCGCCAGCCTCACCGACCGCCTCGGCATCGAGACGAAGACCGACAAGTACGACGTCGTGACCGCTCGTGCTGCGTGTGCCGGCGACAGGGCTGCGCAGAAGAAGTTGCGGCTCTACAACGAGGGCGACATCGATGCCTCGACCGCGCTGTACGACCGGCTGCGTCACTACTCGTCGTCGCACCCGCACAGCATGGTCGGCACCGCGAACGACCGGCCCACGTGCCACGCGTGCTGGGGTGACAACCTCGAGCGTACGGGCACCAAGTTGGCGACGCTGCTGACGTACGTCCTGTACCGCTGCCGTGATTGTGGCGCGAACGTGCAGGGCGCATGGCACGCACGGGTTGCTGTCACCAGGGGCGCCCGATGACCTGCAAGCACGAGTACGCGTCCGTCAGCCCGACCGGCACCAGCGTCTTCGCTCTCATCTGCGAACACTGCCACCAGCCCGACCCCGAGTGGCTGGCACATGTGGTTGTGGTCGGTCGGGGGCACGGCGAGGGCTGCAAGTTCTGCGCGCACACCAAGCCGAGCCACGTCGCACGGCCGCCGCACCCCGACACGATGGCCGGCCGATGAGTGACGACGACCGCCTCGCCGACTACCTCCAACGCATGGACAACCCCGAACACGCCCGCACGCTGAGCGACGGATGCACCGGCTGCGGACACTCGCTCGTCTTCTGCCGCTGCAACCGATACATGGACCTCGGACCATGCTGCTCTTCCTGCTCCGGCCACTAACCATGCTGTGGCTCATACTCGCCCACCTCCTCCGCGCACAACCCAACTCCGTGACGGAGGCCGCGATGACGACGACCGTTGACCCCGTCGAGACCGTCACGCGCGACGAGCTACTGACCGCACTGCACAACATGAACGCCACAGCCAAGGCGATCAGCAGGCGCGGCCACGTCGGCCTCCAGTCCGACGAATACAAGCGGCGCCACGCTGACCTCGACATCCTGCTCGACGCACTGTCCGAGGCATGAGCCAGCGCAACGGACGGACCAGGCGCGAGCGAGCTAACGCAGACAACCTCAAGGCCCAACGCAAACAACCCTGCGCCAGGTGTGGACAGCAGATCGACTACACGCTGCCCGTCGATGACCCGCAAGCCTTCATCGCCGGTCACATCAAAGCCTGGATAGACCACCCCCATCTCCGCGAGGACCCCTCCAACCTTCAGCCCGAGCACGCCAAATGCGGCAAGTCCGCAGGCGCCGACGCGGGCCAGACGAACGTTGGACTCACCTCGCGTCAGTGGTGAGGGGTGGGGGTGCCGGAATCTCTGAGGCCAGCACGCCCGGACCATTCCCCCGGTAGCGATTCATCTCCCCCCGAGGCTTCGACCCGGGGTCGCGCGAGAGGCGGTGCGGCATGACGGACCTTGTCAAGGCCACCGAGGCTGCCATCGCGGCGGCTACCCACTTGGTCGACTCGGACCAGGGTGCGGTTGAGGCGATGCGGGCGCTCGCTCGGAAGATCGACGCCTGGGATCTGATCGTCGCGTGGGCAATCGACGACGTGTCGCACCAGAAGGACGGCGGTCGTCCCGCGGTGCCGGCAAACGACAACGTCTCCATCTCGGCGTACCTCAAGTATTGCGATCAGCTCGGCCTCACGCCGGCTGGTCGCAAGACGCTCGACATCGACAAGGGCGGTGAGTCGGGTGGCAGCAAGCTCGGCAAGCTCCGCTCGGTCCACGGCGGTTAAGCGGAAGCCGGTTGTCGGCTCCGAAACCCCACGTATCTTCACCCCTCCGCTTCGCAACCTGACGCCCAAGACAACTCTCGGGTTCGCGGCCATTGAGTTCGCGGAGGACGTCTGCCAGGTCACGCTCTACCCGTGGCAGAAGTGGTTGCTGGTCCACGCCCTCGAGCTTCATCCCGACGGCGGCTTCCGGTTCCGGACGATCGTTGTACTGGTTGCCAGGCAGCAGGGCAAGTCGATGCTGTCGGTGATTCTCAGCCTGTTCTTCATGTACGTCCTGGGCCGCGAACTGGTTATCGGCACCGCGCAAGACCTCGATGTCGCCGAAGAGATATGGCAGGAAGCCGTCGACCTCATCGAGGAGACACCCGAGCTCGACGCGCTCAAGGAGCGCGTTATCAAGGTCAATGGCAAGAAGGCTGTCGAGCTTTCGACGGGCGAGCGGTACAAGGTCAAGGCCGCGAACCGGCGCGCCGGCCGAGGATTGTCTGGCGAACTGATCTTGCTCGATGAGCTCCGCGAGCACCAGTCGTTCGATGCTTGGGGTGCGATCACCAAGACGACCATCGCTCGCCCGGACGCTCAGGTGTGGGCGCTGTCCAACGCGGGTGATGCGACCAGCCTCGTCCTTCGCTACCTCCGGCAGAAAGCTCACGCCGCGATCGGCGACCCGGATGGAATCACGGACGGCGAAGCGCCTGTCGTGATCGACGACGAAGACTTCGAGGACGACACCGACGACTCCACGCTCGGGATCTTCGAATGGTCGGCCAAGCCTGGCGCCCACACGAAGGACCGCGAGGCGTGGGCGATGGCGAACCCCGCCCTCGGTCACGGCTTCGTTACCGAGCGGACCCTTGCCAGCGCCGAGGCCACCGACCCTGAGTGGGTGTTCCGCACCGAATGCCTGTGCCAGTGGTCGGATGGAACGCTCGAGGGTCCGTTCCCGCCTGGTACATGGGATGCGGGTCGCTTCGACCCCGCGGATCCTCCGCAGATCGTCGGCAACGTCGTCGCGTGCGTGGATATGAGCCAAGATCGGGTCAAGACCTACGTCGCCTTCGCCGGCCACCTCGCGGACGGCACGCCACAAGTCGAGCTGGTTGCTGAACGCGCCGGTTCTGAGTGGGTAGAGGGTTGGCTTCGGGAACGCGCCGGAATCCTGGACGCCGTCACGGGCCAGACTCGCGGTGCCCCGGTTTCGACGCTCATGTCGGACCTGAAAGCGTCGCTTGGCAGCGAAATCCCCGTCGTGGATCTCGGGGGATCGGACCTGACCGGCGCGACCGGCCGCTTCTACGACCTCGTCCGGACCGGCGGCCTGTCGCACAACCCCTGGCCGTCCCTCGACCTTGCCGCCGCCACAGCCGTCCCGAAACTGACGGAGGGCGGCGCGATGTTGTGGGACCGCAAGCGCTCACCTATGGATGTGGCGCCCTTGCAGGCCGCTACCGGGGCAACGTGGCTGCTCACAAGCGGGATGCCAGAGGCACCCAAGGAATCCGTCTATGAGACCCGAGGACTGGTGACGCTGTGAGCCGTAGCCGCGTGCTGAACTCCCGCCTGCGCGACCAGTTCTTGGTGACCACCAAGGATGGCGCGGCCTTCTCCGGACTCCTCTACTCGCACGACGACAAGGCGCTGGTCCTTCGCAACGCGGAAGCCATCGGGGCCAACGAAGACAAGACCAACGTTCCCCTCGACGGCGAGATCATCGTGCTCCTCTCCGACGTCGCATACATGCAGCGCCCATGAGAGGGGAGGTCAGATGTTCCTGAGCAACGGCTCCCTGGTGACCAAGACCCCGGTTTCCCTGACTTCTTCGTCCTGGTTTCCGTCCATGCCGCCGATGTCGACCCACGGCTGGCCGTCGGCCTACGCCGGCATCTATTCGCGCCAGCTTTGGGTCTACGTCGTCACGAACAAGCTGGCGCGGGCCACCGCGCGCCTTCCTCTGCCCGTGTATGAGCGGGCAGAGAAGGGCCGTGAGAAGCGTGACGACCACGACATGGCGAAGCTGCTTCGGCAGCCGAACCCCGGCATGTCTGGCTACGAGCTGTGGTTGTGGACCTCTTCGACGCGCGACATCTACGGCGACACGGCTTGGTTCAAGCGTCGACAGGGCGGACGGGTCGTGGGGCTGTACCCGCTGCACCCGAACTCGCTGACGCACGAGAACGGGCAGTGGAACTTCGACAACGGGAAACTCCGCATGTCGGACATTCCCCGCGAAGACCTCGTCATCTTCAAGCACTTCCACCCCGACAGCCTCCTTCGGGGCATGTCGCCGCTCGAGCCGCTGCGGTCGACGCTTGAGAACGAGTGGAGCGCCCGCGTAGCGACCTCGTCGTTCTGGCAGCGCGGCGCCAGGCCCGGAACCGCTCTCGTGCACCCCTCGACGTTGAGCGAGGCGGCCGGCGAGCGGATCAAGAAGCAGTACGACTCGCTCGCGGCCGGCGCGGAGAACACGGGAGCAACCATTGTCCTAGAAGAGGGCATGGAGCCGAAGACCCTCACCCTAACCGCCGAGGAAGCGCAGTACATCGAGACTCGGAAGCTCAACCGCGAGGAAGTGTGCGCCGCTTACGACGTTCCGCCCCCCGTGGTCCACATCCTCGACCGGGCGACGTTCTCGAACATCACCGAGCAGATGCGGTCCATGTACCGCGACACGATGGGCGGCATCCTCCCCAGTTTCGAGGCGGCCATCGAGACCGACCTCAAGCAGGTCGAGTGGCCCAGCGATGACGTCTACGCCGAGTTCCTGATGGACGAGGTGCTGCGCGGGGACTTCGAGACCCGCCAGGAAGCCCTCGCCAAGGCTGACCACATGACCATCGCCGAGAAGCGCAAGATCGAGAACCTGCCTTTCATCGCCGGCACCGATCGCATCTTCCTCAACACCGCGACCCTCCCGCTCGACGCCATCGACGCGCAGACCGCGGCGACGGAGCGACAGGGCGACGCCCAGCCATCCGCGGACATCATCCCGATCTCGGCAGCTCGGTCAGTGATGGGTCGCCTGTCCTGGCAGCGCAGTCTTGACCAAGTCGACGCGGAAGC
Source organism: Arthrobacter sp. Alg241-R88 (assembly GCF_900537115.1). Taxonomy (GTDB): domain Bacteria; phylum Actinomycetota; class Actinomycetes; order Actinomycetales; family Micrococcaceae; genus Arthrobacter. The sequence goes on from NZ_UNRG01000018.1 coordinate 25,925, forward strand.
GCTCACCGACGGCCTTGATGCGCCCCACCAGGCTGCCGTGAAGGCGGTTCTGGCGGACGAACTCACCAATGGTGGGTCCGTGTCCACGCTGAGGGACCGCGTGCGCTCTATGGGCCGCAAGCAGAGTCGGGCGACGACCGTCAAGGCTCCCGACCTCAGCGTCCATGAGCAGCAGGCCCAGTCGGTTCTCGCCGCATTCTTCGCCAAGCAGGGCGAGGCCGTACTCAGCGCTGGTCGCTTTGACAAGTCCAAGTGGGACGCCGATCTGACCGCCGACTTGCACTTGACCGCACTCAAGGTGTCCGCCGTCGTGGGCAAGAACGCGATGCAGGAGCTCGGATACGACCCGGACGACTACGACGTAGCGCGCACCGTCGCCTTCTTGAAGGCGGTGGCCGCACGCCTCGCCAGCAACATCAACGACACCACGGCGGCACAGTTCGACGACGCGGACGACAAGCACGCCGTCTTCGCGAAGGCTGCCGACTCGCGGGCCACGGGAATCGCTACCGGAGTAACCACCCTCGTCGGCAACTTCGCTCTCCTTGAGGCCGCGAAGCAGGTCGCCTATGACCGTGGCGGTGCGCCTACCAAGACGTGGAACACCGGAACCCGGCCGCGTCCCAGCCATGCCGCGATGTCGGGCCAGACGGTCGGCATCGACGAGACGTTCAGCAACGGCCAGGACTGGCCCGGTTCGGGCGGCGACGCAGACGAGGTCGCCGGCTGCAACTGCACCGTGACCGTGGATTTCTGAGGAGAACACCATGAACGAGACCAAGATGTTCGCCCTCGGCGAAGTCAAGGCGGTCGAGGACGCCGACGGCGACCCGAACGGCGAGTTTGACGTCATCTTGTCGACGCCCGACCTGGATCGGGACGGCGAGGCCATCGACGCCAAGGTGTTCGAGCCCCTGCCCGACCACATCACCTTCGACATCGACCACGGCATGTCCACCGCGACCACGGTCGGCAGTGGTGTCCCGTTCTACGACGGAGACAAGCTCCGCGTGAAGGGCACCTACTCCTCGATCCCTCGCGCCCAAGAGGTACGCACCCTGGTCCGCGAGGGCCACATCCGCACCACCTCGGTCGCCTTCATGGGCGCCGTGCGCGAGGAGAAGGACGGCGTTCCGCACATCGTCAAGGCCGAACTCCTCAACGGCGCCTTCGTCGCCATCCCGTCGAACCGCGGCGCCGTCGTCTTGTCGGCCAAGTCGTTCGAGGAGAAGGCCAGCACCGAGGCCGCCCCGCTCTGCGCCAAGTGCGCCGAGCCCACCGTTTCCACCACCGCCCCCGAGGCCCCCTCCGACGAGGACGGCAAGTCTCCGGCAAGCAACGTGGTCGAGATGGCCCGCATCCGGGCCGACATCGCGCGCCTGTCCCTCGAGGACTGAGCGCACCCACCCAAGCACCCGGCATCACGTCGGGCGCTTCGCCTTGCCCACAGAAAGGGCCACCATGAGCAACGCACGCACCCAGCTCGAGGCAGCCGTCAAGGGACTCGAGAAGTTCGCTGACGACCTCGACGCCGCGGGCACCACGCCCAGCGCCGAAGACCTGTCCAACATCAAGAACCGCATGGCCGAGATCAGCTCCCTCAAGGAGCAGGTCAAGTCCGAGGCCGAGATGGCCGGCAACCTCGCCGACGCCAAGTCGTTCCTCTCCTCGCTTTCCCCCAAGGCCGACGAGGTTAAGTCGGCGAAGGTCGAGCTGACCGAGACCGGCATGCCGATGAACCCCAACGGCAAGACCTTCGGTGAGATGTTCACCGCCTCGCCGGCCTACGAGGACTTCATCGGGCGGTACTCGAAGAACGGCGTCATCCCCAACGCCGTCAAGGGTGTTCAGTCCAGCCCCTTCCAGGCTGACTCCAAGGCCCTCGTCACCGGTCTCTCGTCCACCTCGGCCGGCGCGTTCGTCACCAACGACCGCTACCCGAGCACGGTCGACCTGATCGGCCAGCGCGAGCTCTCAGTGCGGGACCTCGTGACCAAGGGCAGCACCCAGTCGGACACGGTCGAGTACGTCCGCGTGACGTCCAAGACCAACGCCGCCGCCCCCGTCCCCGAGGCGACGTCGGCCGCCAACCCGGCCACCTACAACACCCCGACCGCCGCCGAGGGCTACAAGCCCGAGTCGGCACTGGGTCTCGAGGTCGTGTCGACCACGGTCAAGACGATCGCTCACTGGATCCCGATCACCAAGCGCGCGGCGTCCGACGCCTCGCAGGTCCGGACCCTGATCGACAACTTCCTGCGCTACGGCCTCGAGGAGGAGCTGGAGGACCAGATGCTCTCCGGCGCGGGCACCGGGGAGAACTTCACCGGCATCCTGACCACCTCGGGCATCCAGACCGTCGGCTCGGCCGGCACGGACATCGACGCCATCGTGGACGCCATTGCGGCCGTTCGCGTCACCGGTCGCCGTCGCCCGAACGCCCTGGTCATCAACCCGACCGACTGGTACAGCACGGGCTTCCTCACCGCCAAGGACACCGCGGGGAACTACCTGATCGGCGACCCCCGCGCGTCGATCGACCAGCTCAACACCCTGTGGGGTCTCCGCGTGGTCGTCACCGAGGGGCTTGCCGCGAACACGGCCCTCGTCGGCGACTTCTCACAGGCCGTCCTCTGGGAGCGCGAGGGCGTGTCGCTGATGGTCTCCGACCAGCACAGCGACTTCTTCACCCGCAACCTGCTGGCGATCCTCGCCGAGATGCGCGCCGCGTTCGGCGTGCTGGACCCGCAGGCGTTCTGCACCGTCACCGCGGTCTGATCCGCAACCGAGAGGGTGCGGGGCGGCAATCCCGCCCCGCACCCCACTCAGCCAGGAGGAATCGCATGAGCGAGAAGAACACCGAAGAGACTGGCCCCGTCCCGGCTATGGCCGTGACCCAGCAGGGCTCCACCTTCGCGGAGCGTGCCAAGGCGCGCGCCAAGCAGGTCGAGGCCGACGAGGTGGAGGACAAGGCCGTTTCGTCCGAGAAGTCTTCCACCAAGCGCACGGCCAAGAAGTCCTGACCGATGCCCGACCTTCTGACCGGCGGGCTGACCGCCACCGTCGATGACCGAATCGACGAGGCCGAGGCGCTGGTCCGCTCCTTCTGCGGGTGGCACATCGCGCCGTCCGTCGAGGCGACCGCGTCCGTCATGCCCGCTGGTCGGATCCTCGCCCTCCCGTCCCTCTACGTGACCTCCATCGAAGGCGTAAGCGCCGACGAAGTCCCGCTCGAGGTTGACACGCACTACACCTGGTCAACCGCTGGCGTCATCACGCACGCCGGCACGTGGAGCTGCAACACTCCTGTGGTCGTCGAGTTCACGCACGGCTACGAGAACTGTCCCGCCGAGATCCTGTCTGTGATTCGCGCCGTCGCGCAACGTTCGGTCAGCAACCCCGCCTCGGCGTTGCGCGACCAGGCTGGCCCATTCGCTGTCCAGCACTCGACGAGCGCCACCGGCCAAGCCGCCACCCTCTCCTTGCTTGACGCAGAGAAGGACATCCTGCGGCGTTACCGCATCCCAACGGTGGCCTGATGTTCACCTACGGCGAGACGGTCACAATCCTCACGGCCGGCACGGAGACAGATCCCTACTCCAACAAGCCCGCGGCATCGTGGGAAGTCCTGCCATCCGAGCTCGAGGTCGAAGGCTGCGGAGTCGAGCCCCGTCCGTCCGCCGAGCCGACGCAGGAAGCCCGTAACAGCGTCACGAGCGGCTTCACGCTCTACCTGCCCACGGGCACCGAGATCACCCCGCAGAACCGCGTTGTGGTCCGCGGAGGCACGTACGAAGTCCTCGGAGAGGCTGCGGAATGGGTCAACCCGTTCACCGGTTGGGCTCCCGGCGTCGTCGTCCAAGTTCAGAGGGTGGACGGCTGATGGCCGCTCGGCTCAAGTTGAACTCCCCCGGCATGGCCGACCTGTTGAAGTCTGCTGGCGTCCGTGCCGAGCTCACCGCCCGCGCTCAACGTGTGCTGGCTGCCGCGAAGGCCGACCCGCACGACGACACGGGCGACTACGAGGCTGGTCTGCACATTGAGCAGGACACCACCGACCGTGCTGTGGTCCGCGTCGTCTCGGGCGACCGGAAGGGCCACCTGATGGAAGCGAACTACGGCGTGCTGTCTCGCGCCCTCGACTCCGCTGGAGGTTCCTGATGACGCTCCAGCCTGTTGCCGCTATGCCGATCGACGCCGACGAGTGGTGGCTGGTCTACCTCCGCGGCGCCCTGGTCGGTCGGACCGAGACTTACGCGCAGAACGTGAAGTTTGACCGTCGCGTCCCGAATCCTCGCCCTGCTCGCCTGGTTGTCGTTCGCAAGGACGGCGGCAGCTTGACGGGCCTTCTGGACAGCCCGCGCGTGTCCATCGACGTGTGGCACGACATGTCCCCAATGGGCGAGAAGTACGCCACCGACCTGTCGCGGCTGCTGCTGGCTCTCGCGTTCGACGCGCCGGGCACCAACGGGTGTGTGCGAGTGCAGCACTTGTCCGGCCCTGTAGACGTCGCGGACCCGTCTGGGCAGCCGCGCCGACAGTCCCTGATCGAGGCGACCCACCGCGTCGCCGTCCTCACCTAGGAGAAGTCGTGGCTTACAAGATGACCCACCCTGACAGCGACCAGACCATCGAGGTCGAGAAGTCCGCTGTCGAGATGTACGAGTCGCAGGGCTGGGAGACCGCCCCGACCGCCAAGACGCCCGCGAAGCAGGACGACAAGTAACACCCCACCATCGCCGCCCGCGCCGGCACCTCACAGCGGTCTGACCGCACACCACCAAGGAGATCCACATGGCGAACGACCAGACCAAGGTCGGCGTTGCGGTCACGGGGCAGATCTATCGCGGCGCACTGGCGACCGCGGCCCCGACCTCGCAGGCGTCGGCGCTCAATGTCGGCTTTGTCGACCTCGGCTACATCGGCGAGGGCGGTGTGACGTCGGCCATCCCGGCGTCGGGCGACTCAACCTCCCTCAAGGCGTGGCAGAACGGTGCGACGATCCGCATCCTCCGTTCCCCGTCCGAGGACCCCGCGACGTTCTCGTTCGTGGCCCTCGAGACCAACAAGACCGTTGTCGAGTCCTGGGCCGGCGCGACCGTCACCCAGACCGCCACGGAGGGCACCTACACCCTCAACACCACCGCGACCCGAACCCACTACTCGTGGGTGATCGACGTCGTGGACGGTGCCGAGCTGGAGCGGGTCTACATCCCCGACGGCGTGGTGTTCGAGGTGGGTGACCGCGTGTACGCCAACCAGGAGCCCATCGGCTACGAGATGACCATCTCGGCCGAATACAACTCCGGCATCACCGGCAACGCGAAGGTCTGGTCGACCCGGCTCAAGACCTGATCCGTATCCCCCTAGTCGCCCTGCCTGGCCCCGCGCGGGTGGCCGGGCAGGGCTCTCATTCACCCGCGCAACCTTCCGCGCAAGGAGCAAGTCATGGCATTCGAGAAGTTCCACTGGACGTCCCCTGCGGGCGTCGAAATCACCCTCCCGCACATGAAGAGCATCAAGGCGGGAGTTCTGCGCCGTCACCGCAAGGAAGATCCCGTCGACTTCATCTTCTCGCTCCTCGAGGAGACGTCCGACGCCGAGATGCTGGCGGCGGTCGACAGTCTGGACTTTGCCGACCTTGAAGACCTCACCGCGAAGTGGCAGTCCGGCGTCAGCCTGGGGGAATCCTCGGGCTCCTCGACCTGATCGAGGAGCACCGCGCAGCACTGCGCTACGACTGGCGTACCCGCTTCCACATGAGTCTCGATTCCGTCCCCGCCGAGATGGGATGGGATGAAGCGCTCGACCTCGTCCGCATCATTCGCGCCGACCCCTCGTCGCAGCTCGTCACGGCGATCGAGGGTTGGTCGCATCCGCTGTCCCGCGAGGCCTTGATCCTCACAGACCTGGTCGACGTGCAGGGCGGCTCGAAGTACAAGGGATGGAAGCCATACCCGCGGCCATTCAAGACAGATGGGGTGGAGACGCACCGCCGAGGCAACGCCGCCGGCCGTACTCCCGAGCAAGTGAAAGAACTTCTCCGCACGGGATTCGGCCAGCCCGAAAGACCGCCGGCATAGCAACCCCAAGGAGGCGTCATGGCTGAGATCGCTAGCGCCTATGTTTCACTCATGCCCTCAGCGAGAGGGTTCGGCAAGCAGCTCGACTCGCAGATCAGTGGCGACATCGACGCCTCCGGCAAGAAGGCTGGCTCCAAGTGGGGCGACGCACTCAAGGCCGGCGCGATGGCTGGAGCCGCCGCGCTCGGAGTTCTGGTCGCGAAGACCCTCGGGGACTCCATCTCCGCGGCATCGCAGGCCGAGCAGGCCGTCGGCGGCGTCCAGTCCGTGTTCGGCAAGTACGCCGACTCTGTGCTCGAGGACAGCAAGAAGGCTGCGCAGGGTCTCGGCCTGTCCGCCGCTGCCTACAACGAGCTCATCACCGTCTCGGGCGCCATGCTCAAGAACAAGGGGCTCGAGGACTTCGCAGAGCAGTCGAAGAACCTCCTTGTTGTCGGTGCAGACCTTGCCGCCCAGTTCGGCGGGTCGACGAAGGAAGCCGTCGACGCGCTCAACGCAGCCATGCGCGGCGAGTCGGATCCCATCGAGCGGTACGGCATCAGCCTCAACGAGACAGCCGTCAACGCAGTGTTGGCGGCAAACGGGCAGACCAAGCTCACTGGGGCCGCCCTCGAGCAGGCCAAGGCCCAGGCGCGGCTCTCGCTCATCACGCAGCAGTCGGCGGACGCTCAAGGCGCTTTCGCGCGGGAGTCCGACACCCTCGCCGGTCAGCAGCAGCGCCTTGGGGCAGAGTGGGACAACCTCAAGGTCACGCTAGGCGCGGCGCTGCTTCCGGCACTCACCGAAGGCGCCGGGGCCGTGCGCATCCTGGTCAAGAACTTCGGCACCGTCGGCCCCGTCTTGGCGACGGTGGTCGCCGGGATTGTGGCATTCAAGGTCGCCTCCCTCGCATCGGCCGCTTCGTCCGCTGTCATGGCGGCCGGGATGACCGGCGCGACCGGTGCGACGTGGTCCCTCAACGCTGCTCTTCGCGCCAACCCGATCGGCATCGTGGTCACCGCGCTCACCGTGCTGGCCGCGGGGCTCGTGTTCGCCTACAAGAAGTCAGACACCTTCCGAAGCGTGGTCGACAAGGCGTTCTCGGCAGTGAAGACCGCCGGCTCGGCGCTTGGTGCAGCCATCGGCGTCGCGTTCTCTGGCATCAAAATAGCGATTGAGGCCGTTGGCAAGGCTGGCACGTGGCTCTGGAACAACGCTCTCCAGCCGGCCTTCAAGCTGATCGTCCAGGGCGTGGCTTTCCTTCTGGATATGTGGGCCAAGATGCTCGGCGCCCTCGGCAAGGTTCCCGGCTTCGGCTGGGCGAAGGACGCCTCGGAAGCGATGGGCGATGCCGCCGAGAAGGCGCGCGACGTCGCGGACGGCATCAAGAAGATCGATACCAACAAGGCTGTCACTATCACGGTGACAACCATCTACAAGGAGCGCAACGCGGCCAAAGAGGGGAGCATGAATCCCGAGCTGGGCTTCAGCGGTCGCGGCGCGCTCCCGTCCAGGTCCGAACGCGACTCGCTCATGGAGGAGTACGGGCGTGGCGCGATGGATGCGCTGGGCAAGGGCTTCGCGAAGGGCGGGCAGAAGACCCGCGAGCAGTTGACCAAGCAGCTCGACAAGCTCAAGGGCAACCTGTCGACGCTTCGTGATTCGTTTGCCTCACTGGCCGAGTCGGTCAGCAGCGCGTTCACTGGGGACCTGTTCACCGTCCCCGAGGGGTCGACCTTCATTGACAGTCTCCTGACCAAGAAGGCTGAACTGACGAGCCTCCTGGCGTCGTTCAAGACGCTCCAAGGCTGGGGTCTGTCGCCGTCGTTCCTGTCGCAGTTGTTCGCCTCCGGTAACGGCGCGCTCATCACCGAGCTCGCCGGCATGGGGCAGGCGGGTGCAACCAGCGCGGCCAACCTGTTCGGCGAGGTCACGAGCCTCGGCACCCAGCTCGGCGGTGCGGTCGCAACCAACGAACTTGGGCCGAACATCGACAACGTCCGAGCGGAGATCGGCAAGTTGCGCGACGACATGAAGGACGCGCCCAAGAAGACCGGCAAAGCGACGGCCGATGCGCTCAAGGACATCCGCCTCGTGATCGAGGGCGGAAACCCCGGCCAGCGCGCCTACCTGAGAACAGGGAAGTAGGAACTAGTGCCCGCGCTCATCCAGTTCGTCGACAGCATCTCGGCCACCCCGACGGTTCGCCTCGACATCAATGACGCCACGGCGTGGTTCTGCCAGAACTTCTCGGCTCCCCCGCCCCGCCTCCGTCGCAGCGAGTCGTCGAACTCGATGCGTGACGGTGGCGTGGTGTCGGCGTCGTCGTACGAGAACCGGACGCTCGAGGTCGAGCTGACGTTGGTGAACGCCTCGACTGAGGACGCGGCGGCGACGGAGATGCAGAAGTTGTGGCGCGAACTCGACCGGCCGACGAACTACCTCCGCTATCAGCGTGAGGGCATGACCAAGCCGGTGTTCTTCCGCCTGTTCCGTTCGGATGCTGCGGACCTCGAGGAGCTGTGGACGACCCCGATCGCCCGCAACATCACCCTCGAACTCGTGGCCGAGCCGTTCGCGCTGGGTCTGCGGGAGTCCCTGGGTCCGTACACGGTTACGAACGATCCTGCCGCGGGCTCCAACGGCTGCTACTTCGACGTGACGGGCGTGATCGGCGACGTACGCGCCCCGGTAATCGTGCATGATGCCAGCCGCACCGTAGGGCATGGGATCCTTGCGTCTCGGAGCCGCGGGACACCGTCGGACCTGGTGTGGTTCAAGCAGCTCGAGGGCACGAACGTTGTGCTCGGGACGGACACCACGAACCCCGGCGGTGGCCCCGATGCGACCATGTCGGGCACCGGAACCAACAACTACGTCCGTACGTCGTTCACCACGAACGCGACGATGGTGGCGCGGGTCGAGTGGCAGGCGTTCAACGAGCTCACCACCTCTGCCCAGCGCCTCGCCATCCGCGGCATGTACCGGATGGTCGTCGTGGTCCGCCGAAGCGACAGCACCTCTGACATCAACATCAAGTTGCAGACCGGCGTCTCGACGGTCGTGCCGAAGACCACCGCCCGGCAGATGGTCGACGTCGGGATCGTTCATATCGGCACCCGGCAGGGGACGTCGGTGGGTTACGGCGTCGACGGCGCCGGCACGGTGCCCGAGGGGCAGCAGCTCCAAGCCGAGCGGACGTCGGGCGCGGGCACACTCGACTGGGACTGCCTGTTCCTCGTCCCCGCCGACGAGCAGCAGTTGCAGTGGGTCCAAACGAACTTGGTTGGCACCACCCTCGACACCCTGATCGATGGCGTCCGGAACACTGTCACGTCGCTTGACGGCGCCACACTCCCGACTGCGGCGAACCCGATCCTGTGGCCTACGGCGGTCACCGTGTCCGGCGCGTTCCCTGCCGTCTCGCCGGGCGTGACCAACCGCTTCTACTACCTCCAGGCGGTTTCGCAGTCTGGCGCGATGACGAAGGGCAACACCTCGTCGTTCACGCTCTACTACTGGCCGAGCTACCTGCACGTGAGGCCGGTGACGACGTGAGTCTTGCTGTGCCGCTGACCGTGACCGTGGGCGGTGTCGACATCACCCGCGAGATCCAGTCGATGTCTTTCCGCAAGGAAGCGATCGGCGGCGTCCGTTCGATCGCCTTCTCCCTCTCGCGTTCACTGACCGACCTCAATGGGCTCGACCCGCTGGCGAAGGTCGTCGTCTCTGATGGCCGCAACGCGATGCCCATCGCCGAGGGCCGGTTCAGTGACTCGGGCCGCAGTGCAGATGCGAGCGGCCAGCGCTGGGACTGCGTCGCCTTCGGCCCCGCTCAGCACGCCTCTGACATCACCACCCCTTTGATCTACGTTGACACGTCACTTGAGGGCTGGGTGTTCCACGTGATCGAGCTCTCCGGTGCGGGGGCCACGTTCCAGGCGTCCGCTGCGCCAGGCGTGACGGCTGGACTGCAAGGCCTCGTCGCGGCATGGGAAGATGGAACCCTCGTCGCGACCAATAGTGCCGTTTCGATCCGCTACAGCCGGATCATGGATGCTGGCATGAAGGTCGCCCGGCTCGCCTACAACTGGGGCGCGGGTGTCACGGCTGCCGGCTGGGTGCTGGAGGCGATCTACTCCACCGACGGCAACTGGGCCGGGTCTGATGTCGGCACCCCCGACGCGTTCAACGTCGCCGGTGGAACCCGTGCGGCCGTGGTCGTCACAAACTTCGCGAACGGGCGCAACGTCGCCGACATCCGCACCAGGTGGAACGCTGGCGCCGCGACCGTGACCGGGTCGACAACCTGGGTTTACACGACGCCCCCACAGGTGGAGGCGTTGCGTCTGAACAAGTCGGGCGTCGAGGTGACCACCGGATACGCCGGATTTATCTACCCGCATCAGATCGTCGAGGACCTGTTGGGCCGACTGCTTCCCGAGTTCGACGGCGCCGGTGCGACGGTCAACCAGGGCAGCACGTTCCCCATCACACAGATGGCCTACCCCGACGGCGTGACAGCCACGCAAGTCCTCGAGGACTTGATGGGGTTCGCCCCGGCTTACCGTTGGTACACCCTGCCATCGGCCAGCGATGCTGGATATCGGTTCGCGTGGGAGCCGTGGCCGGCGGAGGTCAGGTACGAAGCGACTCTCGACGATGGCGGCTCCTTTCCGCTGTCAACGCAGAACGTCTACAACGAGGTGATCGTGCTCTGGCGCGATGAGGCGGGGCGCACCCGCACGACCGAGCGCACTCTCGCCTGCGCGCTTCTGGATAAGCACAGCCTCATCCGAAAGACGATGATCAACCTCGGCAGCGAGGCCGGCACGCTCGCTCAGGCGCAAGCCGCGGGCGACAACTTCCTCGCCGCCCACAATGTCCCGCAGAACTCCGGCACCCTGTCGGTCGCCCGCCCGATCCGCGACGTCATCACGGGCGCAATGGTGAACCCGTGGGAACTCGAGGCCGGCGAGCTTGTGCGGGTCCAGGGCATTGAAGCGTACCCAGACGCGTTCAATGCCAGCGCCAATGACGGTCTCGGAGTGTTCCGCATCCACGCCGTCGACTACAACGCCGAAGAGAACATGGCGACACTGGCGCTCGACTCGGACCCGCGGGAAACGGAAGACAAGCTGGTCGCCTTGACGAACCAGAGGACCCGCGCCTGACGTCCTACCGCTTTACCCGCACGGCGCTCCACTGCGACACGCCGTCGCCGATAGCGCGAACCTTGCAGCGAGCGGCTGTTCCGCGAACGGTCACCTTCGCTCGCTTCGTGACAGCCGACCGAGGGCCGCACTTGACCCGATAGGACTCCGCACCTTCAACCCGCTGCCACCGAACCACGACGCGAACGCCCCTCTGGTCGGCGCGGACCTTTGCGGGCCGGGCCAACCTGCCGGCGGGAGTGTTCGTCCCGACCTCGGGCTGGGTCACGGCGGGCGGCACCGCTGACGCCTCGGGGGTCACGGGCGACGCGGGGGCCGGCGCGGGCGGCGGGAGCAGCGGTGTCAGCGCATCCACGACCACGTCGGCCAACTTCTGCTCGCCAGCGAGCGTCGGGTGGACGGCGTCGTAGGTGTCGACACCTCGCGTCCACGCCGCAACTTCGGTCGTCGTGATCTGCGACTCGGTCGTGCTCAACTCGGCAGCCAGTCCGGGCAATGCCGCGTTGTACCAATCGACACGATCGCCCTCCCACCGTTGGGGCAGGGTGCCGAGCACGATGTCAACGTCAGGCTTGGCCTCGCGCGCCGCGGTGACGAACTCGTTGACGTGCTCGACGAGGCGCATCCATTCGGCATCGCCGTAGCGGTACGAGTAGTCGTTGATGCCCAGCGTCTCCACGATCACGTCGGGCTGCTGCGCCTCCACCAGCTCGCCGATCGTGGGCGCCTCGGTGTCAAGGTGAAGCGCCTCCCACATGGTCACGCCCCAGCGGGCGGCGTGGTCCTGGTCGAAGTTCGGGTTGGCGTACGTGCCATCCGAGTTCCGGGGTCCGTCGACGTTCAGCTTGGTTCCGCGATAAGGACCGACGAAGTCCACGTTGTACCGCTCTTGGGCGAGACGTTGCGCGGCGAAGTAGCGCCACGAGTAGTCGCCGTCCTTGCCCTGTGTCACCGAGTCTCCGACAACGAGGATGCGAGGCGGCTCGTTCGCGTGCGCGGGCGTGGGTGCCACGGTCACAGCGCAAGCCGTTGTGGCGATGCCGGCCGCTACGGCAGCGATGAGCGTCTTCACGGTTTCCCCCGGTTGTTGTGTGTATCAACCGTAACCCGTCCCACCGACATTGACGTCGGTAATCCCACCTATCTTCGCTGAAACAAGGAAGCGGCCCCCGTCAGCGCATCACCGACGAGGGCCTTCCCCGCGCGACTGGCTGCCACCAGTTTGTGCGCGAGGTGGCATGACCCTATTGCCCACCAGCCATCCCACGCATCGGGAGAACTACGTAGAGGGGCATATTTCCCATGACCGAAGGCCAGCCCCCGATCCCCCGACCCGGCACGTTCCTCTTCGCGGCTGCTTTCGTCATAGCGATGGCGTTCAACCTCTACTGGGACGCCACGCACGCTGACTACTCGGGCGAGAAGGTCACGATCTTTCTGGGCACTGCCGCGCTCCTCGTCCTCGGTGTGGACGTCGGCAAGATGATCGGACGTCGGTGATGTCTGAGTTGATCCCAGTGCAGCAGTTGCTTACTACCGGCATCCCGGCATTCGTTGTGGGTGTTCTCGTCGGCCGCTACCAAGAGCGCCACAAGGAGAAGATGGGCATGAGGGACTTCGCCAACACGTACCGCCTGTGGTACGACCGGTGGGCACCTGTCGTGGTGACTGCGGTCGCTATCCTCGCGGTCGTCGGGATCTGGATTGGTGCTGCTGCCACGATCACGAACGCGCAGCAGGACCGTCGTACGGATGCCGCGAACACGGCGGTGCAGAAGTGCTTTGACCGTTACGCGCAGGCTCAGTCGTCGTCGTCGAAGGCTGTGCGGGTGGCGTCGGAGGCGAAGGACATCGCTACCGCTGCCCGGGATGATGCTCTGAACCGTGAGGGGCGGGCGTTCAAGGCGTTGGTTCGGAAGATCCTCAACGACACTGTGACCCCTGATGATGTGCAGCACCTTTATGCGACGCTCGACGAGAGGGACGCTGCGGGCCGGCGACTTGATGCCGCGCAGGCTGAGCTCGATCGTGCGCGTGAGGAGAACCCGGTGCCTTCTGCGCCGTCCGAGTTCTGTTCCGTCAAGCCGTGACTAGGCCCGCACCGACCTGCCCGACTTGCCACACCCCGCTCGAGCGCACCCGCCACGGCTGGGAATGCGACAACTGCGACTGAGGCACATCGCTTCATCTGACGGCTATTCAGGTCTCGGCTTCACCCGGAGGCGCCCGTGGATGTGCCGCTGTCCCGCCAACCGTCGTGCCGTTTCTGCGGTTGCGAGGAGCACGTGTTCTCGCGCTGCCTGAGTGAAATCGGGGACGGCCTGTGCCCGTGCCCACCGAAAAGGCCGACGGGCTGTTACGACTAGGGCCGCCACTCGTCCTTAAAATCCGGGTGGTCGGCGTAGGGCAGGGCGAGTTCGCCCAAGATGCCGTGCGCGAGGTGGGTTGAGGGCATGGCGTAGTCGACCGCCGAGCACCGCTCCACGATCCGCCGCTTGGCCTCGCACTCAGCCAGCGCCCGCTCGGGCTCGATGCAGAGCAGGTTGTACTCGTCGTGCCACGACAACTTCCAGACCTCGAATGGACGATGCCACGGATCCTCGTTCTGCCGACGCACGAACTCCGCGCGCGCCTCGTCGTCATCGATCCGGGCGTGCAGGAAGTCGGTCAGGGTCATCGTGTGTACCGCCGCAGGAACTTGCGCAGGGCTTCGGTCAGCGTCTCGCCGCGTTCCTCGGCCCGCTTCTTCGCAGCCTCCCAAAGCTCGTCGTCGACGCGGAATGAGTGAAGGGGCGTCTTCCCGACTGAGCGCACTTGGTTGTAGCGCGGGCGCTCCGAGTCGATAGCGACCTGCTCAGCCTCTCGCGCCTCCTCGCGTGTCTCGAAGTGGGCGACCGTCATTGAGCTCATCTCCTTCCACCAGGGCTTTGAGCCCTCGTGTGCCTTGGTTCGGGTCGGCAGATTGCCGGTGATTCCGACATACAGCAGATCCCCCTTCGAGTCGTAGAACCGATAGACCGCGCACGGGTCTGTGGGCAGTTGCGTCATAACAGCGAGTATAACACCGGAGGTCCCTATGTGGCGCGTAGCCCGCTCACTTGACGCACTGCTCGGCGAAGTCAACGCCCACGCCCCACGCCGCAACAAGGCGTCAGACGGGTCCATCGGTGACGCCGCCCACGCGACGCGCTCGAGCGACCACAACCCCTGGGTTGTCTTCGGCGGTCAGGGCATCGTCCGGGCTCGCGACTTCACCCACGACCCAGCCAACGGGCTCGACTGCCAAGACCTCGCGAACGCCCTCGCGTCACTCATCGCGGTTGGCGGACACCCCGCCTGCCGGTCCGGTGCCTACGTCATCTGGCGCGGACGGATCTACTCGTTCGACCGCAGGCACGAAGGCTGGCGTCCGTACTCGGGATCCAACCCGCACAACCACCACCTCCACCTTTCGGTCGCCACCGACCCCGCCGGCTTCGACTCGATCCTTCCGTGGGGCGTGTTCGTGGACCCGAAGCGTGAGGAGCGGCTGGGGAAGCTCGAGGCCAGCCGTAAGCGCAAGGCGAAGTGGCAGCGGTGGGTCAAGCGGGCCAACAAGAACATCGCGCGACTCAAGAGGCTGACGAAGTGATCCTGTGGCACGCCAACCT
>NZ_UNRG01000019.1:0-5000 GCF_900537115.1 Arthrobacter sp. Alg241-R88
AGCTGGGTTTAGAACGTCGTGAGACAGTTCGGTCCCTATCCGCTGCGCGCGCAGGAAATTTGAGAAGGGCTGTCCTTAGTACGAGAGGACCGGGACGGACGAACCTCTGGTGTGTCAGTTGTACTGCCAAGTGCACCGCTGATTAGCTACGTTCGGATGGGATAACCGCTGAAAGCATCTAAGCGGGAAGCTCGCTTCAAGATGAGATTTCCATACACCTTGTGTGTGAGAGGCCCCCAGCCAGACCACTGGGTTGATAGGCCGGATGTGGAAGCGAGGACTAACGACTCGTGAAGCTGACCGGTACTAATAGGCCGATAACTTACACCACACACCACTGCGTGAACGGCATTCAAAAGACGTTCACACCAAGCACTGGTAAAAAGATAAATAAGACTGCTTGCGTCCACTATGTGGTTCCCAAACAACAAACCAAACCGGTACGTTGCAGGGAACAAACAACTGAATAACAACACCACAATGTTGTAACCACAGTTTTCCCACCCCCGCACCGGGGGACGGGTAGAAGGGTTACGGCGGTCATAGCGTGGGGGAAACGCCCGGTCCCATTCCGAACCCGGAAGCTAAGACCCACAGCGCCGATGGTACTGCACCCGGGAGGGTGTGGGAGAGTAGGTCACCGCCGGACAACCATTAGGTCGAGGCCCCAACCACCAGGTTGGGGCCTCCCACATTTAACAAACACAACACCACAACGGCAGCCCGGCAGTCGGAAGCCCTGGCCCGCCTAGACTTACCGTCATGACCCCTAGCGCCCGTGAACCCCGCATCCGCAGGGCAACAATTTTGGATGTGGCGGCCGCCGCGGGCGTCTCGCGTCAGACGGTGACGCGGGCCATGAACGACATGCCTGGAATCAGTCCCACAACCCGGGAACGGGTTCAACAGCTCGCAGCAGAGTTGGGCTACACCCCCAGCCGGTTTGCGAAGGGCCTGGTGCAGGGCGCGCGGGTCTCTCTGGGGCTTGCCATCCCGGACCTTACCAACCCCTACTTTCCGGCTTTTGCGTCCACTGTGGTGGAAGTGGCCACACAGCGCGGCTGGAACGTGGTTGTTGATGACTTTGGCCACGGCAGCGGGAGCGGCTTGGATGCCGTCAACCGCCTCGCACCCCAGGTCGACGCGCTCGTCGGCTATCTTGGTGCCTGCTCGAGTGATGCCCAGGCGATGATGGGCCGGCGCCCGGTCGTGGTTCTCGACGACCCGTCGGGCCACGCGGCCGGCGGCATCTCCTTTGACTACGCCTACGCGGCGCGGACTGCCCTGGAGCGCCTCCAAGCGGCGCACTGCCGGGAGATTGCCTACCTTGATTCGAACCAGGAGGGTCCCGCCACCACCCGCGGGCTGGCCGTCGCCGCTGCAGCAAAGGAAGCGGGCATTGAGCTCACGGTACGGCAGGCCGCTGATTCCGCCCCCGCTGCCCGGCAAGCCGTCCGCGCCATGATTGAGGATCGCGGCGGAATTGACGGGCTTCTGGTCTTCAACGACCTCATGGCGGCAGGGGCGCTAAAAGCACTGCAGGACGCCGGCAAGACCGTGCCGGGGGACTGTGCCGTGATCGGGATGGACGGGATCCCTTTGGGGGAGCTCTTGACGCCCGAGCTGACCACTCTCGCCCTCGACCTGCGGGCGGTTGGACGCGCCGCCGTCGACCTCGTGGATAACCTGCTGGCCGGTGCCCTGGAGGCCGGGAGCGAGGACGCCATGCTGGTTCTCAGGCACGAGTTGGTTCTTCGCCAGTCAGCCTGACCCTACTCAAACGGGGCAAAGTCGACTAGGCTCGGCGTGCGGCACGTGAACGTTCACGTAGTATCCTCTCCCAGGGGGAACGCCGTCCGCCTGCCACCCTTCCGACAGACCAGCAAGGAAGCATATGTCACTTCAATCGCCCTCCGCCCCCGCCGGCAGCTCAGATATGACGGCAGGTTCGCCCGCCGTCAGCCTCGAAATTGGTGCGGAGGGCGTGCGGCAGCTGTCCTCCCTGGAGCCCGGCGCCGGCAGCCTGCCGGCGCGGGCCTTCCTGAACACTGATGCACCAAAGCTGTCACTCAATGGGGAATGGCAGTTCAGGCTCAGCCCCGGAATCCGGCTGGCACCGGAGGACGGCTGGCAGCTGGGGAAGGACCTGAACGGCTTCGAGGGCCTGCCCGTTCCGTCCAGCTGGCCGATGCACGGGCATGGCGCCCCTGCCTACACCAACGTCCAGTTCCCGTTTGCCGTGGAGCCGCCGCACGTTCCCGAGGCAAATCCCATCGGGGACCACGTGGTGGTCTTTGAGGCCGGGCCCGAATTTCTTCCGCATGCCCTGTTGCGGTTCGACGGCATCGAATCCGCCGGAACAGTGTGGCTGAACGGAGTGGAACTCGGAACGACGCGCGGCAGCAGGCTTGCCCACGAATTCGACGTTTCCGGAGTCCTGGAGCAGGGAACGAACACGCTGGCCGTGCGCGTCGCCCAGTTCTCGGCCGCCAGTTACGTGGAGGACCAGGACATGTGGTGGCTCCCGGGTATCTTCCGCGACGTTACCCTGCAGGCGCGGCCGGCCGGCGGCATCGATGATGTCTTTGTGCACGCGGACTACGACCACCGCACCGGCGAAGGCGTCCTCCGGGTGGAGGCAAGCCGGGGCGGACAGGCGATTGACGCCGTCGTCCGCGTTCCGGAACTGAACCTGGAACTGCCCGCAGGCACCGAGGTGCGGCTCCCCGCCGTCGAACCGTGGTCCGCTGAGGTGCCCAGGCTCTACGAGGCAACGGTTAGCACTCCTGCAGAGGCCGTGGCACTCCAGGTTGGCTTCCGCAGCATCGCCATTGAAGACGCCCAGTTCAAGGTCAACGGGCGGCGGATCCTGCTGCGCGGCGTCAACCGCCATGAGCACCATCCGCGCCTTGGCCGGGTAGTTCCCAGGGATGTGGTGGAGGCTGAGTTGCGGCTCATGAAGCAGCACAACATCAACGCCATCCGGACGTCCCATTACCCGCCCCACCCGGAGTTCCTGGCGCTTGCAGACCAGCTTGGCTTCTACGTTGTGCTTGAGTGCGACCTGGAAACCCACGGCTTCGAAAGCGCCGGCTGGGCCCAAAACCCCAGCGATGACCCGCAGTGGGAAGCCGCGCTGGCAGACCGTATGCGCCGCACGGTCGAGCGGGACAAGAACCACCCGGCGGTGATCATGTGGTCGCTCGGCAACGAGGCGGGCACCGGCAGGAACCTCGCCGCCATGTCGCGCTGGACGAAGGACCGGGATCCGTCCCGCCCGATCCATTACGAGGGAGACTGGTCTTCCGCGCATGTGGACGTCTACTCAAGGATGTACGCCAGCCAGGCGGAAACGGCACTGATCGGACAGGGCATGGAGCCGGCCCTGGAAAACCCCGCATTGGATGCCCGACGCCGGGCCATGCCTTTTGTGCTGTGCGAATACGTACACGCCATGGGCAACGGCCCCGGCGGCATGAGTGAGTACCAGGAGCTTTTCGAACGGTACCCGCGGCTGATGGGCGGCTTTGTCTGGGAATGGCTGGAGCACGGCATCACCGTCGCCAGTCCCGGCGGCGGCGAGCACTACGCGTACGGCGGGGACTTCGGGGAGCAAGTGCACGACGGCAACTTTGTCACCGATGGGCTGGTGGACGCGGACCGGAATCCCAGGCCGGGACTGCTGGACTTCAAGAAAGTCATCGAACCGCTGCGTATCAGCGTGGCCGCTGACTGGTCGGGCTTCACTGTCCGCAATGGGCAGGATTTCACTGGCACCGGCGCCTACAGCTTCCGGTATATGGTCGAGTCCGACGGCGGGCCGATCGACGCCGGCACTGTGGACGTTGCGCCCGTGGCGCCTCAGGCAGAGGCAGCTGTGAAGCTGCCCGTCAGTCTTGCTGCCCTCGCAGATTCACTGCCCGACGGCGAGCCAGCGGTACTCACCGTCAGCGCGGTCCTTGCCGCTGATTCAGCGTGGGCACCGGCAGGGCACGAAGTTGCGTGGGGACAGGCGGCTCGGGGGCTTGGCGCTGCGGTTCTGCCAGTACCGGTTGAACCCGTACTCGTCCAGGAAACCGAGCTCAGCCTGGGACCGGCGGTTTTCAGCCGCGCCACGGGTATGCCCACCTCCATCGGCGGGGTCCCCGTCGAGAAGATGAGCCTGGCATTGTGGTGGCCCCCTACGGACAACGACCTGGGCCGGGAGTGGGGTGGCGACGACGAGCGACCTCTCGCCACCCAGTGGAAGGATGCCGGGCTGAACCGCCTCCATACCCGGTTGCTGGGCATCAACACCGAAACTGATGCCGAGGGCGGTGAGCAGCTGACCGTGCGGACGCGCATGGGTGCCGCCGACAAGCAGTTCGGGGTGCTCGTGGACTACACATGGACCAGCGACGGCGAGGCCCTGGCTCTCCGGACACAGGTCCGGCCACAGGGGACGTGGGTGAACGCCGGCTTCGATGTGGAGTGGGCGCGGATCGGCTTGGAGCTGGTGCTGGCGGCCGAGACCACCACGGTGAGCTGGTTCGGGCAGGGCCCGCACCAGAGCTACCCGGATACGGGACAGGGTGCCCGCGCCGGATGGTTCTCGCTCCCGCTCGCACACATGGATGTCGACTATGTCCGGCCCCAGGAATCGGGCGCCCGTTCCGGAGTCCGGTCTGCAGCCCTGGAGGTCGGCGGGAACACACTGGAGGTATCGGGTAATCCGTTCGCGCTCACGGTGCGGCCGTACAGCTTGCCGGTACTCGATGCAGCCACGCACCGTCCCGAGCTGGTGGGGGATGGGCGCACTTACGTGTACCTGGACCACGTGATGCGAGGGGTAGGAACTGCTGCCTGCGGCCCCGGTGTTCTCGAGCCCTATCGGTTGAAGCCCCGGGAAGCTGATTTCAAGGTGGTTTTTCGCGTGAACGGCGGAGCGCTGGACATGTGAGCCACTCCATAGAAACGGTTGCTGGCGGATAGTGTCGATGTGGTGTGGTGGAAGCCGCCCA
>NZ_UNRG01000019.1:7500-11386 GCF_900537115.1 Arthrobacter sp. Alg241-R88
TTGTTGAGACAAGCTATGAAGGGCACATGGTGGATGCCTTGGCATCAAGAGCCGATGAAGGACGTTGGAGCCTGCGATAAGCCCTGGGGAGTTGGCAACCAAGCTGTGATCCGGGGGTGTCCGAATGGGGAAACCCAGCACGAGTCATGTCGTGTTACCCACATCTGAACACATAGGGTGTGTGGAGGGAACGTCGGGAAGTGAAACATCTCAGTACCGACAGGAAGAGAAAACAACAGTGATTCCGAGAGTAGTGGCGAGCGAAATCGGATGAGGCTAAACCTTGCGTGTGTGATACCCGGCAGGGGTTGCACGCAGGGGGTCGTGGGACCGCTCGATTGAGTCTGCCGGCTCAGTGCAGAGTAAGAAACCAGTGTGGAAGTCGAAGTCGGTTGGAAAGCCGTACCGTAGAGGGTGATAGGCCCGTAGACGTAAAGCGCTGGCTCTGGAGCGTGTTCCCAAGTAACACGGAACCCCTGAAATTCCGTGTGAATCTGGCGGGACCACCCGTTAAGCCTAAATACTCCTTGATGACCGATAGCGGACAAGTACCGTGAGGGAAAGGTGAAAAGTACCCCTGGCGGGGAGTGAAATAGTACCTGAAACCGTGTGCCTACAATCCGTCGGAGCTCATGTCAACTTTGTTGGCGGGGTGACGGCGTGCCTTTTGAAGAATGAGCCTGCGAGTTTGCGGTGTGTTGCGAGGTTAACCCGTGTGGGGAAGCCGTAGCGAAAGCGAGTCCGAACAGGGCGATTCAGTAGCGCGCTCAAGACCCGAAGCGAAGTGATCTATCCATGGGCAGGTTGAAGCGTCGGTAAGACGACGTGGAGGACCGAACCCACTTAGGTTGAAAACTGAGGGGATGACCTGTGGATAGGGGTGAAAGGCCAATCAAACTTCGTGATAGCTGGTTCTCCCCGAAATGCATTTAGGTGCAGCGTTGCGTGTTTCTTGCCGGAGGTAGAGCACTGGATAGCTAATGGGCCCTACAAGGTTACTGACGTTAGCCAAACTCCGAATGCCGGTAAGTGAGAGCGCAGCAGTGAGACTGCGGGGGATAAGCTCCGTAGTCGAGAGGGAAACAGCCCAGACCATCAGCTAAGGCCCCTAAGCGGTGACTAAGTGGAAAAGGATGTGGAGTCGCATTGACAACCAGGAGGTTGGCTTGGAAGCAGCCACCCTTGAAAGAGTGCGTAATAGCTCACTGGTCAAGTGATTCCGCGCCGACAATGTAGCGGGGCTCAAGTCATCCGCCGAAGCTATGGCATTCAACGAATACATCAGCACGGACTCGATCCGTGTTCAGTGCGTTGGATGGGTAGGGGAGCGTCGTGTGGGCAGTGAAGCGTCGGAGTGATCCAGGCGTGGAGGCCACACGAGTGAGAATGCAGGCATGAGTAGCGAATCACGGGTGAGAAACCCGTGCGCCGAATGATCAAGGGTTCCAGGGTCAAGCTAATCTGCCCTGGGTAAGTCGGGACCTAAGGCGAGGCCGACAGGCGTAGTCGATGGACAACGGGTTGATATTCCCGTACCGGCGAAGTTGCGCCCATGACGAACCTGGTGATGCTAACCACCCGAAGCATCGTGGACCGGACCCTTCGGGGCGAGGCCGTGGTGTGGAGCGTGGGACCCGAGCTGGTAGTAGTCAAGCGATGGGGTGACGCAGGAAGGTAGCCCAGCCACAGCGATGGTTGTCTGTGGGCAAGCGTGTAGGGCGTGGTGTAGGCAAATCCGCACCATCCACTTCAGTGTGGAGTCTGAGACGTGACGCGGAGCCCGTATGGGCGAAGTGGGTGATCCTATGCTGTCGAGAAAAACCTCTAGCGAGCAACGAGCCGCCCGTACCCCAAACCGACTCAGGTGATCAAGTAGAGAATACTAAGGCGATCGAGAAAACCATGGTTAAGGAACTCGGCAAAATGCCCCCGTAACTTCGGGAGAAGGGGGGCCGGATCCGTGAACCCACTTGCTGGGGGAAGCGGTGATGGCCGCAGAGACCAGGGGAAAGCGACTGTTTACTAAAAACACAGGTCCGTGCGAAGTTGTAAGACGATGTATACGGACTGACTCCTGCCCGGTGCTGGAAGGTTAAGAGGACCGGTTAGACCTTTGGGTCGAAGCTGAGAATTTAAGCCCCAGTAAACGGCGGTGGTAACTATAACCATCCTAAGGTAGCGAAATTCCTTGTCGGGTAAGTTCCGACCTGCACGAATGGAGTAACGACTTTCCCACTGTCTCAACCATGGACTCGGCGAAATTGCACTACGAGTAAAGATGCTCGTTACGCGCGGCAGGACGGAAAGACCCCGGGACCTTTACTATAGTTTGGTATTGGTGTTTGGTACGGCTTGTGTAGGATAGGTGGGAGACTGTGAAGCGGCCACGCCAGTGGTTGTGGAGTCAACGTTGAAATACCACTCTGGTCGTACTAGATGTCTAACCTAGGTCCGTTATCCGGATCAGGGACAGTGCCTGATGGGTAGTTTAACTGGGGCGGTTGCCTCCTAAAATGTAACGGAGGCGCTCAAAGGTTCCCTCAGCCTGGTTGGCAATCAGGTGGCGAGTGTAAGTGCACAAGGGAGCTTGACTGTGAGACAGACATGTCGAGCAGGGACGAAAGTCGGAACTAGTGATCTGGCCACGGCATGTGGAAGCGTGGTCACTCAACGGATAAAAGGTACCCCGGGGATAACAGGCTGATCTTCCCCAAGAGTCCATATCGACGGGATGGTTTGGCACCTCGATGTCGGCTCGTCGCATCCTGGGGCTGGAGTAGGTCCCAAGGGTTGGGCTGTTCGCCCATTAAAGCGGCACGCGAGCTGGGTTTAGAACGTCGTGAGACAGTTCGGTCCCTATCCGCCGCGCGCGCAGGAAACTTGAGAAAGGCTGTCCCTAGTACGAGAGGACCGGGATGGACGAACCTCTGGTGTGCCAGTTGTTCTGCCAAGAGCACGGCTGGTTGGCTACGTTCGGAAGTGATAACCGCTGAATGCATCTAAGCGGGAAGCACGTTTCAAGATGAGGTTTCCCACCACGTAAGTGGGTAAGGCCCCCCACAGAACATGGGGTTGATAGGCCGGAGGTGTACAGCAGTAATGCCCAGCCGACCGGTACTAATAGGCCGAGGGCTTGTCCCAACACCGTACAAAACCACACACGCACCACGCGTGAACCGATCCCACCATCCCCAAGGATGCCGGATCGACCTACGTACGAACGCGCACACAAACGACACGCCACACACGTCATATCGACGAGGCGCCCGCGTCCACTAAGCAGTTCCCAACCAACAAACCCACGTCCCCACCCCCACACCCCCCAACCAGGGGSCACCAGGGCGGGAGACGAGTTTGAACAGGTTGAAAGAGTTACGGCGGCCATAGCGAAACGGGAAACACCCGGTCCCATACCGAACCCGGAAGTTAAGCCTTTCAGCGCCGATGGTACTGCAACCGAGAGGTTGTGGGAGAGTAGGACGCCGCCGGACATACATTTGGCAGGGGCCACCAGTTATCTGGTGGCCCCTGTGCCATTTCATGGCACGACGTGAGTACGGTTGCCCCGGGGACGGGGGCCGATACATGAAGAAGGAGAGTGCTGCTGTGGCCGACGACCGTCGCGGACAACGTCCGTCACGAGGTGGATCCGGCGCAGGGCGAGGCGGCTCGTCCGGCGGTGGCCGGGGTGGCTCCTCCTCCTCGCGCGGCGACGCACGAGGTGACTCCCGGGGCGGCTCGAGCCGCTCGACCGGTGATTCCCGAGGTCGCGGATCGCGCGACGACCAGCCTCGCGGCAAGGGCGGCACCTCGCGAGGCGGCTACCAGGGCGGCAAGGCGGCCGGCGGCAAGCCGACGGGCGGCAAGCGTCCCTCGGGCGGCGAGC